>OW818651.1:0-3395507 GCA_942492885.1 uncultured Eubacteriales bacterium
TTGAAAACTATATAGTGCAATAGACAAAAAACAAGCCAGTAATTCTGAGGCAAGGATGCCGAAAGGTGTCCAAGTTAAAGAATGAAATAACGCAACGAATTTGAGTGAGCGTACAAAGTAAGTGAGCTAACGGGTCCGAAAGGACTTGTCAGAGATTAAACTCAAGAGTTTGATCCTGGCTCAGGACGAACGCTGGCGGCGTGCCTAACACATGCAAGTCGAACGGAGATACGATTTCGGTTGTATCTTAGTGGCGAACGGGTGAGTAACGCGTGAGCAACCTGACTCTTAGAGGGGGATAACACTCGGAAACGGGTGCTAATACCGCATAAGACCACGACATGGCATCATGACGAGGTCAAAGGAGCAATCCGCTGAGAGAGGGGCTCGCGTCCCATTAGATAGATGGCGGGGTAACGGCCCACCATGTCAGCGATGGGTAGCCGAGCTGAGAGGCTGATCGGCCACACTGGAACTGAGACACGGTCCAGACTCCTACGGGAGGCAGCAGTGGGGAATATTGGGCAATGGGCGCAAGCCTGACCCAGCAACGCCGCGTGAGGGAAGAAGGCTTTCGGGTTGTAAACCTCTGTCCTTGGTGACGAAAAAAATGACGGTAGCCAAGGAGGAAGCCCCGGCTAACTACGTGCCAGCAGCCGCGGTAATACGTAGGGGGCGAGCGTTGTCCGGAATTACTGGGCGTAAAGGGTGCGTAGGTGGCCTTTTAAGTTGGATGTGAAATACCCGGGCTTAACCTGGGGGGTGCATCTAATACTGGAAGGCTAGAGTGCAGGAGAGGAAAGCGGAATTCCTAGTGTAGCGGTGAAATGCGTAGATATTAGGAGGAACACCAGTGGCGAAGGCGGCTTTCTGGACTGTAACTGACACTGAGGCACGAAAGCGTGGGGAGCAAACAGGATTAGATACCCTGGTAGTCCACGCGGTAAACGATGAATACTAGGTGTAGGGGGTATCAACTCCCCCTGTGCCGGAGCTAACGCAATAAGTATTCCGCCTGGGGAGTACGGCCGCAAGGTTGAAACTCAAAGGAATTGACGGGGGCCCGCACAAGCAGCGGAGCATGTGGTTTAATTCGAAGCAACGCGAAGAACCTTACCAAGGCTTGACATCCACTTAAACGCATGGAAACATGCGGTCTCTTCGGAGGAAGTGAGACAGGTGGTGCATGGTTGTCGTCAGCTCGTGTCGTGAGATGTTGGGTTAAGTCCCGCAACGAGCGCAACCCTTATTGCCAGTTACCAGCGGGTTATGCCGGGGACTCTGGTGAGACTGCCGGGGACAACTCGGAGGAAGGTGGGGATGACGTCAAATCATCATGCCCCTTATGTCTTGGGCTACACACGTGCTACAATGGCTGAAACAAAGGGAAGCGACAACGTAAGTTGAAGCGGATCTCACAAAAACAGTCCCAGTTCGGATTGTGGGCTGCAACCCGCCCACATGAAGTCGGAGTTGCTAGTAATCGCGGATCAGCATGCCGCGGTGAATACGTTCCCGGGCCTTGTACACACCGCCCGTCACACCATGGGAGTTGGGAGCGCCCGAAGCCGGTATTCTAACCGTAAGGAGGAAGCCGTCTAAGGCGAGACCAATGACTGGGGTGAAGTCGTAACAAGGTAGCCGTATCGGAAGGTGCGGCTGGATCACCTCCTTTCTAGGGAGTACACAAAAAAGTGTTCTAAGCGATCACGGTTTAGAACAGCGTAGAAAACAAATTCGAGTTTGAGTAGATTGCACTGTATAGTTTTGAGGGTGCTGGAGACAGTACTTTCAAAGGGCAAAAGGACGAAGGCCGGGATCACCGTGGGGGTGTAGCTCAGCTGGGAGAGCACCTGCTTTGCAAGCAGGGGGTCATCGGTTCGAACCCGTTCATCTCCACCAACTTTTTAAGTTGGGCAAAGGAAGCGCAGCTCACGAGCTGAAGTTTCCAGCGCGGAGGGAATCGGCCGGGGTCGGATTGTATGGGCTCATAGCTCAGCTGGTTAGAGCGCACGCCTGATAAGCGTGAGGTCGGTGGTTCGAGTCCACTTGAGCCCACCAAGAGCACCTTGAAAACTGCATAGAGAGCGTTAAATTTATCGTGGAAGCTAAAGTTCGCAAGGACGGAAGCGGAAGCGGTAGAAGTAAAGCTAAGTAATTCGCGGAGAAAAAAAGACATTAAGAAAAAAATAGTAGGTAATTGTAAAATTATTCTACTGCAATTTCAAATGCCGAGAAAAACTCATGCAGACTCGAGAGAGTCTAAATAGAGAACTAGAGATCAAGCTAATAAGAGCACAGGGTGAATGCCTTGGCACCAAGAGCCGATGAAGGACGCGGTTAACTGCGAAAAGCCATGGGGAGCTGTAAGCAAGCATTGATCCATGGATATCCGAATGGGGAAACCCGGCACGAGTAATCGTGTCACGTTCACATGAATACATAGTGTGATCGAGGGAACCCGGTGAACTGAAACATCTAAGTAGCCGGAGGAAGAGAAAGAAACATCGATTCCCAAAGTAGCGGCGAGCGAAATGGGAAGAGCCCAAACCGAATGTCTACGGACAGTCGGGGTTCGGACCTGCGTAATTGAGAGTTCCTGTAGTTGAACACCGTTGGAAAGCGGGACCAGAGACGGTAACAGTCCGGTAAGCGAAACGGGAATGACAAGGCGGGGATCCAGAGTACCACAGGACACGAGAAATCCGGTGGGAACATGGGGGGACCACCCCCTAAGGCTAAATACTACTTGGTGACCGATAGTGAAGAGTACCGTGAGGGAAAGGTGAAAAGCACCCCGGGAGGGGAGTGAAAGAGAACCTGAAACCCTGTGTTTACAAGCAGAGGGAGCGAAAGCGACCTCGTACTTTTTGTAGAACGGGCCGGCGAGTTGCTATACGTTGCAAGGTTAAGGTGTAGAGCACCGAAGCCGTAGGGAAACCGAGTCTCAAATGGGCGATTTGAGTAGCGTATAGCAGACCCGAAACCGGGTGACCTATCCATGGACAGGTTGAAGCGACGGTAAGACGTCGTGGAGGACCGAACCAGACGTATGTTGAAAAATGCGGGGATGAGCTGTGGATAGCGGAGAAATTCCAATCGAACTCGGAGATAGCTGGTTCTCCCCGAAATAGCTTTAGGGCTAGCCTCGATTGTTAGATTACCGGGGGTAGAGCACTGAATGGGCTAGGGGGCCACAAAGCTTACCGAACCCTATCAAACTCCGAATACCGGATAATTATCATCGGGAGTCAGACGGCGGGAGATAAGTTTCGTCGTCAAAAGGGAAACAGCCCAGATCAACGACTAAGGTCCCAAAGTGGTGGTTAAGTGGGAAAGGATGTGCAATTGCACAGACAACCAGGATGTTGGCTTAGAAGCAGCCACTCATTTAAAGAGTGCGTAATAGCTCACTGGTCGAGTGAATGTGCGCCGAAAATGTACCGGGGCTAAACCACACACCGAAGTCTTGGGATTGCGTAAGCAATCGGTAGGGGAGCAACGAATACGGGCTGAAGCGGAATCGTGAGAGACCGTGGACTGTATTGGAGAGAGAATGCCGGCATGAGTAGCGAGAGCAAAGTGAGAATCTTTGCCGTCGAAAGCCTAAGGTTTCCTGAGGAAGGTTCGTCCTCTCAGGGTAAGTCGGGGCCTAAGCCGAGGACAAAAGTCGTAGGCGATGGACAACAGGTTGATATTCCTGTACCACGACAATTTGTTTGACTGACGCAGTGACACAGAAGGATAGACAGAGCAGGGCGATGGTAGACCCTGTCCAAGCGGTGAGGCTGGTGTGTAGTGAAGTACGCACACTAAGGCTGGGCCGTGATGGGGACCGAAAATAAGTAGGGAAGCTGTTGAATTCACGCTGGCAAGAAAAGCTGCTAAGGAGAATTGTGGTGCCCGTACCGCAAACCGACACAGGTGGGCGAGGAGAGAATCCTAAGACGAACGGGAGAACCCTTGTTAAGGAACTCGGCAAAATGACCCCGTAACTTCGGGATAAGGGGAGCCTCGAAAGAGGCCGCAGAGAATAGGCCCAAGCGACTGTTTAGCAAAAACACAGGTCTGTGCGAAGTAGAGATACGACGTATACGGGCTGACGCCTGCCCAGTGCCGGAAGGTTAAGGGGAAGTGTTAGGGCAACCGAAGCACGGAACTTAAGCCCCGGTGAACGGCGGCCGTAACTATAACGGTCCTAAGGTAGCGAAATTCCTTGTCGGGTAAGTTCCGACCCGCACGAATGGCGTAACGACTTGGGCACTGTCTCAACAAGGGACCCGGCGAAATTGTAGTATGTGTGAAGATGCACATTACCCGCGACTGGACGGAAAGACCCCGTAGAGCTTTACTGTAGCTTGGCATTGGATTTTGGTAACATATGCACAGAATAGGTGGGAGGCTTTGAAGCAGTGACTCCGGTCATTGTGGAGCCAACTTTGGGATACCACTCTTGTGTTACTGAGGTTCTAACGAGCGGCCGTGATCCGGCGTTCGGACAGTGCCAGGTGGGCAGTTTGACTGGGGCGGTCGCCTCCGAAAGAGTAACGGAGGCGTTCAAAGGTTCCCTCAGAATGGTTGGAAACCATTCGCAGAGTGCAAAGGCAGAAGGGAGCCTGACTGCGAGACCGACAGGTCGAGCAGATACGAAAGTAGGACTTAGTGATCCGGCGGTATGAGAGTGGAATTGCCGTCGCTCAACGGATAAAAGCTACCTCGGGGATAACAGGCTTATCTCCCCCAAGAGTCCACATCGACGGGGAGGTTTGGCACCTCGATGTCGGCTCGTCGCATCCTGGGGCTGGATTAGGTCCCAAGGGTTTGGCTGTTCGCCAATTAAAGCGGCACGCGAGCTGGGTTCAGAACGTCGTGAGACAGTTCGGTCCCTATCCATCGTGGGCGCAGGAGATTTGAGAGGAGCTGTCCTTAGTACGAGAGGACCGGGATGGACGCACCAAGGGTGAATCAGTTGTCGTGCCAACGGCATAGCTGGGTAGCCACGTGCGGATCGGATAAACGCTGAAGGCATCTAAGCGTGAAGCCGACCTCAAGATAAGATCTCCCATTCGGTTAACGAAGTAAGACCCCTTGTAGACTACAAGGTTGATAGGTCGGAGGTGGAAGCGCGGTAACGCGTGAAGCTGACCGATACTAATAGGTCGAGGGCTTGATCAAAGTGAATTACGCTCTATGCAGTTTTCAAGGTGTTTAACAAACACCACACCTTTCCGGTGGTTTAGCTGAAGGGTTCCACCTGTTCCCATTCCGAACACAGAAGTTAAGCCTTCATACGCCGATGGTACTTGACTGGCGACGGTCCGGGAGAGTAGGTAGCCGCCGGGATCCAACAAAACAAAAGACCATGCACAGCATGGTCTTTTGTTTTGTCTGCATACTTACGTTTACCTACTCCCCCGTACCTTGAGATAGATAGCGCGGTAACAATGATGGAGTCATTACTTATAGCCCAAAGCGCTTGACTGAAGACGGGCTGTAGGCGAGCGCGCCCGGTGGGCGATGAAGCGAGCCGAAAGCCCAGTGAGCAAGGGAGTATCCCGAGCCGCTTCAGCGGCGAAGGAAGACGATCTTTGCGAACTGTGAACCCGGGAGAGTAGGTAGCCGCCGGGATCCAAAAACAGAACGTCCGCGTTAGCGGACGTTCTGTTTTTCTATCCCTGACAATGATCTATTTTCCGTTCCCGAACCACATTGCGCGCAGCGCTTGACTTGCGACATGACGGAGCGGCGCGCTGCCAGTGGCAGAGCAAGCGCCGCGGAGGAACGGAGAGCAAAGGAACGGAAGGAGCGGGCTTTAGCCCCGACGCACCGCGACTATTGCGAACCGAGCGAGAGCCGAGCGCCCGCTGTGCGGGATGAAGCGAGGCGGAGGAACGGAGAGTAGGTATTGCAGTTCGCAATCGTCGCGCTGCTACGCTGTCGCTTGCATCGCTCGTTGCTCACTGGGCTTTTGCCTCGCTTCATCGCCCACTGGGCGCGCTCGGCTCCGCCTGCCGGGATCCAACAAAAAGAAACCCCTGCTAACGCAGGGGTTTCTTTTTGTCGACTCTTACGGATACGTTCTCTTTCAGGCTTGAGCCGGATTGCGCGCAGCGCTAAATACCTCCATCACTCCATGCATGACGATAATCGCGCCGAAATTGATAATGCAATGTAATCGTAATGACACAAAACACAGATGATGCAGTTAATAATGCCTTTTCCGACGATAAACCAACGAATATATATTATTAATATGTCGATATAACAACAGGCATGTAACATCATTGCGATAGAATAAGCTCAGAAAAGTAAAACGCGGAGTAACAATAAAAATGAAAAACCGGAAAAACATCAAGTACATCATCGTTCTGGGCGTGTTCCTGATTGCATTTGCCGTAGTCTTTGGCTTCGCGTTTGCAAACCGCGCACTCCATTCTACGGTGGATTATCAGTCCGTCGAATCCGGAAGCAACCTCGCAGAAACCATCCCCGATGAGCAGGTTCCGCTTGCTGCACCGCAAACGGCAGAGGCCCCAGAGGTGACCGTGCCAGTCGTCGTTATGACGCAGGTGGAAATCCCCGTTGTTCTCACAGACAATCGAGAGCCTGCCGCCGCAACACCGACGCCCACGCTGGAGCCGGCAACAGAAAGCCCCGCAACGCCAACACCGGAAGAACCCGCAAAGCTCCCGTCGGAACCGACAGACGAACCGAAAGCGCCTGCCGCTGAAGAACCGACGCCGACGCCGTTCGTGCCCACACCCACACCGGAAGAACCGACACCGACCCCTTCCGAACCCACGCCGTCGCCCACGCCCGCAAAAGCACAGAAGCCCGCAGACATCAAAGATACTGTCTCCATGGCGAAATATCTCTTCGATGCCGCAACCGAGTTCTGGGCGGTGGAGAAAGACTTCAGCGGAACGACCACGCGCCCGGTCTCAACGCGTGTTGCGTCCAGCATCGGCGCAGGAACCGCGGTTGATTGTCCGGGTGGTGACACGGTGCGCATCGACAAAAACGGGGTCGCGCACGACTCCTACGCCATCGCAGATCACTTCCGCGCCTATGTCGATATGCCGGATCTGCAGTACTTCAAGATTTACCTTTCCGAGAAGGACTACAGCGTGAACCCCTACGGCGCGCGTGAAGAGGTCATCGGCTCATATTACCAATATGGCTCCGACCGCACCACGTATATGCCGCAAGACGAAGAGGATGAGGATTGACATCCGAATTTCTTTAGGAGTGATAAAAACTAAAGCAGCTTAATGTTGAGCACAAAAAAAGGAACGCCGTGAAGCGTTCCTTTTTTGAGTCGTTTGTCAGGGGCGTTTGACACCGCAAGCAGAGCAGAATGCATCCGCGCTGCCCATTTGGTGTCCGCAGGCCGGGCAAACCCAACCGTCGACAACTTCGGGTTCTTCTTCCGGTTCCGGCTCAGGTTTGGGTTGCGTTGCGCCGCAGTTTGAGCAAAAAGCTGCACCAAAGGCGATCTGTTCACCGCACTCTACGCATTTCTTGCTTCCGCGCTGTTCCAGAATCTGCGCTTCCAGCTCGGCAATTTCGTTTTCCAGCGCTTTTGCGCGCTCTTCGAGTTCAGGAAACTCGGCGGCTGCCTGCTCGGCATGCTTTACACAGTATTGTTCGCCGATGTTCGCATAGACGGTCTTGAGTTCGCGCGTTTTATTCGAGACCTCCGCGCTTTTGCTGATGGCGCCGACGGCATCTGTTGTTTTCTTCCAGATGTCCTGCCCGAAGCGCTCAATCTTCTTTCCGAAATCTTCTGCCATAATCAATTCCTCCATCAAAGATGCTTATTTTTCTAGCTGATTGCAGTATAACATGCACGTATCCCTCCGCAATCGATCTGTCTATTTTTTTACCAAAACATTGCAATCTCATCATGATTTCAGTATAATATCCCTTGCGCGAGCATTCGTGGAGGGTTGTCAGAGTGGTCGATCGTGCGGCACTCGAAATGCCGTGTCCCGAAAGGGACCCAGGGTTCGAATCCCTGGCCCTCCGCCATTGAGACGCACTCTCATTCCATCAGGATGAGGGTGCGTTCTTTTTTACTCGTTTCAAAAGCAAGTCTACGCATTGTTGAGAAAAGGCAAATCGAAAATTGTCGATATCACCAGAAAGCCGAAAAGAGGAAGCACATGCAGCAGGATGTATTTGATGCCATATGGAAACTCCGCAGAGAAAGTAGCTCCGCCTATCTTTCATATGTGGATGAGGACGGCTATCCCGTGACGCGCGCGATGCTGATTCTGGAGCACGGGCAGATTCAAACGCAATACCTTTCCTCAAACACCTCTTCCGGAAAAATCGCCGCGCTTTTGAAGAACCCGAAAGCCTCGCTTTATTATTGCGATCCTGCTGGTTTTCAGGGCGTGCTGTTTGTGGGGGATATCGAGGTCTGCACGGACGCGGCGACCAGAGAATTTCTGTGGCGCGAGGGATTTGAGAAGTACTACCCCAAAGGCGTCACCGACCCGGACTATTGCGCGCTCAAACTCACGGTAAAGCGCGGAAGCCATTACCATGGGCTTAGAAACACGCACTTCACGCCGGACGAGCTGGAAACATGAGAGAAAATCAACCACACGGAAAGGAATCCGATACGTTGCAACACGACGACGCCCGAAAGAATCCCTTTCAATGGCTGCTGTTTCTTGGCTTGATTTTTGTCGCGATCAATCTGCGTGCGCCAATCACGGCCGTAGGCCCGCTGGTGCCCAGCATGAAGGGCGAGCTTCCGTTTTCCAGCGGTGTGTTCGGGTTGTTGACCACCATTCCGCTCATTATGTTTGCTGTGCTGTCTCCGTTCGTGCGGCGCATTTCGGATCTACTTGGAGCGGGGAAAACGCTGCTTTACGCGGTGTTTGCGGTTCTGCTGGGCGTCGCATTACGCTCATTTGCCGGAAATATCGGACTATTTGCAGGCACGCTGCTGCTTGGCGCCGGCATCGCGATTGGCAACGTTCTGGTGCCGGGCATCATCAAGGCGCGTTTCCCGGAGCGGCTTGGTCTTGCAACAGGCGCGTTTACGATCTCTATGACGTCGTTTGCTGCGGTCTCCGCTGCGGTGAGCTATCCCCTCTCCAAGCTGCCCAACATGGGCTGGCGGAATGCGCTCGCGGTCTGGATGGGGCTTGCGCTGATCGGACTTGTCGTCTGGCTGCCGCACAGAAAGCTCTCGATCACACAGCAGACAACAACGGCAGCGACCGCACCGGAGGCGGAGAAATCCGTTTGGCGCACGGGGATTGCCTGGTGGCTGACGGTGCTCATGGGTGCGCAATCGTTCCTGTTCTACTTTTTTGCGGCGTGGCTACCGAGCATCGCTCTTTTCAAAGGCCTCTCGCCGGAGTCGGCGGGCTATCTGGCGTTTGCATTTCAGCTGATGACCATCCCGGCAGCGTTCGTGATTCCCGCTGTTGCGACGCGGCTGAAGGATCAGCGCGGGCTGATCACAGTTGTCGCGGCGCTGTATATCACCTCACTCTGCGGGTTGGCGTTCGCCAAATCCACCGTGCTGCTGACCGTCTGCGTGATGCTCTATGGCTTTTCTACGGGCTCCTGCTTCAATCTTTGTATGCTGCTCATCAGCCTGCGTACCCGCAACGCAAGCCGCGCCACAAGCCTCTCCGGCATGGTGCAGTCGCTCGGTTACGGCTTTGGTGCGCTTGGCCCGATTCTTGGCGGCTGGCTCTTTGACTGGACGGGCAACTGGAACACCGCGTTTGTTTGCGTGGGCGTCTTGATCGTCACGATCTTTTTCTCCGGTAGACAGGCGGGAAGAAACCAAACTATATAATCGATGGCAGAAAAAGGGCTTCGCGGCCCTTTTTGTTTACAAAAGAACTATTTTTATTACACAAGTTTGGGTTTATGATAAAATCAACAAACAGATCAGTAATGTTGTGTATTCTCGCATTAAATTCTCTTGAGCAACGACAATATCAGGAGGGTATATGAAACGATTCCGTTTTGTTGTAATCGGTTTCTTCTTTGCGGCAGGACTGCTCTTTTCCTCCTGCGTACAGCCGGAGCAAGCCGAAAAGCCACTGAGTGCCACAGATAAACCGGTGATTCTCACCCTCGACACGACCGCCAAACCGGATCATACAGTGCAAAGCGCTCCCGCAGAGCCGACCCTCATACCGACTGCTACTCCAGTAGAAACTACGCCTTCAGTGCCGGATGGCAAGGGCGTCGTGCAGTTTACCATTGTGCTGCATTTGGAAGGCTGGGCGGACGGAGATAACGAAAAGAGTTTTACCCGGCACGCCAGTGAACTGCGCGACTATGCGGATCTTTTTGAACAGTACCATGCAACAATGACGCTGGAATCAAAGGAGATCATCGACGGCTGCATCCGCTGGGGCGACAATGTCCTGTTGGAGATGCAGAACCGCGGGCACGCGGTGAGTATTCATGCGGACGCGGGGGGCAACAAAAACGCCACGATCAAGAGTATCGTGCAAACACTCGATGAGATGCAAGAGAATCTGCTCACCCTCGGAATCCAAACCAGCGCCGCATCCGGCGTTGCGTCCAAAGCCAACTGGGTGGAAGCCTGCGAAAAGGCGGGAATAGACACCGTTTCCTGCATGGTTGAATACGGGCTCTGGTCGCTTGACCCGGAGATGAGGCCGAGCGCGTTCCAGACATACGACAATCCAGCGGAAGGTCACGGCCCATATCCGTTCGAGTTGGAAGAGCGCGTTCATCCGTGGATTGCGGGTGACGGCTCCGACTGGATCATTAACGACCCGAACGGGAGCGTCGTCATCATGCCAACGGGACTTAGCCTCAACGGCGCAAGCGGCGAACTCAACGGTGCGAATGAGTTTCAGTCCGAGTTTACACAGGAGGATATCGATGCCTGGCGTGAGGCGTTGCCGCGCGTCATCGCTGCGAGTGACAGCGCAAGCGTGAATACATTTTATGCGGTTTGGTCATTTGGTCAGGCAGTCGATATGGATCTACTGGAAGAATGGTTGGCGCTGATCGATGAATATGTACAGGCGGGCAGTATTCGCTGGAGCACGATTCCGCAGATGGCGCAACTTTACCGCGATTCGCTTAATTGACAGTACGCCTGAAAAAAACACCCGCCTGTGAAGACGGGTGCTTTGTGTTGCGCTATTCCTGATCCGCGCCGCGCGTGGCGGCGGTTGCACAGGCGGCATAGACGCGTTTTGCTCCCGCTGCTTTGAGTGCAATCGCGCAGGAGAGCAGCGTGCTGTGGGTCGTGGTCACGTCATCGATAAGCAGGATGTTTTTGCCGCGTGCGTTGGGCGAGGCGGCAAACGCTTGCGAAACATTCCTTGCGCGCTCAAACTCATTAAGCGTGGTTTGAGACTTGGTAAAGCGCGTGCGATGCAAAAGATCGTTTTGTTGGACGAGTCCATACTTTTTACAGAGCTCTTGTGCGAGTAGGTCGCTTTGATTGTAGGAGCGTAGCCATTGTTTCAACGGATGCAGCGGAACGGGCACAACGGCGTCGATCTGCCACTCAGGCGGTAGCACGATTGCGGTTGCGAAAAACGGAGCAAGCCGCACCTGAGACTGATACTTCAGCGCGCGAACACCCGCACGCGCTCCTCCATGATAGCGATACGCCGCGACGATGCCGTCGAGCGCGGCGGGGCAAACGAGCGCGGGAGAGGGCGAGAGAGACGCGCGGCAATCGTCGCAAAGATGATCTGCGCCCAGCAGCGTTTCGCGGCCACAGAGCGCGCAGGCGACGTCCGGCGGATAGATCGCGTCGAGCAGCGAGCCAAAGAACGTTCTCTGCTTCGCAGCGGTCATACGCCGAGTCCTTTGAGTTCGCTGAGGCGGTTGCAGAGCGCGGTATAGCGCCGATCTGTGCGGTTGTTGTTGACCATGCTCATCAGCGCGTCCCGTCTCCCGATGCAAACCACCTGCCGCTTCGCGCGGGTGACCGCGGTATAGAGCAGGTTTCGTGTCATCATCTGTGACGCGGCTCCAAACATCGGCAAAATCACGATCGGAAACTCGCTGCCCTGGCTTTTGTGAATCGAGATGCAGTAGGCGAGCTCCAGCTCATCGATGTGTGTGTAGTCAAACACGGAAAGCCGCTCGTCGTCGAATATCACGCTCAGGGAGCGGTCGGATTCGTGGATTTGGTAGATCGTACCGAGGTCGCCGTTAAACGCGCCTGTTCCGTCCTCAACGCCGCCATTGGCCGTCTTTTTGCGCCACTCGATCTTATAGTTGTTCTTCATCTGCATGACCCTATCGCCCTCGCGAAAGACCGAATCCCCGCTGATGTGCTCGCTCTTGTGAGGATCTGGCGGATTGAGCGCGGCCTGCAGCTTTGCGTTGATGTTATAAACGCCCAGCACACCTTTTTTCATCGGCGCTAAGATCTGCACATCCAGCAGCGGCTCGCGTGTGTCCAGCACCTGCCCCGGATGCGTGCAGATGTGCAAAATGCGATCGAGGATGCGATCCTGCGAGGCGACATCTTCAAACAAAAAGTCGCTTTCGGGTACGTCCAGCAAGGGCGCAATCCCCATATTGATTCGATGCGCGTTGGTGACAATCATGCTCGACTGCGCCTGACGGAAGATCTCATCCAGCCGCACGACGCGAATGGTCTCGCTGCTGATGATGTCTCGCAGCACGTCTCCCGCGCCGACAGAGGGAAGCTGATCTGCGTCACCCACGAGGATCAGGCGGGTTCCGATGGTGATGGCTTTTAAGAGCGCGTGCATCAGCATGGCGTCTACCATACTCATCTCGTCCACGATGACCATATCGACGTAGAGCGGATCGTCTGAATTTCTTAAAAATCCTTCGCCGGGAACATATTCCAAGAGGCGATGGATGGTTTTTGCTTCGTGTCCTGTCGCGTCGCTCATGCGCTTGGCGGCTCTTCCCGTGGGCGCGGTCAGGGCAACCTCCAGCCCGATCTCCTCCATGATAGCGGTGATGAACCGGATGATGGTGGTTTTGCCCGTGCCGGGCCCGCCGGTGATCACCAGCGCACCTTCGCCCAGCGCCGCGAGGACGGCGCCGCGCTGCTGGTCGGAAAGCTCCAGCTTCTGCGCGGCCTGAATCGCCGCAAAGTCGAAAAACGGATTCTCGACGGGCTTTTGCGAAAGCTTGAGCAGCTTTTCCGCGACGTAGGATTCAATCCGTTCAAAATACGGCAGAAACACCGATTCCGTCTCGCCGACAAACTGCTGCACCGCTTCCCCGCGGGAGAGCAACACATCCAGCGTCTCGCTGAGCCGTTCTTCCGGCGCGCCAAGCAGCTTGACGGAGTAGTTCAGAAGCGATTTGCGCGGCAGATAGGTGTGCCCGTATTCGTTCGCCGCGGTGGAGAGCGCATACAATAGCCCCGCACGCAGGCGGGATTCGGAATCGGACGAAAACCCGGCGACGTTCTGCGCGATCTTGTCCGCCGTGACAAAGCCGATGCCGTCGACGTCCTTGATGATCTGATACGGGTCTTCCTCCACGCGCGCAAGGCAGAGTTCGCCGTAGATCTTGAAGAGCTTATATGCCTGATTGACCGTGATGCCATACGGCTCCAGCGCCAGCAGGATATCCCGCATCATGCGGTTTTCGATGTAGCTTGCGAGGATCATATCCCGCCGTTTTGCGCCGATGCCGGGGATTTCGGATAGGCGAAGCGGGTCTTCGTCCAGCACGGCGAGCGTCTCCATGCCAAATGTCGCGACGATGGCGCGCGCGGTCGCCGGGCCAACCCCCTTGATGAGGCCGCTGCCGAGATAGGTTTCTATGGCGGAGAGCGTCGCGGGGGCAACGGTGTTGTAGCTCACGGCCTTGAACTGGCTGCCGTATTTCGGGTGAGAGGCGTATTCTCCCGTCAGCTCCAGCCGCTCACCGACGCTCGCCAGCGGCAGCGCACCCACGACGGTGAGCTTTTCACCCTCGTCGGGGCATAGCTCAAGCACCGTCCAGCCGTTGTCGCTGTTGCGGTAGATGATGGAATTGACGACGCCGGTGATTTCAGCCATATTGTGTCCTATCGTGAGAATTTGCGTTGGATCGACTTTGGTGATTTGAAATTAAAGAATCGCGCCTTACAGGATGCGCCAAACAAACAATTGCCCCCGCGCAGGACGCGGGGGCTTGTGATTCGGGGTTTAGAAGTCCAGTCGGGCTTCGATGTAGGCGACTAGCTCGCCGATGGGCAGGCGCACCTGCTCCATGGTGTCGCGGTCACGCACGGTGACGCTGCCGTCGGTCTCGGTCTCGAAGTCTACGGTGACGCAGAACGGTGTGCCGATCTCGTCCTCGCGGCGGTAACGCTTGCCGATGGAACCCGTCTCGTCAAAGTCCACCATGAACTTCTTGGCGAGCGTTTCATAAACGGCCTGTGCCTGCTCGCTGAGCTTCTTGCTCAGCGGCAGCACCGCGCACTTAAACGGTGCGAGCGCGGGGTGGAGATGCAGAACCGAGCGGACATCTCCGCCCTCAAGTTCCTGCTCCTCATACGCGTTGCAGAGGAACGCGAGCGCGACGCGATCTGCGCCGAGGGACGGCTCTACGCAATACGGAATAAACTTCTCGTTGGTGTACGGATCGAGGTATTCAAAGTTTTCGCCGCTGTGTTCGGCGTGGCTCTTGAGGTCGAAGTCTGTGCGGTCAGCAATGCCCCAGAGCTCGCCCCAGCCAAATGGGAACAGGAACTCAATATCCGTGGTGCCATTGCTGTAGTGCGAAAGCTCTTCCTGCTCGTGTTCACGCAGGCGGATGCTGTCGTCCTTCATGCCGAGGGCAAGCAGAAACTTGTGGCAGTAATCTTTCCAGTAACGGTACCATTCCATATCGGTGCCGGGCGCGCAGAAAAACTCCAGCTCCATCTGCTCAAACTCGCGGATGCGGAAGATGAAGTTGCCGGGCGTGATCTCGTTGCGGAAGGATTTACCGACCTGCGCGATGCCGAATGGCAGTTTCTTGCGCGTGGTGCGCAAAACGTTTTTGAAGTTGACGAAGATGCCCTGCGCGGTTTCGGGTCTGAGATACAGCTCCGAAGCCGTATCTTCTGTGACGCCCTGAAAGGTTTTGAACATCAGGTTAAACTTGCGGATGCTCGTGAACTCCGTCTTGCCGCACTCGGGGCAGACGATGCCCTTCTCCGAAATAAACGCTTCCATCTGCGCGTTGGACCAGCCGTCGGGGTGAACCTCCGTGAGATTTTCAGCTGCGACATAGTCTTCGATGAGTTTGTCCGCGCGAAAACGCGCACGGCAGCTCTTGCAGTCCATCAGCGGGTCGGAAAAACCGCCCACGTGACCGCTCGCCACCCATGTTTCGGGGTTCATGAGAATCGCCGCGTCCATACCGACGTTGTAGGGCGATTCCTGCACAAATTTTCTCCACCAGGCGCGCTTGATGTTATTCTTGAATTCTACGCCGAGCGGGCCGTAGTCCCAGCTGTTGGCAAGACCGCCATAGATCTCGCTGCCGGGATAGACAAAGCCGCGCCCTTTGCAGAGCGTGACGATTTGATCCATCGTATACCAGGAAGGTTTCTCCGATTGCGCTGCCATGTTATTTATATGCTCCTTATTCGTCAGTCAACGCATATTATCGCAGGAAAACGGCAGATTTGTCAAGGCGCACAGGACGACGGCGGGTGGTTCTTCGGAGAATGCACGTAGAAAAAAAGCAGGAAAACAAGCGCGAAGGTCGAAACACAATATAGTGAACAAACGAGACGCCGTATGGAAGGGCATTGTTCGCTCCGTTCGCGGAATGTGACAAAGTCATAAAACAAAAGCTGCATCTTGTGGTAACATGTTATAACAACAAAAGGAGGATGGTTTCATGAACACATATCGTTTGAAAATTGACGGCATGGGCTGCACGCACTGCGTGAGCAAGGTGACGAGAATTCTCAAGGAGTCCGGCTTCGAGGTCGTATCCGTCGATATGGGCGACGCGAAGATCAAGTCCGACATGAACCCCTCTACCGTGCTCAAGGCGGCGGGTGCCGTTCTGGAGGACGAGGGTTACATGCTCACCACCGTATTGGCAGACTGACGTTTTTGCGGCTTCGATAGAAACGGGGCAAGGATCAGCATGGGAAACCTGCATACCGGCCATGTCGTGGTTGGCATGTCCGGCGGTGTCGACAGCGCCGTTGCCGCGCTGCTTTTAAAGCAGAAGGGGCACGACGTTGTCGGCGTTTTTATGAAAAACTGGGAAGAAGAGGACGACGAGACAGGCGTCTGCACCGCGGCAAGCGATTTTGAAGATGTCAAAAGCGTCTGCTCGGTCATCGGCATTCCCTACTATACGGTCAACTTTGCGCGGGTCTATCGCGACCGCGTGTTTTCGTATTTTTTGGAGGAGTATGCGCGCGGCAGAACGCCGAATCCGGACGTACTCTGCAACTGTGAAATCAAGTTTCGCGCGTTTCTCGACTTTGCCGTGTCTACGGGCGCCGAGACGCTCGCAACCGGGCATTATGCGCGGCTGGACAAATCGGATGGAGTCAAACTTCTCCGCGCGCGGGATCTAGGCAAGGATCAGACGTATTTTCTAGCAGGCTTGACGCAGGAACAGCTCAAGAACGCGATGTTTCCCATCGGTGAGTTGCAAAAAAACGAGGTGCGAAAACTCGCGCAGGAGTCGGGACTCAGCAACGCCGCAAAGAAGGATTCCACCGGAATCTGCTTCATCGGGGAGCGGAATTTCAAGCAGTTTTTGATGCAGTATCTGCCCGCGCAGCCGGGGGATATGATAGACGAGACCGGGCGCGTGATAGCTCGGCACGACGGACTGATGTACTACACGCTGGGTCAGCGAAAAGGCCTCGGCATCGGCGGACGCAGCGAGGGCAGCGGAGAGAGCTGGTTTGTGATCGGCAAAGACCTCAAGCGAAACCTGCTCATCGTCCAGCAGGGCGAGCATGACGAGCTGTTTTCCCTTTCGCTTGATGCGGAGCGGATCAACTGGATTGCCGGAACCCCACCCGCGCAGGAGTTTGCCTGCAAGGCGAAGTTCCGCTATCGTCAGCCGGATCAGGCGGTGCGCGTCACCGTCGAAGGCAACGGCGCACATGTCGCGTTCGACCAGCCGCAACGCGCGGTGACGCCCGGTCAGTGGGTCGTGTTCTATCAGGGGGAAGAATGCCTCGGCGGTGGCCCGATCGACCGCGTGGAACCGAAACGGGCGATTTGCATCTGAAATCGGGTTGACTCGAACAGGACGCCGGACATCCGGCGTTTTTTGCGCGAGTGAGCGCTTCGGTTTTGCATAAAGTACACAATATGCGGTGGTAGACGGTTTGCAATTTTCGGGATTGTTTTTTATAATAGGAATATATGCAACACGATGGTCAGAGAATTCACCCGCGGGAGCGGCTGGATTGCGCAATTGAGCTTCTTTCCGGCGCGCGCGTCGTCGCGGATGTGGGTTGTGACCACGGGCGGCTGAGTTGCGCGCTGATTCAGCGAAATCTGGTCGAGCGCTGCATTGCCATCGACATCAGCGAACCGTCACTCAAGAAGGCGGAGCTGCTGATTCGTCAAATCGGCGCAGAGGAGCGGATCGAAACACGACTCGGCGACGGGCTGACGCCGCTAAAAGCGGGCGAAGCAGACGCACTTGCCATTCTCGGCATGGGCGGCACGCTCATGACAGAAATTCTCGATGTGATTCCGCCGCTGATGGGCGCGGAAAAATGCGTATTGCAGCCCATGCGCGGGGCAGAGGATATCCGCAGCTGGCTGTTTGAACGGAATTATCCCGTGCTGGAGGATCGCGTCGTGCTGGATGCGGGGCGACAGTATCAGGTGTTTTCGGTGGGACAACCACTACCGCAAAAGCAAATGTTACCCGCCGATTGGCCGGAGGATTGCTTCCTGCTTGGGTACACGGCGTTTGCGCACCGCGAACCGCTGATGAAACCGCTGGCGGAGCGGATGCTTGCCACCACGCGGCGAAAGCTCAAGACGCAGCGGGCAGACACGCTCGTACAACAGGCGGCGCAATTGGAGCAGATATTGAAGTTTTGGGAGAAAGAAACATGAAGATACAGGAATTTGTCGCACAGATGGAGCGCATCGCGCCCAAAGCGCTTGCGCTGGAGTTTGACAATCCGGGGCTTTTGATCGAGCCGGATCACGCAGAGATTTCGCGCGTATTGGTCGCGCTCGACTGCACCAAGGCGGTCGCGGAAGAAGCAGCCGAGTGGGGCGCGGATCTCGTGCTGACGCATCACCCGCTGTTCTTTCACCCGGTCAGCAAGCTATCCTACAGTGACCCCGCGACGGTTGCAGCCTGCGTGCTGCTGCGCCACGGAATCGGCCTCTTTGCCGCGCATACCAATCTCGACGCGGCGCCCGGCGGCGTGAATGACACGCTTTGCTCGCTCTTTGATATTCGCGAGGCGATTCCGTTTGATGAGGGTGTCGGCAGAGTGGGTCAGCTCAAGGAGCCGGAGACGCTCCAGTCGCTTGTAAAGCGTGCGGAGACGATATTGGGCACGCAGGTGCGCTTCTCGGGAGACCCGGAACAGGCGGTCTCGCGCGTTGCGGTGATGGGCGGTAGCGGCGGTAGTTCCGTTGCTGCGGCTGCTGAACAGGGGGCGGATGTGCTGCTCACAGGCGAACTCAAGCACTCCGACGTGCTGGACGCGCAGATGCTGGGGTTGAGTCTCATCGTCGCCGGACACTATGAAACGGAAACAGTTGTGCTCGAGCCGTTGATGAAACGTTTACAGAACGATTGTTTTGGTGTACAATATCAGTTATCGCGCACGGACGGGAGTCCGTTTTGTGCGCCTTTGAGGAGGGAAATGCCGTGAGAAAGATGGAAGCATTATGGGCCTATCAGGAGGCTGAGGTCGCGAAGAACGCTGTAGAAAACGAGATTCGCACCACTCCCGCAAGACTTCAGCTGAACAAGCTGCATAAGCAGCTGAAAAACCAGCAGGCAGTCATTGCGAAGCTCTCCGAGGACATCGAAGCATACGAACAGCAGATGACGAAGCTGACGGACCACGTGAGCAAGCTCGAAGCAAGATTGCAGGTGGAAAGCTCGGAGCTCGCCACCATGAAGCAGGATGAAGAAAGCACAGCCGAGGAGATGACCGAGCTCAAGG
This sequence comes from uncultured Eubacteriales bacterium, assembly GCA_942492885.1. Classification (GTDB taxonomy): domain Bacteria; phylum Bacillota; class Clostridia; order Christensenellales; family CAG-138; genus UBA7703. The sequence continues at coordinate 19,127 of OW818651.1, forward strand.
GCGATATCGAGCGGCTCAACCGTGAAGTATCGCAGGGTGTTCGGGAAGCAAAGACGCTGCTGGGCGAGATCGAGAAAGCATCCGAAGAATACCAGACCACCGCGCGCGCCGCAAACAAGGCCAAGAAGGAATATGACACGCTGCGCGTGCAGTGCGAGGAGGAGAGGGTTGCGCGTCAGGGCGAGCTGGATCGTCACGATGAAAATCTGGCGACGCTGAGTAAAACCGTCGATCCTGCCATGCTGGAGCGTTACGAACAGGTCAAGCAGCACCACGTGGTGCCGATTGCAAAGATCGTCAGCAGCAAATGCGGCGGGTGCAATATGTCTCTGCCGATGGTGATGCTCAAGAAGATCGCCACCACCGACGGCATCGTCGAATGCGAAAACTGCGGCAGAATCCTGTATAACGTCAACGAATAATGGATTCAGGCGCGACACCGCAAGTTGAGACTGTAGCGAGCATATAAGCGAAGTCTTTGACAACAGAATAGAGAATTGAGTAAGAAAGGCGACCGCGCCCGCGAGAGCGGGTGAGGAAAGTCCGAGCACCACAGGGCAGAGTGCCGGGTAACACCCGGCGGAGGCGACTCCAGGGAAAGTGCAACAGAAAGAAACCGCCCGGTAACGGGTAAGGATGGAAAGGCGAGGTAAGAGCTCACCCGCGCTCCGGCGACGGAAGCGCGCTGTAAACCCCACTCGGTGCAAGATTGGTATGGGAGCATTTAATAGCGGCTCGCTACGCTCCCGGGAATCGCATGAGCCTCTCGGCAACGATTGGCCTTAGATAGATGGTCGCACTCGACAGAACTCGGCTTATTTCTTGCTCAATACTTTTTCTATTTTTTAAATGATGCGAGACCAGATCGGGATACACATTTTCAGAAGATTGATCAGAAGATGGTCGCACTCGACAGAACTCGGCTTATTTCTTGCTCAACACTTTTTCTATTTTAAAAATGGTGCGAGACCAGATCGGGTTACACATTTTCAGAAGTTGTTCAGAAGATGGTCGCACTCGACAGAACTCGGCTTATTTCTTGCTCAGTATTTTTTTGATTTTCTTTTTCCCGCGTTGCGGGAGGATGTTTTGGAGAGAAATATGGAAACGACAACAACCAAACCCGGAATACTCAGCGGCATTCAGCCGACGAGTGTACTCACCATAGGCAATTATTTCGGCGCGCTGAAGAATTGGGCCACCATGCAGGACGAGTTCGACGCGTTCTATATGGTCGCCAATCTGCACGCGCAGACGGTCAAGATGGATCCGGCGGAGCTCCGCAGGCGCAGCGTGGAAACATTTGCGCTGTTTCTTGCCGCGGGCATTGACCCCGCGCGCTCGACGGTGTTTGTGCAGAGCCATGTGCCGGAACACACCCAGCTCACCTGGGCGCTCATGTGCAACGCCTACATGGGCGAGCTCTCACGCATGACGCAGTTTAAGGAAAAGAGCGCCAAGAGCGCAGACAATATCAACGCGGGGCTCTTTACCTATCCTGTGCTGATGGCGGCGGATATCCTGATCTATCAGGCGAAATTCATCCCCGTCGGCGCGGATCAGAAGCAGCATGTTGAGCTCACGCGAGACATCGCGATTCGCTTCAACAACATGTATGGCGAAACGTTTGTCATTCCCGAACCGTATATCCCCAAGATCGGCGCGCGGATCATGAGCCTGCAGGAGCCGGAGAAAAAGATGAGCAAGTCCGACCCCAACGCGAACGGCTACGTCCGCATCCTCGACGAGCCGGACGTGATACTCAAAAAGCTCAAGCGCGCGGTCACGGACAGCGAAGGCGAGATCACGGCAAACCCCGAACGCGCAGGCGTCTACAACCTGCTCTCGATCTACTCCGCCTGCACAAACGGGAGCATCGAAGATTCCGTCGCGCACTTTAGCGGTAAAGGCTACGGCGATCTCAAGAGCGGCGTTGCGGACGCGATCATCGAGACGCTCAAGCCGATTCAGACCGAGTATGCCCGACTGCTGATGGACAAGACCTACCTGAACGAAACGATGAAACTTGGCGCGGAGCGTGCGCAGGCAACGGCGCGCAAGACAGTCCGCAAGGTCTACCACAAGATGGGATTTGATACCTGAGAGCAGCCAACGCGAAACGAACAACAAACGCCGCCTCCGAGCTTTCGGAAGCGGCGTTTTGTGTTGCTTGGGTTGTTTATGCCAGTAGTTTTTCGAGCGTGGCGAGCTTTGCCGCGACGCAGAAGACCTCCATCGCCTGCTTGACTTCACTCAGCGGCGGATAGGAGGGGGCAATGCGCAGGTTGGTGTCCTGCGGGTCGACCCCGCCGGGATAGGTCGCGCCCGCGCCTGTGAGCGCAACGCCGACATCCTTGCAGAGCGAGACAACACGCTTGGCGGTGCCGGGCATGAGGTTCACGCTCACGAAATAGCCGCCCTTGGGACGGTGCCAGCTCGCGATCTCCAGCGGGTCGATCTCCTGCTCCAGCGCTTCGCAGACGAGGTCAAACTTCGGCTTCATGATTGTCGCGTGCTTCTTCATATGCGCATGCGTGTTCTCCGCATTTTTGAGGAAGCGCACGTGCATGAGCTCGTTGACCTTGTTGGGGCCGATGGTCTGGAAGGTCATGAGACCCAGAATGTATTTGATATTTTCTACACTTGCCGCCATGCAGGAGACGCCCGCGCCGGCGTAGGTGACCTTGCTGGTGGAGGCAAACTCATACACGAGGTCGGGGTTGCCCGCCTCGCGGCAGAGGCCGATCATGTCCGGGAAAGGCAGATCCTCGCCCTCAAAGGTGTGGATGCAATAGGCGTTGTCCCACATCAGCGCAAAATCGGGCGCCGCGGGTTTCATTCTCGCGATGCGCTGGCAGGTTGCGAGCGGAAAGACATACCCGTCGGGATTGCTGTACTTCGGTACGCACCACATGCCCTTGACGGACGCGTCCTTGATCAGTTCTTCGACTATGTCCATATCCGGCCCGTTCTCGTCCATCGGAACGGGAACAAGCTCCATACCGAAGCTTTTGGTCACGTTGAAATGACGGTCGTAGCCGGGGAAGGGACAGAGGAACTTGAGCTTCTCTTCCTTTGCCCAGGGGCGGACGCTGTTCTTGAGACCGTGGGTAAATGCCTTCGCGATCAGGTCATACATCAGCGTCAGGCTCGCATTGTTACCGAGGATGACCTCCTCCGGCTTGCAGAAGAGGATATCCGCAAAGAGCTTGCGGCAGGAGGGAAGACCCGCCAGCTCGCCGTAGTTGCGCGCGTCCATGCCGTCGATGTCATAATTGCCGTCGTCCAGCGTGTGGATCATATCGTCCGACAACGCCAGCTGCGCGGTTTCGGGTTTGCCGCGGGTGAGGTTGAGGTTGAGTTTGTAGCCGCGCAGCGCCTCGTAGCTCTGCTGTACGCGGGTCAGTTCCGCCTGGAGCGCCGCCTTGTCCAAATCCGAATAACGCATAGTGGGTTTCTTCCTTTCGAGTGTGAATGAAAACCGCCCGAGACCGTGTGTTCGCGGCTTCGGGCGGCGAAGATGGTTTGGTTTTTATGCTACTTCAACCATCCTGTAAATGCAATAATTTTTTTCGTATAGGCATTAGATTTTTCTGTAATATTATACAGGTAATCCGATTATGCCTTACCCAGTCGCTTCTTCATCGTCTTCTCTACTGCATTCAGGATATTTTCATAACCCGTGCAACGGCAGAGATGCCCCGAGAGGCGCTTTCTGAGCTCGTCGCGCGTGTAGTCCTTGCCGGTCTCGAGCACTTCCACCGCGGTCATGATAAACCCCGGCGTGCAGAAGCCGCACTGCACGGCAGCCTCGTCCACAAACGCTTGCTGAATGTCGCTGAGTTCCCCGTTGGGGCCAAGCAGCGATTCCAGCGTGCGGATGCGCTTGCCCTCCGCCCAGACAGCCAGATAGATGCAGGAGTTATAGCACTCGCCGTCGATGATGACGTTGCAGGCGCCGCATTCGCCGACCTCGCAGCCTTTTTTGACCGAGGTCAGGCGATAATCGTTTCTGAGCATATCCGTCAGCGAAGCGCGGACGTCTACATATGTTTCGACATCCTTGCCGTTGATGTTGCACTTCACAAGTTTCTTTTCCATACTAGAACGTACCTCCTGCGCGCTCGACAGCGGCGCGTAAACCGCGGCGGGCTGTCTCGCTGATGATCTGCTTGCGGAACTCCGCGCTCGCGCGCCAGCTGGTGCGCGGGTTGACGTCGTTTAGCACCGCGTTGCCGACGAGTTCGATGGTCGCCTCATTGACGGGTTGGCCGTTGATTGCCGCCTCTGTGGTTCTGGCGCGCATGGGAACGGGGCCAGCCACGCCGTAGGAGATGCGCATGCGCTCAATGGTCTTTTTGTCCGCGCTGAGCACGACGTTGACCGAGCAGCCGATGGTCGCGATGTCCATGGCGTTGCGCATGGCGTATTTGATGTAGTAGCCAAAGCAGTTTTCGTAGCTCTCTTTGGGGATCAGGATCGCCGTGAGCAGCTCGCCGGGCGCAAGATCAACCTTGCCGACGCCCTTGTAGAAGTCGTGGATGCTGATTTTGCGCATGCCTTCTTTGCCGGTGATCTCCAGCATCGCGTCATACGCCAACTGCGTTGAGGCGGTGTCCGCACTGGTGACCCCGTTGCAGATGTTGCCGCCGAGGGTGCCGATGTTGCGAAGCTGCGGGCCGCCTACCGTGTCCGCGGACTCGCCGAGCACGGGCATATACTGCTGAAGCAGCGGGCTCTTGGTCGCGTGGGAAAAGCTCGTCATAGGCCCGATTCGAAGCGCGCCGTCGGGGTCCATGGTGACCTCGCGCAGTTCATCGAGCTTGTAGAGGCTGATGAGCTCCGTGCCTGCGAGCTTGCCTTCGCGCATTTTGATGAGTACGTCACTGCCGCCTGCAATCAGAACGGCCGACGGATGCACCTGCATGAGTTCCACGGCGTTTTGCACGCTCGTTGCCTCATATAAAGCGGAAAAATCATACATAATCGTCAGCTCCTTCCGTTACGGCAGCTAATAATAGCTTGAAATGTTTGAAATAAATTTTTCATCATAGCCTCCTTCATTACAAGAGGCCTTCCTCTTTGAAGCGCTCAAAGAGGATGTGCGGCGTCATCGGTGTCTGGTTCACGGCAACGCCGGTTGCGTTGAGAATCGCGTTACGAATCGCGGGTGCACCCGGGCAGGCAGGCGGCTCACCGAGCGCCTTGGTGCCAAAGGGGCTGGTCGGCTCAAAGTTTTCGACGAACTCCGCTTTGAGATCCGGGTGATCCATCATGGTGCAGAGCTTGTAATCTAAGAGGTTGTTGTTGAGCGGCTTGCCCGTCTTGGGGTCAAAGAGCATCTGCTCACCCATGCCGTAGCCGATGGCCATGCTCATGCCGCCGTGCACCTGCGCCTCGGCCAGCTGGGGATTGATCAGCCTGCCGCAGTCGTGGACATTGATCATGCGCAGGAGTTTGACCTTGCACATGGGGATATCCACCTCGACCTCGGCAAAGCCGCAACCAAAGGAATAGGCGTTGCTCTTGATCTGCGTGGTGCCCTCTGCGCTGAACTGCTCGGCTTGCTCCATCGAGTAGAGCGCGGTAGTCGCGAGCTCGTCGATGTTCATCAGCAGGTCTCCGCTTGCCTTGTCGATCACGCGGCCGTCGACGATGTCGATCTGTTCCGCAGGCTTGCTCGTGAGATACGAGGCATAGTTGAGCAGCTTGTTCTTGAGTTGGGTGCCGATGTTGTGGATCGCGAATCCTGCGACATACGTCTGTCGGGAGGCATATGCGCTCGTGCCAAACGGGGTCGTGTCCGTGTCCTGCGTGGAGACGACGTGCACCTTTTCCATCGGAATCCCGACGGTGTCCGCAAGCATCTGCGCAAACACGGTGTCCGCACCCTGACCGATCTCTGTTTCACCGATGTGCAGCTGCACGGAACCATCCTGGTTCATGACCATGCGGCAGCTGCTGGCTTCCAGCGCGATGGGCCAGACGGCGGTGTTGTACCAGAAGATCGCCATGCCGACGCCGCGGCGGATGGGGCCTGTCTGGTTTGCGTATTCCGCGTGCAGGCGGTCGTAGTCCATATACGCTTTGCCCTTGGCGATGCATTGATTCAAACTATCGAAATAGTTGCAGTTTTTGGAGAATGCGTCCACATAGCCGACGGGCATCATGTTCATCTGACGAACAATGACGGAATCCATGCCGAGCGCCTTTGCCGCGTCTTCCACACTGCTCTCGATGGCAAACGAAACCTGCGGGATGCCGTAGGCGCGCATTGCGCCAGCCGCGGGCAGGTTGGTGAACACGGTGTACGCGTCTACCTTCGTGGCGACGGCATCTACATAGATCTGCTTGAACGCATTCGCGCCCTTGGCGCAGATGCCGTGACCGTGGCTCGCGTAGCCGCCCTGATTTGAATACGCCTCCATCTGCCGCGCAACAAACCGACCGTCCGCGCGGGCAAAGGTGACGATGTGGTAGCGAATCGCATGGCGCACGCGGTTGCTCACGAAGGTTTCTTCGCGACTCACGTCGAGTTTGACGAGCCTGCCGCCGACCTGCTGGCAGCAATAGCCGCAGAGCGGTTCATAGAGCGCGTCCTGCTTGTTGCCAAATCCGCCGCCGATATACGGCTTGATCAGGCGAACGCTGCCCCAGGGCAGACCCAGCGCCTGCCCGCAGATGCGGCGCACGATGTGCGGAATCTGCGTGCTGGAGACGATGACGATCTTGCCCGCCTGTTCTTCGGCGTAGCAGATGTGGTTTTCGATGTGGCAATGCTGCACGATGGGCGTGTCATACCAACCTTCGATCCTGACAAGACCGGGTTCTTTGATCGCTTCTTCAAAATTGCCGACTTCGTAGTTTGTGCGTCCAAGGATGTTGTTTTTGAAGTGCTCATGCAGCTGAGGTGCGCCGTCCTTCATGGCCTCCTGCACATCCAGCACAAAAGGATATTCTTCATATTCCACTTTGAGCGCGCGGATACCCTGATCGGCGGCGACTTCGTCCTCCGCGATCACAACGGCGACGTCGTCGCCATAATAGCGTACGTGCCGGTTGAGCAGCAGACGATCCGCTACGTCCTGATGATGCGGGTCGGTCGACCACGGATGCCCCGCCGTAGGGAAGGGACGATCGGGCACGTCAAAGCAGGTCAACACCTTTACCACGCCGGGAATCTTCTCGGCGGCGCTGGTGTCAACCGACTTGACCATACCGTGGGCAATGGTCGAATGGTAAATCTTGACGATCAGTGCGCTCTTGTCGGCGAGATCGTCTGTGTATTTGGCTCTGCCGGTGACTTTGTCGATTGCGTCAACGCGCTTGACGCTTTGTCCAACTACCATAGTACCCTCCTGTGATTTGTGGCAAAATCGGCGGCATCGCTCCACACCGCCGATGATTGGCTGTTATAGGTTATAAAAGATTGGTTGCGCAAAATTATCTGGTTATTATTTGCAATTAGGAGATAACAGTAACGCCTACTAATACAGATTCATCATACTACTGAACGCATAGAAAGAAACAGGGTTTCACAAAATGCTACGAGAATATCACAGATTCAACAACTTATATGATATCGTTTATCTGGTTTTCTGCCGTTGTTTTTATAACGCGCGGTTATTGATTGACTTTGTTAAAAAACTCCATCGTTTTTACGTTGAACAAGCCCATGTCCGTCAGGCGCACATCCGGAATGACCGGCAGCGCGATGAACGAGAGCGTGATAAACGGATCGCTCTCGGTATGGATGCCGAGATGCCCCGCCGCGGCGAGCAGCTCACGCTGGTGCTTGAGAATGATCTCCAGCGGCGCGTCGCTCATCAACCCCGCAACGGAGAGGACGAGCTTTGCCAGCACTTCGCCGTTGCTCACGACAACGTATCCGCCGCCGCATTCTTCCAGCACGTCGACCGCCTGCAGCATATCCGCGTCGTTATCGCCGACCACCACGAGGTTGTGGGAATCGTGACCCACCGTGGTTGCGATTGCGCCGTTCTTGATGTCAAACCCGCGCAGAATGCCCAAACCCACACGACCGGAGGCGTGGTGGCGTTCCAGCACGGCGAGCTTTTGCAACCCGTTCCTGGGAACGAACAATCCGTTTTCGGTGTAGACATCCTCGACGTCTAGCGCGGTGACCAGCTCTTTGGGAATCAGGCGGATGATGTTCGCCTTGCCTGCGATCGGCATTTTGAAGATATCCGGCTTGCGTGGTGCAAGGTGGACGCTGTTATAGATCTTCGGGTCGGGTTTGATATGCGTGTCCACGCTGGGCTCAAACACCTTGCCGTCCGTGATTACAAACTGCGGGTTGAAATCGGTGAGATTGTCAAACAACACCAGATCCGCGCGATAGCCCGGCGCAACCGCGCCGTAGTGGCGGATGCCGTAGGTGTCGGCGGTGTTGATCGTCGCCATCTGAATCGCCTTGATCGCCGGGATGCCGTTTGCGACCGCGCGGCGCACGATATAGTTGATGTGCCCTTCCTCGCGGATGTCCGAGAGGTGCTTATCGTCGGTGCAGAAGGACATTCTGCGCGTGGGCAGATTGTTATCCGCAATCTGTTTCATAATTTCCTCGACATTGCGGTTGGCGGAGCCGAGGCGCAGGTGAATGCGAAGACCTTTGCGGAGCTTTTCGAGCACTTCTTCATAGGTGATGCACTCATGATCGGTATACGGGCCCGCCGTGCAATAGGCGTTGAGCGCGTCTCCGGTCAGCGTCGGCGCGTGTCCGTCGATCGGGTGATGCCGAAACAGGTGCAGCTTATCGAGCATTTCGCCGTCGCCTTCGACGGTTGCGACATAGTCCATCACCTCGCCAAGCCCCAGCACGCGCGGATGGCTGATGAAGGGTTCGAGGTCTCTTGCCGTCAGTTTCGCGCCGCTGGTTTCGAACGCGGTCGCGGGGACGCACGACGGAACCATAATAAAAACGGAAAGGGGAAGCCATTCCGTTTGGTCAAGCATGTATTGAATTCCGTCCGAACCGCATACGTTGGCGATCTCATGCGGGTCGGCAATGATAGAGGTGGTGCCTTTTTCGAGAATTACGTTGGCAAAACGGGAAGGATGCGCCATCGAGGATTCGATGTGCACGTGAGCGTCGATCAGACCGGGACAGAGATATCCGCCTTTTGCGTCGATCTCCACGCGTCCGGCATACTCACCAACGCCAATGATGATGCCGTCGCGCATGGCAACGTCACCTTCTATGATTTCTTCCGTAAATACATTGACAATTTTTGCGTTTTTAATGACCAGAGCAGCATTTCTGTTTGCCGCATTGAGGATGGCGGCGCGTAGACGTGACTTTTGCATAATGCTCACCCACCTTTTTGTTAGTATAGCACAAAGATTGTTAGATGCAAATACTTTGCAGGAAGAAATTCCTGTGCTAGAATGAAATCAGGTATTGGTATTTTGCAGTGCTAGACGGCTGTTTCCTGCGTTTTCGGACGCAGCGCTTTTCATAAAACATACTCGCACATCTAAATAATAGAATTATTTGAGTTCATCGAATCATCATACATGCAAGGAGGCGATCACCAGTATGCGAACCCTGATACAAAACGGAACGCTAGTGCGCAGCCAGGGAATCGAGCAGGCGGATATCCTGATCGAAAACGGCTTCATCAAACGGATTGCAGCCGGAATCACCGAGCAGGCGGATGAAACCATCGACGCGGGCGGCAAGCTCGTCTTTGCTGGCTTTATCGACACGCACACGCATTTTGACCTCGATCTTGGCATTACGGTGACCGCGGACAACTTTATCACCGGCACGCGTGCGGCGGTGCTCGGCGGCACGACAACCGTGCTGGATTTTGCTACGCAGGATCGCGGCATGACCATGCAGGATGCGCTCGACCTCTGGCACAAAAAGGCAGAGGGTTCGAGCTGCAACTACGGGTTTCATATGGCGATTTCCGAATGGGACGGCGAGCGCGCGGCAGAGGTCGAGCACATGGTGGCGCAGGGCGTGACATCTTTTAAAATGTATATGGTGTATGACGCCATGCGCCTCAACGACGGCGAGATCTATGCAGCGCTCAAGCATATGGCGGCATTGAACTGCATCAGCGGCGTGCATTGCGAAAACTATGACGTGCTCAACGAGCGCATTCACGAGCTCAACAGCATCGGCATGCGCTCCCCGCTGGCGCACCCGCTCGCGCGACCAAACGCCGTGGAAGCGGAGGCAGTCTCGCGCCTGATGCGCATCGGTCAACTTGCAAATGCGCCTGTTTGGGTGGTGCACCTATCCACGCACGAAGGGCTGGAGGAGGCGCGCAGGGCAAGAGCGCGCGGGCAGGAGGTCTATTTAGAGACCTGTCCGCAGTATCTGGTGCTGGACGACGTGCGCTATGGCGACGCGGACGCGGAGAAATTCATCATGTCCCCGCCACTTAGAAAGCCGGAGGATCAGGACGCGCTGCTCTCCGCGATGGGCGCGGGCGAGATCGATGTCATCGGCACCGACCACTGCTCGTTTATGATGAGCCAGAAGGCACTCGGTGGCGGCGAATTTTCTAAGACTCCCAACGGCGGTGCGGGCGTACAGAACCGCGCGCAGCTGATCTACACTTACGCCGTGCGCACGGGTCGCATCACACTACAGCAGATGGCAGGCATGATGAGCGAAAACGCGGCACGGATGTTTGGCATGTTTCCGCACCGCGGCGTGCTTCGCGAAGGTGCGGAGGCGGATATCACGATCTATGACCCCGCGGGTGAGAGCACGATTTCCTACCACACCAACGCGCACCACTGCGACAATTCGCCCTATGAGGGCATGAAAGTGCTCGGCGGCGTTTCGGATGTGTTGCTCGGCGGGCGGCATGTGGTGCAGGGCGGCAAACTCATCAAAGAGGGCAAAGGCAGATTCGTCTTCCGCAAAGCCTCCGGAAGGTATCGCGCGTGAAGATCGGCTGCGTGCTGCTCGCGGCGGGCGCGGGCAAGCGCTTCGGCGACGGCAAGCTGCTCCACACGGTGGAGGGCGAAGCCATGATCGCGCGGGCACTGCGCCTCTACGGCGGGATTGCTTTTGCGGCGCGCATCTGCGTGACGAGAAGCGAATCTATTGAGATTCAGCAGCAGGCTTTTGACCTTGGTTTTCCCGTGGCGATCAACCCCGACCCGGAGCGCGGCGTCGGCACCAGCGTCGCCATCGCGACGGAGGCGATCCTCGCAAAAGAACCTGCACTCGGCGGCATTCTCTACGCGGTGGCGGATCAGCCGTATCTCACGCCAGAGAGCGTGAGGAAGCTGCTGGAAGCATTTGAAGCGCATCCAAACGATATCGCCTCGCTGAGCTTTGGCAAACGGCGCGGCAACCCGGCGGTGTTCCCCGCGCAATATTATCCCGAACTCTGCGCGCTCAAGGCGGACACCGGCGGCGGCGCGGTGATCAAACGGCACCCGGAGCGGCTGCGGCTGATTGAGGCAGTTTCCGCGCGGGAGCTCGACGACATCGACACAAAAGAGAACTAGATTACGAATTTCAGATAGACTGCACGGGTAGACCCGCAATGCAGAAGGAAGTAGTTACATGACAGAACAATTATCGGGCTTGACGCTCATCAAAGGACATATCATAGAGGCAAAATCATTCGGCGACCCCGTGATCACCCAAAACGGTTATCTCGCGGTGGCGGACGGCGTGATAAAAGGCGTTTATACGGAGGTTCCGGCGGAATTTGCCGGAGCGAAGCTGACCGACTATTCCGGCAAGCTCATATTGCAGGGATTTTCGGACATGCATCTGCACGCGCCGCAGTATCCTATGCTCGGAATGGGCATGGATCTGCCGCTGATGGACTGGCTAAAGGCTTATACCTTCAAAACAGAAGCGCGCTTTACCGACACCGGTTTTGCGGGGGAGGTTTACGCGCGCTTAGCCGCCGAGCTCGTCAACAACGGCACCACGCGCGTGTGCATCTATTCGTCTACTCATGTGGACGCTACGCTCATTCTGATGGAAGAGCTGGAAAAAGCGGGCATCGGTGGCTACGTCGGCAAAGTGAACATGGACCGCGCGAGCGGGGAATGCCAGGAGCTGACCGAGGAGAGCAAGCGTGAAACGCTCCGCTGGCTCGACGAGAGCGCGCGGTTTACGCGCATCCGCCCGATTCTTACCCCGCGTTTTACGCCGAGTTGCACCGATGAGTTGTTGGGTTGGCTTGGCGCGGTTGCAAAAGAGCGCGGCGTCTATGTGCAGTCCCACCTGAGCGAAAACAAGCGCGAGATGGAGCTCGTCAAAGAGTTGCACCCCGACTGTGAGCAATATTGGCAGACATACGATAAATTCGGCCTCTGGACGGATCACACCATCATGGCGCACTGTGTGCATTCCGACGCGCGGGAGCAGCAGGCGATGATCGACCACAACGTGCTTTGCGTGCACTGCCCGGATTCCAACATCAACATCTGCAGCGGGTTTGCGCCCGTGCGGCAGATGGTCGAGCGCGGCGTCTGGGTTGCGCTGGGATCGGACATCGCGGGCGGGGCGCAGCTGCCCATGCTGCAGGTGCTCACAGGTTGTTTGCGGATGTCCAAGGCGCGCGCCATCGCAACCGACGGCAGAGAGCCGTTTTTGACAGTGGGAGAAGCGTATTATCTCGCGACCAGCGCGGGCTCACGCTACTTTGGCGACGCAGAAGGCTTTGCGCCGGGCAATCCCCTGCACGCGGTTGTGCTGGACGAATCGCGGCTGCCGCCGAGCGCGCGGGAGTTGACGGTAAAAGAGAGATTCGAACGCGCGGTATATTTAGCAGATGATCGCTCGATTGCGGCGGTCTACGGCGGCGGAAGAAAAATCAAATGAAACACAAAAGCAGCGTGCAAACTATGCCGCTGCTTTTTGATAGATGATGATAGAATTTTGAGAAACATCTATAGCCGTAAATAATAAATGATTTCCCAGATGAATTGATCATAGCCGCAACACGATTTTATTGCAAGTGATTCTATTACAGATCATTTTGTCGATTCGTATTAGAATTCGTTCACAGGGATGACAGACCCGCGCCACTAAAATAAAGTTGAATGATAGTAGAATTCGACAAGGGAATTGTCATCTTTGTATCGAATAATTAAAATAGGCAGAGTACAAAATAGTTTGCCGAAAAAGGAGTGGTATCATGCGTATTTCGATCACTGGCAAAAACCTCGAGATCTCCGATTACCTCAACGACCTGGTCAATAAAAAGGTTGGCAAGCTCGAGCGTTATTTTCCGCAGGATGCAGATGTGTTCGTCACCCTGTCCGTGGAAAAAAACCGCCACATTGTCGAGGTAACCATCCCCTATGAAGGCGGAGTGATCCGCGGGGAAGAGATCACCGGCGACATGTACGCCTCCATCGACAACGTGCTCGACAAACTCGAAAAGCAGATCATCCGCCACCGCACCAAGCTCGAAAAGTGCCTGCGCAACGGCGCGTTCCGCGATCTGGAGACGCAGTACATCGGCGATGAGGATTCCGAGGAGGAAGGTCCGAAGATCGTGCGCGTTAAGCGTTTCGCGATCAAGCCCATGAGCGAAGAAGAGGCCATGCTCCAAATCGAGATGGTCGGGCATTCGTTCTACGTCTTCCTAAACTCGGAAACAAACCGGATGAATGTGCTCTACAAGCGCAAAGACGGCAACTACGGCCTGATCGAGCCGGAGAATTAATCCAGAATAGCAATCATCGATTCAAGCAAATCAACAGCCCGGCGCATTGCGCCGGGCTGTTTTGCACACTTGGTGGGTTCGCTTACTTCAGGTTCTCGGGGTTGAGGCAGAGGAGCTCCGGCAGGACGAACATGCCGTCTTTGCGGATCAGCACATCGTCAAACCAGATCTCGCCGCCGCCGTATTCCGGCGTTTGAATCAGCACGATGTCCCAGTGCTGGCTCGACTTGTTTCCGTTGTTGCAGTCGTCATAGCAGCTGCCGGGCGTGAAGTGGATGCTGCCTGCGATCTTCTCATCAAACAGCGTGTCCTTCATCGGGAAGGTGATATACGGGTTGACGCCGATGGCAAACTCGCCGACATAGCGCGCGCCTTCGTCGATATCGAGCTGGTTGTTGATGCGCGCGTTGTCGTTTGCGGTGGCCTCTATGATCTTGCCGTCCTTGAAGGTGAACTTGATATCCGTAAACGTAAAGCCTGCCTCCAGAGAAGGCGTGTTGTAGGCGATGGTGCCGTTGACGCTGTCCTTGACGGGAGCCGTGTAGACTTCGCCGTCGGGGATGTTCATGTTGCCCGCGCACTTGATTGCCGGCAAGCCCTTGATGGAGAATCGCAGGTCGGTGCCGGGCGCCACAAGGCGAACCTTGTCCGTGCGCTCCATGAGCGACTTGAGGGAATCCATGGCTTTGTCCATCTTGCTGTAGTCGAGCGTGCAGACGCTGAAATAGTAGTCCTCAAACGCCTCGGTGCTCATATCCGCCAGCTGCGCCATGCTCGGCGAAGGATAGCGAAGGATGACCCATTTGGTCTTGGGTACGCGGATAAGCCCGTGCACGGGTGTCCAATAGTATTTCATGAAATCGTTGAATTTATCGCCCGGCACGTCGGAAAATTCGCTGGCGTTCGTACCGCCGCGGATGCCGATGAATGCCTGCATCTGCTCCATCATCGACGCATCGACCTTCGCGCGGCGATTGAGCTGCTCCGGCGTGCAGTGCAGCATGATCTCGCGATCTAAGCTCTTGTCCTCCAGCCAGAGGAAGGGGACGCCGCCCGCTTTATAGACTTCTTTAATCAGCGCGCGGGTGAGGTCTTCGTTGCCGCCGATGCTCTGGATAAGCACGTTTTCGCCGGGCTTCACCGCGCAGGAAAAGTTGACCAAACCATCGGCCAGCTTGAGGATTCTGGGATCAAACATGAGGTTGCCTCCTGTTGGTTGAAATAATTTGTGGTGTTGCCGAACGACCTCGGCAACGCATCCATTATCGCATAAAGCAAAGCAAAACGCCAGTCTATTCACCGGTGTTTGCATGATATATTTGTATAAACAGAGAATTATACGCTTGTCTAGATCGATGGTCTTTCGTTACAGCGGCTATTGATCTGTTAAGCGTTCACGTTGTAGATCTTCTTGACGTGCGCAGCGTTAGGCAGGACGATGAAGAATACAGACAGCCCCAATATCCCCATGCAGATTGCGATCACCCAGCGGATATCAAACAAGTCGCCGATCGCACCTGCGATGAGCTGGCCTGCGATGGTGCCGAGGATGCTGAGCATCTGAAAGAGACCGTTGAATCTGCCGCGCATGGTATCCGGCAGGTAGTTCTGCGTTCCGGAGATGCGGATGTTATAGCTCGTCACGCCCAGCATGCCTTCAAAGAGCATGAAGATCAGCATCGCCCAGAACGGGAAGAAGAGATACGCGCCGTCGATGATCGAGATGGCGATATAGACAAACAGAGCAATGTTGTATTTCTTGAGTGCTGGATAGCGATAGAAATAGTGCACGGAGCCGCCGATCAGCCGCCCGATCGTATTTGCGCTCATCACAAACGTGTATTGCATGACGCCGTCGACCAGCGTCAGGCTTTTAAAGTAGGGCAGCGCAAGCGTCATGCAGACGGAGCTTGTGAGCATCATCACGAAGAAGAACCACGTGATGGCGTTCAGTCCGCGTTCGCGCTTGAGGTAGGCAAAGCCTTCCTTGAGGTCTCGTACAAACCGGCTGCCGTTAAAGCGTTCGACTGCATTTTCGATGTGCGTCTCGATTGCTTTGATCTGCGTTTCCGCGATAGCCGCGATGAGGAATGTGACCGCGTTGAAGAGAAACAGCGGGGCAAGGCCGATGGTTCTGTAGCAAATTCCCGCGATGGGTACCATGATGGCGTTGCTCAGCGGAAAGATCAGGCTTTCAACGGAGTATGCGCGCGTCATGTTGCCTTCGCTGATGAGCAGCGGATAGAAACTTTCGTACGCCACGCTATAGATGCTGTCGATGCCGCCGATGACCATCGACATCAGCAGGTATGCGGTATAGTTGAAATACCCTCTCAGCAAGAGCACGAAAAACACGCTGTAGAGCGCCGCGGAAGCGAAGTCCAGCATATAGAGGACGCGTTTGCGGGAGAAGCGGTCGAGATACGGCCCCGCGAACATGGGCAGCACGATGCGCGGTAGACTGTAGCAGGTCATGAACAGTGCGTACAGCAACACGGAATCGGTTTTGTCGTACACGAGCAGGCCGATGGCAAAGCCAGCCACCGCGTTTCCGAGCATGGAGACGACCGTGCCGAGCGTCAGAATCGTAAAATCTCTTGTCCAGAGCTTATTCTTTGCTGTTTCCATAGTCGGGAATATACCATGCACGAGTGGCGGTTGTAAAGATGTACGGAATCAGTATTTTTTGAGCGGATATTTGTATCATTTCATTAGTGCTGTCCGAGCGGAGAAAACGGGAATTTTCAGGAATTATTGTCACGAAAAATCCTGCTTGTATCAACTATATATACGATTCCTGTTTTCGATTTCGGTTGACGATTGCAACCGGTTCCTCTATCATGAATATACGGCTCAAACGAGGGCTGCGTATGCAGGAGCGTCCAAACTCCGGCAAACAAATCCAGACAGGAGGAACCGGGCTTGATTCAATCAGGATTGATATTGGAAGATACGGCACGCGCGGTATTGCGTGAAGCGCAAAAGAGCGGCGCGGACTATGCCGAATTGTTTTTAGAGGACAACGAGAGCACCCGCATCGAGATGATCGACGGCAAGGTGGAGAGCGCAAACTATGCGCGCATCTCCGGCGCGGGCGTGCGCGTGCTCTTAGGCACGCAGAGCGCCTATGCCTACTGCGCGGATATCGACGAGCAATCGCTGCTTGAGACCGCGCGCGCGGCTGCGGCGGCGCTGGGTGAGGCAAAGTTTGCGCCAAACGGCGAAATCCGCCTTGCGCTCAACCGCTTCACGACGCCTGTCAAGCAGCGGTTTGACACCATCGGCAACGCCGAGCGCGTCGAGGTGATGCGAACCGGTGCGCGCGTGATGAAAGCCACGTCCCCGGAAGTCACGCAGGCCGTCGTGTATTATCTCGATCAGATGCAGCGCGTGACCATCGTGAATACCGACGGCGTGTTTGTCTCCGACGAGCGCCCGCGCACGCGCATCTTTATGCGGGCGGTGGCGATGAACGGCACCGAAGCGCAGACGGGCTATGAAGGCCCCGGCACCTGCCGCGGGTTTGAAACCTATCGCGACGTCATCGACGTGGAAGCGCACGCGAAGATCGCCGCCAACATGGCAGTGACCATGCTGCACGCGCCGGAATGCCCGGCGGGCAACCTGCCCGTGGTCATCGACGGCGGGTTTGGCGGGGTTATCTTCCACGAGGCCTGCGGGCATTCGCTGGAGGCAACCGCTGTCGGGCGCGACAACTCGGTCTTCTGCGGAAAACTGGGCACCAAGATCGCCGCGGACTGCGTCAGCGCCGTTGACGACGGCACGCTGCCCGGCGAATGGGGCTCGATCAATGTGGACGACGAGGGCGGCGCACCGCAGCGGAATCTCCTGATCGAAAACGGTATCCTCAAGGGGTATCTGATCGACAAACTCGGTTCAAGGCGTATGAATATGCCCAGCACCGGCTCTTCCCGCAGGCAGGGCTATATGTTCGCGCCGACCTCGCGCATGACGAACACCTTCATCTGCGCGGGTACGGACGACGACGAGGAGATGATCTTCGGCATGGCGGAAGGCCTGTTTGCCAAGAAGATGGGCGGCGGCTCCGTCAATCCACCGACGGGTGAATTCAACTTCAGCGTCGCGGAAGGCTACTGGGTCAAAAACGGCAAAATCGTCTCGCCCGTGCGTGGCGCGACGCTGATCGGCAAAGGCAGCGAGGTGCTGCTCAAGATCGACCGCGTGGGCAAACACATGTGGATGGCACCGGGTATGTGCGGGTCGCTCTCCGGATCGGTACCGACCAACGTCGGTCAGGCGCGCATCCGCGTTTCCGGCATGACCATCGGCGGCAAGGGAGGCGCACTCTAATGACGTATCAGGAATTTGCAAAGCGCGCGATGGAATACGCGGCAAAGATCGGCTGCGCATCCTCGGAACTATATTACGCCAACGGCGAATCGTTTGAAGTCAACGCAAACGCAGGAGAGATCGACCGCTACAGCGTCAGCCGCGAGGCGGGCGTCTCCGTGCGCGTGTCGCTGGACGGAAATGAAGGCTATGCGTATACCGAGCGCATCGACGAACCGGAGCGGCTGGTCGACCACGCGGCGGACAACGCAAAATGCATCGAGAGCGTCGACGAGCACCCGATGCAGACGAAGCAAACGTATCAGGCGGTTGTCCGCGCGGACAGCGCGCTCAAAAACATGACGGAATCCGAGCGCATCGCGCTGACCAAACGGCTTGAGGAGACCTGCCTTGCGCTGGACCCGCGCGTCAAGCGCGTGGTATACTGCACCGCGGGGTACGATTCCGGCGCGGTTGTCATGGAAAACTCGCTTGGCCTTCACGCCGAGCGCAGCACGAACAGCTCCTATCTCTACGTCATGCCGTCTGTCGAAGACGGGGTAAAGTTGCAGACCGGGTTCGCGTTTCGCATGGGAGCTGACGCCGCGGATGCGGAAGACTGCGCAAAAGAAGCGGTTGAGGACGCGCTGGGTAAGCTTGGAGCAAGCCCCGTCGACTCCGGCTGCTATCGCGTGCTGCTCAAGCCCTTTGCCATGAGCGACCTGCTCGCCGCGTTTTCGTCGATGTTTTCGGCGGACGAGGCGCAAAAGGGCTGCTCCCTGCTCGCAGGGAAAGAAGGACAGACCATCGCCAATAGCCTCGTCACCGTTTGGGACGATCCGTTTGATGCCGCGGCTCCCCGCGCCTTTGACGGCGAGGGAACACCCTGCATCAAAAAAGCGGTCATAGAAAACGGCGTGCTCAAGACACTGCTGCACAACCTCAAGACCGCAAAGAAAGCGGGAGTGGAGAGCACCGGCAACGCAAGCCGCAGAAGCGCGGCTTCGGCGGTCGGCATAGCTCCTACTGTGTTTCGCGTCGAGGCAGGCGGGCACAGTTATGACGAGCTGCTCAAAGAGCTCGGCACAGGGTTGGTCATCTCCGAACTCGAAGGTCTTCACGCGGGGGTGGACGCGGTCTCCGGCGACTTTTCGCTCAAAGCCGCGGGCTTCCTTATTGAGAACGGCGCGGTCGTGCGCCCGGTGTCCAACATCACCGTCGCTGGCAATTTTGTGAGCCTGATGAAGGACGTTGTTGCGGTTGGGAGCGATTTGAGATTCGGCATGCCGCAGGGCGGCTACTTCGGCTCGCCAAGCATCCTCATTTCCGGCCTCACGGTCGCAGGAAATTAGCGCAAAATAGCGCGATTTTTCCCAAAAAGTCTGGAGAAACACAAATAACTCATTGACACGGCCCCTTTGTTATGGTATCTTTTGAAGGTGCCCCGCAAAGGGGCTCGATTTATGATGTTTTAACCGAATTTACGGAGGGTTTTGACCATGGCAGCAGATGCACGCGTAAAGATCACCCTGGCCTGCACGGAGTGCAAGCAGAGGAACTACAACACCTACAAGAACAAAAAGAACGACCCTGAGAGACTCGAGTTCAGCAAGTATTGCCGTTTCTGCCGCAAGCATACCACGCATCGCGAATCCAAATAACGGATACGCTGAAAGAGGAACGATATGGCACAGAATCTTAGCACACCGAAGAAGGATGCCAAGGGCGCGGACAAGAAGATCGCAAAGATCGACGCCCACGGACATGCGCACAAGAAGCCGTTCTTGAGCACGATTGCTCCCAAACTGCTCTTGCCCGCGAGCATTCTTCTATTGGCAGGCGGGCTTTTCCTCGCCGTTTACAATACGATGCAGATCATTACCCCTGCTGAGAGCTATACGCTTTCCACAGGTCTGAAGATCGCAAGCGGCCTGCTTGGCCTGCTGATGGCCGTCGCCGGTGCGCTTGGCCTGTTCAGCAAAAAGGGCAGGACGCTCATGACGCTCGGCACACTCTCAATCGTGTATGCCCTCGTCATCCTGACTGCGACGGCAAAGATGGGCACCCTGGCGCTCGTCTGCGGCATCGCCGCCGCCGTGATCGCGGTGTTCTATGTGCTCGCCGTCGACGGCAAGCACGAGGTCGGCCTCTTCCGCTTTCTGCGTGAGATGATCGGCGAAGTGAAGAAACTCACATGGCTTTCCGGCAAAGAGCTCTTCAGCCACACGTTGGCTGTGGTCGTCTTTGTTGTGGCTATGGCGACTCTCATCGGCGTACTGGACTTCGCATTTTCTGGTGGTTTCGGCGCATTGAGCAGTATTAAAATCGGGTAAGGAGTTATGAGCGTGCAGGAAGCAAAATGGTACGTGGTTCATACCTACTCGGGTTATGAAAACAAGGTCAAGGAAGACCTTGAAAAGTCCGTGGAGAACGCAGGACTTCAGGATATCATCCTTGAGGTGAAATACCCCACGGAGGAAACCATCGAGATTTTGCCAAACGGAAAACGCAAAGTAACCCAGAGAAAAGTTTTTCCCGGTTATGTTATGGTAAAAATGCTTGTGGACGTGATGGAAAAAGAACGTCCTGCGGAACACGGCGGCGGCAAGTCCATCGACCTTGTGATGAATCCTCGCGCTTGGTATGTTGTTCGCAACACCCGCGGCGTGACCGGATTTGTAGGCCCGGGCAGCAAGCCCGTCCCGCTTTCGGACGAAGAAGTCACCTCTATGGGCGTAGAGCGGATTCCGATTATGCTCAATATCGAGGTTGGCGAAACCGTTCGCGTCATCAACGGGCCTTTGGAGAACTTCACCGGCCGCGTCGAGGCGCTGGATATCGAGCGCCAGAAGATCAAGCTCACGGTGTCCATGTTCGGCAGAGAGACACCGGTCGAACTCGACTTCATTCAGGTTCAGAGAATCTAATCGTCTATACGGCTGCTTTGTAGCCGAGCAAATTCATCTATTACGCGAGATGCGTTTATAGAACGTGGGAGGGGGAGACACCCCGCTAACCACAACCAATAAAATGGAGGGAACTGCAATGGCAAAGAAAATCCAAGGCTATGTAAAACTGCAAATTCCTGCGGCAAAAGCGACGCCCGCGCCGCCGGTCGGCCCCGCGCTGGGTCAACAGGGCGTCAACATCATGGCTTTCTGCAAAGAGTTCAACGAACGCACGCAGAAGTCCGCCGGTCTGATCATCCCGGTTGTTATCACCGTGTATGCGGACCGCTCGTTTTCGTTCATCACCAAGACGCCTCCCGCCGCTATCCTGATCAAAAAGGCATGCGGCATCGAGTCGGCTTCCGGCGTTCCGAACAAGACGAAGGTTGCCACCATTTCCAAGGCTCAGGTGCGTGAAATCGCCGAGCTGAAGATGCCCGATTTGAACGCGGGCAGCGTGGAATCGGCAATGTCCATGGTTGCGGGCACGGCGCGCAGCATGGGCGTCATCGTCGGGGACTGAGGAGGAACGAGAGTATGAAACACGGCAAAAAGTATACCGACAGCAAGAAGAGCATCGAAGCGCAGAAGCAGTACGATGTTCGTGAAGGCCTCGATCTCGTTCTGACCACCGCGAAAGCGAAGTTTGACGAAACCATCGAAGCTTCCGTCCGTTTGGGCGTCGATCCCCGCCATGCTGACCAGCAGGTTCGCGGCGCGGTCGTCCTGCCGCACGGCACGGGTAAAAAGGTTCGCGTCCTCGTGTTCGCCAAGGCTGACAAAGCCCGCGAAGCAGAGGAAGCCGGCGCCGATTATGTTGGCGACGAAGACCTCGTGAAAAAGATCCAGACCGAGAACTGGTTTGAGTTCGACGTTTGCGTCGCGACCCCGGATATGATGGGCGTCGTCGGCCGCATCGGCCGCGTGCTGGGACCCAAGGGCCTCATGCCGAACCCGAAGAGCGGAACGGTCACCATGGACGTCGCCAAAGCCGTCACCGACATCAAAGCCGGTAAGGTGGAGTATCGCGTCGACAAGACCAGCATCGTCCACTGCCCGATCGGCAAAGCATCGTTTGGCGGAGACAAGCTCGAAGAGAACCTGACCACGCTGATGGACGCCATTGTCAAGGCAAAGCCGTCCGCAGCAAAGGGCACCTACCTCAAGAGCGTTGTCATCAGCGCAACGATGGGACCTGGCATCAAGTTCAACACCCTCAAGTTCTAAGAAACACGTTCGCTGCGGGAAGGCCTCGTTATTAGAGGCTTTCCCGGGCGGATTTCGTTTGACAAAGTGGTTGCCTGCGCTTTGTGTTGACAAACATGATGGCGTATGGTAACATTCACAACGGTAACAAAATCGCCCAAGACAGCCGGCAGCGGGAGACCGCTTAAGTCCTGCCGAGGTGATGCGTACAACATCCATATTGGTTTGTATGGCATCCTTTCGTCTTGTATTGGGCGGAGGGTTTTTTATTTTCCTTTAAACAGGTACAAGGAGGTGAAACAACTAGATGGCAAACATTCAGAACGTAGAACGCAAAGCGGAACAGGTTTCTACTATCGCGGGAAAGATCAAGAAGGCACAGAGCATCGTCGTGTTCGATTATCGCGGCATCTCCGTTGCGGAGGATACCGAGCTGCGTGCAGAAATGCGCAAAGCTGGCGTGGAATATGCGGTTATCAAAAACCACATCATGGAACGCGCCTGCGAAGCAAACGGCATCGACACAAAGGAAACCCCGATTCTCAAAGGACCCAGCGCTTTCGCGTTTGGTTATGATGACGTGGCAGCCCCGGCGCGCATCCTCAAAGCTTTCATTAAGAAGGCGAAGAAGTGCGAATTCAAGGGTGGCTTCGTCGAAAAAGACATTCTCAATGCGACTCAGGTCGAAGCAATTGCAGACCTGCCGAGCCGCGAGGCAATGATTGCGCGCATGCTGGGCTCCATGATGTCCCCGATTTCCAAGTTCGCAATCGCGCTCAACGAGATCGCCAAGAAGCAAGGCGGAGCGGAAGCGTAAAGCGGAAGTTCGCGTATCAACCACAGCGACAAATATGCGGATCAACCGCAATAAAAATGTATGGAGGATATTATGGATAAGGAAAAATTAATCGCTGACATTAAAGCGATGTCCGTTCTGGAGCTCTTCGAGCTCGTCAAGGCTCTGGAAGAAGAATTTGGCGTCTCTGCCGCCGCGAGCGCAGTTGCCGTCGCCGGCCCCGCAGCCGTTGCCGAAGAAGTTGAAGAAAAGACCGAGTTCGACGTCGTCCTTAAGGAAGTCGGCCCGGAAAAGATCAAGGTCATCAAGGTCGTTCGCGAACTCACCGGCCTCGGCCTCAAGGAAGCCAAAGACGTCGTCGATGGCGCACCGAGCAAAGTCAAGGAAGGCATCAACAAAGAAGACGCCGAGAAGATCGTTGCGGCGTTCAAAGAAGTTGGCGCAACCTGCGAAATCAAATAAGCAACCGAGTTGCTTACAAACCAGTCCGAGTTTCGGGCTGGTTTTTTTCTATACATTTTGGTTGAGATGACGGTGTTGGCGCAACCTGCGAAATCAAATAAGCAACCGAATTGCTTACAAACCAGTCCGAGTTTCGGGCTGGTTTTTTTCTACAAATTTTTGGCTGAGTTGACGGTGTTGGCGCAACCTGCGAAATCAAATAAGAGAATTTTTCTCTTGCAAAACAGCTTGGGCAACCGGGCTGTTTTTTGTTATAAAAAAGCCGCTTCAGTAGTTCGCCGAAGCAGCTTTCTAAAATCCAAAGCGGGACTAAAGGTGAAATTTTGCTTTCGGTGCCTTATCGCGTAGAAACTTCTCAAACTCTAGCATATTAATCTTATCAAAACCGTTCTTGTCAATTGCATAAAACAAATGGAATCGAACAATGAGTAGATATAGTTGTTTGGTTGCAACGATACGTTTGAATTGATCATACCGAATTGTTATAACTGCATTGGATGGGCGAGAGGTTGAGACAAAATGATCGTCAAAGAACTCGGAAGTAGATACAAGCTCTTCGTGATATAATTCAAGACTTCTTTTATATGAAAGGCCTGCGGCCAAAACTGGCACCACGAAATAGAACAATACACTCATCACGGTTAAAAATAGAGCCAAAAAGATTATTTCAGTATCTGGATGGATGACTGTCTCAATAATCATGATAAGTACGAGCAAACAATTAATTACGATCGATATTGCTTTTTGACGTTTATTATAGTTTAATTGCGATTCGCGAAAAACATCCTTGGTGTAAATACACTTGTTGGTAAACAATGGTTCCATACTGCCTCCAGAGCATTCATTCAATTCGCACCTTGCACCAGTTTACTACACCCAATCGTAATAGACAATAGAATAACAACACTAAACTGAATTACCACGTGATGAATTCCCAAACCGCCAACCGACATTGCCAATAGCCCCATTCTCATGATAAACTGACACAAACCAAACAGATTCTTAATCAAACCCAAACATAACCGTGTTTTTATAGGAGTGATGTTGTCATGATCATTGTCGGTATCTGCGGCGCGAGCGGCAGCGGGAAAAGCACGCTGTCCAAGCGCATCAAAGATTCGCTCGCTTGCAGCTGCACCATCATCGGTCAGGACTGCTATTATCGCAATTTCCCCGACCTGCCGTTTTCCGAGCGCATCAAGCTCAACTACGACGAGCCAGGCATCTTCGATTTTGACGAGCTGCTTGCCGATATCGACCTGCTGGAGAGCGGGCACCCCATCACCACGAAGGGATATGACTACGTCAACTATGAGCGCGCGGACAAACCGGAAGTGCTGATTGCCCCGCCGGAGGTGCTGGTGCTCGAAGGCATCCACATGTTCTACGACAAGCGCCTCTGCGAGCGGATGTCCCTCAAGGTCTATCTGCATGTAGATGTGGATATCTGCCTGCTTCGCCGCATCAAGCGCGACATCAAGGCGCGCGGCAGATCCATCGACAACATCGCAGAGCAATACATCGACACCGTTAAGCCGGTCTATGAGAAATACATCGCAAACTACATCAACGACGCAGACTTTGCGGTCATGCGCGGCGGCAAGAACAAGATGGCGATCGACGCAATCTCCGCTTACCTCACCACAAAAGTGCTTGCCGAACATTTTGTTGAGTCGGAATGCCAACAAAACGCAGCCGGACAGTCCTGCGAAAACGCAGACATGGAAGCATAACCAACACAGTAAACCACAACAGGAGGCTAAGAACGATGGATCAATTGCAACCGCAATACGAACACCACGCGCACCATGACCACGACATGCCGCGGCACGGCGCAGGGCGTGTGCTCGTCTACTTTATCGTACTGATCATACTCAACATCCTGCTCGCAATCTATTCGCTGTATATGCTCGGCAAGGCGCTCGAATTCGATTGGTCGATCCTCAGGAGCGGCACGCTACAGGTGATTCTGGAAAGCGCATTGCAAATGCTGCTGTTCTTCTCGCCGGTGATTTTGACGATCATTCTCAACCGCCTGCTCTACCGCGCGTTTCGCGGACACGGACGTTTCCCGCACGGCATCTGGTTCTTTGCGATGCTGACAATCATCGTCGTGCAGGTTGCGGCAGTTGCGTTCATCTTCGGTTACGGATATGTAGACGGGGTCAACGGGCTGAACATTGAGCAACTCGCCGTCATACCATTGGACTGAGCGAAAACCGGATATTTGATCATTTCGGGCTTCTTGTGCAGGGGAATACAAGTTCTCCTGCACATTTTTTCTTTTTTTGCATTCCTGTACGCAGTATGTTACAATGCTTTTACGATTACTTGACGGAGTTCCTGCATGAAATTACTTTTAAGCAATGATGACGGTGTGTTTTCCGGCGGCATCCTCGCGCTGGCGACGGAATTGAACCGGCACCATGAAATATTCGTTTCCGCACCGGATCGCGAACGAAGCGCGGTGAGCCGCGCTATGACGCTAAACGAGCCCCTTCGCGCGCAGAAAACGCACATCGAGGGGTTGCCGGACGTACCGGCTTTTGCGGTCAGCGGCACGCCCGTTGATTGCATTCGCCTTGCGCTGGGCAATCTATTTTCCGCGCCGGATATCGTGGTCTCCGGCATCAACCACGGGCCGAATCTGGGCACGGACGTGCTCTACAGCGGCACCGTCGCTGCCGCCCATGAGGCGGCGCTGCTGGGCTATCAGGCCATCGCGGTCTCCTGCCTTTCCCATAAGGGAGAGCATATGGATACAGCGGCGCGCATTGCGGCAATGGCGGTGGACTATCTCAACGATCACCCGCTTTCGTTTGGCACGGTGCTCAACGTCAACGTTCCCGCCGTGCCTTTTGTGGCGCTCAAGGGCATCAAGGTAGTCCCGCTCGCGGTTGAAGAATACGCGCTGGAATATGTTGAGCGTCAGGATCCCTTTGGCAGAACGTACTATTGGTGCCCGCGCGGCTGCACCACCTGCTCGGCAGGCTTGGATGTGGACGACCGCTGGGCGCGCGAAGGCTATGTCACCCTAACACCGATCACCTATGACCTCACGCAGTATTCACGCATGGGGGAGATGGACACGCACGACATCCGCTGGCTCGGATAAACGGCGCGGCACGCGCACCATTTTATTTTGGAGGAATCAGGCGAAATGGACGCATTGTTTTCGATGATGGAAAAGCAGTATTCCACCTTTTCCAAGGGGCAAAGGCGCATCGCGGAATACATCTTCAATTCCTATGACGACGCTGCGTTCATGACCGCGGCAAAGCTTGGCGAGCGCGTGGGGGTTTCCGAATCCACTGTGGTTCGCTTTGCCTATATGCTCGGTCTCGACGGCTATCCCGCCCTGCAGGAGGCGCTGCAGGATCTTATTCGCCACCGCCTGACGAGCGTACAGCGCATCCGCCTTGCCGCGAACATTCCGCAGCAGGATGTGCTCAAAACCG
The DNA here is from genome assembly GCA_942492885.1 of uncultured Eubacteriales bacterium. Lineage (GTDB taxonomy): Bacteria > Bacillota > Clostridia > Christensenellales > CAG-138 > UBA7703. Next base: position 45,990 of record OW818651.1, read on the forward strand.
TGCTTTCTTCCGATATGAACAACATCCGCGCCACCATCGATATGATCGATAACGAGAGCTTTGACGGCGCGATCAATGCGATTCTTCGCGCGCGGCGCATCTATGTGCTCGGCATTCGCAGCGCGATGTCGCTGGCACAGTTTTTGACGTATTATCTCGACTATGTTTGCGACAACGTGATGTTTGTCAACGGCGCGGTGCAGGACATTCACGAGCGCATGCTGCGCGTGGATGCGCAGGACGTGTGCTTTGGCATCAGTTTTCCGCGCTACAGCGCGCGCACGGTGGACGCGATGAAATATGCAAAGTCCAAGGGCGCGACACTCATTGCGCTGACTGATATGCCGACCTCGCCCGTGGCGCGCATCTCCGACTTTACGCTTTGCGCGCGCAGCGACATGGCGTCGTTTGCGGATTCGCTCGTGGCTCCCTTGTCGCTGATCAACGCGATCATCGTCGCAATCGGTCACGCGCGCAAGGACGAGGCGTATCAGCACCTCACGCAGCTTGAAGAGGTTTGGCACGCCGAGGGCGTCTATCTCTCCGAGGCGGTCAAAGAGGAGCGTTCATGATCGTTCTTGTCATCGGCGGCGGGCCTGCTGGCATGATTGCCGCGGCAAACGCTGCCAACGCCGGGCATCGCGTGACGCTGCTGGAGCGAAACGAGAAGCTGGGAAAAAAGCTCTACATCACCGGCAAAGGCCGCTGCAACGTCACCAATGTGGCGGATCGTGACGCATTTTTTGAGCATGTATTGAGAAATCCGCGCTTTCTTTACAGCGCGTTTTCGCATTTTGACAACAAAGCACTCATAGAGCGCATTGAGCACGCCGGCGTGCCGCTCAAAACCGAGCGTGGCGGGCGGGTGTTTCCGGTCTCCGATAAATCGAGCGATATTCTCCGCGCGTGCGAGAAGATCGTGCGCGAGGCGGGGGTTACCGTGCGGCTCAACACGCATGTTGACGAGATTTTAACGCAGGACGGCGCGGTTTGCGGCGTTCGGATCGGCAGGGAAACGCTCTCCTGCGACGCGATTGTCGTTGCGACGGGCGGGATTTCTTATCCGCAGACGGGTTCCACGGGCGATGGCTACACATTTGCGCGCGCAACAGGGCACACGGTGGAAGAACCCGTCGCCTCGCTTGTGCCGCTGGTCACAGAGGAAAACTGGCCGCGCGAGCTCGCGGGGGTGACGCTCAAGAACATCACACTCTCCGCCGAGAAGAAGAACAAAGAGATCTTCTCGGAGTTGGGCGAACTGCTCTTCACCCACTTTGGCATCTCAGGCCCACTCGTGCTCTCGCTTTCGGGCGTGATTGCGGGGCAGCCTGCGGGCACACGGCTCAAGATCGACCTCAAGCCTGCGCTCACATGCGAGCAGCTCGATACGAGGTTGCTTCGGGATTTGCAGGAGGGCGCGCGCCAACAGGTCAAGACCGCGCTGCATGCGCTCCTGCCGCAGCGTCTGCTGGAGACCGTGCTGGAGCTGGCCGAGATCGACGGCGCGCTGCCGGTGGGTCAGCTCAACAAGGCTATGCGCCTGCGACTCGTGGAAATGCTCAAGGCTCTGCCGTTGACCGTCAGTGGTGCGCGCGGGCTCAACGAGGCGGTAGTCACGCGCGGCGGCGTGAGTGTCAAGGATGTCAACGCCTCCACGATGGAGAGCAAGCGCGTCAAGGGATTGTATTTTGCGGGCGAAGTGCTCGATATCGACGCCACGACGGGCGGATATAACCTTCAGATCGCCTGGTCAACAGGCGCATTGGCGGGGGACAGCATCACATGATGGATGGTAGAAACAACATGAGCGAACATCTCAATATCGCGATTGACGGGCCCTCCGGCGCGGGAAAATCCACACTGGCCAAAGCGGTTGCCAGCGCGCTGAAGATTCGGTATCTCGACACAGGCTCTATGTATCGCGCTATGGCGCTGTTTGCCATAAGGCGCGGCGTGAGCGTCAGCGATGAGGTAGGGCTGCGGGCAATTCTCGACGACGCGGATATTCGCGTTTTGTATGACGAGCGCGGACAGCGCGTACTGATCGGCGACGAGGATGTGACGGATGTGCTGCGCACGCAGGAGCTCGCCATGGGCGCATCTACTGTCAGCGCACACCCGTGTGTGCGAGAGAAGCTTGCCGAGCTGCAACGAGAGGTCGGGCGTAACTACGACGTGGTCATGGATGGGCGCGACATCACGACAAACGTGCTTCCGCACACGAAACACAAATTTTTCGTGACTGCCAGCCCGGAGATTCGCGCCGAACGCCGCCTGAAAGAACTGCGCGCGCGCGGCAGCATGGCGGAGACCTATGAGCAGGTGCTAGCGGATATCAAGCTCCGCGATCACAACGACAGCACACGCTCCTACATGCCACTTCGGCAGACGGAGGACGCGATGCGCATCGACACAAGCAACATGACGATTGACGAGGCGCTTGCGCTCCTGCTCGGCGCGGTTGCCGAACACCAGAATCGATAAACGCAGGACGCAGAGGCGGGTGCCGTCATAAAGGATGATCAGACCGACTCGTGAACACCAAATATAAAGGAAGCGCGTTGCAGCATGTTCTACTTTTTCTTTAAGTACTTCATTTCTCCGTTCTTTTGGCTGATCTACCGACCAAAGGTGAAAAACCTCGGCCGGCTCTTCTTTCGCGGGCGCGGAATTTTGATCTCGAACCATTTTTCGCTTGGTGACCCGATTCGCCTTGCAATGGTTGCGCCGCGGCACATCCATTTTATGGCAAAGCAGGAGCTGTTTGATACGCCTATCAAACGTTTTTTTCTCACGCAACTGCTGGCGTTTCCGGTCTATCGCAAACAGGCGGATATGCTTTCGCTCAAGCAGGCGATGTCCGTACTGGAGAAGAACCATGTCTTCGGCATTTTTCCTGAAGGACGCCGTTCTCTGACAGGGGAGCTGGATTCGTTTGAAAAAGGCGCTGCGTTTTTAGCGCTGCGCTGCAACTCGCCGATCATCCCCGTCTATGCCGACCCGAACTGGAAAAAGCGTGGGCGCGTGCGCATGGTCGTCGGCGAAGCGATCGATCCCAATCAGGTTGCAAACACCTATGCCGGGCGCGGGGTGGATGCGGTGACGGACGCGATTCGCGACAGCCTGCAAGAACTCAAAAACGAACTGGAGCGCATGCCGTAAGCGGCAGGGCGAATATTGCACATGAAGATTCTTTTAGCGAAAAACAGCGGGTTTTGCTTCGGGGTGCGCCGCGCGGTCGAGATGGCCGAGCAGTGCGCAAGCGAGAGCAAAACCGTTTACACCTATGGCAACATCATCCACAACGACAGCGCGGTGCGCGAGCTTGCCGAAAAAGGCGTCCACTCTGTGGAGAGCCTCGAACCCCTCCGCGCAGGGGACACGCTAATCATCCGCGCACACGGTGCGCCACCTTCGGTCTATGAAGCGTGCGAAGCACGCGACATTTGCTTAATCGACGCAACCTGCCCGTATGTCAAGCGCATCCACAAGATTGTGGAGCGGGCGGCTGAGGAGGGCAACACCGTCCTCATCGCGGGCAAGGCGAACCACCCGGAGGTGGTCGGTATCCGCGGCTGGGCAGGGGACAATGCCTTCGTACTGGAATCCGAGGCGGATGTCTCGCTTTTGCCAGCCATGGAGAAAGTGGTACTGGTGGCGCAGACCACGCTGCCGGAAGAGACGTTTCACGCCATCGAAAGAGCAATTGAATCGCGCGCGGACAGCCCGCATGCGCTACAGATTCGCAACACCATTTGCGACACCACGCGGGATCGCCAGAGCGAGGCGGAGGAGATTTCCCGCCGCAGCACGCGCATGCTCGTGCTCGGTTCAAAATCCAGCGCAAACACGCAAAAGCTTGTCGAAATATGCAAAAAACACTGTAAAAATACAGAAAACATCGATTCCACCGACAAACTTTTGCTTGATAAATTACCATCCGATGATATAATAGGTATTGTTGCGGGCGCATCGACGCCGGACCGGATGATTAGGGAGGTACTACAAGTAATGAGCGAACAGGAAAAAACGACGATCGAGACCATTGAAGCGGAAGCTCCCGCCGAGGAAGTCGTCGTTCCCCAGGTAACCGAAGAAGTCGTGGCAGCTGTGGAAGCGCCCAAAGCCACAGCCAAGGCGAAGCCCGAACCCAAGCCGGAACACGAAGACAGCTCCGACTTTGCATCCGCGTTTGAAAAAACCATGACGCGTATTCATAACGGCCAGGTGCTCGAAGGAACCGTCATCTCTGTTGTAGACGGCGAAGTATTTGTCAACGTTGGCTATAAGTCGGATGGCGTGATTCCCATTGGCGAGCTTTCCAGCGACTCGGACGTCAAAGCCGAAGACCTGTTTAAAGAAGGCGATACCATCGAAGTCGAAGTCACCAAGGTGAACGACGGAGACGGCAACGTGCTCCTCTCCCGCAAGAACGTCGAAAGCAAGAAACTCTGGGATGAACTCCTGAGCCAGGAAAACATCGAAGAGAAGATTTTTGACGCGGTCGGCAAAGAGGTCGTCAAGGGCGGCCTGATTGCGGACATCAGCGGCATTCGTGCATTCGTGCCTGCGTCCCAGGTATCCACCAAGTACATTGAGAACCTCAGCGAGTTCGTGGGCAAGCCCATGAAGCTTAAGGTTCTGGAAGTAGATCGTCAGAGAAAGCGCATCGTTGCCTCTCAAAAGCAGGTTCTCATCGCGGAAGCAGCGGCTGAGAAGCATGCGAAATGGGAACTGCTCATCGTGGGCAGCAAGGTCGACGGCGTTGTTCGCAGAATCGCCGATTTCGGCGCGTTTGTTGACATCGGCGGTATCGACGGCCTCGTTCATGTGACCGACGCCGCTTGGGGCCGCGTGAAGCATCCTTCGGATGTCTTCGCGATCGGCCAGGAGATCGAAGTGATCATTCTCAACGTTGACGTTGAGAAAGAGCGCGTCTCCCTTGGCTACAAGCAACTTCAGCCCAAGCCCTGGATGCTTGCCGGCGAAAAGTATGCGGTTGGCTCTATCGTAGAGGGCAAGGTTGTCCGCATCGTTCCCTTTGGCGCGTTCGTCGCGCTTGAGAGCACGATCGATGGCCTCATCCATATCTCGCAGGTCTCCGTCCATCGCATTGCGAAGGTCGAAGACGAGCTCAAGGTTGGCGATGTGGTTCGCTGCAAGGTTCTCGAGGTCAGCCCCGAAGCCAAGCGCATCAGCCTCAGCCGCAAGGAAGCGCTCCTCGAAGAGGATCCCGCGCTTGCCGAGCAGCTCGCCGCCGAAAAAGCTGAGCGCGACCGCCAGTATGCGGAGCGTCAGGAACAGCGTCAGCAGCAGCAGTCTCAGCAGGTGCAGCAGTCGTCGACTCAGCCGCGCACCGAAAGACCCGAGCGTGCGCCGCGTTCCACGAGCAGCGATCGTTCCTCCTCGAGAGACAGCGGTGACCGCCGCCGTCGCAACAACGAGGATGGCGACTATGAACTGCCGCCGGTGCAGGAAGCAAAAACCTCTCTGGCATCCCTCTTCGAAGGCCTCAAGGTCGACGAGTAAGCCAATCCACACAAGAACCACCCGAACGGGTGGTTCTTTTTTTGCGCGTTGTGGTTGTGTTGGGCAACCGGGATTGCTATACTGGGGACATGCGAAATCGAACAGACATCACACAAACGAGAATCGGCGAACGGATTCCGGTTCAGGCGATCAAATACGGGCTGGCAGCCTTTGGCGGCTTTGCTGCGGACTATGCCGTGCTGCTCGTGCTCAAAGAGTGGGTGGGGCTGCACTATCTGGTTGCCGTTCCGCTGGCTTTTCTGGCGGGCATTGCGGTCAACTACCTCATCGGCATCTGGTTTGTGTTCCGCAGGGGAGATCTTTCCCGAATAAGAGAACTATTGCTATTTTTGACGGTTTCGCTGCTGGCGCTTGCCATCACAGAGGGCAGCATGTATCTGTTCACTGATCTGCTGCGCGTGGACTATCGCATTTCGCGCTTGGTCTCCGGCGTGGCGACCTATCTGTTCAACTTTTTCTCGCGCAGATTTGTGATCTATCGATCGAAGAGGGTAGAAGCGAAAACAGAATAACGGTTGCGTAAAAAAGACGGAAGCAAAAGATTGCTTCCGTCTTTGTGTGTACCTGGTTTACTCGCCTTCCGTGGTAGTCGACGTCGGTGTTGGCGTGGGGGAGGGTATCGGTGTCGGGGTTGGTTGAATGCCGACCTGCTTCCTCAGCGGATTGCCGGGATAGACATCGGTATATCGAAAATTCTCCTCGATCACATCGCCGTTCACGTAATGATCAATATAAACATCTACCGTAAACTTCGAACGCGCTTCTGCAAGAATCTTCTCTTCACCGATTAAGAGGCTCTTCGTCTCGGTGATTTCATCCGGTCCCGGCGGCTCTTCGGAGACGATCACGGTACGAACTTTGTATTCGTGCCCTTCCGGCAATGCCTGCCCGTAGATGACGACCGTGAGATCCCGCTTGCGGCTCTTGGACATCTTGTTGTTGGTGTAGTAGGCGTAGATGTACAGCGGGTGGTCGGACGTATTCTTGAAAATGAAGTCGATGTGTCCGGTATCGACCGTCGCATCAAGGCCCATGTCAACATATGTTGACGGGATGGTGTGGCGCTGGCGATCCACGATCTCGATATAGGGGAATGCCTTCAAGACAGCGTTGTAGAGCGTTGTGCTCGTCTGACAAACGCCGCCACCGAACTGTAGCGTAAGCTTGTCGCCGCCGAAGATGCCGTTGGCTTCTTTCCAACCGTTGTTCTCCGTGCGGTCGCCGACCACATCGTTGAAACTCCACTCCTCGCCGGGCTTGATGACCTGCTTGTTGATTTTATCAGCAGCTTTCTCCACGTTGAACGCGCGGTTGGGGATGATTGCGCGCTGTTCTTCCGTGTCCTCAGCGGTGCCTTTGTAGTCATAGGTGGTTGTATAGCTGCCGATCTGCGAGAAGTTTGCCTGAATATCGGCAACCGTCACCGAAGGCTGAATGCTGGTCAGCGTCGGTGTGAGCGTGGTTTGATATTGTCCGGCCTCCATGGCCTGTTTCACGAGCGCAACCGTAGAAGCGACATCGAGACCGAACCCGGGGGTGCCCTCGATATACTGCGGGGTGGGTTTGCCGCTGCTAGAGAAGTCCATGCTTGCGCTTGCGTCCACGGGAGGTTTGCTGGAGGTCTGGTTGATCGCGTCGATCCGGCTGGAAAGCGCGGCTTCGTCGATGCTGATCTTCGTGCTGTATACCTGATTTGCACCGCCGGAAAGCGCTTGCTCAATCACCTCGTTGAGGTTGGAGGCGGCGTTCATATCTGCGCCGGAGATGCTTGCGTTGATCTCCGCGCTGGAGAGCGTGATGGAGATGCGTTCCAGCGTGGTTGACTCGTTGGATTCAAGCTGCGCGCGAACCTCGTCAATCGTCTTTCCGGAGACGTCTGTGCCGTTGATAAAGACGCCGTTACGGAACTGCCCGGTCGCCAGATCCACTTGTCTGGGGCCGGAGCAACTGTTGACGAGCACGACGACGGCTATGACGATCAGCGCGAGGAAAGCAAAGCTCATCAAGCCGAGAATCAGCTTGCGTTTGCGCGCCTTGGCTCTTCTTGCGCTCGCGCGCTTTGCAGAGGTCTGCGAGGCGCTGCGTGCTGGTGCCTGATAATACTCCACCTGACCGCCGTTGGGCTTGGGTGCACGGCTGACGGGGCGCTCCGCGGGGCGGTTACCGTCTTGCTGTGTTGATTTTGATGTGTCGGGCAAACCCGAGTATTTTTCGTACATGGCAGTCCTTTTTCGTCGCAACAGTATTACGCGAATATTTTCACGTATTTCTTATTATACACGTTTCCCGAAACACAGGCAACCGTTTCAGCGCTTTGGCGCCGCACAACAACGCGGAAAACGTGAAAAAATTGGATCAATCCGATGAACTGTATGAAAGCCAGCGTCAGGAAAATCTATGGTTGACAAGTGCATGTGCCACGATATAATATAAATGAACACGTTCATTAATGAAACGAGGTAAGCGCTGCTTGCGAAAAAAAGACACCGAACTGCGGCGCACGCTGCTCTCCTGCGCGAGCAGGATTGAATGTGCGGAGGGCGTGCACGCAATCAACATCCGCCGTCTCGCGGCGGAGGCAAACATAGCGGTCGGTACGGTATATAACTATTTCGAAAGCAAGCAGGAGGTACTGCTTGCGCTGACCGAGGCGTATTGGGAAAACGTGCTGGAGGAGATGCGCGAGAGCGTCACCGCGGCGCGGTTTCGCGAGCAAATTGCGCAGATCATCACGTTTTTGCGCGGAAAGATGAATGACTGCGCGGAGATTTTGATGAGAAGTCTTCACGACGACGCGGCGACGGGGCGCATCCGGATGGCGGCGATGCAGCGCGTGCTGCGGCAGGCGCTCGTCGAGCGGCTCAACCGGGACGATGCCGTCCGCGCGGATATCTGGAGCGAATCGTTCACGCGGGAATTGTTTGCGGACTTTGTTTTGAGCAACCTAGTCCTGCTCATGCAGCAAAAGGAAACGGACGCGAACACGTTTCTTGAGATCATCGACAGAATTCTTTATTAGAAAGTAATTTTAAGTCACAGGCATTGGTGAATCAAACAATTTTGGGAGGTTTATTTTATGGCACAGGCATTAGCAGAATCGGAAAATTGGAAGGAGTCTTAGTTTATGGCACAGGCATTGGCAGAATCCATTTTCGACGTATTGTATCTCACGTTTGCAATCGTCATCGGCATTTTTCTTCTCACCAAGGGCGAGAAGGGCTCTCTGGTGCGCAAGTTTGGCGTGATGGCAATCGTGCTTGGCGCGGGCGATGCGTTTCACCTTGTTCCGCGGGCGATCTCGCTCTGGACAACCGGGCTTGAGGCAAACGCGGCGGCGCTTGGCATTGGCAAGCTGATCACGTCCATCACGATGACGGTGTTTTACCTGATTCTTTACTACATCTGGCGGGAGCGCTACCAGATTCAGGGCAGAAAAGCGCTGACATACACCATGTGGGCGCTGACGATCGCGCGCATTGCTCTTTGCGCATTCCCGCAGAATCAATGGCTCAGCTATGACCAGCCGCTGCTCTGGGGCATCCTGCGCAACATCCCGTTTGCGATTATGGGCGTGATTCTCATCGTGCTGTTTGCCAAGGAGGCAAAGCGTGCAAACGATCGCGTGTTTCGCTCGATGTGGCTTGCCATCACGCTTTCGTTCCTGTTCTATATCCCCGTTGTGCTGTTTGCCGAGAAGATCCCGATGCTTGGCATGCTGATGATCCCCAAGACGCTTGCATACGTCTGGGTGGTCGTTATGGGGCTGAATCTGTATCGACAGACAAATCAGGGTAAATCCTGAAAACAAAATCCAAGCAGGGGGAATCCAGCTATGATCAAACGATATTTCAACGCGGCAATCGTCTACGCGAGCCTTGCGCTGGCTTGCGGGGTGTTCTACCGCGAGTTCACCAAGTATGCCGCGTTTACGGGCAAAACGAATCTTGCGTTTCTGCACACGCATTATTTCATGCTGGGCATGTTCTTCTTCCTAGCGCTTGCGCTGCTGGAGCGGGCGTTTGCCTTCTCTGCGCAAAAGGGTAGCAGGGGTTGGGTAAGGGTGTATCACATCGGCCTCAATATCACTACTGTTTGCCTGTTCTTGCGTGGGCTTGCGCAGGCAACTCAGACCGAGCTCTCTTCCGCGATGAGTGGCGCGCTTTCCGGCGTCTCCGGCATCGGACATATCCTGCTTGGCTCGGCTATCCTCGCGCTGTTGATTTTGGTGCGCAGAAGCGCGATCCAGACGCAGGCGTAAAGAAGCACTGGATTAAAACTTAAAAAGCGCGGCTCACTGCCGCGCTTTTGCTGTACTGTATTTTTCCTTTAAATAGCTATTTTCGCAGAGGCAAAATGGATGCCCGGCGGGATCCAGCATCGACACAAACACATCGTCCTCGCTGCCAAACTGCTCCTTCGTCCGGCGCGCGCCGAGACGAATCGCTTCCGCGACGGCTTGCTCGATATCAGGCACCTGAAAATCAAAATGAATCTGCTTTTGCTGGCGGTTCGGCTCCTCCGGCCAGACGGGCGACTCATAGTCCTCCTCCTGCGAAAAGAGTAAGACAAGCCCGTTTTGACTGATCAGCGATGGGTACCCGTAGAGCATGCCGCGCTCCCAACCGAGGAGGTTTTCGTAAAACGTGCAGAGGGCCTCTTTGTCCGCGCAGTCGATCAGGATGTCGCCAACTTGAATGTGCTCAATCATGCGTGTGCCTCACTTTCCACGTCATGTTGTTTTTCTGGAGGATTGATTGGACGCTGCCGGAGCAGCAGAAAAACAAACAGCAATACGCCAAGCGCAATCCCAAAAGCACCATATTGCCCGTCTGCGCGTTTGCAAAAACGCCGCCGCGGGTGATATAAGTATATGCGTCGAGAAATCCTCCGGCAAGCGAAAGCAGCGCGCCGACAAAGAACGATTCCGAACGTTGTACGAGATCAGAACCAAGGTTACGATTCACGGAAATTGCCTTTCTTTGCGATGCGTTCAATATAACACATCGGCAGAAAATTGAAAATAGAATCACATATATACAATGGGGTCACAGTCCACTCACGAAAATGTTGATATTCATAACTGGTATTGTTATTTCGAAATGTTATACTGTTTACAAGACCATGCAGGAGGTAAGCCGATGAAAAAAAGAATCATTCTGATCGTTGCTGCATTATTGTTGCTGGCGGGTTGTGCAGCGCCAAATCAGCAAAGCGAAGCAACACCACAAACGGATGCGCAATCCAGCGCTACAATGGAACGCTATCGCGAGGGAGAACTGCGCGAATACAACGGGGAAATGCTCGATCCTGCCGTCGGCCCGCGCGACAACTCGATCAAAGGCATTCAGCATGTCGATATCTCCACATACGAGCTGACGATTGACGGTCTTGCCGACCAGCCGCAGACCTATACGTATGAAGACGTAACGAGCATGCCCAGCGAAGAGCGCCTGCTTCGGCTCTACTGCGTGGAGGGTTGGAACGCCAACATCCTCTGGAAAGGTGTCCCCATGAAGACGCTGCTTACGGCGGCCGACCCGCAGGCGGAGGCAAACACCGTTATCTTCCACGCCGTTGACGGATACACAACGTCGCTGCCCTTGCAGGAGATTATCGACGGCAACCTGATCCTCGCTTACGGTGCTAACGGCATCGCCTTGCCGCCGGAGATGGGCTTTCCGTTTATCTTTGTTGCAGAGGACAAGTGGGGCTACAAATGGGCGCGCTGGGTCAGCCGGATTGAGCTTTCATCCGACGAGAGCTATCAGGGCTACTGGGAGAGCAACGGCTACAGTAATGACGCAGAGCTCGGCAAGCCTTCATTTGGTTGATTGAACTTTATATCAAAGACTTATGAAGCAAAGCTCGAAAAGATAACTTTTTAACCGTTCGACTCAGCTACAATACAAAACCAAAGAGAGCCAATTACGGCTCTCTTTTTGCGATGAGTAATACAAACGCTATTTCCAGATGATCAAATCTTCCAGCGGCTGGCGTGTCTTTGCGCGGTGCGGGGGCTCCGCACGGTAGCCGAACGCGGCCATGACGGAGACGCCGAAGTGCGCGGGGTCAAACAAACCATCCTCAGCCAGCAGTGTGTCCACATTGGCCCTGTGGAACCCCTCGATCGGGCAGGAGTCGATGCCAAGGAACGCCGCAGTCGTCATCATATTCGCCAGTACGAGATACGTCTGCTTGCCAGCCCAGTCAAACATGGCACGGTCGCTTTCCAGCAGCGTAAAGTCCACCTCTTGAAACGAGTGGTATTTCTCGCGGCGCTGCGCTTCGACCTCAGGCGGATTGTGCTGAATATCGCGTATCATATGCGTGATAAAGCTGGAGGAATAGATCATGTCCGGCGTTTTCCGCGCAAGCAACACGATAAAATGACTCGCGCCGGGAAGACTGCTTTGCGCACCCCAGCAAACGGGATACAACTTTTGCTTGATTGCGGGATCGCTCAATACGATCATCTTCCACGGTTCAAAGCCAAAAGACGTGGGCGAGAGCCGCGCCGCCTCCAGAATGGTGAGAAAGTCCTCGTCCGAAACCGCTTTACTTGCGTCAAACCGCTTGCAAGCATGCCGGAAACGAAACACGTCGAGGATTTGTTCGTTGCGTGATGTTGGTTCCATGATCTGTTTCTCTCCTGTCGTCAAGATTGACCCAATGTAGTTTGATCATATCATGCGGCTCGCGCGCCGAACAGTGATTGCACTCACGCGTCCAGATTCATAATGTGCTTAAATTTTCCGCTCTTATCGTGTTGCCTGGGCTGTTCGGCGGAAAGCGTGATGCTCACATCCGCTACGCCCTGCGACGCAAGGTACGCGCCGAGCGCTTTTCTTGCGTGCTCAAATGCGTCGGTAAGGTTGGTGCCTTCGGCGGGCTCTAACCGGAGCTCCAGACGGTTCTCCGGGCGGCTGAGCAGCTGAAATCTGCGGATGCCGTGGATCTCCTTGAGTACGGCGTAGACCGACAGCGGTGCGATCTTCACCTTGCCCGCGGTGCCGTTGAGGAGCAGCACGTCGTCGTTGCGTCCCTCCAGCGTAAGCCATGGTGCGGGGTTTCCGCAGGGGCAGGCTTCGCTGTGGCGCACCACGCGGTCGGTCACCTCATAACGGATGAACGGCTGCGTATAGTGAAACAAGTTCGTGAGCAGGATTTTATCCGCGCGAACGCCGTCCGGTACGGGCCGGTTTTCCGCGTCGACGGGCTCCACAATCACCCAATCTTCATTGATGTGGAAATGCCCCTCGGCGCACTCATTTGCGATTGTGCCGCCCTCGGTGCAGGAATAGCTCGTCTGCACCGCGCAGCCAAACGTTTCAGAAAGTTGCCTGCGCACATCACCCGATAGATATTCTCCGCCGGTCATGATGACAACAGGGGAGATGTGCAGTCTTCCGCTTGTCTGCTCCTCGATGAGCAGCTCCAGATGCGAGGGATATCCGCCAAGCATCGCGGGCTGAAAATCGTTGAGCTGAGACACGATCTCGGGAATCGGCAGCAGCGCGCTGCTGAGCGCCATCTGTCGCTTTTTCCAGGGCATGGTGAGGAGGCGGGAGCGGATGGTTCCGTTGGAAAGATAGAATCCGCCTGTCGCGAATACGCCGATGGATTTGCCGCCGCGCACGCAGAGTTTTTTGAGTGTATCCTTCTGCGCAAACGCGCGCGTGGTGTTGATCCCGCCCATGACATTGTTGGTGGTGTTGTCAGCCAGCGAGATCAGGGGATTTCCCGTTGAGCCGCTGGTGGAGAAGACGAGCCAGCGCTTGCGAAATTTTCGCCCGACGTTGTCGAGATTCTGCATGAACGTCTGCACATCCGCGAGCTTCACGTCGCGATCGGTTACCCATTCGTCAAAGTGCGACATGAGTTCGCGTTTGTTGACGGGCGGAAGGTCGCTCAGCGACCAGTTTTGCTGGATGCCGCGATACAGCTTCTCGTAATACGGGCTGTTTTCGCGCGCAAACTCGACGAGCGAGCGGAGTCTCTGCTGCTGAAGAAGCACGCGCTCCTCTTTGGATTTCTTTTGATACCGGGTGCAAAGAATCACGGCCTTGAGTAAACCAATCTTCGGTGCTTTCTTGTTTTTCATGTTTCGTCCCCTTTCCGGACAACGCCTTCCAGCATAAAATTGATATAGTCCTTCATTTCCCGCTGAATCTCCGGCGCGTTAGCAAAAAACTGCTCCGGCATTTCTCTGTATTGCAGCAGATATTTCTGGCTGATCGCGCCCACATAGAGCGAAAGCGCGTCGAGCAACTTTTGATCGTTCGGCTTCTTGAGCGGGAGTGTCGCAATTGCGCGGGTCAGCACCCGCTGGGAAGCCTGCGTCGTTTCGGACAGATAACGCGAAAACAACGTAAGCTTTTCTGTGTTCACCGCGGCGGAAGCATCCCGCGCCGCGAGAGTGACCAACAGAGTTTCCTTTGGGAAATCGCGGCAAAGGCGGATTTTCTCATCCATGACGAAAAACAGGATGCCGAAGAAATCTTTCGCTTCAGTGTCCGGCGTTTTTGCGATCAGCCGCTCCAGCGCCGTTTGCAGGCAAAACAAATAGAACGCCTTCTTTGAGCCGAAATAGTGAAACAGTAACCCTTTTGAGATGCCGGCTGCTTGCGTAATCGTGTCCGTGTTCGCGTCCGTAAACGTTCGCTGCGAAAACTCGTCTATGCCCGCTTGCAGCACCGCGTCTCTTTTCTCTGGCGGCAGCTTGCTCAAGTGTTCCATAAAATCCTCCACGCGTTGACTTGTCAGTCAATCCACGCGCCGATTATACCGCTCACTGACTTGCAAGTCAATATGTTTTTCGCAAGTCAGAAAAATAAATAATACATCCTATTGACTTTGTCATTGTGTCAAGGTTTATCATGAAGATGCAATCCGGATTTGCAGACGAAAACAGGAGGGCACCATGTTCAAGATCGGCGAATTCTCTCAACTCGTGCGCGTTTCCCCGCGCATGCTGCGGCATTACGAAAAATGCGGACTGATTTCACCCGCAGCGACGCACCCGTTTACGGGCTATCGCCAGTATTCCGCCGCGCAGATTCCGCAGATCGGGCGCATTACCGCGCTGCGGGACGCCGGGTTTTCCATCGACGAGATTGGCGAGATTTTACCGCGTATGGTCGATAAGGCCTTCCTGGAGGGGCTGCTGCGTGAGAAAGCCTGCGCACTGCGCGCAACCATCGAGCTGGACCATGCACGCCTGACAAAGCTCATGCAGATGAGCGGCGAACTGCGAAAGGAGCAAACGATTATGGTATACGAAGTAGAACTCAAAAAGCTGGAGGCGGTGAAGGTACTCGCCCTGCGCGGGATCATTCCGCAATACAACCAAGAGGGCATCCTCTGGGAGAAGCTGGGCATGTATATTGCCGAGAATAACATTGCCTGTCATGGCGACGGGTACTCGACCTATTTTGACGAGGCGTATATGGAGGCAAACCCCGATGTGGAGATCGCGGTGCCTGTGGACACGCTCGGCGAGAGCAGGGGAGAGTTTGTGTATAAGGAGTATCCGGCGGTGGAGCTCGCGGCGACGTTGCGCTTCTCCGGCCCGTTTGACGGCGGATATGACGCGGCGGGAGAGAAGCTCGCCAAGTGGATGGAGGCGAGCGGCTACGAATTTGCGGGGAACCTCCGCGGCCATGTGCTCACCTCGCCAGACGACGAATCCAACCCCGAAAAGTGGCTCACCGAGCTGCAGGTGCCGGTGAAGAAGGTCTCGTAATCGTAGAAAATTCTACGGGATCAAGAAAGAAAAAACATCAAAAATGCGAAAGTGATCGCATACAAGCGCGAGAAAGGGAACTCCGTGAGGAGTTCCCTTTTTGCGTTGCTGGATTGTGTGGACTTTTTCTTTTCGATCAATAATTCAGTTGATCTGATACGTCGTCTCAACCGCGACGTTGCCCTTGATCGCGATCCAGACCGGGGAGATGACCTCCGCCTGCCGGAGCACCTTTTCCATGTCCTCGGCGGTCACGTCGCCGGACGCAACCGAAACGTGAAAGAGAATCTTCTTGAGCGAAAGCGGCTGCTCGTTACGCTCGCCTTCCGCTTGGACGGAGTAGCCGTCGACATGCTTGCCGAGGCGCAGCAGCAGCGCGACAATAGCGGTGCTCACGCAGCCGGAGAATGTCATCACCAGCGCTTCCAACCCTGCTAGGCCTTCGCCTGTGCCGAGCGGCGGCGTGTAGTCAAACGGTACTGTAATCGCGGGGTGATCCGCGCTGACAGAATCAAAATGCACGTTTCCGGCGGTTCGCTTTAGCTCAATGACGATGTTTCCCATTTGCGTTCTCCTGTCAGGTTGATTGCATTCAATAGAATGCCCAATCACAGTTTAGCGGATTGGAATCAATAGTCAAGTACCGATAGTGCACAATATAATAAGATGTCATACATGATAGTCGAAACAAAGAACGGACATCGATTGATGCCCATTCCTTCGTTGTTTTTCATTAAATGTAAAGGTAACCTTTGCGTTGCCAATAAAAAACACTGTGACCGCCATCAGAATATGAACAAAGGCAAAATCACTTTGCCATTATTCTTTTACCGCCGAAGGCGTGAATCGATCTAGTTCCAGCGATACACCTACCCCACTGTACTGTTCCAGCGGGAATAAACAGCTCATCCCCGGGATTCAGGACGATCTCTCTGTCCTCAAAGCAGGCGGTGTACTGACCGGAGACGATGATCGTATATTCATCAAAATCATGTTTGTGCTTTGTAGACTCTTTGTCGGAATAGCAAGTCCAGAAAGCCATTTGACCGCCACCCGGCGCCTCATAATAATATCCTTCAACGTCTTGGGTGTTTTGCGCGCTGCCTGGCACGCGATTCTTTTCGTTTCTCATGAAATCCGGAAAATCTATCATAATTCCTTGCTCCAATCGAAAAACAATATACATAATTATAAAAGAAAATGAACGCAGAATCAAATGATGTGAGTCGAATAAAACTAGGTTTGGGTGAAAGGACCTGAACTTTCGCGGCCCGGTTCGCACTGATATGCACCCGTTCGCGTCTGAAAAACGATCCAACGGATCATTTTCCCGCAGCGCGGTGGCGCTCACCCCTTGACCTCCAACTGGGTTTCGGCGAAGGTATAACCATGAAAACCTCCCGCAAACGAAAATAGAACAGGGACTTCAAACGAAGTCCCTGTTCTATTTGGTCTGGGTGACAGGATTTGAACCTGCGACCTCTTGACCCCCAGTCAAGCACGCTACCAAACTGCGCTACACCCAGACGGCGTTGTTTATGATAGCATTTGGCAGGTGAAATGTCAACACACAAGACGCTTCTTTGATCGGATTTTCCTGCGAAACGCGCACTGTATTTTTTAACTCAATTTCTCGAAAATGCAAAAAACAAAATCGGAAATTGCCGATTGGAAAGACATCTGTTTTGCCACATGGTATAATCGAACAGAGTAACGTTTCAACATAACAGAAAGAGAAAAGCACAGCTTATGAAATTTTTTACACTTTCTCCGGCAGAGCAAATCGCCTCCGTGATGCGCCGTGTCTATGATCGCGGACTGACCACCGCAACGGGCGGAAACATCTCCATGCTGGACGATAACGGCGACATCTGGATTACCCCCAAGGGCTTTGACAAGGGCAGTCTGACAAGCGAGGACATCGTCTGCGTGCATCCCGACGGCACCTATGCCGGCAAACACGAACCTTCCACCGAGATTTTCTTCCACCGCGCTACCTACCGCGCGCGGCCGGATTTTCGCGCCGTGGTGCATGCGCATCCGGTGTTTTGCATCGCGTTTTCGCTCACGCGGACGCTCCCGCGTGTCGACCTGCTGCCGGATACACTCGCGCTGTGCAAAAACATGCGCCTTTCAAAATATGCGATGATGGGCAGCGCGGAGCTCGGCGAAAATCTATTTGCGGAATTTTCCAAGGGTGCGGACGTGGTCTTCCTCGAAAACCACGGAGTGTGCGTCGGCGGCAAACACCTGCTGGAGGCATATCAGCTCTTTGAAACCATCGAATACGCCGCCAAGCACGACTTGCTGACGCGAAAGCTTGGCGCACCGCGCGCGCTGACAGCCGGGCAAATGCAGCTCTGGAACGCGCGCCCTACACCCGCACCGCAACCGCTGTCGAATCATACGATCGATACACGGGAGGCAGGCATCCGCGAGGAAATGGTGCAAAAACTGCGCCGCGGGTGCGAGCACGCGCTGATCACCGGTGCCACCGGCGTGTTGAGCGCGCGTGTGGACGCAGAGGCGTTCCTGATCACGCCGCAGGGCATGGACAACGCGCTGCTGGAGGAGGGCGATCTCGTCCTCGTGCGCGGCGGCGCGGCGGAGACAGGCAAGCAGCCCGCAACGGAAACCCCGCTTCATGCGGCAATCTACGCACAGCACGCGGACATCAACGCGGTGTTTTCGGCTATGCCAGCCAACGTGATGGCGTTTGCCGCGTCCGAACAGCGCTTTGAAACCTCCACCATACCGGAGAGCTTCTATATGCTGCGTGTCGTGCCGACCCGCCCGATGGAAGAGCTCGTCAGCACGCCGGAAACAGCCGCCGCGCTTTTCTCGGCAAAAACGCCTATCGTACTCTTTCAAAACAGCAGAATCGTCACCACGGGCACGTCTCTCTTCACGGCTTTTGACCGAATGGAGGTTGCGGAGGCGACAGCGGCGTCCATATTGGTGGCGCGCGAAGCGGGGCAGGTCATCTTCCTCAGCGGTGACGAGATTCAGGCTCTGAAAACGACGTTTCATCTGGAATAAACCGTTGACCAGGTCGCGGATTCGCGGCTTGATTGCATCTTAAAAGATATTTCCACAATAAGACTGAGCGGGAGCAATCCCGCTTTTTTTATTGCGTGGTCGAATCAATCGAACTCGCGCTCAGATGACGTAAAACACTTGTATTCCTTCAGCAATCCTGCACGAATACTAGCACAAGCCTATCAAATAATATAGAATGTAAAATATACTTGATAAACAACAATGAAATAATAATATAATGTAAAGTATGTAAGGAATTTATGTAAAATCTATATTGGGTGAAAGTAGGCATTCTGCTGAAAAACACCCAATTCGGGGAGAATGGCAGAGGTATGACAATCACATTTTCAGATTTTCTGATGCGATTTACGTCCAATCCGGCGCTGATGGTCACAGTTGCGCTGACGTTGGGCGTTATTCTCGTCAACGGCTGGACGGATGCACCAAACGCGATTGCAACGTGTATTTCAACGCGTTCAATGAGCCCGCGCGCGGCGATTTTGATGGCGGCGGTGTTCAATTTTCTCGGCGTGTTTGTAATGACGCTGCTCAACGCAACCGTCGCGCAGACCATCTACAACATGGTGGACTTCGGTTCCAATGCAGGGGATGCAACCATCGCGCTCTGCGCGGGCATGTTTGCCATCGTGCTATGGGCGACCATCGCCTGGTATTTCGGGATTCCGACCAGCGAGAGCCACGCGCTCATCGCGGGCATCTCGGGCGCAGCGGTGGCGATCCAGAACGGCTTTGGCGGCATCAATGGAGCCGCGTGGATGAAGGTCGTCTACGGGCTTTTACTCTCCTCTGTGCTCGGCTTTGCAATGGGCTACGGCACCACCAAGCTCATGGCGCACTTGTTTAAAAAGATGGAGCGACGAAAGGCGGATCGTTTCTTCCGGCGAGGGCAGATTGCAGGCAGCGCTGCGATGGCGTTTATGCACGGCGCGCAGGACGGCCAGAAGTTCATCGGCGTGTTCCTGCTGGGCATCTTCCTGGCTGGCGGTCAAACGGATGTAACCACGTTTACCATCCCCATCTGGCTGATGATTCTATGTTCTCTTGTCATGTCGCTTGGTACCTCGGTCGGCGGGCTTCGCATCATCAAAGCCGTCGGCATGGACATGGTCAAGCTAGAGAAGTATCAGGGATTTTCGGCTGATATCGCGGCGGCCGCTTGTCTTTTACTCTCGTCGTTGACGGGCATTCCCGTGAGCACCACGCACACGAAAACAACTGCCATCATGGGCGCGGGAGCGAGCAAGCGGCTCAGCTCCGTCAATATGGGCGTCGTCAAAGAGATGGTCTACGCCTGGGTACTTACGTTCCCCTTATGCGGATTTGTCGGCTTTTTAATGGTTAAGCTGTTTCTCGCCATCTTTTGATGACGGCAGAAGCGGCATTCCATCAAGATTAATACAAAAATTTGAAGGAGAAAGTTTATGGCAAAACAGCGTTCGAACGAATACTTTGAAGGGTTTGTCCTCGGTATGGAGAGTGCCTGCAAGGCGGCTGAATACCTGGAGAACCTTGTTGAACATTACGACCCGGAGAAACTGGGCGAGCAGATCGATGAAATGCACGCCATTGAGCACCAGGCAGATTTGAACAAGCATAAGCTCATGCATAAGCTTGCCAAGGAGTTCATTACCCCCATCGAGCGCGAAGACATCATTCTGCTCTTGCAGCAGATCGACAACGTGACGGACTTCATTGAAGATGTTGTGCTCAAGATGTTCATGTACAACGCAAAATCCATGCGCCATGAGGCGCTGGAGTTCGCCTCAATCATCAAGCAGTGCTGCTATGAATCGCGTGACGCGCTCAAGGAACTGCCCGGCTTCCAGAAGAACAGTGACCGTCTTGCGTTGGCCATCATAAGGGTCAACGATTTTGAAGAGCAGGGCGACCGCCTCTATTGCGCGGCGATGCGCAGACTCTATTGCGAAAACGCAGAGTCTCTGGAGCGCATCACCTGGACGAAGCTGTTTGACTGGATGGAAGCCTGCTGCGACGCCTGCGAAGACGTCATGGAGAGCGTCGAGCTTGTGGTCATGAAAAACAGCTGAGCGCAAGTAAGCAAAAAAAGAGCCCGAACGGTTTTCACCGCGCGGGCTTTTTTGATTGGATGATGATTCAGGTTAACGCAAGTGCTAGTTAAACGATGAGAGCAGTTGCTCCACGGTCTTCTCCAGATACATCCCGCGGGAGGCTTTCACGAGGATCACATCGCCATCATGCACAAGAGCGGGCAACGCGAGCAGCAGCTCGTCCTGCGTTTCAAAATAATGCGCGCGACCCGGCGCAACCGCTTCCGCACCGGAAAACATCTGCCGGCTCACTTTGCCGACGCAGAGGATGCACTCCAAGCCAAGCGAAGCGACATAGCGACCCACGTCTTCGTGCATTATCACTCCGGCATCGCCGAGTTCCCGCATGTCGCCGAGTATGGCGACGCGTCTGCCGGAGCACTTGACCAGCACGTCGAGCGACGCCTTCATCGAGGTCGGGTTCGCGTTGTATGTGTCGTCTATGACGGTATAGCGATCGAGTTCGTGGACATTCATCCGCCCGTGTAGCGGTTGATACGTCTCGATACCGGCGGCGATTTCTTGTAGCTCCATGCCGAGCAGAAGCCCGGCGGATACCGCCGCAAGTGCGTTATAGACCGAATGCACGCCCAACGCGGGCACATGCATGCGACATTGCCCGCCTTGATAGTTTGCCGTGAAGTTCATGCCGCGCAGGATCAGGTCGTCCAATTGTGTGCCGCGCACGGCGCATGCTTCACCGAGGCCATAGAGAAGCGCGTCCGGAATCGTGCAGAGCATGTCGTCGTCACCATTGGCGATGATGCGGCCGCCCGCGCGCATAAAAGGTAGCATCTCGGTTTTGCCCTGAAAGATACCTTCCCGCGTGCCGAAGTTTTCGATATGCGCCAAGCCAATGTTGGTAAACAGGCAATAGTCCGGCTGCACAAACGCGGCGATGCGCCCGATCTCACCGAAATGGTTGGTGCCCAGTTCAACCACCGCGACTTCATGCGCTTCTTCCAGCGAAAAGATCGTCAACGCGGCTCCTGTTTCGTTGTTGAGGTTGCCCTGCGTCTTCATCACATTGAATTTCGTGGAAAGCGCAGCGGCGACGATGTCCTTGGTCGAGGTTTTGCCCGCGCTGCCGGTGAGCCCGATCACGGGGATCGTGAACTTCTCGCGGTATCGCTTCGCGATGGCATGCATGGCGACGAGCGTGTCCGGCACGAGGATATATGGTTCGCGCTCCAGCGCGCGGTCGGTGAGGACGAGTGACGCGCCTTTTTCACGCGCGGCGGGAATGAACTTGTGCCCGTCGTGCTTTTCGCCAATGATCGGAACAAACAGCGAACCCGGCTGCGCCAAGTCGCTGTTGATGACGACGCTGCGTACTGACTCGTTGAGCAGCGCGGGATTGCCGTAATATGCGCCGCCGCAGGCTGCGACGATTTCGGAAAACAGATACTGTTTCATGCCTGTTCGTACCGCTTAAGCGAGAGGTTGACGATGGTTTCACACAATGCGGGATAATCCAGCCCGTAGTGCTCCGCTTCCTGCGGGAGCAGACTCGTCGGCGTCATGCCGGGCAGCGTGTTTGCCTCCAGGCAATACGCCTTGCCGTCTTGCGTGAGCAGGAAGTCGATGCGGGCGTAAACGCCGAGCTTGAGCGCGCGAAATGCCCGCGTCGCCAGCACCTGCACCTGCTGAGTAAGTTCAGGTGAGATGCGCGCGGGGACGATTTCGTCTGTCCAGCCCTTTTGATATTTATGCTGATAGTCGTAAAAGCCGTGCTTGGGGACGATCTCGATCAGCGGGAGGGCTACGCAGTCCTCACTGTTACCCAGAACGCCAGCGGAAAGCTCCATACCGGAAACAAACTCTTCTACGATCAGTTCGTCTTCAAACGCAAACCCGGCCTCGATGGCGGGTGCAAGCTCCGCGCGCTCGCGCACGATGATCACGCCGATGCTCGAGCCGCCGCTGTTGGGCTTGACCACGCAGGGGACGGGGAAGTTCGCCGCGTCAAAGGCAATGCCCTTGCGCGCAACCGCCCAATTTGCCGTGAGGATGCCCTCGCTGCGCAGGAGCGATTTGCTGACGGCTTTGTCCATCGCCAGCGCACAGCCGATTGACGGGCTGCCGGTGTGTTTGACCCCGCAGAGATCGAAAAACGACTGCAAGCTTCCGTTTTCGCCGACGCCGCCATGCAGCGCCAGAAACGCGAGATCCGCCGCGCGGCAGAGCTCCAGCACGCCGTTGCCGATCTCTTCCGAAAAACCGGAGCTTCTCATGGCGCGTACCTGCGCCAAGTCCGGCGCTTCTTGGGGCACCTGAAAGGGCGGTAGCATGCCGCTGACGGCAAATGCCTGATCAACAGGATCGGGCAGCTGATCCACGCCAAAGAAAAGATCGACTAAAATGGCGTTGTGCCCTTTTTTGCGCAGGGCGTTGGTCACCATGGTTCCGGTAGAAAGAGAAACGTCGCGTTCCGGCGAGAGGCCGCCCGCGAGTACGACTATGTTCATATGCGGTATCCTTTCCGATGTGAGAATCGGTGCGTCAAACGGTGCTTCCCGTGTTCCGGCAAAACCGTTCTTATGTTTATACCATGATTTCACGATGAATTCAAGAGAAGGGGAAGTGTTTCAACAGTTCTGTCACATGAAAATCGAAGATTCATTCTATTACACAAAATCAAAATCGCTGATGTGTCTATGCAAAAAAAACGATGATCAGACGCTGAATGACCGATCAGACATAGCTTTCAGCTTGATGCCGTTTTGATGAAACACAAAAAAAGTCTGGGCAATCGAAAAACGACGTATTATAATAACCATATGAGAGTACGTGTAACAAAACAGATGTTGCTTTCCTTTGCGCTTGTAGCGGTGTTTTCCCTTTCGGCTTGCGCAGCAGAAAGTGGCGCAATCACGTCGTCGTCCGCCGGCGGCACCGTTGCGCCCGCTACATATGAAGAACCCGCATTGCCGGATATTTCGCATGAGGATGTAACACTCGCGGCGATGACGTATGAGCGCCCGGACATCGACGGCATGCTCGCCGCGATGGAGGACCTGCAAAGCGGAATCAAGCGCGGCAAAGACGCCGAAGAGATGATCGCAAGCTATCAGGTGCTGCAAGCGCAATACAGCCACGCGGACTCAATGCTTTCGCTGGTCTATCTGCTCTATGCGTTTGACGTTACAAACGATTTTTATCGGGACGAGTATGCCTATCTGCAATCCGCGCTCTCCGAGATGGATGCGCAGATGCAGGCAGTTTCTGCCGCGCTGTTTGAATCCTCCGGCTTGGCGCAGCAACTCGCGCGGGAATCCTTCGGCGAAGGCTATGTGGACGCGATCATCGGCGATCATCTCTACGACGACGCATCGATTCAGGATCTGTTGGACAGCGAGGAGCTGCTCACGCTGGAGTACGACAACCTGAGCGCGACGTTTACGCTCCTCGACAACGGCAATCGCTGGTCTTATGCGGACATCATGAACGATGTTTCGCTCAGCAGCGAGGAATATTATCGCCTCTATGATGCCTACTGCGCCGCACTCAACGAGCAGGCAGGCCCGATCTTTTTAGAGCAGGTGGCAATCCGCACCGAGATCGCAACCCGACTTGGCTATGCGGACTATGCTACCTATTGTTATGACACCTACGGCAGAGACTATTCGCCAGAGGACGCAAGAACGCTCCACACTGCGGTGAAACAATACATCGCGCCGGTTTTCATTCAGGCGAGTGAACGCAATGACACGTCCGATCTGGGTGCGGCCTATTTTGAGGAGGATGCATTCTTCAGCGCGCTCTCTTCCTCGGCCAATGCATTTTCGCCGCTTTTGAGCGAACCCGTCACTTATATGCTACAAAACCGGCTCTACGACGTAAGCGAGAGCAATGTAAAGATGGACACGAGCTTTACCACCTACATCGCGGACTATCGCGCGCCGTTCATCTTCTCCGCGTGGAACGGATATGCGGACGACATCACGACCATACTGCACGAGCTAGGACACTTTACAAACTACTACCACAACGCTGTGGTGGGTTATTCCGCAGGGGACAGCCTCGATCTTGCCGAGGTGGACGCGCAGGCGCTGGTGCTGCTGCTGTTTGACGATTATGAGCGCTTTTATGGCGATCTTGCGACTCAGGCGCGCTCTGCCGCGTTGATTGACGCGATGTATGCGCTGCTCTCCGGCTGTATGGAGGACGAGTTTCAGCAGGATGTCTACGAAAACCCGGACATGACGCTCTCCGAGATGAACGCGCTCTATGCGAAACTTGCAGATGAATATGGCCTGCAGGATGTCTACGGGTATCAAGGAACCGAATGGGTGCTGATCTCGCACACCTTCCAAACGCCGATGTACTACATCAGCTATGCTGCGAGCATGGTGCCCGCGCTGGAGCTCTTCGAGCTTGCCCAGCGCGACGCAGGCGCGGCAAAAGCCGCGTATTTCAACATCATCACGCGCAAATCGTATGAATCCCTAGGCGATGTGCTGACACAAAACGGGCTCGATCCTGTGTTCTCCGAGGGTACGATTTCGCGTATCGCGGAGATCCTCAAGGCGTATACCAACTAGAGCGATGTTGCCAAACAACGCAAGATTCTCAAAAGCGCGAAGAGATTTCGCGCTTTTTTGCGCATTAGTGCGTAGAAAAATAGCTGTCATGCGAAATAAATATGGACTTTTGTACAATAATTTAGGGTATAATACCAGAGAGGATCGTACTGAACTGCTTAACAATGCACTAAAAGTACAGAAATCGGGGTGCAACCCGTGGGTAACAGCAGATTCCCGGTAAATTCCCGGTAAAAAGCCCGTATTTCGGCACTTTTTGAAAAAAGATCGATCCGGCACGCGTCTTTTCATCCGAAATAAAGTGTGCTATACTAGGACGCGATGCAAAAAAGTGAGGTTAAATTTAGTGAAAATTGATCACATCATGGAGAGCATAGAGATTGCGCTCAAGCAGAATCATCAGGTGTCGTTTCTGGACGCAACGACCGCGCAGCTGCATGATGCATTGTCCGGCGTGGTGATGGCCGCAATTGCAGAAAGCTGGTACGAGAGCCGCCATGCGCATGAGCGTGTGCGCGAAGCGTACTATTTCAGCGCGGAATACCTCGTTGGCAGAACGGTATACAACAATCTGTTTGTGCTTGGCATGCTCGACGAAGTCAAGCGCGAGTTTGAGTCCCGCGGTGCGGATATTGCGATGTTTGAAGACATCGAGGATGCGGCGCTCGGCAACGGCGGCCTTGGTCGCCTCGCTGCGTGCTTCCTCGACTCCGCAGCCTCGGAAAACCTGCCGCTGGACGGCTACGGCATCCGCTATAAATACGGCCTGTTCAAGCAGTCCTTCAGCGACGGCTTTCAGGTGGAGACCGCGGACGACTGGCAGCGCTTTGGAGATCCCTGGAGCCGCAAGCGCGAGACGCATGAAATGCTCGTGCGCTTTGCGGATATGACCGTGCGCGCGGTGGCATACGACATGCCGATTCTAGGATACAATACCGACAACATCGGCACGCTTCGCCTCTGGCAGAGCGAGGCCGTTTCGGACTTTGACTTCAAGCTCTTCAATGATCAGGAATATTCGCTTGCGGTGCTGGAAAAGAACGCGGTAGAGGATATCACCCGCGTGCTGTATCCCAACGACTCGACCGAGGCGGGCAAAAAACTGCGCCTCAAGCAGCAGTATTTCCTCTCCAGCGCGAGCCTGCAGGATATCATCTTCCGCTTCAAGCGCGAGAACCGCCCGATCGACAGCTTTGCCGAGCATGTGGCGATTCAGCTCAACGACACGCACCCGACCGTGAGCATACCGGAACTCATCCGCCTGCTCATGAAAGAGGGCATTCCTTTTGACCGCGCGTTTGACATTGCGGCAAAGACGTTTTCCTATACCAACCACACCGTCATGGCTGAGGCGCTGGAAAAATGGGATGTCAACCTGTTTAAATCCGTGCTGCCGGAAGTCTTTGACATCGTCTATCAGATCAACGCGAAACTCTGCGGCGAGCTGATGGCGCGCAAGTTTGACTGCTCGCGGATGTCTATCATTCAGGGCAAGCTCATCCATATGGCAAACCTTGCGGTGTATTGCTCGCGCTATGTCAACGGCGTTGCCGCGCTGCATACCGAGATCCTCAAAAACGACGTGCTCAAGGAGTGGTACAACGCATTTCCGGGGAAATTTCAAAACAAGACCAACGGCATTACCCAGCGTCGCTGGCTTGGGCTTTGCAATCCGGAATTGTGCGACTATCTTGATTCCCGCATCGGAGCCGGGTATCTATCCGATCTGGAGCAGATCGCTAAGCTCAAAGAGAATCTGTCCGAGCGCGACATTGAGCAGTTCAACGAGGTCAAGCGCATTAAAAAGCAGCAGCTCAGCCGCTTGATTCAGGAGCGCGAGGGCATCCATCTGCCGCCGGACTTCCTATTCGACGTGCAGGTCAAGCGCATGCATGAGTATAAGCGTCAGCTGCTCAACGCGTTTGGCATTCTGGACACCTATTTCGGCATCAAGGACGGGCGGATCAAGGACTTTACGCCTACAGCCTATATCTTCGGCGCGAAAGCCGCGCCGGGCTACATCCGCGCAAAGGCGATCATCAAGTACATCAACGAGCTGGGCAAGATGATCAACTCCGATCCTGACATGGCGGACAAGATGCGCGTGGTGTTCGTGCAGAACTACAACTGTTCCTATGCCGAGCACATTATCCCTGCGGCGGACGTCTCCGAACAGATTTCGCCCGCGGGCACGGAAGCCAGCGGCACGGGCAACATGAAGCTCATGCTCAACGGCGCGGTCACGCTTGGCACATTTGACGGCGCAAACGTGGAGATCGTCGAGCAGGCAGGGCTGGAGAACAACTATATCTTCGGCGCGAGTGTCAAGGAGCTCAACGAGCTCAAGCCGCACTATAACCCCAAGGCGATCTATGATTATGAGCCGCGCGTGCGGCGCGTGGTGGATTCGCTCATCGACGGCACACTCAGCGACGACAACAGCGGCGCGTTTGCCGACCTGCACCGTTCGCTGCTGTTTGGCAACGATTGGTCCAAGCCGGATCAGTATTTCGTCCTGCAGGAGCTCATGGCGTTTTGCCAGCGGCGCGAGGATGTCAATTGCGACTATCGCGACCGGATCGCGTTTGGCAGAAAGTGCCTGATGAACGTCGCGAGCAGCGCAAAGTTCAGCTCCGACCGGACGATTCGCGAATACGCCAAGGACATCTGGCATATTGAGCCGATCACGCCGCCGGAAAGCACCAAGCTGTTTTAATTTAGCAAATCAAGCAAAAACATAAAAGAGAAGCAGGAGTGAATCCTGCTTCTTTTTGCTTGTCTGTCTATTCAGTTGCTTTTTTCTATAATTCTTCACACGCTATTTTTTCTGCGCGAGAACCTCTGCGCTGGCTTGTGCGCCAAGACTGGCGCATTCTTCCGTCGAGAGCCCCTGCACACAGCCGTGCACCATCGCTGCGCCCATCGCGTCGCCCGCGCCGGCGGCGTCCTGCACGGCTCGCGCCTCGGCCGGAACCACGCCGCAACCTTCCGCATCCGCCCAGTAGACGCCCTCCTCGGCAAGGTCGATGAATACGCGTTTCACACCCTGCTCCAAGAACCAGTCGGAAGCGCGGTAGATGCCGCGCAAGGTGTCGCAGGATTTGCCGGAGAGGAAACCCGCCTCAAACCGGTTGGGCTTGATGGCGAAGCATTTGCCGATGCTACCGCCGATGCGCTTTGCCTTTGAACAACTCACCGGATCGTAAAACAGGGGAGCAGTCACGTTCTCGCAAAGATAGGTCAGCGATTCCGGCGAAAGATTGCCGTCTATGACGCACATATTGGATCGATTGATCTGTTCCAGCAGCGCGGAGAGATACTCCGGCGTGAGGTGATCCAGCACGGACATATCGCTGATGCCGACGAGCATGTCTCCATCTTCGTCAAAAATGCCGATATACGTACCCGTGTGCTCGGTGCCGATATAGGTATGCGCGAGGGAAACATTCGCCTTGCGGCAGCTTTCGCGCACCATGCCCGCGTGAAACCCGGAGCCGATGGCGGTGACCAGCTGCGTTTCGTAGCCGAGCGCGGAGAGCCGCTTTGCGATGTTGTGCCCAACGCCGCCGACGCGGATGCCCACGCGGCCGAGGTTGCTGTCCCGCTCGCGGCAGATGCTGTCCGGCTTTCCTGTGATGTCGATGGCAGCGCCACCGATGATGTAGATGGTATCCATATGTTCCTCCATAGAATGAGAGAGGGGGAATCCGTAATTGTGCATACGGTAGAGCGATATATTCGAATGAAAGCGGGGGATTCCGCCGTTATGCCTGCGGCAGAGCGATTTCCTTGCCGCCGATGAATATTTTTTCGATGCCTTGGCTCAGGCTGCTGCCGTTTTGGTACGTTGCCGTGTCCTGAAACTTGTCCAGATCGATCAAGAGTGCATCCGCGTCCATGCCGTCCCAGATGCGCCCTTTTTGCGACAGCCCCAGAAACGCCGCCGCCTGCCCGCTCATCTTGTAGATCATCGCTTCCGGCGAGAGCAGCTTCTTTTGCCGCACCAGCAGATCATAGGCGCGCGCGGTGCTGCCAAAGGCGCGGGGATGCGGGTTTTCGCCCGATTTGCCGATCAGCCCGTCGGTGCCGAGCACGCAAAGAGGATGGGTCAGGATATCGCAAACATCGTTTTCGTTCATGTGAAAATAGATGCCGAGGCCGAGTCCGTTGTTTCGTATGAGTATATCACAAAACGCTTCAAACGGCTCCATACCGGCTTTCTCGGCATATTCGGCGATGAACATACCTTCCGCGCGGTGGTCAATTGGGCAACTGGATACATACACGCCGCCAAAGCCGCCGCTGTTGTAGACATAGTTGTCATAATCGCTCACGCGGCCTATCTCCTCGCGGATGATCTCACGCTCCGTTGCGCTTTGCAGCGCGGCTAGTAAGCCCCGCAACCCGCTTTCAAAATAGCGCGGTGGAATCGAAACGTTGAGTGATGTGCAACCGGCCGTATATGGATAACAGTCGATCATAGCGCGAAGGCCGTTTTCCACCGCTTTGTCGATCTGCCGGAGCATCTCGCGCGGCTTACCCCAGTTTTGCCGACCTGCGGCTTTCATATGCGAGATGCAGAGCGGAACATTTGCCTCCTGCGCGAGCCGCATGCTCTCCGCGCGCGCTTCGATCACGCGATCACCTTCGTTTCGCGGGTGGTTGGCGTAGACGCCGCCCTCTTCGTGCAGCACGCGCAGGAGAGCGAGAATCTCTTCGTTGTCGGCATAACAGCTCGGTGCGTAGACCTGCCCGGTGGAGAGCCCCAGCGCGCCATCGCGGATACATTGGCGCAGCATGGCTTTCATGCGTTCTAACTCGCCCGCGTCCGGCTTACGGTTTGCGTAACCCATCGCCCAGAGGCGCAGTGTACCGTGACCGATGAAACATTTGGTTGTGATCGGGTTGTGCAGCGTTTCAACCCAATCGTAGAACCCCTTTACGCTTGAAAGGCACGAAAGGTCCTGCGGCAGATCGGCATAGGGCGCAACGCCGGAGACGAAGCGAGGGAACTCGTCTGCGCCAACGCCGCCCGAGGGGAACAGCGAAACGCCGCATTGTCCGGCGATCTGCGTGGTGATGCCCTGATTGAGCTTGCTCAGCGTCGCAT
Organism: uncultured Eubacteriales bacterium; assembly: GCA_942492885.1. Taxonomy (GTDB): domain Bacteria; phylum Bacillota; class Clostridia; order Christensenellales; family CAG-138; genus UBA7703. The sequence goes on from OW818651.1 coordinate 76,065, forward strand.
ACGGGCTGATGAGCGATAAATCTCCATGCGAATGCGAGTCGATAAAACCCGGCACAAGCGCAAGCCCATGCGCATCAATTGTTCTCTGTGCCTGCGGCAGATCGTTCCCGCGAAACACGCGGATTTTGCCGGACGAAAAACCGACGCTGCCAAGGAAAGCGGGCGCGCTGGTGCCGTCGTAGACGGTGCAATTCTTAATCAGTGTGTCCATATTTGCCAGCTTCGTTTAAAAGTGATGGTGGAATCTCTTCCAGAATATGGGAAAGGGTTTGAGCGCGCGGACGAATCCGTGCCCAAACCCCAAATGAACCGTTGATGAAGCGGAGTTTAGCCTTTAATCAGACGAATGTTGCCGATGAACGGCAGGTCTTTGTCGTCTTTGTTTGCGACGTTGATGATGCCGATGAGGGACAGCGCGAAGCTCGCGAGACCGACCACGGTGCTCAGGATGCCGTCCAGAACCGGAACCCATGCAAAGACGCCGACCGCAACCCATGCGATGACTTCTAACAGCAGCAGGTTGATGCCGCGCACGGCATGCGCGCGCACAAACGGAGTCTGATCCTTGACGAGATACGGGATCAGCGCGAGAATGCCCAGATAGGAAAGGATACCCATCCACATGTCGTTCGAGCTGGTTGTTTCGGGGCTGCGCGTTGCGCCGCCGACCGGTTCGCCGCAGTTGCCACAGGCTTTGTCGCCCTCATTGAGCTGAGAGCCGCATTTTGAACAGAATGCCATACGATGATTCCTCCAGTTTCTTATTTCAGTTGGTTCATGCGGAAAATCCGCAGAGTTATTGGAGCAGGTCGTTTAGGAAATACGTGGAACCACCCGCCGCAACAATGGCGATGACCAGCAGCACATAAATCGCGATGCCGAGGCCCATAAGCAGCAGAGATCCGCGCGCGAGGTTGCGGCGGTTGAGGTTCGCCGTGCCGCCGGCAGCCCAGACGATGGTGATGATGAACCCCGCAAAGGGGATTGCCATGAGCAGCATTGAGCCGACAAAGCCCCAGGTGCTGAGCACGGCGTAGGGAGAGCTTTGCATGGGGTCTGCGTCCATGCGCACGGACGATTGCGATTCGGTATAGGCGGGCTGTGCAAACTGGGTCACGGGCGCGCCGCAGTTGGCGCAGGTTCGATCCAGCCGATAGACGGGCTTGCCGCAGTTTTCGCAAAATGCCATGGGAGTTCCTCCTGTTTTGTTACGAGGCAATCTGTTATCGCCACTGTGTTCAGTATAAGGCAATGAGCGCGCGCTTCGCAAGAAGGATTCCTAGAACCCGACGTAAAATTCTTGTACGCCGGGTTCAGAGTGCATGTTTGTGTGGTTCGAGCAGCGCTTTATGCGCGCAAGGGTGCGCCGTTTGCGCGGAGTGCGTCGATGATCGCGTCCATGCCGCGCTTGATCTCCTCGTCCGTGAGGGTGTGATCCTCCGCTCGCAGAGAGAACGAGAACGCGAGGCTCTTTTTGCCCGCGGGGATGCCGATTCCGGCATACGTGTCAAACAACCGCGCATCGGAGACGATCACGCCCGCGGGTGCGGTCTCGATGACCTGCTTGAGCACGGAGGATTCCAGCGTAGCATCCACCACGACCGCGAGGTCGCGCTCTGCCGCCGGGAAGCGGGGCAGCGGCTCAAAGCGTTTGCCGGATGTGCGATTTTCAGCGATCGCCGCAAAGTTCAGCTCTGCGACATACACTCTGCCGTCCGCTTTCCAGCTATCTGCCACGTCGGGATGCAGCTCGCCAAACACGCCGAGGACCTCGCCGGAAGCGGAGACGATCTTAGCCGCACGGCCGGGCTGTAGATAGCTTGCCGCGCTTGCTTGATAGACGGTGTTTTTCACGCTGAGTACGCGAAAGAGCTCCTCGATCATGCCCTTGAGAATGTAGAAATCAACGCCTTCGCCGCCGAGCACGATGCCGATTTTCTTGCGCTCCTCCGGCAGCTCCTCGCCGGTGTCGACGTGGGTATTGCCCACTTCGAAGAAGCGAAGGTGCCCACTCTTGCGGTTTGCGTTTCGCACGAGGGAATCCAGCATTCCGGGGATCAGCGTGGTGCGCATGAGGCTCTGATCCTCGCCGAAGGGGTTGAGAATGCGTACGGCACGGCGCAGCTCGCTGTCTTGTGGCAGCAGGAGAGAATCGAACACCGATGGGCTCGTGAAGTTGTAGTTATACATCTCGTAAAGCCCCAGTGAAACAAGCGTGTCCTTCACGGTGTCGTCCAGCAGGAACAGATCGTTGATCTGTCCGCGGAAGGTATCGCCGCGCATGAGCGTGGGCTTGATGTTGTAATAGCCGTAGATGCGCGCGATCTCCTCGGCAACATCCCAGTCCGCCTCAATCCCGCTCTCGATATCCGTGCGAAAATGTGGAATGGTCACGTGAAGGCCGCCGAGTGCCGGGCGCGCGTGGATGTTGATGGTAGCGAGCATCTCGGCCATCTCTTTTGCCGAAAGATCGAGCGCCAGCAGTGCGTTGATGTGCTCTACGCTGATGGTGATCTCGCGATCGACCGGCTTTTCTTTTCGCACGTCGATCATCTCGCCGACAACCGTACCCGCCTTGAGTTCGGCGACCAGTTCGATTGCGCGTTCCAGCGCGAGTTCCGCGCTCACGGGCTCCACTCCCTTGATGAAGCGGCTCGCGGCGTCGGTCGTGTGCTTGAGCTTTCTTGCCGTCGCGCGGATGTTGCTGCCTTTGAACACGGCGGACTCAAACAAGACCGCCTGCGTTTGATCGGTGATTTCGCTGTTCAGCCCGCCCATTACGCCCGCGATGCCTACGCCGCGGCTCTCGTCCGCGATGAGGAGCATATCCTGCGTGACCGCGCGCTCGCGCTTGTCCAGCGTGGTGACGATTTCACCCTCGTGCGCGGTACGTACGACGATGTGGCTGCCGTGGAGGCAAGCAAGGTCAAACGCGTGCATTGGGTGACCGTATTCCACGAGCACATAGTTCGTGATGTCCACAATGTTGTTGATCGGGCGCAAGCCCACCGCGCGGAGCTTTCGCTGCATCCAGGCGGGGGAAGGCTCGATGACGATATCCTTGACCACGCGCGCGGTATAGCGCGGGCAGAGGTCATAGTTTTCGACCGTCACGCGCGCATAGTCCGCGGCGTTGCCCGCGCCCTTGACGGGCTTGATCGCGGGTTCGCGGAAGCTCTGCCCGAGCGCCGCCGCTGCCTCGCGGCACATACCGATGATCGAGATGCAGTCCGGACGATTCGGGGTGAGTTCGAATTCGAAGATGTCGTCGTCAAAGCCCAGCGCCTCGGCGATATGCTGCCCCAGCGGATGATCCTCTTTCAGAATCAGTATGCCGTGCGTCTCTGCACCGGGATAGTCCGCATTGGTCAAGCCCAGCTCCGCACCGGAGCAGAGCATGCCATAGCTCATCACGCCGCGCATGTTAACAGCCGCCATCTCGCGCCCGCCTAACTTGGAACCCACCACGGCGACGGGAACCAGTGCGCCGTCAAAGACGTTGTCTGCTCCCGTGACGATGGTTACAATCTCGCTGCCGATATCAACCTGGCAGATATGCAGGTGCTCGGAATTGTCGTGTTTGACAACCGAGAGCACGCGGCCTGTGACCACGCCTTCTACGCCCGCAAGCTCTTTTTCCACACCCGCGCACTCAAAGCCGCGCCACATCATCTTCTCGATGAATTCGGCGTTGGTCACGTTGACGTTTACATATTCAGAGAGCCACTTCTTCGGTAATTTCATTTATTTTTCCTCCTTAGAACTGGCGCAGGAAGCGCGCGTCGTTTTCATATTCTAGCCGGATGTCGTTGATGCCGAACTTGAGGTTTGCCATGCGATCCACGCCGAGTCCGAACGCAAGTCCCGTCCAGACCTTCGGGTCATAGCCGCAGTTGGCGATTTCGTGCGGGTTGGTTACGCCGCAGCCGAGAATTTCGATCCAGCCTGTGCCTTTGCAGACGCGGCAGCCTTTGCCGCCGCAGATCGAGCAGGAGACGTCCAGCTCCGCAGAAGGCTCCGTGAACGGGAAATAGCTGGGGCGAAGGCGGGTTTTGACATCCTCGCCGAACACCGCGTGCACAAACGAATCAAGGATGCCCTTGAGGTCGCCCAGCGTCAGCCCCTTATCGACCACAAAACCCTCGATCTGGTGGAACACGGGGGAATGGCTTGCGTCCACTTCGTCCACGCGAAATACGCGACCCGGCATCAGCAGCCGAAACGGCGGCTGGAGCGTGGTTAGTGCACGGATCTCGCAAGGCGAGGTGTGCGTGCGCAGCACCACGTTTTCATTGATGTAAAACGTGTCCTGCATATCGCGCGCGGGGTGATCCTTGGGCAGGTTTAATAGCGTAAAGTTGTTGTCGTCCAGCTCGATCTCCGGGCCGTCGAACATCGAAAATCCCATGCCGACCAGCGCATCGCGAATCAGGCGATACGTCTGCGTCATCGGGTGCAGGCGGCCAAGCGGATCGGCGATCTGTCCGGGCGCGGTGACATCCAGCGCTTCGTCAGCAAACCTGCGTTGTTTGGCAATTTCGCCAAGTGCCGCGCGCTTTTCGGCGACGACCGCTTCCAATGCGCTTTTAACCTTGTTGGCAAACGCGCCGACGCTGGCGCGCTCGTCGCTGGCCAGCTTGCCCATCGCGCGCAAAATCGTCGTCAGCGAGCCGTTTCTGCCGAGCACGTCGACCAGAAGCTGCTCCAGCTCTTCCGACGACTGTACTTCTTTGAGCTTCGCTTCGGCTTCCTCGCGCAATTGCGCGAGAGACTCCATCATTCCCATGGTTGTTCTCCTCCTCGTATGTGTGCAAATCGTGCTTTCATTTTTTGCATCAAAAAACGCGCTCCGCCCAAAAGGGACGAATCGCGTCGTGGTACCACCCTCGTTTGCTCGCCCGTCGTGTGACGGGTTAAGCCTCGATTCCGCTGTATCGGGCGGGCCCGTTGCCAACTACAAAGCGCGTCGCGCTGTTCACCGGCAAGGCTCCGGGGCGAACTGGATATTCTTCTCTACGCGCGCCGCTTTCAGCCGGTGACGGTGCTCTCTTTCATGCGTATTGTAAGAATTTTTCCCCTTCTTAGCCTAATTATTGATTTAGGGATTTGCTAATAAGAGAATACTCCCTTTCTTAGCCTTACATACAACTCTTTTGATTATTCTAGCACCGTCACGCTTGTTCCGTCAAGCAGGAGCGTAACAGTTCCGTCCTCGTCTGTGCGGTAGATCGTGATGCCGCGCTCGCTGAGACGATCGAGCAGCGAATCGTGCGGATGCCCGTAGTCGTTGTTCTGTCCGCAGCTGATCACGGCGATGGCGGGGGAAACCGCGTCGAGAAACGCTTCATATGTCGCGTCGCTGGAGCCGTGGTGCGCAACCTTCAGCACATCCGCGCGAAAATACTGGTTCGGCTGCGCTTTGAGCGCGAGTTTCTCGCTCAATTCGGTCGCGTCACCCGTGAGCAGCACGGCGGTGTTGCCATAGGAGACGCGGATGATGTAGCTTGTGTCGTTAAAATCGGAATAGATGGTCTCATACGGAGAAAGAATCCGCACCTCGGTAGCACTGTCCCACGGAATCAGCGTGTCTACCCCCGCAAGCGGACTGTGCTGCGTGGCCTCGCTTTCGTTCAGTGCGTCGAGCAGATTAAAATACGTCTCGCTTTCCGCGTCAAACGGCGGATAGTAGAAGCCTCCAATTGGATAGGTGTCGATCACCTGAATCAACCCGCCGATGTGATCCGCGTGCAGATGCGAGGCGATGACGACATCCAGCCCGACGACGCCGAGTTTGCCGAGATACGCGTCTATCACAGGAAACGCGCCTTCCGGACCTCCGTCCACCAGCATGGTCTTGCCCGAAGGGGAACGCAGGAGTATGCTGTCGCCCTGACCAACATCGAGGAACGAAACCAACAGCCCCGCTTCCGTCGGCGGCAGCTGCGCTTCGGTTTCACCCGGCGCTATGTTCGTTACATAGGTCTCTTCCGGTAGCGCAGTTTCGGGTGCGATGGTCGAAAGAGCAGACGGAGAGACGGTTAAAGCCGCCGCCGTTTCAACCGCGAGCTGCTGATGCAGCAGCGTAAACAGAACCGCGAGAACCGCGACAAGCAACGTAATGAGAGAGGCGATGGTGATGCGCTCTCTGCGCTTTTTCGCGCGCTCCTCAGGCGTCTCGTCCTGGTTCCAGTCAAAACTTGATTTTTGTGTGCTGCTTGGTTGATTTAGTTTTGGATCAAATTGATTTCCCATAGACGGGATTTTATCATAGGTAGAGAGGGAAATACAGCGGCAGAATAACGGTACATTTTGTGTTTTCCCCAGCGCGAGCGGGGAATCGAATCAAAAACGAACGGTTTGCGCCACATGTCGCGAAAAAAACGACATTTCTTCACAGCTATGAAGCATTTCTACTTGACAAGCCGCGCATTCCGAAGTAATATTCAAGTGTACTATAACGGATAGTACACTTATCCTCGCAAAGGAGGCTGTGCGATGTTCCAAATCGACCGATTCGGACGTACGCCGATCTATGAACAAATCATCGACCAGACGCAGCGGCTGATCGCTTCCGGCATCCTAAAGGAAGGCGACCAACTGCCATCTGTCCGCGCGCTCTCACAGGAACTTTCCGTCAACCCCAATACGCTGCAAAAGGCGTATAGTGAGCTGGAGCGCCGCGGACTTTGCGTCAGCGCGCCCGGCAACGGCAGGTTTGTGACCGCAGACGCGGTTCGCCTCGTGGGCGAAGGGTTCAAGGAACGTCTGGAAGAACTCAAAAAGATCGCGGAAGAACTCTGCGCGGCCGGTATGCCGATGGAGCAAGTGCTCCGCTCGGTCAACGCCGCCTACGGAAAGGAAATAGAGCCATGATAAAGGCGCGCAAACTCACCAAGCGCTTTGGAAAAGTAGAAGCGCTTCTGAATCTAAACTGCAATATTCCGCAAGGCTGCATCTATGGCCTTGTCGGCGCAAACGGCGCGGGCAAGAGCACGTTTTTGCGGCTTTGTAACGGTATCTATCAGCCGGATGAGGGGCATGTCTCCATCAACGGCGGAGAGGTGTTTGACAATCCGGCGGTCAAGGAGCACTGTGTCTTCGTGCCGGACGAACTTTATTTTTTGCCGCAGAGCAACCTAAACCGCATGGCGCTTCTCTATGAGTCTATGTACCCGCGTTTCTCCACGGAGCGCTTTGCCGAGCTTTGCGTTGCGTTCAAGTTAGACCGCGCTCGCCCGCTCAACACGTTCTCAAAGGGCATGCGCAGGCAGGCGGCGACAATTCTTGCGCTCTCCGCCATGACCGACTATGTGTTTTTCGACGAAACATTTGACGGACTAGACCCCGTCATGCGCAATCTCGTCAAAGGCATGCTCTATGACGATGTGTTGCAGCGCGGCTGCACCGCGGTCATCACGAGCCACAGCCTCAGAGAACTCGAGGACACCTGCGATCAGTTGGCGCTGTTGTATCAGGGCGGCATCGTGTTTGAAAGCGACGTTCAAAACCTCAAGACCTCGCTCTTTAAGGTGCAGGTCGCCTTTGGCGAGGAGTATGACCGCTCGCGTTTTGCGGGGTTGGACATTCTCTCATTCGTCAAGCAAGGGAGCGTGGCAAACATGATCATCCGCGGGGATAGCGCACGCACAAAATCCGCCATCGGCGCGCAGAGTCCGCTGCTACTGGAAATCCTTCCGCTGACGCTGGAAGAAGTATTTTTGTATGAGATGGAGGCGCTGGGTTACTCCTTTGAAGCGCCTGCCCTGAAAGGAGGCGAACGCGCATGAAGCCGTATCTGGAGTCGATTCGAAAGCTCTCGCGCGTGGGTCTGATTCTTTTTGCGCTGAGCCTGGTTGCTAGCGCGGTGGTTTCGATTCAAAATTGCACAGCGCTGTATCACAATAATGTGCCGAGCATGACGCACATGTTCAGCCCGCTGATCGCGTTTGTGTACGCGGGTGGTATCGTGCTCGCGATGGATGGATTTTCCTTCCTCAACAAGCGCTCGGACAGCGATTTTTACCATAGCCTGCCCGTTTCGCGCAAAAAGCTGTTCTGGGCGGTCACGCTTGCCGCGCTGACGTGGGTCGCGGCGACGGTGCTTGGCAGCGTGCTGTTGAGCGTCATCGTCTATACGTTGACCAAGACGCCGTTTGTACAGTTGTATGCGCTCGTTGCGGTGCCGTTTTTCACCATCGCCGCGATGATGGTGTTTGCAGCCTGCGCGATTGCAATGAGCCTGACGGGCACGACGATCACAGGACTGGGGCTGACCGTTTTGGTGTTCGGCCTGTTCCGCTTTGTCCAGTTTGCCATCGCGCGCGGCGTTGTAGTCAACACGCAGATGATCGGCTGGCTCGATCTTCCCTGGTATTTAACGCCAGTGACAAACATTGCAACCGGTCAGATTGCGCAGCTGTTGCGGCCGATGCTGCGGGACACGCTATATTCACCCATTAACATGCTTTACTCCGCGGTGATTGCGGGGGCGGAACTCGTGCTGGCGCGCGTGCTGTTTGCGCGGCGTCCTTCCGAACTCGCGGAGCGCGGCGCAAAGAATGCGACCTTACAGACCGTGTTTGCCTGCGCGGCTGTGGTTCCGGTCGTGATCCTGTTTGCGTCAGGCGTGGTCACCCAGCAGAACATGAGCATTCCGATCGTGATCGGCGTTGCTGCGGGAGTCTACGTGATCTACCAGATCGTAGCGCTGCGAAACACGAAAAAGATGTTACTTTCGCTGCCTTGGCTTGCAATTCCGCTCGCGCTGGGCGTTGCGGGATATTTCGGCACGACGGGTATGGCAAAAGCCATGCAGGATTTTGTGCCGAACACACAGGATGTCGCCTACGTGCGGCTCGAGGGCGCAGACCGCGGAACGGAGTATACTTCCTATCAGCAGCATCTGGTATCCAAGGTGCAGTTCACCGAGACGGATATTCGCCAGTATGCGGTGGAGACGCTGCGGGACAATGTCGCGACCATCCACCGTTCGGGTTATCTGAACTACTCCTATGACGATCAGTCCGGATATATGCTCGTCACACAGCCGGTCACGTTTGTGCTCAAGGACGGCAGATCCTTCAGCCGAATACTGACATTCCTCAATCAAAACACATTGTTGAGCTATTGCCAGCAGAACAGCGCGTTTAACGAAGCGATTTGCACGCTTCCACCGCAGAGCTCCGTGCGATATCTGCAAGGCGCGGATCTCTATGACAAAGCGTATTCGGAAAGCAGCGCGATTCTGAACACCTATTATCAAGAATTGCCGACGACAGATTATCCCGCGAACGATTTCTACCGCAGCTATGATCCATATATGAACTATACGGTGGACGATGAGCAGAACTATGGAAACATCTCTGCTTTGGGATATGTGGGTATGACGCGGTATTGGGACAACTATACGATTCGCCTCGGCATGCCGAAATCTTCGTCCGCGTGGATGGCCTTTCAGAACGCACAAAGCGTAAACGAGTTCCTCGATCTGTTGCAGCAGATGATGAAGAAGTCCGCTACCCTGACGAACGATTTGGACTATTTCAGCGTCTCTACGATGGTCTATAATGTTCCGATGTCGGACGGCTCAAAACAAACGATGTCGTTCTACTTTGACCGTTCTGCAAATGATGGCGCGGCGGAACTGAAAAACCAGATGCAGCCGCTGATGGAAGAGTTTGTCACGATACTGTTGAGAAGCACGCCGACGTCGAATCCGTACGATTTCTGCGTCCTTACGACGTGGGGTGGCAGGATGCACAATGACGACGGCACGTACATCGGGGCAGACGTCATCGAAAAGCTCTACGCCTCCAGCGGTAACACATTCGTCTCCGGCGGAAGCGTCTATTTCGTCAGCAATGGGGATGTGCTTTACGGCGGCATCAGCGGCGCAATCAGCGCCTATAACCCAAGCTTCCGCTCATTCTCGCCGGAGGATGAGGCGCGCATCATCCAGATTCTCCAGCAGTGGAAGACCATGCAGGACGAGTATAACTATTCGATGTACGGCGGCACACCGATCGAAGGCCCATCCATTGGTTCAGAATCGGCTGAGACGCCGGAAACCACACCCGCAGGATAACGCAAACAATGTCTCAAGCACCGCCGCATATATTATACGGCGGTGTTTTAAGTTGCGCATTTGCTGTGTTATAATAATTTTTGCCGCGTGATTGGCGGAATGTGACGAAAGCGAGAAGAAACCGCCGTGGAACAGAAGAAAAGATGTTTCTGGGTCAGAGAAGACAGCCCGCTCTACTGCGCCTATCATGACGAGGAATGGGGCACGCCCATTCGGGACGACCAGAGCATGTATGCGCTGTTTCTGTTGGAGTTGTTTCAGGCGGGGCTATCCTGGATTACACTGCTGAAAAAGCGCGAGGCGTTCTCTGCCGCGTTCGACGGCTTTGCTGTCGACAAGATCGCGGCATACGGCGAAGAGAAGATTGCATCGCTGATGCAGGATGCGGGCATCATCCGCAGCCGCGGAAAGATTGAAGCCGCGATTTCAAACGCGAAGATCGTGCTTTCACTCAGGGAAGAATTCGGCTCGTTTTGTAACTATCTATGGAGCTTCTCCGGCGGCAAAGTAGTTTTAAGTCCGGACGGGTTACCGCGCGCGACAAGCCCGCTCTCCGACCGCATGGCGGCGGATATGAAGCGGCGCGGCATGCGATATGCCGGTTCGGTCACGATCCATTCGTTCTTGCAGGCGGCAGGTATCGTCAACGAACACGAGCATTCGTGCTACCGCTACGCGGAGCTGATGCGCGACACAGGCGCGGATCAAACTATTTTGGAATAATTCGGGCGTGACCATCGCCCAGACCATAGTTACTGATTAGGTAATTTGGAATAACGCGGGCAAAACGATCGCCCAGACCATATTTGAGGAGACACAGAAATTGGAAGAATTCGTTTGGACGGACGCGCACATCCGCTGGATGAGCGATGCAGCAAAGAAGAGTAAATTTTATTATTGGATTGCGGAGCGCATCGCGGCCTATCTGCCGCCCTCCGCGCGGGTTTTCAACGCAGGCGGGGGCTTGGGCGATCTTGCCATCTGGCTGTCATACCATGTTGAGCAGGTTACCGTCATCGAAAATGACCCGAAGGCGGTCGCCGCATTTCGCGCACGCTGCCCGCACAATGTGGTCGCGATTCTGGGCGATTTGCCCACCTATTCGCCGGACAAGCTGTATGACGCGCTGGTGCTCTACGATGTCGGCGGCGCGGAGCAGGTTTTGCGCGTGGTGCGTGAGCTTTCACGCGCCAAGACGTTTGTGCTGCTCGGGCGCGAATCGGCTGAGGACGAGGCCGCCATGCGCGAACTCACCGAAACACTCAAGAGCGCGGGCATCCCGTTTTCCTACGAGCCTTTTGAGCAGGAGCATGTGCAGCCGTTTCGCTCCCGCGAGGACGCAAAGTCGTATTTTCTGTTTCTCTGGAACCGTCTGTTGACGGATGAAGAACTGGACGCGCTGCTGAATCCATCGGACGATGCGGAGTTTCCGTTTGCGCTCGTCGAAAAGAAAAAGATCGGCATGCTTGTGTTTGACGCGGCGAATCCCGCGTTTAAGAAACCGATCCTGTAACCAGCCATCGAGTCATTGCGTTTGCCGTGAGGCGAACGAGGGGGATGTATGGACGCACAGCTGCTCGTTGCAATCGAAACCGAATTGCACGCGGGAAATCCCTGCATGCTCGCCACGATCATCGATCAAACGGGCAGCGCGCCGCGCGGCGTCGGCACGAGTATGGTCGTGAGCCTTACAGGCGAACAGACGGGCACGGTTGGCGGCGGCTTTCTGGAGCACCGCGTCAAGCTGGACGCGCTCGCGCTATTAAAAGAGAACGCGTGCGCGATTCGTGATTATGAGATTCATGCAGACGATAAAACCGCTTATTCGGGCGGTGTGACCATCCTCTTTCGCCCGTTTGCGGGTGAAGAAGGGCTTGCGTTCGCGCAACAAATTCGTGTAGCGCTTACTTCCGGCAGCGAATCATATCTGGTTTGCCAAATCGTCAACGGGTGCACATGTGAAACCAGCGTATTGCCTGCGGATGCGCTTTGCCGTTTTTGCGGGCTGTCCTGCCCGCCGGAAGGAGCGCTGCGCATAGCGGGCGAACCAAGCTGGCTCATCGAAACGCTCAAGCCGGCGCCGCGCGTGATCCTCTTTGGCGGCGGGCATGTGGCGCAGTGCATGGCGCGCCAGCTTGCGCTGCTGGACTACCGCACATGGGTGGTGGAGGATCGGGAAGCGTTTGCGTCAGAAGCGCTATTCCCCTCTGCTGAACGGGTGATCTTCTGCGACTATGACCGCGTGCAGCCGCAGCTGAACATCACTTCGCGCGATCATGCCGTCGTGATGTCACGCGGGCACGAGACGGATTATCAGATTTTGCGCTGGCTGCTGCGCACGGAGGCCGACTACATCGGCTGCATCGGCAGCAAGCGAAAGATCGCGCTCACGAAAGAGCGATTGCTGGCGGACGGGCTGGATACGGCGCAGCTTGCTCGCCTGCATGCGCCTGTCGGGCTCGCCATCGGCGCACAAACGCCCGCCGAAATCGCGGTCAGCGTCGCGGCGGAGCTGATTCAATATTGTTCTGTCCAGAAATTAAAGTAAATCTATCACGCAACAAAATAGAGCGCCCGGCATGATTCCGGGCGCTCTATGTATTTCGAGATACTTTTATTTTGTGCGCGGGGCTGAGCGAACATCCTCATACGACGCAAGGGAATACCCCTGTTTGCGCAACAGGTCGATGGTGACATCTTTGCTGTTGGGCGTTTCACCGCCGCCGGAAACGAGCACGACGTGGAGCACCTTGTCCTTGGGAATCAACAACAGCGCGGCGTTGAACGCGGGCGCGGGGTGTCCCGCCCAGACGGGGGCCATGAGCGTCACCGAGTCATAGAGGCTCCAGTCGATCGTAAGCGGGCGGATGACGGAGGCTTTTCTGCCGAGTGCCTGCGGGCAGCCGGTGAGAAACGCGGAGAACATGCCGCGCTTTTTTGCCTCGAGAATCTCAAAGACATCCGCGTCGGATACGTCAGCGCGCTTGCTTGCCTCCGCACGCGTGGCTCCACCGAAAGAATAATATAGTATTGCAGGTTTCATGACAGAAACTGTCTCCTTTTCATCGTTTGATCGGCCTGTGAAACGGGATATATAACCGAGAAGCGATACTGTTTTCATGATTGTATGCTTGCATTATATGTATGGAATGAGCCAGTGTCAAGAAAGATTCCTGCGTGGCAAAAAAGCTGATTTGAAACGCCTGCTTTTGTGCCTACCCTTGTTTTCGCGCGCGTGTTCATGGTATATTGTATAAGCATTAATTGATTTTATGCAAAACGAATCGATCCACACGCGCCAGAAACAACGACGGGAGAATACCATGCAACTTTACGACCTGCACACACACACAAATATGTCCGACGCGCGGTTTCCGATTGAAGACCTCGTTTCGGTAGAGCAGGAGCAGGGGCATATCCTCGGCGTTTCGGATCATCTGTTTTGCTGCGGCATCTATACACTCAACGACGTAAAAAACTACATCGAAATCCTGCAGCAATATCCGGTCTATCGCGGGGCGGAGGTCAACATGGAGCACCGCTTCAATCTGCCGGACAACCTTGACGATCAGCTGGACTACATCATCGCAAGTGTACACAGCATGCCGGACGGACGCGGTGGATTTGTCCCGTTAAACGCGTATTTTTCCAAGCGTTCGGGGCATACGGACCACTACGATAAGAACTATTCTTCTGACATGAACCGGTATTACCTCGCCTATATCGTACAGATGATGGAGAAGACGTTTTCCACACAGCGCGTGAATATTCTTGGTCACGCGACCGTGATGCCGCCCTGCGACGAACTCTACGGCACCAACTTTTTAACCCAATGGGAGGACGCGGTGATTGCGCTTTGCAAAAAGCACGAGATCGCGCTTGAAATCTCCGGACTCTGGCGTGCGCCGGGGGTAGACATGTTGCGCCGCGCGCATGAGGCAGGGCTGAAGTTTTCGATGGGCAGCGACTGCCACAGCCCGCTCCAGATCGGCGATCTTGCATACGTCGAAAAGATGATCGACGAGTTGGGGTTGCAGCAGGAAGATTTTTTTGTACCGAAGCGGCAGCTCAGTTTTGATTAACAACATCCATCAATAAATTAAGAGAATCAATCGAATAATAGAAATTCACAACCTCAATTTTCTTTGCCGATACGGCAGGAGGAACGGTATGCGGAATATCCGGGTAGCAGTTTGGGGATTTGGCGCGATGGGCGGCGGCATCACGAAGGTGCTGCTGCAAAAGACGGGCGTGGAGATCACGGGCGTTTGTGATTTGCACCCAAATCGCGTCGGCAAGAGCATTTTTGACCTGCTCGAAGTCCCGCGGGCAAACAGAGCGGACGTAATTGTCTCCAGCGACATCGACGCGGTTTTACCGCAACGCGGCGCAGATGTTTGCATCGTCGCGACAGACTCGTTCACCAAAGACGTTTTCCCGAAACTCGTCAAGGTGCTCTCGCGCGGAATCAACGCCATCAGCACCGCGGAGGAGATGAGCTATCCCGCCGCAAAACAGCCGGAGCTCGCCCATGAGATCGACCGCGTGGCAAAAGAGTACGGCGTGACCGCGCTCGGCACCGGCATCAATCCGGGACTCATGATGGACCTGCTTGCCATCTGCCTCACCGGCTGCATGACGAGCGTGGACAAGGTCACCTGCCGCCGTGTCAATTCGCTCTCGCCATTTGGCCCGCTGGTCATGCAGGAGCAGGGCGTAGGATTAACGCCCGAAGCATTTCAAGACGGTGTGGATAAGGGTGAGCTGGCGGGGCACGTCGGCTTTGCCGAAAGCATCGGCATGATTTCGCATGCGCTGGGTTGGAGGATTGACGAATTCTCACAGCAGATGGCGCCGATCTTAACGGAGGTCGACCGCAAATCTCCTTATGGTTTTGCTGCGCGCGGCAATGTCGCGGGCGTGAATATGACGGGACAGGGTTATGTTGATGGCAAGGTGAAGATCGACATGATCCATCCGCAGCAAATCGAGCCGGAGCTCGGCGGCACGCACACGGGGGACTACATCACGCTCGAAGGTACGCCGCGGGTGGATATGCGCATTCAGCCGGAGGTCGACGGCGGCATCGGAACCATCGCGATGTGCATGAACATGATTCCGCACGTGATCAACGCGCGGCCGGGACTCAAAACGATGATCGATCTACCTGTTCCGCACGCGATCATGGGAGACTTCAGGGATCAAATAGAAGAAGGACTCTTGCTGTAGAGGGGTTTATCAAAATTTCAGAGATTAAATCAAAGAAGGATTACTTGCATAAACGTCCAAACGAGGTGAGCGAAATGGCAAACAAAGGCGACTGGGTGCGCATCCACAGCATCATTCTAACACCCGCGGAGCGTTCCGCCGCGGTGCCGGAGGACACGAAATCCGTGCCGCTGGAGCAGTGGACAAAAGGTTATCTGCACGCGGATACACCGTTGAGCAGCATAGCTTCGGTCACCACGCGCACGGGTCGCGTCGTCTCTGGCACGCTCGTGGACGAGACGCCGCATTATTCGCACAGCTTTGGCGACTTTGTGCCGGAGCTGCAGCATGCGGGGGACGAAGCATTCGCGTTCCTCTTCGGAGGTAATGCAAAATGACGAAGGACAACAGCTTCTCCGCCGTCATGGCGCGAAAAGCGGAGATCATACGAAACGCGGTCGGTGTCGACTACAAGCAATTCGAGAGCGGCTCCATCGCGTTTGACTATGAAAAGATGATGGCATCCACGGGCTATACGCTCAACGATGTCGTCGAAATTCAGCGCGGGTTTGCAATCGGCAACACGCCGCTGATCGAACTTAAAAACATCACAACACTCGTGCGCAAACTCAGCAAAGACGGCTACGGCGCGCGCATCTTCGTCAAGGACGAGGCGGCAAACCCAAGCGGGAGCTTCAAGGTGCGCAGAGCCGCGACGAGCATCCACCACGCCAAGCGCATGGGCTATCCCGGCGCGCTTTCCGCAACGAGCGGGAACTACGGCGCGGCGGTTGCGAGCTGCTGCGGCAAGAGCGGACTAAAATGCATCGTTGTGCAGGAGTGCTACGATTCGCGCGGCGTGGGTCAGCCGGAGATCATCGAAAAAGCACGCAAGTGTGAAGCCCTCGGCGCGGAGGTGGTGCAGCTTACGGTAGGTCCGGAGCTGTTTTATACCGTCTTGCGGATGCTCGAAGACACGGGTTATTTCAATGCCTCGCTTTATACGGCGTTTGGCATTGCGGGCATCGAGACGCTGGGTTACGAGGTGGCCGAGCAGTGCCGCGCGCAGACGGGACGTGATCCGGAAGTGGTCGTCTGCACCAACGCGGGCGGCGGCAACTTGACAGGTACCGCGCGCGGGCTGCAAAAAGCGAACTGTCATCCGCAGATCGTCGCCGCGAGCGTCAATCTCAAAGGCTTGCACATGGCGAGTGACACGCAGTTCAACAAAAAATCGTTCACGACCGGACACACGGGCTTTGGCATGCCGTTTTCCACGTGGCCGGATCGCAGCGATGTACCCAGAAGCGCTGCCAGACCACTTCGATATATGGACAGATACGTGACGGTCAATCAGGGCGAGGTGTTTTATACCACCGAGTTGCTTGCGCGGCTGGAAGGCATTGAGCGCGGGCCTGCGGGCAACACGAGCCTCGCCGCCGCGATCTCCATTGCACAGGAATTGCCGGAGGAAGCGATCGTCGTCGTACAGGAGACGGAGTATACGGGCGCGGGCAAGCACGGCAGCGCGCAATTAAGCTTTGCGCGGCAAAACGGAATTCGGGTGTCGCTCGGCGACCCCAAAGACGAGATCGCGGGCGAGAGCATCATACTCCCCGCACAACCGTCGCTCTTGCGCGCGGTGGACGTTGATCTCGACCATATGCGCCGCTCGCTGATCACCCATGCGGCGACGATGATCGACCATGCGCCAAGAGAGAACGACATCACTTTCCTCGCCCAAGAGACGAAGACAAACGAATCCTTCGTGCGCGAAGCACTCACACAGTAGAATATCCTGAACAACATCGGGAGGAATATATGATCAAACGCGAAGACGATTTTCAAACGAGGCGTGAACACCTGAAAAACCTCAACGACGAAGAGCTCAAGGCGCGTTTCTGGGCGCTCACGGGGCAGCTTGTCGACCCGCTGCTGGACTTGGCAAAGGAGAACACCTCGCCCGCCATCGAGCGCAGCGTGCTGTTGCGCATGGGCTTTAGCTCGCTGGAGGCAAAGGCGATTGTCGACGGCTGCACGGAGAAGTGCCTACTGGGGCATGGTGCGGGCAATGTGGTCTACCGCTACAGCAAGCACACGGGGCAGGGGATTCGCGAAGCGGGGCTTGCGCTGCTCTCGCCCGCAAACATGGAAGAGGCCGCGCGCCTGTTTGGAGGCAAGCAATGAGCGACTATCGTCTATTGCCGGATGAAAACATTGACGTTTCGCAGATTTTAGAGGATCTGGAGCATTACCATCCGCGCCGCAAAGGCTGGACGTGGCGTGAGCCTGCGCCCGACCTCACCATGGGGCCGTTTATCTATCATGATTGCAGCAAGCCGCTCAAGGACAGCGTGCCGCTTCCGCCCGCGCACTATTTTGGCGATGTCGACCCTCAGCCGATGCCGGTCATCACCACCGAAATCGCAAGCGGACGGTTTGAGGACGACATCCGGCGTATGCGCATGGCGGCACATCACGGCGCGGATCACATCATGGTCATCCGCACCTCGGGTCAGAGCCATTACGACGGCCTGATCGAAGGCACACCGCAGGGCAGCGGAGGGGTTCCCATCACCCGCAAGCAGGTGCGCGCGCAGAGAAAAGCGCTCGACCTGATCGAGGACGAAGTGGGACGCCCCATCAATTATCACAGCTACGTCAGCGGTGTGGCCGGACCCGATATCGCCGTCATGTTCGCGGAAGAGGGCGTCAACGGCTGCCATCAGGACCCACAATACAACGTCATCTATAGAAACATCAACATGCTGCGCTCGTTTGTGGACGCGGCGGAGAGCAAGCAGCTCATCGCATGGGGCAACATGGCGCAGATCGACGGCGCGCACAACGCCAACGCCACCGCGCGGGATGCGTGGAAGGTTATGCCGGAGCTCATGGTGCAGCACGCGATCAACGCGCTGTACAGCTATAAAGTCGGCGTGCCCAAGGAGAATATCTGCCTGTCTACCGTACCACCGACGGCGACGCCGGGGCCTTGCGTCTATATGGATCTGCCGTATGCCGTGGCGCTGCGGCGGCTCTTTGGCGGCTATCGTATGCGCGCGCAGATGAATACGAAATACATCGAATCCAGCACGCGCGAGGCGACGGTGACCCATGTGCTGAACATGGTGGTGAGCAAGCTCACCAGCGCGGACATCCAGTCCACCATCACGCCGGACGAAGGGCGAAATGTGCCGTGGCACATCTTCAACATCGAAGCCTGTGACACCGCCAAGCAAACGCTGGTTGGGCTCGACGGTTTGATGGAGATGGTGGAGCTGAAAAAAGATGGTTATTTGGAAGAAAAATCGCGTGAACTGACCGAGCGCGCCGTGCTGTTTTTGGAAGAGATGATCGAAAAGGGCGGCTATTTCGCAGCGGTCGAGAGCGGCATGTTTGTCGACAGCGGATGCTTCCCGGAGCGCAACGGAGACGGCATCGCACGAAAGCTGGAGGGCGGCATCGGCGCGGGAACTGTGTTCAAACGCGAGCCGGACTATATGGCGCCCGTCACCGCGCACTACGGCAGGAACAATGTTGCGCAATATGGCGCAGATCCGAAAAATCCCGCTGCGCTGATCGGCGGCTGCACACTCGAAGCGCCCGAGAAGATTGTCTACATCGACGAGCTCGACGCGGAGGACAACGTCTATCTGCGCATGGACGCGGTGAAGAGCTTCGCCCAGCCGAACGCAGAGAAGATCAGACCTGAGATGGAATGGCTGGCCGACGGTACGGTGCTGCTGACGTTCTGCTTCCCGGCGGAGCGGAAGATCGCGGAAGCCGCGGCAATCGAGTGCGCAAAACGAATGAACCTCAAGGACATCGCGGTGATCTCGCGCGAGGTTTTGCACCGCGCGGAGGGTACGCGGATCGAGCTAAAAGGCAAGGTCGATTTCGACATCGACGTCGCCTCGCTCGTGATTCCCGCCGATCCGGACGTGCTGGATGAAGACGAGCTGCGCGCGGCGATTGAACAGAAACCCATGCGCGTGGTCTGCGGCACCATCGGCGAGGATGAGCACTCGGTGGGCTTGCGGGAGATCATCGACATCAAGCACGGCGGCATCGAGAAATACGGTATCGAAGTGCACTATCTGGGCACCTCCGTCCCGCCGGAGAAGCTCGTCGGCGCTGCCATCGAGCTCAATGCGGACGCGATGCTTGCGTCTCTCATCATCTCGCATGACGACATCCACTATAAGAACATCGCCCGCATCGACCGCATTGCGCGGGAGATGGGCGTGCGTGACAAGCTCTTGTTTGCCGCGGGCGGCACGCAGGTAGAAGGCGACAAGGCAAAAGAAGCAGGTGCCGACGCGGGATTTGGCAGAGGAACGCACGGCAACCATGTCGCAACGTTTTTAGTCAAAGAACGCGAACGCCGCGAGAAAGAATAACATGTTTGCGGACGTACTCATCGCCGAGATCGGCTCCACCACCACGCTGGTCAGCGCGTTTGCCCTCGGCGACGCGCCGCATCTGCTTGGGCAAGGGCAGGCGGCGACGACGGTGCTCGAAGGCGACGTACGCACGGGGCTCAACCGCGCAATCGACGCGCTGAAGACAAATCTCGGTACGGCTCAACTCGAATACGGCGAGTTGCTTGCCTCGTCCAGCGCGGCGGGGGGATTAAAGATGTGCGTCCACGGGCTGGTCTATGACATGACGGTCAACGCGGCGCGCGCGGCGGCGCTCGGTGCGGGCGCAATCGTGCGCCAGACCACGGCGGGCAGGCTCACAGACGCAGACCTTGCTGAACAGCGCGCGATCAAACCCAACCTGATTCTGCTCGCAGGCGGAACCGACGGCGGAGAGCGCGAGACCGCACTTTACAACGCCAACCGCATCGCGCAGGAGGGTACGGGCGCACCCGTACTCTACGCGGGCAATGCGCAAAATCAAGGCGCGATCCGCAGTATATTCGAGCAAGCACACGTTCCATTTTACATCGCAGAGAACGTATACCCGCGGCTCGATGCGCTGAATATCGAGCCGGTGCGGCGCGTGATCCACACCGCGTTTGAGAAGCACATCATATCCGCACCCGGCATGGAGCACATCCGCGATCTGGTCACGGGTTCCATCCTGCCCACGCCCGGCGCCGTCATGGAAGCCGCGATGCTATTGTATGAGGAGATCGGCGATCTGTGCGTGCTTGACATCGGCGGCGCGACGACGGACGTACACTCGGTCACTCAGGGATCAGACGAAATTGCGCAGCTGCTCACCGCGCCGGAACCGTTCAACAAACGCACGGTCGAGGGTGATCTGGGATTGTTCGTCAACGCGCACCATCTCGTGGAGCAAATCGACGAAGCGAAGCTTTCGAAAGAACTGGGGCTGGATATTCCCGCTGTCATGCGGGATTACCGCGCAATTCCAGTTTCAGCGGAGCAATTTGCCCTGACATCTCGACTGTGTTTGGAGGCGGGACTGACCGCGATCAGCCGTCACGCGGGCAGACTAAGACACTATTACACCCCGCAAGGACGAGCAACCGCCGCCGAGGGCAAAGATCTTACGCTCGTGAAAACCCTCATCGGAACGGGAGGCGCGCTGACAAGGTTACCGGAGCGGGAAACGATCCTCCGCAGACTTGCGGACTGCAACACGGGCGGTACGATGCTCTACCCTAAGCCCGGGAGCATGCGGCTCGCGTTTGACGAGAGCTACATCATGGCGTCTCTCGGCGTGCTGGCTAAGACAAACCCGCTAGCGGCAAAAGCGCTATTAAAAAGCACATTGCGATTCCAGTAATCATTTTTTCAGGGGATACAGTATGGCAAGTTACCCGCGCATCACGGCGGATTTAGCAAAAATCAAACACAATATCGATGCTTTGTGCACACTCTGTTACGAAAACGGTGTGTCGATTGCCGCTGTCACCAAGGTGGTCTGCGCGGATGAACGCATCGTAAACGTGCTCGAAAACAGCGCGGCTAGCATGCTGGCCGACGCGCGCACGGAAAATCTTGCGCGGCTCAAGACGAACAAGCCCAAGCTCCTTTTGCGCGCGCCGGCGCCAGAGGAGGCAGACGAAGCAGTCGAACTCGCCGACATTAGCCTTGTTTCGGAGATAGCGACCATTCGCGCGCTGGGCAAAGCCGCGCGCACGGCGGGGAAGACGCACCAGATCATACTGATGGTCGATCTCGGCGATCTGCGCGAAGGACTGCTCTTTTTGGAACGGGAGATGATCTATCGCGCGGCGGACGCGGCAAAGGCGGAGGACGGGATCGAGCTGGTCGGCGTCGGAACCAACCTCACCTGCTATGGCGCGATCATTCCGGACGAAACCAACCTCGGCGAACTCTGCCTGATCGCGGAGGAGTTGCGCGCGCGCACGGGGCTGCCCATCCCGATTGTCTCCGGCGGAAACTCCAGCTCGCTGGGGCTACTCAAACGCGGGATGGTGCCGGAGGGGGTTAACCATCTCAGGCTCGGCGAGTCGATCCTACTCGGAAACGACACCGCCGCCTGCCGCGTGATGAACGGGCTCTACGGCGACGCGTTTACGCTCTCTACCCGGCTCATCGAGGTGCAGCGAAAGCCATCCGTGCCCATCGGCGAAAGCGGGGCAAACGCGTTCGGCGAACACCCGACGTTTGAGAGCCTCGGCGATCAGGTACGCGGCATCTGCAAGATTGGGCGACAGGATACCGTGGCGGATGGACTCACTCCGCGTGACGGCGACATCAAGATCATCGGCGCGAGTTCGGATCACCTGATCGTCGACCTCACCAACGCGAAGGAATATCGTGTGGGCGATGTTCTGGATTTCACGCCGGACTACGGTGCGCTGCTTCGGGCTTACACGAGCGCATATGTCTTTCGTGATTACACTGAATAAACGGCTGAGATCGAATGACACGCAAATAAAAACGGACGGCTGATGCCGTCCGTTTGTGTTTGATGCGCTGATAAGCGTTTTATGGGGCTACGGGTGCGGGGGATTCCGGAACGATGACTTCTTCCCAGACGGGGCTCGTCTCCATGGTGTCTTTAAGTTCTTCGAAGCCATCTTCATTGTTGTAAAGCGTGGTCATGTAGAAACCGACGCGGCTGTCGTTATAGGGGTGTTTTTGCGTGTATTCGACCCAGTTGCCGGTTTCGTCGTTGTAGACGAGGTTGGTCGACCATTGATTGCCGGAGCGGTCAGAATTCTGTGTGGTGTAGATCACGGGCACATACACGCTGCCAAGCCCGCTCATATAAACCTGCACATACAGGGTTTTGCTCTGCTGATATTGCGTCGCATCCACAACCTCTTCTTCAAGCTGTTCCCAGCTTCCGCCAAGGTCGGCGAGCAGCTTGGTGCGCATGGCGTCGTTGCCAAGGGAGTTGTTGCTTGCGTCGAGCAGGGCGCGTTTTTCCGCCGTGGTGCTGCAGGCGTAGAAATCGTTGAGCAGCGTGTTGGCGCGCTCCAAAAGACGGATTGCGGTGGATGTTTTCGGCGTCGGTACCGGGGTGGGTGTCGGCGTCGGCGTCGGTGTAGGTGTGGGTTCTTCCGGTACGGTGGTCGGTACATACGGCGTGGGTGTCGGCACAAACGGCGTTGCCGTCGGCATAGCCGGTGCGTTGGTGGCGGTCACTTCTTCGACGAGCGGAATTTCTTCTACCACAAGCGGAATCACCTGCGCGTCTTCCTGGCTGGCGAGAGGAACCATTTCGTCCGCAATGACTTCGGTTTCGGCCTCATTCACGAGCTCGCTGATATTCGCCGGATTGGACGCGACGAGCGCGTTTGCGTCGCTGCAATTGTGCAGGGTTAGTGCGACTGCAACAACAAGCAGGATGATACCAATCACAAGCAGGATTTATTTTCAGACTTCTCTTGTTCATAACGGTTACTTGATCGTCCTTTTTCTTTGTTCTGCTGTTAGCATACGCATCTGTCGTTACATTGGCGTTACGAACGAGAAAGTTTTTAAAATTTCAAAAATCATGATTTCTCTTGCAAAAGTCATACACAAAAACGACAGATATACAGAAAAGATCATGGCAGTTGCTGCAAACAGGAGCATCGCTCAAGGTTCATGCAAAATTTGTCCATCACATAGAATCATAACGAAGTAACATTCTCCTGATTTGTGAAGAATTCTTTGAGTTTTTGCTTGCGATACAAAGAATGTGTTTACGCAGACGAAAAAATGCTAAGTCAATGTGATACGAATGCAACAAAAAGCCGCCGAAACACATCGTTCAGCGGCTTTTCGTACCAAGCAAATAATATATTATTCGAGTGCGTGGCAGATGCGATCCAAACCCTCACGCACCGTGCTTCTGGGACTAGCGAGATTGACTCGCATACAACAGCTTGCGTTGTCGACAAAGTCTTCGCCGAACTGTACAAACACGCCCGCCTCGGAAACACGCCGCTTGAGCTCCTGCTCGCTGAGTCCATAGCCGGAGAGATCGACCCAAGCCAGATACGTACCCTGCGAAACGGTGAACACTGCCTTTGGCATACGCTCAGCCAGCATCCCTTTCATCATCGCAAAACTCTCGTCCAGATAATCGCGCAGTTCTTCCAGCCAGTCATCCGAGCGGTCATATGCCGCAATCGTCGCCTCGTTGGAGAGCGCGTTGGGGTGTCCGTTATAGTAGTTCTTCGTCCAGTCTCGGCGTAGCGTTTCGTCGGGGATGAAAAGATGCGCGTGATTGTTTCCCGCGAGATTAAAGCTCTTGCTGGGGCTCGTGCAGGTGATGATGCGCTTCTCGGCGGGATAGAGCTTTTGCAGCGGGATGTGCGTGAAACCCTTTCGCGTCAAATCCTCGTGGATTTCGTCGCTGACGACAAACACATCGTTTGAAAAGCAGAGCTTGCCGAGGCGGCGCAGCTCCGTTTCGGTGAAGACGCACCCGGTGGGGTTATGCGGGTCGCAATGAAAAAACATCGTGCAATTCGGTCGGCTCAGTTTCGCCGAGAGATCGGCAAAATCGATGAGCCAGTTGCCGTCCTGCTGGATCATCCGCGAATAGAGCGGCACGCGCCCTTGCTTTTTCACCGACTCGTCAAATGGGCGGTAGGCGGGCGTGAGGAAGCAGACCTCGTCGCCCGGCTTTGTCAGGCGCGCAACCGCGGCATAGAGCGCGGCGACGATGCCCGCGGAGTAGACGATCTGCCCTGCATCCGCGTTCCAGTCAAACCGGCGCTCCATCCAGCGGCAGGCGCTCGCTTTGCAGGCTGCGCTCAGGTCGGTATAGCCGAATATCTTCCGCTCAAGCCGCGTTTGCATGGCGTTGAGGATCTCCGGCGCACAGGCAAAATCCATATCCGCCACCCAGAGCGGGATGTGGTCCTTGGGTAGATACGGGTTGATCTTTTCGCCCGCTTCTAGCTTGATGCTGTCGGTTCCCGTACGGTCGACGATTTCGTCAAAGTGAAATTTCATTCTTGTTCTCTCCATATAATAAACTTTGATTGATCGCGCAATCATCAGAAGTGTCGTTCACAAAAAAAGCATTGCGAATCCAGTATAGTCAAATCGTGAAGGAAATGCAAAATCGTCGTTAAAGTTATTAATAGCGATTGCAATGTTATCCTGCGTTGCTATAATAAAGGCAAGAGACCGCGAGGTGATAATCATGAACAAAAGCGTGTATTCGCTCGTCCTTTCAGACGAAATCGTGCAGGAAATCGACCGCATGGCATATGAGGCGGGCGCGAGTCGGTCGGCAATGATCAATCAGGTGTTGGCTGACTTTGTGCGCTATACCACGCCGGAGAAGCGCATGCGCGAGGTGTTTTCCGCCATCGAGCAGATGATGCTTGGCGGTGTGTTTGAGCCGCAGTTGCAGCCGTCGGAGTCGATGTTTTCCCTGCGCAGCGCGCTGGACTATAAATACAACCCCAGCGTGCGCTATAGTGTCGAGCTTTACAAAAACGCGCGTCCGCTGCTGGGCGAGTTGCGCGTTTCGGTGCGCAGCCAAAACAGCGCGCTGGTGCTCGCGATGCTTCAGTTTTTCAAGCTCTGGACGCGAATTGAGAACACCTACATAGGTCGCGTAGAGTGCGCAATGGAGGACGGGCGGTATCTTCGCAAACTGCGCCTGACCGACGACAAGCTCACCAACGAGCAAATCGGCGCGGGTATTGCGGGATACATCAATCTGCTGGATTCCGCGCTCAAACAGTATTTTGAAACTATACACGAACCCGCCTTGGCCGTGAACAGCGTTGAAAAACGCTATGTCAACTACATCCACAGTGGCAGCATGATCTTGTAGTAGGAGGTGACGGATATGAACGTCAATCAGCTAACACAAAAAAGCATTGAGGCGGTGCAGAATGCGCAGCAGATCGCCAGCGAGCGAAAGAACACCGAGGTGGCGCAGGTTCACCTGTTGTTTGCGCTGCTTGCCCAGCCGGACGGGTTGATCGGCAGCATCCTCACCGCCACGGGCGTGGACTTAGCCCGCTTGCGTCAGGAAGCGGATCGGGAAGTAAACGCGCTTCCAACCTACAGCACAGGATCGGGTTCCGATCAGATCTATGTTTCGCAGGACTTAAACATTGCGCTCAATGAGGCGGAGAAGCGCGCCAAGGAGATGGGCGATCAGTATGTATCGGTCGAGCACCTGTTTTTAGGCTTGCTTAAAAAAGCAAACGATACGCTCAAGAAGCTCTATGCGCGCAACGACGTCACCGAAAAAGCGTTTGTCGAGCAACTCAAGGTCGTCCGCGGCAACAAACCGGTGACCACCGACAACCCCGAGAACACATATGACGTACTCGCCAAATACGGGCAGGATTTGGTTGAGCTCGCGCGCAATCAAAAGCTCGATCCCGTGATCGGGCGTGACGACGAGATCCGCAGTGTGATTCGCATTCTCTCGCGTAAGACGAAGAACAACCCTGTGCTCATCGGCGAACCGGGCGTGGGCAAAACCGCGATTGCGGAGGGGCTTGCGCTGCGCATCGTGCGCAGAGACGTGCCGGACAACCTGAAAGACCGTAAGGTGTTCGCGCTGGACATGGGCGCGCTGATCGCGGGCGCAAAATTTCGCGGCGAGTTTGAGGAGCGACTCAAATCCGTGCTCAACGAGATCAAGGAGAGCGACGGACGCATCATCCTGTTTATCGACGAGCTGCACAACATCGTCGGCGCGGGCAAGACCGAAGGCGCGATGGACGCGGGAAATCTCTTAAAGCCCATGCTCGCGCGCGGCGAGCTGCACTGCATCGGCGCCACCACGCTCGACGAATACCGCCAGTACATCGAAAAAGATGCGGCGCTGGAGCGCAGGTTTCAACCCGTGCTGGTCGAGGAACCCACCGTGGAGGACACGATCTCGATCCTGCGTGGACTAAAGGAGCGCTATGAGGTGTTCCACGGCGTGAAGATTCAGGATGCGGCGCTGATCGCAGCGGCGACATTGTCGCACCGCTATATATCTGACCGATTCCTGCCGGACAAAGCCATCGACCTTGTGGACGAAGCCTGTGCGCTCATCAAAACCGAGCTCGACAGCATGCCGATGGAGCTCGACACCGCCAGCCGTAAGATCATGCAGCTGGAGATTGAGGAAGCAGCGCTCAAGAAGGAGACGAACAAACTCAGCCGCG
Source organism: uncultured Eubacteriales bacterium (assembly GCA_942492885.1). Lineage (GTDB taxonomy): Bacteria > Bacillota > Clostridia > Christensenellales > CAG-138 > UBA7703. The sequence continues at coordinate 102,932 of OW818651.1, forward strand.
AGCATATGGAGGAGATCCAGCGCGAGCTGGCGGAGCTGCGCGCGAACTTCAACGAGATGAAATCCAAGTGGGAAAACGAGAAATCCGCCCTCGGAAAAGTGCAGCAGCTGCGCGAGGAGCTGGAGCGCACCAACGCGGAGATTGTCAAAGCGGAGAGCGCCTATGACCTCAACAAAGCAGCGGAACTGAAATACGGCAAGCTGCCGCAGCTGATCGCCGATCTGGAACGGGAGGAAAAGCTCGCAGAGAGCGGCGCGCATGAGGCCACGTATCTTCACGATCGCGTGAGCGAGGAGGAGATCGCGCGCATCGTCGCCCGCTGGACAGGAATCCCTGTTTCGCGGCTGATTGAAGGCGAACGCGAGAAGCTTTTGCGCTTGCCGGAGATCCTGCATCAGCGTGTGATCGGGCAGGACGAGGCGGTGGATCGCGTCAGCGACGCCATCCTGCGCTCCCGCGCGGGCATACAAGACCCCGATCGTCCCATCGGCTCGTTCCTGTTCCTTGGGCCTACGGGCGTGGGCAAGACGGAGCTGGCCAAGGCGCTTGCGCAGGCGCTCTTTGACGACGAGAAGAACATGGTGCGCATCGATATGTCCGAATACATGGAGAAATTCAGCGTTAGCCGGCTCATCGGTGCGCCTCCGGGATATGTTGGCTACGATGAAGGCGGCCAGCTGACCGAGGCCGTGCGCAGAAAGCCGTATGCCGTCGTGCTGTTTGATGAGGTGGAAAAAGCACATCCGGACGTACTCAACGTGCTCCTGCAGGTGCTCGACGACGGGCGCATTACGGACGGGCAGGGCAGGACGGTGGATTTCAAGAATGCCATCCTGATCTTGACCAGCAACCTGGGTTCGGATGTGATTCTGGAGGGCATCGACCGCGACGGATGCATCACTGACGGGGCAAGAGACCTTGTACTCCAGATGCTCAAGCAGTCGTTCCGTCCGGAATTCCTCAACCGCCTCGACGAGATCGTGTTCTACCGCCCGTTGACAAAGCCAGATCTGATTCAGATCGTCGACCTGCTGATTGCAGACCTCGGCAAGCGGCTCAGCGCACGCCAGCTCAAGGTGGATGTCACCGACGCGGCAAAGGAGTATATTGTGGACGAGGGCAGCGACCCGCTCTACGGCGCGCGCCCGCTCAAACGATATCTGCAAAGCAAGGTTGAGACGTTGCTGGCGCGAAAGATCATCGCAAGCGACATCGCACCCGACACGACACTTGTGATAGACAAAAACGAAACCGGACTTTACGTGCGCTAACGCAAGTAAAAAAAGCGGCGCTCCGTCAGGAGCGCCGCTTTTTGATTGTTCTTTACTTAAAACGCATCCGGCAGTTCGATCTCAGAATACAGCAATCGAATCGACAGATCTTCATACACCATAAACTCATAATACGCCGTGCCTTCTGCGCTGCTGTTAAGGCCGTCCCAATCCAGACTGTGTACATAATACAGCCGCACGGTGGCAACGCCCGGCACAACGCCCGCAAACGCGTTTTCCAGCACGCCGCTTGCGCCCAGGAGTGCATAGGTTTCGTCGTCGCGATACGTTTGCCCGATATAGACCTGACCCGTGTTGCTGCTGCTGGCGCGCGCAACCCATGTGTATCCGCTCGCCTGATCACAGGGCAGCGTATCCACGTACGTGACCTCCGGTTGTTTCCGGCAGCCAAAGAGGGCTACGCTCGTCAGCACAATCAGCGCGATCAACAGCGTTTTTTTCAGGATTTTCATCATGACAGAACCCTTTCGCAGGTGCGTGCGGTTCCGGTTGCGTCCCCCGTCCAAGCGGGCGCGGGTGAGTGTTGTTTCATTCATTAAGTGTATTATGCCATATAACACACTAAACAGCAACCTTTTGACCACATTTCATCGATTCTACATATATGACAAACTCTGCATAGACTATATGACGAAAAATATTTCAAAAATGTGCTTGACGGGATGAAACACATCATATATAATTCCGCCATAAGCTGTGAAGCGGAGATAACGGACGAATACGACCTCTTAGAGAGCAGGGGCGCTGGTGAAAGCCCCGCAGGAAACGATCGTTCAAATGGACCGCCGAGCGCGCAGGGGAACATGAGTATCCTGCGACGGGTCGTGACCGTTACATCGCGGGGAATGTGTTGGCATTTCCGTAAAGAGCCCGATTTTCTGAATCGGGAAACAAGGTGGCACCGCGAGAGCATCGTCCTTGTTTCGGCGTAAGCGTCGAGACGAGGGCGTTTTTGTTTGCCGCAAAACAAGAAACGAATAAAACAAATATGAGAAAGGACGAAAGTCCGCGGCCAACGGCGGGCGAAGGAACAAACACCATGATGACCTACCAAGACTTCACAAACTATGTCAAGCTCTACCCCGACGAAAACGGCCGCTTCGGCGAATACGGCGGCGCCTATCTGCCGCCGCAGCTCGTGCCCGTGTTCAAAGAGATCGACGACGCCTACGAGACCATCTGCCACAGCGCGCAGTTCATCAGCGAGCTTCGGCGCATCCGCAAGGAGTTTCAGGGCAGACCCACACCCGTCTACCATGCGGAGCGGCTCAGCCGTCTGCTCGGCAAATCCCAGATCTACCTCAAGCGCGAAGACCTCAACCACACCGGCGCGCACAAGCTCAACCATTGCATGGGTGAAGGACTGCTCGCCAAATTCCTCGGCAAAAAGAAGCTGATCGCCGAGACAGGCGCGGGACAGCACGGCGTGGCGCTCGCCACCGCCGCCGCCTACTTCGGACTCGCGTGCGACATCTACATGGGTGAAGTGGACATTGCCAAGCAAGCCCCGAACGTCACCCGTATGAAGATGCTCGGCGCGCGCGTTATCCCCGTGTCTCACGGGCTCAAAACGCTCAAAGAGGCGGTGGACGCGGCGTTCACGGCGTACCTCAACGAATATGACGACGCGATCTATTGCATCGGCTCCGTGGTCGGCCCGCACCCCTTCCCGAAGATGGTGCGCGACTTCCAGATGGTGGTCGGCATCGAAGCCAAAGAGCAGTTTGTGGACATGACCGGACTTCTGCCGGATGTGGTCTGCGCCTGCGTCGGCGGCGGCTCGAATGCGGCGGGGCTGTTCACAACGTTCTACGAAGAACCCGTTGAGATCGTCGGCGTGGAGCCGATGGGACGCGGCACCAGCATTGGCGACAACGCGGCCTCGATCACGTTTGGCAAAAAGGGCGTGCTGCACGGCTTTGAGAGCTTGCTCTTACAGGACGACAAGGGCGAGCCGCTGCCCGTCTACAGCATCGCGAGCGGTCTGGATTACCCCTCCGTCGGTCCGGAGCATGCGTTTATGCACGACGTCGGCCGTGTGCAGTATACCAGCGTGACGGACGAAGAGGCGATGGAAGCGTTTTTCTACCTCAGCCGCTACGAGGGCATCATTCCCGCGATCGAGAGCGCGCACGCGCTGGCGTATGCCATGCGTTTTGCCCGCGAGAAGAACCGCGGTTCCATCCTCGTCAATCTCTCCGGCAGAGGCGACAAGGACATCGACTACGTCTTTGAGCACTATGGCTACGGCGATAGATTCTTTGATAAGAAGTGATTTTCGTTAACTGCAAGTTCCCATAAGACATTACGGTTACGGCGAGAAGTTTTTTGAAAAAAAGTAAATAATAACTCAACATTATGTATCTAACAATACGGGACGGCGCAAGAAGTTGTGCCCGTCCCGTATAAAATTTGCTTGACGGCAAGTGATTTGGTTTTGTATAATAGCCAAAGGATTTTGCGTCCGATAATGGGTGGGCGGTTGGCGGCTTATTATCGGACGCTTCATTTTTGGCAAAGGGGGAATTGCAGTTACATGTGTGGAATTGTTGGATACACAGGCGACAAGAATTGCGTACCCATCCTGATGAGTGGTTTAACTTCGCTCGCCTATCGCGGCTATGACTCCGCAGGCGTAGCGGTTTGGGAAGGCTCCGATTTGACCCTGCGCAAGGCGAAGGGAAAAATTGAAAACCTCAAAACATTACTCGAAGAATCTCCGATCAGCGGCAAGAGCGGCATCGGCCACACCCGCTGGGCGACGCACGGCGAACCTTCGGATGTGAATGCACATCCGCACACCGACTCTCACAAGACGCTCGCAATCGTACACAACGGAATCATCGAAAATTATCTTCATATTAAAAGTATGCTTGTCAAAAACGGCTGCAAGTTCGTTTCTGAAACCGACACAGAAGTCGTGGCTCAGCTGTTTGGCTATTTTTACGACAAAAATCCGCTGGAGACGCTCAAAAAGACCGTCCCGATGCTCGAAGGCTCGTTTGCGCTGGCCATCCTGTTTGCGGACGAACCGGAGACGATCTACTGTACCTGCAAGGACAGCCCGATGGTCGTTGGACACGGCGTGAACGAGAGCATCGTTGCGTCCGATATTCCGGCCATTTTGGAATATACGCGTGATGTTTACTTTGTGCAGGAACGCCAGATTGCGGTTCTGAAAAAGAGCGGCCTCGCGTTTTATGATGAGTTTGGTACATCGATTGAAAAGCCGGCGACCCACATCGATTGGGACGTGGAGTCCGCTAAAAAAGGCAACTACGAACATTTCATGATGAAGGAAATCTGCGAGGAGCCGGATGCGTTCCGCAAGACCTTCGATCAATATGTCAATCATAAAGACTTCACGCTCAAGACCGATCGTTTCCCCTGGGACACGGAGCGCGCAAAGAGCTTGAGTCGCATCACCATCGTGAGCTGCGGCACCGCGTACCACGCGGGCATGCTCGGCAAAAAGTTCATCGAGCACATGGCAAAGCTTCGTGTGGATGTGGACATCGCGAGCGAATACCGCTATGGCGACAACCTCATCAACAGCGGAGAAGCGTTCATGGTCATCAGCCAGAGCGGCGAAACCGCGGACACCATCGCAGCGCTCCGCCGCGCGAAAGACCTTGGTTGCGACACGATGGCGCTTTGCAACGTCATCGGCAGCACGATTTCTCGCGAAGCAGGGCATGTGCTGTATACCTATGCGGGGCCGGAGATTGCCGTTGCCGCGACAAAATCGTATTTAACGCAGATCATCGTGCTGTATCTGTGCGCGCTCGACCTCGCGCAAAAGCGCGGCGAAATGACGAAGGAGCAGGTGTCTGCCAGACTCAAAGAGATGAGCACGGTGCCCGCCTCCATGCAGAAGGTGCTCGACAACAAAGAGCAGATTCAGTTCTTTGCCAGCCGCTCGTTTGCGGTCAAGCACGTGTTCTTCATCGGCCGCGGCATGGACTATGCCCTCGCGATGGAAGCGGCGCTGAAACTCAAAGAGATCTCCTACATTCACTCGGAGGCTTATCCGGCGGGCGAACTCAAGCACGGCACGATTGCGCTGATTGAGGAAGGTTCGCTGGTCGTTGCCCTCGCAACCCAGCCGGACTTGCAGGCGAAGGTCGCCAGCAATATGGAAGAGGTTCGCGTGCGCGGCGCGCATGTGCTTGCCGTCACCAACGGCTACTGGGAAGGTGCCGCGGGTCATTCACACGAGCAATGGCAGATCGACGCAATGGACGAGACGCTTGCGCCGCTTTGTGCGATTGTCCCCATGCAGCTACTGGCGTATTACCTAGCGGTTCAGAAAGGCTGTCCTGTGGATCAGCCACGCAATCTCGCAAAAAGCGTAACGGTGGAGTAGCCACCCTGTTTCACGCCCCTCTTCAAAAAGGGGCGTTGCTTTTGCAGTTTTATGACAACGTTTCGCAACAAGCAGAACTGAATCTGAAAAAATTGCCCGTGGTCGGGCTTGCATTCGTGTTTAATTGAAATCAAAATAGATTAGCATGTGATACGGAGGAGATTGTATGGCGAAGTATATTTTTGTAACAGGCGGTGTTGTATCCGGGCTTGGCAAAGGCATCACGGCGGCGTCGTTAGGAAGGCTGCTCAAAGCGCGCGGGCTGAAGGTCGCGGCGCAGAAACTCGACCCGTATATCAACGTTGACCCCGGCACGATGAGTCCCTTTCAGCACGGCGAAGTGTTCGTCACCGAAGACGGCGCGGAGACCGACCTCGACCTGGGACACTATGAACGCTTCATCGACGAAGACCTCAACCGCTTCTCCAACCTCACCACGGGCAAAGTCTACTGGAATATCCTGACCAACGAGCGCGCGGGCGCATATCTCGGCGAGACGGTGCAGGTCATCCCGCACGTCACCAATGAGATCAAGCGCTTCATCTACAGCGTGGCGGACGCGACCCATGCGGACGTGGTCATCACCGAGATTGGCGGCACCATCGGCGATATCGAAAGCCAGCCGTTCCTCGAAGCAATCCGTCAGGTCGGGCACGAAGTCGGCCCAAATAATTGCCTCTTTATCCATGTCACACTGGTACCGTACCTCTCCGGTTCGGACGAGCATAAATCCAAGCCCACCCAGCACTCCGTCAAAGAACTGCAATCCTCCGGTATCACTCCGAATATCATCGTCATGCGAGTCGATCGTCCCGTGGACGATGGACTCAAGCGCAAGATCGCGTTGTTTTGCAACGTTAAACCCGACTGCGTGATCGAAAACCTCACGGTCGAAACACTATACGAAGCGCCGATCATGCTTGAGCGCAACAACTTCAGCGAAGTGGTCTGCCGCGAGCTCCAGCTGGATCTACCGCAGCCGAACCTCAAGGAATGGAACGAGATGCTCGATCGCGTGCGTGGCAGCAAAGAGCACGTCAAGATTGGTCTCGTGGGCAAATATGTCAAGCTCCACGACGCATATCTTTCCGTTGCGGAGGCCATGCGCCACGCGGGCTATGAAAACAGCGCAGTGGTCGAGATCGAATGGATCGACTCGGAAGCCATCGACGCGAAAAACGTTGCCGAAAAGCTTGCGGGACTCGACGGCATCGTGCTGCCCGGCGGTTTTGGCGTGCGCGGGGTAGAGGGTATGATCCAGACCGCGAAATACGCGCGCGAGAACAATATTCCGTACCTTGGGCTGTGTCTCGGCATGCAGATTGCGGTCATCGAGTTTGCGCGCAACGTCGCCGGACTCTTTGGCGCAAACAGCGGTGAGTTTGACGAAAACAGCCCGCACAAGGTCATCGACTTTATGCCGGATCAGTACGCGACGATCAACAAAGGCGGCACGATGCGCCTTGGCACCTATCCTTGCAAGGTGATGGCGGGATCGCTGCTGGAGAAATGCTACGCACAGCCCCTGATTCACGAGCGGCACAGACACCGCTATGAGTTCAACAACGATTACCGCGATCGTCTCTCCAGTGTGGGTCTCGTGCTATCCGGCGTTTCGCCGGACGAGCTCATCGTGGAGACCGTAGAGCTCAAGGATCATCCGTTCTTCATCGGCGTACAATTCCATCCGGAGTTCAAGAGCCGCCCGAACCGCGCACATCCGCTGTTCAAAGGCTTTGTCGCCGCGGCACTCAAGAACAAGAAGTAATCTCTCTATGACGCACTGCGCCCGCCATCCGGCGGGCGTTTTTCGTTGCGATTTTCTCAGGATCGGGTTAAGATGGAACAACAGGCCGAATCATTCGGCAACAGAGGAGAACCCATGCAGACTTCAGGCAAGAAACTCTTTTCAATCATCGAGCTTTTCCAGATCATGACGCTTGCGTTTCGCTCAATTCCGCTGTTAAGGCGGGCAAAGGCCGCAGGGAAGATGGACAAGGCGTTTTTAGAACGCATCATGCTCGCCGTGACTGAGGTCAACGGCTGCGCCATGTGCTCGTATTATCACACCAAGGTCGCACTGGAGGAGGGCTTCAGCGCCGAGGAGATTCGCGCCATGCTTGGCGGCAGCTTTGTGGATGTGCCGCCGGAGCAACTCAGCGGCGTGCTATTCGCGCAACACTATGCAGACGAGCGCGGGAAACCTTCGCGTGCGAGTTGGGAGAAGATCGCCGCGGAGTACGGCGAGACGGGCGCGTATGGCATCCTAGCCGTCACGCGCATGATCATGATGGGCAACGCCGTTGGCATTCCCTCCGGCTCGTTTTTGCTCCGTTTTCGCGGCAAGGCAGACCCACGCAGCAATGTATTTTATGAGTTAATGATGATGCTGGCCATGGTGGTGTTTATTCCGCTGGCGGGGCTCACGGCAATCATTCTGAATCTCGTGAAGGCACCAATTTTGAAATTCTAAGAAGCTATTCGGTATTCCGAAAGAAAGACAAGCACGCGGTTTGGTTTCCGCGTGCTTGTTTGTTTTTTGGGGGTGATGTTAGGAACAGACGGAACAGGTGGGATTCTTCGCGATGATTATAAATTCTGTCGTCATGCTTTTTCCATCGTAGAGCAGCATCCGTCCGTCGGTGGGGTTTGGCAAACCTAGCAGGATGTTTGCCGCGCACTGCGCCTCTAAAGAGGCGATGGCGGAGACGACGGGCGCAAAGCTCGAAATCGGGTCGGATGGCATTGCGGCGGTATTCCCGTAATAGCACGCAAGGCAAGCCGTCTTGCCGGGACGATAGACGTACACCGAGCCGTTTAGCCCGTGGATGCCCGCATCGATGAGCGGGATTTGCACCCGCACGCACGCGCGGTTGACGATTAAACGGGAGAGAATAGAGTCCACCGCCAGCAGCACGAGATCATAGCGGGAAACCAGCTCTGGCGCGTTCTCTTCTGTCACGTGCTGGTCGTGCATCTCCAGCGTCAGCTCCGGCGCAAAGGCACTGAGCTTTTCATATGCAGATTGTGCCTTGTTCTTTCCGATATCGGCGGGCGTGTGCAGAAACTGGCGGTTGAGGTTGCTCAGCGAGACAACATCACCGTCGCAAAAGCCGATTCTACCGACGCCCATGCCGCAAAGATCATACAGCAGCGTGGAGCCTAAGCCCCCGCAGCCGACGACGAGAACACTCGCCGCGGCAAGCTTAGCTTGCCCTGCGGAACCGATCTCCGGCAGCAGCATCTGCCGCTCATAACGCGAACCGTTCACGTGCTTATTCTGCGCGCAGGCAGTCGATCAGCGCGCGAAACTCCGGCGTGTGCCAGAGCACGGGCACCGGATAGATCGGGTTTGCTTCCTTCATCGCCCATTTGATCATCTGCGGGATATCTTTCTCCTGAATGAAGTCGAAGCCGGACTGAATCTTCATATCTGTGTTCATGCGGCGAATCTCGCGGATAAAGGCCTTCGCCTTCTCCTCGTCGTCCTTGCCGTTGATGCCGACGGCTTCCGCCAGCCGCGCTAACTTAAAGTAGACCGCGGAGCCGAAGCGTTCCATCACGCAGGGGAGAATCACCGCGTTGGCGAGGCCGTGCGGCGTGCCATAGAGCCCGCCAAGTGTATGCGCAACCCCGTGCACATAGCCCACGCAGGCGCGCGTGAAGGCGGCACCGCCGTAGAACGCGGCGAGCTGCATGTTGTAGCGCGCGGTGATGTCGGTGCCGTCCTTATAGACTTTCTCCAGATTTTCAAACACCAGCTTCACGGCCTCTATGGCGAGTTTGTCCGTCGATTTCGGCGCAAACAGGTTGGTGTATGCTTCCACGGCGTGGGTGAGCGCGTCCATACCCGTCGTACTCGTGATGTGCGGCGGCAGGCCAACGGTGAGCTCCGGGTCGAGCACCGCATAGCGCGGGATCAAGCAAAGATCCTGAATCGCGTATTTGTGGTGCGTTGCGCGGTCGGTCACCACGGCGGCGATGGTCGTCTCCGAGCCGGTGCCCGCCGTGGTCGGCACGGCAAACAGCGGCGGGAGTTTTTTGAGCACGCGCAACGTGCCGCCCATCTTCGCGACGCTCTGGCGCGGCTTTACGATGCGCGCGCCCGCGGCTTTTGCGCAGTCCATCGCGGAGCCGCCGCCGAAGGCGACGATGCCGTCGCATTTGTTGTCGACATAGAGCTTTCTGGCAGCCTCGATGTTTTCGATGGAAGGATTCGGCTCTACACCATCGTAGACAATGCCCTTGAGCCCCGCCGCATCACAAGCAGCAAAAAAGGAATCCAAGAGACCCAGTTTGCGCAGCACGGCATCGGTCACGATCAGCACGCGGGTTACGCCCTTGCTCTTGATGAGCGCCGGCAGTTTTTTGATGCTGCCTGGCCCGCTGAGCAGCTCCGGCTGACGCCAGGGCATGAGGTACATGGCGGAGGTGAGTACAAACTGAAACACGCGGTACCAGATTTTCTGCAACATCCAAAGCATGGTTTCGCGCCTCCAAACTAAAATTTCGGGATAGTGTGAGTAGAGATGGTATGTTTCATTCTAACATGCGCGCACGACTCTCCGCAATCGACGCGTAATGCAAAAACAGAATCGAAAATAAAGAACAACGTTCTCCACCAGACAAACAAGATCATGGCGTGATATACAAACATGTGCGATTCAAGCCATACATCGGAACACGGAATAGGGGTACTTAATCCGCTGAAATATTTGTCAAATTGTATATACAGTAAAATCGAAAAAACGCGAATTATGTCGATTAATCTCGAAGAATAGCGAAACCGTTGAAATTTGTTATTTTGTAGTTTAATGTCAGTTTATTGGGGAAAATTAACAGGGAGGACAGACATGTGAGGTCAAAAATCGATCAGGAGTTACTCCGGCTCGGCGCACCGACAGGGCGGCTTGGATATGTGCAAATGGCGATGACACTCGAACTCATCATGCAGGAGGAGCAGGTGACCAGCACCACGCGCGTACTATATCCGAAAGTAGCGGAGCGCTGCGGCACTAAGCCTGCGCGCATCGAACGCAACGTGCGCGAGGAGATCAAAGCCATCTGGAACTTTGGCAACCAGAAGCGGCTCGATCAGCTTTTCATCAATCGCGGAAAGTATCCGCCGGGAAACAAAGAGTTCTTATATACCATCGCGCGTTACATGCAGCAGAACAGCTAAAAGCAGGCAATCGTCTTCCAAACAACATTCGGAAACAACGCCGGTTTTCGGCGCAAATAAAAAGCGGGGGATTGATTTTTCCTCCGCTTTTGCGTTGCCTTTGGTGGATTAGAATGAGCGCACGGCCTCAATGGTCTCACTGCGCGGATAGACATATTCCATCTTGGGCGGCATAGAGTTATAGACGCGTTCGATCTCTAAGATTCCCTTTGCGTAGCGACCCTTGACCAGCACGCTTTCCATCTTGAGGTTCAGGCAGAGGATGGATGCCTTCGCGCCGTCGGGAATCTGGCGAAGTTGCTTGCCATAGGGCATGCCGCTGAGCGTGATGCGATCCGAGCCCGCGCTGGTTGCCTGCACGACGGGGAAGAGCTGTGCTTCGCCCTTCTCATCGTAATAGCACAAAAACTTCAGCGAGTCCAGCTGGGAAAAGAGCTGCTGACCAACCAACGGCAACGCCTTTTTCTCGCTCTTGCGCACAAACACGGCTTTCACGCGGGAGAGGATTGCGCCGAGGATGATTGCGCCCATCGGAAGCGGCTGGATGGCACTGATGCGCTCCAGATTGAGATAAAAAATGCGGTAAAACCCCATGTAGGAGTTATAACGGAAGAGCGGCTTGTTGTTGTAGAGGTCATATTCTGTTCCGGTGTTCGCGCTGTGGGTATAGGTTGCCCTGCCGGAAAGATAGCGCTTGTCCGCGCTGAGCACGAGAAAACCAACACGGGGGCGATCCAGAATGAAACGCTTACTCAGCCCCGCGGAAAACTGCCCGAACGTCAGCGCATGATCGCCCAGCGCCTGAATGGACGAGATGAACGAAAGATGCGGATAGCCGCTCTCGTCCTCGGTGGCGAGCACGCCGACCTTGCTGTCGCAATCCATCATCTCGATAGAAGCATCGTCAATCCTGTCAAAACTGAGTGTTTTCATCGCGTTCCTCCTGTCAATAGAAACAATCGTTACCGCAAGTGGATTTCAATCTATGCTATTCCTCTAGCAATGCGCCCGTTGCGCGGATATCGTCGCACGCGTTTGTGCTTCTAGCGACTGCCAACAGTTCATCCATGCGCTTCTTTGAAATCAGCGGTGCGTCCTTAAACGACCAGTCGATGTCCAGTCGTTTGTACTTGTCCGTGCAGAGGTTGTTAAACGCGCAGAGTTCCCAACGTTCCGCCCCACCGATGGCGTTGATGCGCTCGCCGATGGCGCGGATGTTCTCGTTTGTATCCGTCGCCCCGGGGATGATCGGCGTGCGAATCCAAAGCCTGCCGTTACCCTTTGCCCAGAGCGCCGCGACGCCGAGGTTGCGAAGGATCATCGCGTTGCCGCGACCCGTCCAACGCATGTGATCCGCGTCGTTCATGAGCTTGATGTCATATAAGAGGATATCCGTATACGGCAGCGCCGCCTGCAACTGCTCCGTAAACACCATGCCGCTGGTGTCCACCGCGGTTTGGATGCCCTCGGCTTTGAGCAGGCGCAGCAGCTCGACCGCGCCGTCTTGCAGCAGTGCTTCTCCGCCGGAGAGGGTCACCCCGCCGTCACGCCCGAAATAGGCGCGGTCTTTGACCAGTTCGCGGCAGAGCTCGTCCGGCTCTGCGTCGATGCCCTTGCACTCCAACGCGAGCGTGGGGCAGGCGGAAACGCAGTTGCAGCAGCCGGTGCAGAGCCTGCGGTCGATGTGTACGCCGCTTTCATCGCGGCTCAACCCCTCGTTGGGGCAAACGTTTTCGCAGCTGCCGCAGTTGATGCAGCGGGTAGAGATCCAATGCACCTGAAACTTCTTTGCGATGCTCTCTGGGTTGTGACACCATGCGCACGCAAGCGAGCAGCCTTTGAGGAAGATGGTGGTGCGAAGTCCCGGGCCGTCCTCGCTGGACATACGCTGGATGTCGAGATAGCGGATTTTTGTCATATGTATACCGATAGTAACTTTCCTTTATGATGATGCATTGCGCGATTAGCTCAATACCGATTATGGCTTTCTCTTGCGATGATTTCGTTTTGCAGTTCTCTGCCGATGCTCGTGAAATACGCGTTGTATCCCGTAATGCGCACGAGCAGGTTTTTATAGTTCTCCGGGTGCTGCTGCGCGTCCTTGAGCGTCTCCGCGTCGAGAATGTTGATCTGTAGCGCGGTGCCGCCGTTCTCCGTATAGCCCCGCAAAAACGCCTTGAGCTTTGCGCGCCGCTCATGATCCCGCATCAGCGAGGGGGAGAGCGTGATGGTATGGCTGGCTCCGTTGGGGAGCAGGTTGACGATGTTGCCCTGCGCATCCCTGCCGCCGAGTGCCTTGCCCACGGAGTTTGCGTTGCCCGTGGGTCCGTTGGTGTCCGCACCGTTGACGGGGCAGATGGCGTTGCTCAAAAACTGCCCGCGCGCGCGCCCATCCGCCGTCGCGGGGAGAATGAAGCCGGAGCCAATCCAGTAGTTCCAGCTCAGCATGCCGGGACGGAACTGCGCATTGGTCGACTTGGTCTTGTAGCCCCAGACGATGTCTGACCAGTCGTTCATCAGGCGGAGCGCCAGCGCGTCCGCCACGTCGTCATCCCTGCCGTATTTCGGCGCGCGGTTCTTGGCCTGTGCCTGTAAAATTTCATAGCCTTCCCAGTTGGCCTGCAGTGCTTTGATCAGCGTGTCCATGGTGCAGAGCTTTTTATCATAAACAAGATACCGGATTGCGAGCAGTGAGTCAACCGTTGTCGCGAATGTTACGCCTTCAACCGTAACAAACGAAAGCTCCGCGCCACCCTGCGTGCAGTCCTTGCCGCTCTCGGCACAGCCTTTGACGAGGCAGCTCAGGTATGGCGTCGGCGCGTACTGCGCGCGCAGTTCGGTGGAGCGCTCATACAAACACGCCATGCGATGCATCACGCAATTGAGCTGAACCAGAAACGCCGCGTAGAACGCCTCAAAATCCGCAAAGGTGCGCGGGTCGCCCGTGCTTGGTGCGTCGGTTTCGGCGGGGTAGGGGTTGCCCCAGAGCGCGTCGGTATAGACGATTAAATCCTGCCCGTCGCCCAACGTGAGCTCCACCGCCTTGACGAGGTTCGGGTTGCAGTCCACGGTTGCCGAGCGGTCGTTGCCGCACATGGTGTTCTCGAGACACCCGACGGAGGCATAGTCAAACACGTTGTCCTCATTGATGAGGTGCTCGACATGCGCGCGCTTTGCTTCCTCCAGCATACCGGCGATGGAGCGCTCGTCAAAATTGAGCAAAAACGGCGCACCCTGACTGGTGGAGATCATGTCAACCACTTTATCTAGCAGCGCTTCGGGAGAGTTTTTGTGCAGGCGCACGTTCGGCTTGGGCTCGAGGATGGGGCTCATCTCGTCGATGACTTCGAGGAACACCCAGGTCAGTTCGTTTGTCATATCCGCGCCGCCCTTGCCAAGACCGGAGAGGTTGAAGAGCTGACCGTAGCCCGCGGTGATGCCCTGATTTCCGGTTTGAATCATCGCGTCGTAGGCATAGTTGCAGTGCATCCAGAAGCACTTGAGCAGCTCCTTGCCAAATTCGCGATCCATGCCGTCTTTCATCGATTGCTCCCAGTAAGGCAGCAGGTACTGATCGATTCTGCCAAAGGAGACGCCCGCACCGGGATAGTTCTCGTCCGTGAGCACCAGCATGTGCGTCAGCCACAGCGATTGCAGCGCCTCGTGGAAATTTCGCGCGGGTTCGTTTGGCACGCGCAGGAGCACGTCACGCATGGTGTTCAGCTCAGCCTTGCGGACGGCGTCTGATTCTTCACTTGCCAGCGTTTCGCAAAGCAGCGCATAGTTTGACGCGAGTACAACGGGCATTTCGCAACTCAATAACATGCCGCGCAACTGTCCGCCCTTCTCGCCCGCTTGCTCGGCGGGTGAGAGCGCATCATATCGCGCTTGCAAATCCGCCTTGACGCCGGAGAAGCCCTTTTGCAGCACGCTTGGATAGTCAGGGATCAAGTGCCCGCTGGTGGCGCCGCAGTTGCCGTAGCCGCGATCCTGAAACGCGAACGTCGCCTTGCGGATGCCGTCTTTGCCGAGCATCTTTTCGTTGCGCGCCTTTGCCTCCTCCTTGCTCCAGCAGCGGGAGGCCATGACGTTGAAGCGCCCGCCCGCGATCAGATCGCCGGGGAGAATCTCCTGCGGCATGCGGTTCACGATGGCTTCCTTGATGATCCATGCGCGGCGCTCCGGCAGGGAGAGTGAGAAAAATTCCTTTGGTGGAGCGATGGTGCGCGCCGCCATCTGGAAGGATTTCCGGAATGTCGGCAGGAAGGAATAGACCTCCGGCACGATTAGAAAGCTCGTTTCGTCGAACACTTCGTCCCATGGCGCGCCCGTCGTAAACGCGGCGAACTCGTTGTTCCAGCCACGCTTGTCGCCTTGAAAATAATAGTCCCGCAGCCATTGAATGCGCGGCGAAAGATCAAACGGTTCTTTCACGCCCGGTTTTTTGACGGCTTCCATGAAATATGCTCCTTTCGGTTGCAAAAAGGGTGTGCAAACAGAAAATCAATCATAAACATATCGGTTCGATGTGATGAGAAATGCTAGAGAATCGGGTTTTCCTGTGAAATGTATCGATGTCATTATAATACAATCCCGCGCCGCGGGCAATTGCGCGCGCGCAAACGCGGGAATATATTCCGTATTTTTCCCCGATGAGATAGGGTTTTCTGGCGAAACGATGCAAGCCTATATTTATCTTTACAGCGCGCGCAGCAGGCGAATTTCATCCCCGTGTTCCGGTGGCTCGTTTGGCGTTTCGAGAATCATCGGCAGCCCCGCAAATGCTGGATGGTGCGCAATGCGTTTCATCGCCTCTAAACCGATAAACCCTTCACCGATGCGCGCATGGCGGTCTTTTCCGTAGCCGAGGTCAAAGAGGCTGTCGTTGAGGTGCAGCGCCCTGAGCCAACGCAAACCCACGATCTTGTCAAACTGCGTGAGTACACCGTCGAAGTCGTTCTTGACGTCATAGCCCGCCGCAAACACATGACAGGTGTCGAGGCAGACGCCCATCTTGTCTTTCCGGTTGACGCGGCTAAGCAGGTCGGCGATTTGTTCGAACATGCCGCCGATCTCCGACCCACCGCCGGACATGGTTTCGATCAACACCGTCGTTGTCTGCTCTGCGGTCAGCACGTCGTTGAGCAGCTCCGCGGTGAGGCGCACGCCAATGTCGATTCCCTGCCCTGTGTGGCTGCCGGGGTGGAAATTGTAGACCTGATTGGGGAAGGATTCCATCCGCGCGATGTCCTCGGCAAAGCAGCGATAGGCAAAATCGCGCACCTTCGCGTCGGCAGAGCAGGGGTTGAGCGTATACGGCGCGTGGGCAACCAGCGTGCCAAAGTGGTTCTCGCAGCAGAGCGTGTTCAGCGCCTCTGCATCCGCGGGGTCGATCGCCTTTGCGCTGCCGCCGCGCGGATTTCGCGTAAAAAACTGAAAGGTGTTCGCGCCGATGGAAATCGCGACGCGGCCTGCGGCAGCATAGCCCTTTGCGTTGCTTAAGTGGCACCCGAGGAAAAGTGTTTGCTCGATCATCGTTTACCTGATTCTTTCTTTCACGTTACGTTGCGCTTGCGCGCCGCGTTTGTTAGAATGTGCGTATGAAACATACTGTATTGGTCACCGGTTCCTCGCGCGGGATTGGCGCGGGCATCGCGCGGCGCTTTGCTGAAACGGGGCATCGCGTCGCGATTCATTACCGCGAACGGGAGGCAGAGGCGCGCGCGCTTGTTGAAGCGCTCACGGCGGCGGGCCATTCTGTCATGCTCGTTTCCGGCGATATCACAGACGAGCAAGAGTCAAAAGCGATCGTTGCCAGCGTGCGGGAGCGCTTCGGCTTTGTCGATGTGCTGGTCAACAACGCGGGTGTCGCCTTGCCGACGCAACTCGTCACCGATACATCGCTTGCCGACTGGCACCGCGTGATGGACACGAACGTGACAGGCATGTTCCTCGTCACCAACGCCGTGTTGCCGGAGATGGTATCACAGCAGTGCGGGGCAATCGTGAATATCTCCTCCATGTGGGGGGTTACGGGCGGCTCTTGCGAGGTGGCGTATTCCGCCTCCAAAGCGGCGGTGATCGGCTACACCAAGTCGCTGGCCAAAGAGGTAGCGCCCAGTGGCATCCGCGTCAATTGCGTATCTCCCGGCTTTGTGCTGACCGATATGACGCGCTGCTTTTCGGAGGATGTCATCGCGGGCATCTGCGAGGAGACGCCGCTCTTGCGCGCGGGCACGCCGGAGGATGTCGCCGCTGCCGTGGTGTTTCTAGCGTCTGACGAGGCGTCTTTTATCACGGGTCAAGTGCTCTGCGTGGACGGTGGGCGCTGCATTTAGCAAGATAATTCGATAAGAATATTGTAGCATAGGACCTCGCGCAGGGCGAGTTTTTATACGGCAAGGAGAATAGTGAAGACGGCGGTTCGCCATCGCGAAAAAGCAAAATTCCCGCCCGTAAACTGTCGAAAAAGTCTTGCAAATTTGAGCGCATTCGTGTATGATACACAATGCGTCCGAGAAAAAAGTCGTGGAGAGTTGGCTGAGTGGTCGAAGGCGCATGATTGGAAATCATGTTTACGGGTAACCGTAACTAGGGTTCAAATCCCTAACTCTCCGCCAGAAAAGTCCCCTGATTTGGGGGCTTTTTTCTTTTGGTGCACCTTTCCAAATAGTGTGATTTGATTGACCTGCTCCCCGAAAAAGTAGTCAACCTAAAAGAGAGAAAATGATAAACTGAAGAAAAGCAAAAGGTGGACGAAATGAAGAAGAGTAATTACACAGAGGAGCAGACTGACTAGGACGAAAGTATGAAACAGCTTTTTTTCCAGCGAGAAGAAAGTACATTCGCAAATTCTAGTGTAAATAATTCATAATAATTAACAAATAATATATCGAATAAATGCTATACTTATTTGAATGAATTGAAGCAAGCGAGGTACTAAAAGAAGTACAAAGCAAGTATCGCGGTGCAATTTGGCCAAGCTCCGGTTATCAGATCGCCGAAATCCAGTTGCGGCAAAGGTCTGTTCGATGCTCCATTAAGGCAGTCACTGCCGTAAGGCAAGCCAACAACCATCCCACGACGGATATCGGTTTGGAAGGAGCTCTGAAACAAGTGAATACTTTACTCATCGGCATCTTACTATCAGCAGGTGCCTTTTTGTTTTTTTTCGTGATACTATTGCTGTTTTTGCGCGAACGCAGCGCCAACAAGCGCGTCGCTGCCCTCTCGGTGGAAGACCCGCAGACATATGCGCGTCAGGCGACCATCGCGCACATGGCGTCCAAGAAGCGCAGCTCGCTTGACTGGCCGCTGTCGCGCCTGAAGAGCAACTATAAGCTCATTCAAGCGGCTTGCGAGGATCTCAACGAGAATTTGCTCAAGAAGGTAGACGTGCCAGCACCGGCGGAGTGGCTGCTCGACAACTTCTACATCATTGAATCCCAATATCGGATTTTGCTCTCCGAGCTGAGGCGAAAGGAATATCTGCGCCTTCCGGTGCTACAATCCGGCCCATACAAAGGGTATGCGCGCGTCTATGCGATGGCGGTTGAACTCATTGCCGGAGGCAACAATACGCTGGATGATGCGGCGCTGCTGAACTACTTTTCGGCCTACCAGGCAAAGAACATCCTGCTTGAGCGGGAGGTGCGCGCCCTGCCGATCGTATTGCGGCTTGTGAACATTGAGGATATTCGTTATCTTTGCGAGGACATCATCAGCGAGGTCAAGAGCCGCAAGCGGGCGGACGCGGTTTATGATGCGTTTTTCAAGGAGACATCGGACAAAGCTACCAAATTTCACACGGCTCTTGTCGCAAGCATAAAATCGGGAGCGGGGGTCGACCTCACGTTTGCCGAGCACTTATGCTATCGCCTGCGCCGTGCGGAGCGAAACCCGGTGGACGCGATGCGGATGCTGGAGACTATTCTATCCAAACTCGGAACATCCGCGGACGAAATCACGCAGATGGAGCACAGCGCGCAATCCCTCGCCACGGTGGCGATGGAGAGCAGCGTCAAGCGCCTGCACTACTTTTCTTCGCTGGACTGGGAAGCGTTTCTGCCAGCCGCAAGCCGGATTGAGCAAATTCTGCGCGCGGACAGCGACATGGTATACCAAAACATGGATCTCTCCACGCGGGATCGCTATAAGCAGCAGGTTTCGCGTATCTCCGCTGCCAGCGAATGTTCGGAGGTGCATACCGCGCGGGAAGCCTTGAAGCTTGCCGCCGCAGCACGCGGGCAGGGAGTGGATTCCGCGCGGACGGGACACGTTGGCTATTACCTTGTCGACAAGGGAGTAGGCGAGCTCAAACGCCTCTTGACGGGCAAGAAACACAGTCGATCTGGAAGTGAACGCGGAAAGATGCGCTGGGCGCTGTATCTGCTCGCGATTGCGGGCATCACCGGACTGATCGCTCTTCTTGGTGTGATTTACGGTGTGCACGCGGCAACAAACGCAAAGCTGCTTTACGGCGTTCTATGCGCGCTGGCGCTGCTGATGCCTGCCTCGGAGATCGCGGTGTATCTGGTCAACCGCGTCGTCAGCCGGGCTCTAAAACCTTCTTTAATGCCGAAGCTGGAGCTGAAAGACGGCATCCCGGAAGAGCTGAGCACCATGGTGATCATTCCGACACTCCTGCCGGATGAAAGCCGCGTTGCAGGTGTGTTGCAAAACATGGAGGAGCATTATCTTCGAAACCGCGAGCAGAACCTGTATTTTGCGATCATCGGTGCATTCGGGGATGCTTGCTCGGCGCATTTGCCGGCGGACGATAGCGTCATTTCTGCCGCGCTGGCGGGGATTGAAGCGCTCAATCATCAGTATGCCGATGGAGGCGAGATCTTCTTTTTCTTTCATCGGGAGCGGCAGTATAACGCGAGCAACGATGTTTGGATCGGATGGGAACGCAAGCGTGGTGCCATCATGGAATTCAACGATCTTGTACAGGGTGCGCCGGATACGAGCTTTGCCTGGGCGTCCTCCGAAACGCCGCCCTTTGGAAAGATTCGCTATGTGATCACGCTCGACAGCGAGACCATTCTGCCCATCGGTATGGCGAAGCGATTGATCGGAACCATGGCGCACCCGCTGAATCGACCCTTTGTTGACGAAGCGCGCTGTGTTGTGACAAGAGGGTATGGCCTGATTCAGCCGCATATTGATATTGAGAGCGCGGAGGGTACGCTGTTTTCGCGCATTTTCACCGATCAGGACGGAATCGATCCGTATTCCGGCGCGCTGTCGGATGTCTATCAGGATCTCTTTGGCGAAGGCATATTCACGGGAAAAGGCATCTACGACCTTGCGACATTCCAGACCGTGCTCAAGGGAACCATCCCGGAGAACACGGTGCTGAGCCATGATTTGCTGGAGGGTTCCTACCTGAGAACCGGGCTTGCCTCCGGGCTGACCATGGTGGACGGGTTTCCTGCGCAGTATCAGGCGTATGTTGCAAGGCAGCGCCGCTGGATGCGCGGGGATTGGCAGCTGCTCACCTACATTCTGCCGAACATTCGGGACATCGACAACAACCGGATGAAGAATCCGCTCTCCGCCCTCTCCCGATGGAAGATTTACGATAACCTGCGACGCAGTTTGATTTCGCCTGCGCTGTTGCTATTGGCGGAATTGGCGGTGTTCGTGCTGCCGGGGAATGTGTTCGTGTGGTTTGGTTTGCTGCTGCTGACGATCATGTTGCCGCTGATGGGCACGATATTGAGCAGCGCGCTATCTTTATTTCGGAAAAATGCGCGCACAAGGCGATATCTTCCGGTGGTTGATTCGCTCAAGTCCGCTCTGTTGCAGGGATTGCTGGAACTCACGTTTTTACCCTATCAGGCGTGGCTTTCGGTCAGCGCGATTCTACTCACGCTCATGCGCATCTGGGTGACGAAAAAGAACCTGCTTGAATGGGTGACCTCTGCCGATTCGGAAGCAAAGCCATTGGCAACACTCGGCGGATACCTGCGCTTTATGCAGGCGGCGATCTGGCTGTCGCTCTTATGTTTTGCGGCATTGGCGGTCACGGGGCAATGGGATCGCTTGCTGATGACTCTGCCGTTGATTCTCTTGTGGATGATGTCGCCCGTAATTGCGTTTGCCATCAGCAGGGAAACAAAGGCCAAGAACGAGATTGAGCCCGCAAGCAGGGCAGAGCTTGAAAAAATAGCGCGGAAAACATGGCGGTACTTTGAGGAGTTCAGCGGGAAAGAAACGCACCATCTTGCGCCGGACAACTATCAGCAGGAGCCGTATCGGGGCGTTGCCGCGCGCACTTCGCCGACCAATATCGGCTTTGGTCTGCTCGCGACGATGACGGCCCGGGACATGGGGTTTATCGGCACGATTGATATGATCAGTCTGGTGGAGAAAACGATTGCGACTATCGAAGGGTTGCCCAAATGGAACGGCCATCTCTTTAACTGGTACGATACATCAACACTCAAACCGCTCAATCCTGCCTATGTTTCAACGGTGGACAGCGGGAATCTCACAGGATACCTCATGACGCTTGCACAGGGGTTGGAGGAATATCTCGAACGACCCCTGTTCGACATTCGCTTTTTCGACGGGCTGATCGCAACGATCGCCAGCGCGGAAAAAAAGCAAGCGTTCCTTTGGAAGACGCGCGTGCGTGAGGCGAAGGTCGCCGTTTCAAAGGCGGGCACCTCATCCATCTCCGGACTGCGCATCATGCATCTTGCCTTGCTGGAGTGGCAGGATTTGCTGGATGACGCGACCATTGAAGGCGATGTTTGGCTGGAGAAGGCAAAAAAACAGTTGCAGCAACAGCAAATTGCGCTGGAAGCCTATTTTCCCGCGGCTCTTCTGCCGCGCGAACTGCCTGCGGCGGAGGACACATCCGAGGATCTCGGCGCACTCCTGCAACTCATCGATGGCGCTTGCGCCTTTGGCAAACTACCCGTAAGGCAGCGGGATGCTTCAGCGCTTGCCGGGCGCATGCTCGAGCGGGATACAGACGCGCAGGCACCGCTCGACCCGGAGATTGTGCCGTGGCTCAACGGCATACAGGTTGCGCTGCTCAAGTCGTCGGAGGCATCGCTTCACGAGGTTTTGCGATGTACATCGTTGATCAGTCGCATCCGCGCGCTGGTCGCCGCGGTTCGATTCCGCCCGCTTTACAATGAGAAGAAGAAGCTGCTCTCGATCGGATTTAATCTTGAAGAGAGTAAGCGCACGGATTCTTACTATGACCTTCTTGCGTCGGAAGCACGGCTGGCCAGCTATCTTGCGATTTCAAACGGAGAAATTCCGTCCACACACTGGTTTCGCATGGGACGGACGCTGACGATCGTTGGCAAATACAAAGGCTTGGTCTCGTGGACGGGAACGATGTTTGAGTATTTGATGCCGCTGCTCATCATGAAAAGCTATCGCAATACGCTGCTGGACGAGGCCTGCTCGTTTGCGGTGAGAAGTCAGATGAAGTTTGCGAAAACGCGCGATATGCCATGGGGCATGTCTGAGTCCGGCTTTAACTCGCTCGATAAGCGAAACGACTATCAATACAAGGCAATCGGCGTTCCGTGGCTTGGGCTCAAGCGCGGCTTAAACGAGGATTCTGTCGTCGCGCCGTATGCAACGTTTCTGGCGCTGCTTGTGGATCCGGAGGAAGCGATCAAAAACATTGCCCGCCTCAAGGAGGAGCAGATCGAAGGCCCGTACGGCTTCTATGAATCGGCGGACTACACGAAAGAACGGCTGTACTTTGAACCCAAGCGCGTGATCATCAAGAGCTTTATGGCGCATCATGAAGGGATGAGCCTGCTTGCGATCAATGAGTATCTCAACCGAAACCGCATGCAGGAACGATTTATTCAGAACCCGGAGATTCGCGCCTATCGTCACCTGCTGCAGGAGAAGGTTCCCGCTAACATCGTCGTGACCAAGGCGACGAAGGAAAAGCTTGCGCCGCTCTCGTTCAAATTATCCAAACAGGAGCTTCCGGTGCGCATGATGGGTCGCCCCGATCTGGCTTTGCCGCGCGTGCATATCCTATCCAACGGAAACTACTCTGTGATGCTGACGGACGCGGGCACGGGATTCAGCAAAAACAAGATCGCTGCCATGACAAGGTGGCAGGAGGACAGCACGCTGGATCACTTCGGAACGTTTTTGTATCTGCGTGATATGGAGAGCGGGGCGGTCTGGTCTTCTACCTATGCGCCGCTGAACAGACTGCCGGAGCGTTACGAGGTCGAGTTTGCAGACGACAAGGCGGTCTATCTTCGCACTGACGGGGACATTGACACGAAGACGGAGATTTTCGTCGCCACGGATGACGACGCCGAGATTCGCAAGCTGACGCTGAAGAACAACTCGGATACCGTAAAGACGATCGAGATCACCAGCTACTGCGAAATCGTGCTTGCCCCGCGCGCGGCTGATCAGGCGCACATGGTCTTTAGCAACCTGTTTGTGGAGACCGATTATCACGCGCCAAGCGGCATGGTCAGCGCAAAACGCCGACCAAGATCGGACAAAGAAAAGGTCCTGTGGTTCGGCGCGTTTCTGGTGCGCAGTGCCGACCAGGACGAAGAGATCGAGTATGAAACCGACCGCGCGCAGTTCCTTGGTCGTGGAAACGATGTGGGATGTCCGCAGGCGCTCCGGCGCAGCCAGCCACTCTCCGGCACCGTTGGTGCGGTGCTTGACCCGATCATCAGCCTGCGTACGCGGGTCGTGATTGAGCCGGGCAGAACGGCAACGGTCTCGTTTGTGATGATCACAGCGGACCGAAAAGACGCGCTGCTCTCGATCGCCAAGCGGTATGAGACTCCGCGGGATATTGAACTGAGTGCGCACCGCGCTTTTGAGCGAAGCCGGATTGAGAACAAATATCGGGATTTCAAAGCAAACGAGATCACGCTGTTTTTGAACATGCTCTCGCATCTGCTGTTCCTAAGCCCTGCACGACGGGCAAACAGCAAGGAGATTGCGCAAAATAACAGCGGACAATCTGCGCTCTGGCGATATGGTATTTCGGGCGATCTGCCTATCCTGCTGGTTGAGCTCACCGCTGAAACCCAAATTCCACTGCTGCACGAGGCGATCAAAGCATATGAGTACTGGGGCGTCATGGATATCAGCGCGGATATGATCGTCATTGTCAGCGAAGAGAACGCCTACACCTCACCGCTTCGGGACTTGGTGACGGGCATCGTTGGTTCATATAAGCGATATACCGCCATGCTTTGCCCGGATGAAATCGTGGTGCTGAACCGAAAGGATCTGACACAGGCGGACGTGCAGCTGTTAATCTCTGCCGCGCGGATCTATCTAGCCGGCGGAAAAGGCAATATTGAAAAACAGCTGAAGGGGTTTGCCGGGCGGCAGCTTCCGCAGCGAACGCGCTTTACGCGAGAAATCGCATCTGATCCAACAGAAATTGCGCTGCAGCGGGAACTGCTCTATGACAACGGCATCGGCGGATTTAGACCCGACGGGAAAGAATATTGCATCCAGCTGGAGCACGAGAATACGCCCGCGCCGTGGATCAACGTGATAACAAACCCGAACTTCGGCTTCATTGTTTCGGAATCCGGCGCGGGCTATACTTGGAGCGAAAACAGCCATGAGTTCCGCCTGACACCTTGGTCAAACGATCCGGTGTCCGATCCGGCGGGCGAGACGATCTATCTCCACGACAGAGACACAGGCAGTATTTTTGCGCCGACAGCTCTGCCGATTCGGGATGACGGGATCTATCGTGTGCGGCACGGGTTTGGGTATTCGGTGTTTGAACACACCTGTCACGGCATTGGGCAGACGTTGACGCAGTTTGTCCCTGTCAAGGACACGCTCAAGATCAGCCTGCTCGTGTTGAAAAACGAGACGGACATGGTGAGGCGGCTCGGCGCGACGTATTATGTGCGCCCGGTCCTGGGCGTAAGCGACCAAATTACCGCGATGCACATTCAAACATCACAAAACGAGTTCGGCGCATTGCTGATGCAAAATCCATTTAACGAAGATTTCCCCGGGAGAATCGGTTATCTGGATTGTTCGGTCTCAGAACGCTCCGTGACGGGCGATCGCAAGGAGTTTTTCGGTTCCGGCGGGCTAAGATCACCCGCGTCTCTCTCGCGGGACTGCTTATCCGGCGAGTTGGGCATCGCCCTTGATCCCTGCGGCGCGATGCGGATCGATCTCGAACTACAACCACACGAAGAAAAGACGATCGTATTCCTGCTGGGCGTTGCTGACAACGCGGCAGAGGTGCCGCGCGTGAGCGCCGAGTACCGGAGCGCTGAGAAGGCGCAGGCGGCGTTGCAAGCTGTCACCGATAGCTGGGATGCTGCGCTCGGACAAGTGCGCGTTGAGACGCCGGATACAGCCATGAACCTGTTGCAGAACGGCTGGCTACTCTATCAGGTCATCGCCTGTCGCCTTTGGGCGCGCACCGGATTCTACCAGTCCGGCGGCGCGTATGGATTTCGCGATCAGTTGCAGGATGTACTGGCAGTTGCGGCAAGCAATCCGGCGATTGCGCGAAGACAGATATTGCTGCACGCAAAGCATCAGTTTGTGGAAGGCGATGTGCTGCACTGGTGGCACGCGCCGTTGGATAACGGCGTGCGCACGCGTTTTTCCGATGATTTTCTCTGGTTGCCGTATGTGACGGCAGAATATGTTCGCATCAGCGGAGATTTTACGATTCTGCAAGAGGCGGTTCCGTTCCTTCAGGGAACACCGCTATCCGAACAGGAGCATGAGCGCTACGAGCGCGCGACACAATCAAGCGAGGAGGCAACGCTATACGAGCATTGTCTCAGGGCAATCCAAAGAGGGCTTTCCTTTGGCGAGCACGGCTTGCCACTGATGGGCGGCGGAGACTGGAACGACGGTATGAACGCCGTCGGCGAAAAAGGGTTGGGGGAAAGTGTCTGGCTCGGGTGGTTCCTTTCCGACGTTCTTGCGAAGTTTTCGCCGATTTGCATCGAGCTAGGCGACGTATCGGCGGCGGACGCGTTGCTTGCAACCCGCGAAACGCTGCTGGCGGCTATAGAAGAACACGCTTGGGACGGCGGCTGGTATCGGCGCGCGTATTTTGACGATGGCGCCGCGCTAGGCTCGATTCATAATGTTGATTGCAAAATTGATTCGATTGCGCAATCCTGGTCGGTTCTGTCCGGCGGCGGTGAACCGGAGCGGGCGCGCAAGGCGATGCAATCGCTGGAGGACTATCTGGTGAATCGAGACGAAGGGCTCATCAAGCTTTTAACCCCGCCGTTTGACAAAGGCAAGAGCGAACCTGGCTATATCAAGGGCTATGTTCCGGGCGTTCGTGAAAATGGCGGACAATACACGCACGCAGCCGCTTGGGTGATTGCCGCGTTTGCAAAGCAGGGTGAAGGGGACAAGGCGCTGGCGCTCTATGACCTGATCAATCCGATTCATCATACAAGTAGTTATCGCAGCTATGCAAAGTACAAAACGGAGCCCTACGCACTTGCTGCGGATGTTTACGCCGTGTGGCCGCATGTTGGGCGCGGGGGATGGTCCTGGTACACCGGAGCCGCCGGGTGGTTCTATCGCGCGGGGCTGGAGTCCATCCTCGGCATCAAAAAACTAGGGGAATTCCTCGTCATCGATCCTTGCATTCCGGCGCATTGGCAGACGTTTGGCGTGGAATACCGCTATGGCAACGACTTGTATCACATCACCATCCGCAACCCAAACCGGGTGCAGTCAGGCGTGGTGAGCAAGTCGATGGATGGAGGAACGTTCTTCGGCGCGCTCGCGCTACAAAACGACGCAAAGGAGCATTGGGTCGATGTGTTGATGGGGTAATCCAAGCAAAAAGAAGCGGGGGCAGTTAATCTGCCTCCGCTTTGATGCTAAAACAGTATTTCGATGTGCGGGCGTGAGTGCCGGAAATCAGACCTTCTTTGCCAGCACGGCAGGAAGCCCTTCGATGAAGGAGGTGCGCTCCGGCTCATCGAGCGAGTCAATGTACTCGATCAAAACAGAGAGTTTTTCATACTGCGCTGCTGAGATTAACACGGCATCCGGCTGATTGTTCTTCAAAACGAAGATTTTCCCGCAGAGTTCCGCTTTTTCACGGCAAGTCTTATAACTCTTAATCATGTCCGAATTAGATACAATCGCATTGGTCGATATCTTCATGCCTTTTGCCCATACCTTTTCTTTTCGCTCTTGGTAATTTTATATGGATGGAGACGATATGTCAAACAATTCATTCATCTTTTTATCAATTATTTCGGATTAACCGTAAAAGTATAAAAAGTCGAATGGTTGATCAGAATTGTCTTTCTCATCGTTGCATCCAGCGCGCGAAAAGCGCTTCAACCACGGTGAGATCGAGCTGTGCAATCGATCGATATCGTCAACCAATACTTGCTTGCGTCATGTCTTTAAATTCAAAAGAAGAAGTGGTTTTGAGTTGGTACTGAAAAGTGCAGCGGATTCAAGTGCAAAGCAGGGAACATGGGATATCCCATATTTCGCTTTACAGTCGATCACAATCCGAATGGTTCGAATTCACGGACGATATGAGCACTGCCAAAAAAGACAGTGCTCATAGATTGTTGTTTTATGATTGATACCTGAACTCTTACGAGACTAGATGAGATTGACCAGTTTCAGTATCAGCAATACTAATGCGACAACGACAAGAATATGAACCCAGCTTCCGAGTCTGGGGATGCTGGGGATGTATCTTGAGCCGAATGCACCGAGCAGCCATAATACAATCAAAATGACGATAATGGTCCACATAAAGATCACGCTCCTTTTGGAAAGATTTTGTTGATCTGTGCCACATCACACGGCTTACTCATGAATGGAGCTTGCGGTGCGTTTAGCGCCGTCTGCGGAGCCAGTTGAAGAGCAGCAGCAGAACAACCGCGCCGCCGATGGCGATGATGAACGTTGTGAAGTTGAAGCCGAAACTGGCCACGCCGCCGCCGTTGATCAAATTGACCAGGAAGTTACCGGCGAATGCGCCGATAATACCGATCAGGATATTGCCGATAAGGCCCAGTCTTTCATTGTTTTTTGTCAGCATACTGGCGATCCAACCGGCAACGCCACCTAAAATAATCCATGCGAGCCAACCCATTGTGTGATCCTCCTGTAATATTTAATGATTGTTATCGAACAAAGTTCGTTTGGAAAGGAATCGAGCGAGTTAGTCTACTTTGTCTTGTTTTGTGCACGCTCGTCGAGCGAATCATTGATCTTTTTTGCGACGGACTGCTGCGCGTCGTTAACGGTATGCACAATGCTTGCTTTGCCCTTTTCAGCGGATTTCTTGATTTGGTGGATCGCATCATCCACATCCGTCCGTTTCTGGATGTCCGCCTGAGAGGATTGCATTCTTCCTTTGAGTTCCAGAACTTCGTCCCCTGCGATTTTTCCGGCGGTCTGCTTTACAAAACCGGAGACCTTGTTCTTTGCGCGGTCGAGTTTTCGTTCAAAACTGTTCATGTTGATACCTCCATAAGTTGGTTTATTTTCAATGTCGTTCTAAGAGCCTGTTAAGACGGGTCCTTGATGAGAACCGTGAGCAACGATGCGCCTTTTTTACCCAGCAGGCCGCTCAACAGGATGTTGAGCAGTCCAAGCAGAAGGATTACCACTCTGCCGAGCCAAGTGAAAACCTCATAGTTGATCAGGATTGCAGAGACAATCGAAACAACGAGAAAAGACGTTCCAAGTTGAATCTTTTGCTTTTGCACGCGTCCCACAACGTCTCTCAAACGGGACTTTGCATCGAAGAGCCCTGTTGCCATAGCCGCAATGATGCTAAAGGGCAGGATGATGGAGATGATCTTCTCGATCAAGATCCACGGATCATTTGCCCCGCTGCCGATCAAAAAGGCGATCAGCAGAAAGAGAAAGGAGAGCACGGCGATACTGATCGGGAAATGCACGAGAATCGGGTGGAGATGCATGTTGAGATTGGACAAACGTTTCTCGTTGATCCCGAATTCATAATGCTGAAAACTCGACAGAGGAGCGCCACAAGCAGGACAGACCTGCTTGATCTTGCTCTCTTCGCCGATGTAGCTGCATACGCCGCATTGAATATGACTTCTCATATGGCCTCGCTTTCTTTGTTGAATCATTCGCTATATACATCATATAATAATAATAAAAATAATACAACAAAATATAAATATAAATATACAAATCATATTTAGTATGCTATTCTGATATTGAGAATGCACCTATGAGGGCATTGCCTGAGTTGAACAAGGACAAGTAGACATTCGGTAAACCCAAATAGCTGGGGTCGCGCTTTTAACTCTATGGTATCACGTCAAATTGAGCGCCCTTTCGGTGAATGTGCGTGCACGAAGAAAACAGTATCCGGTTCTGCGAACAAAACTGGTAGAAGGAGGAGACTATATGGCGAAAGCAATGAGCGTTATTCTCGGGTTGGTGTTTCTGGCAATGGGGATATTGGGAATCACGAACGTAATTCCAATGTTTACCATCTATCCGAGCTTCGTCAATATTGGCGAGATCGTTCTCGGTGGTTTTAGCGTGCTCATCGGAGTATTTTCTCGGGATTAAATCAAACAGATCGAAAATGGAGGTTATTTCAATGACAAAACTAATTAACGTGTTGATGGGGTTGGCGCTCATTGCAATGGGTGCCCTCGGGATCACAGGTCTGATGCCTATGTTCCAAAGTAATCCTATCTATTTGAACATCGGTGAGATCATTCTCGGCATTTTGGGACTGATCGTTGGGATCTATGCTCGAAAAACCAGTAGGCACGATCAGGATGCGAAGGATCTTTCAAAACGCACAAAAGAAAACCTTATACAACAGAAGCAGGAGTACGATCATTTAAAAAAAGAAAATGATCAGAGGAAACAAGAAAACACAAATCGCCAGCGACAAGAGAATGAGCAGCAGAAGAAACAGAATGAGCGCCAGAAACTGGAGAACGAGCAACAGAAGCTAAAGATTGCGCAGCAGAAGCAGGAAATTGAACAGCAAAAACAAAGTTCGAAGAGTTAATATCAGTTTGTTTCCGAATCTAACGTTACGGATGACGTTCATCGAGACCGATTGACAATTTGAAGAATATCTCAAATTAAAAACGAAATTTTGGAGGTAGCTATTATGCAGTTACATTTATCGAGACCCAAAAATATCACCTTTTTTATCGCACTCATCATAGCGATTCTGGCGTTACTGATGGTAGCAATTCCTTTCAGCTTGCTGTTTGGACCGGTGTGGTGGGCGCTGATTGCTTTTGCAATCCTTGCGCTTGGGAACTTGCTCAAAGGAATGTAAACCAAGTTGACTCGGCGAACAAATCTTAGCAGCATCATGTAATCAAGCAGCACTGTGCGGACGGAACTCTTTGTAGTCCCTTCGCCAGCGCTCGCGAATTAAAAAGTGCCGTTGGAAGCTCGCTGAATATCTTAGCAGTAATAATTGTTTAGCGAAGGTTTAAAATCTTTTTTGCCTGACTCAGATTTGCTAAGCTTTTTGCTAAGCATGTGCGCACATATTGGTCAGTATTGCCTTGTATTGCCAGTTCTAAATTCTCAAAAAAACGATGGAATTGGCGGTATTTGGCAACACAAGACAGCATCAGGTTATAATTGGAAATCATGTTTACGGGTAACCGTAACTAGGGTTCAAATCCCTAACTCTCCGCCAGATAAGTCCCCAACTAGGGGGCTTTTTCTTTTACTCATGATTTCAGCCGGTTGCTTTTTCTTCTATAGTATTTATGTCGATTTCAGCATTATTTAATAATTTCTGTGCCTAAGTTAGTCGGTTATCACATACGTTTTTGCGTCATTCTCTATCTATATATCGATGCGTATGAATGTCTGAAATCGGAAAAACGAATTTAAGGCAATTATAGCCACCGTATTAGATTTATATTCTGATGCTGGTCGAATAGAGTTCTTCTATTCTTTGACTGTGTCGATTGCCCAATCAACCCGTGTAAGCTGCCATTCGTAAACAGCTAATCAGATATCAGATATTATGCAGATTATTACTTCAATGCATCTATTGTGACTATAATTATCATCTATTTCCCCAAATTTATTCGGGGTTATCACATATTGTATATTATTGGAACAAATATAAGGGAATTATGGCATATGAACTTGACTGGCAATTGTGTTTATGGGTACTGATTCACACTAAGTTATCATCTCAATCGTATGAATAAATACGACGAAATGGTTTAACTTATTATGGTGTTTGTAGATATTTAAAACATTTCCTCACGATACGGTCATTCTCTTCTTGAGGACTCGACAACTTTTTCAACGAAAACAGCCGTAATTATGCTAGCGCATTGACGATCGTAATCCCGACTTCGTGAACGATTCTGAGCGCGCAACCGAGATGAACTCAGAAATATTTGAGTACGTAAAGTTTGAGAAATAGAGTTGTGAATCACCAGAAAAGTGCATCGAAGCATTCAGCACAAGCAATATTGAATAACACATTATCGAGACCTCCTCTTCATCAAATTATTAAGAGGTGTTTTATCCTATGCGGTATGGTTCTTGCAAGAATGCTAAAAAACAGCTTAGGTATAGGAATATGGTGCCATTTTACAGCATCACATTGGTGATTAATATTACTTGTATGCTTGCTCTTGAACTGTATTGATGAATTGTTTGCGTTGAAATGATCACGATCTGTATTTCTTCTCGTGCAGGAATTCTACTATTTAGAAAAATCGGTTTTGCTCGTTTTTTCGTCCACATCTTCTTTATATGAGTAGACTGCTTTTTTGGGGAGCAGATCAGTCGCTTTTATACTTAACAAATAGTCTTATGTTTAGCTGGTTCTAGAAGCAATACGGCAAGGCTTGCAGTACTTTTTATGAGCCATTGCGGGGCTATCCTATTTGAATGGCTCAACATCATTCATCTGATTGAGGATACACGGGCTTTCTTGTGCCTTCTTTCAATTGAGAACAGTATTGCACGTTATCCATATTATTTCAAAAAATAGCAATATCTGCACAGTAAAACTGCAAATTCTGAGAAGAAGAATGAAATGAGTGTTGATACAATGCCCATATAAAACAAAACATACAGCGAGTACACAAGCGATTTTTCACGAAGGCGGTGGGCAGTAGTGCGCAAATACAGAGTGGGCATCGTTGGCTCCGGCGTCATCAGCCGGACATATCTTTCAGACATCAAAGCATTTTATAAGGATCTTAAGGTTGTGGCCTGCGCAGATATAGACCTTGCGCTTGCACAGAAGCTGGCTTCAGAATTTGATGTTCCCAAGGCGTATGTGACGGAAGATCTGCTGAAAGATCCGGAAATAGACATTGTTGTTAATCTAACTCCTCCACAGTTTCATGTGGCGTTGGACCGGCAGATTATCCGTGCAGGTAAGCATCTGTTCAGCGAAAAGCCCTTTGCCCCAACTCTGCAGGAAGCCAGAGAGATTCTGACACTGGCAGAGGAAGCGGGCGTTCGGGTGGGCTGCGCACCGGATACTTTCCTAGCCTCCGGACTACAGAGCATGCGGTACTATCTGGATGCCGGCATCATCGGCAAACCCTTTTTTGTCACAGCGAATATGACAACCTTCGGGGTCGAAACATGGCATCCCAATCCTGTTACGTATTATAAAAAGGGCTCCGGCCCGATCATGGAAATGGCACCCTATTATCTCACAGCGCTCGTATCCCTGTTGGGACCCATTGATAGTCTAGCTGCATTCGCGGCACAGCCCAGCGATACTCGCCGGGTATATGTAGGACCAAAAACCGGAACGGATATCCCCGTGGAAACACCCACCCACTATTCTGCCATCCTCCGGCTGAAGAGCGGCGTGGTTGTCAACCTGAATGTGAGCTTTGATATTTACAAATCCAATCTTCCGATGTTTGAGATCTACGGTGACGGCGGGACACTGATGTATCCCGATCCCAATTTCGGCGGCGGTACGCCCAGCGTATACCGCAAAGAGCAGTATACCGATGTGGCCTATCAGAACAATGAAGCGTCCCAAGCCCGAAGGGAGCGGTTTTATATGCTTCCGGAACTGTTCCCTCGGGTGAAGGACTATTCCCGGGGCATCGGTGTTCTGGATCTGGCAAGTTCCATTGATTCCGGCGTGGAAAATCGGACAAACGGTGCGTTGATCCTTCACATTACTGAGGCGATGGAAGGCTTGATCCGTTCCAGCGAGACAGGGGAACTGTACCGTATGACCACAACCTGCCAGAGACCACGTCCCATTGAGACAGGCGGATTCCCGGAGCAGGTCTGAACAAGGCAATAATTTCTTGTTTATATACAAACGGTTAAACCGAAAGGAGAAATGGTTATGGTAGGTGTAGTTGGTACACATCTTGTTGCGCAGATTGGCTTCATCGTAAAGGATGTTGAGGAGACCAAGAAAAAATGGGCAGAGTTTCTGGGGTTGGATGTTCCTCCCACGCAGCCCATCGGTGATTATGCTATCACCTGCACGGAGTTTCAGGGCGAACCCGCACCGGAAGCTTACTGCTGGATCGCTTTCTTTGATGTTGGCCCCGGCCTGCAGTTGGAGCTGATTCAGCCCAACGACAAGCCCTCTACTTGGAGAAACTTTCTGGTTGAGCACGGCGAAGGCATCCACCACGTGGCATTCCAGGTGAAGGATTCCAAGGCCTGCCTGGCAAATGCAGAGGCGGCTGGGCTCAAGCTGGTGCAGCACGGCATTTACGGCGACGGCAGCGGCGAGTATAACTATCTGGACGCGCCGGAACTGAAGTGTCTCGTAGAGATTTTGGAGAGCTATAACAAGTAATTGCGTCGTGAACATCCGGCATCTAATGGAAACAGCAATGCCGGATGATCCGAAAAATCCCTTCATCGAGTATCCGGTCAGCGACCGAACAAATTAAGAAACATATCTATATTCAGGAACCGAAGCAACCGTACATTCGAACAAATTCAATAAAACAAGACGAAACATATCTCCAACGCGTATTCTTTTTTCAGAATCAAAAAAACTGCTTATTCGCAGA
Source organism: uncultured Eubacteriales bacterium (assembly GCA_942492885.1). Lineage (GTDB taxonomy): Bacteria > Bacillota > Clostridia > Christensenellales > CAG-138 > UBA7703. The sequence goes on from OW818651.1 coordinate 136,793, forward strand.
AATTCTAACAAGCAAGACGAAGCAACTATAAAAAAGCATATCGTGCAGTTAAACGACAGTGAAACCGTATATCCGCAGTCATGCGGATAATTAGACGAATCCGATCACCAAAGTGTATCTTGTATTCACCATCTTTAAAAATCGTATATTCGCAGAAATGCGGAGTAAATAAAAGAAAAGGGGAAATATCATGAAGAGAACATTTGCTGTTGTATTGGCCCTATTCCTGACAATGTCCATGCTTTTGGCAGGCTGTGCCACTAGCACGCCCGCGGCAACCACCGAAACTGCCGAAGCAACCACCGAAACTGCCGTAGCCACCACCGAAACCGGTGCGGCACCCTCCGGTGAAGTTGTGTGGTGGGGCTGGACACCCGGCTCTCCTATCAATGAACAGTACATCGCCGCATTCAACGAGGTGTATCCCGACATCAAGGTGACCTGGAAGCAGGCTACCGTCGCCGATTATGACGCGGTTCTGAAACCTGCTCTGTCTGCCGGCGAAGGCGTTGACGCTTTCGAAGTTTCTGCTGGTTCCGCCAACGGCGGTATTGCGATCTTCGGAGGCCAGGCTGTCGATCTGACCGATGCTGTCAAGGCAGCACTCGGCGATGACTGGCAGAGCAAGCTGACGGAATCTTCAATCAAAAACATGACGGTTGACGGCCAGCTCAAGGGATTGGGTGTTGGCGCGGTTTACTCCGGTAATCTGTGGATCAACCAGGATCTGTTCGACAAGTACAATGTAACGATCCCCACAAACATGGCGGAGTGGAAGACTGCCTGCGAAATCTTCAAAGCCAATGGCATCATCGGCTTCGTCCAGGGTGCAGGCATGGGCGCTTTCAACATGGATACCTACCATGCAATTTGCGATAACGTGGCCCCCGGTATGTTCACCAAGGCTTGCAGAGGCGAAGTTGCCTGGACCGATCCCGCCTTGGTCAAAGGCCTTGAACTTTGGAAGAGCCTGTTTGACGAAGGCATTATGCAGGATGGCGCAATGGGACTCATGCAGTATCCCGAAGCAAACAACCTGTTCATGTCCCAGCAGGCCGCTATGGTCATGATGGGTTCCTGGTACACCATGAACACCCTGCCCGATACCATGAAGGCTGCCATGGAATCTGCATCCTCCACCGCAGAGCCCTTCACCATGATCCCCATCAACTTCCCCGACCTCGCCGGCACCGGCAATGTTGGCTCCATGTTCGGCGATCTGGACTACGGCACTGCCGTTGCAGCCAACTCGAAGAATATTGATGCTGCTATCGCCTTTGCTGTTTGGCTGTGCACTTCTCCGGAAGGCACGTCGACGATTGCGAACTCTCTGAACGTGGTTCCCTCTCTGAAGTCCGCAGCGCCCGATTGGAGTGTTGTGAAACTGGTCAACCCCGAGAAGCAGGAAGCGGCAATCAAGGCATACCTGCAGAACGCATCCGCCAGCGGTGATAACCCCCGCTTTGCGGACATCAACGCTGACCTGAACCAGGCTATGATGGATGTTCTGGCCGGTGTTGCAACCGGAACCCTGACGCCTGATGAAGGCGCAGCACAGCTGCAGCAGGCCTACGAAGACAGCATGTGAGAACCCGCCGACCATTTCTGCCCGATTGGCAGATGTAAGACATAAGTGATCGGGTAGGGGCATACTCACTATGCCCCTATCTTTTCATAAGGACAACTTTCTGGTTATGAGGTGATTGTTCCGTGAAAGAAAAGAAAAAGAAGGCTTCCACTTATATCAGCGGTATGCCCTGGATTCTCCCGGCGCTTCTGTTTCTGGTGGTCATTGTCTATTATTCCATTGTTAGCACCTTCAACCTCTCGACGCTGGACTGGAACGGACTGGATCCGACACGCACCAGCGTGGGTTTGAAGAACTTTGAAAAGATGTTGAAGGATCGGGTGTTCTGGCTTTGCCTGAAAAACACTGCGATCTATTTCGCCATTACCTTCGTCGTGCAGAATACGCTTGGCTTCGTGTTCGCTGCCATTCTGCACAGCCAGGTGAAGTTGTCAACCCTGCATAAGTGCATTATCTTTATCCCAACGATTCTGGCGCCTGCAACTATGGCTCCTGTATTCCGTCTCCTGTTCTCTCCGCAGGGCATGCTACAGTCCGTTTTCAATTCGCTGCATTTGCCGATTACGGTGGATTGGCTGGCTAACCCCAATTCTGCGCTCTTTGTGCTGATGATTGTAGCAGTCTGGCAATTCACCGGCATGAGCTTCATCCTGTATTATGCAGCAATGAGCCAGGTGGATAAGCAAATTCTGGAAGCTGCCCGTATTGACGGCGCCGGCAACATCCGCACCCTGATTACCATGGTGCTGCCCCACTGCAAGGGTACCACGGTTTCTTTGGCAATGCTGGGCATTATCGGTGCGCTGAAAACCTTTGATATCCCTTATCTGATTACTACAGGCGGACCCAATCATGCGACAGAATTCCTGGGCACGTATATTTTCCGGCAGGGTATTCGCCAGTCCCATCTGGGCTATGCGGCTGCTCTGTCCGTGACGCTGCTGGTTCTGGCAATCGGTGGCGCACTGGCATCCAACTATTCGAAAAAGGGAGATTGATGATATGTTTGAAGTACGCACCAAAAAAAACAAGATTCTTCTCCAACTGATCTTGTTTGTCATGACGGTTCCGTATCTGATTCCTCTGGTGCAGATGGTGCTGGGCAGTCTGGGCGGACGCGGTCTCTATAACTATAAGGCGGTTTGGGATACGGGCATTGTTCCTATCGTTTTCCGCAACACGGCGATTATTTCCGCCGCTGTGATCGCTCTGGTTTATGCGTTTAGCATGACTGCCGGTTTCGGCTTTGCAAAGCTCCACATCAAGGGGAAAGAGTATTTTTTCTGGATGATGCTGATTGCGCTGACACTGCCGGAAGTCATATTGCTGACTCCGTTGTTTGTTACCTTTCAGAAGCTGCATATGTATAACACCCTGTTTGCGGTCATCCTGCCCACTGCTGCGCTGCAATTGCCTTTTACAGTTCTATTGGCCAGAAAGTTTAACGAGGGTATCCCCAGCGAGTTGATGGAAGCAGCGAGAATTGACGGTGCCAACATCTGGCAAGTATTTACCGCTGTGATTATCCCTATGGCCAAGCCCATTACTTCTGCAATTATCGTACTGACATTGATCAACGCATGGAATGCATACCTGCTGCCGCTTCTGTTCTTGCAGAGCCCGAATCTGCAGGTGGTCACCCTGCTGCCGCAGTATTTCCAGGGCGAGTTTTCCAACGACCAGACCAAGATTCTGGCAGCCGCGGTCATGACGGCCATTCCCGAAATTATCGCTTATCTGCTGTTGCAGAAGAATTTCGAAAAGGGCATGATCGCAGGCGCGCTGAAGTAAATTGCAATCGACTCCGCTGCAGCCGGGTTTCCCATCCGGTTTTTTAGAGCCGCAAGCAGCGGGGGTTTCGTATCAGAAAGGAATAACAAATGGAGAAGCTTCTCAATCGCGAGCTGTGCGTCGTCACTGGCGCAGGCAGCGGTATTGGTAGAGCGATAGCCGAACGCTTTATGGCGGAAGGTGCAGACGTGATTGTGGGCGACTACGATCTGGAAAATGCCCGGAAGGTCTACGGCGGCAATCCCCAGGTGCTGGAGATTGTGCAGATGGATGCCACAAAGATTGAGGATCTGGAGCGCTTGGGGGAAGTGGTGCGCGCGACAGGCCGTAAGATAAAAGCGGTTGTGCCCGTCGTGGGCAATGGACCACAGAACCCGATTTCTGAAATCACACCGGATCTATTCCACCTGACCATGAATCTGAATGTATTTTCCGCATTCTTCACGGTGCAAAAAGTCCTACCCAGTATGGCGGAGAAATCCTCGATTGTGCTGATTTCTTCCATTGCCGGGTTTCAGGGCGGGAAAAACGCACTTGTCTATAATGCGGCCAAGGCTGCGGTTCGGTCGATGGCGCGTTCCTTTGCCGGAGAGCTGGCTGAGCGCGGCATTCGAGCCAATGCCATCAGCCCCGGACCCACTCAAACCAAGGCATTTAACGATTTTGTCCGTGGTGACGCAGATACATACCGCGCTGTGGTATCCCAGATTCCTCTGGGGCATATCGGTCAGCCGGAAGAAATTGCCGCGATTGCGCTGTTCCTGGCTTCTGACCAGTCCTCTTATGTGACCGGCGCGGAAATCATTGCAGACGGCGGCTTTACAAACAAATAAACAATACTGGAACGGGAGAACATAATGACGCTGTCTTCGACAAACATAATTAAGGTAATCGTTGTAACGGATGATCTGGATAAAACGGTTGCAGGTTATAAGAACCTTCTGGGAACCGGCACTGTCCCCGCTGAGGATGGGGAACACACGATGGTGAGAACACCCTTTACCAAGTACATGGGCAAGGATATTACCGATATGCCCATGCGTGTCGAGAGTGTGTTCAGCGATAATTTCTGGTTTGAGATCATTCAGCCCATGGGCACGAATGATCCCTGGGCCGCATGGCTGAAGGAACACGGGACCTCCATCTGCTCTGTTTGTCTCCTGTCCGACGGGCCCCTTGAGGCGGACGAGGAAGTCATGCAGAAAGCCGGATACGCATCCATTTTCAAGCAGGAAAAGGGATATGAAGCCTATGAGTACTTTGACACTTCCAAAGAGCTGGGTGTTCTGGTGGAAGTGAAAGAGCACTATAAGGACTAAGCACCATCCCGACAACATAATCAGTTCAGGAGGAAAGAGAATGGGTCAGAATGTATTGATCACCGGCACGGGCAGAGAGCAGGCGCTGGGATTTAATCTGGTGCTGCGGTATCTAGAACAGTGTGACACGGTGTTCGCCGGTGTCCGCAAGCCTTCCGAAGCTTTGCATGCACTGCAGGCAAAATATCCGGAAACGCTGCACACCCTGACCATGGATATCGGCAGTACTGCATCCGTAGAGGCGGCGGTACAAGCGGTGGCGGCAAAGGTTCCCTGTGTGGATCTTTTGATCAACAATGCCGTCATCGTATCGCCCGATTATAACAAGACGCTGGAACAAGCGAATCTGGATTACATTGCCGGTGTGGTAGATGTAGATGCGGTTGGCCCGCTGCGGGTCACAAAGGCGCTGCTGCCGTTGCTTCGAAAGAGCGCTGCCGCCTTGATCGTCAACATCTCCTCCGAAGCGGGCAGCATCGGAAGATGCTATCGTACCGATATGATTGATTACGGTATGGCAAAGGCTGCGCTGAACATGGCGACGATGGTGCTGCGCAATACCTTCCGGGATGAGGAGAATCTGAATGCCATCTGTATCCATCCCGGCTGGGTTCGCACGAATGAGGGAAATGCAGAAGCTCCGCTGATTCCATATGACCATGCAGAGCACCTGCGTCTACTGTTTGAAGAAAGACGGCGGGATAAACAGGGGGACGTGTTTATCACCTATGAAGGGGAAGCCTATCCCTGGTGACTGGAAAGGACGATCGACAGATGGAGAACAAAACGTATCAACATAGAACGGCATCCCGCATGCTCCGAATCACAGACAGGGACGGGAAACCGCTTTCCAATGCGGCTGTGGAATATCGCCTGGTGAATCATGAATTCCTGTTTGGCAGCGGCGCATTTGACAGCCTGCCTGCAACGGCGCAGGGTAACCACGGAATCATCGATTTCTATCAGGATCAGATAAACCCTGACAAACGGTTTTATCAGGACCGGATGGAAAAGTGGTTAAAGGTGTTCAATTACGGAACCATTCCGTTTTACTGGCACGGGTTTGAGCCGAACGAAGGGGAAGTGTTGACGGAAAGCCGTATGTCCGCTGCCCGATTCCTCAAGGAGCGGAATGTGCGTGTCAAGGGACATCCCCTGTGCTGGCATTCCGTATGCGCAGACTGGCTGATGGAATATGACAATGCCACCATACTAAAAAAGCAGATCGACCGAATCCACAGAGACGTATCCGCGTTTCGGGGCGTGATCGATATGTGGGATGTGATAAATGAAGTGGTCATCATGCCGGTCTATAACCGATACGACAATGCGATCACCCGCATCTGCAAGGAATACGGCCAGATTCCGCTGGTCAAGACCGTGTTTGAGGCGGCGAAGGAAGCAAATCCGGATGCAGTTCTGCTGATTAACGATTTTAATCTGTCGGAAAAATATCGGGACTTGATCGCCGACTTGCTGGATGCAGGGGTGCCGATTTCGGCAATCGGCCTGCAGACCCACCAGCACCAGGGTTACATGGGTCGGGAACGACTTGAGGAAGTTTTGGAGCGGTACTCGTGTTTTGGTCTTCCGCTGCATTTCACGGAGAATACCCTGATTTCGGGAGACATCATGCCGAAGGAAATTGTGGATCTGAATGATTATCAGGTGAAAGCATGGCCGTCTACCCCGGAAGGGGAAGAGCGCCAGTGCCGGGAATGGAAAGAAATGTATCAGATTCTCTTCGGCCATCCTCTGGTTGCGGCGGTGACCGGCTGGGATTTTGCGGACGGAGCGTGGCTCCATGCCCCAAGCGGCGTGATTCGAGAGGACAATTCGATCAAGCCTGCCTATCTCGAGTTGCAGCGACTGATTCATGAAGAGTGGACCTCCACCGGGGTGCTGCACACTGATGCAAACGGAATGGCGCAGCTTCAGGGATATCGGGGCGCGTATGTTCTCTCAAAAGCAGGGGAACGTGCGGAATACACTCTGGAAAAAGACGAGGACATCGCCGTTCATACCATCAAATTGAACTAATATATCCAGTATATCCAGACGCGTAACAGAATAACGCCGAGGAAATCGGCCAACACCGGATTTCTCGGCGATGAATCTTTAAAACTATAGTACCAGCTAGTTTTAAAACTATTTTGAGAAAGAGGTTGATTTGATGTTGCAAAAAACGAAACCAAGAATTGGAATTCTTGCGCTGATGCAGGGCTTGTACGATCATTCACAGCCGGAAATTCCGGCAAATCAGACAAAGTTTGTTCAAGACGTGATCAACCAGCTGGCCGAAGTCGTAGATTTTGATTTTCCGGGTCTCTCAAAAGAACGACCGGACGCAGAGCGCATCGTGAAGCACTTCAACGAAGCGAATCTCGACGGCATCATGGTGATTAACACCCTATACTCGCCGGGTATGCGGATCGTTCAGGCTTTCAAACAAAATAATCTGCCGGTATTGCTCGCGAATATCCAGCCGTTACCCGATGTGACGGACGACTGGAATTGGAGTCTATTGACAACCAATCAGGGTATTCACGGCATTCAGGACACCTCGAATATGCTGATGCGACTGGGATACAAGCCGGCAATTATCACGGAAGACTGGAAGAGCGAGCACTTTCAAACGTTTGTGGAAAACTGGGCATTAGCGGCCAATACGGTGCGACGCCTGAAGAATTGTCGTCTGGCGCTGATGCAGAAAATGCAGAACATGGGCGATATATTGGGCGATGAAGTGGCATACTTCCAGAGATTTGGGATCGAGGTATTGCATGAAGGCGTTGGCCAGATCGTGTCTTACTTGGATAAAATTTCGGAATCCGAAATCGATGCGCAGGTTGCGGAAGATAAAAAGAACTTTGAAGTCAAAGCTGTGCCGGAGAAGAATCACCGATATGCCGCTAAACTGCAATTGGCATTTGAAAAGTTTCTGGAAGCAAAGAAGTATGACGGTTTTTCCGCCAACTTCATGATCTATGAGGAAGATGGCAGATTGGATCAGCTTCCGATCCTGGGTGCCTGCAACATGATGGCAAAGGGATATGCCTACTCTGCAGAAGGTGACGTTCATATTTTAGCGCTCATGGCTGCCGGACATCTGCTGATCGGCAATCCGCATTTCACAGAGATGTATTCTCTCGATTTCGGTCGTGACGCCTGTTTGTTTGCGCATATGGGTGAAGGCAACTGGAAGATCGCGCGCAAGGATCGTCCTGTTTTGTTGATTGACCGTCCTCTGGACATCGGCAACAAGGATAACCCGCCGACTCCCATTTTTAGTGCTGAAGTGGGTACAACCACGGTCGCGTCCTTGGTGGCAATGAGCGGGGACAAATACCGCTTGGTTGCGATGCGCGGCGAGGTGTTGGATACACGAATCATAGCGGGCATACCGATGAACCATACGTTCTTCAAGCCGGACAGCGGCGTCAAATCCGCTATGGACGGATGGCTGAAGTATGGCGGCACGCATCATCAGGTGATGTGGTCGGGCGATCACATGGATCGTCTTGAGCAGCTGAGCAATATTTGGGGTATTGAATTCGTTACGGTCTGATGTCGAACGGTTGAATGAAATATAGCCGAGAATCATATCCAATATCTGTAAAAAGTTTACACAGCAGGGCCATAACAGATACCTGCTATGGCTCTGTTTTTGCGAAAGATGCCGGAGGAACAAAGGAGAGTTTATGAAAATCACTGCTGTAGATCATATCACCATCAATTGTTTCAAACTTCAGGAAAGTATCGATTTCTATGAGAATGTGCTTGGATTGAGCCTGATCAAAATCGTTGATTTGGGCGATCATGTGCTCCATCTCTATCAGCTGCCCGGGGTTAAGCTTGAGCTGATTGAGTACAAAGACGAGCAAAAACATATCGTCACGGGAAAGACGGATATTGGGATCTATCGCCATTTTGCGGTTCGTGTGAATGACATCGAAGAAGCGTACCAGCGCTGCCTGGAAGCGGGCTGTCCGATCAATTTAAAGCCCACGAAAATCAAACAGCTTGATGATATGTATATTATGCTGATTGTCGACCCAAATGGTGTTGAAGTCGAGATGATTCAGGAAGGCACTTGATTCGTTATTTTAGGATAAAAGCAATGGATGAATGTAGATTGAAGCTAATCCTGAATTGTTTTCGTGAAATCATAGTACCAAAGGAGATAACAACGTGAAAGACATATTGCTGATGTCTGTAGACTTAGGCACTAGTTTTATAAAAGTTGGCGTATACAATACGGACAGTCAATGTGTCGTGTCAGAAACGGAGTCGGTGAAGGATTATCGTCCAAGCCCCGGTGTGTTTATTCAAAAGGGTGAGGAATTATTCGCATCCGTGCTTGCCTGCATCAAAAAAACGACGAACAGCTTGGGTGAACGCGCGCAAAACATAGAAGCAATCGCGTTTACCGGACAGATGTCCGGGTTTATGGGCGTTGACGAACACTGGAATGATATCACAACATGGTCCTGCTCTCTCGACAACCGATATATGCCTTATGCAGAGCGCCAAATGTCGCAATTTCGGGATCATTTTTTAGAGATTGGCGGAACGAACTTCCCGCAGATGGCACCAAAGTTTGAGTGGTTTCAAAAGGAATATCCGCTGGAGAGTAAAAAGATTGCGAAGTACCTGATGATTTCCGGGTATGTGATCGGTAAACTCGGTGATTTACCGATCGAAGATGCCGTAATCGACCGTACATTTATACAATGGACTGGCTTGGCTGACGTCAGAAAAGACAGATGGTCTGATTCTATTTGCGACGCCATCGAACTGGATCAAAAATTTCTGCCGCGAATCGTAAACTCCAATGCGATATGCGGGTACCTGTCCAACAGCAGCGCAAGAGAGACCGGATTGAAAGCCGGGATTCCGTTGGTCTCCGGCGCAGGAGACAAACCGGCCGGCTGTCTTGGCGCGGCAATTGTAACGCCGGGCGACATGATTTTTGAAGCATCTTCCTATGGGGAAATCAGCTGTTGCGTCGAGGAATACCGGCCTGATTTTCTGGAGAGACGCTTAGACGTAATACCATCCGCGATCGCGGGTGAATTTTATTCGACGCATTTTGTGGCCGGATCTGGCATTACGCTGGACTGGTTTATGAATACGTTTGTCAAGCAGGAAGGCGTCAGCACAAAGGAAATGTTTGCAAGTATGGAGGAAAAGGTTGCAAACATTGAACCCGGATGTAATGGAGTGATGGCGCTGGGCCTCCTGGGCGGAAGCAGCATGCCGCTGGACGGGACACTAAGAGGACTTTGGATGGGTCATGACTGGAGCCACAAGAAAGAGCATTTCTATCGTGCTTTGCTGGAGAGTTTTTCTTATGACTTTGCGCTGTGTATTCGAAGCATCGAGAGATTGTATCCGGAATATGAACTCAACTCGATTCGTATGATCGGTGGCGGCGCGAAATCAGCCGTTTGGACGCAGATGTGTGCCGATGTACAAGGGAAGACGTATCAGGTGCTGAACAGGGAAGATGTGGCGATGTGGGGCGCGGCAATGCTCGCCGGGAATGCGATTGGTGTGTTCAGCGATTTAAAGCAGACGGCAAAAGCGTTTGTCGGGGTTGAAAAGGAATATCAGCCGAACTTGGCCCGAAAAGCAGACTATGAAAAGCATTTGGCTCTCTACGAAAAGTACATGATAGAGCTGCATGATTTCTTTGTCCGCTTACAAAACATTCAATAATGCTTTGCCGCCGGGCGCGATAAAGAATAACATCCTTACACAAAAGTGGAGAAAAAGAGAATTAGAATGAGCAATACGATGAAAGCAATCAGAATGTATGCACCGCGGGATCTTAGATTAGAGCAGGTGCCGATTCCCGAGATCAAAGACAATGAAGCGTTGGTTAAGATCATGGCGGTGGGTATTTGCGGGTCAGATATTCCGCGCATCAACCAGTATGGCGCGCATATATCGCCAATCATCCCGGGACACGAATTCTCCGGTGAAATCGTAAAGACGGGAAAAGAGATAACGGGTTTCAAATCAGGTGACCGCGTGACTGTGCCGCCGATTCTTCCGTGCTTTGCATGCGACTTTTGTAAACAGGGACACTATTCCTTGTGCAGAAATTACAAATACTTCGGGTCGCGCAACGATGGTGCTTTTGCGCAATACATTGCTGTGCCTGAAACCAATCTTCTGAGGATAGCCGATAATGTAACGTATGAAGCGGCGGCAACAACTGACCCGCTTGCAAACGCGCTGCACGCGATCAAACGCGGCGGATTCAAGGCAGGAGACAAAGTCTGTGTATTCGGGGCAGGCGCAATCGGTTTGTATGCGATTCAGTATATGAAGGCCAAAGGCGCCAGTATCGCGGTTGCGGTGGACGTGGACGAAAGAAAGCTCGAAGTCGCGCGCAATTGTGGTGCTGATGTAGCGATTGACGGACGACTGGAAAACGTAGTCGAGAAAATAGTAGAAGCGACGGATGGCGGAGCGGATGTATGCATCGACGCCTCCGGATTTCCAACAGCACAGCACAATGCCGTCCTGTCAACGGCGAAACACGGAACTATGGTGTTCCTCGGCATCTCGCATCAGCCTTTGACATTGACGGAGGAGTGCCTGGATTGGGTGATGCGCGGAGAAAAAACGATCGTGGGCTCCTGGAACTCGTTCTCCATGCCGTTTCCCGGCTGGGAGTGGACGAGTGGCGTTGAAAGCCTTGCGGACGGCACAATCGATGCAGAGAAAGTAATTACGCATAAGCTTCCGCTCGAAGACGCACCGGATATTTTCGATAAGATTTACAAAAAAGAGATTTTCTTCAACAAGATTTTATTTCTTCCCTGGATCGAATAAGGAGCTGATATGAAAGCGTTTGTATATGAGGGCGATACGAATTTTGCACTGACGGAGTTACCCGTGCCAAAAGCAGGCAAGTGTGAGGCAGTTGCTAAAATTTTGTGTGCGTCGATCTGCGGCACGGACCTCAGGACGTACCGTTTCGGCAGCGAGAAACTGAAGACGCCCATCACGATCGGACACGAAGCGTGCTATAAAATCGTGGAAAGCGGGGAAGGGGTTTCTCTTTCCGGCCGATATATCATTGCGCCCGCGCTCGGCTGCGGAACATGCAGAAGCTGCAAAAAAGGTCGCACAAACATGTGTGATAAACTAAAGACGATCGGGTTTCAATATCCGGGGACGTTTGCGGAATATTTTCAGATTCCGGCATTGGCACTTGAGCAGGGACATCTGATTCGTGTACCGAGCAATGTATCCGATCGAGCTGCCAGTGTTGTGGAGCCGGTCGCGTGCGCCATCAACGCGCAGAGTTACCTGAACGTGGAAGAGGGCGATAGTGTACTGATCTTTGGTGCGGGATACTTGGGCTGCATACACGCGGAGTTGGCGCTTATGCAGGGTGCGAGCAAAGTAATCATCGCAGAGGTATCCGAGAAAAGGCGGCTTAAAGCGAAGACGTTTGTGCCCGAGGCGGATGTGATCCACTCTGGCGACAAAGCTTATATGGATCAGGTGAGAGACATCGTCGGCGGCTCCGGCGTGGATGTTGTGATCACCGCATGTCCCGCCGGCATCACACACCGCCAGGGATTGGAATTGTTGAATAAAAATGGTCGCATGAGCCTCTTTGGCGGACTGCCGGGCGAGAACAACTATCATTTGGATAGCAATCTGATCCATTATAAAGAAGCGAGTGTGTATGGCGCGCATGCTTCGACGGTTAAGCAAAATCAACAGGCCTTGGAGTTAGTGGCAAACGGTAGGTTGGATGTAGAAAAATACATTACGGCATTTGCGCTGAAAGATGCAGACAAAGCCTTTCATTGCCTGATCGACGAGACCGCAGAGAAAGCCGTGCTCATTCCTTAAGTCCTTTCATGCGGAATTTTAAAATTGCGAACCTATCTTGACACTGGCAACGGCATTCAGATGTTGAATTTTTCCACTTGAACGAATATGATGCAAGCATAGCAAGTCTGCAAAATGGTTCCAATGATCTTTTCAAGAGGGAGGCCTGTATGCTCAGAAACGGATATTACGAATCGATCGACATAAAAGGTGGTCAAAGTTTTATTACTTCTAACGAAGTTGACATGTCCTATATCAACAAAGTCCACTGGCATCCCTTTGTAGAGATTTTGATCAGTATTTCCGACGGAAACGAAGTGGAAATCAATTTCACAAAATACACCTTGAACCTGAATGACATTCTGATCATATATCCGGGCGATCTGCATGCGATCACAAAATGCGCAGGAACCTCCCTGTGGGTTGCTCAGTTTTCCAGCAAAATGCTCTCAATCATCAATGAACTCAACAGCCAGATGGCGCTGCTTTCTCAGTTTTCCTACCTAAAATACGATTCCTCCTGTGCGGATTGCGACCGGATTGTTCTGATTTTGAAAGAGTTTTTTGCCGCTCAGAACGCGGATACACACATGAAGGAAGTGCGCATGTATGCGCTGCTGCTGAACTTTTTTGAAAAAGTCGGGCAGGACTGTATCGACCAGAGAAACGAAACGTTGCCCGGGACCACGAACCCAAAGCAAAACATGACAAAGAAAATGGCAGATGTCTGCCTGTATATTTCCGAGAACTATACCACGCCCTTGACTTTGGACGATGCCGCGCAGTTTATGGGTGTCAGCAAATCCTACTTTGCACATTTGTTCAAGCAATACACCAACTCCACGTTTGTTGACTTCCTCACAGAAGTGCGTGTCAAGCGCGCCCAATCTCTGTTCCTCAACCCCGGCGTGCAGATCATCGACATCGCCTTTGACTCCGGCTTTTGCAGTATTTCCTCCTTCAACCGTTCGTTTAAGAATATTACCGGTCTCTCGCCCAGCAAATTTCGGGAGGCTATGATTACCCATACAGAGTAACACTTTATTATTATGGATTTTGACACAGAGATGTCTCTACAGTGCTCCAGTATCTTTTCAATAACACTAAAGTCTTTTTATATTGATAGTTTTGTTTATGAAATAACAGGTTCGTCACACAACGCTTCACACAGGAAATCAGGAGGACACATGAAACTCTTTGTTAGCAGCAGTGCAGCACCCAACGGCGATGGCAGTCAGGCGCACCCCTTCCGGCGCATCCAGCAGGCTGCTGCAATCGCCATGCCGGGTGATGAAGTTCTGGTCGCACCGGGCGTTTACCCGGAAGATGTCAGCCCTGTGTTTGCAGGAACCGAGCAGAAGCCCATTGTGTATACCAGCACGGAGCCCAGAGGGGCTGTCATCACCGGCGCAGACCGGTTCTCCACATGGAAGCATTACGATGGCGATGTGTGGAAGCTCACGGTTCCCAACGCATATTTTGATGCCGATAACCCCTATACCACGCTGGTTTTCGGTGACTGGCTGGATCAGAGCATTCCCGCCCACACCGGCGAAGTATTCCTAAACGGCAAGTCCCTGTATGAAAAAGATTCCCTTCAAATGGTTCTCGCCCCGGAGTTCTCCAGCAGCTCCTGGGATCGGGAGTTTACGAAGCACACCTGGTATACCTGCCAGTCTAAAGACCATGACGAAACTGAGATTTTCGCCAACTTTCAGGGCAAAAACCCCAACGAGGAGTGCGCAGAGATCAGCGTGCGCGCCCATTGCTTCTACCCGAAACAGGAGCACGTCGATTACATTACCCTAAGCGGTTTTGTGCTCACCAAGGCTGCCACCCAGTGGGCACCCCCCACCGCATTGCAGGAAGGAATGATCGGTCCCCATTGGTCGAAGGGTTGGGTCATCGAGGACTGCGAGGTATCCCATTCCAAATGCTCCGGTATTTCTCTGGGCAAATATCGCCAGCAGCACAACGACAACAAATGGTCCAAGTTCAAATTCAAGGACGGCTCCCAAACCCAAAGAGACTGCTCCTTCATCGCCCAGTTGGACGGTTGGAGCAAAGAAACCATCGGCTCCCACACCGTTCGGAATTGCGACATTCACGACTGCGGGCAAACCGGCATAGTCGGCAATCTGGGCTGCGTGTTCTCTCTGATTGAAAACAACCACATCCATCACATCAACAACAAGGGAAATCTTGCCGGTGCTGAGATCGGCGGCATCAAATTCCACGCCGCCATCGACGTCATCATCCGAAACAACCATTTCCATCACTGCACCCGCGGCATCTGGCTGGACTGGCAGACGCAGGGCACCCGTGTCTCCTGCAATCTCTTCCACGATAACTGTCTGGTCAGAGACTATTCGCTCACGCCGGAGCTTGGTGCGGGTTTAAGCATGGGCGAAGATTTGTTCATTGAGATCGCTCACGGTCCGTGTCTGGTGGACAATAACATTCTACTGTCCGAACGTGCGGTCAAGTTACCCACGCAAGGGGTTGCCTTTGTCCACAATCTGTTCGGAGGAGCCATCACAGCCGTAGGTTGCGGCGTGAAAAATGGCTCCAAGCAGTATGATTCTACCCGTTATACGCCCATCCACAAGCCCCATCGCACAGAGATCACCGGTGTCATGTCCATCCTGCACGGTGATGTTCGCTTCTACAACAACGTGTTTGCGCAGCAGCCTGTCCGTCAGGGAATGACAGATCTGTGTGCCGTATTCACGGATCATGAATGGGATGACTTCAACCTGATCACCGGCACCGTTCCTTTCAGCGGCTATATGACGGAAGAATCCTGGAAGCGCTATTTTGAGGGCTACTGCGGCGAAGGCGCCGCCAACACGCGGGATAAATACTATATGCCACTGCCCGTATGGACCGGCGGAAACGTATACTTCAACGGTGCCCGTCCCTGCGACATAGAAACGGGCAGCACCGTGGATACCGAGCACACAGTTGTGCTGCAACTGCAGGAGGAAAACGGCACATACAAAGTGGTCACCAATCTATTGGACTTCCTCCCAGAGTCAAACATGATTTGTTCTGATACGCTTGGCATGGCTTTTGAACCGGAAGAACGCTTCGAAGGCCCCAATGGCGAAGATATTATTTTTGATTCTGACTTTTATGGCACTCAGCGTCCCGCAAAGCCTGTAGCCGGACCTTTCAGCAAAGCATAACAGTCGGTAAGAATCGTTTGGCAGTACCGATCCTAGAATTTCGGCACTGCCTGGTTTCCTATTGCCATTTTTCCAATACTATTTTGATTTTGAGGGTAATGATGATGAAAAACAAAGCAGCATTTATGCACGGAACCAATGATATGATCATTAAAGAGGTTCCAATGCCGACGCCGAACGAAAGCGAAGTGCTGGTAAAAGTAGACGTCGTCGGTATATGCGGATCGGACATGCACTATTACCAACACGGCCGGATCGGCGACTTCGTGGTAGAAGGGGACTTCATCCTCGGCCACGAGTGCGCGGGCGAGGTGGTCGCGGTCGGCAGTGCGGTGAAAACTCTTGTCGTCGGCGATCGCGTCGCGCTGGAGCCGGGCAAGACCTGCGGCAAGTGCAACTATTGCAAGACCGGCAGATACAACCTCTGCCCGGACGTGGAGTTCTTCGCAACCCCGCCGTACCACGGTGTATTCACCAACTACGTGACCCACCCGGAAGATATGTGCTTCAAGCTGCCGGATCACGTCTCTAATACGGAAGGCGCGCTTGTGGAGCCGCTCGCGGTCGGCCTGCACGCCTCCGGCGTAGGTGAAGTGAAGCTCGGAGACACGGTTGTGATCTTCGGCGCGGGCTGCATCGGGCTCATGACGCTGCTCTCCTGCAAGGCGAGAGGCGCTTCCAAGGTCTATGTAGTGGACGTGCTGGAGAACCGCCTTGCGACCGCGCGCAGGCTGGGCGCGACCGAGACGATCAACGCGCGGGAATGCAACGCGGTGGAGAAGATCGCGGAACTGACCGCAGGGCAGGGCGCGGACGTCGTCATCGAAACCGCGGGATCCGAGGTCACGGTGAAGCAGACGGCGGACGTCGTCTCCCGCGGCGGAACGATCGTGCTCGTCGGCATGACGGCAAAGGACGAAACCTCGTTCAACTTCATGAAGCTGATGGGGAAAGAAGGGAACCTCAGAACGATCTTCCGTTATCGCAATCTGTACCCCGTCGCGATCAACGCCATCGCGAGCGGATCGATCGACGTGAAGAGCATCGTGAGTCACGAGTTTGACTTTGACCATGTCAAAGAGGCATTTGACTTCGTCTCCAGCAACGCAAAAGACGTCGTAAAAGCGGTCATCCGGATTGGATAACTGAGTTACACATTAGTGAATAGATTGTTCTGTACAAAGCAAGAGCACCTGTAAAGGTGCTCTTGCCTATAGTGCGAAGCTTTTTTCACTTGTGGTTCATTACAGTTGTCGATCAGCCAACGATCACCGTGCCATCCGGCTTGACTTCGACGTGATCTCCCGTGGCCACACTGGCGAGAAACTCTTCGCCTAGGTTGTCCACAACCGGCATGGACACATCCGTCCAGACATCCGCGAGGATGGCACCTGCTGCGGCGAGCGAGTCGATGGGTTTGCTAAAGAGCAGGCACGCGGGCTGCTGCCCCAGCGCTGCCGCGCAAAAGAGCACCATGCCGCCTGTGGTGGAGCCGATGGTCTGCGGCAGGCAGAGCGCCGCGCCCTGCATCGGTTTTTCGTAGATAGCCGGGTTGTTCTGGTCGGAACACTTCGCGTGTTTATCCTTGAACATCAGCGCTTTTTGAAAGCTCGCGAGCGTGTTGAAGCCCTGCTTGGAAACCAGCGCTTGCGCGGTTGCGCTGCCGGCTACGACCGCGCGCCCTTGAAATGTTTTCGGCATATCAGTTACCTCCCTTTGCGAGAATGTCAAGAATCTCCGCGTCGGTCTGATAGCGTGCGGTGGTATAGGTTCTGAGCTTGTTGCTGTTGGTTACCACCGGCATCTTGCCGCAGAGCGGGTTGTTCATGTACATCAGCGGGCAGATATACGAGAGGATGACGCCCAACTTCGTGAGCGTTTGATAGTCCTGCGTCTTCTCAAACTCCCTCTGTACGGCAACGGGGGAGGTGAACACCGTCGGCACCGCGACCTTTGTGCGCCCGGTCTTTGCAAGAGCGGAGGAGAGCGCCGCCGTCCAGTCGTGCAGCTGTTTGAGCGAAAGATGCGGACAGCCGACAAAGCAGAGCATGGGTTCGGCGTCCAAGTTTTTCCACATGACAGGGTAGCTGCGCTTCACGCGCTCAAGCTCCGCATCGTCGATGACATACGTTCTCGCGCTTGGCGCAATCAGCGATTCACCTAGTTCTTTTGCCTCCGGCGTGAGGTGCTCGATGTGATAGAGTCCCACCGCGCCATTGCTGGCGGTCGCCGCGCCGAAGTCTTTGAGGTAGGCTGTCGCGTCGTCGCCGAGTTGGGGGCCGATGAAGCCGGACAATCCCCGAACGAACGGAACATCTTCCAATACCTTCATGCCGATGGCGCTGCCCAATATCTGTGCTTCCGGTTTTTTCGTCGTCTTCACTTCAATAATCCAAGTTGCATTGCGCCCCGCGTCGGTCAACAGGCCAAAGTACGGCACGCAGCCTGCGATGCTGCCGAAGAGTTCGAGTATGCCGCTGTTGCGGTTGCAGCGTGCGCCTAACACACTGTTTGCGTAGACCACCGCGCTGCTCTCCGCCCAGCTGAGCACGTCGCCCTGATTGGGCTTGTTGCCGACCTGATCGAGATAGCACGCGCAGGTAAACGAGTCCTCGCTGAGTAGGCCCAGTGTTTGCAGCTGCTTTTCATAGTCCGCCTGCTTGGAATACATCACGTGAAAGAACAGATCCTGCAGGAGGGTTTTCGGTACGTTTTTGTCCAGCGGGCGCGGGTCTGCGGTAAATTTTTGCCCCGCGAGCACGCCGCTGTCGATGAGCTGATCCATCAGTTCGTAGACGGGTTTCATGACCGAGAGCCCAAAGCTCGTGACCAGATGCCCGCAGCCGCCCGTGACGGGAACCATCTTCTCTGCGCCGAAGGTTTCACCATATAGGACGAGCGTCTTCATGACCTTGGCCATGGTCTCGCCGCGTTCGCCGTTGAGCACCGCCTGTTGATCAGGCGTGAGCGACATTGCCATATGCGTCTCCTCCTTAAATCCGCGTGGAGAGCGCGTAGGCGGCGCGGCAGGCCTCCAGCACGCGGCCAGAGGCAAAGCTATCGCCGATGTTGTAGAGCTCGGGAGCGACCATCTCTTTTTGCCCCTCCAGATACGCCGCGTCGTCGGGTCTTCCGCCCATGGCGAGCACGACGAGGTCGCAATCCAGCGCGACGCGTTTGGGCTCGTTGCCGAGCTTGGGCGCAAGCGGGTTTTCGATATTTTCCGGCAGGATGGGCTGCCAGGTGTTGTAAGGATTCGGCACGTTCTTGTGCGCGTTTTGCTCGAGCACGACGTGCGTTTCATCAAACTCCTTGACCGTCGCGCAGTTGAGCAGCTCCACGCCCTGATCCTTGAGGTAGTGGATGATGTGCCCGCGGTTTGCCGTGCAAGTGCCCTTCATGAAATACGGCAGCATCTCGACGACCTTTACCTTGCGGTCGTCCTTTTCATAGGCAAGCCAATAGGCGGTTTCACAGCCGACCACACCGCCGCCGACGATGACGATGTTTTTCGCGTTTCCCAGCAAGCTTTCGTCCAGCAGCAGGTCGGTCGCTTCCACGTGCTTGATCTTGTCCAATCCCGGAATCTTTGGCGTGCCGCTCCGAGTTCCGATGGCGTAGATCACCGCGTCATACTTCTTTGCCTTGAGCAGCTGCGTGTTCATCTCGGTATTGAGATGCACGTCGAGATTATACGCCTTTTGCGCGATAGTGAGCTCGCTTTCGAGATACTTCAGATAGTTACGGATGTCGAATTTGATGCGCGGCACGCTGCCGGGCACGATCTTGCCGCCGATGCGATCGCTCTTTTCAAAGAGATCGACCTTGTGTCCGCGCCGCGCCGCCATGGTGGCAAACAGCACGCCGGCAGGGCCTGCGCCGACGACGGCGATCTTCTTTATCACCTCGGCGGGGGCGATCGCCTCCGGCATGACGTCTTCAAAGCCGGTGCGAGGGTTGACCGCGCATTGCGGATGTCCGCCGTCGACGAATTCGTTGATGCAGCCTTCCTGACAGCCGATGCACGGGCGGATCTCGCTGACCTTGCCCGCGTATGTCTTGTTCGGCCAATCCGGATCGGCCAGCAACGGGCGTCCAAGCATGACCATGTCGCACAGATCGTCACGCAGCGCTTTCTCCGCGAGGTCGGGATAGCCGAGTTTGCCGACGCCGACTACGGGCACGGGCACACCGGCGTTGCTCACAATTTTGAGTGATTCAAAGCGTTCTTTCACCAAACGGCTCACGTCGAGGAAGCAACCCGCGGGCATTCCGGCCGGGGGATGCGGCAGCCACCAGTTATCGTAGCAGCCTAGGTCTACGTCAAACATGTCCACGCCCGCTTTCACGAGGTTGACCATATAATCGAGCGTCTGCTCTACCGAGCGTCCGTTTTTGAACTTTTTCAGCGCGCTGACCTGCATGCCATCTTCGCCATAGGTTTCGTTGAGCGCGAGGGAGAGGTCGATGCGGTACATGATCGGATATTTCGCTCCGCCGCGTCTGCGCATCTCCTTGACGATGTCGATGCCGAAGCGCTGCCAGTCGGCATATTTTCCGACCTTGCGGCGGTTGAAGGCGGGGTTGGTCAGCTGCTCGAGCAGGTAGCCTTCGTGTCCGTGCAGATAGACGCCGTCGAGGCCTGCGGCCTTCGCGTCCGCCGTCGCCTGACCCGCGTTTTTGATGATATGATGCAGCTGTCCGCCGCTGAGCGGCAGGCAGGGGATTTCGGGAATGTAAAAATTTGGGTTGAACGACGCGGAGACGGGGAATTTCATCTGCGTGATTAGGCACTGCGGATTGCCCACACGACCCAAACCGGGCGTGAGCTGAACAAAGATGCGTGCGCCGTAGTTGTGGCAGCCCTGCGCAAGGTCGCGCCAGCCGGAGAACACCGTGCGGCTGCGGTCGATGCGCGGAAAATAGGAGAGCCCGCCCAGCTCGGTGATGGAATGATCGATGCCGTGGCTGATGGGGATGAGGCCTGTGGTGATGAGACCCACGCCGCCTTTAGCGCGCGCAAAGAAATACTGCTGCATCTTCGCGTTAGGGCGACCCGTCTCCTCCGCCATGTCGATGTTGCCCATCGGCGCCATGACGATGCGGTTCTTGATGGTCAGGCTGTTGACGCGAATTGGCGAAAACAGTTTCTCGTAGGGGTAGAGTGCTCGCGTCATGTCAGCTGAGCCGCCCGCGCGGTTTTGATTGTCCGGCGCGCAGACCCAGTTGCCGTAACTGTCGACCAGTTGCTGCACAAATGCATCCTTTTTCAACATGGATTACCCTCGCTTTCGATGTGTCTATTGGGTTTAATCAGTGATGTGTTATCGATTTCATGATAGCAAATATACAGACGAACGTCAATTAAGCAACTACTCTTATACTATATTTTACAAAGTATATTATTCCATATATGCTGTTTTCTGCCGTACTTCTACGCGCGGAGCGAACTTTTTTTTCGCAGTTAACGGATGATTCCGCCGTGATAGAAGCACTCATAGACGCGTTTATCTCCGAGCCGTATTTCCTCATACCCCTGATACCAATCGGGATCGCCCTCGGCATGGCAAGTAAAAGCCATATCCGCCTCGCGATACTGCTCCGGCCCGCGATAGGGCGCGCTTTCCGGCACGAGCAGCAGCGCGCGCTTGAGAAAGTCCCCGTTGAAGCCGTCGCCCGTAACGCGCCCGCAGTAGTTCATCGACCAGACGGGAACGCCGCCGTCCCAAACCGCCTCTTCTCCCGCGAACTGCATACCTCCAATGTAGGTGTCGAGATAGAGCAATTCACCCTCGGTATAGGCCAGATCGTGTGAGCCAGGGCGGGAGGAGGGGACTTCCGCACCGTGTGCGGCATAGGTGCTCTTTTTGGCGCGAAGAAGAAAGGCGAGAATGCGTTGATCCATGTTGAAACCTCCGTTTGTGAAAAGTTTATGTTCTTTCTTTATTATAATGGCTAAATGGTTGATTTTGCAGATCGAATCCTGTACTATTTGACAGTTGCGATTGTAAAATTTGCATGGCATTCCTGCGGGCACGAAATCAGAGCAACAGACAGGCGAGAACAACCGGGCGATTTGGCTTTTTGCCGGATCGATGGTATAATGCAATTATGGAAAATATGCGAAGAAAACAACAGATCATCAGCGATGTGCTGCCCGGTTCTCCGGCGGCACGCGCGGGATTACTCAAGGGTGATGTGTTGGTTTCTATCGACGGGGAGCCGGTCATCGACCTCGTGGATTACGAGCATTTGACCGCGAACGAGCACCTCACACTGGAAGTATGTAAGCAAAGCGGCGAGAGAGAGATCATACAACTCGAAAAGGACGATTACGAACCGCTGGGGCTTTCGTTTGCCACGAGCCTGATGGACAAGATGCGCACCTGCAAAAACCACTGCGTGTTCTGCTTCATCGATCAGATGCCAAAGGGCGGCAGAAGCAGTCTGCACGTCAAGGATGACGACTGGCGCATGTCGTTTGTGATGGGCAACTATGTGACCCTGACCAATCTCGACGAACGCGAGCTAGACCGCGTCATTCGCCGCCGGGTCAGTCCGCTGTATATTTCGCTCCACGCAAGTGACCCCGAGGTGCGCCGCGCCATGATGAAAAACCCGCATGCGGGGGACATCGTGCCGCAGCTCAAGCGCCTCGCGGAGGCGGAGTTGCAGTTTCATCTGCAAATCGTGCTCTGTCCGGGACTGAACGACGGAGACGTTTTGCGCAAGTCCATCGACGACATGCTTGCGCTCTACCCGTATGCGCAGTCGCTAGCGGTGGTTCCGGTGGGTCTCACGCGGCATCGAGACGGACTCTCTTCACTGCGGACGTTTACGCGCGATGAGGCTGTCGCGTTGATCGACGAGATCGAGGCACTACAGCAAACGTTGCTTCGTCAGCACAACACGCGCTTTGTGTTTCTGGCGGACGAATGGTATACGCTCTGCGGCAGAACGCTGCCCGCCTATGACGATTATGAGGGATTCCCGCAGATTGAAAACGGCGTTGGGCTGCTTCGTTTGTTCGAAGGCGAAATGCTTGAAGCGCTGGAGGAACGAAAGCCACTCCGGCAGGCAAAGCGTTTTCTAGCGGCGGGCGGAACTTCCGCACATGATTTTTTTGCGCAGTCCTATAAACAGCTGCTGCCGTATGGCATCACGCTTGACGTGCGCGCGATCAAAAACCGTTTTTTCGGCGAGAGCGTCACGGTTGGCGGGCTGATCACGGGGGGAGACCTCGTGGAGCAACTCAAGGGCGAGGACTTCGGGCGTGCGCTGCTCATCCCGCGGGCGATGCTCAAGGCGGACGAGGAACTCTTTCTCGACGGCATGAGCAAGGTTGAGGCGGAAGCCGCACTGGGTACGCGCATCATCCCTGTCGCGACGGGCGAAGACCTGATTGAAGTCATATTCTCAGAATAGACAAACACTGCTCCGGCGTTTTGCCGTGCGGTATCACAGATAGAGAACATGCCGCGGAGCGGCAGCAGGAGAGAACATGAAAAAACCCTTGGTAGCGATAGTCGGCCGCCCGAACGTCGGCAAATCGACGCTGTTTAATCGCCTGATCGGGCGCAGAGTCGCGATTGTGGAAGATTCCCCGGGCGTGACGCGAGACCGCATCTATCAGGACGCGGAGTGGCTCAACTACTCGTTTACCCTGATCGACACCGGCGGCATTGAGCCCGAAAATGAGGACATCATCGCCGTGCAGATGCGGCGGCAGGCGGAGCTTGCCATCGAGACCGCGGACGTGATCGTCTTCCTCGTGGACGGCAGAGAGGGCATGACCAGCGCGGATATGGACGTAGCGGAAATGCTCCGTCGCTCCAACAAACCAGTCGTGCTCGCGGTCAACAAGATCGACGCGCCGAAGTTTGAAGAAGCGATGTATGAATTCTACGCGCTTGGCCTTGGCGACCCGTACACCATCTCCTCGGCGCAGGGGCTTGGTTTGGGCGACTTGCTGGATGCGATTGTCAAGGATTTCCCAAAGGATTTGGAAGATACGCAGACCGATCGCATCAATATCGCGGTCGTCGGCAAGCCGAACGTCGGCAAAAGCAGCCTCGTCAACGCGCTGCTGGGTGAGGAGCGCACCATCGTGAGCGACATCCCCGGCACCACACGCGACTCCATCGATTCCGATTTTGAGCGCAACGGGCGTGAGTATACAATTGTAGACACCGCCGGCATTCGCAGAAAGCGCAGCGTAGAGGACGAGACGATTGAACGTTACAGCGTGATTCGTTCGCTCTCGGCGATTCGCCGCGCGGACGTGGTGCTGATTGTTTGCGACGCGACGGAGGGATTGAGCGAGCAGGATGTCCGCATCGCGGGCTATGCGCACGAAGAAGGCAAGGCGAGCGTATTGATCGTCAACAAATGGGATCTCATCGAAAAAGACACCCATACGATGATCGCGTTTCAGAAAAGTCTCCTCGCCGATCTTTCGTTTATGAGCTATGTTCCTATGCTGTTTATCTCCGCAAGAAGTGGGCAGCGCGTGAATCGCGTGCTCGAGCTGGTTAATAAGTCTTACGATCAGGCGCGCCGCCGCATCACGACGGGGCAGCTCAACGACGTTGTAAGTGAAGCGGTCATGATGAACGATCCGCCGAGCGACAAGGGACGCACGCTGAAGATTTACTATTCCACGCAGGTGTCCGTGCAGCCGCCGACGTTTGTCATCTTCGTCAACGACACGGAGATCGTGCATTTTTCCTATGAGCGGTATCTGGAGAATTTCTTCAGAAAAACGTTTGGCTTTGAAGGAACACCCATCCGGATTTTGTTCCGGAGCAAGAAAAAAGAAAACGAGTAGTAATCTGACCGTAGTTTTGAAAGAGGACGCATTTGCTGATTCTCTTATCAAACGGGAAGAAAGAGATCGATTAGTCAACATGATAAACATTCTGAAGGGAACGCCGATTTGGATTCTCTTTATGAGCAACAATAAGGAGAACGAGCAGTGACGTTTTTTACCGGTTTTTTTACGATCCAAATTTGGACAGTACTTTCATGTGTGATCATCGGCTATCTGCTGGGCAATATCCAGACAGCAGTCATCGTCAGCCGCGCGTATTATCACGATGATGTCCGCAACCACGGCAGCGGCAACGCGGGCAGCACCAACATGGTGCGCGTGTACGGCTATGGCCCGGGTGCGGTCACGTTTGCCGGAGATGCGACGAAGGCTTTTCTAGGTGTGCTTGCGGGGCAGCTGCTCTGCGGGCAGGTCGGCGGATACATCGCCGGATTTTTCGTGGTGATCGGGCATTGCTGGCCGATGTTTCTTGGCTTTCGCGGCGGGAAAGGGGTCGCCTCGTCTTACACCATTGCGATCCTGACGTTTCCGTTGGGCGCGCTGATTGCAATCGCCATCGGCGGCGCGATCCTTTTGATCAACAAAAAAATGTCGATCATGTCGCTTACCGCGATGCTGCTATTCTTCGTTGTGACGCTGATATTCCGGCTTGGCAATCTTCCGCTGATCATTCTTGCGGGGCTATTGACCATCGTCGTGTTCGTACGACATACGGAGAACATCCAGCGCCTGATCCATGGCGAGGAGCAGCGACTCCGCAAAGAGGGACTGTAACCGAAAGCATGCTATGCAACCAAAAACGCTTCCGGCGGTTGCCGGAAGCGTTTTGTGTTAGTTACGCGGTTACCCGATGTGGAATTTTTCGCGGATGGCGTCCGCCGCGCGCAGCGCATGCACGGACTCGATGCAGAACTCAATCCTCGTCTCGCTGGTGGTGATCAGCCAAATATGGATGTTCTCCTTGCGCAGCGTGGAGAAGAGCTGGGATGCCACGCCGTGCTGCAGCGCCATGCCCGTGCCCTCCAGCGTGAGCTTGGTCAAATCTGAATGGGTGCGAATGTCGCAGCCGTAGCCGTTTCGTGTGAGCTCGTTGATGGCGTTGAGCGCCTCGGAGAGCTCCTTTTCGTTGAGCGAAAAGCCGATGCTCAGGCTTTGCTCGTCGGGCTCGGAGCAGGCGATCATGTCCACAAACACGCCGTGCTCGGCGATGACGTCAAACACGTGGGAGGCAAACGAGTCCTCCTTGGCAAAGGAGCGGATGATGACCACCGCCTGGTTTTCAAGCGAGAACAAGCGGGAGGCTGCGTCGTGCTCGGTCACCACGTTTTTCATGTTGTAGAGGCCGTTTTTCTTGCCGACGAGGAACTTCGCCGCCCGCAACGCGCCCTGCGCAAACACCTGCTTGCTAAAGGCGCGGTGCGAAATTTCGATGATTTCATCGTTGCCGATGAATTGCACCTGATGTTCGCCGACCACCGTGCCGCCGCGGACAGAGTGGATGCCGATCTCGTTGTCTGTGCGTCGCTTGTTCTTCTCATGGCGGCCAAAGACGAGCTCTTCATCCTCCGGCGAGATGGAAGCCACGGCGTTAGCGAGCATCAGCGCTGTGCCGCTTGGGCTGTCTACCTTTTTGCGATGGTGCGTTTCGATGATCTCCACGTCAAAGTTTGACCCGAGCGTGGAGGAGGCAAGCTGCACCAGCTCGACCTGAAGATTGACGCCTAGCGACATGTTGCCCGTTTGAAACATCGCAACCTGTTCAGAGGCGGAGCGGATGAGCTTGAGCTCCCGCTCGCCAAGCCCGGTCGTGCCGATGACGGCAGGGATCTTTTTCTCCAGCGCAAAGCGCAGGATCTCCGGCGTGCTGGCGGGAATCGAAAAATCGATGATCACGTCCGCGCGCTCCTTTACCTCGTCCAGCGTTTTGTAGACGGGGAAGTCGTATGATTGCGTGCAGTCAAAGGGGTCAACACCCGCAATTGCGGAAAAAGCGCCGCTCTGCGCTTGAATAGCTGCATACACGGCGCGTCCCATTTGACCGCAGATTCCGTTGATGATCACAGAAATCATGTCAGTCCTCCAAATGTAGTTGTGTGTTAGATCAGCTCGTAGCTCTTTAGGGTTTCTAAAAAACTGTGCTACGTTAGATCAGTTCATAGCCCTTCAATGTCTCTTCGATCAGGCGCATGCTTGCTGCCGAAGGCGGAACGAGCGGCAGGCGCACGTCCGGTTCGCAGAGCTGCATGAGCCCCATCATGGCTTTGAGCGGGATGGGGTTGACCTCGCAGAACGCGGCCTTCCAGATCGGGATGAGCTGCAACTGCAACTGTCTTGCCAGCTGGATATCGCCTTTGAAAAACGCTTCACACAGCGCGTGCATTTCTCCGGGTACGATGTTTGCGATGGTGGAGATGACACCCTTGCCGCCGATGCTGAGAACGGGCAGAACGTGGTCGTCGTTGCCGGAATAGATGTCGCACTGCGGGCAAAGCGCCGCGATGTTGACGATCTGCTCAATGTTGCCGCTGGCTTCTTTGGTGCCGACGATGTTATCGTGGCTGCAAAGCTCTGCCATGGTCTGCGGTAGGACGTTCATTCCTGTACGAGACGGCACATTGTAGACGATGATGGGTGTTTCCACAGCGTCCGCAACCGTGAAGTAGTGCCGCACAAGCCCCGCCTGAGACGTTTTGTTGTAATAGGGGGTGACGACAAGCAGGCCGTCCACACCGATTGCCTCGGCGGACTTGCTGTTGTTCAGCACTTCTTCTGTGTTGTTGCCGCCCGTGCTCGCGATGACCGGCACGCGCCCGTTGACGCGCTCGACCACGAACTGGATGATGCTCAGACGCTCGTCTGTTGAGAGCGTAGAGCTCTCTCCGGTCGTCGCCGCGCAGATGATTGCGTCCGTTCGGTTTGCAATCTGCAGCTCGATCAGCCGGGTAAATGCGGTGAAGTCAACCTGCCCGTTTTGAAACGGGGTGACGATTGCAACGCCGCTGCCACGAAAGATAGACATACGTTTTTACGCCTCCCACTGACGAATGAGTTCCTGCGCAATCTGCACGGCGTTTGTCGCCGCGCCTTTGCGGATGTTGTCCGCAACGCACCAGAAGTTGATTCCGTTTTCAACCGAGAAGTCGCGACGCAGACGGCCCACATAGACGGGGTCTGTGTCCGCAGCGTACAGCGGCATGGGGTAGATGCCTTTTTCCGGCTCGTCCTGTACGACGAGGCCTTCTGTGGCTTCCCAGAGTTTACGGATGTCGGAGAGTTCAAAAGCCTGTTCGAGCTCGACATTGATGCTCTCGCTGTGTCCGTGGAAAACGGGCACGCGCACCGTGGTTGCCGTCACGCGAAGATTCGGCAGGTCGAGAATCTTTCTGGATTCGTCGATCATCTTCTGCTCTTCCTTCGTGTAGCCGGTGTCAAGGAAGACGTCGATCTGCGGCAGGATGTTGCCAGCAATAGGGTGTTGAAACTTCTTGGGTGATTCGCCCTTGAGTCCGTTTTCCAGATCGCTGAACCCGCCCATGCCTGCGCCGGACACTGCCTGATAGGTCGAGTAGATCACACGCTTGAGGCCATATTTGACCGCAAGGGGTTTGAGCGCGACCATTGCCTGAATGGTCGAGCAGTTGGGGTTGGCGATGATACCTTTTTTCTTGTATTCGGGGATGGCATGCGCGTTCACTTCCGGCACGACAAGCGGGACATCCGGGTCCATACGCCAGGTGCTGGAGTTATCGATGACCACCGCT
Organism: uncultured Eubacteriales bacterium; assembly: GCA_942492885.1. Classification (GTDB taxonomy): domain Bacteria; phylum Bacillota; class Clostridia; order Christensenellales; family CAG-138; genus UBA7703. Next base: position 165,130 of record OW818651.1, read on the forward strand.
CCGGAAGCCGCGACGATGGGGGCAAAGATTTTCGAGGTGCTGCCGCCCGCGGAGAAAAGCGCGATATCAACGCCAAGATCTTTGAACGCATCCTCGGTCAGCTCACGGATTGTGTGTTTTTTTCCCATGAAGTCGACGGTAGTGCCCGCGCTGCGTGCGGAGGCAAAGAGGAAGTATTCCGATGCCGGAAGTTTACGCTCTTCCAGTACGCGGAGGAACATTCTGCCGACCATCCCTGTGGCGCCGACAACTGCGATCTTGTACTGTTTCATGTTGCGCTTGTGTTCGCGATCCTGACAAGCAGGAGCGCGGCCTTTCTTATAGTTACGTTGATTCTAATAAATATTCACTGGTTTGTCAAATGAGATCAGCGATATTATACGATATATATTTGCGGGAACGCCTTTTTTGATGTACAATAAAAAATCGAACACGTATGCGCTGAATGTATGAATATAGTATGAACAAATGCGGTTATTCATATATGATATGCACGCGAGGCGATCCACACGAAGGGAGGCGGCAACGAATATGGCACAGGCATATCACGAATTTGCCGCCCTTTACGACCGGCTGATGGCGGATGTGGACTATGATCAATGGGCGGGGTATCTCACAAGCCTGCTGCAAACGGGCGGTGTGATGCCGGATCAACCGATTCTGGACTGCGCCTGCGGCACGGGGGAAATCACCCTCCGTCTGTACAAAGCGGGCTATCGCATGACCGGGGCGGACGTTTCTGCGCGCATGCTGGAGATTGCGCAGCAAAAGGCGCGAAAGCAGGGCGCAAAGATCGCCTTTGTGCAGCAGCAGATGCAGTGCGTCAGCGTGCACAAGCCCGTATCCGCTGTGACCTGCGCCTGCGACGGGGTGAATTATCTGCTCAAGACGGAGGACGTTAACGCGTTTTTCGCCTCGGCAAACCGCGCGATGCAGGACGGCGGGCTGCTGTTGTTCGATGGTTCAAGCGCTTACAAGCTCGAACACATCCTCGGCGGGCAGACGTTTGGCGAGGATGAGGCGGACTGTACCTATCTCTGGCAAAACTGCTTTGATCCGAAAACAAAGCTGCTGGAGATGCGGCTGGCGTTCTTCACGCCGGACGGACAGGGCGGATACAAACGATTTGACGAGCGGCATGTGCAGCGCGCGCACATACAGGAAGAATTGACGGAATCATTGGAGCAGGCAGGGTTTTCGGTAGAGGGCGTTTACGACGCGTTTACAACTGAAGCACCGAATTTGACCAGCGAGCGAATTCAGTTCGTCGCGCGAAAAATTGCTTCTATATAAATCAATTACGATTTTTGAGTATAAAGCGAAAGAACTCAGCACTAAAATAAAAACAAGCATTAAGAAAGAGAACCAGACGAACCAATGAGTGAAAAAATTCTACGATATAAACAGGAACGCAAAGACCGCCTGATCCAGTGCGTGGCGGCAGACGGCATGGTACGCATTGCGTTTATCGATGCAACCAACCTTGTACACGAGGCAAAAACGCTCCTCAAGCTCTCCCGCGTGGCGACGGCGGCACTCGGCAGACAGCTGATGATGACCGCCATCATGTCCGCAGACCTCAAGGGCGAACGCGACCTTGTTTCAACGATTCTCAAAGGAGACGGCCCCGCAGGCAGCATGATCTGCACGGGCAACAGCCGCCTGGAGGTCAAGGGCAGCGTCACAAACCCTGAAGTTGAGCTGCCGGCCAACGAGCTGGGCAAGCTCGACGTGGGCGGTTTTGTCGGCAACAGCGGCAAGCTCTCCGTGGTCAGTGACCTTGGTCTCAAGGAGCCGTATGTGGGATTGAGCAATCTGGTTTCCGGCGAGATCGCCATGGACTTTGCCAACTATTACGCCGCGAGCCTGCAACGCCCCGTTTTGATCTATCTCGGCGTGCGCGTGCGCGGAGATAATGGCGATGTGCGCGCGGCAGCGGGCGTCTTTGCCGAGCCGCTGCCCGGTTGTCCGGACGATGTCATCGACTATATGCAGGCAAAGAGCACGAATATCGCGCAGTTTTCCGAGCGGCTGGACGCGGGCGAAACACCAGAGGAACTGCTCGAGAGCGCGTTTGGCGAGCTGGGGCTTGTCTTTGCAGGCGAGCGGGAGCCGCTGTATCGCTGCGACTGCTCACGCGAGCGGATCGAGCGCGCGCTGATTTCGATCGGCTACAACGATCTGAGCGAGATGATAGAGGAAGACCACGGCGCAGAGGTGCTTTGCCGCTTCTGCGATCAGGTGTATCAGTTTACCGAAGAGGACCTGCGCGCGCTGCTGAAAGCGGCGACGACAAGAGAAGATGAAGACGAATAAAACAGGAAAAGTAATTCCCTTTTCGCAGGGCGCAACATTTTATATGAAGCGCGGCGCAAAGGAACTCGAAAAAAATGATTTGATCGCGGCTGTCTACAAATACCGTGAGGCATATGAGCGCGCGCCTTTGGACGCGGAGATCACCGTTGCACTAGCGGAGATTTTAAGCCAGATGCAGCGGTTTGAGGAGAGCAACCGCATTCTCTTTCGTCTGCTCGCAGATCGCGAAGATGCGCCGCCGGAATGCCATTTTGGACTGGCTTGCAACTATTTCGGCTTGCAGGATTATGACCGCGCGGCAGACAGCCTTGAAGATTATCTGGAGCTGGAACCGGACGGCGCGTTTGCTGCGGACGCGGAAGATTTTCTCGACCTCATCGACGACGACGAGGCGATGTTCGAAACCACGGGTTTGCGCGGCGACGACGATTATGAAGACAATGCGGTGACGCATTTCGCGCGCTCCCTGCTCGCCAGCGGCGAGGTCGCTTATGCAATCGAGGAGCTGGAGCACCGCCACAAGCAGATTCCGAAATCGGTGAAGATTCGCGAACAGCTCGCGGTTGCCTATTTCGTCGCAAACCGCAGGGATGACGCAAAGGAGATCGCGGACGGGCTGATTGCCGAGGACACGACAAACGTTTTGGCAAACAGCACGCTTGCGCTGGCAGAGATCGAAGAGGGCAACCGCGCTGCGGCGATTGCGCGGCTGGACGAGATGATCAAGATTCGCTCTCTCGAGCCGGAGGAACTGCATAGCATTGCGGTGCTGCAACTGGATCTGGAGCTGTTTGCGGACGCGGAGAAAACGCTGACGCAGATGTCGCACCTGATGGCGTACGACGAAAACGTGCTGCACAAGCTCGCCTATGCAAGATTTATGCAGGGCGATGCGGAGGGCGCGAAGGTGTACTATCAAAAGCTCCTGCGCATCGACCCGCACGAAACGGTGGCAAAATATTACCTGAATCAATGCAAGCACACGGATGCCGCGGGCAAGCGCGCGAATGCAAAATGGATCATTCCGTATCAGGTGCCGTTTTCAGAAGCATTCCGGCGGCTCAACCACCTCAACCGCGTGCTGGCGCTGCCGCACGACGAACTCAACCACGTCTGGGCGGAGGATGGAGCGTTTCGCGATCTTTTGGTTTGGGCAATTTCGCTGAGCGATCTTCGCGTCAAGCGCAGCATGCTTTCTCTCGTGTTCACGTTTGCGGACGTAAACGCGCAGCACATCCTACGCGATTTTCTCCTGCGAACCGACCAGCCTGACGAGCTCAAGCGCGCGGTGTTTGGCATGCTAAAGCATCTGGAGGCAAGAGAGCCTTATATGGCCTATCTCAACGGTCGCTGGATCAAGGGGCGCGTGAGCCTATTGGAACTCGACTACAAGCTGCCCGCGTCCTATGAAGGCGTGATGCAGGTGCTCATGCAGTATATGCTCGGCAACTGCCGCGAGGAATGCGCAACCCAAGCCGCGCATATCTTCCAGCGGTATGTGGACAGCCTGAAGAAAAAGTTCCCGCGCATTTCAGCCGAGCAGGAGGTTTCGTTTGCCGCCGCGCTGGAATACCTCGGCAGAATCAGCTGCGGTGAGATCGTGACGCAGGACGAAATCGGCGAGATCTACCGCGTCACCAAGTCACGGCTGCGCAATGCGCTGCTCAAATTGGAGCCGTTTGCGACAAAGCCGGAATCAAGCAAATAAACGAAGAATGGGCATGCGCGCAAGACTGGATGATTTGCCGACGAACCCAAAGGAGATAAGATGAAATATATAGCAACCTGTAAACTTGGTCTGGAGGCGCTGGTCACACGCCAGCTTCACGACCTCGGCCTGGAAGTCGCGGAGACGGCGGATGCGCGCGTTTCCTTTTTCGGCGGCGCGGAGGCAATGGTAAAAGCGCTCCTCTGGCTGCGCACCGCGGAACGCGTGTTGCTTGTGGTCGATGAATTTGACGCGGAGACGTTTGACGAGCTGTTTGAAAAGACGAAAGCCACGCGCTGGAAGCAGTTTCTCAAACCCGAGACGAACATTCACGTCACGGGGAAATCGGCAAAGAGCACGCTCTTTTCGGTCAGCGACTGCCAGAGCATCGTCAAGAAGGCCATTGTGGAAAACCTCAAGGTCGCCTACCGCACGCAGGTCATCCCCGAAGGCGGGCAGGAAGTCATCGTTGAAGTCGGCATTCTGCGCAACCATGTGTCGCTCTGCCTCGACTGCTGCGGCGCGGGGCTTTCGCGCAGGGGATATCGCACCTATAACGTCGCGGCGCCGCTTTCGGAAACGCTGGGCGCGGCGATTGTTCAGCTTTCGCGCTTTCGCCCGGACAGCACGCTCATCGACCCCATGTGCGGCTCCGGCACCATGCCGATTGAGGCCGCGATGATCGCGCAGAACATTGCGCCGGGGCTGGGTCGGTCGTTTGCCGCCGAGAGCTGGTGGTTTTTCGATCAGGGTATCTGGACGCGGGAGCGGCAGAACGCGCTGGACGCGCGGACGAACCAGAAGATCGACGTGCGCGGGTTTGACATCGACGAACGCAGCATCGACCTATGCAAGAAGCACGCCAAAAAAGCGGGCGTGTTCTGTGACTGGCGCGTACAGGAGATCAAGAATTTTTCCGTGACAGAGAAGAGCGGCATCATCGTCTGCAACCCGCCATATGGCGAACGGATGCTGGAAAAAGACGAAGCAAAGCTGCTGTATCTGATCATGCGTCGCGTGTTTTCGCCGCATCCGGGTTGGAGCGTCAACGTGTTCTCCGGCATGCGCGAGTTTGAACAGGTCTACGGCACACGCGCGGACAAGCGCAGAAAGCTGACCAATGGCGGCATGCCCTGCACGCTATATCAGTATTTCGGCGTACGGGATGTTTAATCGCTGAGCACAAGAACTTTCCTATAGAACGGTATCGATGGTTGGAGTAGAGAAGACGATGAAACTGGCGGTCATTTTAGGCGACGGCATGGCGGACTGGGCGGTAGATGCCCTCGGCGGGAAAACCCCGCTGGAGGTGGCACATCACCCGTATATGGACAAGTTTGCGCAGGACGGCGAATTCGGGCTCGTGAAGACCGTGCCCGACGGCATGAAGCCCGGCAGCGATACGGCGAATCTTTCTGTGTTCGGCTATGATCCCAGGCGGTATTATTCCGGCCGTTCGCCGCTGGAGGCGGCAAGCCTCGGCATCGAGCTGGCGCAGACGGACGTTACCTACCGCTGTAATCTTGTGACACTTTCCGGTGAAGCCAATCTAGCCGACACGACGATGGTTGACTACAGCGCAGGCGAAATCTCCACCGAAGAAGCGCGCGAACTCATCCTGTTTCTCGAGGAGAAGCTTTCGAGCGAGGGCGTGCGGCTGTATCCCGGCTTTTCCTATCGGCACTGCCTTGTGCTCAACGATGCGGAAACGGGCGCGGAGTTGACCCCGCCGCACGATTTCTCCGGCAAGCCCGTTGCGGGTAAGCTGCCCAGCGGCACAAACGCGGAACTTCTGCTTCGTTGGATGCAGACGGCGTTCGCGCTGCTCAACGATCATCCGGTCAACAGGGCGCGCGTTGCCGCGGGCAAAAATCCCGCGAACGCAATCTGGTTCTGGGGCGAGGGCAGAAGGCCTGCGCTCACGCCGTTTTTTGACAAGACGGGGCTCAAGGGAGCAGTCATCTCTGCGGTCGACTTGATTCAGGGAATCGGGCGCTGTGCGGGGATGGAGGTCGTCAAGGTTGCCGGCGCGACAGGCACGTTTGAGACCAACTTCGCCGGAAAAGCAGCGGCGGCAATCGACGTGCTCTCACGCGGTGCGGACTATGTCTATCTTCATATTGAAGCAGCGGACGAGTGCGGGCACCACGGACAGGTCAAGGAGAAGGTATACTCCATCGAGCAGATCGATCAGCAGGTAATCCGGCCCGTGTTTGATTATCTGGAGCGCTGCGGTGAAGATTACGCAATTCTCGTGCTGCCGGATCATCCCACGCCGATCCAGATTCGCACGCACTCTGCGGAACCCGTTCCTTTTGCGCTCTATCGAAAGGGCGATCACGCGGGAAGAAGCGTTCGATATACCGAAGCCGACGCAAAGACGACAGGCGTCTATGAGGATGCGGGGCATCTCATGATCGACAGGATGAAAAGCAGGGGATAAGAGTTCCTCAAATGCGTTTGATCATTTTTTCTGGAATTGCGCAAAAACGCATTTTGAGATGCATTCTGTGCTTGACAATTTACGCGTCAGTGGTTAAAATAATCAAGCACGCTAAAGTGCATGCGCTTGTAGCTCAGTGGATAGAGTGCCCGGCTACGAACCGGTAGGTCGCAGGTTCAAATCCTGCCAGGCGCGCCAAGATGATCAGTCTAAAGCAGATGTAAACTAACATTTGTTTTAGGCTGATTTTCAATATATACAGAATAGCAACCGTTGAATGAAATGATCGTAAAGTGTAAAAAAACATACGCAAGGTGAAATGTATGAATTTTGATATAACAGATAAAATTGACGAAAACGACCAAAGAGTAATCTATGAAGGGTTACTGAAATATAATCTGGAAAGAATAGAAGATAAATCGCCAAAGGATTTGGGCGTGTATTGTAAGGATGAATCAGGTAAGCTAGTTGCAGGGCTCATCGGAAGCACGCACGGAAATTGGTTGTCCGTCAAGTTTTTGTGGGTCTGTGAATCGCTTCGGGGTAAAAATATCGGGAGTGAGATTTTACAGCAAGCTGAGATGACAGCGAAAGAACGCGGGTGCAAGTTTGTATTTCTAGACACCTTCAGCTTTCAAGCACCTTTGTTTTATACAAAACACGGATATCAGGAAGCGATTGTGCTGGAGGAATATCCGCTGACAGGAAAGCGTTACTATTTTACAAAGAATCTGTGAAGATGGAGATAAATCTATGCCTGTTACCTTTCGCCCGACAGAGGGAAAAGACACTGCGCTGCTTTTAAAGTTTATCCGCGCACTGGCGGAGTATGAGCACATGCTCGACGATGTGGTCGCGACTGAAGAAATTCTCGCTGACTGGTTGTTTGATCGCCGCGTCGCGGAAGCGTTCTTCGCGCTGGAAGGCGAGACGGAGGTCGGCTTTGCGCTGTACTTCCACAATTTCTCTACCTTCCTCGGCAAGGGCGGCATCTATTTAGAAGACCTGTTCGTTCTGCCGGAGCATCGCGGCAAAGGTTACGGCAAGGCGATTCTGACGCGTCTTGCGCAGATCGCGCGGGAACGCGGCTGCGGCAGGCTGGAGTGGGCGTGCCTCGACTGGAACAAACCCAGCATCGATTTCTATCTGTCGCTTGGCGCTACGCCGATGGAAGAATGGACGGTCTACCGCGTGAGCGGAGACGCGCTGAACACGCTCGCGGGTGAAGCGGCAAACAAACAATCCGGCAATTGGGAGGAACTATCATGAAAACGATCGGACTTATCGGCGGCATGAGCTGGGAAAGCACAGTGACGTATTATCAGTTGCTCAACGAGGGCGTAAAGGACGCGCTCGGCGGGCTGCATTCGGCAAAGGTTCTGCTCAATAGCGTCGATTTTTTCGAGATTGAATCGCTGATGTCCCGCGGAGAATGGGATCAGGCAGCCGAACTCCTCGGCGGTGTTGCCGCGCGGCTGGAAGCGGCGGGCGCGGATTTCATCCTCATCTGCACCAACACGCTGCACAAAGTCGCCCCGCAGGTGCAGGAGAGAATTCACGTGCCGCTGGTGCACATTGCGGAAGCTGCGGCAGAACGCTTGCAGGAGCGGGGCATTACGCGTGTGGGCTTGCTCGGCACGAAATACACCATGACGCAGGCGTTCTATCGCGACAAGCTCACCGAGCGCGGCATCGAGGTGCTCATACCCGAAGAGGACGACATCGACCTCGTCAATCGCGTGATCTTCGATGAGCTCTGTTTGGGTGTCGTAAAAGAAGACTCCCGCGCGGAGTATCTGCGCGTGATCGCGGCTTTGCAGCAGCGCGGTGCGCAGGGGATTTTGCTCGGCTGCACGGAGCTGGGGCTGATCGTAGACCCAGAAGACGTCTCGCTTCCGCTGTTTGACACGACGGAGATCCACGCGAAGAAAGCGCTCAAGCTTGCGCTGAAATAAGAAACACGATCACGCATTGCGCCGCATACAGCGGCGCTTTTTTGTGCTATGCTCTTGATGGATCGCTTGACTAACGATGATCAAGTGCGCGTAGAAACCATCCATACGTAAATAACAACCACATATCAAAAAACGCTCGAATGCGCAAAAAAATAAAACTATACTGCTCTTGTAACGAGGGGGTGAACAAGTGAAGATCGAAGTAAAGGTGGACGCCGCTTGTGCGGAAACGACGGTGGTGATCTGCACAGACAAGGTGACCGACGAAATTCAGCAGCTGGTGCGCAGGCTCTCGCAGGATGCGCCGCAGGTGATCGTCGGGTTTCAGGAGGACGAGGCGGTGATCCTCACGCAGGATGACATACTGCGCGTGTTTGCCGAGGGCGGCAAGGTGTTTGCGCAGACGCCGAACGGTATGTTTCTGATGCGGCTGCGGCTGTATGAGCTGGAGGAGCGGCTGGACGGGAAACGGTTTGTGCGCATCTCCAATTCCGAGATCGTCAATCTCAACTGGATTCGCGGCTTTGACCTGAGCTTTGCGGGAACGATCTGCGTGCGGATGAAAAACGACGCGGTAACCTATGTTTCCCGGCGCTATGTCGCGAAGATCAAGCAAGTGTTAGGACTATAAGGAGAAATAATATGAAGAAAGAACTTATCAAACGCAGCCTGATCGGCGCGCCGTTGGGGCTTGCCATCAGTACCATTATCACCATCATGATTTCGCTCTTTTATGGCGACGGGCAGTTTCACGCGGTTGTTCCGGCACTCGCGAGTGAGATGGGCAGCGAGATAAACGCAGTGGTGTTTCAGGCGGTGCTCTCGATGATCTACGGCGCAGCGTGGGCGGGTGCCTCGGTTGTTTGGGACGCGGAGCACTGGAGCCTCTTGAAGATGACGCTGGTGCATCTGATCGTCACCTCGGTTGCGTCGTTTCCGATTGCTTATTTCGCGCGCTGGATGCCGCATAGCACAACGGGAATCCTGATGTATGTCGGCATATTCGTATTTATTTACGCCGGCATCTGGATCGGGCAGTATAGCGGGATGAAGAAACGCATTGCGGCGATGAACGCAAAGCTTCCAAAATAATACGCAAATCAAACCGGAAGAATGACCCGCGCTGAGCAAATGCCCGCGCGGGCTTTTTGTGGCATTGTGACAAAATCATTGACGAAACGGCTAGATGTAGTATGATGAAGTAAATCAACAAAGGAGGGTATCGTATGGATTTCACCAGTTTTCCTGATGTGTTAAGCTCGGCTTCGAACTTGTGGTATCTCTGGGTGATCATTGCCTTGCTTCCGGCTATCATCATGGGGATTTTCACATCGAAACTCGCCAAGAAAAAAGGCTACCACGGGTACTTTTTCACCGGGTTCTTCTTCAGCATGGTCGGGCTGATCTATGTCGTCGGCCTGCCGCTGTCGAGAGATCGCCAGGATTAAAAAATCAAACAACAACAGCCAAGCAAACGCGTCTTTGAAAGAGGGCGCGTTTTTTGCAGGGTAAAATAATATTGGGAAATCGTTCCCACCTTGCAATTCCCCGACATCGTGCTAAACTGAACGTAGAAGATTTGTAGAGACAAATCGAATTGCGTTCAGTTTTCTTATGTAGATTTCGAAAGGAACAAAATTGATGAATCCCGTTCGCATGATCGTTCTCGGTGCGGGCGCGCGCGGCATGGATGCCTATGCGCCATACGCCCTGCTTGCACCCGACCAGCTCCAGATCGTTGCCGTCGCCGAACCGCGCGAGGCGCGCAGAAGCGCCTTTGCCGCGCGATACGGCGTCCCCGAAAGCGCCGTCTTTGCCGACTGGCGGGACGCGCTCTTAGCCGGAATACAGGCGGACGCGGTGCTCGTGGCCACCCAGGACAACCAGCATGTCGAGCCTGCCTGCGTCGCTATGGAACGCGGCTACGACGTGCTGCTGGAGAAGCCCATCGCAAAGAGCGAGGACGAACTCAAACGGATTTATGATACCTCCGTGCGCACGGGAAAGCGCGCCGCGGTTTGTCACGTGCTGCGCTACACGCGCTTTTTCAACACGCTTAAGGCAATCATCGACAGCGGCGAAATCGGAGACGTCGTCAACATCTCCCACAGCGAAAACATCGGCTACTGGCACATGGCGCATAGCTTTGTGCGCGGCAACTGGCGCAGGGAGGACGAGACAAGCCCCATGATCCTCGCCAAGAGCTGTCACGATACAGATATCCTGCTCTTTCTCGTCGGCAAGGATTGCAAACACGTCGCTTCCTTCGGCAGCCTGAAGCACTTCACCGCCGAGAACGCACCGGAGGGCAGCGCGGAGCGATGCCTCGATTGCAAAGTCGCCGCAACGTGCCCATACAGCGCGACGCGGCTTTATATGATTCCGTTTCTCACGGGTTGGCCTGTTTCGGTCATCACCGATGACCTCAGCCCCGCGGGCCGGCTGAAAGCCCTGCGCGAAGGACCCTATGGCAAATGCGTCTATCATTGCGACAACGACGTGGTGGATCATCAGTCTACCGTGCTGGAGTTTGAAGGCGGCGTGACCGCGACCATGACCGTCTCTGCGTTTACCGATTATCGCCACGGGCGCACGATCCACATCATGGGTTCTCACGGCGAGATCCGCGCCAAGATGTCCGATGAGACCATCGAGGTAACGAGTTTCCGCGACGGCACAGTCCGCTCCACGGAAAATCCGCTGCCCGGCGGCATGGGAGACGGACACGGCGGCGGAGACATGGGGCTGATTGCATCGTTTGTGCGCATGGAGCGCGGGGAAGAGGGCGCGGTGAAAAGCTCGATCCGGGACGCGATCCAAAGCCACCTGATCTGCATCGCGGCGGAGGAATCCAGGCACAATCATACGGTGGTAGATATCCATAACGTCGGCTGACAACACTGATTTTTACGGAAAGCAAAACGACTGAACACAATGAAGGAGAATCGCTATGCAGCAGCAAAAAACGCGCGCAGCTTCATTTCTGCTTGTGATGAGCTGGATCTATCTGATCCTTGCGCTCGGCATGATTGGGTTAGCGCTCTACAACCTGACCCGTGCGGACATCCGGCTGACGTTTGCGGGCGTGACCGACGCGGTGTTTTTGATCATCGGCGGCGCGCTGGGTTTCCTCGCCGGCATCTTCGGGCTCGTGAGCAAGCACCTCAAGCGCTGCCGTATCATGGGGCTTGTGCTCCTCGCGATAGCCGCCGTTCCGCTGGCGATCAATCTGCTCGCGGGGCTTTCGTTTAAAACCTATTGGACGAACATCGCCGTGATGGTGCTGCCGTTTCTCTACCTGATTGCGGCGTTGCTCAAACGCAGCGAGAAAAGTCCCGCGATTCCCGTCTCAAACACGGGCTATGTACCCGCGCCGCAGCCTGTTTCAACACCGGAACCCAAGCCCGCGGAACCGGAAAACAAGCCGGAACAGCAGCCGTAAAAGAACGATATTTCGCGCGCCTGCCACGCCAGTTTTGCTTGCCCATCAACCGGAACAATATCAAAAATGGCATGAAGAATTTGACGAAAAGCTCTTGCATTTTGATAGGGTCTGTTGTATCATAATCAAGCGGCTTGGGGCATTAGCACAGTTGGTAGCGCGCAACGTTCGCAATGTTGAGGTCGGGGGTTCGAATCCCCCATGCTCCACCAGGCAACAGAAATCCCCGTCTGAATAAGGCGGGGCTCTTTTTTTGACGAGGGATTTTTAATAAATATGTAGCTTTTTAGCGCTTATGAAAAACCGAATCAGAACGAAACAGTTCAGATGAGACATCTGTTTACAGGCGATAAAACGCCAGACAGGGATTATAGAACATGGAAAGTATATCGAAGGAAGTCAACCGCAGAAAGACGTTTGCGATCATTTCGCATCCTGACGCGGGCAAGACCACGCTCACCGAAAAGCTGCTGCTCTTCGGCGGGGCGATTCGCCTTGCGGGCACGGTCAAGGGTAGAAAAGCGAGCAAATATGCCGTCTCGGACTGGATGGAGATCGAAAAACAAAGAGGCATTTCGGTCACGTCCAGCGTGCTCAATTTTGATTACGACGGCTATCGCATCAACATTCTCGATACCCCCGGACATCAGGATTTCAGCGAGGACACCTACCGCACGCTGACCGCAGCGGACAGCGCGGTGATGCTCATCGACGGCGCGAAGGGCGTAGAGGAGCAGACCAAGAAGCTCTTCCACGTTTGCAGGATGTTCGGCATCCCGATCTTTACGTTTGTCAATAAGCTCGACCGCCACTGCAAAAACCCGCTCGCGCTCATGGAGGAGATCGAATCCACGCTCGGTATCCGCGCGTATCCGATGAATTGGCCGATCGGCGTGGACGGCGATTTTCGTGGCGTTTATGACCGCAGGACAAAGCGCATTGAGCTTTTCACCGGCGGAAGCCACGGACAGGAGACCACCGTTTCCGACGAGGGAGACATCGACGACACGCGCTTCCGCGCCATCCTTGGCGACTATCTCTATGATCATCTCGTTGAGGAAATCGAGCTACTGGAGATCGCAGGGGATGAGCTGGACATGGAGAAAGTCCGCGCGGGGGAACTCACGCCGATGTTTTTCGGCAGCGCGATGACCAACTTTGGCGTGCGCCCGTTTTTGGAGGCGTTCATCGAGATGGCACCCTCGCCCTATGCCAAGCGACACAGCAACGGCAGCGTGGAGCCGGACAGCGATGATTTCTCTGGCTTTATCTTTAAGATTCAGGCGAACATGGACCCCGCGCATCGCGACCGCATCGCGTTTATGCGCATCTGCTCCGGCAAGTTTGAGAAGGGCATGGAGGTCGTCCATCAGCGCACGAACAAGACCCTGCGACTCTCGCAGTCCCAGCAGTTCATGGCGCAGGAGCGCGTGAGCGTGGAAGAAGCGTACGCGGGGGATATCATCGGCGTGTTCGACCCCGGTTGCTTCCTGATTGGAGATACGCTCTGCAACGGTAAAAACGCGTTTCAGTTTGAAGGCATTCCGATGTTCCCCTCCGAGCATTTTGCCGAGGTGAACGCGGTGGACTCCGGCAAGCGAAAACAGTTCCTCAAGGGCATCAAGCAGATCTCCGAAGAGGGCGCGATTCAGGTGTTCAAGCAGCCGGATCTCGGCGTGGAACGCTTTACCATCGGCGTAGCGGGCGCGCTTCAGTTTGAGGTCCTCGAATATCGCCTGAAGAACGAATATAACGTCGAGATCAAAATCCGAAATCTGCCGTATCAGCTCGCGCGTTGGATCGTGACCGAGCAGTTCAACAAAGACATGCTCGCCTATACGGATACGCTCCTTTTAGAAGACCAGTATCAGCGCCCGGTGGTGCTCTTCAAAAACGAGTGGTCATTAAGCCGCATGGAGGACAAGAACAAGACCGTCAAGTTCCTCGATATTGCGCCGGTGAACTGATATAAGCGCTATATCAAAAACACTTGGAGTCATGAGCATGTCTGGATTGACATGCTCTTTTACTATCGTTATACTGAGTGAGTGGTCACTCATTTTTTATCGAAAGTGGGAAGGAGGTGCGAAGAATGAAGGAAGACAGCTATGACATTCAGGATTTTTTAGAGGACTACGCGGAGACTTCCCCGGATAAAGAGATTCGCATCATCAACGCCGCGATTAACACGTTTTCCGAAAAAGGGTTTGAGGCGACGCGGACGCGGGAGATTGCCGACCGCGCCGGCGTTGCGGAAGGGACAATATTCCGCTATTTTCCGACCAAAGACGCGATATTGGAGCGCATGGTGCCGCTGTTGATTCGCGTGATGATGCCGCGCATCAGCGGGCCGATCGAGCGAATCCTGTCCGCGCACACGAAAGATCCGGTAGAAGAAATCTGGTTTGAAATATTGATCGATCGCATCCAGATGGTGCGTGACAACGGTCGCTTCATCAAGTCCGTCCTGCCGGAGCTGATCCACCGCGCACCGTTGCTCAATCAGCTGAAAACGACGATTCAACCCATGATCGAACAATACATCATCCAGGTGTTGGAGTACGGAAAGGCGCGCGGAGAGCTGGATCAAGACCTTTCCTCGCAGCTGGTGTTGCAGCAAATGCTGGGATTTATACTCTCTTACAGCATGCTCGGCAAGAGCAAACCGGAAGAGATCGCGCTAGATGTGCGTGCATTTTTACATTATGCAATGCGGGGGTGGAGCGGAACATGCAAACCATAACAGCGACTGGAATCAAGAAGCGATTCGGCAGCGAGGAAGTGCTCAGCGGGGTCAACGTCTCTCTGCAGGCGGGCGAAATTCTCGGCGTGCTCGGCCCATCCGGTGCGGGCAAAACAACGCTGGTCAAGTGTCTGTTGGGCACGCTGAAACTCGACGGCGGCGCGGTAGAGATACAAGGCACACACATGCCCAATCTCGCGATTATGGATCGCATCGGTTATATGGCGCAGCAGGACGCGCTGTATGAGGATCTGACAGGTCTTCAAAATCTTGTCTTTTTCGCACAACTCAAGGGTAAACGAAAACGAATCGCAATCAAGCAGGCACACGCTCTGATGCAGTTGGTCGAGCTGGATCGCGATGAGAACAAGAAAGTCGCTCACTATTCCGGCGGCATGAAACGCAGGCTTTCGCTGACCGCGGCGCTGATCGGAGATCCGGACGTGATCGTACTGGACGAACCGACAGTCGGCATCGATCCTGTTTTGCGCGAACTATTCTGGGCGGAGTTTCAGCGGCTCAAGGCGCTCGGCAGATCGATCATCGTCACCACGCACGTGATGGACGAAGCGGAAAAATGCGACCGACTGATCCTGATTCGATCCGGCGCCATCATCGAAAACGGCACGCCGGAGGAGCTGAAAGCAAAGACGGAGTTGGGAACGCTGGAGGCGGCGTATATTGCGTCTGCCAAGCGCAGAGCGACGGCGGGAGGACTGGAATGAAGATACTTGTCATTGCGGGGCGGTTGATCCGCCAGATTGCGGGCGACAAGCGCACGCTTGTGGTGATGCTCATTGCGCCTGTTCTGATCATGACCCTGCTGTATCTGCTTCTTGGCAACGGGGTAACGCTGGCGAAGATCGATGTCGTTTCGAACGATTATGAGGCATCCGAAAAAATGCAGGATGTTGCCGAAGTGACGTTGGTTTCTTCTAAGCAAGAGGCGATTGATCGCCTCAAAAGCGGGAAGAGCGACGGATACATCGCAGATGATCGGTATGTAACCGAGGGGTCTGATCCGTCCCTGACCGCGCTTGCCAAACGCGCTTTTTTGCAATATGCGCAGGAGCAGAGCTTTGCCGCCATGCCGCCGCAACTCACCGCGCAGACTGAGGGCTTGATGAATATGCCGGATGTGGAGCTGTATTACGGATCGGGCGAGTATGAGCAGTTTGACTTCCTCGCGCCAAGCATGATGGGCTTCATCATCTTCTTTCTTGTGTTCCTTCTGGCGGGCATCGCCTTCCTGCGTGAACGCATCAGCGGCACGCTGGATCGCATTCTCGTTTCCTCCTTGCGACGCAGCCATCTCGTGGCGGGCTATTTCCTCGGCTTCGGACTGTTCGCCGCGCTGCAAACCGTTGTCATTCAGCTGTTTCTGGTGTATGTGCTCAAGGTTCACACCGGAACCAACGTATTGCTGGTGATGCTGATCAACCTCACCATCGCGGGCACGTCGCTTGCCATGGGCACGCTGTTTTCGGCGTTTGCACGAAACGAGTTTCAGTTGTTTCAGTTTATTCCGATCGTGATCATTCCGCAGATCATGTTTTGCGGGCTGTTCAATCTGCGCGAAACGCCGCTGGTTTTGCAATACCTCGCCAATATCTTTCCGCTGACCTATGGCGCGGACGCGCTCAGAAACGTCATGCTGCGCGGCGCAGGGTTTCAGGATGTGCTGGGGGATCTGCTGGTGATGCTTGGTTTCACTGCGCTGTTCTTCGTGCTCAACATTCAGGTGCTGAAAAAATACCGAACGCTATAAACAACTGGTGAAAGTCAAAAAGAATCCGCAAAACGGGTTCTTTTTTAACGCCGCGTCGGTTATGATATGGTAGAAATGATTCAATAGGAGAACAGTATGATCGATTTTCAAAACGCCGTGTTTCTCAAGCTTCGCCCTGTTGCGGACAACACGTTCTCGGCCGTCATCGAGCCGATGTTCATCCCCGGCGAAGCGATTCTCTGCTCGTTTCAAACCGTGCGCGACGGTGTGGTGTTCACCAACAAGCGCATCTTCGCGATCAATGTGCAGGGCATCACCGGAAAGAAGAAGGACTTTACCTCACTGCCGTACAGCAAGATTCAGGCATTTTCCGTGGAGACCGCTGGCGTGCTCGACCTCGACAGCGAACTGGAGCTGTGGTTTGCCGGCATGGGAAAGATTCGGTTTGACTTTGTCAGCCGCGCGGATGTCTCCGGCATTTGCCGCATCATTTCCGGCTTTGTGTTGCAATAATATAGAAAGTTGAGGTTGTGTGATGTTTTCTGATTCTTTCGGAGGCTTTGGGATGATGTTTACGATCATTCCAATTCTATTTTCTATTGTTTTCACGTTTATTTTTGTAATCATTATCATCAATCTTATCAAGAGCGCGAAAAGATGGAGATTGAACAACAATTCGCCCGAGTTGACCGTGGAAGCGAAGGTCGTGGCCAAGCGGTCGGACGTGAGTTATCATCGCCAAGGAAACATGGTAAACAACAACATGGATACAGGATATTCGTCAACCAATTATTACATCACGTTTGAGGTGCAAAGTGGTGATCGAATGGAGTTCAACGTGCAGGATACCGAATATGGTATGCTGACCGAGGGCGACAAAGGCAGCCTGACTTTTCAGGGGACACGGTATCTCACATTTGTGCGAGACACGCGAATTTAATGAAACCAAAAGATAAGGAAGCAAGATGAACGTTCGAAGCACGGTCAAGGCGATTGTACTGCACGAGAGCAAGGTGCTGCTCAACCGTTGCAGAGACGCAAACAACGGCGAGTATTTCTCGTTTCCCGGCGGCGGGCAGGATCAGTTTGAAACCATGGCGGAGGCGATTCATCGCGAGTGCCTGGAGGAGACGGGTTATTCTGTCGAACCGGTTCGCTTTGCCGCGCTGATGGAGGAGATCTGCCTCGACCCGTTCATACGCGAACGCTATTTGCAATATGCGCACAAGATGCTGCACTTTTTCGTTTGCCGCCTGACCACGACAGAGCGCGCGGAACCGACGGAAACGGATGACCTGCAGATCTCAGTCGAGTGGGTGCCCGTGGAAGACGTTCCGCAAATCAACCTGCTTCCCAAAGAGGTGTGCGCCGTATTTCCGCAGCTGATGACCGAAGGAACGCCGCTCTTTCTCGGCTCGGTCTTTCTGGAGCACAATCACGGGTAATTCGCACAGCACATGCAAGCTCAACAAATATGGAGCATTATTATGATTGAATCAAACGACACCTGCAAGCTTATCAAGCCCGACGAAACCATGCTGGACGAGATCGCGTCCTACCGCGCGGCTTTTCTTGCCGCCGGGGACAGCATGGACGGAACAGGCCCATTGCGCATGCTAGAAGACCCGGAGGATTGGCTTGAGGTTTGCCGCGCGGGAGAGCACCGCGAGACAACGCCGCCCAAATGGGTACCATCCGAACAGTTTGTCTTCCTACGCGAGAGCGACCGGAGGATCGTCGGCATGATTCAATTCCGGCATGAGTTCAACGACTTTCTACGCAATTTCGGCGGAAACATCGGCTATTCGGTGCACCCGGATGAGCGCAGAAAAGGATACGCCAAGCGCATGGTAAACGAGTGCTTCAAAGTCTGCCGCGCATTCGGCCTCGATTGTGTGCTGATCACCTGCCTGGTCGAGAACGAAGCCAGCAGAAGAACGATTCTCTCCTGCGGCGGCGTGTATGAAAAAACTGTCTACTGCGAACGGGACAACGTCAACCTCGAACGATATTGGATTGCATTAACGTAAGGAGGAGATAACATGGGCGAACTGCAAAAACTACCGAATATCGCGGAAAAGCTGGAAGCGCAACTCACCGAGGTCGGGATTCCGACGGTCGACGCGCTGAAGCAAACAGGCAGCAGGGAAGCGTGGCTCAGGATTGCCGCCATTGATCCCTCCGCCTGCTACATGCGCCTCTGCGCGTTGGAAGGCGCGATTCAGGGTGTGCGCTGGCATCATCTGGATGATGGGACAAAAAAAGAGATGAAAACGTTTTATCAGCTGAATCACAAAGCATAATCAGTAGACCCGCTTCTTAAGAGCGGGTTTTTCATCTTTGTTATTGACATATGACGATAATGCGTTATACTGAATATGACATATGTCAATTATAGTTGGAGGATACAAAATGCCTAACCATGACGGAACAGGCCCGAAAGGGTGCTGCTGCAACAAAGAAGAGAACAAAGCGGAACAAAAAGAGGGCGGCTGCGGCTGCGGAAAACAGCAACACAAACAAGGTGAGGACGGATCATGCTGCCAGAACGGCGAACAGCACCGCCATCATGGAGAACATCATGCAGACGGTGGCTGCTGCCACAAGCAGGAACAAAAATAGTTCCTGGCCAGGCCAGATTTGCCCGGATCGATTGACGGCGCAGCGGCGGGATAGTAAACTGTCTTTAGCGTTTTTGCGGACGGGCGACTTAAACCGTCTGCAAACGCAGAACAGCGAGGAAGAAACGATATGCCAAGGCCGAGAAAATGCCGCAGAGTCTGCTGTTTGCCGTGGAATGCATCCTTTGGCCCGATCGGAGAGCGCTCTGCGCAGACCAGCATCGTGATGCGCGTGGACGAATATGAAACCATTCGCCTGATCGACCTGATGGGATATACGCAGGAAGAATGCGCCGGGCAGATGAATGTTGCGCGGACGACCGTGCAGGGCATCTACAACGACGCACGAAAAAAGCTTGCGGATGTGCTGGTCAACGCAAAAGGCCTCGTGATTCAAGGCGGAGACTATACGCTTTGCGACAGCATGGAAGAGTCCTGCGCCTGCGGCGGCTGCCAAAAGCACCGGAATACAGAAACAACGAAGTAAAAAACTCAGATAGCGAAATAGCAAATAAAAACGGAGTTGTCGATGATGACAGCTCCGTTTTTTTGTATGTAGTGTGGCTGTGCAGAGGAAGCTTTGTATGTTGGTGGATGTCATCCGGTCAACAGTACATTATTCTTCTGCGGCGTCGCTTTCGTCCGCGTCCGCGTCGCTGTCGCTCAGCGCGCCGATGACCAGCGTGGTGCCGCGCTCGTCGAGCTGCTCCACCGCACGCAGGTTTCGCGTGATGGCGCGCGTGCGGGTGCCGATGAGCTGCTCTAGGTCGTCATCCACCTGTTGCAGGCGTTTGCGGGAGCTTGCGAGAATGGTGCCGAATTTCTGAAACTCCGTCTTGACCGCGCCGAGTACGCGCCAGACCTCACTGCTGCGCTTCTGAATCGCAAACGAGCGGAACCCCATCTGGAGACTGTTGAGCAACGCCGCCATGGTGGAAGGCCCTGCGATATTCACGCGATAACTGCGCTGGAGATCTTCCACCAAGCCGCGGTTGACCACCTCGGCATAGAGCCCCTCGAACGGCAGGAACATGATCGCAAAATCGGTCGTGTTCGGCGGATCGATGTACTTATCCCGAATCTTGGCTGCTTCCTGCTTGATGCGCTGGGAGAGCAGCAGAATCGACGCCGCGATGGCCTCCGGCGTGCCGGATTCATAGGCATCCTGCAAGTTGGAATACAGGTCTGCGGGGAATTTCGAGTCGATGGGTAGATACACAGCCGTGCCGTCGTCCGTCGGAAGCTTGACCGCGTATTCCACGCGATCCGAACTGCCGATCTTTGTGACGGCGTTGATGACATATTGCTCGGGAGCTAGAATCTCCTCAAGGATTGCACCAAGCTGAATCTCGCCGAGCATGCCGCGCGTCTTGACATTGCTGAGCACCTTTTTCAAGTCGCCCACGCCGTTGGCAAGCGTCTGCATTTCGCCTAAACCCTTGTGCACCTGCTCCAGGCGCTCGTTAACGAGCTGGAAGGACTGCGCAATCTTCGATTCGAGCGTTTTCTGAAGTTTTTCATCCACAACCATACGCATCTCGTCAAGCTTTTGCGTGTTTTCGGTTTGCAGCGCGAGCAGTCTGCGCTCAATCGTCTGCCGGATGGCTTCCAGCTTTTGTTCGTTGTTGAATTCAAACGACTTGAGCCGCTGTTCGTTTCCTTGTTCAAAAGTTTTAAAGCGCGTCTCGCCCTGCGCGTCCGAGTTGCGCTGCTGGTCGAGAATCATGCGCCCAAGGTGCGTAACCGAGGACTGCATGCCGTCGCCCAATTCACGACGCAGGTCGGACAGGGTGCGGCGCAGGTCGTCCTGCATCGCGTCGTGCAGCGTCTGCTGTCTGCGGAGGCTATAGAGCAGCAGGACGATCATCGCGGCAAACACCACGACGGAGACGATCAAAAGAATGATTTCTGGTGTCATATTGGCTCCTCTTGTGGTAGCATTTGTTCAGTTTAGCGTCTGCATACGGTCATGGCTATCATGAAAGCTAGAATCAGGCAAACGCCAAAGCGGAGACGATGAGCGTCTGCGCGAGGATATAAGTGGTCATCACGATGATGTTTCTATACTTCACCGGGTGATGGAATGCGTCGATGGAGAGCACCGTATCGGAGATAGCAAACAGCAATCCGCCGACTAAAGCAAGCCAGCGATACATCGATGCGCCATAGAGCGCAAACAGGGCGGCGGTGGACGCCATCGTGCCGATGATGAGCATATACAGAAAGCTTGGCGGGCAGAGCTTTTTCGGCACCCCCTTCCAGATATAGCGCATCAGCGTCGCCGCACAGGCGATGTTGAGGACTGCGAGCAGAACGAGTATATACCACGGGGGCATGACGGCGATTTTCTGCGCGAAGCTGACGATATAGAACACATGCCCCGCCGCAAAGGCTAAAATGCCCGCAGGGAATGCCCACTTGCGCGGCCGAAACAAGAGCACAAGGTCTCCGGCAAAGCCAAAGAGAATTGCAGCGATCACGAACGCGGAGGGCGATTTGGCAAACATCGCGTAGCACACAGCGAGCAGCGGCATCAGGAGACACTTGCTCACCCGGCGGAGAGTAAGCATGTTTTTATTGGCGCTGGCAAAGAGCTGCACGGCGGCGTCGAGCACAAACAGCCCGGCAAAGAGATATTGCAAACTGGTGTTCCCCCCAAATTCAAACGCTGCATTGAGTATAACATAATCAACATCCGTCTTGATAGATGAAATCGATTGCAGCAACACCGCCGGGGAGGGGGAAGTGCTCTGATCGAATTCAAAAAAAATCCGCGGGCAACATGCACCCGCGGAATGATACCTGAGCAGTTGGAGGCCTGATCAGCCGAATACTTTCTCAACACGCTTGAGATAGTCCGGCCAGTAGTAGAACGTCATCAGGTCGCTGAGAATCTTTACCGTGGAGGCGCGCATTTCTTCGTCCGTCGCATGCGGCAGCGCAAAATACGTGAAGAACTGCTTGCCCGGCAGGTGCGTCTTGGCGTTGACCACGATGGCCGTGATCGGCACATCGCGTCCGATTTTTTTGCGGATCTTGCCATGGTGCGAAATTCCGTCGATCTTGTAGGAGAAGTCGATGGATTCCTTTAGCAGCATCCCCAGAAACTGGTCGATGTTGAGCGCGGTGAATTTGTTTGTCGCTTCCGCGAGGCCAAAGAGCTGGTTGAGTTCGCTGACGAGAGCGGCATAGGTCATCAGAGGAGCCGCACCCGTATCGATCATCTGCCCAACTGCCTCTTCCAGCGTCATATCCTGCGGGCGTTGAAAGAGCGCGATTTCACGCACCAAAATCTGCGCAAGCTGGTAGGCGACGTCCTTATCGGTATAGTTTTGTTTATCCATGGGTACACCATCCTTACCATACAGTCTAACAATATTCGAATCGTACCATATCGTCACCCTTGATAAATCAAGTATAGATCATTAAAACGTAAAAACAACATCTGAATTGTGTAAAATTTTCTAAAAACGCGTGGAAACAGGCGGCCAAGCACACTTCGAGTATAAAATCGGTGAAAACCGTTCGTGAGAATCGATCTTCTTATATTGAAACGGCGTTGGTGTGATGGTATACTGTATCCTGAATGAATCTGGGTATTCTTAGCATAACAAGGAGGAACTTCACACATGCATTATTCCAGTGAAGTGGAAGAAATGACCTGCGTCCACAAGGGCGCAAAGCATGATCCCGCTCCGATCCCCGAAGAGGGCAAGTGGGTCAAGGCAAAGCAAATCAGCGACATCAGCGGACTTACGCACGGTGTTGGCTGGTGCGCACCCCAGCAAGGCGCCTGCAAGCTTACGCTCAACGTGAAAAAGGGCATCATCGAAGAAGCACTGGTGGAAACGCTTGGTTGCAGCGGCATGACGCATTCTGCCGCCATGGCTGCGGAAATCCTGCCGGGCAAAACCATCCTGGAAGCGCTCAACAGCGACCTCGTCTGCGACGCGATCAACACCGCCATGCGCGAGTTGTTTTTGCAGATCGTCTACGGCCGCACGCAGAGCGCGTTCTCCGAAGACGGCCTGCCCATCGGCGCCGGCCTTGAAGACCTCGGCAAGGGGCTTCGCTCACAGATCGGAACCATGTACGGCACGCTCGCAAAAGGCCCGCGCTATCTCGAGATGGCGGAAGGCTATGTCATCGCAATTGCGCTTGACGAGGGCGGCGAAATCATTGGTTACAAGTTCATCAACCTCGGCAAGATGATGGACGCGATCAAAAAGGGCGTCGATCCGAAGGAAGCATACGAAAAGAACATTGGTACCTACGGGCGTTTCGACCAAGCCGCCAAGGTTATCGACCCGCGGAAAGCGTAAGGAGGCAGCATGGCTATTTTTGAAGGTTACGAGAGAAGAATTAAGAAGATCAATGCCGAGCTGAAGAAGTACGGCATCGACGGCATCGACGACGCGAAAGCCATCTGCGACGCTAAGGGTATCGATGTGTTTTCCATCGTGCGCGGCATCCAGCAAATCGCGTTTGAAAACGCCTGCTGGGCATACGCCGTTGGCGCGGCAATCGCCATCAAGACCGGGGCTACCACCGCCGCCAAAGCAGCGGAAGCCATCGGCATCGGCTTGCAGGCGTTCTGCATTCCCGGTTCGGTTGCGGATCAGCGCGAAGTCGGCTTGGGCCACGGCAATCTTGCCGCCATGCTCCTGCGCGAAGAGACCAACTGCTTCTGCTTCCTGGCAGGCCACGAGAGCTTTGCCGCGGCAGAAGGCGCAATCGGCATCGCCAAGACCGCCAACAAAGTCCGCACCAAACCGCTGCAGGTCATCCTCAACGGACTAGGCAAGGACGCGGCGTATGTCATCTCCCGCATCAACGGATTCACGTATCTGGAGACGGAATATGACTATTACACCGGCAAGCTGGAGATCACCAAGACGAAGTCTTTCTCCGACGGCGACCGCGCTAAGGTTCGCTGCTACGGTGCGGACGACGTGAATGAAGGCGTTGCCATCATGCGGCATGAGAACGTGGATGTCTCCATCACCGGTAATTCCACGAACCCGACGCGCTTCCAGCATCCCGTTGCAGGCACCTATAAAAAGTGGTGCATCGAGCACGGCAAGAAGTATTTCTCCGTGGCGAGCGGCGGCGGTACAGGCCGCACCCTGCATCCGGACAACATGGCGGCGGGTCCCGCTTCCTACGGCATGACCGATACAATGGGTCGTATGCATTCTGACGCGCAGTTCGCGGGCTCTTCGTCCGTTCCGGCGCATGTCGAGATGATGGGTCTCATCGGTATGGGCAACAACCCGATGGTCGGCGCAACGGTCGCCGTCGCGGTTGCCATCGAGCAGGCGAAATAAGCAAATACAAAGTGACGGACAGCTCTCTTTCGGGGGAGCTGTTCTTTTTTAAAATGGATCTTACCGTAGTATTTGATCAGGAGGAAGCATGAAGAAAACTACGATGCCAAAGATGATTCTCTTCGATTATGGTCGTACATTGCTACATGAACCGGAATTTGATCCTTTGCGCGGGGATCGAGCAGTTTCTCAATACATCATCAAGAACCCAAACAAGGTCACGCCAGAGGAAATCGGATTATACACAAGGCGTATTTTCCTCAACGCGGAAGCATCGCGCGCAGTCGGGTTTGAAATGCACGAGCATGCGTTGCTACGCCTTGTGAGTGATTCGGTTGGCATAGAATATTCCATCTCGATTGAGGAACGGGAACAAATTTTCTGGGAGAATGCTTCAACCGCGATTCCAATGCCATACATTGAATTGCTGCTGGACGCTTTACATCAGTCGGGAATTCGCACTGCGGTGGTGAGCAATATCAGCTTTTCCGAGAAAGCGTTGAGAAGAAAAATCGACACCGCTTTGCCGGACAATCATTTCGAGTTTGTGGTAGCGAGTAGTGAATATGGAATTCGAAAACCCAATCCTTTGATTTTTCGCGCTGCACTGCAACGAGCCAATGTAGCGCCACAAGAAACATGGTTCTGCGGAGACAACTATCAAGCGGACATCCTTGGCGCTTCAGGAGCAGGAATCTTTCCGGTTTGGTATAGCGGCGGTACTCCGCTAAAAGAAATAGAGGAGGATACACCTGACAAACCAGAACTGCTTCGCGTCTCCGATTGGCGGGAATTCATTGAGATTCTTGGTATTTAAATATGTATGTATATAATGAATCTGAAAGATCACAATAAGATGCTAAGGGCTATAGATGAGCATAACTTCTTAATATAATAATTGAAGTAAGCTCAGCGGAGGAATAACAAGGGATTTTTCACATTTTCTCAGCAAACTTCCCTCCCCGGTGCAGCGCGCATTTGAGCATGACGGCATCGACTCGTTCGAGAAACTGACGTGCTTGAGCGAGAAGGAGCTGCTGCGGCTGCACGGTGTCGGCAAAAAAGGCATGGATATCATGAAGCGTCTGCTGGCACAAGACGGCAGAAGCTTGCGTGAGATGGACGACAAATCAACAAAATAAACCGAAAATCGCAATAAGAAAGAAAGCAATATTGTACAAGAATTCGCTATATATATCATATACAATTCTTGACAATACACGCGAAAAGGAATAAGGTAACTTGACCGTCGCAGTCATTGCGAATGCATACTTTTCGCGAAATCAAAGTTAGGGGAACACTACTGTGCCACAGCAAAAGCAGTCCAACGCACTCTCCATCGCATCCGTTCTTGGTGCTCTCATCCTCTGGAGTTCGTCGTTTGTCGCCATCAAGTTTGCCTACACGACCTATCCGCCGCTCACGCTTGCCGTGGTGCGCTTTGTGGTTGCGACGCTGATATTAGGCCTGCTCACGCTGTTGCCGAAAAACCGCGTCAAGCTCGAGAAAAAAGATATCCTTACCGTTGCCGTCTGCGGATTGACGGGCATCATGCTCTATGCCGTGCTGCAAAACATCGCGATGCAATGGACATCCGCCTCCAGCGCGACGCTGATCATCGCATCTTATCCGATTATTACACTGCTGATGGAGAGCCTGATCTATAAAAAGAAGCTGAGCGCAATTAAGATCATCGCGGTCTTGATCGCCATCGCCGGCGTTGTGATTCTTGCTTATGTCAAAGCGGAATCGCGGCTGGAAGGCGAGTTGCTCGGTGTCCTGTTGCTCGTTGCAGCAGGCATCGTCTGGGCGGTGTATAACTTCATGATGAAGAGAGTAGTCAATCATTATCCGCCGATCACGCTGCTGTTTTACTCCACGCTATTCGGCACGATCTTCATGCTGCCTTTGGCGCTCATCGAGCGCGCACAGTGGCAGCAACCGACGGCTGTTTCGTTTCTGTGCATGATGTTTCTAGGCGTGTTCTGCTCAGTCATTGCGTTTCTACTGTATAACCACGGGTTAAAAACAATGGCGCCGAGTACCATAACATCCATGCTCAACCTCGTGCCGATCTTCGGCGTGTTCTTTTCCTGGCTGCTGCTTGGTGAACAGGTAACCCTGCGCAAATTCGTCGGCGGCGCGATTGTCATCTTCGGCGTCATGCTCAGCGTGCGTAACACGAAGACGGAGAGCGACAAAGAGACGGCAAGAATAATTACCGGAGAAACAGCGCAAGCATTGCCCACAGAAGTGCTCCCGCCGGAAGAAGCCTGACGCGCGGTAGTAAAACATCGCTTCAGATGAAGTTGCATTCTAAAGAGCAATGCATATCAAGCGTAGAACACCGCAACGCATGAAGTTGTAATTGATTGCACAATGCATATCATGCGTAAAACACTATAGCGTGTGAAGTTGCAATTTAGCGTACAATGCTTATAATAGAGAAAAGCTTTTCACTCGCTGCGATGCAGCAGGCAAGAAAAACGAGAAGTGAGGCTTGAGCGTATTCCGGCGGCAAAGTTCAATGAAAAATTTTGCGCCGAAACTGAAACACGGAGGTACACCATCATGCAAAGCAAACAAGCACAATCCATCCGTCGGCTGACGACGGCGGGCGTACTCGCGGCAGCGATTGTGCTGCTCACGACGCTGGTCTCAATCCCCATGCCGGGTGGATTTGGCTATATCAACCTTGGCGACGTGGGCGTGCTGCTCGCGGGCATGCTGCTTGGCGGCGGCTGGGGCGCGCTCTGCGCGGGCGCGGCTTCCGCGCTGTCCGACGTGCTGCTTGGCTATACCGTATATGCGCCTGCAACGTTTGTAATCAAAGGTCTGGTTGCGCTGGTCGCGGGGCTTTTGTTTGCCAGAACGCAGAAAAAGATCCGCTTTGCCGCGCTTTATCCGGCCGCGCTGATCGTTCCCGCTGGCTATTTCTTCTATGAGTTGCTGCTCTACGGCGCGGCAAGCGCGATCCCGAATATCCTCTTTAACACGCTTCAGTGCATGGTCGGCGCGGTGGTTGCGACCTTCCTCGGCATCATGCTGCTCAAGACCAAGCTTTTCACGCGCGAAACCGCTACTACTCCAATCTGCGCGGAGACGCTGCGCGAGCCGAAGAACGGGCCGGACGTGGTGCTGATTGCAGACCGCGCACTGGCCGAGCTGATCAAAAAAGCGGGGGACATGCTCTCCGTGCAGGGCATCATGGCGCGCATCGTCGTGGTGGACGACAGCGCGGCGTTTGTGCGGCTCACCCCGGCGCAGCGCGAACGCTTCCTTCCGGCGGGCAAGCCCTTTGTACACGTGCAAAACGCGGACATGACCCCGAAAGAAATCATGCAAGCCGCGGTGGAGGCAAAGGAGAAGTAACGACTTCCTTGTGCTGCCGCTGCTTAACCGACACTGAGTTGATACGTGATTCTAATCTATTGCACGCGATACGGTTTGTCCGCCGCGTGCTTTTGATTTTCTTCTGGAATAGGGTTCAAGCAATTCGTCAAAAAGCCGCGTTCAGTTCATAATTCAAACGCTGAAGTGCGTAGTCCGCACGACAGAATAACACCATATGTTGTATACGTCGGCCTAATCTTGAACAATGTATTACAATATTTAGTTTGCTATTGCAAAATGTCCGCGCTTTCCATAGAATTTCTTCTTAGGAGAACGCTATGAACACAAACGACTACAGCTCACTCCAAAACAAAAAATCATCGGCGGATTCGGGGCTTTACGGCAACGGGTCCGTTTATCGCAGTGTACCGGTGGCTGACGCGCGCGCATATGGCGCAAACGGCTATCCGCAGAGGAGCACACCCTCCGGCGCATATGGCAGCGCACCCATTCAGCAGCGCGCGGCATATGATTCCGCAACGAGGGGCAGCGAGCCAAGACAGAATGGCTATGCGTCCACTTACAATGGAAACCCGCAACCGCGGAATCCGCAACAATCGTATGATTCGCGCATACAGACCAACGGCGGCGCGCAAACCTATCGCACCAACTACTCGGCGGCGGGTGTCAACGGCACAAAACCAGCCGCAAACGGCAATGGAACCAAAAACGGCAGCTCCGGCAACGGAAGCGGCAATGGCCCGAAGAACGGCGGTCCCGGCAACGGTGGCAGAGGGAATGGCAAAAAAGGATATAGCAACGGGAACGGCTCCGGCAACGGAAATGGTAAAAAACCCGCGAAGAAAAAGACGTTCAAGCAGCGTTTAACAGTGTGGCTCAAGAAAGCGCTGCGTTCGGTATACCTGTTTGGTAAGTCCGTATCTGCCTGGTTTAAGAAAACGTTTGCGAAGTTTAATCAGTTGGAAAAGCCGATCCGTATCTTTCTTGCGAGTGCTGCGGGCTTTCTATTGATTGTCGTTGTTGTGACCTTCACGGTCTCCGGCACGCGGCATAAACGCGCGGAGGCACTCGCGGCAGAGCTTGCGCTGGCAACACCCGTGCCGACCATTGCGCCGGTCATCACACCGGAACCCACACCGAGCCCCACGCCTGAATTGCGCATTGAAAAAGGCGCGGAGGGCGAGGACGTCATGGCGCTGCAAAAGCGGCTCATGGAACTTGGCTATCTGGCCATCGACGAACCGACCAGCTATTTCGGAAACGCCACCAAAGAGGCGGTCAAGCTCTTCCAGCGGCAGCACGAGCTGCAACAGGACGGCATCTGCGGAGCTGAGACCATGTCGATGATCAACGCTGAGGACGCGAAGCCATACGTCATGACAGAGGGCGCAGAGGGAGACGACATCGAATCCTTCCAGGATCAGCTTGTCGAACTTGGCTACCTCGACAGCGACCAGGTGACGGGCTATTATGGCACGGATACCGTGGAAGCGGTTACCAAATTCCAAAACCGCAACCACCTGACCAAGGACGGCAAAGCGGGCGAAAAAACGCTGGAGGCGATCAACTCGCCGGATGCGCGCGTTTCCTACAGCAAAGAGCAGGAGATCATCGCCGAGAAGAAGAAACAGGCGGCGCTTGCGCGGGCATCTTCTTCTGAAGGGCGCATCGATAAGCTCATCAACGCCGCGAAAAAGCAGCTGGGCGACACCTATATCCTCGGCAAGACCGGACCGGATTCGTTCGACTGCTCAGGCCTCGTGGTCTACTGCCTGCGTTCGGCAAACGTGTATACGCGCCGACTCAACGCGGCAGGCTTGAGCAAGACCACGAGCTGGACAAAGGTATCCGATCTGGACAACGTACAGCGCGGCGACCTCTTGTTCTTCAAGTCGGACGACAGCAGCACGATCGGCCACGTCGGCATCTACATCGGCGGCGGGGAGATGATCGACGCCTCCTCTGCAAACGGCAAAGTCGTGCGCCGCGGTGCCAAAACCAGCTATTGGCGCAGGAACTTCGTCGTGGCCAGACGGCCAATCGAATAACAGACGGCTCATCCATTCGGCGGCGCGGGAACGCGCCGCCGTTTTCGTGCGAGAGGGTCAGGCGGTTTCGCAAGAGGTTCATTCTTGCATTCCGCCCCAAGATACAGTATGATGAAACCCGAAATACGGGAGGGAACCACATGGCATACCCCAATGAATTGATCAGAAATTTTTCCATCATCGCGCACATCGACCACGGCAAATCGACGCTGGCCGACCGCATGATGGAGCTCACGGACACCGTCGCCATGAGAGATATGTCGGAGCAGCTGCTCGACTCGATGGATATCGAGCGCGAGCGCGGCATCACGATCAAATCCTCTGCGGTGCGGATGTTCTATACGCACACGGACGGCAAACGCTATATGTTCAATCTCATCGACACGCCAGGCCACGTGGACTTTACCTACGAGGTCAGCCGTGCGCTGGCGGCCTGCGAGGGCGCGGTGCTGGTCGTAGACGCGACACAGGGCATCGAGGCGCAGACGCTGGCCAACGTTTATCTCGCCGTGGACGGCGGGCTTTCGGTCGTGCCGGTCATCAACAAGATCGACCTGCCGAGCGCAGAGCCGGATCGCACCGCGCAGGAGATTGAGGACGTCATCGGCATCGAAGCGCACGATGCGCCGAAGATTTCCGCCAAGAGCGGGGTGAATGTCGATCAGGTGCTTGCCGCGGTGGTCGCAACCGTTCCGCCGCCGGTGGGAGACCCGGAGGCTCCGCTGACCGCGCTGGTGTTTGATTGCTTCTATGACAACTACAAAGGCGCGCTCACCTATGTGCGCGTGTTTGACGGTACGGTGAAACCCGGCGTGCGCATCCGCTCCATGGCGAGCGGACACGAATTTGAGGTGACGGAGGTTGGCGTGTTCACGCCCGCACCCATGCCGGTGGACGAGCTTACCGCGGGCGAAGTCGGTTACATCGCGGCTTCGATCAAGAGCGTTGCAGAGACGAAGGTCGGCGACACGATCACATCTGCCGATCATCCCGCCACAAAGCCGTTGCCCGGCTATAAGCAGGCAAACCCGATGGTGTTTTGCGGCATCTATCCGGCAGACGGCGCACAATATGAAGACCTGCGCGATGCGCTGGACAAGCTCAAACTCAACGACGCCTCTCTCTCCTATGAACAGGAGGCGAGCAGTGCGCTGGGTTATGGTTTCCGTTGCGGATTCTTAGGATTGCTGCATATGGAGATCGTACAGGAGCGATTAGAGCGCGAGTTTGACCTTGACCTCGTGACCACCGCGCCCAGCGTTATCTATCGAGTGAAGCTCACCACCGGCGAGGAGAGCATGATCGACAACCCGTCCAATCTGCCTTCGGTCACTGACATTGATCTGCTTGAAGAACCGATGGTGAAGGCGACCATCATGACACCCTCGGAATACGTCGGTGCTCTCATGGAGCTCTGTCAGGAGCGGCGCGGCGTCTTCGTTGACATGAACTACATCGAGGCTTCCCGCGTGCGTCTGCACTATACAATGCCGCTCAATGAGATCATCTATGACTTTTTTGATCAGCTCAAAAGCCGCAGCAGGGGATATGCGTCGTTTGACTATGAGCTCAAGGGCTATGAGAAGAGCGATCTGGTCAAGGTGGATTTCCTGCTCAACGGAGACATATGTGACGCGCTGAGCACCATCGTGCACCGAGACCGCGCCTATGCTAAAGGCCGCGCGGTGGCAGAGAAGCTCTGCGAAGTCATCCCGCGTCAGCAGTTTGAGATTCCGATTCAGGCTGCCATCGGCGGAAAGATCATCGCGCGCGAAACCGTCCGCGCCGTGCGCAAGGACGTGCTTGCAAAGTGCTACGGCGGCGACATCACGCGCAAAAAGAAGCTGCTGGAGAAACAGAAGGAAGGCAAGAAGCGCATGCGCCAGGTTGGCAACGTGTCCTTGCCGAGCGACGCTTTCATGAGCGTGCTCCGCATCAACTAACGATGGCGGGCATCTATCTGCATATTCCGTTCTGCGTGAGAAAATGCGCCTATTGCGACTTCGTGAGCTTCCCCGAAGGCAGCGTACCGGAGGCGTATGTAGAAGCATTGCTCACAGAACTGGAGCTTGTTGCACGCGGCGGGGATTACCCCGCCGCGTTTGACAGCGTGTTTTTCGGCGGCGGCACGCCATCTCTACTCTCCGGCGGTCAGATGCAGAGAATCATGAATGCACTCACATCGCACTTTGACATCCGCGCGGACGCGGAATGCTCGATGGAGTGCAACCCCGGCACAACGACGCCGGAGAAGCTCGCGGCGTATCGCGCGGCGGGCATCAACCGCCTCTCGATCGGCTTGCAGAGCACGCATGACGCGCTGCTACAGTCGATCGGGCGCATCCATTCGTTTGATCAGTTTCTCGACACGCTGAAACACGCGAGAGCAGCGGGGTTTGCCAACATCAACGTCGATCTCATGCACGGGCTGCCGAACCAGACGGTTGAGCAATATCTCGATTCGCTCAAGACCGTGTGTGATCTTGGCGTGCAGCACATCTCCGCCTATTCGCTGATTCTCGAGGAGCACACGCCGCTCTATTCCCGCGTGGAGAGCGGAGCGGTTGCGCGACCGGATGAAGACCTCGTGGCGGACATGCAGGACGCGGGAATCGATTATCTGGAACAGCGCGGCTATCATCGATACGAGATCAGCAACTTCGCGTTGGATGGGTTTGCATGCCGCCACAACCTGAACTACTGGAACAACGGTGAGTACTTGGGTTTTGGCATCGCGGCGCACGCGGCGGTGCGGCAAAAGCGCTGGACGCGCTTTGCCAACGTCAATACGATTGAGGAATACTATCGCCTGCTCGCGCGCAACAAGCGACCGCTGGCGGAGACGATTCGCCTGACACCCAGAGATGAGATGTTCGAATGCGTCATGCTGGGGCTCAGGCTTGTGCGCGGGGTGGATCGCGCGGCGTTTTTATCCCGCTTCGGACTGGATGTTGCTCAGGCGTATCCTGCTGCTATGGAGCTGCTGCGTCTACGTGGTTGGGTCATCGAAACAGAGGGATTTATCGCTCTTAACCGCAAGGGATTGGACTTACAAAACGAGGCACTGGGCTTCTTCATGTAGCCGTGATCAGCCGCGCCATGTTTCCAAATAAGCCAAACTAATTCACGTTTTTTTGCTCTAAACACACCCAGGGGGTGAATTCACTGGAATGTCACATTTTTGATACAGCACTTACTTGACACCCAATCGCGTAAGTGCTAAATTTTTCTCATGGGTTAGCACTCGACAAAATAGAGTGCTAACAAACACAATAGCCGAAAAACACACAGACTGCCGCGCTACGCGAGCAGGACTTTTTTCGAAAGGAGGCTGCGGTATATGGAACTGGACGCAAGGAAACTTGGCATCCTCAAGGCGATTATCGACGAATACATCATGTCCGCGTCTCCGGTCGGCTCCCGCGCGATCAGCAAGCACGAAGAGTTTAATTTATCCAGCGCGACCATCCGAAACGAGATGGCAGATCTTGAAGAGCTGGGTTATCTGGAGCAGCCGCACACCTCCGCTGGGCGCGTCCCTTCGGACAAGGCATATCGGCTCTATGTCGACCAGATGATGCAGCGCGCCGCTCTCACGGACGACGAAGTCAAGCTTATCCGCGCGCACTTGAGCGCAAGGATCGACGAGGTCGAGTCCGTCATGAAGCAGACGGCGCAGGCACTCTCCGCGGTGACGAACTATACCGCGATGGTGATGCCGCCGATGCTCTCGGCCAACCGCCTTCGCCACATTCAGCTGGTTCCCCTGCGCGAAGGTCGCGCGCTGGTCGTCATCGTCACCACGACGGGATTTGCCAGAGACGCGATCATCCGCGTACCGGAGGACATCCGCACAGGCGAACTCGAACGCATCTCGCGACTCTTGACAGAGCGGTTTTACGACTGCCGGATGGATCACATCGGCGAACAGATCGCCAAAGAGATGAGCGGCGAGCTCTTCGAGAGGCGCGCGTTCCTCTGCTCCGTGGTGGAAGCCATCGAGCGAAAGATGGCGCCGGAGTCGCCGAACATGCAGCTTTCAGGCGCAACCAACATGCTGCACTATCCCGAATATGCGGACATGAACAAGGCAAAGTCGTTCCTCGCCGCAGTTGAGGGCAGGGGCATGCTCTACGAGATGCTGCGTCGCGCCAACAAACTGGAGTTCTCGATCACCATCGGTAACGAGAACGAGGACGAGATGTTTAAGGATTGCAGCATCGTCACCGCGACCTACCAAATCGGGGAAGAGCCGCTTGGCTCCTTTGGCATCATTGGGCCAACCCGAATGAATTACGGCAAGGTGATCTCCGTTCTGGAATTTATGCGCATGAGCCTATCAGAGATGCTCACCGCGGATCAGGACGACGAATAGATTGCATCGATATCAGAAACGCTTTGCAAAAGGCGCAGGGCGAGAACGGACAAGGAGACTGGAACATTGACCAAGAAGACTGACAAACACGAAACCGTCGACGAATCGACGCGCACGGCAGAAACGACGCCGTCCCCCGAAGCGTCGGTTGTGGCAGAAACCGCAGCCGAACAGGAAACCTACACCCTCACAGCGGAAGAGTTTGCCGCGGCAAAGGCGCACATCGAGGCACTCACCAAGGAGAAGGACGAAACCGTCGGCCTCCTGCAGCGCATTCAGGCGGACTTTGATAACTTCCGCCGCAGAAACGCCAGCGTCCGCATGGACAGCTACGAAGAGGGCAAGCGGGACACGGTCAAGGAACTTCTGCCCGCGCTGGACAATCTTGAGCGCGCGCTGGAGAGTATCCCCGCTGAAAATGCAAGCCTGCGCGAGGGAATCGCGATGGTGCAGCGCCAGATGCTCGATTCGCTGAAGAAGCTGGGCTTAGAAGAGGTCGAAAGCGACTGCATCTTCGACCCCAACAAGCACGAGGCTGTCATGCGCGAAAAGGTGGACGGCAAAGAGAGCGGCGAAATCGTCGTGGTATTCCAAAAGGGATATCGTATGGGAGAGCGCATCATCCGCCACTGCATGGTAAAAGTGGCAGAGTAAAGATTTTTTGTTTCAATCAGGATTGGAACAAGTGATCACGAAATTGGAATTTTAAGTTTCAATTTAAAATTTGAAATATATATTGATAGAATACTTGGAGGATACTACTTATGGGCAAAATTATTGGCATCGACCTCGGCACGACGAACTCTTGTGTCGCTTTCCTTGAAGGCGGCGAACCGGTCGTCATCCCCAATTCCGAAGGCATGCGCACCACGCCTTCCGTGGTTGCGTTTAAAGACGGCGAGCGCATGGTCGGCAACATCGCTAAGCGCCAGGCCATCACGAACCCGGATCGTACCATCGCGTCGATCAAGCGCGACATGGGCACCTCCCGCAAGGTGCACATCGAGGGCAAAGACTACACCCCGCAGGAAATCTCCGCGATGATCCTGCAAAAGCTCAAAACCGACGCGGAAGCGTACCTCGGCGAAACCATCACGCAGGCGGTCATCACCGTTCCGGCGTATTTCACCGACAGCCAGCGCCAGGCCACCAAGGACGCGGGCCGCATTGCCGGCCTTGAGGTTCTGCGCATCATCAACGAGCCGACGGCGGCAGCGCTTGCCTACGGCATGGACAAAGAGAACAACCAGAAGATTCTGGTTTACGATCTTGGCGGCGGTACGTTTGACGTTTCGATTCTCGAAATCGGCGACGGTGTGTTCCAGGTTCTCGCAACCGCGGGCAACAACCGTCTCGGCGGCGACGACTTTGACCAGCTGATCATGGACTACATTGCCGACGACTTCAAAAAAAGCAACGGCATCGACCTGCGTCAGGATAAGATGGCGCTTCAGCGCCTGAAAGAAGCCGCTGAGAAAGCGAAAATCGACCTGAGCGGCGTCGCGCAGACCACGATCAACCTGCCGTTCATCACGATGGACAAGTCGGGACCAAAGCACCTCGACATCACCATCACCCGCGCGAAGTTCAACGAGCTGATCAACGACCTCGTGGAGCAGACCAGAACGCTCATGCAGAAGTGCCTCACCGATTCCGGCCTCTCTGCATCGCAGGTAGATAAAGTCATCCTCGTCGGCGGTTCCTCCCGCATCCCGCTCGTGCAGGATGTGGTCAAGAAGATCACCGGCAAAGATCCCTTCAAAGGCATCAACCCCGACGAGTGCGTCGCCATCGGTGCCTCCATTCAGGGCGGCGTGCTCGGCGGCGAAGTCAAGGACATCCTGCTGCTGGACGTGACCCCGTTGTCCTTGGGCATCGAGACCGTCGGCGGCGTGTTCACCAAGCTCATCGAGCGCAACACGACCATCCCCACGAAGAAGAGCCAAATCTTCTCCACCGCGGCGGACGGACAGACCAGCGTTGAAGTACACGTGCTCCAGGGCGAGCGCGGCATGGTGCAGGGCAACAAGACCCTCGGCCGCTTCCAGCTCACGGGCATTGCGCCCTCTCCGCGCGGCGTGCCGCAGATCGAGGTCTCCTTTGACATCGACGCAAACGGCATCGTGCACGTCACCGCAAAAGACCTCGGCACGGGCAACCAGCAGAACGTGACCATCACCGCATCGAGTAACCTCAACGAGGACGAGATCAAGCGTGCGGTCGCGGATTCCGAGAAATTTGCGGATGAGGACAAGAAGCGCAAGGACGAGGTCGAAACCAAGAACCACGCCGACCAGCTGATCTACACCACCGAGCGCAGCCTCAAAGATATGGGCGACAAGATCGACGCTTCCGGCAAGGAACAGATCGAGAAATCGATTGCCGATCTCAAGAAGACCATCGAAGGCGGCGACGTGGAGATGATCAAGACCGCGACGGAAAGCCTCACCGAGATTAGCTACAGCGTCTTTGGTAAGGTCTACGAGCAGGCGCAGCAGGCAGGCGGAGCGGGCGACCCCAATGCGCAGGGCGGCTACAGCGAAGGTGCCGAGCAAGCCAAAGACAATGTGGTAGACGCGGACTACGAAGTGGTCGACGACAACAAGTAATTGACGGCGCTACAACAATCAAAAAAATAGCATCAGGGAGGCGCAGCAAAGGCTTGCGCCTCCTTGTCGGAATCATTTGTATAGTTTGATCGAGTTGAAACGGGGAAGCACGATGAAGTAAATCGCTTCCCGACAGAGAGGTGACGGGCGTTGGCAGATAAACGCGATTATTACGAAATATTGGGTGTGAGTAAAACCGCGACGGAGAGCGAGATTAAAAGCGCGTTCCGCAAAAAGGCGAAGGAGTGCCACCCCGACCTGCATCCCGGCGACAAAGCCAAGGAATCGCAGTTCAAAGAGCTCAACGAAGCGGCGGAGATTCTCTCCGACGCGGACAAGCGCGCAAAATACGATCAATACGGCCACGCGGCATTCGACCCCAGCATGGGCGGGCAGGACCCGTTCGCTGGCGGCGGATTCGGCGGATTTGGCGATTTTGGCGATATATTGGGACAGATGTTCGGCGGCGGATTCGGTGGATTCGGCGGCGGGCAGACCCGCAACGGCCCGATTCCGGGCGATGATTTGCGCTATAACCTGACCATTACGTTTGAAGAAGCGGCGTTTGGGGTCGAGAAAGAGATCACCATCCCGCGGGAGGAAACCTGCGAAACCTGCCACGGCTCCGGCGCAAAGCCGGGCACCGAACCGGTCACCTGTAAAACCTGCCACGGCACGGGACAGGTGCGCACACAGCAGAGCACGATCCTCGGTTCCTTTACGTCCACGCGCCCTTGCTCGGCCTGCAAAGGCACCGGCAAGGTGATCGCCGATCCCTGCGCGGACTGCCGCGGCTCCGGACGTGTGCGAAAAAACCTCAAGAAGTCGGTCAAGATACCCGCGGGTATCGACAACGGCCAAAGCCTCTGCCTGCGTGGCATGGGCAATGCAGGGCACAAGGGCGGACCCAACGGAGACCTGTATGTAACCATCAGTGTGCGCTCACACAAGCAGTTCACCCGAAAGGGATTTGATCTGTATCTGGAGATGCCGATCACGTATACCATGGCGGCGCTCGGCGGAAGTCTGACGGTGCCGACACTAAAAGAGAGCGTGAAGTATCAAATTCCCGCCGGAACGCAGACGGGCTCGACCTATCGCCTGCGTGAGCAGGGGATTCAGCGGCTCAACTCCAGCGGAAAAGGCGACCTGCTGGTCACCGTAACCGTCGAGGTGCCAAAGCACCTGACGGACGAGCAGAAGCGGCTGCTGGAGCAGTTTGCCGGAACGCTTGGCGAAGGCGGGGAAGCGCGACAGACGAAAAAGAACGGCAAACGGTAATCTCAGGTCATATAGACGGTCTTCCTGCGGGAAGGCCGTTTTATATTTTGGATGTTAAATACAAAAGTTGAGTTAATGTCTATATAACGACACAATTATTTGACATGTTGAAAAGCTAGATGTAAGATAATCAGAATGAAATAATAAACAAATCAGCTTCATATGTTGAACTTAAGGAGGGGTTATTATGCATGGTCCATCATCTGAGTGGAAAAAAGACAATGCCGTTTCCATCAAGGTCATCATTGGCAAGTGGTTCTTTATTCTCTACGCAATTGTGTATGTGGGATTCATCTTCATCAACGTCGCAAGCCCGAAGTTTATGAGCATCGATATCGGCAGCCTCAATATTGCAATCATTTACGGATTCGGGTTGATTCTATTTGCGATGCTGCTTGCCTTTGCTTATAACCACATCAGCACGCATGCCGAGTCGGTGATGAACAAAGAAAACCAGGACGAAGTAGAAACCGAGGAAAAGGACGGTACGCAAGCATGAATTATCAGGCGTCGCCCTGGGCAATCGTCATCTTCGCGATGATCGTTGCTGCTGTCCTCGGCATCTCGTTCCACTATTCAAAAAAATCAAAATCAGCGTCCAGCTATATGGCTGCCGGTGGTCAGATTCACTGGGCGGTTAACGGCATGGCATTTGCAGGCGACTATCTTTCAGCCGCATCGTTTTTAGGCATTTGCGGGATGATCGCATTGTCCGGTTATGACGGTTTTCTCTATTCAATCGGCTATCTGGCCGGATGGATTGTCGCATTGTTTGTCATCGCAGAGCCCATGAAGCGAATGGGGAAATATACGTTCACGGATGCGATCGATCATAAGTTTCAATCGAAAGGCATTCAGCTCTGGGCTGCCATCAGCACGCTGCTGGTGTCTATGTTCTATCTGATCCCGCAGATGGTCGGTGCGGGCGCGCTCGTCACTCCGCTGCTCGGCCTGCCGTATTGGGTCGGTGTCGTTATGGTTGGTGTGATCGTCATCGTCATCGTCACACTGGCTGGCATGACGTCTACGACTTATGTACAGTTCTTAAAAGGCACCATGTTGATCGTGTTCTCGCTGGTGCTCGTGTTTCTCGTCCTGTCGCGCGGCATCTCAACGGCGCCGGATCAGGGCGGAGAAAAGCCATACCATCAGTTTATCACGCTCAAAGCAACCGATACGACGCAGGGCGCTGTCAAAGTCGAAGACGCGTCTTATTTAGTCGTTAAGGATTTCGTAGATGGAAAAGGGCTGCATTTCGTGAAGCTTGCCAAAGACGGCGTCGAATCCGTTTGGAAGATCGATGACAAAACCAAGCAGCTCACCGAGACGCAGTTTATCGCCGTTTTGAAGGACGGAACAACGCTCTACAACGGCCAGCCCAAGGAAGAAGATGCGTTTTACTCCGTCGGAAACATGAGTGAGATCATCGAAGACGGGGTGAAGGTTGAAAAGACTAAAACGCTGGATCCGTTCTCGTTTATTGAAACCATCAAAAACGGAACGGTTCTGCGCTGGTCCAAGACGGTCGTTTCGGATGAAACCGGAAAGATGACAATCTATCACCAGGTTTCGACGTCCGGCAGGGAAGTTGTCAGTCCCGGCCTGAAATACAAGGTGGATGCATCCAAGGGTGCAACGACGATGCAGCAGCTCGACTTTGTTTCGCTGATGCTTGCGCTGTTCCTCGGCACGGCGGCGCTGCCACATATCCTGATTCGGTACTATACCGTGCCGAACGCTGCATCAGCGCGAAAATCGACGATTGTCGCAATTGCCGTTATTGGCTTGTTCTATGTGCTGACGCTGTATATGGGGTTGGGCGCAATGGTCAACGGGGTAATCGACCTGACAAATGACAATATGTCCGCACCTCTGCTGGCGAAATCGTTTGGCATCTTCATATTCGCCATCATTTCGGCGCTCGCCTTTGCGACGGTGCTCGGCACGGTCAGCGGATTGATCATCGCTGCGTCCGGCGCGGTTTCACACGA
This sequence comes from uncultured Eubacteriales bacterium, assembly GCA_942492885.1. Lineage (GTDB taxonomy): Bacteria > Bacillota > Clostridia > Christensenellales > CAG-138 > UBA7703. Next base: position 205,072 of record OW818651.1, read on the forward strand.
TTTGATGGATCGTTACGCGGGCAGGCATATGAGCGACAAAACGAAGATTCGCGCCACGCGGATCGCCGCGGTTGCGATTGGTGCTGTTGCGATTCTGCTCGGGCTTTTGTTTGAGGGGATGAATGTCTCGTTCCTCGTTGGTTGGGCGTTTGCGATAGCAGCTTCGGCAAATCTACCTGCGATCGTCATGATTCTTTTCTGGAAGAAAACTACAAAAGAAGGCGTCATTGCGGGCATCATCGTCGGTCTGGTCCTATCGCTTTGCCTCATCCTGCTTTCACAGGAGACGTTTGACAACGTCTACAAGCTGGTCAATGTCAAAGCGCCGGTCCCGATCAATAACCCTGCGATCATCTCCGTTCCGCTGAGCTTCCTTTCGCTGGTTGCCGTTTCATTGTTCACGCAGAAAAACAAGCAACCGCAGATAGAGCAAGCAAACGATTGAGTTTATATCCTGCACAGGGAGTATAAACTCAAACACAGAAGAACGAATCAAGAAACCTCCTGCCGCGCATCACGGCAGGAGGTTTTTGATAGTCAGATTTGTTTGATGAAGACAGTTTAGTCGTTGCCTTCTGATATTAAACTGAGCTTACGCTGCCTTCTGGAGAGCACAAGCTGCATTGCCAGAGAAACAAGCCCGCTGATGATCAGGATCAGGTAGAAACTTGCCACGCGGGAGAGCAGCATCGCGGGGACGATGAGCGCGCTTTGAAACAGCACCCGAAAGAGCCGGACAAAACCGGTCTCGCTCGCGCCCGCCGAACCGGGAATCGGCAGAAAGCACACCGCAAGATACAAAACCGATTGCAGCGCGATGAAATCGATCATGCCAAAGGCGGTGAGGTTGAACGCGCGATAGATGAAATAGGGAATCACAAACTGAGCGCCAAGCAACAGAACATAGGAGACCAACTCACCAACCAACAGCCACTTATGCGCCTTGAATACCTCCGCACCCTTTTGATACAGCGCAATCTGTCTGGAAACACGGTTCTCAATCCGCTCCGGATGCTTCACGATGCGAAGCTTGGTTAAAAGCGTGAGCACCTTGTGTACGATCCGTCCGGCGAAACTCTTGGAAAACATCGCAAAGAGCAAAAATAGGATCAGTGCGATATTGATCAGCGAACCTAAGATAAACAGCCACAGGAACGCGCCGAGGTTGTCGAGGATCAGCGCCGCGCGAAACGGAAACAGCACGGTCGGGATCAGCAGCACGACGAGCTGATGCGCCGCGTTGACTAAAAGCAGCGAAAGCGACGCGTAGGAAACGTCCACACCATAGGCCAGCATGTAGTAGAGCTGCATCGGCTGCCCGGCTACGCCCGCAGGGGTAACGGAGGTGTAGTATTGCCCGATATAGCCAAAGCCGATGTTGCGCATCAGCGAGATTGGTTTTCCGTAAAGCACGCGCAGCGCCAGATGCAGCGCGACACCGAACATCAGCGAGGCAAACAGTGATGCGCCAAGCGCCGCAGCAAGCCAGAGCGGATCAGAAGTCTGCACGGCAGACCACATTTCGCCAAGCGACGTATCGCGGAAGATCACAAACAGGGTCACCGCGATCAACACCAGCATGAACAGCATGCTAACGATGCGTAGGCGCTTGTTGCGCTTCGGGTTTTTCCCGTTATCTGTTGTCGTTGCGCCTTGCGGCGTAGTTTCTTGCTTTATTTCATTCATCGTTAAAATAATACCCGATCGAACCAAATATTTCCATCGTCTGACCCGCCTAAAACGTGAACTTATGATGAAGCGCGATTCAATTTTATTTGACGCTGATCAAATCCTGTTGAAAATCAAAAGCAAGCCTGCATTCGTGAAATTGAACGTATATTGTACGAAACAAAAAAACGCCCTTGCGGGCGTGATGCATAGAAGTTGAAGCGATTATAGTGCGCGGATTTCCGCCTGCGCTTTCTTGCTTAGTGTTGCAATCGTGGTTTCATAGCCGTTGTCGAGCATGGCGCGGGCGGTGTCGTCCGGCACGCTGCTATCCAAAAAGAGCGAACTCCAGTGATTTTTATCTGTATAGTACCCGGGGATGATGTCGCCATGATACTGCGCACGGAGCAGTTCGGAAAACGCGGGTTCCATCTTGACCGTCAAAAGCGGTCTGCCGTCCTTGTATTCACCGAGCATGACGAATATCTTTCCGCCGATGAGGTGCACCGTCGCGTTCCAAGCGGCTTTATATTCCTGCGTCACGCCCTGCTTTTGCTGACAATACTCGCTGATCCAGTCCCGCATATTGTTCTCCTTTGTCCTACTCTTCGATTTCAAAAAATGCCATGTGTCCAAGCGCATCCACAATCTGCAAGACAGGGCGATTGATCGCGCCGATCGGCAGCATCAGCGGCAGCTTTGGCCGGCAGTCTGTCGAAACAGGAGAGAACACCCCTTCCTGCGCTGTGCCTGCCGCGGCGTAGACAATCGGGTAGGCAGGGGTAAATACAGCGTCTTCCAGAGACAGCATCCGCTTACCGCGCTGCAAAACGACCTTTGCCGAAACATGCGCGGGCGTTTCGTCTAAGGGATAGCGCAGGACGAGCTCGCTCTCGCCTTCGAGCAGGGAATGCGCACTGGCGGACTTGAGTTGACGCGCGCGAAGGGTGTAGAGCGCGAGCGGCGAGATATCAAGCGCGAGAAAACGCCTGCTGTGTTTGCTTGCGGCGGCCGCCGTCGTCCCGCTGCCGGAGAACAGGTCGCAGACCAAATCGCCGGGTCGGGACGAGGCGAGAATCACGCGGCTGAGAAGCGCCTCCGGCTTTTGCGTGGCGTAACCCACGCGCTCGCTGTCCTTTTGCTGCAGGTGCTCGATGTCGTCCCAAACGTCGCTCGGGTAGACGGGGGTATCTTCAAAATAGGTATAGATCTTGCCCGCCGAGCGGATGGTGAAGCAGATGCGCCCGTCCTCATCGATAAAGCGCTTCATATGGTTGCGCTTCTCCGGCCCGCGCGGGTGGCCGACGGCGTTGATGTCAAAAAACACCTTCGCGCTCTTGCGGTAAAAGAGTATCGTGTCGTGTTTGCGCGGGTAGTATCGCGTCGCCCTGCCGCCGGATTTGTAGCACCAGGCGATTTCGTTCATGAAGTTCTGCGCGCCAAAGAGCTCGTCGAGCATCAGCCTGAGCTTTGCGCTCATGCGATAGTCGATGTGCAGATACAGCGATCCGCTGGGGGTGAGCAGCTCCCGCACACCGGAGAGAATCAGCTGCATCCACGCAAGATAGGCGGTTTCCTCCATGTCGTCCGTATAGGTGGGCAAGGTGAGCTTGCCGATCTTGCTGTGGAAGATGTCTCCCGTGCCAAAGGGCGGGTCGAGGTAGACCACCTGCACGCGCCCGCGATAGTCTGCAAGAAGCGAATCCAACGCTTCTTCCGCGCGAGAAAGAATGAACTCGCCCGGGCCGCCGTTTTCGTGCCGTTCACTGGTGCAAAAAACGCGCATAGTGGTTTCCTCCCGCCGTCTGTTGTGGGTGCAGTGCGTAAGAAAAAAGCGGGAGCCGGGATGGCTATTCGCTCATCCGGTTTCCCGCCGCGATGGCGACGTGGGCTTCCATATGTTCTTTTGCGGCCTGCGCGTCGCGGTTCTCGATGGCCTGAAAGATGCTCATGTGTTCGGCGAGCGAATTCGGCGCGCGGTCGGGCAGGGTTAAAGAGCTTTGCCGCGCTTTGCGGATGTTGTGATGCAGCGAGGCTAAAATATGCCGGATCGTCCGGCTACCGCTGGCTTCATAGATCAGCTCGTGAAAGCGCGTGTCCAGCGTGACAAGGTGGACAATGTCGTTCTTCGTGGTGTAAAACTCCATGAGCTCAACCACTTCGCGCAGCTCGCGGAGCAATTCGTCGGTGACGCGCTGCGCCGCCCAATAGGCGGCTTGACCCTCCAGCAGATGCCGGATGGTCGAAACGTCCTGCAAGTCCTCAATGGTAAAGCTCTTGACCACGACGCCGCGGTTGGGATGCGACGAGACGAGGTCTTCGAGTTCCAGCTGCTTGAGTGCCTCGCGCACGGGGGTGCGGCTCACGCCGAGTTCTTCTGCAATCTTCATCTCAATCAGGCAATCGCCCGTTTGATAGCGGCCTTCGGCAATCCCGTCCCTTAAAAAACGGTACACTTTTTCGGAAAGCGAGCCGTAGTCCTTATTCTCATAAAATCCGTTCATGTTTCTCTCTTTCGCGGCACAGGAATCTGCGCGCGCATCACGATGGGAAAAGCGGAATTGTCGCTCTCAATTCCTAGTGACAGTGTATCGTTTTTGATTTCAAAATACAAGCGTTTGTATACAAATATACAATAGAACAATAATAGCGTTAGAACAATCAAAACATTAGAACAATAATAGCATTAGAGCAATCAAAACATTTGAATAATCAAAGCATTAAAACTATCGCAACTCTAGAACAATCGAAACTTCGGGCGCAAGCGAAGCAAACGCAAAGAATGCAGGATATTTCATCCGATTTCTTGTGAAACGGGCAAAAATGGTTGCTTTTATACACGTTCCTGCGTATACTTGCAAAGCGCGTCGGTGTCAACTGTGCGCGCGATCCTCGCGTCAGGACACGCAGCTTTGCCTAAAAAGGCACAACCAAGCGCAAATGCCATCACTTAGCCGCAAAGCGTTCACGCGCGGGTAACATGCCGGGTGCTTTGCATATTTACAGAACCCCCTGCATGCGATATAATTTTTGGTAATCAAGAATGGAGGTGTGCTTATGTCTGAAGAAAAGAAGGCCAGCACCGAAGTTTCCAAAACCGAGGCATCGAAGGTGGAAACTGAAGGCGGGCGCATCATATTTGCGGACGAAGTCGTCGCAACCATCGCATCCCTTGCGGTTTCCGATGTGGACGGCGTTTCCTCCCTCACCGGAGGCATGGTCGAGGGCATCACCGAAATGCTCGGCAAAAAGAATTTCTCCAAGGGCGTAAAAGTCGAGGTCGGCCAGGAAGAGGCCGCTGTGGACGTTTCCGTCAGCATCCGTTACGGATACAAGATCAAAGAAGTCTGCGAGAAAATCCAAGCGGCAGTCAAGAGTGCAATCGAGAACATGACCGGCCTTCGCGTGGTGGAAATCAACGTGTTTGTGCAGAGCGTCGTGTTTGAGGCAGGCGAGGGCAACACACGTCTGACAAAACACAAGGAAAAGCCGAAGGAAAAAGAAGCGCAGCCTGTCACGGCGGAGATCGTCGAACCTGAACCGCCGCGCGTGAAATAAATTTCGCAAGTAAGCTATCTTTGCGATAAGAGATTTTTCGTGAGGGTAGCCTTAACCAGTCAGCCATTGACGGGCGGATGAGCCTCCGCCCGTTTTACCGAGCGTGCATCCGGGCACGACGCATCACCTGAGGGTTGATCCAGCCGCCGCAGAAGAACACGCGGCAAACGAAGAGGGGTTTGACGAAATTATGAAACTCAAGTTTTTTGACCGTTTACTCTTGGGAATTCTGCTCATCGCAGCGATTCTTGTGTCGTTTGTGCTCTTTGGCATCGCGGCGAACATCATTCAAAAGGACATGGCCACAAACTTTATCTCGCTGTTCTATATGTTCCGCGAGAATGCGTTGATCCTCGCAGGCAGCGGACTTGTGCTCCTGCTGATCAGCATCAAGCTGCTCTTTGCGGGCAGAGGCAAAAAGGGCGACGTTCGCCCCGCCTCCGCGCTGATGAAGCAGACCGAGTTTGGCGGAACATTCATTTCCCTCGAAGCCATCGACAGCATGGTGCAGAAGCACTGCCGCGCGGTTTCGCGGGTTAAGGATGTCCACACCACGCTGCAATCCACCGAGACCGGCGTCACCATCGGCATTCGCCTGTGCGTGCTGCCGGATACGGATGTCGTCACGCTCTCCGGCGAATTGCAAAAGTCGCTCAAAGAGAATATCGAGACGCTCACCGGCATCCACGTCAACGAGATCGGCGTGCTGGTCGAGAGCGCGGCGCCTGTCGCAACGACAACTGCCGTATCCCGCGCAGAGTGAGGGAAGAGCAATGAACGCGTTTCTGGAGTTTGTGAAAACACACAAGTTTACCGTGCTTCTCGTGCTCATCGGTCTGGTGCTGTCGATTTTATTCTTCACCATCGGGTTCTGGCGCACGATATTGCTCTTTGTCATACTCGCACTGTGCTTCCTCATCGGCTATCTGCTCGACCAGAGCGGGCCGGACGGAATCAAAGAGTTTTTCAGCAAGCTGTTTGGCAAGAAATAATAAAGCCAATACCCTATAGAAATCAAACGCAACATTGAAAATTATATGAGACTGGAATTCGATCAAGCATGAGCAGAACCACCGCGCGCGAAGTCGCAATGATGATGCACTTTTCCAATCTGTTGGGCGGAGAGGACACCCCCGAACACGTCTGCGAGAAAGCCGAGTTGCTTGGCACGCTGGACGCGGAGGATCTTCTCTACGTCAGCCAGATGCTCGAAGGCGTACTCGCGCATACAGCCGAGATTGACGAATTCGTCAGCCGCTATTCCAAGGACTGGATGATCGATCGCATTGCGCGGGTGGATTTGAGCATTCTGCGCGTGGCGATCTACGAAATGCTCTATCGAAAAGAAGACGTGCCGACCGGCGCCGCCATCAACGAGGCGGTGGAGCTTGCCAAACGCTACGGCGGAGAGCGCTCTTATGCGTTCGTCAACGGCATACTCGGCAGCGTCGCAAAGGAGCTGGAATCCCCGTGAGCGGGCTGTTTCTTGGCGTCGATACCAGCAATTACACGACGTCCGTATCCTGTGTTTCAACCGAAGGCATCGTTTTCGAGCGGAGAACGATGCTTTCTGTGCCGTTGGGCGAGCGGGGGCTGCGCCAGAGCGACGCGGTGTTTCAGCATGTGCGTAATCTGCCAAAGCTGATCGAAACGATGCTGGGTGCAATCGATCCCAAACTGATCTTAGCCGTCGCCGTCAGCAGCAAGCCAACCGCAGCCGAGGAATCGTACATGCCCGTGTTTCTCGCGGGCAAGCTCGCCGCGGTCTCCATCGCGTCCTCGCTGAATGTGCCTCTCTTCGAAACCACGCATCAGGCGGGGCATGTCCGCGCAGCAACGCTGGGTCAGGAGGAGCGGTTCACCGAATCACCGTTTCTCGCGATGCACCTCTCCGGCGGGACGACTGACTTGCTGCTGGTGCAGCATGAGAACGACCTGCCTGGTGACATCTCGCGCATCGGCGGCTGCGAAGACCTGCACGCGGGACAATTTGTGGATCGCGTCGGCGTGCGTCTGGGGATGCCGTTTCCGAGCGGAGTTGCACTCGAAGCGCTCGCAAGAACCGCCGAGGATCGCTCAATCAAGCTGCCCGCGAGCGTCAAGGCGCTCAACTGTTCGTTCTCCGGTCAGGAATCGCAATGCCAGCGGTTGATCGAAAGCGGGGCAGAAGCGAGTGCCGTCGCCTATGCGGTCTACGATTGCATGGCGCGCACGTTTGCAAAGCTGTTGACGGGTGCCTTCGCCGAGACCGGCTGCAAGACGGCGCTGCTCTCCGGCGGGGTATCGGGAAGCATGCTGCTACGCGAACTGTTGCAAGAACGGTTAAAGCGAGAATTGTTTTATGCGCAAAGCGGGCTTTCTTCGGACAATGCCGTCGGAACCGCACTGCTTGCGCGTGACTTCTATCAGAAGCAATCGCGCTGACAACGCAACGCGAGAAAAAACGGGAGGTGAGCAGCATGGAGAAGGCATTGACGCCTGTATTTCGCGTCAGCGAACTCAACGAATACGTCTCTCTCGTGCTCGCAAACGACCCGAACCTTTGTGACCTTAAGGTCAGCGGCGAGATCAGCGGATTTAAGCGACACTCGTCCGGGCACCTGTATTTTTCGCTCAAGGATGAGGACGCGCTCGTGCGCTGCGTGATGTTTCGCCAGCAGGCGATGCGCCTGAACTTTCAGCCGCAGGACGGCATGCAGGTGTTGCTCTACGGCAGAGCCTCTCTCTATGAAAAGGACGGCTCGTTTCAGCTTTATGCCAACTATCTCAAAAAGAGCGGGGAAGGCGAACTTTATCTGCGTTTTCTCGCGCTGAAAAAGGAGCTCGATGAGCGCGGCTGGTTTGACGAGTCGCGCAAACGCCCGATTCCGTTTCTACCGCGCCGTGTCGGCGTGGTGACCAGCGGGACAGGCGCCGCCGTGCAGGATATCCTAAACATCATCCAGCGTCGTTTTCCGCGGATGCCGATCGTACTATCCAACGTTCGCGTGCAGGGCGCGAGTGCGGCGGAGGAGATCGCCAAAGCCATCCGCGAGATGAACAAAAAAAGCGCGGCGGATGTGCTCATCGTCGGTCGCGGCGGCGGCAGCATGGAAGACCTCTGGGCGTTCAACGAGCCCGTTGTCGCGGAGGCAATCTTCAACAGCGAGATTCCCGTCATCAGCGCGGTGGGACACGAAACGGACTTCACCATTGCGGATTTTGTGGCGGATCTGCGCGCGCCTACGCCTTCCGCAGCGGCGGAATTGGCTGTGCCGGAGATGGACGCCTGCTACGAGGCGGTGCATCTGCAAAGCGAGCGCCTGCGCCGCGCGCTCACCGCAAGACTGGAGCGCATGCGCGCAACCGTCAGGCTCTTTGCCACAGCAAAGGCGTTTCGTCTGTTGGAAAACAGATTGATGAGTGAGCGGCAGTCGCTCGATACACTTCGCGAACGCGCGTTTCGCAGCACGCGGGAGCAGATTGTCCGCGCGCGGTCGGAACTTTCCCGCATGCGCGCGCAGCTCACCGCGCTCGATCCATCCGCCGTGCTGGAGCGCGGCTATGCGATCCTGACCGACCCAAGCGGACGCACACTCGGCGGGGTTTCCGCGATGAACGCGGGAGATGCGGTCAACATCCGCATGCACGACGGCACTGCCGGCGCACGAGTTGAAACAATCACAAAGACGCAAGGCGACTGACCACAGGAGGAGAACAGAGATGGAGCAATCGGTACGGTTTGAAGAGGCCATGCAGAAGCTTTCGGATATCGTGGGCAAACTCGAAGGCGCGGAAGGCTCGCTCGACGAGATGATCCGCCTCTATGAAGAGGGCATGACGCTCGTAAAAACTTGCGAACGGCAGCTGGATGCATATGAGGCGACCATCACGCGGCTTGGCGACGCGGCGGAGGCGAAAACAGATGCTGAGTGAACGCCTGACGCAATATTCTGAACTCACGGAGCAAAAGCTCGGCGAGCTGCTCAGCGAGGGCGAACGCGCGCCGATCTTGCTCGAGAGCATGGCTTACAGCGTGTTTTCCGGCGGCAAACGCATCCGTCCGGCGCTTTGTATGGCTGCCTGTGAACTCTGCGGCGGCAAACCCGAAGACGCGCTGCTTGCCGCCTGCGCGCTGGAGATGATCCACACCTATTCGCTGATTCACGACGATTTGCCCGCGATGGACAACGACGACATGCGCCGCGGTAAGCCCAGCAACCATAAAGCATTCGGCGAAGCAAACGCGATTCTCGCGGGAGACGGTCTACTCTCTCTGGCGTTCTATGCGCTCTCGCTCTGCCCGCATCCGGATGCGATGGAGGCAATCTCCAAGGGATCCTTTGAGATGGTCATGGGACAAAGCCTGGACGTCAACAGCGGCGGAGACGAATCACTGCTGCGTCAGCTGCAGGATTATAAGACGGGCGCGCTGTTTCGCGCGGCGGTCACCGCGGGCGCGGCCTGCGCGTGCGCGAGCAAGGAGCAGCGGGAAGCGCTACTTCGCTTTGCCAACGCCTATGGCATGCTGTTTCAAATCACGGACGACATTCTCGACTGTGAGGGAGAGGCCAGCGTGCTCGGTAAGTCTGTCGGCAAGGATGCCGAGGACGGCAAGACCACGTTTGCCACCGTCTACGGCCTGGAGCAGGCGAAGGAATACGCAAAGACTTATGCCCGCGAAGCGAGGGAAGCCGTGCTCGAAACAGGCGGAGACGCAGCATTTTTCACGGAACTCATCAGCTATACTTTGACCCGCAAGTCGTAAAAAGTGTAGTTAGAATAACACTGGAAGAAAGAAAAAAACAACGATGGATCGTTACCCGATACTCGATAAAGTCAACTCAATTGAGGACTTTAAAAAACTAAACGACAGCGAACTGCCCGCGCTCGCGGCGCAGATGCGCCAGTATATGATTGAAAACATCTCGCGCTGCGGCGGGCATCTTGCCTCCAGCCTTGGCGTTGTCGAGGTGACAATCGCCATGCACCGCGCGTTTAACAGCCCCATTGACCGAATGATTTTCGACGTGGGTCATCAGGCCTATGCGCACAAGATCATCACCGGACGCAGGGAAGCGTTTTGCACTCTGCGGCAGGAAGATGGTTTGTCCGGCTTTCCCAAGCGGGAGGAGAGCGAGCACGACCACTTCAACACCGGTCATGCGTCAACGTCGATCTCCGCCGCGCTCGGCATGGCGCGCGCAAAGAAGCTCCGCGGCGAGGACGGCATTGCCATCGCGCTGGTCGGCGACGGCGCGCTCACGGGCGGAATGGCGTTTGAAGGGCTCAACGACGCGGGACAGGCGGATGTGCCGCTGATCGTGATTCTCAACGACAACGAGATGTCGATTTCACCCAACGTCGGCGCGCTGCACCGCATGCTTGTGAATATGCGCTCAAGTGAATGGTATGTGCGCCTGAAGCGCAAGATTGTGCGCGCGCTCGATACAGGGCTGCTTGGCCGCTGGCTTTCGCGCCACATGGAGAATTTCAAAAACCGCATCAAGAGTTTTCTGATGCCCAAGCGTTTGTTTGAGGACATGGGGTTCCTCTATCTTGGACCCATCGACGGGCACGACATCGGCGAACTCACGCGGATGTTTCGCAGGGCAAAGGATCTGCATGTGCCGGTCATCGTGCACTGCGTAACGCAAAAGGGCAAGGGATATGCGTTTTCCGAGCGCAACCCGGAGAAATTTCACGGCGTTGCGCCGTTTTCCATCGATACGGGAGACATCGAAGCCGCGCTGAAAAAGAGCAACTCCAGCGTCTTTGGCGACGCGATGATCGCGCTGGCGCAAAAAGACCCGATGATCGTGGCCATCTCCGCCGCAATGCCGATCGGCACCGGGCTGACGGAGTTTGCGGGACGATTCTCAGGCCGCTTCTTTGATGTCGGCATCGCGGAAGAGCACGCGCTGACTATGGCGGCGGGTATGGCGGCGGGTGGGCTCAAGCCCGTTGTCGCGATCTATTCTACGTTTTTACAGCGCGGCTATGATCAGATTTTGCACGACATCTGCCTGCAAAAACTGCCCGTCGTGCTGGCGGTCGACCGCGCGGGCCTTGTCGGGGACGACGGGGAGACGCACCAGGGCGTCTATGATATGGCGTTTCTTTCGACCATGCCAAATATGGCCATCTATTCGCCCGCCACGCAGCAGGAGCTTGTGCACATGCTCGAGCTCGCGATTTTGCGCGGGGAACCGGCGGCGGTGCGCTATCCGCGCGGCAGCCTTATGCAGGCAGTTTCCGCACAACCGGTGGAAAAGGGCGTCTGGGAGATCTTGCAACCTGTCGCGAAAAAGACCGTCATCGCAACGGGTTCGATGCTCGCCGTCGCAATTCCCGTGTGCCGCAAGCTCGGCGCAGGGTTGATCAACGCGCGCACGATTCAGCCGATGGACGAAGACATGCTTTCTCTCGTCAAACGCACAGCAAAACAGGTCGTGGTCATGGAGGAAGGGGTGGACTGCCTCGGCCTTCGTGTGAGCGCAGCGCTCTCGCCGGTTCCGGTGGTGCGCATGTGCGTGCCGAACGATCCTGTTTCGCAGGCGTGTGTCAATCATCAGCGGCAATTCTGCGGATTGACCGCAGAAGCGCTGGAAGAATATTTACTGGAGGAGCACGCATGAAGACACGCCTGGATGTCGCGCTGTTTGAACGCGGGCTTGCCAAGAGCCGAGAGGAAGCGCATGCGCTCGTGCTCGCAGGGCAGGTCTATCTGGGTGAGGTCAAGGCGGAGAAGGCAGGGCAGTTTGTCACGGAAGAAACGCTGATCATCGTGCGCGGGGACACCTGTCCGTTTGTCAGCCGCGGCGGATACAAGCTGCAAAAGGCGATGGAGACGTTTCCTATCACGCTGGAGGGAAAAGTCTGCGCTGACATCGGCGCCTCCACGGGCGGCTTTACGGACTGTATGCTCCAGCACGGAGCAAAAAAGGTCTATGCCATCGACGTGGGCTATGGCCAGCTCGACTGGAAACTCAGAAGCGATGCGCGTGTCGCCGTTTTGGAGCGCACCAACGCCAGGTTCATGGAAACCGCGTGGTTTGAAGAAGGGCTCGACTTTGCGTCCATCGACGTTTCGTTTATTTCGCTCGATAAAATACTGCCGCCGTTGTTCCCCTGTCTCGCGGACGGCGGGCATGTGGTGGCGCTCATCAAGCCGCAGTTTGAAGCGGGCAAAAACAAGGTCGGAAAGCACGGCGTCGTCTCGGAAGCCAACACGCACATCGAGGTGGTTGAGCGCATGCTTCTCGTGGCTCAGACGGCCGGATTTTGTGTAAGAGGGCTGTCATATTCACCCATTCGCGGACCGAAAGGGAACATCGAATTTCTCGTACTCCTCGAAAAATGCATACAAAATGATCACGACGCAACAGAAATCGACCATAACATAGCCGTTTCGGTTGTCATGGACGCACACAACACGTGTATATAAAGCATACATATTCACATTTTCTCTTGTATTTTTATGAATGAGGCCGTATAATATGCTCATATTATCTTTTTTGGAGCGAAAACCATGAAGATCGGCTTTGCTGGGAATCTCGAAAAGGATGGCATCGCCGAATTTCGTGTCCGATTGATGGAGCAGGCAGTGGCTCTTGGCGAAGAGGCAGTTGCGCTGGACAGTGTGGAATCGCTGCGCAGTGAACAGCCCGCGCCACAGCTTCTTGTGGTCATCGGCGGGGACGGGACACTGCTTCGCTTTGCCTCCGCGGCTGCGCATCAAAACATTCCGCTGCTCGGCGTCAACCTAGGCCGCATCGGTTTTTTGAGCGAAATCGCGATGAACGAGTTTTCCAGCGCAATTGATAAGATTCAGCGCGGGGTCTATCGCGTGGAGGAGCGGATGATGCTGCTCTGCCGCATCAACGATGCACCCTTTGCCAGCTGCCTGAACGACATCCTGATTGCAAAGCAATCGTTCTCCGGCACGATCCACATCGATATGTTTATTGACGGGCAACCGGTGGGCTCCGTGTTTTCGGACGGCATTATCGCCAGCACCCCAACGGGCAGCACGGCTTACAATCTTTCCGCGGGCGGCCCCGTTGTCACGCAGTCGCTCGATAGCATCATCGTCACCGCGGTGTGCTCGCATACGCTGCACATCCGTCCCATCGTGAGTGCGCCGGACGCTGTCTGGACCTTCCGCGTCAACGGCGAAGGCTTCGTAGCGGGGGACGGCATCAAACTCAGCCGCGTCAACCCGGACGACCGCATCAGCGTGACACGATCCGGCGAGCGCGTTCGATTCCTCCGCTTTCAGGAACAAAACGTGTTCGAACTCATCCGTCAAAAGCTCACCTGATACACCCCAAACGGATTCTATGCCGGGGCAGCGTTCCGGCATTCAAATAACTCTACAAATCCCAACCCGCCGAAGCATACTCGGCACAAACGCATCTCACACACCGCACTTATTATTACTTATGTATTGGGGATTGAAACATGAAAGCAAAACGGCATGACATGATTTCCAAACTCATCGCTTCGGAAAACATCGAAACGCAGGAAGAACTCGCCGGAAAACTGCGCGACCATGGCTTTTCCGTCACGCAGGCGACCGTCTCGCGCGACATCAAGGAACTGCGCCTCATCAAGGTGCTCACGCCTGAGGGCCGCTATCGCTATGCGACGGTGGAAAAGGCCGAGGCAGATTTGCAGGAGCGCTTTATCCGCATGTTCAGCAACTGCGTGCTTTCCGTGACCAGCGCGGGCAACATGATCGTCATCAAAACCATCGCGGGCAGCGCAAATGCCGCGGCGGAAGCGGTCGACACGCTCAAGTGGCCGGACATCCTCGGCTCTATTGCGGGCGACAACACGATCTTTATCGCCGTGCGTGACGCAAAGAGCGTTGGAGACATCATCAAAAAGTTCCAGAAGATGCTGAAATAAAAAATCTTCTTAAAACGGATTTTGCATCAATTTGATGGGCCTCCGTCTGGCAGGCTCTCATGCTGAGCGCGAAATAGCGTTAAGAACACGAAAACAACGGAAGATGCTCAAAAAAACAGGAGGGCGTCGTCTTTGCTCAAACAGGTATCCATCCACAACATAGCATTGATCGATCAGCAATTGATTGAGTTCTTCAATGGGTTTTCCGTGCTGACGGGCGAAACCGGCGCAGGAAAATCCATTATTATTGAAGCGCTCAATTTTGTTTTGGGCGAACGCGCCAGCCGCGAGCTCGTCAAATCCGGCGAGGAGAAGGCGAGCGTAGAGGCGACGTTTGCTTTGCAATCGGGCGAGCCTGTCTTCGAGGTGCTCGCCGAGCAGGGCATCGATAGCGAGGAAAACGAGCTCACGCTTTACCGCGAGTTTTCGCTCAGCGGGAAAAACGTTTGCCGCGCGAACGGCACGCTGATCAATGCTGGTGTGCTCAAGCTCATCGGCGACGCGCTGGTGGATATCCACGGACAGCACGCACATCAATCGTTGTTGGACGAAAAAAAGCACATCGGCCTTCTTGACCGCTTTGCCGGAAAAGACGCGCTGGATGTAAAAACACGTGTGGCGGAGGCGTATCACAAAGCGATAGAAGCAAAGCGCCTGCTTTCTGCCGCGCAGTATAACGAGCAGGAGCGCACCAGAAGAATTGACCTCTTGAGCTATCAGATTAAGGAGATCGACGCGGCAAACCTCACCGTCGGCGAAGAGGAACAGCTGGAGGAACAACGTCTGCTATTGCAAAACGCGCAGGCCGTCATGGAAGGTCTTGAGGGCGCAAATACCGCACTCAGCGGAGACGAGGCGGAAAGCGGCGGCGCGTTGGCTTCGTTCAGCATAGCGCTCCATATGCTGGATGGCATCGCGCGGCTCAGCGCGGACTATCAGCAGCTCTCCGAAAAGCTCCATGCGCTGTATTATGATTTGGAGGACGCGAGCTATACGCTACGTGACTATAAGAGCGACTTTACGTTTGAACCCGGCATGCTGGACGACATCGAGACGCGGCTGGAGCTGATCTCGACGCTCAAGCGCAAGTACGGCAAGAATATTGAAGAGATATTGACCTATCGGGACAAGAGCGCAGCAGAACTGGAGCTCATCGACAACGCGGAGGAGCGCAGAGAGCAGCTTGCGGCAGATTATGCCGCAGCAAAGCAGGAGTATGACGCGCTCAGCGGGGAGCTGTCAGATCTTCGCAAGCAGGCAGCGGAGCGCATGAGCGCACGATTGCTGCCGGAGCTGAGCGATCTTGGCATGCCGCACGCGGCTTTTTCGGCAAAGTTTGAAACGCTCTCCGGAGAAATACCGTCTGCGAACGGAATGGACGACGTGGAGTTTTTACTCTCCACCAACCGCGGTGAGCCGGTCAAGCCGCTGAGCAAAGTGGCGTCAGGTGGCGAGCTTTCGCGTATCATGCTCTCGTTTAAGAGCGTGCTGGCGGATCTCGACGGAATCCCCACGATGGTGTTTGACGAGATCGACAGCGGTATCAGCGGGCAGATCGGCACAGCCGTCGCCGTCAAGATGCGCCAGATTGCGAAAAATCATCAGGTTCTCTGCATCACGCACCTGCCGCAGATTGCGGCCTATGCAAACCACCAATATCTCGTCTACAAAGAGGAGACGGGGGAACACACGCGCTCCAACGCCGTGAAGCTTACAGAGCAGCAGCGCGCGCGGGAAATCGCCCGCATCATGGGCAGCGGCAGCGCGGACGCTGTCGCGCTGGAGCACGCACAGCAGCTCATCGACGCCGCGGAAGCCACAATGCAGCGCATATTTTAGCGGATAAACGGTATCTTTTGTCGAAGTTGTCATCGAACACCGCTTAAATTGTTTTATTTTGTAGAACGAAGTTCATAGCAAGCGACGCAATTAAAATCATCTTTCACATGTGCTACATTGAAAATACCGCGGGAGATCAAATGAAGAAAAACCTGCTGATTGCAAGCAACAATGTTGCGGACGCAAAGGGAATCGAGGCGACCTTTCAGAATCTGGAAGAGATTCGCCTGCTTCCGAGTGTGTTCACCGGCCGGGATGCAATCGACACGATCTTCGCGCGCGATGTCAACCTACTCATCCTCGACCTGTTTTTGCACGATCTCGACGGCATCTGCGTGCTGGATTTTATCGGCAAGCTCAGCGAGGACAGGCGACCGCTCGTGTTTGTCACCACCGCGTTGGCGGACGATCGACTGCTGCAAATCATCAAAGACCGCGTGATCTATTGCTTCACCAAGCCGCTGAAGTATGAATTGGTGCAGCTGCGCGTCTTGGAGTTTATGCGCGTGTATGAGCGCGAGACCGAGAAGGCGGACGAGGTGATGGACATTCTCGAAAGCCAGATTGCAGTCGGCATCCGCGCCATCGGCGTCCCTGCGCACCTGAAGGGATATTATTATCTGCGGGATGCGATCCGCATCTATGCCATGAGCGAATCGCCCGTGGATTTGAGCATCACAAACGACATCTATCCCACCGTTGCGAAAATCTACAACACCCGCCCGCCGCTGGTGGAGCACGCGGTGCGAAACGCAATCGAGATCGCGTGGACGCGCGGCAACACAGACACGATCCGCGAATATTTCGGCTATACCATGCAGGATTTTAAGGGCAACCCAGCAATCTGGAGTTTGTCGCCATGATGGCACAGCGCGCGCTGACCTATTTAAAGCGATAACAACCGAATCCATCTCTCCGCGCATCACGCGCGGTTTTTTTATTTTGGCGCAGGTACCAAAAAAGATTCACGATTGCGCAACGCGGGAGCGTGACCGAGTTACCCT
This sequence comes from uncultured Eubacteriales bacterium, assembly GCA_942492885.1. GTDB lineage: Bacteria > Bacillota > Clostridia > Christensenellales > CAG-138 > UBA7703. Next base: position 222,033 of record OW818651.1, read on the forward strand.
GTTTGATTGACGCGGGGGCAAAATCAGACTAAACTAAGATTGAGATCAAATGATTGCATCGGATGCAATCAACTGCATACAAACCAACCGATCTTATTTACAATTTTGAGGTGAACAGCATGGAAACAAATAAAAAAAATCATAAGCGCGCGATCGTCATCGTGCTCGACAGTGTCGGTATCGGCGAACAGCCGGACGCAGCGGAGTTTGGCGACGTTGGTTCCCATACACTCGGGAACATTCGCAAAGTGCGCGGAAAGCTCGATCTGCCGAACATGACCGCGCTGGGTCTTGCCGCGATTGAAAACAGTAGGCTGGATACGCTGAACGTAACCCCGAAGGGTGCATATGGCAAACTTGCCGAGCTGACCAAAGCCAAGGACACCACCTGCGGACACTGGGAGATGGCAGGTTTGCCGCTCAAGCAGGCGTTTAAGACCTATCCCAACGGATTTCCGGAGGCGTTCTTGCGCGAGTTTGAGGCAAAGATTGGCCGGGGCACGATTGGCAACGAGGTTGCCAGCGGCACGGAGATCATCTCCCGCCTTGGCGATGAACACGTGAAGACCGGCAAACCCATCGTTTACACCTCCGCTGACAGCGTGTTTCAGATTGCCGCGCACGAGGGCGTGATCCCGCTTGCGGAACAGTATCACATCTGCGAGGTGGCACGCGAGATGCTCAATGACGACAATTTCCTCGTCGGCCGCGTGATTGCGCGCCCGTTTGAGGGAACCTCCGGCGCATACAAGCGCACCGAAAATCGCAAGGACTATGCGGTTGAGCCGTTTACGGATACCGTGCTGGACGCGCTCGTCAAGCGCGGATTGGACGTGGTCGGCGTTGGCAAGATCGAAGACATCTTCTGCCACCGCGGTGTGAGCACGGTCGACCACACCAAGAACAACCATTCGGGCATCGACGCCACCGTGCGCTTCCTAAGTGAGGGCAAAGGCGATTTCATTTTCACCAACTTGGTCGATTTTGACATGCTCTTTGGCCACCGCAACGATGTGGAGGGCTATGCCGCAGCGCTCGAATATTTTGACGCCGCGCTCCCGCGCATTATGGACGCCATGAAGGACGACGATATCCTGATGATCACGGCGGATCACGGGTGCGATCCCACCACGGATAGCACCGATCATTCGCGCGAATACATCCCGCTCGTTGTTGCGGGCAAGCACGTGAAGCAGAACGTCAATCTCGGCACGCGCAAGACGTTTGCCGACATCGGAGCTACGGTGCTGGACTATCTTACGGGTGAAGCGTGGAACGTCGGCACGTCATTCCTCGGCGAAATTTACGAGGCATAATGCATGAATGAAGTAGTGGAACGCGCGGTAGAAATCCTCTCTCCGCTTTGCGGAAAAGACTGTAAGATCGGCTTGATTCTCGGCTCCGGTCTCGGCGGATACGCAGAGAAGATCGAACACAAACGCTTTGTGGACTATGGCGATCTGCCGGGCTTCCCGCAGTCCCGCGTAGAGGGACACAAGGGCAGGTTCGTCATCGGTGAACTCTTCGGTAAAACCGTCATCTGCATGCAGGGCAGGTTTCATTATTATGAAGGCTATCCGCAATCTCAGATTGCGCTGCCGATTCGCGTGATGAAGCGCCTCGGCGTGGAGAAGCTGCTGCTGACCAACGCGGCGGGCGGTGTGAACGTGGAGTTTGCGTCCGGCGACCTGATGCTCATCTCCGATCACATCAACTTCTCCGGCTCGCATCCGCTGATCGGGCCAAACGATGAAGAGTTCGGCCCGCGCTTTCCGGATCAGACCAATGTGTATGACCGCGACCTGCGCGCTGCGGTTCGTACGGCGGCAAAGACGGCGGGGGTAAAGCTGCAGGAGGGCGTGTATATGATGTTCTCCGGGCCGACGTTTGAGTCCCCGGCGGAGATCGTGTTTTCGCGCATTGTCGGCGCTTCTGCGGTCGGCATGTCCACCGTTCCGGAGGCGATTGCAGCCGCGCACTGCGGCATCCAAACCGTCGGTATTTCGCTGATCACCAATTTGGCGGCGGGCATGCTCGACCAACCGCTGAGCCACGAAGAGGTGCAGGAGACGGCGGCGGAGGCTTCCGAAAAATTCACCAGGCTGGTGGACGAGATCGTCCGAAGCGTGTTTTAAATCTTTTCAGCGACTTAGCTAAAAAACTATTTAAAACCAATAACAAAAGCATACTTCATATGCGCCCGTGCTTCTCAAACGCGGGTGCTTTTTTATTTGGTTTGTGGCGAAAGATTGGATTGTTCGTGTCTCTTTACATAGCATGCGTGAAACTTGATTGAATCGCTTGCGTATGCAACCGCGATGGGCTTATAATGAAAAAAAGCACAAGGAGGGCCACGGCTTTGATTGGAGTCATCTTCGGCGAAAAGGGCACAGGAAAGACAAAGCAGATTCTCGAAATGGCAAACAAGTCTGTCCTGACGGCAAAAGGCAACACGATCTTCATTGACGACGACGCAAGTTATATCTACGACCTCTCCAGAAAAGCTCGCTTCATCAACGCAACGGAATATGGCATTACAACCCCGAAAATGCTTTACGGATTCCTTTGCGGTCTTGCGGCGAGTGATTTTGATTTAGAGACCATTTATATCGATGGTCTACTCAGCATCATCGGCCACGAACTCGACAATCTGGAAGGACTCTTCGACGATCTGAAGAAGTATTCCGAGAAGAACAGCCTCAGCGTAATCATGAGCATAACCGGCAGCAAAGAAACCGTCCCCGCGTATATGAAGGAGTATTTACTCTAAACCAACGAAACCGTTCAAACGAAACGGTACAGAACCGTTTCTTGCACGCGGCCTTTGGGGCAGCGGCGACGATTCAGCTGCAATTCACATATATTTTGACAAGTTATTTCAGTAGAAAAGGAACTCGAAACACCTATGCGTTACCTGAGCACGCGAGGCGGCGATCCCGCATCCGCTGCGGAAGCGATTGTGCGCGGTATCAGCCCCTCCGGCGGACTGTATGTACCAGAATCGTATCCCACAATTGAATGGAACAACGGCGTGCGCGGCGGCTATTTGGCAACCGCGCACCGCCTCATGCAGGCGTATCTACCAGAGACGGACTCCGGCGAGCTGGAGCAGATGATTGCCGCGGCCTATAAGAGCTTTGACCACGCGGATGTAACGCCGCTCGTGAAGCTCAACAACCGCGAGCACGTGCTGGAACTCTGGCACGGGCCGACCATGGCGTTTAAAGATGTTGCGCTGCAAATGCTGCCGCACCTGATGCGCTCCTCTCTGCGTCAGACGGGCGAGACCAAGCAGGTCTACATTCTCGTTGCCACCTCCGGCGACACGGGCAAAGCCGCGCTGGAAGGATTTCGGGATGTCGAGGGCACGCGCGTGCTCGTGTTCTATCCCTTTGGCGGGGTGAGTGAGGCGCAGCGGCTCCAGATGGTCACGCAGGAAGGCGCGAATGTCGATGTCTGCGCCGTGCACGGCAACTTTGACGACGCGCAGACGGGCGTCAAGCAGATCTTTGCATCAGCTGAGATTGCAAAACAGCTCGACAAGGAGGGCTATCGCCTCTCCAGCGCAAACTCGATTAACTTCGGGAGATTATTGCCGCAGATCGTGTATTATTTCACGAGCTACGAAACACTCGCCGCAACCGGCGAAATTCAGCCGGGCGAGAAGGTCAACTTCTGCGTGCCGACGGGCAACTTCGGCGACATTCTCGCAGGAGAATATGCGCGCAGGATGGGGCTTCCGGTCAACAAGCTCATCTGCGCTTCCAACCGCAACAATGTACTCACAGACTTCTTCGAGAGCGGCGTCTATGACGACAATCGCCCGTTTTACCAGAGCATGAGCTGTTCGATCGATATTTTGATCTCTTCCAATCTCGAGCGCCTGCTCTTTGACCTGGCAGATCGGGACGACGCGCTGGTGCGCGAATGGATGGGCAACCTTAAGGAAAAGGGTATGTACGCCCTTCCGCAGCATGCGCTGGACGAGCTGAAGAGGACGTTCTCCGCAGGTTGGTGTACGGAAGAGGACACGCTCGAGACCATCAAGCGCATCTTTGACGAGAGCGGATATCTCATGGACCCGCACACGGCGGTTGCACAGTGTGTCTACGAGCGGTACGTTAAAAAGACGGGGGACACGACGAAGACCGTCCTGCTCTCGACCGCAAACCCGTATAAGTTTGCAAGTGATGTGCTCGGCGCGTTTGAACCCGCGGGTGAGGACGACTTTGCCAACGCAGACCGCCTCAACGCGCTCACGGGCGCACCGATTCCAAAGGGCATGACGGAGCTGCTGGGCAAGCCTGCGCGGCATCACGACGTCTGCGCGCTGGCGGATATGCCAAAGCGCGTGCTAAAGCCAATCCTCGAAACAAAATAAACCAATACACAAACAAGCGGATCTGCTGAATCAGCGATTCGCGACGAAATAGAAAGAAGCGATTTTTTACGAACGCAAAACGCCCCGACCTCACAACCATAACCATCATCGCATGCTTTTCGATCGTGCTGGTTCTCGCGCTCGCTATGGTATTTACCACTGGGCAGCGCGGGGAAACGGACACGCTGGATATCTCTGCCGTGCAGGAGCTTGCCGATACCATCGAGTCCCAATATTATTTCTATGAGGACAAGGAACTCGACAAAGACAAGCTGCTCGACGCAGCGATGCGCGGTATGATCACCAAGCTCGACGATCCCTATGCACAGTATTTCACGGAGGAGGAGTATCAAAACCTGCTCTCCAATAACGCGGGGGATTATGTTGGCATCGGCATCAGCATACAAGCGCCGGACGATATCGGAACCATGGTCATCAGCGTCTACACCGGCGCGCCAGCCGAGTTGGCCGGCATCCGCAAGGGCGACATCATCACCATCGTCAACAGAAAAGCGACCGCAGGCAAAAGCCTCGATGAAGTGATCACCTATTTCTCCAACGACGAAACGGTTCCCGACGAGATCACCTATCTGCGCGACGGCGTGGAGACCACGGTTAGTGTGCTGCGCAAGGAGATTCATATCATCCGCGTGACGTCTTCCATGCTCACTGAAACAATCGGCTATCTGCGCATCTCAGAGTTCAACGGAAGCGTGGCGACGGACTTTCAAAACACCATCACTGCCCTGGAAGAGCAGGGTGCTGAAAACCTGATTATCGATCTGAGGGACAATCCCGGTGGCGGACTGACCGAGGTGCTCAACGTCGCCTATACGATGATTCCCAAAGGCGAAATCATCGCGAGCATCCGCTCCAAAAGCGGCGGAGAAGACATCTACAAATCCGAAGGCGGCACGAAAATCGCCCTGCGCCTTGTGGTGCTGGTCAACGGCAACTCTGCCTCCGCGAGCGAACTGCTTACGGGCGCGCTCAAGGATTATGGCCTGGCGACCGTCGTGGGCACGCAGACATTCGGCAAGGGCATCGTGCAGAGCTACTTTCACCTCGGCGGCGACAACGGCTGGGCGAAGATGACGACGGACGCGTATTATACGCCCAGCGGCGTTTGCATTCAGGGTGTCGGCATCACGCCGGATATCGTAATCGACCTGCCGGAGGACCTCAAGGACGTGTCGATCGACATGCTCGACCCCGCGCAGGACACGCAGATGCAGGCGGCAATCGCAGTATTTTCGCAGCAGGCAAAGATTCCCAAAACAGCAAACCGCTGATTGAATAAGAAACACCTCACCAACCAAAGGAGAACAATCATGTACCGCATTCGCGATATTTCCCTAGCGCCGGAGGGCGAACAGAAGATTGAATGGGTTCGCCGCAACATGCCGATTCTCAACGGCATTCGCGTGTCCTTTGAGCAGGATATGCCATTTGCCGGGCTAAAAGTTGCGCTTTCGATTCATCTGGAAGCGAAAACCGCCTATCTTTGCCGCGTGCTAGCCGCAGGCGGAGCCGAGATGTATGTTACCGGAAGCAACCCGCTCTCCACGCAGGACGACGTGGTTGCAGCCCTTGCCGCAGGCGGAATCAATGTTTTTGCGCTGCACGGATGCACCAAGGAAGAATACAATGAATGCATCGAAAGCGTGCTCATGGCCGAACCTGACATCATCATCGACGACGGCGGAGACCTCGTGCATGCGATCCACACGAAATTTCCGCAACTGATCGGGAAGATTCTCGGCGGATGCGAAGAGACAACGACGGGCATCGTGCGCCTGGTTGCGATGGATAAATCCAAGGAACTGAGATTCCCGATGTTCGCGGTCAATAACGCGGACTGCAAGCACCTTTTTGACAACCGCTATGGCACGGGGCAAAGCGTATTTGACAGCATCGACCACACGACAAACCTCGTGATCGCGGGCAAAACCGTCGTCGTCGCGGGCTACGGCTGGTGCGGCAAGGGTGTTGCCATGCGCGCAAAAGGCCTCGGCGCCGCCGTCATCGTCACCGAAGTCGACCCCATCAAGGCGATTGAGGCCGTTATGGACGGCTTTGCCGTGATGCCGATGATCGAGGCGGCGAAGCTTGGCGACGTGTTTGTCACCGTCACGGGCGACATCAAGGTTATCGACGAGGCGGAATTCCTTGTGATGAAAGACGGCGCGATCCTCACCAATGCAGGACATTTTGACGTAGAGGTCAACGTGCACCGCCTTGCCGAGATCGCCATCGATAAAAAAGAGATGCGCAAGAACATCGTCGGCTTCGAGCTGGCAAACGGACGCTGGCTCAACGTCATCGGCGAAGGACGCCTCGTGAACCTCGCCGCGGGCGACGGGCATCCGGCGGAGATCATGGACATGAGTTTCGGCATTCAGGCGCTCTGCGCGCGCTATGTGGCAGATCACAGATGCCAGCTTGAGCCAAAGCTCTACGCCGTCCCGCAGGAGATCGACCGCGAGGTTGCCATGCGCAAGCTCACCGCGCTTGGCGTTGCCATCGACACACTCACGGGCGAACAAGAAGCGTATCTCGCCAGCTGGAACGTCTGATTTTCGGCGCGACTTGGGCGGGGAAGCCTCCCAAATTCGTGGTTTACAAGGCGTTTTGAAGCTGATAAAATAATACGTGCGCGACATTTTACAAGCGCATCACAATTCTGTATTTTCTGATCATCGGAACTGTATCCGTACAAGACGGATTCTTTAATACGCGTCCTACGCGTTCAAATCACATACAGGGGGAACCGAAATGAAGGAATACACCGCGAAAGACATTCGTAATATTGGCGTTTTCGGGCATGGCGGCGAGGGTAAGACCACGCTGAGTGAAGCTATGCTGTTTAATGCCGGGCTGATTGACCGCCTGGGCAAAGTTGAAAACGGCACCACGACCACCGACTATGATCCTGAGGAGATCGCCCGCGGCATTTCCATCAACGTCGCCCTCGCTCCGCTGGAGTGGAAGAACACGAAGATCAACGTCATCGACGCGCCCGGCTTCTTCGATTTTTACGGCGAAGTCACCGCGGCAATGGTGCTGGCCGACAGCGCGCTGATCGTCATCAGCGCGGTCTCCGGTCCGGTTGTCGGCGCGGAGAAAGCCATGTCCATGTGCGAAAAAGCGCACAAGGCGCGCATGATCGTCATCAACCAGCTCGACCGCGAAAACGCGAACTTCGAGAAGGTCATGACCGAGATCAACGCAAAATTCGGGCCCAGCGTGGTACCCATTCAGCTGCCCATCATCGAAGGCGGCGCGTTTAAGGGCTATGTCGACATCGTCAACATGACCGGAAAGCTCTTTGACGGCAAAGGCGAGAAAGAGATCGCAATCCCCGCCGCGCTGGAGAGCAAGGCGCAGTCCTATTACGAAAAGCTCACCGAAGCCGCTGCCGAAGCGGACGAAGAGCTCATGGAAAAATATCTCGAAACGTTCGAGCTCAGCCGCGAAGAGATGCTAAAGGGCCTTTCCGTCGGCGTGCAGACCGGCGTTGTCACACCCGTCACCTGCGTCTCCGCGGCGCAGAACATCGGGGTTGCGACCCTGCTCGATACGATTGTAAACTATCTGCCCGCGGCAGATCTTTCAAAAGCGCCGAACGCGAAGAGCGTGAAGACGGGCGCGGACGTCGTCGTCAAACAGGAAGGCAAGTTCGCTTCTCAGGTCGTCAAGACCACGTATGATCAGTTTGGTAAGTATTCGATCGTCAAGGTATACCGCGGCACGCTGGATATCGGAGTTGCGCTCTACAACGCCAACGCAGAGAAGGCAGAGAAGCCCACGGCCCCTGCCATGATGAAAGGCAAAAAGACTTACCCAATGGAAAAACTGCACGCGGGCGACATTGGCGTTATCCCGAAGCTTCAATACACCGCAACGGGTGATACGATCTGTGACGCATCGGATGTCATCCTGTTCGACGACATCGAGTTCCCGAAACCTGCGATCTCTCTCGCGGTGACCGCTAAGAAGCAGGGCGAGGACGACAAGGTCATCTCCGGCCTCAACCGCATCAAGGAAGAGGACCCGACCATCCAGATTGAGAAGAACGCGGAAACCGGCGACGTGCTGATTCTGGGTCTTGGCGAAATGCATATCGAAGTCGTCTGCGCGAAGCTCAAGAATAAAAACAACGTGGAAGCGCATCTCTCCGATCCGCGCATTCCGTATCGTGAAACCATTCGCAACATGGCAGAGGCCGAAGGCAAACACAAGAAGCAGTCCGGCGGCAGCGGCCAGTACGGCGTCGTTCAGATGCGCTTTGAGCCGGCGTCGGAAGGCGTCGATTACGAGTTTGTCAACGCAATTGTCGGCGGCGTAGTGCCGCGCGAATTCATCCCTGCGGTGGAAAAAGGCCTCAAGGAAGCGCTCGTGCGCGGCGTGCTTGCTGGCTATCCGATGGTCGGCATCAAGGCCACGCTCTACGACGGAAAATATCACCCCGTCGATTCCAAAGAAGTCGCGTTCAAGTCCGCTGCCCGTCTTGCCTATAAGGCTGCGTGCATCAAAGCGAACCCGACGCTTATCGAGCCAATCTACCGCTACGAAATCCTCGTGCCGAGCGATTACGTCGGCGCGATCAGCGGAGACCTCTCGTCCCGCCGTGGACGCATGCTTGGCATGAACCCCTCTGACGGCGGCACCGTCGTCGTCGCGGAAGCGCCGCTCTCCGAAATGTTCAAGTACGCGACGGATCTGCGCAGCATGACGCAGTCCCGCGGCTCCTTCACAAGCGAGTTTGTCCGCTATGAGGACGTGCCCGCCAACATCGCCAAGAAGATCATCGAGTCGGCGAAGAAGGAAGAAGAAGAGGAAGAGTAAGCAGTTCTTTCTTGCGGAGGGCGGGGAATACCCGCCCTCCGTTTGCATCAGTTTGTATAATATATAATGAGAACGAAACGAGGTACTGCGCAATGCAGAAGCTGACCGCAAAAGTGGATCGTCAGGCGACGAGTCTACTGGATCTCACGCTGGGAAGCAATGTGATCGTCATCCTGATCATCATCGGAATCAACATCGTCAATGTGGTTCGTGCAAACGGAACGGAAGGCGCGCTGGTGAATGCAGCATCTCCGGGCTTGGTAGTGATCGCAAGCCTTGCGCTCGTGCTCTACCTGGGCTATGGTTGCCTTGGCGCTTTTATGACCCGTCGCCGACTGGGCAACGTGTTTGTCTCGCTGGACGACGCGGGCGTCTCCGGCGTTTCGCTGCCCAACCCAATGACGAATGAGCAGGGGGAAGCATTCTCCATCCTTTATACGCAGATTCAGTCGGTCAGCGTCGACGGTGTTGCGATCACGAAAAAGCACACGGCGCTATCCCTCAAGATGGAGTCAGACGGGCACACATATGTTGTCCCCGCACCGGAGGGACTCAAGGAGATCGTACGCCTGATTGCCGAACGGATGACGGTGAAATAGCTTTCGAACGCTTTGCGTGATGAAGTCACGCAGAAACAGAGAAAATCCGATTGCATGCAATCGGATTTTCTGTTAAGGTGTAGTTAGAAGAATTTAACCAGTGGCAAATACCGACTGGTACCAAGTGAAGAATAGAGTAACTTTGAGATTACCGGAACAGTGAAAGGAAACTTTACGATATGAAACGAATCACAACCATTTTTATTAGTGTGATGGCGCTTGCTCTCTTTGCGGTGGGCTGTGCAAGCGGTGCCGCGAATGAAGCGGCAGCGACGGCAACGGCAACGGTCACCGACAGCGCCGCAGCGAGCGCGAGCAGTGACGCCACGGCAACCGATTCTGCAACAACAGACGCGGCGGCGGACGACATGCTGGAGCTCACGCTTGACGAACTCAAGCAGTTCGACGGTAAAAACGGTAACCCCGCCTATGTCGCGGTGGATGGCATCATCTATGATGTGTCCAACGTTGCCAAGTGGAAAAACGGCGATCACAACGGCTATACCGCCGGGAATGACCTCACCGACATCATCAAGAACGTTTCTCCCCACGGCGTGAAAAACCTTGTAGGTTTGCCTGTCGTTGGTAAGATCGTCGAGGGTTGATTGAACTCATAAAAACACTACACCAAATACGTGAAGCGCACAAAGCAAAAGCGCCCAATAATGGGCGCTTTTGTTATGCTTCTGTGTTGGTAGGCTGTTCTGAATCCGTAGGTGCTTCATCCGGGTGAAAATATCGATAGACCGCCTCCGCCGTGCGCGTGTCGATGAGCGACACCGCGCTTAGCTCCTCTTGTGCGGCTGCTTTGATGGCGTCGATCGTCAGAAACGCGTCAAACAGCGCGCGCTTGCGCTTGTCGCCCACACCCGGGATGCTGTCTAGCACCGAATAGAGCGCGTTGCGGTTGTGTACGTTGCGGTGATAGCTGATCGCGAAGCGGTGCGCCTCGTCCCGCAGACGCTCGATGAGATGCTGTGGTGCGGAGTTGCGCGGCAGCTGAATAGGCATCGGCTCGCCGGGGATATAGATGGTCTCGCTGAGCTCCGCGAGGCCCACCGTCGGGATAAAATCGAGCGAGAAGGACTCCAACACCTCCAGCGCCACCTGAAGCTGTGTGGGCCCGCCGTCCATCACTAAAAGATCAGGCAAGGGGAGAAATCCCGCTTCCTGCTCTTCTGCTTTTTTAAATCTGCGCTCCAGCGCCTCGCGCATGGCGATGAGGTCGTTGCCGCCCGCTTCCGCGCGAATGCGAAACCGGCGGTACGCGCTCTTGTCCGGCTGACCGTCCGTGAAGACGACCATGGAGGACACGGTGTCGCGTCCTTGAATGTGCGAGTTATCAAAGCATTCGATGCGCGTCGGCACCGTCTCTAGCCCAAGGATTGCGGAGAGCTGTGTCAGCGCGCCCTCGCCGCGTTCCCAAGCGCGTTTTTGCAGGGATGCGTCTTTTTCGAGCATGTCGAGGCAGTTGCGATATGCCATCTCGGTGAGCTTGCGCTTTTCACCGCGCTGTGGGCGGTGCACCTCGACCTTGCGCTTGGCAAGACCTGTGAGCCAGCCGGAGATGGTCTCCATGTCTGTCGCGTCCTGATGGAGCAGCACTTCTGGCATAAACGAGACAGCTTCCGCGTAATACTGCGAGAGGAAGGCGGAGAGGATGTCCGCGTCGCTCTCCTCCGTGTCCGCGTCCATGCGGAATTTCTCAGTTCCGATCACCTTGCCGTTGCGCACAAACAGCGCAAACACCAGCGCGTTGGTGTCGAGACGACCGAGGGCAAACACATCCAAATTGGTGTTTGTGGTGGCGATGACCGCCTGCTTTTCGTTGAGGCTGTCGATGGCGCGAATGCGGTCGCGTAGGATTGCCGCGCACTCAAAATCCATCGCCTCGGCGGCGGCACTCATCTGCTCATGCAGCGAGCGCAGGATTTCCGACGTGTTGCCGGATAGAAACGAGAGTACCTCGTCGATGAGCTTGTGATAGTCTTCCCGCGGGACGTTGCCGGCGCAGGGCGCGCAGCATTTGCCGATGTGATACATCAGGCAAGGGCGCTCCCGCCGCGCAATCATGCGTGCGATGTCCTTTTTGCACTGGCGGATGGGATACTGTTCGCGCACGAGCGCAAGCCCGTCCCGCAGCAGCAAGCCGGAGAGGAAGGGACCCAGATACTTGGCCCCGTCTTTTTTGACCCGGCGGACGACCTCCAAACGCGGGAAATCCTGCCGCAGATCCACGCGGATGTACGGAAAATGCTTGTCGTCTTTGAGGAGTATGTTGTATTTGGGCTTGAATTCCTTGATCAGGTTGGATTCGAGCGAGAATGCCTCGGTCTCGTTGGCGACGCGGATGTATTCGAAATCCGCAATCTGCCGCACCATGGCGGTGACCTTCGGCATGTGGTTTTTGGAGGACTGGAAATATTGCCGCACGCGGTTTTTCAGCGAGATGGCTTTTCCAACATAAATAACCTCGCCCGCCGCGTTGAACATCTTGTACACGCCGGGTTCCGAGGGGAGCAGCTTTAACTTTTCTTCGATTATTTGATTCATATGATGCAGATTTACTTTTACTCCAGAAAGAATTAGAGTACGACTTCGCCCGCGTCGATGAGCATTTTGTAGAGCATCGGCAGCGGTAGGCCGATCACGTTAAAATAGTTGCCCTCCACGCGCTCCACAAACACACCGCCCGGGCCTTGCACGCCATAAGCACCCGCTTTGTCGAGCGGTTCCCCTGTGGCGACATAGGCGTCGATCTCGCGCTCCGTCATGGGCGCAAAGGTCACTTTTGTTTCGCAGTAGCGAACGTCAGCCTTGCCGTCTTTGAGCACGGCAACGCCGGTGAACACCACGTGGCTTTTGCCCTGCATGCGGGTTAGGTATGCCTTTGCGACTTCCGGCGTGTGCGGTTTGCCGAGGATATCGCCTTCGAGATAGACGATCGTATCCGCGCCGATCACGCAGTCATCGGGGTGAAGGTCGGCAATGGGTTGCGCTTTCTGCAGCGCGAGGGTTTTCACGAACTCCGCTGGCGCGAGGCCGTGCGGCTGCACTTCTTCCTCGCCGGAGGTTTCGATGGTGTAGTTGAGTCCAATCATGGACATGAGTTCCCGCCTGCGCGGGGAGGAGGACGCGAGAATGATCATAGTTGCTCCCGTAAAGGTTAGTGTTTTATTCTTTGGTGGTGATGAGGACGGGGCAGTGGTCGCTGCCGAGCACGTCGCTGAGAATCTTGCTGTCCTCGACGCGGCCAATCAACCGCTCGGACACGACAAAATAGTCGATGCGCCAGCCGGAGTTGTTCGCGCGCGCGTTGCCAAGATAGCTCCACCAGCTGTAGGCATCTTTCTTGTCGGGGTAGAAATAGCGGAAGGTATCGACAAAGCCGTTTTCCAGCAGCCGCGTCATACAGGCGCGCTCTTCATCCGAAAAGCCTGCATTCTTGCGGTTCGTCTTTGGGTGCTTGAGGTCGATCTCCTTGCGCGCGACGTTGAGGTCTCCGCAGATGATGACCGGCTTTTTCGCGTCCAAATCCTTGAGGAACGCGAGGAACGCATCTTCCCACGTCATGCGGTAATCGAGACGCTTGAGTCCGTCCTGCGAATTTGGCGTATAGACCGTCACAAAATAAAAGTCCGGATATTCCAGCGTGATCACGCGGCCCTCGTTGTCGTGTTCCGGAATACCGATGCCGTTGGTAACGCTGAGGGGCTCGTTTTTCAAGAAAACTGCCGTGCCGGAATAGCCCTTTTTCTCCGCACTGTTCCAATAGATGCGGTAGCCGTCGATGCCGCCTTCATACTGTTCGGGCTGCATCTTCGTCTCCTGCAAGGCGAGGATATCCGGCTTCTCGGCGCTGACAAAATCGTAAAACCCCTTTGTGATGCAGGCGCGAAGCCCATTGACATTCCATGAGATTAACTTCATCGTCCGTCGCTCCTTTTCGGGTAAATATTCTATCTTTCAATATATCATAGGAAGAGTTGAAACACAAACACGGGTTCGCATATTTTTAATCAATATTCTTCAATCGATCTTAAAATACCGGATTGACAAATTGAAAAGAACTGATAAAATGTACCATATGAAACAAATATGACGGTGTTCCATTAAAACCGTGAAGCTGTATCCCGGCCTCACACGCCACTGGACGAGGAGACACATGAGCCGATCCCTGCATCCAACCGCATATGCAAACCTTGCCGGAAAGACGTTTCTTTTCGCGGGCATACCCGAAGAAGAGATCCTGTCGCTTCTGGGTATTGCCGGTGTGCGCGTAGCGCATTTTGAAAAGGATCAGGTGATTTTCGACCGCGCGGATACCGAGCGCGCGCTGGGCATCATCCTCTACGGCGCATGCGCGGTGACGAAGGAAAGCGAGAACGGTAGAATGCCGATGAGCGTGCTCAGGCAGACCGATCTGTTCGGCGCAGCTGCGTTGTTTCACGACGAGGAAGCGTATGTTGCCCGCGTGATGGCACAGGAGAGCACATGGGTGCTGTTGATCCCGGAAGAGGCGCTCAGGAGCATGATGCACAGTGACTTCCGCGTCATGGAAAACTACCTGCGCTACCTTACCGCGCGCATCCGCTTTTTGAGCGGGCGTTTGGACGGCTTTTTGCCGCAGAGCGTCGAGGAGCGCGTACTCAACCACATCAAGACCCGCGCGGAAGACGGGCTGTACGAATCGGAATGGAGCGTGACGCATCTGGCGGACGCGCTTCGCATCAGCCGGACGACGCTCTACCGCGCGATGGATAAACTGGTTTCCGATGGAAAAATAGAACGGCACGGGCGGGCATTCCGCCTGCCAAAAGGAGAAAACGAATGAAGAAACTACTCGCAATCCTGACCCTTGCGGTCATGCTGTTTGCCGTGGGCTGCGCGGCAGCTCCCGCCGAACCCGTCAACATCGCGGCACTCAAAGGGCCGACCGGCATGGGCATCAGCTACATGATGGAAGACACAGACAAGTACAATGTTGAGCTGCAGGACGCGCCGGACGTGGTCGTCGGCAAGTTCGTCAGCGGCGAAATCGACATCGCGGCGGTTCCCCTCAACCTCGCAGCGGTGCTTTACAACAAGACCGAAGGCAATGTCGTACTCCTCAACCTCGATACGCTCGGTGTGCTCTACATCGTCGAAAACGGCGAGGCCGTCCAGTCGCTTGCCGATCTTGCGGGCAAAACCATCTACGCCAGCGGCGAGGGCGCAACCCCGCAGTATGTGCTGGACTACCTGCTGGCTGCAAACGGATTGACCGATCAGGTCACGGTGGAATACGTCGGCGAACACACAGCGCTTGCCGCGATGGTCGCCTCCGGCGAGGCGCAGGTCGCCCTGCTGCCGGAACCGTTCGTCTCCGCGGTCACCGTGAAAAACCCCGCCGTGCGCGTGGCGCTCGACCTCAACACCGCTTGGGAAGAAGCCTCCGGCACGAAGCTCGTTATGGGCGTGTATATCGCAAGCCGCACCTTCTACAACGAGCATCCCGATCAGGTGAAGGCGTTCCTTGCGGACTATGCCGCATCGGTTGAGAAGGTCAACACCTCCGCGGACGCGGCGCAGAAGATTGCCGATCTCGGCATCGTCGGCTCTGCCGCCATCGCGGAGCAGGCAATCCCGCGCAGCTACATTGTGAGCATCACGGGCGAGGAAGCGAAAACCGCTGCATCCGCCGTGCTCAACGTGCTCTTCACGGCGAATCCGAAGTCGGTCGGCGGCAAATTGCCCGGCGACGACCTCTATGCCGAGTAAGCGAAAACTACTGCAAACAGCGCTGATCGCGCTCATCTATCTCGCGGTTTGGGAAGCGGTGAGTCTCCTTGTCGGCAAGGAGCTCCTGCTTCCCTCTCCGCTTTCCACGCTGACTCGATTGGCTGTTCTGCTCACGAAAGGCGAAAGCTGGCTCTTTTCGGGGCTGACGCTGCTGCGCATCATGAGCGGATATCTGCTCGGCGTGATCTCCGGCGTGCTGCTTGCGGTGCTCACCGCGCGCTCTCATTTTGCGGAAGCGTTACTCGCGCCCTTGCGCGCGATCGTGAAGGCGAGCCCCGTGACGTCGTTTATCCTGCTTGCGCTCCTGTGGCTCTCGTCGGACATGGTGCCGCTGTTCATCAGCTTTCTGATGGTTGTGCCGATGGTCTGGACGGCGACGGCGGAGGCGATCCTACAAACCGACACGCGCCTCGTCGAGATGGGCAGGATGTTTGGCCTTGGCCGCTGGCAGATCGTGAAGAAGATCTATGTACCGTCCGTGTTGCCGCAGTTTCTTGCCGCTTGCACGACCTCACTCGGCTTTGCGTGGAAGTCCGGCGTTGCGGCGGAGATCATCGCGCTGCCGCAACAGTCCATCGGCTATATGCTCTACCAATCCAAGCTGCGCATCGAAACGGTCGATCTGTTCGCGTGGACGTTGATGATCGTAGCTCTCTCGATGCTGCTGGAGTGGGTGCTGATACGCAGCATGAGGAGGATTCGCCGTGATGCATGAAGTGATTCAGCTCAAAAACATCTCAAAATCATTCGGTGGACACACCGTTCTAAACAATTTTTCCGCTGAAATCCCGCTCTGCGGGGTGACGGTGATCCGCGGCGCATCTGGAGCCGGGAAGACCACGCTGTTTCGCCTGCTGCTTGGGCTGGAACAGCAGGACGCAGGGGAAATCTTCGGCATGCAGGGCAGAAAGCCCGCCGTCGTATTTCAGGAAGACCGCCTGCTACCGTGGTCAAACGCACTGGAAAATGTTTCACTTGGTTCGGACGCAGCGCGGGCGGACGCGGCGCTCAGCCGCCTCGGCCTCTGCGAAAGCATGTGCCAGCTACCGCGGGAACTCTCCGGCGGGATGAAGCGGCGCGTCGCCATCGCACGCGCGTTGGCATATGGCGGTGACATTCTCTTCCTCGACGAGCCGTTTACCGGGTTGGACGAAGAGAACAAGCGCATCGCAGCAACCACAATGCTCGAAGCGCACATACCCATCTTAGTCATCACGCACGATGACGCGGAGGCTGACCTGTTCGGGGAATATTGCGAGCTCGTAATCGACTGATCTGCTATAATACCTGTAGACATTCCGATTGGAGCAAAGCATGCCGATACCATTTGAAACCGAACGTTGCCAAATCCGTCCCTTTGAAGAAAGCGACATTGAAGATTTCATGTCCTATCGCAACAACCTTGACTGGATGCAGTATCAGGGCTTCAAAGGCAAGAAATATCTGGAATATAAAGCAGTGCTTTTAAAGCAACCAAATTTTCAGGAAGGCGTTCAACTCTCGGTTGTGAACAGGCAAACCGGAGAACTGATCGGCGATCTATATCTTAAGCTGGAGAGTAAAACCGGTTGGATCGGCTATACGATTGCTCCGCAATTTTCGCGGCAAGGGCTTGCGTTTGAGGTTGTGAAAGAACTGCTGCTGCAACTTAGGCAGGCAGGATTGACGCTTGTGAAGGCCGGGGTAGAGGAGCTAAACCTCGCTTCGATCGCGCTTCTCAAGAAACTTGGATTCACGCAGATTGGTACCGAAGATAGTGAGTTAATTTTTGAACGCGAACTGTAAGAATCATCCTTATCATTCAAGAAAAACAAAAATCAAAATTCTATTATGAGGTAACCATGTGCAAAAGCAGATGTAATCTCGGTTGAAATATTGAGTATTCCGCCGGAAGGTGGTATACTTTTTTATTATTGTCAGGGAGGTTTGGCGTATGAAGTTCACCCTTCGCGAGAAACGATTTCCCTCCGCAACCGGGCTTTGCGACATCCGATATCGTATGTGGGTGCCGGAAGACCCGCACGCAGCGCTCCAGATTACCCACGGTATGGCGGAGCATATCGACCGTTATGACGAATTTGCATCGTTTCTAGCGGAAAACGGCGTGCTGGTCTATGGCAACGACATCGCAGGCCACGGCAAGAGCATCACTGCCGGAATGCCAAAGGGCTTCTTTGGCGAGAAAAACGGCTGGGACGCGGTGGTTTCGGATATGCGCACCATGCGCGAGCTCGTGAAAAAGGACTATCCCGCCATTCCGTTTATCCTGATGGGACACTCGATGGGCTCCTTTTTAGCGCGCACCTATGCGGGGCGCACCGGAGACGACTTCGAGGCGTTCATCTTCTCCGGCACGGCCGGCGCAAACCCCGTGCTCGCCATCGGCAAATGGATTGCCAAGCGCGAGATCAAAAAGACCGGCGGCAGACTGCCGAGCATCACGCTTTTCAACATGAGCTTCGGTTCCTATAACAACGCTTTTAAACCCAACCGCACAGAAAACGACTGGCTCTCCCGCGACGAAGCAAAAGTCGACGCATACGTGGCGGACGAGAACTGCGGTTTTCCGTTTACCGCCAGCGCTATGTTTGACGTGTTTACGGGCTTAACCGAGATCTCCAACGAAAAATGGGCAGCTCGCGTGCCGAAGAAACCCATTTACGTATTCTCAGGCGCGATGGACCCCGTCGGTTCAAAAGGCAAGGGCGTCAAGCAAGTGCACGGCTGGCTCGTCAAGACCGGCCACGATGCCGAGCTCAAGCTCTATGAAGGCGGACGGCACGAAATGCTCAACGAGATTAACCGCAAGGATGTCTACGGCGACGTGCTTCTGTTCATCAACGCCGTCGAGGCGATGGGAGAACCGAAATGAGCGTCCTCGTCTATCGCGACAGCGACACGCTGAGCCAGGCGCTTGCGACGCTGCTGGCGGGCTGCATCATCGAAAAACCGAACAGCGCGTTGGGGCTGGATTGCAGTGCACAGTTGGCGCCCGCCTACCGCAAGATTGCGGGGATGACGAGCGACGGCCTGTTGGACTGGGCAAGCGTGCGCGCGTTTAACCTCTTTGAGCATGTCAAGCAGGGCGCGGAACTCACCGACGAGGCGCGCATGCACACGATGCTCTATGACCGCGTGAATATACTACCGGAAAACATCTACGCACCCAGCTCTGAAACGCGGGACTGGAGCGTTCTCTGCAACGATTATGAGAACGCGATTCTCGACGTTGGCGGGCTGGACACGCTGGTCTGCACCGTGGGTCATGACGGCAGGGTCGCCTGCAACATGCCAAACGCGGAGCTGGCTCCCGTCACGCATGTTGAGCGCGCGGAGAGCGGCAGAGTCGTCACGGTCGGTATTTCGACCATCATGGCGGCAAAGCGCGTGATCGCGGTGCTCTCCGGCTATGAACTCAGCAAGATTGCGCCTCTGGTGATCTCAGGACCTGTGTTACCGAGCGTTCCGGCGAGCTATTTACAGCTGCATCAAAACGCGATCTTCATGCTCGACGAAGACGCGGCGGAACACGTATAGTCCTCCGCAAAACGACGAGGGAGCATGCTGGATATGCCAGAGCTGAGCTGGGAAATGGTCGAACAGCAAATCGCAAACTGCCGCAGGTGCGGGCTTTGCGAGCGGCGTCACAGCATCGTCCTTGGGGAAGGCAACCACAGCGCGGATATCATGCTCGTCGGCGAAGGGCCGGGGGCGGATGAGGACGCTTTGGGGCGACCTTTCGTCGGAAAAGCGGGTCAATTACTCGACAAAATGTTTTCAGCGATTGACATAAAGCGAGAAGAACTGTATATTACCAACGTTGTCAAATGTCGCCCGCCGGGAAACCGAACCCCGCTGGACGAAGAAGCAGAGGCCTGTCTTCCCATTCTTCGGATGCAATACGCCCTGATCAAACCCAAGATCGTCGTCTGCCTCGGCGCCACTGCGACAAGGCATATTTACGAACGGGAAGCGCGGATTACGCGTGTGCGCGGGCAGTGGCTGGACAAAAACGGTACGCTGTTTATTCCGACCTATCATCCTGCGGCGCTGCTGCGGGACGAGACGAAGAAGAAAGATGTCTGGGCGGATTTGCAGTCCATCGCAAAGACCTATGCTGTGATTCGGCAAAAAGAATCGATTTAGATTTACGGGAGGCTCGCTTTCCGAAGTTTTCAGAATAGTGGAAGGGCAATTAGGAGGACGTATGTCAGGACATTCCAAGTGGGCGAACATTAAGAATAAAAAAGAAAAGACCGATTCCCAGCGCGGCAAGATCTTCACCAAGATTGGACGCGAACTCGCAATCGCGGTCAAAGAAGGCGGCGCAGACCCCGTCAACAACAATAAATTGCGCGACGTCATCGCAAAAGCAAAAGCGAACAACATGCCAAACGACAACATCTCCCGCTCGATCAAGAAAGCCGCGGGAGAGGGTGCATCCGTCAACTACGAAGAGATCGTCTACGAAGGCTACGGACCCGGCAACATGGCGATCATCGTCGAAGTCGTCACCGATAATCGAAACCGCACGGCGGCGGAGATGCGCCACATCTTCGACAAGAGCGGCGGCAATCTCGGCAGCAGCGGATGCGTTGGTTGGATGTTTGATAAAAAAGGCGTCATCGTCATTGAACGCACCGCGCTGATGGACGAGGACGAGGTCATGATGCTGGCGCTGGAAGCCGGTGCCGCAGATTTTGTGGCGCAGGACGACGCGTTTGAGATCTTCACCGATCCGCTGGAGTTCTCCCGCGTGAGAGAAACGCTCGAAGCCGCGGGCTACGAGTTTATCTCGGCAGAAGTGCAGATGATTCCGCAGAACACCGTGAACATCACGGACGCGGAGACGGTTGAAAAGGTCGAGCGATTCTTAGAGAAGCTTGACGACAACGACGACGTACAGGAATTCTTCCACAACGGCATCCTGCCCGAGGATGAGGAAGAGTAAGAACGTACTGTGCGCCGCAGAATGTTCACACGCAGGCTACAACAACGCCTTGCGCACCCCTTGCGGGGACTGGTTACGCGGTTGCGGGGGTTATGCGCTTGGTATAAAATAGAACCATCGAAAAAGGAGGCGTAACGTATGGCAGCGGAAATGATTACTACACTTGGAAAGATCACCATCGCGGACGACTTGATCGCCAGCATCGCAGGCTTTGCAGCCGTGGAAAACGTCGGCATCGTCGGCATGAATGCAAAAAAGGCGAGCGATTCGTTCATTGAACTGTTCGGAAGAGATAACATGCGCCGCGGCGTCAAGGTTACGGTCGTTTCACCCGACGTGATTGATATCGATCTTTATGTCACGCTCGAGTATGGCGTATCTTTGCCCGCAGTGGCGCAGAATGCCAAGAGCAATGTGAAGTATCGGGTGGAAGAGATGACTGGCATTACGGTGCACGCTGTCAATGTCCACGTCGAAAACATTCGCGTATAACGCGGTTCGGCTCTTGGGATCCGAACATTTCGGAGGGAAAAATTGGATAAAAATATGAAGATCGGCGGCGCGCAGCTGCGCGATATGATTATCGCTGGCGCAACGTTGCTGGAGAAGAACAAAGCGACAATCGACGCTTTGAATGTGTTCCCTGTCCCCGATGGAGACACGGGCACCAATATGTCAATGACCATGCAGAGCGCGGTGCATGAAATCCGCGCATTGCCGGAGAACGCAACCGCCACGCAGGTGGCGGACGCGCTGAGCATGGGCGCGCTCAAGGGCGCGCGCGGCAACTCCGGCGTGATTCTCTCGCAGCTCTTCCGCGGTTTCTCCCGCGCGTTTAAAGGCGCGGAGTTTGTGGATGCAGAGCTGCTTTCCGCGGCGTTGACCAAGGGAACCGAGGCGGCTTACAAAGCCGTCATGAAGCCCAAGGAAGGCACGATTCTCACGGTTTCCCGCGTGATTGCGGAGCATGTGGCGGAGCTGCAGCAGCAGGGGGCAAACATCTATCGCTTGATGGATGAAATGCTCACGAGCGGCGAAAAAGCGCTTGCTGACACACCGAATCTGCTGCCCGTGCTCAAAGAAGCGGGCGTGGTGGATTCCGGCGGCAAGGGATTGCTCGCGATCTATAAGGGCTTCAAGCTCTCGCTGGACGGCGAAGAGATTGAAAGCTATGAAGAGGTTGTCACCGCGCTGCCGGTTCAGGAATCGATGAATCTGGACAGCTTCTCCGGCGAAAACATTACGTACGGTTATTGCACGGAATTTTTCATCATTAATCTCTCGCCGGAAACCGATGAAAAGGAGATCGAGAGCTTCCGCAACCACCTTGAGCGCCTGGGCGACTCTGTCGTCGTTGCAAACGACGCGGACATGATCAAGGTGCATGTGCACTCTAACTCTCCGGGCAAGGTGCTGCAAATGGCGCTGCGTCTTGGCGAACTCGATAAGCTCAAGATCGAGAACATGCGCGAGCAGAACCGCGAACTCATGGCGGAGCGCAAGCGCAACGAAAAGGAATTTGGCCTGCTCGCGGTGAGCACAGGCGAAGGCATCGACGAGCTCTTTCGTGCGCTCGCGGTCGACGCGCTGATCTCCGGCGGACAGACGATGAACCCCAGCATCGACGCCATCGCATCCGCAATCAACAAGATCAACGCGAAAAGCGTCTTTGTGCTACCCAACAACTCCAACATCATCCTCGCGGCGCAGCAAGCCAGCGAACTGACGAAAAAGGGCGTTGTGCTGATTCCGACCAAGACCATCCCGCAGGGCATTGCGGCCTGCATGGCCTACTCGAAGGACGCGACTATCGCGGAAAACGAAGTGGCGATGAAGGACGCGATTGCAGACGTCATCAGCGGCTCGGTCACCTATGCCGTGCGCGACACGACGTTTGACGGCACATCGGTGAAAAAGGGCGATATGATCGGACTTGTCAACAACCACCTTTCCGTTTCGGGAAAGACGGTTTCGGACGCAACGAACGAGCTTGTGCGCAAGATGATTGCCGAGCGCGGGGACGATGCCTGCACCGTGACCCTCTACTTTGGCGAAGGCCAGACGGAAGAGGACGCGCAGGCGATTGCGGACAAACTTCAGGCGGAGTTTGAAAACGCGGAGTTCATGGTGCTTGCGGGCGGACAGCCGCTGTACTACTACTACGTCGCGGTGCAATAAACGAAATTAACCGCGCGGAAAAAGTGCCGAACAGCCGGCGACGGAACGACGTGTTCCCGTCGTCGGCTTTTTTACACGAGCAAAGCTTTGGTTGTTTGAATTCAGAAACGGGAGCAGAGCGAAGAAATGCTGGAGTCGCCGCTGACAAGCGTAAAGGGAATCGGGCCAAAACGCGCGGAGCTGTTTGCACAGCTCGGCGTTACTAGCGTGCGCGATCTCCTGTTTCGTTTGCCGCGGGACTATCTGGACTATACAAAAGCGACACCGAGCTCCCAGCTCGTCAACGGGCAAAACGCAACCGTGCAGGTGCGCATCAGCGCCGCGACGCGCTTCTTTCGCAAAAAGGGTATGACCATGCTCTCTGCGCCCGCGCAGGACGAGACGGGGAAGATCACGCTTAAGTGGTTCAATCAGCCGTATCGCAGTTCTCAAATGCAGATCGGCGAGATCGTCTACGCCAGCGGTCGAGTGCTCAGGAAGAACGGAGTAACGCTGCTCAACCCCTCGCTGTCGCAGGCGCTGCCCGGCATCGTGCCGGTGTATCCGACCATCAAGGGCGTGAATCAGCGCGCCTGGCGGGACAGCATTCAGGCGGCTCTTGAGAGCGTTTGGGACAAGATTCCCGATCCGCTGCCAAGATCGCTGCTGGAGCGTTATTCGCTTGTTCCGCTCGCGCTTGCGCTGCGGCATGCGCACTTCCCCTTTAGCCGGGAGGCGCTGGAGCTGGCGCGTCGACGGTTGGATTTTGAAAACACGCTGCTCTATTTCATCATCGTGGAGCTGCAAAAGGCCGAGCGGCTACGGCAAAACGGTTTTTCGTTTGATACCAGCGGTGTGCTGAATCGCTTTATGGCAAAGCTCGCGTTCTCTTTGACGCGGGCGCAGATGCGTGTCGTTGACGAAATTTCCGTCGATATGCGCGCGCCTGTGCCCATGAACCGGCTGTTGCAGGGCGACGTTGGCTCCGGCAAGACGGCGGTTGCGATGTACGCGCTTTTAGTTGCCGCCGCCAACGGGAAACAGGGTGCGCTGCTTGCGCCGACGGAGATCCTCGCCGAACAGCACGCGCAGAATTTCGGCGAACTATTTGGCGAGACGGTCGTGCTCCTCAAAGGCAGTATGAAGAAATCAGAACGCGATGCCGCACTCCAAAAGATTGCGGACGGCAGCGCGCTGTTCGTGATCGGCACCCATGCGCTGCTCTCGGACGATGTCCGCTTTTGCGATCTTGGGTGCATCGTGACGGATGAGCAGCATCGATTCGGCGTGCGTCAGCGCGCGGCGATGCTGGAAAAAGGTGCGCGGCCGGATATGCTCGTCATGAGCGCGACGCCGATTCCGCGCACGCTCGCGCTGATTCTCTTTGGCGACCTCGATATTTCGGTGATCGATGAACTTCCGCCCGGAAGAAAGCCAGTCAAGACCAGCGTGATCCGCGCAAGCAAGCGCGAGGATATGTACGCTTACATCGCCGCTCAGGCGAAAGAGGGCGTGCAGAGCTATGTGGTTTGCCCGGCGATTGAGGAGAGCGATACGATCGAATGTCCCAGCGTGGACGTGCTGTTTGCTGAACTCAAAAAGATGCTGCCGGAGACGAAGATCGGCAAGCTGCACGGGCAGATGAAAGAGGCGGAAAAGACGCGCGTGATGCACGCATTTCGCGCGGGAGAGATCGATGTTCTGGTCACCACCACGGTCATCGAGGTCGGCGTACACGTACCGAACGCCTGCATCATGGCAATCGAGGGGGCGGAGCGGTTCGGGCTGTCTCAGCTGCATCAGCTGCGTGGCAGAGTCGGCAGAAGCGCAAAGCAAGCGTATTGCTTCCTGCTCTACGGCGTAGAGAGCAGCGAGGAGAACGAACGCATGCAGACCATGACGCAGACCAACGATGGCTTTGAGATCGCGCAAAAGGATCTATTGCTGCGAGGCCCCGGCGATTTCATCGGCACCAGACAGCACGGAGAAGACGGCGCAGGCTTGCTTGCGGGCGCGATGGATGCAAGGCTGCTCGAAGAAGCGGCAAGAGCCGCGAAGGAGATTTTACAGCAGGGCGGGGAAGAGAGCGCGCGGATGATCGAAATCGCGAGCGAGCGCTACGGCAGTATGCTTGGCGATATCGCGATGAATTAGGGTTTTACCTACTGTTTGAATGAAGAAATGTTTTGCATAAAGAAATGCTCCGGATTCACAAGCAAAGGGTTTGACGGCATTTATCGTTCATGTTATAGTAGCAATACTCTCGCAAAAAGATTGCACGAAAAGAATATTTTCTTTTCAGATAAATATTGATTACAGGGGTGGCTATGGATTACAAAGGTTTGATCTCGGAGTGCGTGCAGCGCATTCCGCCTTCGGGCATTCGCAAATATTTTGATCTGTTGGATGATTCGCACATCAGCCTTGGTGTTGGCGAGCCGGATTTTCCGACGCCTGACCGTATCCGCAAATATGTGGCAGAGCGCCTCAAGACCGAGCGCGTGCCGTATTCGTCCAACTCCGGCGATCCGCACCTGCGCGCGTTGATCCTGCGCTTCCTCACGGAGAAGTATAACATCTCCGGCTATGAATCCATCGACAACGTGCTCATCACCGTCGGCGCAAGCCAGGCGATCGATCTTGCCATGCGCTCGATCATCAACCCCGGTGACGAGGTGATCTATCACGAACCGTGCTATGTTTCCTATGCGCCGTCGATCGAACTCGCGGGCGGCGTCGCCGTTCCGGTTGTCACGCGCCATGAAGACAAATTCCGCCTCAGTGCGGAGGCGCTCAAGGCCGCCATCACGCCCAAGACGAAGGCGATCCTCATCGCGTTTCCGACCAATCCCACGGGCGCGATCATGGAGAGAGCTGATCTGGAAGCGATTGCAGATGTCGTGCGCGGCACAGATATTCTCGTGGTCACGGATGAAATCTATGCGGAGCTGACCTTCAACGGCAAGCAGCACGTTTCGTTTGCGGCGCTGCCCGGCATGCTGGAGCGCACCATCGTCCTCAACGGCTTTAGCAAGGCGTTTTCGATGACCGGCTGGCGCCTTGGCTATGCGGCAGGCCCCGCGGAACTCATCGCCGCCATGCGCAAGGTGCATCAGCTCATGATGCTCTGCGCGCCGACACCCGCACAGTGGGCCGGCATTGCTGCGCTGGAGCAGGGCTTTGCGGACGATTTTGCGGACACCAACTATATGATCAACGAATACGAATCGCGCCGCCGGTATATCATCGACGCATTCAATTCGTTCGGTTTGGACTGCAACGAGCCGGAGGGCGCGTTCTATGTCTTCCCGTCGATTCGTTCCACGGGGATGAAGAGCGAGGCGTTCTGCGATGGACTTCTCGCGAGCAAAAAGGTGGTCACCGTTCCCGGCAGCGCTTTTGGCGCGGCGGGTGAGGGGCATATTCGGTGCTGCTACGCCACTTCGATGGAACACATCGAAGAAGCGATGCGGCGCATCGGCGAATATCTCAACGAGATTCGCTGAAGCGAGTATATGTTTGCCCCGTCACGATAGTCGAGACGGGGCTTTTCTTCTGTTTAAAGCAAAATAGCAACCGTTTCGAATCAAGCGATGTTCTCTTTTGCTGAAGTTGATTTATAATGATGATTGGATCTGATTCAAGAAAAGTATCGGGGGAAATATGATACTGGAAAAAACGTTTATCACACTGGAATACGATAAAATTCTTACGATTCTAAAGCAGCATCTGGCAAGCGAAGTCGGCCACGAGTTCGCGGAAAAGCTGCGTCCGGTCACCGCACTAAAAGAAGCAGAGATCTTGCAGGAGCAGACATGGGAAGCGGAGAGCATCTATACGCGGACAGGTAGAACGCCGGTTTCGGGTTTTCCCGACGTGCGCGACATGGTTGGGAGAATGCACGCAACCCTGTTTCTGAGCACGCGGGAACTGCTCGCTATCGCGCAGACGATGCGCGCCGCGCGCGAGGCAAAGGAAGTGTTGCAGGTGGGTGACGAAAACAGCCTGCTCTGCAACTTGGCTAACCGTCTCACATCCCACCGCTCAGCGGAAGAGGAGATCGCCCGTTGCATCCTAGCTGAGGACGAGCTTTCGGACAACGCATCTCCGGAGCTGGGGCGCATCCGCAGACAGATCAAGATCGTCGGCGAGCGCGTACGTGAGAAGCTCAACAGCATGCTCAAGAGCCAGACCACGCAAAAATACCTGCAAGAAGCGGTCATCACGATTCGCAACGGGCGCTATGTGCTGCCCGTAAAAGCAGAGTGCCGCTCTCAGGTGCCGGGCTTGGTGCACGACCAGAGCAGCAGCGGAGCGACGCTGTTCATCGAGCCGTCTGCCGTCGTGGAGCTCGGCAACGAGAACAAACGGCTGTTCATCGAAGAGAAAAACGAGATCGAGCGCATTCTTTCGGGACTCACCGCGATGATTGCGCCCTTTGCAGACGAGATCCACACCAGCTGTAACGTCATGGGTGCGCTGGATGTCATCTTCGCCCGCGCAATCATGGCGCGGGATCAGCGCGCCGTTCGCCCGAAGCTCAACGAATCGGGCTGCGTGCGGATCTTGCGCGGGCGGCATCCGCTGATCGCAAAAGATCGCGTGGTGCCCGTCGATATCTGGCTGGGCGAAACATTCCGCACGCTGATCATCACGGGACCTAACACGGGCGGCAAGACAGTCACGCTCAAGACCGTCGGCCTCTTTTCGCTGATGGCGATGAGCGGCATGTTCATCCCGGCGCAGGAGGGGACGGAGCTTTCCACGTTTGACAGCGTGTTTGCGGACATCGGCGACGAGCAGTCCATTGAGCAGTCGCTCTCCACGTTCTCCTCACACATGACCAACACCGTGCGCATCCTTGCGGAGGCGGACGGGCGCTCGCTCGTACTGCTGGACGAGTTGGGCGCGGGCACAGACCCCGTGGAAGGCGCGGCGCTGGCACAGGCGATCCTGGAGAGCCTCTATGAGCGCAGCACGCTGACCGTCGCCACGACGCACTACAGCGAGATCAAGGCGTTTGCGCTGATGCACGCAGGTATGCAAAACGCATCGATGGAGTTTGATGTAGATAGGCTTTGCCCGACCTATCGTCTCTTCATCGGCATTCCCGGCAAGAGCAACGCGTTTGAAATCTCCCGCAGGCTTGGCTTAAGCGACGCGGTGATCGATCGCGCGCAGGACTTCCTCCAGAAAAAGGACGTCGCGTTTGAAACCGTTCTGTCCGAAGCGGAGCAGGCCAGAAGAACCGCCGAAAACGACAAAGAGGCGATCTATAAAACCCGCATCGAGACGGAGAAGATCAAAACCGAGCTGGAAAAAGAGAAGAAGAAGCTCGAGGATGAAAAGACATTGCTGCGGCAAAAAGCGCGCGAGGATGCGCGCAGAATGGTGCAGGAGACGCGGCAGGATATGGAGAAGCTTATCGTGCAACTGCGTTCCATCGAAAACATCGACCAGAAGACGCTGGAGCGCGCGATCCAGACCTCCCGCGACACGATGCGAAAAGCCGAAGAGCGGCTCTTTGAGCAGGCGGTGCAGCGAGAGACCGCGGGCGACGCGCCAACCAGCGTGCGCCCCGGCGAGCGCGTGAAGCTTATCACGCTTGGTCAAGAAGCGACCGTACTAAAGCCCGCGGATGCCAAGGGCGAGGTGCTGGTGCAGGCGGGCATCATGAAGCTCAGCATTCCGCTGAACGACATTCGCCCTGTGGAGCAAAAGAAGAAACCGCAGCCGACAACCGCGAAGGTTTCGATTGAGCAGGATCGCGGCAGCGCGCTCTCCATCGACCTGCGCGGTAGCATGGTAGACGACGCATGCCTGGAGCTGGATCGATTTATCGACAACGCGCTGATCACCGGCGTACATGAATTTTACGTCGTACACGGCAAAGGCACGGGCGCGCTCAGAAGCGGGGTGCAGCATTATCTCAAGAATCATCCTCGTGTGAAAACCTTTCGCATCGGGCAATACGGTGAAGGCGACGCGGGGGTTACGGTGGTCACGCTCAAGTCGTAAATCGTGCAAAAATGGAGAACACACGCAAATAACGTATATACAAACGCCGTAAATCACAATCGCTTGCGGCGTTTGTGTGACAATTTGCAACCGTGTTGGACAAACGATATAATCTCTGTTATACTTTATCCAAATGTAAGATACAGCGTAACGATCCCCTATTTTACCCTATCAATGACGGAGGTGATCGGATGGAAAACAATACCATTCTGGTCATAGATGACGACAGAAACATTCTCGCCATCATCGAATTATATCTCAAAAAAGCTGGTTTTCAGGTGTACACCTGCGCGGACGGAACATCCGCCATGGCGGCGTTCCACGAAACCAAGCCGTCGCTTGTCGTGCTGGATATCATGCTGCCGGGCCGTGACGGCTGGGCAGTTCTCCACGATATCCGTATGGAGAGCGAAACACCCGTTATCATGCTCACTGCAAAGGGAGATACGGGAGACCGCGTGCAGGGGCTTGAACTCGGCGCGGACGACTACATCAGCAAACCCTTTGACGCAAAGGAGCTCATCGCGCGCATCAAGGCGGTTTTGCGGCGCAGCACGCCGACGGAGCCCGCGCGGACGATCTCTCTGCCGGGGTTGACCGTCTCGCTGGAGAACTATGCGGTGACGCTCGACGGTCGCCAGCTTGAGATGCCGCCCAAAGAGATCGAGCTGTTGTACTTTTTAGCCAGCCACACCGGCAAGGTTTTCACCAGAGAGCAGCTATTGGAGCAGGTGTGGGGATTTGATTTCTTTGGCGACTCGCGCACGGTAGACGTTCACGTCAAACGCATCCGCGAGAAGCTTGGCGACGATCATGAGTGGGAGCTCCGCACCGTCTGGGGCGTAGGGTATAAATTCGAACAGAAGTGATGCGGTAAGATGCGCAAAGACTTTCTCAGAACGATCTTTTCTCGAATGCTGGCAACCTATATGGGCTTAACGCTCGGGCTGTTGCTTCTCTCCGGCGTGATTGTCGGGGCGTTGATGTCCGGCTTTGTCATGCGGCAGGAAAAGCAAAATATCGCAAACGAGATCGGCATCGTCACCGAGCTGTACTTTAACACAAAGAGCTCCATCGCAGGTGAAAACGCCGCGCTGCTGGAACTTAACACAATCGCAAGGCACTACGACGGATTGATTCAGATCATCTCCGTAGACGGCGCCATGGCGCAATATGCCTCCGGCTCAAAGTGGAATGACGTCATGAACATCCGCTATTCGGAGGAAGAGATATCACGCATGCTGAACGCTGTCTCAGATTTGGACGCGAGCAGTGTGCGTTTTACGCAACTTAAGGGAAGTTTTCAGATGCTCGCGGGCACTAAGCCCGTCGTGACGGAAGGCGTAGCGACGCACGTTGTGCGCTTCTACATCGACATCACCGAAGCGCGCGGCGCGGTTGGCATGGCATATGCCGAGGTGATGCTGGTTTCCCTCATCGCGGTGCTGCTCTCCGTCATCGCGGTCTACTACACCACGGCAAGGCTCACGAGACCATTTATGGAGATCAACGAGATCGTGCAGAAGTACGCCAAGGGAGACTACAATGTCCGCATTCCGATCGGCAGTGTGGAGGAGGCAACCCAGCTTGCGGTGAGCTTCAACAACATGGCGGATCAGCTCAAAGATCTCGAGGCCACGCGCCGAAGCTTCGTCGCTAACGTCAGCCATGAATTAAGAAGCCCGCTGACGAGCATGAAAGGCTTTCTTGAGGCCATGGCGGACGGAACCATAGGCCCCGAAGAGCACGAAAAATACATCGGCATCGTGCTTTCCGAAACCAAACGCATGGCGGGCATGGTCAACGATCTGCTCGACCTGGCACGCATCGAGAGCGGAAAGACTGCGCTGAAGCTCGAGATCTTCGACATCAACGAGCTCATCCGCAGAACGCTGATCACCTTCGAAGCGCGCATCTACGAACACCATATGGAGGTTGACGTCAAGTTCGCACAGGAGCAATATTATGTAGAAGCGGACAGCGCGCAGATCTCCCAGGTGCTCAGAAACATCATCGACAACGCGATTAAATATTCGCCGGACAACACCAAGCTCAGAATTGCGACCTATGCTATGCGCCGCGAGATCTATGTCAGCATTCAGGACTCCGGCCAGGGCATTCCGGAAGAGGACATCCCGCACGTATTTGACCGCTTTTATAAAGTAGAAAAAGCGCACACGCCGACCAAACAGAGCGGAACAGGCCTCGGCCTATCCATCGTGAAGCGCATCATCGACCAACACAACCAGACAATTACCTTAAAGAGCGCGAAAGGAAAGGGCAGCACGTTTACGTTTACGCTTAAGCGCGCGCCGGTTCCGAAACGCTCGACGACAGACGGAGGAAAAAAATATGGAACATAACGGATTTTATACATCAGACCCGAAACACAAAAAAGATCACGAGGGCAGGGGCGGCAACGCATTTGCGGGCATCGTACTTGTCATCGTCATCATTCTTCTTGCACTGCTCATCACAGGGCTGTTCTGGCCGAACCTGCTTGGCGGAGCGATGCCGGATTACTCAATCGTCGACGTATCGCCAACCCCACAGGCGGAGGGTGACGCGATTCTCCCGCCCACGGATCGGCTGGAAGCAACGGCAACGCCGCAGCCGACACCCACGCCCGTGGTACCGGAACAGGATCGCGAAATGCCGAATCTTGATGGCATTGCACCCGCGATGCCCGGTATCAGCGGCAATCCCATCCCAGATATCTACGACGCGGTGTCTCCCGGCGTGGTCGGCGTGCTCAACTATGTTGAGGCAACGACCGAAAAAGGGAAGACCATCGATGAACTCTATGGAAGCGGCACAGGCTTTGTCGTCTCCAGCGAGGGCTATATTCTCACCAATGCACACGTCGTGGAAGGCGCAAGCAAGATCACCGTCAAGGTGTTTGGTGAAGAGACGGAACGCGTGGCCACGCTGATCGGCTCCGACAACGAGACCGACATCGCTGTGCTCAAAGTTGAGGATGCTGCATTGCAGCCGCTCAAACTCGGCGATTCCGATGCAGTGCGCGTGGGTGAATACGTCCTCGCCATCGGCAACCCGCTTTCGACGGACGAACTTGCCAACACCATCACGTTCGGCATCATCAGCGCGACCAAGCGCGAGGTCACCATCGATAATTACACCAATACCTACCTGCAAACCGACGCCGCGATCAACTTTGGCAACAGCGGCGGACCGCTCATCAATCTCAACGGCGAAGTCATCGGCATCAACAGCGCCAAGACGATCACGGCGGGGTATGATGAGATGGGCAACGCGGTCAGCGCGGAAGGCATCGGCTTTGCGCTGCCGATCAATCAGGTTCAGAAGATCATGCAAGTGCTCATCACCAAGGGCTTTGTCGAGCGCCCGGGCATCGGGGTTACGGTCAGCACCGTGGACGCCACAATGGCGGAGGAGCTGGAAATCCCCACCGGCGCATTGGTAGAGAGCGTCGTCAATGGCAGGCCTGCGGATCTCGCGGGCGTGAAGGCGGGGGATATCATCACGGAGGCAGACGGCGAAACACTACTGACGCATCAGCAGCTCGTCAACATCGTGCTTGGCAAGATGATCGGCGACGAGCTCAAGCTCAAGGTCTATCGCGAAGGTGTGTACCTCGACATCACCATTCTCATCGGCAACAAGACCGATATGAATTTTGACGATGTGGTCGGCGGAACGCCCTCTCCGCTGCCGGAAGCGACACCCACACCCAAAAAATAGTATAAGACTAGATACACAAACGGCGCTCCTCGCGGAGCGCCGTTTTATTTACCGAGTTTATTGATACAGGACAACGGTTTATTTGTTCTTCTAATGATGGCTAAACCAATCATCTAAAAAAGCGTTTTTATGAGGTGAAGTGCATAGCCGTCCAGTCCGTCGCTGAGGGTCGCATAAATGCGCGTGTTGTGGAGCCGCTCCAGCAGATATTGCAATATCACGCCCCCGTGAAGAATTACGTCGTGCCGGTCTTTGAGCAGCTGCATCTTTGCGCGCTCGGCATCTCCCATGCCATCGAGCGAATTTAGCACGGCTCTGAGCGAGAACAGCTCAATGCGTTTTCCATCCGGCCAGGGAGCGAACGAATCCTTGCCTTCGCATAGCAGCGCGAGGGTGGTTATCGTTCCGCCGACGCCGAGAAGCGAATCCTGCACCACTTGCCGCTCAGCGGAGAGCACAGGGCGATCGTGCCGTTCATCAAGCTCTGGCGGGCCAAAGATTCCAGTGAGGATCGGGTAGAGCGTGTCGGTGATCATCGCAAGATCGGCATACGGCGCGAGGTCTTTTGCGCGGACGCAACCGATCGGCCAGCTTTCGCGCGAACCGGGGCGGACGATCTGCGTGCTGCCGCCGCCGATGTCGAGTATCGTCTTTTTGCCGTCTGGGTCGGCGCCCTGCTGCGCAAAGGCCGCCTCTTCCGCGCCGCTGAGAATCCGCGCATGGTCGCGCCCGATGATCTCCTCGACAGAGTCGATGAACGACCTGCCGTTTTTTGCGTCTCGCACGGCGCTGGTTGCGTAAGCGTACGAAGAAAAACCCTGCGCCGTGTGCTCAGCATGTAGCGAGCGGATCACGAGCAGGGATTGCAGCATTCTAGCCTGAGAGAGTGCGCCGGTCTCGGCAAGACCCTCCGCTAGACGCGTGGTATACACACGCTTGGCGGAATATTGGATCTCCGCTCCCGCATCCTGCCAAATGCGCAGGGTGCGCACAGAGTTGCTTCCGATGTCGAATATGAGCAGCTTCATGGCGTATTCACCGGTCTCATGGTGACGACGGTAGTGCCGGGCGCGGTTGTCGGCAACGGCGCGGGTGTGGGTGTTGGGCTGGGCATCGGCGTCGTCAGCGCGGGCACGGGTGTCGGCGTTTCGGCCATCTTCGGCGTTACCTCTACGTCTGCCGAATCGTCGAAAAACTTGAAGTCGTCCGGAAACACGTAGCCAAGCTTTTCGCGCGCATACTGAATCATATAGTCCGTGGTGCGCATGTATTCGAGCATGCGCTCCAAACGCTCTTCTTCAACCTTTTTCTGGTCAAGCATGGATTGCAGCTGCACCTTCTCGTCGGCAATGGTGGTGAGCTTTGTCTGCTGGGAGAGGTATACGCCGCCCAGCACGAAGAAGGTCAATATGAAAAAAAGAATAAGGTAACGCGGCCGGATGCGAAATCCGGCTCGTACGCGCTCGAGTCGTTCGGTGCGTTCGTTACGTTCTGTTTTCTCCGTTGGTCTGTTTGCCATGGTGTGTATATTAGCACAATTTGTGCCAAAATAAAAGGGAAGGCACAATAGGTTTTCAATTTGGTTACAGGAAAACAATGATATTGTGTTTGCATTGTGCGCTATATCTTTTAAAAATCGGGAAACGGATTTGATTTGCGTGGTGTCGCGTGCAGAACGCAAACTGATGAAAGCTTGATCTAATGCAAATGCGCATCAAACAAAAATCATGTAATATGATCATAATTCGCTTGTGCAATATCTATTGCGCGTCGCGGGTTTATCACAGTACGGATAGCGCTGCCATCAAATGAGAATGATTGACTTGAATCAGGAAGAAAGATCAAACTTCCGCGCTTGCGGCAAAAAACACTGTGCGTTGTGAAAAAAGAGTGGCGTATATTGACAAAAGCACCACCCAAAGTTATGATTATATATCAATCATATCACATCGAATCAGCTTCTTGATGAATCACAGGCAGTTGGTCTTACCGTAGAGAGGAGTACACAGTTGAACAAGGAACAGTTAGAGGCCAAGAGCCTTGGTGATTTGCGCGAAATCGCAAAGCTACAGGGTGTTAAGTCCTTAACCAAATATCGAAAAAGCGATCTTGTCGATATCATCATGGGGGGAGGCGTTGTGCCTTCCGATTTTGTGCCCGCTGGTGATGATGCTGCGCAAGAAGGCGAAGCCGAGGCGTTTGAGCCGGGCTTGGGCGCGCAGGCGCCGCAAACGCAGCAGCAGGGCGAGCAGGGCGGCGAAATGCCCGGCATGCCGCAGGATTCAGATGGCGCATATCGCAGAGGCGGCTATACGCCGCGCCCGTATCAGCAGCAGAATAAGCCCTATTATGATAACCGCCAACAGCAGGGCGGATACCAGAGAAGACAATATTCGCCGCAGGGCAGCTATCAGCAAAACTATCAGCAGCAGAGTGGATATCAGCAAGGCGGATATCAACAGAGCGGCTATCAGCGCAATAATTATCAACAGAATTCCTATCAACAGCAAAACTCCTATCCGCAACAAAATAGCTATCAGCAACCGCAGCAGCAGACGGGTTTTCAGCAGGCTGGCTTCCAGCCGGGATTCAACGCCGCAGGCTTTGCCGCGGAACCGGCCGGCTTTGACGGCGCGAATGCGCGCCCGCGCAACCCCGAAGGTTATTACAACAAAGATTACGGCACGAGCAACCCCGCCGTACCCGAAATCCTCCAGACGGGGGATTGCGGAGACGCGGAGGGCGTGCTGGAAGTACTGCCGGATGGCTACGGCTTCCTGCGCAGCGAAAACTATCTCTCCGGTCAGCACGACGTATACGTTTCCATCGCGCAGATTCGCCGCTTCGGCCTGCGCACGGGCGATATGGTCACCGGAAAAACGCGTCCCTCCAAAGAGGGCGAGCGTTTTCTGGCGCTGCTCTACATCACAGCGGTCAACGGCGAATCCCCTGAAAGCATCGTAGAGCGCAAGCCGTATGAAGAGCTCGTTCCCGTGTTTCCGTTTGAGCGCTACACGCTCGAACTGCCGGGCACAAACAGCCTCGCCATCCGGCTCATCGACCTGATCGCGCCCGTCGGCAAGGGTCAGCGCGCGATGATCGTCTCCCAGCCTAAGGCGGGCAAAACCACGCTGCTCAAAAGCATCGCAAACGGCATCTCGAAAAACTATCCGGAAGCGCACCTCATCGTGCTGCTCATCGACGAGCGGCCGGAGGAAGTGACCGATATGCAGCGCTCCATCAAGGGCGAGGTGCTTTATTCTACCTTTGACGAGCTGCCCGAGCACCACACCCGCGTGGCGGAGATGGTGCAGGAGCGCGCCATGCGCCTTGTCGAGATGGGTAAAGATGTCGTCATCCTGATGGACAGCCTGACGCGTCTTGCCCGCGCATATAACCTCACGATTCCGCCGACGGGGCGGACGCTCTCCGGCGGTATGGATCCGGGCGCGCTGCACAAGCCCAAGCGCTTCTTTGGCGCAGCACGAAAGATCGAAAACGGCGGAAGTCTCACGGTGATCGCCACCGCGCTGACCGAGACGGGCAGCCGCATGGACGACATGGTGTATGAGGAGTTCAAGGGCACGGGCAACATGGAAATCCATTTGGATCGCAAGCTCAGCGAACGCCGCATTTTCCCCGCCATCGACATCTACAAATCCGGTACGCGCAGGGAAGACCTGCTGCTCTCGTCGGAGGAACTCGAAGCGGTGCGCACCATCCGCAGAGTGCTTGCGGGCGGCAACACGGCAGATGTCACCGAACACCTCATCAGCATGCTGGAGAAAACCAACAACAACGAGGAGTTTCTGCAGCGGCTCAAGGACTGGGTCGGCATTTACGAAAAGGACGGCTACACGACCATGTCCACCAGCCGTTTTGGAAAATAAGCAGACAACTGCATCCTGATGGGGCAAAAAAGCTCAAATATTCAGAAAACTATTGATTTTTTCGCTGCCAATCGCTATACTAATTTTTGGTAGTGTTTTAAAGGAGTGATCAAGTATGAAGAAGGATATTCATCCGAAATATGGCGAAGCTACGGTTCGCTGTGCTTGCGGCGAGACCTTCAAGGCCGGTTCCACGAAAGAGGAACTGTCTGTCGAAATCTGCAGCAAGTGCCATCCGTTTTTCACTGGCAAACAAAAGCTAATTGATAGCGGCGGACGTGTTGACCGTTTCAAAAAGCGTTACGGTCTGTAAGAAGCGTGAAAACCTTCCCTTTACGGGGGAGGTTTTTTCTTGCCCGGCTATGCCGTGTATGATAAAATGATCCGAACATGAAGGATGCAATCGTTGGACGGTTGTTTCTCATGAGTCACAAAAGCGGAACAGCACAAGACAAAAAATTGTTGTTTCACTTTGGAAAGAATAAGGGGAAACAACACATGAAACGATGCTCGGTCGGCGGTCAGGCTGTCATGGAAGGCGTAATGATGCGCACCATGACCGGCGGAATCGCGCTCGCCGTTCGAAAAGCGGACGGCAGCATCGAAACAGAATACACACCCAAGAAAGTAGCGAGCAAAAACCCGATTCTCAAGTGGCCGGTCGTGCGCGGCGTTGTCGCGTTTGTCGACTCGCTTGCCACGGGCATGAAGATGATGACGCGCTCGGCGGAGCTCTACGGGGAAGCCCTGGATGAGGAGCCGAGCCGTTTTGAAAAATGGATTGCAAAAAAGACCGGCAAGGACGTGATGGACATCGCCATCATCGTTGCAGTCGTGTTCGCGGCGGCGCTGGCCATCGGCCTTTTTGTGCTGCTGCCTTCGCTGGTGACGCAATTGATCCACTGGCAGGATACATCACCTCGCATCTGGAAAAGTCTGGTCGAAGGCTTTGTGCGGTTGTTTGTCTTTCTTGGCTACATCACCGCAATTTCGTTTATGAAGGATATCCGCCGGGTCTATATGTATCACGGCGCGGAGCACAAGACCATCGCCTGCTATGAGCACGATGCGCCCCTCACGCCGGAGAACGCGAAGCAATATTCGCGCTTGCATGCGCGCTGCGGCACCAACTATCTCTTCCTCGTGATGGCGGTGTCGATCCTGTTTTTTGCGATGCTGCCGTATGCGGAAAATCTGCTACTGCGCGTGCTGACCCGCATCATCTTCCTGCCGCTGGTTGCGGGGCTTGCGTACGAGGTGCTCAAGCTTGCTGCGGCATCCGACGCGCTCTGGGCACGGATCATCCGCGCACCGGGCTTAGGCTTACAATACCTCACCACGCGGGAGCCGGAGACGGAGATGCTGGAGGTCGCAATTGCGGCGTTCAATCTGGCAATCTACGACGGCGTATTGCCGCAGGCGGAGGAATCAGCAAATACCGCCACAGCAGGAGAGCCTGCAGTTGAACCGGAACCGGACAAAGCCGAACCTGCAAAGGAGCCTGAATCCAAATGACGATGCCGATCGCCGAACTCATTCGCCTCTGCAAACTCCGCCTCGAACCAGTTGCGGGGGATGAGGCGTTGCAGCAGGCCAAGTGGATCGTCTCCGCCGTCATCGGCGTGGAACCGGCTGCAATCGGCATTCACGCTTGGATGCAGGCATCGCAGGAGCAAATCGAGATCATCGGCGAACTGCTCGAAAAGCGGCTCACCGGCGAACCGCTGCAATATGTACTCGGCGAGTGGGATTTCATGGGCTTGCCGTTTTATGTTGACGCGCGCGCGCTCATTCCGCGGCAGGACACCGAGCTTCTTGCGGAAACCGCGATCCGGCTCATCGGCGAGGGTGGCTATCAAAGCTGTCTCGATCTGTGCACGGGTTCCGGCTGCGTTGGCATCTCCGTTGCAAAACAGACCGGCATTCGCATGACCGCGTCGGACATCAGCGGCGACGCGCTTGCGCTCGCAAAAGAGAACGCGGAGCTCAATGAGACAGAGATTGCGTTTATTCAGAGTGATTTGTTTGATCAGATCGCGGGAAAATTTGACCTGATCGTCTGCAATCCGCCGTACCTCACGCTGGAAGATATGCAATCCCTGCAAAAGGAAGTCACGTTTGAGCCGAAGCTTGCGCTCTACGGCGGCGGCGACGGGCTGGATTATTACCGTAAGATCGCCTGGGATTATCAACGATATCTCGAACCAAATGGTGCGCTGCTCCTCGAAATCGGCAGCACGCAGGCGGAATCTGCCGCCGCGCTGTTCGGGAATAAGACCACTGTGCTGAATGATCTAAACGGAAATCCGCGCGTGCTCCTCGTCGAAGCGTAGCAAAGCAAATCTTAAAGTACGCAGGACGAAGCGTTTTTTCAAGCATCTGCGCAACGAAAAAACCAACACAAAACGATAGCAACAGTTTTTTTCACATAAGACCCGACGCGGGATGTTTCGCGCGGGTTGCGGGCCGGAGCGAAACAGGGTGGCCCGAAAACCGGAGGAACGATGATCGATAAACTACAGGGAATCAAACAGCGCTTTGACTTTCTTTCAGAGAAGCTCGGCGAGCCGGACGCGATGGCAGACAAAGATGTCTGGCGTGAGATGGTGAAGGAGCGTGCTTCACTGGAGGAAATCGTCACGGCGTTTGACGAATATGGCACGGTGCTTGGCGCCCTGGAAAACTGCAAAACAATGATGAACGATCGGCTCGACAGCGACATGAAGGAGCTTGTCCGTGCGGAGATTGACGAACTCGAAGTCAAGCGACAGTCGCTGGACGCACAGTTGCATATCCTGCTGTTGCCCAAAGACCCGAACGATGATCGCGATGTGATCCTCGAAATCCGCGCGGGAACGGGCGGAGACGAAGCCTCGCTCTTTGGCGCGGATCTGCTGAGGATGTATCTGCGCTATGCCGAACGAAACGGCTACAAGGTGGAGTATCTTTCCAACAACCTCACCGAGATGGGCGGGGTGAAGGAGGTCGTGCTCTCTATCGGCGGAAAGCGCGGCGCGTTTAGCAAGCTAAAATACGAAAGCGGCGTGCACCGCGTTCAGCGCGTGCCGGAGACCGAATCGCAGGGGCGCATCCACACCAGTGCGGCGACGGTTGCTGTGCTGCCGGAGATCGACGATGTGCAGATCGACATCAAGGATATTGACCTTCGCATCGACACCTTCCGTGCCAGCGGTGCGGGCGGTCAGCACGTCAATAAAACCGAGAGCGCCATTCGCATCACGCATTTGCCGACCGGCATGGTCGTCTCCTGTCAGGATGAAAAATCACAGCTCAAGAACAAAGAGCAGGCCATGCGTGTGCTCAAAACCAGACTGTTTGATTTTTACAACAACCAGCAGCAGGCAGAGCGCGCAGGCGCGCGAAAGAGCCAGATCGGCTCGGGCGATCGCAGCGAGCGCATCCGCACGTATAATTTTCCGCAAGGCCGCGTGACCGATCACCGCATTGGGCTGACGCTGTATAAACTCGACGCTTTCATCGACGGTGACATGGACGAAATGCTAAACGCTCTGAGCGTTGCCGAGCGCAGCGAGATGCTATCCGGAGAGTCGGACTGATATGCGACAGAAACAGGATTCTGAGCCCGCGTTTGACACCGAGGTGATCAGCACGATTCGCCAGGAAGAGGCAGGCACGATACAGGGCGCAAAGCTGATTCAGGCGGGGGAGCTTGTCGCGTTTCCGACCGAGACGGTCTACGGCCTCGGCGCAAACGGGTTAAACGGTGAAGCGGTCGCGAAGATTTTTGCGGCAAAGGGCAGACCCGCGGACAATCCGCTGATTGAGCACATCGCAAAAAAGAGTGACGTGCGGCAGCTCTGGAGCCGGATGCCGAAGCAGGCAGCGATTTTGATGGATACCTTCTGGCCGGGTCCGCTCACGTTGGTGGCGCCCAAGAGCGACATGGTGCCGGACGAAGTTACCGCGGGGTTGGACACGGTTGCCGTGCGGCTGCCGCAGAACAAGACCGCGCGGGCGCTGATTGCAAAAGCGGGAGTCCCCATCGCGGCACCAAGTGCAAACCGCTCCGGCAGGCCGAGCCCGACCACCGCGCAGCATGTGCTGGACGATCTGGGCGGGCGAATCCCCCTGATTCTCGACGGAGGCCCATGCAAATACGGCGTGGAGTCGACCGTGCTCTCGCTCGTCGGGGAACCGACGATCCTGCGTCCGGGCGCGATCACA
The DNA here is from genome assembly GCA_942492885.1 of uncultured Eubacteriales bacterium. GTDB lineage: Bacteria > Bacillota > Clostridia > Christensenellales > CAG-138 > UBA7703. Next base: position 262,587 of record OW818651.1, read on the forward strand.
CGCGAGATGCTCGCGGCTCTGATCGGTGAAGTGCGCGTGAGCGAAAGCATCCTCAACCCGATGAAAGCCGGCGAAGTCGCCGAATCACCGGGCATGAAATATCAGCACTACGCGCCGACCGCCGAGGTGATCGTCATTCAGGGCACACCGGAGCAGACGGCAAAGCGCATCAACACGCTCTACCGCGCGGCTGAGGCGGAGGATCGTCTGGTCGAAATTGCCGCAACGCAACAGACGAAGCAGTTTTACAAAGGCAAGCGCTTCACCGTGCTTGGCGACCGGAACGAACCCGAAACGCTCTGTGCAAGCCTGTTTTCCGCCCTGCGGGAGATGGACACCCGCGCGGAACTCATCCTTGCCGAGGGGATCCCGGCAGAGGACGAGGGTCTGGCATATATGAATCGCCTCCTGCGCGCGGCGGGCTTTCACGTGATCGACGCTTCCAAAGAATAATTAACACGAGATATTACGAAAGTTTTCGAATAGATCAACTCATCGGTAAAAGAAGGGAAGAGAGAGAAATGAAACTTGCCATCGGCTGTGACCACGGCGGCTTTGATCTGAAAGAAGCGCTCGTCGCCTACCTGCGCGAAGGCGGGCATGATGTGACGGACTTTGGTTCGTTTGACAAAAACAGCATCGATTATCCCGACTATGTATTTCCGGTTGCGGAGGGTGTAGCGCGCGGTGAATTCAACCGCGGTATCGTCATCTGCACCACGGGCATTGGAGTCAGCATCGCTGCCAACAAGGTGCAGGGCATTCGCTGCGCACTGGTGACGGACGAATACTCCGCTAAGATGACGCGCGAACACAACGACACAAATATGCTGGCTCTCGGCGCAAACGTTACCACTGCGATCCGGGCCATGGGCATTGTGGATATCTGGCTGGGCGAACCGTTTTCTCACGGCGAACGGCACCAGCGCAGAATCGATAAAATTTCCGCTTACGAAAAAACGCACTAAGGAGGCTCACCCATGTCTAAAGTCATCACCATCGACCATCCTCTCGTGCAGCACAAGCTCTCGCTGCTGCGCGACAAAGACACCGGCTGCAAAGCGTTTCGCGAACTCGTCTATGAGCTGGCAATGCTCATGGCCTACGAGGTCACACGCGATCTCGAGCTCAAGGAAATCGAGATCGAAACGCCGATCTGCAAAACCACCGTGCAAACCCTCGCAAACGAGAAGATCGCGGTCATCCCGATTCTTCGCGCGGGCCTCGGCATGGCAGACGGCATCATGAGCCTGATCCCCAACGCGAAAGTAGGACACATCGGCCTGTATCGCAATCCCGACACGCTGATGCCCACGGGCTACTATTGCAAGCTCCCGCAGGACATCGCAGAGCGCGAGACCATCATCGTGGATCCCATGCTCGCCACCGGCAACTCCGGCATCGAAGCGATCCACATCCTCAAGGAGAACAAGGTCGCAAGAATCCGCTTCGTGAGCCTGATCGCCGCTCCCGAAGGCCTTGCCGCCATGCAGGCAGCGCACCCCGATGTGGACATCTATGTGGCACACATCGACGAGAAGCTCAACGAGCACGGCTACATCGTGCCCGGCCTTGGCGACGCGGGCGACCGCCTCTTTGGCACCAAATAGGCTCTGAGCCACCTCAAGTTTATATTCGCAGGCATGCGGAGGGTGTTTTACCTGCCGTATGTCCTGCGCTTTCTTTTTGCGAAAAGCAGGTTGCTTTTCTTGTAAATTTGGGGTAGGATTCTTTTGCGCATATACGGCGCATACTAAATTTTCCTGACGATCTACTTCAAATCGTTCTCGGGTTGTGGTAATATTGAAACGATACAGACTAGATTTGCTCATCATTTCGTGCAAACGATAGATAGTTCGGAGGACATCCATGCGATCGGTCATTGAGGAAATCGCCGCAGCGGAACAACTGGCGGAAGAAACCCGCCAAAACGGTGCTGCGCAAGCACGCGAACTGACGCTCAAAGCAAAGGAAGACGCGAAAGACGCGCTTTCTCAACTGGAGAGCGATGCGCGCATAGCCCTGCAGGCAGAATTGGAAACGGCAAAGCAGCTAGGCGAGCGTCTCTCCGGCGAAGAGCTGGGGCGGCTGGAGCAGGAAGCGGACGCACTTTGTGAGCAGGCAAAGGGACGGCTGGGACAGGCCGTATCCTATCTCTTGGATAAGGTGACGAAAACGGCATGATCGTTTCGATGAAGCGTATGACGCTCGTGGCGCACAAAGCGGACGAAGCGAATATTTTAAACGCGCTGCAGGCAACGCGCGCGGTAGAGGTCATTTCCGGCGGACAGGACAACGTCGCACAGGCCGCATTAGAGCGCGCGCAAGCGCGTCTGCATCAGCTTGGCGACGCGCTCAAGACCATTCGCCCGTATTCGCAAAAGAAGGGTTTTTTTGCTGCTCCGGCACAGGCAAAGGCGGAGGAGCTTTTTTCTTTGCTCCCGGAAGCGGTCTCGCTCTCCGAGCGATTGAGCATACTCAACCGCGAGCTTGCGACAATCAAATCGGAAATCGATAAAAACGAAACGCTGATTGCGGCGCTGCGCCCATGGGAAGCGTTTCCCGCGGATATGCAGACGTATCAAGTCAGCAAACACGTGAAATATTTCACCGGCATGATCGCGTCTTCTGACGTGGAAAAGCTAGCAAGCATCGAGGCCACTGCGGAATACCAGCTCTTCAACGAAGGGCTGATGCGCACCTGTGTGGTCGCCTGCCCGGTGGATGAAGCAAAGAGCGTCGCAAATTTTTTAAAATCGCTCGACTGGACGGACTATGTCTTCCCGAAGATGACCGGCACACCGGCGGAAGCGATGGAAGAACTATCTGAAAAGAACCGTACCCTGAGCGCGAAGAAAAACGAACTCGAAACAGCGCTGTCTGACTCCGCAACGGGTCAGGACACCTTGATTGAGGGCGCGTATGACGCAGCCGTCATCGAGCGCGACCGCGCGTTTGCCGCGGCGGATCTCTTCCGTTCGCCTGCAACATTCCAGCTGGAAGGCTGGTTCCCCACGGACAAGGAAGCCGCCGTCACAAAGGCGGTCAATTCTGTGACGGATGCGTATTATCTGGATGTGCGCGATCCCGAAGAGGGCGAAATTCCGCCTTCGTTTGTGGAGAACAACGCGTTTGTCAGCCCGTTTGAGCAGGTGACGAATCTGTATTCGCGACCCGATCCCAACGGAATCGACGCAACGCCGTATATGACGCCGTTTTACGTGCTCTTGTTTGGCTTAATGCTGAGCGACACAGGCTATGGTCTTGCGCTTGCTATTTTGACCGCAGTCTTCATCAAGATCAAGAAGCCGACCGGCATGAGCGGCGGCTTTGCGCGTGTGCTCTTCTGGGGCGGCATCTCGACGATCGTCTGGGGCGCTCTGGTCGGCACCATATTCGGTATGGACTTTGATGCGTTGCTTGGCACGAACAACATCTTCCCGCTGTTTGTCGATCCGATGAGCAATCCCATCGGCATGTTGATTCTCTGCTTCGGACTTGGCGTGCTGCATATCCTCTTTGGCGTCGTGCTCAAGATGAAGCTCTCGTTTTCGCGCGGGGACTGGCAGAGCGCAATATTCGATAGTCTGTCATGGATACTGATCATACTTGGACTGATCGTCTTTGCGGTTCCTTCCGCCGTGCAGGGTATCCCTGTGGTGGTTGGCACCGTTGGCCTCGCGATGGCAGGCCTTGGCGCGCTGATGATCCTGCTTTTTAAAGGACGCGCAAACAAAAATCCGGTCATGCGCACGCTCTCCGGACTCGGCGAGCTCTATCAGGTGACGGGATATCTTTCCGATATTCTGTCCTACGCGCGACTCTTCGCGCTGGGCATCGCCACGGGTGTTATCGCATCTGTCTTCAACGAACTGTGCAAAATGTTGATGGGGTCGCCGATCCTGGTGCTTCGCATCCTTGGTATCATCGTTGCCAGCGCGCTTCTGGTTGCCCTGCACGGGTTTAACATCGCAATCAACACGCTTGGCGCGTTTGTGCACTGTGCAAGGCTTCAATATGTCGAGTTTTACGGAAAGTTCTACGAGCCGGGCGGCCGCGCATTCCGTCCGCTGTCCTATCAAACGCGGCACATCCGTGTGAAGGACGAACAGGCGCCAAACCCAGAGTAAGCTTTGCGTTTAAACGAAATCCGATACGATAACACAACGAATCAAAAAATAACATCATCCACATACGATGAAGGAGGCAATTTCAAATGGATCTTCAATGGGGAACAATCTTTGCAGCGGCGGGTGCCGCAATGGCAGCGGTTATGGCGGGCGTGGGCAGCGCAATCGGCGTTGGACTCGCGGGACAGGCGAGCGCGGGCGTGGTTTCGGAAGACCCGGATCGCTTCGGCTCCTGCCTGCTACTTCAGCTTCTGCCGGGCACACAGGGCATCTACGGCCTTCTGATCGCGTTCGTCATCGCGTCCAAAGCGGGGCTTCTCTCCGGCGCAAGCGCCGTGAGCGCAACCGCAGGATTAAGCCTGTTTCTTGCGGCGATTCCGATTGCGTTCGGCGGACTGCTCTCCGCAATCGCGCAGGGTAAAGTTGCCGTTGCCGGTATCAACCTTGTCGCAAAGAAGCCTGAAGAACAGGGTAAAGCGATGCTCATGACCGTCATGGTCGAAACCTATGCGGTTCTCGCGCTGCTGATTTCCTTCCTGCTTGTCAACGGCGTTAAGATTGGATAATCTCACCGGATTTATTCGCATGATAAGGAGCAGCCAATGTCAAGTGTAACCATATCCGGAACCAATAAGCTCGCCGAACGCATCGTCAGCGATGCGAAGGAAGACGCGCGCGCCGTACTTGCGGAAGCGGAAGTCGTCGCAACCGGCATCCGCCGCGAAAGCGATAAGGCGGTTCTAGCGCGCAAAGCGGAGCTAATCAGCCAGCAGGACAGCGCGGTCAAAAGCCTCATCGGCGGCTATCAGACCCGCGCGTCGCTGGACGCAAAAAAAGACGCCCTGCGTAAAAAACGCGTTGTAATCGACGCGGCGTTTACGCGCGCGTATGACGCGATGTTAGCGCTCGATCCGGAAAAGCGCAAGAGCATCTGCAAAAACATGCTGGCAACGCAGGCGGAGGGCGGGGAGACAGTTTTGCCCGCGCAATCTGACCGCGCGGCGCTCGTTGCGCTGATTGCCGCCATGCCGGAGAAGAAGCTCACGATTGCAAGCGATACGGCCAAGATTGACGGCGGGTTTATCCTGCTTGGCGATGGATACGAGAAAGACTGTTCGTTTAAGTCGCTGCTGGACACCGTGCGCGGAGCCGAAGAGACCGCGGTCTATCAGCTACTGTTCAACTGAGCGGAGGGAGGGTTTCATGCCACAGCCTAGCTACGCCTATGCCTGCGCGCGCATCAGCGCGCTGGAAAAGTCGCTCTTTGGCAAAGATGCCATCCGCCGCATGGCAGAGGGCTCGCTTGAGGACGCGCTGAGACAGCTTTCCGACGCGAAATACGGCAACCTGCCGGACGCGACTGGGGAAGACATAGAGCGCATGATCGAGTCGGTTCGCAAGCAAACCGCCCAGACGATCCGCGAGCTTTCGCCGGATTGCACGCTCACCGACCTGTTCCTGCTCCAGACAGACGCGCAAAACCTCAAGGTGCTGATCAAGGCGCGCTTGCTTGGCTTGACGGATACCGTCTTTCTGGAAGGCGGTCTCTATTCGCGCGAACAGCTGGGAAGCATGGTCTCGGAGGCGAAGTATGATCTTCTGCCGGAAGACTTGAAGACCGCCATGCAGCGACTGGAAGCGAAGCTCAAGATTTCGCAGGAGCCGCAGCTCGTCAGCGTCTATGCAGACTACGGGTATCACGCGCATTGCCTGACGGCATCCAAAACCGTAAAAGAGCCGTTTGTGAAGCAATATTTTGCTGCACTTTGCGACTTTAACAACGTCATCACCTTCCTTCGCATGCGTGCCATGGGCGCGCAAAAAGAAGACCTCAAGGACGTGCTGCTGCCAAGCGCAGGTGTACAGAGTGAATCTCTCATCGCAGCATACGAGCTTTCCGCCGAAACGCTGACAAAAGCCATCTCCGGCAGCGTCGCAAAAAGCGCCATGCAGGACGGGTTGAATCAGATGCTCGTGACCGGAAACATCGCCATGCTTGAGAAAACGCGGGACGATTACCTGCTCTCGCTCGTCAACGAACATCGCCATGAGAGTATGACGATCTTCCCGGTCGTGGGGTACTATCTCGCGCGGGATCGCGAGGCGAAGGCTGTTCGTCTCATCCTGACCGTCAAACGAAACGGACTGGACGACGCGGTCATCGCAGAAAGGCTCAGGGAACTCTATGGCTAAAATCGGCGTCATCGGAGACCGCGACTCCGTTTTGCTCTTTAGGGCGGTCGGGCTGGATGTTTTCTTTGAGGATGAGGGCGAGCGTGCAAACCGTACGCTTCACCGCCTCGCAAGAGAAGGCTATGCAGCCGTGTTTGTAACCGAAAAACTCTTTGCCGCCTGTGCGGAGACGATTGAGGAATTCAAGGGTCAGGCGTATCCCGCCATCATCCCGATTCCTGACAACTCTGGCTCACGCGGCTTGGGCGAAAAGATGCTCCGGCAAAACGTAGAAAAAGCCGTCGGTATGGACATTCTCTCCAATAATGAATAAGACTTCAAGCGGAGCGGTTCCGGACACGGAGCGCTGCGCATACGCGTAAATGATTTTACGACAACGAAAGGGCTAACAGCATGCAAGGAACGATCATCAAGGTCTCGGGACCGCTCATCGTAGCCAGCGGCATGGCGGATGTGCAGATGTACGACGTCGTCCGCGTTTCCGAAAAACAATTGATCGGAGAGGTCATTGAGCTGCGCGGCGATCAGGCCTCCATTCAGGTATATGAGGAAACGGGCGGCATCGGCCCGGGCGAACCCGTCGAGACGACGGGCGCTCCGCTTTCCGTTGAGCTCGCACCGGGGCTGATCGAGAGCATCTACGACGGCATCCAGCGTCCGCTGAACAAGATTCGCGAGCAGGCGGGGGACCGCATCACCCGCGGCATCATGGTCGACGCGCTGAGCCACGACAAGCTTTGGGCGTTTACGCCCGTGGCAACGGTTGGCGAACAGATCACCGGCGGCGACATCCTCGGCACCGTGCAGGAAACCGAGGCGGTGCTGCACCGCGTGATGGTTCCGCCGGCAATCTCCGGCAAGCTCGTCTGGCTCTTTGCGGGCGAGGCGAACATCGTCACCCCGATTGCGAAGATCGAAAAGGCGGACGGCACCATCGTCGAGATTCCAATGCTTCAGAAGTGGCCGGTTCGCAAAGGTCGTCCCTATGCGGAGAAGATTTCCCCGCGTGAGCCGATGATCACCGGCCAGCGCGTCATCGATACGCTGTTCCCCGTTGCAAAAGGCGGCACGGCGGCTGTTCCCGGCCCGTTTGGCAGCGGCAAGACGGTTGTGCAGCATCAGCTTGCCAAGTGGGCGGATGCGGACATCATCGTCTACGTCGGCTGCGGCGAGCGCGGCAACGAGATGACGGACGTGCTCATGGAGTTTCCGGAGCTCAACGATCCGCGCACGGGGCTGTCGCTGATGAAGCGCACGGTGCTGATTGCCAATACATCGGACATGCCGGTGGCAGCGCGCGAAGCTTCGATCTATACCGGCATCACGATTGCAGAATATTTCCGCGACATGGGTTATAAAGTCGCAATCATGGCGGACTCCACCTCCCGCTGGGCGGAAGCGCTGCGCGAGATGAGCGGACGCCTTGAGGAAATGCCCGGCGAAGAAGGATACCCCGCGTATCTGTCGAGCCGTCTGGCAGAGTTTTATGAACGCGCTGGCGCGGTCAAGGCGCTTGGCAGCGACGGACGCGAAGGCGCGGTTTCCGCCATCGGCGCGGTTTCCCCTCCGGGCGGCGACATCTCGGAGCCTGTTTCGCAGGCGACGCTGCGTATCGTCAAGGTGTTCTGGGGACTCAGCAGTAAGCTGGCCTATGCCCGCCATTTTCCGGCGATCGACTGGCTGCAGAGCTATTCGCTCTATCTGGACCGGCTCGGAAGCTGGTTTAACGAGCAGGTTTCGCCCGAATGGTCTTCGCTTGTGCTTAAAACCATGGCGCTGTTGCAGGAAGAGAGCGAGCTGGACGAAATCGTCCGCCTCGTCGGCATCGACGCGCTTTCCTTCCATGACCGCCTGACGCTGGAATGCACGCGCAGCATCCGCGAGGACTATCTGCACCAAAACGCATATCACGAGGTCGACACGTATTCCTCGCCGAGAAAGCAATTTTTGATGCTCAAGGTCATTCTCGCATTCTATGACAAGAGCCTTGTTGCTTTGCAGGAGGATGCGCCGTTTAGCAAGCTGGTGAAGATGCCGGTACGCGAGAAAATCGGAAGGCTAAAATACGTGCCGGAAGAAGACGTTCAGGCACAGTTCGACGCGATTATGCAGGATCTGAACGACCAGATCCGCGCGCTGACGGAAGGGGGCGAACAGCATGCGTAAAGAATACAAGACCATCCGCGAAGTCGTCGGCCCCTTGATGTTGGTCGAGCAGGTTGAGGGCGTCAAATATGACGAACTGGTCGAGATCGTGCAGCACGACGGCAGCATTCGCCGCGGCCGTGTGCTGGAAATCAATCGTGACAAGGCCTTGGTTCAGTTGTTCGAAGGCTCACAGGGCTTACAGATCAGCACCTCAAAGGCGCGATTCTTAGGAAGATCCATCGAACTCGATGTGGCGCCCGATATGCTGGGACGCATCTTCGACGGCATGGGCAAGCCCATCGACAAAGGGCCCGCGCTGATTCCCGAGAAGCACCTCAACATCAACGGCACGCCAATGAACCCAACCGCGCGCGACTACCCGAGCGAATTCATTCAAACGGGTATCTCCGCCATCGACGGGCTCAACACGCTAGTGCGCGGGCAAAAACTACCCGTGTTCTCCGGCTCCGGCTTGCCGCACGCCAACGTTGCCGCGCAGATTGCGCGCCAGGCAAAGGTGCTGGGTTCGGATGAAAAATTCGCCGTGGTGTTCGCCGCTGTCGGCATCACGTTTGAAGAATCCGATTTCTTTATCAACGATTTTCGCAAGACGGGCGCGATCGAGAGAACCGTTACGTTTATCAACCTCGCAAACGATCCGGCTATCGAGCGCATCGCGACCCCGCGCATGGCGATCACCGCCGCGGAGTATCTGGCGTATGAGCTGGGCATGCACGTGCTGGTCATCATCACGGATATCACCAACTACGCTGAGGCGCTGCGCGAGGTTTCCGCCGCGCGCAAGGAAGTACCCGGACGCCGCGGTTACCCTGGCTATCTCTATACCGACCTTGCGAGCATGTATGAACGCGCCGGCAGAATTATCGGGAACGCGGGCTCGATCACAATGATCCCGATTCTCTCCATGCCGGAAGACGACGTGACGCACCCGATCCCTGACTTAACGGGCTACATCACGGAAGGGCAGATCATCCTCTCCCGCGAACTCTACCGCAAAGGCTTGACACCGCCGATCAACGTGCTGCCATCGCTTTCGCGACTCAAGGACAAGGGCATCGGCAAGGGCAAAACGCGCGAGGATCACGCGGACACGATGAACCAGCTGTTTTCCGCCTATTCGCGCGGCAAGGACGCAAAAGAACTAGCCGTTATCCTCGGCGACGCGGCACTGAGCGATGTAGACAAGCTCTATGCCCAGTTCTCAGACGCGTTTGAGCAGGAGTATGTCTCGCAGGGCTATTATGCCAACCGCACGATTGAGGAGACGCTCGACCTCGGCTGGAAGCTGCTCGGCATCCTTCCGAAATCCGAGCTCAAGCGCATCAAGGACGTATATATCGAGAAGTATTACCCCAAGGAGGCGTAGCCGATGGCCGCGATCCAGGTAAAACCGACCCGCATGGAACTCAGCAACCTCAAGAAACGCAAAAAGGTTGCCGTTCGCGGACACAAGATGATGAAGGACAAGCGCGACGAGCTCGTGCGCCGCTTCATCGAATTTGCCAGACAGAATAAAGCCCTGCGCGCAGAGGTGGAAGAAAAGCTTTCCCGCGCGATGAAGAGCTTTGTGCTTGCGCGCGCTTCCATGAGCGGCGCGGAGATCGAAGAGGCGCTGATGTATCCCGCCCGCGCTGCGGAGGTCACGGCAGGCATTCAACAGGTGCTCTCCATTCAGGTGCCGAAGATTACGATCTCGGCGCAGGAGGGGTTTACCTATCCATACGGCTTTGCGACCACGAGCGCCGACCTCGATCTTTCGGTGCAGCTGCTGGCGGAGGTTCTGCCGCTGCTCGTGCAGATGGCAGAGATTGAGAAAGCCTGCGGCAGACTCGCGGACGAAATCGAGAAGACGCGGCGCAGGGTCAACGCGCTGGAATACGTTATGATCCCGCAGATTACGGAGACCATTCGCAGAATCCAGATGAAGCTTGACGAAAACGAGCGCGGAAATCTCACCCGACTCATGAAGACCAAAGAGATGCTGCAACAGCAAAAAGCGTAGTAATTCAAACCAAATCAGAGCGTTGTGTGTTCGGTCGCACAACGCTTTTTTTGTGAAGAAATCCTATGACGAAATTTAGACGGAATTTACTTGATCGATTTGAGTGTTAAAAATCAGCGGCATTGTGCTATACTATCCCAAACACGGAACGAGGAGGCAAATAGATGGATCTCAATGCGTTATCCGCAGAGCATGGATTTGCCGCTTGCTTTGTGTTCACAACCGAACCGTTTGTTCACTACGAGCAACGTTTGCATGACGGTGCGCTGCACTGGGCAGCGACAGACCTGACGACGGATATTACGAAAACGGCGCCGTGGGCAAACGCGATTCTCGCGCTGGTGTATCCCTATCGTCCGTATTCCGACGAGATTCCCGTTTCGGGCAACTATCCCGCGAGCAACGCTTCCTATCATGCGGCGGGGAAGATGATGCGATACATGAACGCCAATGGCATTCAAGCCGAGCGGGCGGAGGTGCCGATTCGCGAGCTTTTAACAAGAAACGGCACGGGCGTCATGCTCAAAAACGGTTTGACACTTTTGCCGGGGTTTGGCACGCGATATTCGGTGCAGGCGCTGGTCGCCGCGCTACCGGAGCCAAACTATACGCCCGAGCAGCCGCCGCCGGAGACCCGCTGCAACGGATGCCACGCCTGCGAACGAATCTGCCCGAGCAATGCAATCGGCGACAACGGATACGACTATCAGGCTTGCGCACGCGCCTACATGGGCGGCGACCCGATGGAGCCGTGGGTCATGGACTCCATGACGTGTATACTCGGCTGCGAACTCTGCCAGAAAGCCTGCCCGTATAACTTCGGGATTGAACCGATTGAAGAGATGCCGGATGCGTTACGATTAGAGGAGATTCTTGCCGGGCACATCAAGCCCGTGCTTGCCATCGTCGGCAAAAACCTCAACAAAAAAGGTCGAGTCATCCAGCACGCCTGCGTCATCGCGGCCAGATCGGGTAGAACGGACTTGATCCCATTGATCGAGCCGTGGCTCTCGGACGAGCGGGAGGGTGTTCGTGTCGCCGCCGCCTACGCGCTGGAAAAGCTGCGCGCATCGCGCTGATCACTATAATTTTCGCAATGCTTTCATGCGCGCGCCTCAAAATTCGTTTGGATTTATCGGCGCGATATGGTACAATCATCAGGAAACCAAGTTTGCCGCGCTAAGCGGGGAGATAGCGGTGCCCTGTACCTGCAATCCGCTATAGCAGGGTGGAAATCCCGTTCCCCGGCAAGCGCCTGTGGGGTCAGATCCCGATAAGGGGTGTTGAGCGTCGGGTCCCGTGCAATCGCAGGCCGTGAACCATGTCAGGTCCTGACGGAAGCAGCATTTAGCGGAATACGCGATGTGCCGCGGAGCAGCCTGAAAGGAGCAACCTGTCGGAGCGTCGCCCGGAGGCGTTTTGTCAAAGTTCGGGTGCGCGGCAATTCCTTCGACCGGCGTGTCATTTGTATGATGCGCCGGTTTTTTTTCTTTGAATGTCCTTGTAGAAAACAGAATTGAATTGCCTGTTTGATTTTATTATTTGGAGTGAACAACATGGAAGACTTTTCGGTATTTGATATCATCGGTCCGCGCATGACGGGGCCAAGCAGCTCGCACACGGCGGGCGCGGTGCGTCTCGCGCACATTGCGCGCAAGATTGCGGGGCAGGATGTGGCGCAAGCTGCGTTTACCCTCTATGGCTCATTTGCAGAGACAGGACGCGGCCACGGCACCGACAAAGCGCTCGTTGCGGGCGCGCTGGGTATGGACCCGGACGACCCACGCATCAAAGAGGCGTTCTCCGTTGCGCGGGAGCTGGGCGTTCCGGTCTCCGTCGAGTTTTCGGACGAGCCGCCCAAGCACCCGAACACCGCGCGCATCGTCATCACCGGCTCCGAGGGGCAAATCACCGACGTTGTCGGGCAGTCGGTCGGCGGCGGCAATATTCGCATCTCGGAGATCAACGGGCTTGCAGTCGAGTTCTCCGGCGAGTATCCGACGCTGATCATCCAGCACAACGACCAGCCGGGCGTGATCGCGGAGGTGTCGCATGTGCTTGCGCAGCTGAACGTCAACATCGCGTTCATGCGCGTGTTCCGCCACGGAAAAGGCGAGGACGCGTACATGACCATCGAGACAGATCAACCCGTGACGCAGGACATGCAGGATATGATCCTGCGGCTGTGCGACGGCATCAATAAACTCTTTGTGGTATAAGGGAGGAAGTAAACAATGCTGTTATCCGATGCATTTGCAAACGGCGAATCCCTGCGCCGCTATTGTTTTGAAAACGATATTCCCATCTATGAGGCGATGATCCGCCGCGAGGAAAAGCACAGCGACAAACCGCGCGAAGACATCCTTCAAGAGATGCAGAAAAACCTCGACGTCATGCGCGCATCTGTCGATCGGGGTTTGAGCAGCGTGGTAGAGTCCGTCAGCGGGCTCTCCGGAGGCGAGGCGATGAAGCTCTTCAAATACGGCAAGCACAACCCGTTTTCGGGCTATACCGCCTGCCGTGCTGCCGCTTCCTCGATGGCGGTGGTCGAGGTCAACGCCTCCATGGGGCGCATCGTCGCGGCGCCCACCGCGGGAGCCAGCGGCATACTCGCGGGCGCGTTGATCGAAGCGGGACGCCAGCGCGGCTGGTCGGACGAAACACTGATCGAAGGCTTGTTCACCGCAGGCGCAATCGGGCTCATCTTCGCGAAGAACGCGACGATTTCCGGCGCGGGTGGCGGGTGCCAGGCGGAGACGGGCGTTGCCGCGTCTATGACGGCGGCGGCGCTGGTTGAAATCAGCGGCGGCGCGCCGATTCAAGCGCTGGATGCCGCAGCGATGGCGATGAAAAACGTCATGGGGCTGATCTGCGATCCCGTCGCGGGACTGGTCGAGTGCCCTTGCATCAAGCGAAACGCGCTGGGCGCGGTGAACGCCATGCTCTGCGCAGATATGGCGCTTGCGGGCATCACGAGCCTGATTCCGTTTGATGAGGTGGTCGCCGCGATGTACGCAGTCGGCAAAGACATCCGCGTGGAATACCGCGAAACCGCGCGCGGGGGCTTAGCCACCACGCCGACGGGCAAAGCCGTCGCGCAGCGGGTCAAACGCCTGCAGGGGAACTAACGAACCACATATAGCAACAAATATTGAGGGAAACAAGATGGCGATGGGAATGGGCAGAGGGCTTGGCGGACCGCGCGGCTACCTGACTGAGGAAGAGAAAAAGAACAGACCGAAACTGAGTAAAGCGCTTCTGTTTCGGATACTGGCGTATCTAAAGCCGTATCGCGTTCAGTTTGTGTTCGTGTTTCTCGCGATTCTCATCAGCGCGGTGATCGGGCTGTTTCCGTCGATCATCACCGGACGCATCGTAGACGAAGCGTTGGTCGGCAGAAACATGGCGCTGCTGATTGAGCTGCTGCTGATGGCGCTGGCAACGCTGACGGTGTCGCAGGCAATCGGCGTGCTGCAAAGCTACATCAACTCTTGGATCTCCCAACGCATCATATTCGACATGCAAAACCAGATGTACGAGCATCTGCAACAGATGCCGCATTCGTTTTACACGACCGAGAAGCAGGGCGATATCCTCACGCGCATGCAAAGCGATATCACCGGCGTCGGCACAGTGATCACCAACACGCTCACCACGTCGGTTTCCAACATCGCGGTGATGATCGCGACGCTGATTGCGCTGTTTTCGATGAACTGGAAGATGGCGCTGGTGGGCATCGCGATCATTCCCATGACGCTGATTCCCGCGCGCACGGTCGGCAAAACGCGCTGGAAGCTGCTCACCGACGTGCAGAACGAGCGGGACAACATGAATCAGCTGATCACCGAGACGCTGAGCGTATCCGGCTCCATGCTCATGAAGCTCTTCACGCGCGAGAAGTCGGAATATGAGCGCTTTGTTGGCACCAACGACCGTGTGACCCGGTTGACGCTCAAAGAACAGCGCAGCGGAAAATGGTTTGTGATGATCCTCGGCACGCTCTCGCAGATAGGCCCCATGCTGATCTATTTTACCGGCGGCTGGCTGATTATCGCAAAAGGCGACACGGTGCTGACCATCGGTACCATCACGGCGATGATCGCGCTGGTCAACCGCCTTTACGGGCCGGTTAATTCGCTGCTGAACCTCGGCGTCGATTTCACGCGTTCGCTTGCGCTGTTTACCCGCATCTTCGACTATTATGACAAGGAAGTCACCATCAAGAACAAGCCCAACGCGGTGAAGCCGGATCTGACCAGCACCGAAATCCGCTATGAGCACGTGACCTTTACCTATGAGCAAAAGAACCCGATCTTAAAGGACATCAGCTTTACGATACCCTCCGGTAAGATGTATGCCATCGTAGGCCCGTCCGGCTCCGGCAAGTCGACCATCGTGAATCTGCTTCTGCGCTTATACGATGTGGACTCCGGCGGCGTGTTTGTTTCTGGCACGGATGTGCGGGATTTTGATCTCGACTATCTGCGCAGGCACATCGGCGTCGTGACGCAGGATGCGTATCTCTTCAACGGCACCATACGTGAAAACCTGCTGTATGCCAAACAGAACGCGACGCAGGAGGAGCTGGAGACCGCCTGTAAGCTTGCAAGCATCCATGATTTCATCCTGTCGCAGGAGCTTGGTTACGACGCGATGGTCGGCAACCGCGGGCTAAAGCTCAGTGGCGGGGAAAAGCAGCGCATCTCGCTTGCCCGCGTGGTGCTCAAAAACCCGAAGATACTTGTGCTGGACGAGGCGACGAGTTCGCTCGACAGCATCTCCGAAAACGCGATTCAAAACGCGCTGGAGCTGGTGATGGTAGGGCGTACGAGCATTGTGATTGCGCACAGGCTTTCGACCGTGCTCGCGGCGGATCACATCCTCGTGGTAAAAGACGGGGTGATTGCCGAGCAGGGCACGCATGATGCGCTGCTGGAGCTAGGCGGCGTCTACCGCGAGCTTTACGAAACGCAGTTCAAACGCGTGCTGGAGCATGAGGCCGAGCAAAACGGAACCAGAGAGAGTATATAAGAATATTTGGATCGATTATGACAAAATCAGCGCAAACACAAAGCGGACGGGGAAAACCCCGTCCGCTTGTTTGTTGTTTGTGTTTCGGCTTATTTGAAGAGGATCGAAATGGACTTGTAGAACTCCAGATCCACTTCCTTGCGCTCGGTAACTGCCTTGTCGAGGTCGGCGGTCACGATCGCCGTGCCCTGGAGGGCAACCATGTTGCCGTACTGTTCGGTAACGACCAGCTCGCCCGCCTTGAAGCCGAGGCGCGTGCCGAGCACGCGGTCAAAGCAGGAGGGGGAGCCGCCGCGCTGAATGTGACCGAGCACAACCGAGCGGCACTCAAAATACTTGCGCTTCTCGTCGAGGGAAGCATCGCTGCGCATGGCTTTTTCGATGCGATCCGCGAGAGTTTTGGCGATCTCTTTTTCGAGCAGCAGCTTGTTGCCGAACGCGTCGAGACCGACGTTTTCTTCCGCTTCGCCCTTGAGTTCAAAGCCTTCCGCAACCGCGATGATCGTGTGACGCTGACCTTTGACATAGCGGGAGCGGATGACCTGCATGACCTCTTCGAAGGTCTTGGGGAATTCGGGGATCAGGATCAGGTTCGCGTCCGCGGCAAGACCTGCCTGAACGGCGATCCAGCCGGTGTGGCGACCCATGCACTCCACGACGAAGCAACGCGCGTGGGAAGCAGCGGTGGTGTGCAGACGGTCGATGCAATCCATTGCGATGTTGCTCGCCGTGTCAAAACCAAAGGTGTAGTCGGTGCAGGAGAGATCGTTGTCGATGGTCTTGGGTACGCCGATCATCTTCATGCCCATCTTGGTGAGCTTGTTGGCAACGCCCAGCGTGTCGTCGCCGCCGATGGCTACCATACCCTCAAGGCCGAGGCTTTCGAGAGTCTTGCGGACACGCTCGGGGCCGTTTTCTTCCTTCATGACGTTGGTGCGGCTGCTTTCGAGGATCGTGCCGCCCTTGGTCTGAAGGCCTTCCACGTCTTTGAGCGTGAGCCAGCGGCCTTCACCGGTCAGCGCGCCGCGCCAGCCGGCAGAGAAACCGTACACTTCGATGCCCGCCGCCGCACATTCCTCGACGACGCCGCGGATAACCGCGTTGAGACCCGGACAGTCTCCGCCGCCCGTGAGAATACCAATTTTACGCATGTTGTTTACCTCCTAATTGAATCCTTTATGCTCATTTATTTGAATATCTCCAAGCATCCGTTCCGGTGATCGCAGAACGGATGGATTGAATCCGGAATCAGCCGAGTAAGGGTACCAGTTCCGCATCGATCAGTTCGCCAATCGCCTCGATGCTTTTGAGCTTGTTCTGCTCCATGCAGGGGATGATGTGGATGCCCGGCATGTGCTCTGCATACTCGATATATTTCTGCCGCGCGCGCTTTTGAATATCCGGCAGGGCTTCATAGATATCCGGCATATCGCCAACATACTCGCGGAATCCCTTTTTGCCGACATTCTCATATGCATTTTCGGGGTTCATGTCGAGCACGATGTGCGCGTCTGCCCGCGGAATGCGAAAATGCTTGTGTTCGAGCTCGATCACAAACTCTAGCAGGTCGGGTCTATCTAGATCGCAATCGCGCACAGATTGATACACCGCGTTACTGAGGATATAGCGATTGATGAGCAGCACGTCCGCATCGGAATAGTCAAGCTCGCGAAACGCTTCAAAGCGATCCAGCGCATACCACAGTGCCATACTCTTGCCGTCCACCTCATTGGCGCGCACGCCGCCGCTGCCGGAAAGCAGCCTGCCGCACTCCGCACCGAAGAAGGTTTCATACATCGGAAACGAGAGTGTGCGTACGCGAAAACGACCACTCGCCACAAGCCGCTCATAGAGCCGCTGGAGCTGGACGGTTTTTCCCGTTCCGTCGATGCCCTCGAACACGATGATCTTCGTCATAAGGTCCTTTCTGTATCGGGTATGTTTTTTCCAAAATGGCAGTGTTTATAGAGAACCTTTCTGAATGCGCTGCATGGCTTCCAGTGTGTTTTCGCGCGTGGCAAACGCCGTCATGCGAAAACAGCCTTCGCCCGCCGCGCCGAAGCCTTCGCCAGGAGTGCCGATGATGTGATACTGTGAGAGTAGCTCGTCGAAGAAACGCCAGCTGTCGCCGTGCGGCACCTTGAGCCAGATATAGGGCGCGTTGATGCCGCCAAACACGGTGTAGCCCGCTTTTTGCAGCCCTTCGCGGATGATGCGCGCGTTTTCCATATAGTCCGCGACCACGTTCATGATCTGCGCGTTGCCCTCGGGGCTGTAGGCGGCTTCCGCACCGCGCTGGGTGATGTAGGAAACGCCGTTGAATTTGGTCGAAACCCTCCGCGCCCAGAGGTCGCGCAGGTGTACTTCATTGCCAAAGCTGTCCTTGTAGACAAGCGCCTTGGGTACGACAGTGTAGGCGCAGCGCGTGCCGGTAAAGCCCGCGGTCTTGGACATGGAGCGAAACTCGATTGCACATTCTTTCGCGCCTTCGACCTCGTAGATGCTGTGAGGAATGTTCGGCTCCGAGATGTAGCTTTCATAAGCAGAATCGTAGACGATCAACGTGCCGTTTGCGCGCGCATAGTCCACATAGACCTTGAGCTGCTCTTTGGTGAGCGTCACGCCGGTGGGGTTGTTAGGAAAGCAGAGATACATGACGTCGACCCGCTCTTTGGGCAACTCGGCGACAAAGCCGTTTGCTTCCGAACCGGGCATGTAGACAATCTTTTCATATCCGCCTTTTTGTTCATCATAATTACCGCCGCGCCCGCTCATCACGTTTGTGTCTACATAGACGGGGTAGACGGGGTCGGTCACCGCGATGATGCATTCCTGCGAGAAAATTTCCTGAATGTTGCCCACGTCGCACTTCGCGCCGTCGGAAACGAAGATTTCGTCCAGATCGAGAGCGACGCCGCGCGCGGTATAGTCGCGCCGGAGAATCGCTTCACGTAAAAACTCATATCCAAAGTCCGGGCCGTATCCGTGGAAGGTTTCGGCCTTAGACATATCGTCAACCGCTTTGTGCATGGCCTCAACCACGGCGGGAACTAACGGACGCGTGACGTCGCCAATGCCCATGCGGATGAGTTTCGCTTCGGGATGTGCTTTTGCAAACGCCTGCGCGCGCTTGCCGACTTCATAGAAAAGATAACTACCGTGGAGCTGCGAGTAAAATCCGTTTGCAGTAAACAAAACCGAACCTCCCCATTCTCTAAATCAAGGCATTATATCACATGAAATTGTGCGCGCGCAAGAGAAAGGGGGTGTCGGTGGCAGCCAAAAGGCAACGGAAGCGTGCAAAATGGATCACAAAATAGCAGAGATTTGGCGTGTGTTAATTTTGTGTGGAAGTTCCCGCGCGGGTTGCCGAAGGCGGGTGTTTTGGTATATACTTAATAGCAATTCAGTTTTACTTGATGAAATACAGCTGTGTTATGTTTATGATCGATTCATACGCGACGCACCCTGAAAGGCAATATAGAAATGGAAGCAATGAAACCCTCCGCATTCTCAACGCTGAAAAAGTTCGTCGTGCGCGTGATTCAGGGCGCAATCATTGGCGCGGGCGCGATCCTTCCGGGCATCTCCGGCGGTGTGCTCTGCGTGATCTTCGGCATCTATCGGCCGATGATGGCGGTGCTTGCGCATCCTATTAAAAATGTAAAGCTGTACTGGAAGATGTTCATCCCGATCGCAATCGGCTGGGCAATCGGTTTTGTCGGGCTTGCCGGGGCAATCGCCGCGCTTCTTTCGCTCAATGCTGCGGTCATCATCAGCCTGTTTGTAGGGCTCATCATCGGCACATTTCCCTCGCTTTTTCGCGAAGGGGCAAAAAGCGGCACAAGTAAAGGAATGTGGATTGCGCTTGCGGTGAGCACGCTTGCGCTGCTTGCGTTTTTCTATACGCTCAAGTTCAGCACGTCTACGGCGGTTACGCCGTCCTTTGGTTGGTATATCTTCTGTGGCGCGCTCTGGGGCATTAGCCTCATCGTGCCGGGCATGAGCTCGTCCTCGCTGCTGATGTTTCTGGGGCTCTATCAGCCGATGTCCGCGGGAATTGCCTCGTTTGACATGAATGTCCTGTTTCCGTTTGCGATCGGTATTATCGGTACGGTGCTGCTGCTCGCCCGGCTCGTCAACCATCTGTTCAACAAACATTATGGCATCGCGTTCTATTGCGTAATCGGCTTTGTCATCGCCTCCACGATACCCATTATCCCGATTTCGTTTGCGGGCTTTGGTGAGGCCGCGCTCTGCGTTGCCGCCGCCGTAGCCGGATTTGTCGGATCGTTTTTCATGGATCGTTGGAGCGAGAAACACCCGCCTGTGGAACAAACGCCAAACGAGGGCTAAGCAAAAGACACACCGAAAAACAGAGTGATGATTGTTTGATCGATCTTGATGAAGACATGATACGACCGGGAGCGGACTAGAATCGCTTCCGGTCTCGTAACAACAGGAGGGCGCATGTTGACCGTATTTGCTCTTTTTTGTGTCATCTCATCCGGCAGCCTGTTTGCCACCAGCTTCTTTGGCAAACGATACGAAGAGAGCGTACCGCTGAGCGTTTTTGGCTTGATCGCGATCTTGTATCTGTTCGGCTTGCTGCATTTGCTGCGTGCGGGTGTTACTGCCGTTTGCGTGATCGCTGTCGCGCTGCTGATTGCGACCATTTATCATGAAATAACCAAGAAACAATGGAGAATATTTATAGGCAGGACGTTTACGCCAGCATTTTTCCTGTTTTTGGCTGCAACCGCCGCGATTGCGCTCATCACCCGCAGTCGCCTGATCACGGGATGGGATGAATACTCGCACTGGGCATATATCGTGAAAGCGATGTCGTTTGCCAACGATTTTGGTACAAATCCGGCAGTTCATGCGCTCTATCCGGGTTATCCGCCCGCTATGCCGCTGTTTCAGTATTTTGCGGTTGTGTTAAACGGCGGCTATGCCGAGTGGTTGCTCTATGCCGCATTTCTGATTGCGGCGACAGCGCTGTTTCTTCCGTTTCTCAAAAAACTCACATATAAAACAGTTGCGCTCAACATTGCCGTCTGCGGGTTTATCGTTATTGTTCCGTCGCTGTTCTTCATCGACTACTATGCAAATTTACAGGTCGACAGCTTTCTCGGGCTGACGTTTGGGTTTGCCATGGCAACGCTGTTTCTGGCGGACGGAGAGGACGCATTTTCGCGGCTGAGCGTTATGCTTTCTATCTTCATCCTGGCGTTGCTCAAGCCTGCGGGTGGATTGTTTGCATTATTTGTGTTGATCAGCTTATTGCTAGACGAGCTATTGAAAATTAAGTCGTCTGAAATGTTGCCTGACCGCGCGGTAACCGAGCGCAAAAACAGATGGCGCTGGAGTCTTGCCGGTGTTGGCACATTTGCGTTTGCGGAGTTCAGCTGGATGTGCTGCGTCAATCTCAGTCCCGCGACCGAGACGCTGGACATCTCCAGCATGTCCAACACGATGCACAAGTTCACCAGCGAGTCCGGCGAAATCATCCGCGGGTTCTTCTCGCGCGTGTTTGTTGCGACGGAGCGGTTCGGGTTTCTGCGCATCAGCGACGTTGCGCTGATTGCCGTGTTTTTCCTGCTACTGGGATTGCTGGCGTTTATTCGCCGCGGCAGGGGACAAACCGAAACCCGCGGGAAAACGCATCTGGTGATCGAATTTGCGGTTTATACGATCCTCTATTTCTTCTCGGTGCTGCTGTCATACCTGACAAAGTTTTCGACGTTTGATGCGCTGCGCCTCGCAAGCTATGATCGTTACATCGGGACGATCTTTCTAGCGCTTGCGTTCTTTGCGTTTGCTTCGCTGTTTTTGTTCTACTTCCGGCTGCGCTCGAAAAAAGTGCGCGCGGTTGCTTTGTTAGCGGCTTTCCTCGCGCTTGTGCCGTTTGCTTATAAGCGCGCACCGCAATTGCTGCCGGACGATCAAATCGCCGCAACCGAACACGCAAAATATACCTCAATCGTTAAAGAACTCAACAATACAATTCACGATCCTGACGCGGATGTCTATCTCATCGCACAGAACACAAACGGGTTCGAGTGGCTCGCGTTTCGGTATTTTCTGTTTCCGACTCACGTGTACGGTCACTGGAGCATCGGAGAAGTGTATGCCAAAGACGATGTGTATACGGTTTCTCTGGATGCTGGCGAGTGGAAGCAAACGCTGGAAGAGTCTTACGATTTTCTGTTCATCTACCAATGCGACGCGGCGTTTATCGCGCGCTACGGCAGCGCCTTTGCCAACGAAAGCGAGATCGGCGACAACAGACTCTATAAAATGAGCCCGGACACACACCTTATAGAGCTCGTCTCTGTATTTTAAAAAGCGAATCATAATAGAGAAGCATATACGCTCGTCTATGGCAGGGGTATATGCTTTTGCGTTGTGTCGCGTGGTTTTTTTCTGCGGCATGTGGTATAATCGCGAGTAAGCGAAACGCCGTTTTTGAAGCGTAAATCCGCCGAAAAAACGCCGATGGCGCGTTGGATTGGAAACATTTCATCAACAAAGGAGAGCGCTGCTTGACACAGGAAACAGAGCGGGTTATGCTTGCAATCCCGCTGGAGAATGTTGACGAACTATTGGGGCTGTTCGGTGTGTTCGACGAAAACATCGGTGTACTGGAAGACGAAACCGGCGCGCACATCAGCGCGGAGGAACACGGAATCCGCATCACCGGAGAGTCGGAAGGCGCAAACATCGCCCGTATCGTCATCGAAAAAATGCTTGAGATGCAGCGGCGCGGCGAGAAGATCAACCGCAGCCGCATTCGATACGCTGTCGACCTCGCAAAAGAGGGAAACGCGGACATGATCGAGAAAATCATGGGCGACGTGATTGCCATCACGAACAAGGGCCGCCAGATCAAATGCAAAACCTTTGGTCAAAAGCGCTATGTGCAGGCGCTCAAAGAGTTTGAGCTGGTTTTCGCCATTGGCCCAGCAGGCACGGGCAAAACCTATCTCGCCGTCGCGATGGCGGTGCAGGCGTTTAAAAATAAAGAAGTCGAGCGCATTATCCTCACGCGGCCTGCTGTGGAAGCGGGCGAGAAGCTCGGTTTTCTGCCCGGCGACCTACAGAGCAAATTCGATCCCTACCTGCGCCCGCTCTACGACGCGATGCAGGAGTTTCTGGGGTTGGAGAGCTACAAGGCGCTCTATGACCGCGGCGCAATCGAGGTTGCCCCGCTAGCCTATATGCGCGGGCGCACGCTCAACAACGCCTATATCATTCTCGACGAAGCGCAAAACTGCTCCACCGAGCAGATGAAGATGTTTTTAACCCGCTTTGGTGAGGGTTCCCGCGTGGTGGTGACGGGGGATGTGACCCAGATCGACCTCCCGCGCGAGAAAGCCAGCGGACTGGTGCAGGCGGTCAAGGTGCTCGAAGGTGTCGAAGGAATCAAGATCATCAACCTCACGCACAAGGATGTCGTGCGTCACGAACTGGTGCAGCGCATCATCTGCGCGTATGAAAAGTTTGAAAAACCAAAGCGCGCCTAATCGCTGCGGCGGAACACGCGGCCTATTCTAAACGAACGAGGACGAGAAGATCGTGTCTGAAACGCAAAAAACCACGCTAAGCAAGAAAAAAAAGACGCAGCCGAAACCGAAATCTCGCATCTACGGCGTGATTGTCTTGTCGATCAGCTTTGCGCTGGCGTGCCTTGTGAGCATTACGTCGCTCACGCCCAAGCGCTATGAGGTCTCCGTCGGCTCCCCGGCAACCGAGGCGGTCACGACCCCGCGAATGGTCGAGGACAGCGTAAACACCGAGGCACTGCGGCAGGCCGCGCGCAACAATGTTTCTCCCGTCTACGCGGTGGACGAAAAGCTGGCAGACACGCTGATCTCCAACGCGCAGAGCTTTTTCTCCGCGTTAAACAGCTTTAGAAACGCCGCAAACACCATGCGTGCGGCGAGTGCGCCCGCCGCGGGAGACGGGGACGCGGACAATGCCGACACGCGCACCTGGCAGGAGATCATCCCGACCAACGACCTATTAGCGATGCTCGTCAAGCTACCTGTGAGCGGACTATCGGACACCGCGCTGGGCTACGCAATGCTTGAGGCGACGGATGATGAGATCGACCAGCTCAAAGACCTCGTTCTCGACACACTTGAAAAAGAGCTCCGCGCGGGCGTCTCCGAGGCGGATCAGCTGCGGACACTGTCCAAAATCAATAAAGAACTCAAGATTTCTTCGCTCTCCGTTTGGCTCAAAGCGATGGGCGAAAAGGTATACGACGCTTATCTGCTGCCGACCAACGTGGTCAACTCCGTCGAGACCACACGCGCGCAGGCAAAGGCCGCGGACGCGGTGGAGCCGATCTACATCGCGCGCGGAGCCACGATTGTGGAGGCGGGGCAGACGGTCACGCAGGAGCAATACGACATGCTGCTCTCGCTTGACCTCGTGAAGGGCGCGGAGGCGGCAAGTCAGCTCACCCCGGGTACAATTGCGTATCTGTTCTGCGTGTTCGGCATGCTTGGGCTGTATCTGTTTCTGTTTGAGAAAGAGACGTTCTCTTCCAACAAGCAAATGACGATCCTCGCGCTGATTCTGTGGCTGACGCTGACGCTGGAGTGGGTTTGCTACATCATCGACCCGCGCGTGACACCCGCGGTGTTCGGCGTGCTGCTCACCACCTTGCTGGTTTCGCGAAAGACCGCCGAGGCGGTCAATATCGCGTTTGCGCTCTCGTTCTCGCTCCTTGCGGGCGGGAGCGGCAACACGCTCTTTGGCTCTGATTCTATCCTTTCGATGGCGGCGATGCTCGTTTCAGGGCAGATGGTGATGCTGATTGCCGAGCGCAGCAGAAAGCGCGGATCGCTGATTGCGGCGGGTTCTCTCGGCGGGGTTGCCGGTGCTGCAATCGTGGTCGCCGGTGGATTGATCCTCAACTACAACTGGAACACCATGCTGATCTACGCAGGGCTGCAGATGGCGGCGGCGTTGATTCTCTCCGTGTTCTGCGTGGGCATGCTCAGCCTCTGGGAAAATCTGTTTGACATCGTAACCCCCGCGCGTCTTCATGAGCTGGCGAACACCAACCACCCGCTGCTCAAGAAGATGATGATCGCCGCTCCCGGCACCTATCACCACAGCATGATGGTGGCCTCGCTTGCCGAGGGAGCCGCGGAGACCATCGGCGCAAACGCGCTGCTTGCGCGCACGGGTGCGATGTATCATGATGTCGGCAAACTGCGTCGCCCGCTGTATTTCAAAGAGAATCAGAACGGGCAGAACATTCACGACACACTTCAGCCGGAGGAGAGCGCGGGCTTCATCATCGCCCACCAGAAGGACGCGATGAGCTATCTTTCGCGCTATCGCATGCCGTCGGAGGTCAAGAAGATCGTCGCCGAACACCACGGCACGACGTTGGTGACATATTTTTATTATCAGGCGAAACAGCAGCAGACGCAGGACGGCGAGCCCGTCATCGAGCGGTTGTTCCGCTATCAGGGAAATTTGCCGAGCACGAAGGAGAGCGCCATCGTCATGCTGGCGGACAGCTGCGAGGCTGCCGTGCGCTCCATGAGCGAACCCACGCGGGACGAGGTTGCCGAGATGGTGCGAAAGATTGTGCAGGGCAAGATGGACGACGGCCAGCTGAAGATGAGCCCGCTCACCCTCGGCGAAATCCACCAGATCGAGAAGAGTTTCCTCGTGACGTTTACGGGGCTGATGCATGAACGCATCCGCTATCCTGCGCTGGAGGCGATGTCATGATTGACGTGCAAACCGAGCTGGAGTGCCTTCCGCAGAGCGCGGAAGAGCTCATCCGCCGTGTTGTGGAAGCGGCTCTCCTCAAGGAGGGCGCAAGCGGAGATGTCTGCGTGCTGGTGACGGACGCGGAGGAGATTTTGCGGCTCAACGCGGGCTATCGCAACGTTGACCGCGTGACAGACGTTTTGACATTTCCCGCTTGGGAAGGGGACGCGATCCTCTGCCCGCCGGACGGATATCTGGGCGACATTGCAATCTGCTTTGAGCGCGCCGAGGAGCAGGCGGAGGAATACGGACACTCACTGGAGCGGGAGCTTGCGTTTCTCTCTGCGCACGGCGCACTGCACCTGCTGGGCTACGACCACATGGAGCCGGAAGACGAAAAAGCCATGCTGGCGCGGCAGGAAGAGATATTAAACGAACTGGGGTATTTGCGATGAGCAAACTGAATATTAACGAACGGGAACACATGCTCGACCTCGCCTATCAGGCGATGGAGCGGGCATATACACCGTATTCGCATTTTAACGTCGGCGCGTGCCTGAAGGGCGAAAGCGGAACATACTACCTCGGCTGCAATGTCGAGAGCGCATCCTATACACCGACCAACTGCGCGGAGCGCACAGCGGTGTTTAAGGCGGTCTCCGAAGGCGAACACAATTTTGAATCCATCGTGATCGTCTGCTCCGGCAAAAAACCGGCGGCTCCCTGCGGCGTTTGCCGACAGGTGCTCCGCGAGTTTTGCAAGGATGACATGCCCGTGGTGTTTGCGGACAAAGACCGCAACGTGATTGAATCCACGCTCGGCGAACTGCTGCCGCATTCCTTCGGCCCGGAGGACTTGCTATGAGCGTCTATCGATCCGGATTTGTCTCCATCATCGGCTGCCCGAATGTCGGCAAGTCGACCATACTCAACAAACTCATCGGCCAAAAGATCGCAATCGTGTCGGATCGCGCGCAAACCACGCGCAACAAGATCACGGGAGTGCTCTCCAAGCCGGATTGCCAGATGATATTTCTCGATACGCCGGGCGTGACCAACCCGAAGAACAAACTCGGCGAATACATGCAAAAGGTCGCCTACGACGCGATCAACGAAGTGGAAGCCATTCTCTTCGTTGCGGACGCGGAGCAGGGCGTGCGCGAGCGGGACGCGATGATCCTCGAAAAACTCAAAAACGCAAAAGCGCCTGTGATCGCGTTTATCAACAAGACCGACGCGGCTAGCCTCGGTCAGGCGAACGAAGCGCAGGAGGTGCTCGAGCAGCAGGGCTTCATCAAGGAGATCCTGCGCGGCTCGGCGGGCACGGGTAAGGGACTCGACGAACTGGAGCGCGTGCTTGGTACCTACATGGTGCCGGGTCCGCAGTATTTTCCGGACGACATGATCACCGACCAGCCGGAGCGCATCATCGTCGGCGAGCTCATCCGCGAGAAAGCGCTGCTGATGCTGCGCGAGGAGGTTCCGCACGGCGTCGGCGTCGGCGTGGACAAGATGGAGCGCAGGGAAGACCGCGACATGATGGACATCTACGCGACGATCTATTGCGAGCGGGAGTCCCACAAGGGCATCATCATCGGCAAAGGCGGCTCCATGCTCAAGAGAATCGGGCAGGAATCCCGCAAAGACATCGAATGGATGCTCGGTTGCCCCGTCAATCTCCAGCTCTGGATCAAGATCAAGGAAGACTGGCGCAACCGTCCGGGCATGCTGCACGAGCTCGGCTACGAGTGAGCAAACGCTGTAAGGAGTGAACTATGCCGGTCATCTGCGCGGAAGGAATCGTCACGCGGTATGCAAACTATCGTGAGAGTGACCGCATCTTAAGCATATTCACCATCCAGCACGGGCGGCTGGACGCCAAGGCGCGCGGCTGCCGTAAGCCGCAGAGCCCGCTCGTCAACGCCTGCCAACCGTTTGTGTTCGGCCAGTTTGAAATATTTACCGGAAAAGACCGCGCAACCGTCAACGCCTGCGAGGTGCGGGAGACATTTTATCCCATTCGCGAAGATTATGAGCGCTATTCAATCGGCTCCGTCATCCTGCGGTTGTGTCACGACGCCGCGCCGGAAAACGAGCCGAACGAGGCGCTTTTTTCGCTCCTGTACCATTCGCTCTCGTTTCTCTCCTACGGAAAATCCAACCCGCAGGACTTGTTTTGCTGTTTTTTGATCCGCTTTCTCAACACCATCGGCTACCGTCCTTCCATCACGGTCTGCGCGCAGTGCGGACGGGATATCCGCTCGGACGCGATCGTGCGCTTTTCCGCGCGCGGGGGCGTGGTTTGCAGCGCCTGTGTGCAGCACGGCGAACCCGTGAGTAAGACCGCGCTGGAGGGCATGCGCCGCATGCTGCTGATGGAGGATGCCGATATGGATCGCGTCAAGCTCTCCGAGCAGGTGCGCGGGGAGATCTTTGGCGCGCTGAGCGCATACACCGAAAGCTCGCTGGAGTTTGGCGCAAAGGCGCTCAAAATGCTCGAAAGCCTCCGCACACCCACCCAGCACGAGCCGGAAACAGCCGATCAGGAGCCACTTTAAGCAAACGCAATCGGGAAAAATTGTGAACTTTCTATTTTAAATGAGAATCTGTATCGTGTGTTATGATACAATACTCGCGATTCGAACAACGCCCGCGGAGCTTACTTGGCGGACGAGACGCAAGCGCGTTTGAAACACGCGCGGTGATTCGAACAATTTTTTTGGTAAAGAGGTACCGATTATGCCCTTGGGACGACATCTCATCAAGACGCTTCTTTTGGCGTGTCTTGTGATTGCCGCTCTTTTTGCTTTTGGCTGTGGTGCGGCGGCGGAGCCTGCCGAGCCAACGCCTTCTCCCGCGCCCGAAGTCGTGAGTCTGGAGGTTGTGGATCTCAACGGAGAGGATTTCGGCGATATGCCGGCTCCCACGCCGACACCCGCGCCGACACCCACGCCGCTACCGTTTTCCTACTATGCGCCGACGGTCAACATGACCTATGAAGAGCTGGTGGGCAGTCTGGACGACATGGGTAAGTCTGAAAGAGAATTGCTCAAAGACGGGTATCCCGATCCGAAAACGTACTATATCATCGTCGACTTGAATTGGCAGGTCGTTATGGTTTACAAGCGC
The DNA here is from genome assembly GCA_942492885.1 of uncultured Eubacteriales bacterium. GTDB lineage: Bacteria > Bacillota > Clostridia > Christensenellales > CAG-138 > UBA7703. Next base: position 290,985 of record OW818651.1, read on the forward strand.
ATCGATGACGGAACACAGTTCGGCAAACCTGACCTGACGCAGCCGGTTCGCTATATGATCTGCTCTTCGGGTAATCCCGACAGTGAATATGGCCATGAAACGACGATGGGTATTTTTCAGATTCTGGCACCGAAGGGACGCTTCTATCAGTTTGTCAACCTAGAGGCCGCACAGTATCTGACATTGATCCGCAGCCGTACTTATTTTCACTCGATCCTATATGATAAGGCAGAGAATCTGAACTCGTTGATTAAGGAGTCTTACGATGATCTCGGCACGAAAGCAAGCCATGCTTGCATTCGCTTGACAGTGCCGGATGCACGCTGGATTTGGTATAATATTGGTTATGGCACTACTTGTGAAATCCGCAAAGGCGATCCGCTTGACGTGGACACCGGAACCATTCGGTCACAGCTGATATTGCCAAAATCCATAGAGAACGTTAAGTTGAAAGCGGGAGAGAGTCCTTGGACGGACAACTGGCGTATTGAGGATCTCATTCGTGTGCTGAAGTATAGGCATGAAACGCTGCCCTTGCCGGATCTTGGGGATGGGGCAGAGGAAACACCTATTCCTGGCGGAACTCCCGATCCTAATGCAATTACCGCTCCTGTTACAGACACACCGCCTCCTTACGTTGAACCTATAACCAGCCCTTGGTAATGGGAAAAAAACAAAAATTCAAAACAATAATTAGTTTGCTGTCGGTGCTGCTTGCGGCATCGACAGCTTCTGTTCGCGTGTCGCTTGCAGCGTCACCATCACCGGAGCCCACGCCTGAGCCATCGCAAGCGGTATCCATTTTGGGCGAGGCTTGCACGGGGGCAAACACCCGCGCGGGTGACGCGGCGGCCTATGCCGCGGAGATGCTCCGCTGGGAGGCGGGGTTCATCTCCCTCACGAGCCAAAGCAGAAAGTCGAGCAAGAACAACCTCGTCTACAATGCTTTTGAGGCAGCATCCCGTCTCATGAAAACACGCCTGCGCCCGAACTGGGAAAAGTGGGAAACAACGCTCACCGCGTTTGAACCCGCGGTATACGACAGCTATGCGCAGAACGTCATCGCGTTCACCGCGCTGGCGGACACGCTCAACACCGCGATGCAGACCGCCTCGGCGGAGTGCGTCCGCAACATCAGCCGCGACCTGCGCACGGCGGAGATTCCGCTTGCGGCAGAGGGTCAGCCGCAGATTCGGCTGACGTGGCGCGCGTGCGCCGCGCTCTACTATATCTATGGCGAGGGCATGACGGACGCGATTGCGTCCTCACTCTCGGTCGAGCGGGAGGGCAACGCCTACAAGGGCGTAACGCTCATCTGGCCGAACCCGGCGTTTGAAGACCTTGCCGGGCAGGGCACGCATGACCAGCTGGTCGAGGGTGTGCTCGCGCAGGACTACTTCAACACCGTCTATCTCGACGACGGCAGCACCGTACCCGTTGAGGCGTATGTGTTTCCGGCGGAGTATCTTAAGACGATCATCCATCCCGTTGCGGGCGGGCTGATTAAAAACGGCTGGTACGACCCACGCGCGCGCAGAACGCGCCTGCACATGGGAACTGATATCAAACGCCGCGTGAGAACGCCGATTCTCTCCGCGACGGACGGGGTTGTGCTCTACATCGGCTATCTGCCGGTTCCGGGCAATTATGTGATGATTCAGGACCCGTATGGCTACGTATATCATTACTATCACATGTTTGAGCTGACCACATCTGTCAAAGAAGGCGACAAGGTCAAGCAAGGCCAGCAGATCGGCATTGTCGGCAGCACGGGTAACAGCGCGGCGTATCACCTGCATCTGGGTGTGGTGACGCCGGAAGGCAAATATGTGAACCCCTATGATCTGTTTGTGCAGGCTGGCATCGGCCCGATCCTGCCGGACTGATGGATTGTGTGAAAGAAAACGATGTTGCATGATTGCGAATTTTGATCTTTCCCGATTAGATTTTGTATAAATAAAATCAGATTGATTGCAACTTCCTGATAAGCTACGATCGGGATTACTCAAAATTAAAGCATATTGATTGCAATATATTTGTGACAAAACACGCGTCAAACGCCGCAAAGACGGATTTTTTCTTGTGCGGGTGATACCGCGATGCTATACTAGAGTAACGTATTATGGATCATTCTGTGTTCGCTTGCCGGATCTTCCGGCATCCTGCGCGGAATTTTCTTTGGAGGATAGAGTGAGAATCATCGCGGGTACGGCGCGCGGACGCCACTTTGAAGCGCCGAAGGGCATGGACACACGCCCGACGCTCGACCGCGTCAAGGAAGCGCTGTTTGGCTCGATTCAGTTCGACATCCCTGACAGCAGCGTGCTGGATCTGTTTTCCGGCTCCGGCAACCTCGGTCTGGAGGCCGCGTCCCGCGGGGCAGCCCGTGTGGTATGCAACGACCGCAACCGGGACTGCGCTGAGCAGATTCGCCAAACCGCAAAGCTCCTCCAGCTCGATTCCGTCGTGCAGGTGCTTTGCCGGGACTATACCGCGTGCTTGAGCGATCTTGCGCGCGCAGGGGAACACTTTGATTTCATCTTCCTCGACGCGCCTTACAAGGACGGCACCGCGCAGGCGGCAGCCGAACAGATTTTTACGCTGGGATTGCTGAAGGCAGAGGGTCGCGTCATCATTGAGCACGCGGACAAGCAGCCGCCCAAGCTTGAGACACCGCTGGCAGAGCTGATGCACACACGACGCTACGGCAGCTGCGCCATCTCCTATTTTAAGCAAGCAACTCACGAGGCGCACCTTGAGTAGGGCGCGTATTGAGAAAGGCCAGGCGAACATGCGAACCTGCGTGTACCCCGGTAGTTTTGATCCGTTCACGATTGGGCACCACGATGTGCTGGAGCGGGCGATTGCGATGTTTGACCGCGTCTATGTCAGCGTGCTCAACAACGCAGCCAAGCACCCCGTTTTCTCCGTCGAAGAGCGCGTGGATCTCATCCGCCGCATGGTGGAGATCGAGGGAATGAAGAACGTCGTCGTGACGCACTTTGACGGCCTGCTGGTTGACTACGCACACGCAATCGGCGCGGACTACATCGTCCGCGGACTCCGCGCTACCATGGATTTTGAGTACGAATTTCAGATCAGTGCGCTCAATCTCCATCTTGCGCCGGATGTGGACACCGTTTACTTCATGGCGAGGCCGGAGCATTCGTTTCTGAGCTCCAGCGCCGTGCGTGAAATCGGGTCTATGGGTGGAAATATCAACGGACTAGTACCGGATTGTATTCAGAATATCATTGCAGAAAGGTTAAAAAAACCATGAGCAGCGCACAAACCATGAAGATTTTCAGCATTATAAACCGCATCAAACAGGAGCTGGAGGAAAGCCCCAAGTCCAAGTTTGGCGGCGGCAACAAACGCGTTGTGGAAGTTGATCGCCTGCTGGATCTCCTCGAAGACCTCAAGGTCGTCATCCCCGAGGATATCCGCAGAGCAACCGGCATCCTCTCCGAGGCGGAAAACACAATTGCAGACGCAAAAGAGAACGCAATCGAAATCGTCGAGCAGGCGCATCAGGAAGCGGACACCATCCTCGGTCAGGCGCAGGCGCAGGCGGACAGCATCCGCTTCGACGCGCAGGCAGAGTTTGACCACCGCGTCGGCGAGAGCGAAGTATATAAAGAAGCGTTCACCCGCGCAAGCGGCATCGCCGCAGAGGCGGAGGAGAACGCAACGGCAATCTACAACGGCGCGCGTAAATATGCGGACGAAATCCTCGTGGATTTGCAGCGTTATCTTGCCGAATATCACCAGATGATCGAAGTCAACCGCAAGGAGCTCGGCGTGGACGATATCCCTGCTCCCGTGCACACGCAGGTCCGTCTGCCCGCTGCCGAGTCGCAGTATGCCGCGCAGGCGCAGTATATGCCCTCGCAGCCCGCGCCGGCTGAGCAGCCGCGTTATCAGGAACCCGCTTATGCGGAGCCGCCGCGCTATCAAGAGCCCGCTCATAGCGAACCCCCGCGCCAGGCGCGTGCGCAGCATCCGGCAGCAGACCGTTACGCCGTGGAGGAAGACCCCACCGCAACGCGCCAGTTTGCGCGCCCGGTGAGCCGCCCGATGCCCGCGGAGGAGAAGGAAGAAGCACCGCGCCGCCGCGAAGCACGCGTGGAGGAAGCGCCCCCGAAGAAGAAGGGGCTGTTCTCGCGTCTGCTTGAGGCGGAGGACGATGACGACGAAGATGAGGATGACGAGGACTGGGAAGAAGCCCCCAAGGCGCCCGTTGCAAAGGAGCCCAAGGAGAAGAAACCCCGTAAGCGCCTGATCGAGTTCATCGAATCTGACGACGAAGAAGAAGACACAGACTTTTAAGTAGCAATTGACGAGCCGGGGATTTTCCTTCCGGCTCGTTTTCTCGAACATGCTTCAGTCTGAATACGGTTGAAATCAGGATAGAATCAAATGAGAAAAAAAGTAGGACTCGCGCTGGGCGCGGGCAGCGCAAAGGGATTTGCGCATATCGGCATCCTGCAGGCGCTGGATGAGGCGGGGATTCAAATCGATATGATCTCCGGCAGCAGCATGGGCGCGATCATCGGCGGCATCTACAGCGTCGGAACCGATCTGTATATGCTCGAAAAATTCATCAAGTCCATCAAGCTCTATGATTATCTGGACGTGAGACTCCCGCTCGCCGCAGGCGTGCTCAAAGGCGAACGCCTGCAGGAGCTGGTGCGCGTGTTTACGCACAACAAAACCTTTGCCGAAACGAAGACGCCGTTCTGCTGCGTCGCGGTGGACGCAGAGACGGGCAAGCTCGATGTGCTGGAGGAAGGCCCGCTGCACGAAAGCATCCGCGCGAGCATGTCGATTCCCGCGTTTTTTGAGCCTGTCAAGCTCAACGGCAAAACGTATATCGACGGCGGCGTGCTGGAGCGCGTGCCCTGCAAAACCCTGCGCGATCACGGCATGGATGTGGTCATCGGCGTCGACGTCGGCTATCACGGGGACATCAAGGACGTCTCCGACATGGGCGTCTATTCGCTGATGAACCACACGATCTCCATCATGCAGTGGGAGCTCACCAAATATCGCAGGGAAGAGGCGGACATCATGCTGGTTCCCGAGGTGCAGTTTGTGCAAGGACGGTTTCAGACTGATCAGGCGGGCGCGACGATTGACGAAGGCAGACGCGCGGTGATTGAGTCGCTGCCCAGTATCCGGAAGCTGATCGACGCAGAGTAAATGCCAGATAGATTGAAGTAAGATTGATTTTAAAAATGATTCTACAAAAAAATGTATGAATCGTGTTATAAACTGCATACAAAGCAGGCGCGAACGGTAAGAACCGACGCGCCTGTGTTAATTTGTAACACATAATATTGGAAATTACGCTTGAATCGTGCGATTAGAGGATCACGCAGCCGCCAAGGTCGCGCCGGATCTCCTGCGTTGTCACATAGCTCAAAATATCTGTGCTGAGCATGTCCGTCTCCACGTTTTGCCGCACGAATGCGGGGCAATCTTCCAGATCGCTGTTGCGGAGGATCAGCGGGGCTGTCTTGTTCTTTGCAATCTCGCCGAGGAGCGCACGCGACTGCTTGCGGAAACCCAGTACCTTCAGGTAACTGCCCTCCCGGCTGAGCACCATCTTTCGCACCTGATCCGCCGTAATGCCGAGTAGCGCGCAGGCGACGATGCGCTTGCACCGCGCAAGGGTATAGCGTTTGGTTTTGATCTTTTCGTAGAATTCCAGTAGCGTGCGCGCCTCCCGCACGGTGCGGTAGAGCACGTTTTCGAATCCTTCCGCAACATCCGGCAGGGCGGCGAGCTCGGCGGGGGACATGCGGCGCACGGCGTAAAGCATCACGTCGCTGAGCGCTTCCTGCGGGATGATGAACGCATCGTCGTAGAGAAGAGGGCCACCGACGAAGTTTGGCATAGTCGATAATATCTCGTGCCTGCCTTCGATAATCGCCTTTCGAATGGCGGTTGCGCTGGCAAATTCGCCGGCGATCTCCTCGCTGTGATATCCGGTTCCAATGCGCTCGATGGGCAGCGGCTCAATGCCGGGCGCATACTGGCGAATGGCGCTGAGGTACTCCACCGCGAGGATGTTGTTGGGCTGCGCAATGGCGGCGAGCATGTTCTTTGGCACGCCGTATTCGGAAAGCGCGTCAAAGCGCGCACGCGGATAGCTCTTTCCCAACGAGAGGTGTTTTTTAATCGCCTCCTGCAAAGCGGGTGGTTCGGTTGCGATGATGTCCGAAATCTGATACAGCGTCCTGAGATCCGGCGCTTCGCAGCCAAAGGCAAGGTCTGTCACCACGCCTGTTGCGTTAAGGGTGCGCACGCCGCCCGCGGCAAAGCGTTCCGCCGGAGCCACGGCATACATGCTCGGCAGTTCGAGCACGAGATCCGCCCCCGCACGCAGCGCCCAGGTGGTGCGCGAAAACTTATCCGTACAGGCGGCCTCTCCGCGCTGGACAAAGTTGCCGGAGAGAACGACGACGCAGTAATCCGCACCGGAAAGCGCTCTTGCGCGCTCCAGATGATAGATATGCCCGTTATGCAGCGGGTTGTACTCCGCGATGATTCCCACGACGCGCATGATTGTGTTTCTCCGCTAAATTGCTGAATTTTTCGTATGACAAGTATACCATTTTGGATATGATTGTGGTATACTCTAGCGGTTGAGTTCGAAATGTAAGAAAAATGGTAGAAACGAACAAAAAATGTTCGATTTTAATCTGTTTGAATGATAACTATATGGAGGCGCAGATACGAACATGGCTTTGATGGATACGATCAAGGTAAAAGCCAGGATGCACAAGAAGCACATTCTCTTGCCGGAAGGCTCGGAAGAACGCACCGTACAAGCGGTGGCTTTGATCAAAGCAGAAGGAATCGCCGAAGTAACGCTGCTCGGGAACACGGATGAAATTCTGGCAACAGCCGAGAAATTCAACGTATCGCTCGACGGCGTTTCTCTTGTCGATCCGGAAAAAGATGAAGACTTCCCGGCCTACGTTGCGGAATATTACGAGATGCGCAAGGAAAAGGGCATGACGCCCGAAGGCGCAGAGAAGATGATGAAGGACACCAAGTTCTTCGCCGCGATGATGATCATGAAAGGCCGCGGAGACGGCATGGTCGCGGGAGCCATCAGCACCACGGGCGATACACTCCGACCGGGCCTGCAGATCATCAAGATGGCAAAAGGCATCTCGGTCGTGTCCAGCTGCTTTATCATGGAGCTGCCGAACAAAGCCTATGGCGACGAAGGCCAGATGGTATTTGGCGACTGCGCGGTGAACCCGAACCCGACGGCGGAGCAGCTTGCGGCAATCGCGATCTCTTCCGCGCAGACGGCGCAGTGCCTCTGCGGCATGCAGCCGCGAGTAGCGATGCTTTCGTTTTCCACCAAGGGTAGCGCCAAGCATGAGTTGGTCGACAAGGTGGTCGAGGCCACGCGCATCGTGCACGAACTTGCCCCCGAGCTAAACGTCGACGGCGAGTTGCAGGCGGATGCCGCGCTCGTGCCCAAGGTGGGTCAGCTCAAATGCCCCGGCAGCCCGGTGGCAGGCAAAGCAAACGTCATGATCTTTCCCGACCTGCAGGCGGGCAACATCGGCTACAAGCTGGTGCAGCGCCTCGCGGGCGCGGAAGCAATCGGCCCCGTCTGCCAGGGATTCCGCTATCCCATCAACGACCTCTCGCGCGGATGCAGCGTAGAGGACATCGTATCCGTCGTCGCAATCACCGCCGTACAGGCGCAGAATTTGTAAGGAGAACCGACCAACATGACCAACATACTCGTGATTAACGCAGGCAGCTCTTCGCTGAAATATCAGCTCATCGACATCGACCAGGAACAGATCATCGCAAAGGGCATCTGCGAACGCATCGGCATTGCAAAATCGGTTCTGAGCTATAAGCCCGCAAACGGCGAAAACTATGAAAAAGAAAGCCCCATGAAGACGCACGAGGACGCCATCAAGCTCGTTCTCGCTGTGCTGACCGACCCGGAAAGAGGCGTGATCAAGGACATGAGCAGCATCCGTGCGGTGGGTCACCGCGTGCTGCACGGCGGAGAAAAATACTCCGCGCCCGTTCTAATCGACGATCAGGTACTCGAAGCCATCGAAGAATGCATTCCGCTTGGTCCGCTGCACAACCCCGCAAACCTCATGGGCATTCGCGGCTGCATGGCGGCTATGCCGGGCGTGCCGATGGTCGCGGTGTTTGACACCGCCTGGGGACAGACGATGCCCGCGGAAGCGTATATGTACGCCCTGCCGTATGAGGCATATACCGAGCACAAGGTGCGCCGTTATGGCTTCCATGGTACCTCGCACCGCTATGTCTCCGGTCAGGCGGTCAAAAAGCTCGTCGCTCTCGGCATGAAAAAAGAAGACACCCGCGTGATCACCTGCCATTTAGGCAACGGTTCCAGCCTCTCCGCAGTCAAGGGTGGGAAATGTGTGGATACCTCCATGGGTCTTACTCCCCTGGAAGGCGTGCCGATGGGCACCCGCTGCGGCAGCATCGATCCCGCGATCATTCCGTATCTGATGGGCAGAACCGGCATGAACGCACAGGAGATCGACGCGTATATGAATAAGAAGAGCGGCATGCTCGGCGTCTCCGGCGTGAGCAGCGATTTTCGTGATCTGGATGCCGCAACGAAAAAGGGCAACGAGCGCGCGGCGCTTGCCCGCAAGATGTTCTGCTATAAGGTGCGCCAGTACATCGGCGCGTATGCGGCGACGCTTGGCGGCGTAGACGCGATCGTGATGACCGCGGGCGTTGCGGAGAACGACTGCTATATTCGCGAGATGATCCTGCAGGGCTTGGAGTATCTCGGCATGGACATGGACTGGGAATTTAACCTTTCCTGCCCGAGAGCCACCGACCTCGAGATCACCAAACACACGAGCAAAGTGCACGTATATGTGATCCCGACGGACGAAGAGATGACCATTGCGCGCGACACCGCCGCGCTTGCGCTGTAAGCGCAAATCGTGTATAATCGCCAAAGAGAGTATTGTTTCGGAGGAATTCAGTCATGAAGCATATTGAAACCATTCAGAAGCCCTGCATCAAAGCGGGCAAAAACACCGCGTGCGGCGAGTGCCAGGCGAGCTGCCAGTCGGCATGCAAAACCTCTTGCACGGTAGCCAACCAGAAGTGCGCGAAAGAAGAAAAGTAAAGTAGGCTATCTTTGATCAGCCGATCCGCAAAGAAAGGCCTGTTACGGCCTTTTTTTGTCTCTCAAAATAATCACATCCGTCCAGCAGCGTCATCTGATCTAAAAACCGCGCGGACGGTTCCATAAGGAGAAAACACTTGATCCATTCGTTCAAATTTCAAGATAAAAATGTGCTGCTCGATGTCGAGAGCGGCGCGATTCATACCGTTGATGACGCGGCGTTTGCCGTTGTTTCGGCGATGGAACACGGGGCAGACCCGTATGCCGTCGGCGTGGACGCCGAGACCGTTTCGGAAGTGTTGTCCGATCTGGAGGAGCTCAAAGCAGGCGGCGCGTTTGAAACCGAAACGCCCACTGCTCCCGAGATACTCGGCGGAAGCGCGATCAAATCCATGTGCCTGCATGTGGCGCACGACTGCAACCTTCGCTGTCGCTATTGTTTTGCCGCAACGGGAGATTTTCACGGCGAGCGCATGCTCATGTCCTATGAGACCGGCAAGCGTGCACTCGATCTTTTGATGGAGCGCAGCGGCACGCGCCAGCACCTTGAGGTGGATCTCTTTGGCGGTGAGCCGCTGATGAACTGGGACGTCTGCAAACAACTTGTAGCCTACGGGCGCGAACTGGAGAAACAGTCCAGCAAGATCATCCATTTTACCATCACCACAAACTGCGTTTCTCTCGACGACGAGAAGATCGACTTCATCAACCGTGAGATGCACAATGTGGTCATCAGCCTCGACGGCCGCAAGGAAGTGCACGACGCGCTGCGACCCACCGTCAACGGAAAAGGCTCGTTTGACATCATACTCGGCAACGCAAAAAAGCTCGTCGCCGGACGCGGAGACAAAGAGTACTATATCCGCGGCACATTCACGCGCGAAAATCTCGATTTTCTGGAGGACGTGAGGGCACTCACCGGATTCGGCTTTGATCAGATCTCGCTTGAGCCAGCCGTGCTCCCTGACGACAGCCCGTACAGTCTGCTTCCGGAACACATTGCGCGCATCGATGCGGAATATGACGCGCTGGCGAATTACTATATCGAAGCGCGAAAGAAATCCGATACGTGGTTCAACTTCTTCCACTTTATATTTGATCCCGACGGCGGGCCCTGTCTGCGCAAGCGCATCAACGGCTGCGGCGCTGGCACGGAATATGTTGCCGTCACGCCGGAAGGGGATATCTATCCCTGCCATCAGTTTGTTGGCATGCAGGATTACAAACTCGGCACGCTGGACAATCCCGCACTCAGAACCGACCTGCAGGAGGCGTTTTTAGGTTGCAATGTCTGCACCAAGGACACCTGCAAAAACTGCTGGGCAAAATATTATTGCAGCGGCGGATGTATGGCAAACGCGGTGCTCTACGGCGGCGCGCTGGAGACCCCGCACGAAATCAGCTGTAAACTGATGCAGAAGCGCATCGAATGCGCCATCGGCATCTATTTGAGCGAACAATGAACAACCGACTGCTTGCACGGGAGCCGATCGTTTGCGATGCGGCGCTCGTTGAAACAATCCTACAGGAACTCAACTGCTCGCAGCTTGTCGCGCGGGCATTGATCCGGCGCGGTGTTTCCTCGTCAGAGGAGGCGCGGCGTTTTCTCAACCCCGTGGAGAGCGATTTACTTGACCCGTTTCTCCTGCCGGACATGCAGGCGGCGGCGGATCGCGTTCGCCGTGCGATCGACGAGCAGGAACACATCTGCGTCTTTGGAGACTATGACGCGGACGGTGTTTGCTCCACCGCGATGCTGGTGCAGCGGTTGCGGAAGATGGGCGCAAGCGTGGAATACTACATCCCGCATCGCCACACGGAAGGCTATGGCATGTCACCCGACGCGGTTCGTTCGCTGCATGCGCACGGGGTGAAGCTGATCGTCACCGTAGACAACGGCGTGTCCGCATTTGATGAGATCGCGCTTTGTGACGCGCTGGGCATCGATGTGGTCATCACCGACCATCACAGCGTGGGTAAGACGATTCCCAAGTGCATCGCCGTCGTCGCGGCCTCCCGCAAGGACGCAACCTACCCCAACCGCTATCTGTGCGGCGCGGGTGTCGCGCTCAAACTCATTCAGGCGCTCAATGATGGTTCTTACGCACCGGAGGAGCTCGCGCTTGCCGCAGTGGCAACCATTGCGGACGTGGTTCCGCTCACGGGTGAAAACCGCGCAATTGCGGCCTGTGGTTTAAAGCACATCCAGTCACTGACAGGGTTATCTGCGCTGCTGCGTGCGGCAGGGTTTAGTCAGCCACGTGTGGACGAGATGACCGTGTCGTTCATGATTGCCCCGCGCCTCAACGCGGCAGGCAGGATGGCAACCGCGCTGGAAGCGGTGCATTTGCTGCTGGGCGAAGACATCGCGCACGCGGATGAAATCGCGGCTACGTTAAACGAATACAACCAGCGAAGACGCGACACAGAGAACGAGATTTTAGAAGAGGCAGAGCGGCAGATTGCCGCACGCGGAACGATTGGGAAAGCGATTCTGCTCACACACGAAAGCTGGAACGCCGGAGTCATCGGCATCGTCGCGTCCCGCCTTTGCGAAAAATATCATCTGCCCGTGATCCTCTTTGCGGATCAAAACGGTGTACTGACCGGTTCGGGGCGCAGCATCGCAGGCATCGACCTGTTTGAAAACCTCAGTGTGTTTTCGCAGATGTTCATTCGCTTTGGCGGACACGCGCGCGCTGCGGGCGTTACGATTGCAAATGAGATGTACGAGGGCTTTGCGCAGGCGTTTGCCGCGCACATTGAAACCAGCTATCGCGTAGAGGATTTCTATCCCTCGTTTACTTATGATGAGACGGTGCTCCTGAGCGAGCTCACCAGCACCCGCGTCAAGGAGCTTCGTCTGCTTGCGCCCTATGGCGAGGGAAACGCGGAGCCCGTGTTTCGCTTCAACGGCGTGCGGTTTGCCTCTCTTCGCGCAATCGGCAAGGACGACAAGCACTTTTGCGCGAGTGCAGTGCAGAAGGATCAGGTCATGCGTGTGATCGCCTTTGGTAAGAGCGAGCTACTAGAGCCACTCAACACCGCGGCGGACTGGGATCTGCTTGCGCGACCCACGATCAACGAATATCGCGGCAGCGAGAGCGTGGAGCTATTCTGGATCTGCGCGAACGCGTCCGAAGAAAAAGTTGCGTTTTTTGATGCTTTTTTCCAGCAAAGATTGTATAATGGAGACTGTTCGAATGGTAAGATTGCCGAATGGTATGGTTCGTATGGCGCGCGTTTTCAGGCAGAACTGGACGACACGGGCATGCGAAAACACTACCGAAGGCTGCAAAGCGCGCTGAGTGAGGGCGCTATACCGCTCCTTGCGCTGATTCGAGCGCTCAGAAACGAAGAACTGCTGGCGCTCTGCGTGTTCACGCAGCTTTCGTTTTTCGCCTATGAACCGGACACGGGGATGATCCTCCAAAACAGCGGTTGCACAACACGAACGCTGGAGGAAAGCCCGCTCTATCAATTGTTAATCGACCAACAGGAGGCGTAACATGGACCTAAAAGAGAAGATTCGCAGCATTCCGGATTTCCCGATCAAGGGCGTTTTATTCCGCGATATCACCACGCTGCTCAAGGATAAAGATGGCTATCATGCACTGATTGAAACCATTGCCGCCTCTTTGCGCGATCGTCAGGTCGATCTTGTGATCGGACCCGAAGCGCGCGGCTTTGTCATCGGCGCGGCGCTTGCCTATGCGCTTGGCGCGGGCTTTGTCCTCGCGCGCAAACCCGGCAAACTGCCGTGTGATACCATGCGTTATGAATACGGTTTGGAGTACGGCTCTGACGTTTTGGAAATCCACACGGATTCCATCCAACCCGGTCAAAAGGTTGTTATCGTAGACGACCTGCTCGCAACCGGCGGCACCGCGCTGGCGACCGTCAAGCTCGTGGAGCAGGCGGGCGGCGAAGTGGTTGGTCTGCGCTTTGCCATTGAGCTAAGTTCAGAATTCGACGGGCGCGCGCCGCTTTCAGGCTACGACGTGCAGTCTGTCATGCAGTATTAAGAAATATTTGATTGCTACAAAAGATCAACGGTTTACCCGTTGATTTTTTCTTCCTTTCGGGTCAACCGCATCGTTTGATATGCAATTACGACCAAAGTAGGACTGAGAACGAATTCTGAATTTTCTTTCTAGTGGTTGACTTCAAGCGGGGAAAGGCGGTATTCTATTGCCTAATTCCCCGTGTATGGTCGAAATCCCGCTTTGCGTATTGTTTGGCGGGAGGAGGTGTGTGTTTTGATGGATAAGCAGGAGTTGGTACTAGAATTTTCCAAGAAGTATTCTCCGGAACAGACGGAGGTATTTCAGCGCGCCGTCGATTTTGCATATCAGACACACTCCACCCAACTACGCGAGTCCGGCGAACCGTATGTGGTGCACCCGCTGGAAGTGGCTCGCCTTGTCATGGACATGGGCATGGATGCCTCAAGCGTCACCGCCGCCGTGCTGCACGATGTGGTGGAGGACGGGGACAACATCACCGTTGTCGATATCGAAACCAAGTTTGGCGCGGAGATTGCCAAGCTGGTCGACGGCGTTACCAAGCTGACCAAGAGCGGGCAGCAAACATATATTACGAAGAAACAGGAGCAGTCGGAGAATCTCCGTAAGCTCTTTCTCGCCATCGCGGCGGATGTACGCGTGGTTATCATTAAACTCGCCGACCGTCTGCACAACATGCGAACTTTGGCGTATTGTAACCCGTACAAACGCATGCGTAAGGCAAAGGAAACACTTGAGGTCTACGCTCCCCTCGCGCACCGCTTCGGCATGGGTGCCATCAAGGGCGAGTTGGAAGACCTCTCTTTTATGTATCTCATGCCGGAGGAGTATGCCGACATCAGCCGCCAATTCCGCGAAAAGCAGGCGGAGCGGCAGGAGACACTGGATAACGCGAAACGCATCATCAAAGAGGAACTTTCCGCGGCGGGTATCGAGTCCACCATCAGCGGCAGACCCAAGCATCTCTACAGTGTCTATAAAAAAATGCAGCGCCAGAATAGCAGCATCGCGGAGATTTACGATCTGATCGCCATCCGCGTGATCGTCGACTCTGTCAACGACTGTTATGCCGCGCTGGGCGTGATCCACGCAGGTTGGAAGCCGCTGCCGGGTCGGTTTAAGGACTATATCGCGACGCCGAAACCCAACATGTACCGCTCTCTGCATACCACACTGCTGGCACCCAACGGCATCCCGTTTGAGGTGCAGTTGCGCACCAAAGAGATGCACAAGACGGCGGAATATGGCATCGCCGCGCACTGGATGTATAAGGAAGGGCGCAACGTGCAAAGCCTGCTGGATCGCAAGACCAGCTGGCTACGACAGGTCATCGAGGCGCGGGACACCACCGAGGACAGCCAGGAGTTCGTCGAGAGCATCATGAAGGATTTCCTCGGCGAGTACGTTTTCGTGCTCACGCCCAAAGGGGAGATCATCGACCTGCCGCGCGGCTCCACGCCGCTGGACTTTGCCTATCGCATCCACACCAACATCGGTCATCACACGCAGGGTGCGCGCATCAACGGCGCGCTCGTGCGGCTGGACTATAAGCTCAAAACCAACGACGTGGTGGAGATCATCACCGCAAACAATCAGGCGGGGCCGAGCCTCGACTGGCTCAAGATCGTCAAAACGCAGGCGGCGCGCAATAAAATCCGCCAATGGTTCAAGAAGGAAAACCGCGAGGAGAACGTCGCCCGCGGCAGAGAGATGCTCGAGGATGCCGCCAAACGACAAAACCTCGTCATCAGCGACCTCACGAAGCCGGAGTTTGTGAATCCTCTGGTCGAGCGGCTCAACATCAGCGGCATTGAAGACATCTATTCCTCCATCGGCTTTGGCGGCATGTCTGCAAGTCAAGTGCTGCACAAGCTGCTTGAGCTCAAGAAAAAGGACGACAAAGCACTTGAGATCGCGGAGAAAATTCGCCGTGGAGACGTAGACGAACCGACTAAGACGCATGTGCCGGTCAACGGCATCATCGTCAGGGGCGATCCCGGCATGGCGGTGCGCTTTGGCAACTGTTGCAATCCGCTCCCCGGCGACCCGATCATCGGCTATGTGACGCGCGGGCGAGGTGTTTCCGTCCATCGTGCGAACTGTACGAATGTGGCGAACCTCCAAACCGATTTGGATCGCATCATCGAGGTTGAGTGGGCGATCAACACCAAGAGCGCGTTCAACGCGTCCTTGCAGATTGAGGGCGACAACCGCCCCGGCACGCTCTCCTCGATTTCACAGCAGATTTCGAGCCTGAATGTGAGCATCCAGTCCATCAGCGGCAAACCGGCGGCGGATGACCGGTATATCATCGAGATGACGTTTGAGGTTGCCAACACCGAGCAGCTCAACGTGATCATTAGAAATTTAAAGAAGCTGAAGTGCGTCAGCGATGTATATCGCATGAATCGATAACGGGAGAATCCAACCACCATGAGAGCAGTTTTACAGCGAACAACGGAGGCCTCGGTCACCGTTGAGGGAGCAATTGTCGGCGAGATCGGGCGCGGTCTCGTCGTGTTTTTAGGCATCGAAGAAAGCGATACCATCACAGACCTGCAATATATCTGCGACAAGGTCGTCGGCATCCGCGTGTTTGACGACGAGAACGAGATTCCGAATCTCTCAGTGCAGGACATCGGCGGCAGCGTGCTATTGGTGTCGCAGTTCACGCTTTGCGCGGACGTACGAAAGGGCAAACGCCCGGGTTATAGCAAAGCCGCGCGTCCAGAGCAGGCAATTCCTCTTTATGAAGCCGCGATTGCGCGGATTTCCGAGAGCGTGCCGGTGCAGTGCGGCGTGTTTCAGGCAAACATGCAGGTGCGCCTTGTCAACGACGGCCCGCATACGATACTGTTGGATTCGAAGAAGTTGTTTTAGGTCAATAATTTTTTTGGCTAAAAAGCAGATTTCGCTCAAGAGCTGTTTAGTGGTTCCCTCACAATTAGAAAGGCAAAACGATGTATTTCAAGATCATCACCAGCGGATCGCTGGACGAACATATCTATCTGCTCGGCGCGGACGGAACAACCGACACCGTGGTCATCGACCCCGGTGAGGCGCAACCCGCGTTGGACGCGCTGGAGCAGGACGGACGCAATTGCGTCGCCATTCTGCTCACGCACGGGCATTTTGATCACATCGGCGGCGTGCGCGCGTTTAAGGAAAAATATGACGCCGCGATCTACATCCACGAGGCGGACGCGGGCATGCTCAAGAGCAACCGCATGAGTCTCGCGGTGCTCACGGGCGACTTGATCAACCCTGCCGAGCCGGATGTGCTGCTATACGGCGGAGAGACTCTCGATTTGGCGGGGCTGAAGCTGGATGTCATCCATACGCCGGGACACACCAAAGGCGGCGTGTGTTTTGCGCTCAAGAGCGAGAAGAAGCTCTTCGTCGGCGACACGCTCTTTCTGGAAGGCTCCGGCAGGACGGATTTCCCCGGCGGCAGCGAGAAGGAGCTGTATCACTCCATCGCGGACAAGCTCTTCCCGCTGGAAGGCGATTTTGACGTCTATTGCGGACACGAGGAAGACACCACGCTGGAACACGAGCGCAACAACAATCCTTTTGTCGAAATAGGCCGCAGGCGCGGCTGGTAACAGGGAAAGCTGCTCGAACATTTATCGAGATAAAGCAGGCAGTAGGTAACTGGTAAAACATATGATCGCAATTTCCACCAACCGAACCGATTTTCGCAACGACATAGCCGAAGAGATTCGGCTTTTTCTTGGTTTGCAGGAGATTGCTCTCCTGGAGGAAATCGACCCAACGGCGGCTGAATTGATCTTTGATTTGCAGCTTATTCAGAATGGTTTGTATTATTCAGCTTTCGCGAAAGTAAATGATCTTGAGCAAAAAGAAGAGCTCATTCTTGCCGAAAACGCATCCATGTTAGAAAAGAAGAAGCTCGAAAAGCGCGCGATGAAACTCGCGTGCTATCATCTGCTCAAGCGCATGTATCCCGATGTGGCGACGCCGTGGGGTTCGCTCACCGGCATCCGCCCGACAAAGCTCTTTCGAGAACTATCGCAAGAGCGCGGGGAACAGGCCGCACGGAAACGCTTTATCGATCTGTTTGATGTTTCAAAAGAGAAGACCGATCTTGCCGCGCGCATTTGCGCTGTACAGGAGCCGTTCATCCACGCGGCGCAACCAAACGAGATCGACGTCTACGTCGGCATTCCGTTTTGCAAGACGAAGTGCCTGTATTGCTCGTTCCCCAGCGAGGTGCTGGGCAAGCAGGATCGTCTGACGCACTATCTTTCCGTGCTCCGGCAGGACATCGCGGCGGGCGCTGCCTTGGCAAAAGAACGCGGCTTATCCGTTCGCTCGTTCTATATGGGTGGCGGAACGCCGACCGTGCTCAGCGCGGTTCAAATGGATGAACTCTTGTCATTTTTGCTGGAACAATACGGCAGTTTCGGTATCGAGGCGACGGTGGAGGCGGGAAGACCGGACACCATCGATCGCGAAAAATTGCTCGTACTCAAGCGCTATGGCATCGGGCGCATCTCGATCAACCCGCAGACGATGAACGACGAAACGCTCAAGAGCGTCGGCAGGAGCCACACGCGGGATGACATCGTACGCGTCTTTGATCTCGCACGGGAGATCGGGTTTGACTCGATCAATATGGATCTCATCGCGGGTTTGCCCGGAGAGACAGCGGCGGATATGCAGGAGAGTTGCGACGCGATTACAAGGCTTCAACCGGATAATTTGACCGTGCACTCGCTTGCCATCAAGCACTCTTCCTCACTCAAAAAAGAACGGTATGAGCACACCCTCGCCAGCGCGGCACAGGCAGAGCGGATGACGCAAATCGGCGCCGCATGCGCGGAGATGATGGGTATGAATCCGTATTATATGTACCGCCAGAAGTATATGAGCGGAAACCTTGAAAACGTTGGCTACGCGCTGCCGGGAAAAGAGTGCGTCTACAACATCGACATGATGGAGGAGACAGCCAGCATCCTGTCCCACGGCGCGGGGACAATGACCAAGCGCGTGATTGGCGGGCAAAACCGCATTGAGCGCTTACCGAGCCCAAAGGACCTGTCGACGTATCTTTCAAAACTGGACAGATTGATCGAAGACAAGGCGGAGCTCTTCGCCTAATTCCTGGTGAAATTCGCTCAGTTGGCGGCAGAAACGATTGACAGCAGAGACGTGCATCGTTATAATGTGCTAGAAACAGGTTGAGAACGGGAGAGTAATCCGCACGAAATCGGTCAAGAGAGCGGAACGGTTGGTGAGAGTTTCGCAAACGAGCGTCGGATGAACGGCACCCGCGAACCGCGCGGCCCAACGGCAAACGCATTTGCCCAAAGCTTCGACGTACCTCCGGCGTTAACGGAAAAATGAGCGGAAAAGACGCGGCAAAGACAGCCGGTTTTTTCAATCAGGGTGGCACCGCGGGTTTCCCGTCCCTAGAGGAACGGAACCTGCTTTTTTTATACCGTTTTCTGGTATAATAGAAGTCAATACAGAGGTCTATAGAGACACGGAGGTCGGTTATGGCAGCCTATAAGGCCCCAAAGGGAACAAAGGACGTACTCCCCGAGCAGAGTTATCAGTGGCAGTTTTTAGAAGCGCGGATTCGGGAGATCGTCAAGAAATATGGATTCCTGGAAGCACGCACACCGGTGTTTGAGCATACGGAGCTTTTTCTGCGCGGAGTAGGCGAAACCACGGACATCGTGCAAAAAGAGATGTACACGTTCCTCGACAAGGGCGAGCGCTCCGTCACGCTCAAGCCGGAAGGCACGGCAGGCGTCGTGCGTATGTTTGTTGAAAACAATCTCTTTGGCGAGACCCAGCCGACCAAGATGTTTTATCTCTATAGTCCCACGTTTCGTTATGAGCGCCCGCAGGCGGGGAGACTCCGCGAACACCACCAGTTCGGCGTGGAGTTTTTCGGCTCTCCAAAACCCAGTGCGGACGCGGAATGCATCGCGGTGGCAACGGAACTGCTCAGCAGTCTTGGCTGCGGCGGGCTGACCGTTCGCCTCAACAGCATCGGTTGTCCAAAATGCCGCCCGCAGTATCATGAAGCACTGAAATCGTATCTGCACGGGCATTACGACGAGCTTTGCGAAACCTGCAAGGTGCGCCTTGAGACAAACCCGCTGCGCGTGCTGGATTGCAAGGTTGAGAGCTGCCAGAAGATCGCAAACGGCGCACCCGTGATCAGCGACTATCTTTGCGACGAGTGCCGCGACCACCAGACGACGCTGCTCAAGCTGCTCGACGGCATGGGCGTGCGCTATGTGATCGATCCGCGGCTCGT
Source organism: uncultured Eubacteriales bacterium (assembly GCA_942492885.1). Lineage (GTDB taxonomy): Bacteria > Bacillota > Clostridia > Christensenellales > CAG-138 > UBA7703. The sequence goes on from OW818651.1 coordinate 310,474, forward strand.
GCGCGGACTTGACTACTACACCAAGACCGTGTTTGAGATCACCTCGGAGAGCATCGGCTCCCAGAGCGCGGTCTGCGGCGGCGGACGATACGACGGGTTGGTCGAGGAGATCGGCGGCCCGCATACGCCGGGCGTCGGGTTCGGTCTCGGCATGGAGCGGTTGCTGCTCGTGCTGGAAAACACCGGCTATACAATCGAAAAGCCTGTGCGCTATGACCTCTATATCGCGTCCATGGGCAGCGAAGCGGAGGAGCGGGCGTTTCTGCTGGCAACCAGCCTGCGCAAAGCGGGCGCAAAGGTGGAGATCGACCACATCGGACGTAGCGTCAAGGCACAACTGAAATATGCCGACAAGGTCGGCGCACGATATGTCCTCGTGCTCGGCGGCGATGAGCTGGAGAAGAGCGAAGCCAGACTCAAGCGCATGAGCGACGGAAACGAGACCACAACCGCGCTGGACGCGGATAGCATTCTGAAATTGATGATTTGAGGAGCGAACACACATGAGCGAACTATTGGGCGGCTGGAAGCGAACGAAATATTGCGGCGACTTTACCAAAGACGACGCGGGCAAAGAAGTCATCCTCATGGGTTGGGCAAACGTGCGCCGCGACCTTGGCGCGCTGGTGTTTGTGCAGCTGCGCGACAGAACCGGGCTGATGCAGATCGTCTTTAACAGCAACACCATGAACGAGGCGGACTTTACGCGCGCCTGCACGATTCGTTCGGAATTCGTGCTTGCCGTGCGCGGTCAACTGGTTTTGCGCACCGGAGACATGATCAACAAAAACATGACGACGGGCGAGCTCGAAGTGCTGGTGGAAGAATTCAAGATCCTCAGCAAGAGCGAGACCACGCCGTTTGAAATCACCGACGATTGCAAGGCAAACGAACTGCTGCGCCTGAAATACCGCTATCTTGACCTGCGCCGCCCCGCGATGCAGAAAAACCTGATCATGCGTCATAAGATCGCGTTCACCGCGCGTGAATACTTCGATGCTGAGCAATTCCTCGAAATCGAAACCCCGATTCTCACCAAGAGCACGCCGGAGGGCGCGCGCGATTATCTCGTGCCCAGCCGTGTGCACCCGGGTAAGTTCTTCGCGCTGCCGCAGAGCCCGCAGCTCTTCAAGCAGCTGCTGATGCTCGCGGGATACGATCGCTATTTTCAGATTGCGCGCTGCTTCCGTGACGAAGACCTTCGCGCCGATCGGCAGCCGGACTTCACGCAGATCGACATAGAGATGTCGTTTGTCGATGAAGAGGATGTCCGTTCTGTCAACGAAGGCTTTTTAAAGCGACTCTTTAAGGACACGCTGAACGTCGATATCCAGCTGCCGTTGCCTGTTCTCAAATATAAGGAAGCAATGGCGCGCTATGGCTCCGACAAACCCGACACGCGCTTTGAGATGGAATTAGTCGACATCAGCGACGTGTTCAAGAGCAGCGAGTTTAGTGTGTTCCAGAACGCGCTTAATAACGGCGGCAGCATCCGTGCGGTCAACGCCAAGGGCGCAAGTGAGCACTTCTCACGCAAGGAACTCGACGCGATGGGCGAATACGTCAAGACCTACCGCGCCAAGGGACTCATCTGGATGAACGACAAGGCGGAAGGCCTCGCGTCTCCAGTGCTCAAATTCCTTACGGAAGACGAGATTGCAGCCGTTCGCAAGCTTGCCAATTTTGAGCAGGGCGATGTGCTCTTTATCGTCGCAGACGATAACAAGACCGTGTTCGCGTCTCTGGGCGCGCTGCGCATTAAGCTCGCGGAGAAGCTCGACCTGATTCCGAAGGATACATATAAACTACTTTGGGTCAACGAATTCCCGCTGCTGGAGTGGGACGAAGAGGAGAAGCGCTTCAGCGCCGTTCACCATCCTTTCACCAGCCCAATGGATGAGGATTTGGAAAAGCTCGACACCGATCCCGGCAACATCCGCGCCAAGGCGTACGACATCGTGCTCAACGGCGTTGAAATCGGCGGCGGCTCCATCCGTATCCATTCGCAGGAATTGCAGAAGAAGATGTTCCGCGCGCTGGGCTTTACCGACGAGCAGGCGGAATACCGCTTCGGCTTCCTGATGGACGCCTTCCGCTTCGGCCCGCCGCCGCACGGCGGAATGGCCTACGGGCTCGATCGCCTCGCGATGATCATCACAGGTTCACCGAGCATCCGCGACGTCATCGCCTTCCCGAAGGTGCAAAACGCCTCCTGCCCGATGACGGGCGCGCCCGATTTTGTGGACGACAAGCAGCTTCGTGAGCTGAACATCGCCTGCACGAAGGTTGAGGAATAACGCCTTGGAGAGCGCGGGTGCACACATCGGCCTAGTCACTGCGGTTGCGGGTGGCAACGTACAGATTCATTTTCTGCGCAGCTCCGCCTGCGGACATTGCGGAGCATGCCTGACCGTAGGCGAGAGCGAAATGGAGATCACGCTACCCAACACGCTTGGTGCCAAGGAGGGAGACCGCGTCGCGGTCGATCTCTCGCCCAAGCGCGTCGTGCAGGCGAGCCTGCTTGCCTACGCGGTTCCGCTGGTGCTGCTTATCGCGGGCGTGCTCATCGGCAGCCGGATTGCAGACTGGGCGGGGCTAGCACTCGGCGTCGGTGCCTGCGGGATCGGCTATCTGATTCTGCGCATCGTGGACAGGCAGAGCGCAAAAAAGCACAGCTTCCAGCCGCGTATGATGCGCATTCTGGACGACTGGGAATAGCGAGCTTCCGTCTTGCGCGGGGGTAAAACGTCGTCTGCGCTGGCGCCATAACATTCAAATCGATCGATGCCGCAAGCGATCCGCGCGGTAGCCCGAGCGAAAATAAAGAGGAACAGGAAACAGCCATCATGAATTTTGCAGAGTCTCACGCATTCGTTTCTGAGTTTGATCCCGAAATCGGCAACGCCATGGCTCTTGAGCTTGGGCGTCAGCGCGACCACATCGAGCTCATCGCCTCGGAAAACTTTGTTTCTCAAGCAGTGCTCGCCGCAATGGGCAGCCCGCTGACCAACAAATACGCGGAGGGATATCCGGGCAAGCGCTATTACGGTGGTTGCGAATATGTAGACATGGTGGAGAGTATCGCCATCGATCGCGCGAAGAAGCTATTCGGCGCAGAGCACGCAAACGTGCAGCCGCACGCGGGCGCGCAGGCGAACCTAGCCGCTTATCAGGCGCTGATTCAGCCGGGGGATACCGTGCTGGCGATGAACCTCAACCACGGCGGTCACCTGACGCACGGGCACAAGGTCAACGAGAGCGGCAGGCTGTATCACTTTGTGCAGTATGGCGTGCGCGAAGACACGGGCTATATCGACTATGACGAGATGGAGCGGCTGGCGCATGAACACATGCCAAAGCTAATCGTCGCGGGAGCCAGCGCCTATTCGCGGATCATCGATTTTGAGCGCTTTGGTAGGGTTGCAAAGGACGTCGGCGCATATTTCATGGTGGACATGGCGCATATCTCCGGCCTGATCGCGGCGGGAGAGCATCCCAATCCGTTTCCGTATGCGGACATCGTCACGAGCACGACGCATAAGACGCTGCGCGGCGCGCGTGGGGGACTCATCCTCTGCAAAGAAGAGCTTTCCGCCAAGGTGGATAAAGCAGTGTTTCCCGGCATGCAGGGCGGCCCGCTGATGCACGTTATCGCCGCAAAAGCCATCTGTTTCTATGAGGCGATGCAGCCCTCGTTTAAGGAGTATCAGCATCAGGTTGTGCTCAACGCGGCGGAGCTTAGCAAGACCTTGCAGGAGAACGGCTTGAAGATTTTCTCCGGCGGCACGGACAACCACCTGATGCTGGTTGACCTGCGTGAGCTTGATATCACCGGTGTTCGCGTGCAGACGCTGCTGGACTTGGCGCACATCACGGCAAACCGCAACGCGATTCCGTTTGATACGCGAAACAAAGCCGAGACGAGCGGCATGCGCTTTGGCACACCGGCCTCGACCACGCGGGGCATGAAGGAGCCGGAGATGCGGCAGATCGGCAACCTGATCGCGCGGATCATCAAAGAAGGCGAGGCGGCTGTGCCGTCGGTCAAAGCAGAAGTGCTGGAAATCTGCAAACGGTTTCCGCTGTATAAGTAAGTGCTAAATAGAGAAGCGCCCATATGGGCGCTTCTCTATGTAATTATTCCGTTGGATGGCCAATACCATAATTTATTCCGTCGGTATCTATTTCTTTGCCAGGAGAGTTGCTTATGAACTCTTTGTATTTATCAATGAATTTTTTGCGTTCTATGAGCGAATACAGAACCAAGAATAGTAATGAAATATAAGGTAAGAGGCCAACAAATTCAAATGTATACGCTTCCGGGTTTCGTATTCCGGGTAATACGCGAATAATGAAATGATAAGATATTATAAGGATAACAATCGCAATAAATAATGTCATTTGAATTCTTAAGTCGTCTAAAATCGAATTTGACTTTCTATGCTTTCCGAAATAATAATGAATGTCCCGAAGATCAGATGTTTGTAAAAACTGTTTTTCAATATTAGCTATCATTACAAGATTTCTATTATACCAATAGTTTGAATTTAGTAATTGTACAATTGCCCAAGTAGCTAAAAGAATCATTAGCGTTATTGCAATATCAAGAGATATAGTTCCTTTCTCTACAAACGAAAAAAGTGCAAATGCTCCTATGAAAATCCCAGTCGATTGCCAACCCAGCTGCACACTGCGGTTGTTTTCACAACAGAGTTCGCTGTACATTTTCATTAAGAAGGCTTTGCGCTGATCCTCTTGCGATTCCATCAAATCCAACCTCCTTTACAGAATAATCTTCCCAAAGTAAATTGATATTGTTTATTGATTTACGCAAACAGTCTTCATAGCCTCCTTCTTTGTTTTTTAAGAATCTATCGACGTGAAAATAATAGCCATATGCAGCATCAAGAGTAAATCGGTTGCAGTCAATACTTACAACATTCATTTTGTCCGCTAATCTCCGTTGCGCATCTGGTCTGCCGCCTAATAAATGAACAGGCCGTTTAAAATCCGATGTAGGTAAGAGTGTACCGCTATATCTCGTGGGAACACTATACCCAAATATAAAATCCTTTGGCACTATCTCTTCCAAAACACCTTCAAAGAGTAAATCCTTTGGAACTATAATTACATTTGTAGCAAATTTGAGCAATTCATATGCCTGTCGAAGTGTGACTTCAAGCATATTTATGTCAACAACATCTTGTGCAACTGTAAATAAAGGTCGAGTTTCTTTGGCGATTTCAAGGTGCTGCTTAAAATTATAATTTCGCCAATCAATGTCTAATAACCCAAGATTATTAAAACTTCTTACATTTCGGATGTTCGTATAACAAGCGCCTGGCAACCATCCATACTCTTCAGCGATACTAATCGCTTTTTTACTATGCGCTATTGACATGTAAACACTCAAAATTACTTACCTCAAAACTATTACTCACATTTTATTTCAATAAAACATTTAATTCAAGTAAAATACTATATTTGCACCGAATTATCTATATATCATCGAAGATCCGATAAATATACGTCGGACCATGCCAAACTCCACGCCGAACACACCTTTAAACCTAGATCTCTGCGGATCGCAAAATTGAGCGACCGGACTTAAACAAACCCTCTCGAACCCAGCACCAACTTCACCCACATGCCTGCGGTTTACAAATTTTGCCCGTCATCTCAGAAAAATCGATGCTATTTTTCAAATCCGCCCCATTTGCGCGCGAAAATAGAGTATGATATAGGTGTGCCGCAAGGTACGCCCTTAAATAATATGAAAATGCAGGTGCGATTTGTTGAACTTAATATCAAAAGCGGTCATACACAAAAGCTTAGGCCTTGGGCACATCGTTTCAATCAACGATAAAATCATCACGGTTCAATTTGGCGAAAAGCAAAGGAAGTTTTCGTTTCCGTCTATCTTTAATGAAATTCTATCCATTCAAGATAAATCTCTTATGCATGAGATTCAGGAATTGTGTGAAAACGAAAGCTACATGATCAATCGTCAAAAAGAAGAACGCATGACGGAGTTTGAAACGCGCTTTGCACCCGCCCCGAACAGCAAACCGCCCAAATCGAAACGCGCCAAGCAATACCGCGACAACAATAATATCGCTCTCAAATGCAATTACTGTGACGGAGGCCGCACCGAAGAGGTGTTTGGTTATCAGGGTATTTGCAGCAATGAAATGCTGCACAAAAACGTGACGACCAGCAAACGTCCCTGGTGCAGCGCCGCTACCTGCATGTGCAAACAATACAGCAACGGTGAGATCGACCGCAAACAGCTCGACCAGAACAACGCCGACGGCGTGTTTGCCTGCTATGAGAGCAGGCTCCTGCTGGACTGGACGGCATCTGCGGGACGCCACCAGAGCGACAAGCTCAACGACAAACCCATCAAGATGGCGAATGCCCGCATCAACCGCCTGTGTGTGCTCACAACCAAGCAGCCGGACGAGATTGAGATTGAGCGCAAAATCTTTGCCGCGTTTATCATCAGCGAGGTGGAGATTGGCAACGACACCAAAGAAGGAAGCGTGCGTGCGCATCCGCAATACAGAATTCAATTAACGCCGGAAGAAGCCGAAAACGTTCACTTCTGGGACTATCACAAGAATAAATCAAAACCCGAAATGCCGTTCTGGGGCAGCGGGCTGATCCGATACATCACGGATGTGCAATCGATCCATATTCTGGAGGCGATGCTTAAGGCGGCGGTCGATGCCGACAAAAAAGCACTCATTCTGGAAATGCTGGAGAATTATTGTAAGGTGACGGCTGTCGCAGCGGCGAAATAACGAAATCTCAGACGGCTTGACTCATATCCGCCAAATTTGATAATAGAGCTTCGGATGAAAGGTGCGTCTTCGGGTGCACCTTTCTCTATAGGAAAACGGCCACATCTTTACATTGGCGTATTCTATTGTATAATACAGTTAATTTCGCACAGGAGAAAATCAGTGGACCCATCCAAACTATACGTTGAATACTACGCAAAGCTGCACACCGACCGTGCCATGAAGCTCTGGCCGACGTTCCTGAAAAAGGACGAGCGCCCGGATTTCATCAGCAAGCGCGGCGAACTCGGCATGGAGGTCACCCGCGCCGCCATTGAAGAATGGGCGCAGCAGGAGGCGGACATGAACCGCCACTTTGGCGACGAGATGCCCGGCGAGGCGGTAGAGCAAGCCATACTTGCGGACTGCGATTGCGACACGATTGCCAACGGCACGGAGGACGAGGAGGACAGCCTCTCCTTCGAACTCCCGCCGGACGTCAAGGAGATGCACATCGGCCGCATCATCGAACGCATCGGGGACAAAACCATTGCGCTCAAGGGCTATCGCCTCTGCCGCGAAAACTGGCTTTACATCTTTAGCGAGACAACCGGACTCGAAAGAGTCGACATGCTCCGCATCCAGGCGTTTTTTGACGCGCAGGAGGACGCACCGCTGTTTGACAAGGTGCTCGTCAAGGTCGGCTGCCTGCTGTATGTGCTTGTGCGCGGAGAAGTGCTCAGTGAGATTGCGCTCAGCCCCCGCGCCATGCTTGCCATGCATCGGCGGGCACGATTGCTGTCGATGCGGTACGGGAGAAAGTAAACAACTCGCTTGCCAGAACAATTCACAATAGAAGGTAACATGAAAGACAGCGATCTGATCCATGCGCATGAACGCAGCAAAAACAACCGACAGAACCTGATGCATGCTCAAGTCTGCGGTTGCTTTTTTTGCTTGCGGATTTTCGACCCGAAGGAGATCGCATGGACGGATGATGCAGACGACACCGCCATGTGCCCGTATTGCGGAATCGACGCGGTGATCGGCGAAAGTCAAAACCTACCGATCACAAAGCAGCTTTTGAAGAGCATGCGGGAGTATTGGTTTACGGAGAGTGATTGAAGGGTAATAATAGATGAACAATTCAACAAACTCAAGCAAATTGAGGACGATTTCGAAATGACAGGAATGCATCGACTACAGCTTTTTCAAGCGATCGTCGCGATAGTTGGCATAGGGATCATGTTGACGCAGTGTCTCTCTCTGATCAGAGAATTGAGAAAGTATAAAGGTTATTCCATTCGCACGGGGAAACATAACCTTTATCGAACATATCAAATCATATTAAAACCATGGGGACTAACTAGTGCGTTTATAGTAGTTTATTTCGGCTTAAAGTGGCTATATCTGCAAACATACGACACCTCTAAAGTGGTTATGTATGACGGTTGGCCAAGCATGTACTTTGGCATTGCTGCGTTTTGTATTTGCTTCCAACTTTATGCGTTATTGGAACGAGTTGTCTTGAGAACAAAACTTAAGGGAGAGTATCTCGATTATATTTTTTGGGATATCGATATAAAGCCCAAGATGGACAAGCCTCTAAGATATGACGAAACGAAAATAGAGCAGTTTCCTAAGGTTCGCGGGCTGCATTACACGCGTATTTTTGTTAGTGTTGTGCTTGGCGTGTTTTTTATTGCGTCCGGTATTGAAAGCATGGAGTTTTTCAGGGCAATCTGCACAGATCAAATCTATGAAGCAAGATGCAATGAACCGGATGTAATCTTGCGCTACCGAGATATTTTGACCATCGACCAAAACCAAGAAGATACAGATTTTTATATTGCACACGGCAATGCTGGACAGGAAATCTACATGAGCGACGATTCTATATTGCAGTATGTTGCGCAGCAAAGCGGACTTTCGATTCCCAAACCTGAATAGTTCTGCGGGCTTTCTCTGAGTCGTGAAGTATCCTGAGATCGCGGATACAACAAAGAAAATACAACAAAAAACGCCCCGGTTTGGGACGTTTTTCTTGTTTGGTGGAGCTTACCGGATTTGAACCGGTGATCTCTACACTGCCAGTGTAGCGCGATAGCCAACTTCGCTAAAGCCCCAGACGCAAGTGCTATTATAGTAGAAACACGCTGGTTTGTAAAGACAAAATTTTGCATTTATGACAATGTTTTTCAGTGGGATTTTTCAACGGGACGAAACCGCTGGTTTACAAAAACACCGACGCCTGTATACACAAACGCGACTCAAATCCGTCAGAATCAAACGGCAAACAATCACTTATGCACCGAAAACAGCGGAAAGTATGAACTTTTTGCGGCATTCATGCAAGCCGCGCGCGGGCTATGCTATAATTGCGATGACTTCTGATAAGGTGAAAAATGGATGACAAACAGCAATCCGTTCTTTAAGCTGGAGCAAAAGAACGACACCGCAAGATCAAACACAGTACAAGAAGAAAATCAACCGCTCTTTCACGAGCGAAAAAAGCCGCACTCGTTTTTGCTCGGCGTCGTGTTTACTTCGCTGAAAATGACGGTGCTGGCGTTTATTGTCGTGGGCTTCATCGGCATGGGGCTCCTGCTCGGCGTGGTGAAGGCATATGTTGAGACAACGCCCTCGCTGGATGTCGCGCAGTTGACGATCTCGGACTATACAAGCTATCTTTACGACATGAACGGAAACCTCATCAGCTCGATTGCGGATGTGGAATACCGTGACTGGGTGGATATTGAAAACATCCCCGACATGCTGAAAAACGCGTTTATCTCCGTAGAGGACGTGCGCTTTTACAAGCACAGCGGCGTGGACTTCAAGCGCCTGTTTTCAGCCGCGCTGGAGATCCTCGGCAACAGCAACTCCTCCGGCGGCAGCACGATCACCCAGCAGCTGATCAAAAACAAAGTGCTCGGAGCGCAGAGAAACTATAAGCGCAAAATTCAGGAAGCATACCTCGCGCTGGAGCTCGAGACGCTGATTGAAAAAGATACCATCCTCGAAGCGTATCTCAACGACGTAGACCTTGGCGAAAGCAACTACGGCGTCAAGAGCGGTGCCAAGGATTATTTCGGCAAGGAGCTCTCCGAGTTGACCGTGCGCGAATGCGCCATGCTCGCGGGGCTGACACAGGCGCCCTATCGCTATGATCCGCGCAGAAACATGTATCAACGCGATAAGATGGAGATCACCGACGAGCGAACCAATCAGGTGCTCTCGCGGATGTATCAGGCGGGCTTCATCACAAAGGAACAATATAATACCGCCCTGACCGAACAGGTGCAAATCGTCGAGGTCAGCGAGCAAAAGCAGATGTACGACATGGCGTATTTTGTCGAGTATGCCATCAGCGACGTGGTGACGCACCTGCTTGAGAAGCGGAACTTGAGCAACACCTCCGCCAACCGCAGCGCGGTAGAAAACGAACTGCGCACCAGCGGCTATCAGATCTATACCACGGTCGATCCGATTGTGCAAAAGACCGTGCAGGACACCCTGAGCGGATGGGAGAACTATCCGTCCCTGGCGGACACATCCAAGTCGCTGCTGGTTGAGACCAAGGAGGACGGCACCGTCATCGAGACAGTAGAGCCGCAGTCAGCCGCAGTGGTGATGGACTATCGTACGGGCGAGCTGCGCGCCATCATCGGCGGCAGAAACGAACCGACGGTGCGAAAGGGGCTCAACCGTGCCTCGCAGAGCTACACCGAGGTGGGCTCCTCGATCAAACCACTTGCGGTCTACGGACCCGCGCTTGACCTTGGCTATTCGCCGGGCAGCATTACGTATAATATGGACGGCCCCATCGAGGGCTGGAACACCGAAAAAGGCTATCCGTCCGGCGGACTCGATTCGCGCTATGGGCCGGTGACGTTCCGCCGCGCAATTGTCAGCTCGCTCAACGTGCCCGCTGCACGCGTGCTGATGGACTGCGTCACGCCGGCCATCGCCGCGCAGTATCTCTACGAGCTGGGCGCTACCGAAAACAAGATCAACGTTGACGGCGCCGGACTCGCGCTCGGCACATCGGGACTCACGCCGATTCAAATGGCGGCAGCATATGCCACCATCGCAAACGAGGGCGTGTATCAAGAGCCGCTATCGTTTACGAAAGTGCTCGACGCTCAGGGCAATGTCATTCTCGACGCGGACGAGGTGCGGGACACCCGCCGCGTGTTCCAGCAGAGCACGGCTTGGCTGCTCGTGGACATGATGACAGAGGCTGTGAAGACCGGAACGGGCACCAAGGCAAAGATAGAGGATATCACCGTCGCCGGAAAAACAGGCACGAACTCGGACTATGCCAGCGTCTATTTTGCCGGCATGACACCGTATTATGTCTCCACACTCTGGGTCGGACACGATTACCCCGCCAACAAGCTCAAAAAGGGCTCCTCCGGTGGAAACGAAGCCGCCCCGCTCTGGCAGGCGTATATGGCAAAGATCCATGAGGGGCTGGAGGACAAGCCCATCATCGACGCAGACCCGACCTCATTGGGTCTTGTCAAGCGAACGATCTGTCCGGTCTCCGGCCTGCTTGCAACCGACGCCTGCAAGAACGACGAAGAACACAAGCCGGTCACGGAATGGTATCTCGCGGACAAAGCGCCGACGGAATACTGCGGTATGCATGTGACGCTGAGCATCTGCACGGCAGAGAATGCGCTCGCGACCGAATTCTGCCCGGCGGACTCCGTGCAGGAGGTGAGCTATGTGCTCATCCGTCCGGATAACCCACTGTATCAGTTTGAAGATGAATATCTGCTTCAGGCGCTGCCAACTGCGGTGCGCACAGAGCTGACCACAGATGCATTCATCGACAGCATGAAGACCTGCACCGTGCATGCGGACGGATCGCTCTCGATCTTCGCGCTCAAGACGCAGTCGCAGGATCTCATCCAGCAGGTGTCGGATTATCTGGGCAGCGCAAAGAATGTGCCAGTTGAGATGAGCGATGCGCTCAAAGACGATATCGCAAGCCTGCAGGTCGCGCTCAGCGGGTATCAGTACTCCGAAATTGAGCCGCTGTATCAAAAACTGAATACTGACTTCACCGCGCTGCAAACCTATATGGCGCAGCAGACGCAAAACGGCAACGGAGGATGACGCGTGACCACACCGGATGAGACAACGGGTAAATGCGCGCTGGAAGAGGCGTATACGCTGGAGCGGACGCGACTGTTCTCCTTTGCGGCAAAAGACGAGCCGCAGGGGGAGTATCACAGTCCGGTCTTTGGCGAAGGCAAACCGGGCGCCGCGATTTTGCTCATCGGCGAGGCACCGGGGGCGGAGGAGACGAAGCTTAGCCATCCGTTCGTCGGCAAGGCGGGCAAGCAGCTTGACGCGCTCTTTTGCCGCTTTGGCGTGATGCGCGAGGATGCGTTTATCACCAACGTTGTGAAATACCGACCGGTTGTCCGCTCGGAAAAGAGCACGCGAAACCGCACGCCGCTACCCGCGGAGGTCAAAGCCGCGCTTCCGCTGCTCAAGACGGAGCTATTGCATCTTTCTCCAAAGCTGATTCTCACGCTCGGCAACACGCCGCTCAAGGCTGTGTTCGCGTTGGCGGGACGAAAACCGCCGGTCATCGGATTGGCGCACGGGAAAACGCATACGCTCGTCATCGACGGGGTTACGTTTTCATTAATCCCGCTTTATCACCCTGCCAGCGGCATCTATAACCGCGCGCTGGTCGAGATTATGGAGCAGGACGCGGCGTTCGTCGGCAGTGTGGTGCATGCGCTCAACGCTTGAGCACCGGTTACCAGAACTGTCGATGCTATACGGGATACACCAATTTGTGGTATAATAGACAATAGAATCATTCAAAAATTAGATTGAAATATATAAGGAGCATACTATGGCGCAGAAAGTACTAATTGCAGACGACGATCAGGTCGTACACGAGGCGCTAGGCATTTATCTCAAGGCCGAAGGGTTTGAGGTTGTCGACGCATTCGATGGCGTTTCCGCAATCGAAAGCATCACGCCGGAGGTTGTGCTCTGCGTGCTGGATATCATGATGCCGAAGATGAGCGGCATCGAGGTTTGCCGCGAGATACGCAAGACCTCGCAGCTGCCGATTCTCATGCTCACCGCAAAGGGCGAGGAGATCGACCGTATCGTCGGGCTGGAGCTCGGCGCGGACGATTATATCGTCAAGCCTTTCAGCCCGCGTGAAGTAGTCGCCCGCATCAAAGCGGTGCTCCGCAGAGCCAGCGAGCAGCCCAAGAGCGACACGAGCGTGATCACCTACAACGGTCTCACCATCGACCTCAAGAGCTATACGGTCACCCTGCGCAACCAGGCGGTGATCTGCACGCCCAAGGAGATAGAGATTTTACACATGCTGGCTTCCAACCCGGGTCAGGTGTTCACGCGTGAACAGCTGCTCTCCCGCGTCTGGGGCTATGACTTCGCGGGCGAAACGCGCACGGTGGACACCCACATCAAGCGCATTCGCGCCAAGCTGGATTCCACGGGCCTTGGCTGGAGCATCAAGACCATCTACGGTGTCGGCTACAAGTTTGAAACCGAATAACGCCGGTCGTATTTCATGCGGAGCGTCTTTTACTGGCGAATTTTAGTTGTATCGATCATTGCATTGCTGCTAGCAAACCTCATTTTGCTAGCGGCTTATACGTATATCGGAAAAAGCACCTATGTTTCCATCGAGATGGCAAATCTCGAACCGGAGGCGGAGGTCACGCGCCAGATCTATGAGGAGTATAAGACCGGCAATGTGACCGAGGAAGCGCTCTTGCGCTACATCGACAAGCAGACGCTCGCCAGCGAATCTGCGATCATGATCGCAGACGAGCTCGGCAAGCCGCTGATCGTTCGCAACATCGGCAGCACGGTTGAGATGCAGGACTTCGGCGAATATTACCGCGCGGAGATTCAAAATATTCTGCGCGGACACACGGTAGAGAACAATGATCTCAAGCTGCTCAACGGCGAATCGGCGGTCTCCGTCGGTATCCCCGTACATGATTCCAATGGAAACGTGACGGGTTGCATCCTCGTCATCAAGCAGATTCAGCGCATTCAAAGCGCATTTAACCAGCTCAACAATGTGCTCACGGGTACCATCCTTGCGATCATGCCAGTGGTTATGGTTCTGGTGGCGTTTAGCACAAACCGCCTGAGCAAGCCCCTGCACGACATGAGCAACGCCGCCATCGAGATGTCCAAAGGACGCTTCAACGTCCGCGCAAACGAACGGGCATCCGGCGAAATCGGCATCCTCGCGCGCGCACTCAACACGCTTTGCGACAACCTCGCGCAGACGATTTATCAACTGCAAAGCGAGAAGCGACAGCTCAATCAATTACTTTCGAGCTTTACGGACGGCGTCGCCGCCATCGATAACATCGGATGCCTGACGCACTATAACCCCGCGCTCATGAAGATGTTTGGCGCGGTGGAGGTCAAGGTGCCGATGGATCTGGTGCCGGATGAATCGATCTGGGACCTGTTCCGCTCGGTTTACGAATCGCTGGAGCCCGCTAGCATTCACTATGCCCTGCCAAACGACCGCTCGCTCTGGATCACCATCGTGCCCGTGACGGATGAGGCGGGCGAATGCACCGGCATCGTCGGTCTCTTTAAGGATGTGACCGATCTGGAGCGTTTGGAGCGCACCCGCAGGGATTATGTGGCGAATGTCAGCCACGAGCTCAGAACGCCGCTGACAGCCGTACGCGGGCTGCTGGAGCCGCTCAGCGACGGCATGATTACGGATGAAGAGACACGCCAGCGGTATTACCGCATCATGCTGCGCGAGGTAATTCGTCTCTCAAGACTGATTACGGACATGCTGGAGCTTTCGCGCCTGCAATCCGGAACCGAACACATGGAGTTGCACGCGGTCAACCTCACGGAGCTATTGCAGGACACGCGCCAGAACTACGCAAACGAAGCGGCGCAGCGCGGCATCAGTCTCAAACTCGATTTGGACGAGCTGCCGTTTGCGATGACGGACGAAGACCGCGTCGAGCAGCTGCTGGTCATTCTGATCGACAACGCCATGCGCTATACGCCGGAGGGCGGCAGCATCACGATCTCTGCCGCCGAAACCACGGGGGAACGCATCATGGTCACGGTGTCAGACACCGGCTGCGGCATCGCGCCGACGGATCTGCCGCATGTCTTTGAGCGTTTCTTTAAGACGGATCGCTCCCGCAAAGAGGGCGGAACAGGACTTGGGCTATCCATCGCCAAGCAGATCATTGACAAGCTCGGCGAGAACATCTATGTCGAGAGCAATCCGGGCGAAGGAACCAGCTTTCATTTTACGCTCAAGAACTATATCAGCAACGCAATCGCGCTTGGCCCTGTTGGCGCGGGCTATATCATTCACGAGGAATCGCCTGAATTCACGGGGCAACAGGCGAGAGGATCGCAGGATGCGCCCTACGAGGTGCTGCCAAAGAAGCAGCACGACAAAAAGATCGCAAAACCGGACGACAATACCAGAAATCAACAAGACAAGAAACCCAAGAAACGATAAACGATTGAACGGCACGGTAACACGTGCCGTTTTTTTCGGACAGGCTTTCCACAAACATGGCATTCGCACGAAAACTTGACCGAAATTCACAAAAATCGCTGCGATCTTGTACGAATCGTGTACAATTTCGACATCCTGCCCCTTCCAGTTGAATTGTGGCAGAGCGCATACTATAATCAAGTCAAACAGGAGGGTAACACCATGCAGAAAAGTGCGCACATTTTGATTTGTGACGATCAACCGATCATTCATGAATCGCTTGGGGTCTATCTCGAGAGCGAAGGGTTTTCGCATGCGTCTGCCTTCAACGGCGTGCAGGCGGTCAAGATGGCGGAAAGCGAAGCGCCCGATTTGATATTGTTGGATTTGATGATGCCGGAGAAAAACGGCATGGACGCCTGCCGCGAGATCCGGCAAAAGAGCTCGGTGCCGATCATCATGCTCACCGCTAAGGGCGAGGAGATCGACCGTGTGGTTGGTCTTGAAATCGGCGCGGACGACTACATCGTAAAGCCGTTCTCCGCAAGAGAACTCATCGCCCGCATCAAGGCGGTATTGCGGCGCATCACCGCCGAGCCGGAGACGGAAGGCAAGACCATCCGCCTGGAGGATTTGGAGATCAGCCTCAACAACTACGAGGTGAAGATCAAAGGCAAGCCCGTAGATTTTACGCCCAAGGAAGTGGAGATTCTCTATCTTCTTGCGTCGCATCCGGGGCGCGTGTTTGACCGCGAGCAGATCCTCTCCAAAATCTGGGGATACGACTACTTTGGGGACACCCGTGCGGTGGACACCCAGATAAAACGTATCCGGCAGAAAATCCCGGATGAGGGACTCGGCTGGGGCATCCGCACCGTCTACGGCGTCGGCTACAAATTTGGCGCAAGCGACACCTGAGAAATACGAGTTTCAGCAATCCGGCGCGGATACCTCTCCGCGCTGTTCCTTGTTTACAAACGACTAGGCGCAAGAAATCGTCAAAGGACAAGATGAAAAAAATGATACTGCGGCGTGCAAAGGAACCAACGGCTGCGCCCAAAGAAAAAACCGGCTCGATTTTCGAGAAATTTCTCTTTTACCTGATCTTCGGTTGTGTGCTCACATCCGTGATCGCGGTATTGGTCTATCTTCTCACGGGTGCGAGCGTGCACGCGCGCCGCATCGCAGAGGAGATGCTGCCGCGCGCGGAGTCGATGTCCCGGCTGGCGACGCGCCTGCAATCAGGCCAGATTTCCTATGATTCGTTTCTGGATTTCACGTTGAAAGAGCAGCAGGGTACACGCGTCTATATCTTTGATGAAGAAGCAACACTGATTGCATATACGACGGAGAACGTCACGGCAACCGAAGTGATCAGCCAGTCTATCCTGAAATACGGCGCACAGGTGGTCTCCACCGGCGAGCAGCTCATCTCCACCAAGTGGCGCTCCGCGGACGGCGTGGTCGTCGGCGTACCCATCGTGGACAATTTAGAGCGCGTCACAGGCGCGATTCTCATGACGCGACCATCGTTTGAGGTCTACAGCTCGCTGATGAGCTTTGTGCGCGCGCTGATGCTCAGTTCGCTTGTTGCGTCCGCGTTCATGATCGTTCCGGCGTATTTTATCTCGCGGCGCATGGCAAAACCGATTCGAACCATGACCCGCGCATCAGCCGCTATGGCGAGTGGCAACTTCAATGTGCGCGCGGACGAGAGCCGGGATGACGAGATCGGCCAGCTCGGCGTTGCGCTCAACCATCTTTCGACGCAGCTGCAGCTCAACATCAGCAACCTCATCCTCGCGCGAAATCGCCTGCACGTCATTCTGGACGGGTTGAAAGAAGGCGTTGTCGCGCTGGAGGCAGATCATTCGCTGATCTATCAAAATCAGGCGGCTTGCCAGCTGCTTGGCGTTTGCGCGGAAGAGGACATCATGCGCGCGCTTGCGCCTGTGCTGCCGCTTTGCGATGAGGTGCAGAAAAGCGCAGAGGCGCGTGCGCTGACGATTGACATCGGGGAGCGCAAGCTGCTGCTCGTCGTATCCCTCTCGCAGGAGACAAGCGAACTTGCACCCGGCACGGTCATCGTGGCGCAGGACGTGACGGCGGCGGAGCGGCTGGAGCAGACGCGGCGGGACTATGTCGCAAACGTCAGTCACGAGCTCAGAACGCCGATTGCGTCTATCCGCAGCCTGGCAGAGGCGCTCAACGACGGACTCGTGAAAAAAGAGGACGATCGATCTCGTTACTATGGCTATATCCTGCGCGAATCGATGCGCCTTAGCCGGCTCATCAACGATCTATTGGAGCTCTCCCGCCTGCAATCGGGTGCAATTGCGCTGGAGAAGGGGGACTTTCATCTCGATGGCGTGGTGAGTGCGGTCGTGGAGCAGACAAGCCTTGTCGCCTCCTACAGCGGCATCCGCGTGACGGAACGCTGGAACTGCGAGAAACCCTTGCTCGTGCACGCCAACAGCGACCGCATCGAGCAGGTGCTTATCGCTTTGATCGACAACGCAATCAAATTCGCCGCAGATGACGGCGTGATCATACTCGACGTGAAGAAATCGGAGGACAACGCCCGCGCGATCGTCTCCGTCATGAACACGGGGCATATTCCCGAGCAGCATCTGCCGCATCTGTTTGAGCGGTTTTATAAGGCGGATATGGCGCATTCCGACGGCGGAACGGGACTTGGACTAGCCATCGTGCACGAGATTCTCTCGCATCTGGGCGAAGGCATCGAGGCCGCAAACGAAGGGGAATATGCGGTATTCCGCTTTACGGTGGCATTATCAGATCAAGTGTGAACAAACGAATAACGAGTTGAAAACATGCAATTTGCAGGAGAAGAAACCATGCTGACCACATTGTTTCTTCTCTTTTTTCGTGGTATATTTGGTTGAGCGCACAAGCGGATGTGTTTCGTGCGCAGCAGATGAAAGAAGCAACACATTGACGGAGGACACACACATGGAACGCAACGTATACGATGTACTGGAAGAGCGCGGCTTTTTGAAGCAGTGCTCCCATCCCGAAGAATGCAAAGAGCTGCTCGGCAAAGAAAAAGTCGCATTCTATATCGGCTTTGACCCGACAGCGGACAGCCTTCACATCGGTCATTACGTGCAGCTCATGTCCATGGCGCATATGCAGCGCGCAGGGCACAAGCCCATCGCGCTACTGGGCAACGGCACCGCGTTTATCGGCGATCCTTCCGGCAAGACAGATATGCGCTCGCTCATGACACGTGAGCAGCTCTCCCACAACGCCGCGTGCTTTCAAAAGCAGATGTCGCGGCTACTGGATTTTTCCGAAGGCGGCGCGCAGATCGTTTACAACGGAGACTGGCTCTACCCGCTGAACTTCCTTGATTTTATGCGCGACATCGGTGTCCACTTTTCGGTCAACCGCATGCTCGCTGCGGACTGCTACAAAAACCGGCTCGAACGCGGATTGACTTTTTTCGAGATGGGCTACATGCTCATGCAGGGCTACGACTTTCTGGAGCTCAACCGACGCCACAACTGCGTGTTGCAGATGGGCGGGGACGATCAATGGAGCAACATCCTCGGCGGCGCGGACCTCATCCGCAAAAAGGAGCAAAAGCCGGCGTTCGCGCTGACCACGGCTCTCTTGACCACGAGCGATGGCAGAAAGATGGGCAAGACGGAAAAGGGCGCGGTCTGGCTCGACAAAGAGAAGTGCAGCGTGTTTGATTTCTACCAGTACTGGCGCAATGTCGGCGACGAGGACGTGAAGATGTGCCTCTCGCTGCTGACCTTCCTGCCGATGGACGAGGTAAACCGCCTGAGCTCCCTTCCGGGTGAGCAGATCAACGAAGCCAAGCGGATCCTCGCCTTTACACTCACCGCGCAGGTGCACGGCGAAGAGGAGGCAAAGATCGCGCAAACTTCGGCAGAGGGACTGTTTTCCGGTGGCAGCGATCTGAGCAATATCCCCACCTGCGAACTCACGCCGGAGATGATTTCTGAGAGCGGACTTCGCATTCCCGACCTGATGGTGATGAGCAAGCTCGCCGTGAGCAAGAGCGACGCGCGCAGACTGATCGAAGGCGGCGGCGTATTCGTCGGCGAGGAGAAGGTCTTAGCGACGGGTACTGCGCTCACGCCGGAGCAGATCGAGGGTGACGGTGTCATCCTGCGGAAGGGGAAGAAGAGCTTTTGCCGGATTCGCAAAGCTTAAAACCGTATCAAACGATTGATATAGCCGGAGAGAGCGAGATTGTCATCAGCAAATCCCGCTTTCTAGGTTTTTGTATACCTGTTTCAAACGAGACGGAAGCGCAGGAAGCGCTTGGCCAGATTCGCAAGAAGCACTACGACGCGCGGCACTGCTGCTACGCCTTCCGGTTACACGAGGGCGGCATTGTCCGCTCGTCGGACGACGGGGAACCCTCCGGCACGGCAGGCGCGCCGATCCTCAACGTGCTCTCCGGTGCAGGGGTTGAAAATGTGCTCTGCGCGGTGGTGCGCTACTTTGGCGGTGTGCTGCTCGGCACGGGCGGACTTGTCCGCGCCTATGGCAGGGCGGCGAGCGAGGCGCTGGAAGCGGCTGATATCGTGACGATTCGCGTGTGCGAACGCATCTCAGTTACGGTGTCATATTCGTCTTACAATCTGCTCGAGCCGATGATCCGCCAGAAGGGGTATCCCGGCGAGGCTATGTTTGCCGAACAAGTGACACTGACACTGCTGCTGCCCACGGAGGAGACGGATGCGCTGATTGCAGCCGTTACCGACAAGACGGATGGCAGCGCGAAAATTGCGCACTTGGGTAAGTCGTTGCAGGAGTATCGACCAAAGTCATAGAAATTGATTTTCAAACGAGTTCCGGTAAAGGAGAACAGGAATGAAGCGAAGCAAGAACGCACGCGCGTTTTTTAACAGGCTGCTTGGATTATTCATAGCGCTTGTTTGCGTTTTCGCTTTTACCCCGACCGCACACGCGGAAGAGGCGCGCATCAACATCACCGCCAACCCCACGGAGCTCACCGATGCGGGCAACGTGACGTTTACGTTTGAAATTGCCAACTACAACGCGGACTATCCCATGGCGGATGTTGCGATTACCTACAACACCGTGGTTTACGACGTGCTGCATGGCGCGCAAATCCCCCCAAGCGGCAGCGCGCGGGACATCACGCTGAACCTAGCCGTGACGCAAAGCCAGCTAGGCAAACCCATCACGTTCCTCGTCACATGGACGCGAAACGGCGAACCCATGAGCCAGGAGGCGCAGTATACGATTGCGCAGGCGGAGAACCCGATCATCACGGTGACGCGCACGGCGGACAAGACCAACGCGAAGCCCGGAGACAAGGTGACCGTCACCTACACGATCAAGAACACGACAAAGTTTGACATGACGGATATCACGCTGGTCGACGAAAACATCAGCGATCTGCCGATTTTTGAAGACGAGACGCTCCGCGCCAGCCGCACGACCTCATATGATTTCGTCTACACCATGGGTGACGAGAGCGTGACAAGCACGCCGCTTGTGATGTATACGGTCAACGGCAAGTCAAAGACGTTCGCCTCGCTGGAGCCGCTGGAGCTCACAATGGTGCTCATCCGGCTTGACATGCGCGTGCAGGCGGGAACGCCGACCTCGGCGGGGGTTACGTTTACAATCGATGTCTCCAACAGCGGCACGCAAGCCATCAGCAATATCACTATCGTAGACGAGCGCGCAAACCCGGTAAGCGACACGCCGTTTAATCTGGCGCCCGGCGAGAACAGAAGCCTCTCGTATATCGTCGTCCCGTTGATGACGGAGCCGCTGAGGGATGTGCAATTTTTCCTTTCAGCCATTGACCCCTTTGGCGGGAATTACGAGATAAAACCAACAGAGAATGAAGTATATCAGGTTTATCCTTACGTGGATGAGGCACAGATCAACGTGACTGTGCGCGCGGAGACCATCACGCCATGGACACAGGAGAGCGGCAAGGTCAGCGCGCGGATTGTGATCACCAATCACAGCTCGGTGGAATTGACGAGCGTAAAAATATCCGAAACAAACTTAGGCTTGTTAAACGAGTATGAAATTCTCCCTGCCGGAGAGACCTCGTTTGATCGGGAGATTACCCTCGGTTCCCCGCGTAATCTTAATATCACCGTAAAGGGCTATGACCCGACCGGAACCAACCGTGCACTCGCAAGCTGTGTGATGCCCGTTGCCTACGGCACCGAAACCGCTGGCCCCGCTTCGCCAACGCCGGAACAGGTGGGCGGAGGAAACTTCAACATCTTTGGCGGCATCAACAGCGGCATCATGACGGTTCTGATCATACTCGGCGTGCTGATGGTGCTTTCTGTTATCGTTCTCGTAGGACTCACTGCAATGGAACGCGCCCGCGCTCCGCGCAACCTGATTGATGACGACGACGATGATTTCTTTGAGGAGCCAAAAGCGTACCGCGCGGCAAGGCCCGTCTATCATGATACGCCTGACCCGGAGGAGATCAGCTATACGCAGCGGATGTTTGCAATGCGGGACGAAGAGCCTTTTGTTCCCAAGCAAGAGCCGATTCGTCTGCCTCCCGCGCAAGCGAAGCCCTCTGAACAGCCGCATGCCGTCTTCACGCCGCCGCCGCGTCAGCCGGAGCCGGAGCAGCCGCGCGCGGATGAACTGGCGCATCGACTGGTCGAAACGGCGCGGACGCGCTATACTCAGCCTGTTCACAGCGCGGCAGAATACCGCCCAGTTAGCGACGAAGTCAAGCCGTACACGCCGCATCCACAGCAAAAAGCGCAGGCAGCTGCGCCGCGCGTGTTTGACTATAAAAAGCAGCCCAAAGCACAACCCGCACAGAAACCGTCCGTCACCCGCATTCAAAAGAGCTTGCGCGTTGAAGACGACGACGAGGAGTAAACAGCCGTGTTTCAGGGATTAAACGAAGATACCTACCAGTTTTTCTGGGAGATTGCGTTCAGCAATGAGTTGTCTTTTTATGAGGCAAACAAAGAACGCTATAAAAAGAATGTCTATGAGCCGCTCAAAGAGCTGGCAATTGCGATTACGCCCGCCGCACAAGAGATCGACAGCGCGTTCAACGTCCGTCCGTCTACCGTCGTCTCGCGCATCCGGCGGGACACGCGCTATTCGCGCGACAAGACGATGTTTCGCGACCACGCCTGGCTCGGATTTCGCAGACCCGGCAACATGCTCAGCGAGAGCCTTGTCGTCTACGCGGAGTTTGAGCGCGAAGGCTATGGCTACGGCATGGGCATGTATGGTTCAAATCCCGCGCTGATGCGCGAGATCCGCCCGCATATCCTCGCCAAGCCGGAGAAGTTTCTATCATTGGTCAACGACCCGAAGTTTCAGGAGCGGTTCGAGGTGGTTGGGGATATGTTTAAGCGTCCCAAGTTTATTGACGCACCGGAGGGCGTTTTGCCCTATCTCAATCGAAAGGGGTTGTCCTTTTGCTTCTCCTCACCAAACCTGAAGAAAACGCTTTCACCGGAGATCGCAGAGGAAATCATAGATGGCTTTGCACTGCTCGAGCCGGTCTATCGTCTCCTGATGGGACTGGACGAAGAAACCAAGGAATCGTAACAAGTGAACGATCAACATATAAAACAAAGGGGATCAATGTAATGGAAATGTTCATCGATCAGAAACCCGATAAAAAGCAGACTTACACAGGCGTGATGGCTGTGTTGGTGCTGCTGTTTGTGCTTGGGCTCGTGCTGGTGCTGACGAGTGCAACCATCGGGCTGACCACCGCGAGCGCGGAGCTTGCCAAAAACGGCGGCAGCATGGACTCCGCCATGTATGAGTACATCATGACCAACACGGCGGAGAGCTACCGCATCGTCGGTGCGATTCTTGCGGTGATCACAGGCGTAGGTGCGCTGATGGCGGGCTTTGCCGGATACAAAATGAAAAAGGCGTAAACCATAGAACAAAGAAACGGCTGCCTTTTACACGGCGGTCGTTTTCATAAACGGGTGAAACAGATGACGATACGAATCATGACGACCGATGATTACGCGGGCATATACCGCCTTTGGATCAGCACGCCCGGCATGGGGCTGAATACGACGGACGATTCCCGTGAGGGAATTGCGCAATATCTGCGCCGCAATCCGACTTCATGCTTTGTTGCGAAAGAAGCGGGAGAGATCGTCGGATCAATTCTCGCAGGACACGATGGACGCAGGGGATTCATCTATCATCTGTCGGTTACGATGTCGCACAGGAAGAAGGGCATCGGTACAGCGCTGGTAGAACGCGCGATGGAAGCGCTCAAGCAGGAGGGAATCCACAAGGTTGCGCTAGTCGTCATGGCCGGGAACGAAACGGGTAACGCATTCTGGGAATCGCACGGCTTCACAACGCGAGAGGACCTGATCTATCGCAACCGGAATTTAACCGATTTGGTTCGAATCGACACATAAGAAACAAAAAAATCTCCGCGATTCATCCTTTTAGAAGGACGCTCGCGGAGATTGTTTTATACGTTCGTGATCAATACACGCTGTAGATGGTCACAGATCCGTTCTGGTAGAACACCTCAAAGTGTTCTGCAAAATACGGTAGATCGACGCTGTAGTTCGCCAGCTCGCTGGAGCCGATGAAGACATAGTCGATATCATACTGCTTAGCGTATGCGCCGAAATACGTCGAAGGTTCTTCATATAGCAACGACAACGCCTGTTCCCGTGCGGAATAGTCCACACCGTGGAAGAAGAGGTAAGAGCCGGAGCCGCAGACGATGTTTCTGCCCGTCAGCGCGGCGATGCAGTTGTTGTGGTTGTTGTAGGTCAGGAACGTCGCATCCGACGCTGTGTTCTCTTTGACAAAGTTTGCCGCTGCGACCTGATCCGCATCGATCAACTGATATTCCGAGACGTACTCGCGCCCGAGCGTCAGCGCGCCGGAGAGAAACAGCGTCGCGCAGACCATCACCGAGAGCAACGCAATGCTCAGACGGTTTCGCGCGGCGCCGCGCGTAAGCCTGTCCTTCGCGTCAAAAAGCCAGCCGCCGACCAGCCCGCATGCATAGGCAAAGGTGATGAAGAGAAGTTTGTTGTTGTCATATTGGTTGGGCTGAAACTGAATGAACTCTGCGATGAGCCAAATCAGCACGCCGCCACCGACAACGCCCTTTTCCTCCTTACTCGCCGCGAGGAACGCAACGGGAGCCAGCAGCGCGATCAGCCCGAAGTTCTTGATGTAGAACCAGATGTAGTTGTCGGATTCATTCGCCCAATTGAAGTGGAACTTCAGAAACCCGCCGGACTGCTTGAATGTGAAGAATATCAATTGGGGAGCCGCCAGCAGCAGCACGATGCCCAGATATTTCGCAAACCCAAGCCACTGCGCCTTGCCTTCATTTCTTACAAACGAACGCACCAGATAAAACCCGCTGACGATGCCGAGCGCGAGAAAGGAATGTGTGTGAATCAGCGGCAGTGTGCCCGCGAGAATGCCAAGCGGGAGAAAGGCGCTGGTGTCGCGCTTGATCGCCCCGCGATGCAGCAGGAACAGGCAGGGGAACAGCAGCGACCAGCCAAAGAGCAGCGCGCGCTGGGGAATCATCATGTCCGCAATCGGATTAACCCAGCGAAGCCCGTTTGAGACGAAGTTGGTCGGCGTTTCGTAAAACGCGGTGAAGAGGCGGGAGAGATTCTCCGGGTGATCCTTGAGCAGATCAAAAAAGTATGAGAACCCGAATCCGCCGCCGATGAAGAACAGGAGCATTGCAAACACCGACTTGCGCGTTTCACCCAGCCATTCCTGAAAGAAGCAATAGACCCCGGTGATCACGAGCACGATTGCGTAGCCGGCGGTGAGCATGGTTGCAAAGCGCAGGCTGGTGCCGAAGAGATAGATCGTCGATCCCACGCTTTCGCTGAGGAACGGGTAGTTGACCTGCATATCCGGGCAGATGGAGTACATCGGCGGAAAGGTGCCCTGCGTCGCGATGCTGGAGATAAAGCCCAGATGCATCGCCAGATCACCATAGGTCGACTGCCCGACATAGAGCGCGCCGTCCCGCGGCACAAGTGTATGGGTCGAGAGCAGCACGAGGCAGACGGCAAGCAGGCCACCACCCGCAATGAAGAACGGGATTTCCGCTTTCCAAGGAGATGTGCTCAGCGAGCGTTTGCGCGAGAAGAAGAATCCCGCCGCACCCAGCAGGCACGCGAGCACGAGTCCCAGAATCTGCGCGGACAGATAGAATCCCATCGCGAACGAAAACAGCGCGGGGAACCAGATTAGCATCGCCATGCCGAACGCGAGGCCAAGCCAAAGACGCACGAGCGGCTTTTCGCGATAGAACAGCAGACGACTAAGCCCTATGCCGGAAACGGCAAACAGGGCAACGTAGAGGATAGACAAAAGTTCCGCCATAACGGATCAAAATCTCCTTATGCAGCAGCGTTAAGATAGGATTGCGCATGAAAAAGCGGGCAAACGCTGCCCGCGGGTTAATAGAGTTTATTTCTTGCCAAAGAGTTTAGCAAGTGGTTCAACGGTCGCGTTTAGATTGGCTATCGCGGCGTTGAGCGTCTCAATGTCGATCTTGGAGAAGGACTCCACGCCCGTTTTCAGCTCCGCAATGGTCGCGTTGAGGGACTCCATATCCAGCGCGTCGAGCACCTTGACCGCTTCGCCGACGGATTCAAACGTATCGGTCGCCTGTACGGCAAGTTCGTCGATGTTCGTCGTGATGGCTTGAATGTCGACCTGTTGCACGGTGACGAGGGCTTTGTTCGCCTCCGACACGGTGGTGAGTAGCATGGGTACGAGAATCGCCGCGCTGGCGACAACGACAAAGGCAACGACGGAGAGCAGAGCCACACATGTGCGCATGAGCTTTAACTTCTTCTGCTCCAGCTTCCTTTGCTCTTCCGAATTGAGAAAAAGCTCGCGAACATAATCGATGACATCGAACGACTCGGTCTTTTCCGCTTCTGCGGCTGCAACGGGTTCGAGCGAGAGCTCCGCGTGCGACTCTTCCATTTTCGTTCGTTCCTTTCCTATTTAACCGGATCATTGTTGGAATCAGAATTTTTTACGTTTTGATGAAGAAGAAATTCTCCGACTATATTTTGCTCAGTATACCACAGTTCGGTTATAATAAAAAGAAACACATCGAACAAAACAGGGGAGGGCTGTCTCGTGAAACACGCTGAAATTCCGGCGGAGAAGATCCGCATCGGTTCGCCAATCGGTAATCTCATCATCTCCGCGCGGGATGGCGCGATCTGCTCGATCGCCCTCGCAAACACGGATGCACTTAGCGACGCAGAGATAACTGTATCGCATTCCGTGCTTCGGCAGGCGGCACAGGAGATTAGCGAATACTTTTCCGGCAAGCGCACGCGATTTACCTTCGCCATGCGCGCGGAGGGAACGCCGTTTCAGCAAAGCGTATGGGCGGCGTTGCTCGACATACCATATGGCGAAACCAAATCCTACGGCGAGATTGCAAAGACGGTGGAGAACCCCAAAGGCTCCCGCGCGGTCGGCATGGCCTGCAACAAGAACCCGATCATGATCGCAGTGCCCTGTCACCGCGTGGTCGGCGCAAACGGCTCACTGACGGGATATGCGTACGGCACAGGGATGAAGCAGAGCTTGCTTGATTTGGAAAAGCATACAAAATAACTCGCATACCGTTAAAAAAACTTTCACTATATTAGACGTAAAATGATCACACAGCATGCTTGACAATAGCCTAGTGAAATGCTATCCTATCAACGTAAGTCAACCAATTTACTAGGGATTGCAAACTCGCTTTCAAAAGAGAGATTCGATGTGTCTCTAGTGCGTATGATATGAAGATTGTTTCAGAAAGGGATGCCATGAAGTTATCCACGCGCAGCAGATACGGCCTCAAAGCGGTGATCGACCTCGCCATTTCCTATGGCACAGGCCCGGTCTCGCTTCCGGTTTTGGCTGGCTCGCAGGGGATTTCGGAAGGCTATCTGGAGCAGCTGTTGCGCGAACTGAAAAAAGGGAGCGTGGTGGACACCGTCCGCGGCGCGCAGGGCGGTTATGAGCTCACCTGCGATCCGGCTGAGCTGAGCGTACAGCGCGTGCTGAATCTGCTCGAAGGCTCGACCGCAATTGTGGACTGCGTGGGCACGCTGCACCACAACTGCTCAAGCGCCTGCTCCTGCTCAGCGCGTCCGCTGTTTCTCAAGCTGCAAACGCGCATCAACGACGTGCTGGAGCGCACGACCATCCGCGAACTGGCGGACGACTATTTGCAGCAAAAAGCGCGCGGCATCCCGTGTAAGAATGTTTGTGATCAGAAGCTTGGATAAGCGAATCATTCGCAATGTTCATTTGGAAATGAATCAATAAAAAGAGGAATTTAGTATGAAGGTTTATCTCGATAACGCCGCAACGACCATGGTACGCCAGGAAGTCGTAGACGCGATGATTCCCGCGTTTACCACCTATTACGGAAACCCTTCCAGCCTGCACGAATACGCGCGCGAGGCGGAGCAGCTGCTCGACACCGCGCGCAAAGACGTCGCCGCCATCATCGGCGCAAAGCCGGATGAGATCGTCTTCACCGGCGGCGGGTCGGAGAGCGACAATATGGCGCTGCGCGGCGTAGTTGCCGCCAACAAGAAAAAGGGCAAGCACGTCATTACCTCCGCGGTTGAGCACCATGCCGTGCTCTACACCCTCCAGGCGATGGAGCGTGAGGGCCTGATCGAGCTGACCATCCTGCCGGTGGATGAATTTGCCATCGTGAGCGCAGAGAGCGTAGCCGCTGCCCTGCGTGACGATACGGTGCTGGTCTCCATCATGTTTGCCAACAACGAGGTCGGCAGCATCAACCCCATTGCGCAAATAGGTAAAATCTGTCGCGATAAGGGCGTGTTGTTCCACACCGATGCGGTGCAGGCAACAGGGCATGTGCCCGTCGACGTGGTCAAGATGAACATCGACCTGATGGCAATCTCGGCGCATAAGTTCCACGGGCCAAAAGGCGTCGGCGCGCTGTACATCCGCAAAGGCGTTCGCATCCCCTCGCTGATCATCGGCGGCGGACAGGAAAAGAAACGCCGCGCGGGCACGGAGAATGTACCCGGCATCGTCGGACTCGCTACCGCACTCAAGCTCGCCAACCAGCATATGGCGGAGAACGCGGTTCACGTCGGCGCGCTGCGGGACAAACTGCTCAAAGGGATTGTGGAGCGCATCCCGGATGTCAAGCTCAACGGACACCCGACCCTGCGCCTTCCAAACAACGTCAACTACAGCATCCGCTATATCGAGGGCGAAAGCATCCTGCTGATGCTGGACATCAACGGCATCGCGGCCTCCAGCGGCTCCGCCTGCACAAGCGGCTCGCTCGATCCATCGCATGTGCTGCTCGCTATGGGTCTGCCGCATGAGATTGCGCACGGTTCCTTGCGGCTGACGCTTTCGGAGTTTACGACCGAGGAGGAGATCGACTACGTGCTGGATCTTCTGCCGCAGGTTGTGCAGCGCTTGCGCGATATGTCCCCGCTGTATCCCAAGCAGAAGTAAAGTTGCAAAACATAAGTTTTTCGACGCAACTGTTTCATTGCGCCGGATCAAAATAAGGAGATAGGTTTTATGTATACAGAAAAAGTTATGGATCACTTTAAGAATCCGAGGAACGTTGGCGAGATCGACGGCGCAAGCGGCGTCGGCACCGTCGGCAACGCAAAGTGTGGAGACATCATGCAGATATTCCTCGACATCGACGAGAACGAGATCATCCGTGACGTCAAGTTTAAGACGTTCGGCTGCGGTGCTGCTGTTGCGACCAGCTCGATGGCGACCGAGATGATCAAGGGCAAGAACGTGGAAGAAGCGCTCAAGATCACCAACGCTGCCGTAGTGGAAGCGCTTGAAGGCCTGCCGCCGGCTAAGATTCATTGCAGCGTACTCGCCGAAGAGGCGGTCAAGGCCGCGATCGAAGATTACATGAAAAAGCGCGACGAAGCGAAATAATCGTCTGCTTACGGCAAGAAAAGGGGCGAAAACAGGCTCCTTTTTTGTGTTTTAGGTGAATTTGCGCTTTTCAACAGCCCGGAACGCTTGTTTTGCATAATTGACACAATCGTAAGACTTGACGTAGTTTGCGCGATGCGATAGACTGAACCTGACTTTAATAAGAAGGGTACAGGTTTTTTAAAATATGAGCAGCAGTTTTACCGAAGGTCTTTCCAGCTTTTTTAGCAACTACGGCATCCTCATCGTCCTCATGGTCGCGATGTTTGCCATCATGATCATCCCGCAGCGTCGCCGCGACAAAAAGGTGAAGGATATGCTCAGCAACCTTAAGGTTGGCACACGCGTCCGCACCATCGGCGGTATCTACGGCACCATCGGCACCATCAAGGATGACACCATCATCCTGCTTGTTGGGCCCGACAAAGTCAAGCTCGTCTTTGCCCGCGGCGCGATTGCGCAGGTCGAAGATGCCGGCGTCGAAAACGAAATGTCGCAGGAAATCGTCAAATAAAAAACCGGATTCGGCTTTCAAGCGCGCCCGCAAATCAGCGGGTGCGCTTTTTTGAATTTACTGCTTATTTGAACCACAATGTGAACGAACGGCAAAATCGGCAAAAGCAGGGAAAGGGACTGTTTTCTTGAGCGCATTTTTGATATAATCACCCTGAGGTGAACTCAAATGGATGATAAAAGAGATACACAGCAATTTGAAATCCCCAGAGAAAAGCGCAGCCCGCGCGACACACTGCTCAACGTGTACGGCGCCATGCGTGAAAAAGGGTACGACCCGGTCAATCAAATCGTAGGGTACCTGCTCTCGGGTGATCCGACGTACATCACGAGCCATAACAACGCGCGCTACCTGATTTCCCGCATTGAGCGCGACGAGCTGCTCGAAGAGCTGGTTCGCGCATATGTGGAAGGGAAATGAGGAAGCATGTTACGAATTCTCGCATTTGACGTAGGGGAAAAGCGCATCGGCGTTGCCGTGAGCGACCCCCTTGGTTACACCGCGCAAGGCATTGAAACCTATCACCGCACGGGTGATCTAGAGCAGGATGTGGCGCATCTCATCAAGCTAGCAAACGGCTACAAGCCGGTGAAGATCGTGTTTGGCCTGCCGCGCAACATGGACGGCAGCTATGGTTTTCAGGCGCAGATCACGCGCGAGTTTGCCGAAGCTGTGCTGGCGCAATGGGACGGCGACCACGCCTTTCAGGACGAGCGGCTGACCACGGCCAGCGCGCGCCGCGTCTTGATTGAGGCGGACATGAGCCGCGACAAGCGCAAGCAGGTGATTGACAAGGTCGCCGCAGTCGTCATTCTCCAGGGCTATCTGGACGCGCACGGAAACAAATAAGCGCAAATTTATACAATAAAACGGGAAAGCAGGAACGTATGGAAGAGCAGAATACCGTCATCGAACTCGTCGATGAAAGCGGAACCACCGTCAAATTTGACCTCGTGATGACTTTTGATTACGAGGGAAAGCGCTATGCCGCGCTCCTGCCGATCGACAACGTGGAAAACGTTGGAGACGATGAAGTTGTGCTGCTTGAGGTCGTCAAGGAAAAGGGCGGCGAAAACTTTGTTACCATCGATAATCCGGTTCTGCTGGACGAAGTGTTCAATGAGTTTATCGAGCTCTTTGACGAGATGGCGGACGGAGACGAAGAGGAAGACGAAGAATAACGCCCGATCTGCGGAAAATTGCGTGTAAAACGCATTTTACCGCATGAAATCAGATGTTTTACTTGCATAGGCAAAAACGCATATGCTATAATTCTCAAGGCATCACGCACCGGTGCGGATTCCGCGGCTCGTGCCTGCCTCAAGCAGGTTACCGCGGGAAATGAAACACCGGGAAGAAAAGAACGAGGAGGTTACTTATCATGTCCGTGATTTCCATGAAGCAACTGTTGGAGGCCGGTGTACATTTCGGCCATCAGACCCGCCGCTGGAACCCGAAGATGAAGGAATACATCTTTACGGAACGCAACGGCATCTACATCATCGACCTGCAGAAAACCGTCAAGAAAATCGAAGAGGCTTATAATTTCGTGCGCAGCGTCGCCGAAAACAACCAGACGATTCTTTTTGTCGGCACGAAAAAGCAGGCACAGGAGTCAATCGAGCAGGAATCAAAGCGCTGCGACATGTACTATGTCAACCAGCGTTGGCTCGGCGGCATGCTCACCAACTTCAAAACCATCCAGGGCCGCATTGCGCGCCTGCGCCAGATTGAGCAGATGGAAGCCAACGGAGATTTTGAGCTGTTGCCCAAGAAGGAAGTTATCCAGCTGCGCGGCGAGCAGGAAAAGCTCGTCAAAAACCTCGGCGGCATCAAAGAGATGAAGAAGCTGCCCAGCGCGCTGTTCGTCGTCGACCCGCGCAAGGAGCACATCGCAATTGCCGAAGCGCGCACGCTCAAAATCCCGATCGTCGCGATCATCGACACCAACTGCGATCCGGACGAGATCGATTACCCGATCCCGGGCAACGATGATGCCATCCGCGCGGTCAAGCTCATCACCGCCAAGATCGCTGACGCCATCATCGAAGGCCGTCAGGGCGAGCAGATGACCGACGTCGAAGCACCGGCGAGCGTCGAAGAAGAAGTCAACGAGTAACGCTTCAGCGAAGGAGAACATACACCATGTTTACAGCAAAAGACGTAATGGCACTGCGCGAAATCACGCAGGCTGGCATGATGGATTGCAAAAAAGCGCTCACCGAGTGTGAAGGCGATTTTGATAAAGCCAAAGACTATCTGCGCGAGAAGGGTCTCGCAGCTGCCGCCAAGAAGGCCAGCCGCATTGCAGCGGAAGGCATCGTAAGCAGCTATCTTTGCACGGAGTGCGGCGTTGGCGTGATCCTTGAGGTCAACTGCGAAACCGACTTTGTCGCCAAGACGGATGATTTCCACGCATATGTCGACAAGCTCGCCGAGCAGGTTGGCAAGTACAACCCCGCGGATGTGGATGCACTGATGGCGCAGGATGCGTTCTACGCACCCGGTCTCACGGTCAGCGACACTCTCAACGAGATGGTCGCCAAGATCGGTGAAAAGATCAGCATTCGCCGCTTCACCCGCTTTGAGGGCGTTGTGGACACCTATATCCACCTTGGCGGCCGCATCGGCGTTCTGGTCGATCTCGACGCACCGGCCGATCTGAAGGACAGCGCGGAGCTCAAGCAGGTTGCGCACGACATCGCGATGCATATCGCGGCAGCGCGCCCGACCTATCTCAATCGTGAAGAAGTACCGGAAGCGGAGCTGGAGCACGAAAAAGAGATCAACCGCAACATTGCGCTCAACGAAGAGAAGCCCAAGCCCGCCGCCGTCATCGAGAAGATGCTCACCGGCCGCATTGAGAAGTTCTACAAGGAAATCTGCCTGCTCGAGCAGCTGTTCGTCAAGGACACTGCGCTCTCGATCACGCAGGTGCTGGAGAAGGCTTCCAAAGATCTCGGCGCGAAGATGACCGTCAATCGCTTTGCTCGTTATGAAATGGGCGAGGGACTGCAAAAGCGTGAGAACAACTTTGCAGAAGAAGTCATGAGCCAGACCAAAGCATAACTGCCACAAAGGAACACGGCAACGTGTTCCTTTTTTTCGAAGTTTTTTTGATCAATCGATTCTTTTTTGAGAACGATTGAACGGTATTTGGAAAAATCGAGAGACGAGGAAAAGCAAGATGTATCATCGCGTATTGCTCAAGATCAGCGGGGAAGCTCTTTCTTCCGAACAGTCCATCATCAGCCGCGAAACCGTGCTCAGCACGGTGGCAAAGATCAAAACCGTCCGTCAAAAGGGCGTGCAGATCGGCATCGTCGTCGGCGGCGGAAACATCATGCGCGGACGAAGCGCCGAGGGGATGGAACGAAACCGCGCGGATCACATGGGCATGCTGGCAACCGCGATTAACTCTCTTGCCCTGCAGGATGCGCTGGAAGCCGCGGGGGTGCCCTGCGTGGTGCAGTCCGCAGTGGATATGGATCGCTTCTGCGAAAAGTTTTCCGCAAGGAGCGCAAAGCAGGCGCTCAACGACGGCAAGATCGTCATCTTTGCCTGCGGCAGCGGTTGCCCTTTTTTCTCGACGGATACGGCGGCGGCCCTCCGCGCGGCGGAGATCGGCGCAGACGCGTTGTTGCTAGCCAAGAACATTGACGCAATCTACTCCGCTGACCCGAAGATCGACCCCAATGCCGTGCGTTACAACCGCATCAGCTATGACCGCGTGGTGGCAGAAAACCTCCGCGCAATGGATCTGACGGCGATCACGCTCTGCAAAGAGCAGAAAATTCCGATCCGTGCGTTCGCGCTTGACCAAATCGAGCAGATTTTTGAGGACGACACCATCGGTACGCACATCGTTGAAAAAGAATAATTCTGTTACGGATTTCGCCTCGTAAAGCGGTACGCAAGCTGCTTCTTGAGGCGTTTTCGTTTTTGGGTTGCACGAAACTATGGCTTGAATCATTGGCATGAACTATAGTAGAATAAAAGGCGTATAGGAGGAATAGAACATGGCAAGTGATATTTTAGACAGCACGAAAGAACGGATGCATAAGACGATTGCCGTGCTCAAAACGGAGCTCGGCGGGCTTCGCGCAGGCCGCGCAAACGCGCAACTGCTCGACCGCATCATGGTTGACTACTACGGAACGCCGACGCCGATTCAACAGCTCGGCAACATCTCCACGCCTGAGCCGCGGATGCTACTCATCGCTCTCTGGGACAACAAGGCCATTCCGATGGTCGAGAAAGCGATTCAGAAATCCGATCTCGGCATCAACCCGTCCAACGACGGAAAGGTGATTCGCTTGATCTTCCCGGAGCTCAACGAAGAGCGCAGAAAAGAGCTTGTCAAAGTCGTCAAAAAGAAGGGCGAAGAGAGCAAGGTTGCTATTCGCGCCATCCGCCGGGACGCAAACGAGCAGATCAAAAAAGAAGAAAAAGACAAACTCCTCACGGAAGATGACCGCAAATCCCTCGACGATAAGGTTCAAAAGCTGACGGACGATCTGATCAAAGAGATCGAAATGCTCCTTACCGCCAAGGAAAAGGAGATTCTTGCTGTTTGATGCGCGTTCTTGGCCTCTCTCCCGAGCGCGCAAAGGCGCTGCTTGAGCAGCAGGGCATTGCTGTCAGCCTGGAAGAGGCGCGCTGCAAAAAGGGCGTTGAGGACGGAACACAAGCGCGTGTGATCCGGCAGATACAGACGGATGACACCCATGCAGCGCTTGTATACGCGGTGTTTCGCACCGAACCATCCGAAGCGAACCCGTTAGATAGCAGAATCTTTTATGATGAAATGAAGGAATAACGAATGTTTGAGGTGCAGGGTGCTATCGCGCTGCACCTCGATCTGTAACGGGGGCATATGGCACACTACAGCGAAGAAGAAATCCGCGCGTTCGGCCTCGTCAAAGAGGCGTTGCCGAAGCACGTCGCGGTCATCATGGACGGAAACGGACGCTGGGCGAAAGCAAGAAAGCTCTCGCGCAGTGCGGGGCACCGCGCGGGTGTAGACCGCCTGCGTGGCATCATCCGCATGTCCTCCGACCTTGGCATTGCTTCGCTGACGCTCTATGCGTTCTCCACCGAAAACTGGAAACGGCCTTCGGACGAGGTCGGCACACTCATGGCGCTGCTGATTGAATACTTCACCAAAGAGATCGACGAGCTGTTTTCCAACAATGTGCGTATCCATATCATCGGCGCGTATGAAGACTTTGCGCCCACCGTCCGCGGGGTGATTGAGCGCGCGATGAAGCGCACTCAAGCCAACACGGGACTCAATCTGAACATCGCGCTCAACTACGGTAGCCGTGCAGAGATCCTACGCGCGGCAAACCTTGCGATGAAACAGGCAATTTCCGAAGGAAAAAGCGAGATAACGGCGGAGACGTTGGAAGAGAACCTGTATACAGCAGGCCAGCCGGAAGTTGACCTTATCATTCGCACCAGCGGAGAACAGCGGTTTTCAAACTTTCTGCTGTATCAGATTTCATATGCGGAGTTTCTCTTTCCGGAAGAATACTGGCCGGATTTTTCGGATGAGGCATATCTTTCCGCTCTGCGCGTGTATCAGAGCCGTTCCCGCCGCTTCGGGGGACTGGAGGAGAGCACATGAGGACGCGGATTATCGTTGGCATCCTGCTTGTTATCTTGCTGATCGTGGTGCTGTTCTTCGGTGGTTTTTTGCTGCTGAGCGTGCTCGCGCTGTTTTCACTCGCCGCCATCTACGAGATGGGGCAGACGTTTCGCAAGAAGAGCTATGACCCGATCCTGATTCCCGCGTATGTGTTTGCCATCGGGTATCCGTTTCTCTATTTTTATCTCGGCATATTGCCGATGTTCATCTTCTATCTGGCAACCGTGATGACGACGATGATCTGGTCGCTCTTCACCAAACGGCACACGACCAACGACATCATTCCGTCCTTATTCATCCTAAATTATCCGACGCTGTTTTTGATGTGCATGATGTTGGTGTACTACAGCTTTGGCAGACCGGTGGCGCTCGTCGCCGCGGGAATGGCCTATGCGGCGCCGGAGTGCTCGGACACGTTTGCCTACTTTGGTGGGACCTTCCTCGGCAAACACAAGCTCTGCCCGACCATCAGCCCCAAGAAGACGGTGGAAGGCGCGGTGTTCGCGCTCATCGGCGGTACGGCGTTCGGCTTTGGCATGTTTTATCTCCAGCGGCTCTGGGGCGCAAATATCAACATGACGGTTCTTGTGCTGCTGGGTCTCGGCTGTGGACTGTTCTCTCAATTTGGCGATCTGTTTGCATCGCTGCTCAAGCGCTGGGCAGGCGTGAAAGATTTTTCCAGTGTGTTTCCCGGTCACGGCGGTATCATCGACCGCATCGACAGCATTATGTTTTGCACCCCGCTCGTACTTTGTGTGTTTTTGATCATGCAAAAGCTGGCGGCATTTTGAACATTGCGCGGCGCGCGGATCGTTCGTTCGATCGAGTTGCCGACTCAGGTATCTTATGAAGAAAATGATCTCGGTGCTTGGCTGCACCGGCTCCATCGGCAGGCAGACTCTTGACGTCATCGCTTCCCAACCGGAAGAGATGGCGCTCTTTGGCATTGCGGCCAACTGCGACATCGAAACATTGGTTCAGCAGGCTAACACATTTCTCCCGCAGGTCGTGGCCTGCGAGACGGAATTTGACGTATCGCTCTTGCCCGCGGGAACGGAAGTCATCATGGGGCAGGGCGCGACAGAGCAACTCGCTACCATGCAGGATGCGGACGTGGTTGTCAACGGTGTGAGCGGCTTTGCGG
Source organism: uncultured Eubacteriales bacterium (assembly GCA_942492885.1). Taxonomy (GTDB): domain Bacteria; phylum Bacillota; class Clostridia; order Christensenellales; family CAG-138; genus UBA7703. Next base: position 347,062 of record OW818651.1, read on the forward strand.
CGCTCGCTCCGCTCGTGGCGGCGCTCAAGGCGGGGAAACGCGTGGCGCTCGCCAACAAAGAGAGCATCGTATGCGGTAAGAGCCTGATCGACCGCATTCTGCAAGAATACAAGGGTGAGATCTTGCCTGTAGACAGCGAGCAGAGCGCGATCTTCCAGTGCCTCCAGAACGGGAGAAGAAGCGAGATCGAAAAACTCATTCTTACCGCGTCCGGGGGGCCATTCTGGCGCAAAAACCGCGACGCGCTCGCGGAAATCACGCCGAAACAGGCGCTTGCACACCCGACCTGGAATATGGGCAAGAAGATTACCATCGACTCCGCGACGCTGTTTAACAAAGGGCTTGAGGTCATCGAGGCTGCGTATCTGTTTGACCTGCCTGCTGAAAAGATCGAGGTGCTGATTCACCCGCAGTCCATCGTGCACTCCATGGTGAGCTATGTCGACGGCACTTGCATGGCAAACATGAGCAAACCCGACATGCGCCTGCCGATTCAGTATGCAATCACCTATCCGGATCGCATCGCGTCCTCGTGCGCGCCGCTGTTGCTGCATCAGGAGCAGCCGCTCTCGTTTCATAAGCCAGACTTCGAACGGTTTTACTCGCTCAAGATGGCGTATGAAGCGCTGAAAACCGGGCTATCCTGCCCGCTGGTGTATAATGGCGCAAATGAGGCGGCCGTGGAAGCATTTTGTAGCGGGCGTATTGGCTTTCTGGACATCGAGCAGGTGGTGGACTATACTTTAAATCAGCACACTCCAAAGGCGCTCTACGCGCTGGAGGAAATCATAGAAGCGGATCAGCTGGCGCGAACACAAGCAAATCTTTGGATTGAACGCGTCAGCCAGGAAAGGCGGAACCGGCATTGAGCACGGCAATCTCCATCTTCGCGGCGCTGCTGCTGCTGTCGCTGCTTGTGATGATTCACGAGCTAGGACACTATTTCGCGGGTCGCGCGCTGGGGTTTTCGATTTTGGAATTCTCCATCGGCATGGGCCCGAAGCTGATCAAGAAAAAGGACAAGCGCGGGACGGAGTTTTCCATTCGCGCATTTCCCATCGGCGGCATGTGCCGCTTTGAGGGCGAAGACGAAACTGTAGTCAACGAGAAAAGCTTCAACGCCCAAAAGGTTTGGAAGCGCATCGTGGTGGTTCTCGCGGGCCCTTTAACCAATCTGGTATTTGCGATTCTGCTCGCGTTTGTGACGCTCAGCGCCTTTGGCGATTATATGCCTGCCATCCTCGAGGTCAACCAGAGTTCACCGGCGGAGGCAGCCGGCATGCTGCCCGGGGACGTGATCACCGAGATCAACGGAAAACCCGTGCGCTTTTATTTTCAAACGGTCGAAATGATTCAGTCGGCAGAGTCGGAAAATCTGTCGCTGATAGTTACCCGTGGCGGCGAAGAAAAGCAGCTGATCCTGCCAAACGTGTTTAACGAAGCGCAGGGGAAGAATGTTATCGGCGTGACTATCACCACGGAGCGGATGAAGTTTAGTGTTGGCGAAAGTGCGCTGCGATCCGTCAACTATGTAACCGCCACAATGGTGGAGACATTTCGCTTCTTAGGCAGAGCCATACAGGGTGACGCCAGCAGTTCCGACGCGGCGGGGCCGGTTGCCATCGTCGCAATCATCAGCGAGGCGGTTCGCTCCAGCGGGGAGACCGTGCTGCGCCAGCTCGTGCTCATCAGCGCGAGTTTGGGCATTATGAACCTGTTGCCCATTCCTGCGATGGACGGCGGCAGGCTCGTCTTCATGCTCATTGAGGTTGTTCGAGGCAAACCGATCTCTCAGGAGAAAGAGGGGTTGATTCATTTTATCGGCCTGATCCTGCTGTTTGGGTTGATCATCTTGTTGACGTTTAACGACATTACAAACCTAATTCGAGGTACAATTGGCTAATTCTACGAAGCAAGTCCTCGTCGGCGGCGTTGCCGTTGGCGGAGGCGCGCCGGTCTCGGTGCAGTCTATGACGAATACGGACACGCGGGATGTTGAAGCCACGGTGGCGCAGATCGAGCGGCTCACCGAGGCTGGCTGCAACATCGTGCGTTCTTCTGTTTACGACATGGCTTGCGCAAAGGCGCTGGGGGAGATCAAGCGCCGCATTCGCATCCCGATTGTGGCGGACATCCATTTTGACTATCGCCTCGCTATCGCTGCTATGGAAAACGGTGCGGACAAGCTCCGCTTCAACCCGGGCAACATCGGAGATGAATCGCGCGTCAAGGCCGTTGTGGACTGTGCAAAGACACACCATACTCCTATTCGCATCGGCGTTAACGCCGGCTCTATCGAACCAAGCCTCAGGCAAAAGTACGGCGGACCAACGACCGAAGCCATGATCGAAAGCGCACTCAAACACGTTCTTCTATTAGAGCGCGAAGGGTTTACGGATATCGTGCTCTCGCTTAAGGCCTCCAACGTGCGCGACACGGTGGACGCCTACTGCGCAGTCAGCAAGCGCGTGGACTATCCGCTGCATGTGGGCGTGACGGAGACGGGCGATGTCGCAAGCGGCATCATCAAGTCCGCCGCGGGCATCGGTTCTCTCTTGCTCGACGGTATCGGTGACACCATCCGCGTTTCACTCACGGACGATCCCGTGCACGAGGTCGAAGTAGGCTTAAAGATTCTCCGCGCCGTGGGGCTGCTACGGGACGATATCGAGATTGTGAGCTGCCCGACCTGCGGCAGAACGCGCGTAGACGTCATGCGCATGGTGGAGCTGGTCAACAGCCGCCTACCGCATAAAAGAGGGTATCTTAAGATCGCCGTCATGGGATGCGCGGTCAACGGCCCCGGGGAGGCGCGGGACGCGGACATCGGCGTTGCATTCGGTGACGGGAATGGCATACTCTTCGAAAAAGGGGAACAGGTCTATCACGGCGCGGCGGAGGATGTGGTCGAGCGGCTGATCGCGCGCGCAAACGAGATCCTATTGTTCAATCAGGAGAACAGTCTCAAGTAAACACAAAGCACCGGAGGTTATTGAGCGTTGCAGGAGGAACTATTTGCCACGCTAAAACGCGTTGGCATTTCGGATGAATCCATCCAGCTCGAAAACGTAGTGTTAAGCCGTGAGCAAAACTTGCTGACGGTCTTTTTTCGCTGCCAGCGGGAGCCCTCTATCGACCAGTCTCAAATCCTAACAGATACCCTCGAAGAGCACCTCGGCGGCACGCGCGTACGCGTGGTCTGGCTCAGCGATGAATATTATCAGGAGCTGGAGTCGCAGGACGAAGCAGCGCAGTTTGCCTCCCAATCGCAGACCGCACACTCAGGCACGACTGCGTCTTCCGGCAAACGTTCTGTCTACGGCGGGTTTGTGCCGAGCGGAAAATCGACGCCCATACGCACACTCAAAAGTGGCAAGGATAAGTGCATCATCGAAGGCACGGTAGTTGCGATCAACGAACGGAACTCCTTTAAAAACAAACGCCGCAGGGACGCGGTGAGTTTCCCGCTGGATGTTTCCGTCACGGATGGAACAGACACGATCTATTGCTCTCTCTTGCTGGACAATGAAGAGCAGAAGAGCAGCATGATGGCGGAGTTTGAGACCGCAAAGAAAAACAAAGACCGCGTGCTTGCGCAGGGGATCTGTAAAGAATCGCAGATGAGCGGCGAGCTGATGTTTTACGCAAACAGCATCTGCATCGTGCCGGGAGAACTGCGGCAGGACACCAGCGAGGTCAAGCGTGTTGAGTTGCATCTACACACGCGCATGTCCATGCAGGACGGCATCACAGAGGTCGGTGCTGCGTTTGATGCCGCGAAACGCTTTGGGCACAAGGCGCTTGCAATCACCGACCACGGGGTGGTGCAGGCGTTCCCGGCAGCCGCCAAGGCTGCGAAGAAGACGGGCGTGAAACCGATCTTCGGCGTGGAGGGATATCTGCTGCGCGAGTCGGAATTGATCGACATGGATCAAACGTTTGTCGTGTTCGATTTGGAGACGACGGGCCTCAAACCGGATCAATGCGAAATCATCGAAATCGGCGCAGTCAAGCTCAAAGATGGAGTGATCGTTGACCGGTTTCAAACCTTTGTCAACGACGGCGTTGTGATTCCAAGCAACATCACCGAGCTCACGGGCATCACAACCGAGATGCTGCAGGGCGCGCCAAACACAAGAGAAGTGCTCACGCAGTTTCACGCGTTTTGCGTTGGCTGCTGTCTGGTCGCGCACAACGCGGAGTTTGACATGAGCTTCATCCGCTTCCACGCGGCGCGCTTCAACCTGACGTTTGACAACCTATATGCCGACACATTGATGCTCTCGCGCTATCTCATGCACGATCTGATCAATCACAAGCTCGACACGCTTTGTGAAGCGCTTGGCGTCGTGCTGGAAAGCCATCATCGCGCGACAGATGACGCGGCGGCAACGGGCGAAATCTTCCTCCAGCTCCTGCAAAAGCTGCGCGATCTGGGGCTGGACAAGCTGCCAGTTCGTTCGGACGAGACCAAGCAGGAGCGCGGCAAAAAACGATCTGCCACCAACCACATCATCCTCCTCGCCAAGACGCAGGCTGGCATGAAAAACCTCTATCGCATCGTGAGTTATGCGCACTTGGATCACTTTCACTACAACCCGATTATACCCTTTAGCCTGCTCTCGCTCTATCGCGAAGGCTTGATTCTCGGTTCCGCCTGCGAAGCGGGGGAGCTGTATCAGGCGATCCTCAACGATGCAGGTGAGGAGAGAATTGAGTATCTCGCAAAGACATATGACTTTCTGGAGATCCAGCCACGCTGCAACAACGCGTTTCTCGTGCGCGGGAACAAAGCGACGGATGAGCGCCTGCTGGAGATCAATCGCGAAATCGTGGCGCTGGGTGATCGCCTTGGCATTCCCGTTGCCGCGACGGGAGACGTGCATTTTCTCAACCCGGAGGACGCGATCTATCGCGAAGTCATCCTCACGAAAAACGGGTTTGACGATGCCTCGTTTCAAACGCCTCTGTTTTTTAAGACGACAACGGAGATGCTCGAAGAGTTTGCCTATCTGGGTGAAGAAACAGCCTTGCGTGTTGTCGTCGACGAGCCAAACCGGATCGCAGAGAGTTGCGACCTGCTCAAGCCCTTTCCGGACGGCACCCACGCACCGACCATTGAGCACGCGGAGGAGATTCTGCGCGACATGGCTGTCGGCAAAGCGCATGAAATCTACGGCGACCCGCTGCCGGATGTGGTGCAGGCGCGGCTTGACCGCGAGCTGAAATCCATCATCGGTAACGGCTTTGCTTCGCTGTACCTCATGGCGCAGCGGCTGGTGTTCAAGAGCAACTCGGACGGTTACCTCGTCGGCTCGCGTGGTTCGGTCGGCTCCTCGTTTGTCGCGACGATGTCGGGCATTACGGAGGTCAACCCGCTGCAGCCGCACTATGTCTGCCCGAAGTGCAAACACAGCGATTTTGAGATCGACCGCCTGCAATATTTCTGCGGAATCGACATGCCGGACAGAGACTGCCCCGTTTGCGGCACGCAATACAGTAAGATGGGGTTTGATATTCCGTTTGAAGTGTTCTTGGGCTTCGACGGAGACAAGACACCTGATATCGACCTCAATTTCTCCGGTGAATATCAGCCGACGGCACACAAATACGTCGAGGAGATGTTCGGGCGCGGGCATGCGTTCCGCGCGGGGACGATCAGCGGCGTGGCGGAGCGCACGGCGTTTGACTATGTCCGCCAATATGAGGAGAAGACGGGGAAGGTGCTCAGAAAAGCGGAGCGGGAACGCATCGCACAGGGCTGTCAGGATGTTAAAGTCACGACCGGTCAGCACCCCGGAGGCATCGTCATCGTACCCAAAGAGGACGACATCCTCGACTATACGCCTATTCAGTACCCGGCCGATAAATCCAATAAGAATACGATCACCACGCATTTCGACTTCCACGCGATGGACGACCGCCTCGTTAAGCTCGATATCCTTGGTCACGACGACCCGACGGCGCTCAGGATGTTGCAGGATCTCACGGGGCTCGACCCGGTGACGATTTCGCTGGATGATCCGGACACGATGCGCATCTACATCGCGAGCGATTCGCTCAAGGTTGACCTCTCCGCCGTCGATTGTAAGGTCGGCACGCTCGGTACGCCGGAATTCGGCACGGGCTTTGTGCGCGGCGTGCTCGACGCGACGCAGCCGACTACGATGGAGGAGCTGGTGCGCATCTCGGGATTGACGCACGGCACAGACGTCTGGCTTGGCAACGCGGAGCCGCTGGTCATCAACAAAATTGCCAAGCTCAACGAGGTCATCTGCACGCGCGACGACATCATGAACTATCTGATTCTGCACGGCGTGGATGCATCCAGCTCGTTTAAGATTATGGAGTCTGTCCGAAAGGGCAAGGGACTCAAGCCGGAGATGGAGCAAAAGCTGCTCGACAACAGTATTCCGGCGTGGTATATCGACAGCTGCAAAAAGATTAAGTACATGTTCCCGCGCGGGCACGCCGTGGCGTATACGATGATGAGCTTTCGCGTGGCGTACTACAAGGTGCATTATCCGCTGGAGTTCTACAGCGTCTATTTTACCGTGCGCGCAGACTTGTTTGACGTTTCGCTCGCGGCGGGCGGGACAGAGCGCGTACTGGAGACGATCCGCGAATTGGAACGCGCGGCGGCGAAGATGACCGATTCGGAAAAGGGCAGAACCAAGGACATCATCACGATTCTGGAAGTCGTGTATGAGATGAACATGCGCGGAATCGAGCTGCTTCCAGTCGATCTCTACAAGTCCGACGCAAAGCAGTTCTTAATCGAAGACGGTGCAATCCGCCCGCCGTTTAATGCGATTCCGGGACTCGGCACAAACGCCGCGGTCGCAATGGTCGAAAACCGCAAAGGGAAGGTCTTCCACACAATTGAGGAGTTCCGCACGGCGACAAAGGCAAACAGCGCGGTGGTGACCGCTATGGAGAAATGCGGCTGTTTTGAAGGCATGGAGAAGACAGCACAGATTTCGCTGTTTTAGATTTCTCGACATTTTTGCTTCAAATAGCAATCATTAAATTCAGCCTAATTGAAAATTGCAAGAATTCTGGCAAATCAACCAGAAAACGCGATGAAATCAAGCAATAATTGCCCCAAAACCCCCATATATTGTCAAATTCCCTTGACGCACAACAATAGCTGATATATACTTTTCAGGTAATCCTGCACTCTTATGGTGTGTTCATAATAGATTGTTTGTTTGAAGCTTAAGCGCTGCGTGCAATTGGCTCAAATTTTGATAGATATTATGAAGTGACCGTGCAGAGATGTGCGGTTACATTTTTTATAGATCGGAGAAACATCATATGTGGTGGCTCTACCCAGTCATCGGCATCCTGGCGCTGCTCTCCGGTTTCCTCGTTGGATACGCTTATCGTCGCAATGTTGCGGAAGCAAAGGTGGCAAAGGCGGAGGACGCCGTAAAAAAGCTCTATGACGATGCCCAGCGCAAAGCTGAAGAGATCAAAAAAGAAAAGGTCATGGAAGCAAAAGAAGAAGTATTTAAAATTCGCTCCGAAGCGGAAAGAGAAAACCGCGAGCGCCGCGGAGAGATTCAAAGAAACGAAAGGCGCATTTTTCAGAGAGAGGAGATTCTCGATAAGAAGACGGATTCGCTCGACAAGCGCGAAGCCACAATCGCAAATCGCGAAGCGGAGATCGACGGCGCGGAAGCATCCGTCAAGGCGCTCTACGAACAGCAGATTCGTGAACTGGAAAAAATATCGAGTCTCTCCATGGAAGACGCCCGCAACATGTTGCTTGCCAACGTTGAGCGGGAAACCCGGCATGAGGCTGCGATCCTCATCCGCGACATCGAGTCCAAGACGAAGGAAGAAGCGGACAAACGCGCAAGAAACATCATCACTCTGGCGATTCAGCGCTGCGCCGCGGATCACGTTGCGGAAGCAACCGTCTCCGTTGTGGCACTGCCGAATGACGACATGAAAGGCCGCATCATCGGCCGTGAGGGACGCAACATCCGCGCGCTGGAAACAGCGACGGGCGTTGACCTCATCATCGACGACACGCCGGAAGCAGTCATCCTCTCGAGCTTCGATCCCGTCCGCCGCGAGGTGGCGCGCATCGCACTCGAAAAGCTCATTCTCGACGGGCGCATTCACCCCACGCGCATCGAGGAAATGGTCGAAAAGGCTCGCAAAGAGGTCGACACGACCATCCGCGAAGCCGGCGAAGCCGCTGTACTCGAAGTCGGTGTCAACGGACTGCATCACGAGATCGTCCGCTACCTCGGCCGCATGAAGTACCGCACCAGCTATGGCCAGAACGTGCTCAAGCATTCCATCGAGGTCGCGCACCTTGCGGGCATCATGGCGGCTGAGCTGGGCGCAAACGTTGCTCTTGCCAAGCGCGCAGGCCTCCTGCACGATCTCGGCAAATCCATCGACCATGAGGTCGAAGGTTCCCATGCGCAGATCGGCGCGGATCTTGCCAAGAAGTTCCGCGAGAACAACGCCATCATCCACGCGATCATGGCGCACCACGGCGACGTGGAACCGCAGACCGTCGAGGCGATTCTGGTGCAGGCTGCCGACGCAATCTCTGCTGCACGCCCCGGCGCGCGGCGCGAGACACTCGAGAGCTACATCAAGCGTCTTGAGAAGCTCGAAGAGATCGCAAACTCGTTTGACGGCGTGGATACGTCCTTTGCCATTCAGGCAGGGCGCGAGATCCGTATCATCGTCAAGCCGGATCGTGTCAACGACAGCGACACGGTGATTCTTGCAAAAGAGATCGCCAAGCGCATCGAAGGCGAACTCGAATACCCGGGCCAGATCAAGGTCAGCGTCATTCGCGAAACGCGCACGGTCGACTACGCAAAGTAAGACAAACAACCGCAGATCGGGGCATGGTTCGCCATGCCCCGTTTGTTGACACTTCATCACAATTTTCTTATTGCTTGATTTGAGCAAAGCTTGCCCGCGTTGAGATGCGGTCAAGCGACGGAGGGCACCCATGTTTCCTGTTTCAGACGGTCATAGCGATTTTCTCTACGGAGCGGTTCAGTCCGGCTATGATATGCTGCAACCCAAGAAAGAGCAAACCACCCGGCTGGAAGACATGCTGCGCGGCGGTGTCGCGTTGCAATTCTTTGCCTGCTGGATCGATACAACCCTGCAAACGCAGCCGCTGCATCAGTGCATCGCGATGATTGACGCATATGAGCGCATGCTGGAGCGACACAAGGAGTTTACGCCACTTACGCGCGATTATACGCCGGATAGCGGGAAGATTGCTACCGTGTTGACGGTCGAAGGTGGGGAAGCGGTAGACGGCAGCATGGCGATCCTGCGCGTGCTGTATCGCCTCGGCGTTCGCGCCATGACCCTGACCTGGAACGAGAACAACGAGCTCTCCGGCGCGGCACTCGCGCGCGGCAACAAAGGGCTGACCGCGATCGGACGCGACATCATCGACGAGATGTGCGCACTTGGTATAGCCATTGACGTATCTCACCTGAGCGATAAAAGTATCGAGCAGGTGTTGGCGCGCGCAACGCGGCCGATCTTCGCCTCGCACTCCAACGCAAGAAGCGTCTATGACAACCCGCGTTCGCTCAGCGACGAGTTCATCCGCGAGATCGCCAAGCAAGGCGGAACGGTGGGCGTCAACTTCTACTATCTACAGCTCGGCAAGAGCCCTGTGGCCTGCATCGACGATATCGTGCGGCATATCTGCCGCGTGGTGGAGATCGGCGGAATCGGGTGCTGCGCGATCGGTTCCGATCTGGACGGCATGCACCAGTATCCCAGGGATTTTAAAACCAGTAAGGATTTTCCTGCGCTGTTTGACGCGCTGCTCAAACGCGGATTTAGTGAGGCTGAAATCTACCGAATCGCATACCAGAATTTGCATGACTATATCGTGCAGTTTGTGTGATTTAAGAGACTTTGTAAAACAACAAAAGGCTGAACATTTTGTTCAGCCTTTTGTTTATAGACAAAGATCGACGTCAATCATCATTGCAACGAGCAGAACAATCAATTGATATACTTTGGTATTTCATCCCAAATGCCGGAAAACAGACCTGGAAACTGCTGATCTTCCTTGGCGAAATAGTCTCTGTAAAACTGAATTTCTTCTTGATCTGCTTTCACAATTCGCTGATATACGAAAATTTTATAGCCGTTGCCCATATCAAACTCTTCGACTTCTGAAAAGTGCTTTTGCGGAATTTCGCAAAAGAATGCGCTGTTGAATTTTTCTGCGAGGCTCAGGCCGCAAAAGGGTTCGCAGGTCAAGACGTATTGCGACAGCAGGAGACCTTCTGGGAAACAATGCGTACCCAACACTCCGGAGCCATAATATAAATAGTCGCTGATGGTCCAGTCCGGCAGGTCGCAGCTGCGAAACACATCGGGATTATAGGGGTATCCATGCGGAATCATATAGGCGGACTCCGGCGCTGAACAATGTTCCGTCAGCCAAAGATTGACCGCCCGTACTTGCGGGATATCGTCCCTCTGCAACGGAATCAGAGCGGAGTTTGAGAAAAGAGCGGGAAGTTTCTCTAAACTCGTTGCCCCGCAGACAGCCGCATTTGCTACGCCAAAGCCAAGAACAACGCCGCAGGAAAGCGTAACCATCCATTTTCTCTCAAGACGGCAGATCCCGGACAAGCCGATCAACATCAGAAGCAGATAAACGGGGACGAGGATTAATGTGTGATGATAACCCATGTTCTGAATGCGTGTGAACAGGAATATCATAAGAAACCCGGCAATTACGGTAAAGAGAGTCAGTTTGCGGGACTGCCGGTTGATGGCGCCATAGAGAAACGCCGCAATCAGGAGGCTTAGAAGTCCGATTCCTAAAAACTGCGCTTGATTCTGCAGCTCGGCAGGAAAACCGCCGATGTTATACGCGCTGTAGCCGACCGCATAATTAGCCGTCACCACCCGCGGAATCATTGGGTAGAAGACAGCGCCGAGGATCAAAGCGGAAACAAGGGCAAACAAACCCGCTCGCTTGAGGGTATCCCAGCGTTTCTCATGCGCTGCGCGCAAAATGAGATGGATGCCGTAGCAGGCGTAATAGGCGGCAAGCAAAAACAAATACCAGCGGCGGGATGCGCATGTCATCATCGTCAATAGTATGATCATGAAATATCGCTTGTAATCCGTTTTTGAAAAATCGTACGGAATCGTGAGGATCATGATCATAAACACAAAGACCAAACCGATTAGATCCGGTTGTCCGTAGAGCAAGGATCGATGCATCAACGGCAAAGCGGCGGATAGAATCATCCCTCCGATAAAAAAGAGGTCGCTATGTTTTGGCTGCAAGATTCGTTCTACGATTTTAATGAACACCGCGATCAGCCAATAGAGGAGGGGGAGGATTGTTGCGGCGCTGGCTGCGACAAACCAGTTCGGCGTTTGCGGCGTGAGCGCAAACCCAGCCGCAAGGAAGACGTTGTTAAAGAGCGAGTAGGAATAGTACCAAATACTGATGATGACATCCTTGATTCCGGAAAAGAATCCATCGGCGAGAAATCCATGCGCAAAACCAAGCTGCATGCGATAATAGAGCGCATAATCCCAATAATAGATGAATTGTCTGGTCAGCAAACTATAAGCATAATAGAGCGCGATTGCAGCGAGGATTAGAAGCAGCGTCACTTTGTCTTTCCGGGTGAGGATAACGCCTGCCATACGCTGTGTATGACGAATGAGCCAGATGAGAAGCAGCAAGGCCCAGGTGCTTAGAACGAATAAGAGAATGCTTTGGCCGAAGAGCGCCGCATGAAACAGAGCAAATTTCGGCAGGATTGCGGAGGCGATGACCAGCAGCACGATGAATGCCGTATAAAGTAGTAAAACCCAGTCAAAAAGCCGTATTTTCTTTGCTTGCTGTTCCATCCGTCTTTCTCCAATTCAAGATATTGTCGAGTAATTTCGGGTATTAGTCCTTATGGTTGTTTCGCGAAGAGAACCTTCACAATCAATCAAATCAAGTCACATTATATGACATTTGAAGTAGAAAAAACAGCTGGAAGTTTCGCATGAGTGAATTTTGCGGATGGAACAGCGTTATGTATTTGACGAGAAAACCTCTTGCATTTTATCGCTAAATCAATTACAATACTGCATGCGGGCTTTACAAAAAGCGCCGCACACACATTTAGGGGCATGGTGAAATGGCATCACAACGGTCTCCAAATTTGTTTTATATGGCTTTAAAATACGCCTATCTTGCGGGCTTTTCCACAAGATAGGCTTTTTTTATGCCTCATACCACCATATAAAACATAATAAGAGCCCACCGAGTTGAACTCGATAGTGTGTCATGACACACTATTTTTGCTTTCAACTTAGTGTGTCAGCATATTAATTTATAAATTGAGGATTATATGGATACAAATAATTATGATTGTTTGTTCTCAAAATACGGTGATCATCTAACAGCCCACGAACTTGCAGAGTATTTAGGGGTTTGCAACAACACCGTATACATACTACTAAAGACAAGAAAAATCAGGGGGCGTAGAATTGGTAATAAATGGATAATTACTAGAACAAACATAATTAAGTTCTTGAATAATGAGTGATACTATTCAATTACTTACAAGAGAACGATTAATGATCGTTCTCTTGTTTTCTTCATTATATGAAATTTTGATATACTGAATTCTTTCTATCCAAATACTCTAGCTCCCAGAATGGTACTTCGTAATTTAAAGGAGGATATATCGGCAAACAAGACAACTGAATTATCTACATTTCCAAATAAGTAATATAATCTAATCACCATAGAGTTTTTTATCTTGACTATTTTAAAATGTGAATCTACAATTTTATTATCATGCATTTAATGGGGAGGTACACTATGTTTAATCAGCGGCAATGTGCTGAGGCTAGGGAGTTTACTAACAGAATGGACATGAATGACAAATTGATTAATAGTGAGTATGAAGCATTGAAGCCTGAAGAAAAAGAAAATGCAACAAATGAACTCTTGAGCATTTTTACTGAAAAGAATGATTTGCCATTATTGGATATTCTCAATATTTCTTCAAAATACTTTATCAGTGAGCCAGTTCTATATTGTCTTTTTAGAGAGCATCAATCACGACAGCCAAAGCGATAATCAAGTATTTTAATATTAATGAAGATATAATTGGGGGATATTTAGTAATAGAACCCCGTTATTAAAATTGGGAAGGGAATCACATAACCACCAAATATATTACGTCAAAATATCCACACAAACTGAAATGCTATACGATTCTATCGACAGGTTCGTTGATAGTGTTTAATTGTCCATATTGCTACTGAAACTTCAGGATTAATAATTATCTAAAAGACTAATCAATAATCTATCAGTTAACAAAGGGAGCCATATACATGAAACCTCTATATTTAGATTGGTTAGTGGAGGAAAAAACAATAACAACCCTCGATGGAAAGCAGGTAACTGTATTCGAACTTAAGATTCAAAATAATGAAGATATTTTAAACGCCTGGGCAAAACATTTGCGTGAGCATTACTGTTCTGACAATGAGATTGATATATTACGTGCAGGGTATGGACTTGAAAGAGAAGCGTACCTTAGAAACATAAAATTTCCTGACGAACATACAATTCCGGGGCCTTCAGTAAGATCAGGCGATTTTACCGAGATTCTAGTCGCAGACTATGTCCAATACATTCTTGGCTATATTGTCCCAAGAACTCGTTATGATCGCAAGGTAAATCGAAATTCATCAACGATGGGTACTGATCTCATTGGATATAAGTGTGAAGATAGAGCAAGCGCAAATGACGAAATGATAGTTTTTGAAGTCAAAGCTACAGCTAGTGAAGTAACACCAGCATCGGAAGCGCGATTGCAAAAAGCCGTGAACGATTCTAATAAAGATGTTCTTCGCCTTGCGGAATCATTAAACGCAGTTTTTCAGCGTTTACTAGATAAAAATGATTTTGAAGGCGCTAAAAAAATACAAAGATTTCAAAATTATTCTGATAATCCATACCAACGGGTCTATGCCGCTGCAGCAGTACATTCAAATAAATCATACTCAGAAAATTTGATAAGCACTGTGACTACCTTGAGTCATATTGACCCAAATCTTAAACTCATCGTTGTTCATTGTGATAAGCTAATGGGTTTCATCCATCATATGTATGGGAGGGCGAGCAATTGCCAATAGGTTACAACTCAAAATATCTGCTCAAACAAACACGCTCAAAAGCGAAAATGTATGAATATTCTGTTCCAAATGAACTGCATATTGCAGTGGATGACAATGCTAATGAGCTATTACTAATTGCAATCGCTGCAATTGGAAATATATCGGCTGAGGTACTAAAAGAGAATAATCCATATCGCATAATCCCACCTGAGAAGAAAGCCGAACTGGAATTTGCATCACGTTACTTTGATGCTTTTTTACAGTCCGGGTTAGAACCCGTTTACCCACAATATTATCGTCTATTAGGCGCTATAGCATATTATCTATGTGACTTCACTGGAAGCGCTAAGATTATGGCCAACTTGCTTGTAGTAGATAAGCTTGACCTTGGCTGCAACGGAATAGAGAAAGTATTGGCACTTTTACTCCAAGATAAGATCAACGGAAATTACCTTACGGGCGTCGTTAAAGAGAGTTCTTATTGTGATTATTTAAACCTGACAATCCACATGTATGAATTATGGTTTCAGCAACACAAAGAACCTGATCTAAAAATCATATTTAATTTCCGTTTACTAGTATATGCGCATGGGTCTCCGAGGGAGTTGCTTCTAACGGATGCTTTACTGGCTATTTTGCTAATAAAAATTGAACGTTCTGCGCGGAATCTTTTACCCAAGTATTCGGGATTGGAATCAAGCAAATGGGAAGGGATGCTTGGAAACAAAAATAGTATTCAAGAATTATGGCCAGCGCAAATACGTCTGGGCGAAGCAGGTGTTTTCTCCGGAGTATCGGCAACCATCCAAATGCCCACAAGTTCAGGCAAAACAACTTCAATATCAATTGCTATTCGTTCTGCTTTTCTTGCCAAGAGAACTTCCTTGGCTATTATTGTTGCGCCATTCAGGGCTTTGTGCAGAGAAATATGTTTCGACATTGCCGAAGATTTTCAAGACGATTCAAGTGTATATGTAAATGAACTATCAGACATCTTCGAAACGGACGACTTATTGGAACTACTTGGATCATACGAAGATGACCGCAAAAACATCCTGGTCTTAACACCAGAGAAACTCATTTATTTGCTTAGGCAAAGTATCGAACTTATCGAAGAAGTAGGGCTAATTGTCTTCGATGAAGCGCATATGTTTGATGATGCTACGAGAGGTGCACACTATGAGCTTCTGATTTCAACGATTATGCTATATATTGGTGAAAACACACAAAGGCTCCTCCTCTCGGCAGTAATCCCAAATGCAACTCAAATAAATGAATGGTTTGCTAAGGGGAAAGGGGTTATTGTTACTGACAACTCAATTCGAGCAACTGACAAGTCAGTAGCAATAGCTGATTGGGAAAACTTCCGTGGTAACACATACGGCTATTTGTACTTTCTTGACTCCAGTGATCAAAACAACCTTGAATTTTTCGTTCCTCGTATAATTGAGATACAGACTCTCAATATACTAAAAGCAAATGAAAAGCAACGATTCTTTCCTGAAGTGAATTTCCAAACGGAAAAGGTATCTAATAACGACATTGCAATACATCTTGCGCTCAAACTCAACCATAATGGTGGTGTTGCGATTTTCTGTGGTACAAAAGTTAGCGCTGATGGTGTACTAAGCAGGATAATTGAGATTGAGAAACGTGGCATTAACATATCATCCTTTAAGGATAATATTGCTAACGAAGAGAATAAAAGACTTGCGCGACTTATATGTGAAAATTACGGGCAAGACAATATTTATTTTAATGCAGCTTTGAAAGGTGTTTTTGCTCATCATAGGGGGATATCAAACGGAATCAGAGTTGCAACAGAGTATGCGATGAAAGAGAGTTTAATTAGGTGCATAGTCTGTACATCTACACTGGCACAAGGAGTCAATCTGCCTATACGATACCTAATAATATCTAACCTCTATCAAGCGCGAGAAAGAATTAAGGTTCGTGATTTTCATAATCTTATTGGTAGAGCTGGACGAGCTGGGTTATATACAGAAGGTACAATATTACTTTCTGAAACGTTCGTTTACTCAAGGAAGATGACTCAATATCAAAGTTGGCGATGGAAAGCTTACTTAAAAATGCTTGATCCACGCAACACTGAATTATGCCAAAGTCAGTTGCTTTTACTTGTGCGTCCGGAAGTTTTTAAACTATCATATGATAAAACATTGTCTATAAATTATTACCCAATTGTTATGGCACGTTATAATGAATCAGAGAATTTCGAAGCGAATCTATCGGTCTATATTCAACAAATTGTTTCGAATCATCCGGAAATCGAGTATGACATTAAGTCTAGGACTACGCAGGCACTCAAATGTTTAGACGCGATTGAAAGTTATCTCATGTCATTTCTATCTGAGGATACCGATCAGAACATAGATGAACTTGTCTCAAACACATTTGCCTATTTTCTAGCCTCGGATGAAGAAAAACAACGTATGAAAGCGTTATTTCTGACAATTAAAGAATATCTTGTTAAGACAATCAAAAGTTCAGACAAACGCGTAGCATTCAGCCATACGCTATTAGGGACCAAGCGATTGTTCGAACTGGAAGAATGGGTATATGAGAATTCTGAAGAGCTGCTTAATTGTAGTGAGATATTTGAAATTCTTCATATAATTTTTCCAAAGATTATTGAATATAGTGAAAATAAAAGTCTGCAATCAGTGATAATCGAAGAAACAATACTCGATATGGCGAACTTGTGGATTGCGGGGGCTTCATATAAGCAAATTCTTGATTACACCATCGAAAATGATGTCAAGATTATCCGTCGAAAGAAAGAATCAGACATACAGCTTGGAGATATCATTGATATCTGCGATGAGGGTTTCGGGTTTGCATCGACGTTAATTATCAATGCAATTGCAGAGCTTCTACTGTTTAACTTCGAAGAAAGTGATGATGCGACTAAGTTACTCGCTGAATTATGCAAACGGATGCGATATGGCCTCCCGTCCAGAAGCAGCATTACAATTTACGAGGCAGGGTTCAGCGATAGAGTAATATCTCTTGGACTTGCTAACGCACTAAATGGATTCACAATTAAAAATAAAACTCATTTCAGAAGAATTGCAAAAGCAAACACGAGTAAATTAATGGATTTCCTAGATGAATACCCAAGGGTATTTATCGACAGAATGTATGAACTAACCAAATAAGCCAAAAATATTTATGGTAAGGATCTTCTAATATACGAAAAATAGTTTACTTCGAAAAAGGTCTTGCATTCGACATTCTCGTATGTAATAATACATAAGTCGGTTATTTTAGCACACGAAAAATCGTCATGTGAAATGAAAATTGCTTGCGGATAGTGTGTCAAATTCCTAAATAGTGTGTCAAAAAATAGTGTGTCACCCCAATATCATAGTGAAAAAGCCCATACTTAGGGGATCTAGGGGCATGGTGAAATGGCATCACAACGGTCTCCAAAACCGTCTTTCTAGGTTCGAGTCCTAGTGCCCCTGCCAAAGCAAAAGACCATCCAGCGGATGGTCTTTTGTTTATCTTTATTCTTCTTACTCGGGTTTGCCCGCGCCGCAGTTACCGCAGAACTTGCCGACGTTTCCGGTCTGGTTGCACTTGGCGCAGGTCCAGCCCGCGTCGGGCTTCTGCGCGCCGCAGTTGGCACAGAACTTTCCGGTGTTGCCAGTCTGTCCGCACTTAGCGCAAGTCCAGCCGGACGCTGCCTGCTGCGCTTGCTGCTGCTGACCCATGCCAAAGAGCGTCGCGGCGTTTGTTCCGCCCGCGCTCTGCGCGGCATTCATGCCGGCAAACGCCATAAACGCGCCGTTCTCGTTCTTCGCTGCGTCCTGCATAGCCTGCGCCTGCGCGCTGGCGAGCATGGCAGCAGCCATCGTCGGGTCTTTGAGCGCCGCCGCCTGTTGCAGCTGCTTGATGCGGTTCTCGTCCTCTTCCGAGGCGGTGACCGAGCTTACGCCAAAGGAAGCGATGGCGAGTCCGCGCAGCTCCGTCCAGTCAGCGGTGAGCTCCGCGTTGAGCGCATCGGCGATCTCTTTTGCGTGGCCGGGCAGCGCACTGTAGCGAAGCCCCATCTCGCTGATTCTCGCAAACGCAGGCTGCAAGGCGGTCATGAGCTCACTCTTGAGCTGGCTGTCGATCTCGTCTCTGCGATACTCACTCTCGACATTGCCGCAGACGTTTTTGTAGAACAGAATCGGATCGACAAATTTATAGGAATATTCGCCATAGCAGCGAATCGCGATGTCGATGTCCAGACCGACGTTCTTATCCACCACGCGGAAGGGGACGGGGTTTGATGTGCCGTATTTATTGCCGAGGATTTCCTTGGTGTTAAAATAATAGACGCGTTGATCTTTCGCCGTGTCTCCGCCAAACGTGAAGCGGCGGCCGATGATCTTCAGCGACTCAAGTATTCCTTTGCCAAAGCCGCCGTAGAACAGCGAAGGCTCAGTTGATTTGTCGTATACGTATTCGCCGGATTCGGCGGTGAAGTCCACGACCTTGCCCTGTTCAACGATCATCATGAACTGTCCGTCGTTTACGGCGACGATGGAACCGTTGCTGATGATGTTGTCGGAAGCCTTGGTGTTGGAACTGCGTTTTTCATTGACGCGTTTCTGGCCTTTGCTGACGAGAACGTCCGGCCCCATGGCTTCACAGTAAAAATACTCTCTCCATTGATCGGCCAGCACGCCGCTGATTGCGCCGGTGGCTGCGGATAACAAACCCATCGCTTTAACCTCCATAGTTGATAAGCTCATTATACCAACGCAGTCTTTGTTTGTCGAGATGCCGAAAGTCCTGGGAATGCGGCGCGCGCGTGAACACGCTGCAAAGATGACACACGTAATCTGAAGTGCTGCGTGAGAAGGATGACACGTTTGGTGAATGGTGGTATAATACCGCCATCGCGGATTTGCCGCGTAATCCTGTTCTCCGGCGAACGATCGCGGCCTGATCCGCGAGATAAGGAAATGGTAGCATGGCAAAAAACGATAAAAAATCATTCGTCAAAGGTGCGGTTATACTCGGTGCGGCAGGGCTGATCTGTAAAGTGATCGGCGCGTTTTTCCGAATACCGCTGTATAACATGCTCGGCGACGGCATGCAGTATTACGAGGCGGTGTATCCATATTATTCAACGCTGCTCGTCATCAGCTCGGCAGGGCTTCCCACCGCGATTTCGCGCATGGTGGCCGAGCGTTCGGCGATTGGCGACATGGCGGGCGCACGGCGCGTCTTTCGAAAATCTCAGCTTCTGCTCTTTATTATCGGTGTGATCACGTTCGCGTTGATGTACTTTGGCGCAGATTTTCTCGCGCGCATGACCGTCGGTCCGCTCGCCGCGCCATCGTTTCGCATGATGTCTCCCGCGCTGCTGATCGTATCCGTCATGTGCTCCTATCGTGGTTATCTACAGGGGTTGCAGCAGATGACGGGCACTGCCATGTCGCAGCTCGCCGAACAGGTGGGTAAGCTCGCAATCGGATTGTACCTTGCGGCGCGCTGGATGCCGCGTGGATTGGAATTCGGTGCGATGGGCGCTGTGGCAGGTGTGACGATTTCGGAGTTGCTGGCGCTGATCGTCGTCGGCGCGTTTTACCTCTTCCGCAAGCGCGACCTTGAGCTGACCGGGACGCCAATCAATGAACCCATCAGCAACAAGGACATCATCCGCGGGCTGCTCTCTATCGCGATTCCCGTGACCATCGGCGCTTCGATCATGCCGATTACCGGTATTGTGGATGCATCTTTGATTAAGAGCACGCTCATGAGTATTGGCTTTGACGAGGCGGCGGCTTCCATGCGCTATGTGGCGCTCAGAAGCAACGTCATCAACATCATCAACATGCCCGCGGTGCTGACCATCGCGCTGGCGATGAGCCTTGTTCCCGCAATCTCCGCCGCGCGCACGGCAAACGACCAGAAGACGATCCACACCGTCTCGGCGATGGGTATCAAACTTGCAATGTTCATCGGCATCCCGTGTGCGGTTGGCCTCTTTGCGCTTTCCTCGCCTGTCATCGACCTGCTATACAACATCGACGACCAGCGCCTCGCAATCGCGAGCGCGCTGATGCGCACCTCCGCCGTCGGCGTGATCTTCCTGTCTTTGGTGCAGACGCTCACCGGCATTCTACAGGGCGCAGGCAAGCAGCACATCCCCGTGATCAATCTCTTCATTGGTGGTGTGGTCAAAGTTGTGCTGATGCTCACGCTGATGCGAAACCCCGCTATCGAGATTCAGGGCGCGGCGATCTCAACGACCGCGTGCTATACCGTCGCAGGAATCCTCGACGCGATCTATTTGATTCGCTTTACCAAGCTCAAACTCAACGTGCAGGATACGTTCATCAAGCCGCTGATCGCCGCGCTTATCATGGGCGGGGCTGCCTACTTCAGCTATGGCTTGATTCATTCAAGAATTCCCTCCAACACCGTGGCCACCGCCGGTGCAATTCTGGTCGGTGTGGGGCTGTATCTCGTTGGTGTGCTCTGGATGCGGATGTTCTCGGAGGAAGACCTTGCGTTTATCCCCGGCGGATCGATCTTAGCCAGGCTCCAGTTTAGACACAAATAATAACGGGGAAGGACGTTGCATGAAAACAATTACAATCGTAATCCTTCCCGCGCCTGCGGCGCTGACGCTTGCGCAGCAGAAAATTCTGACAAGTGGTCTACCCGTGATGATTCAAACGCTAAAACATCCCTCCGCTGCCGTCTTGGTTTCGTTGATCCTCACTGCGGCATCGATGGACGATCTGTTTGAATCGTCGCCTGATTTTGATGCACTCAACAGCGCAATTGCCGCGCGTCTTTGCGACGCGGGGGACTGCGTCTATGTCGCCACGGGAAACATCCAAAACAGCCAGCTTCCGGCAATTCGGAAAGCAGCGCAAGAACGCGGCGTACACGTTCAAGTCTTACCGCACCTCACAGCGGGAGAAGCCGCATTTGCGGAGCGTGAACCCGCGATTGCAATCTCTGCGCATGATCTGCCGGAACAATTGGATCCCGAACAGAATTATGTTGTAGAGGAGATCGATTCGAGCATCGCGGCAAGCGAGACAAAACTGTTTTTGAGCGAGTTTTATCCGGACGAATCCTCTGTTTTGTTAGCTTCAATCGATGATAGTGGCGCATATGTCGTACGAGAGATCATGCTCTGCGATTTGGATCGCCAGAAGGCTTATGACGCGACCACGATTCTATATGCCACTAGGACGGAGTTTGAAGCGCGAACGCGGCACGGGTTTGACGACGTAATGCGCATCGTGCGCCGTCTGCGCGCGCCAAAAGGCTGCCCGTGGGATCGGGAGCAGACGCACGCATCGCTCAAAAACGCGCTGGTGGAGGAGAGCTACGAGCTCATCGACGCCATCGACGAGGACGACGATGCGCATATCTGCGAAGAGATGGGGGATGTGCTGTTGCAGTTTGCGCTGCATGCAGTGATTGCCGAGGAACAGAGCGCCTTTACTGCGCGGGATGCTTGCACGGAACTTGTTGAGAAACTCATCTATCGCCATCCGCACGTGTTCGGTAGCATCCGCGTGAGTGGTTCTGACGAGGTGCTGAAGAACTGGGACGCGCTCAAAATGTCCCAACGCGGGCAAACATCGCAGACGGAAGTACTCAAGAGCGTACCAAAGAGCTTTCCCGCCCTGTTACGCAGCAGGAAAGTGCAAAAGAAGGCAGCGGATGTCGGTTTTGACTGGGAAAATGCGCAGCAGGCATTTTACAAAATCGCAGAAGAAACCAATGAACTCCAAAGCGCGATGGAGCTGGGGAGCAACATCGAAGAAGAGATGGGAGATTTGCTCTTTGCGGTGGTCAACGTCGCGCGTTTGCTCAAACTTGAACCGGAATTTTTGCTCATGCAGGCGACGGATAAGTTCATCAGCCGCTTTGAAACAATGGAGAAAATCGCAAAATCCCGCGGGAATGAACTCAAGGATCTGAGCTTTTCCGAGCAGGACAAATTATGGGATGAAGCCAAAAAGTGCCGAATTACGGAATAAATTCACAATTTAAGGCTTGCCATTCGCCGCTAAGATTGATACAATGTTCCAGCAACCAAAAAATCATGGAGGTTATTTTACTATGAATAAAACCGATTTGATCGCGGCCGTCGCGGAGAAGAGCGAACTCTCGAAGAAAGACGCAGAAAAAGCGGTTGTCGCGTTTCTGAGCTCCGTCGAAGAGTCCCTGAAGGCTGGCGATAAGGTTTCCATCGTTGGCTTTGGCACCTTTGAGGCGAAGGTTCGCCCCGCCCGCAAAGGCCACAACCCGCAGACCCGCAAAGAGATCGACATCCCGGCGTCCAAACTGCCCACCTTTAAGGCCGGCAAAGCGCTCAAGGATTCGCTCAACTAAACAGAATCGTGTTTCTTACGCCGCAAGGAAATTCCCTGCGGCGTTTCTTGTTAAACAAGCCAAAACAGAAGGATCACATGCTTGCCGTGTGGAAAGACGAACGTTTTCATTCGGTTTTGATAAAATTTGCGTAAAAACTTGATTCCGGTCGTGTTTTGCGCGATAATGAACGCAATATTTGGAATGGATGGGAGTTGGTGCAGAATGAAGCAGTTGCAGGATCGAATTCGCGCCGAGGGGCGCGTGCTTCCGGGTAACATCATAAAGGTAGATGGCTTTTTGAACCACCGCGTGGATACGGCGCTGATGCGCGACATGGCGAAGGAATTCAAAAGGCTTTTTGATTTAAAGGGGTTGACGGCCGTGTTGACGGTGGAGGCCTCCGGCATCGCGCTGGCGACACTCTGCGCGGAGGAGTTTGGTGTTCCGCTCGTGTTTGCGAAAAAAGCGAAGTCGGACAACATCGAGGGCGGTTTGTATAAGAGCGATATCTACTCCTATACCTACAAAAAGCAGGTGACGCTCATCGTCGCAAGCCAGTGGCTCAGCGCCAGCGACAAGGTGTTCATCGTCGATGATTTTCTTGCCAACGGAGAGGCGCTCCGCGGGCTGGTCGAGATCGTTGAAGCGGCGGGCGCAGAGCTCCTGGGCATCGGCGTCGCCATCGAAAAAGGCTTTCAGGCCGGCGGACAGCGTCTGCGCGACGCGGGCGTGCATTTGGAATCCCTCGCCATCATCGAGCGGGCAGACGAGCACGGTGTCGTCTTCCGCGAGGAGTAGGCCATGCGGGAACGTGTCGTTGTCCTCGACTTTGGCGGACAATATAACCAACTCATCGCGCGCCGCGTTCGCGAGGCGGGCGTCTATAGCGAGCTGATTCCACACGATGCATCCATCGAGCGCATCAAGGGCGAGTCCTTAAGCGCGATCATCATGACCGGCGGGCCGGACAGCGCTTATGAAGAGGGCGCAAAGGCCTGCGACAACGCCGTGTTTGCGCTCGGCGTTCCGGTGCTTGGCATTTGCTATGGCATGCAGTATATCGCAAAGGTGTTTGGCGGCGCGATTGCTTCCGCACCGATCCGCGAATACGGGCATACGAAGATACACTTTTCAAGCCATCCCTTGTTTGCCGGGATGGGCGAAGTCGTCTGGATGAACCATAACGACTCCGTCACGCGCGCGCCGGAGGGTTTTTCGGCGATTGCGTCCACTGACGCCTGCCCGGTTGCTGCGTTTGCGGACGAGACGCGAAAGGTATACGGCATTCAGTTTCACGCAGAAGTGACGCACACACAAAACGGACAGAAGCTCTTTGAGAATTTCCTCAGGAACGTTTGCAACCTCAAGTGCGACTACAGCGCGGCAAACCTCAAGGACGAGCTGATCGCAAGTATCCGTGCGCAGGTTGGAGACAAGCGCGTGATCAGCGCGCTATCCGGCGGGGTGGATTCGTCCGTCGCAAGCGTGCTGGTGCATAAGGCGGTAGGGACGCAGATGACCTGTATCTTCGTTGACCACGGTCTGCTGCGTGAGAATGAGGCAGAGCAGGTCATGCAGGTGTATCACGACACGCTCTCGCTCAACATCATCAAGGTGGATGCGCGGGAACGGTTCATGAGCAGGCTTGCGGGCGTGACAGAGCCGGAGAGAAAGCGCAAGATCATCGGCGAAGAGTTCATCCGCGTGTTTGAGGAAGAATCGAAAAAACTCGGCGGCGCGGAGTTCCTGCTGCAGGGCACGATCTATCCGGACGTGATTGAGAGCGGAACGAGCAGTGCAAGCACGATCAAGAGCCACCACAACGTCGGCGGGCTGCCCAAGGACATTGGCTTTATCGGGTTGGTCGAGCCGCTGAGGATGCTGTTTAAAGACGAAGTGCGCACGCTAGGCGAATCGCTCGGCATTCCGCATGAGCTGGTCTGGCGCCAACCGTTCCCGGGTCCGGGTCTCGCGATTCGCGTGCTGGGCGATGTTACGGAAGATAAACTCGCCATCCTGCGCCGCAGCGACGCGATCTTTCGCGAGGAAGTCAAGACCGCGGGGCTTGAGAAAGCCATTTGGCAATATTTTACGGTGTTTACCGGCATGCGCACCGTCGGCGTCATGGGCGACCAGCGCACGTATGACTATATCATCGGTGTGCGCGCGGTGACTTCGACCGACGCGATGACCGTCGAGTGGGCGGAGATTCCGTATCCGGTGCTCAGGCGCATCAGCGAGCGAATTATCGGCGAGGTGCCGCACGTGAACCGTGTGGTCTACGACATCACCAGCAAACCGCCGGGAACGATAGAGTGGGAATGAACACATCAAAAAAGCAGGAGGTTGAAGCAATGTCTTACTACTACGTCATCGGTGTCCGTATGGACAACAGGGTTGGCAACGCATCTGCGTTTCAGCAGGTGCTCACCAAGAACGGCTGCAAGATCAAAGCGCGCCTTGGCCTGCACGAAGTCAGCGAAGACCTCTGCGCGACCGACGGCTTAATCATCCTCCAGCCTTACGGCGAAAAAGAGGAGATCGAGCAGCTGGTAAAAGAGCTCAACGCACTCGACGGCATCACCGCCAAGATGATCGACCTGAACTGACGAACTTTGACTTTAGGATTCGACAGTTTTTAATCCGAGCAAGCCGACGAACAACAAAACAGGCAACACACAAAACCCGAAGGCAACACGCTTTCGGGTTTTTAATATTTTACGCGGATTGGATTGACATAGGGAATAAGATACTGTATTCTAACACTGTTAGATCGTTAGAACGATGTTAGAACGGACGGAAACAAGATGTCGGCAGAAGAACAGGCCAAGCGCAAAAACGAACAGGTCAAAGACGGATTCGTGCAAGCCGCGAAGGAGATCATCCTGCGCGAAGGCGTGACCGCCGTTTCCGCGCGGAAAATTGCGCAGGCGACGGGTTATTCTTACGCAACCATCTATCACTATTTCGCGGATCTCAACGCGCTGCTGCTTGCGGTCAAAGAGCGCATGGTGGAGGACGTTGCGTCTCAAATGACATCGGCAGAGATGCCTTCGTTTCGCGATGTTGCTGATATTCAGCGCATGAATCGACTGTACGTGCAGTTCTATCTGGATAACCCGCACATCTACGATTTCTTTTACACCTATCGCATCACAAACGAAACAAACCCAAACTACAACTTGCGTTTTCAGGACAGCTGGCAAATAGCATATGAAGCTTTTGTAGCAAGCGGGCAATTGCGGAGGGAAGATGTTTCTACAGCCGCAAAGACGATCATTTATACGATTCAAGGTCTGTTAGCGCTGTATTTTTCCAGTAACGGATTAACAAAAGAAGCGCTTTTTCAGGATATGGACAGCATAGTCGAACTTTTATTTCAACAAAGGGGAATAACATGAAAATCGGAATCATCGTCTATTCAAAAACGGGAAACACATTGCAGGTGGCAGAGCGCATTTGCGCATCGCTGGTTGAGGCAGGGCTGCAAGCTGATGTCCGGCGTTTCAGCGCGGAGCCGGAAAACGCGCAATCCAACACTCCAGTCAGGCTCACCGCCCTGCCCGATCCAAACGGTTATGACGCGCTGATCTTCGGCGCGCCGGTTCAGGCGTTCTCGCTGGACCCTGCGATGTCGATGTATCTCAAGCAGATTGGTGCACTCAAGAAGGTACCAACGATTTGTTTTGTCACCCAGCATTTCAAGAAGGCGTGGATGGGCGGAAACCGCGCGATGAAGCAGCTGCTTGCGCAACTTCAGGAAAAAGGCGTAGCGGCAACTGCTATGGGCGTTGTCAACTGGTCGGGCGATCAGCGGGAAGCACAGATCGATAAGATTGCAGCACAATGCGTGAAAGCGCTGAAAGGGTAAAGACGATGAAACGATTTTTCAAGTGGTTTGGTATCGCGTTTTGTGTGTTTCTCGCAGTAATTGCCGCAATGGCATTTCTTGGCAGAGGGCAAACCGCAAATCTAACGATTTCTGATGTTGACCTTGACCGGGTTCCGGACGGAACGTTTGCCGGAACCTATGAGGCATATCGGTTTACGAACATCGTCGAGGTCACGGTTGAAAACCACACGATCACGAACATCGACGTAGTCAAAACGCAGCGCGCGGAAATCAGCGAAACGCTGAAGAGCGATGTAATTGCCGCACAAAGCCCGGCGGTTGACGTTGTGTCCGGCGCGTCGCTCGACCGAAACGCGTTTCTCAAGGCGGTTGAGAACGCCTTGACGCAAGCGATTGACGGTGCAGCGCAGGAGTAAAGCGGCTATTTGGAGAAGATCGTCGGTTGGTTGAGCCGGAGCGTGGAGGATGTGAGCAGGATAAGCAGCTCCTCCGCGGCGGACATACTTGCCACCGCGCAAAGCAAAATTGCGGTTGGTTCAAGCCCCAGAAACCGAAGCAGGAATGGAAAACAAAGCAACAGGAAACCTGTTGCTTTGTTTGCGTAGGTGTGTAAAAACGCGAGTTGATGAAATCTGAAATAGCATGTTGCCAGTGTGATCAAGCGCATTAGTGCGATTGCGCCAACCCACAACAGCGCCCAAAGCGGCCAGTGAAACGCCGGCAGAAAGAGAAAGAGTAGTACGCCGCAAAGCAGAAAATCTGCCGCGCTGTCAAGCTTTGCGCCAAAGCGGCTAGTCGTTCCCCAGCGCCGCGCGAGAAACCCGTCCAATACGTCGCTGAGGCCAGCCAACAAATAGACAAGTAGAAACCACCCCGACAGCAGCGGAAGAAACAAAAGCGTAATCGCAAGCGTAATCCGCAGCACGGTCAGCGCGTTGGGAATATTGCTTTTCATTTGATTGAGTAGTTTCATTTGTTCTTCGCTCTATCCAACTTGGTTTTGGAGCTCTAGCAGCAGCTTTGCGCCAAGCACCGTAGCGGGGATGCGATAGTCCGGCGAAAGGTTTGTGAGAATCACGACGGCGATCTTGTGCGCGGGATCAAACCCCAGGTAGGAGGAATAGTTGCTTGTGCCGCCGTTGTGCCAGACGATGCCGTTCACGTCGTCGATGATCCATGTTGCACCGATGGAATCCATGCGGATGCCGAGACTGCTGAGCTGTTCCGTGGTGGCATCTATCTTCGCAAGAGGCTGCTGCGCCCGCGCCAAATAGTCCGGCGAGCCGTCCAGCATGTCGCGCGCATAGATCGCCATATCGTCCGCGGTGGAGATCAGCGCGCCCGCGGGCAGGTAGGCGTCGTCCTCCGCCCAGTTCCAGTAGCCGGAGAGATTGCCTGTGCCGTCCGAAATGCGCGTGTGCTGCATGCCAAGCTCCTGTTGCACAAATGCGTTCACCAAATCGGTATAGCTCGTTTGGTAGATTTCTTCAAGCACAAGGCCTAGCACCGAAACGCCGAAGTTAGAATACGAATATGGATAGTCGTGATCCTGTAGGCGTATCTTCCCGATGCGGCGGCGCATCATGCTTCTGGAAACGTTGTAAAAGGTGTTATCGCCGGAAAAGAAATTGTGAATCATCGGGCGCTCAAAATAGTAGCCTTTATAGCCAGATTGATGGGTGAGCAGGCGCGCAATGGTCGGATCATAGGCACGATCCGGCAAGGTTAGAAAACGGCTGATGCGATCGGAAAGGTTCAGCGTACCCTCCGCTTCGGCGCGCATGATGAGCGCGGCGGTGATGGTCTTTGTCAGAGAGCCGATCTCAAATTCATACCCGTCATAGGGGATTCGCCCGGCATTGTTGCCGTAAAACGAAATATTTACCGCGCCGTTTTTCAGCACGATGACACCGATCTTCGCATCCGGCGTGTCCTTTGTCGTGTAGGCAAGGCACTGCTCAAATGTCATATGCGGCACGGGATTCTCCTTTGGCGCGCGTAAGAACAGGAAGGCAACGATTGCGCCGATGACGACCAGCACGGCGCCGCAGATGATCCAAACGATTCTTCGTTTTTTCGGGTTGACTTCCTGTTTCATGGCTTCGCTCCTCGACGTTTTTCAAAGCTATTATACCATTAATCCGCGTGTAGAAAAACAGAAGGAATCGATCTGTTGCAGGCGGCTATGATGGCGATTTCGCGATGCAGAGATGGAGACTTTCTGATAACGAACGAAAAAAATCTGTGATATAATACCTTCATGGTATTTTCGAGCCTGACATTTCTGCTGTTGTTTCTGCCCGCGATGCTTGCGGTCTATTTTGCCTGCCGTAGCATTCGCCTCAGAAATGCAGTTCTTCTAGTCGGTTCGTTGGTGTTTTACGCTTGGGGAGAGCCGGTTTTCGTGCTCGTCATGGCGTTTGTCTCGCTAACTGTTTATGCCGGAACGCTCGCTTTCAGCGCGGCAAAAAACAGTGTCCTCAAGCGCGCGCTGTTTATCCTGACGCTGGTCGTGTCTCTCTCGGCACTGGTCTATTTTAAATACGCGGCGTTCTTTGCAAATCAGGTGCTGGGTATCTTTGGTTTGGAAAGCGTCATGCAGACCCCGCGCCTGCCCATCGGCATTTCGTTCTTTACGTTTCAGGCGATCTCCTACGCGGTGGACGCATACCGCGGCAATGTCCGCGTGCAAAAAAACTACGCGCTGCTCTTGCTGTATGTGTCTTGCTTTCCACAGCTCATCGCAGGACCAATCGTGCAGTATGCGGACATTGAATTTGAGCTCAATGAGCGGCACACCACGCTGGATGATTTCTCCGGCGGCATGCGCCGCTTTGCCATCGGGCTTTGCAAAAAGGTGCTCGTGGCAAATATACTTGGCGAAATGCTCTCGTCCTTGCCGGACGCGGGGGCTTCGCTCTCTGCCGGATGGCTCACAAGCCTGATCTTCGCACTCCAGATCTATTTTGATTTTTCCGCCTATTCCGATATGGCAATCGGTCTTGGGCGTGTGCTCGGATTTCGCTATCAGGAAAACTTCCGCTATCCCTATATCGCGCGCTCGGTCTCCGAATTCTGGCGCAGATGGCATATCTCGCTGGGGCAGTTCTTTCGCGAGTATGTCTACTTTCCGCTGGGCGGCAGCCGAAAGGGTAAACACCGCACGACGCTGAATCTGCTGCTCGTTTGGTCGCTCACCGGACTTTGGCACGGGGCGAGCTGGAATTTTGTGCTCTGGGGGCTGTATTACGGCGTGTTGATCGCGCTGGAGCACGGTGTGTTCAAATATGCGGTTAAGCGCACGCCGCGTCCTGTCGGGATAATATTAACGTTACTCGCGGTATTGTTTGGCTGGGCGTTGTTTTATCAGACCGATTTGACCGCCTGCGCACGGCAGCTGCTCGCCATGCTGGGTCTTTCGCTTAGCGGCGGAGTGCCCGCGTTCGTCGGCTGGATCGATGCGCAGACGCTGCATGTGCTGCGCTCCTACACGGTGTTTCCGGTGATTGCGTGCGTGCTGTGCCTGCCTATATTGCCCACTCTGGAGCGATTCGTGCGGCCGCGCCTTGGCCTGCAACGCACGGCGCATCTATTCTCTGTGGTGCTCTTGACACTCGGTGTTGCGCTGAGCATCATCAACCTCGTTTCGGACAGCTATAATCCGTTTTTATACTTCCGGTTTTAGCACGGCGTCGCGCGTAAATAATAATTAATTTTACAAGAAAGGAGCAACAGCATGCGTCGAAAACTCACGTTCCTGATCACGTTTTGGTGGATCATCGTCTGCGGTGTCATCGGTGTGTGTATGCTGCTTTTTGCCAACCGCGCGCCGGTGATTTCCGAGCAGGAGAACAGAACGCTTTCCGGTATGCCGACGTTCTCAATAGACGCCTTGCAGAAGGGCGAAATCAGTGAACAGTTTGAAAGCTTTCTGACCGATCAATTTTTCCTACGTTCTGAGTTGGTCGACGGTTCAAATGCGCTCAAGCACCTGTTCTCCGCGCTGACGGTGGATGAACTGCTGGACGCGGAATCGGAAGAAGTGTTCGTTCCGGCGGATGTTTCCGATCTGCAGGAGGAAACGCAGTCCGCTACTTCTGAAACAGTCGAGGAGCAGCCACAGGTAACAACGGAAGAATCCACGCAACCAGCATCTGGAACGACACCGTTGGCGGGAGACGCTGCAAACGTTTGGCTGAGCCACAAAGACGGCACGCAAACCGCGCTCTTTACCTATGAAACGGCAGATCTGCAACGGGCAGCCGATGTGTTCAACGCCTATGCTGCGGTTCTGCCTGTCGGGGGACAGGTTCACGCGCTTCTCGCGCCGCGCGCGCAGACCGTAAACAAACTCGCGCTGCATTTGGACACGGAGAGCGGCTGGACGAGCGAAGCAGAGACCGCGCTGCAATCTCTGGTTTCGCGCAACGTCACGGTGCACAACGCGTATGACATCCTGCGAAGTGCAATCCTGAACGGAGAGTATGTCTATTATCGAACGGATCACCACTGGACCGCGCGCGGCGCGTATCTGGCGGCGGATGCGATGCTCAATAGTCAGGGTTATCAGACCGTTCCTCTGGCGAACTACAAAGAAAAGACGATTGAGGGCTATCTTGGCTCCATCTATCTGCACGAACGAAACGCAAAGCTCAAGGAGCTTGCCGACGAGATCGAGGTGTTCTATCCGCTGCTTCCGGCGCAGTCGTTTCGCGTCTCAAACACCTATAAGAAAAACGAGCTGCCCGTGATCGACGAAACGCAGACAAACTACCTTGTCTTTTTGGGCGGAACGTCGGGGCCATATCGCGTGCTGGAGGGCGGGTATCACACGGGGCGCAAGATGCTGATGGTGTGTGATTCGTTTGGCAACAGCATTGCTCCGTTCTTTCTGCCGTATTATGACGATGTCTACATGGTCGATTTTCGCGATGAATACTATTCGCGTGCGGTTGCGCGGGGCGGAGTGAAGGACTATGTGCGCAGGCTTGGCATCGACGATATCTATATCGTTCTTTCCGAGACAAACGGAATTGGGTCTCTGTATCTCACTAGGCTGATGCCTGAGAATATCAGTTAAATTCTTGAAACCAGAAAGAACACCAACGACACAACGCAAAACTGCATGAGAAACGGGAGTATGAGCGAACAAAACAGCGGCAAACACGAAATCATTCGCCAAACAGAACCGCGTGAAAACATCACGCGCATCTGGCGCACGCAGGGCGAGCCGATGGGCTCCGTCGTCAATGCGGGAGATCGCCGGTTTGTTCGCCGCGCGCTGGTGTTCTCCGGGATTGCGCTTGTCGTGCTTGTGTTTCTTGGGTTTTTAGCATATCGCAATGCGGGTGCGATCAAGCAAACTTACGCGCAGCTCCTCATTTCACAGACGCGTTTCTCCGAGGCAGAGCGTGTCATCCTCTCGGTGGAGGATAACGCAGCGCAAAAAGAACTCCAGAAACAGCTCTGTTTCTTCGTTGCCGAGTCGTATGGCAAGAGCGGCAGAGTGGCGGATTCGCTGCCGCTGTATCAGGCAGCGGGAGATTATCCCGGTGCGGTTGACGCGCTGCAAAAGTCCGGCTATGCGCTCGCCCAAATCTATGAGGCGGACGGGGACTATCGTGAGGCGGCTGAAACCTATCGCGCACTGGGGGACTATCTTGACGCGGCGCAAAAGAGCGAGGCATGCAGCTATGCTCTTGCGGTAGAGCGGTTCGATAACGGCGATTTTGAAGAGGCGATGCGGCTTTTCTACGCGCTTGGCAGCTATGAAGATGCTGAGGCGTATGCAAAGCAGGCGGCGGGTGCGCTCTCGGAAAACGAAATGGCGGGGGATCTCGTCTCCCTTTTGGTTGGGCTGAGTGAAGAGCAGCTATTCGAGCGCGCGCGGTTGAAATCTGCGCGGGACGCGCTGCCAAGCGGCATCATCGCAACAGGGTACAAACACACCGTCGCCCGAACGGAAGCAGGAGGGGCGCTTGTCACCGGCTCCAACCTCTCGGGGCAGTGCAACACAGCGGAGTGGACGGACATCCTTGCCGTTGCAGCGGGCGCATATCATACGGTTGGGTTGCGCGCGGACGGTACGGTGGTAGCCACCGGAATGAACACATACGGCCAATGCGATGTCAGCAAATGGACAAACGTATCCGCGATCTTTGCGGGCGCGTATAACACCCTTGCCATCACAAACGACGGTAAACTACTCTCGACGGGTTACCAGAGCTGGAACACGCTTCAGTGGCGGGATATCGCCTCGCTGAGCATTGGCGACTATGCGCTCTGCGGTGTGATGCAAAACGGACAGCCGCTCACAAGCAACCAAGAGCTCATCACGAGCGATTATTACGATCTTGTCGCGATGAGCGCCGCAACCGCCAACAGTGCGGGGCTGAAAGCGGATGGAACCGTCGTCGCAAACGGGCTGGATGTCTCCGGACTATCCAACATCCTCGCGATCAACTGCACATCAAACGGCGTGTTCGCGCTCAACGATGCCGGGCGTGTGTTCACCCGCGCGTTTTCGTTTGCGCATCTGCCGGATGTATCGGATTGGCAAAATATCATAGCCATTTCCGCCAGTGCGACGCATATCGTCGGCGTGAGAGCAGACGGGCGTGTGCTTTCTCGCGGGGAGAGCGATATGGGGCAATGCGATACGCAGGAGTGGGTACTCTTTACGCCAACGCCAACGCCGGAGCCATCTGAATCGCCGGAAGCAACGCTTGAACCATAAAAAAACGACCCCGCGAAGGGTCGCCTAATAGCAAGATAATTCGTTCAACCGCCGCCGCACACGGGGAGAAAACCGATGACGTCCCCGTCGTTCAGCGGCGTTTTTGCGCCCTGAAACAGACCGATGCTGACGTCGTTGACGACGATCAGCGCGCTTTTTGCGCAGAGAAATGCTTCTTTTCCGTACGCCGTTTCGATGTAATGCAGCACGTCTTTGACGGAGCAGAGATCCGTCTCTTCACTCTCTTTTTCCACTATCGCGCGCAGCGGCGCATAATAGCGAATGGTCTTCATGCTTTTATGCCCAGCTTTCTGAGCGTGCGCTTACGGGGCGCGCCGGATTTGTCCCAACCGCGGATGCGGTAGTAGACGGGCAGCATCTTGTCCAAGTTGACGACGGTCTTGGGGTTGCTGGGGTCTTGCGGCGTTTTGGTCAGGCGATCCGGCAGGGAATCGTCCTTCTTCGTCAACCCTTCACGATAGTTGTAGAGCCGCTCCATATTATAGCCTCGCTCGCCGAGACGAACGAACGAACCCGTGTAGAACGGAAGCCCCGTGATGAGCCGCAATGATTCCGCATGCGGGAAGAGGTAGACGGAGTTAAAGCGCAAGATCGGCAGCATCCCAAGAAGCGCGCGCACACCAAAGCCAAGATGTGTGGCGATTTTGCCGACCGTGCGCGTCACGGCGTGATGGGGGCCGAGCTTGAACAGGATCGCCGGAACGAACGACTGCGCGGAGAAGAGGCAGAAGCCCGCGGCGGAGATCGCCTCAAGCGCATTTTGGAAAAACGCGGTAAACGCGGGCTTGGCCGCGATAGAGAGCGCATCCATCGACAACACACCGACAGACTCCAACAGCGCAAGATAGCCGCCGTTGAGGTGGCAGCCGCCGCGATTGCTGGTGGCATAGCCAAGCCCCATGCCGACGGAACGGCGCGGCTCATAACTCGCCATCTCGAGCCCTTTGCTGTGCATGGCGTAGTCCTTGCCGCCATATTTCTCGCTGAGCCATTTGGAGCCGTTGGCAAGGTCGCCATATTTTCCCTCACGCACGGCAATCTTATCTACGATCTGCGATAGATTGTCCGAATCTCCAAACGACACGTCAAAGTCCGCTACACCGTTCTCCTTGAGTTCCATGGCAAACGCGAGTGTCGAAGCAAGCGAAATCGTGTCCATGCCCAACAGATCGCACTGATAGTTGAGGCGCAGCATATTCTCCATGCTGGTACTGTCGATATTCGGGCCAAAGAAGCCGCAGGTTTCGTATTCCGGGCCTTTGACCTCCTTGCCATCGATCTGCACGCGTCGTTCACAGCGGATGGGGCAGGAGATGCAGGAGCTGTTGCGCACAAGGTGTTTGTCCGCCAGCGTCTCGCCGCTGACCGCTTGTGCATCCTTGAAGTGACCGTATTTGAAGTTGTGCGTGGGCAGCGCGTTGGTGGCGTTCGCCTTGCTGACAAGCCCCGCGCTGCCGTAGTTGGGCAGGGCTTCGCCGGTCATCGGGTGATTGCGCAAAAACGCAACCCATTTTCTTGTGTATTTCGCGGATTTTTCTCTATGGGCAATCTCCGGCCGCTGCGTGCCGTAGGCGACGATGGCTTTGATCTTCTTGGCGCCCAGCACCGCGCCTGCGCCGCACCGTCCCGCCACGCGCTCGCCGGAGACGGCGGCAGCATAGCGCACCATGTGCTCGCCCGCGGGACCGATGACGAGCTTGCCGTAAATCTTCGGAAACGCGTGCTGTGTCTCTTCTGTATCCTTGCCCCAGAGATTGCCGGCGTCGGTGATCGTGATCTGCTTGTCGATGATTGAGACCACGCAGGGCACTTCGCTCTGCCCGCGCAGGATGATGCCGTCGTAGCCCGCGCGCTTTAGCAGCACGCCGAACTGACCGCCGCAATTGCTGCTGGCGATGCCGCCCGTGAGTACGTTTTTAAACGTCATGTTAAAACGGCTGGAGCAGGGCGCGCCAGTCCCGTTTGCGGGGCTGGTGTTGATGATCACGACAGAGTCCGGCCCAAGCGGATCGACACCGGCAGGGGTGAGGTCGTAAAGGAGCCTTGCGCCAAGCATCTTACCGCCGATGTACTTGCGATACATCGACTCGTCGATTTCATAGCGCGCGCTCGTGCGGGTGGCAAGGTCGATGATGGCGTAAACAGGCGTTCTCATGCGCGCACCTCCGCCATATGGATTGCGCCAACGGGGCAGTTCTCTTCGCATAGCCCGCAGGAGACGCATTTGTTTGGCTGATAGAGTTCGGCAAACACATGGATATCGCCATGAAACGCGGGCAACGAGATGCGAAGCGCCTCCGCGCGGCACCAGGTTACGCAGATGCCGCATGCGCTGCAGGTCTTCGTGTCCACAATTGGTTTTTGCCATTGCGAGCGCGGCACACTCTTGCAAAGATTACCGTGTCCGTCCAGAACCGCACTTTTTGGGCAGATGCGCCCGCAAACGCCGCAGGAAACACAGCGCCGGATATTGACCGTATGGCGTTCTTTTGCGACACCTTCGATGGCAAGCACGGGGCACTGCTTTGCGCAGGCTGTACAGCCGTTGCAGTCGCCTGTGATGAAATACGGCATGGCCGATCTCCTTTGATCTGCAAATTGTTCGGTTTTGTTTGGCTATCTTGAGAGTAACATAAAAATCGATGATCCGCAATGCAACACAAAAAAGCAAAGCCCCGCGCAAGGCGGGGCATAGGTTCAGCGGACGGGGAAGTACTTCTCGTCTTCTTCGAGATCAAAGCCGAGCGTTCCGCCGGGGTTCATGATGTTGTTCGGATCAAAGTGGTTTTTCAGCGTGCGCAGCACGTCATATTCGTTCTTGCCCAGCGAGCCTTCCAGCCACGGCGCAAACATTTTTCCGATGCCGTGATGATGGCTCATGGCGGCGCCCGACTGCTGAATCGCCGAAAGGATTCCAGCGTGATACCGCTTGAACGCCTCCGGATCGCTTTCCTTGATGATGAAGATGAAGTAGAGGTTTGCGCCCTGTGGGTAGACGTGGGACATATGCGTCATGCAGATCGTATCTGGGCGGGACTTGCAATAGGCGCGCACATCTCTGTGCACCTGCGCCATGTTGCTCCAGTTGACGGAGCACTCCATGGTATCGGTGACGATGCCGAAATCCTGCATGGTGTCGCGCATGTAGGGATCGTTGAAGCGGCCTTTCTCCCAGCTGCGCGTGACGTAACCCGTCAGGCTCATGCCGCCGAATCTGCGCGCCACGCGGCGCACATTCCTTGCGGCGTTGCGCGAGAAGCCGGTTTCGCCGTTGGTGAAGCCTAAGAAGAGGCACATCTCGTTCTCTTTGAAATCGCGTAGCTTAAAGAGGTGCTTGAGCGGCGAATCCATCACGCCATAGAGATGCAGCATCACGCTGGTCTCCTCAGGATCGGAGAGGCGGAAAACGGAAGGCAAACCAGCCTCGCTTTGCATGATTTCGCGCGCGGCGGCCTGCGCCGTCTCCCAGTCTTTGAACATATAGGAGTAGCGGCGGATCGTCTCCGGCATATGCCGAAACACCTTGAGCGTGACATGCGTCAGCACGCCATACGTTCCCTCACCGCCCATGAGGATCTGACCTAAGTCGCTGCCCGTGGCTTTGCGCGGGTAGCTGTCGGTCTTGATATTTCCGATGGGCGTTGCATATTCCTGCGCCATGACCATATCGGAAATGCAGCCGTAATAGGTCGAGTTCTGTCCTGCGCCGCGGGTGACCACCCAGCCGCCGACGGAGCTGTACTCAAAGCTCTGCGGAAAATGCCCGCAAGTGTAGGCGCGCTTTGCCCCAAAGAGCGCTTTTGCGTTGTTGAGTGTCTCCTCAAGTTTCGGCCCGCTCATGCCCGCTTCAACCGTGATCGTCTGGTCGATCTCGTTGAACGTGATGACCTTGTTGAAGCGCAGCCTGAGATCCAGCGAGATGCCGCCCTTGACGCATTCAACCCCACGCGTAACGGAAGAACCGCCGCCGTATACATAGACGGGGATTTTGTGCTGGGCGCAATAGGCGACGACCTTTTCAATCTGCTCTTTCGTGTCGGGATACAGCACCGCATCCGGTACGTTTTCCACGATCTTGTTGCGCAGGCGCAGCACGTCATACATCGTCTTGCCGTAGGCGACCGAGAGGCGCGCGTAGTCGTCTGTGCGGACGAAATCATTGCCGACGATCTCCATAAACGCTTTCAAATCCCGATCACTCAGGTGAATCGGAAGCTGGAAGGCGACCTTGTCGAATCCGATATCCTCCTGATAGACGCGAAAATCCTCGTCCGTCAGATGAAACTTCTCCTTCATAAGCCGAAAGAGGGATTCTCTCGGCACTTTGATCTCCTGCGGCGCACCCCATTTGAAAATAGAACGGTAGCTATCTTTGGGGAACTCGCCGCTTACCCAGCCGGGTTCAAAGCCTTTATATGGATGAGACATGGTAATTCGCTCCTTTCGATCATAAAAAAGCAATACAGCAAAAAAGTTAACTAAACCAGCTAAGTGAATAGAGGCAATAGAGTCAATAATGATGTACGAGTCGGTCGCTCGTGCAGATGATGTTGACGCCTGTGCCGCAGACGTTTTCCGCGATGATGTCGCCGATTTTGACGCGCCGATTCACCATGACGCTGCCCAGCGCCTTTGCGACGTCGATGAGCTTATTTTTCTCGATCTCGCCGTCCGTGCGAACGCTGACCACGGGGGAGTCCGCAAACGTCGTTTTAACGCTGGTGGTGAGCGAGCGCATCGGGTGCGTCAGCTCTGCGGCGGCATATGTTTCGCCGCGCTTGCATTTTTGCCCGCTGCAAACGATTCCGCTCCCGGTCTGCGCGCAACGGATGCGGCAGCCATTGGGGCAGACGATGCAGACGATTTCAGTTGTCGGGTTGTCTTGCTTATTTGTCATGTGTCGTTTCCTCCAGATGAAAGCGCAGGGGTTCGTTGCCGTTGAGCTGTTCCGATGAGAATGTGAGCGCAAGCCGTTCCATCTCCGGCGGGCGCAGATGCGCAAACTTTTTGGTGATCAGTGTATTTCCGCCCTTGGTGATGGTCAGCGTCGCGTTGTCCATGTCCCTAGCGGAGCGGAAGAAGAAGAGACGCTCTATTTCCTCCGTATTGCGGCAAAGTCTCTGCGGCACGACATAGAGCAGCGAATGGTCGCACTCCACTGGCACAAGCCCGCGCGCGCAGTTAATCGGGCTTGCCGCAGCCTTGCCCGCGATTTCACCGCTTTCGGAAACATAGTCCACAAGGTCGTTGACGTGCAGCGCATTGCCGCAGGCAAACACACCTTTGAGCAGCGTTTCGTTTCGCTCGTCTACCACGGCGCCTTTGGTCTTGGAATCGAGCGGTACGCCGATGGACTCCGCCAATTCGTTTTCGGGAATCAGCCCGACGGAGAGAATCAGCGCATCGCACGGGATGATCTCTTCTGTTCCCGCGACGGGACACATGCAGGCATCGACACTCGCGATCTCTACCGCGCTGAGTCGCGCGTCGCCGATGACGCGTGTAACGGTCTTACTCGTATACAACGGAATCTCAAAGTCCCAGAGGCACTGGCTGACGTTTCGTGTGAGTCCGCTTGGCGTGGGCTTTGCTTCGTAGACGCCGACGACCTCCGCGCCTTCGAGCGTGAGTCTGCGCGCCATGATGAGGCCGATATCCCCGCTGCCGAGGATGACGCAACGCTTGGTCGGCAGTTTTCCGAGGATGTTGGTGTAATACTGCGCGGTGCCCGCGGTAAACACGCCCGCGCAATGCCGCCCGTGAACGCCGATCTGGCGGGAGGTGCGCTCCCGGCAGCCGGTTGCGAGAATGAGGGAGCGTGTGCGAACCTGCTGCATTCCTTCGCGCGTGATCACGGTAAGAATGCTTTCATTCTGCTCGCGCCGGATCTCGCTGACAAACGAGAGCGTCCATGTCGTGACACCACTCTTGGGAAGCTGCTCGATGAACCGCTCGGCATACTCCGGGCCGGAGAGCTTTTCACCGTAGCGCACCAAACCAAAACCGTCATGGATGCATTGTTTGAGAATGCCGCCGAGGCGAGCTTCGCGCTCGATGAGAAGCGTTTTGGCTCCTGCCTGATCGGAAGCCAACGCCGCAGCAAGACCAGCAGGACCCGCGCCGATGACGACTACGTCAAATATCAATTCCTGCGTCATTGCGGCTGTACCTCCTTGATCGAACCAAAGAGCACTTCGCCGCCGGGTCCGCTTTTGCCGACCTGCTCAAGAGGCTTATCTGTCTGCTGCGCGATGAGTTGGAGCACCAGCGGCCCGCAGAACCCACCCTGACAGCGGCCTCCGCCGGGGCGAACGCGGCGGCGTACGCCGTCCAACGTGTCACAGGGCACGCTGCGGCGCAGCGCATCGATGACCTCACCGCGGCTGATCTGCTCGCAGCGGCAGACGATCTCGCCATAGTCGGGGTTTTCGCGGATCAAAGCATCCCGCGCTTCTGAGCTGAGTTCGCTTACGCGGACAATGCTCTTGTGCACGGGGTGAAAGCTTTCGTTTTGCTTGACTTCGCGCGTATTGGAGAGCACTTCTGCCGCCATCCGGCTGACATCCACGGCGATGGCGGGAGCCGCCGTGATGCCGGGGGACTGGATACCCGCCGCATGCACGATGTTTTTCGTCCATTTGCCTTTGCGGATGACAAAATCTTCCTCATACGTCGCTGCACGCACGCCGGAAAAATACGTGATCGCATCGCGCATATGCAGCGCAGGATCGGTCATGCTCTGCTTTTCGAACACGAACGCAACGTTTTGCGGGTTTGTCGTATAGTCTTCCTTGAGATAGGTCTCTACCGCGTCTGGGCCGACCAGCGTGTTTTTGTCAATGGTCTTGACGAGTCCACCGCCCTTGGTGTGGCGCTTTTTCGTGGAGGACGTGCCGTAAGACGACACGATCGTGTTCATCCGCATAGAGGCTTTGTGGTCGAGAATCGTATTGGTTCCCTTGCGCGGGTGGATGGAGAAGAAGCGATCCTGCGCCAGACGCGCAACATCTTCTGAGAAAACACCCGCCGCGTTGACGACGACCTTGGGGTAGACGGTGCCGCGATTGGTCAAAACGGAGACGATGCTGCCGTTATCGAGCATCATATCCAGCACGGCGGTGTCCAGCGAAATCGTGACTCCGTTGTCAACTGCGTTTTCCGCGTAGGCAATCGCCAACCCGTAAGGGGAGACCACGCCCGCGGCGGGGAAAAAGAGAGCCGCGGAGATACACGGGTTCATATTCGGTTCGCGCCGGAAGAACTCATGTTTGGTAAGGTATTTTACCTTTGGGCCAAAGAGTTTGTAGTAGACCTGGCCAAAGAACGCGGCAATCGCCATCGGCTTACCCTGAAAGCAAACATATTGGCCAGAGCGGGAGAATGGCACGTCGAGCTGTGCACAAATCTCGTCATACATGCGGTTGCCGCGCGTGTTGTAGCGTCGCTTGATCTGCCCGGGCTTCAGGTCGACACCCGGATGAACCATGCCGTCGTTTCGGCTGGTGGTCTGCATCGCCAGATCGTGCTCTTTTTCGACGAGCAGTATGCGCATGTCGTATTTGGCGCATTCGCGCGCGATGGCGCAACCGATGATGCCGCCGCCGATGATGAGGACATCCGGCGATTCACCTTCCAGCTTGCTGTCATGCACCTGTGGCATTCGCATCGGGGGAATCTCTGCGTCGGTGAAGCGAATGTCGTTGACCAACCCGTCGTATTTTTTGCGGTTGACTGCCAGCAACCCCGCGGCGACTATGTCGTCCCAGCGTTCGAGTTCGCCTTCCAGATAGAGCACGCGGTCGTGTTCACGCGCAAAAACACGCCCGCCGAAGCGCGCGAAGAGAGCTCGATTGATTCGCTTGCAATATGACATGATTATTCGCTCCAAACCGGAATTGTAAAGCGGTCTTGATACAGTCGGTCGTACAACCGACTTACCAAACCGAGCGTATCATTTCATTGCGCGTTTGTCAATATTTGCCATCTAAAATTCATTTGTTGCAATAAAAAACGCGCCCGAAGACGCGTTGTTGGAGTTAAGACAATAATCAAATCAGCTTATGGAAATTCTTCGCCATCCATTCGATGAAGGAGTTGACATCCATGCCTTCGTTTTGCATGGTGCTCTGCACCATAAGGCCATCGACCAGCGTGAGCAGCAGCCAAGCAAGCTGCTCTCCGTCCGCGCCCGGTGCACGCTCCAGAATGCGGGACTTGAGGATGTTTTTAAAGTGTGCATACTGTTCGTTGAGCCGCTCGCGAATCAGGCTCTCTTCTTCGCCCGCTATGGACTCCACAAACAGCCGCAATCGCAGTTGACCACTTTCGTCAAACGCGCCGCGAATGAAGGTATAGCGCACAAGGCGGGGCAGCGAGGTGTCCTTTTCACGGTTGTCCACCCACACGAGCAGATCCTCGGACAGCTTGCTCCAATAGCGCTCGCCAAGATCGAGGTAGATCTCCGCCTTGCTGCGATAATGATAGAACAGCGTGCCTTTGCTGACGTTTGCCCGTTTTGCAATTTCGGCAAGCGAAACATCGTGCTGCTCTTGAAACAGCGCGGTTGCGGCATCGAGAATCTGTTGTTTGACATTGTCGTTTTTGGGTGCAGCCATAGAATTACACTTTCTGATTCTCGCGTTCGCGCAAGCCGTAGATTATGCGTTCTTGTTGAGCAAATAACGTGCGAATTCCTTTGCGCCGTTGATTGCTTGCTTGGTTTGAAACGAAGCAAGATCATCCACATCCCGCACGGAATACATACCGTCATAGCGCATGTGATAGTGCTCGCACATGCGCTGGATGCCGATCACGAACGGATCTGCCGCATATGCCGCGTCATAGCCGTGCGTGGCAAGAATCGCGACGCGCTTTCCTTCGACTAAGTTTCCCTTTGCTGAACGATAGTATTTCGCGAGGCCGTAGAAACGATCCAGTGTTGCTTTCAATTCTGTCGTGCAAAACCACGTATAGATCGGCGTCATGAGCACGATTAGGTCGCTTTCCATGATGGTCTTTGCAACCGTGTGCATGTCGTCTTCTTGAAAACAGCCGTATTCACCCGATACATCCTGACAATGATAGCATCCTTTGCAGGAGGCAATGTTCATTTGTGCGAGCGTGTTGTTGCTGAGCTTGGCGCCACCGGAGGTCAGCTCCTCGATGAACGGTTTTGCGAGTTCCGCGGTGTTGCCGTTGAGGCGGGGGCTTCCGTTGAGAATGCAAATTTGCATAAGGTGTGTCCCTTCCGTCTGTTGATTGGTTGGATCGCGGGGAATAGGATACCTGTTTTTTATGCGCCGAGTCGCTTGGAAACAGCGCGATAGATGCTTTCTGCCTCTGTGCCATAGCGGGAGAGCAGCTCACGCGCGCGCCGATTGAGGGATTCGGCATAGCTCTTATCCTGCATGCCTTGCGTGTTGATGAACACATTCAGGCTCGCGCCCTCCAACGCCGCGCGGCAGAGGGAGGCGGCAACGCCCGCATCGCTGACAGCCACGACGCTACCTTTTTCCGCGCAGAGCGCAATCAGCGGGAGCGCTTTTGCGCATGTTTCCATGATTTCCAGCGGCGGTTGAACCGCGCTTTTGAGCGCAATCTCCATGCGCAGCGATTTTTCCGCACGATCCGCTTCGTTCTCTTTGGGTAGACGATAGGCTTGCGCCAGCGGCTCAAATGCCGCAGCATCCTCGTCCATCAAGGCGAGAAATCGATCGGCGAGCGATTCCGTCTGCTGGAGCAGATCATTCATCTCCGCTTCAACCGCTGCGTATTTGGGTTTGCCAACGGTGAGCGCGGCGACCATATGCGTGAGCGCGGCCGACAGTGCGCCGACCAGCGCGCTTGCGCCGCCACCACCGGGAATCGGC
This sequence comes from uncultured Eubacteriales bacterium, assembly GCA_942492885.1. Taxonomy (GTDB): domain Bacteria; phylum Bacillota; class Clostridia; order Christensenellales; family CAG-138; genus UBA7703. The sequence goes on from OW818651.1 coordinate 390,071, forward strand.
GTTTTGGAAGAGAGTTCCTGAATGAATGCATCGATTGTCTGATCGCGAAAAGCCATAGTTGCCTCCAAATCTTGTTTCGCTTGCGTCAGGTGTTGTTCGTTGACTTCAAGCAGATGAATCATATGGTTTAGTTTGCGCCAAGCGCTGTACGGACTTCACCTAACATATAGAGCGATCCCAGCGCGCAGACGATGCCGCCCGTTCCCGCCAGTTCAATCGCCAGTTGGACGCCTTCCTGCACACTTCCGCGTGAGACGGCGGAAAAACCGCGTTCACTCAGCATCGCGGCGAGCACATCCGCGCTCAGCGCGCGGGGGTTATCGGGCGTGACGGTGACGAACTCTTTTACAAGAGTGGAGAGTTGATCGATCATTTGCGGGATGTCTTTATCCGCCATCACGCCGATTAAAAACGTGATTTTACGATCCGGGAAATGCTCACTCAGGCTCTGCGCAACCGCGCTGATACCCTGCGGGTTGTGTCCGCCGTCCGCAATGAAGATAGGGTCTCTCTGCAACAGTTCAAATCGTGCGGGCCATTTTACGCCGAACAGACCGTTTCGGATGTGCTCTGTCGAGATGTTCCAACTCTTTGCTTGCAGCAGCTCGATGGCTGTGATTGCCACAGCGGCATTCTTTGCCTGATAGGTGCCTACGAGGCCGCATTGCAGCGTGCCATAAGGGGTGCAATCAAACTGCAATGAATCAAGCGAAGGGGAGATATTTGAAATCCGGCTGTGATCGGTGATGTGCAGCCTGGCGCTTCTGGCGAGGCAGGCGCTGGCAAACACCTCGTCCGCCTGAGGATTCTGGTCGTAGATCAGCACATCGCCGCCGCGCTTGATGATCCCCGCTTTTGCGTTTGCGATGTCCGTGATGGTGGGTCCAAGCTCGCGCGTGTGGTCAAGGCCGATGTTGGTGATCACCGCTAGTTCCGGCGTGTCGATGACGTTGGTGGAGTCCAGCTCGCCACCCATGCCGACCTCCAGCACGACGATATCCGCCTTGCTGCGGAAGAAATATTCAAACGCGATGACCGTGATGAGTTCAAACTCCGTCGGATGATCTGCCATCGCCTCCGCATGCGGCTTGATGAACGCAGTGATCTTCGCCAGCGTCTCATCCGAGATCGATTCTCCGTTCATCTGCATGCGCTCGTTGAAGCGGTTGATGAAAGGTGAAATGTATAGCCCCGTCTGATAACCCGCAAGCGACAGTGTTTTTGCGATCATTGCGCAGGTCGAGCCCTTGCCGTTGGTTCCGGCAACGTGGACGAATTTCAACTTCTGTTGCGGGTTGTCGATGCGCTCCAGCAGCTCCCGCGTGCGCTCAAGCCCAAGCCGGCTGCCGCGCCAGGTGACATGATGGATGTAGTCCAGCGCATCCTCATAGGACAGATAGTCGGGTGCGGCTGCTTCCTTTAGCTCTGCTAGCATGCCTTGGACGGGTTGACGCATTGCCTTTTCGCCCAGCGTGCGGTTGAGCAAAGCAACAAGGATGGTGTTGACCACCATCACGATGGCAACCGGCAACGCGCGCGAAGCCAGCAGCACGGTAAACGGAACGCCGATAAGAAATGACAGTGCGTAGCTTTTGAATACATAAGAGCCGATGATTTCGGACGGGATGACGATCAGCGCGATGCGAAGCAGCGGATACTTGACCTTGACTACGCGCGCAAGAAGGCCTGCCGTAGCGCCGATGAGCAGAAACGCAATCGTCAGCGGCGGAAAATACGCGCCCGCGGTTGGAAAGAGCATGGTGCCCAAGAAATCTGCCAGCGCGCCGACAAGGCCGCCCGCGAGAGGGCCAAACCAGATGCCGGCTAGTAAAATCGGAACGCTGTCGATGCTCAGGCGAACGGACGGCGCAAGTTGCAGCATGAGAAATTTTGAGAGAACGATTTGCAAGGCGATGAACATCGCCAGCAGAGAAAGGCGTTTGGGTGTGATGGATTTCATATGCAATTCCTCCTTTTGTTTGCGCTGCACAGCAATGCAGGATCGCCTCAAAAAGAGGGAGCTTCCCGTTTTGGTGCAGTAGCGGACGCGATATTGCACCGCAAGCGCGATGACGCTTTTCGTGCAGCGGCGACTTCCCATCCAACTGCCACTTAACGCGCAATATCTACTCTACCTAGTTGTTTCTTCCCAATCTTACGACTGGGAATGCAATGATTATAGCGTATCGAATATCAAACGAAAAGCGTTATCTTACAATTCCGCCTTTTTGCGGATGCCCGCGTCGAATACCAGATCGGCGACATCCTCATAGCGGTTGAGCGTATACAGGTGGATGCCGCTTGTACCCTCAATGATCAGCTTTTTCACAAGGGCTACGGTAAATGCGTGACCAGCCGCGCGGAAGCTCTCTTCGCTCTCGCCATACCGCCCGACGAGGGACGCAACCTCCGCCGGAATCGAGCAGCCGTTGCTCAGCGTCATGCGCACAAGCCCGTCTTTTTTGATGAGCGGTAGCACGCCCGCGACGATTGGCAGCGTCACCCCGCGCTTTCGTGCGTGATCGATGAAGCGCAGATAGTTCTCCACACTATAGCAAAGCTGCGTCATCAGAAACGCTGCGCCCGCGTCCTGTTTTTTGAGCAGCGCGTCGATGTCCGCGTCCAGCGAGTCCGCCAGCAGGTGCTTTTCCGGATAACAAGCGGCGGCGAGGGAGAAGCGATCCGTCTGTGCGCGGATAAATGAGATCAGCTCGTTTGCGTGCGAGAAATCGCCCTGTGTTTGCGCAACCCCGGCTGGAAAATCTCCGCGCAATGCAAGCAGGTTCTCAACCCCGGCGGATTCATATTCCGCAAGTGCAGAGAGCACATCCGCGCGGCTGTTGCCCACGCACGTATAGTGCGAAAGCGCCTCACAGTGTCCGCTTTCCTGAATACTACGCACAACCTCCAAGTTGCGCCCCTTGTTCGAACCCATTGCGCCATAGGTGCAACTGATGAAATCGGGCGAGAGCGCATAGAGTTGCTCCAGTGTGCCCAACAACGGCTCAAGCGGCTTGTCCGATTTGGGCGGGAACACCTCAAAGGAGAGCGTGAGGCCGGAGTGGATGCGGTCGATGATCTTCATAACGATCTCCAGATTCTTTTAGCTTATTTAGGCTATCGGTCAGGATTCGGGAAACGACATCGCTTCGATATAGTAATCCGAAAACGAAGGGGAAAGCGTCAGCTCCAGATACTCTGTCTCGCGTGCGAGTGGTTCACTCTCCTCAAAAAGTGTAAAGTTTCTTGCGTAGAGCTTCGCTCCTTCACCCGCAGCGTTGCCTATGCTCTCCACCTTCCCGCGAAACGCTTCCGGCAAAAGGCCAATGTCGCATAAGGCATCGGGAGAGAGATGGCTGCCAAATGCGCCGGCAAGCAGCACGCGCTCAATCTGCGATTCCGTCAGGGCTAACGCATCCAACAGCACCGTGATACCTGCGTGGATGGCGGCCTTGCCGAGTTGCAGCTCGCGCACGTCTTTTTGCGAAAGCGTCACGCGTGGTTCGTCTTCTGCAACAAGAAATGCTGCTTTTGCATTGTCTGTCTCGATCAAGCGATCTGACAACGGTGAATCCGCGCAAAATCGTCCCGTCTCGTCGATTGTTCCCTGCCGCACGAGCAGTGCGATCAGGTCGATCAGCCCGCTACCGCAAATGCCGCGCGCAGGCGCATTGCCGATCGTGGAGACGCGAAGTTCTCCGCTCTCCAGCCAGACGTGATCTACCGCGCCCGGCTCGGCCCGCATGCCGCAGGAGATATTCGCGCCCTCGAACGCGGGGCCTGCGGCTGTGGAGCAGCAGACACGGCGGGTGCTGCTCGTCAAAACGAGTTCGCCGTTTGTGCCGATGTCGAGCAATAGTGTTGGAGCATGTATCTGCTCAAACGCGGTTGCGCTCAGGCACGCGACGGTGTCTGCGCCGACGAATCCGCCGATCACCGGGGCAATTAGAATCTTTGCGGAAGGATGTACGCGCAAACTCAATTCATCAGCGTGGAACACACGTTTCTCGCTCGAAAATGCTGTATATGGCGCGCGTACGAGTTGACCCAACGGAAGGTCGAGCAGAATATGATGCATGACCGTGTTGCCAACGAGCGTGATGAGCGTGACCTGCTGCGGTGTTCGTCCTGCCGACTTCGCCGTGCGTTCGATTAATTCATTTAACGCGGAGACCACGCAGGAACGCAACGCGTTCGGTTGATCATTCGTCAACACATGGTTCGCGCGCGCGATAACATCCGCACCATAGGCCGACTGCGGGTTTTGCATGCCCGCGGAGGCGAGTTGTTCGCCCGTTGTGCCATCCAGTAGATAGCAGACGATGCTCGTCGTGCCGAGGTCAAACGCGGCAAAACATGAACCGGGTAAATTCTGTACGATATTTGGATAAGGCGCAAACGGAACCGATCGTTCTATTCCGTCGTGCAGCGTTCTCAACTCGTTTGTATTTTCAAGAATGACGGTGCAATCTTGTTCTAAGATTGTTTGGCAGGCGAGCACGCGCTCTGTTTTGCCGTTCTGCGTGAAGAGTACCGCGCATTTGCCGCAGGTGCCGTAGCCACCGCAAGGTGCGTCAATGAAGACGCCCGCCGATTTTGCCGCGCTCGAAAGTAACGTACCTTCCGGCACGTCAAGAGTAACCTTGCTTGGCAAAAACTCGATGCGGCAAGACATGTGCTCCTCCTTAACTGGCGAGGGACTTTGCGAGGGTGGCTGCGGCGGCGGCATCCGGCGAATAGCCGTCCGCGCCGATCTGCCGCGCAAACTCTTTTGTGATCGGCGCGCCGCCGACCATGATGCGAAACGAATCACGGTTTTCGAGTTGGTTGAGCCCCGCGACGATATTCTTCATGGCGGGCATGGTCGTCGTCAGCAGGGTGGAGAGCGCAACGATGCGCACGTTTGGATGCGTGTTGATCGCCTCTACAAACCGCTCCAACGAAACATCCACCTCAAGATCGACCACCGCAAAGCCCGCGCTTTCGATCATCATCGCCACAAGATTTTTCCCGATGTCGTGCATGTCTCCCTGTACGGTGCCGATGACAGCGGTGCCATAGGCGCTTGCTGCGTCCTTGGCTAGATATGGCTTGAGCACCTCTACGCCTTTTTTCATCGTGCGCGCAGAGATCAGCATCTCCGGCACAAACGCTTCGCCACGGCTGAAGCGCTCGCCGATGACGCTCATCGCGTTTACCATGCCCAAATTGAGGATTTCCATCGGGTCATCGCCTGCGTCGATGGCACTTTGTACCAAATCGGCTATGATCTTCGCCTTGCCTGTTTCGATTGCGGCTGCGATTTCTTCTATCTTATTCATGATTGCCTCATTTCGTTTTGGCGTTATTGCTTCAACAGTAGTTAGTCTTTTTTCGGACCGAAGCGCCCTTCTCGAAACGCCGTGATGTAGTCCATGCAGTATTCATCCTCACCAAGCAATGCGTTCGTCGCATGAAGCAGGCCGACCATCTCGCGATCCAACGCATCCATGATCGCGGCGTTCATGCCCGCCTGCATGGCTAGCACGAGAAATGCGTGGTTGATCACGGGACGCACAGGCAGACCAAAGGAGATATTGGAAAGCCCGCTGACCACGTGCGCGCCCTTTGAACGCGAACGGATCTCTTTTGCGCAGGCGGCAAAGGTGGAGAGCGCCTGCTCGTCCGTCGAGAGCGTATGCACGATGGGATCAATCAACAGGCGATTTTCGGCGATGCCGTATTCGCTTGCTTTTGCGCGAATCTCTTCAAAGAGCGCAAGTCTGCCTTCCGCGCTCTCCGGTACGCCGGAGTTGGAGCAGGTCAACGCGATCACCTTCCAATCGGTGTTGGCGATCAGCGGAAAGATCGTCTCAATCTTGCCGCTCTCCATAGAGACAGAGTTAACGATGCCCGCACGCTTGCAGTGCGGCAACACAGCGGCCAGCACGTTCGGGTTCGGAGAATCGATACACAGCGGCAGGGAGGAGGCATCCTCGGCAAGCTGCGCGAGCCAGAGCAGGGTCTCCGCTTCCACCTCGGCGTCAACCGCCGCGCATACGTCAAGATAATCCGCGCCTGCTTCTTCCTGACGAATCGCGAGGTCGCGCAGGAACGCTTCGTCACGCGCGCGGATTGCTTTCCCTACAGAAGGTATGAATCCATTTAATTTTTCTCCGATGATGATCATTCGTGCGCTCCTTACAGCAATTGTGCGAAATTTCTAATTGTGTAACATCATATCAGATCATATATCATTTCGAAATCCAACAGATGATTGACAAATTTACGCTATTATCCTACACTGTGTAGGAAGGATGTGCAAGGCTATGATTCAAAAAGAGTTTATCCGCAATGAGCTACGTTATCGCTATCCCGATTTGGCGGACAGTATCCGTTTTCCGCAGCAGAGCGTCGGGCGGCCGCTGCTGTTTGAAGGCGGCGTGCGTAAGTTTGGCGCGCGCATTATCGTTTGCTCCGGCGAAGAGATGAACACATTATCCGGGTCGGCGCAGCGGGAACCGCTGTTTCTCTGCATCGGCGCACCAACGACAAAAATTTTAAATGAATACGATGTCTGCGTTTTGCCAGCGAGTGAGCAGGCAGGTGCGGTGCTCAATTTTGTGCAGCGGTTGTTTGACCGTCTCGACGACTGGACGCAGAGCCTGCGACAGGCTGCCGAAACAGGTGAAGGGGTAGAGGAACTGCTCTCCCGCGCATCGGCGATGCTGCAAAACCCGGTGGTTCTGCTCGACGAACGCGGGCATATCATCGCGCAGTCGGAGCAGGCAGATGTTGCTTCGATTTCGGAACGGTTTTACTCCGACAAACTATTGGAAACAGCCAGCCAATCAGGGAGCGTGTACAGGGTTGGAAGTGCTGCAACAGAAATAATGGTATCGCGTTTACAAAGCGGAGAATCACAATATCTATTGCTCTGCTTGGCGAGTGATCGCCCGCTGTACGCTAGCGATGAGATCGTGCTGGAGTCGCTTGCGGGGTTTTTGCGGCTGATGCTGTCCGAGCGGACATTGCGTCTCGGTACGCACCGTCAGCTGCGTGGCAACGAAGCCGCGGCTGTCGCATTTCGTTCGCTGCTGTTGCAGGATGAGGGTGAGCAGAATGCGCCGGAACTACTACGAAAGCTCGATTGGTATGAAACCGACGAGTATGCGGTTCTTGTTGTGGAGCCTATTAATGGAGACCTTCGCGCGGCGCAGGCTGACGCTATCTGCGACCGTTTGGAAACCGCGTTGGAGGGTTGCTGTTCGTTCGCGCTATTGCCCGTTGTGGTGGCGGTGGTGCGCACGGACGCAATGGAGAACGACGCATTGTATGAAGCGCTCAAGACGATTGCCGACTCAAACGAGCTGCACATCGGCATCTGTGAAGCATATACCGGCTTTCCATATTTCCCACAGCGTATTGAACAGGCAAAACGCGCCTTGAATCGTGCTGAGAAGTTCGGCGGCGCGGCACGCTATTCAGATGTGTTTGAATTTGAACTCCCATTGCTTGCGACAGCGGAGTTTCCCAACGAGCTGCTTTGCATGCGCTCTGTGCTTGCGCTGTCTCGGTATGATCGCATGCACGATACCAATTATCAAGAGACCGCGGAAGCATATGTAAAGAATCGCTTCAACGCGGTCAGGACGGCGGGGGAGCTGTTCATCCACAGGAGCACGTTCCTCTATCGGCTAGAGCGCATCAAGGCGCAGTTTGGATTGGATTTGGACGACAAAGAGCTATCGATGCTGCATCTGCTGTTCTCGTTGCGCATCGCCAGAGATCTCTGATAAGGGACGTCGTAGTTTTGATAATCAAAGTCGGAATACAAAAAACCGCCCGAAGGCGGTTGGTTGCATGAGGATTTACTTTCCGTTTCGGAGCTGGCCGCGCACCGCGCGCTCGAGATAACCGCCGCGCTGCGTCTTGATGTCGGTCACGGTCACGACCGCGCCGTTGCAGTGCTCTTCTAGTGTTGCGAGGGCTTCCGGCAGACGCTTGCGCTGCATGGTCATGATCAGCATACTGCGGTCGTTGTCACGCCCGTGCACGTCGATGGTCGTCATGCCAAAGCCGCGCGAACGCAGGCACGCTTCCGCTTCTTTGGCAGAAGCAAGGTCGGGCAATACGACCTGCATGGAGCTTAATCCAAACGCAAGCAGCTCGTCGAGCCAACTGCCGATGTAATTGCCGCATGCAAATGCAACCGCATAGACGATGCCCTTGAGGAAATCGTCTTTAAATCCGGTCAGGACACTGCTTGCGATCACGAGCCAGAGCGTGATTTCAACAACTGCGATAAACGCGCCGATGGTGCGCTCACCGCGATTGATCAACACGATACGGAGTGTGCCAAAAGACACCTCGAGAATCTTCCCGAAGAAAATGAAGAGATAAACCCAAATTGTTGAACCTTGGGCGAATGTTTCAATCGCCTGAAGGAATTCATTCATGGTTCAACCTCCTTTCAGCTTGCCGATTATATTGTAGTGGTGTTACGATTGTCAACGAAACCAAATGTGAACCAACGTGAAGCAAAAGCAACGGGAATACAATGATGAGTGAAACAGGAATCAAAGCAGTGTCCTATGGCGGCGGGGTCAACTGGAATCCCTGGCACGGCTGCCATAAGCTTTCCGCGGGCTGCGCGCATTGCTATGTTTACCGCGGGGACAGCAGGCACGGCAGGGACGCCAGCGTGGTCACAAAAACAAGCGGATTCTATCTGCCGGTGTCGCATGCGCGGGACGGTTCCTATAAGATACCGCCGGGCAGTTTTATCTGGACGTGCTTTACTTCGGATTTTCTGCTGGACGATGCGGACGCCTGGCGAAACGAAGCGTGGCGCATGATCCGCGAACGAAGTGACTGCGAGTTTCTCTTTATCACGAAACGAATTACGCGTTTTTTAGCGTGTTTGCCGGAGGACTGGGGAGAGGGATATCCGAATGTCTCCATCTGTTGTACGGTCGAAAATCAGGCAAAGGTGGATGAGCGGTTGCCCGTGTTTCGGGATGTGCCGATTCGGCACAAGATGATCGTCTGCGAGCCGCTGCTGGAACGGCTGGATCTATCCGCCTATCTGGGGGATTGGGTGGAGAGTGTGACCGTCGGCGGAGAATCCGGAGACGAGGCGCGGCTATGCGATTATGACTGGATTCTGGAGATCCGCAGACAGTGCATCGAGGCGGATGTGCCGTTTCGGTTCAAACAGACGGGCGCAAACTTTGTTAAAGACGGAAAAACGTATCGCATCCCGCGAAAATTGCAGCACGCTCAAGCGCGAAAGGCAAACATCAACACGGAAAAACGAACAGAAACTTAGGACTCCGGCACGTATTCCGAGACGTAAACGCCCTTGATCTTCGAGTCGCTGTCGCACTCCGCGGTTTCGCTGAAGCTCTCTCCAATGGTGATCGGCGTGTCATATGTTTCCTGAATGATGTAGGAGGCGATGGTTTCGCCGTTTGCGTCGATAAAATCCACCTGCGCTTCGATGGAGGTGAGCTCCTCCGAGCCGAGGTTGAGAAAACGGACGCGCGCGGTGGTTCTGCCGCCGTCCACCTTGAGCTCTCGGACGTTGACTTCAATCTGGCTTCCGCCGTAGAAGATCTTGTAACCCGAGTTGAGAATTGTGGTCGACTCCGTCTTGCAGCCGGAAAGCAGCACAAGCATCAGGAGCGTTGAAAACAGTATTGCAGTAAATTTTCGCATGAAGTTGCGTTATCCTCCATAGTTTCGCGAACCAAATCCGCGCTGATATGGTATCATTATAGGGAGTAATCCTGTTTCCTGCAATGAATTCGGCAGGAAGGCCCCGGAGTTTCACATTTACGTCATATCTAGATAGTTTTGGATCACTTACGTGACGAAATATTTTGGATCGATCAAGCAAAAGTTAAAATCACGAGTCGCAAACAAGGCGAATTGTTTTGATTCGCTTAAGCAATGGATGAAACAAGCTATGATTCAGACGTTGACAATTGTTTGGTGAATTTGCTATACTTCTCTAGGTGCAAATCTTGGAGAGATGTCCGAGTGGTTTATGGAGCTGGTCTTGAAAACCAGTGATGCTGAAAGGCACCGGGGGTTCGAATCCCTCTCTCTCCGCCAAAAACGGAGAAATTGAATACGGAGAAGTACCCAAGTGGCTGTAAGGGGCTCCCCTGCTAAGGGAGTAGGCTGGGGTAACTGGCGCGAGGGTTCAAATCCCTCCTTCTCCGCCACAAAAGAGCATTCGAAAGAGTGCTCTTTTTGCTACACTTGAAATGTGCTATTTGTCATATGTTTGCGCGTAAATCTGATGTATAGTATTGAAAACTGAATTCAGGAGGAAGTTATGGAGCAAGCGAATCATCTTACTATTCTCTGGACAAACGCGGATGTTTTAACGTCCGACAAGATGGTCATGATGTATGCAACCAACGCGATGCTGGGCAAGTGGTGGGATGCTGTCACGGTGATCATCTGGGGAGCAACCGCAAAACTCGCTGCCGAAAACGAACTCATCCGCACAAAGATCATGTTGGCGCAGCACGCGGGCGTCAAGTTTTCCGCATGCAAAGCCTGCGCAGACCAGCTCGGAACGACTGATCAGTTGCTCGCGCAAGGCATGGAGGTTATCTATTGGGGTGAAGGATTGACGGAGATTCTCAAGAACGGCGAGAAACTGCTTACCGTATAACCGATATTGTCTGTTTCTTAATATTTATGATACTAAGTAACAAACAGGGAGGGAATATGACGCATCCACTCACAGTTGGCATATTGCTCTTCAACGAAGTCGAGGTGCTGGACTTTGCAGGCCCGTTTGAAGTGCTGTCTCTGGCCGAAGATGCAAACACGCACCAAAAGCTGTTTTCCGTCAAGACCGTTGCGCAAACGCGGGAGATCATCTCTGCGCGAAACGGGCTGAAGGTATTGCCGGATTATAATTTTGATAGTGCGCCCGATTTTGACCTGTTGATCATCCCCGGTGGCTACGGCGCGGAGGAGATTGAAATCCACAACACCCTATTACTCGACTGGCTGAAGATACGCTCGGCCACCACGCCCACGATTGCCTCCGTCTGTACTGGCGCATTCCTGCTTGCAGAGTCGGGACTTCTGAACGGCAAGCTGGCAACCACGCACTGGATGGATCTCGACCGATTGGAGCGGGAGTATCCGCTCGTCTCCGTTCAGCGTGCTGTAAAGTTTGTAGACGAGGGAAACATCCTGACAGCTGGCGGCATCTCCGCAGGAATCAATCTAAGCTTTCATCTACTCAAGAAATTCTACGGAGCGGAAGTTGCGCGGCAGACGGCAAAACGCATGGAGTATGATATCGTGATTACTGACTGAGAAGATCGTATTGCAAAAGATAATAGAATCGTATTCTCCAAAAACACAAAGAGCGCTTGCACGGCGCTCTTTTGCTGTAATGAACTACTTGGTTCCGATCTGTTTTCGCCGGATCAATGTATCATACACCGAGATCATCGCGCCGATCATAATCAGCACACCCGCCCCCAGCAGTCGCCAACTATACGTGCTTCTGCCGAAGACAACAAGCAGCGTGCCGGAGATCAAGGGAGCTAGATAGGAGAGCGTACCAAGTAGCTTGATGTCTCCGTGCTTCATGCCATAATTCCACGCGAAGAACGCGATGCCGACAGGTCCAATTCCCAGCGCGAGAATGGGCAGCCATTCAGCCGCGCGCGGAACGACGGTTTCTTCAAACGCTAGATGGCAGATTAGTGATAGCAGCGCGGTCACACCGCAGAACGCGCCGGTCAACACCATCGGTACGGCTTTGTGTTTGCGGGAGACGACCGAGTAACCTGCCCAGATAACGGCACAAAGGAGCGCGAACACATAGCCGACCGTATTTGCGGCGTCAAGGTGAAACGCGCCCTTAGAGACAAACAACAGCGCTACACCGGAGAAGCCGAGCAGAGCACCGACGATATGAAACCAGCGCAACTTCTCCTGCGGCAGAAGCGACGAAAACAGGACGATCAGGATCGGCCAAAGATACGCAATCAGGCTCACCTCAATAGCGGGCGCGCTCTTCATCGCGGCAAAATACAGCGCGTGATAGCCAAACAACCCAACAACACCCGTTATCCAAACGGACAACGGCTGCCTGAATTGTGACCAGTCGCATCCGGTGCGGATGAAATAGACCACACCAATGAGGAATGCGACAAAGAATGTCATAGCGGTGAGCTGGAACGCGGGAATGCTCACACAATAGGAAGTGAGTAGGGCGAGCATGCCCCAAAGGATGATGGCGACCAGTCCGATGACGGTGCCTTTGCGGGTTGTGTTCATGTGTTCGTTACCTCACGATAACTATAGCGGTGTCGATATCGTGTTTCAAGAGGCGAAATCGCAAATCAAGCCAATTCGTTCTTCTCTCGTCTTGCACCGATCAGCAACATCCCCGCGATCACGCACGCGCCACCGATCCATTGAAACACATCTGTTGTTTCGCGCAGCAGGAGGGTAGACAGCACCATAGATGTCAACGGCATGAGCCCGGAAAATGCTGCCGCAGTGAAAGCGCCGCAGCGCTTGATGCCGCCGTACCAGAAAAGATAGGCAAGCGCGGTGACGAAAAACCCGTACCAGAGCAGCGCCGCCCATTCGACGACGCCGATATGCATGAGCCGGATCATCGGCTGCTCAAACGCCGCGGGAATCAGGCAGAACAGCAGCGCAAACAGCGTCACCAGGGTAGTTTGAACCAGTGGATCAAGCGGGTTTCCCTCGGCTGCTTTCTTCATCACAGAGGAGCGGCAGATGATGTTGAAGACGGATTCACTCGCCGCCGCGCCGACCACCAGCAGGTTTCCGAAGAGATGCCCGCTGTTTAAGCCTGCTCCGGTCTTCATGAGCCCCTGCACCAGCAGTCCACCCAAAATGGTTGCGACAATACCGCCGAGTGTTCGAAGCCCCACTGTTTCGCGCAGAAGCGCCCACGCGAGAAACACGGTGATGGCGGGCGTAGCGCCGGTCAAAATCCCCGCTTCCAGCGCGCTGGTTCTGGCAACGCCATTGAGCAGCAGAAAGCGAAAAAGAAACATGCCGAAAAACGCCTGCAACATCACGGCGAAAATTTGCGGAAACGTGATGGATCGCAGCGTTGCAAAAAGCTTTCGCCAGCAGATTGGTATCAACAGCACGAGCGCTATCGCCATACTCACCGCGGCGTTAGTGAACACACCCAGCTTGCCCGAGACAAACCTCGCGGAGACCACGCTTGTCCCCGCGAGGACAAATGCGCCCGTCAAGTAGAGTTTCCCGATCCCTGTTTCTTCTTTTTGAACACAATTGTCTTGCATAAAAACCCCATTGCTTTTCTGTTTGATTCTGTTACGATGGTAAGCGAGGAGCTGGTATAGCAAAAGAGCCAATTTACAGAAGATATAAGCATACCAGTAGAATGCGATGTTACCGATCATCCATCGAACAGACGAAGAACCCATCCGCAGACAGATCTACAGACAGCTCAAGGATCAGATTCTTCGCGGAGAGTTGCAGCAAGGAGAAGCGCTTGCCTCCACGCGGCAGATGGCGAGCGATCTTGCCGTCTCGCGCAGCACAGTGGTGGAAGCGTATGACATGCTGCTGGCGGAAGGGTTTCTGGAGAGCCGACAGGGTTCTCAGACCGCGGTTGCGCAGGGTGTTGCGATGCAAGTTCCAAAAGAGACGGCACCGCAAGTAAGCATTGAAGAGAAAAGAGAGATCCTAGCGGATTTTACGACAGGTAGACCGGATCTGACGTATTTTCCACGCGCGCAATGGCAACGGCTGCTCAATTATGCTGCGCAAACACTCTCCGTTGCGGACTACGGCTATACTGGTCCACAAGGCTATGCGCCGCTGCGCGCGGAGATCGCAGCGTGGCTTTCGCGAAGCCGCGGCATCAGCGTCAGCGCGGAGGATGTGTTCATCACCGCGGGTGCGACGCATGCGCTACGCATCCTCGCCGACCTGCTCTGCGCAAACGGCGGGCGGGTGATGCTGGAAGACCCGTGCCACAAGGGCTTGTATGACACGCTGATTGCCGGAAACTGCCAGATCGTTCCCGTTCCGGCGGACGACCACGGCATGAGAACCGATCTGCTGACGGGGCAGGAGCGCGCGCAGATGATCTACGTAACGCCATCGCACCAGTTCCCGCTTGGCGGAATATTGCCCGCGGCGAGACGGGCAGCGCTGATTCGATACGCAAGAGAGCAGGACATCTACATCATTGAAGATGATTACGACAGCGAGTTTCGCTTTACAGGCGCGCCGATTTCGCCGCTGTATTCACTGGATGCCCGGCGCGTGATCTATGTCGGCACGTTCAGCAAGACCATGTTTCCCGCGCTGCGCATCGGCTTTGCGCTGCTGCCAAAGGAGCTGCAATCCCGGTGGCGTTATCTTCGCACGCACAACGACGTGCAAAATCCGGTGTTCGACCAGGCGGCGCTGGCGGAGTTTCTTAACGTGCGCGCGTTTGACCGCCACATCCGCGCGATGCGGAACCGCTATGCAAGACGGCGACAGACACTCGTGTCTGCGCTCGCTGACCTGTTTGGCGAAAGCTGCATGGTCTGCGGAGACGCGGCGGGGTTGCATCTTGCAGTGCAGATCAAGGGTTGCGTTTTTCAGGACGATTTCCATGCGTTTTGTCGCGAGCGAGGCATTGTAATCAAAACGATGGAATGGCATTGCATCAAGAAGGGAAATCGCCTCGACCAGCTCGTGCTGGGATTCGGGCATCTGGAACCGGAAGCGATCGAGCGCGGCATCCGGTTACTGGGGGAAGCGGTTCGCGCGTATCATTGCTTGTAGCGTCAGATGTGTTTGGTTTTTGCCGAATCGTGAATCCCGATTGACGATTTGATCCTGCCGTGATAACGTAATTTATATAACACTAACGATTTTTCCGGAGGAATGCATGCACTACCGTAACGCGACGATTGCGGACATCCCGCAAATCGAGGAACTGCAAAAGAAATATCACGTTTCGTTTATCAGCGAAGAGGAGAAGAAGAACGGCTTTGTCACCACGCTCTTTACACAAGAGCAGCTCAGAGAACTCATCGAAACAGAGGATGGCATCTCGCTGGCTTGCGACGGAGATAAGATTGCGGCATACGCGATGGCCGGCTCCTGGGCGTTCTGGAGCAAGTGGCCGCTGTTTCAGCATATGATCGCCGACCTGCCGCAGACGGAATATCTGGGGCAAACGCTGTCTACCGAGAACTCGTATCAGTACGGCCCCGTCTGCATCGACATGGATTATCGCGGGCAGGGTGTGTTGCAGGAACTGTTTGCCTATTCCGCACGGCAGATGAACGCGCGCTATCGCCTGCTGATCACGTTTATCAATCACGTCAACGCGCGCTCGTATAAGGCGCACACGCAGAAGGTCGGCATGGATGTGATCAAGAGCTTCACCTTCAATGGCAACAACTATTATGAGCTGGGTTATGACACCGCGCGTGCGGTAAGTGATCATACAACAGGAAATCCTTCATAATGTCGGGTTAAAGAGCGCAGGAATGCGCTCTTTTGCATGAGAAACTGCAAAATTCTTGTAAAAAGCATGCCGATTCATGAAAAATTGACAATTTCGTCATTGATGACGCCTATTTCGAGTAGTATGATAGACAAATTGTTTTGATAGTGTAAGCAAGAGGAGAAAAATCATGAGAAAGACAAAAATCGTCTGCACCATTGGGCCTGCGTGCGAAACGGAAGAGATGATAGCCGCAATGTGCCGTGCGGGTATGAATACAGCAAGGTTGAATTTTTCGCATGGATCGCACGACGAGCATCGCAAGCGGATCGAGCTCATCAAAAAGGTGCGCGAAGAGTTGGATATGCCTATCGCAATTATGCAGGACACCAAGGGACCGGAGTTCCGGATTAAAACCTTTAAGGACGGCAAAATCACGCTGGGTGAAGGGGACACGTTTACCTTTACCGCAAAGGATGTGCAGGGCACGAAGGATCGTGTCTCGGTCAATTTTTCGGGGCTTGCCTGCTCGCTGGACGTTGGCGATCGCATCCTCGTCAACAACGGCTTGGTCATCTTCGAGGTTACCAAGCTCACGGAGACCGACGCGGTTTGCAAGGTAGTAGCGGGTGGAGAGCTTTCCGACCGAAAGAGCATGAGCTTCCCGAATAAGATCATCTGCCAGGAGTATTTGAGCCAGCAGGACAAGTCAGATTTGCTCTTTGGCATTCAAAACGAGGTGGACTACATCGCGGCCTCGTTTGTCTCCACGCGGCAGAACCTGATCGACCTCAAAGCGTTCCTCAAGGAGAACGGCGGGGAAGACATCGCGATCATCGCGAAGATTGAGAACCGCACCGGCATCAACAACATCCACGAGATTTGCGAAGAGTGCGAAGGCATCATGATCGGCCGCGGCGACCTCGGTGTGGAGATTCCGTTTGAAGAGTTACCGTATGTGCAAAAATATCTGGTGACGGAATGCCGCCTGCTGGGCAAGCGCGTGATTACCGCAACCGAGATGCTCGAAAGCATGATTCACAATTCCCGGCCGACGCGCGCGGAGATTTCGGACGTTGCCAACGCGGTCTATGACGGCACGAGCGCTGTCATGCTCTCCGGCGAAACCGCAGCGGGGAAATACCCGGTGGAGTCGGTTGCGACTATGGCGAAGATTGCGGAGGAGACGGAGAAGCACATCCATTACATCAAGCGCTTCCGCAACACGGAGTTTCATATTAAGAACTCCGTGGATGCGATCTCGCACGCGACCTGCGGTATGGCGATCGACCTCGACGCAAAGGTGATCGTCGCCTGCACGCTCACGGGCATCACCGCGCGAATGATTTCACGTTTCCGCCCGCCGATGGATATCATAGGCCTCACCACCAGCCGAAAGGGTTGGTATAAGCTCTCGTTGAGCTGGGGCGTAATCCCCGTGATGAGCGGAACGTTTACTTCAACCGATGTGCTGTTCTATCACGCGACGGAGACCGCAAAGAAGATGTTTGAGCTGCAAAGCGGCGACCACATCATCATCACCGGTGGACAAGTCAGCGGGGTTTCCGGCAATACGAGCCTGATTAAGGTTGAGACGGTTTGAAGCCATAAATTAGACTGTTTTCAAGAATGTTTCTGTTAGCTTTCTAGAAGCAAGCGCGGCAGAATGAAAATCTATGCAGTAATTGCTTATAGGATAGAAAAAGTTCTTGACACAACCGGAAAATATATGGTATATTATCCGAAATTCAGATATATACATGCGATGAAAGAGACATGCTGATCGCAAGTTCGTCTTTAGAGAGCCGGTGTGTGGTGCAAACCGGTGGCGACGCGGGCAGCGGATCCCTCCCGAGCAGAGACGCCGAAGCATAGTAAGCGTATTACGGCAGGCACCGTTAACAGC
The DNA here is from genome assembly GCA_942492885.1 of uncultured Eubacteriales bacterium. GTDB lineage: Bacteria > Bacillota > Clostridia > Christensenellales > CAG-138 > UBA7703. The sequence goes on from OW818651.1 coordinate 407,461, forward strand.
CAGGGTTTGATAGAACCCGATTTAAGAGGATCAGTGCGTTTTCGGCGTTGTAATATACGCAAGAAAACACGGGATCAATTTGAGTGGTACCGCGAGGATGAATCCGTCCCCGTCTCAATTACGAGACGGGGGCTTTTTTATAACCAAATATCCCCTGTAAGGAACGTTTCACTGTACGAAAGCCCCAAAAGTCGCACAGACGCTCCCCAAGAACAAGATATCGTGACACCCCAAACCGATTTTTCAGGAGGCAAGGGCATGAACAAGGTTTATCTGCTGGATTCAACGCTGCGCGACGGCGCGCAGAGCGTTGGCATCTCATTTTCCGTACAGGATAAAATCAAGATCGCACGCATTCTCGACGAGCTCCAGGTGGACTACATCGAAGCGGGCAACCCCGGCTCCAACCCTAAGGACATGGAGTTCTTTGAGCTGCTGCGCCAAAACCCGCTCAAACACGCGAAAGTGACCGCATTTGGCGCCACACGAAAAAAGCACATTAGGGTGGAGGACGACGCAAACATCAAATCCCTGCTTTCCGCCAAAACAGAGTGCGTCACCATCTTCGGCAAATCATGGGACATCCACGTGACCGACATCCTCCGCGCGGAGCTGCCCGAAAATCTTGAGATGATCCGCGATACCGTGCGTTACCTAAAAGAGCAGGGAAAAGAGGTCGTTTACGACGCAGAGCATTTCTTCGACGGTTATCGCGCAAACCCGGACTATGCGCTCTCAACATTACAAGCCGCATTTGAGAGCGGCGCAGATTGCTTGTGCCTTTGTGATACGAATGGCGGCAGCTTTCCGGACTTTGTGATGAGCGTAACGCAACTGGTCAAGGAGCGTTTCCCCGTTGCGGTCGGCATCCACGCGCACGACGACGCGGGCATGGCAGCAGCAAACAGCGTACTGGCGGTCTCAGCGGGAGCCACGCATGTGCAGGGCACGCTCGTTGGATTTGGCGAACGCTGCGGCAACGCAAACCTCTCGACAGTACTTGCAAGCTTGCAGCTCAAGCTGGGCTATGACTGTGTCCCCACCGAGGCACTGGAACGGTTGACCAGCACAGTACACGCAGTAGCCGATATCAGTAACATCAGCGTAAGCAAAAACATGCCATATGTCGGCGCAAACGCCTTCTCCCACAAGGGCGGCATGCATGTAGACGGTGTGATGAAAAATTCGCTGACATTTGAGCACGTTGCGCCATCTGCGGTGGGCAACAGCCGCCGTGTGATGATGTCCGAGGTCGCGGGCAGAAGCGCAATCCTCGAAAAGGTAAAGGGATTCTATCCGGATATCAAGAAGGATTCTGATGAAGCCACGAGGATCATCGACATGGTCAAGCAGATGGAGCATCAGGGCTATCAGTTCGAGGGCGCGGAAGCATCGTTTGAGCTTGAGGTACGAAAACTCCTCGGTGTACGCCCGAAGTTCTTCGAACTGCAGATGCTCAGCGTAGTTGACGAGCCGCAGTCAGAAATTCGCAAGAAGCCGTCGCTCGCTTCCATCAAAGTTCTCGTTGGAGAGCAGCTTGAGATCACGGCGGCGGAGGGCTTAGGCCCGGTCAACGCCATCGACGCAGCCTTACGAAAAGCGCTGGAGGTATTTTATCCCGAAATCGGAGAAATCCGGTTGACGGATTACAAGGTACGCGTACTTGACAGCGAGAGCGCGACCGCCGCAAAAGTACGCGTGCTAATCGAATCTACCGACGGACACGAATACTGGACCACCGTCGGCGTCGCGGTAGACATTATGCAGGCAAGCACGCGCGCGCTGATGGATTCCATCGAATTCAAGCTGCTCAAATCCGCGGCACCGTTGAAGATTTTCGAAGCGCAGGGCGAGAGCGCATAACAAAAGCACATTATTTTAGAAGATTTTCCTGAGATCGAAAGGGGTATTGATATATGAAACTCACCGGAGCACAAATATTGATTGAATGTCTCGTGGAGCAGGGAGTCGACACCGTGTTTGGCTATCCGGGCGGCTCCGTGCTGAATATCTATGACGAGCTGTATAAAAGCAGCGACCGCATCCACCACATCCTCACCGCACACGAGCAGGGAGCCTCTCACGCGGCGGATGGCTACGCCCGCGCAAGCGGCAAGGTCGGCGTTTGCATCGCGACCAGCGGACCCGGTGCGACCAACCTCGTCACCGGCATCGCAACTGCTTACCTCGACAGCGTGCCCGTCGTGTTCATCACGGGCAACGTCAATGTCAGCCTGATCGGCAAGGACAGCTTTCAGGAGGCGGACATCGCAGGCATCACGACACCCATCACCAAGCATAACTTCATCGTCAAGGATGTAAAAGACTTGGCGGATATCCTGCGCGAAGCGTTTGAAATCGCACGCACGGGCAGACCCGGCCCGGTGCTTGTCGATATCCCGAAAAACGTGACCGCGGAAGCAACCGAATACACGGCGGAGAAAATCGACACCAGCAAGAAAGAGATTCCCGTCAGCTCTGAAGCGGAAGCAGACATCGAAGCGCTCGCAGAAATGATCCGCAAGAGCAACAAAGTATTTCTGCTCTGCGGCGGCGGCGCGCTGCTCTCCGGCGCAAGTGAAGAGATCTATAAGCTGGCAGAGCTGATAAAAGCCCCCGTCGGCTGCACGCTGATGGGCGCGGGCGCGTTTCCCTCGACCCATCCAAATTTCACAGGGATGATCGGCATGCACGGCACGCGCGCCACCAACGTTGCCGTCACGGAAAGCGAGCTCTTTATCGCGCTTGGCAGCCGGTTCAACGACCGCGTGACGGGCGACACCAACAAGTTTTGCAAGTTGGCAAAGATCGTCCAGATCGACATCGACGCGGCGGAGATCAACAAAAACGTCCGCACCGCGCATCATGTTTTAGGCGATGTCAAGAGCGTGCTCAAGCGCCTGCTTGAGTTGCTGGAAGCGTCTCCCATCGAAACCGGGGAGCGCGAGCAGTGGCTTGGTGCAATCCAAACGCTCAAGATGCCTGTCCATGCCCTGCGTCATGCGGGATTTTCGCCCAAGGCAATCCTCACGCATGTGCAGCAGCATCTCGCAAAGGATGCGATCATCGTCACCGACGTGGGTCAACATCAGATGTGGGCAGCGCGTTATTATAACTACGACGTGCCGGGCACCTTCATCACATCCGGCGGATTTGGTACGATGGGCTACGGCGCAGGCGCGGCGATGGGCGCTGCGGTTGCCATGCAGGCTCGCAAAGTGGTACTCATCACCGGAGACGGGTGCTTCCGCATGAACAGCAACGAGCTTGCGACCATGCAGCACTACGGCATCCCCGTGGTCATCCTTGTGATGAACAATGGCGTGCTCGGTATGGTGCGCCAATGGCAGACCGTGTTTTACGGCAAGCGCTACTCACAGACCAACCTCGACCGCGGGCCGGACTTTGCTAAGCTCGCGGACGCATACGGCCTGAAAGGATACTCCGTCTGCTCGCTGGAGCAGTTTGATGAAGCGTTCACGGCGGCGATCGCGTCCGGCGAGACGGCGGTGCTTGACTGCCACATCGGCTGCGACGAGACCATCACACCGATGGTTGCGCCGGGCAAACCCATCACGGAGTTTGTGCTGCATGAGCACGAGCATTCGGATCAACAGAAATAAGAAGGGAAGACGAGTATATGCGCAGCGATGAAGTCACAAAAAATGCGGAGCGTGCGCCGCACCGCTCCCTGTTTAAGGCCATGGGGTATACGGATGAAGAACTCAACCGCCCCTTAATCGGCATTGCAAACCCCAGAAACGAGATCGTACCCGGACATTTCAACCTCGACCAGCTTTCCGAAGCGGTCAAGGCGGGTATCCGCATGGCGGGCGGCACGCCGATTGAATTCGGCACCATCGGCGTTTGCGACGGCATCGCCATGGGTCACAAGGGCATGCATTATTCGCTTGCAAGCCGCGAGATCATCGCGGATGAATGCGAAATCATGGCGGAAGCGCACCGGTTTGACGGCATGGTGTTTCTGCCGGGCTGCGACAAGATCATCCCCGGCATGCTGATGGCGGCGGCAAGGCTCGACCTTCCGGCGATCTTCGTGACAGCAGGACCGATGCTCTCCTATCAGGGCGGCGGCAAAAGCCTCGACCTCAACAGCGTGTTTGAAGCTGTCGGCGCATTCAAAGCCGGAAAAGCCTCGCAGGACGAGCTCGATTTTTGCGAGAACAACGCCTGCCCCGGCTGCGGTTCCTGCTCCGGTATGTTTACGGCAAACTCCATGTCCTGCCTAAGTGAAGCAATCGGCATGGCGCTGCCCGGCAACGGCACGATTCCCTCGGTCTATGCCGAGCGTTTGCGCCTTGCCAAACACGCGGGCATGCAGATCATGGAGCTAGTGAAAAAGGACATTCGCCCGTCGCAAATTCTCACCGAAACCGCGTTTGCAAACGCGCTGGCTGTGGATATGGCGCTTGGCTGCTCGACCAACAGCGTGCTGCACCTGACCGCCATCGCGCGGGAAGCGGGGGTTACGCTCAACCTCGACCTGATCAACGAAATCAGCGCAAAAGTGCCGAATCTTTGCCGCTTGGCTCCTTCCGGTCCGCATCATGTGGAGGATCTCTATCATGCGGGCGGTGTTTCGGCGGTGGTCAACGAATTGATTCAAAACGGATACTACGACGGTTCCAGCATGACTGTACTTGGTGTTTCGATGGCGGACGCGGTCAAGAACGCGAAGATTCGCAACAGCAACGTGATCCGCTCCTGCAAAGAGCCGTATTCCAAGACCGGCGGCATCCAGATTCTCAAGGGCAACATTGCGCCCGACGGCTCCGTCGTCAAGCGCGCGGCAGTGCTGGAGAGCATGATGGTGCACAGTGGCAAAGCCAAGGTGTTTGACTCGGAAGAGCTTGCGATCAAGGCCATCTATGACATGCAGATCGAGGCGGGGGACGTGGTCGTCATTCGCTACGAAGGGCCCAAAGGCGGGCCGGGCATGCGCGAGATGCTGGGGCCAACGTCCGCAATTGCGGGCATGGGGCTAGACAGCACGGTGGCGCTCATCACGGACGGACGCTTTTCCGGTGCCTCCCGCGGGGCAGCGATCGGCCATGTTTCGCCGGAAGCGGCGCGCGGCGGCAACATCGCGCTCATCAAGGACGGCGATTGGATCGACATCGACATCCCGGCGGGCACGCTGAACGTTCGCGTCAGCCAGGTAGAGCTGGACGAGCGCAAAAAGAGTTGGCAGGCACCCGAACCGAAGATTAAAAAAGGATATCTTGCGCGCTATGAGCGCATGGTCTCCTCGGCTTCGGAAGGAGCGGTCGTAAAATAAGACCGCCGCTTGAGGAAGCACACATGAGACAGATTCAGTTGTTTGACACAACCCTGCGGGACGGCGAGCAGTCTCCGGGGTGCAGCATGAATATGAAGGAAAAGATCGACATGGCGCGCCAGCTCGAACTTCTCGGCGTGCATGTCATTGAGGCGGGCGTTGCGTCAGCGTCGCAGGCGGATTTCAACGCTGTGCGCGCCGTTGCAAAGGAGTTGACCCGATCGCGGGTGACAAGCCTCTCTCGCGCGCTGGCAAAGGACATCGACGCTACATGGGAAGCGCTCCGCCACGCAAGATATCCGCGCATCCATCTGTTGATTCCGACGTCGGATATCCTGCTGGAGCACCGGCTCAAGAAATCGCGCGAAGAGGTGCTGGAGCAAACGGCGGAGATGGTGCGCTACGCGAAACGACTCTGCGAGGACGTTGAGTTTTCCGCAGAGGATGCGACCAGATCCGATCCGGCATATTTGGCAAAGGTGTGTGAAGTTGCGATAGCTGCGGGCGCAACCGTGATCAATATCCCGGACTCGATCGGATACGCCATGCCCGAAGAATACGGAAATTTGTTCCGGTTCCTGCGTGGATCAATTAAGGGAGCAGAGCACATTCCGTTTTCTACACACTGCCACAACGACCTAGGACTTGCGGTTGCCAATTCGCTTTCAGCGATTCTGGCGGGAGCTAATGAGGTGCAGTGCACAATCAACGGCATCGGCGAGCGCGCAGGCAACACGGCGCTGGAAGAAATCGTGATGAACCTGAAAACTCGTGCCGACTACTATGGCGCGGATACAGCCATCGACACCACGCAGATTTATAAGACGAGTCGCCTGCTTACCGCCATCACGGGCGTCAAGGTGCAGCCAAACAAAGCCATCGTCGGCGAGAACGCCTTTGCTCAAGAGGGCGAGAACCAGCAAAACTGCATGTCGGGCAAGAGTGTCTACGAGATCATGCGACCCGAGATGGTGGGGCTGACCAACAACAAGATGGTGCTTGGCAAACACTCCGGCAGGCACGCGTTCAACGACCGCGTCAGGGAGCTTGGCTACAGCGTCAACCTCGATCTCTCCAATACGCTGTTTAAGCGATTCAAAGACCTTGCGGACAAGAAAAAGTCCGTGTCCGATCGGGATATTGAGGCGCTGGTGCGCAGCATTTTAGCGCAGGAGATTCCCAAGAGCTACATGCTCGAGCGCTACGTCATCAACTCCGGCAACACGATTACCCCAACCTCCAGCATCACACTCACGGGTGCGGACGGGGCAAGGGTCGAGAAGGTTGCCATCGGGTTTGGACCCGTGGACGCTTCGTTTAACGCGATCAACAAGATCGTCGGCCGCGCGGTCAAGCTGGAGGAATACTCCATCGGCGCTGTTACGGAAGGGCGGGACGCGCAGGGCGAAGTCAGCGTCAAGATCAGCAGCGAGGGCGCAACTGCCAAGGGCTATGGCCTGAGCACGGACGTGATCGAGGCGAGCATATTGGCCTACATCAACGCGATCAACAACCTGATCTACGAAAAGACACGCATTGAGCAGTAAATTATCAACAAAAACCAAGCATGGATTGCTTTCATAGTTTTCGAACATACAACGCGGGAGGAGCAAAAAACAAATTATGGGAATGACAATGACACAAAAGATACTCGCAAGCCACGCTGGGCTCGATTCCGTCAGCGCGGGACAATTGATCCGCGCAAAGGTCGATCTGGTGCTCGGCAACGACATCACAGCGCCGGTTGCGATCATCGAGTTTGAGAAAGCGGGCATCGAGACCGTATTTGACCGCGAGAAGATCGCGCTCGTGATGGATCACTTCACGCCCAACAAGGACATCAAGGCTGCCGAGCAGTGCAAGGTCGTCCGCACGTTCGCAAAAAAGCACCAGATCACGAACTTCTTCGACGTCGGCAAAGTCGGCGTAGAACACGCACTGCTGCCGGAGATGGGACTGGTCAAGCCCGGTGATCTGATCATCGGTGCGGATTCGCACACCTGCACCTATGGCGCGCTCGGCGCGTTCTCCACGGGCGTTGGCAGCACGGATATGGCGGCAGGCATGGCGACAGGGCTCTGCTGGTTGAAGGTGCCCACCGCGATCAAGTTTGTCCTCACGGGCAAGCTCAAACCCTGGGTATCCGGCAAGGACATCATCCTGCATATCATCGGCATGACCGGCGTAGACGGCGCGCTTTATCAGAGCATGGAGTTTACAGGTGAAGGCTTAGCCAGCCTCACGATGGAAGACCGCCTCTGCATGGCGAACATGGCCATCGAAGCGGGCGCAAAGAACGGCATCTTCGAATACGACGAAAAGACCGAGCAATTCGCAAAAGAACACAATTGCGCAGCTTGGAGCATCTATAAAGCCGACGCAGACGCGGAATACACCAAAACCTATGAGATCGATCTGTCGGCAATCGAACCCACGGTATCTCTGCCACATCTGCCGGACAACGCAAAGCCCGTCTCCCAAGTGGGCGAGATCACCATCGATCAGGCGGTCATCGGCAGCTGCACCAACGGCAGAATCGAAGACCTCCGCGCGGCAGCCAAGATCTTCGAGGGCCGTCAGGTTCACGAAGGCGTGCGCTGCATCGTGATCCCCGCCACGCAGAAGATCATGCTGCAGGCGATGGAAGAAGGCCTCGTGAAGACGTTTATCGACGCGGGCTGTGCAGTGAGCACTCCCACCTGCGGGCCGTGCCTCGGCGGGCACATGGGCATCCTCGCCAAAGGCGAGCGCGCGGTAGCCACCACGAACCGCAACTTCGTCGGCCGCATGGGGCACACGGGATCGGAAGTTTATCTTGCATCTCCCGCAGTCGCAGCGGCGTCCGCCATCGCAGGCAAACTCGTCACACCTGAATCCGTGTTAGGAGGCAAAGCATGAAGGCAACAGGCAACGCCATCAAATATGGCGACAACATCGATACCGACGTGATCATCCCCGCAAGATACCTCACCACCAGCGATCCCAGAGAGCTTGCCTCGCACTGCATGGAGGACATCGACAAGGATTTCTCCAAGCGCGTGCAGGCGGGGGACGTGATGGTCGGCGGCAAGAATTTCGGCTGCGGCAGCTCGCGTGAGCACGCGCCCATCGCCATCAAAGAATCCGGCATCTCCTGCGTGATCGCGGCGACGTTTGCGCGTATCTTCTACCGTAACGCGATTAACATAGGGCTGCCCATCGTGGAATGCCCGGAGGCGAGCGAAAAGATTCAGCCGGGCGACAAGGTCACAGTGGATTTTGATACGGGCGTGATTACAAACCTCACCCGCAGCGAAAGCTATCAGGGCGAACCATTCCCGCCGTTCATTCAGGGCATCATCGCCGCGGGCGGGCTCATGAACGCCATCAAAGCGGGAAAGCTGTAAGGGGGAAGTGGGTATGAACTATAACATTGCGGTCATTCGCGGAGACGGAATCGGCCCCGAGATTGTCGGGGAAGCCATCAAGGCATTAAACGTAGCGGCAAAACGGTTCGGTTTTGCGCTGAGCTATCACGATGTACTAATGGGCGGCTGCGCCATCGACGCAACGGGAGTGCCCCTGCCGGAGGAGACCATTCGCGTTTGCAAAGCCAGCAGCGCGGTGCTGCTCGGCGCGGTCGGCGGCCCGAAGTGGGAGACGCTACCGGGGCACCTTCGTCCGGAAGCGGGGCTACTCGGTATCCGCGCGGCGCTCGGTCTCTATGCAAACCTTCGTCCGGCGGTACTGTTTGATGCGCTCAAGGACGCCTGCCCGCTCAAGGAGGAGATCGTCGCAAACGGGCTCGACATCCTCATGGTGCGCGAGCTCACGGGCGGCATCTACTTTGGCGAACGCGGGCGAAGCCGCGGCGAGCGCGGGGAAGAAGCCTACGATACCGAGCGCTACTCCGTCATGGAGGTTGAGCGCATCGGCAGAATCGGTTTTGAGGCCGCAAAGAAGCGCTCCGGCAAGCTCACCAGCGTGGACAAGGCAAATGTGCTCGAAAGCTCCCGCCTCTGGCGTGAGACCATGCATCGCCTTGCAAAAGAGTATCCGGAAATCGTCTATGACGACATGCTGGTCGACAACTGCGCCATGCAGCTTGTACGCAACCCCGCGCGTTTTGACGTGGTGGTCACGAGCAACATATTTGGCGACATCCTCTCGGATGAAGCGAGCATGATCACTGGTTCCATCGGTATGCTGCCTTCCGCCTCGCTTGGCGACGGCACGTTGGGGCTGTATGAGCCGATTCACGGTTCCGCTCCGGATATCGCGGGCAAAGGCGTTGCTAACCCGCTCGCGACAATCCTCTCCTGCGCAATGCTGCTGCGCTATTCGCTGAACCAGCAGGAGGCGGCAAGCGCCATCGAGCGCGCGGTACAGCTTGCTCTTGAAGCGGGTTGGCGCACCGCCGACATCGCGGCGGGCAAGGAATCGATCGGCACACAGCAAATGGGAGATATCGTCTGCCGCCTCATCGAGACGGCATAAGGAAGGAGTTCATATGGAAGGCAAGCCCATGAAGCTCACGATGTCCGTCCTCGTGAAAAACCACGCGGGTATCTTGTATAAAGTCGTTGGTTTGTTCTCGCGAAGGGCGTATAATATCCATAGTTTGGCGGTCGGCACCACGAGCGATCCCGCGGTCTCGCGCATGACCATCGTGGTGGACGGGGATGAGGAGATCTTCGATCAGGTTGAGAAGCAGCTCTGCAAGCTCATCGACGTCATCGAAGTCAAGATCCTGACCGAAGGCGAGTTCATCAACCGCGAACTCATCCTGCTCAAGGTCAACGCCACGAGTGAAAACCGGTCGGATCTGTTGCAGATCACCAAGATTTTCGGCGCAAAGGTCATCGACGTGTCGCATGAGATGCTGATCGTCGAATATGCCGACTCGTCCGATCAGGTGCGAAGGCTTGAGCAAATGTTGGAGCGCTACGGCATTCGCGAAACGGTGCGTACCGGTACTATCGCGATTGAAAACGCGCATGTGATGGCGGTCAAGCAGGACTGAAAAGCGAAACAAAAACTGTAACCAGGTGTATACCGGAAAAATAGTATCAAGTTAGTTATAACGGAGTTCCACGGCTAATGCCGTAATAGATTCAATTTATTTGGAGGATGAACGAAATGGCAAAGATGTATTACGAAAGCGATTGTAACCTCGCGCACCTGAAGAACAAGACCGTCGCCATCATCGGCTACGGAAGCCAGGGTCACGCCCATGCGCTGAATCTCAAAGAGAGCGGCGCAAACGTCATCGTCGGTCTCTATCAGGGTAGCAAATCCTGGAAACTGGCTGAAGAAGCAGGCTTGAAGGTCTACACCGCGAAAGATGCGGCAAAGCTTGCGGATGTGGTCATGATCCTCGTCAATGACGAAAAGCAGTCCATGCTGTATACCGACAGTATCGCGGAAGGCCTTGTGGAAGGCAACACGCTCGTGTTTGCGCACGGCTTTAACATCCACTACGGCCAGATCGTACCGCCCGCCAATGTGGACGTGATCATGGTTGCCCCGAAAGGCCCAGGCCACACGGTGCGCAGTGAATATCAGCGCGGCGCGGGCGTTCCGGCCCTGATCGCCATGCAACAGGATTTCACTGGCAAGGCAAAAGAAACCGCCCTTGCGTACGCCGCCGGCATCGGCGCAGCGCGCGCGGGCATTCTGGAGACCACGTTCCGCGAAGAGACGGAAACCGACCTCTTTGGCGAACAGGCTGTTCTCTGCGGCGGTGTGACGGAGCTCATGCTGGCTGGCTTTGAAACCCTTGTTGCGGCGGGTTACGCGCCGGAGAATGCATACTTTGAGTGCATCCACGAGATGAAGCTGATCGTCGACCTTATCTATGCCGGTGGTTTTGAGCGCATGCGCTATTCCATCAGCGACACGGCGGAATACGGCGACTATGTCACCGGCAAGCGCATCATCACAGAGGAAACCCGCAAAGAGATGAAGAAAGTACTCACCGAGATTCAGGATGGCACGTTTGCCCGCAACTGGATCCTCGAAAACCGCGTCGGTCGCCCGCATTTCAACGCAATGAAGCGTCAGGGTGCGGACACGCAGCTCGTCAAGGTCGGTCAGCAGCTCAGAAGCCAGATGACCTTCCTGAAGAAATAATCACACGGGTTTTCAACCAAAGGAGCAAATTTGAACGATCTGACAACGATCAATCTGCAGCTGAATTCACTGACGGTTTATCGCTCGCTCTTACACAATGAGACGGTTTCCCGCTTTGCGCGCGTACTCAAAAGCGCGCAAAGCGGCGTTGCCGAGTCTTTTTGTGAATGCTATGGCGCATTTTTGCAAAATCTCACGGAAGAAACAGGCTCACTCGATTTTGCGGCACATCTGGAACGCTTGATGCGCTACGACGACAATGCGTTTGCCCGCGCGGCGGCGACTGGTGAAAAAAACTTGGCTTATCAGGCGCTTCGCAAAACAGCGGAGTTTGATCTGGCAGCGCTAAGCGCCGTTGCGAACATGACGGCGAATGAACTGAAGAAGGCCGTCGTTTCCCGCGGAAATGATGAGTATTCGGAGTGGATTTCACACATTCCGGAATATGCGTCGAAAAGCAGCTTTTTTCAGGCTGGCACTAATAGCGCATTATCCGTTTTGGAATCGTTTTATCGCGCAAACGGCTACGGCGTCTTTGCGCAGTATGGCGCGTTTCGTTGGGATCATGCGCTGGTCGGCATCCACAACCCGGACCCGATCCGGCTTAGTAACCTGAAATCGTATGAATACGAGCGCGGGTTGGTTGCGGCGAACACCAAAGACTTTGTCGAAGGGCGCGGCGGCGGAAATCTGCTGCTCTACGGAGACAGGGGAACGGGCAAGAGCAGCACGATCAAAGCGCTCGCAAACGAATACCGCGTGAGCGGGCTTCGCATCATCGAGGTCACGAAAGACAGCATACCTTCGTTTCCCGCTATTATGGAGCGCCTCCGCGAAGTGCCGCTGCGATTCATCCTTTTTTTGGACGATCTTTCGTTTTCTACGGATGATGCAGCATTTTCTGCGCTTAAGTCTGTTCTGGAAGGCGGCGTGGTCGCGCGTCCGGAGAACTGCCGCATCTACGCGACAAGTAACCGCCGTCATCTGGTGAAGGAGACCTTCTCCGAGCGCAGTGTGGATGTGGACGATGTGCACGCGGGGGACACCAAGCAGGAAAAGCTCTCGCTCTATGATCGCTTTGACCAGACCGTGAATTTTTTTGCGCCCGATCAGGCGCAGTATCTTTCCATCGTTCACGCAATTGCCGAGGAGAAAGAGATCAGCATTACGCTGGAGGAATTGGATCTTGGCGCGGTACGCTGGGCGATTCGCGCGGGCGGAAGATCGCCACGCGCGGCAAAGCAGTTTGTCGAATGGGCAGATGCACGGCTCAAAAAAGGCGCTTCGATTTTGGACGAATAGGCCGTTGATTCGTCGTTTTGAGAACGTAACCATCAACGCAACCGGCGGAGATCACCCGTCGGCTGTTTTATATTGAACGCAATCCTTGAGTGATGTAAAGAGGTGAAGATAAGTTGGAACTATCAAATAAAAATCGGTTCCTGCATGCGCTTTCCGCTGCGTTTCCCCATACGGTTCCTGTTCTGGCGGGTTTTCTCGTGCTGGGAATCGCATACGGTATGCTGATGCTGGACAAGGGATATGGCCCGCAGTGGTCAGTGCTCATGAGTGCGGTGGCGTTCTGCGGCAGCATGCAGTTTGTAGCAATCACACTGTTGAGTACGGCGTTTCATCCGCTGGAAGCGTTGATTTTAAGCTTGCTCGTCAATGCGCGTCATCTCTTCTATGGACTCTCGATGCTGGACAAATACAAAGGTTTTGGCAAAATCAAAGCGTTTTTGATCTACACGCTCTGTGACGAGACGTTTTCCATCGTCTCTTCGGTCAACCCGCCGGAGGGCGTAGAGCCGAAGTATTTCTATCTGAGCATCTCTCTGCTCGACTATCTCTACTGGGTGTTTGGTACGTTACTTGGCGGGCTACTCGGCGGGTTGATGCCGTTTGACATGAAAGGATTGGATTTTGCCCTGACCGCACTGTTTGTCGTGCTGTTTCTGGAACAGCTCAAGAAGAAAGGGAACTGGGTTCTGGGGTTGATCGGCATCGGTTGTGCGCTGCTCTCCCGCGTTGTCTTCGGCGCGGAGAACATGGTGCTTCCGGCGCTTGTCATCATTCTCATCACGCTGCTGGCGGGGAGGAAAAAACTATGCAATTAACCCCGGTGCAAGTGATTCTAACCGTGCTTGCGGTGGCACTCGGCGCGATGGCAACGCGATTTCCGCCGTTTATCCTGTTTCCGGAAGGCAAGCAGCCGCCGAAGGTCATCACGTATCTTGGCAATGTCCTGCCGCCGGTGATGATGGGGTTGCTCGTCGTCTATTGCCTCAAGAGCGTCCCTATTCTGACAAGCCCGCACGGACTGCCGGAGCTGATTTCAATTGCGTTTATCGTGTTCATTCATCTTTGGCGCAAAAATGTGCTTCTCAGCATCGGCTGCGGCACTGCGCTGTATATGTTTCTGGTGCAGGCTGTATTCATCGGATAACACAAAAGGAGTAGAGGAAAATGGATGAGATCAAGATTGGGCGGTATCGCCATTTTAAGGGAAACGAATATGAGGTGCTGTATCTGGCAAAGCATTCCGAGACGCTTGAACCAATGGTGGTTTACCGCGCGCTTTATGGCGAGCACGGCGTTTGGGTGCGACCTGCCTCTATGTGGAACGAAACCGTGGAACGGGGTGGGCAGACCTACGTTCGCTTTGCTTATATCGGCGATTGAGAAGCATGCATCGGCAATTGATTAACGCACAAATAATTGTAAAACAAACTGTAATTTTTGATTGCGTTAAATGTGACAAAACTATATGATAATTATATGTGAAATACCAATGTAGACAGAGAAACGTCTTTGCACAATCGGCCATCGCTGCGGGGGACAACACATGAAGCAATCCGTTGGCATGCAAACGAAAAAGCCCAGAGGCGCTCTTGGAAGATCGCTTCTGATCACGGCTGTCTATGCCCTCGCCGGATATGTCTGGATCATTGGTTCAGAGCTTGTTGTCATCAGCAGACATCCGGAAAGCCCGGAGGTGTTTATGATCAGCATCTCAAAAGGGCTTGGATTTGTCACCGCGACGGCGATTTTGATCTTTGTGCTGGTATATTCCAATCTCAGGAAAATCTATCGCGAGAGCAGCGACCGAAAAGAAAACGAAACCGCGCTGAAAGAAGCGCAGCGGCTCGCGCACATTGGCAGCTTCTCTTACGACGTGGACAAAAATGTATTTCGATTCTCCGAAGAGGCAATTCACATTCTTGATCTGGATGAATCGCAGTATCCAATTACACATGAAGCACTGCTTCGACATGTTCATATCGACGACCGCGAGCGCGTTTTTTCGCTCGCAAAAGAAGCGGCGTTGCGCGGAGACGACGCTTCTTTTGATTGTCGCGTGCTCCATATGCAATCCAACGAACGCACAATCCAGGTGCGAATGAAATCGGTACTGCATAAATCAACCGGGATGCCGTTTGTCTTCGGGACGCTGCAGGATATTTCCGAACGCGTGAAAGCACAGGAAACGGCAAAAGAAAACGAGGCAATCTACAAGACACTGCTCAACTCCAGCTACGATCTTGTCTATTTAAAGGACAGTACCCTTCGCTACATTGCGGTGAACACCAACATGCAGCGGTATTACGGCATTCCGGAAGAAAGCCTGATTGGAAAACAGCTCAGCGACATCAAGCCCGGGGCGGATGCAAGTCTTTGGGAGTCCCGCGATAGAAGCGTACTACTCAGCGGGAAACCTCTTTATATTGAAGATATCAGCAGCGGGCAATCGTTTGAAACGATTATTTTTCCCGTGGATATGACACAACAAAAACGCGGAGTTGGCGGCATTTCACGCGATATTACCCAGCGCAAGCAAACGGAAGCCATCGTGATCCAAGAGCGCGATCGTGCGCAGACATATTTTGATATCGCCGCGGTTTTGTTTGTGGCGTTTGATTCGCAAGGCAATGTCACCATGATCAATCACACGGGCTGTGAGACACTGGGTCTTCCCAAGGAAGAGATTGTCGGCAAACAGTGGATAGATCGTTTTGTACCGGAAAAAGACCGCGCGGGGGTTTACGAGATCATGCGGCGCATCTATGAAGGTACCATATTGTCGACGGATATCAACGAAAACGGCATTTTCAACGCGCGTGGCGAGGTGCGACAGATCGAATGGCGCAACACGGTTTTGCGCGATGTGAACGGGGAGATGTCTGGTGTGTTGTCCGCCGGCGTCGACGTAACCGACCTGCGCAAAACAATTGAGGCGTTGTGCGAAAGCGAGCGCAGCAAGAGCGTCCTGCTCTCCAATCTGCCTGGCATGGCATATCGCTGTTCCTATGACAGAAACTGGACGATGCAGTTCGCGTCATCCGGTTGCTTTGAGCTGACCGGGTATCTACCCGAAGAGCTGATCGACAACAAGGTGCTTGCGTTTAATGATATCATCTGCCCGGAGTATCGCGAGCCTGTCTGGGCGGACAGCCAACAGCACCTCACCGCCTATGAGGGCAATCAATATGAATACGAGATTATGACCGCATCTGGTGAACGCAAGTGGGTACTCGACATCAATCAGGGCGTTTTTGATGATGCAAGAACGATTGTCGCACTGGAAGGAATCATCGTCGACATCACAAAATCCAAACTTCAATTTTTACAGATTCAATATCTGAGCAACCATGATCAGCTCACTGGACTGCACAACCGGCAGTATTACGACAATGCAAAGCGAATGCTCGACAAAAACGCATCCCTGCCTCTCACTGTTTTGTTTGTTGACATCAACGGACTCAAGCTCATCAACGATGCGTTCGGATATGATGTGGGAGACCGGATGATTCAAACCACAGCGTCTGTGCTGAAATCCACGATCCAGCCAAACGAGATTCTGGCGCGCATCGGGGGAGACGAGTTCGGCTTCCTGCTGCCCAATACAGACGCGCGCGCCTGTCTGGAGCGCATGCTTTCCCTTAAGGAAGCGTTCGACGCGCATAATGCAAAGTTACAGGATCGCACGATGATCATCAACCTGTCCATCGGCGGCAGCACCAAGTCAACACAGGCAGATGACTTGGCTCAGGTGGTAAAGGACGCGGAGGCAAACATGGCGCGTCGCAAGCTCTTTGATCAAAAGAGCCATCACAACGCTGTGCTCTCGTCGATTATGGCGACACTGTTTGAACGCAGCTTTGAGACCGAAGCGCATGCGGAACGCATCGGCGAACTCTGCGCTATCGTCGGCGAGCGTCTCTCTTTGTCTCACGATGATATCGATCGAATCAAGCTGTTTGCCATACTGCATGACATCGGCAAAATCGGCATCAGCGACCAGATTTTGAATAAACCCGCGCCGCTGAATGAGGAAGAGGTTGCGATTATGAAGACGCATCCGGAGATCGGCTATCGCATCGCGATGGCCTCGCCGGACTTTGCGCCAATTGCTGAGCTGATCCTGACGCACCACGAACGCTGGGATGGGACTGGTTATCCCAACCGCATCGCGGGGGAAAGGATTCCGTTGTTGTCTCGCATTCTCGCCGTTGCGGACGCGTATGACGCCATGACGGAAGACCGCGTCTATCGAAAAGCTCTTTCTTCCAAAGCTGCAATCGAAGAGATCCGCAAAAACTCAGGTACGCAATTTGACCCGCATATTGCTGAGGTATTTCTGGAGATTGTCGAACAGGATGATTTGTAAGAAACCATGCTATGACTTAGGTGACCATATGAATGATTATCAGCGTAGTATTGATTACTGGAATTCTGTGTTTTCTGGGGAAGGCGACGGCGTTCCTTCCAAACCTACGACAGATAATGCGAAACTAGACGACGCTATTCGATGGTTGTGTGAAGCCTCATATCGCATTTTCGATTTCGGCTGTGGAAACGGCGTCTTACTTATCTATTGCGCACTTAACGGAACAAAATCGCATTTGGGAATCGATCTTTCCGAACAAGCGATTGTCACCGCGCGTAAGAAGGCGGCAAACATGTCGTGCGGCGCGTTTGAATTCCGTCAGGGTGGAATGGAGACATTAGCGGATATTCCGGATGATTCGTGTGATGCAGCAATCCTCTCAAACGTGGTTGATAATTTATATCCTGAGGATGCAATGATACTACTTCACGAATGCACGCGTATTTTGAACGAAAATGGAAAGTTGTTTGTCAAACTAAACCCGTATCTCACGCAAAAGCAAATCGTTGAGTGGAATATCAAGACTATCTCTGGAAATCTGTTGGATGATGGAATCTTGCTTTGGAACAACACGAACGAACAATGGCGGGGGATTTTGAGCAAACATTTTGAAATCTATCTTGAAGAAGAAATCTATTATCCAGAACATGGTCAAACGAACCGTCTCTTTTGCCTGATAAATCGCAGAAATTAGTTGAACGAAGTATAATTTTGATATTTCAATACTTAAAAAAGGCGGCGATCACTCGCCGTCTTTTGTGTTGCTTTATCGCGTTAGTTTGCCGCCACCGAACCGGGCTTGGTGAGGAACAGGACGCCCAGCGTGTTCGGTCCGCAATGGCAGCTGACGGTGCAGCTTGCCTGTGTGACGATCACCTCGCCAAACGGCTGCAACTCGCGGATGCGGGCAACGACACGCTCAATGATCGCGGGATCATCCATGCCGGAATGCGTGACAAACACGCGATCCAGCACCAGATCAGTTCGATCCTTAAGTTGATCGTCCACGTATTTCATCAGCGAAGGTGCGAGTTTGCCCATGTATTTTTTGCCGACAACCATGCTGCCCTGCCGTTCGTTTTTAACGATAATGGTGGGTTTCAGGTTCATCAGTGCGGCGCCGATCTGCGTGATGCTTGAGCAGCGGCCACCCGCGCGCATGAACTCCAGCGTGTCAAGGATGAAGCTTGCGCGCGTATCCTGCGACAGCGCGGTAACCTCCTCTACGATTTGCTTGGCTGGCATGCCCGCCTTGATGCGTTCGCCCGCTTCGCAAACCAAAAGGCCAAACCCGGTCGAGAGCGAGCAGGAATCGATGACGTAAATATTGCCCTTGCTTTTGAGCGCATCCGCCGCTAACTGTGCGTTGGGATTGGAGCTGGAAAGCCCGGAGCCGAGGGAGACGTGTATCACCTCGTATCCCTGATCCAGAAACGACGCAAAGTAGCTCTGATACTCCTCCGGATTGATGGCGGCGGTGCGCGGAAGCAGCTTGTGTTTCCACCATGCTTCATACAATTGCGCGGAGGTAATATCCAATCCGTCGGTATATTGCTTCTCATCCAAGATGATATGAAGTGGGTAGAGCGATACTTGATAGCGCTCCTTGAGCGCATCTCCGATATCGCAAGGGGTATCCGCACTGAGTATGATCTTCTGATCCATACGCAACATTTCCTCCTTGAGCAAAGAGTTTTCTTATTCTAGCAAACACGTCTGCGAGCGTCAACCCGCAACCAAATACAACGGCAGACAGCTATGTTTTGTAACAAACAATTGAATGCCGCTTTTCTATTTAATCTTATTTTTGGCTATTAAGAAAGAGATATTTGTATTAGAAGTATAGTTATTTGTCGTCTTGTTCGATTGCGTCGATCGCATACAGATTCGATCCGAAATCGCCCAGCATGCGGATATTTGCGTTATAACCCGTCGCGACAAACTGATTGTTCAGGTGGACACCCTGCATGAGCGTCTTCCCGCTGGCGGTGTAGGTCTCCACACAATCCTGCATTGCATACAGCCGGTCTGCCCAACGAAAGAGCGCGCCGTTGGGATTGATCGCAAACGGCAACAGATGGTTGACCAGACCGCCAAAGCGTCGCACGAACACGCGCTGACCTTTGGTCTGGATGCGATAGCGGTTCATCTCTTGTAGCCCGGAAAGCGGGAGAACGTCGTTTCCCTCCGCGGCCTGCGCCAGGATTTGAAAAACGCCCGCAACGGATGCGCCCTGATTACCGGATACGCTCTGCCAGTAGACCTTGTTCTCCTTGAGCGATTCATGTCGAAAGAATCTGCCGTATTGAAGCGTTCTTCGGTGTTCACGATAATACGCAATCTGCTCGCGTACCTCTTTTCGCTCCAGCATAGTGATATGCTTTAAATCCAGCTCATATCCAAGGCAGCCGAAGCTCGCGACGTTGAAGCGCGTGGAGATCGGCGTTTGCCGCAGCGTCTGCTGGTTTGGCGCGGCGGAGACGTGTGCACCCATCGCGGACAGCGGATAGAGATAGCTCAAACCCTCCTGAATCTTCAGGCGCTCGATGGCGTCCGTGTTGTCGCTCGACCAGACCTGCGGTGAGAAGCAGAGCATACCGAGATCGAAGCGATTGCCGCCGCTGGAGCAGGACTCCAAGAGAATCTGCGGACGCGGACGGAAGATGCGCGCGAGCACATCGTAAAGCCCTATGATGTAGCGATGGTAGAATTCACCTTGGTTGGCGAGCACGGGGGAGCAGGCATCGCTGATGTGGCGGTTCATGTCCCACTTGACATAATCCACCAGCGCGTCGTCGAGCACCTTAGACACATTTTCAACGATATAATCCCGCACATCGGGATTGCAAAGATCGAGCACGAGTTGGTTTCTGCCAAACAGCGGTACTCTGCCCGGCGTTGTGACCGCGTATTCCGGATGCGCGCGAAAAAGGTCGCTGTCGGGATTCACCATCTCGGGCTCAAACCAGAGCCCGAACAACATACCGAGCGCTCGGATTTCGTCGGCAAAAGATTTCATACCCCGGGGCAGCTTCTTTTTGTTGACGTCGTAGTCGCCAAGGCCGGCGTGGTCGTCGTTGCGCTTGCCAAACCAGCCGTCGTCCAGGACGAACAACTCTACGCCAAGGCATCTTGCCTGCCGTGCAAGACGCAGAAGCTTACTCCGGGTGAATCGAAAAAAACAGGCTTCCCAGTTGTTGATGAGCACCGGGCGATCTTTGCCCTTCCAGTCGCCGCGGACGATGTGCGCATTTACAAAATCGTGAAAGTGCGCACTCATGCCGTTGAACCCGTCAGGAGAGAATGTCATCACCGCTTCCGGCGTTTCAAATTGATCACCGGACGCGAGCACCCACTCAAAACTCTGCGGATGAATGCCAAGCTGCACGCGCACCAGATCAAAGGGAGCGAGCTCCGCAAGTCCCATGTGGTTGCCGCTGTAGACGAGGTTAAAGCCATACACGCGCCCATGGGACTGTGTCGCACCGTCGGCATAAAGCAGGAAACCGGGGTTATGGCGGTTACTGGAAGCGCCTGTCACAGAGGAGTTGACGTATTGACCATATTGCAGCTTGCGGTCGTGCCGATGTGTCTCCTTTGCCCATGCGCCGTCGAAGGTGATGAGGGAAAATCCTTCGTTTTCCATGTCGAGCGACAGGCTCATGAACCGGCGGATGGTGACCGCACCTGCCCCTGTGTTGACCAGAACAGCGCGTCGGGAGATCACGTCGACAGTGGGGAAGACGGTGTAATACAGAAGGAGATTCAGCCCGCCCGCTGCGTCGGTCAACGTTACAATGAGCGTCTCTGCCGTTTTGGAGTCATCATAAGCAGACGGCAGCGTCTCCATTTTAACGCAACCCTGCACGATCTCGTGCGAAGCGTACACAAAATCCGTGCGGTAGGTGCCGTCGGAGAGCTTAACCTCGATCGGCGTCTGCCGATAGTCCCCGCATCCCACGCCCGACCATTCCAGGGGGATATTGTCGAGGCAATAGGTGTTGTCCTTTTCAGAATACAGCACGGAGCTGCCGTGCATGATGCTGCGCTTGGTTAGGAGCGACTCCGTCTCACCCGGCGGAATGCGCTCTCCATAATGGATGTGCTCGAGATGCCCAAACGGCGTGATGCGAAAGAGGTAGCTGGTGCGCTCCGTTTCCAGCGTAAAGACCTGATCCTGAAAAGCGATCATATGCGTCCTTTCAATTTTCTGCTTGATTTCCAATGAAAGACAGAAGCTGTTGACGTATTCATTTTAACTTTGCGCCATCCTTGCGTCAATGCGGATCGTTATTCACAGACGTAAAATAAACGTTTGCCTGTCTAATGAAGTTTATTGACAACGCATCCTGCATACTGTATAAATGTATCGGGGTTGAGATGCGTACTTGAAAAACATAAAAAACAAGGGGTATGGGAAATGGAAACACAACTCAAAAAGAAATATGGCCTGTTTACCGCTATCTCGATGGTCGTGGGTATCGTCATCGGCAGCGGTGTTTTCTTTAAGGCTGAAAAGATTCTCGGCGTCACCGGCGGCAATCTGCCGTTGGGCATTCTCGCGTGGATCATCGGCGGCGTGATCATGATGATCTGCTCGTATGTGTTCGCCGTCATGGCGACTAAGTATGAGTATGTCAACGGCGTCGTGGACTATTCCGAAGTCACCGTCGGCAAAAAATACGGCTACATGATGGGCTGGTTCTTCGCCACAATCTATTATCCGACGCTCACGAGCGTGCTCGCGTGGGTCTCCGCGCGCTATACCGCCGTACTGTTCGGCTGGTCGAGCGTAGGACCCGAGTGCATGGTGCTCTCGGCGGTGTTCCTCATCGCGAGCTACGCCATCAACGCACTTTCGCCGAAGATCGCCGGCAAGTTCCAGGTCACTACGACCGTCATCAAGCTCATCCCGCTCGTGCTGATGGGTGTGGTCGGCGTCATCGTGGGGCTTGCCAACGGCATGACCGTGCAAAATTTCACCAACGCGGTCACGGAAGTCACCTCCAAGAGCGGCGCGCTGTTGACCGCCGTCTGCGCAACCGCGTTTGCTTATGAAGGATGGGTCATCGCAACCAGCATCAACGCGGAACTCAAGGATGCGAAGAAAAACCTGCCCATCGCGCTGGTTGCGGGAGCTGCTATCGTTATCGTGGTCTACATTCTATACTATGTCGGCCTCGCGGGCGTGGTTACGAACGCTACGCTCATGGAAAATGGTCAGGAAGGCGCGAAAGTCGCGTTCTCCACGCTGTTCTCCAGTGTTGGCGGCACGCTGCTGTTCGTGTTCGTCATCATCTCCTGTCTCGGCACACTCAACGGCCTCATGATGGGCTGTACACGCGGCTTCTATTCGCTCGCCGCCCGCAAGGTTGGCCCAAATCCGGAAATCTATTCGGAAGTCAGCCCCAAGACCAACATGGCGACCAACTCGTCTGTGCTGGGTCTTTTACTCTGCGTGCTTTGGCTTGCGTATTTCTATGGCGCAAACCTTGTCGAAGTACCGTGGTTTGGCAAACTGTCTTTTGACTCCTCAGAGCTGCCGATCATCACGGTTTATGCCATGTATATTCCGATGTTCCTCGCATTCTTAGTCAAGCAGAAGGATCTCGGCTTCTTCAAGCGTTTCCTGATGCCTGCACTCGGCGTGCTGGGCTGCCTGTTCATGGTCTATGCGGCAATCGTATCGCATAAGATGGCGGTGGTCTGGTATCTCGTCGTGTTCGTCGCTATCATGGGTCTCGGCCTGTTTTTCGCAAAAGAAAAGAAGCCGATGGAGTAACCGCACCCGCTTCAACCCGAACAAATAAAGACCGCCGGAATAATCCGGCGGTCTTTGTGTTTTATCGTTGATACGGTCTTCGATACAGATCTTTTGAGCGCAGTTTGTTCTTGCGCGCCATCGATTTCCATCCGGAGTTTCCGCCAATAAAATAGAGCCACTTGGGGAAGTTTGGTGACGCCTCCGTAATCAGCGCGGGTTCCGGTTTGTCGAAACAAACATCGTGCACAACGCGAGCAAACATTTCATCGATCAACGCAAAGATCGGGCGCATGAACGGAGCATCTTTTGCCGCGAGCACCATTCCGCCGCCGCCGATCATCACGCCGCCGAGAAACTCGCGTTTGGTTTGCTTGGCAAAGCACTCGACTACACGCATGGCCTCCATATTGATATCCGATTCCGGAAAGCCGCAGTTGATAATGGCATAGATGCGCGATACTCGATCCGCCAATGGGTATTTCACAACGAAATCCTGCAAGAAGCGCGTGAGCATTGCCGGCATGCAGAAAATATACAGCGGGAAGATGAGCACAATTGCGTCTGCGCTTTGCAGCGTTTCAAATGCCTGCTCCGTTTTGTGGTGCAACAGCGCGTTGCGCACGAAGATCGTTTCGACATTAAGTGACTCGTCCTTGAGCAGCAATTCGCTTCGTTTGGCGATAAACGAGGAAACCGCCCATTCTTGATCCACCTTCGGGCTCGCGCTCACCAGCACGATGTTTTTTATCGATTCGCTCATAAGGCACCTCCCGCACGGCTCAGCGAACAGGCTCCCAGCGCTGTGCAGATCGCCGCGTCATCTCCACGGTCTACAATCACGTTGACGCTGCTTCTGTGGTTTTTGTTGATATCGGTGAACAGCAGGATCTCGGATTCGGAAAGGTTATCTCCATAGCCCAGAAAGATCTGCGCCGGATAGTCGGGATAACGCGGCGGATGCATGGTCGAACCATCCTTTCGCGTCATGAAAAACGGCATCATGTTCGGCAGCCAGCGGTCGATTGCGAATTTCATGTTTGCCGAAAACTGCCCGAAGATGACGGGGCAAAGGTAGACCACCACGTCGCTCGTCATACTTGCACGATTGATTTCAACGATTCCGTCGCGCATGGAGCACTCGCCCGGAGTTTTCACCCAGCACTCGAAGCATCCGCGGCAAAAAGCAAGTTCATCGCGCTGCAACGTTTTTTCGACAAGCGAAAATCCGCGTGCGGCCAGATACCCGGACAACAACTCTTTGAGATCATTCTGACGTTGCGTGAGAAACTCGCCGTCAGAGAGGATATACGCCTGCATAGTTTTCCTCCGATTGATAAATCATCATAGAATTATCACGATATCACACAAGCGTCAAGTAAATTTATTCTGATGTTATGCGCATCAGTGCCCGGATGCGGGCGTTTTCAACTTGTGATTCCAGAGTATATACGATATAATGTGTAAAAGTTTGGAGGGGATCACCCATGTCTGTTCGTGAATTGGCGCAGAGCGCAAAAGCTGCCTCCGGCAAGCTTGCCATCACATCCTCAAAAACGAGAAACGACGCGCTGTTGGCGATGGCTGACGCGCTGATGGTTGCCGCGCCTGAAATACTAAAAGCAAACGCGGAAGATGTCCGCCTTGCCAAAGAACGCGGGGTGAAGACCTCGTTCATCGATCGCTTAACGCTCGATCATAAGCGCATGGAGAGCATGGCAAACGGCATGCGCAAAGTAGCGTTGCTGACGGACCCGATCGGGAAAAGTGACGCGGTATTCGTTCGCCCGAACGGACTGCGCATCGAAAAACGTCGAGTTCCGCTCGGCGTCATCGGCATCATCTATGAAGCGCGGCCGAACGTTACGGCAGACGCCATCGCGCTGTGCCTCAAGAGCGGCAATGCATGCGTATTACGCGGCGGCAGCGAAGCGCTCAACAGCAACGCCGCGGTCTGCGACGCGCTCAACGAAGCCGCCGTGAAAAACGGTATTCCGGACGGGGCGATCCAGCTCCTGCGGGACACGGATCGCGCAGCGGCAAACGAAATGATGAAGCTCAACGGCCTCATCGACGTGCTGATTCCGCGCGGAGGCCCGGGTCTGATTCAAAGCGTATTGCAACAGGCGACCATCCCTGTTATTGAAACGGGCGTTGGCGTTTGCCATGTCTATATCGACGAAACGGGCGATCTTTCCATGGCGGCGGACATCATCGAAAACGCGAAGTGCTCGCGTCCGTCCGTCTGCAACGCGGCGGAAACGCTGCTGGTGCACGAACGCGTCGCGGCAGATTGCCTCCCGCAGATTGCGCAGAGACTCTCTGCACGCGGGGTAGAGCTCAGATGCGATGCGCGCGCAAAGGCGCTCATGCCCGGCTCGATTGACGCAACGCAGGAGGATTGGTCGACGGAATACAACGACCTGATACTCTCCGTTAAAGTCGTCGATTCGTTTGACGAAGCCGTTACCCATATCGAAACCTATGGCACGCACCACAGCGATGCCATCATCACAAGCCTCATCACCACGGCGGAACGCTTTCTCAACGAGGTCAACTCCGCAGCGGTCTATGTCAACGCATCCACACGCTTTACAGACGGCGAAGAGTTCGGCTTTGGCGCGGAGATCGGCATCAGCACGCAAAAGCTGCACGCGCGCGGTCCGATGGGGCTCGACGAGCTCACCACGGTGAAATACGTCATCCGCGGGTCAGGACAGATTCGATAAGCTGATCGCTTTGTCGGCAGCAGAGGATAGTTCAGGAGAAAAAATGGAAATCAAACTCATCGCGCTGGACATCGACGGTACGCTGACCAACCACGCAGGCGTCATCAGCGAACGAAACCGTCTTGCTGTCCGGCGCGCGATCGAAGCGGGAGTTCGTGTGGTGCTCGCCACAGGCAGGGGACGCATCGCAACCCGCCCTATCTGGAAATTTTTGGATTTACACGGCCCGTCGATTCAATACGGCGGCGCGATGATTGCGGATATCGACACGGAGCGCGCACTGGTGCTCCACGAAATGCCGCCTGATATCATCCGCGAAGTGCTGCGTTATTCCGTTGAAATGGATGTGCCCGCGCAGATCTATCTGGACGAGACGGTCATCAGCGAGAAGCCGAGCGATGTTGCCAAAGGCTATGTCAACCGGCACAAGCTCACGTTCATCGTCGATCCGGACATCCGCACAAAGACGTATCACAACGTGCCAAAGGTACTTGCGTTCGCGCCGCTGGAGCGGCAGAATGAACTCTTTGCGGCGTATAAGAAACGCTTTGCAGGCATCGCACAGGTTTCGCGCTCCAGCCCGGGATTCATCGAAATCAATTGCCTCGGCATCACGAAAGCCTCCGCGCTGGAAAAGCTCTGTGCCATGCTGCGCATCCCGCGTGAGCAGACGGCAGCCGTCGGCGACAACTTTCTGGATCAGGAAATGATTGAATGGGCGGGGCTTGGCGTTTGCGTTGCGGACGGCGTTCCTGAGGTGCAGGCCGTTGCAGATTTGATCGTGCCCGCTTGCGGAGATGACGGCGTAGCCGAGTTCATTGAGCAATATGTATTAGTCAAATAGCTTCCGGCCATGCCGGATTATTTTCAGGAGGAAACAACATGTACAGCATTGGCGTAGATATCGGCGGAAGCAAGATTGCAGCCGGGCTTGTGGGCGAAGATTACAAGCTTATCTGTAAAAAATCACTTCCGTTTCCGCATACGGGAAACCCGATGGACTCCATCACCACGATTCAGACGCTCATCAACGGGCTGATCACGGAAAACAGCGTAAAGACGGAGGAGCTCGTCGCAATCGGCCTTGCTGTGCCGGGCAGTATCGATTATGACCGCGGTGTGGTCATCGACGCGCACAATCTCGATTATCACGATTTCCCGCTCTGCAAACTCGTTGGCGAGTGGTTCCCCGGTGTGACGGTCTATGTTGAGAACGATGCAAACGCGGCAGCCCTTGCCGAGTATTACAGCGGCGCGTTTCGCGGCTGTTCATCGGGCCTTCTGATCACCATCGGCACCGGCATCGGCGGCGGATTGGTGCTGGACGGCAAGATCTTCATCGGCGGTAAAAAGAACGGCTTTGAGTTTGGGCACGCGGTACTGCTCTTTGGCGGCGAACCCTGCACCTGCGGGCAAAAGGGTTGCATTGAGTCGTATTGCTCCGCAGCGGCGCTTGTACGCGAAGGTCGAAAGGCTGCAAATTTACATCATGAGAGCGCAATGTTCCAGCGCGCGCAGGGCGACGTGACCAAAATCAACGCAAAACTCGTCATGGACTGCGCAAGAGAAGGGGATGCGGTTGCAGGCGTTGTCTACAACCAGTTTACCGATTATCTGGGCGCGACAGCCTGCACGGCCATAGCGCTGTTTGATCCGGAGATCATCGCATTTGGCGGCGGCGTGAGCAACGACGGGGAGTTCTTGCTTGCCCCGATTCGCGAATACGCGAAAAAATACGCGTTCTTTAAGAATCATGCAAAGATCGTCACCGCAGAGATGAAGAACGACGCTGGCATCGTCGGTGCGGCGATGTTGCATCTGCAAAGATAAAAAAGATATTTTATTGGGATTCGCCCAAACCCAACCAAAAAGAAGCAGGAGAATGATTCTTCTGCTTCTTTATTATGCTTTCTTAAAAATAATCTAATTAGTTAAAAAGAAAAGCCAAAATATAGACAAGGAGCCAATTTCTTGGCTCCTTTGTACTTTCCGTCCGTCAAGCCTTTCCGATGGTGCCCTATCCACCAGAAAGTAATTATGATGTTACGATGTAGTTCGGTTACGCGGTTTTAAGGA
The DNA here is from genome assembly GCA_942492885.1 of uncultured Eubacteriales bacterium. Classification (GTDB taxonomy): domain Bacteria; phylum Bacillota; class Clostridia; order Christensenellales; family CAG-138; genus UBA7703. The sequence continues at coordinate 435,105 of OW818651.1, forward strand.
GGAAATCGGTAATGAAAAAACGAACATAACGGACGGAAACTTATGAACTTTTATGGTTTGAGTATAGCACCCGAATTATGCAATTGCAAGCAAATCTATACGTTAATTGTGTCAATTTTATATCTGTTCTGTGAACTGTGGCGTATAGGCGGATTGCGCGGAATCACGCTGCTGAATCAAGATGTTGTGCAGCCCCAGTGAGAGCGCATACGAAATCACGCGGTCGTATTCCCGCTGCGTAATTCTTCGGTTGAGCGGGAACTCGGTTGTATATACTTGCGGTGTGTACTGGCTCATGAGCGAAACATGGGTGTCAATCGGCAAGAGACGAACGATCTCATCGAGCACCTTGCGCGAATCATCCGCACAACCCGGCAGGATCAAATGCCGAATCACCAAACCGCATTTCGCGATGCCGATTTCATCCAGCGCCAACCCGCCGACCTGACGAAACATTTCCGAAATAGCCGCCGAAGCAACCTCTGCATAATCAGGCGCGCTGGAAAACTTTTCCGAAAGCAGGGGAGAGACATATTTCCAGTCCGGTAGATAGACATCAACCAGTCCTTCGAGTTGCCGGATTGCTTCCACGCACTCATAGCCGCTGGAATTGTACACGACGGGGATCGACAATCCGCGTGATTTCGCAAGACGCAAACTGATCGCTACATCCGGCACATAGGGGGCGGCGGTGACGAGGTTGATGTTGTGCGCGCCCTGCCGCTGCAAATCCAGATAGGCGTTTGCCAATGCTTCCGTATCAAACAATTCACCGACTCCGCCGTCGCGGATCGTATAATTTTGGCAATAGACACAGCCGAGGTTGCAGCCGGAGAAAAACACCGTGCCGGAGCCGCGCGTTCCGCTGATGAAGGGTTCTTCCCATTGATGCAGCATGATCTTTGCCACACGCGGCAGCGCCACTGAACCGCAAAGGCCGCGCCCATTCTCCCGGTCTGCCCCGCATTTGCGGGGACACAGTACACATGCTTCCATATTAGAACACGCGCCTGCCGTTGACGAAATTGCGCGTCCAATAATCAGTTGAAATCGAGCTCGTGATGACCTTGCCGGAACTCGACGATGCGTGGATAAATTTACCACCGCCCGCGTAGATGCCTGTGTGGCTCACGTTGGAGGAGGAGTCGTTTTTGAAGAAAACGAGATCACCCTTTTGCAGGTCGCCAGTCGAGGTAATCTCCGCCCATCTGCTCACGGAGGAGAAACCGGACGCGCTGTAGCGGCTGGTGCTGACCCCGCAGGTGCGCAGGCAGAAGTAGACCAACCCAGAGCAGTCAAACCCTCTGGACGGGCTTTCTTCCGACCAGGAGTAGGGTTTGCCAAGCATCGCACTGGCAACCGAGATCAGTCCGTCCGCGCTGTAGGAGGCACTGTAGCTGACATCTTCGGTGGCCGGAGCTTCGGTGATGACGGGCGCCTGCGTATCGCTGCTGCCGGAGTTGGTCGGAGCGCTGCCGGATGAAGTCGTCGTCGGTTTCTTCGTCGGCTTGGGAGTAGGCTTGGGTGAAGGCGTCGGCGTCGGGTCAATCTTCGGCCGCGCTTCCGGCGAATAAAGAAGGTCGCGATCTTCAACGTTAAACACGCTGTCCTCGCTGATCTTGTTCTTCGTCTGGAATGCGCGAAGGGCTTCTTCTGTTGCAACGCCGAAATAGCCGTTGATCTTCTCAGCATAATAGCCAAGCTCATTTAAGCGGGACTGCATGCTCTCCACATCTGTTCCGCTGTCGCCAAGCTTGATTTCATATGGCTTTGCTTCCGTGCTGAAGAGGTGCTCCTGCAGTTCGCCTGTGGCAACGCCATCCATTGGCGAATTGATCGTGCGCTGAAAGAGCGTAACCGCAACCGTCGTCGCTGCGTTATAGATCGTAGTCGGTTCGTCGGAATCCAGATAGCCAAGCTCCATGAGCCTGTTTTGCAGCTGTGAGACGGTCGGGTAATCGTCGCTTTCCTTTAACAGCGTGAACTGGGACACCAGAACGCCCGCTGTTGCTTCCGGTGCGGGAGCAGGGGTATCCAGCGCGCAGGAATCCGGCGCGAGCACTTCCGCATTAAACGGAATCGGCGTTGGCGTCGCCTCGCGAATGACGCGATCCGCCTCCAGCGTTACGGCATTTGCGCCGGAGAAATAATTGATCGCCAGCGGCAAAATCAAAAACGCAATCACGCACCCGCCCGCGATGGACAATATCCATGTGCGCGCAGAAGGAGGGAAGATCGGTTTTTTCTGTTTGCCGGAGGTTAAGCGCGGTGTATTCAAATAGATTACCTCTCAAGTATTGTCGGTCGTTTATATTTGTTTAGAATTGATTCTAGAAATTCATCTGATATCTACCATTATAACGACTCTGTTCGTTGTTTGGTTTGAACATTTTCAAAACTTGACAACGCAAATGTAACGCAATTTTGAACACACTGCTTATACTGTGTCTATTTTTCGTGTTTTTTGCATCGTATGACACCGGTGAATGAAGCGCATTTGATCATTCTGACACGGATTGTTTGCACAAATAGCCTATGTCTGCTTTTGCAAATACCCGATCGCTATGTTAAAATAAACTGTCTAACTATTGGAGAAAACACGATGTCACTGATTCACGCGCAGGAGCTTGAAAAGAGCTTCGGAGAAAGAACCTTATTTTCGAATATCGCGTTTGATGTGTTTGAGCAGGATCACGTTGGCCTCGTTGGGGTCAACGGCTGCGGCAAGAGTACACTGATGCGCATGATAGCAGGCCTTGAGCCGCACGACGGGCGCGGCCAGCTTTCTGTTTCCAAAAACGCAAACGTCGCCATGCTGGATCAAAGCCCGAACTGGGGCAACGGACAGACGCTTTTTGATGCGGTGCTGGAGGCCTCCGGCAAATGGATGCGCGCGGAGCGCGAGCTGCACGAGATCGCTGAGACGATCGAACAGGAAGGCGCCAACGAATCGCTGATTCGCCGCCAGGCGGACCTGCAGGATCGATACACGCGAGACGGAGGATTGACCTATCGCGCTCGCACCCGTTCCACATTGCTGGGACTAGGATTCAGTGAGGAACAACTGGCGCAGTCGATCTCCGTGATGAGCGGCGGACAGATGCGCAAGGCATCTCTGGCAAAGATTCTACTATCGGATGCGGACTTGCTGCTGCTGGACGAGCCGACCAACCATCTTGATATCGCCTCGCTGGAGTGGCTGGAGACGTATCTTTCCGCGTTTCGCGGCGCGTTTGTATTGATTTCGCACGACCGCTATTTTCTGGATAAGGTCTGTAACCGTATCTTCGAGCTGGAAAACGGCTCGATGAATCAGTTTGTCGGCAACTACAGCCAATCCATGGAAAAAAAGATGGACGAGCGGGAGTTTGCCCTGCGCAAATATCAAAACACACTGCGCGAGATCAAGCGCATTGAAGGAATTATTGAGCAGCAGCGCAGATGGAATCAGGCGCGTAACTACGTTACCATCGCCTCAAAAGAAAAGCAGATCGAGCGCATCAAGAGCACACTGGTCAGGCCGGAGGATGGACCGCAGGGGATTCACTTTCATCTCAAGGCGGATGCGCTTACGGCAAACGAGGTCATCGTCTGCAAGGATCTATCCAAGCGATTCGGCGGGCGGGAGATATTCCGTGGCTTGAACCTCATGATAAGGCGGGACGAGAAGGTCTGTCTGCTCGGTGCAAACGGCTGCGGCAAGACCACGCTGCTCAAGATACTCACCAACAAGATGGAGCCAGACTCCGGCAGCTATAAGCTTGGCTCCAACGTGCATGTGGGCTATTATGAGCAGGGCTCTGTTCGCCCAAGTGACCCGCGCACGGTGCTCGAAACGCTCAACGCCATGTTTCCGCGCTTTGACACCAAGCAGCTCAGGAATATGCTGGGTTCGTTTCTATTTCGCGGGGATGATGTGTTCAAGCACATGAGTGACCTGTCCGGCGGGGAGTATGCACGCATCCAGCTACTCAAGCTGATGCTCAACGGAAGCAATGTGCTCTTTCTCGACGAGCCGACCAACCATCTCGACATCCCATCCTGCGAGGCGCTGGAAGGCGCGCTGGGCGACTACGGTGGCACGATGCTGATCGTCACTCACGATCGCTATCTTGCAAACCGCATCGCAGATCGCATCATCATCATGGATGAAGACGGCATGCGCGAGTTTGAGGGCGACTGGGACGCGTATAAGGAGTTTCTTGCCGAAAGCACCGCGCCCAAGGAAAAGGAAGCGCCCGCGACAAAGAACGACTATCAGCTCGCAAAAGTGAAAAAGAGCGCACAGGTCAAAGCCAAGTCCGCATTGCGTAAAGCAGAAGAACGCGTTCACGCGGAAGAGCTTACTCTCAAAATGCTGGAAGAAAAGACTTTTGACCCGCAGATCGCGAGCGATTTTGAGGCGACAAAGCTCGTATATGAACAGCTCGATCTCCAACGTCAGTTAGTCGAATCCTGCTATGCAGAGTGGGAACGGGCTGAGGCTGAATTACAGGCGCTCTCGGACGACGAAGAAGAATAACTCCAAGCGGACGAAACCCGTTTGAGGAGGATCAATAAACATGGAATACTCCAAGTTTTCTCTCGGCCTTCGCTTTGCGATGACGAAAGATGCCAACCTCACACCGGAGGGTTGCTGGAACATTGTATTTTCCGAAGTGCCGACGACACACGTGGTCGGCTCCACGCTCTTTGGCGCGTGGGACGATGTAGGCGACGCTGCGAGCGAATCCGCCTACATCTGCATGTTCTCAAACCTTCCGCTCAAGGTCGGAAAGGCATTGTTTGCGCAGCTTCAGCAGAAGCCTGTATTGCTCTCGTACCTGACCATCTATCGCCCGTTCATCCAGAACAACCGCGTGGAAAAGTGCAGCGAGGTAGAGTATCTGGGTCAGGTGCTGGCGGACGGCAGCGTAGCGGACGGAGACGTCCGTTATGGCACCATGTTCATCTCGGGCAGCCTGCCCGAGACCTGCGAAAAGCCGGGGCAGTGCACACGCATTTTGATTGCGCCGGACGCCTGGGAGGGCAAGTTTACCTCTGCGGATGCCGCGCGGCACATGTTGCGCGCCGCTTCCCGCGTACTGCCGAAGGCTATCTTGCGCACACAGCTCATCGCCGACGGAGGCGCAGGCACGCTTGACGCGCTGATCTGCTCCAACAAAGGCAGATATTTAAAAGCGCCGATTCTAAACGCCGCCGGAATACCGCACGAGCTGCGCTACGGCATCCTGCCCAACCGCACGGTCGTCATCGAATCGGAACCGCTTTCGCAGGACGAGCTCTTACAGGCGCTGACATTGCCGCAAAACAAAGGCTTTACGGAGTATATCGTCGCGGCGGGGGCAGGCGTTTTGCCGGAGGATGTGCCGGAAGGCAGATATGCCACTGTACTCGGCAAGCGCATTCCCGCGTCCCAGCGCAACAGCGTACGCATTGAATACCGCAACGGCATCGAAACCGTGCTGGAAGCGTGCGAGTTCAATCTGCATCTGAACAAGGCACATTGGCTCATCGCGTTGACGCGATTGCTCGACGACGCGGGTTCGCTTAAGGACCCGACGACGGACGCGCTGCTCTTTCACTGCCACGTGCTGAGAAAACACGCAGCCGTGCTCGCCTTTACGGACGATGGTCGGTTTTTTGCAAAGGTGGACGACGCACCGCTGGTTCCGATTGATACCACGTCGTTTGACGAAGCAGCGGACGCGCTGTTTTTGATCATCAAGAACACACCGATCTTGCCCGTGCCGCTGTTTGCGCCGGTGCTCCGCGAGGAGACCGTCATCAGTGACGTATAATTAGGATTTTTACGAAGCAACATACATCGACGAGGAGGTATATCCACATGCGCATGGTAGACTGCATTGAGAAAAAAGTAAACAAAGAGGAACTTACACACGATGAGATCAAGTTCGTCGTTGATGGATTTGTCAGCGGTGAAATCCCGGACTATCAGATGTCTGCGCTGATGATGGCCATCGTGCTCAACGATATGAACGAACGGGAAGCCGCCGACCTGACGCTGAGTATGATGTATTCCGGCGACACGGTCGATCTAAGCGACCTGCCCGGCATTAAAGTAGACAAGCACTCGTCCGGCGGCGTCGGCGACACAACCACGCTGGTTGTCGCACCCCTGGTCGCGGCCTGTGGCGGTACTGTCGCGAAGATGTCCGGGCGCGGGCTCGCTTTTTCCGGCGGCACCATTGACAAGCTGGAGTCGGTTCCAGGCACGAACCCCGGGCAATCCATCGAGCGTTTTAAGGAGATCGTGCGCAAGATCGGCGTCTGCGTGATCGGCCAGACCGGCAATCTCGTGCCCGCCGACAAGAAGATGTACGCATTACGCGACGTGACCGGCACGGTGCAGAGCATACCGCTGATTGCCGCGAGCATCATGAGCAAAAAACTCGCAGCAGGCTCTGACGCGATCGTGCTCGACGTCAAGACCGGCAGCGGCGCTTTCATGAAGACGGTGGAGGACTCCAAACAACTCGCCGAACTCATGGTCAAGATGGGCAAACACCTCAAGCGCGATATCGTCGCCGTCGTGACCGACATGAACCAGCCGCTCGGCCTTTCGGTCGGCAACGCGCTGGAGTTCCGCGAAGCGGTGCAGCTGCTCAGCGGACAATTGCCAAAGGGCGATCCACTGCTGGAAGTCTGCCTATTGCTCAGTACGCATATGCTGCTGCTCTCTAAACTCGCAAAAACGGAAGAGGAAGCGCGCGCAATGCTTGAAAAAGCCATCGAGAACGGTTCAGGCTTTGAGAAACTTCGCCTGATGATCCACGAACTTGGTGGAGATGAAAGCTATCTCACGCTCGAAGGTATGGACAGCCTCTGCAAAGTCAATCGCCTCGTGCCAGTGATCGCGGAGACAGGCGGCTACATTGTCGGCATGCAGGCGGAGCTCATCGGCAGAGCGGCACAGGTGCTTGGCGCCGGCCGCGCAACCAAGGAAGACATCATCGATCCCGCTGTGGGACTTGTGATGCAAAAACGAGTCGGCGACAAGATCGAGAAAGGCGAAACCTTTTGCACGCTCTATGTCAACGACGAGAAGAATTTGGAAGATGCAATCTCGACCATGCGCGAAGCGGTGCACATCGGCGCAAAGCCGGATCACGTTCCGCCGATGGTCTACGGCGTGATCCGTTAATATCTTTATTCAAACGAATACGTTGCAGTCGCTCACCTCACCCGATCGACCACGCAGGAGGAGCCGCTTGAAACAGCTGATCGCAATCGACGGAAACAGCCTCATGCATCGCGCTTACCACGCGCTGCCACCCATGACCACACGCGCAGGCGTTCCAACCGGTGCGCTGCATGGCTTTCTGAGCATGCTGTTGAAGCTCATCGAACGCAACCCGGACTATCTGGTCGTCGCGTTTGATATGCACGGCCCGACATTCCGGCATGAGACATTTGAGGATTATAAAGCAGGCAGGCGCGAAACGGACGATGATTTACGCACGCAGTTTCCTTTGCTCAAGGAACTTCTCTGTGAGATGGGCATCGCCGTGTGCGAAACGCCGCGTTACGAGGCGGACGATATCCTCGGCACATTTTCGAGAAAGTGCGAGGCCGAAGGAATCGACGCGCTGCTCGTTACAGGGGATCGCGACGCGCTGCAGCTCATCGGCGAGCACACGCACGTACTCATGACGAAAAAAGGTATCAGCGAGACGATCGAGTTTGACCGAGACGTGCTCAAGGAACACTACGGCCTGGAACCCGATCGTATGCGAGACCTCAAGGGCTTGATGGGCGACAACTCCGACAACATCCCCGGCATTGCGGGCGTCGGCGAAAAGACCGCCATGAAGCTGCTGGAAGAATATGGCACGCTGGAAAACGTGCTCGCTCACGCAAGCGAGGTCAAGGGCAAGCTCGGCGAAAAGATCGCATCAGGCGCAGAAAGCGCGCGCATGAGCTATGAAATCGGCACCATCTGTACCGACGCGCCCATTCCTCTCTCCATCGAAGATTGCGCATTCCGTCCGGAAGTGATGAGCGGCGGGCACACGAAGCTACTGGATCTTGAAATGCGGGGTTTGGCTGCGCGCATCGGCGGGGAAAGCACCCCGGAGGCCGCCGCACAGGCGCAGATCGTCGTTTCTCAGCGCGTGGAGCTGGACACGATTGAAGCTGTTCTAGAAGTGTTAAAAAAAGCTGCTCCCGTTAAGCAATTCGCCATCGACGCAGGGGAGACGGTGCAGTTTGCGTTTTCGCCCGAAATCTATTACGAAATCGTGCAGGGTGCGGATTTGTTCTGCACGCCGATCGATGAAAAATCACTCTACGGCGCGTTCAAACCGATTCTCGAACAAGCGCATTGCGACGTGCTCGCGTTTGACACCAAACGACTCAGGCATCTGCTTGACAAATTTGCTATCTCGCTCAACGCCCGCGTGTTTGACGCGATGATTGCGGACTATCTGTTGGACGCGACGCGACCTGCGACGAGCTTTGTAATGCTCTGCGAGCGAATCTGCCCCAGCCAGAAGCCGAGCGCCGCCATGCTGTTTTCCATGCGCGAGAGCATGTTACTTGAGCTCGAAGAAGCGAACATGACGAAGCTCTACGCCGAGATGGAATTGCCGCTTGCAAGCGTGCTGTTTGAGATGGAGCACGAGGGATTTCGGGTTGATCGCGACATCCTCAAGCAACTGCAAGCGCAGTTCAACGAGCAGAGCGAGTCGCTTGCCAAGAGCATCTATGAAACAACGGGAGAAACGTTCAACATCCTCTCGCCGAAGCAATTGGGCGAGGTGTTGTTTGAGAAGCTCGGTTTGCCGACGGGGAAGAAGAACAAGAGCGGGTTTTCGACCGATGCGGAAACGCTCGATGCGCTTTTAGATAAGCATCCCGCGATACCGATGATACAGGAATATCGATTCATCACAAAGCTCAAGAGCACGTTTGTTGACGGGCTCTTAAACGTAGTCAGCGACGAGAACGACCGCGTGCGGACGCAGTTTAACCAGTGCGTCACCGCAACCGGGCGCATCTCCAGCACGGAACCGAACATGCAGAATATCCCCGTGCGCACGCAGCAGGGCAGAGAGATCAGAAAGGCGTTCATCGCGTCGGAGGGCAATGTACTCGTAGACGCGGACTATTCGCAGATTGAACTTCGCCTGCTCGCGCACATCAGCGGGGACGAGGGGATGATACACGCCTTCAACAGCGGCAAGGACATCCACCGCATGACGGCGAGCGAGGTTTTCGGCGTTCCGTTTGCCGAGGTGACGAACGATCAGCGCAGCGCGGCAAAGGCCGTCAATTTCGGCATCGTCTACGGCATCAGCGACTTTGGCCTTGCGCGCAACCTAGACATCCCCGTCAAGCGCGCGAGTGAATACATCAAGCTCTATTTTGACCGTTATCCGGGCGTAAAATCGTATCTGGAGCGGAGCGTAGAGGACGCAAAGCGGCTAGGCTATGCAATAACGATGTTTGAGCGCCGCCGCGCGCTGACTGAACTCAAAAGCTCCAACTACAACACACGCTCTTTTGGCGAACGTGTTGCGATGAACATGCCGATTCAGGGAACGGCTGCCGACATCATCAAACTCGCGATGGTGAAGGTGAACGCGGCTCTGCATGATCGCGGCTTGAAAACCCGGCTGATCTTGCAGGTGCACGATGAACTGATCTTCGACGTGCCGAAAGCGGAAGCCGACGAGGTTGTTGCGCTTGTGCATGAAAGTATGGAGCAGGTGGCGCAGCTTCTTGTTCCGTTGGATGCGGATGTCAAGGTGGGTCACAGCTGGTACGAAACCAAATGACGCGGCAGGGGAAGTATCTAAAGATCGGGCTCACCGGCGGTATCGGCTCGGGAAAATCCACCGCGGCGCAACGCTTTACCGAACTTGGCGCGCGCGTCTATCACGCCGACGAGATCTCGCGAAGCGCGCTTGAGCCCGGAGCGGTGTGCTATGCCCGCGTCGTTTCCGAATTCGGGCAGGAGATCGTCCTACCGGACGGAACCATAGACCGCAGACATCTGGGCGAAATCGTCTTTGCCAACGAAGATAAGCTCTTTGCGCTCAACGAAATCATCCACCCGTATGTCATCGGCGAACTCTTTTCGCGCGCGGAGCAGGATTTTTCACAGACTTCATACAAAATCGCTGTGTTCGAGGTGCCGCTGTTGTTTGAAAGCGGCATGAACGCACGGATGGATCACAACATCGTTGTCTCCAGCACAGAGGAAAACCGCATCCGCCGCGTAATGGAGCGTGACAATCTCCCACGTGAGCAGGTGATTGCCCGCATGCGCGCGCAGATGCCGGAGAATGAGAAGCGGCTGCTTGCGGATGATGTTTTGGAAAACAACGGTTCTCAAGAGGAGCTGTTGGAACAGGTAGACATGCTGTACTCCACACTGAATGCCGGAGGAGCGCACGATTGAACCAGGACACGCAAACAAAGCCTCGCATCAAACGCACCAAGAAACGCAAACGGCTGAGTGCTATGCAGATTGTCGTCATCATACTGGGCGCCATTCTGTTTCTATGCGCCGCCGGATTTGGCGGATATCTCTGGTATGAGGAGGCGCAGTATCAAAAGGCACTGCGCAACTACCCGGTCGCATACACGGAGATCATCGCGCAAAACGCCAGGAAATATGATCTGGATCCATATCTGGTGCAGTCCATCATACGCTGCGAGAGCAGCAACGACCCCAACGCCGTCAGCCGCGTCGGAGCCGTCGGGCTCATGCAGATCATGCCGGACACGGGGGAGTGGATCGGGCACAAAATCGACCCGGAGCTTGCCTATTCGCTGGATATGCTCAACGACCCCGCGACGAACGTCGAGTACGGCTGCTGGTATCTCAACTTTCTGGACGAACGTTTTGACGGCGACTGGATGGAGATGATTGCGGCGTATAACGCGGGTCACGGCAGCGTGAAAGACTGGCTCAGCGACGCCCGCTTCTCCAAAGACGGCAAGCTTGTCACCATTCCTTTTGAGGATACCGCGCGGTATTATGAAAACGTAATGACCGCATATGAGAACTATACAACGCTCTATCCCGATCTTTTTACAACCAATACGCAGTCCGCGACGGTTGTCGGCGGTTAAATCGAGTGCTATACTAAACTAAACCAACCGGAGGATACCAACTTGCTCGAACTCATCATCATCGTCATTCTTCTTGTGCTGGATCAGGTTTCCAAATATCTGGTGCAACTCAATCTTTCGCCTGTCGGCACATCGGTGCCTGTCATCGACGGGCTGTTGCAGCTGACCAACGTACACAACACCGGCGCTGCCTGGGGCATGCTGGACGGGTTTCGCTGGCTGTTTATTCCGATGACGCTGATCGTTGCCGCGGTGCTGGTCTACGTGATCATTCGGTTCAACAAGAAACTCACCGTGTTTTCGCGCATCACACTCGCGCTACTGTTTGCAGGTGCGATCGGCAATTTTATCGATCGTGTGTTGCTCACCTATGTGCGCGATTTTCTGGATATCACGCCGTTGTTTTCGTTTCCGGTGTTCAACGTTGCAGATAGCGCGCTGAGCATAGGCTGTGTGATGCTCGTCATCGACGCGTTGTTTTTGAAGGGAAAATCGATCTTCGAGCGCGTGTCTTTCAAGAAAGAGCTTCCTGCAACTAAGGCCGTAAAAGAAACAGATCAGAACGAAGTTGCTTCGGATGCTTCCGACAAAACCGATGCCTGAACAAGAGAGTATCCTCAGCGGCGTGTCCATCCGGCTGGATTCGTTTGTCGCCGCCGAGACAGAGCTTTCGCGCACGCAGGCGCAACGCATGATCCGCGAGGGGGCAATTTTGCTCAACGGCAAAACGGTCAAGCCAAACGCCGTTGTTATTGCGGGCGATCTGGTCGATGTGACCTATCCTGACCCCGTTGCAACCGATGTGCTGCCGGAGAATATCCCGCTCGATATTCTGTATGAGGATTCCGATCTGTTGGTGATCAACAAACCGCAGGGCATGGTGGTGCATCCCGCATCAGGACACGCAAGCGGTACGCTGGTCAACGCGCTGCTGTATCACATTCAGGATCTATCCGGAATCGGCGGCGAGCTGCGCCCCGGCATCGTGCACCGCATCGATCGCATGACTTCCGGCCTGCTGGTGGTGGCGAAGAACGATCAGGCGCATCGCGCGCTGAGCGATCAGTTTCGCGACCACAGCGCGCACCGAAGCTATGCCGCCATGGTTGACGGCAACATCCGTCAGGATGAGGGAAAGATCGACGCGCCGCTTGCGCGGCATCCGGTCGACCGCAAGCGCATGGCGATTGTATACGATGGCAGAGACGCCGTCACACACTGGCGGGTCGCCGCGCGATACGGGCAATACACCCTGCTGCAGGTTGAGCTTGAGACCGGCAGAACGCATCAGATTCGCGTACATCTGGCAAGCCAGCAGCATCCCGTCACGGGAGACGATGTCTACGGGCGGGAGAAGCGCCCGTTCGGTTTGATCGGGCAGGCGCTGCATGGCTACCGACTCGCATTTTGCCATCCAAAAAGCGGTGAACAATTGGTGTTTTACGCACCGCTGCCGGACTATTTCATGACAGCACTCAAGAAAGCAGGGGAGGCGGAGGATCAAGCCGCCGTACTTCTTCGCTTGCAATCCCTCGAAGTGTAATCCAACGCTCTTGCGAATGAACCGATAAAGGAGAACCCAATGAACCAAGTTTCGAAGCGACTGAGCAAATTGACCGCGCTATTTCTAGCGTTTGTTTTGTTGATGAGCGTTTTCTCCGGCTGCAAACTGCCGGACAACATCGTCACGGAACCGATCACAATCGAATCCAGCGAGACGGACGCTCCGGCACCGGTCGAGGAGACGCCAGTTCCGGAACCGACATTCACCATGAGCGACGCGGCTGAACAGGCGTATCATGCGCTGGATCTTCAGGTTTTCCTCTGGTATGCAACGCTCGACGGTTATTCGTTTCATATGTTTATCGATGATCCCGCCAGCTATAACGTCGACCACGCGAGCGTAAAAATGACGCTTGGCGAGTTTACCGAGGAGGACAGCGCGCGCATCGCGGTGGAAGCCACGGCCTATCTTCAGCAGCTTGATGCGATCAACCGCGAGGAACTTAAGCAGGAGACACAGTTTTCCTATGACGTACTGCATCAGATTCTCGCGGATTATGCCGTTGAGCCGGAGTTTGAATACTTTTATGAACCGCTGACCGAGTACAGCGGGTTGCATTCGAATATGCCGCTTTCCTTCGCGCTGTTTGAACTCAAAACCGTGCAGGATGTGGAGGACTACTTGACGCTGCTTGCTGATATGCCGCGCTATATGGGACAGGTGCTTACCTATGAACAAAAGCGCGCGGAGCTTGGCATGTTTATGACTGAACCCGCGCTGGAAGCTATTCTTGCGGATATCCAGCTGATCATAGATGCGAAAGATACCACGTTCCTATTTGTGACGTTTGACGAAGGCATCGACAAGCTCACCGCGCTGTCAGCAGAGCAAGCGCAAGCGTATAAGGACAGAAACGCTAACCTGCTGAAAAACGAATACATCGATTCGTTCCAAACGCTCTATGACGGACTTTACAAGCTGCGCAAAAACTGCCGCTCGTATGAGGAAGCCGCGAAGCTTACGAACCAGCAAAAGGAATATTTTGAATATTCAATGCAGTCTGCCGGCTGCAATACACTCTCGGTTGAAGAGACGCTTGAGATGCTCAAAACCGAGCTGAACTATCTATTTTATGATTTCGTCAGGATCAGCAGTGAACGGCCGGACGTTTACGAAGCGGAAATCAATTTGACCAGCGGAGAGATGCAGCAGGATCTTGACTATCTGCAATCGATCATCCAGCCGCTCCTGCCGGTATTGCCGGATCACAACCTGACGCTGACGGATGTACCGGAAGAGCTACAGGATCAGTTTGCGCCCGCGGCCTATGTGATCCCTTCCATGGACGACTGGAAGGAGAACACGATCTTCATCAATACAGCATCCGAAGACCCGACGTTGCTGCTCACGCTGGCGCACGAGGGGTATCCGGGACACATGTATCAATATATCTATCAGCGCGGCATGGACGATCTTGGGCTGATGCAGCGGGCTGCAAACTTCAGCGGTTATGCGGAAGGCTGGGCACAGTTTGCGGAATTCCTGACGGTTGAGAACCAGACCAAATACGATCAGGAGCTGGTCCGCTTCTATTTTGACTACGGCCAAATGCTCAACTCGATCCTTCCGGCAATCATCAGCATCCTTGTGAACTACTACGGTTATACCGAGGAAGCGGTAGCAAATGCGGTGTCCGGGATGGGTTTTGACGGGGAATATCTCGCACCGCTTTTCTACAATACGGTGATCGATCAGCCGTACTACTTCTTCGATTATGCCATCGGCTACAGCCAGCTGGCTCAGCTTTACCGCGACACGAAAACGGAGCTGGACGACAAGTTTGACATGGCAGCGTTCTTAAAGACGTATCTTGACCTTGGACCCGGTAATTTCGATCTGGTCAAGGAACAGATGGATGTTTGGACAAACGAGCTATTGCAGGATGCGGCATAACGCTTGACAAAACCGCCGGATTCGGCTAGACTGACGACAATTGGTTTATAATCATCGGCCGTGAAGATGAGGAGTACGCAGATCCATCGCACAAGAGAGACCGCTCATTGGCTGAGAGGCGGTTTGCGAAACGGAGGCGGAAGGTCGCATCGGAGCCGGAAACGCGAGGCAAACAGCATTAGCGTTTCCCGTTTTTTTCCACGTTACGGAAGCACGAGAGGAATACAGCGGCAGAAATTGCCTGTTGTGTTCAACAAAGGTGGTACCGCGAGCGTCCGCTTCGTCCTTTGGCGAAGCGGGCGTTTTTCTATTTTCAAATGAGCAATCGTATTAGAAGAAGACAGGGAGAGAACAACATGCGCCCCGAAATGGAAAAAACCTACGACCACGCGCACGTGGAAGGCACGCTCTACAAAACCTGGGAAGAACGCGGCTATTTTCACGCCCGCCCAAACACCGGCAAACCGCCGTATACCATCGTTATCCCGCCACCGAACATCACGGGCAAACTGCACATGGGCCATGCGATCGACGAAACCTTACAGGATGTGCTGATTCGTTACAAGCGTATGAGCGGGTTTGAAGCGCTCTGGATGCCGGGCACGGACCACGCGTCGATTGCGACCGAGGTAAAGATCGTCGAGCAGATGACCAAAGAGGGCATCACGAAAAAAGACATCGGGCGCGATGGTTTTCTTAAGCGTGCCTGGGCATGGCGGGAGGAGTACGGCTCCACCATCGTCAAGCAGCTTCGATATCTCGGCTCGTCGTGCGATTGGGTGCGGGAGCGCTTCACGATGGACGAAGGCTGCAGCAATGCCGTCACTAAGGTGTTTGTCAGCCTCTATGAAAAGGGGTTGATCTATCGTGGGGATCGCATCATCAACTGGTGCCCCGACTGCAAGACCGCGCTCTCGGACGCGGAAGTCGAGTATGAAGAGCAGCACAGCCACCTCTGGCATGTGCGCTATGACGCGCCGGACAAGAGCTATTCCATCACGGTTGCAACCACGCGCCCGGAGACCATGCTGGGCGATACTGGCGTTGCCGTGAATCCGGAAGACCCTAGGTACAAACACCTGATCGGCAAGACCGTCATCGTCCCCGCCGTGGGGCGTGAAATCCCCATCGTGGGCGACGAGTACTGCGAGATGGAGTTCGGCACGGGTGCGGTGAAGATTACCCCCGCGCATGACCCGAACGATTTCGAGGTCGCGATGCGGCAGGGCTTGCCCGTGATTCGCGTGTATACGGACGCAGGCTTTATCAACGAAAACGGCGGTAAGTTTGTAGGTCTTGAGCGCTTTGAGTGCCGTAAGGCGATTGTCAAAGAGCTTGAAGAGAGCGGCAACCTCGTTAAGATTGAGCCGTATGCGCACAATGTCGGCACCTGCTATCGCTGCCACAACACGGTGGAACCAATCGTGTCCAAGCAGTGGTTTGTGGATATGAAGCCGCTCGCCGCGCCCGCCATCGAAGCGGTGAAAAACGGCGAGGTGCGCTTTGTGCCAGAGCGCTTTGAGAAGACGTATTTCAACTGGATGGAGAATATCCGCGATTGGTGCATCTCCCGTCAGCTTTGGTGGGGTCACCGTATTCCCGCCTACTATTGCGACGCCTGCGGCAAGACGATCGTTTCCGCTGAAAAGCCGGACAAGTGCCCCGACTGCGGTGCGCCGGTGCGTCAGGACGAGGACGTGCTGGATACGTGGTTTAGCTCCGGCATGTGGCCATTCTCCACGCTCGGCTATCCGGAACAAACCGACGAGCTCAAGTATTTCTATCCCACAAGCACGCTGGTGACCGGCTACGACATCATCTTCTTCTGGGTGGCGCGCATGATCGTGTTTGGTTATGAGGTCATGCACGAACGCCCGTTTGAGACGGTCTATGTCCACGGCATCATGCGAGACAGCCAGGGCAGAAAGATGAGCAAGTCCCTCGGCAACGGCATCGACCCGCTCGACGTCATCGAAAAACACGGCGCGGACTCGCTCCGTTTTTCGCTGCTTGCCGGAAACTCCGCGGGTAACGACATGCGCTTCTATTGGGAAAAGGTAGAGGCCGCACGCAACTTCTGCAACAAGGTCTACAACGCTTCCCGTTTCGTGCTGATGGGCACGGATGAGAACGCGGGTGAATTGCCCGCCGAAGATAAGCTAGAGATCGCGGACAAGTGGATTCTCAATCGCCTAAACGAGATCATCACCGAGGTGACGAAGAACCTAGACAGCTACGAGCTCGGCATGGCCGCGCAGAAGATTTATGACTTCATCTGGTCGGAATACTGCGACTGGTACATTGAGATCGCAAAATCCCGCCTGTACGGCGAAAGCGCAGAGGAGAAAGCCACCGTTAGTGCGGTGCTCATCCACGTGCTCAAGACGAGCCTAAAGCTGTTACATCCATTTATGCCGTTTATCACGGAGGAGATCTTCACCAAACTCTCTGACGAGCCGACGATCATGCTCTCGAGCTGGCCGCTGGTGGATGAGCGCTTCAATGCTTACAGCGCGGACTGCGCGCGCATGGAGCGGATGATGGAGCTGGTGCGCTCGATTCGAAACCTCCGCGCAGAGATGAAAGTGCCGCCGGCGCAGAGAATCGGTGCCCGCCTCGTGGTGGACAAAGCTGACGCAACCGCATTTGCAACCATGACCGGATATCTGACAAAGCTTGCGGGTGTGGAAGGCGCAACCGTTTCTACAGAAACGGGGGAGATTCCCAAGAGCGACGTGCACATCGTCTGTGAAGGCATTGAGGCCGTGATTCCGCTCTCCTCGCTGATCGACCCGGAGAAGGAGCGCGCGCGCATTCAAAAGGAGATTGAGCGCATCAGCTCAGATATCTCGCGCGCGAGCGCAAAGCTCACCAACGAAGGTTTCTTAGCAAAGGCGCCGCAAAGCGTGGTGGATGAAGAAAAAGCCAAGCTGATGGCCGCGAAAGAAATGCTGGGTAAGCTGCGCGAGCGCTTCGAGACCATCTAAAAAACGCATGTAAGAAATTGCGCGTGTGCGTAAAAACTCTGGTATAATAACGGAAAGAACGAGAAAAAGAGGATCAACATATGCGTGCGAATTCGATTCGCCTTGGCGTCATCGGCGCAGGGAATATGGGGGAGGCAATCCTCCGCGGATACCTCACCAGCGGTTATGCTTCCGGTGAACAAACAGCAGTGTTTGATCCGGACTTGGAGAAATGCCGCGCGCTGGAGCGCGATCTGGGCGTTGCGGTTGCGGAATCCCTATCGGCATTGATCGAAAACAGCGATCTACTTCTGATCGCCGTCAAACCGAACGTATGTGCGCATTTGTTTGCAGAGCAGTTTGACCGCTTTACCGACAAGGCGATTGTTTCCATCGCAGGGGCGTGGGGAGGGGAGCGCCTGAAAAGCGCGCTTCCCGCCACCGCGCGCGTGCTGCGCGTGATGCCGAATACGCCCGCAATGATTGGCGAAGGTATGATCGTGTTTGAGTCCGGCGATTCACTCACGAGCGAGGAACGCGCGTTTGCCGAAACGCTGTTTGGTTCGGTCGGCGACGTGATCAGCGTGGAACCCAAGCTCATGGACGCAGTCACCGCGGTCAGCGGCAGCGGACCCGCGTATGTCTATCTCTTTATCGAAGCGCTGGCGGATGGAGGCGTAAAAGCAGGATTGCCGCGTCCGATTGCGATGAAGCTCGCCGCGCAGACGGTGAAGGGGGCGGCCATGATGGTCTCTGAAACGGGCGTGCATCCGGGTGAGCTGAAGGATCGTGTCTGCTCACCGGGCGGAACGACGATAGAAGCCGTCGCCGTGCTGGAACAAAAAGGTCTTCGCGGCGCGGTAATTGCCGCCGTGGATGCCTGCCGTGAAAAATCCGAGCGAATGAGTAAATAATATAATATATATAATCCGAAAAGAGCAGGGATGAAGAAACAGGTAACGATCTATACAGACGGCGCATGCTCCGGCAACCCGGGTCCGGGCGGCTGGGGCGCGATTTTGATGTATCAGGAGCAGAAAAAAGAGTTGTCCGGATTTGAGCCGGACACAACGAACAACCGCATGGAGCTGCGCGCGGTCATTGAAGCCGTGCGCGCGCTGAAAACTGCTTGCAGCGTGAAGATTCATACGGACAGCGCATATGTCTGTAACGCGTTTCATCAAAACTGGCTGACCAACTGGCAGGCCAATGGTTGGAAAACGTCCGCAAAACGCGACGTAGAAAATCAGGATCTTTGGCGCGAACTGCTCAGCGTCCTGGACACGCACGCGTTTGCGTTCGTCAAAGTCAAAGGTCATTCAGACAATCCTTATAACAACCGCTGCGACGAGCTGGCACGCCAGGCCATCAAACAGGCGCTTGCCGCCGTGTCAAACACATGATTCTGTGAATTTTTCGCACTAACTATTCGTTAAACTTGTCTTTAACGAATAGTTGTGATAGAATAAAAGCATCGAATTTGGACAGTTTTGAGGCGATTTTGATGGCAAACTCCTACCATACCGCGCTTAACAAAGACTACACGCTTAAGATCCGCACACTGCTGACTGAGCTTCCGGTGCTTTGCGGTTCGTTTTTTCGCGCCATCGAAAGTCAAACCTCCGTGCTCACACGTTATGCCTATGCGGTGGACTTGCGAGGGTTCTTTCAATTTGCCGCGCAGCAGGAAGACCTGTTTGCCGGTCAGCCCACCCCCTCCCTCACCGCGGGAGATTTGGAAAAGGTTCAGGCGTATCATATCGAGCTCTACCTAAGCGAGGTTTCGTTCTATCAAAAAGGCGAGCGGGATTGGGTCAATCAAGAGCGCGCTAAGGCAAGAAAGCTCTCCTCACTGCGCTCATTTTTTAAGTTTTTACACAAGCAAGAGTATCTGCCGACGAATGTAGCAGCCCTGGTCGATATCCCGAAACTCAACGAAAAAGCCATCATCCGGCTTGAGCCAAACGAGGTTGCGGATTTGCTCGATCTGGTAGAAAACGGCGAAGGGTTGAGCGACGGGCAAAAGAAGTATCACGACGTGACAAAGCTGCGCGATGTGGCGATTCTCACGCTCTTTCTCGGCACCGGCATTCGAATCAGCGAGTTGGTCGGCATCGATCTGGACGACATCGACTATGACAACGATGCATTTGTCGTCACCCGAAAAGGCGGAAACGAGGACATCCTCAACTTTGGCGAAGAAGTGCACACGGCGCTGGCGGGCTATTACGCCGTGCGCGAGAAGCTCACGCCTCTGGCGGGAAACGAGCGCGCGCTGTTTCTCTCGATGCAGATGCGGCGCATCAACGTCCGCACGGTTGAGCTGCTGGTCAAAAAATACGCCAAAATCGCAGCTCCGCTCAAGAAGATCACGCCGCACAAGCTAAGAAGCACATACGGCACAATGCTCTATCACGAGACAGAGGACATCTATCTTGTGGCAGACGTGCTGGGTCACAAAGATGTCAACACCACGCGCAAGCACTATGCAGCTGCGAGCGAGGAGCACAAGCGCATCGCCGCTAAGAAGATCAAACTCAGGGACGATTAACGCTTTGTTCGTGCGTCCTTAACGCGAACGCCAAACGTCATCGGCAGCGTCTTGGCTTCCACAGGCTCTTCCGCTTTCCAGTCGTCAAACAAATCCGATACAAAGCTTTCTTCCGAATCTGTTGCATCCTCCTCTACCCTTTCAGGCGTAAAGTCGTCGACTAGATACACGCCCGAGATCGGAATCTCAGCAAACGCGCGCGTATCTTGATCCAGACACCGAAAACAATTGTCGCAAATCTTATTCGGATCGAGTTCGCAGCGGTCGTCACACGTGCCACAGTCGTTGCAAACCTTATCCGCTTGTAAAATGCATCGCTTCATAAAAAAATCACCAGTCTTCCGAACATATGTTTGCAATATTTGGGAGTATATGTTAAAATCATTCTAAAGTCAAGCGTTGTCGCGCGAACGGAGGTTGTTGATTCACCATGAAAAAACTGGCCGATCCACAGCAGGTGATTCTCGATTATATGATTTCGTTTACCGAGGAGCATGCCTATCCGCCTTCGGTTCGGGAAATCTGCGCCGCCGTGGGGCTTAAATCGACGGCAACGGTGCACACGCACCTGAGAAATCTCGAAAAGCGGGGCATGATCACGCGCGATCCTTCCAAGCAGCGCGCGGTGTTTATAAACACCGATCTACTGCCCATTCGAGAAGTGAAACAATACGCCATTCCGCTCATCGGCCGCGTTGCAGCGGGTATTCCCATGCTCGCCGCGGAAAATATTGAAGACGCTTTCCCGTTACCAGACGTGCTCATGCACGGCAAAGAACCCACGGAGGTCTATATGCTCCGCGTTGATGGCGAGAGCATGCGCGACGCAGGTATTCGTGATGGGGACATCCTCGTGGTCAACCACAACTGCAACTGCGCCAACGGCGATATCGTCGTTGCCCGCGTGCAGGGCGAGAGCGCGACGGTCAAACGATTCTTCCGCGAGAAAGACCGTGTACGCCTGCAGCCGGAAAACGACTTGTTTGAGCCGATCTATGTCCCGCTGGACGAAGTTGAGATATCCGGCAAGGTCATCGGCCTCTTGCGCACGATCTAGTCAAACTGATTTCGCAGCGATCAGAGTCCCTGATGGATCAGCTCGTCACAGGCAAGCATACAGGCAATCCGCGCGTGCGCATAGGTCAGGGCACCCTGTAAGTAAGCCGTATATGGCGCGCGAATGGGTCCGTCCGCGCTGAGCTCCGTGGTGGCTCCCTGCACAAATGCACCTGCCGCCATCACGACCTGATCTTCATATCCCGGCATATCCCACGGCTCCGGAGACACAAAGCTGTCTACCGGGGCCGCTTTTTGTATGCTGCGGCAAAACGCGACAAGCGAATCCGCATCCGGAAACTGCACAGCCTGAATGATATCCGAGCGGTGCGCGTCATACAGCGGCATGGTGAGCAGATTGAGCTGCTCAAACACGCGCGCAAACAACGCCGCGCCCTTGATACACTGTGCGGTGACATGGGGCGCTAAAAACAGCCCCTGATAAAACAGTCGATAATCTCCCGCGTAGGAACCAACCTCCGCACCTATGCCGGGCACGGTCATGCGTTGCGCGATGCGGTCAATCAGGTCTTCCCTGCCCGCGATGTATCCACCGGTCGGTGCGAGTCCGCCGCCGGGGTTTTTGATAAGTGATCCTGCGATGACGTTCGCGCCCTGCGCGGTGGGCTCCGTCGCCTCCACAAATTCGCCGTAGCAATTGTCGACCAGAATGACGGCACCCGGGAACCATGCATGCACGCGATCAAAAACGTCTTTCATCTGCGCCATGGTGATCGCTTCGCGCCAGGCATACCCGCGCGAGCGCTGCGCATAGACAATTTTGACGGCCTGACTGTTGATTGCCTGAATTGCATCCAGATCGATCTTGCCGTTTTCGGTCAATGCGACAGACTCAAACGCGACGCCCATGCGCTTGAGCGAGTTGGGTGCATCGCCGCGCACACCGATTGCTTCCAGCAGCGTGTCATACGGCTCACCAGTGATGGAGAGAATCTTGTCGCCCGGTTCAACGAGACCGGCCAATGCGGTGAAGATCGCGTGCGTACCGTTGACAAACTGCGGGCGGACGAGCGCTTTTTCGGCCATCATCGCACAGGCAAATACGCGATCGAGCGTATCCCTGCCGATGTCGTCATAGCCATACCCCGTAGTGGGCGCAAAATGCCGCGCGCTCACGCGCTCCAGCCAGAACGCCTCTAGCACGCGCTGTTGGTTGACCATCTCCACGGCGTCTGCGCGGCGGAATACATCTTCTAAATATCGTTCCGCGCTCCAGACCAGTTCTCTTGCGCGGTCAGTCGTCTCAATCATACTGCTTATCCCCTCATCCATTCGTGTACACTTCTCGTCAGATCGTCAATCAGCGATGTTTTCGTTTCATCCCAGTTTGTGATGTCGTACCAGGTGATGCGTTCATCCCGCCGAAACCACGTGAGCTGCCGCTTGGCAAAATGGCGCGTGTCCTGCTTGATCTTCTCCACAGCTTCGGCTAGTGAACACTCTCCCGCAAAATACGCAAACAGCTGCTGGTAGCCGATGGACTTCATTGCGGGCAAGGAGCGATCATGATTCGCATCGTATATCGCTCTGGCTTCCGCCAGTAATCCGTGTTCCATCATCAAATCGACGCGCATATTGATCCGCTGATACAGCAAGTCGCGATTCATGTTAAGCCCGATCAACAGTGGCTCAAACGTCGCCTCTTCCCCTGCGCTGTTTTGAAAATCGGCACCAAAACCGGAGAGCGGCTGACCGGAGCAGTCAAACACTTCCAGCGCGCGCACAACGCGTTTCTTGTCGTTCGGGTGCAGGCGCTCCGCCGTCATCGGATCGATCATTCTTAATCTGGCAAAAGCGACGGCGGGGTCCTGATCGTATTCCTGCGAGGCATTCTCTCTTGCAACATCGTTTTTCGGTATCGCAAACCCCAGCGGATACGTCAGCGCGTTGACATACAACCCGCTGCCGCCAACGATGATCGGTGTGTTCCCGCGTGTCACAATGCCTTCGATCGCTTCTGTCGCCATCGAGCGAAACAGCGCGGCGGAGAATTCCGGCGTATCGATGGGTAGGCAGTCGATCAGGTGGTGAACGATCCCCTGCCGTTCGGAAAGCGGTGGTTTCGCGGAGCCGATGTCCATGCCAAAATAGACCTGCACAGAGTCGGCAGAGACGATTTCCCCGCGTGTCCGCTTGGCCAATTCGATGGAGAGTTCTGTTTTGTGGCAGGCGGTTGGGCCGATGATACAGACGATCCGTTGCCGTTTTGATTTCGTTTCCATATGATCTTACAAGACGCGTTTGAACATCTTCTCGATGTCAGTTTTTGTGAAGCGAATCGCAACCGGCCGCCCATGCGGGCAGGTTAGCAGCGTGTTTTCGGCAGAAAGCCGCTCCAGCAGCATACGAATCTCCTCATGCGTTAGTCGCTCCCCCGCCTTTACCGCGTGCTTGCAGGCGGATTGCGCAATCGCATCGCGAAACCAATCGTTCGGGCGCGTTTCTTCATAGCCGGAGAGATACTCCAGCACGTCGTGCAAAAACGCGGATTTGAGCGCAGTTGAGTTGATCTGCGGGACAGCAAGAAGCGTGACCCCCGTCTCGGACGCATCCGAAAACACAAAGCCGAAGCGCTCCAGCTCCGACTTGTTCGTCAAAAACGCGTCGGATTCGGAAGGCAGTAGGCGCATATCTTCCGGCATGAACAGCGATTGGGAGACGATTGCAGCAGATCGTGCCATCAGCGCGTCATAGAGCAGGCGCTCATGCGCCGCGTGCTGATCGATGCAGTAGACGTTTTCGCCCTGCTGCACATACCAATAGGTATCAAACGCGCAACCGACAATGTGAAACGGGTCTGGCAGAGATTCGGACGATTTGGAGAGAAAAATTGGTTCAGTTCGCGGGCGTTCCTCCGGCTCTCTTGCGGGAAAGCGATAGGTCGGCACACGCGGCGGAATGCTTGCATATCCGTCTTCGCGCACGGAACTGCTGGGTTGAGACATCGGCGCGCGAAGATCAACCCGGCGCGCTTCCTCCGGAATCTCAAAAACGAGTGTCTCGTCCGGCACCTGCTCTTCTCGCCTGATTTCGATCGTCGGAATATAGCTGCGAATCAACGCCTCGGAGCACGCGACAACGACGCTGCGCGAGACGCGCTGCTCGTCTGCAAAGCGCACTTCCAGCTTTGCCGGATGCACGTTGACATCCACCTCCGCGTAGGCGATGTTCAGATACAGCACCGCAAACGGAAAGCGCCCGATCAACACACGTGTGTCAAAGGAACGAGAAAGCGCATTGCTCAGCGCGTTGGATCGAATGATGCGCCCGTTGAGCAAGAGCGTCTGCGCGGAGCGATTGGCGCGCGCCAGATCCGGCACACCGACAAAACCGGTGATTTTGAGATAGCCGTCGTCAAACGTCACGGGACAGATTTGCCGCTCGGTGCTCACGCCGTAGACGGAGACCAGCGCGTCCTTTGCGCTGCCGTTTCCGGTGGAGCGATAGACGCTTCTTCCGCCGTTGACATAGTGCACCGCGACCTGCGGCACAGAGAGAATCAGCCGCGCGATATAGTCCCCGATGGCCGCGCTCTCGGCACGCGCGCTTTTGACGAATTTCAATCTTGCTGGCACATTGTAAAAGAGGTCTCGCACCTCGATGCTCGTGCCCCGCGTGCCCGCGGTGCGCTTGTGCTCCACCATATCTCCGCTTTCATAGCGAATCTGTGTGCCAAGCTCATCCTCTTCGGTTTGGGTTTGCAAGGTCACGCGCGAAACTGCGGCGATGGACGCCAACGCCTCCCCGCGAAAGCCGAGCGAGCGAATCGCAAACAGGTCGTTTGCCGTGGAAATCTTGCTGGTTGCGTGGCGCAGGAACGCCGTCTCACAGTCGTCATCGGCAATTCCGCTGCCGTTGTCGGTGATGCGGATGCTGTCCAAGCCTCCGTTTTCAATCTCGATGGTAATCGCTGTAGCGCCCGCGTCGATTGCATTCTCCACGAGTTCTTTGACAACAGAACTCGGCCGCTCGACGACCTCGCCTGCGGCTATCTGGTTTGCAATTCTGGGCGGTAGAACGTGTACCTTTGGCATAGTTACTCCGATTTTTTCATTACGAGTGCTTTAGCATTGCGTGCAGCGCAAAGAGCTGGTTGAGCGCTTCCAGCGGTGTTAGGTGATTGACATCCAACTCTTTCAGAATTCTCAGCGCGCTCTCTTCCCCGCTCTCGTCGAGCAATGAAGGTTGCACGCTGGTTTCGATCTTCGCGGGTTCGCGTTTGGCCGCGATATCCGCAGACTCCAGCTTTTCAAGAATCTCCTTCGCGCGGGTGAGTACAACATCCGGCAGCCCCGCTAAGCGTGCCACCTGGATGCCGAAGCTTTGATCCGCACCGCCTCGGACGATCTTTCGCAAAAACACGATGTCCTCGCCGATCTCGCGAACGGTCACGCGGAAGTTTTTCACACCCGGCAACTCGCCCTCAAGTTCGGTCAGCTCGTGATAATGCGTGGCGAACAGCGCCTTAGCGCCGCACTTCTTCGCGTCTGCAATGTATTCCAGCACCGACCATGCGATGCTGAGTCCGTCAAACGTGCTCGTCCCTCTGCCGATTTCGTCGAGGATGAGCAGACTGTTTTCACTTGCGTTGTGGAGAATATTGGCAACCTCGCTCATCTCCACCATAAACGTGCTCTGCCCGGAGGAAAGATCGTCACTCGCGCCGATGCGCGTAAAGATACGATCGACGATCGACAGATCCGCCTCCGTCGCGGGCACGAACGAGCCGATGTGCGCCATCAGCGCAATCAACGCGGTCTGGCGCATATAGGTGCTTTTGCCCGCCATGTTCGGACCGGTGATGATCAAGAGCCGGTCGTCCGTACGATTGAGCAGCACGTCGTTTGGCACAAACGGGTCTTTCATCGCGCGCTCAATTACGGGATGACGGCCGTTGATGATCTTGATTCTCCCCTGTTGGTTCCATTTCGGGCGACAATAGCCGAAGTTCGCGGCGACTTCTGCAAGTGAGACGTAGCCATCGAGCTCCGCAATCAGTGCGCCGTTCGCCTGCAACCTGCCTGTGCAGTTGACCAACAGTTCGCGAATCCCGGCAAAGAGCTCGTTTTCCAACACGACCAGACGGTCTTTTGCACCGAGGATCTTTTGCTCCATCTCCTTGAGTTCGGGGGTCACATATCGTTCGGCGTTAGCGAGCGTTTGCTTGCGCTCGTAGTCATACGGCACCTGCGCCAGAAAAGACTTCGTTACCTCAATATAGTACCCGAACACGCGGTTATAGCTCACGCGCAGGGACTTGATCTTTGTAATCTCGCGCTGCGCTGCTTCGAAATTTTCCAGCCAGGTCTGTGAATGTTCGGCAATGTTGCGAAGCTCGTCCACCTCCGCGTTGTATCCCGTGCGGATGAATCCGCCGTCTTTGAGCGTTGCGGGCGGCTCCTCCGTAATCGCGGAAAGCAGGAGCCCTAGCACGTCCTCCATCTCGTCGAGCGTTTGCGAAATGTCCTTAAGCGCAAGGCTTTCGTTAGCGCGCAGGGCTTCTTTGATGATTGGCACGCGCTCGATGGTTTGAATCAGCGCCACGCAGTCCCGCGCGTTGACCGAGCCATAGACAATCTTGCTGCAAAGCCGCTCGATGTCATACATGCCGTGCAAAAGCTCCTGCAATTGCTTGCGCTGAGTGAGGTTTTCCTTGAGTGAGGCAACAGCGTCGAGTCTGCGCTCGATCTCCTGAATCGATTGCAGCGGGCGATCGATCCAATCCCGGAGCATTCTTCCGCCCATGCCTGTTTTTGCGTGGTCAAGTAGGTGGATGAGCGTGTTTTTCTTATTGCCGCCGAACCGCAGCGGTTGCGTGAGTTCGAGGTTTCTGCGCGTGGTCGCGTCCAGCACCATATACTGGCTGCGGTTGAGCAGGCGCATGCCTTGAATATGCGAGAGCGCGTTCTTCTGCGTCTCGTCGAGATAGCGCATCAGCGCGCCCGCGGCGGATACGGCATAGGGCGCGTCCTCCGCGCCAAATCCAGCAAGCGAGTTAACCTGGAAATGCCGCTTTAAGATATCCCGCGCACTTTCAGGCAAAAAGGCACTCGCGCCGTATTGTTCCAGATAATACGAACTCGAGATCTGGCGCGAGAGCAGTTGCTGCAAAAACAGCGAAGGCTCTGCGATGATCTCGCGCGGGCGGATGCGCTCCAGCTCGTCTAGCAGCGCAACCGCAGGTTGTTTTCCGTCCAACTGAAGCAGATAGAATTCGCCCGTCGAAACATCCGCATACGCCAGCCCGATGACGCTGTCGCCAATCGAGATCGATGCGATATAGCTGTTCTGCCCCTCTTCGAGCATACGGTCTTCGATGACTGTACCGGGTGTGATGATGCGAATTACATCCCGCTCGACTAGCCCTTTTGCCAGCGCGGGGTCTTCGATCTGCTCACAGATGGCGACCTTATATCCTTTTTCGATGAGCTTGGAGATGTAGTTATCCACCGCGTGATACGGAACCCCGCACATCGGCGCACGTTCGGAAAGACCGCAATCGCGCCCGGTCAGGACGAGATCGAGCTCCTTGGACGCGGTTTTTGCGTCCTCAAAGAACATCTCATAAAAATCGCCAAGGCGGAAAAACAGCAGACAGTCGCTGTATTTCTCTTTGAGTTCCAGATACTGCCGCATCATCGGCGTCATCGAAGCAGGCATTCGTTCCTCCGTCGTTCGGGTCAGATACAAAAAACGAAAAGTAAAGAAAGACTATTTATCTTTCCAATTTGTGTGCTTTAGTGTTTGCAGCCGCCGCAACCGCCGCACTCTCCGCTACAGTTGCTGCTCACGCTGGTCTCGGCGCCGATGCAGGCGTTGATCTCATCGTTGACCGCGCTGAGCACGGCTGAAAACGCACTCTGTGCGGAAAGCAATTCTGCATAAAGCGGGCTCTCCTTGAGCTGCGCTTCCAGGCGATCGATGTCGTTGGTCAGCGAAACCGCTTCCAGATCATCGCCGTCATCATCTGCAAGTATGCTGATGAGCCGGTCGCGCTTGTCGTTTAGCTCCTGCAACAGCCGCGTGATGGCGTCGTTTTTTTCAAAAACGCTCTGCGCCTGCTTCATTTGCACAAATTCGCAGGAGTTGGCGAGCGCCAATCCAAGTTCTCTTGCCAGTTCAATCATGTTTATGTCCTCCGGTTTTCGGTTGTATTTTTTGTTGATTGGTCGTTGTCTAGTCTTGCGACATTTTCCCGTAGAGCGAGTTTTTTCGCACATTGGTGATCGTCACCGGAACATATTGTCCGATGAGCTCCGGCGTTCCTGCGAAATACACCATCTTGAAATTTGAAAATTTGCCGTAGCAGACGGGTTCATGCCGCGTGTCGCAGTCCTCCACGTGCACAATTCCCGTGACGCCGACATATTTCTCGTTGTTCTCGCGGGACTTCTGTTCCTGTATCGCGTTGAGCCGTTGCAGGCGCTCGCGCTTGGTGACGTCTGCTACCTGCTCCTCCATCGTCGCGGCGCGTGTGCCCTTTCGCGGAGAATACTTAAAAGTAAACGCAGATGCAAACCCCACACACTCCACCAGATCGAGCGTTTGGAGGAAGTCCTCCTCTGTTTCGCCCGGAAAACCGACGATGATATCCGTGGTCAACTCCACATCCGGCATGGCGGCGTGGAGTTTTTCCACGATCTCCAAATACCGTTCCCGCGTGTACTTGCGGTTCATCTGCTGCAGAATCGTGTTTGATCCGCTCTGCAACGGCAGATGCACATGGTGGCAGACGTTCGGCAACGACGCCATCGCCGCGATCATCTCGTCCGTGAGATCCTTCGGGTGAGACGTCATAAACCTTATGCGCTCGAGACCTTTTACTCGAGAGACGAGCGTAAGCAGCTTTGCAAACGACGCGTCCGGCAGGTCTTTTCCATAGGAATTGACGTTTTGCCCCAGCAGCGTGAGTTCGCTGTATCCTTCCGAGATGAGTTTTTCTGCTTCAGCGACGACCGCCTGCATCTCGCGGGAGCGTTCCCGTCCGCGCACGAACGGCACGATGCAATAGGTGCAAAAATTGTCGCACCCGTAGTTGATGTTGACAAAGGCATTGATCTTGCCTGTGCGGATGCTCGGTAAATCGTCCTCGATTTGAATGTTGTTCTCGTCCACCGCGAGCGTTCTTGCGCCGGATTCCGCGCTCTCGACAAACGCGGGCAGCCTGGATAACAGGTTTGTCCCAAACACAATATCCACAAAAGGAAAGCGTTTATACAGTTTTTCCGCGACCTCCTGCTGCTGCATCATGCAGCCGAAAACACCGATGATGAGGTTGGGTTTTTCGTCTTTTAGCTCCTTGAGCGCGCCGATATTACCAAAGACGCGCTTCTCTGCGTGATCGCGCACGCAGCAGGTGTTAAAGAGGATTAAGTCCGCGCTTTCTTTGTCCGTTCCGCGAAAAAAGCCCTGTGTTTCGAGCAATCCTGCGGCTGTTTCGCTGTCCCGCACGTTCATTTGGCAGCCAAATGTTTCAATATAATATATACGTCCGCCGTGTTCCGGCTGGTTGCTTACAGGCGATTTTTGTTCCATGTTAGTACACTCCATTTCAACTCCGATCCATTATAGCATGATTTCTCAAATCGAATGTAAGAATTTTGTGTTTTCCGTGTTGACAATTTTATAAGCTTGTTGTATATTATGAAAGTCGCGAAAAGCGGTGCGCGCCATCTTCGGGGTGTAGCGCAGTCCGGTAGCGCACGTGCTTTGGGAGCATGGGGCCGAAGGTTCAAATCCTTTCACCCCGACCAGAAGTGGCCCCGTGGTCAAGCGGTCAAGACACCGCCCTTTCACGGCGGTAACAGGAGTTCGATTCTCCTCGGGGTCACCACTTTTTTCAGGCGCCTGGGCCTTTAGCTCAGTTGGTTAGAGCGGCCGGCTCATAACCGGTTGGTCCGGGGTTCGAGTCCCTGAAGGCCCACCATTCCCTGTTTGAGATGCCGGTTGGCAAGATGATATTATGGCCCGGTAGTACAGTTGGTTAGTACGCCAGCCTGTCACGCTGGAGGTCAGGGGTTCGAGCCCCCTCCGGGTCGCCATTTTTTATGCCTCGGTAGCTCAGCTGGTAGAGCAAGGGACTGAAAATCCCTGTGTCGGTGGTTCAAGTCCACTCTGAGGCACCAGATTTGCTGGCTGGTGTAGCTCAATTGGCAGAGCAGCTGATTTGTAATCAGCAGGTTGCGGGTTCGAGTCCCATCACCAGCTCCAAAGTTTCCTTGAAAACAGAATTGTCAATTCCACACACGTTACGTGGATGGGTTCCCGAGCGGCCAAAGGGAGCGGACTGTAAATCCGTTGTCGTAGACTTCGATGGTTCGAATCCATCCCCATCCACCAGTTTTACTCTTGCAGGAATGGCGGAATTGGCAGACGCGCACGGTTCAGGTCCGTGTGAGGTCACACTCATGCAGGTTCAAGTCCTGTTTCCTGCACCAAACAATAACAAGTCGGTTTTCCGGCTTGTTTTTGTTTACAGAAACATTGAATGATTGTATAATTAAAGTCATAAACTTATAAATCGGTGATTTAAGGATTGGAGGCGATTATTATTTTCGAAAATTTAGATGTAAATCAGGAAATGGCCTTAATATCTGCTGGGGCAGCATTACTTGGTGCACTAATCGGTGCAGTAGCTACTTTAGTAGCAACTTGGTTGAACAAGAAATTACAATACAGTGGTAAAATAAGACTTTTTGCAAAGATCGTCAATTCAAAGAACACACAAGAACCTTGGGGATTTTATGGAAACAAGGCTGCTTTAAGCTTTTATGTTCCAATTTGGCTTGATGTATGCAATACATGTGGCATTTCACGAATTATTCGAGATTTGAACTTAGTTGCTTATCTTGGAGATAAAGAAATTTCCTCATTTGTTCAAATTCAAGCATTCAAAAAAGAGGAGCGGATTCCATTAGGAGATAACGAATCCTATACCTTGGTCATTCCCCCAAACAGTGCTCTGCGTTTTGATATGTTTTTTGTGCTCAAGGAAACCGAGTTGTTCCCAGAAAATAGAATATTCGATGAAATTATACTTAGATATTTCGACGAGAATAACTGCATGCATTCATATCACCTGATCAAGCCTGAAAAGATCTGGGAAGAAGGTCCGTTAAAAAAGGTTAAAGAATGGATCACGCTGGATAAAAAGCTCAAGTCTGCTAGACGTTGATCAAACTAAACGCATAAACTCAAAGAAAAGCAAGTCGGTTTTTCGGCTTGTTTTTGTTTGCAGAAACATATTTCAAACGTATAATGTAGACAAAGTCAGTTCTTACAAGGAGGCAATATCATGCCTATCATCCGACACACCAATTCCCCGGACGCAGTCTGGACGCGCAGACCGGATCATGATGTACACGACTACGAGAAGATCGACCTTGTCTCCCGCACGGAGGCGAAAGGCTGCGTTGCCGCGCTCATCAAGCTCCCGCCGAAGAAAGCAGGCTTCCCCTACCATTACCACTCGATCAACGAGGAATGCTTCTTCATCCTCAGCGGGCGTGGGCTTCTCCGCACGCCGGAAGGCGAGCAGGAAGTCACCGCGGGCGACTCCATCTTCTTCCCAACCGGCGAAACGGGCGCACACCAGCTCACAAACCTATCCGAAACCGAGCCGCTCATCTATCTCGACTTTGACACCTTCCACTACCCCGAAGTCTGCTTCTATCCCGACACGCAAAAGGTCGGCATCTTTGGCGAGAACATGCGGCAGATCTATTACACGAAAGACCAGACAACGTATTAGCCAAATCGTCAAAGGAGTAGCTTTTATGATGGAAGCGTTGTATGCCCGCAGCGAAGACTGGCTCAAGTACGCGATCCAGATCAATCTGCTTCACGCAAAGAAGATTAATCTTACCGAGTTGCGCAATTCCGCGCTGACAGACGCGAAGATTCAACGCGCCCTGAACGACGTTGCGCTCTTTCATCAAACGGTCGTCTCCAACCATAAAAACCCCATGCTGCCGGTGCAACGGCTCCTCTTCCTGCTCGACCTCGGATTTGATACCGACATTCCTGAGATCAAGCTGGCTATCGATGAAATTCTTTCGCGCAAAGACGGCAACGGCGTCTATCAGTCGATGACGAACATCCCCAAGGTGTTCGGCGGAACAGGCGAGGATGTATTCAGCTGGTGCTTGTGCGATGCGCCTTCCCTGCTGCTCGCGCTGTTGAAGGCGGGCGTGGATTACGAAACGCATACAAAACCCGGCGTTGACTATCTGGTTTCCCTCTGCAGAGAGAATGGATTTCCCTGCGTTGCCTCGCCAGAGCTCGGAAAATTTCGAGGCCCCGGCAGAAAAGACGATTGCTGTCCTTATGCAACGCTGATCATGACCGATCTGTTATCCGCGATACCCGAATATCAGACATCGCCTGCGGTGAAAGCCGCGGCGGGATCCTTGCTGAATCTTTGGGAAACGAGTCTAACGCAACATCCGTACATGTTTTATATGGGCACCGATTTTAGGAAGTTGAAAGCGCCATCCTGCTGGTATGACATCGTCAGCGTCGTGGGTGTGTTGAGCAAGCTTCCTTTCGTCCGCAATGATCAGCGTTTCTTGGAAATGATCGACCTGATCAGGCGCAAGCAAGACGACGATGGCTTCTTCACTCCCGAGTCGGTGTATATGAAGCTCAGCGATTGGGATTTCGGGCAGAAGAAACAATCTTCTCTATACTTGACATATCTATGTCTGCGCATATTGAACCGATTGGAATAATCTACTTCTCTAATATTAGAAATACAAACAAACAATCTTTTTAGGTGCTTCAAATGAACCGTAAAACCGGCCTTGCGATGGTCATATGCTTGGTCTGCGCATTCTGCTGCGCATGCACTACTGTGCCGCGCATTCAATCCTACGCCGTCCTCCTCGGCCTCAATCCCGAAGACGCCGCCTCCCTCATCGGCTACCAAACCGTCGTCATCGATGCGCAGTATTTCTCGAAAGAAGAAATAGCGAAAATTCAGCAGAACGGGACTGAGGTTTATACCTATCTCAACATTGGCTCAATAGAAACATTCCGCGAAGGATACGATTCGGTCAAGGACTGCATCCTCTCCCCTTACGACAATTGGCCGGATGAATACTGGGTCGATGTCTCGCGGCAGGAATGGCAGACCTTCATCGCCAGCGAGGCGAAATCGCTCGCGGAGAAAGGCGTAGACGGGTTTTTCCTCGACAACGCGGACGTTTATGATCTCTACCCCTCCGACGCGATTTACACGGGTCTGAACGCGATTTTACAAACTCTTTCGCAGTATCAAAAACCCGTGCTCATCAACGGCGGAGATGTGTTCGTTTCAAGGGCTGTGTTGGAAGCAGCCGTGCCGAATTCCGCCATAACAGGTGTGAATCAGGAATGCGTGTTTACGAATATCAACTTCGATTTGGGCAGGCTCGTCCGGCAAAGCGCAGACAACACGGCGTATTATCAGGATTATCTCGCGCGCTGCAAAACGGCTGGACTCGATGTATATCTCACGGAGTATGCCAACGCGAGAAATAACATTACTGAAACGATTTTGAACTATTGCGAGGAGAATGGTTTTCTCTACTATATTTCTTCGAGTATTAATCTCGACGATCAATGAAAATTCAAAGCGCAACATACAACAAGAGCGGGCTGATGCCCGCTCTTGTTGTCCCCCCACTATTGGCTTTACTCGTTGCCCTGAAACACCGTGTCGGTATCGAGGCAGAGATGCTGCACAGCTGTGCGCCCTGTCGTGAGTGCAACCGGGCATCCGCCGGGTGTCATCAGCCGCTGACCCGCAAAATAGACATTCGAAATCTGCTCCGGCTTGAAAGGGTAGCTGATGTTTGACTCGCCCTTTTTCGTCACCGTCATCCAGCTGCCCTTATACGAGCCGAGATACCGCTCATACGTCAACGGGGTTGCGACATCCCAAACCGCGATCTTGCCGGCGATCTTCGGATACTTCTTCCCGATCTCGCGCACCACAAGCTCGGCGAGCCGCTGCTTCTCGGCTTCATATGTTCCGTCTTCGCGGCACTGCTTCCAGAAGTCGTAGCTGTCCCCGATCAGCACAGTGGTCAGCGCGGTGCAGCCCTCCGGCGCGTATCCCGCAAAGCCCGCGTAGTTGTTGAACCCGATGCTTGTAAACGTCATGTTGCCAAATCGAATCGGCTCCTGAATCGGGAACGAGCAGTTCGCGGGTAGATCTGAAAGATCCGCCTCCACACCCATGCCGATAAATACATTCAGCTCCGGAACGGTCTGCGCGCGCATCTTCTCCGCCCATGCGTCGTGGATCGGTTCGTCAAACATGGTGTCGATTGCGCTGAGCGTATCTCTCGTGATGATGACCGCGTCGGCCGGCACCGTCTCCCCCGCGATGACGACGCCCTTTGCTGCGCCATTTTCGCCGAACACTTTTTCAACAGGCGTTTTGTAAACGATTTTGCCGCCGAGCGTTTGAAACTTCTTCGCCATCCTGGCCGCCATGGCAAGCGATCCCCCGGCGGGATATCCGCCGTCGCCTGCCGCAAGCGTTGCGATGGTGAACAGCACGCCGGACGCGCTGAAGTCTTCGCCGATCATGTTGGTAAACAGCTGACGCAGCAACGGGCTTTTGAACTGTTCACTGAGTTCGCGCGTGGTCAGGTTCTGATAATAGTTCATCCGCGGCATGGCGGGAATCATCGCAAACAGCATCGAGAGCGGAAACTTTGCCGGATGCTTTGCCCTGAGCTTTGGAATATCCATGATGGGCATCTGCACCTTGGTGCATTTGCGGACGTCTGCGCAAAACCGCGTGATCATCCTGCGGTCTTCCGGCGAAAGCTCGATGAGGTGCTTGCGCAGCGTATCCAGATTTCGGTACATGCTCGCGCGCTTGCCGTCCATTTCATAATTGAAGAACGGGTCGCGGTTATGAATCGAAACCGTGTCATCCAGCGCCCCCACCTCGCGCCAGAGTTTGTAGAGTTGTGTTTTGGGTGAAGAGCCCGTCAGCCAGTGCAGCCCGCCTTCGAAATAATATCCCTTGCGGCGCCAGCTGGTAGACGCACCGCCCGGGATGCTGTGGCTCTCGTATATGGTCGCGTCAAAGCCGCTCTGCTGCGCATAGATGCCCGCGGACAACCCCGCGATTCCTGCGCCGATGATAATTACCTGTTTCATGCAATAATTCCCCCCATGCATTCTCTTTATGTTTTGTTCGAGTGATCGATGCGATCATCCCGTGTTTCGTGCTTGCTACTTGGCTCTCAGAATATCCGTGATCCACGCGCTCTCCGGGCACGGCAGATTCGCATGCACCGCGAGCGTCTCCGCAACGCCCTGAATCGCGCTCCAGAACGCGATGGAGAGCGCGAGCGGATCACCCGCCCGAATCGTGCCGTTTGACTGCCCTTGCCGGATGATGTCCGCTGTTGGCGTATATACGTCAAACCCGATCAGCCTCTCTTTTACGCTCGCCGGAACATCGTCGCTGTAATACGCCTGATGCATCAGCACAAACATCTTGGCAAAAAACGGCTGTGTTCGTATGCTCTCAAGCACATACTCCGCTGTCGAAGCAAAGAACACAAGCGGCTCCAGCTGCGTTGGCTGGACGGTGCTCATCGGCCCCTCTATCCCAAGCGACACCAGCTCCAGATATAGCTCCTCTTTCGACGCAAAATAGTGAAACAGCAACCCAGCGCTCATACCAACCGCACAGGAAATGTCCTTGATCGTCGTGCCGGAATATCCTTTTTGGATAAACAAACTCAACCCTGCAAACAGAATCTCCTGCCTGCGCTTCTCTTTCTGGTCGTCACGAATCGTCATTTCTTAGACCCTCGGTTCTGTACTGATTTTCATTGAACATTTATTCATTGATTAATCGTTCAATTTATATCATGCTTCAACTACGTTGTCAAGCACTCGTTTGTAAAACAGTCATGATTTAAAAATATTTGTAATTTCTTGTGAAAGGATTCTCCTGAAAATCCGTTCGCAATGTGCCAAACGCACTTTACAAGATTGATTGCGCGGCATAGTATGAAATCAGGACATCATCGCGTTGTGCCGTTTGTCGCACTTCGGGTGTCAAGGCATCTGAAACGAGGTGAAGATCAGATGAAAAAAAGAATGCCTGTTTTATTCGTCGGCCACGGTTCTCCGATGAACGCAATTGAAGATAATGTATACTCCCGTGTTTGGACCGAACTTGGCATAACACTGGAGCAGCCGAAGGCGATCCTCAGTGTTTCCGCGCATTGGTTTGGGCGCGGCACAAAGGTGAACGACTCGCCGACGCCGACAACGATTTATGATATGTACGGTTTCCCGGACGAGCTGTATCGCCTGCAATACCCTGCCCCCGGCTCAACGGAGCTTGCGCACCGCGTGCGGACGTTGATCGGAGAAGTCGTCACCATCGACAACAACTGGGGCATCGACCACGGCTCTTGGTCCGTACTCAACCGCATGTTCCCCAAGGCGGACATTCCTGTTGTTCAGCTGAGCATCAACGCAATGCTGACACCAAAAGAGCATTACGCCATCGGTCAAAAACTAAAATCTCTTCGTGATGAGGGTGTATTGCTCTTTGGCAGCGGAAACGTGGTGCACAATCTCTCCCGTGTAGACTGGCGCATGACCGATGGTCAGCCCTGGGCGGAGGAGTTTGACCAGTATATCCACAAGGCTGTTTTAGCAAGAGACCACGAATCGGTCATACACTATGATCAAGCCGGAGAAGCCGCGCAGCTATCCGTACCCTCGCTGGATCACTTCGCGCCGCTCCTCTATGTTCTTGGCGCGAGTGATGCGGACGACACAGTTACGGTATTCAACGACGCGTGCCTGCTCGGTTCCATGAGCATGACGAGCTATCTTATTGGGCAACCAGAATAATAGAAGTCTCTCTTAACAACAACGAATCTGATCAAGGAGTGTGAACAAGATGAAACATCGGGAAATCGTAAAAACTGTGCGCGGACAGCGTGCGGTAGATGGCGCGGGCGTATCGCTCGTACGGGTGCTTGGCAACCGTGATGTATACGACTTTGACCCGTTTCTGATGCTGGACTCGTTTGATTCCACCGATCCTGCGGACTATACTGCCGGGTTTCCCTGGCATCCGCACCGCGGCATCGAGACCATCACATATCTCATCAACGGCAAGATTGAGCACATGGACAGCCTCGGCAACAAGGGTACCATCGAATCCAGCGAAAGCCAATGGATGACAGCAGGCAGCGGAATCCTGCATCAGGAGATGCCGATCGCAACCGAGCGCATGCTGGGGTTCCAGCTTTGGCTGAACTTGCCTAAGGCGGATAAGATGGCAGAGCCTGCGTATCTTGGCATCACGCAGGACAGCATCCCCGTCATTGAGGCAGATCGCGCTAAGGTACGCGTGCTCTCCGGCGGATACGGCGGCGTCAGCGGCGTTCTGCCGCGGCACATTCAGGCCGGAATCCTCGATATTTCTCTGCCAAAGGGTGAACGACTCACCCTGCCCACCAAGCCGGAAGAGACCGTGTTTGTCTTTCTGATTCTGGGTGATGCGGTAATTGACGCGCACCTTATTTCCGAAAAGACCGCTGTTCTATTCGGTGCGGGAGATAGCGTCTCCATCGAGGCTACGCCGGATCGCGACCTTCGCCTGATTCTGTTTTCCGGCAAAGCGCTGCATGAGCCCGTCGCATGGGGCGGACCTATCGTCATGAACACGCGAGAGGAACTCGACCTTGCGTTTGAGGAGCTTCGAAACGGATCGTTTATCAAACGCAACCCAACCTTATAAATACGCAAAAGAACGAAAGAAGTAACCAAATACAATATGGAACAAAAACGAATCGCCGCAATCGTCGGCTCACTACGGGAACACTCCTACAACCGCCAGCTTGCGCTTGCAGCAAAAGAAATCATCGGGGATCGCGCCATCTTCGACATCATCGACTATGCCGATGTGCCGCTCATGAACCAGGACATCGAATATCCCGCGCCGGATGCGGTTCGCCGCGTACGCGAGCAGATCAAATCTGCCGACGGAGTTTGGATTTTTACTCCGGAATACAACCACTCCTATCCGGGTGTGCTGAAAAACCTGATCGACTGGATATCGCGCCCGATCAGCAAGGAAGAGCGACAAGTGCTCATCCGAAAACCCGTCGCAATCAGCGGCGCGTCCCCCGGCATGGGCGGCACGCTCACCGCGCAGGATCTGCTCGTGATGCTGCTGAGCATGCTCAACGCAAACGTGATGAACTCCCCGCGGCTAGCGATCCCAAGCATCACGCAACAGGCGGATGAAAACGGAAACCTTGCGCTGACCACCAGCCTGCCCTATCTGCAAAGACAGGCGGATGCGTTTTTAAAGTTCATCGAAGACTGACGAATCATCCAATAGAGCCCGCCTTCCGCTCGCATTGTCGAGCCGTCGGCGGGTTTTATTTGGTTTGGATGCAATCTAAAACTTTACAAAACTGCCAAACGCGCATACTATAGAAATAGCCTTTCCCATTCTATAGAACTGGATCAAAGCATAGAATATGCAAAAAAATGAACCCCGCATCCGCATCCTTAAAGACGGCCCGTATGTTGTTTCCGGCTGCGTTCCGCTTTCGGAAAAGGTCATCGTCCCCCAAGGCGATGGCTATGTTTATGAAGAAGGGCGTGCGCTTGCGCAGAAATCAACCTATTCCCTCTGTCGCTGCGGCAAGACGAAGACGCCGCCTTTTTGCGACGGAGCGCATGTCGCAAGCCATTTTGACGGAACGGAAACCGCCTGCAAAACCGACTATCATCTGCGCGCTGCGCGCATCGTCGGATCCGGCATCGATCTGCTGGACGACGGACGCTGCGCCTTTGCGCGTTTTTGCCATCGCGACAGCGGAGATGCATGGGAACTCGCCGAGGACTCCCTGGGCGAATTTCACCACGCAGAGGCGATCATTGCCGCAAACGAATGCCCGTCCGGGCGCCTCACCGCGGTGGAAAAAGACGGAACAGAACACGAACCGG
Organism: uncultured Eubacteriales bacterium; assembly: GCA_942492885.1. Taxonomy (GTDB): domain Bacteria; phylum Bacillota; class Clostridia; order Christensenellales; family CAG-138; genus UBA7703. The sequence goes on from OW818651.1 coordinate 474,253, forward strand.
AATACACGCCCGCAATCGAGATCCTGCAAGATCCGGAAGAGTGCGTGAGCGCAGGCATCTTCGTCAAGGGCGGTATCCCGATTGAGTCGGCGGATGGAACGGTCTATGAAATCCGCAACCGTGTGGTGCTCTGCCGCTGCGGCATGTCCGGCAACAAACCGTTCTGTGATTCGCGGCATGTTTCGGAAGAATATCGCGAAGACGAAGTGTAGACGCGTTCAGCGTAAGCAAATAGCTTATATACCATCTCAATCTAGGAGGCAGCCAGGTATGAAAACTGCATTATTGGTCATCGACGTCCAGCAGGCAATGATCGACGAGCACCCCGCCAGCATGGATGCATTCATGCTCAATCTCAAGATGCTCATCGACACCGCGCATAAGAACAACACCGAAGTGATCTATGTGCGCCACGACGGCGGAGAAGGCGACGTGCTGGCCTTCGGCACGCCCGGATGGCAGCTTGAGAAGTCCCTCATTCCGCGCGCTGACGAACGGGTGTTTGACAAGCGCTTTGGCAGCGCATTTCGCCAGACCGGCTTACAGGACTATCTAAATAGTCAGAGCATCTCCCGCCTCGTCGTCTGCGGCATGCAGAAGGAATACTGCATCGACACCAGCGTCAAGGTCGCCTTTGAACACGGCTATGAAGTCATCATCCCTGCAGGAGCTACGACGACCTACGCAAACCCGTTTCTCTCCGGCGAAAAACTTGTCTATTATTACGAGCGCATGATCTGGCACGAACCCCTCGCGCGGGTGGTCGATATGGAAGAGGCGCTCTCGCTTTTATAAGCAAAAACACAAGGAACACTGTGCCGCTTCCCAATGATTTGAGGGCGGCATTTTTCTTTTCGGTTGACAGTATTTGGTGCCTGCACCTATAATACGAACAGTCTATCAACATTTCAATGCGGCAGTGTTGACCGCGAGAAGGAGCTTTCGTGCAGGATTCGTTTGTACGCTTTGACATGCTAGCCTATCCGAAAAAGCAAAAACTCCGTCCCATCGCATGGGCCATCAGCTTTCCCGACGTCTGGAAACACAAGGCTAAGATTCAAAAAATCAATATGGACGGCATCAAGCCGCCGTATGTGCTGCTCTGCAACCACAATGCGTTTCTCGACTTCAAGGTGACCACCGCTGCCATCTTTCCACACCGCGCCAACTATGTCGTCGCCATCGACGGCTTCACGAGCCCGACGAAGACGGGTTTCTCCAGCCGCGAATGGCTGCTGCGTACCGTCGGCTGCATCTGCAAGCGGAAGTTTACCAACGACGCTGTCCTGGTGCGTCAGCTTGGCCGCGTGGTGAAAAACGGCGATATCGCCGTACTTTATCCGGAAGCGAGATACGCTCTCTGCGGCACCAATGCCGTGCTGCCGGAGTCACTTGGTAAGCTCTGCAAGCTCCTCAAGGTTCCTGTGGTGTCGCTCATCATGCACGGACACCACGTCAATGCTCCCGTCTGGAACCTAGGCGAGCGCGGCGTAAAACCCGTGGAATCCGAGCTTACCCGCCTTTTTACCGCAGAACAACTCGCAAAAACTTCCGCAGATGAAGTCAACCGCGTCATCAACGCGGCGTTTACCTATGACGACTTTGCCTGGCAGCGCGCGCGCGGCATCCGTATCTCCTATCCCAAGCGCGCGGAAGGGCTGCATCAGGTTCTGTATCAGTGTCCGCATTGCAAAGCAGAATACCAGATGGGTTCCGCTGGTACGGAGCTATTCTGCTCCGCCTGTGGCAAGCACTGGGAGATGGAAGAACTAGGCAGTCTTCGCGCCACGAGCGGCGAGACAGAATTTGCCCATATTCCGGATTGGTATGAGTGGGAGCGCGCGAACGTTCGCCGCGAAGTAGAGGCGGGAACATACGCTTTCTCTGCCCCAGTGCGCGTGATGTCCCTGCCGAACGCTGACGGCTACGTTCACATCGGTGACGGTACGCTCACGCACAATATGGAAGGCTTTTTAGTGCGCGGAACGGGTGACTACGGTGCGTTTGAGATGGAGAAGCCTGTCCCCTCGCTCTATTCGTGCCATATCGAACTAAACTACCTCGGCAAATACGGCGATTGCGTCGACCTCAACACCTTAGACGAAACATGGTATTGCTATCCGCACGACTGCGCGTTCTCCGTCGTCAAGATCGCGCTTGCCACCGAGGAGCTTTATCAGCACCACATGCGAAACAAAAAACAATAAGGGTAACGGCACAGCGGCGGCTTGCAACACAGGCCGCCGTTTTTCATGCTATCATTCCTCATTTTGCCGCATTAGGCTTCCGTCAAACAATGCTCCCGTTTCTCTTGATAGCGATGTAAAAAGAACTGTATTTTTATTGCGATATGCTCTTGACACAAAGCAGATATTTCGGTATCATATCCCTTGCAGCTGCGCTCAGTTCGTCTAGTGGCCTAGGACACCGCCCTCTCACGGCGGGAACAGGGGTTCGACTCCCCTACTGGGTGCCATCTTAAAACACAGAATCGGTAAACGATCCTGTGTTTTTTGTTTGCTTGTTATTTGATCAAACTTTGCGTAAAAAAGCTTCCCCGAAGGGAAGCTTAGAAAACAATATCAATCTTTAGATTTGTCTACCACTGGGCCATCCAGAACGAATTCCGGCGGATAGATCGCGTGATAGGGGTTCTCCGGATCGGGATCGCTGGGATCCCAACCGTATTCATGCTTGGCGTCCATATACGGTTCTTCATAGATCAGCGGAACCGGCGTCGGCGGAGTCGGTCCTGTGTCATCCGTGATGATGATCTCCGTGCCGACAACGACATTCATGTAAAGCCAATAGGCATCCGCACAACGCAGGCGCACGCATCCGCCGGAGGCGATGGTGCCGAGCGACTCATAATACTTCACGAACATCTGCTTCTTTCCGTATTCCTGAATCTGGCGTTTTTCGCCGCCTATGGGTACGGAATGGAACAGATAGCTGCCGACGATGCGGCTGGCATATTGCGAATAGACATTCTCGCCGCGGATTTCACCCATCTTCTTATACGGATATTGCCGCACAAGGTGGAACGTTCCGCGCGGGGTCAAATCTTCGCTGCGTCCCGTGGAGCAGATCATGATGCGCTCTTCAATCCATTCACCGTCTACCGCCTTGTAGACGACCACGCTCTGCGAGCCGATGTAGGTAACGATCATATGATCCCCGTCCGCAACCGGAATGGAATCCGGCGTGTAGGAAGGAACCGATATCTTCTCCGTTGTCGGCAACGCGCCGGGAATCATCTTCCCGCTGCTGTCCGCAGGATAAAACGCACCTTCACCGCCGTTGAACGAACCGTAAACAAACGTTCCGCCCTCCGCGCCGGTGATCAGCCCGCTCTCAGCCAACGTATATTTCGCGCGCAGACGGATGGTATCCGATAGCGGCGTGATGGCGCAAACGCCAAATGACTCGCCGGCCGGATCGACAAACGCCTCCGCCTCTGCAAGAATTGCTCCGGTTTCATCAGACGGATAGAATCCCTTGAAGGTTTCGCCCGCCACGCCGTCGATCAACTGCGAATAGCCGCCGTAGACGCGGTATTGTTTCACGCCGTCGCCGTCCGTAAACGCAAAGAGCGCGAGGGTGGTGTCCTCCGTCTCCACGCGCGTATAGCCCGTGGGAACTGTACCAGCGTCATCCAGTGGGATCGGCATCGCGTCCCCGATGGTGATGACCGGTTCCGCGGTAGGTATCGGTATCGGAGATGGCGTTGGCTCCGCTGCTGCCGGTGCTTCTGATACGAGCGAACAGGAAGCAAGCGCAAACGTGAGCATGATGCCCACGAGCAGAATGATCAATTTCTTCCAAGAATTTTTACGTTTCATAACAGCTATTATAATCGATTCTTCAAGATAGTTCAAACAGTAGAATTGTGACGATACTGTAGAATAGCGGCGCAATTCGCCGTTTTTTGAAGGAAGATGCGAAATATCAGGAAATAATACGCCAATACGTGCAGATAGTCACCAACACGCCTTTTGTGTTTTGTTATTGTTCAGGGCCAAGGCCGCGCACTGTGCAGTTGCCGATCTCGCGCGCAATCGCCTCCCCTACCTTTAGCACCTCGGTCGGTGCGTGCGCCAGCGGGTCCTGGTCGTTTCTGGGGCGGTATTGCTGCAAGTAGAACCTGTCGCATCCTTTGACCATGCGTGCGGTCTCCAACGCGTCCTCCAGCGTGAGCTGCGGCGCGAATGTCAAGCGAAACTCATGCGGAATCCCGCTGTTGCGAATCACCGCAATGCTGCGGCGGATGCTGTCCATCTCCACGCTGGTGCGCGTAATCTCGTCATATTTTTCCGCGGGTGCTTTGACATCCATTGCGATGTAGTCGATCAGATCTTTATTGAGCAGAGCGAGCAGCACCTGTGGTTTCGTTCCGTTGGTGTCCAGCTTGACTTTGTAGCCAAACGTCTTGACGCGCAGGATAAACGCTTCTAAATTCTGCTGAAGCGTCGGCTCTCCGCCGGAGATGACCACCGCACTTAAAAGCCCCGCGCGTTTCTCCAGATACTCCAGTACCGGTTCCTCGGGTATCAGCGGCGCGTCGCGCTTAATGATATGCGCGTTGTGGCAATAGACGCAGTTCATGTTGCAATAGGGCGCAAAAACCACCGCGCACGGCTGCCCGGGATAATCGACGAACGATGTTTTTTGAAATCCGGCAATCAGCATGCGCGTTGGTCCTCCCTGCTGTCTAAGACTGCTTGTTCTATTTTACCATAGAATCTGGCAAAAAAGTTGGAGACATGCGCTCGGCACATCTCCAACAAAGCATCGATATCGGAATGTTGCGCGAAAGAATTCGTCAGATGACAAACTTCTTGCGCATCAGGTACTCTTCCTTCTTGCCGGGGTTGTAGTTCTGCACGGGGCGCAAATAGCCGACCACGCGGGACCAGACTTCCGCTTTTTGGCCGCAGGTTGGGCAATTGAAATGTTCGCCCGAAATATAGCCGTGCTCCTTACAGATCGAGAATGTCGGCGTGATCGAGATATACGGCATTTTATACTTGGCAAACACGCGCTGAATGAGCGTCTTTGCGGTCTCGATGTCCTCGATGCGCTCGCCGATGTAGAGATGCTGCACCGTGCCGCCTGTGTAGAGAGACTGCAATTCATCCTGCAAATCGCAGCACTCAAACACATCGTCCGTGTAGCCCACCGGCAACTGCGAAGAGTTTGAATACATGGGTTCGTCTACGCCGCTTTGAATGATCGTGGGATATTTGTCATGGTCGATTTTCGCAAGACGATAGCTTGTTCCCTCAGCCGGGGTTGCTTCAAGATTGTAGCTGTGCCCTGTCTCCTCTTGGAACTCGATCATCAGCGCGCGCAGGTAATGCATGACCTCCAGCGAGAACGCAAGACCCTCCGGGCTTCCGACATCCTTGCCGATGAAGTTGAGGCAGCATTCGTTCATGCCGACAAGACCGATGGTGTTGAAGTGGTTGGTCCAGAATTCGCCGGTACGCTCTTTGACGTTGCGCAGGTAGTTCGTCGAATATGGGTACAGTCCCTGTTCGGATTGCTTCTCAATGATCTTGCGCTTGATTTCAAGGCTGACCTTGCCCAGCACTGCAATCCTCTCCAGCCGCTTGAAGAAATCTTCCTTTGATTCGGCGAGAAAACCGATGCGCGGCAGGTTGATGCTGTACACGCCGATGCTGCCCGTCATGGGGTTACTGCCAAAGAGTCCACCGCCGCGTTTTCTCAGCTCGCGTTTGTCAAGTCTGAGGCGGCAACACATGGAGACCGCATCCTCCGGCGATAGGTCTGAATTGACATAATTGGCAAAATACGGAATGCCGTATTTGCAGGTGATGCGCATAAAATCGTCCACCACGGGGCTTGACCAGTTGAAATCCTTTGTGATGTTGATCGTCGGAATCGGGAAGGTAAACACGCGTCCCTTTGCGTCGCCTTCGAGCATGACTTTGCAAAACGCGTGGTTGAAGATATCCATCTGCTCCTGAAAATCGCCGTACGTGTCCTCCGTCATCTTTCCGCCAACCAGGACCGGCTCGTCCTTGAGCGTGGAAGGCACGCGGATGTCGAACGTCAGGTTGGAAAACGGGCACTGGAAACCAACGCGCGTGGGCACATTGATGTTGAACACGAACTCCTGCAGACACTGGCAAACCTGATCAAAGGTCATGTTGTCGTATTTGATGAATGGTGCGCAGTAGGTGTCAAACGAGCTCCACGCCTGCGCGCCCGCGGTTTCGCCCTGCGTCGTGAAGGTGGAGTTGACGATCTGCCCCAAAAATGAACGCAGATGCTTTGCGGGCTTGCTCTCCACTTTCCCGTCAACGCCGCCAAAACCGTCCGTCAGCAGTTGACGAAGATCCCACCCGGCGCAATAGGGACCAAAAAAGCCGAGATCGTGGATGTGCGCGTCTCCGCTTTCGTGTACCTTGCACACGTCGATGGGATAGATTTCGTAGAGCCAATATTTTTTGGTGAACGCCTCGCGGACATAGTTGTTGAGTCCGTTGACGCTGCGCTGCATGTTTGCGTTCTCTTTTACGCCCCAGTCGCGGTCGTTGAGATAGTCGCCAAACATATCGATGGTGGCGCCGATGAGCGCGTTGATTTCGCGCGTACCGCGACGCTTTTCGCGATAGAGAATATAAGCCTTGGCGGTCTTTGCGTGGCCTGCCTCGATGAGCACCTTCTCCACAAGATCCTGAATGCCTTCGACATCCGGCGTGTTGTCGCCGTAGCGCTTTTCAGCAAGGCGAACAACCTCGTCAGCCAGACGCTCAGAGCGCTCTTCATCCGTGCCGTTTACGGCCTGTGCGGCCTTCCAGATGGCATTCTTTATCTTGAGACGGTCAAACGCTTCCTGGTGACCGTCACGCTTTTTAATCATTTGAAACATATCCCTATTCCCTCCCTTTTGGTGTGCAACATCAGTGTATCCTTCGCTATATTTTGTGTCAATAGACGATGTTGCATACCAAATATTGATATATTCAGTGGACAGGCTGTGGACAAGTTCAAGGAAAATGCAACCATAGATCAAAACTGCGTAAAGTTAGCCTGAATTCCTCATTCTTGCAAGTGTAACGGCGCAACAATAACTGCATACGCTTTGTATAACCTGTATAAACATGTCGTTTGTTTTGAAAGATTTCATAAATTATCTGTAAATTAGATACAAAATATAGTATTTCTTTTCATGATCTGTTCTACATCTTGTGGTTGTGGTTTTTGTTTTAGAATCACACAAAAATTGGGCAGCAAAAAACTCCGGAACATCGTTCCGGAGTTTTGATCAAACGATAGGATTTTACAGGCTGAAAGCCTTGCTGATCAGGTCCACGATCTCCGCGCCGATGCGCGCCTGCGCCTCTTCGGTAGAGGCGCCGATGTGCGGCGTGCTGCTCACGCGCGGGTGCTTGTAGAGCGCTTCGTTCTTGCTCGGCTCTTCGGCAAACACATCGAGTCCAGCGCCGTAGACTTTGCCGCTCTCGAGCGCTTCGAGAAGCGCCGCTTCGTCTACATTGGTACCGCGCGAGGTGTTGATGATGATCACGCCATCCTTCATCTGCGCTAGCGCTTCGCGGCTGACCAGCGGCTGGCCGGGCAGCGACGGAACGTGCAGAGAGATGATGTTGGAGGACTTTAAGAGCTCGTCCATCTCAACGTAGCGCATGGTTTCGCACTCCAGCTCCGGCACCTTATAGATGTCGTAAGCCAATACGTTCATGCCCAGCGCCTGACAGCGGCGTCCAAGCGCCTGGCCGATACGGCCGTAGCCGACGATGCCGACGGTCTTGCCGTTTAGCTCGATGCCTTCGTATGCCTTCTTCTCCCATTTGCCTTCACGCATGGTGTGCCCCGCTGCGGAGAGGAAGCGCGCGCAGGAGAACATGTGTCCCAGCGCAAGCTCGGCAACTGCATCCGAGCTGGCTTTGGGCGTGTTGCAGACGGAGATGCCGCGGCCTTCCGCGCAGACTTTGTCGATGTTGTCGATGCCCACGCCCGCGCGAATCACGAGCTTGAGCGTGCCGGTCATGCAGGCGGCGGTGATCTGCGGCTCGCGTACCTTGGTTGCGCTGCGCACGACGAGGACGTCATATTCCTTCACGGCTTCGCAAAGCGCGTCGGGATCGTAGAATTTCACGTCTACCTGACAGCCTTTTGCCTGCAGCGCCGCAATCGCGCTTTTTTCCATGCCGTCGCTGGCAAGAATTTTAATCATAGCGTGTTCTCCTTCTCGTTGTGTGCGTTACTTGTTCTCGGCTTCAAACTTCTTGAGGAAGTCTACCAGCGCGACCACGCCCTCTTTGGGCATGGCGTTGTAGGTGGAGGCGCGCAGGCCGCCGACGCTCTTGTGGCCCTTGAGGTTGTCGTATCCGGCGGCTTTCGTCGCGGCGCAGACCTTTGCATCAAGTGCTTCGTCGTCGGTCACGAACGGGATGTTCATCAGCGAGCGATATTTTTTCTCCACTGTGCCGCGGAACATCTTGCTGGCGTCGAGGAAATCGTAGAGCACTTTGGCTTTGTCTTCGTTGATCGCCTGCATGGCACTCAGTCCGCCGATCTTTTTGAGGTACTTGAACACCTTGCCGCAGACGTAGATCGCCCAGCAGTTGGGTGTGTTGTACATGGAGCCATTCTCCGCGTGGATGTCATAGCGCATGTAGGTGGGCACCCATTCCGGCAGATCTGTACGAATCAGATCCTCGCGGATGATCACGACGACCATGCCCGCGGGACCGACGTTCTTCTGCACGCCCGCATAGATCATGCCGTAGTCGCTGACATTGCAGGGCTTGCTGAGGAACATGGAAGACTGGTCGGAGACCAAGGTCTTGCCTTTGGTGTTCGGCAACTCTGCATAGGTCGTGCCGTGAATGGTTTCGTTTTCGCAGATATAGACATAGTCCGCGTCCTCGCTGATGGGCAAATCGCTCACATCCGGAACGTAACTGAAGTTCTTATCTTTGCTCGTGGCAATGACGTTGACCTTGCCGTACTTCTTGGCTTCTTCGGCAGCCTTTTTCGACCATGCGCCGGTGACGACATAGTCCGCAACGCCGTTCTTCATCAGGTTTGCCGGAACCATCGCAAACTCAAGCGTGGCGCCACCCTGAATGAAGAGCACCTTGTAGTTGCTCGGAATACCCATCAGCTCGCGCAGATCGGCTTCCGCTTCGTCGATGATGGTCTGGTAGACCTTCGAGCGGTGGGACATCTCCATGACGCACATGCCGCTGCCCTTGTAGTTCAGCATTTCGGCCGCGACTTCTTCGAGCACTTCAACAGGCATGGTTGCGGGTCCCGCAGAAAAATTGTAGATACGGTCGTATTTCATACTACACACTCCTAAAAGATTTTTTCACGATTGGCGAGAAATGATTGTTCGAATACATTATATCCTTGAAGGAACCGCAATTCAACCAGAATTCTCTAAAAATTTGAGGATTCAAAATATATTTTTATATATATGTTTTTATGGAGCACCGATCAATGCAAAAATGTTTGATTTTCGAGCTCGATTTTACGAAAATTCAACGCAATATTCAGAAAAGAACCGCACAGATTGCCCTGCACGGTTCTTGTGGTTTCGGAAATGCTCTCTATCTCTCTTCTCGGAAGTATGCTACGCCGAGGCTATGCGGCGGTTGATCTTCGCGCTTTTTACGAAGCGCGCCAAGGATCAGCACAAACAGCGTCGCTAAATACGGTAGCATCTTGAAGATCTCCTGCGAGCTTCTCGTGAGTCCGGGAATGTAGAAGAACAGCCAGAACAGCGCACCAAAGAGATAGCTGCCCCAGATTGCGCGGCGCGGTTTCCACGTCGCGAAGATGACCAGCGCAACAGCGAGCCAGCCGAGCTTCTCGATGCTGCCGTCGGTCGACCATGTACCTTTGATGTAGTCCATCGTGTAATACAATCCGCCAAGTCCGGAAATACCTGCGCCGATGCACGTCGCAAGATATTTATACCGGGTGACGTTGATGCCCGCTGCGTCCGCCGTCGCCGGGTTTTCGCCCACTGCGCGGAGGTTGAGGCCGATGCTGGTCTTGTTGATAAACCAGCTGACAAGGAACGCAAGGAACACCGCAAGATACACCATAAACCCGTAGGAGAAGAAGATCTTGCCCACAGCGCCCATATCCGAAAGCCCCGGAATCATCGTACGAAATGCGCCGCTGGTCAAGGAAACGGAGATCTGGCCGACGCCGCCCGCCATCTTGTTGAGCGTGCCGCCAAAGAGATTGGCAAAACCGCCGCCGAAGATGGTCAGCGTCAAACCCGTCACGTTCTGGTTTGCGCGCAGCGTGATGGTCAGCACCGCGTAGATGAGACCGCCTAGCATGGCGACGATGAACGCGGCAATGACGGTGATCAGCAGCGAAACAAGCGGAACCGGGGTTGCAACATTGCTCTCGTAAAGGAACGCCGCGATGAGCCCCGCGATACCGCCAAGATACATGATGCCCGGTACGCCGAGGTTGAGGTTGCCGGATTTCTCCGCAAGAATTTCACCCACCGCGCCAAACATGATGACCGTGCCAAAGACAACGGCAGCCTGAATTAAGGAGATGATCTGCGTCATTTGCCTGCCCCCTTCTTTCCGCCACGGAAACGAACTTTGTAGTTGATGAAAAACTCACTGCCGAGGATGAAGAACAGGATGATGCCCGTGATCATTTCGGAAACGAAGTCGTTCAGGTCAAACTGGGACGCAATCTCTACCGCGCCTTTTTCGAGGAACACCAGCAGCGAGGAGATGGCGATCATGATAAACGTGTTAAACCGTGACAGCCAGGCGACGATGATTGCGGTGAAGCCCTGTCCGCCCGCCGTGCTGGTTGAAATCGTGTGGCTTGCGCCCGCAACCGCGATGAAGCCCGCGATGCCGCAGATTGCGCCCGAGATCGCCATGGTGCGAATCACGACGCTCTTGACGTTGATGGCGGCATACCGCGCGGTGTTTTCGCTTTCGCCAACGACAGCGATTTCATAGCCCTGCTTGCTGTAGCGCAGATAGAGATACATCAGCACTGCAATAACCAGCACGATGATGACGTTGAGCGTATACATCTGCCCGAACACCGGCGGGAACCAGCCCGCTTTGGAGGTCGTGTTGATGATGCCGACCGTGTTGGAGCCAAACGGATTTTCCCACTTGGCGACAAAGAAGCTAGTCAGCTGAATGGCGATGTAGTTCATCATCAGTGTAAAGAGCGTTTCGTTTGCGTTCCAGCGCGCCTTGAAGATCGCCGGAATCGTGCCCCAGATTCCGCCAGCGATGGTGCTCAGCACAAACATGAGCACAAGCAACGGTAGCGTGTCCATCGATTTGCCCAGATAGATCATGCACGCGGCTGCGGCGATACCGCCAGCGAGAACCTGTCCCTCCGCACCGATGTTCCAGAAACGCATTTTAAACGCGGGCGCAAGACCAACCGCGATGCACAGGAGCATCACGATATCGCGAATGGTGACCCAGATGCGCTTGTTGGTGCCAAACGCGCCTTTGAACATGGCGGCATACACCTTTAAGGGGTTGAGCTTGGTGAGCGCGAAGATGATCACCGCGCAGACGACAAGCGCCAGCGTAAGCCCGATCAGGCGAACCCCCAACGATTTCCAGAGAGGAATTCCGTCCCGTTTCGACATGCGAACCCACGGTTCGTGATGGACGATCTTTTCTTTACTCACTCCTTCGTCCCCTCTTCCTTCAAATACGTCATCAAGTATCCGACTTCATCCTTTGTGGTCGTGCGCGCATCCACGATGTCGTTGACATGCCCGGAGCAGAGCACCATGATGCGGTCACACAGCTCCAGCAGCACGTCCAGATCTTCGCCGACGAAGATGACGGATGCGCCGCGTTTTTTCTGTTCACTCAAAAGATGATAGATGTTATACGAAGTGTTGATGTCCAGCCCGCGTACCGCGTAAGCGGACATGAGCAATTGCGGCTGCATGGAGATTTCGCGTCCAACGAGCACTTTTTGCACGTTGCCGCCGGAGAGTCTGCGAATCGGCGTATTGATGCCGGGTGTGACGACTTCCAGATCGCGCACGACGGTTTCCGCGAGCTTCTTCGGGTTTTTGCGGTTTGCAATCGGGCCTTTGCCGTCGCGATAGCTTCTGAGCATCATATTGTCCGTGAGGTTCATGCTACCCACGAGGCCCATGCCGAGCCGGTCTTCAGGAACGAACGCAAGCGCAACGCCGAGGTTCTTGATCTCAAGCGGATGCATGCCGGAGATCAGCTTCTTTTCCCCTTTGTCGGAGATGAACTCAATCGTGCTGCAATCACGGCAGCTTTGCAAGCCCGCTATGGCTTCCAGGAGTTCTTTCTGCCCGCTGCCGGAGATACCGGCGACGCCTAGAATCTCGCCGCTGTAGGCGGTAAAGTTCACGTCGCAGAGCCTTGCAACGCCGTCTTTATCACAAACGTTGAGGTTTTTGACGATCAGTCGCGGCTTGGGGTTGACGGGTTCGGAGCGGCCGATGTCCAGAGAGACCGCGCGGCCTACCATCATCTCCGTGAGCTTCATGGCGTTGGTTTCCGCGGTTGGAATATCGCCGATATACTGCCCCTTGCGCAGCACGGCTACACGGTCGGAAATATCCATGACCTCGTGCAGTTTGTGCGTGATGATGATGATCGACTTTCCGTCGTCCTTCATGTTGCGCATCACGCAAAAGAGCTTCTGCGTCTCCTGCGGTGTGAGCACGGCGGTTGGCTCGTCGAGAATTAGAATATCCGCGCCGCGGTAAAGCACCTTGACGATTTCGAGCGTCTGCTTTTCCGAGACGGACATGTCGTATACTTTTTTGTTGGGGTCGACGACAAAACCATAACGATCACAAATCTGCTTGACCGATTCACGCACGCGCTTGAGATCGACAACAGCCGTTTCATTCAGTCCCAATATGATGTTTTCTGCTGCTGTTAAAACGTCTACCAGCTTGAAGTGCTGGTGAATCATGCCGATGTGCAGGTCGAATGCGTCCTTTGGAGAAGCGATGGTGACGGGTTTCCCGTTGATGGTGATCTCGCCGCTGTCGGGAAAGTAGATACCCGCCAGCATATTCATGAGCGTGGTTTTTCCGCTGCCGTTCTCACCGAGCAGAGAGAGTATTTCCCCTCGCTGGATGTCAAGACAAACTTTGTTGTTCGCTATCACCTCACCGAAGGTCTTGGTGATGTTGACCATTCGGATCGCTATTGAACTATCCACATGCTTGACCCCTTCTATATTAGATTAAGACTTGCTGAAAATATTTTAGCATACGGGTGAACACAATGTAAACAAAAACGTACGATTCACGGCGAAATAATAAAAAGTCGTTCAGCCATGCGCAAAAAGAGAGCAGCAACGCCACTCTCCTTTGAGTTTCTACTAGTCAAGTATGGCAAAGGGGAAACGGAAAACCGTTTCCCCTTTGCTCTCGTCAGCCTTGCGGCAACGATTTTTAGCTCAGTTCGGTGATGCCATCAATGCGCAGACCGAAGTACGGCGCGCTGCGGAGGGTGGATTCGAAGAAGATGCCGTTTTCGATGGCTTCGCCGGTGTCGCCAACCCAGTCGCCGTCGGTGTCGATGGCGAGGTAAGAGGTGACGGCTGCGCCGCCTACGGTGAACTTCGCGGTGTCAAAGATGTTCAGCGTGCCGTCTTTGATGGCAGCTTCGATCTCAGCAACCTTTTCAGCGGTGCCAGCGGCAACGCTCGGCCCGAGCGGCGAAATCATGTTCGCGCCGGTGACGTAGCCTTCGGACCAGTCAGTCAAGATGTCTTCACCAGCCACTGCGGCTTTGAAGGCATAGGTGTAGTAGGAACCCCAGTTGTTCTGCGCAGAGGTCAGAGCAGCGGTCGGGGCTGCGGCAAGCATGTCGATGTTGTAGCCAACGCAGTACACAACGGTACCTGCATCCAGAGCGGTCTGGACGGCACCCGGTGCGCCGGTGGAGTCAGCATGCTGGCTGATGATGCAAGCGCCTTTGGCCATCAGGGCATTGGCGGCTTCGGCTTCTGCGGTTGGGTCATACCAAGAGTTCGTGTAGATGACGTCCATGTGGGCGGTCGGGACGATGCTCTGGATGCCGAGGAAGAATGCGGTGTAACCGCTGACCACTTCAGCATACGGGAAAGCGCCGACGTAGCCGATGTACGGATCCGTCACGGAGCCTGCATCCATGAGTTCCTTGAGCTTCATGCCAGCGACGACGCCGGACACATAGCGGGACTCAAAGGTGTGGGTGAACGCGTTTTTGAAGTTCGCAAGACCGCTCAGCGCAGCGCCGTCGCCCGTCATGGAGACGAAGGTCACTTCCGGATTTTCGGAAGCAGCCAGCTGCATGTAGGACTGATGGCCGTAGCTGTCAGAGAAGATGTAGGTGCAACCCTGCTCGACGAGGTCGATTGCGGTATCATAGCAGGTTTCATCTTCCGAAACGTTGTACTTCCAGATGATGCTGTCGGCGGGGATGCCGGCGGCTTCTGCACCGGCTTTGATGCCGTCGATGTGCGCTGCATCATAACCAGTGTTCTCGTCGTGGACGAGGATAACGCCGATTTTCAGAGCGGGCGCTGCCGGTTCTTCAGCGGGGGCTTCCGTCGCTTCGGCGGCGGGCGCTTCGGTGGCGGCGGCTTCCGGTTCGGCTGCGGGCGCGGGTGCGGCGCAGGCGACCATAGCGAACACCATCGTCAGGGCTGCCAAAAGAGCAATGATCTTTTTCATGGTTTTCCTCCTACAGAATTTTGATTTATTGTAGCACCAGTTTTCCGGTGAAACAACCTTTTTCGGGAACTATTTTGTTTCATATTACAAATAAAATGTAATATTATGCCAAAATAATTTTGAGCCAGTTCTTTTGTTCCGGAGGATTTTCCGCAGGAACGGGCGTTTTCTCGTCCATTCCCCTGCGTTCTCATGCATATTTGGTTGTCAATTTCCTCTTAGAGAGTCTGTTGCGTAAAAGCTTCTTATTTAAATATGTTGCTCAGCGGATTCTGCCGCTGGCTTCAAGCGCCTTGATGTCGGGTTCGCACTTGAACGGCTCGCCTGCCGCAAGCATCGCGTTCTTGACGTCCTTTAGCCCGCTGCCGGTCGAGACGACGGTTACGCTCTCATGCGGCTTGATGACGCCCGTTGCAACAGCGGCTTTGACGCCGGCCATCGCGGTCACGCCTGCGGGTTCGCCAAAGACGCCTTCGGTTCTGCCGAGTAGCCGCATCGCGTCGAGAATGTCCTCATCCGAAACGGCGATCCATGCTCCGTTGCTGTCCTTCACCGCGCGCTGTGCCTTGACGGGGTTGCGCGGGACGCCGACGGCGATGCTGTCGGCTAGCGTGTTCTCCGGCGTGGGGTTGAGGATGCCGTCTGTGTGATCTGCATCGACAAACGGACAGCAACCCGTGGACTGCACGCCGAGGATTCTCGGGATGCGATCGATCATGCCCAGTTGAAGCAGATCGTAAAAACCACTGTACACGCCGCCGATGGTGCAGCCGTCTCCAACCGAAACGGCAACCCAGTCGGTGGGATTCCAGTTGAGCTGCTCTGCAATCTCAATGGCTACGGTCTTCTTGCCTTCCGTCATCACGGGATTGATACCCGCGTTGCGGTTGTAGAAGCCCCACTTTTCGATTGCGGCTTTGCTGAGCTCAAACGTCTGGCGATAATCGCCCTTGACGGAGACGACGTTTGCGCCGAAGATCAAAAGCTGCGCGACTTTGCCGAGCGGCGCGCGCTCCGGCACAAAGATCACGGTCTTGAGTCCCATGCGTGCGGCATTGCCCGCGCAGGAACTCGCGGCGTTTCCTGTAGAAGAGCAGCTGATGGTGTCGTAGCCAAGCTCGATTGCTTTGGCAACGGCGACGCCGCTTGCGCGGTCTTTCAGCGAACCGGTGGGGTTCAATCCATCGTCTTTGATATAGAGCGTTTTCAACCCCAGCTGACGGCCAAGCCGCAGGGAACGGTAAAGCGGCGTCCAACCGATGCGCAAAAACTCGGAAAGCCCCGCGCCTTGAATCGGCATCAGAGCGCGATAACGCCACATGCTGTTGTCGTTGTCTTTTTTCAGCGATTCTTTAGAAAGGAAGGATTTGACTTCGGTATAATCGTATACGATGTCCAGAATGCCCTTTTCTCCGCAGGACGGACAAGTCATCAGTTCCGGGCCGAACGGGTATTCCTTTCCGCAAATTGTACAGCGATAGCCTGCAACGCGCTTCATAAGAACACTCCAATTAACGTTTTACACATATTTTTTTTGCGGCAGACATGCCGCGAGATATAGATCATCATACATTGGATTTTACAAATTGTACAGTAAAAATTTTTGCTGAACAAAATTATTGTGCCCGAAATATTTTTGTATATTCTACCCCGCTCGTATTGCGCCGCATTTGGGCGGTATAGTATAATGTACGTGTTATTCTGCAGCTTCATATTCTAATAATTGCATATCACGAAGGGAGCACACACCCATGCTTTTAATCGGAAACGGACGACTCGTCACAAGAGACAAGGGTAACTATATCGAAGACGGCGCGGTCGCGATCGAGGGAAACCTCATTATTGAAGTCGGCGAAACCGCAGCCTTAAAGCAAAAATATCCCGCGGCAGAGTGGATCAATGCCGACGGCGGCGTGATTATGCCCGGCATGATCAACACACACAACCATATCTACAGCGCGTTTGCACGCGGACTTTCTATCAACAATTACAATCCGCACGATTTCAACGATATATTGGAAGGCATGTGGTGGAAGATCGACCGCCTGCTCACAAAGGAAAACGACAGCCTCTCCGCGCAGGCCGTCTATATCGATTGCATCAAAAACGGCGTGACCACGGTGTTTGACCACCACGCGAGCTATTTTGATATTCCCGGCAGCCTCGACACTATGGCGGATGCGGCAAAGCAGCTCGGCGTTCGCACAAGCCTGTGCTATGAGGTTTCCGACCGCGACGGCAAGGAGAAGATGACCCAGGCCGTGCTGGAAAACGAGCGCATGATCCTCAAAGCCCATGCCGACGAGAGCGACATGCTCAAGGGCATGATGGGTATGCACGCGGCGTTCACCCTCTCGGACGAAACCCTCGCGCTGTGCAAAAAGCACACGCCCGACTATACCGGAACGCATATCCACGTGGCCGAAGGCCCCGGCGATCAGGTCGATTCGCTCAAGAAATATGGCAAGCGCATCGTCGAACACCTCTATGAAAACGGCATCCTCGGCGATAGAACGCTCGCCATCCACTGCGTCCACGTCAGCCCCGCCGAGATGGCACTGCTGAAAGAGACCGACACGATGGTCGTGCACAATCCCGAATCCAACATGGGCAACGCGGTCGGCTGCGGCCCCGTGATCCGCCTGTTTAACGAAGGCATTCTGTTGGGTCTTGGCACCGACGGCTACACCAACGACATGATCGAGAGCTTCAAGGTCGGCAA
Organism: uncultured Eubacteriales bacterium; assembly: GCA_942492885.1. Lineage (GTDB taxonomy): Bacteria > Bacillota > Clostridia > Christensenellales > CAG-138 > UBA7703. The sequence goes on from OW818651.1 coordinate 491,709, forward strand.
CATCATCCACAAGCACAACCTCTGTGATCCCACCGTGGCGTGGGGCGAAATCCCGACCATGCTGTTTGATAACAATCCGCGCATCGCGGGCAGATTTTTCCAAAAGCCGCTCGGCGTGCTCAAGCCCGGGGCTTATGCGGACGTCGTCGTCACCGATTATGACCCGCTCACGCCGATGGACGGCAACAACGTCAACGGACACATCCTTTTTGGCATGAACGGGCGCAGTGTGGTCACCACCGTCTGCAACGGCAAAGTGCTCATGAAGGATCGCAAGGTGCTGGTCGCGGATGAGAAGATCGTCATGCAGGAATGCCGCAAGAGCGCAGCAAAGCTCTGGAAGTCGATCAACGGATAATCTCCGATCGTTGAATAGAAGACGCATCGTTGGAATGACAACCGAACGGTTTTCACCCATCAGATAAGATAATAGAATTAGGAGGCACTTCATGTCTGACCGTATGACCCCGATTCCCTTTGCGGAATTGATGAATTGGATACTCGAAGAGCGCAAACAAGGCAGCGTGTTCGGCATACGTCGCCCGTATATCGCGCCCAAAGGCAAGCTGCTCGACCTCTTTGGCGAGCATCTGGAAACGCCCTTTGGCCCCGCCGCAGGCCCGCAGACGCAGCTGACGCAAAACATCGTCGCGGCTTACTATGCGGGAAGCCGCTTCTTCGAGCTCAAGACCGTGCAGACGCTTGACGGCGAAGACCTGCCCGTCTCCAAACCCTGTATCCTCGCGGAAGACGAGTGCTATAACGTCGAATGGTCGACGGAGCTTCGTGTGCCGGAAGCGTTTGACGAGTATGTCAAGGCATGGTACGCCCTCAAGCTCATCAGCTGGGAGTTTGATCTTGGTCGTCCCGATGGCTTCATGTTCAACATGAGCGTCGGCTATAATTTCGAGGGCATCACGAGCGAGAAGATCGATTCTTTCATCGAAGGGCTCAAGAACGCCTCCTCCACCCCAATCTGGGATGAATGCCGTGCCTGGGCAAAGGCGAATCTCTCGCGCTTTAGTAAGGTTGACGCGAAGTACATCGATGCCATCTCTCCCAATGTTTGCTCCTCTATCACACTCTCGACGCTCCACGGCTGCCCGCCGCAGGAGATCGAGCGCATCGCAAGCTATCTCATTTCAAAAAAAGGTCTTAACACCTTCGTCAAGTGCAATCCCACCCTGTTGGGTTATCAGTTTGCGCGCAAGACCATGGACGATATGGGCTATGACTATCTCGTGTTTGACGATTTCCATTTCAATGACGATTTGCAGTATCGCGACGCGGTGCCGATGTTCAAGCGTCTTCTCGACCTTGCTTGCTCAAACGGCGTGCAGTTCGGCCTCAAGCTGACCAACACGTTCCCCGTCGGCATCGCGAGAAACGAGCTGCCCGGCAGCGAGATGTACATGAGCGGTCGTTCGCTCTATCCGCTGACAATTGAGCTCGCGCACCGCATCAGCCGCGAGTTTGACGGCAGAATGCGCATGTCCTTCTCCGGCGGCGCGGACTTCTACAATATCACCGAGCTATTTGACGCGGGCATCTGGCCGATCACCATCGCCACGACGCTGTTAAAGCCCGGCGGCTATCAGCGCTGCAAGCAGATTACGGAGAAACTCGTAAAAGAAGAGTATGTTCCATTCGACGGCGTCTCCGTCGGCAAGGTTGCGTATCTTGCCCGCGCCGCGCGCACGGATGAGCGGCACGTCAAACCCGTCAAGCCCCTGCCCGTTCGCAAGATCAAGAGCAAGGTGCCGCTGACGAACTGCTTCATCGCGCCCTGCGAGCATGGCTGCCCGATCAATCAGGATATTCCCGAATACATCCGCCTCGTCGGCGACAAAAAATACGCGGAGGCGCTGACGCTCATCCTTGAGCGCAACCCGCTGCCGTTCATCACGGGACGCATCTGCTCCCACCGCTGCATGGACAAGTGTACGCGCGGGTTCTATGAAGAGAGCGTGCACATCCGCGATGCAAAGCTGCTCGCCGCGCGCGAAGGCTTTGACAGCATCATCGGTACGCTCAAACCCTCCGGCAAGAGCAGTGCGAACGTCGCCGTCATCGGCGGCGGCCCCGCCGGTATGGCGATGGGCTACCTGCTCGGACGGCAAGGCGCGAAAGTGACCGTATTTGAGAAGCGCGCGGAGCTCGGCGGCATCGTCCGTTACGTCATCCCCGGCTTCCGTATCGGCGATTACGGCATGGATCGCGACGTCGATCTGCTCAAAGCCATGGGCGCTGAGATCAAAACCAATACGACTGCTCCCAGCGTGACGGAGCTTAAGAAGAGCGGCTTTACGCATGTCGTGTTCGCCACAGGCGCATGGGCGCACGGCGACCTTAGACTCACCGAAGGCAAGAGCATGAACGTGCTCGATTTCCTCGAGCAATATAAATGCGAGTCGCTCAAGGATGTCGGCGAGCACGTCGTCATCGTCGGCGGCGGCAACACCGCGATGGACGCGGCGCGTGCTGCAAAGCGCATCAAAGGCGTCGTGAGCGCCAGCATCGTCTACCGCCGCACGCAGCGCTATATGCCTGCGGATGAGGAAGAATTACAGCTCGCGCTGGAAGACGGCGTCGCGTTTCAGGAGCTGCTCAACCCCGTTGCGCTCAAGGACGGCAAGCTCATCTGCAAGAAGTGCTTGCTGGGCAAGCCCGATGCAAGCGGCAGACTTTCCTCCGTCGAGACGGACGAACTGGTCGAAATCCCCTGCTCCCTGCTCGTCTCTGCGATCGGCGAAAAGGTTGTCACAAGCGACTTTAGCGATAACGGCATTGCGCTGACCGAGCGCGGCGCGGTTCAAGTAAACAAAGACACGCTCGAAACCAGCGAGAAGAACGTGTTCGTCATCGGCGACGCGAACCGTGGCCCAGCCACCGTCGTGGAAGCCATCGCAGACGCGCGCAAGGTAGCCGACGTCATCGTCGGCAAATACACGGTCACCGTACTGGAAGAGTCCAAAGCATGCTCCGGCAACTGCCTCGCGAAACAAGGTTCTCTCGCGGTATACGACAGCGCAGGTCGTGAAACCGAACGCTGCCTTGCTTGCTCGACAATCTGCGAATGCTGCGTGCAGGTTTGCCCAAACCGCGCAAACATCGCCATCGACGTAGACGGCATGGACATGCCGCAGATCATCCACGTCGATCGCATGTGCAACGAGTGCGGCAACTGCACGGTGTTCTGCCCGTATGACAGCGCGCCTTACAAAGAGAAATTCACCTTCTTCTCCACCGAGAAGGAGTTTGACGAGAGCGAGAACAAAGGCTTCTTCGTGCTCGGCGGCAGCAAAATCAAGTTGCGGCTCGACGAAGTCTCCACCATCAAGCTCGGCGCAAACGCTATCGATCCGGACATCGAGCGGATCATCAATGCGGTGATCTGGGATTACAGCTACCTGTTCTAATCGGTTCTGATTGCGCTGCCGCCGTTTCGATCTTCCGAAGCGGCGGCGGACGCTTCTCATCATAACTTTATTCAACACAACCTTCGTCTGGAGGGATCTGCATGGCAATTCTCAGCGTAAACGGTCTTCAAATTTCCGTCGACCAAAACCAAAAACTTCTCCCATTCCTGCGGGATACCCTCCTGCTCACCAGTGTGAAAAACGGCTGTTCGGAGGGTGCTTGCGGTACGTGCATGGTGCTCATCGAAGGCAAGGCGACCAAAGCTTGCATCCAACAAACGGATAAGCTCGATGGCAAAACCATCGTCACCGTCGAGGGGCTCTCTGCGCGTGAAAAGGATGTCTACGCCTATGCGTTCGCGTCCGCGGGCGCGGTGCAGTGCGGCTTTTGCACGCCGGGCATGGTCATCAGCGCAAAGGGACTCATCAACAAAAATCCCGATCCCACGCGCGCGGATGTCAAGGAATCCATCAAAAACAACATCTGCCGCTGCACGGGCTATAAGAAGATTGAAGACGCGGTACTTCTCGCAGCAAAGCTCTTTCGCGATAACACCGCAGTGCCCGCAACCGAACTACCCGGTACAGTCGGAGACAGCATCCGCCGCATCGAGGTGGTCGACAAGACGCTTGGAACCGCATTGTATGCCGACGACATCCATCTGCCCGGCATGCTGCTTGCTTCCGCGCTGAGAAGCAGCTATCCACGCGCACGGGTGCTCTCCATCGACACCACTGCCGCGAAAGCGGTCGAGGGCGTGGTCGCCGTGTTCACATCGGACGATGTACCGGGTGTTAAGAAGATCGGTCATCTCGTGCAGGATTACGACGTACTCATCCCCGTCGGCAGCATAACGCATTTCTTAGGCGATGCGATAGCGCTCGTCGTTGCGCAAGACACCGGCGCTCTGGAGGCGGGCAAAGCCGCCGTCAAGGTAGAATACGAACCTCTCACCCCCATCCTATCCGCCGATGAAGCGCGAAAAGACGGCTTTGAGTTGGTGCATCTTGAGCGCATGGACAACCTGCTCTCCTACCAGTGCCTCAAGCGCGGCAATGCGGAAGTAATCATCCAAAACAGCGCGCATGTGGTCACAAACCACTACAGCGTGCCGTTTACCGACCATGCGTTTTTAGAGCCGGAGTGTGCGGTTGCTGAAATCGAAGGCGACGGCGTGCATATCTTCAGCGGCGATCAGGGTGTGTATCAAACACGCAAAGAGTGCTCCATGATGTTGGGTCTGCCACCGGAACAGGTGCGCGTGACCGCGATGATGGTCGGCGGCGGCTTTGGCGGCAAAGAGGACATGAGTGTGCAGCATCACGCAGCACTTGCGTGCTACTTGCTCAAGCGTCCGGTGAAGGTGCGCTTTACCCGAGCGGACAGCCTGCTGATTCACCCCAAACGCCACGCGATGGAGATGGACTTCACCACTGCCTGCGACGAAAACGGCAAGCTCACCGCCATGCGCGCGCGCATCATCGCGGACAGCGGCGCATACGCTTCCCTCGGCGGCCCGGTGCTTCAGCGCGCCTGCACACACGCGGCGGGACCGTATAATTATCAGGATGTGGACATCGAAGGCTACGCCTACTACACCAACAACCCGCCGGGCGGCGCGTTTCGCGGCTTTGGCGTGACCCAGAGCTGCTTTGCAACGGAATGCAACATCAACCAGCTCGCGGAAAAAGTCGGCATGACGCCGTTTGAGTTCCGCTATCTCAACGGCATCCGCCCCGGCCAGATCCTGCCAAACGGACAGGTTGCTGACGAAACCACCGCACTCATCGAAACGCTAGACGCGGTGCGCCCGATTCTGGAGCGTAACCCGAAGGCGGGGCTTGCCTGCGCAATCAAGAACAGCGGACTTGGCGTCGGCGTTCCGGATGTCGGCAGATGCCGGATCGAAGTGCGCGGCGGCAAACTGCACCTGCACTCCTCCGCCGCCTGCATCGGACAGGGTATGGGCACCGTTCAAACCCAGTTTGTCAAAGAGATCACGGGCTTGCCGCTCGATCAGATCGTCTATCATGTGCCGGATACATCCAGCGCGCCCAATGCGGGAAACACGACAGCATCCCGCCAGACGCTCTTTACGGGTGAGGCTGCTGTTCGCGCGGCGAGAATGGTCAAAGCCGCGATGGACGAGGCTTCTCTCGACGCGCTGGAAGGCCGGAGCTTCCTCGGCGAATATGAAGGCAAGACGGACTCTATGGGTTCGGATAAGGCAAACCCCGTCTCGCACATTGCCTACGGTTACGCCACACAGGTGGTTGAGCTGGACGACGAGGGTCGTGTCTCTTGCGTCACCGCGGCACACGACGTTGGTCAGGCGGTCAACCCCATCGCACTGGAAGGGCAGATCGAAGGCGGCGTCGTCATGAGCCTTGGCTATGCGCTGACCGAGGATTTCCCGCTGGAAAACGGCAGGCCAATTCGCAAGTTTGGTACGCTTGGCCTGTTTAAGGCGAACATGACGCCGGATGTCGTCCCCGTTATCATTGGAAAGTCGACCAAGGACGGGCTTGCTTGCGGTGCAAAGGGCGTCGGCGAAATCTGCTCAATCCCCACCGCGCCCGCCGTACAGCTTGCTTACTACAATAGAGACGGCATCTTCCGCACAAAGCTCCCGCTGGAAAACACACCGTACAGTAAGAAGTAGCGTTTCCTCAGGCTCTGGCGCGCTCTGTGATCGAGATTTGCGCCAAAGCCTTTTCAAACAGCCTGTTATCATGGTCTGTTGTTTCCTCATTCTTAAGCGGCGGGGGCTTTCCCCCGCCGCTTTGCGTTGCGTTTCTTAATAGCGATTTCACAATATGATTGCAATCTAAGTGACCGGAGTCATTGAACCCACCGCGCCACATGATATAATAGCAATATTCAGGCAGTCGTCCGCAGATTGCGACTATTGCCGGGGTGAGAGTATGAGAAAGAAAAAGGGAGTGTTTATGTTCAGAGATAAAGCCGGAAATGTAGCGGTTGGCAAAATCGTAGCCATCGCGATCGTGTTGATTCTGGCGCTGGTCGTTATCGGCGGCAGCGTCGTCGTCGTCGAGGCGGGCCAGACCGGCGTCGTGCTCACGTTCGGAAGCGTCAGCCCCGTCGTGATGCAGGAGGGTATCCATCTTAAGGTTCCCTTCGCGCAAAACGTCATCACCATCAACAACCGCATCGTGAAGACCGAAGTCACCACCGAAGCATTCAGCAAAGATTTGCAAACGGTGTCCTCGATCATTGCGGTGAACTACCACATCAACAAGGCTTCCAGTGCGGAGATCTATAAACAGGTCGGCCTCGGTTTTGAAGATGTTCTCGTCATACCATCCATCAACGAGGTGCTCAAAGCGGTTACCGCCAACTACACCGCTCAGCAGCTGGTCAGCCAGCGCAACGAAGTCAGCGTGCTTCTGGACGAAAACCTCAACAAAAAGCTCAATCCTTACGGCATCGTAATTGACGACCTCAACGTCGTCAATTGGGACTTCTCCGAGGAGTACATCCGCGCGATTGAAGCAAAGCAGGTTGCCGAACAGAACCTGATCAAGACCCGCACCGAACAGGAGCAGGCGCTTGTCATCGCCAACACCGAAGCGCAGAAGCAGGTCATAGCCGCGACAGCAGAAGCAGACAAGATTAAGCTGCTTGCCGACGCAACCGCGAGCAGCAACCAGACCATCGCGCTGTCGCTCAGCGATATTTTGATTCGCTATGAGCTACTGCAAAAGTGGGATGGTCAGCTGCCCAAAGTCACCGGAGGCGCAAGCACCTTCACCGACATCACGGGGCTTCTTCAGTAACAACTAAGCAACGCAAAACAGAAGAGACGGGATTTCCCGTCTCTTTGTTTGTTTGCATAGTTGCTTGTTTATTTGCTTACTATCTGGTTGCTTTTTTGCTGTCGTGATCGTTTTGGGAAGGCTAGAACGTCTGTTCTGCGAGGAACGCGGCGATTGCCCGCTCCTCTGCCCCGCCGCTACCCAGTAGCCGCGCGCAGAGGGCTCCGCTGCCATAGGTGCAGCCGGTGAGCATCGCTTCCACCCGTTTAGCCAGCGAGTCATCCATCGCGTCCGTAAAGCAGGTTGCCGATTCCACAATGCCGTTCTTCACATTCAACAGAAGCTCTAAGCACCCGAAATCAAACCGGTTTTCGAGGGAGACATTGAACGCGGGCGTCGTGCCGAACTTCCAGTCCCACGAGGCGTAGGTCTGCCGCTTCTGCTCCAGCTTATCCTTGTCGATGAGATCCCAGCTGTGCGGCTCATACGCGCCATATTCTTCTTCAAACGCTGCCATCAACGCCTGCTTCATTGTCTCCACGGTCAAGTCAGTATTGTGCAACCCAAGATTGGTCACCCGGCTGACCACGCTCTTGACGCCTTTGGCCTCCAGCTTCATCTGCGACGGCGCAAGATAGCGTCCCAGCCGCGAGAAGTCCGCCGAGATCAGGATCGTACCGTGATGGAGCGCGACACTGTTGGAAAAACGAAACGCATTGCCGGAGAACTTTTCACCCGTTGCGGTCAGCACAAGATCGTTTCTTCCGGTGAACGAGGTTTCGATGCCAAACTTCGCAGCGGCTTTTTGAATTACGCCGAGCTGGCGCGCTAGATCATATTGTTCCTTCGGCAGCAGAAACGTGAAGTTCAGATTGCCGAGATCATGAAACACCGCGCCCCCGCCACTGGATCTGCGCGCAAGCTTACCGTCCTCGCTCTCCAGCAATTCCACGCGGCATTCGCGCCACGCGTTCTGGTTTCGCCCGATGACGACCGTACGTTCGTTTTGCCAGAGATAGAAGGTTGCCCCCTCCCCCTGCGTTTCAAACAGGAGCTCCTCCAGCGCAAGGTTTTCATACGGGTCAACACAGTCCGTGCTCAAAAATCGGTTCAAAGGCAGTTCCTCTCTGTCATTTCAATCGGAGCTTATTTGATCGACTTGTTCCATTTTTTTACTTTTTTAAGGCTTGTTTTTGCGGCGACTACTACGTTTTCTACCGTGAAGCCGAACTCCTTAAACAGCACACCCGCGGGAGCAGACGCACCGAAGTGGTCGATGCAGACGGTTTCGCCGTCGAGTCCCACATAACGATCCCAGCTGTAGGCGGTCGCCGCCTCCACCGCGACACGTGCGCGGACGCTGCGCGGTAGCACAGCTTCTTTATACTTTAGATCTTGATCATCAAACAGGTCAAGACACGGCATAGAGACGACGCGGGTTTTGATGCCATCCGCTTCCAGCAGATCAGCCGCTTTGTAGATTAGCTCGACTTCACTGCCGCTCGCCATCAGGATCACATCGGGTTTGCCCTTCTTTGCATCTTTCAGGATATAGCCACCCCTGTTGGTGCCCTCACCCGTCTCGGCGTATTGCGGCAGATTTTGCCGTGTCAGCGCGAGAACGGAGGGTTTCTCCGCCTCAAACGCCATCATATAGCTGTACGCTGTTTCCGTTGCGTCCGCCGGACGGAACACCAGCACGCCCGGCGTTGCACGGAGGGCTGCAAGGTGCTCGATGGGCTGATGCGTGGGTCCGTCTTCGCCGACGCCGATGCTGTCGTGCGTCATCACGTAGACCACCGGTTGGTGCATGATGGCGGATAGCCGCAGCGCGGGCTTAAGATAGTCCGTAAACACGAGGAACGTTGCGCAATAGGCGTGGAACCCACCATAGAGCTGGATGCCGTTGCAGATTGCCGCCATCGCGAACTCGCGAATGCCGAAATGGATGTTTGCGCCCGCGCGGTTCTCTACGCCAAAGAACCCTTTGCCCTTGAGCTCTGTCTTGTTGGAGGGCGCGAGATCCGCGCTGCCGCCAAAGAGATTTGGCATGTATTCAGCAAAGAGGTTGAGCAGTTCTCCGCTGACGATGCGCGTCGCTTTCGGTTCTGTCGAAGCAAAGAGACGCGGGTCGTTTTTCAGCGCATCCGGTAGCTTTTTATCGTGCCAGGCGAGCCATTTCGTATAGAGTTCAGGATAGGTTTTCTTATAATTCTCAAACATCACGTCATAAGCTGCGTGCTGTTTGGAGTAGCCCGCCTGCAATTGAGCAAAATATGCCTTCACATCGTCCGGAACCGCAAACGGTTCTTCGTTCCATTGATAAAACTCGCGCATGGCCTTGAGTGCATCGATGCCCAACGGTTCGCCGTGTGCGCTCGCGGAGTTCGCTTTGGGCGTACCGTGGGCAATCTCCGTGCGCACGATGATCAACGACGGATGCATCGTGTCTGCCTTTGCGTTGTCAATCGAGGTTGCGATGGCCGCCGTATCTTCGCCATCGGCAACGTGCTGCACCGTCCAGCCATACGATTCAAAGCGCTTTCCGACATCTTCGGTAAACGCAAGATTCGTGTTGCCTTCGATGGTGATTTCGTTTCTGTCGTAGAGCAGGATCAGCTTGCCTAAGCCGAGATGTCCAGCAAGGGATGCTGCTTCGGACGCGACGCCCTCCATCAGGCAGCCGTCGCCCGTGAGCGCATAGGTGAAGTTGTCCACGACGGGAAAGCCGTCGCGGTTGAATTCGGCGGCTAAACGCGCCTCCGCCATCGCAAGACCCACCGCGTTGGCAATACCCTGACCGAGCGGGCCGGTTGTCGTCTCCACGCCCGTGGTGTGGCCAAACTCCGGATGTCCCGGCGTCTTGCTGCCCCATTGGCGGAAGTTTTTCAGTTCATCAATCGAAAGCCCGTAGCCAAACAGGTGTAGAAGCGAATATTCAAGCATGGACGCATGTCCGGCGGAAAGCACAAAGCGGTCTCTTCCTGCCCATGTGGCATCCTTCGGGTCGTGTCTCATCTGCTTCCAGAGTGTCAGCGCCATGGGCGCCGCGCCGATCGGCAGCCCCGGATGCCCGCTGTTTGACTTTTGAACGGCCTCCGCCGCGAGGAAACGAATGGTCGTGATCGCCTTTTGTTCGATGATGCTCATATCGTATGCGTCCTTTCTGTTGGTGTGAATTGGTTTGTTAAAAAAGAGTTGGCGACGAATATTATACCATATCCGCCGCCAACTTTGATTCAATCGTTCAGATGCCGCGCTTATTTTCGCGAATCTGCTCAAGCTCCGTGAAATTATGGCGGCAGACGTGGCCACTCAGCGGCAGGATGCGCTCGTGAATCGCGTCCACGATCCATTCCGGCTGCGGAAAGAACGCGTCTTCCAGCTCATGCGCGGGCGTGATCCAGTTCTTTGCGCCGACGACAACCGGCGGGGCGTCGAGATAGTCAAACGCGAGTTCGGCGATGTTGCTTGCGAGATTGCGCATGAAGCTGTTGCGCTCGCAGGCGTCGCCAGTGACGACGATGCGTCCGGTCTTCTTGATGCTCTCGATCACGGGTTCATAGTTGAAGGGAACCAGCGACCTCGCGTCGATGATCTCCGCGGAAACACCGTACTTCTCCTGCAGGATGTCCGCAGCCTTGGTCACGCGGTAGAGCGCCGCGCCAATCGTGAGGATGGTGACATCCTTACCCGCGCGCTTGATATCCGGCTCGCCAAACGCAATCTCGTATTCCGCTTCCGGAACACCCTCCGTGTGGAACAGCTCCGCGACATCATAGATGCGCTGGCTTTCGAGGAAGATGACCGGATCGGTGCCGTTGAGCGCGGACTGCATGAGTCCCTTTGCGTCATACGGCGTCGCCGGAAACACGACCTTGAGACCGGGGATATGCGCCACAAGCGCGCTCCAGTCCTGAGAATGCTGTGCGCCGTATTTAGAGCCGACGCTCATTCGCAGCACCACCGGCATCTTGAGCATGCCCGCGCTCATGGACTGCCATTTGCAGAGCTGGTTGAAGATTTCGTCTCCCGCTCTGCCTAAGAAGTCGCAATACATCAGCTCCGCAACCGCTCTGCCGCCGCTCATGGCGTAGCCGATCGCGGCTCCCACGATGCCCGCCTCTGCGATGGGTGTATTGAACAGGCGGTGATATGGAATCGCCTCCGTCATGCCGCGGTAGACCGCAAAAGCGCCGCCCCAATCGCGCACATCTTCGCCGAAGGCGACAAGCGTCGGGTCTTCATAGAACTTGTTGATGATGGGTTCCGCGATGCCGTCGCGCAGCTGATAGACGCGGTTTTTGCTCACGGGCTTGCCGTCCGCTTCGAGCCCGTAGCGCGCGCGCTTGCTCAGCAGCTGTACGCGCGGGCATTCCTCGCGCGGGAGCAACACATCCGGCTTGCGGGTTTCGTCAAACAAGCGCACCTTCTGGTTGGAGAACATGAGGTTGCCGATGTAGTCGCTCTCCGCGCCGTAGATATCGATGCGCGGGGAAACGCTCTCGTCGATGGAGAGCTTCATGTTGCGCAGCATGTTGTCCTTGACCGTGACCCAGACGGTGTCCAGCTCGTCCTGCGTGGCAATCTTCGCGTCCACGATCTGGCGGCCGAAGCACGCGATGGAATCCTGCGCTTCCCAGGCGTCGATCTCCTCTTTCGTGCGGTAGGTGCTGGAGTCCGACGGGCTGTGTCCGCTGAAGCGATACGTGACGAGATCCAGCAGTACGGGGCCTTCCGCCTTGGCGACGGGGATTTTTCTGCGATATGCGTCGATGACCGCGAGCGGGTTAAAGCCATCCACGCGCTCGGCATGCATGGCAGAGGGCATCACGCCCGCCGCGATGCGCGCGACCATGTCGTAGCCCATCGTCTCGCCGCGCGTCTGACCGCCCATACCGTAGAAGTTGTCGTTGATGTTGTAGATGATCGGCATGCCGCCGCCATTTTCGCCCCAGAGGGTGCGAACCTGATCCATCGCGGAGATCATCAAGCCCTCCCAGACAGGGCCGCAAGCGATTGAACCATCGCCGATGTTGCAGACCACGATGCCGGGTTTCTTGTTACTGAGTTTAAAGAGCGCCGCGCCCGGGGCAATGCTGCCGCTGCCGCCGACGATCGCGTTGTTCGGGAAGATGCCAAAAGGCGTAAAGAACGCGTGCATGGAGCCGCCGAGTCCCTGATTAAAGCCGTTTTTGCGCGCAAAGGTTTCGCACATCATGCCGTAGAGCAGGAAGTTGATCCCAATCTCCTTGACCGTCTTGCCGCTGTCCTTGATGACGGAAAGCGTGCGACCGCCGAAGAAATTCTCCATGATCTCCATGAGTTTGCCGTCGTTGAGAATCTGGATGGAACGCAGGCCTTTTGCGATGATTTCGCCGTGGCTGCGGTGCGAGCCAAACGTGAAGTCATCCAGCGTGAGCTCGTAGGCAGCACCAACATAGGCAGCTTCCTGCCCGATGCCAAGATGCGCGGGTCCGGGATGGTTATACTGAACGCCGCAATATTCGTTTGTGGTTTTGATGAGGTTGAGCATGGTCTCAAACTCGCGAATATAGGCCATGTCATGGTAGATATTCAAAAACTCCTCTTTCGTGAAGTTCTTCTTCTCGTCCTTGACGGTCTTTTGATACTGGTTCACCGGAATCGACGGAAACGTGAGGGTTTCGGGTTTTCTGACCACATTGGGATCGATAAAAATTTGCTTCGACATACGTTATCTCCTTATTTAAGCGAGTAATTACTAATACTGAAAGACTGCTTCGCGTGAACCTCTATAACTAGCGGCGAAGCAAATTAATATTGAAAGACTGCTTCGCGGATGATTTCGGATACCGTCGGATGCGGGAAGACGATCTCCTTGATCTCGTCGAGCGTCAAACCTAGCTCGATGAACGTGCCCACCGTGACGATAAATTCGCTGGAGTAATTGCTCAGCATCTGCGCGCCAAGCACTTGCTTGGTGGCATTGTTGACCACAAGCTTCATGACGCCGTCGCCGCCCTCATTCTCCGCAAGATAGCGTCCCGAAAAGCGCATCGGAATCTTCACACAGGTTGCATCAAGCCCCTTGGCCTTCGCGCTTGACTCGGTTTCACCGACGGCGGACAACTCCGGATTGGTATACAACACGCCGGGAACTGCCTCATACCGCATGGTGTCCTTTTTGCCGAGCATACCATTGACCGCAACCTCCGCCTCGCGATAGGCCGTGTGTGCGAGCATCGATTTTCCGTTGACGTCTCCCGCGGCGTAGACTTCCGGCTGATTGGTCTTCATGTGCGCGTCGGTGACAACCGCACCGCGCTCGGTGAGCACATGGATGCTCTCAAGCCCGATGCCGACGGTGTTCGCGCGCCGACCGATGGAGAGCAGAACCTTATCGCAAATGACTTCCGTCACTGCACCGTCTTTTTCATACTTTACGCTGTTGGCGGTCACCTCTGTGACCTTCGCGTTGAGCTGGAACGTGACGCCGCGTTTTTCAAAGCCTTTTTTGAGGAGCGCGACCAGTTCCGCGTCGTTTTCGCCCGCGATGTGGTCAAGCATTTCGATCACGGTCACTTTTGAACCGATCGAGGTAAAGTAGCTCGCGAGTTCCAGCCCGATCACGCCGCCGCCGATGACGCAGAGGTGCTCCGGTTTCTCTTTGAGCGCGAGTATCTCGCGGTTGGTGCATACAAACCCGGCAGCCAAACCTTCTTTGAGTCCCGGATTCGGCGGTACGGCGGGAGAAGATCCCGTCGCGATCAAGAGCCGCTTACCCACATAGGTTTCGCCATTTGCGGTCACAGTATAGCCCTCTTCGCTCTTGCCAGTGATCACGCCGCGCGCATTGACAAGCGTGACGTGGTTTGCCTTGAGCGCCGCGGAAACACCGGCGACGAGTGTCTTGACGACCTTGTCCTTGCGGGCGACAACCTTCGCGTGGTCTATCTGGATGCCATCGACGGTCACACCGTACTTGTCTCCGTGTGCCGCATTATCAAAAATCTTCGCGGAATAGAGCAACGTCTTTGTGGGAATGCAGCCTTCGTTGAGGCAGACGCCGCCGACATTGCGCTCCTCGATGCAAAGTACACTCAAGCCCGCGTGGCCCGCGCGCTCGCTGGCGAGATATCCGGCGGGGCCGCCGCCGAGTACGATCAAATCAAATGCCATATCTTCCTCCTCAACCGATCAGGAGCAGGTCAAAGTGCTCCAGCGCGGTAACCAAATCTTTCAGAAAGCGGCTGGCGGGCGCGCCGTCGACCGCGCGGTGATCATAGGTCAGTGAAAGCCCCATCGCAGGATATGCCGTGATCTGTCCATCCACGGTGCGTATGCGCTCCGTGATGGCACAGACGCCGAGCAGCGCCACCTGCGGCGGGTTGATCACGGGCGTGAAGCTCTCGATGCCAAACAACCCGAGATTGCTGATTGTGAACGTGCCGCCCTGCAAGAGGTCGGGGTTAATGCTGCCGTCGATGGCGGATTTTGCGAGGGTCTTTGACTCCGCGGAAATCTGCCCCAGCGACTTTACCTCCGCGGTAAACAGCGTCGGCACCAGCAGACCGCGCGGGGTATCCACCGCGATGCCAAGGTTGACATGCTTGAAATAACGCATCTTGTCGCCAAGCATATGCGCGTTTAAGCCCTCGTGCTTCGTCAGCACGCGTGAAACAGCAAAGAGGATGATGTCGTTGATGGTGATCTTCGGCAGCTCCATGCTCTCCGGCGCGGACTTCAGGCTCTCGCGGAAGGCGAGCATCTTGGTTGCGTCAAATGTCGTGTTGTGGGTCAGCTGCGCCATCTCGGCTAAGCTGTCGTGCATGGTCTTGGCGATCATGCGGCGGAGATTCGGCAGCCTGACCTCGTCATACTCTTGAGCGTTGACAGCTGTAGGAGTTGTTGATGCTGCCACTGTCGCGGGTGCTGTCGCCGTTTCTTCTTGCGCTGTTGCGCGAGCGGCAAGTCCGCCGCCCAACCGTCCTTCTTTAGCCAGCGCAAGCACGTCCCGCTCGATCACTCTGCCATGCGGGCCGGTTGGCGATGCTTCGGAAGGGTTAACCCCCATTTTTTCAGCCGTGCTTTTCGCGCGTGGAGAGACACCCTCTGCACGCGCGGCAGTTGCCTGCGCAGCGGGTGCTGTCTCTACCACGGGAGCGGTTTTCGCTTCTTCCGCTGGCGCAGCAGCTGCTGCTCCTTCCGGTGCGAATTCGGCGAATGATTCACCGGGGTTTCCTATGACGGCGACATTCAATAAAACAGGAACGTCGTCCTCCGCGTTGTAAAACACGGCGAGCAGCGTTCCGTCAACTTTTGCCTGTTCTTCAAAAGTGGACTTGTCCGTTTCATAGGAAAACAAGACGTCTCCAACGGAAACAGCGTCCCCCGTTTTTTTCTTCCATTCGGTGATGATGCAGCTCTCAACCGACTGCCCCTGACGTGGCATGATGACCGGCGTTGCCATAGTATGCCTCCTTATTGGATGGATTTGGTGTTAAACATTTTCTTAACAATGTTATTTTATAACACGCACTGTTGCTCTGTCAAGAATTATTCGACCAAGATGCTTTAATTATAAGAATTATTGGATTGCCTTTCAGTTTTCGCGCAAAAAAAGAACGCTCTATTCTGAAATAGAGCGCTTTTTATAACATTAATTATGTTATGTTCTGTTATAAACTCTGATTTTCCTTACAAACGATCGAGAGTTTCGGTACACCCGCCTCGACGCAGACCGTGTCGCACTTTGCGGTAAAGAGAAAAAACAGGTTTTCCTTTTCCGCGCCGCTGAGGCTTTCGAAATTCCCCTGCCCTTTGGAGAGGATCACATCCGCCTCCGCAAACGCTTTTTGAAATGCCTCACTCGTGCGCGGCAGCACCGTGCCCGGGGATGCATCCCCGTTGTCGATCACACGCGCAACGTCGTGCATGCCGACCTCGTCTGCATCCGCGCGGGTCACGTCGTTGAGCACGGCGGAACCTTTCACGACAAACGAAATGTCGAGCTTTGGAAACCGCGCGCGAATCTGCTCGATGAGCAGCTTGTCAAACACGATCTCCCCCGCGTTGTCGCCCAGATACAGCATAGTGTTTGCCCTTGCCATAGCGTCGAGCAATTTGGCGCTGTCGTCGCGCGAAAAGGCGGTGTTCGCAATCGCGTCGATTTGCGCGTTCTGTTCCTCAATCGAAACCGGATGCTCCATCCCGTAGTCGATCAGGTTGCCGGCAATGGCATACTTGAGCGCGACAGTGAACGGCTCACTGGCGTGGACGATCTTCTCCCGCGTGGAAGGCAGCATCTTCATCGCCTCCTGATTGCAGATGGATTTGATCGCGCCATACGGGTCTTTTCCGCCCACGTGTGAAAGCAAGATCTGCCAGAGCTCACCCATGGATTCGGGCGTGCAGCCTTCGTAGTTTGCCTTGGCAAGATAGGCGTGTGTGTCGTCCATGGCGGCTTTTCGGCTATCTTCCGAAAGGCCAAACATATTGGTGACATTTTTGACCTGCGCTATGATGCAGGTGACGCATTCGGGTTGCAGTTTCATAAAGAGTATTCTAGCGAAGTGGAGCAGCAATTGCAACCCTTAGAAACTATCTGCGCGGCTTGCGCATGGAAACATGCTGCAAAAACTTCATCTGCGAGGGTAGACCTTCTTGTTTCTCTTTTGGCGGAAACGTTTTATCAAACGCTGCCGATGCTGCCTCGTCCACCTCATACGCGTGATCCTCGGCAAAGCGCCCCGCCTTTTCGCGCAGCGCATCTGCTACCAGCTCCAGTGCCTGCAACGCGTCGGCATAATAGTCGTCCATCGTGCCGATAGTAAACGACTCTGCACTGCGAAAACCAAGGCAAGAATAAAACGCCGGATCGCCATAGATCAACACGGCGTTAAACCCAAGCTCCGCAGCTTTCTTGAGCGAATGGTTTACCAATGCTGAGCCGATACCCTTGCCCTGCCAATCCGGCAGAACGGAAAGCGGGCCGAAGCTCAGCACAGGGAGTGTCTCCCCGCTGTCGCAAAGCACGTTCGCGCGGGTATACATGATGTTGCCGACGAGTTCACCGTCGCTTACCGCGACGAAGTCCAGCTCCGGCAGAAAGCAACCGCTCTCGCGCAGCACATGCGCCAGATAGTGCTCGTCGCACCCCGGCACATGATGGTTCCAGAATGCTTCCCGCGTAAGGTTCTCTACCGCGCGGTAATCCTCCGGCTGTTCCAGCCGTATCGTAAATTGTTTCATTTCCTCTCCAATTCTATATTGTGTTTTTTTCGACTCAGCGCGCCGTGCCGCCGGAGGAAAACTCCACCGGGCTCCACTGCTTTTGCGCCTTGTTCCAGCGCTGGTAGATCGCCGCGGCAACCCATCTGCGCGGAAGCAGATTCCCGCAGAACGTCAATACGCGGTTCAGCGCGCCGGGGATATAGATCCCGCCTCTGCGGATCAGCCTGCTGATGGTTTGCCGGGAGACGACCTCAAGCGGGTTGGTGGTCGCGCCACCCCAGAATCCCTGCGCAGCGATGCCGCTCATCGCCTCCCGCGTGGTCGCCAAGCCCCCCGGGCAGAGCGCGAGCACGTTGACCTGCTTGTCCTTCAACTCCTCGCCAAGCGCAACCGCGATATCCAGTAAAAAGCGCTTGGACGCGGCATAGGTCGCCTTGAGCGGCATGGGATACATGCTGGCAAGACTCGACGTAAACAGTAGATAGAACGGCTGCTGCTCTCTGCGACGGCTCAAAATCGCGTGTGTGATGCGCAGCGTTGCCTCGTTGTTGAGCGAAATGATGCGGACGATGTCCCGCCGCGCGCGCTCCAGAAAGCCGCCCTCGAAGTCGAGCCCGGCGACGTTGAGCAGCATGTCAAACCGAATGCCGTGCTGATCGATAGTTTGCAGCAGTGCATCCACGCTCTCATCGCTGGTCAGGTCGCAAGCCGCGGTTGTGACGGTTACGCCAAACTGCCGCTCCAATCCAAGCTGAATCGACTTGAGACCCAGTGCGTTGATATCGGTTAAAAACAGGTTGTATCCGCGTTTTCCGCATTCGTTCGCCAGCGCGCGTCCAAGGCCGCCGCTCGCGCCCGTGATAAAAACATTCATCCTCTTTCATCCTCTCATGCGGCGTGCCGCAATTGGATTTTTTGGTTAAAATCAGGTCTTGATCCGCGCCGGGTATTCGATGCCGCAAAGTGTCTGGCTCAGGGTAAAGAGCCTGTTCGCGTTTTCGTGCGTGACATGGCGGCTGTAAGTGTTCGGCTTGCAAAGATGATAGTAGAGCTCCCGCGGCGCCGGGTTGGTTTCACAAAGGTAGGCATACGTCTTTGCGGGTACCTCCGGCTGGCAACCGTGCTTTTTACGCAGGTTCCAGATCCAGTCCACAAGCCCGCCCGTGTTTTTGCAGCCGATGTCCGTGCAGACCAACCCCGGGTCGACCACATAAGATGTGATGCCGTCGCCCAGATAGCGCTCGTTGAGCCCTTTGGCAAAGAGGATGTTGGCAAGCTTGCTCTGCTTGTAGGCGGTGAGCGGATTGTATCCGCGCGTGAGCATCAAATCGTTCCAGTGCATACGCATGTGCTTGTGGCTCTCGCTGCCGGTCATGATAACTCTGCCCTGCGCGCACTTGAGTTGCGGCAGCAGACGGAAGGTTAGCAGGAACGCCGCAAGGTGGTTGAGCGCAAACTGCTGCTCGTAGCCTTCCTCAGTCGTGGTATACCAGCTGCGCACACAGCCCGCGTTGTTGATCAGAACTTCAAGCTTGCTTTCGTTCGTTTGTTCAAGAAGCGCAATAATTTCACTCGCTGCGCGCTCGACTTCCCGCTGCTGCAACAGATCCGCGCAGAGGAAGGTCACGCTTGCATCGGGCGACTGCATCTTCAGGCGGTATTCCGCCTCGTCACAGCGCGTTTTGTCGCGTCCGATTCCGATGATGCGATAGCCTTTTTGGATAAGCTCCGCTGCGGTAGCCAGTCCGATGCCGGAACTCGCGCCCGTGATGACTGCTGTTTTCATTTTTTCCCTTTCTTAGGTCTTGTCGATCAATAGACGGTTGCCGGATAACCGAACCAACCGAGTGCATGCCAGAATCCGAAGGAGTGCGTATAGATTGCAAGGATAGTATACCCTGCAACGAACGCGATGGCGAAGATCAGCACCGCCCAGAGCAGGATTGAGCGCAGCGCACGGCGTGTTTTCGGCTTGAACTGCGGACTCATCGGGAGCATCGGCAGCGCTTCATCGCTCATCAGATTCTTCCGCCAGCGGAGGCTGACGCGCACCATCTGCCGCAGATAGGCAAAGCAGTAGACCGCAAACAGAAACAGCATAACGCCCAGAGCCAGCAACGCGATGCCGAAGACAATCGCGCCGCCATACGGCATCGGAGGCAGAATGTTCATGAAGTTCAAGCCTGCGATGAACTCAACGCCAAGCGCGGTTGGCACCAGCGACGCACAAAACAGCGCCCCGATGAACCAGAGAAACGCGCCGTACAGCATCACTTCGAAGATGCCGATGATGGTTAGCCAAAGCACCAGTAAGAATTTCTTCCCGCCTTTGGCTTTCTTCTCGCCGGGAATGCCGGCGTATTGCGCGGCGATTTGCGCCGGTGCGCCGAGCTTTGCCGCAATCTCCTGTTCCGTAAACCCGTCGGCCAATTTAAAGAGAAAGTGCTGCTCGTATTCCGAGAGGATTTCTTCCGCATCCGCAACAGCGTTTTTATTGAGCTCCGCTTTCAATTCGCTTAAGTATTCCTGTTTCGTCATGATTCCTGTTCCTCCAAAATGGATTGTACTGTTGTTGCAAAGGTTAAATAGTCTGTTCTGTCGCTTGCATAAGCTTCCCTGCCTGTCGTGGTCAGGGAGTAATATTTTCTCGGTGGCCCGCCGCTCTCTTCCGAAAGATAGGTGGTCACCAGTCCGTCGCTCTTGAGCTTTCGCAAGATCGGATACACCGTTCCGTCGGCAATGTCGATCTGTCTTGCGAGGTATTCGGAGATTTCGTAGCCATACCAGTCTCTCTTTGCGAGCAGCGACAGCACGCAAAGCTCCAGCACGCCCTTTTTATATTGAATGTTCATGTGTTACCCCGCTTTGCTCGGCTAATATAGTTGATATCGATTGTTTGCTCATCAAACTCCCCCGTCTTACGTTTCATTTGCTTCGGAACGATTCCGGACGTTTATCGTATGCTGGAATCCATCGGTTCTCATAGGCTTCATGGTCTACTACTGCATTATATTCAGTATTGAGAATGATGTCAACCACTTTCTTTCAAAAACACAAAATTCCTATTGCTTTTTTGATTAACATCCGTTATAGTTACCATCAAGAAAAAGCAAGGACGCTTTCCAACGCGGGAAGCGCCCTTTTTTTTTCTTTCTTTGTATCCTTTGCCCTAAGGGTACGAGGAGAAATCGGCAGAATAGCGATGTTCTGCCAAAGCTTCCCCAACCCCATACCTCAACCCCTATCCCCTGCAAAATCGCCCGGCTTGATTGCCGGGCGATTTTCTTAGAACCTTTGTTTTATTGCGAAACGGCTTGTGTCCGATTCTGTACTGATCTTAACAAAAATCTGAGATCACAATGCTTTAGACCGTCTTATTTTGATAGATTCGAAACGAGATCAGCATTGATGCGATGTTGACCACCAGCGCGGCAAACCCGCTGATGATGAGCAGCATGATAGGTGTGATCGTGCTGGTCGCGAGCACCTGCTTTGCACTCTCTGCACTCATCATACCGACAAACACTGTCACCGCGATCAGCACCATGAAGACGATTCTGCCGCGCTCAACACCGAGCCGGAACATAAACGGCAAGTTGATAGCCAGCAGGATCAAGGCAACACAAGCGGTAACAACGATGGTGAGCGCCAGCTCCGATGTGACAGGCTGCTTTGTCACAAGTGAGATCACGCCCTGAATGCCAAACGAAAGCAGGCAACAAAATACTACACCGACATAACCGATGAGATACTTGCTCAGCACCAGATCGCGCTTGGAATACGGCATCATCGCGGCGAGTTGATCCCATTTGCTCCGCTCGTCAAAAGCGATTGCGGTAATCGGAAGCATCGCGGCATAGATTGACGCAATTCTGGAAAGATTCATCTCCGGGATTAACGAGAGTATCACGATGAATACCAGATAGAGCTTTAGTTGCTTGAGTAGCGTATAGTAGTCTTTGAGCAGAAGTCCTTTCATGCGCGCTCACCACCCTTTGCAAGAAACAGTATGATATTTTCAAGCGTTGTAAACTCCGTCTGCACGCCGCGCGGCAGCAGTGCCTTTCGCACCAGCGCCTCTGTGCCATATGGGCTCGTTTTGTAACTTACAACCGTGTTCGCCGACATCTGATCCAGTGCGGCCTGTGTGGTTTTCACGATGGCATATTCCTCTAAAAGGCGATCTTTTTCTTCGCAGAGCACGAGTTTCCCTTTGTGCAGAAACGCGATATAGTCGCAAACCTTCTCCAGATCGCTCACAATGTGGGAGGAAAGCAAAATCGAGTGCTCTTCATCCCGCGTAAACTCATGAAAGAGCGTTAAAATTTCGTCCCGAACCATCGGATCAAGGCCGCTTGTCGCTTCGTCCAGAATCAACAGCTTCGGTTGATGAGAAAGCGCCACCGCGATGGCAAACTTCATCTTCATGCCGCGCGAAAAATCGCGAAAAGCCTTCTTGAGCGGAATGTCAAGCTGCTTGAGATGGTTTTGATACACGCCATCGTCCCATCTGTGATAGGTGTGCTTCATCACCGCTCCCACCTGCAGCGCGTTCAGCACTTCCGGAAAATAAGCCTCATCCAGAACGACGCCGATGTCTTCCTTGAGCAATTCAAACGTTGGTGTGGTGTTGTCTTCGCCGAACACGCGAATGCTGCCGCCGTCTCGACGAATTGCGTTCATGATGAGCTTGATGGTCGTGCTTTTGCCCGCGCCGTTTTCGCCGACAAGGCCTAAAATCGCTCCGCGCGGGAGCGAGAAGCTCACGTTGTCGAGCAAAAATTCTTTGTATTTTTTGGTGACTCCGTTTAGTTCAATCGCGTTCATCTTATTTGTTCCCCGTATCTTTTATTCGATCCGTTTTGTTCAATTACATTCATTATTAATATTCCTCCTCTATGATCACGCGAAACTGCTCCAGCAGATTCTCACCCGATAGCGCGCAAGCGGGCGCTAGACGCAGGATTTCGCGCATGTGTTCTTCGATTTCTTTGAGCTGGCCTTCGCGGATGATTCCCGTGTTTTTCGCCGCCACATAACACCCTTTTCCGGCGACGGTATAGAGAAACCCGTCTCGCTCAAGTTCGTCATAAGCGCGCTTGGTCGTGATCACGCTGATGCGCAAGTCTTTGGCCAGCTGCCGGATGGAGGGCAGTAAATCTCCCTCCAGCAGATCTCCCAATATGATTTCGTTTTTCATTTGCGCGTAGATCTGCTCATAGATCGGCAGATTGCTTGCGTTACTGATGATGATGTTCAATCGATCACTCCTCACTTACTGTACATATACAGCATGCACAGTATAAGCGCGATAATTCAAGTTGTCAATATCTATTTTCGATATATTTTTAAGCTATTCTTTCCTGTTTTTGAACTTCTCCCGCAGTGAGTCGCACAATGTATTTTTTTGAAGCAACCCGTATCGCTTTTCGAAAATTCTAAGACGTTCTTTTCTTCTTCTGCGCTGTTATCGACTTGAGTAGTCCACTGTATTTTCTTGAAGCAACCCGCGCTGCATGGTAAAATAGAAAAAGATTTGAGGTGATCGTATGACCTTTGAAGAACTCTATAACCGCCTGCTCAAAAGCAGCGTCGCAGGAACGATGACGGAAGAACTTGACCTCGTGCGGCAGCAGGGATATGACCCGCATCATCTCTCTTGCCTGCTCAGCCCTGAACGGCACCCTGTCGTCATCCGCACAGATGCTTGCACCTGCCAGAGCCTGCAGCTGGAGCAATGCCGCGCGCGCTGCTATTTTGATGCGCTGTTTGTCAAAGACGGCCAGATTACAATCGATCCCGCGATCTGTGTCGGCTGCGGAGACTGCATTCGCAACTGCGACGAAAAGAAGCTCACCGAGAGCCGCGATGTATTGCCGACGCTCAACGCGCTGAGAAACGCCGAGGCCCCCGCCTATGCCATGATCGCACCCGCGTTCATCAACCAATATACAGAAGCGGTCACGCCCGGAAAGCTCCGCGCTGCGTTTAAGAAGATCGGCTTTGCGGGCATGGTGGAGGTTGCGCTGTTTGCGGACATCCTAACGCTCAAGGAAGCGCTTGAGTTTGACAAGAACATCCAATCCGAAAAAGATTATCAGCTCACGAGCTGCTGCTGTCCGATGTGGATCGGCATGATCAAGAAAGTTTATGCGCAGCTCGTTCCGCATGTACCCGCGGCGGTTTCCCCGATGGTCGCCTGCGGACGCTCGATCAAAAAGATTCACCCCGGCGCGGTGACGGTCTTCATCGGCCCGTGCATCGCGAAAAAAGCGGAAGCACGCGAAGCGGACATCTCGGATTCGACCGATTTTGTGCTGACGTTTCAGGAGATTCAGGATGTGTTTGACTACGCGGGCATTAACCTTGCCGACATGGAAGAGGACGACCGCGACCATTCCTCCAAAGCCGGACGCATCTACGCAGGCACCGGCGGCGTGAGCGAAGCGGTTCGCGCAACCGTCGCGCGGATCAACCCCGGCAAGCCGATTACCATCAAAACGCGCCATGCAGACGGCGTATCCGCCTGCAAACAAATGCTCAACGACATCCAGGAGGGCAACGGCGGCGCGAACTTCTTTGAGGGCATGGGCTGCGTTGGCGGCTGCGTCGGCGGACCAAAGGCACTCATCCCACGTGAAGTAGGGCGAAAGAACGTCGTTCGCTACGGAGCGGAAGCAAGCTATGACACGCCGATTGACAACCCGTACGTGATTGCGCTGCTGCATCAATTGGGGTTGGATACAATAGAGAGTCTGCTAGAGCAGAGCGACATCTTCGTTCGGAAACTTTGATTTTTGTAACGCGTCAACAAAGGCACCGCTCCCACGGTGCCTTTGTTCATGTAAGCAATTTTTCGTTTGCTCTTATTCCGTTACGTCAAACTGAACACTAACCGAGTCCCCGCCGCCATCGATGTAGATCGTCGGTGTGTAGTTCAACGAGGTTCTGGTGCCGACCTTCCACTTCCAGGAGACATTACCGTTTGCGTCTGAACTCTTTGTTCCAAGTCCCGATGCTTCAGACATGCCGGATTTATACTCCACTTCGCACGTATAATCTGTGTTTGGCGCACCTTGAATCTCGATATACGCATAGGCCCCGCGACGCACGGAATCGGAATAATCGATGATCGTAATCCCCACGGAACGCGTGACGGGCGCGGCCTTCGTCGTTGGCTTCGGCGTTGGCGTCGGTTTTTCGGTTGGAGTTGGTGTCGGCTTAGGCGTCGGCGTTGGAGTCGGGGTTGCTGTCGGCGGCTGAGTCGGCGAAGGCATAGGCGAAACTGTATTCGTCTCAACAGGTTCCTTAATTACATCCTGAGATTGAATATCGGCTGAAATGCCGCGCAGCAGGGCTTGTGGCGTGGGCGTTGCTTCTTCCTTGGTTGCTTGCAGCGCCGCCGCTATCGTAGTCTCCGGCAGATCTGCCGCGGGTTCAGCGCTAGTCGGAAACACCGCAACCGCCGCGATGAACAGCCCGATGGAAAGCAGCGCGGTCAGCCCTTTCTTGAGCGGTATCTTGTCGTGGAATAATGGATTGATCAGCACCGCGCAGCCAAGTAGCAAAGCGCAGGTGAGTGCACTGCCGGATAGCAGCATGAGCGCCATCAACGCAAGCGCAACAGAGAACACCCAGAATATGATTCGGACAACTTTCTTCACCAAACTCTCCCCTCCTGCTCACATATATGATCAGTTGTAACAGATTTATCATATCGCGATACGGCCACAAGACCAGAGGGAGAAAAAGGCGTATTTCATCGAAAACATGTTGTTGTGTTCATAACTGAATTTAGCCGAGCATTTAAGTACGCCCGAAACACAGAATTACGTTGACATCGGACTCAATTCAGGTAAAGTAATAACAAGAATCTATTCACAGTGAATCCTTAGAAACATTCCGCGTGGGACAAGCCGTTTATCCTCGCACAGAGACCAGCCAGAAGAAACTTAATCAAGCATTCCGGACATTTTAAAAATATAGTATGAGGTGCATATGAAAAACAAACTCAAATACCGCTTTGACAATCTCATGTCAAAGGGCACAGGCGCGCTGATCGCAAGCCTTGCCATCGTGACGCTTCTGATGATCAGCATCGTTTCCTTTATCGTTTGGGCTTCCGGCGCGGGCGACGGAACAGGCTTCCTTTCGCTGTTTTGGATGGGCGTACTGCGCTCTCTCGATCCGGGCACGATGGGCGGCGACACGGGCAGTTTCCTGTTCGTCGCCGCAATGTTCGTCATCACGCTCGGCGGTATCTTCATCTTCAGCATCCTCGTGGGCTTGCTCACCAACGGCATTTCGTCGAAGCTGGAAGCGCTGCAAAAAGGGCACTCCGCAGTGGTTGAGAGCGGGCACACGGTCATCCTCGGCTGGTCGAGCCAGATTTTCACGATATTGTCGGAGCTGATTGAGGCCAACAGCAACCAAAAGAACGCTTGCATCGTCATCATGAGCCCGACGGACAAGGTGGAGATGGACGAAGCCATCCGCAGCCGGATACCGAACACGAAAACCACGCGCATTGTCACCAGAAACGGCAGCGCGATCGACCTCAACGATCTGGGGCTCCTGAGCCTGCACACCGCGCGCTCGATCATCATCAACGAAGACAACGACGCAAACGTCATCAAGGCGCTGCTTGCGGTGATCAATTCCCCCACCACGCGCACCACGCCCTACAACATCGTCGCCGTTCTGCGCGAGCCAAAGAACGTCGAGGTGGCAAAGATTGCCGCGCGCGGCCAGGCGGAGATCATCCTCGAGGACGCGATCATCTCCCGCATCATCGCGCAGACCTGCCGCCAGTCCGGCCTTTCCGCAGTGTATACGGAGTTGCTCGATTTCGGCGGCGACGAGATCTATCTGCGCGCGTTCCCACAGCTCAGCGGCAAAACCTACGGTACCATTCTCTCCATGTTTGAAACCTCGTGCGTCATCGGCATCAAAACCAAAGACGGCGTGCGGTTAAATCCCCCGATGGACACCGTGCTCGGCGAAACGGACGAAATCATCGCCGTGACGGCGGACGACGACACGCTGATTCTCAACGGAACTACTGCCGCGGTTGACGAGCGCGTGTTTTCCGCTAAGCCTGCTGCCGCTGCAAAGCCGGAGAGCATTCTGATGCTCGGCTGGAACGAAAACGCGCAGCGGATCGTCGAAGAGCTGGATCACTATGTTGCAAAAGACTCGCGCATCACGGTTGTGAGCGATGATGACGATGCAGCCATCGCCATTCGCCGCACGGAGCGCGCGCTGGAACATGCGACCGTTCAGCTGGTCAAGGAAGATATCACCAAGCGCGTCACGCTGGATATGCTATTGCGGCAGGATTATCCGCATATCATACTGCTCTCTGACCGCTGCGAGCCGGATGTGCAAAAGGCCGATGCTAACACGCTCATCACGCTGTTGCATCTGCGCAACATCGCAGAATTGACCGGCAAACAGTTCTCCATCGTCAGCGAGATGCTCGATATCCGCAATCGCCGTCTCGCACAGGTTGCAAAGGTCAACGATTTTATCGTCAGCGACACGATCATCAGCCTTTTGATTGCGCAGGTTTCGGAAAACAACCAGCTCAACGCGGTGTTTGAAGATATCTTCGATTCCGATGGTTCGGAGATCTATCTCAAGCCTGCCGAATCGTATGTGCGCCTGCAGGAACCAGTCTCGTTCTATGCAGTTGTTGAGAGCGCGCGCAGAAAGGGCGAGACCGCCTTTGGCTACAAGATCGCCGCTGAAACCGACAGCGAAACCAACCCCGGCGGCATCTACATCAATCCGGTCAAGTCGGCAACCGTGCTCTTTGAGCAGGGCGATTCTATCATCGTCGCAGCGGAGGAGTAACGCTACTTTGCCACGCCCTCTTTTCTTGTGAGAAATGCAATGCTGAATCATCAACGACGGGAGAACTAGAATGCCCTTTTTGAACAAACACCACCGCTGCATCATCGTCATCCTCTTTGTCGTCATGGCCGCTGTCGGACTGCTTGTCACCCCCGATTACGGCATGCCGTGGGATGAGCAGACGGAGATCCGCGTCCTCGGAACCAATGTGCGAGAGTACATCGGTCTGGTCCTCGGCGCGGACGCAAAGCCCGTTCAGTCCTCAACAGGGCTTGAGTTTCTGGACGCAAGTGAGAACGTCGACATCGACCACGGGCAGTCGGTCTACTACCCCTTTGCCCCGGCGTTATTTGCCGACTATGGCATAGACGGCGCGCGCACGCTGATGCTGCTCTGGCACGGATACACATTCCTCGTCTTCATGACGGGTGTACTTGCGATCTATTTCATCGCGTCGTATTTGTCCAAAGACTGGAAATACGGGCTTGTCGCAAGCCTATTGCTCTACCTAAGCCCGCGTTTCTTCGCGGAGTCGCACTACAACAACAAGGACATCATGGCGATGGTCATGATTCTCTGGTGCCTTTGGTTTGCGATCCGGTTTATCGAGAAAAAGACCGTCGGAGCGGCGCTGCTGTTTGCGCTCTTTGGCGCGCTGGCGACGAACATGCGCATCACAGGTCTAGCGTTCTTCGGGCTTTGCGGTGTGCTGTATCTCGTCACGCTGTTTGTCCGTCGTGAATGGAGCGTAAAGACGTTCCTAATGGGGTTGCTTGCCGTCGTCGCGTTTGTGAGCTTCTACGCGGCTTTGACGCCAGGCTTGTGGAAAGACCCCGCAAAATTCATCGGCTATGTCTACTCCCGCTCCTCCAATTTCTCGGACTGGCCGGGATATGTGTTCTACATGGGGCTTGCGCAGCGGCCTGTCCCCTGGCACTACATCCCTGTGATGATCGCGATCACCACCCCGCTCTTGCTGCTTGCCCTTATGCTGTTCGGCAACGTCGCCGCGCTGGCCGTTCCGTTTCGCATCAAGGCAAAGGAGCTGTTTGCGGGCGAGGGCAAGTATTATCTGATGCTGTTCGTGTTCGTGTGGGTGTTCCTCGGGTTTGCGATGATCACGCGACCGATTCTCTATGACAACTGGCGACACTTCTATTTCCTCTATGGAATCCTGCTGCTACTCGCGGTCTACGGTCTCAAAACGCTGGTCGAGCTGCTAAAAGGAAAGTGGAAATGGCTCGCCGTCGGCGCGGTCGGTACGCAGATTCTCGCGATGCTCGTGATGGTCATCCTGAGCCATCCATTCCAGTTTGTGTATTACAATGCGCTCGCGGGCGGCAACCCCGGCGCGAAATACGACCTCGACTACTGGAATGTTTCTCAGGCGCAGACGCTGATGAAGCTGATCGACACCGTGGATTCAGACGAGCAGATCAAGGTCACCGCCGCGGACTGGTACACGGGCGACGGGCTGGAAAAGGCATACAACATCCTGCCGGAGTCCTACAAGTCCCGCATGCGTCTCATATTTGTCGGATATTACAATATCGCCCGCGGTGCGGATTATCTGATGATCAACCCGCGCGGCATGCAGATTTGCAGCGACAAAACCCTCGAACCCCGCCAGCAGTGGATTTTGGCATATGGGTTGGATGTCTACCTGAGCGGACTGGAGAAGGTTGTTACCCAGCAGGAATTCGGCTCTGAGTTTATGACAGTGTATCAGATGCCGTAATGAATCGGGTATTAAAGAACGTCTTTTGAGGCGTTCTTTTTTGTTATATCGCTAAAATCTAAGTATTTCACGCGCAAGCGTCGTGTTATAATAGGCGCATGATTTATCTACGTGCCATCCGACAATCGGAAAACGATCTGCCAAATGAAACATATCCGCTGAATCTGCCGCAGATCAGGGACATTACGCGGCTGGAATTTTCTTCACCCGTGACGTTGATCGCAGGCGACAACGGCAGCGGCAAGACGACGCTTGTGGAGCTGATTGCCGCGCTGACGGGTGCGGTTCGGATCGGTGACGCGCGTTCCGACCGCCGCGCGAACAACAGTTTTACATCTGCTTCCCGCGCATATCGCGCGGAGTTTTCACACAAACCAAAGCGCAGCTTCTTCTTTCTTGCGGAAGACTTTACGCGATATATCGACGCAAGAGAGGATATGATGCGCGAGGAACGCGCGGAGATCGAACGAATCCAGCACGAATACACCGGACGATCGGGCTACGCAAAAGCGTTGGCTTCCATGCCGCATGCATCTAGTCTTAATGAAATGAAAAACATGTATTCCGACGAGCTCTCGCAGCAGTCCCACGGCGAAGGATACATCGACTTCTTCGGTTCAAGACTGCATGCGCAGGGATTGTATCTGATGGACGAGCCGGAAGGCGCGCTCTCCTACTATAATCAATATGTCCTGATGAACATGATCGCCGACGCCGTCAAACGCGACTGCCAGTTTATCATTTCAACGCATTCCCCCGTTCTATTGGCGTATCCTGAGGCGACACTGTATTCGTTTGAGGAAAACCGTTTGCGTGATACTAGCTTTGCCTCGCTGGAAAACATCAACTTTCTGCGGGATTTTCTTGCTGAACCAGCACGCTACTTGCGTCGTGTGGGAGAAGACGAAGATTGACCCAAATGAGTTGCTTGCTCAATGACGAGTGTGTATAATCGATTACGTATCTGATTGGTGCGAAATGTATCTACTATGGTAAAGGAAAACCATGTACGAGAAATATTCGGGCTTGCCCGACACAACCAAATCTGCCAGCCAAAGCGGCAGCCGTCCGGCTGACCGCAAGGACAGCCGCCCTGCGAGAAACACAAAAGGCCAGATGGAATATGCTCAGGCGCCGAAACGCAGCACTTCTTCGCCAACCGCCAGCCGCGCAAGCGCACGCAAAGCCAAGGCGCGCAAACGCAAGCTGATTCTCGGCGGCATGAGTCTCGCGTTTCTTGCGCTCATCGTCGTCGCGGTTCTCGTGCTGGTCAAAAGCTGCTCCGAGCCCGCGGTTGTCGATCCGGCAACCGGAACGTTTCGCAGCGGAGTCTCCATCAACGGCATGGACGTCTCCGGTAAGACCGCGGATGAAGTGCGCCCGCAGCTGGAGGCCAACGAAAGCACGTTTCTGGAGCGCATCGCCATCACGCTCTCCAGTGCGGAGCTGAGCGCGACCATCACCGGCGCGGACATGAGCGCCACCACCAACCTCAGCGAGGTGATCGATCAGGCGCTCACCGGCGGCGCAAGCCAGAGCTACTCCACTACGGTTGCGATCAACGAAGCGGCTGTTGCAACGCGCATCGACGCGATCAACCAGACCTCCAGCAAGCCACCCGTGGACGCAAGCGTGACCATGGACTTCTCCAGCAGCGGCAAACCCACACCGCAATATATCGAAGGCACACCAGGCTACGGTCTGGACATCGCCTCTACTACAGACATGATCAAGCAGGCGATTGCCGCGGGACAATATCAGACCACGCTGACACCAACGCTAACGAACATTGCGCCGTCGAAAACGGTTGCGGATATTCAGCAAAGCTTTGCGCAGATCGCGAAATTCTCCACAACATACGACTTCAAGGGCACTGCGGAAGACACGGAAGAACAGCGTGAGCTGATTCCCAATCGCGCATTCAATGTCGAAAAATCTGCTGCCGCGATCAATGGCAACGTTGTCAAGCCAGGCGAAACTTGGAGTTTCAATGATGTCGTCGGGGATCGCACAATAGAGAACGGCTGGAAAGAAGCCAACGGAATCTTTGGAGGGGATACACTGAAGCGGCAGTTCGGCGGCGGTGTCTGCCAAACGAGTACAACGCTGTATAACGCGGTATTGCAAATTTATCCGTATATCGAAATCGTTCAACGCGAGTTCCACACCTTTCCCTCGACCTATGTCGATAAGGGGCTGGATGCGACGGTTGACACAAACCATATCGATTTCAAATTCAAGAACGTCTCTGACCACGACCTGTTCATCTACGCCTATTCATCTGAGAACAAGATGTCCAAGAGCCGCAAACGTGATCTGACGGTGGTCATCTACGGGCAGGCGCTGCCGGAAGGGCACGAATACAAGACCCGCGTTGTACTCGTTTCCGAAGAAGCGCCGGGAGCGGACGAGATCACTGAATCCAAGCATCTCTTTATCGGCGAAGAAAAGATTCTTGCCCCTGCACGATCGAAAATCACGGTGGATGTATTCATCGACCATTATGTCAACGGCGAAGTCGTCGAGCAGATCTATCGAGTACCCGGCCCGGATGTCTACCCCGGCAATCCTCTCAGAAAGCAGGTTGGCATTATGCCTACACCCACACCGGAAGTTTCGCCGACGCCTGCGCCGTAATCAGCTCAAGAGTCACGCTGGTATTCACGCAAAGAACATAACGATTGAGGTATGTATGGATGTTTTTGATTTCAAGAAAGAGTTTGAAAACCGCGTAAGATCAACTTCGAGCTTCTCGGAAATTTTGGATGCTTTTGAAGCTATCGCTCGGATTCCGGTTGAAACAGAGATGGACACGCTGTCATTTTTTGCGACTCGAAATTTTTCAAGATTTGAAACCTTTGAAGGTGACCCGCTTTTCGGTTCCTATACGAATTATAGCAAAAAGAGTTTTTGTGTTCAGTTAGAACGAACGTATGATGTCCCGAATTCCAAAACTGGCTTAGTTGACTTCTGCGTAACGATTTGCTATCCAAACGAACTTTGGAACCTAGGCCTACTAGAGAGTCATATGGAAGATCAGAGCTATGATGATTTTATTGCTTTCATCGAAAGAAGCAAAACGTATCGACACCTGACTACTCATGATTGCAGACCGGATTTTGTTCATGTTTATTTAGATATAACAGAGTAATCATAAAGCAATAGTTAATTTTAAGTTCAAGCGAAAAGTATAAAAAAGAGCACGGATTTCTCCGTGCTCTTTTTATGTCGCTAGGTTTAGTACATGCCGCCCATATCCGGGCCGGGCGCCGCGGCGGGAGCCGGAGGCGTCGGGATATCGGTGACCAGGCTCTCGGTGGTGAGCACCATTGCCGCAACGGAAGCCGCGTTCTGCAGCGCGCTGCGGGTGACCTTCGTGGGATCGATGATGCCTTCGTCAGCCAGAATCGAGTAAGAGTCCGTCGTGACATTGTAGCCATAGCCCGGCTTGTTCTCGCGGCGGATATTCTCCACCACGACTGCGCCGTCTACGCCCGCGTTGATCGCAATCTGGCGAACCGGTTCTTCCAGCGCGCGCAGAATGATGTTGATGCCGGTTTTGTGGTCGCCTGTCGCGCTTTCAGCAAGCTTTCTAACGCGCTCAGCAACATTCAGCAGAGCCACACCGCCGCCGGGGACGATTCCCTCTTCCACAGCCGCGCGGGTTGCGGAGAGCGCGTCCTCAATACGGAGCTTGAACTCCTTCATCTCGATCTCAGTTGCCGCGCCAACCGCGATGACGGCGACGCCGCCCGCGAGCTTGGCAAGACGCTCCTGCAACTTCTCTTTGTCATAATCGGACGTGGTCTCGCCGATCTGCACCTTGATGGCGGCAACACGCGCCTTGATCTCGTCGGCATTGCCTGCGCCTTCGACGATGATCGTGTTGTCCTTGTCCACCTTGACCTGACGGGCGGTACCGAGCTGGCTCAGCTGGGTTTCCTTGATGTCGAGGCCGATTTCGGAGGAGATCACTTCACCGCCTGTGAGAACCGCGATATCCTGCAGCATTGCCTTTCTGCGATCACCAAAGCCGGGGGCCTTGACGGCGATGCAGTTAAACGTGCCGCGCAGTTTGTTGAGCACGAGCGTGGTGAGCGCTTCGCCTTCGACATCTTCCGCAATGATCATCAGCGAACGGCTCTGCTGGGCAATCAGCTGGAGAATCGGGAGAATCTCCTGAATGTTGCCGATCTTTTTATCGGTGATGAGGATGTAGGGATTATCGAGAATGCCCTCCATCTTCTCGGTATCGGTGACCATGTACGCGGAGGCGTAGCCACGGTCAAACTGCATACCTTCGACGATGTTGAGCTCGGTCTTCATGGTTTTGCTCTCTTCAACGGTGATGACGCCGTCGTTGCCGACCTTCTCCATCGCGTCCGAGATGAGTTTGCCAACGGTTTCGTCGCCAGCGGAAATCGAGGCGACCTGCGCGATGGCGGTCTTGCTGCCGACGGGCTTGCTCAAATCCTTGAGGCCCTCGACGGCTTCTCTAACCGCGGCTTCGATGCCATGGCGAATCACCATGGGGTTCGCGCCTGCGGCAACGTTTTTCATGCCCTCGCGGACGATTGCCTGCGCCAGCAGGGTCGCCGTGGTGGTGCCGTCACCCGCGACATCGTTTGTCTTGGTGGCGACTTCTTTGACCAGCTGTGCGCCCATGTTTTCAAATGGGTCATCCAGCTCGATCTCTTTGGCGATGGTGACGCCGTCGTTTGTGATCAGCGGCGCGCCATATTTTTTATCCAGCACAACGTTGCGGCCTTTGGGCCCAAGTGTGATCTTGACGGTGTTGGCCAGTTTGTCCAACCCGGTCTGAAGTGCTCTGCGTGCATCTTCGCCATACTTCAATTGCTTAGCCATTGTTCATTTCCTCCTGATTATTCCACGACCGCGAGAATATCGCTCTGACGAACGATCATGTACTCTTTGCCATCCAGCTTGACTTCGGTGCCCGCATACTTGGAGCAGATCACCTTGTCGCCCGCTTTGACGTACATGACGACTTCTTTGCCGTCCACGACGCCGCCGGGGCCAACCGAGATCACTTCCGCCATCTGCGGTTTTTCTTTTGCCGCGGTCGGCAACACAATGCCGCCCTTGACAACCTCTTCGTTCTCGATGCTGATGACAACAACGCGATCGGCTAAAGGTTTCAGTTTCATACGAGTTACGCCTCCTATGTATTATCGTTGTATTTCTATATTGTTAGCACTCTTTTTTGTCGAGTGCTAATCACGAAAATTATTATACCACGTTTGTTCGATGCGTCAACTTTGAAAATGCAACGAAAATGTGAAAATGTCCCTTGATCAGCCAATTCTTGTGCGACTTGATCACACAACGGTGTATTATAATAAGTAAGACAGGCGCTGTGCCAAGAGGCGCAACCAATAGGAACAGATTCATCGGATTTATGCAATATTTTCCTTGCATTATCCCGCGTGGTATGCTAAACTGACTTCTGTTCGAATGAAATGTAAGACTGAAATAGGGGGTGAATTGTTTTGGCAAATATCAAATCCGCAATGAAGCGTGTCAAAATTACCGAGAAGCAGACGCTGAACAATCGTGCGGCCAAGTCCGAAATGAAGACGACTATCCGCCGCTTTGATGAAGCACTGCAAGCCGGGGATGCTGCCGCAACTGAAAAAACGTATTTGACGGCCGTCAGCACGGTTGATCATGCTGCCGCTAAGGGCATGATCCACAAGAACGCTGCCGCCCGTAAAAAGGCGCAGATGGCTAAAAAACGCGCTGCGGCGCAGTAACCCCAGTTCGGTTTTCAGCTTTGGGCATACCACACGGTATGCCCCTTTTTTCTTGCTTTCCAGTAGGAAAGCGACTAGAATAAATACGGATATCAACAAAGAACGAACTGCAGCGCGCGAAAGGGGAACCTCAGATGGACGCATATGTCTCCAGACTGAAAAGCGAAGAATTGGACGACGTATTTGACGCGATTCTTTCCCTGCGCGACCTTTCGGAGTGCTATCGGTTTTTTGAAGACATGTGCACCATCAACGAATTGCAGGCCATGGCACAGCGCTGGCAGGTCGCGCGTCAGCTCGACGCGGACGTGACCTATCAGGACATCGCGCATAAGTTCAACGCATCCAGCGCGACCATCAGCCGCGTCAACCGCTGCCTGGAATACGGCGCGGGCGGCTATCGGCTAATTCTCGATCGCCTGAAAAAGCCGGAATAACGCCTTTTGCTCGCACAGTCAGAATGATATCGGAGAAATGAGTATTCAATGGCAATGGACGGCATCGCGCTTGGCGCGGTGATTCACGAACTGCAGCCGCTTATAGGCGGCAAGATCGATAAGGTGCAGCAGCCTGAAAAGGACTTGCTGCTCTTTGTTGTGCGGGCAAATAACGCGAACCTGCGCCTGCTCGTGAGCATTCATCCGGAGAACGGGCGCATCCAGATCACCAGCCGCTCCTTTGATAACCCCATGAACGCGCCTGCGTTTTGCATGCTGCTGCGCCGCAGACTCATCGGCGGACGCATCTGCTCCATCCGGCAGGTTGGCGCGGATCGCGTCTGCGAAATCATCATCCTCGCGCGAAACGAACTCTTTGACGAGGTCGCTCTGCAGCTGATCATCGAACTCACAGGCAAGCACGGAAACTTTCTGCTGCTAGAGCCTGCTGGAGCGATTGTCGATTGTCTCCGCCGCGTCTCCGCCACCAATGACGGAGCGCGCATCCTCCTGCCTGGGTTTCCATATGAGCCAATCATTTCGCAAGACAAGCAAGACCCGTTTACCGCGCCGATAGAGACGTTTGAAGCAGCATTCTCCTCCCCCGATCCCGTTCGCGCGATGACCGCATCGTTTGACGGCATCTCCAAGCAGACCGCCAACGCGTTGCTCTCCGCTGCATCTTCCCCACCCGCATTGTTCGCTCTGCTGCAATCGATGAAGAGCGGCGGCTATGCGCCGTGCATCGCGTTCAACGTGGAGGGCGAACCCGTTGCAGCACTACCAATCTCGCCCAACGGTCTCTATGCCCGCGTGGAACCCGCCCAGAGCATGAGCGCGGCGTTGGATCGCTATTACGCCGATCGAGACCAGATCGTGCGCATCCGCCGCCACGGCGCGGCGCTGCGGCACACGGTCTCCACCGCGCTGAGCCGCGCGCAGAATAAATACGCCGCGTTTTGGGAGACGATTCACCAGAGCGATGCGCACGACACCTCGCGCATCAACGGTGAACTCATCCTCGCGAACCTGCATCTGGCAAAGCCCGGCATGCAGGAACTGATCGTGGACGACTTTTTCGTCGATCCGCCCGCAAAGCGAATCATCACGCTTGACCCCGCCTTTAACGCGCAGGACAACGCGAAAAAATACTTCAAGCTCTACCGCAAAGGCAAGCTCGGCAAAGTGTATGCCGAAGGGCAGATCGAAGGATTGGCTGGCGAAATCGCCTATCTGGAAGGCCAGCTGGAGAATATCGACAAGTGCGACACGCTCTATGAGCTCAGCGAAATCAAAGAAGAGCTGATTCGAGAGCGCTATCTGCGCCCCGAAAAAGCGCAATCGGCAAGACCCGCCAATAAATCCTCCCAACCCATGAAATTTGTCTCCGGCGACGGGATTGCGATCTACGTCGGCAAAAACAACCGGCAGAACGACGCGCTGACGCTGCAAACCGCGCGCTCAGAGAACATCTGGCTGCACGCAAAGAACATCCCCGGTTCACACGTGATCGTCGATTTTGAAGGCGAACCGCCGGAAGCTACGCTGCGCGAGGCGGCAAACCTCGCCGCGTTTTATTCCCAGTCGCGCACATCCGCGGGTGTACCGGTCGACTATACGCCACGTAAATTCGTAAAAAAGCCCTCCGGAACGCGCCCCGGCATGGTCATCTATTCCACCAACCGCACGCTTTACGTCACGCCGGAACCGCAACTCATCCAACGCCTGCGCGAAAACGCGGAACAAAAATAAGATTGCGGCAAGGCTTGCAACCCCACGCCGCCTTTGTGAACACTCTGTGGAAAATCCGGCATCAAAGCCGCGCTCGATTGCGTTCGGGTATCTCTTCGCGTATAATTGTGTCAGCGATTCGGTCTCATGCAATGAGGCACAGTCGAAACCACCCCTATCAACAGGAAGGAAGTACGCGATTTTGTCACGCATACTACAAATTTTTCAAAATCCGCTGCAGTTTCTCTATATACTGCCGGCGATCCTCATCGGCCTCACCGTCCACGAATGGGCGCATGCCTACGCGGCCTACCGTCTCGGCGACCCGACCGCGCGTAACCTTGGGCGGATGACCCTCAACCCCCTGGCGCACATCGATCCCATCGGGTTTTTGATGCTGCTGCTGGTCGGCTTCGGTTGGGCAAAGCCTGTTCCGGTCACGCCGCGCAATTTTAAAAACTATAAGCGCGATGATATCATCGTTTCCCTCGCGGGAATCTTCACCAATATCATCGTCGCGTTTTTGTTCTCGTTTGTCTATGTGGCGGGCATCCTCAAGTGGGGTCTCGGCACCAACGAAGCGTTCCACAGCATTGTCGGTTCGGTGATCACCATCAACCTCGCATTGGCGATCTTCAACCTCCTGCCGATCTATCCGCTCGACGGCTCGCATGTGGCAGAAAGCCTGCTGATGCACAAGATCCCGCGCGTGTTCATGTTCCTACGCCAGTACGGGCAATTCATCCTGCTGGCGCTCTTGATCTCAGGCGCGGTCTCCT
Organism: uncultured Eubacteriales bacterium; assembly: GCA_942492885.1. GTDB lineage: Bacteria > Bacillota > Clostridia > Christensenellales > CAG-138 > UBA7703. Next base: position 529,434 of record OW818651.1, read on the forward strand.
TTGTGCTGAGCTACCTCATTTCCGGCATCTCCGGCGGATTCTTCACCGTTGCCGCCTGGTTTGTCAATCTGTTTTAAGCGCGCATACCATCAACGATTAAGGAACTCGCATGCCGTATACCGTACAGCTCCAACAGTTTGAAGGCCCGCTCGACCTGCTGCTGCACCTGATTGAGGAAGCCGAAGTGGATGTCAAGGACATCTTCGTCTCCGAGATCACCGCGCAGTATCTTTCCTATATGAATCAACTGGACGAGCTGGACATGGACACCGCAAGCGAGTTTTTGACCATGGCGGCGACGCTGCTGTACATCAAGAGTCGCCAGCTCCTGCCCCGCCCGCCGAAGGAAGACGAAGCGGATGAAGACCCGGAGACGTTGCTGATTCGCCAACTGCGGGATTACAAGGCGTTCAAAGAGGCAAGCGAGCAGCTCAAAACCCTCTTCGAAAGCGCAAAGAACAGCGTCACCCGCCTGCCGGAGGACATCCCTTTGCCGCCAAAAGAGGTAGCGCTCGACGGCGCAACCATGGATGGGCTCTTTGCAGCTTTCTTAGAAATGCTCGCGCGCAAAAAGGACGAGCCGGAAGTCATCCGCTCCCAGCACGTCAATCCGGATCAATACACGGTGCGCTCGCAGACGGCTAAGATCCGCGCAGTGCTTCTGGAGAAACACGCCGTCGCGTTTGAAGACCTGTTTACCGAGCAATCCGAGCGCACGGAGATCATCGCAACGTTTATGGCGCTTTTAGAGATGATTGCTCGCGGCGAGATCCTGCTCAAGCAAAAGGCGCCGTTTGCGCCGATTCGCATCAGCGCGGACAAACTCCTGCTCGACGACGACAACTATGCGTATATGGACGAGTCGGAAGACTGATTCGTGAATCTTCACTTCAGGACAATGGATCGTTAGGGATGGAAAGAGAATGGAAGAACAGACCGACAAAACCATCAATCATAAAATCGAATGCATGCTCTTTGTGGCGGGCGACCCCGTTGCGATTACGGAGCTTGCGCGCGTGCTGGATTTGCCGATGCAGAAAATGCGTCACCTGCTCTCCGAGATGGAATTTTCCTATCGGGTGGAGGGGCGCGGCGTGCAGCTTCTCGTGACCCACGACACGGCGCAGCTGGTCAGCAACCGCGACTACATCGAAGAAGTCAAGCAGCTCGTCAACCCCGACGAAACGAAGAGCGTGTCTCAGTCCCTGCTTGAAACCCTCGCGGTAATCGCCTATCGTCAGCCCGTGACCCGCTCGGACGTGGAGCGTGTGCGCGGAGTGCGCTGCGACTATGCGGTAACCCAGTTGCTCAAACTCGGCTTAATCGTGGAGACCGGCAGAAAAGACGTGGTCGGCCACCCGACGCTCTTTGGCACCACCGACAAGTTCTTGCGCCAGTTTGGGATTCATACGGTCGACGAGATGCCGAATTTCATGCACTATTCGCAGGAGATTCTGGAGGACAGTTCGGAAGAAATCCCAGTAGTTTAACAACGCAAGTCAGAATACAAACAAACAGCCTTCCGTTTTTGGAGGGCTGTTTTGATATATAGATAACTTATTCCATTATATGAGTGGTAACATCTTCACGTTGATATCTTTGCCATCCACTTCCAGCAACGCGCAGGAGGGCTTGGTTCCCTGCCTCGGCAGAGACATGCTGCCGGGGTTGATCACGAGCACTTCCCCGTCCGCCTGCAACAGCGGCACGTGCGTATGCCCGAACAATACAGCGGAGCAGCGGTTTTCCCGCGCTTTGTCAATCATTTGATAGATCGTGTGGTAGCCATCGCCATGCAAGAGCATGATCCAGACGTCCTCTACACGCTCGATGCGCATACGCGGATAGACGCTCCCGCTGTCGTTATTTCCCTTGACGGAAAAAAACGGCACATCGCCCAGCTCCTGCGCGATCCGCTCCGCATCGATTGCAAAATCGCCCAGATGAAAGAGCATGTCCACGCGACCTAACCGCTCCAATGCCAACGGCAGGCGGGAGAACATATTGTGCGTGTCCGCAAACACCGCGATTCGCTTCATTCTTTCTCCTGTCTCAATATGTCCAGCAGCGCTTCCAGCGCGTGTTTTCTATGGCTGACGGAATTCTTCTCCTCCGCGCTGAGCTGTGCAAATGATTTCCCCAGCGGCGGATAGAAAAAGAAGGGATCATAGCCAAAGCCGTTTTCGCCGCGCGCCTCGGAAAGCAGCACGCCCTCCGCAAAGCCCATCACGCAGATGGTCTCTTTCCCCTCGCGCGCAAGCGCGACGGCGGAGGCAAACCGGCAGGTGCGCTGCTCATACGGCACACACGTCATGTCACGCATGAGCTTTGCGTTGTTGTCCGCGTCGTTGTGCCCTTCGCCCGCATAGCGCGCGCTGTAGACACCCGGCGCGCCGCCGAGTGCGTCCACGATCAGCCCGCTGTCATCCGCCAGAGCTGCAGGAAAGTTGGAGGCTTTCAGCACCTCTTCCGCCTTTTTGATGGCATTGGCCTGAAAGGTGTCCCCGTCCTCGACGACGTCGATATCCAGCCCCGCTTGTTTGAGCGTGACCATATCCGGAAACTCCACACCGAGGATTTCACTTATTTCGCGCATCTTGTGCGCATTGTTGGAAGCGATAATCAATTTCATGGGCAGATTATAGCAGAGATTCCCGCCTGCGTAAAGCGGATACGTATGCAAACGCTTGTTCGAATTTTTTCGTTTTTTCATGCAATATGGGTTTCTGCCGCCCTGCTGCTATGGTATAATGTCTTGATTAGTTTCAGGGGGAATAGCATGGACCTTTCGATTCTCAACGACAACCAACGTGAAGCGGTGGAAACGACCGAAGGGCCGCTGCTTGTCCTCGCGGGCGCGGGCAGCGGAAAAACGCGTGTGCTCACGCACCGCATCGCGTATCTGATTCAGGAAAAAGGCGTCGCGCCATGGAATATCCTCGCACTGACGTTTACAAATAAGGCCGCGGGCGAAATGCGCGAGCGCGTGGGAAACTTGCTTGGTTCCGGCGTCAACGACATGTGGGTCATGACGTTCCACGCCTGCTGCGCGCGCATTCTGCGCAGTGAGATCCAAGCGCTTGGCTACGAGCGCACGTTTGTGATCTATGACGACGCGGATCAACAATCCCTGCTCAAGAAGATCATTCGCGACCTCAATCTCAACGAAAAGGTATTTACCCCGCGCGAGCTCAGCAGCCGCATCTCCGAGGCGAAGAACCAGAGCCTTGACGCGCTCTCTTATCTGCACGACGGTTATGCACCAAAAGAAGTTGTCGCGGCATACCAGTCGTACCAAAAGCAACTCAAGCAGTGCAATGCGCTGGACTTTGACGATCTGCTGCTGATGGTGCTGCAACTGTTTACCAAGTTTTCCGACGTGCTGGAGAAATACCGCAAGAAGTTTCGTTATATCCTCGTGGACGAGTATCAGGACACGAACCTTGTGCAGTATCACATCGTGAAAAAACTCGCCAGCGAGCACCGAAATCTCTGCGTGGTCGGCGACGACGACCAGAGCATCTACGGCTGGCGCGGCGCGGACATCCGCAATATTCTGGAATTTGAAAAGGACTTCCCCGGTGCTGCCGTGATCCGCCTCGAGCAAAACTACCGCTCGACCGAGGTCATCCTCAACGCCGCAAACATCGTTATCTCCAACAACCGCTCACGCAAGAAGAAAGCGCTCTGGACGCAGACCAAGGGCGGCGAGCCCATCGACGTTTACGAAGCCATGGACGAGCGGGACGAAGCAAACCGCATCGCCAACCGCATTCTCGAAGGCGCGCGCTACGGAGATAGAAACTACAACGACTACGCGATTCTCTACCGTACGCATGCGCAGAGCCGCGTGATTGAAATGTATCTGCAAAGCTACGACATCTCCTACCGTGTCTACGGCGGGTTGTCGTTCTTCCAACGCGCGGAAGTCAAGGACATCGTGGCCTATCTGCGCCTTTTGCAAAACTCCGCCGACGACGTGGCGTTTCTGCGCGTGATCAATGTGCCGCGCCGCGGCATAGGCGACACCTCGGTCGACGCGCTGCAAGCCTTTGCCACCGCGCGCACACAGCCGCTGCTGCACGCAATCATGCAGCTCAAAGATGGCGATCTCGCCAAAGCCGCGCGGGAAAAATTCGCCGCGTTTGCCGAAATTCTTTCGGATGTCTACATGCAGTTCGGCTTCAAGTCGTTTCCGGATGTGGTGGAACACCTCCTGCAGGTGATCGGCTACGACGCCTACTTACAGGCTGACCGTAAGGAGAACTATGAAGCCCGCGCGGACATCGTAAAGGAATTCGTGGGCTACATCCGCGAGTTTACCGAGTCGATGGATGAAACCAAGATCGATGTGCTCTCCGCTTTTCTGGAGAACGTCGCTCTGTTTTCCGCGACGGACGCGGTAGACGAAGAGAACGGGCGCGTTTCGATGATGACGTTGCACAGCGCGAAGGGCTTGGAGTTCCCCGTCGTGTTCCTCTGCGGACTGGAAGATGGTCTCTTCCCCTCCATGCAGAGCATCTATGATCCGGAGAAGCTGGAAGAGGAGCGCAGACTTTGCTACGTCGGCATCACACGCGCGCGCCAGAAGCTCTATCTCTCCTGCGCGAAGCAGCGCATGCTCTACGGCAAGATTTCCCCCGCGATGCCCTCGCGGTTTTTGATCGAGCTGGAGGATGCGCTGCCCGCAGAAGCCAAACCCGCGCCGAAACAGCCGCAGCTCAAAAGCGCACCGCCACAACAGGCGTTCGGCATCTCGGTGCATTCGCTCAAGAGCAGCGGCGCGCAGAGCGCAATCCAGCGGGAACAATCCAGGGTGGAAACGAAGCTGCCGGATCACGACGTTGTGTACACACCAGGACAGCGCGTGCGCCACAAAGCGTTTGGCGACGGAACAGTGCTCGCGGTCAACGGAGCCAGCGCATCTTCTATTGTAGAGATCGCGTTTGACAGCGGAACCAATAAGAAGTTTGCGGCGGCGTTTGCGCCGATTGAAATTTTAAACGACTGATTGATTATTGTGTGGAGGCGGATGGTATGACCCGTCAGGAAACATTAACCCAACAGCTTAAGCGCTATGCAGAGGCGTATTATGACGTCGACGCGCCCGTGATTTCGGACGCGGAGTACGACGCGCTCTATGACGAGCTGGTTGCGCTAGAAGAAGAGAGCGGTTTTTCGCTCCCCGGTTCGCCGACCAAGATCGTCGGGGCAAATGGCGGATCGTTTTTGCCACACACGCATATCCGCAGGCTCTACAGCCTCGACAAAGTGCGCACGGAAGAGGGTTTATCCGACTGGGCAAACCGCGCGATCAGGACCGCGGAAGGCCAAACGGTCGAGTTCGCGTTGGAATACAAGTTCGACGGGCTCACCGTCTGCCTCACCTACGAAAACGGCAGGTTCGTGCAGGGTGCGACACGCGGCAACGGCGTCACCGGCGACGGTGTTTTTGATCAGCTGCTCACCATCCGTTCTATCCCGCGCACAATCCCGTTCAAGGGCAAGATGGAGGTGCAGGGCGAATGCATCATGCGCCTCTCCGTGCTGGAGGAGTTCAACAAAAGCAGCGACGAACCACTCAAAAACGCCAGAAATGCGGCGGCGGGCGCGCTGAGAAACCTAGACCCAAAGGTGACCGCAAGTCGGAAGCTCGACATCTTTTGCTACAACGTGGGCTACATCGAGGGCAAAGAGCTGACCAATCAACGCGATATGCTCGCGTTTTTGAGCGAAAACGGCTTTCCAGTCAGTCCGTATATCCGCTATTGCCACACCGCAGACGACCTCAAGCGCGAGATCGATATTGCAGAACAGACGCGCGGCACACTGGATTTTCTGATCGACGGCATGGTCATTAAAGTCACCGATTTCGTGCTGCGAGAAGCGCTTGGCGAAACAGAGAAATTCCCGCGCTGGGCGATGGCGTATAAGTTCGCCGCCGAGGAGACGACCTCCGTCGTGGAGGACGTCACCTGGGAAGTCGGGCGCACAGGTAAGCTCACGCCGCTGGCGCACTTAAGCCCGGTGGAGCTCGCGGGCGCGACGATTCAGCGCGCGACGCTGAACAACTACGACGACATCCAGCGCAAGCGCGTCAAGATCGGCTCACGCGTATTCATCCGCCGCAGCAACGACGTGATCCCCGAAATCCTCGGCGCGGTGCCGGACGACACTGCCACACAAGAGATCAACAAGCCCCCCCGCTGCCCCGTCTGCGGCGCACATGTCGAGGAAAATGGCGCGCACCTGTTTTGCACCAACTCGCTCTCCTGCCGCGCGCAGATCACACTGCGATTGGCGCACTATGCCTCGCGCGATGCGATGGACATTGAAAGCTTTAGCGACAAGACGGCGGGGCAGCTCATCGAGGCGCTCGGCGTGGATTCGATCCCCGCGCTGTATGCGCTTACTCACGAGCAACTGGTCGCGCTGGATCGCTTCGGCGAAAAGAAAGCGCAGAATTTAATCGAAGCAATCGAAAACAGCAAGACGAGGCCGCTTGGCGCGTTTCTGTTTGCACTCGGCATTCCGAACGTCGGCAACAAGACCGCCAAAGATCTCGCCAAACGATTTGGCACGCTGGCGGCTGTACGCGCGGCGACGCGCGAAGAACTGCTTGCCATCCCCGATGTAGGCGGCATCGTCGCGGAGAGCATCCTCTCGTTCTTTGGAGACGCGAACATCGCTTCTCAGATCGACCAACTGCTTACCTATGGCGTCTCGCCGCAGAGCGAACAGGCAGCGAACACGAATTCGCCCATCGCAGGCATGACCATTGTGGTCACCGGGACGCTGCCGACGCTTGGTCGCAGAGAAGCGGAAGCCTTGATCGAACAAAACGGCGCAAAATCCGCTGGCAGCGTCAGCAAAAAGACGGACTATGTGCTCTACGGCGAGAGCGCGGGCAGCAAGCTCGACAAAGCGCGGGAGCTCGACGTGCCGCTGCTCACGGAAGCAGAGTTTTTAGAATTGATCGGCGAAGCACCGCGTGAAGAAGGCTCCGTTAAACTGTTTTAAAAATTATTGGAGATAAATAAATTCATGCTTAGACTTGGTAAACTCGACAACGACGATCTGGATCGTCTGGTGCTCAAAAAATTCCGCCGGGTTCGACCGGAGTCGCTTTCCTCGCCCACCATCGGGCAGGACTGCGCCGTGGTCGACATCGGCTCTGATTTGCTCGTGCTCAGCTGCGACCCTATCACCTCCGCGAGCGTGGCTCACCTTGGCAGGTTGACGGTTCACGTGAGCTGCAACGACGCGGCGGCCGCGGGCGCAGAGCCTGTCGGCTTACTTGTTACGCTGCTTATGCCACCCACTGGAACGATGGATCAAATCGCGCAGATTGCCGACGATCTCTCCTCTGCGGCGCAGCTCGCCAACGTGGATATCCTCGGCGGGCACACGGAGGTCACCGACGCCGTCACCCGCGCGGTGACCAGCGCGACGGTGATTGCGCGGCAGTCCCGCAATCAGGTGTTGCGCGGCATGCGCCCCGGCGACGAGATCGTGATGACGAAATGGGCAGCAGTCGAAGGAACGACGATCCTCGCGGAGGATTTTACATCCCGCCTCGCCTCTGTTCCCGCAGAGTTGATTCAAGCCGCGCGAACGCTCACGGGATCGCTCAGCATCGTACCCGAAAGCAGGATCGCGATGCAATTTGGCGCTGTTGCCATGCATGACGTCACCGAGGGCGGCGTGCTCGGAGCAAGCTGGGAACTTGGCTTTGCCAACGCTTGCGCAGTCAAGATCGACACAGCAAAGATTCCCGTGCGGGCGGAGACACGCGCGCTCTGCAAGGCGCTCTCGCTTGATCCGCTCCGGCTCATCGGCAGCGGCAGCCTGCTCATCGCCTGTAAAGACGGCGAAGCACTCTGCGCCGCGCTGCAAAGAAGCGGGATCACCGCCGCCGTGATCGGCAAAGCAATCGCCGGAAAACAGAGTTTTGTGGATGGTCAACCGCTGGACGAACCGCATGCAGACGAGCTATACCGGCTCTATGAACAGCAATAGCATTGCCTGTGCTGGACAAGAAACACGAGTGTTTGCATGGAGTTCGTTCTTAACGCTTGTGTGATGTGTCATCACATGCTATAATTTATAATTGCGACTTGGGGGTAACGATACGATGTACAGCATGACCGGATATGGCAAAGGCAGCGCGTCAACCGACGGACGCGAGATGACGGTAGAGCTCAAGAGTGTGAATCACCGCTACCTCGATGTCGGCATGCGGTTGCCCCGCCACCTTTCATTTTTAGAAGATGCGATCCGCTCCGCGCTCACGGGTAGGCTTTCGCGCGGGCATGTGGACGTGTTTGTCAACTATCGCAACCTGCGCAGCGACGCAAGAAGCGTTGAGATCGACGCTCCCCTTTTGGCCGCGTTTGTCGCGGCGGCAAGGCAGGCCAACGAGACGCTTGGATTGCAGGACGACCTCTCCCTCACCGCGGCGCTTCGCCTGCCGGACGTTTCCAGCGTTCGTGAAACGGACGAGGATCCCGACGCGCTAATGGGGCTGCTCAACAGTGCGATCAACGGCGCAATCGATGCGATGTTGGTCATGCGTAAACAGGAAGGCGACCGCCTCAGCGTTTACCTTGGCAACTGCGCGGACACTGTGGAAATGCTCACCAACCAGATCGCAGTGCGCGCACCCGTCGTGGTAGAAGAATACCGCGTCAAGCTCAACGACCGCATCGCAACCCTGCTTGGCAACGTTGAGGTAGACCGCGCAAGACTCGCCACGGAAGTCGCGCTATTTGCAGACAAGGCGAGCATCGATGAAGAGATCACGCGGCTGCACAGCCACCTGACCCAGCTAAGAAGCCTGCTGGTCGATCCGGAACCCGCCGGAAGAAAGCTCGACTTCGTGGTGCAGGAGATGAACCGTGAATTCAACACCATCGGTTCCAAGGCCAACGACGGAGAGCTCACCCGCCTCGTGCTCACCGGCAAAGCGGAGATCGAAAAAATTCGCGAACAGGTGCAAAACATCGAGTAACCCGCATCTTAGCCACAACAATACTGATTTGAATCAACTTTAGATAGGAGCAGCCCGTTATGATGAACCTGCGGCTTGTGAATATCGGCTTTGGCAATATCGTGTCGGCAGACCGCCTGATCGCGATTGTCAGCCCGGAATCCGCGCCCATCAAGCGCATCGTACAGGAGGCGCGCGAGAGCGGCCGCCTGATCGACGCAACCTGCGGCAGGCGCACACGCGCGGTCGTCATCACGGACAGCGATCATGTGATACTCTCCGCCATTCAGCCGGAGACCATCGCAAACCGGCTCGACACCAAAGCGGACGAAGCCGACGACTGACGACGAGAGGAGATTCACCACATGAAACAGAACAGAAAGGGCCTTCTGCTGGTCATTTCCGGCCCCGCCGGAGTGGGCAAAGGCACCATCAATCTATCGCTTATTTCGCGCAACAGCGACATTCGCATGTCCGTCTCCGCCACGACGCGTTCACCGCGCCCCGGCGAGATTGACGGCGTGCATTACTTCTTTAAATCCGAAGATGAGTTTCAGAAGATGATCGAAAGCGGAGCGTTTTTAGAGTATATGCGCGTGTTCAATACGCACTATTACGGAACGCCGAAGAGCTTTGTCGAACAGGAACTCGCGGAAGGCCGCAGTGTCATTCTCGAGATCGATGTCCAGGGCGCCATGCGCGTCAAGGCGGCTTACCCGGACGCGGTGCTGATCTTTATCGCGCCGCCCTCCATGAGTGAGCTGAAATCCCGCCTCATTCATCGCGGAACCGAGAGTTCCGAAGCGATAGAGCGCCGCTTTGAGACGGCGTACCAAGAAATGGAACTCGTTGACCGATACGATTATGTCGTCGTCAATGACATCCTGGATCTTGCGATTGCCCGCACGGAAGATATCATCGTTGCGGAACGCTGCCGGGTGTCCAGAAACGGCGAATTGATTGAAAAATTAAGAGGAGGCAGGAACGCATTATGATGAACTTACCGTTGAATGAACTGATCGAGATCGCGGGGTGCCGGTATATGCTGGTGACCGCCGTTGCGCAGAGAGCGCGCCAATTGCAGTCGGATCCGGATAAGTTGGACGGTCGCAAACCTGTTTCCGTCGCTGTAGACGAACTCTACACGGGCAAACTTCATCTGGAATATCCGAAGGAATTCTATCAGGACTGACAAGCCCGATTTTCACACGGGATCGTCACTCCCGTTCTTATACGACATGATATGAATTCTTGCCAAAGCACGCCGGGCTTGTTCCGGTATGCATAGGCTTGCACTGGCCCGCTTGCGGGCTATTTGCGGTTTTGGCAACGATCCCATCCAGATTCTACACTTTTACAAACAACACAAAATGCATTTTGACGGGAGGTGAACGGCATGGAACAAACCTGCGAGGTCATCATAGACATTGCGCACGCAAACGTTGACCGCCTCTATAGTTATCAGGTACCGGAGGGCATGCTGGTTTTCCCCGGCAGCCATGTGCTCGTGCCGTTCGGCTCCGGCAACCGCCAGCGTGAGGGATTTGTTATCCGCGTGCTGGACGTTCAGGAAACGCAAGTTAGTGCGGACGAAACCCAAACACCGATGTCGCTCAAGCCGCTGCTGCGCGTCATCGAGCCCTACCCCATCCTCACGCCGGAACAGATCGAGCTCGCGTACTGGATGCAAAAAAGCTACTTTTGTCTGCTGGTGGATGCGCTCCGGCTCATGATTCCGGCGCAGCTGCGCGGCAGCAAGGTCAAGGAAAAGATCGAGCGCACCGTTCAGCTATCTAGTCCGAACGAGGTTGACGCCCAGCTGCTTTCGCTCCTGGACAAGAGCGGCAAGCCGCGCGCACCCAAGCAATATGAGGTGCTCGAAACGCTCAAAACATCCGCGCTGGAGATGTCGGTTTCCGACGTTCTGGCGTATGTGCCGGAGTCTCACGCGGCGATATCAGCGCTCATCAAACGCGGCTATCTGGTCGAGGGTGGACACGTTACCTTCCGCAGGCCGAACATCAGCGCACTGACCGCGGACAAGCAGGTAACCCTCAACGACGCGCAAAAGACAGCGGTGGATGCCATCACGAAGGCGATGGAAGCAAAGAGCGGCACACTGCTGCTCCACGGCGTCACCGGAAGCGGCAAGACGGAAGTCTACATGCGCGCCATCGAGCATTGCCTCGCGGCGGGTCGACAGGCGATCATGCTCGTTCCCGAAATTTCGCTGACCCCGCAGACCGTCGGCCTCTTTCAGGAGCGGTTTTCGGACGGAATCGCCGTGCTGCACAGCAGGCTATCCGCGGGTGAACGCTTTGACGAGTGGCGCAGAATCCGGCTCGGCAAAGCCCGCGTCGCCGTCGGTGCACGCAGCGCGGTATTCGCGCCGATGCAGAACGTCGGCCTCATCATCGTAGATGAAGAGCACGAAGGCAGCTATCAAAGCGAAACCGTGCCGCGCTACGGCGCGCTGGACGTTGCAAGCTATCGCGCCAAGCAATTCGGCGCGCCCATGCTGCTCGGCAGCGCTACCCCTTCGCTTCTCTCCTACTATCGCGCGCTCTCGGGACGTTATCAGTTACTCGAGCTTCCCGGGCGCGTTCAAAACCGCCCCATGCCCGTGGTCGAGACCATCGACATGCGGCAGGAGTTTCAGGCAGGCAACAACGGCATCTTCAGCGGCAAGCTCGCGCAGTACTTAGGCGAGTGCCTCGAACGAGGCCAGCAGGCAATGCTGTTTATCAACCGGCGCGGGTACTCTACCTTCGTCTCCTGCCGAAACTGCGGGCACGTCGTGATGTGCGACGATTGCGATATCTCCATGACGTATCACAAGGGCGAGAACCGGCTGCGGTGTCATTTCTGCGGTGCGGTCAAGCCCCTGCCTACCAAATGCCCCGCCTGCGGTAAGCCGTTTATCAAGTATTTCGGCATCGGCACCGAGCAGGTGGAGGAAGCGCTGCACGATCTCTTTCCGAAGGCCATTACCCTTCGCATGGACACGGACACCATCCGCACGAAAGACACCATGCAGCAGATGCTCGGCGCATTTGCGCGCGGAGAAGCACAGTTTCTCGTCGGCACACAGATGATCGCCAAGGGTCACGATTTCCCGAATGTGACGCTGGTCGGCGTCGTTGCCGCGGACGCAACGCTGATGATTCCCGACTATCGCAGCACGGAGCGCACCTTTCAGCTGCTCACCCAGGTTTCCGGGCGCGCAGGACGGGACGTGGACCCGGGCAGAGTGGTCGTTCAGACCTATTCGCCCGCGCATCCCGCCATCCGTTTTGCAAAGGAGCATGACTACAAGAGCTTCTATCACTATGAACTCGAACAGCGAAAGAAAGCCGTCTTTCCGCCGTTTTCGCTGTTTGTCCGCATTCTGTTTTCTTCCGACGACGAGGCTGAACTGCAAACGGGCGTGACCGTCTACGCAGAGCAGCTCAAGCTTGCGCTCGATGAGCGGCTGGGCAAGGAGGGCGAGCGGGATATCCTTCTCTACAGCGCCTCCCCTGCGCCCATCAAGAGAAAACAGCGTGCCTACCGTTACCAAATACTGATCAAGCTGCTACGCACGGCGCGCCTCAGCAGCGCGATCCAATCGATTTATACGTTTGCCGGAGACCATCGGGGCGAGCTGTTCGCCATGGTCGAGGTAAACCCACAGGATATGTTATGAAGAAGAATGATGTGAATACAGAAAAAAAGAAGATTCCGACTAAAAAAATTCCTAAAAACAAGATTCCAAAAGAGAAAACCCCAAAAGAGAAGACAGAGCACAAAAAGACGAACTGGAAGCTCGTCGGCGAGCTGCTGCAAGGCCATCGCCGCTTCATCGTGTTTGCCACGATCAGCGTGCTGCTCTCCACCGCGTTTTCCTATGCCGTGCCGTATGTGACGAGCTTTACGCTCGACTACGTCATTCAGGGTATCTCCTCCTCCACGCCCAAGTTCCTGCTGCCGATCGTGGAATCGCTCGGCGGGCGGGATTATTTCGTGCACAGCCTGTTTCTCTGCGGCGTCGCGCTGTTTGTCTTCACGGGTCTAAACTGCGTGTTTACCTACACGCGCAGGCAAAACATCGCGTTTGCTTCCGAAGGGTTGGCGACGAAACTCAGAAACCGCCTCTACCGCCATCTGGAAGATGTGCCGTATGACTACCACAAGCACGCGAGCACGGGCGATCTTGTGCAGCGATGTACCTCCGACGTGGACACCGTTCGCCGGTTTGTGCACCTGCAACTGATGGAGATCGTGCGCACGTTTGTGATGTTCATCCTTGCGGCTATCGTCATGTTCTCCGTGAACGTGCAGATGACGCTCATCTCGCTGGCGTTTCTGCCGTTCTTGACCATCGGCTCGTTTGTCTACTTCAAGTATGTGCAGGAGTATTTCACGGGCTCGGACGAGGCGGAAGGCGCGCTCTCGACCATGCTGCAGGAGAACCTGACGGGTGTGCGTGTCGTGCGCGCGTTCGGTCAGCAAAAGAGCGAGATCGACAAATTCACCAAGCTCAACGCGACATATCGCGAAAAGACCTACAAGCTCATCAAACTGCTGGGCTTTTACTGGGGGCTTTCGGACAGCGTGGGCTACATCCAGATCGGGCTTTCGCTCTGCATGGGCGTCATCGGTGTCTATCGCGGCACGTTCACACTCGGCAACGTCGCGCTCTTTACCACCTATGTTGCGATGCTGACCTGGCCGGTGCGCCAACTTGGCCGCATCCTCGCGGACATGGGCAAGGCAGGCGTGTCGCTCGGCAGGCTCGACGAGATTCTCTCCGCCCCGGTTGAAAAAGAACCGGGCAAGGCACTCACCCCCGACCTGACCGGAGACATCGTGTTTGACAAGGTGTGCTTTGGCTACGAGCGGTTCAACGACGTGCTGGACGGCGTGAGCTTCACCGTGAAACCCGGCCAGACCGTCGCTATCCTCGGCGCGACGGGTTCAGGCAAGACAAGCCTTGTGCAGCTGTTGCAGCGTCTCTATGCGCGCACGGCAGGCAGCATCACGATTGCAGGCACGGATGTCAACGACATCGAGCACGGACACCTTCGCCGCAACATCGGCATCGTGCTGCAGGAGCCGTTCCTCTATTCGCGCACGATCATGGAGAACATCCGCATCTGCGCGCCGTGTTCCACGGAAGAGGACGTTTACTTTGCCGCGCGTACGGCGAGTGTGCACGAGGTCATCGAAAACTTTGAGCAGGGTTATGAAACGCTCGTCGGCGAGCGCGGGGTCACCCTCTCCGGTGGACAGCAGCAGCGCGTCGCCATCGCGCGGACGCTGATGCAGAACGCGCCGATTTTGATTTTCGACGATTCCATGAGCGCGGTCGATTCCGAGACCGACGCCGCTATCCGCAGATCTCTGCTTGCGCTCAACAAGAGCGGAATCACGTTTTTGATTTCGCACCGCATCACTACGCTACGCGAGGCAGATATGATCCTCGTGCTGGAGGACGGACGCATCACCCAACAGGGCACCAACGCGGAGCTCATCCGGCAGGAAGGCCTCTACCGCCGCATCGCCGAGATTCAGGACGCGATCACAAGCGAGGGCGAAGCGTGATGAATAGAACTAAGATATGGACACCGTCTCGGAAGGAGGCGAATCGATATGTATATTGAAGAACAGGATTTTGCCGCAAAAAAGATAGACTGGAACGTTTGGATGCGGCTTTACCGCTATGCGCTCCAGAACAAGAAGCTCTTTTTCACCGTCATCGCGGCGCTCATCGCCGTAGCTGCCATCGACATCGCATACCCGTTGTTTACAAAGTATGCCATCGACCAATTTGTCGTACCGAAAACGCTCGACGGCCTTGGTCAGTTCGCGATTCTGTATCTGATGCTGATTCTCACACAAAGCGCGGGCGTCATCACGTTTATCAACTTCGCGGGTCAGTTGGAGATGGCGATTGCCTATACCATCCGGCAGGACGCGTTTTTGCGCCTGCAGGAGCTGTCGTTCTCGTTCTATGACCGGACGGCGGTGGGTTACGTCATGGCGCGCATGATGAGCGATATCTCGCGCTTGTCGGACATGATCGCGTGGAGCCTTGTCGACGTGCTTTGGTCGCTTCTCTACGCGCTGGGCTGCATCGCGACCATGTTCGTGCTCTCGTGGAAGCTCGCGTTGATCTCGCTGGCGGTGCTGCCGCTGCTTGCTTTCATAAGCATTCGCCTGCAAAAGAGCATGCTCAAACACCAGCGTGAGGCAAGAAAGCTCAACTCGCGCATCACGGGCGCCTTCAATGAGGGCATCATGGGCGCGGTAACCACCAAGACGCTCGTGCGTGAGGAAGCCAACGCAAATGAGTTCAACGATCTGACCGGAAAGATGAAGCAGGCTAGCATCAAAAGCGCGCTGGTTTCCGCTTCGTTTTTCCCGATCATCATGTCCCTCGGCGCAGTCGGCACGGGACTTGCCCTCACGCTTGGCGGACAGGGTGTACTAAACCCCGGAACCGCGCTCATCGGCGCGCTGACGGCGGGCACGCTGGTTGCTTTTATCTCCTACTGCACGCAGATCTTCGATCCCATTCAGCAGCTCGCGAACATCTTAGCTGAAATGTTGGGTTCGCAGGCATCGGCGGAGCGCGTGATCACGTTGATGGATACAAAACCGGACGTCGTCGACAGCGATGAGATCATTAAAAAATACGGCGACATCCTCCAGCCGCGCGCGGAGAACTGGGAACCCATCACGGGGAACATCACGTTTGACCACGTGACGTTCCAATATAAGAACGGCGAACGCGTGCTGGACGATTTTTCGCTGGACGTCAAAGCCGGGCAAACCATCGCGCTGGTCGGCGAAACAGGCGCGGGCAAGAGCACCATCGTCAACCTGCTCTGCCGTTTCTATGAACCGACGGAAGGCGAAATCCGCATCGACGGCACGGATTACCGCAAGCGCTCCCAGCTCTGGCTGCAGTCGAGCCTCGGCTACGTGCTGCAAACACCGCACCTCTTCTCCGGCACCATTCAGGACAACATCCGCTTCGGTAAACCCGATGCGACGGACGAAGAGGTCAAGGAAGCCGCGCGCCTGGTTCACGCGGAGCCGTTTATCCTCGCACAGGAGAAGGGCTACGAAACTGAGATCGGCGAGAGCGGCGCGCGCCTCTCTACCGGGCAGAAACAGCTGCTCTCCTTTGCCCGCGTGGTGCTGAAAAACCCGCGCATCTTCGTGCTGGATGAGGCGACAAGCTCCATCGACACCGAGACCGAGCAGTTGATTCAGCACGCAATCACGCACATATTAAACAACCGCACGAGCTTTATCGTCGCGCATCGCCTCTCCACCATCCGCACGGCGGATCGCATCCTCGTCATTCGGGGCGGTAAGATTCAGGAGAGCGGCACGCATGAGCAGTTGCTCAAGCAACGCGGTTACTATTACGACCTCTACACGCAGCAATTCTGCGAAGACCGCACAGCGGAATCCCTCGGCTCTGCCAAACAGGAGAAAGAAGACGAATGACGGTTGATCTTTGGACACTGCTCATCATCTGTCCGCTTGTGTTTGCCGCAGGGTTGATCGACGCGGTGGCTGGTGGCGGCGGGTTGATCTCCCTCCCCGCCTATCTCATCGCGGGTCTGCCGCCGCATAACGCGATTGCAACCAACAAGCTCTCTAGCAGCATCGGTACCGTTGCCTCCACCGCGCGGTTCATCAAAAACAAATGTGTGGACTGGCCGACGGCGATTCCCTCCGCGGTGTTGGCGGTGCTGGGTTCGATTGCGGGCGCAAAGCTTATTCTCGCGATCGACGAGGATGCCATTCGGTACATCATGCTGTTGCTGGTTCCTGTGCTTGCGTTCGTCGTGCTCAAAAAGCGCGATCTCTCAGTAGAGTCGCTAGAGCCCGTCAGCCGCAAGCGGCAGTTTCTCGTCGTGTGCCTCGCGGCGCTCTTCGTAGGTATGTATGACGGATTCTACGGCCCCGGCACAGGCACGTTTCTGCTGATTACCTACACGCAACTGGCGAAAATGCCACTCAGGCTCGCCGCAGGTAACGTGAAGATTGCGAATCTTTCGAGCAATATCGGCAGCCTTGCCGTGTTTTTGATCAATGGTCAGGCGATCATCCCCATCGGACTGATCTCGGCGGTGTTCGCGGTCAGTGGCCATTTCATCGGCGCGGGTCTCTTGCTCAAAAACGGTGCACGGGTGGTCAAGCCTTTTATCCTCGTCGTACTGAGCCTGCTGTTTGTGCGGTTGATCTATGATCTTGTGGTTGCAGGTTAACTTGTTTCACCATAAATTCATACGACACAGCTCGCCTCTTGCAACACAAAAGCACCGCGCGGAGAAATCCACACGGTGCTTATTGTTTGAATCAGACTCGCTTAGCGATAATAGATGTTCATCGTACCGAAGGAGACGTCTCCCTCGACGTTGAGCGCAAGGTATGCATCCGCATTCGGTTCGCCGTTCATCATAATAGAACCAAACGATTTGTCGGACTTGAGGAAGACGCGCATCGTCTTGGGCACGATCAGGTCAAACGTTGCAAACGAAACGTCCACATCCAGTTTGGCGTTCTGGTTCACGCGCTTGACGTTGGTGAGGTCGAGTTCGCTCTTGCCAAAGGAGATTTCGATGTCTCCACCGAGGAAATCTTCCACGGCAACTTTGCGGTTCTCTTCCGAAAACGAGCACTCGTAGTTGACAAAGCCGTTCTCTTCGCGATATTGGCTACGCTTATCCTTATCCCCCGCAAAGTGCACGCCGCACCATTTGTTCTTATGCGGAATGAGTGTTTCGTAGAGGATGGTAAGTCCCAGCAGCACGAGCAGGCTCGGCCAAATGATGCCCCAAGTCAATACGATCGAGATCACTTCGAGGTTATATAGCAGGAAGTAAACGCCGAGCCCCGCTACCGCAACCGCGAAAAACGAGAAGCGTTTGATCATCCAGCTGACCCCAAGGCCGATGATGACCGCCGGCCAGACGATACCCCAGATGCCGAAGGAGACGAGGCCGAGCCGCTGAATCAGGAACGCCAGACCCAGCACGATGACGAGCACCGCAAACCAAACGCCGTCCTTCTTAACATTCTTTCCGCCGTCCCAGGAGACGGAGAACGAGCCGTCGCCATCCTTGTTGTTCTTCTGCGCGTCGACGATGACAACCTTCGGCTCGATGGGCTTTACCCCGAGCAGTTCGTCCGTCGAGACGCCGAGTTTCTCCGCCAGCTGCGGAAGAATCGAAATGTCCGGACAGGACACGTCGTTCTCCCACTTGCTGACTGCCTGCGCCGAAACTCCCATCATCTCGGCAAGCTGTTCCTGTGTGTACCCCTTTTCTTTGCGCAACTGCATGATGCGCCTTCCCATTGACTGTTGTTCCATGTTTTTGTCCCTCTCTTTCATGGGATTATTATGGCACAAAGGTAAAAGCTTGAACATAGCTTGTTTTTCTAGTTGAGAAATTCTTTGCAACCCACGGTAGTATTTCGCTCAACTTTATGATTTGATTCATTTTCAAACTCAACCAGAGATAGAATTTTGCTCAACCCCTGCTTTTCTTTACAGCGCGCTCTGTTTTTAGTACAATACCATTGGTTACAAAAGGAGGAACTTACCCGATGGCATTACGATCCATTCGCACGGACGATGAACCGTGCCTCTATAAAGTTTGCAAACCCGTCGAGAAATTCGACGCGCGACTTTCTGATTTAATTGACGATCTTTACGAAACCATGGACGCGGCAGACGGCGCGGGCCTTGCCGCACCGCAGGTCGGCGTGCTGCGCCGCGTTGTCGTTGTGGACGCAGGCGAAGGCAGGCTGGAGCTGGTCAACCCGCACATCATCCTTTCGGAAGGATGTCAGGGCGGCTACGAGGGCTGTCTTTCCTTCCCCGGACAGAGCGGCTATGTTGAGCGCGCAGATCATGTCGTCGTCGAAGCACAGGACCGCACAGGCGAAAAGCACACCTATGACACGCACGGCTTTTTTGCACGGGCGATGCAGCACGAGCTGGATCACCTCGACGGCGTCGTCTATCTGACCAAGAAGACCGAACCGCCGGAAGGCTTTGATGATGAACCGCACGAAGAGGAGAACATGGGATGAGAATTGCCTTTCTCGGCACACCGGAGTTTGCGCTCCCGTCGCTGGACATGCTGCGAGAAAGCGGGCACACGCTCGCCGTATTTACGCAGCCCGACCGTCCGGTTGGCCGCCACGCGACGTTGACGCCCCCGCCGACGAAAGCATATGCTCTTGAGCACGATATTCCCGTATTTCAGTTTGAAAAAATCCGCCTGCCGGAAGGTGTGGAAGCGCTCAAAGCATTTGCGCCGGATCTGATGGTCACCGCGGCGTTTGGGCAACTGCTCTCTGCTGAGAATCTTAGCATCCCAAAATTCGGCTGCATCAACGTGCACGGATCGTTGCTGCCGAAGTATCGTGGCGCGGCTCCGATCCAGTGGGCGATCATCGACGGCGAAACCGAGACGGGCATCACCACCATGATGACAGATATCGGCATGGACACAGGCGACATCCTGCTCGTCGATCGCCTCGCAATTGAACCCGACGAGACCGCGGGTGAACTGTTTGAGCGCATGTCGGTGCTCGGCGCGGAAACGCTCCGGCGGACGATTGCCGCGCTGGAATCGGGCACACTTGTCCGCACCCCGCAGGACGAAGCGCAGGCGACAAAATGCCCCATGCTCAAGAAGGAGCACGGCAAGCTCGATTTTTCGCAGTCTGCCGAAGCTGTCCACAACCGCGTACGCGGCACGAACCCCTGGCCGGGTGCTTATGCCCTGCTCGACGGCGAGCCGTTGAAGATTCACACAACGAGTAAAACAGATCAACCGATCGGTGATGAACCGTTTGGCATATTAAAAGGAAACGCGAAGTTTGGCTTGTTCGTCCGCTGCGCGGATGGCTGGCTTGAGATCGTCACATTGCAGGCGACAGGCGGTAAACGCCTGAATGCCAAAGACTATCTGTTGGGAAGATCGCTGGAAGGAAAGGTACTCATTTGAACACACGCAGACAGGCGCTTGACGCGCTCTGCGACATCACAGATCGCGGGGCGTATGCAAACCTCCGCGTCAAACAACTCACATCGTCCCTGCCGGAGCGCGAGGCTAAATTGGCCGCCGCGCTCGTTTACCATACGCTCGACCATTTGCTCACCATCGACTATTACCTTGCGCACTTCGTTAAGGGCACGCAAAAGCCGGTGATCCGTGGCATCCTGCGGCTGGGCGTTTGCGAGCTGCTGTTTCTCTCTACCCCCGCACATGCGGCGCTGAACGAGAGCGTCACGCTCACCAAGGAGGTTGGAAAAGACGGGCTAAGCGGCTTTGTGAACGCGGTTTTGCGCAACATCGATCGCAGCCGCGACTCTCTCCCGCCGTTTCCCGCCGACCCTGTCGCGCGGCTCTCGATTCAGTATAGCTATCCCATGTGGATTGTGCGCGAATGGGTCGCACGCTTTGGCGAAGCGCCGACAGAAGCGCTGCTCTCCCGCCCGGTTTCGTCGATCGAGGTGCGCGCGCAATATCCCTTCACCCGCGAGGAGCTGCAAGCAGCGCTTCCCGTGAATAGCACGGTCAACTCACTCGACGAAAATTCCCTCTCACTCGCCGGAGGATTTGACCTCGCCGCGCATCCGCTCTTTCAGGAAGGCAAGTTCACCGTGATGGGTGAAAGCGCGATGCTCGCATGCCGCGCGCTGGGCGACATGACGGGCAAACGCGTGCTGGACGCCTGCTCTGCACCCGGCGGAAAAAGCGCGTATCTCGCAAGCCTCATGAAAAACGACGTCCGGCTCACCTGCTTTGAACTTCACGCGCACCGCAAGGAGCTGCTCGATAAAACGCTTGCGCGGCTGCATGTTGCCGCAGAAACGCTGGAAAAAGACGCGGCAGAATTTGATCCCGCGTTTGAATCGGCGTTTGACGGCGTGCTGATCGACGCGCCTTGCAGCGGGTTGGGATTGCTCGGCGACAAACCGGACATCCGCTACAGCAAAACGGACGCGGACATCACCGCGCTGGTCGAGATTCAGAAGCACATTCTGGAAACCTGCGCACGGTATGTCAAGCCCGGCGGCGTGCTGGTCTATGCCACCTGCACCATCTCCCGCCGCGAGAACGAAGAACAACTGCGCGCATTCTTAAGCACGCATAGCGAATTTGCGCTGGAAACAATGCCGATTTCACTTTCCAACGACGGGCAGATTCAATTATTGCCGCACGTGCACCACACCGACGGATTTTATATTGCGAGGATGAGAAGATGTATTTAGCAGATTTGACAAAGCCTGAGATCGAACGTCTCTTATCCGAACTAGGCGAACCAAAATACCGCGCGAAGCAGGTTTGGGACTGGCTCAGTCGCGGTGCGCGCGTGCATGAGATGACCAATCTACCCGCCACATTGCGCGAAAAACTCGCGGCTATCCCCTACGGCGGCGTCGAGATCGAGCAAAAATTCTTCTCCGCAAAGGACGGCACGGTGAAGTATCTGTTTCGTCTGGAGGATGAAAACCTTGTCGAAGGCGTGCTGATGCGCTATCATTATGGTAATACGCTGTGTCTGAGTACGCAGATCGGCTGCAACATGGGCTGCACGTTCTGCGCTTCGACGCTCGACGGCTGCGTGCGCAATCTGCGCGCAGGCGAAATGCTCGGCCAGATCTTCGCCGTGGAGCGGGACGAACCCGCGATGCAGGCGGGACACCGGACAGTGACCAACATCGTGCTCATGGGCAGCGGAGAGCCGCTGGACAACTACGAAAACGTCGTGGAGTTTCTCAACCGCGTGACCGCGCAGGACGGAATCTGCATCAGCCCGCGCAACATCTCGGTCTCTACCTGCGGCATCGTGCCAAAGATCGTGCAGTTTCTAGCGGATGCGCCGCACGTGACGCTCTCCATCTCCCTGCATGCGCACAACGACGAGACGCGCACCTCGCTCATGCCGATCAACAAGGTCTATCCCATCGACAGTGTGATAGCCGCCGCGAAACAGTATGCGGACAAAACCGGCAGGCGCGTCGTGTTTGAATATGCGCTCATCGACGGCGTCAACGCCTCGCTTGCGGACGCGGACGCGCTGGCAAACAAACTCCGCGGCATACTCTGCCACGTAAACCTGATTCCGCTCAACCCCGTTCCCGAACGCGGGCTTGCCGGGGTCACCCGCGCGCAGGCGGATCTGTTCTGCGCAAGGCTCACTGAACGAAACATCTCGGCAACCGTCCGCCGTGAAATGGGGACGGATATCGAAGGCGCATGCGGACAGCTGCGCAGGAGGATATTACATGAAATTCGCGGTGAAAACTGACATCGGAAAGCGCGTCCATAACGAGGACAGCTATCTGCTTTCCGATAAAAGCGATTTCCCGATGCTGTTTGCGGTTGCAGACGGCATGGGCGGGCACGCCGCGGGCGCGGTTGCGAGCAGCTTGCTCGTCGACCAGCTGGCCAACTTTGACCACAAAATTGAGCCGACGCACGAGCTGGAGCTCCTGCGCCGCGCAGTGGAACACGCAAACCTTGGCATTTACCGCGCGGCTGAAAAGGACCGCTCGCTGCACGGCATGGGCACCACGTTGGTTGCCGCGCTGATTTTGGGCCACGACTATATCGCGGCGAATGTTGGCGACAGCCGGATGTATCAATATCACGACAAAAAACTCGATACGGTCACCACGGATCATTCTCTTGTCGAGCAGCTCGTGCTCACGGGCGCGATTACAAAAGATGAAGCGCGCGTACACCCGCAGCGCAACATCATTACCCGCGCGATGGGCGTGTCGCCCGTTGTGGACGTTGACCTCTTTGAGCGGGTCTGGAGCGCGGGAGACATTCTCGTGATCTGCTCGGATGGTCTGCACGGCGCGGTGGAAGAAGAAGACCTCCTCTCCGTTCTCTCCTCAGGGCGCTCACTGGAGAGCATGTGCGACGTGCTGATTCAGCTCGCGCTTGACAACGGAGGCTCGGACAACATCACCGTCATCCTGATTCGTTTGGAAGAAGGTGACGCGGTATGATTGCACAGGGAACCATCGTTGGGCATCGCTACCGCATCATAGACCTCATCGGCACCGGCGGCATGGCGCATGTTTACCGCGCCGTTAACTTAAGCTCGCGCAAGATCGTCGCCATCAAGGTGCTCAAGGACGAGTTTCGCAACGACGCGGAGTTTTTGCGCCGTTTTGAGCGCGAGGCGCGCGCGGTGCTGCATCTATCTCACGAGAACATCGTGCGTGCGTTTGACGTCGGCGAAACCGACGGCCTGCCGTATATCGTTCTCGAATACGTTGACGGACGCACGCTCAAAGAGATCATTGACGAAAACGGACCCATGCCCTCCCGCATTGCGGTGGCACTGGTCGTGCAGGTACTCGACGCGCTGGATGCCGCCCACGCGGCGGGAATCATCCACCGCGACGTGAAGCCGCAGAACGTTATCGTCATGCAAAGCGGCAAAGTCAAGCTCATGGACTTCGGCATCGCGCGCGAGGTGGACGCAAACACCGTCACCTTCGCGGGCTCTACCGTGCTGGGTTCCGTTCACTATCTCTCCCCCGAACAGGCAAAGGGTTTGCCTGTGGCCGAGGGAAGCGACCTGTATTCCGCGGGAATCATGCTCTATGAGCTGCTGACCGGGCACGTTCCTTTTGACGGGGACAACTCGGTCTCCATCGCGCTCAAGCACATCAGCGACATTCCGGTGCCGCCGATTGAGATCACCAACAAGGTTTCCCCCGCGCTCAACGACGTCATCCTGCGCGCGCTCAACAAGGACGTCAGCCGCCGCTACGCCGCCGCAAACGAGATGAGCGCGCATCTACGGCGCGCACTCAAGGAACCGACGGGCGACTTTGCCCGCTATATTCCCGCGGCAAAACCGCAACAACCAAAGAAACCCGCGCCGAAGAAAAAACCGCACGGTGCGCTCAAGATCGGCCTGACCGTCGCCGTGTTAATCCTCGCGCTGGTCGGCGTGTTTCTTGTGTTGCGGGACGTGTATCAAACCGAATCAGACGACTTTGAGGTGGTGCCCACGCTGGTGGATCGCTCTGTGGAGGAATCCAAACAGCGCGCCGTCAATTTCGGCTTTACTTTTGAGATTCAGGATTATGAGAACAGCGACACCGTCGCCAGCGGAGACGTTATCATGCAGAATCCTGACGGCGGCGTCAAAGCCAGACGCGGCAGCGTGATCTACGGCATTGTAAGTCTCGGGCCGGCAGCGCCGAAGGTGCCAAACCTGATCGGGCTCTCGCCGGACGAAGCACGGCACACGCTCGAGGAGACCGGGCTTGTGCTCGGCAACGTGAGCTATCGCATCTCGGAAGCCGCGATTGGCTATGTTTGCGAACAGTCTTTGTCGCCGGATTCGGAGACGACCAACGGGCAGGTGATCGATATCGTCGTCAGCGCATCTTCAGAGACGACGTTTGACATGCCGTTTGCGATGGATCTTCCCGTCAATCTGATTCTCGACCAGCTGCGACTCGCGTCTTTTAACAATATCTTTGTGCGCTATGCCGAGAGCGACATCGTCGAAGACGGCGTGGTCTATCTGCAAGATCCGCTTCAGGGCACGCAGGTTTTGCCAGAGATGCCCATAACGCTGACAGTCTGCGGCAAACCCGTGTATGCATACTCGTCCGACATCGCGTTTAACCTCGACATCGAAAGCAGCGGCACCAAAGTGATGGTCACGATTCAGGAAACGTATAACGGATTTGCGTATTCCCGCATTCTGTATGAAGACTCGCTGGAAAAGGGCGAGAAGGTACCGATTTCGTTTACCGCCACGTCCGATATGGAAGGCACGCGAGAGGTCGTTCTCTACAGCGACGGCGTGATCGTCAAGAGCCAGGACTTCACCTTTACGGCCAAGGAGTCCTGATGCATATGCAGGGAAGAATCATCCGGGGTGTCGGCGGCTTTTACGACGTGTTGCTCGACAACGCGGAATCCGTGCGCTGCAAGGCGCGCGGCAGGTTTCGCAACGAGGGCGTTACCCCGATGGTTGGCGATCTCGTCGAGCTCTCCTTTCCCGAAACGGGGTTTGCGTCGATGGACGATATCCTCCCGAGAACAAACGCGCTTTTACGCCCGCCTGTTGCTAATATCGATCTTCTTGTGATCGTGCTCTCCGCCGGCGTGCCCAAACCGGATTTTCTGCTGGCGGATAAGCTGCTGATTCAGGCGAGGACGCTCAAGATTGAGCCGCTGCTCGTGCTCAACAAGATCGACGCGGCAAAACCGGAGATCATACAGGAGTTCCTTGGCGATTATGCTTACTTTCGGACGCTGCATGCCTCTTCCCGCATGGGTGAGGGGATCGACGCGCTGAAAGACGCGTTGACAGGTCGTGTGTCCTGCTTTGCGGGGCAGTCCGCGGTTGGAAAATCCTCGTTGCTCAACGCGCTGTTTCCGGAACTCGCGCTGGCAACGGGCGAACTCGCGAAAAAAACAGACCGCGGCAAGCACACCACCCGACAAGCGGAGCTCTGGCCATATCTGGGCGGCGCAGTGCTGGACACCCCCGGCTTTTCGCTGTTTGAAACGAGCGAACTCACGCAGGATGCACTAAACGCGTGTTACCCCGAATTCTCCGGCGTGTTTACCGAGTGCCGTTTCTCCGGCTGCCGTCACAATGCGGAACCCGACTGCGCGGTCAAAGCGCTGCTTACGCAAGGCAAGCTCACAAAAGGACGCTATGAGCGCTATCTGGAGATTCAAAAAGAGATTGAAGACAAGCGTAAGCATAAGTACGATTAATTGTTAAAACACATTGTGTTGAAAACTTACAGCAACCCAAAGGAGATTTATCATGATCAAGATTGCCCCCTCCATCCTTGCGGCGGATTTCGCCAACCTTGGCCGCGATGTGCAGTCCCTCTCCACTTGGAGCGCGGACTGGGTACATTTTGACGTGATGGACGGGCACTTTGTGCCAAATCTCTCCTTCGGGCCGCCGATTCTCTCGTCCATTCGCCCGCTCACGAAGCTGCCTGTCGATGTGCATCTCATGGTGGAGGAACCGTCCCGCTTCATCCCGTGGTTTTTAAACGCGGGTGCGGACATCATCACCATCCATGTAGAGGCGGAAAAACACCTACACCGTGCGCTACAACAGATTCACGAGGCGGGGCGCAAAGCCGGCGTCGTGCTCAACCCCGCAACACCAGCGCTAGCAGCAAAGGAAGTGCTGCCGTATTGCGATCTGGTGCTGGTCATGTCCGTCAACCCCGGCTACGGCGGGCAGAAATTCATTCCGGAATCGATCGGAAAGATTGCCGAGCTCAGGCGGATGATCGACGAACTGGGGCTCGCCACCGAGATCGAGGTCGACGGCGGCATCAACCCAGACACGGCTCAACTCTGCATCGACGCGGGCGCGACGGTACTCGTCGCAGGAAGCGCGGTGTTTCAGGCAAGCGATCCCGCCGCAATGATCCGCGACCTGCGGTGCGGAAAATAAACGAAGCAATCCAGAGCAACAAAAAGAGCCTCACGGCTCTTTTTGTTGCGCATTTTTTAACTTTCGCTTTTCAGAAGTGTGGTTAACAGTGTCGCGTACAGTGGCTCGGATTCCTTTTCCCAGTTGGCACGCATTCGCTGCGCCATGTCGCGCGTGGCGACGCGAAGCGTGAGCTCCATCACAGCGGCGTTGTTCTCAAGCGCGCGCAGGTGAACAAGATATCCACCGGACGGCAGCTCTTCCATGTCCGAGACTATCTGTGTTTGAAGCAGCATCTCTTCCCTGTGTTCGCTGGCATATCGCTCCAGCCGCTCGCGCAAGGAGACGGGAAGGCTTTCGACAAACTGCTCAAGCACATCCGCCCCGCGCACAGAGAGGCGGTAGCCCTGCCCGAACGCCTTTGGTAACGCTGCGATAAATGCGTCCTCCTCCAGCTCATGCATGCAGGATTGATAGTCGAAAAAGCTCATCGTGTCGTTCTCCACCATCACGCGATAGAGCTGTTCGCGTGTAATCTCAACCTTGGAAGTACTCAGATAGTAGAGAATGGTGAGTTTATTTTTCGTAAGACCCTGCGCAAAAATCGGCATCCCTAACCACTCCTTTCGTCGCTGATCCTGTATGATTTCTTAGTTGTTGAGCGCCTCGGCAATGAGCTTAGCCGCATCTTCGACATAACAGCCGCACGGACGGCGCTCATAGTATTCCTTTGTTCGCTCCTCCGGTTCTCCGCCCGGCGTGGTCTGGGTGTCGATGATTAGATCCCGGCAGATGATAGACTGGTTCTCTTCACGAAAGCGATCCGCCAGCGCACGAACACGCGCGTAGGCTTCGCTCTTCTCTTCCTTCGCTTTCGGGTCGCTGTAGCCTCTTACGAGGCCTTCAATCATAAACATCGCGCTCACTGCGCCGCAAACCTCACGCATGCGACCCATGCCGCCGCCAAACGTGGAGGCAAGGCGCGCCGCCTGCTCTCGAGAGAGTCCTGTTTCTTCACAAAACGCAAGCAGAACCGCCTGCGCACAATTGTAGCCTTCTTCGAAGTACTGTTTTGCCTGTTGGCTCTTTTCTGTCGAGTTCATTCTTATGCTCACTTCTTTTTCGTTTCACAGAGGATCATAACATATTTCTGCGGTTGCTGTCCAACCTCATGACCGATTTTTTACACTGGCGTACACAAAAAGACACCGCGGATCAGGCTGTTTCCAACCACCCGCGGTGCTAAGATTGGTCTTATACGCTTATAGAATCTGGAACGAAAGCGCCATCTGCTCGAAGAGCGGATAGAGCACATCATACGCTTCCTGCGTCACGGTGAACGACAGCACGTAGAAGTCCGAACCGTCGATCAGCAGCGCGTCAACCGTGTAGAGCTGATAATCGCCTCTCGTCCAGGAATAGGAGAAGCTCGCAATATCCTTGCCGTTAATGTTGTCGACAGATTGCGCGATGTATGCGTAGTTTTCGATGCCTTCCGCGTTCGTTTCATCCACCCAGCCCTGCAGCAGAGTGTCGATGGTATAACCCTCACCGAGTCCCTTGTTTGCGATGACGTATACGGTGTTCAGGTCGTCTTCGCCCGTGATCGAATACGCATCGGGATAAACCCATGCCGCCATGTCATCCGGGAACTCCTGAAGCGTCCAATCGGTTGGATACTGGAACGAATACCCACCCGCGTCTTGCGAATACAGCGTGAAATCGACATTCGCCGCTGCACCGGCTACCACCGAATCACTCGCGAGAAAGTCTACTGCTGCAGCAGGTTCTGTCGCGTCGTCGATATAGATCTCCACGCGATATTGTCCTTCCGGCGCAACGCTGGCGAGTACAAACGAACCGAAGATGTAGACATCCGTGGCTCCCGCAGGATCAAGGTCAAAAGCATCGACGACATCGCCGTTGGTGTCAAACCATGTATAGTGGATCATCGTATCCGCCTGCGTGTTGCGCAGAATGGAAGAGACATACCACGTGCCCGATGTAGCCACGGTCGAGATTGAGTCCACAGGCATGCCGGATGCGTCCACGTTGGAAGTCATGTGGGTGTCTTCCAGATACGCACCGTCGGTCATTTCCGCTTTTGCCACGGCGTCTACAATGACGAACTTAACGGTTGCGTCGGGTTCTTTGTTATCATCGATAAAGTATTCTACCTGATAATCGCCCGCGGGCAGAAGCCCAGTCGGCTCATAATTTGAATAGATGTAGCGGTCTGAGATATCTCCGCTATCTATCGTAATCTCGCCCATGGCTTCATTCCCGGTAACATACGTCCAGACGATTCGAATTTGCGTGTTGTCGGGTGCATTCATGAGTTTTGCGGAAGTGTAGAGCATCGCTGCGTCTGCGGCAAACAAAACCACTTCTTCTCCGGGCATGCCTTCCGCGTCAATGCTGTTGGTCATGATTGCGTCTTCAATTTTCGCCGTGCTAAAGCTGAAACTACAGCCTGTCGCAAAAACGGCAAGAGCCAAGGCGACTACCATCCATATGATGCGCTTATTTGATTTCATAGCGGCTCCTTTCATGCTTACGCAGAACACAGGCCCAAAATTCAGATTCTTACTGATAATACAACACCGCCCGAATCTCTTGAGGCGGCATATTCGCTCTTGCAGGCATGGGCCAAATTCGCGTCTGCAACAGCACTGTACCATGAAATTCATTTCTGTTCCGTGACATTATCATATCATAGTGTTGAAAAAGATGATATTGGTTTTTTACAATCTGCTTTAAACCACGATAAAAGCGATTTTTCTCATACAACACCACGCAACGTGTGAACGTTCGTTATCTTCTTTTTATACTGTTACCCGCCATAGCATATGGCCATCCTCAAAGAAATACTCCGCACGCCCGGCGTCGTTGAGCCAAGCAAGATAGGAGCGAACCGTGCTGCCGACGAGCACGTATTGCTCGAAGTTCATCGCCAGCCCGAACGCGCGAAAAAGCTGCTGCAAGATGGACTCGAACGCCGTTGGGGTGACGCAGATGCTCAAAATCGTATACGCGATTTCGTGCACTTTGTCGATGTTGAGCTGCGCCAACGGGGCAATATCCGCCGTCGCCTCCGCATGCGCGGGGATGAACACTTTACCTTCCAGCGTCTTCACCATCTCCAGCGTCTGCAAATAGGCCGCCACATCGTAAACAAACGTGATTTGATATTTCTCCAGCGTCTCCTTGCTCGAAAGACAGTCCGCAAGATAGACCGCGCCGTCTGCGCTCTTGAACCCAACCATATCGAAAAAGTGCCCCGGCAATGGAAGAATTTGCAATCCCTCCGGCAGCGCTTCCTGCGTCAGCTCGTCCGCCTCGCTCTCCTGCGCCATCAGAAACTTATGCCGCAGTCTTTGCGGCGGAAACCCGCCATAGAGGAACGACGGCTCTAGAATGGGATGTACGGTAAAGTCCCGCTCGACTCCATACGCAAAGATATCACAGCCCGTCTGCGTTTGCAGATACTTGTTCCCGCCGATGTGATCCGCGTTGGAGTGCGTGTTGTAGATTGCGCGCAAACGCCAACCGTTCGCGTCCAGTATTTGGCGGATTTTTCGCCCTGCGTCCTTGTCGTTTCCGCTGTCGATGAGGCAAACGTCGTTTCCACCGAGCTTAATCAGCCCGATCTTTGCGGGGCTTTGGATATAATAGCAGCTTTCTGTGACCTGATGCAGTTCAAACATGTTGTTCTCCCGTTACTTGCTCTGAAGGCGATTTTCTTATGTTAAGCTTTAAAAAGTCATTCTGGACGTTCCAGCCGATAGACGATCATGTGATACACACGCTTGCCGTCGGCGGACGTGTCATCCACGCGATCCACCTCGGCGAAATGAAGCCTTTCTAGCAGTTTGCGCGATGGCACGTTGTCCGCTTCGGTATACGCTTCCAATGCCGCAAGCCGCATGGTCTGAAACGCAAATGTAAGCGCGCGTGTCAGCGCCTCCGCCATATACCCTTTGCTTTGATAGTCCGGCGTGATGCCATAGCTCAGCTCCGCCGTGTGCTTCGCCTCGTCGATGTTCCAGATGCCGACCGAGCCGATCACGCGGTTCGTCTCTTTGTGCGAAATCGCCCAGAGTATCCAGCGGTTCTCTGCCACGCCCTTGCGCATGTGCTCGATGTATGCGCTCGTCTGCTCTACGCGCTCGTCCGGCGTTGTATCCGTGTAAGCGTGCATGCGCGGGTCCGCTCGCATCGCAAACAAATCGTCCTGATCGGAAAGCGTCATCTCGCGCAGCATCAGCCGCTCGGTTTCGAGCGTGGGAAATGGATCAAATAACATCTCTCACCCCTCCGCTGCTGGTTTGTTCGGGTATTGTGCGCGGAAAAATCCGCTATAACTTCAACTCTCCCTGAATCGAAACCACTGCGTTTCCGCCGATCCAGATAGTTCCATCGCCATCGATCCGGCTTAGTATCGTCGACGGCTTCCCCATCGCCTCACCCTGCACAAAGGTGTTGATCACGTTGGTTCCAATGAGCCGGTTCGCATGTAGAAAGAATGTGAGAGACGCGTTGGAAGTACCCGTCGCGGATTCTTCTTCGATGCCAAACAACGGCGCAAAATTTCTGCAATAGGCGGTTACATTCCCCTCCGGCGGGCAAAAGAACATATGTACACCGACGAGTCCTGCGTCTCTCGACAACCGAATGACCGCATCGCGGTTCTGAATCGCGTGATCCAGCGTATGTTTGCTGTTGACCGGAAGCATGATATCCGCAAGTCCGACTTTTACAATAGTCGGCTGAATTCCTGTAGCCCGATCGGGTTCACCCAAACCGTATGCCGCATAAACACTCGATGATTCTTCTTGAGTCAGCGACCTAACCAACTCACCCTGCGGCATCTGTAGCCAGATTGTGTCCGGCTCGACAAGAACGCGCAACTCTCCCGCCTGCGTTCTGGCTGTCACCTCACCGCACGAAATCGCGTCGGAGTTTCGCAAAACCGTAAACGCGGAGACCGTCGCGTGTCCGCAGAGCTCGACTTCGCCTTCCGGCGTAAAGTAGCGCAGTTGGTAAACACCTTTGTCGATTGGCTTCACAAACGCCGTCTCGGAGTGCTTGAGTTCCGCCGCGATACTCTGCATGAGAGTATCATCAGGAAGCGCCTGCTCCTCGCGCAGAATCACAACCCCGGCTTGATTTCCGCCGAAGATGTAGTCGGTGAATGCGTCTACGACAAAGAAATTCATATAAATACCTTTTATTCATGTTTTTGCAATTATAACAGAAGATTGGTATAAATGGAATTGTACTTGTTAGTAACTGATGGGTTCAAGTCCCATACGGTCATTTCAAGTTCAGGTTATGACTTTGCTCTAATTATTGTTACAGTAGACAACCATTTGTTGTCAGTTCACTAATTTCTATGCTATTCATGTGATATCAATTAATTCCTCTTTCCGCAAATTGAAAATTAAGATTTGAGGTGTGCCTTATGACTTGGCTCTGGGTTCTTATTGGTTTATTTGTTCTTATACTCTTTTTGTATATCTCAAACCGAGTATTTACCGCACGCTGGAAAACCATTTTTCGTGAAGTCTTAAATGCGTTCCTAATTACAAAAGATGATAACCCCGAAAAGGATTTTGACTTTTTGTATTTTCTTACAATAGAGGATAGGTATTCTTATGCGCGTGCTGGGCACTTGTCCATCTTATATAAAAGGAAAAAGGATCTCATGACTTTTTCTACAAGCCTTCTTTATTCCGAAAACACTCGCGCTGTACACACACTGCTTGAAAAACAAAACCTTGCGTCACTCATCCTTTTCTGCATCATTGTTGAAAATTGGCAACTTCTAGGTAAGGACTTGAAACTTCATTATCTTTATAGCAAGATCGAATTTATGTTAAATGAACTTAGATTGGAAAAGTATTTACGAGGTGAAAATTGACAAGATCAAACACCGCTTCCTGGGATGAAGTATCCCAGCGCTCGGCTATCCGCGTGCAACCCGAAGGTGTTCAATATAATATGCGATCTGCAGGTACCAAAGGTTATCCACCGCGAAACGCGGCGGCCGCGGCTTCAAGTCCCTATCAAATTCAGACCAATAAAAAATAACCACCAAGTTGGTGGTTATTTTTTCTTGGTGCGGCAGATGGGACTTGAACCCATACGCTCGCGCACACGCCCCTCAAACGTGCCTGTCTGCCAATTCCAGCACTGCCGCGCACCATGTAAGTATAGCCGTCGGGAGGGTTGTTGTCAATCCGTTTTGATCAAATTTTTAAGCCCATTTTTGATCGTTTTCAATCACAGATCAAACGCCAACAGAAACCCACTCGTTTCGCGGAAAATGCCGATTTGTCGCCTCGACACAGTTTCTTTCGAAAAACAAAACACGCCGTTCTTTTTTCTCGTGCGCAATCGCGCTATAATAGAGAAAATCGGTTTGACAATTCCAACCCTTGAAATTAGGCAAACCGACGATTCAAAGGAGGGTTTCCCCCATGCGAAACTTAACCATGCTGACCGACCTGTACCAGCTCACCATGATGTATGGCTACTACAAGGAAGGTATGCAGAAAAACGAAGGCATCTTCGACCTGTTCTTCCGTCCCAAAGAGGATGTGGTCTACGCCGTCATGGCGGGCACCGAGAGCGTGGTCGAATACATCAACAACATTCACTTCGCTAAGGAGGACATCGCGTATCTTCGCAGCCTAAACCTCTTTGACGAGTCGTTTTTAACCTATCTAAAAACATTCCGCTTCACCGGAGACCTCTACGCCATGGCGGAGGGCACGGTGGTGTTTCCCTATGAGCCGCTCGTGCGCGTTCGCGCGCCGATCATGGAGGCGCAGCTCATCGAGACCGCGATCCTCACCTTTGTCAACCACCAGACGCTGATTGCCACCAAGGCAAGCCAGATCTGCTATGCCGCGCAGGGAGACAGCGTGCTGGAGTTCGGCCTTCGCCGCGCGCAGGGCGCGGATGCGGCCATCTACGGCGCGCGCGCCGCCATCATCGGCGGCTGCAACGCCACGAGCAACGTGCTCACGGGGCAAATGTTCGGCATCACCGTCTCCGGCACACACGCGCACAGCTGGGTGCAGAGCTTTCCGGACGAAGTCTCCGCGTTTCGCGCCTATGCGCGCACCTTCCCCGATAGCTGCCTGCTGTTGGTGGATACATTCGATACCCTCCGCAGCGGCGTGCCCAACGCCATCACGGTATTCAAGGAGCTGCGCGAGAGCGGGCATGAGCCGGTCGGCATCCGCCTCGACAGCGGAGACCTTGCATACCTGAGCAAAAAGGCGCGCATCATGATGGACGAAGCGGGGTTCCCCAACGCCATCATCGCCGCGAGCAGCGACCTCGACGAGTATGTCATCCGCGACCTTAAGACGCAGGGCGCGCGCATCAACGTCTGGGGCGTCGGCACACGGCTGATCACCAGCGAAAACAACCCCGCGCTTGGCGGCGTTTATAAGATGAGCGGTGAGATCGTAAACGGCGAGCTTGTGCCGAAGATTAAAGTATCCGACAACCCCGCCAAGGTTACAAACCCCGGCTACAAGAAAGTATTTCGTCTGTATGACAAGGGCGGTATGGCGGTGGCGGATCTCATATCGCTGGAGGACGAGACCATCGACAACACGAAGTCCCTGCGCATCTTCGACCCGATTCAGACCTATAAGCGCATGACGCTGACGAATTTCACCGCGCGGGAGCTCTTGCTGCCCATCTTCATCGCGGGCAAGCAGGTCTACACCTGCCCGGATATCCACGACATCGCCGACTACGCCAAGCGCGAGATGACATCTATGTGGGATGAGTACAAGCGCCTCCTGATGCCGCACACCTACAAGGTCGACCTTTCGGATCGCCTCTATGACCTCAAACAGCAGCTCCTGCGTGACGCGGTTGGAGACCACGCATGAATCGCAGTTTTCTGGCGCTGCTGCTCGTCGTGCTGATGCTCTTCGCGCTTGCCGGTTGCGACGATGCCTCCCCCGTGCTCGCGGGTACGCCTACCCCCGCTGCCACGCCGACGCCCCTGCCTGATCCGTTCAGCGCGGAGATCACGGCACCACCAGTTGCCACAGACGCACTTGGCAGCGCCATCGAAGGCGGCGACCACTATTGGCAATATCTCTCGTTTGGCGCGCTGCGGGTGTATGAATACGCCAACGGAACATTTCTCGACGGCATCTGTGTGAACGCCTATCCCCTCCCGCTGGATGGCGAGGTGAATATCGTTTACACCACCTCGGACGGAAAAATCTGCGGCATCGGCAAGATTCACAACACGCTTGGCACCACGGTTCTGGAGACGGGTTCCAACGCCATCTACGCGGAGATCAATACCGATATCGACGTAACGGAAATGGACTTTGCCCTCGTGATCAAAACCACCTTTGCGCCCGTTACGGTTAGCGCAACACCTGCGCCGTAACAACCCGTTCAAGAAACAAAGCAACGCAAAAACCCCGCCGGATGAAATGGCGGGGTTTTGTTTGGGTAGTATTTATGTTTATCATAAAACAGGAAAAGTAGTAGTTCTACTCATTCAAAGATCACTTTTCGACCAAATAAAAGGTCCCATCTGAGACGAGAGTTTCAAATTCGACGATTGAATTACCCTCAAATATACCGTAGTCAGTCACTAAGAGCATTGCGTCCGACTCATCGAGAAGAAAAGCATCGACTCCGCCGTTCGCGCAATGAAGATCTCCAGACAACTCTGCCTGAAGTAAATCACCCTGATGCCAGTCGCCGATATCAATATAACACGTTCTGCCGGAATAGTCCGCGTCGCGGGTGATCGTTTGTTGAAAGAAGATCTGTATATCTCTTTCATAAAAAACGCCGGTAACAGCTTTCAGGTTGCCGGAGATGCCGATCATCGTAGCAATTATGACAGCCACCGTGAAAAGAAAGATCGGAATGCTTCGTCTCTGTTGCTTGTTCAGTACTTCCACCATCACCGCTGCCAGTACGATGAGCGCAATGCATGCCGGGTAAATGTACCACAGTATTTTCGTCTTTACAAACGAAAATAAAACAATCGGAATGACCGCCCAAACAAAATAAGAAATTAAGCGGGGTGTGAAAGTTGTCTTTGTTCTGATTGACGAGATCAAACCGACAAGCACAAGTATACTCATCACCCAGACACTTAAGTAATGCCGCAAGTCTTTAATAAATTGAAAAAATGAGCCGATATGTCCCTCAATCGCCTGCGTCGACCGCGACAAAAGATCATAGTTTATCATCTTTTGAAAGAAGGTAACCCCGTCTGCGGCGTACCTTGCCGCAGCCCAAAGCGCAATCGGCATAATTGCACACAATAGCGAAAACACCCAAGTCTTGATTGAAAGACTGCGAAGCTTCTTGTTCATCAACAGAATAATAGCCATTGAAATCACTATAGATCCTGCATGGAAGCTTTTTGTTAGAAAAGCCGCACTAAACGCAAAACTGGCAAGATACAAGTTGCTTGGTTTCTCGTTCTCAATGTATCGTATTGTGGTCAGCGTCGCGATTGTGTAAAACAGGATAAACATCGAGTCTGCATCGCCGGAGCGCGCCATATGCAACGAAAACAAATCGATCGATAATGTAAAAAAAAGCAGACTACTCAGGCTACTGACAGCGCCGTGATGTTTTTTCAGAGAAAGGGAGATCAGCAAGCCGGTCAAAATATAGGACAAGGCGGAATAAAAACGGAGTGCAAAGGCATTGTACCCGAGGACTTGATAGGACAGCGCGATGACCCAGTAACTCAATGGTGTCTTAAGATTGTAGTAGTCGGTAGTATACTGATATGTGGATCGGATGAAATCGTTGTTTTGAAGCATTTCATAAGCATTTACTCCATGCCTGGCTTCGTCCCAAGGATAGATATAAGCACTTCCTAAATGATAAAAAGTGGTAAACATGAGTAACGCGAGCAATATGCCAAATACAACGCCCCACTGCTTTTCGAGCCAATCAAGAACCGTACTATACGAATTTTTGATAGGATCATAACTGATTATCGTCGTCTTCGTCATGTTCTCTGCACCACTACCTTATTATCATCGATTCATCATTAGTATAACATAGAACAAAATCGTCTTTCCACTTTCCTCTTGTGGTTTACTCATAAACAACGTAGTATTCACATCAAACAAAGCCCCGCCGAATGGCAGGGCTTTGCGTTTGTCGTTTTGTTGGTGGCTGTTCTTATTTGACGAGGCCGGTTGCGGCGTTGAACTCGTCGATGAGCACGTCGATCGCGTCTGCTTCCGCGTGCATATCGGTCCAGTAGTGCTCGTCATACCACTGCTGATTGATCTCCTCGTAGGTTTTACCCTGCTGCTCGACCCAGGTGTAGTACTTGAGGTTGTGGATGCGCTTGCGGCCTTCGTAGGTGAGCTCTTCCATGACGTCCTTGCGGATGCCGTGGAGATGCTCTGCATAGTCACCTGCTGCCTTGACAACGCTGTATGCGCCGTCCGCTTCCGCGAGCTCTTCGATGCGGCTGCCGTACATCACGCCGGAGTCGGTTGCAACGGTTGCGAGCACGTCGTGCTCGGTCAGCTCGTAGTACTTCGCCATCTTGATGCAGCAGAGCATGTTCGCGATGCCGGAGATGCCAAGCAGCGAAAGTTTCGGGATGAAGTCCGCCGGAACGCCGACTTCTTCGACGAGGTACTTCTGGCCTGCCGGATCGTTGAAGAGGCGCAGCAGCTTCTGGCTGTCTTCGTCGTCGATGTCGATGACCATGTCGGTGTTCTTCACATTGTGAATCCACGGGACATGCTTGTCGCCAATGCCTTCGATGCGGTGTCCGCCGAAGCCGTTGTTGAGCAGCGTCGGGCACTGGAGTGCTTCGCCGACAGCCAGCTTGCTTGTGGGATAGACTTCCTTCAGGTAGTCGCCCGCGGACATGGTGCCCGCGCTGCCGCTGGTGAAGGCCGCGCCCGCAAAACGGTCGCCTTCGCCCTTGATGGACTCAAACGCATCCGCGATGGCTTTGCCGGTGACCTGATAATGCCAAACGCAGTTGCCCATCTCTTCAAACTGGTTGAAGATCATGACGTCCTTACGGGTTGCCTTGAGTTCCCAGGTCTTGTCGAAGATCTCTTTGACGTTGCTCTCGCAGCCGGGAGTCGCGATGATTTCGCCGGCGACGGTCTTGAGCCACTCAAAGCGCTCTTTGCTCATCTCGGCGGGGAGAATCGCGACGGAATCGCAAGCAAGCAAAGCGGAGTTATACGCGCCGCCGCGGCAATAGTTACCGGTGCTCGGCCAAACTGCCTTGTGATAGGTGGGGTCAAATTGACCCGTCACGAGACGCGGCACGAGGCAACCGAACGATGCGCCAACCTTATGGCAGCCCGTGGGGAACCATTTGCCGGTGAGGATGATGATGCGCGCCTTGACGCCGGAGAGCGCAGACGGAATCTCGATAAAATTCACGTCGCCAAACGTTCCGCCGGATTCCTTTGGCTCGTTGCGCCAGCTGATGCGGAAGAGGTTTAACGGGTTGATGTCCCAGAGGCCGACATGGGTCAGCTTCTCTTTGATGCTGTCCGGAATCAGGTCCGGATTGCGCATTTGAGAGAACTTCGGGATGATAATGCCCTTCTCACGCGCTCTATCGATGCTGTGCTGAAGGCCTTCGCGGTTTTTCGTCAGGTCGATCATGTATTTCACTCCTAAAAATATTATAGATAGAAATGCCCTATTTCCTTATCAGCATACAGCAAGAAACACGGTTTGTAAACCCAAAACGGGCAAAAATATGAAATATATTTATGCTTTCTAATTTTTTGTTTGGATGCACAGAGAAATACGATCGATATTGTCAATCATGACAAACCGCGCGTTAGGAAACGCCATACTTCGCTTCATACGCCAGCAGCAGATCGACCGCCTCGCCATAGCTCTTGATGCCGCTGGGCTGCGAATTGTGCTTGAGATATGCATCGTTGCGCCGATCTGCATTTTCGCGGATTTCGCCCGAGAACGACTTCCAATAGGCGTTATATGCCGAGAAATCGCGCCAAATCGCGTCTCCATACGTGTCCGTTGCCGCAAGATAGCGCGCGCTGTCCGCGTCAAAGAGCGCGTTGCCCGCGACGATCAGCGCATAGACAAGGCCGCTGTAGCGGATCACCGGATCGCTCGAATGCATGCAGGTAAGATAACCGACCAGCTCCGCTTCGTTCTCGCTGGCGATGCCGGTCTGGTGTGCCATCTCGTGCGCGGCGGCCTGATACAGCAGCAGCGGTGGCTGATCTGCGTTGACGTTTGGCTCGGCGGTGAGTCCGATGTAAATGCCGGAGATGCCCTGCCACGAAAGCCCCGTCGACCAGAAAATTTGTTTGGCGCGGGTCGGGTCAGAAGGGATGACTGGAAGTTCATCGTGCAGCATCGCAAAAGCGTCCGACAATTTCAGAAACAGTTCTCCCTTGCTCTCTTTGGGCAAAAATACATCGTTCCCATCTTCAGGCAATGTCTCGCGCAAGGCGCACGCCTCGGCAGCCGTCTCTAGCACAAACGCTT
This sequence comes from uncultured Eubacteriales bacterium, assembly GCA_942492885.1. GTDB lineage: Bacteria > Bacillota > Clostridia > Christensenellales > CAG-138 > UBA7703. The sequence goes on from OW818651.1 coordinate 568,426, forward strand.
CCAGCTCCTCCACAGAGCGCGCGGAGACAGATAGCTCCATCCGTTGCGCAAGAGGCTCCCGAAAATAGTTGAATCCCCAGGTGAGATAAAAGAGGTTGAGCACGATTCCGGCAACCAACAAAATCGACGCAACAGAACCAAGCAAGCGGGAGAACCTGATCTTCCGCAAGATGAGCTGCATGAACCGTATGATGATCAGCGCAGCAACGCCGACGACGAGAGAATAGAGCAGAAATTCCGCAATCGAGAACGGTACAAGGCTGGTCACCGCCGAAATTGCGCGGCGGATCGGTTGATAAATCCCCTCGCTGTAGACCCTCTCGATCCATGCGCTCTTCCCTGCCAGCAGCCGCGGCCAGCTCAGCCCCAAAAAAATCAGCATCGCCGCCGTGATGAAGCGCGCGAGAATTGCCGGAAATCCAGCGTTGTTGTTCTTCGTTTTTTCAAGTTTTGCCATGGTGCGATTATATCATTGGAATGCGCCGTAATCTACACCCAAACCGTTTGATCGCATCTGTTTTTCTGGCATAAAGCCGCGCCGCATGGTACAATACCGAGTGAGGTTTACGCAAATGGAAATCGGGCTTTCGACGGCAAGTTACTTTCAAAAAATGCAGATTGAGGACGCCATTCCGGACATCGGTGCGCACGGTGTGCCTGTCTGCGAAGTGTTCCTCAACACGTTTTGCGAGTATGAGCCGCCGTTTGTGGAACTGCTGGCGGAGCGCCTGAGCGCGGCAAACGTCAAGGTGTTCAGCGTGCATCCCATGAGCATGCAATTTGAACCCCAGCTGTTTTCCATCCATCCGCGCCAGCGGGCGGACGCGCTAACGATCTATGAGCGGGTACTCTCCGCTGGAAAACGTCTCGGCGCGCGTTATTATGTCATGCACGGCCCCGCACGGCTCTTTGGCGGCGTCAAGAACATCGAGCTTGCGCGCATTGCGCCGATTTTCGTCGATCTCGCCGATCGTGCGGCAAAATACGGCATCCAACTCACGCTCGAAAACGTCAGCTGGTGCGTATTCAACGAGCCGGAGTTTGGCGCGCGCCTGCAGACGATGACAGGCGGAACAATCAAGCACACGCTGGACGTCAAGCAAGCCTTACGCAGCGGCTTTGACCCGATAGATTACATCCGCGCGGTGGGCGAGCAAATCGTCAACGTGCATCTCTGCGATGCGACACGCCTGCCTTCCGGCGGGGTGCGCTATGACATGCCGGGCTTTGGCGAATATGACTTTGTAGGCATGCTCAACCTGCTCGGCGAAAAGGGTTACTGCGGCCCCGCTTTCATCGAAGTGTACAGCGATATGTACGCCGAAATACCGATGTTGTATGAAAGCCTATCCCGCGTGCAAAACATCGTCAGCCGTTCCTGCTTCGGCAATCCTACTCGCTAAAAAAATGTTCACACTTGCGCGCTTTTCGCGGAGGAAAATATATGATAATATACGTTGACAAAAAACGTATGACCAAATTTTAGTAATCACTGGTTTACGATAACAATCATCTGAACCAACGGGAGGAAACATCGATGAACGAACGGTATCTGGACGAATCCTGGCGTCAATCCATGCGCGTCAAGCTGGATTTTAACAACATGATGTCCGATCAGCTTGGCAACCGCGGCATCTACAGGCGCGAACTTGAGGGCATGCAAGCCCTGCTGGACGCAAGCGTCGTGAGCATGCGCGCCAAGCGCCCGATCATGCGCTGGCGTGAGCTGCCCTACAATCAGGATGAGATCGTCAAGACCATTCTGGATGACGCGGCGAAAATCCGTGAGCAGTTTGACGACTTTGTCGTGCTCGGCATCGGCGGCAGCGCGCTGGGTCCCATCGCGGTGCAGCAGGCGCTCAACCACCTGCATTACAACGACCTACCGCGCGACAAGCGCAACGGCCCGCGCCTGTTTATCGAAGACAACATCGATCCGGAGCGCATGGCTGCTCTATTGGACGTTGTGGACGTCGAGAAAACCTGTTTCAACGTGATCAGCAAATCCGGCGGCACGTCCGAAACCATGAGCCAGCTGTTGATCATTGCCTCGCTGCTGCACGAAAAGCTCGGCGCGGATATCAGCACGCACCTGATCGCCACCACCGACGAGAGCAAGGGCAACCTGATCAAGATCGCCAAGGCGGAAAATCTCAAGACGTATTTCATCCCCGAAGGCGTCGGCGGACGATTCTCCGAGCTTTGCCCCGTCGGCCTGCTTGCCGCTGCCGTCTGCGGCATCGACATTCGCGAGCTGCTCGCTGGTGCGGCGTTTATGGACGCGATTTGCGACAGCCAGCGCGACGTTTGGAAAAACCCCGCCTACATGCTCGCCACCCTGCAGGTTGCCAGCATGAAGCGCGGCTGCAACATCAGCGTCATGATGCCGTATGCGGATTCGCTGCGCTATATGGCGGACTGGTATTCCCAGCTTTGGGCGGAATCCCTCGGCAAAAAGACTGACTGGGACGGCGCCGTGGTCAACGCGGGTCAGACCCCGGTCAAGAGCCTCGGCGTGACGGATCAGCACTCTCAGGTGCAGCTCTATACGGAAGGCCCGTTTGACAAGGTGCTGACGTTCCTCGCGGTAGACAAATACCGCTGCGAAACCATGATCAGCGACGGATATTTTGACGTGCCGGACGTCTCCTTCCTCTGCGGGCACACACAAAACGAACTCATCGCCGCCGAACTAAAGGCGACGGAATACGCCGTGAGCAAGAGCGGACACCTCAACCACACCATCGTGCTGCCGGAAGTCAACGCGTTTACGGTGGGACAGCTACTGTTCCTCTTCGAGATGGCGACGGCGTTTGCGGGCGAGCTACTCAACATCAACGCCTTTGACCAGCCCGGCGTGGAAGAAGGCAAGAAGGCGACCTATGCGCTGCTCGGCAAGCAAGGCTATGATGAAAAGCGCACGGAGCTAGCCGCCATCCCCGAAAAGAACGAAAAGTTCATCATCTAAATAATATGCTTACGATTCGACCGCTCACCGCAGCGGACAAACAGCAGGCAAGGGAAATTTGGGAGTTGCGTTTTCACGACTCCCTTTCCTTTATTGACTGGTTTTTTGCCGAGCGGTTCGCGCCGGAGACTTCGTTTTGCGCGGAGGAAGACGGACGCATCATCAGCATCCTCCACGGCTTCGTGATGCAGCTTCGCGTGCGCGGCGTCATCTTCCCCGCCATGATGATCTCCGGTGTGGCGACGCTGCCGGGCTATGAGGGGCAAGGACTGATGAAGCGCGTGCTCTCTGCGTTATTTGAAGAATGCAGACAGCGCAATATCCCGCTTGCATTCCACAAGCCGTCACATTTTTCGATCTATCGCGCGGTTGGCGAATTCCCTTGCTACGACGCGCTGTTACACACATGTGAAAGCGAGCCGGGTTTCCCTGTCGCTTGGGACGCGCTGCCGGACGCAAGCGCGCTGCTTCGAGTATATGAGCAGGCGACCGCGCACTACAGCGGCTGTGTGATTCGCTCGTTGGGCGATATGGAGAAACGCTTCCACGACCTGACCTGCGACGGAACACGTTTTATACTGCACCAGACGGGCGGTATAATCGACGGCTACCTGTTCGCTTCAGAAGAGGACGACGGTTCGCTCTACTGCGAAGAAGCGCTCGCCACCTCGCAGACGGCATATCACGAGATGATCGCACGTCTTCCAAAGGGCAGCGTCGTGAAGCTCCCGCCGGATGTGCCGATCAAGGGTAACCTCCAGCCGTGGGGCGTGATGATTCCCGTCGACGTCCCCCGCCTGTTGCGCGCACTCTGCGGAAAGCCCGATGCATTCCGGTTGCAAGTATTCGACGGCATGATGCCCTGGAACAACGGCGTGTTTGACGGCGCAGGCAATCGGGCGGATGCGCCCACAACGGACACGCTCTCAGCCGGACGGCTCATGCAGTTTCTCTGCGGATATCTGCCGTTTCAGGATGCGTTTTCGCAGGAGATTTGCTATTGCGCGGACGAATATTGACGAGCCGCACATTCTTTTTTCATCGCTTTGCGTCATATACTATGCTAAAATTAAGTTGTTAATACTTTTAAGGAGATTCCTCATGTACGATATCGTGTCTCTCGGCGAACTGCTGATCGATTTTACAGAGAGCGGCATTTCCCCCGCAGGTCAGCGCCTCTTTGAGCAAAATCCCGGCGGCGCGGTGACCAATCTGCTCTGCGCGGCGTCCCAGTGCGGAGCAAAAACAGCCTTCATCGGCAAAGTTGGCAAAGATATGCACGGCGCGTTTCTCAAGCAGGCGATGCTGGACGCGGGCGTAGACATGCACGCGCTGATTGAAGCAGAGGATGTATTTACGACATTGGCGTTCGTCGCGCTCAAGCCAAGCGGAGAACGTGAGTTTTCCTTTGCGCGTAAGCCCGGCGCGGACACGCAGCTTCGCGCTGACGAGCTCGACCGCGAGCTGCTCACCCACACCAAAGTATTTCACACGGGCTCGCTCTCGCTCACGCAGGAGCCGGCGCGCTCGGCAACCTATGAGGCAATCGACATCGCCAAATCCGCAAGCGCAGTGATCTCCTACGATCCAAACTATCGTGCATCGCTCTGGAGCGGCAAGGACGAGGCGATCCGCTTCATGCGCTCGTTGATCGTCACCGCGGACATCATGAAGGTTTCCGACGAGGAGCTGCCGCTGCTCACGGGCGAAACCGATCCCGCAAAAGCTGCCGACGTGCTACAGGATCAAGGTGTGAAGATTGTCGCCATCACGCTTGGCTCCGAGGGCGCATATATTCGCGTAGGCAAAGAGAGCAGGCTTGTGCCCGGGTTTCGCGCCAAAGCGGTGGACACCACCGGCGCGGGAGACTCCTTCTTTGGCGGCTTCCTCTACCGCTTCCTCACCTCCGGCAAAACACTCAAGGAGGTCACCGTTGACGACGCGGCGGACTACGCAAGATTTGGCAACGCGACCGCCTCTCTCTGTGTCGAAAGGCGCGGCGGAATCCCCGCCATGCCCAAATTGGCGGAAGTGCTGGAACGACTCAAGCAATAGATTGATATGTGCGCATATGCCCTGCCTTTCGGCGGGGCTTTTTTTATTATAGAGATTGTTATTTACAAGATGTGTAATTTGTAAGTCAGGATGTTATATTTGTTCTAAATAGCAAAAGAATTGTTGTTGCATCTTAACATTCGTGTTATGATTGTGTTATATGGAGGGTGATCTGCATGATGAATGAACGAATTGCAAAGGTTCGGGACTATGTTCAGTCCCGCGGAGAAGTCAGCGTGTCCGAATTGCAGTCGCTCTACGAGGGCTATTCTTCCATGACCATCTGGCGCGACCTCAAGCAGCTTGAGGAGCAGGGCTATATCCGCCGCGTACACGGCGGGGTCATCTCCATGCAGACCGCCGCGCTCCAAATCGAAGGCGTTTACAGCAAGCGCGCGCGGGAAAACACGCGGCAAAAGATCGCGATTGCAAAAGCCGCATTGGCGTTGATTCGCCCCGGCCACGCGGTCTATCTCGACGCGGGCAGCACGCTGATGACCGTCGCCAACCACATGGGGAACGATCGCTACACCATCGTCACCAGCGGCGCGAACATAGCCATCGAGCTCTCCCAGCGGCACACATGCGACGTACTGCTCACCGGCGGACAGATCAGCGAAAACACGCTCTCCTGCTCCGGCACACAGGCAGAGGCGTTTATCTCGAGCATCAATATCGATCTGGCGCTGATGTCCCCCTCCGGCTTCTCGCTGCGCACAGGATTCACCAGCGGCAGCCAGAGCGAGAGCCTATTAAAGCGCGCGGTGATTGCCAAGGCCGCAAAGGTCGTCATGCTGATGGACAACTCTAAAATCGGGCGTTCCCTGCCGTTTACGTTTGCGAATCTGAGCGACATTGACATGCTCGTCTGTGACGCGCCGCTTCCGCAGGAGGTTGCGTTTGAACTCAAGGCGCAGAACGTGGACTGCATCATCGCCGAATCGTAATCGGAATATAAATCAAAATAACAGGAGTCACCGAATGATACGGCGGCTCCTGTTTTATGTTTGTAAGCTTATATGACTTAGATATGCTCTTGAATGACCAGATCGGCAATCGCATCCCCGATAAAGAGCTGTCCCGCTTCCGTGAGATGCAGTCCGTCCTCGCAGATCATCTCTTTGACGAATCCACGGTTCTCCAGGCACTTCTGTCTCAGATCGATCAAGCGAATCGAAAACTCGCGCGCAACCTTTTCGACCAGCAGCGAATACATCTCTTGATAGCGGTAGATCTGTTGTACGTCGCCCAGCCACTTTAAGATGTGCTTTGCGTTGAGCCGGTCTCCGACCAGAAAGCGAAAATACCGTTCCGCGTCGATCGGCGGCAGCGTCAACAAAACAGGTCGAATACCGATTGCCAATAGACGACGCACCATTTCACGCAATGATTCCTGATACACTTCCGGCGAAGTGACGGGCAAATGCTGCGCTTCGGGATGTTCAGAAACCGCTGCCCAGTCAAAATTGCAGTCGTTGCCGCCAAACTCGATCACCGCTGTGTCGCAGACGATGCCCTCTGTTACGTCCCGCTCCATCATCTCCATACCCTGCGGCGCGGTGCAGCCAAACTTGGAACGGTTGACGATCTCGATGCCGAGTCGATTTGCCGCGATGTCTACCGCTGTGGTCTTGCAATACGCGTGGCGTTTGCGCGATTCGTTCCAAAAAACGCCCTTTGCGAGCGAATCGCCCCATATGAAAACTCGTTCTGCGGCAAGCTGTTCCATGTTCGTTTTCTCTTTTCTGATTGTTAAGAGAATCGTACCAGACGACCTTCAAGTTACGTTCAAAATTGTGTGACAAAATCGTGTGCGTTTCGTCAAGTAAGCTTCAACTTTCACACGCACCGTTCGGATATGGAGTATCAATATAGATTTCAAGTTCAACAAAAAGAGAGCCGCGGATTTCTCCGCGGCTCCCGTGCTGTTGATTGTTGGTGTGGTTGGATCGCTTACTCCATTGCGTTGAGCTTTTTGTAGTATTCGATCTTGTCCATGGCTTCCTTCTCGGCGCGGTCAAAGAGTCCGTCCGCCACATCCGGGAAGGTCTTCTTGAGGGAAGCATAACGCACTTCGCTGGTGATGAACTCCTTGAAGCTACCGTTTGCGTCCTTGCTGTCGAGCGTGAAGGGGTTCTTGCCCTGATCCGCGAGTTCGGGGTTGTAGCGGTACAGCGGCCAGTAGCCGGACTCAACCGCCTTCTTCGCCTCGAGCTGCGAGTGGCCCATGTTGATGCCGTGGTTGATGCACGGCGAATAGGCGATGATCAGGCTCGGTCCCTTGTATGCTTCTGCTTCGTTGACGGCCTTCATGAGCTGGTTGGGGTTGGCGCCCATGCTGACTTTCGCCACATAGACATAACCGTAGCTCATCGCCATCAGGCCGAGGTCCTTTTTCTTGGTGCGCTTGCCGGCCGCCGCGAATTTCGCGATGGAGCCAGTCGGTGTCGATTTGCTGGACTGGCCGCCCGTGTTGGAGTAAAGCTCGGTGTCGAGCACGAGCACGTTGATGTCCTCGTCCATGGCGAGCACGTGGTCGAGTCCGCCGTAGCCGATGTCATATGCCCAGCCGTCGCCGCCGATGACCCAGATGGACTGCTTGGTGAGCAGGTCTTTGCTCTCGAGCAGTTCCGTGGTGAGGTGGCAGGCTTCACACTCGCAAACCTTGCCTTTGGCGAGCCATTCGGCTTCCCATTCGGTACCGGAGAGATCCAGGCCGTCCTGCGCCAGAGCAATGAGCTGATCGGCAGCCGCGCGGGAGGCAGCGCCGTCGTCCTTCTTGTCGAGCCAGTTCTGCGCTGCTGCGCGGAGTTCATCGGTCGTGTATTCCGCGGCGATGAGCTTGGTGACGATGTCGATCAGGCGGTTACGGCGCTGCGTGTTGGCGAGCACCATACCAAAGCCGAATTCGGCGTTATCTTCGAAAAGGGAGTTCGACCATGCGGGGCCCTGACCCTTGTCGTTTGTCGTGTAGGGGCAGGTCGGCGCGCTGCCGCCATAGATGGAGGAGCAACCCGTCGCGTTGGCGATGACCATACGATCACCGTAAAGCTGCGTGATGAGCTTGATGTAGGGCGTCTCACCACAGCCTGCGCATGCGCCGCTGAACTCGAAGAGCGGCTTTTTGAACTGACTGCCCTTGACTGTTGCGGTGTTGAGCTCGAGCTCTTTTTCCGGCAGTGCGGCAAAGTAGTTCCAGTTGTCTTCTTCCTTTTCCACGGCATCAGCCAGCGGTCTAAATTCCAGTGCTTTGGGCTTCGCCGGGCAAACGTCGATACAGTTGCCGCAGCCGGTGCAATCCCACGGGCTGATCTGAATGCGGAACTCGAGGTTTTCAAACCCCTTACCCTGCGCCTTCTTGGTTTCAAATCCGGCGGGAGCAGCTGCCTTTTCTTCTGCGGTAACCAGAACCGGGCGGATGACCGCATGCGGGCAGGCCAGAGCGCACTGGTTGCACTGGATGCAGCTCTCGGAGATCCAGCGGGGAACGTCAACCGCGATACCGCGTTTTTCATACTTGGTGGTGCCGGTCGGAACTGTGCCGTCCGGGCTGAACTTGGAGACGGGGAGGCTGTCGCCCGCCTGCGCGAGCACGGGCCCAATGAAATCCGCAAAGTACTGGTCGTCCGTGGTCTTCACGGCCACGGCGCCGTCAGTTGCGGTTGCCCAGGAGGCAGGATACTTGACTTCTTCAAAGCCGGTCGCGCCGAGGTCGATCGCGTCCCAGTTCTGCTTGACGACTTCATCGCCCTTTTTGCCGTAGGATTTCTTCGCCGCGGACTTCATGTATTCGAGGGCTTCTTCCACGGGAATCACGTTGGCAAGCTTGAAGAATGTGCTCTGCATGATGGTGTTGATGCGTCCGCCCATGCCGACTTCACGCGCAAGCTTGATGGCGTCGATGTTGTAGAAGCGAATCTTCTTTTTCGCGATGGTCTGCTTGAGAGAAGCGGGCAGTTCGCACTCCATCTCGGCAAGCGTCCACGGGCTGTTGAGCAGGAACACGCCGCCTTCTTTGATGCCTTCCGCAACCGCGTAACGCGTTACGTAGCTGGAGTTGTGGCAGGCGACAAAGTCCGCGTGATCGATCAGATACGGGCTCTGGATCGGCTTCTTGCCAAAGCGCAGGTGCGAAACGGTCAGACCGCCGGACTTCTTGGAGTCGTATGCAAAGTAACCCTGCACATAGAGCGACGTATGGTCGCCGATGATCTTGATGGAGTTTTTGTTTGCGCCGACCGTACCGTCCGCGCCAAGGCCGAAGAATTTGCACGCGATGGTGCCTTCCGGCGAGGCGTTCACCTGACGGCTGACGGTAAGCGATTTGTTGGTTACATCGTCGTTGATGCCGACGGTGAAGTGGTTCTTGGGCTGCTTGGATTCAACGTTTTCGTAAACCGCGGCGACCATGGACGGCGTGAATTCTTTGCTGCCGAGGCCGTAGCGTCCGCCGACGACTTCGATGTCCTTATGTCCGGTTTCAACCAGCGCGTTAAGCACATCCTGATACAGCGGTTCACCGAGCGAGCCGGGCTCCTTCGTGCGATCAAGCACTGCAAGGCGCTTAACGCTCTTGGGCAGCGCGTCCACGAACTTTGCCGCGACGAATGGGCGATACAGGCGAACCTTGAGAAGGCCAAGCTTCGCGCCGTTGTTGTTGAGGTATTCTACGGTCTCTTCGGAGACATCCGCGCCGCTGCCCATGACGACAAGCACGGTCTCTGCATCGGGTGCGCCGACATAGTCAAAGAGGTTATAGTTGCGCCCCGTGAGCTTTGCGACTTCGCCCATGTAATGCTCCACGATGCCGGGCACCGCGTCGTAATACTTGTTGGCTGCCTCGCGGCCCTGGAAATAGATGTCGGGGTTTTGCGCCGTGCCGCCCTGATGCGGGTGATCCGGATTCAGCGCGCGGGCACGGAAGGCCTTGACTGCATCGGTGTCGAGCAGTTTGCCCATATCTTCATAGTCGATGGTTTCAATTTTGGAAACTTCGTGAGAGGTGCGGAATCCGTCAAAGAAATGGATAAACGGCACGCTGCTCTTGATCGTGGAGAGATGCGAGACAAGCGCCATATCCATAACTTCCTGCACCGAGGCAGCGGCAAGCATGGCAAAACCGGTCTGGCGGCAGCTCATCACGTCGGAGTGATCACCGAAGATGGAGAGCGAGTGCGCAGCCAGCGCGCGGGCGCTGACATGGAACACGCACGGTAAAAGCTCACCGGAGATCTTGTACATGTTCGGGATCATGAGCAGTAAGCCCTGAGAAGCGGTGAAGGTCGTGGTCAGTGCGCCCGCCTTGAGGGAGCCGTGCACCGCACCTGCGGCGCCGCCTTCGCTCTGCATTTCTGCGATGCGGACCTGCTGTCCGAACAGGTTGGTTCTGCCGTTTGCCGACCAATCGTCCGCTACTTCCGCCATGGGGGAAGACGGCGTGATCGGGTAAATCGCCGCAACGTCTGAAAATGCATACGCTACGTGCGACGCGGCGGTATTACCGTCGATAGTCATGGTTTTTGCCATTTGGTGGATGCCTCCTTAGATATGTATGGAATCGGGGTTACCCATTGATTACCACCTGATATTATACCTTCCGGCGCGGCCACTGTCAATCAACCGATCCTCCGGAATCGAATAAAATGCAGGATTTTCATTCACTTTACAATTCATAATCAGGATTTTACTCGATTTAATTGCAGGATTCCCTGCAAAATGATACAAATCACAACTAAAACAGATTTTGTGTCTATAAAAAAGAGAAAGCGGGTGTAAAACTCCCGCTTTCTCCTTGAGATCGTGTGTATGTTTTAGCGCGCTTCCCCGAAGAGTTTGCCGCGAAAGCGCTCCAGCAGCGTCATCAGCGGAATCCCCAGCGCGAAGCAGGCGATCGCCTGACCGATTGCAACATAGCCCGCTGCAACCCAATAGGAAACTTCAAATCCATAAATGCTTGTCAACAGCCAACCAACGACGAGCGCGTTGACCACAACCGAGGGCAGCGGAGCCAGATACTTCGAGACGTGCTTGCGCATCGCATATGTGATATACGCAGCGAGCAGCGTCGCGAGGCTTCCGAAGATTACGTCATAAATTGTAGCGCCCACCAGCAGATTCGCAATTACACAGCCGATGAACAACCCCGGCACGGCGGCGAATGTGAAATACGGCAGAACACTCATCGCCTCTGACACGCGGCATTGAATCAGCCCCGACGAGATTGGCGCCAGGAAAATCGTCAGCAGTGCGTAGACCGCCGCGATGATTGCACCCTGCGCCAGATCGCGCACCGTGAATCGTTTCTTTGGTTGCAGTAGGTCTTCCCGTCGCAAGTCTGCCTTCTGCAGGTCATTTGGTTGTAGATCTTCCAATGGATCCTCCTTATGATACAGCCGCGGATTTGAGCAAGCGGTCAATTTCCGCCCTGCCCTGTGCAGCTGTTCTATCCTCGTCAATGCGCACCAGTTCGCCGTCCTTGACCGTCAGATTTCCGCCAACCCAGACCGCGTCCGCGGGACGGTTGTAGCCCACCGTGCCAAACAGATTTGCCTCGTCGCGCTCCGCGCCAGCCATCTCAAGGCGGTCGTAGCGAATCGCGAACAGATCCGCGGCGCATCCCACGGCGATCTGCCCGAGTTTACTTCTGCCAAGGATACGTGCGCTGCCGCGCGTTGCAATCTTCAGTAGGTCGTATCCGCTCGGAGCTGCCGCACCGGAGTGCAGACGATGCATGAGATATGCCGCGCGCAGCTCCTGCATCAGGTTGGAGGCATCGTTGCTCGCGCTGCCGTCCACCGCGAGACCAACCGGAACGCCTAGGCGCAACATATCGGGAATCCGCGCGACGCCGGAGCTAAGCTTCATATTGGAACACGGGCAGTGCGCAACTCCCGTTCCTGTGTCCGCGAGGAACTGTAGCTCCTCGTCGTTAAAATAGATTCCGTGGGCATAATGTACGTCGCTGCCGAAAAAGTCCAAACTCCGCATATAGGCAACCGGGCGCATGCCAAGCGTGCTCGTGGTATAGCGCTCTTCGTCCTTGGTTTCGCAAAGATGCGTGTGGAGCCGCACGCCGTAGCTGCGCGCAAGCTTTGCACTTTCCTTCATCAAATCCGCCGTGACCGAAAACGGCGAACAGGGAGCCAGCACCACCTGCCGCATGGAAAAATCGGACGCGTCATGATAGCGCTCGATGGCCTCCCTACTGTCGCGCAGGATTTCGTCCGTGGTCTGCACGACGGAATCCGGCGGCAACCCCCCGTCCTTTCTGGACAGGCTCATGCTGCCGCGCGAACTCACCATACGAATCCCGAGCGACTCCGCCGCCTCAAACTGCGCGGCGAGCAGATCTCCCGCGCCATTGGGAAAAACGTAGTGATGGTCAAAACAAGTCGTGCAGCCGTATTTCATCAGTTCACCCATGCCGCAAAGCGAGCTCAAGCGAACCGTATCCTCGTTGAGATGCGCCCAGATGTCGTAGAGCGCGGTGAGCCAGTCAAACAGCTCCAGATTTTGTACGTGGCGCAGGTTTCGCGTGAAATATTGATACAGGTGATGGTGCGTGTTGATCAGCCCCGGATAGAGGATCATGCGGCTTGCGTCGACGATTTCTTCCGCTGCAACGTCGCCAAGATTGCCGATGGCGGCGATCACGCCATCCTGCATCAATACATCCGCGCCGCGCAAGATCGAGTCGTTGTCGTCACAGGTGACGATGCAGCGCGCGTTTTTTAAGAGTGTTTTCATGCCTTTTCGCTCCTTACCGCTTGGTCGCCTCCGCCGCAGGAAAGGGCGCTACCCTTGTAAGATGCGGCTGTATTTGCTATACTGAATTGCCCTTTTACCCGAAAACCACACAGTTTTTGTGTCTTTCGGAAATTATTTTATCACATTGCGCGTGTTCACCACAACAGCGCGCAAGTGTGCGGCAGGACAGGAGTAAGAGAAATGACCCCGAACGCGCAAATCGAAATCGTCAACGTCGGGTTTCAATACGTCGGCGCGGAAAAAGTCGCGCTGAAAAGCATCAGCCTCTCCATTCAAAAAGGCGAGGTGGTCGCCATCGTCGGCCACAACGGCTCCGGTAAAAGCACGCTCTGCAAGATGCTCAACGCGCTGCTGCTGCCCGCCGAAGGGACGGTCACCGTCGAAGGAATGGACACGCGCGACGAGAAGAATCTGTTGGAGATTCGCCGCCGGGTCGGCATGGTGTTTCAGAATCCGGACAACCAGCTCGTCACCACCATCGTGGAAGAGGATGTGGGCTTTGGCCCGGAAAACCTCGGCGTGCCTCCGGCAGAGATCCGCGAGCGTGTGGATGCCGCCCTCAAGGAAGTCGAGATGAGTGCCTACGCCGAAAAGGCGAGCCATGCGCTCTCCGGCGGACAAAAGCAGCGCGTTGCTATCGCAGGGCTACTCGCCATGCAGCCGGAGGTGCTGGTGCTCGACGAAGCCACCGCGATGCTCGACCCGCGCGGGCGCGAAGAGGTGCTCTCCACCGTGAGAAAGCTCAACCGCGAGCGCGGCATGACCGTGGTGATGATCACGCAGTTTATGGAGGAAGCGCTGGGCGCGGATCGTGTGTTCGTCCTCTCCGAAGGGCGGCTCGTGATGGAAGGCACACCAAGAGAAGTCTTCAACGAACGCGCACTGCTGGAAGAGAGCCGCCTGGACGCACCGGCGTTCGTCAAACTCAGAGACGAACTACTCGCCGCAGGGCTGCCGATTTCGCACAAGGCGATGACCAGCGAGGCGCTGGCAGACGAGCTCAGCCGCGTGCTCCGTTCCTAAATTGAAGTTTCAGAACAATTGACCGATAAGGATACAAAATGCCAATCGAAATCACACAACTCAGCCACACCTACCTGCCCGGAAGTCAGCTGGCCTATCCAGCGCTTTCGGACATTTCGCTGACCATACAAGACGGGGAGTTCCTCGGCATCATCGGACACACCGGCTCCGGCAAGAGCACGCTGATTCAGCATCTCAACGGGCTATTGCTGCCCACCGCCGGAAGCGTACTGGTAGACGGCCTCGACACGCGCGAGAAAAAAATTCGAAAAAAGATTCGTTCGCTGGTCGGCATGGTGTTTCAATACCCCGAATATCAGCTCTTTGAAGAGACCGTGGAACGCGACATCGCCTTTGGGCCCAAGAATATGGGTTTGGACGAGGCGGAGATCGCCACGCGGGTTTCCGAAGCAATGCAGCTCGTGGGGCTCAACCCCTCCGAGTTTGCGGAAAAATCGCCTTTCGAGCTATCCGGCGGCGAAAAACGCCGCGCGGCGCTTGCGGGAATCCTCGCGATGCGACCGAAATATCTCGTGCTGGACGAACCCATGGCGGGGCTTGACCCGCGCGGGCGGCGCGAAATTCTTGCTTTAATCGAATCCCTCCGGCGCGATTTCGGTACGGGCATCGTGATGGTGTCGCACTCCATGGACGACGTTGCCATGTATGCTGACCGCATCGCCGTGCTCGATCAGGGTTCGCTCTTTCTGGTTGACTCACCGGAAACTGTATTCTCGCATAGCGCGGAGCTACTGGAGATGGGCTTAAATCTACCGCAGGCAACGCAGCTCGTTCGCGCACTGCGCGCGCGCGGCATCGCGATGGAGCACGACTATTTCCGCATGGACGAACTCGCGCAGGATCTGATCGGGAGGTGGAAACATGAACGCTAACATCTCTCTTGGTCAATACCTGCCCGGCAACAGTGTGGTGCACCGCCTCGACCCGCGCACGAAAATCTTCCTGATGGCGATCTATATCGCGATTGTGTTTGTGGTCAAAACTCTACCTGTATTTCTACTGCCCGTCGTGCTGCTCGTAGCGATCTTCTTGTTTGCGCAGGTGCCCGCATCCTATTTTTTCTCTGCGCTTAAGCCGATGAAGTGGCTGTTGGTGTTCATGTTCGTCATCAACCTCTTTGCCACGCAGGGCGAGACGGTCTGGTTTCAATGGAAGTTTATTCGCCTCACACAGGAGGCGGTGGAGCAGGCGGGTTTCCTCACCCTGCGCCTGATCTTGCTTGTCTCCGGCACGTCGATTTTGACGTTGACCACCTCCCCCATCGCGCTGACGGACGGGCTGGAAAAGCTCATGGCGCCGCTACGCAAGCTGCGCTTTCCCTCGCACGAGCTTGCGATGATGATGACCATCGCGCTCCGGTTCATCCCCACGTTGATGGAGGAGACCGACCGCATCCAGAAGGCGCAGATGGCGCGCGGGGCGGATTTTGAGAGCGGCAACATCTTCCAGCGGGCAAAGAGCATGATTCCTGTTTTAGTGCCGCTGTTTGTCTCCGCGTTTCGCCGGGCGGACGAGCTCGCCATGGCGATGGAGAGCCGCTGCTATCACGGCGGCGAGGGCAGAACCCGCATGCGCGAACTGCATTTTCATGCGCGCGACCTCATCGCTACCCTGCTGCTTACGGCTATTCTCGCGGGCATCCTCCTGCTGGAGAACCTACCGTTATGAGCCGCCGCATCCGCCTGATCATCGCATACGATGGAACGAACTACGTTGGCTGGCAATTGCAGGACAACGGCATCTCTGTGCAGCAGCGGCTCAATGAGGCGGCGCTTGCCATCACGGGTGAGCAGATTCAGTTCCACGGATCGGGCAGAACCGACAGCGGCGTTCACGCCCGCGCGCAGGTGGCGCATTTTGACACCAACGCGCGCATGCCCGCGGATAAATTTGCCATCGCGCTGAATATGCGCCTGCCACGCGACATCCGCGTGCTCTACAGCGAGGAAGCGCCAGAAGATTTTCATTCACGCTTTTCCGCGAAGAACAAGACCTATCGCTACACGGTGCAGACCGGCCTCCACGGGGATGTGTTTGCGCGGACAACCGCGCTGCACGTGCACACAAAGATCGATTTTTCACGCATGCAGCGCGCGGCGCAATATGCGCTCGGCGAGCATGATTTTAAGGCGTTTATGAGCGCGGATTGCAAGGTCACAAACACGATTCGCACGATAACAAAAAGCCAATGGACGCAGGACGGCAACTTTCTTTTCTATGATGCCGGCGCAAACGGGTTTCTCTATAACATGGTGCGCATCCTTGTGGGTACCATGCTCGAAATCGGCGGTGGCAAGCTGCCGGAAGATGCGATTGCCCGCGCGCTCAACAGCGGATTGCGGGACGACGCCGGCGCAACCGCCCCGCCGCACGGGCTCTGCCTTCAGCGTGTGCAGTATGACGACTTTGATACCGATGAAAAGCTGGGACGCTTATGAACGAAACACAAGAGTTCGAACGGTATATGCGCATTGCGCTGGAAGAAGCGCAGCTGGCCTTTGACGCGGGCGAAGTGCCCGTCGGCGCGGTGCTGGTCTGTGGTGGTGAAATCGTCTCCCGCGCGCACAACCGCGTGGAGCGCGACCACGACGCAACCCGGCACGCAGAGCTGATCTGCCTCAGTGAAGGCATGGCAAAGCGCGGCAATCGATTGAATGACTGCACGCTCTTTGTCACACTCGAACCCTGCGCAATGTGCGCGGGGGCGTGCGTCAACGCAAAGCTTGGCAGGCTGGTCTTCGGCGCGTTTGACGAAGTCGCCGGTTGCTGCGGCTCGAAAATGGATCTCACCGACAAGTGCTTTTTGCACAGCGTGGAAACATGGGGTGGCATATTGGAAGATGAGTGTAAGTCGCTGTTATCCGGTTTCTTTCAGGCGCTCCGCTGACGGGCGCTTTTTTGTTCTATCTGGTCAAATGTTCTAGATTGCTCTTTATTTTCATCTTCTCGAATACGCTTGAATCGTGTATGATGTTCTCAATAAAAATAATAATATGGAGGGACCAGCATGGAGTTTTTACGCTTGCTCGAAGCCATCCGCACGCCGTTTTTCGACGCAGTGTTTCAGTTTTTTACGTTCTTTGGCGAGGAGACCATCTTCATGGTCATCGCGCTGGGGTTCTACTGGTGCCTCGATAAAAAGACTGGCTATCTGTTGCTGTATGTGAGCTTTCTAGGCAACATCATCAACACCTTCCTCAAGCTCCTCTTCCTCGTGCCGCGTCCCTGGGTACTCGACAAAGATTTTTCCATCGTGGAGAGCGCCCGCGCGGAAGCGACAGGATACTCCTTCCCCAGCGGACACACGCAAAACTCGGCGGGTATGTTCCTCGGCATCACATGGTCGCGCAAAGAATTGTGGGTACGCATCGTCTGCATCGCGCTGATGGTACTTGTCGCGTTTTCTAGGATGTATCTTGGCGTGCATACCCCCGCGGATGTGCTGGTTTCCATTGGAGTTGCGCTTCTGCTGGTTGCGGTGGCGTATCCAATCCTAAACCGCGCGTGGGACAACGCGAAGTGGTTTGCGCCGCTCATCGGCGTTCTGCTCGCCGTCGGCGTAGCGCTGCTTTTGTATATCGAGCTGGTGCCGATGCCCGCAAACGCGATTGCGGAGTTTTCGCTGGATTGCAACGAGTCCGGCTATAAGATGGTCGGCGGTGCGTTCGGCTTTGCAATGGTGATCTGGCTGGAGAGAAAATACATCAACTTCTCCGTCAAAGCTGTCTGGTGGGCGCAGCTCATCAAGCTTGTTATAGGGCTTGGAATCGTCATCGCCGTGCAGACGCTGACAAAATCTCCGCTGCTCGCGCTTTTCGGCGGACACAACGCTGGCAACGCGGTTCGCTATTTCCTGATGGTGCTCGTCGGTGGCGCACTCTGGCCGCTGACGTTCAAGTTCTTCGGAAAATTAGGACAGAAGAAAGTGCAGACCGCATAGCAGAAACCTGCTTCACAATCAAAAATCCCGCCGGAAGGCGGGATTTTATTGCTCTAAGTTTTTTAGTGAATCAAGCCGCGCAGGAGTAACGCCAAGATCAATGCCGCAACGACCACACCGCCGTAGATCATCCAAACCCGTTTCTTGATGCGCTGTTCTTTCTGCGCATCCTCTACGCTTGGCTCTTTGTCTGTCGTCACCGCGCCTTCCATCGCGTCCAGTGCGCGCTCCAGAATCGTGCGCTTCTGCCCCGCTTCCTGCGGCTGCTCTTTCGCGGCAGAAACCTGCGGGCGGTGGCGCGGCTTATTATGATTGATCTGCGGAACCGCGCTCGCCACATCTTCCTCCGTCACATCCGGGCAGATGGCGCTGATCTCGACGCAGGCCAGCGCGTGACGATAGTCAAACACATTTGCGATGCGGCGATAGCCTGCCGTGTCGGTCGCCTGCCACAAAAACTCAAAAAACTGCGGCGGAACATTCGCGTGCGGCTGGATGCTGTCCCCGAACACCGCAAGCCCGGTCATCGCCTCGTAGATCGTTTTACCGATGGCGGCGATGTCGATCCACGGCTCGGTGTCGTCCACCTCCTGTCGCGCGCGCAGTCCCGCTTTAGCCGCGCCGAAATCGACGAGCTTTACCGTTCCGTCCGTACAGAGGAAGATCGAGCGCGCATTGATGTCGTAGTGCAGCGAGTTGAGGCTGTGCACGACCAGAAGCGCATCCGCAAGCGAAGCCGCGATATACATCGCCTCGTCGGGAAAGAGCTTGCGACGACGAAGCTGCAAATAGCGCTCCAGTGTCACGCCGTTGAGCCGCTCCATGATCGCATAAGATGTGCCGTTTTCAAAAAACGCGGTGTAGACGGTTACAATGTTTTCGCTGCCCTTTGCATCCGTCAGCGCCAGATGCTGGCGATAAAACATCTCGCTGCCGAGGAAAAACAGCGCCCCGCAGGCCTTGTTTTTCGGCGTGAGTGCATGCCCCTGCTCTGCGCGCAGCGCAAGCGCATATGGAAAATATTCCTTGAGCACGATGCGGGTTCCCGTCTTCTCATCGTGGCCAAAATAAGTGATGCCGTATGTGCCGCGCCCCAGCACGCCGTCGATCGCGTAGCGCCGGTGCAGCAGCGTGCCTACCGGCAGCAGCTCCGCCGGTTCGAGTTCCTCCGCCATGAGTTGGATCATTGTGTACGAATGTCCCCTTTACTCCCTGATATCCCAAAGATGTTTCTGTCGCACGATTGCGATTTGCTTACCCCAATACCCCGAATGAAATACTCATTTATACCCGATTGCGTTGGCAAACAGCAGCAGCCCGCAGGTCAGCGCCAGCACCGCAATTTGAATCTTCGCACTCCATTTAAACCACTTGCCGTAGCCGATGCCGACGATGCCAAGCGAGATGAGCAGCACCGGATTGGTCGGATAAAACACATTGGAAAACCCGTCTCCAAAGGCGTACGCCAGCACCGCAATCTGCCGCGAGATACCGGAAAGATCCGCAATTGGCGCAATCAGTGGCATCAGCAGAAACGCCTTTGCCGAGCCGCTGGAGATAAACAGCTCCAGCACCAGCGCAAGCGCATAGATCATCAGCACCACCACGCCGCTGGATGCGTTTTGCGTGAGCTGCACGGTTTGATAGAGAATCGTATCGAGGATCTTCGACTCTGTCATGGTATAGCGAATCGAGTTCGCCATCAAAATCAGCAGTACGGCAGGCAGGATGTTGAGCATACCCTTGCCGAACGACTTGAGATATGCGCCGAGCGTCATGCCCGAAACCAGCGAGGAAACCGTACCGGCGATGAGGAAGATCAGCGCGATGAGCGGCATGATGATATCCTGTAAAAACGGCACGACGCTGGAGCAGAGAATCAAAACGATGCCTGCGCCAAGCACGGCGGCAAACCAAATCAGAGCATGGTCTTTTTTCTTGTCCTCGACATAATCGACGCGAAGCAACGCCCAGCGCTCCGCCATCGCGGGATCATAGATCATGCTGCGCTTGGGGTCGCGCTCGATCTTCTTTGCATACGGAATCAGAAACGCGATCAGTAGCCCATAGATGAGCACAAACGTGATCAGCCGCATCCAGATACCGGAGAACATCGGCAGCCCCACCAGCTCCTGTGCAACGCCGACCGTAAATGGGTTGACGACGCCGGTGCTAAAGCCAAAACCCACCGCAAGCAGGCTCATGCCAAGCCCCACCAGCGCATCCCAACCCAGCGAATAGGCAAGCGCGACCGCAATCGGCACCAACGGCACGCATTCTTCAAACGAGCCGACAAACGCGCCAAGACCCATGAAGAACAGCGAGACCAATAGCAGCAGGCGATATTTTTGATGCTCAAACATGCGATAGACGCGGTTAAACATATAGGAAAGCACGCCGCATTCGTCCATGGCGTTAAACGCACCGCCGATGACGAGCAGGAACGCGATGATCGCAATCACCGTGCCGGAGCCGCTAGCCCCAAGCGCGAGAATCGGAGAGAGCAGCCATTTCCAGAATGACAGCCC
The DNA here is from genome assembly GCA_942492885.1 of uncultured Eubacteriales bacterium. Taxonomy (GTDB): domain Bacteria; phylum Bacillota; class Clostridia; order Christensenellales; family CAG-138; genus UBA7703. Next base: position 588,728 of record OW818651.1, read on the forward strand.
ACTGGATACGCTCTGATACGTCCCCGCGACGATGGACTCTTTTCCGTCCGTCATCACGCGCTGATATTCGCCCGCGGGCAAAATCAAGGTCAGCGCATAGGTCAGCGCCATCAGGAGAAAGAGAATGATGAGTGCCGCAATGAAGGAGCGCGTGCCTACGTTGAAGACCCGCTTCGACTGTTTCTCCATATGCCATCCCCCGCATGATTTTTTCCTTCGTGGCTTGTCTATCCCGACACAACGCCCGCAGGAATTAACAGTCAGTATACCATAGCGCTGTTGCCTGTGCATCGTTTTTTCATCTTTATACAAAAAACATATAGGAAATTATCTTTGCATTGCATACTCGTTTTTTCATCTTTAAACAAAAAACGTACAGGAGATTTTCTTTGCATTGTAAACTCGATTTTTCATTTTTGAACAAAAACGCATCGTTAACCATCTTTGCATTGCAACCTCGATTTTTCATTTTTGAACAAAAAACGCATCATGAACCATCTTTGCATTGCAACCTCGATTTGTTATAATAGGGTTGCGTGAGGGAGTAGTTGGCGCGAAACGAGTCGCGTTCCAAGTCAACATGGTAGCACGGCGCACGGAATGCGTCTGGCTTGGATGAAATAGCGAGACTCATGTACGACAGCTTGTTTGCCGTACATGGTCTTTTTCTTTTTTCGGCAAAGGAAAGCTGCGGGTCATTGATCCCGTAAAGAAATTCGAAAGGACAAATCAATCATGCAGCAATATCTCATCGATGTTCCGTCTGCGCTGAGCTCCGTTTCATCCACGGAAAACGGGCTCTCCGGCGCGGAGGCGCAAAAGCGGCTCTGTGACAACGGACCAAACAAACTGGCGGAGGGTAAGAAAACGCCGCTCATCGTCCGCTTTCTTCAGCAGATGAAAGACCCCATGATTCTCATCCTGCTGGCTGCCGCTCTGGTCTCCGGTATCACTGCTTTCATCGAGGGCGAGAGCTTTGCGGATGTGATCATCATCCTCACCGTCGTCATCATCAACGCGGTATTGGGCGTGGTGCAGGAAAGCAAGGCGGAAAAAGCGATTGAGGCCCTTCAAAAGATGGCGGCTGCCACCTGCCGCGTGCTGCGCGACGGGCAGATTTTACGCGTCAAGACAGAAGAACTCGTCGTAGGCGATGTGATCCTGCTCGAGGCGGGCGACGCGATTCCCGCAGACGGGCGCATTCTTGAGAGCGCGAGTTTGCAGATTGAGGAAGCGGCGCTCACCGGCGAAAGCGTACCCGTGAGCAAGTCGATCGATGCGCTCTCGCTAGCCGGCGCGAAGGATATCCCGCTGGGAGACCGCAAGAACATGGTATACATGGGCAGCATCGTGGTCTACGGGCGCGGCAAAGCGGTCGTCACCGCAACCGGCATGCAAACCGAGATGGGTAAGATTGCCGACGCGCTCTCCAAAGCCGAAGAAGGGCAAACCCCGTTGCAGATCAAGCTCTCTCAGCTTTCCAGGATTCTCACTTGGCTCGTGCTCGGCATCTGCGTGGTGATCTTCGGCGTGAACATCCTGCGCTTCCACGGCACAGGAGAGCGGTACATCCTCGATTCGTTCCTGATTGCCGTCTCCCTCGCGGTTGCCGCCATTCCGGAAGGACTTGCCGCCGTGGTCACCATCGTGCTTTCCATCGGCGTGACCAACTTGAGCAAAAAGAACGCCATCATCCGCAGGCTCACCGCGGTGGAGACGCTCGGCTGCGCGCAGATCATCTGCTCGGACAAGACCGGCACACTCACGCAGAACAAGATGACTGTCGTGGAGGATTACGCGGACGATGTTCTGCTACTCTCCAAAGCCATGGCGCTTTGCAGTGACGCAGAGCTCGACGAAAACAACAATGCGGTTGGCGAGCCGACCGAGTGCGCGCTGGTCAACTTCGCGGTCACAAAAGAGCTGCTCAAGCCCGCAATGAAACAGGCGGAACCGCGCGTGGACGAAGCACCGTTTGACAGCATCCGCAAGATGATGTCCACCGTGCACCGTGTGCCGGACGGCTTTGTGCAGTATACCAAGGGCGCGCCGGACGAGGTGCTCAAAAAATGCACATTCTATTGGAAAGACGGTAAGGCGCACCCGCTCACGGCGGACGTGCACGCGGAGATTCTCGCGACGAACACTGCAATGGCTGGCAAGGCCCTGCGCGTGCTCTGCGGCGCCATGCGCATCCACGAAACAAAACCCACCGACAACTCCCCCGCCGCGCTGGAAACCGGGCTCACCTTCCTTGGCCTCGTCGGCATGATCGACCCCGTGCGTCCGGAGGTCATCGGCGCGATTTCGCAGTGCCGCTCCGCGGGCATTCGTCCGATCATGATCACGGGCGATCACCGCGACACCGCAGCCGCCATCGCGATGACGCTCGGCATTATCACCGACGCTTCCGAGGCGATTACCGGCGCACAGCTGGACGAGATTGACGACGCGACGTTTGAAAAGACGGTAGGCAACTACAGCGTCTATGCGCGCGTGCAGCCGGAGCACAAGGTGCGCATCGTCAACGCGTGGCGCAAAAACGGATTCATCACCGCCATGACGGGCGACGGCGTGAACGATGCGCCGAGCATCAAGAGCGCGGACATCGGCATCGGCATGGGCATCACGGGAACCGACGTAACCAAGAATGTCGCTGACATGGTGCTGGCAGACGACAACTTCGCTACCATCGTGGGCGCCGTGCAGGAAGGCCGTAGGATCTACGACAACATCCGCAAATCAATCCAGTTCCTGCTCTCCTCCAACATGAGCGAAGTGCTGAGCATCTTCTTTGCGACGCTGCTGGGCTTTGTGATTCTCAAGCCCGTACACTTGCTCTGGATCAACCTGATCACGGATTCCCTGCCCGCCCTCGCATTGGGCACCGAGGCCTGCGAACACAACCTCATGCGCCGCCCGCCGCGTAACCCCAAGGACGGCATCTTCGCTGGCGGCGTCGGGTTTGACGTGGCGTATCAGGGATTCTTTGTGACCATACTCACCATGGCGGCGTTCTTCGTCGGTGAACGAATTCAAAACGGCGTCTGGGCGATTGCCAACAGCACGGACGGCACGACGATGGCATTCCTCACGCTGAGCATGGCGGAGATCTTCCATAGCTTCAACATGCGCTCCCAGCGGCAGAGTGTGTTCTCGATGAAGTGCCACAACCTCTATCTCTGGGGTGCAGCGGGGCTCTCGCTCGTGCTCACGCTCGCAGTGCTGTATGTGCCGTTCCTGCGACAGGCGTTCAGCTTTGAGCACATCAGCATTCTAGAGTACGGCATCGCACTGGGGCTTGCCTTCCTGATCATCCCTATGGTCGAGATCGTCAAGGTGTTTCAGCGGGCGATTTCAAAACGCAAATCACGCAAGTAACACAAAAGAGCGCACCCGCAAGGGTGCGCTCTTTGATTCTTGACTGATAACCAAACCTAAGAGTTTATGACCTGTAGGAATAGAACGACATGTCCGTGCCCGTGTCGCGCACCAACACATCGTTGCCGGAGCGGGCGATCAAAAACCCGACGTAGAAGTCCCCCGCCGCGCCGGAGAGATTGATGATCTGAATGATGTAGAGATCCCAGAACGCCGTCTCGTAAAATGCCACGGTCAGCACCGCCAGCACGAACCCAAGTATCACGACCGGCGCAAACGCGATGATGAGATACTGCGTGCGTTTAAACAGCGCGTCGCTGCCCGCGTAGGCGTAGAGCCCCGTGAAGCCATAGCGCGGCTTCAGGCCGGAGAACGCCTTCATGAATACGCCGTGAATCAGCTCATGCAGGATCATGTAGACGATGATGCCGACGACGAGAAACGTCATGCTCAGCACGGTATGAATCCCGATTGTAACCTCGATAAACGGCGGGCAGAGCACAAACCCAAGCGCCGCCACCCCGCCCGCAATCACGAGCGCCAGCAGATTGATCAGCACCGCCTCTTTGCGGTTTCGCATCAGGTCGACGCGGCGCACCTCGCGGTAGCCATGCGGCAGATTGGTCATTCTACTTCCCCCCGCTTCTCGGGGTTGCGCCAATAGCGACTCCCGTCGCGCATCCGCAAGAGCCATTCACTCTCGATCATCCCGCGCCTGAGGATGAATAGATCCCCGAACGTATGCCACGAGGAGAGGATTGCGTTTACTTCATGCTCGGTATAATCGCGACCAAGTTCAAACTTTTCCGCAAGATAGCAAAACACCTCTTCGCGCGGTGCCTGTTTGGAAGGCCAGAGCTTGAGCTTGCCCTCTTCGTCTAAAAACCGTTCGATTCCCTGCGACATTGCGCGTGTTCCCCCGTATGTCCGCATACAAATCATTCTGCTTTGCATGTCTGGCTTGTTTTTTCGTCCGCTCTATATTCTCATAGATTGAGCGAAATTTCAACCGCTACAACTGTAAAACCTTGTCTACGTACCATAGACAGCATTCGTACAATACGCGTTCTCGTCTAATAAGATGGTCATTTGATGACGTATTTCATGGCTTAACGATCGATATTCTGTTTTCGCAATCGTTATCCTGTGCTATACTAAAAAGAGAAATCGATCTGTCAAGTGAACCAACCAGCCAAGCGATCGGAGGGAACTTCATTATGAAACTACTCTTTGCAATCGTTCAAAACGACGATCAAAAATCGCTGACCTACGCGCTGATTGAGAAGAACATCAGCGTCACCCGCATCGCGAGCACCGGCGGCTTTCTGCGTGGCGGAAACTCTACGCTCATGATCGGCGTGGAAGCGGATCGTATCGACGAGACCCTCGCCATCATCAATGAGCACTCCCGCCGCAGAACGGTCGTGACCGTGCCTGCCTCCGGCATTCCGCACAACATCGACAGCGCGGCGATGCCGATGAGCGTCACCGTCGGCGGGGCAACCGTGTTTGTGCTCGACGTCGCGCAGACATTCAAGTACTAGTCTTCTCAAACACCCTGTCCCAGCGGGCTCGGGTGAAATCAACAAACTGGAAAAACATCATCTATGGAAATGAACCCGGCGGCTCAGCGGCCGATGTTTACAAACGCCGCGCTGCGGCAGCTCATCATACCGCTGATACTCGAGCAACTGCTGGCCATGACGGTCGGCCTTGCCGCTGTCGTCATGATCACGAAGGTCGGCGAGGCGGCTGTTTCCGGCGTGTCCCTGGTCGATTCGCTCAACGTGCTCATCATCAGCATTCTCTCCGCGCTCTGCACCGGCGGCGCCGTCGTCTGCGCGCAGTACATCGGACGGCAGGAGCCGGAGAATGCGCGCACGTCCGCGCGTCAGCTGGTCTATATTTCGTTGATTTTTTCTCTCGCGGTCGGCGTGGTGTTGCTCTGCGCCCCGCGCTTTTTTATTCAGTTGATATTTGGCGCTGTGGACGAACAAGTCGCCCAGAGCGCGCGAACGTATTTAATCTATAGCGCAATCTCATTTCCGTTTCTCGCGCTCTACAATGCCTGCGCCGCGCTCTTTCGCGCCATGGGCAATTCGCGGGTTTCGCTGTATGTGTCTCTGGTGATGAACGTCATCAACATCTCGCTCAACGCGCTGCTGATCTACTCGTTGCAGCTTGGCGTGCTGGGGGTAAGCATCGCAACCGCTGCCTCGCGCGCTGTCGCCGCGATTATGATGCTGCTGCTCATCCGCGGAAAGAGCAACGTCATCTACCTGCGCCATTTATTCCCGATTCAGTTTGAGAAGAACATGGTGCAGAGTATTCTTTCCATCGGCGTGCCAAACGGGCTGGAGAACGGGATGTTCAACTTCGGCAAGCTGCTTGTGCAGACGCTGGTCGCCTGGCTTGGTACCTCCGCCATCGCGGCCAACGCCATCATCGGCAGCATCTTCAACATCACCATCGTACCCGGCATGGGCATGAGCCTCGCGATTCTGACCGTGGTTGGCCAGTGTGTCGGCGCGGGTGACTACAGGCAGGCGGTCGTCTACGCTAAAAAGCTGCTGCTGATCACCTATGTGACGATGATTGCGGTCAATCTGCCGATTTTAATCTTCTCGCGTCAGGTGATCGGCTTGTTTTCTCTGAGCCCCGATGCTGCCGACATTGCAGCGCGGGTGCTGCCAAGCCTTGCGATCTCCTGCAGCCTCGTTTGGTCACTGTCGTTCGCGTTTCCAAACGTTTTGCGTGCCGCAGGCGACGCGCGCTATACGATGATCGTATCCGCTTTAACCATGTGGATCGTGCGATTCGGGCTGAGCTATCTGCTCATCAAGCAGTTTCACTTTGGGCTTGAAGGCGTTTGGTATTGCATGATGATCGACTGGGTTGTACGCGCGGTGTTCTTCGCGTTTCGCTATCGCGGCGGAAAATGGAAGACGAAGACCGTGCTACGCTCGTAATAAAAGAATTTCCGAAAGGAGCCGCCTTTGGTCGAGCTGTTTGCTGCCGATATTCATCAGATTGCGCTGCGTGCGCACGAGCTGATCGCCCTGCTGGATCAGGAGCGACAGGCGCGTGTGCGTGCCTTTGGCGACTCCCGCAGCGCGCTGCAAACGCTCGCCGCCGGTCTGCTCCTTTACGCCGTCTTTGGCGAGCAGACGCGCAGCTCCCGTTTTGAGCGCGGCAGGCGCGGAAAGCCGCATCTGGCGGATCACACGCCGTTCAACATCACCCATGCGGGGGATTATGCGGTGCTCGCGCTCTCCACTCAGACGGTTGGCGTGGATCTGGAGCGGTTTCGCCCGCTGGACTGGCAGCGCATCTCCGAGCGTTTTTTTCATCCGGAGGAACGTGATTATCTGGCGAAATCCAGCGAGCCGGAGAAAGATTTCTTTCGCATCTGGACGTTGAAGGAGAGTTACCTGAAAGCGGAGGGCACCGGCTTTTCGGTCTCCCCTGCGAGCTTTGCGGTCTTGCCTGTTGGCGATCAATCCGCTCAATTTTTCGGAGAGACCGACTATCGCTTTACGCGGCTTGCAGCCTTCCCCGACTATTGTCTGAGCGTGTGTTCGCTGGAGGAGGTGGTCGCCGATTCGGTCATCCTGAAAGAATTTTAGAAGTCATGTATCGTAGAAGCGCAAACGCGCCGCCCGGAAACGGGCGGCGCGTTTTCTTGCGTGAGATTATTCCGCGATAACAGACTGCTGCTTGATGCGCTCAATCCAGCTTTCGCCAACGCCGAGGATGAGTCCCTCCACATCCACCGAGGCTGCGGAGAGCAGCGCATAGGCGGGCGCGGAGAGTTTCTCCACCGTTTTGTCTAGCAGCTTTGCGCGCAGCTGTGCAATCTCCTGAGACGTGAGCTTGCCGTCTTCGTTTGCGGCCTTGAGGTCGCTCACCATCGTCTGCTGCAATTCACCCACCGTGATCTTTGCCGCGCGCATGAGTTCCTTTTGCGCGTCGTTGATGTTCTTGAGGTTCGTGTTTTTGCCCAGCTGCAGGGTCAGATACGTGCCCAGCACACCGATGAGTGTGATCAGCAGCGTTGCCGCCACCTGCAAGCCGTAGTTTAAGAGCAGTTCCATATTCATTTCTCCTTCTGTTTTTTACGATTTACTATTGTTGTTTAAGTTTCTTCTTTCGAGTCGACTTTTGCTTCTTTGAAGCGTTAAATATTCTAGGTTTCTTCCATCACGCGGATGCGCGCTTCGTGGTCGTTGATCTGCGCCGTCTGTTCGTGCGAGTGTTCCCAGAGACGCTCATGTGCGCTGCGGTTGCTGGCGGTCAGGCATTCCGTGTTTTTCTCCAGATACTCCATCGTCGCCGTCAATCGTGCGATGGCTTGTGTAAGTTTGATCATCGGCGCGACAACCGTCGCAAACAGCGCAATCAGCGCGGCAATCACGCCAACGACGTCCCATTCCTGCATATGTTTGTTCCTCCTAATACCAGTTTGGCCGCAGAAAGGACGTCCATGCGCCAAACCGTTCCTCTTTGCCCTTGACAAAATTCCAGCCGCGCCTGCCCGTCACCCGTGTGAGCTGGCAGCCGTATGCCCCGCCCATCCACTCCACCACGTAGCCGCCGCCTGCATACAGGCCGATGTGCCCGCTTTTGTGGAGCAGGTCTGCGGGCAGCAACTCGCCTTGTGCGATGTGCCGCATCGATTTGCTTGCGGCAAACCCGTCCGCCGCAAGATCAAACGTCGACTTCACCACGCCCGCGTGGCGCAGGAGTCCGACCACTCCGCCGGAGCAGTCCGCGCCCGTAATCACCGGGTTTGCCTCCACCGCGCGTTCCATCATCTCCTGCCTGCCGCCGTCATAGAACTCCGGCTGACGTATTGCTCCGGTTCGGATGCGTGAGAGCGTGATCACGTTCGGCGTCAGATCGGCATTGTAGAGGTTTCCGCCGCGAATGTAGAGGCTCGTCGGATAGTTTCGCGGCAGGGTTGCGTCGTAGGCAAATTGCAGCGCATCCAGCACAATTGCGCGGCGAACGTCGTTCGCGCCTTCCAGCGCGGCTTGGATTGCCGCCGCTGCCGATGCGCCGATCTGCGCGGGAAAGCCCGCTTGCGTTGGCGTAGCCTCGGCGGGCGTTTCCTTCGGAAACAGCGCGGCATAGGTCAGCGGGCCGACGATTCCGTCCGCGGCCAGCGCGTTCTGCGCCTGAAACGCGCGCACGGCAAGCACTGTATCTTTTCCAAACGTGCCGGACTTGAGTTGCGCGATGTGCGGTTCGTAGCACCCAAGCGACAACAGCCGCTGTTTGACGCGCAAAACATCCTCCCCCCCGCTGCCGTAACGCAGGGTTCTCGTCAGGGGCATGGTCCGCCTCCCGTGGTGCAATCCTTCCCGAAGGATGCAATCTTGTGAGGCGATTTAGTGGCAACTCTGTGATCAGTACGGCATGCTGTTTTCGGGCTAACAAAAAAAACTGGCATCGGTCTCCTCTTTCGGGGTATCCGATACCAGTTTTACACGAGATTGCTCAAAAAAATTACGATAAAAAAAGTTGTAAGAAAGTAGACGACAAGTTTTATGATATGCTATTGATTTTCATTCACAAGTCAAAGCGAAAATAGCAGTGTGGGGTTGTTTCACCCAGCCGATAAAGCGAGCTGTAGCTTGGCGGTATGCGTGTCTCGAGAAGCGTGCCCGGCAATCCTTCCAGCGTTTTTCTTGATGGGATATTGTCCTCCCGGCAGGAGATCATCACATACGGCATCCTGTGCTTGCGGGCAATCTCGAAGACCAGTTTGCATGCTTTGCCCGCGAAGCCATTGCCGCGATACTCTTCTTTGACCGCGTAACCGATGTTGCCGCCGTAATAGAGATTTCGCACATAGCCCAGTCGCAGGTCGATCTCGCCGACCGACGCGCCATCTTCCAGCCGGATCATTTCAAACTTATAGGCGGGAACATAGCCCTTTGTCTCGTCCGCGGCGGAAACAGAGGCGATGCGAAGCGTGAGCGACCCGTCCGACGGCATCGGCATATTCTCATTTGGTTCTGCGTCGATGAACAGATCGCTCTCCGAATCCCAATCCTTGCAGACATCGACCCAGCCCCGCGCGCGGCTATAGCGCAGGAGCTCGTCGTTTGTCACCTCGATGGCACTGTTGGTGCTGCCGCAGGCGGGAAACACCGTCGTAAAGCGCTGGAGTGAAACATCCAGATAGACTGGCGTCGCTTCCGGCAGGGCAAACGGGCAAACGCCGCCGATCTCGCTGCCGGTGAGGCGCAAAACTTCGTCGGGTGAGAGCATCTTTGCCTTGAACGCGAACGCATCCTTAAACTTCCGGTTGTCCACGCGCGCGTCACCCGCGGCGACCACGAGCACGCAACCATCCTCCATCGCAAAAGACAGGGTTTTTGCGATGCGCGCGGGGCGCACACCGAGGGTTTCGGCGGCGAGCTCTACCGTTGCGGAGCTGGTTTCAAACTCCCAGACGCGCTGCTCAAGATTCATACCGCGGAAGTATTCTTTTACCCGTTCGATTGACATGACTGTATCCTTCTTCTCTATTTCATCTCAACACAAAATCATTGCTACTCCTATTGATCTTCTGATGCAAATCTTCATAAAATAAATCGGCGTTTCGTCTATCGTAAAGACTTCCACGCCGATTTTCAAGTGTTTATTTGATTTTAACTCATCACAGTTTGTTACGCGGTCGGAAGCGCGTACTTCTCGGAGTACTCCTTCACATGCGCGGTGAACACTTCGTTTCCGTCCGCCGCTTTGACCGATTGCAGATAGCTGTGCATGTCAAACGTTTCGTTCTTGGTTTGAATCAGCGTCGCTGCGATGTTGGAGCAGTGGTCAGAGACGCGCTCCATATTCGTCAGCAGATCGGAGAGCACAAACCCGAGCTCGATGGTGCATGCGCCTTCGCGCAGACGCAGGACGTGGCGCGCGCGGATATCCGCCTGGATCGCGTCGATCACCTCTTCGAGAGGCTCTACCATGCGTGCTTCCTCGAGGTCTTCCTTGAGGAACGCGTCTACTGCGTTGTTGAGAATTTCGCTTAAGGCGCTGTTAAACACGCGGATTTCCGCCTTTGCCGCCTCCGAGAAGGAGAGCTTCTTGTCGTGCATCTCCTGAGAAACCTCGGTGAGGTTCACCGCGTGGTCGCTGATGCGCTCAAAGTCGCCAATCATGTGCAGGAACATGCCGATTTCGTTGCTGTCCTTCTCCACAATCTGGCGCGTGCTGAGCTGTACAAGATAGGTGCCGAGACGGTCTTCGTACTTGTCGATTTCATCCTCATTTGCGACGATCTGGGTGATTTTCTTCGCGTCATAATGCTCGACGGTTTCAAGCGCCATGAGCAGTGTATCGCGCGAAAGCGTCGCCATGCGCTCCATCACGTTTTTCACCTGCTCCAGCGCGAAAGACGGCAAATCCAGAAACCGCTCGTCCAGCGGCCATTTTTCTTCTTTCACCTGCTTGTCACGAATCGTAAGTCTTGCAAGGGTGACGAGGAAATTCGACGCGGGCAGCAGAATCGCTGTCGTCATCAGGTTAAACGACGTGTGGATGATCGCGATATGCGCAGGATCGAGCACGTCATCCAGAAATGTAAAATGGAAAATCGCATTAAGCGTATAGAACAATGTTAAGAAGATGATCGTACCGATGATGTTGAAATACAGGTGAACCATCGCCGTGCGCTTCGCGTTTTTGCCGGCGCCGATGCAGGAGAGAAGCGCAGTGACGCAAGTGCCGATGTTTTGTCCCATGATGATCGGAATTGCGATGCCATAGGTTACTCCGCCTGTGAGCGACAGCGCCTGCAAAATGCCGACCGAAGCGGAAGAACTCTGAATAATTCCCGTGACGATTGCACCCGTGAGCACGCCGAGCAAAGGATTGCTAAAGCGCGTCATGATGCTCACAAACTCCGGCATATCCGCGAGCGGTTGCACCGCGTTGGACATGATCTGCATGCCATACATGAGCACCGCAAAGCCGCACAGAACGCCACCGATGATCTTCTGCTTTTGCTTTTTGGAGAACATCGCCAATATGGCGCCGATGACGGCGAGCACGGGTGTAAATGAACTCGGTTTTAAAAGCTGCACCAGGAGTGAGGAACCCTGCAACCCGGTCAGGCTGAGAATCCAGGCCGTCGCCGTAGTGCCGATATTCGCGCCCATGATGATGCCGACCGCCTGATTGAGCGTCATGATGCCGCCGTTAACGAAACCAACCGTCATGACAGTTGTGGCGGAAGAGCTCTGGATGATCGCCGTAGCGATCGTTCCAAGCAGAAGAGCCTTCCATTTACTGCTCGTCGAGCGCTCCAGCGCGCGCTCCAAAACGCCGCCGGACATGCTCTCGAGCGATGTGCTCATCAGATACATGCCATACAGGAATAGTGCAAGACCACCAAACATCGATAATAGATCAAAGATTGTCATAAGCAACCCCCTAACAAATTTCCCACGTTTAACATCATATCAGAATTGCAAATCGAATGATAGATTTACGTAAAATTCGATCACAATTTCTTTACATTTATTTGATGTACTATGTAAAATGATTTCCCGCTCTCGAGAAAACCGCAAAAAAAGCGGCTTTCCAGCCGCTTTCGTGTGCTTGCGCTTTTTGTTATTTGCCAGACTTTAACAGCTCATAAAAAGTAAAGTACTTCCTGCCGCAATACGGTGTTTTTGCCGCACGCAGTTCGTAAGATTTGCCGTCCATCGAGAACACCATCTTGTATACGCCAACCAGCGCTATGCTGCTCACCCGATCCAGCGGAAAATGGTGGCTGCCGACAGAGAGCGCTTGCCTGCTGATGGAGAGCGTGCCAATCTCCGCAACGCTGTCCTTGTGTCCGCCTTCGACGGCGATGAGCATGACGTCTTCATCCGAATAGGCGATCTCGTCCTCTTTGAGCGACGCCGCATATTCGATGATGCGCTTGTCCTGCCAGAAGTCCCAGTCGCGCACGGTGGTAAACGGCAGTTCCGGATCGCATGCATCCACCTTCTCAAAAAACCCTGTTTCCGTATAGCGCACACGCAGACCACAAGAGCAGGAAAACATATCTCCCTCGCTGTGCAGCGTGCCGGGTTTTCCGCACTTCGGGCAAAAATAGATCGCGTTCTCGAGTCCCTTGGCGAGATCCTTCCCCTTATAGCGGTAAGGCATGGCCAGTTGGCGGTCAAACGCATCCTCCCAGATGTCCTCACGGATATGGTCGTTGACCTCTTCCGGCGTCATCTGCTTGAGTTGTTCGGGCGAGTAGACGTTGACCACGTAGCCGCGCATATGCCCTTTGCGCGTGGTTCTGCTCCAGCGCGGCGTGGTGAGATATCCGCCCTCAAGGCGATAGGTGACAAGCGATGCGCCCGTCGCCTTGGCGAGCTTGCCAGTGGCGGGAAAGATCGGCCCTGTCACGCCGTTATAGGAGCGGTTGCCCTCCGCAAAGAGGCAGACGTTGGTGTTCCGCTTGATGGCGCGAATGATGTTCAGCGCGGCTGTTGCGTCCGTCATGCCCTTCACCCGCGCAATCGGCGCAAAAAAATAGACCAATAACCACGAGAGAAATCCTTTACGAAACACGTGCTCGCTGGAGACAAAATACATATGCTCCGAAAAACTCATGGCAAGAAACGCGGGATCGAGCTCTCCGTTGTGATTTGCGGTGATCAAAAACGGGCCTTTGCCGATATTCGCCTTTTCCGGATGAAACCCGTAGATGCTTTTAATGATTCCGCTGAGCGTCACCATGCAAAAGCGAAACACGCGCTTATGCCTTGCAAGAGCCTGTTCCATAACATCACCGCCTTGTTGTGTTGATTCTCTCGCTATTATACCGCAGGCGGCTCTCGTGCCGCAAGTCAAGAGCGGTTGCATTGGATTTGACCTGTTCCGGAATTTACGCTTTTGTGTCCTCTGCTGCTTGCTCCGGCGGCAGTTCTTCCAATGTCTGCTTTGGCTCCTCAGTGGCCTTTATCGCATCGCTCAAAAGCGCGTTGACGGCACGCACACGGGCAGCATCCATCTTGACGATCTCGCGATCATAGGTGACAAAACCGTTTGTCTCCTGCTCCACATCCGAAACTTGGGTGTAGATTGCGGCGGAGAGCCCTTTTGCCTTGGCGGGGATCACCTCGCGCGCATAGAGCTTTTCAAACGCAGCCGTCAGCGCATCCGCCGTATGGAAGCGTTTGTAGCCAAACTCCTTTTGTGAAAAGCTGTGCTCTGATATGTGCTGACTATAGCCGCCAAATTCGCTGAGCACCACCGCGCGCCCGTAGGCATCGGCAGAGAATCGATACGGCTTATAGTAGACGTGGAGGCTTTTGACATCCCCGCCCTTCTGGTCGTGCCAGCCGCTGGCGTGGTCGATGGTGCGCGTGCCGTCCAGTGAACGGATCGCGTCGACCGCCTTGTTCGCGTCAAACTGACCCCAGCCTTCGTTAAACGGCACCCACATGGCGATGCAGGGGCAGTTATACAACAGCATCACGGTCTCATTCAGCTCGCGCGCATACGCCTCCCGTCCGCGCACCTCTTCGCGCGCAAAATAGGCATAGTCGCTGTCCTTGTGCGCGTTGCCAAAGATGAGCGGCAGCGAGATCGCGCCCGCGTCATATACCCCGCCACCGTTGACCATGTCCTGCCAGACAAGCATGCCGAGTCGATCACAGTGATAGTACCAGCGCAGCGGCTCAACCTTGATGTGCTTGCGAAGCGTGTTAAACCCAAGCTCCTTCATGAGCTGGATGTCATAGATCATCGCCTCGTCGCTCGGCGCGGTATACAGCCCGTCCGGCCAATATCCCTGGTCGAGTACGCCGTTGTGAAAATACGGCGCGTTGTTCAAAAACAAGCGCGGCGCGCCCTGCGTGTCCCGCTCCACGGAGAACTTCCGCATGGCGAAATAGCTCTCCACAAAGTCACGCTCAAACGTCATCGAAAAATCGTATAGCTTCGGCTCTTCCGGACTCCACGGGGTAAAGTCTTCCATCGGCAGGCGCAGCGGCGTTCCGCTGAGAAACACCGTCTCGTTGCCGAGTAGATCGATCACACCCGCGCCGCCGCAGTTCGTCCAAACGGTGAATTCCACCGCGCTCTGGTCATACAACGGCGTGATGACCGCGGTCTCGATGCGCCGTTTTGGCGCACGCTCCAGCCAGACCGTCTGCCAGATGCCGCTCTGCGGTGTATACCAGATACCGCCCGGTTTGCTGCTCTGCTTCCCGCGCGACCAGCAGGATTTATCCGTTTCGTCGCGCACGCGCACGACTAGCTCGTTGGTGACTCCGCTTTGCCACATATCGCTCAGCACGACGGAAAACGGCAGATATCCGCCCGCGTGATGCATCAGCGTGACGCCATTGAGCCGCACCTCGGCAAACTGATCGACGGCGCCAAAGTGCAGGATCAAATCCTCGGTGTTTGCGTCAAACCCCGGCGGGGCTTCAATCTGGCGATGATACCAGAGGCATTCGCTTTGCAATAGAGTACGCCCGACGCCGGATAGCGCGCTCTCCGGCGAAAACGGCACGAGAATAGTTCCCTCAAACCGCTCCGGCTGCGTTTGCAGCGTGACGGGTGAGATGGCATATTCCCATGCGCCGTTTAGGATTTCATAGTTGCTTCTGCGAAACTGCGGGCGCGGATAGTCCGGCAGAATGTGTTCCTTATCGAGTGCGCTTCCCCATTGTGTCAGCATTGTCGTGCTCCTTTGTGTTCCGAAAAAATTGGTTTATCCGCGTTCTGGTGCTGTTTACTCCTCCACAAGAACGCTCTCTTTGTCTACCTCAATCACAGCAAAGCAGTTTCCCTCCAACGCATGGATGCGCTCGGAAATCGCTTTTTTCACCGCCTCGTCCGTCATAGGAAACTCGAACGGCACCACCACGTCAAAGACGAGATTGGTGTGCGTCGGCCCGTGCACCACCCGAAAATCATGCAGCGTCAGCTTCGCGTCCAGCTCTGCTACGATCATCTTCGTCTCATCGCGGAGTCGGTTTGTCTCCTTGTTGTTCGTATCCACCGGGTCCATATGGATCACCGCTTCGCAGCCGCACTCCCTGTACAGGAGCTTTTCGAGGTTGTCCACCGTGTCGTGCAGGTTGATCAAGTTTCCGTCCGCGGGAACCTCCGCGTGCAGCGAGATCATTCGCCGCCCCGGGCCGTAGTCATGCACCACGAGGTCGTGCACACCGATCACGCCGTCCTGCTGCCGCACGATGCGCTCGATCTTCTCGACAAACTCCTTTGTGGGCGGCTGACCCAACAGCGGGCTGATAGTCTCCTTTGCCGCGCGGATGCCGGTATACACGATAAACAGCGCGACAAGCAAACCGGCATAGCCGTCGATCATCCAACCCGTCCATTTGCCGACCAGCATAGAGAGCAGAACGACGGACGTCGCCGCCACGTCAGAAAAGCTGTCCAGTGCGGTGGCGCGCATGGCGGTGGAATCGATCTTCTTGCCGATGGCGCGATTGTAGAAAAACATATAGAGCTTCACTAAGATAGAAGCCGTGAGCACACCCAGCGCGAGAAACGAAAACGTAACCGCTTCGGGATGCAAAATTTTCTCGACGGAGGATTTCGCCAGCTCAAAACCCATCACCAGAATTGCCATAGAGACAATCAGGCCGGAGATGTATTCAAACCTGCCGTGGCCGAACGGATGCTCTTTGTCCGCCTTTGCGTCTGAAAGGCGAAATCCAACCAAGGTGATGGCAGAGCTGCCCGCGTCGGAAAGGTTGTTAAACGCGTCCGCCGTAATGCCGATGCTGCCCGTTAGCGTGCCGGAAATCAGCTTGCCCGCAAAGAGCAGGATGTTGAAGAGTATGCCGACTGCGCCACAAAGCATGCCGTAACGCATTCTTACAGCTTGAGAGGCGTAGTTCTTATGGTCTTTAATCAGTAATTTTGAAAGAAAAGATATCATAGATGCCTCCGGCAATTTTTGACGAATCTCTGCCGCGGTAGAAGTTCAGAAATGCGACGGCATATCGCTTCATATGCCGCCGCATTGTTACTCATTGGTAGTAGCGTTGTTTCTTCGAGTGTTATTCGGCGACGACTTCCGAGTCCGCGTTTTTCTTGACGCTCTCGATACCGCCGATGGCGGACGCCTTTGCCGAATATCCTTCGGAAGCGAGGATCAGTTCACCGTTCTTCGCGCGTAGACGGAAGCGGAAATCGCCTGCCTTGTCCTTATACAGCTCGAACACGGGATTGCTTACGTTTTTCCAGCCTTCAACGGTCTGGTCTTCCAACTGCGCCACGGGCGCATTCTTCTTTACGCTCTCAATGCCGTTCTTGGCAGCGGCATCAGAGGAATATACTTCCGACGTGCCAATGGGTTCGCCGTTGGCTGCCTTGAGTACGAAATACGGTCCCGTTTTGCTTTGTTTGATGACATATTTGCCCATAGCATTCAGCCTCCGTTTTTTGTTACCATACCATTTTCGCGGGTAAAAAGCAAGCGCACACCGCATGCTGCAAAACGAAGTCAAGATTGTTCACAATCCTTCTTGGCTCTTGTTGGTTTTCGCGGTACCCTGCGGCATAACCGACGACCCGAATGTGAAAAATGATGCGCATACTATATCTTGTGGCGTTCACATTCGCGCGGCCATATTTGAACAAACTTTGAACAAAAATGGAAAAAATCCTACGCTGTATGGTAGAAAACTCTTGCGTTTTCCGGTTTCATTCGGTATGATTGCGGTAAGGCGCACAGCTAAAAGGCGTACCCGCTCAAATAAATCATCATCTTACGGGGTGACTCACGATGACAATGACCGAAAAACTAGACATACTGATGTCCGAACGCGGCATCAATAAATCGCAGCTTTCCCGTCTATCGGGCATTCCGTATATGACGATTGTCAACTTCTACGAAAAAGGCACGGAGAACATCAAGCGCTCCACGCTGATCAAGCTTTCGCGCTTTTTTGAGGTTACGGTGGACTATCTCATCATCGATGAAGAAACGCGCCGCGCCTACCCCAGCGTGTCGCCAAAGTCCGGCCAGATCACCGCGCTGCCGACCTCCATCGTCAAGCCGCGCATCTACCGCAGCATCAAGGGCTTTCCGCTGCTGGACGAGCAGAACGTCGCCTGTTATGATGAAGTGCCGCAGAGCGTTCGCTGTGACTTTACCCTGCGCTTCACGGGCGACAGCATGAAAAAGCTCAACATCAACGACGGAGACATTGTCTATGCCAGCATGATGGAAGATGTGCGCAGCCATGAGGTAGCGGTCGTCCTGCTCGACGGCGGGTTGACGCTGCGCCGTGTTTACAAAAACGAAAACCAAATCGTACTCATGGCGGAAAACCCCGCTTATGCACCAGTCGTCCTACGCGCGGGCTCCAATGTCCGCATCCTCGGCAAAGCGGTCGCCTTCCTCAACCCCAACGCGACAGAAAATCCGTTCCATTGATTCGATCCGCAATCTTCATTATTTCATCCACATTTACGCATAATCAAAAAACCTGCGATTCTCATCGCAGGTTTTTTGTGCGCGTTATTGCGTCTTTCGATTAGTGTCGTTATGCGATTGCTCCGTTACGCTGTCGCTTTCGCGAGCTTCTTTTCATTGATGCCGGCAATCAGCAACCAGAACAGCAAAGCAAATTCTGCAACCGTTCCCGGAAGCAGGAGGATGGTCGAAACGGTTTCGCTGCCGAGCAGGAAATGCGCTGCGACGGAGAGCAAGCCGCAGACCGCTTCGATGATGAACAGGATGCCGAACACCTTCGGGATGAATTTCGAGCGGCAGATGAGCTGACCCAGTGGCAACACCCAGAGCGCGAAGAATACCTGGCCGATCATGTAGCCGTTGTTGTAGGCGGAAAAGCTCAGCGCGGAGAGTTCACCCAACTGCTGCGCGGAAAGAGCGCCTGCTTGCGTGGTTGCGTAGATGAGCGGCATATATTCGTTGAGCACGTTCATCAGCAGGATCACGCAGCCCGCGGCGGCAAAGAGCACCATCAGGCGCGCTTTGTCCTCGTCCACCGTGCGCAGCAGGCGATAGAGCATCAGCGCGGTGAGCAGGTAGCTCAGCGACATGACGATGTCGCTCAGAATGCCTGCGCGGAAGAGCAATGTGTTTTGGAGAATGCGGGTCATTGTTTCCGCAACATCCGCGGTGAACAGCTTCTGGCGGAAGAACAGCTCCGCAAACAGGCCGGAGACGACCATCAGCAGGAATAGCAAGCCCGCAATGCGAGCGGTTTTCTTGGTGGGTTTCATAGAATACTCCTTCTTTCTTTCTGTACGTTTAGTTTGTTTATGCAAGATTCGGTTGATACGATTTTTGGTTCCAGTATTGTTTTATGCCGCTTTCTGCCACTTTTTGGCCTGAATCACGATGAAAATCAGGCAAACAATCTCCGCAAGGGCAAAAAAAATATAGTGGGGTGTCGCGGAACCGCCCGCAATTACGTATAAAGCGGTGATTCCGGCGGCGATGTAATTGAGCGTTCGGTTGATGCCACGCTGCAAAACCCGCGAGAGCACGATCATCGCAATCGGGATCTCATGCACCAGAGCAAACGCCAGCATGATCATCGGCGTGACTGCGACCGGCGCTTCCCCGGCGGCACCCAGCATAAAAGAGAAGATATCCGCCGAGAGAATGTTGATCAGTACGACGATCCACAGTGTGGAGAGCAACGCGCGGGTAGGTTCCGCGGCGGTTGGTAAGAAAGTTTTGTTCATGTTCCAGTTTCCTTTCGAAATATCAGTTTTTTCTATTGCTTTATTCGGTTGTCTAAACAATCCGAATGACAACTTTGCCGCTTGCGTGGCCGGACGCAACATAGTGAAACGCCTTGTCGAGTTCTTCCAGCGGGACGATCTGCTCGATCACCGGATGAATTAAACCATCCGCGACCAACGGCATGAGCTCCTCCGTGTCCTTCGCGTTGGGCTTTGCGGCGATCACCTGAACGCGTTTTCCGCCACGGGAGTAGAGCCAGCCAAAGGCCATGATCTGGAGAACTCTCTTGATTGCTCCGCCAACGACGACGGCTGTTCCGCCATCTACCAATGCGTTTCGATAATCGCTTGGCGATGCATCTCCCTGCACGGCGAGGATCCGATCATACTGTTTTCCGGACGAAAGGCAATTTTGTTTTGTGTAATCGACCACATAATCCGCACCGATTGCGCGCGTCTGCTCCAGATTGCGTCCGCTGGTGACCCCCGTCACCTCCGCGTCGTAGTGTTTTGCCAGCTGAACCGCGAATGTGCCGACGCCGCCGGACGCACCGATGATCAGCACGCGCTTGCCCTTGAGATTATTCCCCGCAAGCCGTAGCGCTTGCAGCGCGGTGATTCCCGCGAGAGGCACGGATGCCGCTGTCTCAAATGAGACTATAGCGGGCTTTTTCGCCAGCAATTCTTCGGGAGCAGCAACATACTCGGCATATGCCCCAAAGCCGGTCGATATATCTCCCTGAACCGCATCTCCGACGGCAAACCGTGTAACCCCTTCCCCCAGCTTGACCACCTCTCCGGCGACATCCGCCCCATAGATGCCGCTCTTTGGGCCGATGCCGAGGTGGAGCGTCCGGTAGTCCGCTGCGTTGATCGAGGAGGCGTGCACCCGAATCAACACTTCTCCCCTTTTCGGCTTCGGTGTTTCCACTTCCTGCATGGCAAACCGTTTGCTCGTTTTGCTGTAGACCATCGCTCTCATATAAATTACCCCACCCCTTTTTCTATTTATTTACTTTGCAACTGCGCTCGTTACTGGCTCGCGAAATCCTTTGATCGTCAGCCAGACGCCGAGGAACAGCTCGTTGAGTATGATCGGCAGCCCCAGCATCAACGGCAGACTTTCACCCAAGCCATTTGGCAGAATGAATCCGGCGACATTGGATACGAGGATGAATAGCGCGGCGACGAATCCCCAGACAGAGATGAAGCGCGGCACAACCCGTTGACGAAACATCGCTGCGTAGAGCACCAACGCGCCCAAACAGAAGAACACAGGAACCAGCAGATTAACAACCCCTGCGCGAACCGCGAATATTGCGGCGGTGAATCCCGCAGACGATCCGGCGGAGTAGAGCAGCGCAAGCGGAGCGAGCGTCGCCACGGCGCAGAATACCGCCTCGACGGTACGCACGACGGCATATCCCGTCGCCGCGCGGTCGCTGCCCGCTCTCAGCGCTGAGGCAAGGATGGAACCGATGCCCAGCACACAGAGCACGTTGACCAGCTCCAGCAGAACGCCGATCAGGAGCGGTGTGCGGTTTGCCGCCGTCAGCACGGAAGCGCCCGCATCAGGTACCGCGGTGCCGATCATCACACCCCCCAGTATGCTGCCGAGTGTTGCGAGGATGAACAACAACCCCGCGAATTGAATAGAACCCTTGATTTGTTTCATATTATCCCCCAATCCTTCTTGTTAATTTTCATTCTTGTTAATTTTCCTTCTTGTTAGTTTTCCTTCTTGTTGATGCTAAATACTTCTGTAATCGGCACACCGAATGCTTCCGCGATGCGAAACGCCAGTTCCAACGATGGCGAATATTTGCCCGCCTCCACCGCGATGATCGTCTGCCGGGAAACTCCCGCTTTTTCGGCGAGCTCCTGTTGCGTCATCTCGTGTGCAAAAAACCGTAGTGTGCGAATGTTGTTTGTTATCTCCAACTTATCCGGCATATAAATCCCTTCTCTCGTGTCAGCATTTTCAGTCTTTCATTAAACCCCTCTGCGGTAATAGCGAATCTGCATCAAAGCCTCAACGAAGCTTCCCACCCAAGTCGAGAAGAATAAGATATTCAACATAGCCACAGCCGATGCGCCGAACGCGATTGCGATCAATCCGGCCATGAAGCCCAGTCCCATAATCGTATAGCCATATCGATTCGACTTTAGCTCGATCATCTTGTCCATCTCGTCCTCAGAGGTTTCAACCCGCATCGAGCGTCCGATCTCTTCCTCGTCTACCTCATTCTCAGACAGCTTCTGGCGAATCGCCTTGGAAATCGCCATCAGAATATGGAACACGATTTGAAGAATGATCATTGCAATAATCCCGATACCGATAAAAATCAGAATCGTTTTCGCCCAGAACTGCAGATCGTTCATGTGCTCCATTCCCGCTTTGCCGAAGGCATAGATGCTGTATGAGACGATCATCAATACGCTTATGATGATCGACAGCAGTGTCCTCTTCTCCTGATATGACATGGTTTATGTCCCCCTTCAATGTACGTTATACTTTACATCTAGTAAACTACACCATTCTTTACATGGTGTCAAGTATTTTTTACTTTTTGTCAAAATATATTATCATTGCGCACAAAAAAGCGCCACTTTGCAGTAGCGCTTATTGGAGTTGATTCGCTGATGTTGTTTAGCTGATCTTCAGGCAGACGATCTGCGGGCCTTTTCCGCTGCCGCCCTTGCCGCGTGTGCCGACGACAAGCAGGTTGTCAAACACCGCGGGCGTGGAGTCGATCCGGCTGCCGATGTCGATGCTGTTGAGCATGATGCCGCTTGATGCGTCATACATGGTCACGTAGCCGCCGCGGTCACACTGGATCAGATACGCCTTACCCTGCGCGTCATAGACCACGACGGGGCTTGCCCAATAGTCGTTTGTCTGCTCGACCGACCAAATGATGTTGCCCGTGGCCTTGTCATAGGCGACGATTCGCCCGCCGAGTGTATAGCTGCCGCCCGCATTGAGCTGCGGGAGGACTTCGCCCTGCGTCGGCGCCTCTGTAGCTTCGCCCTCTGCCACTTCTTCGGGATCAGGCGTCTCGGTGCTCTGGGTTGCGACTGCTCCATTGGACTGCGCCGCGAGCGCGAAGGAATAGATCACGAGATTGCTGATCTGTCCCCGTCCGACATGCGGTGTTGCGACAATGCCGCCGCTTGCGCTCGCGTCTCCGGTAGCGCAGATCCAGCGTTTTTCCCAGATGACCGCGCCGGTAAGACCGTTGATCTTGCGCTGATAGCTATACCCAAATCCATCCGGCAGATCGCCGCCTTTGGTGCGCGTTTGAGAGCCCGTATAGAGATAGACCGTGTTGTCGTCGTAGCTTTCTTCCAGCACGACGGAGGAATCGCTCTCGTCGGTGACATCCACCACGTATTTGATCGCAAGCGTGTTGAGATCGACGCACTGCAATCTGCCCCCGTTGTCCGTAAAGAATGCGTAATTACGGAAGGCAGAAACCGAGCTCTCCATGCCATACCAGCGTGCGCCCGCTGTATCGTCCCGCGAGTAACCCGCGGCTTCATAGCGGGACTTGATCAGCCCGTCCGGTTTGATTGAAACCGTGCCTGCCGCCGCGTCAAACTGCGCGTTGAGCTTCACGGTATAGAAAATTCCGTTTTCGCCGCCGTAGACAAGCGTGTCATTGGCGATCATCGGGCTGCCGTCATACGCTTGCCATGTGCGCCGTGAGAACCAGTCAAACCCGCCGAACTGCTCGATTTGCTCGCCGGATATGAGCGAGTAGACGCGCACATAGGAAGCGGGGTTGCCCTGCTCGTTTTCTGCAGGAATCCCCTGGCCAACATACAACAGCGGATATCCGCGCGGGTCGACGCAGGCGGTTCCTTTTTGTATGATGCCGGTATTGATCGCGTCCCGCGTGGCGTTGCCCGTCTCCAGATCGAGGAAATAGATATTGCCGTCCATCGCGGCATAGATCACTTCGGTCAGCGGCAACGCGGCATCTTTGAAGCTTTGCTTGACGTTCATAACGGCGACAGTCTCCACCGGCCACTGTACGATCAGCGGCTGACCCGTCCAACCCGTTCCGCTCCAGTTACCCAGCGCGCCGATGGTCTTTGTCCATTTCTCGCGCAGGCGCTTGTCTGAAATCGTGACGGTGCCGTAAGCAAACGAATTGCGATAGTTGTTGCCGCCAAACGTGGTGACTCCCGGCAGCTCACTGTATTCGTTGTCGCGCCCGAAAGTCAGCGCTTCGTTGCGGGTAAAGCTCGAAACGTCCTTACCGTCCACCTTGATGGCGACGGAGAACCCGAACTGCGAGGGGTTCGCGCTGTCCTCGCGCGTCACCGTGATATCGTCCGGCAGGGCGGGCTTTGGCGTAGCGGTCGGAGCCGCAGTCGCGGTTGGCACCGGCGTCGCCTCCAACACCTCTTTTTTATCGTTTTGTACTTTTTGCACCAGTAGCAGCACGATGATGACCGTGCCAAGCGCCACGAAAAGAATCAGAAAGAATCGCGGCTGCATGCGGACACGCCTTTTCCTTCTCTTTGCCATGGTTCTCGCTCCTTTTTGTGAGTCGTTTGCGTCTGTTGGCTGCGTTCGGATGGGTCTTGCCGCCCGACACGCCTAGGACGTTTGGATTAAGTTCGTCTGGTTCCTCAGCTGATCTTTACGCCCCAGATCTTCATGCCGCGGGTGCCAAAGACGATCATGTCTCCATACACCGCGGGGCTTGCCTCGATGTTTTTCTCCGCGTCAAACGTGCTCAAGAGCGTTCCGGTCTTGCCGTCCAGCAGGAAGACCTTGCCGCCCGTGTCGCTTCCTTCGCAAATGACGATGTAGGCGTTGCCGCTTGCGTCATAGACCGCGACGGGAGAACTCCAGGTGTATTTCTCCATCGGGAACGTCCAGCGCACGGAACCATCCGCCTTGCTCAGCGCGAGCAGCACGCCGTCGTCCTCGTTCGGTGTTCTCGAGAAGGGCACGATCACCAGATCGGAAATGCTCTTTTGCCCGAGTAGCGCTGTTGCCTGCACACCGCCGGAGACGTGGTCCTTGGTGTTCACGTTCTCCGAGTGTTTCCAGACGATCTCGCCCGTAATCGCGTTCACTTTATAGAAGGAAACGCTGCCCTTCATGTCCGCGTCCGCTGTGAAATGCAGGGACGAGCCCATGTAGAGATACGCCGTGCGGTTGGCAAAATCCGTCTCCAGCACGGGGGAACCGTTCGTGTCGTCCTGCACATCCTGCGCCCAGACGAGCGACATCGTGTTGAGGTTGATGCACTGCAAAAACCCGTCGTTGGTGCCCAGATAGCCAAACTCGCCGAGGGTTGCAATGCTGGTTTCGTAGCCGAGCCAATACTTGTTTCCAGATGTATTGGTGCTCTCCGGATAGGTCGAGCGTTCGCCCACATAGCGCATCTTGACCACGTCGCTGGGATTGACACTCAGAAGCCCCGTCGTCTCGTCAAACACCGTGTTGAGCTTGATCGTGTAGAGGATACCGTTTTCGCCGGGGTAGATCAGCGTGTCGGTCTCTGCGTCCACAAGTGGGGAGCTGTCGTATGCGTGCCAGTCGCGCAGCGCAAACTCATCGTTTTGCTTGCCGAATTCGTACAGGCGCGTAAAATCGATCAGCGAATAGATCATCGCGCGGGATTTCATGTTGTCGGAGGTATACATATCCCCCGAGCCGATGTATAGAATCGGATATCCGCGCGGGTCGAGCGCGCCAGCGCCCTTGAACGGCATGCCGATATTGAGCTTGTCGCGCGTTTGCTCGCCCGTCTCCAGATCGAGGAAATACACGTTGCCGTCCATGGTTGCAAGAATCACTTCGACGAGACCCGCCTTCTGCTTGGCCCAGTCGTACATGTTCATAAACTGCTTGATATTCTCCGGCCATTGTACGATCAGTGGTTGTCCAACCCAACCGCTTCCGGTCCAGGTCGCCTCAGTCGGTCCGCCAACGTCGCTGCGCGGCAGCTCTCCGGTTTCGATGGTCCATGCTTCCGAGAGCCTCTTGCTGCTCACATTGGCAGCGCCATAAGACGCGCCGTCACGATAGTTGTTGCCGCGGAAGGTGATGATGCCGGTTGCGCTGGTATACGGCACATCCGGTAAGAATTCAATCTTCTCGAGCCGCTGGTAGTTGTCCACCTTCGTGCCGTTTTCCTCCACAGCGGTCGAGAGCCCGTAAACGCTCGGCTGAGTGCTGTCCACCGCGTGCGGAATGTCGTAAGGCGGTGTGGGAGACGGCGTCGGTGTGGGAGACGGCGTCGGCGTGGGAGACGGCGTCGGCGTTTTGAAGAGTTCTTCAAATAGTCCCGGCTTCTGGCTCTCCTGCACAGACTGCGGTTCGGACTTGCTGCCGAATGCGTTGATGCCGACGATGACCATCGCGATGATCACCACCAGAATCGAGAGGATGAAGAACGCCCTTGGCTGAATGCGAAGGCGATAACGCCGTTTCTTTTTCTTTTTTCTCGGCGTGCCGGAATATCCACTACCGGAAGAGCCGCCGGAAGAACCGCTGCCGGAAGCGCTATAGCCCCTGCTGCCGCCGGAGCCGGAAGCAGACGAAGACCTATTGCTGCCGGACGCGCTCGTCCTGGTTGAAGAAGCGCTGCTGCGCTCGCTTATGCCATATT
The DNA here is from genome assembly GCA_942492885.1 of uncultured Eubacteriales bacterium. Lineage (GTDB taxonomy): Bacteria > Bacillota > Clostridia > Christensenellales > CAG-138 > UBA7703. The sequence goes on from OW818651.1 coordinate 614,464, forward strand.
GTCCTGCGGGCGCACTGCTCCTGCCGGATGACGCACTGCGCTCATAACCGGATTGCCCGGCGGATGACGTGCTGCGCCCTGACTGCGTGCTGCCGCGCTCGTAGCTTTCATACGGATTCCGCGGGGATGCAGGCCTGCTGCTTTGCGTACCGTCGGAATAGGGTCGCCCTGAGGAGGAACTGCTCCGACCCGCGCCGGAAGACGCGCCGTCAGAGCCGGACCCGCTTCTGGGTTGGCTCGTGCGGCTCCGCTCGCTGCCCGGGTATTCGTTATATCGATTGTCGTCCATGTTTCCTCCTCTGCGCAAAAGAGCATGATGCGCACGTTGAGAGTTAATAAATCTAAATCATTATAGCATCCATGCGGGTGCATTTTGTTGTTATATTGTAAACAGTTCACCCTTTTGCCACAAAATGTGGTGATATTTTGCTGTCACAAAACCACCTTGCGTCAAACATAGGTCAAATGCCGCGCATTGATTTTCGTCCGATTTGAGAAAAAAAGGATACCGTGGGCAACGGTATCCTTTGTGGTCCGCGCGGCTTCCCGCGCCATTTTGTTATTCTGTCTTGCCGCCAAACACGCCGGAGAAGAAATTGCCGACGGCGGAAAAGAAGCCTTTGACGTCTGTAAACACCTTGCTCGTCACCTCGCCAACCTTGTTGGCGGTCTGCGCGGCTTTGGCGATGCCGACAAGCTGCTCCTGCAGTTCGTCCGCGTCCAGTCCTTCGAGTTTGCGCACGAGCGAGAGCACCTGCTCTAGCTGCGCGTTGGTCAGGGCGACGTTGTACATGTCCGCAAGATTCTTGATCTCAACGCGCACTTCGTCGTCCGTCATGCCCTGCGTTTTGTCGAGCATGTTTTTGAGCTCACTGATCATCTGCGTGGCGTCTTCGCTGCCGATGTATTCGGCAAGCTCGCCCGTGATGACCAGTTCCTCTGCGCCCGCTGCCTTTGCAAGGCTTGAGAGCGAGTTACCGGTGATGTCTTCATATGCTTTGTATGCGCCCGTCAGCGCGCCCGTGCCAGAGACCGGGAACGGAGCGCTAACGATCACCGCCGCATCAGAGATGCCCGCGGTCGTCAGGGCGTTTATGTACATATCCTCGGTGCAATAGTTGATGTTGTGGATTTCAACGCTCATGCCCGAACCTGCCGGAAGCGTTCTGATGTAGATGCAGGAAAGCGCGACGCTGCCGATCTTGCCGTCGGGCACGAGGCCTTCCAGATAGCTGCGTTCCTCTTTGTTGGTAACGCTCAGTTCTGTGACCGTGCCTTCGTCGATGCCAAAGTCGGCGTACACCGCTTCGCGCTGACGGTCCGTGAGGTCCGCGCCCATTGTGACGCGCTCCTGCCCATCCTCGTCGGCCAGCGCCGCCGGTATAAAGAGCGTGAAGCCCACCGCAAGGGCTAACACCGCTGCTAGGAATTTTTTCATGGATATCCCTCCTTCATGTAACGCCGAAAGTATAGCATACCCCTTTCCCCGCGTCGATGCAGTTTTACTAATCTTTTCGGGTTCGTCATGTTTTGTTTGTATTCTTCACAAAGGTACAATCGTCTGCTTTTGTCGCACCGTTAATCGTTGTTCGGCACAAGAAATGTTGATTATTCATCCCAACGACGTATTTTCGTCTTGCGAAAAACAAAACGCACCCCCGACAGTCAGGAGTGCATGAAAAATATCTTGTATGACTCAGTATGCAATTACTCTATGTCAAAATAATTTTGTATCTATTCCTGCTCCGAAACGACGATCTGTGGTTTCTCCGCAGGTCTTCGCATATACCGCTTCTCATCCACAACCACAAACCCGTGGCGCTCATAGAGCTTGTGCGCGTCGCGTGTGGCGAGTATGCCGGAAAGATTCTTGATGTTCTCGTGCGAGTGCACCGCGGCAACAAGCGCTTTGCCTAAGCCAATGCCACGATAGCGTCCGTCGATGATCACATCCCCAAGCCAGTAGATGGTCGCGTAGTCCGTTACGCAGCGTGCAAATCCGACCTGCTTGCCAGCATGATACACGCCAAAACAGAGCGAGTTTTCGATAGATTTCTTGATGGTTTCGAGACTTCTTTCTCCCGCCCAATAGGATTTGGAAAGCAGTTCAAAGACCATCTCCGGTTGAATCAGCGTTTTATCGTCGCTGATCAAAAATTCTTCTGAATATACTTCCATAGTTCGATCGTCCTGCTTGTTATCTATGTACAATCTGCTGCGCTTAAGTCGATACTACTCGCAGAGTTTTGCAATGTGATCGATGATTTGCTGGTTATGCTCTGCGTCCTCTTCATCTTTGAGATTGTGATTCACGCCCTCAACGAGGTGGCAGTTGAGATTGCGAGGCTCGCAAAAGCTCAACAGTGCGCGCCCGGTCAAAAAACGATCCTGTGTGCCGAGCACCATGGCGATTACGCGCGATTCCGTGCGGAGCAGCATAAGCGTTTTATTCAGCGGCGTGAGGAACAGATGACGCGGCGAAAGGCCGTTGTCCCGCTCATATTGCGCGGCTAAAATGGTGCCGAGGCTTTTGGAGACGAACACGATGTCCGCATAGTCCCCAAACACGATGTGCGAAAGCTGCCGCTTGACCGCGCGCTGCGCGATGGCAACCGCCTCCTCCAGCGTTTCAATCTCCCGAAACGGAATGTGTGAAAAGTCGAGCTTGACAATCTCATACCCGCGCGCGGAATACTCGCTCGCCAGTCGCTCAAAGAGCGCCTCTTTGCAGGTAAACCCCGTGCCGGGAAAGCAGACGGCTATCCCAGGTTTCATGCTTCTCTCCCCTTCTCAAAATCCCCTAGTTCAGTTCCCCTTATCCATTTTGTTTTCTCTTCGAGTGTAACATGCAAAAAGCGCGCGCGCAAGAGCGCGAAAAAAGCACAAAAACACGCTCGTGTAAAAAAGTTGCAACAATGCTGAAAACCCCAATGATTCCGCGCTTTTTTTGAGCACATTGATCGCTGTTTTTCCACGTGGTTTTCAGGAGGCAAAATGAGGAGGTTTTCGGTGAAGAAATCACCAAAAATCCATTGACATTTTGCATGCAATTTGGTTTAATTCCGTTTAGTGACTGTAAACACGAAGTTTAGAGGTGGTAGACACAAATGGAGATCGGCGTCAAGATCAAGCAGCTTCGTTTGCAGCGCGGTTTGACGCAGGAGGAGCTGGCCTCACGCACAGAGCTGACCAAGGGATTCATCTCCCAGCTCGAGCGGGACCTCACCTCCCCCTCTATCGCAACGCTTGTGGACATACTCGCAGCGCTCGGAACCGACGTTGCGGGCTTTTTTCGCGAAACGCAGGACGAGCAGGTCGCCTACAGCACGGAGGATATGTTCGTCAAGGAAGAAGCGGACGGATATACGATTCAGTGGCTCGTCACCAACGCGCAAAAAAACGCCTTGGAGCCCATCCTCGTGACCATACCCGCCGGGATCAGCGGCGTTGAGGATGACCCCCACGAGGGCGAGGAGTTTGGCTATGTGCTCAGCGGGAGCGTGACGCTCGTGCTCGGCACCAAGCGATACCGCGTTAAGAAAGGCGGCAGCTTCTATTTTCGCCCGACGCGCGTGCACTATCTGATCAATTCCGGTAAAGCCGAAGCGCGCGTGCTCTGGGTCAGCACGCCGCCGAGTTTTTAGTATATTTCTGCAAATAACAGCTGATTTCGTCTTTTCCCGGCGTGTAAGGGAAAAACGCGCCGTATTGTTTTAAAGGAGTTTAGGAATGAAGGACAAACACTTAATTGAACTCATCGACGTATCAAAGCTCTACGGCGGAGACGTCGCGCTTTCGCATGTCGACCTGTATATTAAGGACGGCGAGTTTCTCACGCTCCTCGGTCCCTCCGGTTGCGGCAAGACGACCATGCTCCGCCTCATCGCGGGGTTCATCATGCCGGACGAAGGTCGCATCGAGATGGGCGGCGTGGACATCGCAAATACGCCGCCGTATCTGCGTCAGGTCAACACCGTGTTTCAAAAATACGCGCTGTTTCCGCACCTGAACGTTGCGGACAATATCGCATTCGGACTCAAGCTGCGCAACGTCGACAAAGCGGTCATCAAAGAAAAAGTAGAAGCCATGCTCGAGCTGGTCAACCTCAAGGGCTACGGCAGCAGATACATCGAACAGCTCTCCGGCGGACAGCAGCAGCGCGTCGCCATCGCCCGTGCGCTGGTCAACGAACCCAAGGTTCTGCTCCTCGACGAACCGCTTGGCGCGCTGGATCTCAAGCTCCGCAAGGAGATGCAGGTCGAACTCAAGAACATGCAGCAGCGCCTCGGCATCACGTTTATTTACGTCACCCACGATCAGGAAGAGGCGCTGACCATGAGCGACACCATCGTCGTGCTCAAGGACGGCGTGATCCAGCAGATCGGCACCCCGACGGACATCTACAACGAGCCGAAGAACCCGTTTGTCGCGGACTTCATCGGAGAAAGTAACATCATCCCCGGCATCATGCTCCAGGATTTCAAGGTGCGCATGAACGGCGTGGTCTATGACTGCGTCGACAAAGGCTTTGGCAAGAATACCGAGGTGGACGTCGTCGTCCGCCCGGAGGACATCGACATCGTCCCCGCCGACGGCGCGCGCGTCATCGGCAAGGCGGTCTCCGTCGTGTTCATGGGTGTGCATTATGAAGTGGATATCGACTGCGGCGGCTATGAGTGGATCATCCAGACCACGGACTATGTCGAGCGCGGGCAGGTGGTCGGCATCTCGATCCCGCCGGACGCGATTCATATTATGAAGAAAACACAGCAGACCAACCTCTTTGACGCGGTGGCATACCCCGACGACGAGGAGGTCGAAATTTTGGGACATCGCTTTGCCTGCAAAGGGTTAAGCGCGTTCGATTCCAAGGACGACGTGCTGGTTGCGATTGCCCCCGTCGATGTCAAGCTCATTCCGCCGGAAGAAAGCGAGCTCACGGGCGTTGTGCGCGCCTGCATGTTCCTCGGCACCCACTATGAGGTCACGATTGGCTGCGGCGAGGAAGACTGGATCGCCTATTCGGCGGAATACATGGAGTCCGGCGAGGAGATCGGCATCTCCGTTGCCGCGGACAAGATCGCGGTGAGCGCAAATGAAGCAAACTAAGACGATCAAGGCGAATATTGCAAAAGGGATGCGCATGCGCAGAAGCGTGTTTGCATACCCTTATGTCGTCTGGATGGCAATTTTCATCTTGGCGCCCATGCTGCTCATCCTCTACTATGCCTTTACCAACGACAGCGGCGTCACGGTTGAAAACATCGTGCAGGCGGCAAGTTGGGATAACCTTCGCGTACTGGCAGATTCGGTTCGCTTTGCGCTGTATACCACGCTGTTGTGCCTGCTGCTGGGTTTTCCCGTGGCGTATCTGCTCTCGCAGATGAAGAAGACCACGGCTGCCCTGATCTCCGTGTTTTTCATCGTGCCGATGTGGATGAACTTTCTGCTGCGTACCTACGCCTGGAAGGTGCTCCTCAGCGCGTTTACGAACATGCTCTACACCGAAAGCGCGGTCCTGCTCGGCATGGTCTATAACTTCCTGCCGTTTATGATCCTGCCGATCTATACCACGCTCATCAAGCTCGACAAGAGCTATATCGAGGCCGCGGCAGACCTCGGCGCAAATCCTAGAAAGACATTCCTCAAAGTGGTGCTCCCTCTCTCTATGCCGGGCATCATATCGGGTGTGACGATGGTGTTTATCCCCAGCACGACCACGTTTGCCATCTCCCAGCTGCTCGGCGGCGGCAAAACGATGCTCTACGGCGACCTCATCTATATGAAGTTCATCACGGAGCAATCCTGGAACACGGGCAGCGCGCTGTCCATCATTCTGCTCGTCTTCGTGCTCGTCTCTATGACGTTTATGAAGAAGGCCGAGCGCAAAACCACCGATGAAGGAGGCGGCAGACTATGGTAAACCGCCTGAAAAAGTTTTTCTCCGGCACGTATCTTGGGCTGATGCTCGTGTTTCTCTACGCGCCGATTCTGATTTTAATCATCTTCTCGTTCAACCAGAGCAAGACCCTCGGCAACTGGACAGGTTTTACGTTTGACTGGTACGCGCAACTCTTCCGCACGCCGGAAATCACCGATGCGCTGGTGGTGACGCTCTCCGTCGCCGCGATCTCGTCGGTGGTGGCGACCGTGCTCGGCACGCTTGCCGCCATCGGTCTGCACGCCATGAAGCGGCGCGACCGATTGTTGCTGGAGAACATCTCCCAGCTGCCGATGGTCAATCCCGATCTGGTCACGGGTATCTCGCTGATGCTCCTGTTCCTGTTCGTGGGCTTAAGAAACGGATATTCGCGCCTGTTGATTGCGCATATCACCTTCAACCTGCCGTATGTGATCTTCTCCGTGCTGCCCAAACTTCGGCAGAGTTCGGATTTGCTCTATGAGGCGGCGCTGGACCTTGGCTGCACACCTATGCAGGCGATTCAGAAGGTGGTGATCCCGGACATCATGCCCGGCATCGTCTCGGGATTGATCATGGCGTTCACGCTCTCGTTGGACGATTTCGTGATCAGCTTCTTTGCCGGAAACGGCGTGGATAACCTCTCGATGTATATCTACGCCACCGCGCGCCGCGGTGTCAATCCCGCGCTCTCTACCATCATCTTTGTGCCGGTGGTCACTTTGCTTCTCATCGTCAACCTCAAAAGCATCCGCGAGGAGAGAAACGCCGAGCTGCAGAGCAAGAAAGTCGGCATGAAACGATAATGCTTCCCCTTGCCGCTCAGCGGCGAATCAAGATAAACAAAACTCAGAACCATTACACTAGGAGGAAATCAAACATGAAAATCTGGAAAATGATCATCAGCATGGTGCTTGTTCTGGCGCTGTCGCTCTCGTTCTTTGGCTGCGGCGGCGGCAACAAGGTCACGCTGAACGTGCTCAATTGGGGCGACTATATCGACCCCGACCTGCTGCGCCAGTTTGAAGACGAAACCGGCATCGCCATCAAGTATACGACCATGACCAGCAACGAAGAGATGCTCGTGAAGCTCGCCTCGGCGGACAACATCTACGACGTTTGCTTCCCCTCGGACTATCTCATCGAGAAGCTTGTTTCAGAAGACCTGCTCTACCCCATCAACAAGGCGAATATCCCCAACCTCGCCAACATCGATCCGCGCTTCATGGATCTTTCGTTCGATCCGGGCAACCAGTATAGCGTACCGTATATGTGGGGAACGGTCGGCATTCTCTACAACAAGACGATGGTCAGCGACCCTGTGGACAGCTGGAACATCCTCTGGGACGAGAAGTATTCCGGCGAAATTCTGATGTACGACAGCATGCGCGATACCATCGGCATCACGCTCAAGAAACTCAGCTACGACATCAATACCCGCTCTGAAGCCGATATCCTCGCCGCGCAGGAAGCGCTGATCGAGCAAAAACCGCTCGTGCGCGCGTATCTCACGGACGATATCAAGATGGAACTCATCAACGGCAGCGCCGCTATGGGCGTTGTCTACTCCGGCGACGCGGTCTACTGCACCTCCGAAAACCCCGACCTTGCCTATGCTGTGCCGAAAGAGGGCAGCAACGTCTGGTTTGACAACGTCATCATCCCCAAGACTTCCCAGCACACCGCCGAAGCGGAGCAGTTCATCAACTTCCTGTGCGATGCGAAGGTTGCCGCGCAAAACTCCGACTACATCGGCTTCTCGACACCGAACGCAGCAGGGCTCGCGCTGATGGACCCCGCCTATGCCGCGGATCCGACCTACAATCCCCCGCAGGACGTACTGGATCGCTGCCAGATCTTCCAGGATCTCGGCGATTTCGTCAAGGTGTTCTCGGACGCCTGGACAAAGGTAAAGGCTGCGTAACCACGCAGGATACACAAAGAGCGGATCAATTTGATCCGCTCTTTTTCGTTCTATGCTTTTCTTATTTTACGTTAGAGAGCTCGTCCATCGCGATGGCTTCCAATTCTTCGTTGCTCATCACCGTCGTGCGGCAGGCTTCGTAGAGCATGTCGATGCGATCCTTGATGGAGGAGACGACCGGGCTGCGCTTGTCGATCTCTACGCCCATGTGCGTGTTGAGCCAGTAGGCGATGCCCGCGGTGCCGCTGTGCGCGTCTACCATGACCTCCGCCGGACGGTTGAGAATCTTGCCGGTGTTGAAGATGCTGTAGATGCGCTCGTCCTTAAGCAGGCCGTCCGCGTGGATGCCCGCGCGGGTGCTGTTGAAGTTCTTGCCCACAAACGGCGTCATCGGCGGAATTTCGTAGCCGATCTCTTTCTCGAAGTATTCGGCAATCTCCGTGATCACTTCGAGATTCATGCCGTCCGTCGTGCCGCGAAGCGAGCAATATTCCATGACCATGCCCTCGAGTGGGCAGTTGCCTGTGCGCTCGCCGATGCCAAGTAGGGAGCAGTTCGCGGCGGCAGCGCCATAGAGCCACGCGGCGGCGGCGTTGGAGACAGCCTTGTAGAAGTCGTTGTGGCCGTGCCACTCGAGAAGCGAGCTCGGCACGTTGCCGTAATGTCTGAGTCCATAGATGATACCCGGCACGCTGCGCGGCATGCTCGCGCCGGGGTACGCCACGCCGAGGCCAAGCGTATCGCAGCAACGAATCTTGATCGGGATGCCCGCTTCTTCAGAAAGACCGGCGAGCGCATGCGCAAACGGCACGACAAAGCCGTAGAAATCCGCGCGGGTGATGTCCTCAAAGTGGCAGCGCGGCACGATTCCGCGATCCAGCGCCATCTTGACCACGCCGAGGTATTTGTCCATCGCCTGCTTACGAGTCAGGTTCATTTTGTGGAAAATATGATAGTCCGAACAGGAGACGAGGATACCCGTCTCGCGCACGCCAAGCTCCTTGACGAGGTTGAAGTCGCCCTCTGTCGCGCGGATCCACGTCGTGATCTCCGGGAAACGATAGCCGCGATCACGGCAAAGCTCCAGCGCTTCACGATCCTGCTGGCTATAGACAAAGAACTCGCTCTGGCGAATCAGTCCGTTCGGGCCGCCGAGCTCGTGCATCATGTCAAACAGACGCACGATTTGCTCCGGTGTGAACGGCGCGCGGGACTGCTGTCCGTCGCGAAAGGTCGTGTCGGTGATCCAGATATCCTTCGGCATGCGCATCGGCACAAGGCGCTGGTTGAACGCGATCTTCGGTATTTCGTCAAAATTGAAGATCTCCGGGAACAGGTTCGCTTCCGGCACATCCTGCACGTCATACTCATAATAGTTCTCGCGCAGCAGGTTGGTGTGGTCATCAAAAACGATCTTGCTCATTGTTCGCCTCCTCTTAGCATGCTTGCATGCTTGTATACAATAATTTATCGATTATTATATCAGCGGGTCATTTGCGCGTCAAGGCAAAATGGCTTGATATTTCACGATTTATGCGGGTAAATTGTATATACTTACATATCGAATTATATATAATCCAGGCTTTCGCGGTATCCCCTACCCGATCACGGCACGCCTTGTGTGACAGGAGTCACAGAATGCGGTGTGTCCGCTCTTGATTTTGGATCATGGAATGATACTATGAAGTTAAGAATTCCACTAAGGAGATAAAAAGCTATGGCGAAATATATAGACGGTTATGTACTTGTCGTTCCCAAAGACAAGACAGAAGAATATCGCAAGATGGCAGAGATGGGTCGTGATTCGTGGATGAAAAACGGCGCATTGGCATATTATGAAAATCGAGGCGACGACCTTGCCCCAATGGTAATGGGTGATATGAAAACCCGCACGTTCACGGAGCTTGCAGGAGCTTCGGGCAACGATAGCGTTTGGTTATCGTTTGTCGTGTTCAAATCAAAGGAACATCGCGATGCAGTCAACGCAGTCGTCAATGAAGAGATGAGTCAGATGGGTGGTCCGGAGGATTTCCAGATGCCGTTTGAAATGGCGACGATGGCTTACGGCGGATTTCAAGTCGAAGTCGAAGGCTAAACTATCTGCTCTAACCAAACCGCTCTCTCATCGAGGGCGGTTTTTGCGTGTGTGCGCATGCAATTCTATGAACTTACTCGATTAAATCCAAAATGGTTTCACGAAACATGTCGGCAGAGAAAACGTTCTGTTGCGATTGCGCCCGCGCGTTGACACAAAGCGGATTCGTTTTTATACTGATCTTATACGATTAGTCTAAAATACGATTCAGAGGGGGAAGCAATCATGTCCGAGCCAACCCGCCCAAGCGCGGATCAGCTGCGCGACGAAGCGCGCTCTTCCGCCGTGCGTGACGAAGCCGCCCGCAAGAGCCGCCGCATGCAGGCGGACGAAGTCGAGCGCTACGATCGCGAGCCGCGCGGCAGATTCCGCCTGCACCACCTCAAGTGGATCATTCGCGGCGTTGTGCTCATCGCGATTCTCTTCGCCGTGCTCTTCTTCTTGCCCAAAGTGCGTGATTTCTTCACGCCGGATATCAACATCGACATCCCGGACTCCCTCTCCGGTCTCCTGCCGGACGAGACCATGGGCTATAACCAGATCGACTTCTCCAACGCGATTCTTGGCGAATCCCGCACGAAAAGCGACTTTGTCGTGCTGGAGCAGGATGTCAGCGTCTCCACCCGCGTGTCCCAGGCGCTGGCAAACCTCGCGCTGTTTGAAAAATCGCAGATCATCCGCTCCTACGGCACGGGAGTATATACCGTCGATCTGAGTAAGCTCTCGTCAACGGATATCGCGCTCGACAACAAGCTAAATCTGGTCACGATAGTGATTCCCCACTCCACGCTGGCGTATGTCACCGTAGACGTGGAGAAGACGGAGTTTGAGGAGACAAAGAAGGCGCTGTTCGCGTTCGGCGAGATCAAGCTGACCAACGAACAGCTCAACCTACTGGAGCAGAACATTCAGGACGCGATGAAAGAGCAGCTGGGCAGCGCAGATATGCTCGCCAAGGCTGACGAGTTTACACTTTCACAGGTGCAGAAGCTGCTTGAGCCGATTGTGCAATCCGTCTCCGCAAAATATATTCTAACAGTTTCGTTTGCAGATTAGCTACTGTTTCGGACACAACAAAGCCGCTCAGTTTGATTGAGCGGCTTGTTTTTATCTGATTTTGTTATAGTTATATTTCTCTTATTCTACGATCTTTTCAAAACCGTCTTCATTGTCTTTTTGCTCGGATGCTTCAGCAGCGTCGTGCATCCGCTTCTTGTTGCGCGAAATCTGTCGCGGTGCGTGCTCCAGCGCTTGCTCATGCTCCTGCTCAACTTCCGCAATCGCTTCCGCCAGCACTTCCTCCTCCGCCTGTTCGCGGGAGCGGAATAGCTTGCGTCGTTTGCGCGGCTGCTCCTCCGCTAATGCTTCATGCATCTGCGGTTCCGTTGCTTCCGGCAACGAATCTTCTGGTTGGGGAGTTTCTTCTATCTCTTCCTCATCCTCTGTGGCAACGGGCTCCAGTCGGAGCAGATACGCCGCAACGCCGCAGATCATCACGCAGGCCAGCGCCGCGCCAAAGGCGAGTATGGCAGCGCTGCGCACGGCGTACACCTCTGTCGTCGGGCGCGCCGCAATCAGCGTCACGTCGCCCTGTGTGCGCCTGAGGCAGAGATTGCCGGACTCATAGAAGAACCCGTCAGCGCCGCCTTCCGTTGCCGGAAAGAGCACATCCCCGACGTAGGGCATGTCGGCTGTGACCGATTCCGCACCGGCAAGCGATAACGCGCTTTTGACATACGCATCAGACCTGGTGAGCAGCACAAATCCTTCAATATCAGACCTGCCCACGCAGGCATACAGCACGCTTGGATCGGTCTTGTCCTGTTGCGTAAGTGAAGCGGTTGCGTCGTCCGCCGCCGCCATCGTCCAGGTATACGCTTCCTGTGTGCCGAGCGCGGTGCCAATGCTTGCCGCGTCAGAGGAGGCAATCAGTGTGCCTTCGACATCCGCAACATCAATGCGGTCGATAGAGAGCTGTTCGCAGAGCGCAAGCAGTGCGTCGCTTGCCAGCAGCGTGTCGTCATGCGTTAAAAAGCGCGAAACCACCGCGGCCTTGCTGAGCAGATTTTCTTCCTCCGCCGCAATCATGGGGTCCGCCAACTTATCGCCTGCTTCGATGCGCGCAAATGCGCGATCCATCAACAGCGTCAGCTCCGTTTGGGCACGTGTTTCCATCTGCCGGGAAAACGGAATAAACGCAATCGCGATTCCAATCAGCAGCAGCCCCGCAAGCATGGGCACCAGCCATTTACGCAAGAACCGAACCATCGATGAAAACCTGCCTTTCGCATCCAATCCGCAGAACATACTTGTGATAAGGCCGACGAAAAATCGGCACTCATGCGAGCAAATCAAAATCAAACGTGCACATAAAAATCAAACCGTCCGGTATCAGGTGGACGGAATGATCGAGAGCAAAAAATTCGCCTTGTAAAAGAACTCGCCAAAGAACGACTCGCTCAAAAACTCATACAACTTCGGCAGCACCGTGAGCATGACCGGCACGGAGAGGAAGATCACAAACAGCATCAGCACGCCGTGGATGAGGCCTACGCCCGCGCCGATGATGCCGTCCCCGCGCGAGAGCACCGGGAAACCGCCGCGTCCATATTCCACGCCACGCAGCACGAAGCCAAAGAGCAGCCTGAGAATCGTAAACAAGATCAGCAGCGCGAGAATGTTGATGACCACACACACGATAGTCTGGTTGAAATAGTCCCCCAGCGTGGTAACCCCGCTCTTGCTGAACGCCTCGGACGCGATGTTTTTGAGCACACAGCGATCCATCGGCAACGGCATATCTGCGTTTTGCAGAACATTATGCAGCTGCTCGGACGAGATGGCCGAGATGGGCGAACGCGTGAGCTCCACGTCTGTAATCGCGACGTATTCGGAACCCTCGGTATAATACAGCAGCATCGCAAACAAGTCTGCGCTGCCCTTGACTAAGCCTGAAACGAGCGGAATGAGGATTCTGCCAAAGAGGATGGCTGCCAGCGTGGCGCAGACATTCAGCGCCGAAGTGACAAACCCGCGGTATAGCCCTCCGAGAATCGTGATGGCCAGTATCAGCAGTATTGCAATGTCGATGAAGTTCATGCGTTTGCCTTCCTCATCTGTAGCAGGCGCGCGTGCGCGTTAATCCGCATTTGCAAGATAGTACATGCCGTTGCTGGAAAGCAGCAGCTTGGCGTCGGTGAGCTTGATGGCAGTGTCGATCGGCTGTGCGAATGTCGCTGTTGCGGAGAGCTTACCTTTGATCGTATAGGTAAAGAGCTGCTCACGCGAGGCAACCGAAAGCCTGCTGCCCATGATAAACGCGCTGACACCCTCTGCGGGCAATTGCAGCGTGGTCTCTACGGGTTCGGGAGCTGTGTCTTCCGCCAGCGTGAGGATGCGCACGGTATGGAAGTCTCCCCCGCGCGTGGTCAACAGGAACGTCGGTGTGCCGGATGAATACGAGAAGTCGAGCACTTCGTAGCCATAGATCATCGTGCGGTAGATCTCTTTGTTGCCCTCGTGGATGTAGCGGATGATCTGGTTTGTGCACACCACAAACATGCTGTTTGGCGTGATGTAGATGTCGTCGACGAGCTGGTTTTGCACATGGATCTTGCCCGTCACTTCCTGCTTGCCCAGGTCATAAGTTTCAATCGTCGTCATCGGTGTGCCGGTGCTGACGTTGATCGTCTCGATCCAGAGCATTTCGCTCGTGGTGGTGTAGAACCCAAAATCGACGATGCACTGATCCGTGTACGGGAGGTCGGATATCTGCTCACCGCTCTTGGTGATGACCAGAACGCTCTCCGAACCGTCCTCTGACTGCCGCAAGACGGCAAGGTGCTGGATGCCGCATTCAACCTCTTCCAATATGCCGGTAAACGTCAACGGTGTCTTTTCGCCGACCACCTGCAACATCGCCTCGTTGAACACGACGGTCATAGACTCGCTGCCGGACATACGGATATTCGATGCTCCCATGCCGTAGGTGTAATTCTTCTTGTCGTCTGTCAGGTGGTAAAAGTGAATCTGACCGTCGGTTTGATACAGGATACCGTCGCCCGTGTTGATATAGGTGGACGTCGTGGAGATCGGGGTGATGTCCATCGACACGGTTGCTTCCTGCTTATTGAAGATAAACTGAAAGATCACGAGCCCAATGCCGAGTATGCCGAGCGTGATCACCGAAAAAATCAGCGTACTGTTTTTCTTTTTTTTCTTTTTGCGGCGGGTCTGGCTGCCTGCGTTATAGCCACGCTCGTACGCCCGCTCGCCGCCCTGTTGTGTTGCCATGTATACCAATTCCCCTATGCTTCGCTTTAGTCTAACAGCCTACGCGGATGCTGTAAAGCAAACTTTCTGTGTCCCGCCGGGCTGAAACCCCGGCTTATTGCGGAGCGATTACCCAAAGAGACTTGGGCAAAATCTTGAAGGTGACCGGCGTCGCCGGCAGGATATCGCCGTCCACATCCAGCAGGGATGCGGGCTCGCAAACCGCGGTCAGCTCGGTCGTTTTGAAGTAGGTGACGTACTTTGTACTCAGGTGTTCGCCCTTCATAAACTTCGGCAAAATCAAGTAGGCCTTGAATTTGGAGATGTTCGTGATCACGCAGATATCTAAAAGTCCGTCAAACGGATCGGCCTTCGGGGTGACCATCATACCGCCGCCAAAATGCGTGCCGTTGCCCGCGGCGATGATGAGCACGTCTGCCTCCATCGATCCGCCCGGCCAGCTGATCTTCGTCTGCCGGGAACGCAAGCGCAGCAGCGCGGTCAGGAGCCCACGCAGGTAGGCAAGCGAGCCGTTTTTCATCCGCTTTTTATAGATTTCAACATAGCGCAGCACGTCGACATCAAAGCCGAATCCCGCGACGTTGAAATAAAGCAGATCGTTTGCCATCGCGGCGTCCATATGCCGCGCTTCGCCGTTTAGCACGATCTCGAGTGCGCTGAGCGGGTCTTTGGGGATCTTCAGCGGGCGGATGATGTCGTTGCCCGTGCCGCAGGAGATGATGCCAAGCTGCGTGTCTGTGTTCATCAGCGCGCTGGCAACCTCGCGTATGGTGCCGTCTCCACCGAGAACGACGATCTTCTTTACCCCGTCTTGCACCGCTTGGTTGGCAAGCTCTGTCGCGTGCCCGGCATATTCGCTCTTTTCGGCGGAAAACGGAATGCCACGTTCCGCCAGCGCGTCCGTGACCAGCTGATATGCGCCAAGCGCAGCGCCGTTGCCCGCAACAGGGTTCCAGATCAAATGCAGTTGAGACTCCATACACGTAACCCCCAAATATTCATTTTTCGGATATGCAGTAGATAAAATGCTCATCGTCAGTATAAAGCATTCTGCGTCTTGTATCAACCCCGCTTGATCGAAGCCTGATGTGAGTTTCACATCGATTATACTGATATTCAACACGGATTGATCATCGTCTGATATCTGTTTCATGCCAAATGGTCTTGATATTTGAAGAGCGCAAAGAAACAGCGGCGCGGCAAAGGGATGCCGAACCGCCGTTTCACCGCAATCGCTAGTTTATGGCTTACTTGGGTATTTGCCCATCAGCTGGATGTATCCCGTCGTGCCGACCGAAGCGATCAGCTCTGCGCGATACTGCGAGCCCTCCGTCGTGGTCCCTTCGTAAACCGCCCTGCGCTCTTCGCCGCTGAGCAGCGTGAGAAACGCTTCGCAGTTTTCCAGCGAAGTTGTCGGCGTTCCACTTTTTCTCGCGCCGCCCCCGTTTTTCTTGTATTGCGCAAAGAGCGTGAGCGCTGCGGAATACGCCTTGTCGTAGGCGTCCTGCCGTGCGGAGGCGTTGAATTTCTCGGCCTCAAGCGTGCGATCCTGCTCGCTGTCTACGCCGTCAAGCACATACTTCGAAAGCGTCGATCCGTAGTCCGCCTCCATATAGGCGATGTCGCTTGCCTCTGCGTTCTGCTGCCGGTTTTTCACATCGGTTACATATGTGCTTGCCCCCATGCCGCGCGCAATTGCGTCCGCGTCCAGATTTGCCTTGTTCTGGCGCGTCTGACCCTGACGGGTGGTGATCGCCTGCTCATAGCTGGGGCGCAGCCATGCGGCAACCGAAGCGCGAATCTCCTCCTCACTTCGTGCGTCATATGCCACCTCCTGCGGGGTGAAGCGCGAATACATCTCGTCTACATACCCGCTGAGCACGTCTTCGTCACTCACGAACGATTCTGTGCTGTCCCCTCCGCTGCCGTAGGGGCTTTCATAGTTCAGATCCGGCTTCACCACGCCAAAGTCGATTTTAAAACGTTTGGTCGGATCCTGTTTTTTCGGGCTTAATCCCGGTTTAGTCGCCATGTTTTGTTCTCCTTTCAGTTCGCCTTATTCAGCTGTGGAGAGGTAATCCTCCAGCTCCATCAGCTTCTGGTAAAGCGTTTCGAGATTTTGGTTTAGGTTGCTTTCGTTCTGCGCAACAGAGATGTCGTAGTCCTCCTGCGAGGCGCTCTCAGCCGATTTGCGGGAAAAATACACCGGAAACAGCGCCTGAATGCCCGTCTTGTCGTATGCCATCGTTCCTGCTCGCCTTTCCTACAGCACGCGCCGCTGCATGTCCATAATCAGTTCAACACCGCCGTCAATCGTGAAATGAGAGCCGTTGACATTGCGAAACACGAGCTGAAACGCGCGCCCGTCTCCGTTGAGGCCGAGCTCGAGAATTCGTTCGCTCCCGCCTGGCATGAGCCGCTCGTTGTAGACGGTGCCGCTTTCGGTAACCGCCTCTACCGAGAGAATGCCGCCGCTGCCGCGCAGATAAAGCTCCTCCAGCCGCTTGTTGACGGCCTTGCTGTCGAGGTCGGTCATCGGCGTTTTCCAGTAGGCATCGATGCGCACACCGTCGTAGGATTCGCCCTCCTCAAATCGGCAGACAAATCCGTTTTCGTTCAGAAGATACAGCGTCCCGCCCGCGGCAAAAAGCCCTCTTAGCGCAAACCCGCGCCGGAGCATATAGGTACCGCGCGCAAGATCATAGATCAGCACCGCGTCGTTTGCGCCCTCGCCTTCCGCCTCACGAAACGCGAAGTAGAGCCGGTCTCCCCTTGCAGCGGAAATGCAGGCGGAAAGATTTGCGCCTAGCAGGAGCAGTTGCACCTTGTCCGCGTCCGCCTTTCTCTGCACCGTCTGCCCGTCGAAATAATACATACCGCCGGCGGTGAGAAAATAGAGCACATCCCCCGCGCGCACACACGCCGTGTGCACGGGTTGCTGCATGGTGCCGTTGACGGGCTGTATGCGAAAGTTGCCCGGGCGGTCGCCTAGTAGGCGAAAGAGCGAGTCCCGCTTGAAGATCAGTAGCTGGTTACTTAGGGCAAACAATCCCGTGATGGGATCGGAATCCGTCCCGACCTCCACAAACCCGCCGCCGACGTTTTCGCTCTCCTCCGCAGCCGTCCAGTTTTCGATGGTGCGCGTATCCCCCGGCGCCTGGCTGTAATACAGTCGGCTGGGGTTTGCGCTGTCGCCCGCGGCAAAAAGGCGCGAATAGTAGAGTTCCACAAAGTTTACCGTGATGTCGGAGAGTCCCTCCGTGCTGCCGAACGCCTCTGCCGATTCGCTCGTGCCGTCCCATTTCGCCATACGTGCGCTACCGTTTGCGATCAGCAGATACTCCGTGCTCGCGATCTTGACCGGCAGAAAGTCATATTGCGCGCTGGTCGCCGTTGCGCCAAAGTCGTAGATGCGCTTCCACTCGCCCGCCGTCTCGTCCAGCACAAAGAGTTCTTCGTCTGTCGCGATGAGCAGCTTGCGCTCCCCTGCGCGCCGCCAGACATAGAGTCTGCGCGCTGTCTCCGGCGCGGGAAACGCAAACCCGCTCTCGCGCACATAGCCTTTTGCCACACTGAGCCTGCCGCAGGATGTATCCATATTGCAGGCATCCGGGCTTTCGCCGTCGTTCTGGCGATTTTCCGTCACGTTCTGCGCGATTCCGTAAAACACCGGAATGCGGTATTGCCGCAGCGCCATTCCAATTCCCCCTTTCTAGCGGTTTTCAAGTGCATAGGCGTCGAGTTCCCCGCGGTGCGCGCGCATCATGCGCTTTGCCGCGTTATAGAGTTCAAAGCAGGCGCGCGCGGAAGCAATGCTCCCCGCGTCACCGCTGGCGCGTTCGCGCCCGACCGCATAGCCGATCATCGCGCCGTGGCTCCATTCCGGCAAATCCGGAACGTCGGTGTCCACCTTGAGCGGCGTTGGCATATAGCGATAGGTCACGAGCAGCTCACCATCCGTAACGGCGGGCACGCGCAAGAGTTCTGTGCCTGCCCCGTAGTAAAACGGCAGCCGCGTGCCCGCGCGAGAAAGTGCAATCACCTTCACGACGCTCCGCGGCAGAGCGGCTAGGTCGAGCACACCACTCGTTAGGGTCAGGGTGTCGCTCCGTCTTGGCTGCAGTTCGCTGGTGAGGTCGATCATCGCGTCGTTGAGGTATCGCGTGAGCTTGTCGCGCCAGCTTTCCAGGGTTTGCGCGTCGGTTCCGCGGTCGAGCTGCAACAGCGCGCCCGTGAGCAATTCTTTGAGCGTCATGCATGTGTCCTCCCTTACGAAACCTTTTTGCCGCCGCTTTTGCGGTAGGCGCGAACGCGTGCTTCGCTCTCATAGCGCACCTGCGCGCTCTGGGCAATCAGCGTGGCGAGACTCTGGGGAACGTCCACCGGTTCGCCTGTGCGGATGCGGAAGAAATGCCCGTTGATGCCGCCTTCCCAGTGGGATTCGCCGCTTTCCGGCTGAATCGTGATGGTTAACTTGTCCTCTTTTGCGAGCGCCTTGCCGGTCTCGGTGGCAATGCCGTCGATCTGCGCTTCGGTCATGTACTGCATGGTTTGATTCCTCCTGTATTTTGATTTTTTAAGTTTGACTTGCGTTGGTTTGTTTTGCGTTCGGGGAGAGCGTCTCCGCCCTCCCCGTTTGTCTACGCGTTTACAGGCTCACGCCGTGCTCGACGCGCACAATCCAGAGATTGTTGAGAATCTTCGCGGTGTAGGCGGCAACCTTTGCGCCGACCGTCGCGCGCTGATCCAGCGGATCACTTGCTCCGCCGCTGCCGACGGGCTTGACGATGGTCTGGAGGCAGCCTTCGCCGTCCACGTCGATGATGCCGTAGGAATCCGAACCGAAGACGAGCGTCGCGTGGATGTCCGTCCCCTTTTTCGTACCCGCGTCGATTTCGCCGGCGTCCTCGCTGTAGACAGCCGTGCCTGCGGCAATCGCGCTGGCGACCGTCGCGCTGAGGGTCACGGTCTTTGCGGAGGCGTCAGCCGAAGAGACGGTGTACTCCGTCGAACCGATCTTGATCTTCGCGCCCGTTGTAAGATACAGCACGGCAGATTCCGGCATGTCTGAGAAGGTGACAACCGCACTGCCCGCTGTGTGGGCGGTAACGGTGGTGTGCACGCGCTGGCTGAATACCTTTGCCTCGGTGCTCTCGACGAATACCACCCCAAAGAGCCTGCCGATTTCGCCGGAGTAGATCTGCTCCATGTCGGAATACTTCGAGACGTCCTGCCAGAGCGCGTCGCTCTGGAGGTCATACGTCGCGTCCGGCGAACAGATGCAGACAAAGTGCGGCTTGCGGACGTTGCCTTCGCTGATGTTGTTGAACATGCGTGCTTTCGCTTTTTTCAGCGAGCGCACGGCCTTGCGAATCTCCGTGACGGTGAGTTTGTCGCCCGCTTCCAGCGTGAGTCGGTTGGTCTTGCCGTTGGCGTACTGCACGTTGGTGCCGGAGCACATCGCGTCGCGGGTGATCCATTCGACCACGGTGCCGAGCTGCTCGCCGAGCAGTTCCGTGCTCTCCGTGAGAACAGGGTCAAAGCTGGTGAGATCCAGCAAATCGCTGACTTCGACATATGCGCCGTACTGCTTGACCTCGGCCTCGATCTTGCTCTGCGCGAGGCTCTGGCCTGCCGGGGTCACGCCCTCTTCAAGAACCAGCGCGTTTGCGTCTGGCGTGAAGAGCTCGTAGCGGCGGAATTCAACCCGCTTGCCGCTGTTTCGGGGGATGCTGCGCTTCTGGCCGTAGCTGGCGTGCACGAGGCGCGTCTTGGCGATCTCGAGCAGCGCCTTGTCATAGAACGTCTTGTTGCTGTAGGTGGTGCCTGCGGTGTTTACCGTGGTGTTGCTGTTGCTCATATTGTTCTCCTCCTGTTGTCTAGAGTCTGGTCTTGCCGCCGTCGCGGGCGGTCTTCTTCATCTGCTGCATGACTTGTCGGAACGATTCGCTGCTCATGCCGTGATAGTTGGTTGCAGCAGGCGCTGCGCCGCCGCCGCGCGTGCTCTTGGGAAGTTGGCTGCGTTCACGCACACGGGTGCTCACGCGCTCCATAGCGTTGTTCTCCGCCTCCTCCGCGCGTGTCTCCGCGGCGTAGATGCGAACGCCCGCGCCCGCGCCGTATTCGCGCATCAGCTTCATGAGCGCGGGATCCTTTGCCGCCTCTTGCAAGTCAAAGTCTTCCGGCAGCTTGCCCTCCTGCATCAGCGCGGAAACCTCGCTGACCAACGCTTCAAACTCCGGGTCATTGCCCGTGTTCTTTGCGGGACTGTTTGCGTTCGCGGCCTCCAGCCGCTGTGTCATCGTGTTTTTCATGGGTTTCATGCCATCCTCCCTGCTCCGCCCGCGAGTTGCGGGAGAGTCTGTTGCTGTTGTTGCTGTTGTTGCTGTTGTTGCTGTTGCTTTGCGAGTGCTTCCGCTTTCTCGCTCTGTTCCTTGAGCTGCTTGAGTAGCTGATCCTTGCCCTCGAATACCATGAGTTCCACGGCCTGCGCGGGCGTCATCATGCCGCTTTGCAGCATACGCAGCGCCAGCTCGTTCTGGCTCATCGCGGAATACTTGGTCTCCTGCTGCGCCTTGACCGAGATGTAGAATTCAATCGGCAGCACGGCGTTACCCGGCGCTTTTTTAACCAGCATCGCGCTTTCGAACGTGCGCTCCTTGAGCTCGCCGCCTATGGTGACATTCACGCGCCGCGTAAAGAAGTTGAACTCGCGTTCCACCTCGATCTCCAACCGCACCGCGTCCCGAAAGCTTTCGTGCAGCAGCCGCGCCATCATGCGTGAGCGCTTGTTGCTCATCTCCTGCATGGCGGCGATGGCAGTGGCGGCAGTCACGCCGCCGGACGTCGTCCCGCGCGAAAAATCGTTGGCACCGCTCTCCTGCTTGATGCTCTCGCGGATACTGTCGATGTAGCCGATGATGTAGGCGGGCAGCGGCGGAGTGGAGAACCAGGTCACGCCGCTGAGGCTCTCGCCACGGTGCACCTCCCGGCTCCAGTCGCGCAGGTCTTCGGAATCAAAGCCGCTGGCCTCGGTGATGAGGAGCTTGTTGTGGCTCGCCATCAGCGCGTTTTTGAGCACGATCTGGTCGAGCTTGTCCGCGTAGCGCTGCTGCGTTTCAAACATGTCCACGAGGCCGAGGCCGAGGCAGGAGCCCTTTCGCACGAACATCGGCGTGATCACAAACGGGTACATCCCGTGCTCAAACAGCCCGTCGGGCTTTGTATCCCTGCTGTCAGAGAGCACCTGATTGCCCGCAATCTGCGCCATGTGTACGCTGGATTGTTCGGTTTCGGCATCGAATTCCCGCCACCAGTATTCAAGAAAGAGCATCGCGCTGCCGCGATCTCCGTGGATAATACCGTCCTCGACAGCATCCGGCGTACCAAACGCGTCCGCCGTGAGAAACGGCGCGCTGGCTGGAAAACGGGACTGAATGAATTCGCGCGTCTTGAGCGAGATCTTGAATACCGCCCGGCTTTCCTGCGCATCCGTCACCAGCGGATCAAAGAGAATGCTCCTTGCGTCCACATGGCGGATAAACGCGCCGCCAAGACCAGCGTTGAGGGCGTTGTCGTAGCCGACCTCCTGCACACAGTAGCCGCCGACCAAGAGATCGTGCACAAGCTTGCGGTATTCCTTGACGTAGCCGTCCGCGTCGTGGTTCTGGCGGATGATGGCCTCGATGACACGCGCCACCTCGCCGTCCTTTGGGCTTTCGGGCAGGATCACCGCCTCAGGCACGCGATCCAGCAACTCGGCCTTGATGTTCTCCACCGTGCTCTGGATAATCGGCGTGACAGGGCGCGGCTCGTTGCGATCCAGCTGCGGCACATCGTGCCAGTGGTCGCCGCGATACATCCGTTCGCAGTTTTCCAGCCGCTGCCATTCGGAGACATATGCCCCGCGAAACTCGCGGAAGAGTCCATATGCCTTCTCGCAGAGCGCGTGCTTTTCCTGCCCTTGGTCTGTTCCTTTCCTATGAGATGTGTTCATGGTTGTGTCCTCCTTGGGGTATTACCCGTTTACAATCTGGTGAATCCGTCCGCATGCGGCTCGCCGGATGCAAACGGGTCATAGGCTCGCGCCTTCGCTTTCTTCGGCTCGCTTGCGGCGGATGGCCTCGACATCAGCCCGTAGCGCAACGCTTCCGGCGCGTGATCCTCACAGCGGGAACCGACATCCTCAACGAAATGCTCGTCGAAGGTCAGCGCGGGCAGCGTGCGGATCAGGTTTTCGCAAGTGCGAAATATCAGTAGATTCGGCTGCCCGTCGTCCCCGCTGCTTAAGTATTCGCCGGACGCGCTGCCAGCCGGGGATTCTGGCGTTGTCCGCGCGGATGAGCGGCACGCCTCCGTGGGCGAATACCTCCGCGATGCTCATGCCGCCGATGTCCCCGGAGGCAGCCATTCCCCGGTTTTGCCAGGCGTCCGGCGAGGCTGAGGTGTATGCGATCTTCTCTTCTCCCGTCAGTTGACGGATGCGCCGTGCTGTATCACTGGACAGCACCTGACACTCGTAATATTCGCGATAGGCATACACCCGCCCGCCGGGCGAGACGGCAAACCAGAGCACCGCGCAGGGGTCGTTGTAACCCCAGTCCATCGCGCGGAATCTGCGCCACGATTTCGGGATTTCAAACGGCTCGATCACGTGCCGCTCCCTCGAAAACTCACCGAAGTACTGCCCCGCCAGCACGTCCCAGTCCCCGTCCAGGTGGGCGCGCCTCAGCGGCTCCGGCAGGTTTTCGAGGGTGATCACATAAGACTTGTCCCGCATCAGGACCGGATTGTCCGTCACGCGCGCCGGAATGAAAACGTAATCTTCTTGCCTCTCGCTTGCGCGATACCTGCGGTCGATGAAGAGTCGCTTGACCCATGCGTGCCCCACGCCGCCGGGATTGCATGTGTAGTACATGCGCGGTGTGAAGTCCGGTCGCACCGAGCGGTTGCAGGTCGAGATGAACTGCATCTGGCTCTCGGTGAACTGGGTTGCTTCCTCCAGTCCGATTACGTCGTATTCCTGCCCCTGATAGCGGTATACGTCCTGCTCATTGTCGCAATAGCCAAGTTTGATGCGGCTGCCGTTCGGAAACGTGAATACGCGTTGCGTTTGGTTGTAGTCTACAAACCCTGATAATTCCGTCTGCAGCGCCCGCACATGGTTTTCATTCAGCTCCGATAGCGTACGCCGGAGCAGCAGGAGTTGGAGGTTTTCATAACGAACGGCAAGCAACACGAGCTTTCTTCGCATGGCCCAGCTTTTGCCGCCGCCGCGCGCGCCGCCGTATGCGGTGTGCCGTGCCCTGCTTGCGAAGAATGCCCGCTGACGCGGATTTGGATACCCCTTTAGTTGGAATTCCACGTCACTCACCCCAGCCTTCCTTGTCCTCCAGCACGATTACGATCCTGTTTCCCTCCTCGTCCGGCGGCAGTTTTTCGCCGGTGCCGAGTTCTTCGAGCAGTTTCGCGGCAACGCTGTACTGGAGTTCCCCCAGCAGTGCGTGCTCGACGATGTAGCGCCCAATCCGGCGAAGCGCGTCGGCAAAGTGCCTACTCTCCGCGCCGTCACCCCCTTTTCGTCCTTTCGCGAGAATCTCGCCCTGCGGTATGGCGAGGTGCTCACTTAGGCCCGCCAGCGTATACGGCGTTTGACGGATGGTCACACCTCCATTTTTGAGGGTGACGCGCTCCGCCGTCGCATCGCATGCGGCAAAATACGCTTCGATTTTGTCCTTGAGGGTTTTTCGTTTGGCCGATTCCATTCGATCGTGCTCCTTTCTTGCGAGGCGGCTGTATTCGAGGCTTTTCCCGCCGCCTTTAACAGCGTAAAGCACAAACAACAACAAAAATTACGACAAATTCCACTTTCGCAATTTCTTATAATTTTGGATTTTCTCCTCCGGACGCGAAAAACGCCCTGTCCGGCGTGTGCGTTCGTCACGTTCGGGTCAGGGCGCATATGGTATAATAGGTCTAGTTTAGAGAATAAGCTTTTGTTATTGTTTGCGCTTTTAAGTTGGCGCACCCCCGAAAGGAAAGTATTATGAAGAAGATTCTATCCATCGCCATCGCGCTCGTGCTTATCTTTGTTTTCGCCTCCTGCAAAAAAGCAGTGGACGAACAGGCGCAGGAGCCCGCTGCTCCCGCGGTAACCGCCACAGCGGAGCCTGCTGCCACAGCCGAACCGGCGGTCGAGCTGCCCAACCCAATCGTAGAGGTGGAGGGCGCCGCCGACTTTTCCGACCTTGGTTTTATCATTACGCCCCATCAGCAGGCGGACAGCGTAAGCTATAGCATCATCGGCGGCTCTGTCGCACAGATCATCTTCACGATGGGTGGAGATACGTTTACCTATCGCGGCGCGGTCACGACGGACGATATCTCCGGCGTGTATGAAACGTTTGATCCCTTGCCGCAGACGCTTGATCTGGAAGGTCCGGGCTTTAAGGTCACCCTCGTGGTGAAAACCATCGACGGCGGCGCAAAGGGTGCTCTTGCGGAATGGAGCTATGAAGACGTGCGGTACTCTTTCTATACGCCCGATTCGACCAACTTCGATGATCTCACGGATGTATTGTTGCCCATCATGTATAACGACCTGCCGTTTGCGGCCTGCTGCGGCTGATCCTGAAGCGTAACTCAGCTTGCGTTTTGATCAAAATAAAAGCCAAAAACAAAAAAAGCCCGAACGACCGAAATCGTCCGGGTTTTCTTTTTGTTGAGCTTACTCGGGCTTGGGCGCGCCAACCGGGCAAACATCTGCGCAAGCACCGCAGTCGATGCACTTGTCAGCATCGATCACGTAGATCGCGCCTTCGGTGATTGCTTCGGTGGGGCACTCGGGCGCGCAAGCGCCGCAGGCGATGCATTCGTCAGAAATTTTATATGCCATGATATGTTCCTCCGTGTCCAAATTTCGTAAACATTATAACACAGCGATGGGATACGTCAACACAACAGGGTGTAAAATCAGCATCACGCCGCGTTTCGTCGCAAAACTTACCAAAAAAGTTACACGCAACCCATCATTCAGTCGCGCTCAGCCGCTTTTTCAGGATTCCTGCTTCGGCGGTGTCGGTGTTGTTCCTTCCGGACGCGGGCGGTTCGCGCCGCCGCGTCTGCGGCGGCTGTTGTTGCCGGTGCCGGCGTTATTGTTGTTGCTGTTATTATTGCGCTGACCTTCCGGCGCGTTCCCCTGCCGCGGCAGCCCTTGCTGTTGGGGTTGACCCTGCTGGGGTTGTCCTTGCTGCTGCGGCCTCGGCTGGTTGGGTCGCGGCGGCTGACCGTCCGGTCTGCGCTGCTGTTGCTGTTGCTGTCCCTGCGGACGCGGCTGGTTGGGTCGCGGCTGCCCGTTTTGCTGCGGTGCCCCTACCGGTGCTGCTGCTCCTTCAGGGCGAGGTGCGCCTTTCCCTCTGCCTCCGCGTCTGCGCCTTTTGTGCTCCTGCGCGCCTGCGCCTTCCGCAGCGGGTCTTGGAGCCGCCTGCGGGTCGCGTTCCGGTCGCGGAGTAGCGGGAACGGCCTGCACGGCTTGCACGGGCTGTGCGGCTTGTGCGGGCTGCGCCGCCTGCGGCTGCATCGGCAATTGTTCGCCGGGCTTGGCGAGCAGTGTATAGTGAAACTCACGCATTTCGATGCTGCCGTCGGGCAGATTCACGCGAACCTTCGTCTTTTCGGTGATGACGTTGTTGTCTATCACGATACCGGGGCCGTCCGGCGTGAGGATATCGCGGTTGACGTGCGGCATGCGCCGCTTCATGTCTTCGTAGCAGCTCTGTTCGTATTGCAGGCAGCACATGAGCCTGCCGCAAAGTCCGCTGATCTTCGTCGGGCTGAGGGAGAGGTTTTGCTCCTTCGCCATCTTGATCGAAACGGGATGAAAATCGTCTAAAAACTGTTTGCAGCAAACGACTCTGCCGCAGGAACCGAGGCCGCCGAGCATCTTTGCCTCATCGCGCACGCCGATTTGGCGAAGCTCAATACGCGTGCGAAACTGCGACGCGAGGTCCTTGACCAGATCACGGAAATCGACCCGCTCGTCTGCCGTAAAATAGAAGACGAGCTTGCTTCCGTTGAACGAATACTCCGCGCTCACGAGATGCATATCAAGCTTGTGCTGCTCAATCTTCTGCTGGCAGACGCGGAATGCGTCACCCTCTTTTGCGCAGTTCTGTTCGCGCATCGTCGTGTCCTGATCGCTTGCGGGGCGCACCACGGGCTTGAGCGGGGAAACGATTGCGGTCTCCTCAACGTCCATGGCAATCTGCGCGACCTCGCCGAATTCCTGTCCGCGCGCGGTTTCGACGATGACGCCGTCCCCTTCACGAAACTCGAATTCCAACGGATCGAAATAATAGATGCGTCCGCTCGATTTGAATCGTACGCCGATTACTTTCATGTTGTTCAAACTCCTTACTGCATCCACGCGCAATCGTATGCGCGGGTCAGGTGTTATCGTTTCTTTTTGTGTTAAGCATCTGCAAACAGCATTGCCAGTGCGCTGTCGAGGGTGAGATACACGCTCCCGCCTGCTGTCAGCTTTTGCTGTGAGTTGCTTAACATCCCGAATATTGTGGCTTCGTTAATCCGCAAACAGCTTTGCCATTGCGCTGTCGAGGGTGAGATATACGCTCCCGCCTGCTGTCAACTTTTGCTGTGAGTTGCTTAACATTTCTATGATACCTTGTATCCGCGCCGTTGTAAAGTGTGACGCGATGTTGCCGATGAGTATGCTTTGGTCGCTGTTGCGCGGCGTATAGCCGCCCAGCGCCTCATTGAGCGCATCTTGAAACACACTGATGAATATGGTGAGTAGCGACAGCGCTCGCTGTATGTCGCCTTTCTTCTTCTTTTTGCCGCCCTTTGCCTTGGGTTCTTCGTCAGGTATTTCATCCGGTTCCGGTTCCGCACTCATGATGGTGACCAGATCCGCCGCATCCGAAAACGGCGCAAAGGAGAAGGTCGCGCTCTCCAGAATGCGCATCGCCTCCGCACGAAACGCCCGTGCTTCATTGGTAGCGTAAGCGCGCGCGCGGCTGAGGATTCCGTCCGCTAGAGCGGAATAGAATCGCGCTTCCTGCGGTTGCATGCCCTCTAGCACCAGAGTCCGCGCTGTCTCGTCGATGCTGCCCGCGCCAAGCCGCTCGATCACACAACGGGAGCGAATCGTCGGCAGCAACCCAAATTCGTTTCCGGTCAGGATCAGCATCGTTTCGCTGTGCGGCTCTTCGAGGGTTTTGAGCAGCGTGTTTTGAATCTGCGTACTCATGAGCTGGGCGTTGACAAACACAAACGCGCGCTGTCCGCCGTTGAACCCCTGCATCGCGGCGGAGGCGAGCAGGGTCCGGATGTCGTCCACTTTTACGGTGTTTTCGCCGATCTCATAATAGTTCGGACAGTTGTGTAATCGCTCCGGTGCGTCTTCGCCGAGGCAAAAGAGCGCGGCGCAACGGCGCGCAAGCTCCCGCCTGCCGCTGCCTTCCGGTCCGGAGATCAGGATTGCGTGCGGTGCGCGTTCTTGTTGTATTGCTTCGAGCAGTCGGTTCTGCATGGTTATCCTCAAGTAATCTTTCTAATATTCTTAACGCCTTCGAACAAAATCATAAACGCTTATTGTTCTTCAACAACGAAGATGCTTCCGTCATACACGCCAAACAGCGCCCCGCCCGCGCGCTCCTGCGCGGTCAGGTAGTCGATGGCGCTCCGGTCAACAACCTCTCCCGGCATGACCAGCGCAACACCCGGCGGATAGATGCCGACGGGTTCCGCGGCAACACGTCCTTCCGCCAGATCGAGCAACACCATCTGCGTATTCGCAAACGTCGCGGCGCGAATCCTCATGCGCTGTTCGCGCGCGGTAAAACGACTCTCTTCCCCACGTGTCTTCAGCTGAATCGGTGAGCGCTTCGGCATCCCTGCCAGCGCTTGCAGCAGTTGTTCAAACCAATGCGGTTCGTCGTTTGGCGATGTGATCAAAACAAGCCGTCGCGCATCCGCCATCTCCAGATAGATATGGTTCTCTTCCAATATCGCTTGCGCCTCATAGCCGGTGTAGCCGCGCGCGGTGACATCGATCACAACCCGCGTCCGGTCACGCTCAAAAATGCCGATGCCGACAGGATCGTGGAACACCTTTAGCCCGTCGATCGCTTCTATCTTTTCTTCCAGCGCGATGCAACGTGCTACCAGGCCCGCCCAGTCACGCCGCCGTGCCATATAGACCGACCAGTCGAGCGACGCCATTAATACATACGAAGGGCTTGTCGTCTCCGTCATCGCGAGCGCGCGGCGCAGCTGCTCCGGTTGGATGCGGCATTCGCCGAGGTGCAGGCTCGCCGCCTGTGTCAGCGCGTCCATCGTCTTGTGCTGGGAGTGCACGAATACGTCGGCATAGCCGCTCAGCGCGCGTGGCAGGGCGCCTGAGAACGGATAGTGCGCCCCGTGTGCTCCGTCAATGAGCAGCAGTGCGCCGTGCCTGTGCGCGGCCTCAGCAAGCCCAGCGATGTCCGCGCAAAAGCCATACATGTTCGGCGTGGTGATCAGCGCAGCTGTGGCTCCGGTCTGTGTCAATGCCTGGTCGAGATCGTCCGGCGTTACCATGCCGAGCAATCCGCGCTTCTCGTCATATCTTGGCGAAATGTAGCACGTTTCAATCCCGCGCAGCGCGGCGCCGTTCACCGCCGAGCGGTGGCAATCGCGCGCGAGCAGTAGTTTATCCGAATCGTCCAGCGCGAGAATCATCGCCTGCACGCCGTTCGTCCCGCCATTGACCACAAAAAAAGAAGCCTTGGTGCCATATGCTTGCGCCATGCTCGCTTCAGCCGCGGCAATCGCGCCGCGCGGCATGTGGAGGTTGTCGGTGTTGGTGAGCTCCGTCACGTCCCAGAGTGGCAGCTCTTCGCGCCAGAAACCCGCGAGGCCGCGCCCTTTGTGCCCGGGCATATGAAAACGCGCGGGGTTTTCGCGTTCATACGCGCCCAGCGTTTCCTGTAATGATTCGGTTTTTATTAAAGTGGGTTTATCCATCTATATTGTCTATCGTTCTTTCCAAACGGCGCAATGGTCTCATGCTCGTTCTATCTGTCTCGTCTATCATTCTTTCTAAGCGGCGCGTTCGACCGCATGATATTTTATTAACTGTTCTGTTGCGCAGTCGCGACTCGCCATTGATCCGTCAGCTTCTTCACGAATTCCTCGCTTGCGCCGATGGTGAGATCGACTTCTTTTCCGTCAATCGTTGCAATAATCCATGTTGCGTTTTTTTGTGGCGGAAGCGACGCGCGGATGAGCTTCCTCCCGAAATTTCTTTTTCCAGTACAGTCGCCGATCGATCGAATCTCAATTAGCTCAACCGCGACAAGCGTTTTTTCTTTGCTGCCGCCGATTTTCTCTACGGCAAGCTGCTCGTTCGTCAGCGTATAGCGAAAGCAAATATAGTGCCGTCGGTAGAGAATAATAATGCAGATCGCGATCAAACCATAGAGCGCGGGTTGCGAAAAATACCGCGGAATCTGCCAGTTTGCGTAGAGAAGATTGCCAAGCCAGATGCAGCCGATCACCAGCGCGATGAGCGTCACATACACCGCCCCGGCGGAGCGGACAATCCTGCGTTTCGGCGCGGCGGTTTCGATGGCCAGGAGGTTGACGATTGCATACTCATCCATGAGCTTATTATAGTAAGCATACCGCAAAACGTCAATCAAAGACGAGCATTTAGAAGATAACGCGTGAATTCGTGTTGTATTTTGCGATAACCGCCTCTCATCACCCGCCGTGTTGATTGCAAGTGGTGTCGAATTCATGTAAAATCTCCGAGTAACGTTCCTCCTTAGCTCAGTTGGTAGAGCATGCGGCTGTTAACCGCAGTGTCGCTGGTTCGAGTCCAGCAGGGGGAGCCAGCTAAGTACTCACGAAATGATACAATTCGTGGGTACTTTTTTTTTGCGAGAAGCCCAGACTTTCTGGGCTTTTAGCATTTGTGAATTTGGTTGTTCGTACAAAAACCGGTTGATTATGTCTCTCATCGTAAACGGCAAGGAAATTTGCACCCACCTCAGGGTTACGCGCGAGAGTTTGAGGAATCGCGCAAGAGTACAAAAATCTCCTTAGCTGAATATTAAATATGAAAAACCTCTTCAAATATTGTTCTGTGATCTTGTTCATCACAACTGAAAAAAGTATAATGAATGCAATTGAGCCGGGTGAAAGGCCATTCTATGACACCGGAAGCACAAGCACGCGAGGTCATTGATCAAAAGCTGTATGATGCGGGATGGATGATTCAGGATCTGAAACAGTACAACCCGTTGGCTTCGTGCGGCGTTGCGGTGCGCGAGTTCCCAACAACGAGTGGGCTGGTTGACTATGCGTTGTTCGTCAATCGAAAACCAGTTGGTGTCGTAGAGGCAAAAGCGTCCAACCTCGGCGAGACCTTGTCCTCTGCCGAGACACAGTCTCTGCGCTATGCAACGAGTCAAATCCGCTGGGGACAGCAGTCCTTTCCCATTCGATTTGCTTATGAGGCGACGGATATACTGACGCGGTTTACCGACTATGCGGATGATAAAGCGCGCGCTCGAGAGGTTTTCTCATTCTTTCGTCCGGAAACCCTTGTTGAATGGCTGAGCGACAGTAGCACCCTTCGCAACCGCATGCGCACGTTTCCTGCCTTTGACAGCGCAGGATTTCGAGATTGTCAGACACGAGCCATTCTCAATTTAGAACAATCGTTCTCGCAGGCCAAACCACGAGCCCTAATACAGATGGCGACTGGCGCGGGAAAAACCTTCACCGCGATCACATCTGTCTATCGCCTTCTAAAGCATGCCAACGTGAAACGCATTTTGTTTCTGGTCGATACTCGCAATCTCGGCGAGCAAGCTGAAAGCGAGTTTCTTCGTTATAAACCCAACGACGACGCGCGTCTGTTCCCCGAGCTTTATACGGTTCGGCGGCTGAACTCCGGTTATATTCCGACCGATACCAAGGTCTGCATCAGCACCATTCAGCGCATGTATTCTATCCTGCGCGGCGAAGAGATGGACGAAAGCCTAGAGGAAACATCTCCGAATGAATACTCGCTCACCGGCAATCCGCGCGAAGTGGTCTATAACCCAGCCTATTCGCCTGAGTTCTTCGATTTCATCGTGATCGACGAGTGTCATCGCTCGATCTACAACACATGGCAGCAGGTGCTGGATTATTTTGATGCGTTCTTCATCGGCCTGACTGCAACGCCCGACAAGAGAACATACGCGTTCTTTCACGAGAACGTGGTGAGCGAGTACACGCATGAGCAGGCAGTGATCGATGGTGTGAACGTCAGCGGAGACATCTACACGATTGAAACGGATATCACCCGCAGCGGCGCGGTCATTCTCCAGCAGTCCATTGAGCGCAGAGATCGGCTCACCCGAAAGCGTCGCTGGGAACAGCTGGATGAGGAAGTCAATTATAGCGGAACACAACTAGACCGGGATGTCGTCAACCCCAGCCAGATTCGTGCGATCATCAAGGCATTTCGCGACAAGCTCTTAACCGAAATATTCCCAGAACGCAAAGAAGTACCAAAGACCTTGATCTTTGCCAAGACGGACAGTCACGCAGAAGATATCATTCAGATCGTGCGTGAGGAGTTCGGCGAGGGCAACGAATTCTGCCAGAAGATCACCTATCAGGCGGAACAGCCAAAGACGGTTCTCGCAAATTTCCGCAACGGATATTATCCGCGCATTGCGGTGACCGTAGACATGATCGCCACGGGCACAGACGTGAAGCCCATCGAGTGTCTTCTGTTCATGCGGGATGTGCGCAGCCGCAATTATTTCGAGCAGATGAAGGGACGCGGCACGCGCGTTTTATCGAAAGACGATTTGCAGAACGTGTCTCCCTCGGCGACGGACGCAAAAGCCCGCTACGTGCTCGTCGACGCGGTAGGCGTGACGAAAACGCTAAAGACGGACTCCCGTCCGCTGGAGCGAAAGCCGACAGTCCCGCTTAAGGATTTGATGATGAGCGTCGCAATGCAGGATCGGGATGAGGACACGCTCACGACGCTCGCAGGCAGGCTGACACGGCTGGATGTGCGAATGACGGACAATGAGCGCAAGCGCTTTGCCGAAATCAACGGCGGAAAGCCGATCCGCGCAGTGGTTCAGGAACTGTTGGACGCGTTTGACGGCGACGTGATAGAATCTTACGCGCGAAAGAATCTTGAAATCCCGACGGATCAGGATATTTCGCCTGAGCAGATGGATGACGCGCACACAGCGCTTGCGGAAGCCGCTTGCCTGCCTTTTTACAATCCACAAGTGCGAGATTACGTTGAGAATGTTCGTAAATCGCACGACCAAATCATCGATAACGTCAATCTCGACCATGTGAACTATGCGGGTTGGGGCGAGCAGCAGGCCGCGCGCGCCGCGGAGTTGACTGAATCATTCCGCGTTTTTATCGAGGCAAATAAGGACGAAATTGCCGCGCTCGGTATCATCTACAGCAGGAGCTACCGAACGCGCGCGCTAACGCTGAGCATGGTGCAGGAGCTGCACGACATCCTGCGTCAGCACGGGTTGGTTCCCGAGCGGGTTTGGGATAGCTATGGTATTGTTTCGCCCAAGCAGGTGCAGCCGCGCTCTGCCATCAAACAGTTGGCGGATATCGTCTCGCTTGTGCGCTTTGCGTTGGGTCAAGTGGATAAGCTCGCGCCGTTTGCGGACGCGGTCGATTTCAACTTCATGCGCTGGACGATGGCAAAGAACGCGGGTCACATCCATTTTTCGGATGAGCAGATGGATTGGCTGCGGATGATTAAAGATCATGTCGCGTGCTCGCTGAGCATTGTGGAAAGCGATTTGGAGTATACGCCGTTTGATGCGCGGGGTGGGCTTGGGCGGTTTTATGAGTTGTTTGGCGCGGAGTATTTGGATGTTTTGAGAGAGATGAATGAGGTTTTGGTGGGATGAGTAATGAGGCACAGGATACACTACGAACTTATTTCAACGGTAAAACGCCTATAAGTTTTTTCGGTGAATCGCGGCCAGTAAATGATTTCCTTGAGTATCATCAGAAAGGAACGTGGCTCACAGGCGATTCGCCTGATATGATTAATCTATACAAAAACAGATGCTTGATAGTTGAACATTTCAGGTTTGACTGCTATAAACATACGCGAAAAGGCAGCCAGAACCTATGGGAACAAGCAAGAATAGATAGAATCGCTGAGACTGTCATTCCTACAGAAGACGGTGCTGTTTATCGAGATCAAATCGCAGGACAGTGCTCATACAAATTCTATATTGAGAATATTGAAAGGGTTTTTACGGAGCACTATCAAAAAATCCCACTATATAAAAGGAACCTGCTAGATAAAGATGTGATTTCATCCGAAACCTTGGTCGAAATCGCATTTTTAATAGAAGATGTTACACCTCTTGGTACCGTTACGCATGATGGATTGAAACTACAACCAATTAATCTAGCATGCTGTAAACCTTTTCTAGCACTATTTCGAAATAGCCCCGAAGTGAGATTTGCCATTGCTTGTTCCAGCTATAGCAACAATGAGTTTGTCTGGTTGATTTCTCGCGATGAGATTGACGAATTTTTTAAAAACAGTTTAGAGTACGAGAAAATGGATTTTATCTCATTTAACCCTAAGGTTATGGGGTTTAAGACGATAATTCCAGCAACAAAAATAACCAGGATGATCAAAAATGATAATAAGTGACGCATTCCACTTAGTTGGTGGCGGAACGCCATCAACAACAGAGTCGAAATATTGGGGATCAGGTATTCCATGGATATCTAGTTCGGATATTGATGATTTTCACAATATCTCTATTCGTCGATATGTTACTGTTAGCGGCATTGAAGCTTCCGCGACCAACCGCGTAAGCAAGGGAACTGTAATTGTTGTTACTCGCGTTGGACTAGGCAAGGTCGCTTTGTTGCCTCAAGACATGTGTTTTAGTCAAGATATCCAAGCGTTAATCCCAAAAGCAAGTATCTCAGCAAATAACAAGTTCATGCTATTTCAACTTGAACATGTGATGGGTTCTTTGAAGTATGCAAGTCAAGGAACGACAATTTCAGGTATCACTAAGAGGCAGCTATCCAATGCTTCCCTATTCCTCCCCCCTCTCCCCGAACAAGATCGCATCGTCGCGCGGATTGAAGAGCTCTTCTCCGATTTGGACAAGGGCGTTGAAGCGCTGCAAACAGTTAAGGCACAGTTGAAGGTGTATCGGCAGGCGGTGCTGAAAGAGGCGTTTGAGGGTATCCCATTAAAGCCAATAACGGAGTTTTTTTCAATCTCCGGCGGGTTGACTAAGAACTCAAAACGGGAAAAATTGCCGCTTCAAAAGCCTTACTTAAGGGTTGCGAATGTGTATTACAACAAACTTGACCTTACTGAAATCTTTCTTATCGGTGTGACAGATGAAGAAAACCAACGAACGAAACTAAAAAAAGGCGATCTACTATTTGTCGAGGGGAATGGAAGCAAAGATCAAATTGGAAGAGTAGCGGTTTGGGATGGAAATATCGAGCATTGCTTGCATCAGAACCATATTATTAAAGCTCGGCCAAATGGGAAGGTAATTTCTAAATATGCTTGTTACTATTTCATCTCAAAGTGTGGACGCGATCAAATTTTAAAAGTTGCTTCCTCAACTTCTGGACTTTTTACTCTGAGCATAAACAAACTAAAAAGCCTCGATTTAGCGTTTTGTGATTTGGATAATCAATCACAAATAGTTCAACAAATCGAATCCCGCCTGTCCGTCTGCGACAAGATCGAACAAACCGTAGACGAATCCCTTGCCAAAGCGGAAAGCCTGCGGCAGAGTATATTGAAGAAAGCGTTTGAGGGGAGGCTGTAATATTGGACAAGTTCTTTACGCGAAGTGATTTATATAATGCTTGCACCCAAAACTTAATTGAGAAAATTCCGATTGGTGATATTATTTACCATTATACTTCTCCTTTCGGACTAGAGAAGATTTTAAGTGGTAACACCATCCGTTTCTCGGATTGTGCTTTTGTAAATGACAGTAGCGAAACTCGCTATCTATACGAAGTCATTATGGATGTTATAAGTAATCATACATACCAACAAACACTAGAACACGAATTGTGGGAATTTCTTTCCTTTTTAGCAATTTCAGTATTATCCGACGAACAAAACAAAGATGATGCTAAACCAAATAGTTTGCGTTATATCTGCTGTTTTTCTCTCAATTCTGATAGCTTAAGTTTATGGAATTATTATACGAAGACAAGTACTGGTATTGGTTTCAATATCGGTTTCTCTTTCATAGATTTCATAAATGCACTATTGTCTTTAGACGATTTCGATTTGTCCACAGGAAAGATAATCTACAAGCCTGATGAACAACAAAGTATATTGCGAACCGTGATAAGTTCGTATAATGACAAAATCAAAAATGAATCTGACGAAGAAGCAAAGCGTTTGATCCTGAACGAACTAGAGGACTGCTTGTATTACCTTGCCGCGTTTATTAAACATCCCGCCTTCTTCGCAGAGGAAGAAGTGCGAATTGTTTTATCCATGCCGTATAAAGCCCGACAAAAGCGCAACGCAAGGTATTACGAAAAATCAGGAATCATGGTTCCTCATATCCCTGTTGTTTTTGATAAATCTGCTGTCAAAGCGATTGGAGTTTCACCCGTTCGACAAAGCAGTTTGATTTTTGACGGTTTGTCCAGTATGTTAGCTGATTTAGACTATTGTGCAACGCTACTCCCATCACATATTCCATTTAGAGATTAGGAGACCCTATGCCTGAACAACCCTCCACCATCCTAAACAAAGTCTGGTCGATGTGCGACGTGCTGCGCGACGAAGGCGTATCCTACGGCGACTACCTCGAACAGCTCACCTACATGATCTTCCTCAAAATGGCGGACGAATACGCGCGCCCGCCCTATAACCGCAGCCTCGGCATCCCTGCCGGCAACGGCTGGACGGATCTCCACTCCCTCGCCGGCGCGGCGCTGGAGGCACAATACAAGCGCACCCTCGACGCCCTTGGCGGCAAGCCCGGCATCCTCGGCGAAATCTTCACCGGCGCGCAAAACAAGATAAGCGACCCCGCGCGACTCGCGCGCATCGTGACGATGATCGACGCGGAGAGCTGGGTCTCCATGTCCTCAGACGTCAAGGGTGACATCTACGAAGGCCTGCTGCAAAAGAACGCGGAAGACACCAAGAGCGGAGCCGGACAATACTTCACCCCGCGCCCGCTCATCGAAGCGATGGTTGAGTGCCTGCGCCCCGAACCGATGAAGACCATCGTAGACCCTGCCTGCGGCAGCGGTGGTTTCTTCCTCACCGCGCAGCGGTATATCTCCGGCAAATACCAGCTCACGCGAGACCAGAAGGAGTTTCTCAAGAATGAAACCTTCCACGGGTGGGAGATCGTCCGAACCACCTACCGTCTGAGCCTGATGAACCTCTTTTTGCACAACATCGGTGACCTCTACGGCGTTGTTCCCGTCACGCGAAACGACGCGCTGTTGGCCGATCCGGGCGTGCGGTATGACTACGTGCTCACGAACCCGCCGTTCGGCAGAAAGTCGTCCATGACCTTTACCAACGAGGAGGGCGACCAGGAGCGCGAGGATCTAGTCTACAACCGTCAGGATTTCTGGGCGACCAGCTCCAATAAGCAGCTCAACTTCATTCAGCACATTCATACCCTGCTCAAGTCCACAGGCAAGGCTGCGGTCGTCGTGCCGGATAACGTGCTCTTCGAAGGCGGCGTCGGTGAAATCGTGCGCAAAAAGCTGCTGGAAACCTGCGATCTGCATACCATCCTGCGCTTGCCGACGGGTATCTTCTACAAGCCGGGCGTCAAGGCGAACGTGATCTTTTTCAACAAACGCCCCGCCTCGCCGGAAACACAGACGCGCGAAGTCTGGATTTACGATTTTCGTACAAATATCCACTTCACGCTCAAGCAACACCCGTTAGCGTATGAGGATCTGCGAGAGTTTCTCACCTGCTATCATCCAGAGAATCGGCATGAGCGCCGTGAGACCTGGTCGCCGGAGAATCCTGAAGGTCGCTTCCGCCGCTACGGCATCGACGAAATTTTGGCCCGCGACAAAACCAGCCTCGATATCTTCTGGATCAAGGACAAATCCCTCGCAAACCTCGACAATCTGCCCGATCCGGATGTTCTCGCCGCGGAGATCCTCGAAAACCTTGAAGAAGCGATGGAGAGCTTTCGAGAGATTGTAGGGAAGTTGAGGTAGCGTAAGCGATATTTTGCTTCGACATCAAAGAATCAGTTGGAGGTATTCTATGCCGAAAAGTCAGATTATCAAGGATGTTGTTGAATCGTCCGTGAGCTTAGATCAATCGCTGACACGCTTATATGTGATTGCCAACGACCTAAACAACACTCAATTAGCGCAATGGGCAACCCAAGAGCTGAACGGTTATAGAAAAGATGCGGCTGTGCCAGAGTACAGAAAAACAAGATGCTTTTCACTGCACTATAGTGGTATTAACGGACGATTTCAGGTAACAAACACCCCACTACCTAAAGTATGGTTGAGCTCTGAAATTGCCGAATTTGTATCAAATGTTATGATACTTGATGGTATACGTTCTGTGGAAGGATTTGCATCATCCGAGCAAGGAGCAATGAAGTATCGTCCTGAACTTGCTGGCGATGTCTCTGCCGCAACACAAGGCGAAGTTACATGTTCTTCTATCACACAAACCATTCCAGCATCGATTTTTCAAGCAGTTTGTACTGAAGTTAAACTCAGGATAATCTCCGCTCTCACTGAACTCGAAAAAGAATATGGTTGCCTTGACGATCTTGGTATAGATATTTCTGACAGAAATCCGAAGCAAATACAAGCAAAAAATGATAAGTTAAATCAAATCGTTTTCAACGTGAATTTGCCTTCTCCCCCAGGGCAAAAAGCAACTTGGTATTCTAAGATCGCTTGGAATATAGTTATTCCGATAGTTGTTGGAGTGTTATGTACGGTGATAACCGCGCTCGTAATAAAATTTCTCGGATTATAATATTGTCTCACTGCATCGTGTCTTGAACCACTTACGTCAGAATTATTGTATACGCAAAGAAACTGACTTTTTTTCAATTCAACCGAGCATTCCCGCTACCAAACTAAAACCTTAGAATCATCATCATCTTAGAATTGATAAATCTCTTTCGTAATATTTCTATACTCCGAACTTTATAGTCAGTCAGTCATCCTCAACCCTTATTTAACCAACCCCGGATTGCGCTTTCATCCCTTGCGTCATTCGCAATGAATTCTCTTTCCGAAAGTCGTTCAATCAATTCTACTTGTGAATGCGAGTTCCGCAAATCATTCTACATAATTGCATACTATTTGCTAATCATAGATACAACATAAGTATCTACAATTTCATCACCCGAGATAACTTTTACCTCACGCGCAACTCCACAAACCATCGTCCATCTTCATCAAACAGGTATGTATCCCGTGCGCCAATTCTAATAGTATATCTAATCCCGCAGCCACCCGCCTTTAAGCTAGCTGCCCTGCACTTATCTTTAATCTCGTCAATATCATACTTGCGCCCGTCCTGAAGTAATACGCAAAGCGGCTGAATAGATCCATCCAAGTTAATTTGGGCGAGTATTGCAACATATTCTTTTCTAACTTCATTTGTCATATCAAACCTCAAATTGCTTTGAAATACCCGATTGGATGGATTGTATGATCTTCCTTCGGGTTAATATGCTTTAGCGTTGGATCGAATTCTACGACAGCGCGGTAAATAGCATAGTGTCCAAAGCGTCGCCTAATATCATCGACCGCGCGCTCCAACAATTCCAGTTTTTCTCGTTCCGCCTCATCTTCAAACAGTTTGAGCTGTTTAGGCGTCGTTGCAGGAATCAAATCGCAGCCGCGGATGCCAATGCTACGCAGCGGATTCTGCCAGCGATAGCTCATGCGCAACAGCTCCATAGCGGTATCACACAATTCGCTGGCTAGGCATGTTGGTTCATCCAGTTTCAACTGTTTTTGATACCAGAATAATCCGTTGTCCCGAACACTGATTTGCACGGTCTTTGCCAGAAATCCATGATCGCGCATTCGCTCAGCGACGCTTTCCGCGAGCATATAGAACACGATTTTGGCGTCAAGCTCATTCATAAGGT
Organism: uncultured Eubacteriales bacterium; assembly: GCA_942492885.1. Classification (GTDB taxonomy): domain Bacteria; phylum Bacillota; class Clostridia; order Christensenellales; family CAG-138; genus UBA7703. The sequence continues at coordinate 653,889 of OW818651.1, forward strand.
CGCGCGGGGTGGTGGTGCTATTGCCAATCGACTTGATAATCGTCTCATCGCCGACCGCCATAACCGGCGAGTTATCCAGTCCGTTAGCAAACCAGTAGAGAATCATTCCAACCTTGCCAAACCACGCCTGCAATAACTCTGGATCTGTATTCGCAAGCTGGCCGATGGTTTCGATGCCATGGTTATATAGTTTTCGCGTTGTCGCGCGGCCTACGTACAATAAGTCAGATGCTGGCAACGGCCATACTTTATCGCGATAGTTGTCCCGAGTCAGAACGCTGACAGCGTCAGGCTTTTTTAGATCGGAGCCAAGCTTGGCAAATACCTTGTTATATGAGACACCGATCGATACGGTGATGCCGAGTTCACGCTTCACCCTCTCCCTAATCTCCTCAGCAATAACTTCTGCATTGCCAAATAGATGTACACTTCCCGAAACATCCAACCAACATTCATCTAGACCGAACGATTCCACTTGGTCTGTATAGCCGTTATAGATATGGCGTGCCAAGGCGGAGAAACGGAGATAGCGGTCATAGTGCGGTTTTATGATAACAAGCTGCGGACATTTCTGTTTTGCCTGCCAGAGTGCTTCGCCCGTGGTTACACCATACTTCTTCGCGATCTGGTTTTTGGCCAAAATAATGCCATGTCGCGCTTCCGCATCGCCGCCCACGGCGACGGGTTTATCACGAATCGTTGGGTCGTACAAGCATTCAATGCTGGCATAACAGGCATTCATATCCACATGCAATATTGACCGCTCCAATAACACACACCTCCTACTCGTAAACATGGGGTACAAGAAATACACCACCTGGAAGCTTCTCTTTTCAGATGTTAAGACCATTCTTTTATCATCAATGCTATAGAGGTGAGTTTTTTGCTGTTTCGGTTCTGTATCAATAACCGAAATCCTAAGTTTTCAAGTCCGCGTTTAGTGTACAGGCATTATACCGCTACAGAAATCAACTTGTCAACGTACATTTGTTCGCTTCTTCATGCTATCCTAAATCAGCGACAGCTAAAAGTTGTATAGGCAACGAGTGTTTGATATAATTGACGACAAAGGGCTCATCAGGTATAAGGAGTTGTCAGCCCTTAAAGAATTCAAGCATTTTGTTTAACACAGATCAAGTAGAAATAAAAAATGTGTATTTTTATGGAGATTATCAAAAAATGACGAACGCAGATAAGAAACTTGATGCATGGAAAAAGAAGCTGCTCGATCTTGGAAAAAGAAACAGGTTGTTGAATTATCATGACACCAAACGATCAAACTTAAGAATTATCAAACCAAGTATGTTAGAACTTTGGAACAGCATTGTTCTGGATGAAAAGACTATAGAGTTTCCATACTATGAAGACGCCGACACTTTGTTTGATGATCATGATGAAGTTTTCATGCCACAAGCGGCTATTCAGACTAATCAATCGATCAAAGAACAACAAAAGACCCTTCGCAATCTTCGTAACAAAGCAAAAACTGTTATGGAAGAGCAAGGTGTTAATGTACTGTATATTGCGTTCGGCTTTTTAAAGTGGACAGAGAGCGAACAATCTGATTATCAAATGACTTCGCCAATTATCCTCGTACCTGTATCGCTAACGTGGGAATCTATCACTGCTCCGTTCGTTTTAGCCTTGCATGAAGATGAAATTGTTGTAAATCCAACATTACTATATAAACTCGAAAATGACTACGGCATCACTTTCCCAGATTTCGATATGGAGTATCCAATCGAACAGTTCCTAACTCGTATTAGTGAGTTAGTAGCACACAACGGGTGGAACGTTTCATATGATGTTGGTTTAAATCTTTTCTCATTCTTGAAGATCAACATGTACCGTGATCTCGAAAACCATCGTGAATCTATTCTTGCCAACATGATCATCCGTGCCTTATGTGGTGATACAAAGGCAATTGATAGGAGTGCCATACAGATTGCCAACGAGTACGACCATGATCGTCTGGAAAATCCAATGGATTTATTTCAAGTAGTTGATGCAGACTCAAGCCAGCAGGATGCCATTCTCTGTGCAAGAAAAGGACTAAGTTTCATTCTGCAAGGGCCTCCAGGTACGGGTAAGAGCCAGACAATTACAAATATTATTGCCGAATGTCTCGCAGATGGGAAAAAGGTTTTATTTGTTTCGGAAAAAATGGCAGCTCTCGAGGTTGTTCGTAGACGTCTTGAAAGCTCGGGTCTCGGGGTTTTCTGTTTAACACTTCATAGTCACAAGGCTAATAAAAAGGAAATATTGGAGCAGTTGCGTAATTCTTTAGATTTAGCTAGTAAGAAAGCAAATCTTTCTGATGAGGTTTATCAGCGACTACAGCTCCTTCAATCGGATAGAGAGCAACTAAACGAATACGCCAAGGAACTGTATATGCCCGTACAGCCACTCAATAAGACCATTTATGAAGTGCATGGCAGCATCGCTAATCTTCAAAGTTTTGAAGACATCATCTTTCAAATATCAGATGTTGCAAGCACTACTCCAGAAAAGCTATATGCATACATTGTTTCGCTCACACGCTTTGTGGATACGATAGGTAAAATGAGCGATGATTACAAGAAAAGCCCATGGTATGGTGCCAATCTTGGGATGGTTACTAATGAATTGCGGCATGATATTGGTGCCAACGTAGGGGCGTTGATTGGTAAACATTTAGAACTCTCATCAGTGCTTGATCATATGATGTCAAGCTTGCATTTGGATGGAACCCCATCTTATAATTACTCAATTAATTTGCTACCTATTCTTCGTATTGCAGCAAACTCACCCGTAGTCCCGGCACAATGGATGTGGATAAATGATTTTGAACCCCTGTTGAAAGATGCAGCGCTGTGTAGCGAGCAGAAGACTTCTTTTCTAGCTTTAGTATGTGAGCTTGATAACCGATGCAAGAGTGTTTCAATGCTTGACAATCAAGTGTCATTACCGATTGCGGGATCAATCCACACCGTTGATGATGTAGCGGCACAGATTTTGCAACTTCAACAGGTTATCATATCCAAGGCGGATTATTCGATTTGGAATCACTTATCAGATATTGGAATACTTTTTAGCTGTGTTATTGATTTGCAAAAACGAGTGGGCATTTACAACGAACGACGCTCTGCACTACTAAAAACTTTCGAACCCGAAGTGTTTGATGTTGACTATAAGGGGATGTTGCAACGGTTTAAGTCAGAATACACCTCTGTATTTAAAGTGTTCAATACCAACTACAAGACTGATAAAAAAACAATACGAGGCTTGCATCGCGAATTTGTAAAAAAGGTCGAGGATTCGGTCGTTTTATCTGTCCTTGCAGTTTTACGTGATGTGGATGAACAACGCTGCTGGATAGCTGAAAACGAGGTGCGGCTTAAGGAGACCTTAGGAACTTATTTCGCTGCGGAAAAGACTGATTTTGAAAATCTTTCAACGTACATCAACGCATTTTCTGAAATCAAAGTATGCGAGGCACTACTCTACAGGATTAAGAGCATCCTCGAGCATCATGACAAGTCTAAAACACGGTATAGTTCAGAATTCTATTTTGAGTACGCCGGCCTTGAGACAGACTGGTCGATGGTACTTCAAAAACTATCTTGGGCAACCGAATTTAGAAAGATTGTCACTCAGAATCGATTAACGCATGATTTTACCGACTTTGTCTGTTTGAATGCTGCTGCAAGTCAAGTATGTTTGGAATATTATCACCAGTTGTCATCTGTAATAACTTCTTATGATAAGGAGTTTTCATGGTATATTGTTCTGTTTGAAGAACCTGATTTAATTAAGAACATGAAACTGTCCTTGTTACTTGACAAATTAATCGGATGTAAAGACGGTCTTGCTCAATTAGAAGAATGGATTGATTTCAGAAACGCTAGAACGAATTGTGAAAAAAACGGCTTGAAAGAATACATACAAACTATTGAGGATCATTGCATTCCCTCAAATAAGATAGTTCCAATTTTCAAAAAGCGGTTTTATCGAATGTGGCTAGACGTAATTCTCCCTAACTACCCTGCAGTCATGAATTTCCGGCGACGAGTACAGGAAAACACCATTGCTGAATTTTCTACGTTGGATAAGCTGCAGTTTGAAATTGCTAAAGCACGCATCAAGCAAAAGTTGATTAATGAATTGCCATCCTTAAATCATTTTACAAGTGGTGTTGACGAAATAAGTGTATTGAGAAGAGAGTTATCAAAACAGCGAAAGATCATGCCCATAAGAAAACTATTCCAATCCATTCCGCATTTAGTTCCAACTTTGAAACCATGCTTGATGATGTCGCCGCTTTCCGTCAGCTTATTCTTGGCAGCTGAAAGCTATCACTTCGATACCGTAATTTTCGACGAAGCCTCTCAAGTATGCACTGAAAATGCGATTGGTGCCATTTCTCGCGGTACTCAAATAATCATTGCCGGGGATAGTCATCAACTGCCACCGACGAATTTTTTCAATGCAACAATCAGCGATTCCGATTTTGATGATGAGGAGGAGGAAGATGATACCGATGCCTATGAGTCAATTCTCGACGAGGCAACTCTTATGCCCGAGCGGACATTACTCTGGCATTATAGAAGCCGTCATGAACACTTAATTGCATTCTCAAATGCTCAAATATACCATAATAACCTTATTACTTTTCCGTCAAATGTTGATAGAGTACCTGACATCGGTGTGGAATTCATCTTTGTTCCTAACGGGTACTATGATCGCGGTGGGAAAAAAGGTAATATAAACGAGGCGCAAAGGATTGCGGAACTCGTATTTGAGCATTTTTACAAGTTTCCAAACAGATCATTGGGTGTAATCACATTTGGCGAGGTTCAACAACTGGCAATTGATAGTGCTATACGCAAGATCCGTTTAGCCAAGCAGCAGTTCGAAGGTTTTTTCAACGAGGAAAGTTCAGAACCGTTTTTTGTGAAAAATCTTGAAAATGTTCAAGGTGATGAACGCGACACTATTATATTTAGTATCGGATATGCGAAAGACCCTTCTGGGAAAATGCATATGAATTTCGGTCCATTAAGCAAAAGAGGCGGCGAAAGGCGCTTGAACGTTGCAATAACACGTGCCAAATTCAATGTAAAGCTCGTTAGTTCCATCCGTGCGACTGACATTGAAGTAGATCGAATCAATACTGACGGACCAAAATTGCTTCGCTATTACATTGATTATGCAATGAATGGACCGCAAACTTTGATTTCTCAAATTTCGGAAACCGATCTTGTTGAACACGATTCTCCTTTTGAGGAAGCAGTCTATAATTTTCTGGATCGAAAAGGCTATAAGCTCGGCACACAAGTTGGTTGTTCCGGATATCGAATCGATATGGCAGTAAAACACCCAACAATAAACGGACGTTATGTATTGGGCGTCGAGTGCGATGGAGCTGCATATCATTCGGCAAGAACAGCGAGAGAGCGCGACAGATTACGACAATCCGTATTGGAAGATATGGGATGGAAAATCTATCGAATTTGGTCTACCGATTGGATAAAAGATCCGATAACAGAAGGTCGAAAACTAATTGAAACTATCGAATTATCGTTTAAGGAATATGATGCTCAGAATGCCGATCAATCTGGATGTATGCCAGAATCATATCAATGCACCATTACCTCGCCTGCAGACTTTCTATCGATCGATACTAAAGAAGTATCCCGAGATTCGCAGCTGAATCCTTACGGATTAATGCAATTTCAAATAACAACTTTTGCCAATGTGCCGCGAGATTCTTATGGATATGTCAAGGCGACGGATTGTATTGTAGAAGTTGTCAAGACGGAGTATCCCGTCCATTATGAAATACTTTGCCAAAGACTTGCGTGCATATTTGGAAATGAGAAGGCAACAGTAATGGTTCGGCGCGAAGTTGATTACGCCTTAGATAAGCTTAAAGGCAAGGTAATTCGGAAAGGTGACTTCTTCTATCCGCATGGTTATACGGAGATTCCCATTCGCACACCAAATATTAGAAAGATCAACCACATCAGTAATGACGAACTCGAACAGGCAATGCTTACAATTGTAAGAAAGTGCATTGGTACAACAGCAGATGGGTTGATTGCGGAGACTACTCGTGTTTATGGATTCAACAGGGCGGGAACAAATATTACCGAAGCAATGAACCTAGCATTGAAGAACTTACTTACATCAGGCCAATTAAAAACAGTTGATGGAAAAATCAATGTTACAAAGCGAAGCCCTGTCGCGCACCAAAAATAGATGTAATAGCAGTCGAAATTCGCACTACTTCTTCTAGCGTTTGACCGGAAATGTCGTATTGACCGCTTTATGTTATATTTTGTACGAAGGATTCCTATAGTTTATTGTTTTGTCCGCGGGATCAAAATAAATTCTCCACCTGTACAAACCATCACACGTTCCACCGCCACACTCCAAAGTTCCTCATCGAACTCCAAAATCGGCCCCGTCGCCTTAAACACCTTATAAAACGAATCCAACTCGCGCTTCCTTGCCTTCCGCTGTTCACGTTGTTCCCCGTTCTGGGCAATCCGCTCCTCAAGCAACCGGCTTTGTGCCAGAAGCTCCACGTATCGGTCGTCGTACTCGTTCTGTTCGATCAGCGCCCGCGCGTAGTCGTCCACCAGCTTGCGCATCGATTCGGATACCGCTTCTAGTTCCTTACCCGCAGCGGATTCCTTTTCTTCCAGCTCATGGGTAGTGGTCAACGTCTCAATCAGCATTCTGATGTCAGACAGCACCTGTTCCTTATTCGCAATCACACGGTTCATCTCTTCTACAAACGCCGCCTTGATCTGATCTTCGGTCACGTGCGGCGTTTTGCATGGTTCACCGTTGTCGTATTTGTGCTGGCAACGCCAGATCACGGTACGGTATTTATCCGTGCTATGCCACACCTTCCTGCCGTAGTAGCTACCGCATTCTCCGCAAACTATTTTACTTGAAAAGCATCCGCCTCTGCCCACGTAGCGGGCTTCACGGCGGCGCTTAAGCTCTTGCTGGACCTCGTCGAAGACTTCGGGCGAAACGATCGCCGGGTGGCTCTGCTCCACATAGTATTGCGGTAACTCGCCTTCGTTGCGCTTCATTTTTTTAGTTAGAAAGTCAACGCAGAAGGTTTTCTGCAGGAGTGCGTCGCCCTTGTACTTTTCGTTCCGTAGGATGCTTTCCACCGTGCTGGTCTGCCAGCGTTGCTTCCCAGCCGGGGATAAGGTCCCCATGGCTTCCAGCCGTTTTGCGATGCCAGAAGGCATAAGCCCTTCCAGAAAAAGCGAATAGATCAACCGCACCGTCTTTGCCTGCTCCTCCACGATCTGCGGCTGCCCGTCAGGACCCTTCTCGTAGCCGAGGAACTGTTTGTAAGGAAGATAGACCTTACCCTCCTCGCACTTTGCGCGTTTGCCCCAGGCGACGTTTTCGCTGATCGACCGGCTTTCTTCCTGCGCGAGCGAGCTCATGATCGTGATCAGGAGCTCGCCTTTGGAGTCCATGGTGTAGATGTTCTCTTTCTCAAAATACACCTCTACCCCCTTCTCCTTGAGCTGTCGAACCGCAGTCAGCGTATCAACGGTGTTTCTGGCAAAGCGTGAGATGCTTTTCGTTATGATCAGGTCGATCTTCCCAGACAATGCGTCCGCGATCATGCGGTTAAAACCATCGCGCTTCTTCGTGTTCGTTCCGCTGATACCTTCATCCGTATACACTTCGACCAAAGCCCAATCCGCATTGGCGGTGATCTGGCGGGTATAATAGTCAACCTGCGCCTCGAAGCTTGTGAATTGCTCATCGCTATCTGTCGACACTCGAGCATACGCGGCAACTCGGCGCAAGCTCGAGATCAGTTGATGCGCTGATATTTTGGCAACGACCGCACGATCAATCTTCGTGACTTTCTTGATGGCTTCCATGAGAATTGCTCCTTTTCTTAGATCTGGTTTTATCCCCTGCTGTCTTTTTCATTTCTTCAGTCCAGCTTTCCGCCCGGGATCGGTCTTCCCATATATACTCACTGATATGGCCGTCACGAAATACGAATGTCAAGTCGTTAGGGTATTGCGCGACTATATGGTCGATCTCTTTATCAAAGAGTTCTTTATCAAACTCGGGTAGTCCCAGCGCTTTCAAAGTCAATTCGACCAGAACTGTCTCTGGTATTTTTTTGCTCAGGCAAAAGTCCTTCCCTTCCGCTGAATAAGTGCTGCAAACGTACCCAGGCGTTCCGTTTGTGTTCTTCCGGATAAAGTGTCTGCCGCAGTGTGAGCAGATGATCTTGCGCCGAAACAGCTGTTCATCCATCTTCGGCTCTGGGCGTTTTACAGCTTTCTGATTGCACTCCAAACGCTTCATCACGCACTGATAAGTCTCGACATCAATAATCGCGGGATGTGCGTTCTCGACCAGATAGAGCGGCAACTCACCTTGGTTCTTTTTCGCGCGTTTGGATAGATGGTCTTTCGTGAATGTCTTTTGCAGGAGTTGGTTGCCGGTATACTTTTCGTTCCTGAGTATTTCCGAAACTGTAAACTGCTTCCACTGTCCCCCCTGTTCGCAGGGAACGCCCTCAAGTCTGAGCCGTTTCGCAATTACGGTAGCGCTGTCGCCGGCTAGGTACTCTGAGAAAATTCTGCACACGATCGCCGCTTTGTAATCTTCGATCGTTACCTTGCCGCGCCGTATCGTATACCCGTACAATTGACACCATCCCGAGATTTCGCCCTGTTCAAACTTCTTTCGAATCCGCCATTTGATATTCTCTGAGGCGGATCGGCTTTCTTCCTGCGCATATGAAGAGAGGATGGTGAGCATCAGCTCGCCATCCCCTGAATTACTGTGGATGTTCTCCCGTTCAAAGAACACATCCACGCCTCTTTGTTTCAGTTCACGTAGGATATTCAGTGTATCCAGTGTGTTTCGCGAAAATCGGCTGAGCGATTTCGTGATCACCATGTCGATCTTTCCTGCATAGCAATCGGAAATCAATCGCTGAAATTCTGGACGATTGTCTTTCGTGCCTGATAGGCCCTCGTCTGCATATACCCCGACGTAGATCCATTGCGGGTTTCTCTGTATGTGCGCGCTGTAGTAGCTGACTTGAGCCGCCAGAGATTCAACCATAGCCATTTTATCATTGGAAACGCGAGCATAGGCGGCAACTCGCATCCGTTGCGGGATTGCCGGAATCGTTGGCTGTACTTTGTGGATCACTCGATTCATACCTATGCTCCTATCATGTGGCATATTAGCTCTCATCCGGTGCTTTATCAACAGATGTTTTCAGCAAGATGTTCCCGATCGGAGGTCGGTGCTTTTCGATCATAAGAACATGAAAGGCTTCGTGTTCAGTCTGCGAAATCAGCCCTTTATGTAGCATGCAGTTTGCCGCCGCCATCGAAACGCGATAACACATCTCCCGTTCAAACTGCTCGTTTGTCATGTGTTTTCTTATCCCCAAAGCGAGCATGTATATAGCAGGCATGGCAGCAGTATTTTCTGTGATTCTTTTCATAGTACTCGAAACCACGGCCGCAGAAAGCGCACTTTACTTTGACGGCGGACTTCAAACTCCGATTGTCTTGATGCTGTGTCCACCATGTTCTCCGGCAAAGATCGGAACAAAACTGTTTTCGTTTGCCAGTTGCATTCTGAACAAGGGCTGCTCCACATAATTTGCAGTGATCAGCATCGTGATTCTCCCCTGTGACCTCAGCTGGCTGGATCCCCATTCTCTGGCAGATCGATTTCACCGTATTCCGGGAAATGCGTAGTTTGTCCGAAATTTGCGTATAGCTCATACCTTCGAACCGTAAGTGCAGGATTTCTTCTCGTTCCTTTAGTGTCATATCTCCTCCAACGAAAAAAGGAGCGCCTCGAAAGACGCTCCATTTCACAGTATACAGTTGCCGTTTACTTCATTCCAGCAATCAAATGTTCCGCCGTACCGGTGATCAACGCAGAGACATCCACCTGCGCGGCGGTCAGCACGTCCATCGCGGATGCGGAGAGCTTCGCGGTGGTCTTCTCATAGAGCAGTTGACCGAGTTGCGCGATCTCTTCCTTGGTCAATTTGCCATCCTTGTGCGCGGCCTTCATGCCGTCCACAACCGTCTGTTTCAGCTCGCCGACCGTGATCTGCGCGAGCTTGATCAGTTCCTGCTGCGCATGGTTAACGTTGTCGAGCTGCGTCGCCTTACCGAGTTTCGCGGTCAGCCATGCGCCAAACACGCCGATCAGCGCAATAAAAAATGCCGCGGCTATGTTCACGGCATTCTCGATCAGAATATCGGCGACGGTAGCGTCTACGGTTCCACCGGTGTCCGCCAGCGCGACGACTGGCAGTGCGAGCATCAGGAGCGCGATCAGGGTCAGCATCAGTTTCTTTTTCATTACAGTTCCTCCTAGATTGATGTAGCCTGCTCCGAAGCAAGCTCATGGACAAAATCTTCATATTCCTCTTGCGCGGTTTCCGCTTTATCGCGCGCGGTCTTCATCTCGCCGTTCGTTTCGCCACGCTCAACGGCGATAGCCGTTGCCAAAGAAAGCGATAAACTGGCGTCCTGCATTTTCATGGCGAGCTTTGATTCCTTTGCGCGAATAGCGGCTCGCTTTTCCGTTTGCTTGCGCTCGCGCGTTGTCCGAACCTCGATCCCGACAACTAGTAAGGCAAACACGCCCGTGATGATCTCTCCGATGTAATCCAACTCCGTTCCCCCACTTCTATAGATTCAAGAGCTTGCAGCGACCGCATTTGTGCCAGTAACTGCTGCCGCCTTCATTGATTCCCTCCACAACGACGCCAACGTCGCGGCCTTTCGCGTGGATCACCATGCCGCGTCCCAGATAAAGCCCTACATGCGTTTCATCTTCGGCATTTGTGGTGCTGTTGCGGAACAGGAAATCGCCCGCGATCAGCTCGTTGCGCGCAACCACGTCACACATCGCCCAGAGCCCATCGCAGTTCTTACGATCGTCCCAAACCCCTGTCTCGCGCATGAGCCAGGAGAGAAAGCCGGAACAGTCATGCGCCATGAGATCGGCGAAACCCGCTTTGTACTGGCTATCGCGGAACGTGATCGCGCGCGCGAACTCTTCATCCATCGCCTGAATCTTTGCGTTGGATAGCTCAGTCAAGCCGGATGCGCCCCAAACATACAGGTCTCCGATTCGCGTCAGCGCCAGTGCGCAGACCACAGTCGATTTGTCCGATACCGTATCCTTTGTGATCGGCTCCGCTTCTGTTGCCGTATCGCCGAACAGCGCCGCCCACGTTTCCTTCCCTATGACCCCGTCGACAGTTAGCCCGATTTGCGCCTGAAACCGCTTCACGGCCTCCAACGTGTCCGCACCGAATGTCTTCTTGGTTACCGTTGTAATGTGGTCGCCATAGAACCCAAGCTCCAAGAGCCTTTGCTTACAAAAAAGCACGTCCTCGCCGGACGTGCCCTTTTTCAAGTTGCGCGTAAAATTCATGAGAATCCCTCTTTTCTTTAGACTGTTCGCACTATAAAACGCCTGCTTGCATTTTTTATTGATGCTTGATATTCTTCAAATGTAGTGATTCCCAAGATAATTGAAAGGAGCGGCCATGAAACACCAAAAGCGTATTTTTCTCCTAACTATCGTCGCTGTTCTGGTGATCTTCACGATTGGGTGCAGTTCCAACGTGAGCACAGATGAGATCGCGGATTCGACCTTAACTGACTCTAGTGCTGCCAACGGTACTGCTCAGATCGCGGATGCGATCATGACTGACTCTATTGATGCAAACGGTATGCCCGGCAATACCGTGACTTCCTTCAGTGGTGATGCAAGCATCCTTTATACCTCAGCGAAAATACTCAATGCTCCAAACAACACGAAAATACGCATCGTATGGATCTATGCAACGAGCGGAGAACAATTCGAAGAGATCACGCTTGATAGTGGCGACATCTCGGATCGCTACATCTATTCCTCATTTGAACCTTCCGCACTGTTACCGGCGGGAGATTATCAGGTAGCGTACTACATTGAGGATCGCACGGCGCCCGATGCAACGGTTACCTTCACGGTAGGTGAAGTTGCTGCAGGCACCGCCGCCGTGCCTGATGGCTTTACCACTTATGCGCAGACCGAGGGTGGGTTCTCTATCCAATATCCAGAAACATGGACGATGGTTGAATCAAAAGAGAATTTCGCTGTATTGTTAAAGCCCGCCGAATATGCCGTTGCAGACGAGGAGAAAATCAATGCAGTTGTCGTTGTAGCAATGAAAGGCTATGCGCAAGACGCACCAATCGAAGACGTACAACAGACATGGAACGACCAAATGGCCGCTGCCGGGTTTGAAAACTATACGTCAGTGAGCAACACCCTCGACACGGTGAACGGCCTCGACATGGCAATCAATGAGTACAGTTGGACATATGCTGACGGCAACCTCTATACAATGGACTTCCTAGTCCTTAATGGCGCTGACCTCTATGTGATCTCCTTTACTGCTGCAGAAGACGCTCTCGAAACATTGTTCCCTTATGTAGAGCAGATGGTACTATCGTTCAACCTGCTATAGTATCGGGACAACTCAGGCAAGAGTGCAACCCATGTTCCCCTCCCTATGATCCCGTCGACGTTCAGCTCGGCTTGCGCCTGAAAGCGTTATGCGACTTACGGCTGTTCGCACCGAACGTTTCTCTGATCGTCGTAGAACCCTGGCTCCAACAGCTACTGCATACAAGAAAGCACATCCTTTCCGGATGTGCCTTTCTTTAGGTTGCGAGAATACTCCATTACCCTCCTGTTGCGATTGAATATTTTCAAATCCGTCATGGTTTTCGGTTGCTCTGTTCATAAATGTCTGTTACGCTATAAACATAGGATTTGCATGGTCTTACAGCGTTGAACTTTTTCTTCCTCCCTTTCATTCACCACTTTGACCATGCAATAACAGGGCGCTTCGAAAGGAGCGCCCTAACTATTTATCTTGCGCCTTATGCCGTTCTCTTCCAGAAATAGCAGGTAATGTAAGGCTGCAGGTTGTTGTGCGCCGCCCCACTGCCGTTATTGCCAACGGAGCCGGATACAAAGCCTGTGTGATCGTGCGACCCACCGGAACCGGTCGTCTGTCCGCTCGTTGCTCCACCGTTCGTCATATAGTAGTAAGTAGAAGCCGATCCACTACCAACCTTATACGAACCCGCCGACGCCTGATGGGTATGCGCACCGTTGGCATTTACCGTCACCGACCCGCTGAACGAGTGGTTATGCGGCGGCATCTCCGCCACGGATAACGCTTGCGCGCTCGCACCGCCTGTCTTTTCCACGGCGTTGAAATTCGCATCCGATGTATTCACTCCGACTGGTACTCGCCCCGTACCCCAGCGCACCCAGGTGCCGCCGAGGAATGTGCTCGCGTCAGCGGCGGAGACTGTCATACGGATACTGCCGACCGGGAAGATCAGGTTTGCCAGCCACAGAACACTCGAAAAAACAACATTATCGTCAAACTGCACATTTTCACGGAACCGCGCCGACCATCCGACATCGAAGCTGTCCTCTTCGGCGACCTTGCCGACCGCAAGTCCCATTCCGGTGCTGCGCACTGAAAGAATGACCTCCGCAGTGCTCAGATCGGTATACCCGTACGCTTCACCGAAATAGTCACCGAGCGTGACGCGGATATCGTAGGTGTACTGGTTCGACAGGCTACCGCCGATTCGGTATGAACCGTTAACGGTATAAGTAGAAAGAGCGATCGTCGTATCTGTGTAGTACGTTTCGCTCTTGCGCTTATACCCAATCTTCAGTACGCGGGGATTCTTGTTGTGCACAGAAGAGATCGCGCCGGTAACCGCAACCATGGCGTATGTTCCCGTGTTGCTGGCGTTGCCTGCAGCGTCGCACCGAAAGACCGCCACAGACTGCACGGACGGCGCATCATATGCCACGACTTCGAATGTGTTGGTCATTATCGTGGTTCGGCCTCGGCTGTCCGTAATCGTCACACGGATCGTGTTTGCTCCAGCGATGGTCAGCTCATTCGTCGAAAAAGAGTTGCCCGAATACGTCGCCCCATTGACCGTGGTCGAGATCGAGGAGATCGACGAGCCATATACCCCAGCGGCAGATATGCTAACGTTGAGCTTGCTCATATGCTGCACATAACACGCAAACTGCGTTACGAGCGCAGCCTCTGACTCCGAAAATGAAAGTGAGCCTGTTGGTACGACGCTGGTTGGAATTGTAGCGGATAAGCTCACCTGCGTCGTACCAAGAAGAATCCCGCTCGAGTATGTATCGCAATACAGCACTCCGGCGACGCTTGTCGCATTCGGCGCAGCGGTTGCCTCGTCCAGTGTAGGTGTCCATGAAATGTTTGTAGCGGCGGTTTGCGCCGCGATCGTCGTTTCCGCGCGCGAGCCAAACTTTGCCCGTAGGGTATGTAAAAACGCGCTCGATGCCGGTGTGAGCGTGATTGTCGCCGCGCTGCCGAGCGTGACGGCTGAGATGATAGGCGTCGTAATGCGCGGGATCGCCGGCAACGATAGGACAACGCTGCCGTTTGCCGATCCGATCGAAGCGGAGTATGTGCAGTTCGCCGTAAACGCCAGCGTGATCTGCTTTGTTCCGTCCGAGTTGTGGGGAACCGTACATTCGCCGTATGCTTCGCTCTCCGAACTCGCATTGTCGGTAAGGATCATCAGGTATTGGTATCCCAGAGCTGTGTCATATGGCTCCTGATACTGCGTAATATACTCGTTGCGATAGGGAATCCGCGAGATGGCGAATCCTCTGCCAACGCGGTTATACACAGAGCTTCCATCGACCGATACGCTCATTGCGCCGCGGGAATTCGAATCGACGTTATTGCAGTAGACGTCAAACTGCGAAGTGTTCCCAGATGTCGCGAGAAACACATAGAAGCGGATGGTTGACGTGTTGTTGGCGACAGACTGCGAAATCACCTTATATTCCATCCAACAGGATATCTTGCTTGCCGCCGTTCCAGAAAGAGACCCGTTTACAATCGTGTATCCATCTTTGATCGACTCATACGGCCAATTTGCCATACCCTTACCCCGCGATCTTTTTGAAGTTCAGATTGCCGCTCTCGGGCACCCATGCATAACCGCCAATCCGCAGCGACGAAAGCACCTGTACGTCGTTGACGTACAATTTACCGGAAGAAAAGTAAGCAATCGCACTGTCGGTTGTCACACTGTCCTCGCTGCCGGAAAAGAAGTAGAGAACATCGTTCTCCAGCTTTAGCTTGATTGCTGACGTACTCTTCCCGATGACGATCCCGGATGAGATCAAGCGGATGAAACTGCGCACTGACTCGAACTGCTGCGAGGTTTCACCGTTCAATGTCGAGATACGACTTGCCGTTTCCGTAAAGTTCGCCTCGATCGTCCCTGCCATAATGGAGAATGAGGTCTGAACCGTATTCTGCATCGCGATGAAATCTTGCGTTCGAACATAGTCATCCAGCGCGGTCATGATGATCTGCTGCGCGGATTGCAGGATCGAGGTATTCTGCGAAATCTGCTCCTGCACAATTTCCTTGATCTCACCATGCGTCGTATAATCAGATTCGATCGACGCGACGCGGTTCTTCACCGAAGCATTCTGTCGGATCTCCTCACCGATCAGTGATGGGCGTGAATCGCCGAGCACTATGCCGGTGCTCGCCGGGTTGTTCAGCGGAATGCTCAACTCAGAAAGGACGTATGTCTCTTCCGGGCAGAGCGTGCCGCAGGAAACGACAACTTTGTCCAGAAACCGGAACGACTCGACGTTTGCATCTGCATTGTGCAGATCGACCGCCGAGAGCTTGATCGTTTGCTTGAATCGCACGCCGATACCACTCAGCCAATCGCGACCTTTGTTCATGAGGATCGTCGGATCCGTGATCTCATCCCACGTGGTCAAACCGAACGGCGCAAAGATTACACCGTATTCGGCTGCAAGCGCGCAGTCGATCAGGGTATCCTGCCCTTCATTCACGCTTTCAATCGTCAGCCTTGCGTCGCTTTCTGATTCCGGGTCTATGTCCTTCAGCGCTGCACCGAGCGGAACGCAGGCGGTGTATGTTTCGGAAGCGCTCTTGCTCAAGGCGAGGTCAATTAGATTTTCACCGAATTCGATCCGCTGGGTCGAGGTATCCGGCACGTCGGTCAGATAGTCCAGAACCAGATTCTCGTTTTCGTTAAATCTGACGATTAGGTAGCCGCCGAGCTGATCAAGCAGACTGGTTTTCAAAATCTGCCACGCGGACAGATATTCCTTTGTCGTAATGCTGACCAAGTCAGCTATATCGCAGTTCCCTATACTAAGCCGCTGATTCGCGTTCACCTGCGCATTGTGCTGGGTTAAAATGTAGTTCCAGATTTCCACCAACGTACCATCCATATCAAATGGGCGAAGGATACTGTCCAGCAGGAAAGCCAGCGAACCCTCAACTACGACCTTGCGGTTTTCGTAGAGATCGCGCTCGTCTTCGATCACGCGGCCGATCCAGATCAGGGAGTCATCCCGGTATACCTTTACACGACTTTTGAGCTTCTCTAGTACACCATAGTGCGGATGTTCCTTCGGAATCGTGAACGTAAGCCCACCCGGCTCGTTCTTCTTCTGCGTCAACTCCGGTTCCAGAACGAACATGTCTGGCAAACGCGGGTCGTAAATCACATACGAATCGCAGAGTAATCGGTACATCAGAGCGCTCCTTTCCGGTAGGTCTTTTAGAGGTTCAGGGGTATAATAGAAGTATGACTTATAATTCAAATCTGTGTATGGGGGATGTTATATGGCAACCATCAGTATGGGACCGGGCTGGAAGCTTGAGAGCAGCTATTCAGAACTGCCGCAGCTCTTTTTCACCAAGCTAAGGCCATCTTCAGTGCCTGACCCCACACTCGTGATTTTTAATGAAAAGCTCGCGGAATCTCTGGGGCTTTCTGCAAAGGCAGATAAGGATTATCTATCTGTGTTTGCGGGAAACAGCGTGCCAGATGGCGCTTCGCCCCTCGCGCAGGCGTATGCAGGGCACCAGTTCGGGTATTTTACAATGCTTGGAGACGGGCGAGCCATACTGCTTGGGGAACAGATTACGCCTTCCGGAGATCGGTATGATATTCAACTTAAGGGATCGGGCAGAACGCCGTACTCGCGGCAAGGAGATGGAAAGGCCACGCTTGGCCCCATGCTACGGGAATACATTATCAGCGAAGCCATGAATGCGCTTGGCATCCCGAGTACCCGAAGCCTCGCGGTGGTGACGACCGGTGAAAAGGTCGCCCGTGAAACATATCAGCCGGGCGCGGTTTTGACACGTGTTGCGGCCAGTCATCTGCGCGTTGGCACGTTTGAATACGCAGCCAAATGGGGTGATCCTGACGATCTTCGAGCCCTCGCCGATTATACGCTGAAGCGCCATTTCGGTGTCCCCGGCAAAAATCCGTATCAGTATCTTTTGGAATCGGTGATCAAACGGCAGGCGGAACTGATTGCAAAATGGCAGGCTGCAGGTTTTATCCATGGTGTCATGAACACCGATAACATGGCATTAAGCGGCGAAACGATCGATTATGGCCCGTGTGCCTTTATGGATACCTATGACCCTGCAACGGTGTTCAGCTCCATCGATACGCGGGGGCGTTATGCGTATGGCAACCAGCCGGGGATTGGTGGATGGAACCTCGCGCGTTTTGCCGAAACCCTACTGCCGTTGCTGCATGACAATGAGCAGGAAGCACTTGAGATAGCACAGGACGCTATCTCGAATTACGAGGCGCTTTTTCAGCGCAGCTGGTTATCGATCATGCGGCAAAAGCTTGGCCTGTTCAATGAGGCGCCCGAGGATAAGGCGCTCATCGACGGTTACCTTGATATACTTTTTAAGTACCGTGCAGACTATACCAATGCCTTTTTAGCGCTCACATTTGATAAGCCGCATCAAATGCCGTTTTCCCGCGCGCCAGAATACCTTGAGTGGGCCAAGGCCTGGGAAGTAAGACGAACTGCGCAGCAGGAAACCAAAGCCGAATGCCACGCGTTAATGCGCCGCAGCAACCCAGCCATCATACCGAGAAACCACAGAGTAGAAGCCGCTCTTGACGCCGCGGTCAATCAAGGGGATTTTAGCTTACTCAAGCAGCTGAGCGATCTGCTGTCGGAGCCCTACGCACATACCGCTGAGCAAGCCGCTTTTGCTGAACCGTCAAATCCCTCTGCGCAGCCATACCGGACATTTTGCGGCACATAAAAGCAAAATAATTCACCGGATTGAGGGGCATACTTTGTTTAAGATTGAATCGCAGAGTAATCGGTACATCAAAGTGCTCCTTTCCGGTAGGTGAATGTGATCGAGCCTGTACCCGTTATGCCAATTTCAGTTTCCCCCTCCATGAGAACAAGCGAAGACACGACATGAGATCCAGCAGCGAGGTTAATCGTATAAACCACTCCTGCGATCGTGAACGCAAGCGTCATTTCGGCGGAGACGGTGATTGTCGGCACGACCGGCATTCGCGTGTTCGTCAGCGTCACGGTTGCGCTGATCGTAGGAAGAATTGTGATCATCGTCTCAAAGTGCTCCAGTTTATATGGCTTCGCGCGGCATTCCACCGATAGTTCACAGTACCCCGCGTGCCGTTCTACATCCTCCACCGTAATTCGCGCAT
The DNA here is from genome assembly GCA_942492885.1 of uncultured Eubacteriales bacterium. Classification (GTDB taxonomy): domain Bacteria; phylum Bacillota; class Clostridia; order Christensenellales; family CAG-138; genus UBA7703. The sequence continues at coordinate 672,548 of OW818651.1, forward strand.
TGTAATAGTAAGTCGGGTCGCGGTCGAAGATCACGTTCATGCGCCGTCCATGCGCGTCTGCGGCAAATGAAGAGATCAGCGAGTCAAACGGCGCTCGCGCATATAACGTCAGTGGGATGATTCTATCGGCATATCGCACCGTACCGAACGCTTCCGACAAGTCGAGCGCGCCGTCGCGCCCGGGGATCTCCACAAAGCTCGTCTGCGGTTCCGGCATAGGGATGGTGTAGGGCGCGACGATCAGACCGTAGTCCGCGCGCGCCCACTTTGTTCCGAATCGGATATCGCTCAAACCAGCCTCTCCTTTCGTCTGCGAATCACGCCGAGCGCGTCATCCATGGCGGGCGCAAGCCAGCCGATGGTCGCGCCGGTGTCGGCGACCAGCTGCATCCCTGCAAGCTGCGGTAGATATCGCCGTACTTCGCCGATCAGCACATCCAGCTTCTGCGATAACAGATCGCTCGTGCCGCCAATGCCGACGCTGTTCGGCAGGTTCGTCAGCACGTCGATCGCGCCAATATCCACACTGGTCGGGATCGCACTCTGGATCTGCTTGTTCACGTCCTCCATAGCATCGGTGAATCCAACTCCCACGCCTTCACCCATGTTCTCGCCGATTCCGGCGAACACTTTGGAAGGCGACGCGATACCAAGCGCTTTCTTTGCGCTTTTCACGATATTGGAAAAGAAATCCCTCACCTTCGAAGCCAGCCACGAGGCCATGCTCTTGATGCCTTCCCACAAACCATTTACGATATTCTTGCCAATCTCCACCACCGAGGATACCGACGATCCGAAACCGTTCAGGATCGCGGAGACAATCTGCGGTAGCGCTGCGATTAGTTGTGGGAGTGCTTTGATCAATCCAATTGCGAGCTGAACCGTAAGCTCTATGCCCATCGCCATTAGGGTCGGGAGATTCTGCATGAAGAAGTTGATGATCCCTGTGATCAGCTTCGGCAGCGCTTCGATCAGCTTTGGCAGCGCGCGGATGATGCCCTCTGCTAAACCCTTCACGATCGAAAACGCCGCGTCCAGTATCTTGTCCATGTTGTCGAACAGGGTTTCACAGATCAGCAACACCGCCTCTATGATCGCCGGAATCAGCGACGGCAGCGCTTCGCCTATGCCCTGCACGAGCGACGCAATCATCTGAATCGCGGCTTCGACCAACGCAGGCAGCATGTCGACGATCCCCTGCGCGAGTGTGGTGATCAGTTGCACCGCGCCGTCCGTAAACTGCGGAAGCGCCGTGATCACACCCTGCAGCAGCGTCATGACAATGCCAGACGCGGCGGAGATCAATGTCGGCAAATTCGCCGCCAGCGCGCCGCCAATCGCGCTCACGATGCTCATACCGACCTGTACGAACTGCGGCAAACTACCGAGAATCAGGTTTGCAATCCCGCCGACCGTTTCGCCGAGCACGACGGTAATCTTGTCAAAATCGCCACCAGCTTCTGCCAACCCAGAGGTGAAGTCGCCGAGTAGAGATACGCCATCATCTGCAAGCGTCTGCAATTGCGGGAGCAGAACCGTGCCCATGACCCGCTGCGCCGCCGCCGCACCCTGCTTGAGGCGCTGAACGGAATCGTCGAACGCGCCGAATTTCTCAATCGTATCCTCGCTTAGCACCGCGCCCATGCGCTTGGCCTCATCCGTCAGAGCCGCAATGCCCTCGCTGCCCTGCGCGATCAGTGGGTTCAGATCCTGCGCGCTCTTGCCAAAGAGCTGCATGGCGAGCGCGTCGCGTTCCGTTTCGTTCGCCACCTGCCCGAGCGCGTCGATGGCGTCCCAGTAAACATCTTCGCTGTTTCGAAGCGTCCCGTCCGCATTGGTCACCGATACGTCGAGGCGATCGTAAGCCTTGGCAAACTGCTCGCTGCCGCCGGCGGCATTGGACATGGATTTCACGTTCTTTGCCATGGAGCCGGTCATGGTTTCTAACGACACGTCCACGAGGTCGGCAGCATAGGAATATGCCTGCAAACGTTCCACGCTCATGCCAGTGATCGAACTCTGCGTCAGCATTTCATCCGCATATGCCGCCGTGTTGACGGTCATATCGATCAGCGCTTTGCCAGCGGCCACTGCCGCAGTACCGATTGCTACCATTGCCGCGCCGAGCGCGACACCGATCCCTTTCACGACCGAACCGAACTTGTCGAATCGTCCACCAGCATCGTCCGCCTGGTCGGCGGACTGTTTAATCTCGTCGCCGAAATCATCCGCCTGTTTGCCAGCCGAATCCAGATCGCTCGCCGTACTTTCCAGCGCGGTTTCGTTTGCGCCAAGCTCGCGCTCCATTCCGTTGAGGGCTGCTTTAGCGTTGTTGAGTTGCACCTGCCAAGACTGAGTACGTTTATCGTTCTCCCCAAAAGAAGAAGCCGCGTTCTGCAACGCGGCCTCAAGGGTTTCAACCTTATCTTTTTGAGCGTCGATCTCTTTTCGCAGGACTTGATTTCGTGCAGTCAGTGCGCCGACCGATTTGTCCTGTTTGTCGAATTGGGAGGTGACGAGGTTCATCTCGCTACCAAGAACCTTGAATGATTGGTTAATCTCGGAGAGTGCTTTCTTGAACTCTTTTTCTCCCTCAATCCCAATCTTGAGTCCGAAGTCGGACGGCATTTCATCACCTCCTTAACGGAAAAATGGGCATAAAAAACGACCCACTAAACCGTGAGTCGTATATATCGTACGCCATGTAGATATCTGTGAAGTCGAATAGCCTTGTTAGAAGATTGTTCTAAAGTGCCAGATTTTTCCCAAACAGCTTATTTATTGCTTTTTGGATGTTTAATTTCTCAATTCCGTATTTTGTAAGTTGCATTCCATATATTAGATATTCCAAGTACATCACATCAAGAAATGCGCCTGGTATGAAATCGCTACGCTTACCATGTGCGAAAATATTCCTTTGATCAAATACACGCTGTCCAATCGTTGAGTATTCAAATTCACTATGGTTTAGTGCATACAAATGCTTTCCGAAGATATCTGCCACATCACCATAATCCCGTGCGGCAAGTGCGACTTTCTCCTTAGTAGCATCTGTGCGTATCATTTTTTTCAGAAACTTGTATATATCTTTTTCTTTCCCATGAGTATTTTCAATTAAGTTTTGAATAGTCGCTTCAACGGCTGCCTGTGCTTCTATTCTGCTTACCGACGTTGGCAGCCCGTTCGGATATAATCGAGAGAACTCTGCCTCAAATGCTGCTGCCGTCATTAAGAAACTCGCATTTGTAATTACCTTTCTCTGGGCAGCAGTTGCGGGTAAGTGAGCTAAGTATAATTGTCCATCAACTATATCTTGCAGAATTTCAGAAATATGTGGATGCAACAAATCAAACGGAATAAACCTTTCTTTAATCACTTTTTGCTTCTCAGGCTCTGCAGGCTCTGAACTAAAAACAAGTTCTCCGCACTGTAGCGTTTTCCCATTGTCATTGTTATACAATGTCGCCGAAGAGATGCTAATATTTTTACGATAGCATAAGAAACTTAGCAATCCTCTCACATGGTAGCAAAGGCTAATTAAGAAGTTGTAATCAGAAGTAGGTGCAAAATTTAATTCAATACACGATGATAATTGGATAGGGTCACTAACAGGTCCAAATTTCAATGTTTGTAAAACTTTAAAACTGCAATGTATGTTTAAATCGCCAACTTTAATGTCACCGCATTGGGTTGTAGTTTCGTCCTGAGAATGGATCCTTATATTCTCCAATCTCTTTCCTTCGCCAAAGTTGTATGAAATGCTGCGATTAACATTGTAAATATAGTCCAATTCGTTTGCTTGAATATTCAACGCTGAGATATCTTTGACTTCACCGCTGAAAATTATCACATGTCGAATAGTTACTATCATTGTATTATTTGATGCGCTAAACGTGTCATACTTAGGAATAAATACCACTTCTTTGCCAGATGAAAAGCATTCGCCAATCAAAAACTCTTCTTCCAAATGCAAACCGAGGTCATCGGATAAGTGTGAAAAAAACGAAAAACCACCTGGTTCAATCGCATCCATTCGAAGCTCATTATTTTCATAAGTGAAGTGATATTTAATTTGTTTATAAATCAACTCCCCTGAAAGCATAATGTACCTCCTCAACCAGATTTGTCTCATTATATGTCAAAACCTATTAACTCGTCTATCCTGTTATCTGTCATCGGCTTAGCAAGACCGTAATATTCTTTATATACACAATACTGGTCAAGCAGAGCGCCAAGCGGCATCAGCCAAACTTCGCGCTCTGGCCGCCCTAACAGGGTCACCCCGTAAAAGATCAGTCGGGCAAACAGCTCATCGTCGCTTGCCCGACCGATACGTTTTTTGAGGGTTCCTCCTCGCTCTCGACATAGCGCTTTGTCCCCTTGACCATCGTTTCCATGATCGCGGTTTTATAGCTGGAAAGATCAAGAGGCGTGGTGAGCAGTTCGACCGCTTCTTCAGTCAGCAGCTCGCTCTTATCGTCCGGCTCAAGCAGGTTGTGCACGAGCATGCTTTGGTTGGCGAGCAGCGTAATCAGCCAGACCACCTCGTCCAGCGCCAACTCGAAGTTCTCTGCCTTCATGAGCTTGTCACCGAGATGCTCCAAGCCACCGTAACGCTTCGCGATCTCTTTGGTCGCACGCGTGGTTAGGAGCATTTCATACTCCCGATTGCCGATCTGGATCATCGCGCCTCTGTCGTTTTCCATATGTTTAACCCTCCGCCGCAAATGTCGGTTCGTAAACCTGTGTGTACCACCCCGTGATCGTCGCCGCCGGTACGCTCGTATCGTCTTCGTTGACTTCCGCTTTCCAGGGATGTTTGCCCTGTCCATCCTGCTTATTGCGGCGAATGATCGTACCCTCGATCGACGGGGTCGAGAACGTGATGTTATCGCCCTTCGTCTGCAGGTTCGTTGCGGGAATACCGAACACAACACGGTAGAGCCAGAAGTATCGGTATTTGCCGTTGCTCTTCTTCGCTCGGAACCCGATTGCAACCGGCTGCCCGCCGTTCTCACTCTGCGCGACGAGCACTTTGTTATCGTCGATCTGCGCGCCGGTGAGGTCGCCAGCGACCGCCGCGCCAATATTATCAATCCCCAGCGTCAACGTGCCGCTCTTGAACTCCTTGACCACCTCGGCCGCGCCATCGTCGGCATAGAGCGTCGCCTCGTTGATGTCGATCTTCAATTCTGCGGACATCGCCTTGGCGAGCGACACGGGCGTGGCATAGGTCTCATCTCCGTTCGTGCCTTCGGTGATCTTCGCGTAATACAATTTATCCAATCCGATGGTTGCCATCTAATCTTCCTCCATATACTCCTTCGCCACGTCGATGGCAAATTGGTGATAGCCCGTATCTTCTTCCTGCCCGATATATCGCCGTTCCGATACTAAGAATCCCGCCGAAAGCAGTAGTCGAACGAGCAGTCGTTTCTTCGCGCCATAGTTGCTCTTTGAAAAGAGCGACAGTCGCGCCTCCTCGATGTTCATGCCCGGCGCATTGTCCGAAAACAGCTCAAAATGCTCCGAAATCGGCGTGATCACGACGTACTCGTCTGGCGCGGTGGTAGAGAAAACCCCGGTCTCCACAGGAAGTCCGGCGCTCTCGACGATCGTATTCAGTTCTTCCAACATACTCAAGGTAGATCCAGTTCCTCCTTCAGCGCCGTCTGCATCGCTTCAATACACGGTTTCCGGCTCGAGGACTTGGTCTGCTTCAGAAACGGCTTCGGCGGCTGGCCGTGTTTACCGTATTCCAATACATTGGCGAGCATGGCGTTGCTCACATCTCCGCGACCCTCTGAAAAACCGACCTTTACATCGAGGTTTCCATCGCGATCCAACTTCGCAGGCGATACGCCGAGCGATGCGGCAAGCTTGCCAGTCGAGCGGGATTTGAATTTCGTCCCACGCGCGATCGCCGCTTGCAGATTCGATTTCATCTTTTCCATGACGACCTTGCCGCCAGCCGCGAGCGATTTCGGGATCGCCGTGTCGAGCGCGTTGCCCATACCAGCGATCTGGTTGAGAAACTCGTCCGGCATCTCGATTTTCACCTTAGCCATCCGGCGTCACCTTCTTTGCAAGCACTTCTAGATACATTCCTCGGCCCTTCACGTCCTCGACGGACGTGATTTCAAAACGATCATCGCCGCACAGGATCACGTGTGCAGTGGTTACGTTTAGGGTCGGGATGATACGAAACCGGAACAAATCCGTCGCCTCTGAAAAGGCGGCACGATTGACCCATTTCTGAGAACCGTGCCGCCCTTCCCTATAAGCAAATGCCGAAATCAAAACCTGATCGGTCTTTGTCGCGAATCCCTCTGCATCCTTTGTCACGACTTCCCGCGCGATGGAGATCAGCGTGTTCATCTTGCCGTAACTCATGAACCCACCTTCCAATCACGATCGAGGCGAAGCAGCGCATTCACCGTGTTCCATACCTGCTGCCCCGCCTGCACATTGTCGGCGAAGAATCCGCCTGTGCTTCCGTCCCGACTCTCATAGAAATGAGATGCCAGCATGATCACCGCAGCCTCGGTTGTTGGCGGCATACCCGCCACTTCGTAGGTTCCGGCGGTCAGGTGTTGGTAGCTTTCGGCATATGCAACGGCGGCGTCGATAAGCCGCTGAAGCAGTTCATCGTCCGCGTCATGCGTCAGGATTAGGTTTGCCTTGACCTTAATCAAAAGCGTCGCCATCTTTTATTAGGAAGCGCCCGCTTCGTCCGCCACCATGATACCCGCGTTCTTGAGCCTTTGCAGTAACGCGTTGAGGTCACTCTTCAAATCGGCGATGGTCGAGGCATTACTCGAAGCTTGATTTGGTGCCTGAAACACGCTGCCAGCCGTTTGCTCGGAAGCGTATCCCGATTGCAATCCGGTGACGTTGGCGGTATCCAGAACCTCCAGAGTACCGCCGATCACCAGTCGATCCCCGCCGTCCGCGAGGTAGTTTTTACAGTTGCGGGTTATATCGCCCGCCGGGGTATCAATGATCTCCATATAGACCCTCCGTTACGCCTTTTGCTGTAAGACCTTGATCGCTTCCGGCAGAATCAGCTTGCCATCCAGCCGCTGGGAAGCGAGGAAGCCGACCTGCCCGGTTGTGGCATAGAGCTCATTCAGGCGCTTGAACGTGCGGCCCTGACGGTCGGCGATCCAGTAATAGGAGAAATCGCCGAACGCGATGGACTTGTTCCCCGCGCTAACTCCCGGCATGAACTCGCTGGTCACGATGCGATGTCCGAGAATCGTATCCGGTGCGTTTTCCGTGATGCCCGGTCGCCAGAGGTACTGACCGTCTCCATCTTTGAGCTTGCGTAGGAGTTTCACGGTCGTGTCGTTGAGTACGAATACCGCGCTCTTGCGGTAGGGTGCACGCAGCGAGTACACAAGATCGATCAGCTCGTCTCCCGTGATCGCGGCTGCGCCAGCGGTAGTCACGCCGACCTCCGCGCCGCCGGTCGTGTGCAGAATCCCGATGGGCTTGCTCACACCGTTGCCAGTGAGGAACGCGTCCTCTTCCTTGTCGCCGATGCGCTTGCCGAACTGATCCGAAACATATCCTTCGATATTGAAGATGCTGTCGGAGAGTAGTTCCTCCGATACCTTGATCATGGTCGCGATCTTGTAGGCACCGAGAACAACCTGCGAGAACGTATCGTCAGAGAGCGGATAGGTGCCCTCTTCGTCGACCCAGTCGGCGGTACCCTTCGAAGCGACCACGGGAATCTTTCGATCGCCGTAGCTGGTTTGGATCACATGGCAGAGCGGGCGCAGCACGTTCGCTTCGGTCAGCTTCTGAACCAGTGCGCGCTCGAACTCATCGGGAACAAGGTATCCACCCTCACTGTCGGTGCCTTCCTGAAGCGCGTTCAGAATCTCCGTACGGGGATTCTTTGAGCGAATCGCGTTCCAGAACGCTTTCTTGTACTCGGTAGTCGCGCGGCCAGTCTTCTGCTCCGCATTTGGTTGCGCAGGTTTACTGGTCAGCGGATCGGCGGTGGGCTTGTTCAGTTCTGCGTCCAGCGCCGCCTGGCGTTCCAGTCGCTCCACTTCTTTGCCAAGCGCAACGACCTCGGCTTCCATTTTTTCGTATGCGCCCGCGTCCTCGGCGGAGAGCAGGCCGTCCGTACCGCGTTTGACATCAAGAAACGCCTTCGCGGCGTCCCATTTCTTCGCGCGATTTTCGCGCAGTTGCACAATCGTATTCATTCGTTTCCTCCTCAGTGTGAAATCAAAGAGAGCCGCTGATAAAGCGGCTCTGCGGGGTATCTCGATTCGGTTGTTTGGGTAGGCGGTTGTTCCTCCGTAGCGGCTTTACTTGCCTGTTTTCGTTGCACTTTATTGAGCAGCGAGTTTGTAACCGCGCGACGGGAAAAGCTGAACACCACATCGTCATGCTTCGCTTGTTTCTTCTCGTCCTCCAGCACACCATCCGCGAAGCCTTGCTCAATCGCCTTGTTCGCGTTCATCCACGTTTCCGCGTCCATGAGGTGCGCTAGCTTCGCGCGGGACATGCCCGTTTTCAGCTCATATGCGTTGATGATGCTCTCCTTCACCTCGTCCAGCATAGCGATGGCTTTCTGCATTTCTTCGCTGTCGCCAATCGCCACCGTCAGCGGATTGTGGATCATGAGCAAACTAGTCGGGGCCATGAGTACCTCGGTTCCCGCCATCGCGATAACCGAAGCGGCGCTTGCCGCGATGCCGTCAATCTTGACCGTGATATGCCCCTTATAGTCCATGAGCATGGTGTAGATTTGGCTCGCCGCAACGCAATCGCCGCCCGGGCTATTGATCCAAATCACAACGTCACCTGCTCCGGCATTCAGTTCGTCCCTGAACATCCTCGGGGTGACGTCATCTTCAAACCAGCTCTCTTCGGCGATCGTGCCGTTCAGTGTTAGTGTTCGGGTGCTGTCTTCGTTTCGCACCCAGTTCCAGAACCTTCTGTTCAAGCGGAATCCTCCTTTTTGTATTGTGTCCCCGCAAACAAGCCCGCATCCTCCAGCTTCGTCATGGCTCCGTTGATCAGATACAGATCGCCGCCGAGATCGGATGAAATACGATCGAGGTTTTCCAGTTCGCGGATGTCGTTTGCGCTCATCCAGCCGTTCTGCCGCGCGGTGGCATACCCAGTCATTCGGGAGGCGTAGTCACCGCGCAGAAGCCCGTCGACATTGTACTTAATGAAATACGTCGGCTTCTCACTTTCGCTGAACAGTACCCGACACATACTCTGTTCCCAACGCACGACCCAGGGATCAAGCGTGTATTTCACGAATTCCAGCGACTGCTGTTCAATGTTGCTGAACGACGATTTCTCCAAATCCGCCAGCATATGCGGCGGCACGCGGAAGATGCGCGCGATCTCGTTGATCTGAAACTTCCTCGTTTCCAGAAACTGCGCCTGCTCAGGCGCAATCCCGATGGGCGTGTACTTCATGCCCTCTTCGAGCACCGCAATCTTGTGCGAATTCGCGCTGCCCTGATACGCCGTGTTCCAGCTTTCCTTGACTCGCATCGGGTCTTTGATCGTGCCTGGATGTTCCAGCACGCCAGATGGTGCCGCGCCGTTGGCGAAGAACTTTGCGCCGTACTCTTCCGTAGCGATGGCCAAGCCGATCGCGTTCTTCGCCATGGCGATCGGGCTGTAGCCGATCAGACCGTCGAAGCCGAGCCCGGGGATGTGTAGCACATCCGAGGGAGGAAGCGTCACCTGACTCGATTTCCCAAGCGTAGTTGGGTCCTCCGACCCGCGCTGATACAAATAAAAAAGCCGGCCGTTTTGATCACGGTCGACTGTCATTTTGCTCGGCATGAGCGGGTATAGCGCGACTACCTCGCCTCTGGCGTTTCGGATGATCTGTGCGTAGGCGTTGCCCCATAGGAGCAGATGGCTCATGAGTGTTTCCCGAAACGCGAAGCTCGTCATCTCGGGGTTCGGTTCGTCATGCAGCAGCCGATAGAGCGGATGCTTGAACGCTTTTTCTTTACCGCCGCTATCGTTGTACCGGTAGACGTTCAGCGGCAACCCCGCGACGGTCTCGGACAGGATTCTCACACAGGAGTACACCGCCGTCATCTGCATGGCGGTCGTTTCATTCACCGGTTTCCCGCTCGACGTGCCTCCGAAAAAGAAGCTGTAACGGCTGCCATTGAGGGAGTCCTTCGGCTTGTCGCGAGAGCGAAATAAGGATCTGAGTGGATTCATGAAAGTCCTCCAAGCATTGGAATGATTGACTTTTTGCAGATAGTGGGTTACAGTGACAGTTGTGTGGCGCAATTCTGCACCACGCAATTTTATAAATGAGGTATTAGATGTACAACGACAAGACCATCGTCTGCAAAGATTGCGGACAAGAATTCACCTTTACTGCCAACGAACAAGAGTTTTTCGCCGAGAAAGGCTTTACGAATGAACCGCAGCGTTGCAAATCCTGCCGGGTTGCTCGTAAGGGTAACTCCAATGGCGGTTCCCGCGATGGCGGCTACCGTGACAATGCACCCCGCCAGATGTACGATGCGGTTTGCGCACAATGCGGGAAACCCTGTCAGGTTCCGTTCCAGCCCCGCACCGACCGTCCGGTCATGTGCAGCGATTGCTTCAGAAGCCAAAGGTAATTTCAAAAGGCACATCCTTAATCGGATGTGCCTTTTCTTTATCCAAATGATCGAGTTCTTGTCCTCGTTCACGCCTTAAATGAAAAGACATCTGCGCCAATACAGATGCCTTTTGCTTGACCAGATATGTTTCTGCTTATATCGTCCGAATTACTTGCATAAAGCAATTGCCACTTCTGTAGCTTTACTGAGATCATCTTCAACAGGTACCCAATTACATTTGATCTCCGGTTCTACTACTTCGAATCCGGCTTCTGAAAGTCTCTCGCGCAGAACTTTAGTGGATTCCCCGCTCCAACCGTAACATCCAAAGACAGCCGCTTTCTTGTTTTTGAATTTCAATTCTTTCAGAAAATCAAGCCATCCCCCAACTGAGGACAATATGTTCTGCCCTACTGTCGGACTGCCAACAGCGATTGCTTTTGACTTGAAGACTTCTGTCATAATATCATTCTTATTGGTCTTTGATACGTTGAAAATTTTCACTTTAGTTGTGGGTGATACTTTCGATATCTCTTTGCCAATTTTGTGCGCGAGTTGCATTGTGCTTTCCCACATGGTGTCGTAAACAATAGTGATCTGATCCTCCTGATAATCCTTTGACCACTCGTAGTATTTCTCGATAATGCTCAATGGGTTTTCACGCCAAATCGCGCCATGGCTGGGTGCAATAATATCAATCGTGAGATTCAACGCTAAGACTTCTTCGATTTTTCGTTTCACCAGCATTGAGAACGGTGTCAGAATGTTGGCATAGTATTTGAGCGCTTCTCCCCAAAGTTGACAGGTGTCCGCAGCATCGTTGAACAATTCCTCTACGGCCAAATGCTGGCCAAAGGCATCGTTGGAAAACAGGATGTTATCGCCCGTCAAGTAGGTTGCCATGCTGTCGGGCCAATGCAGCATTTTCATTTCTACAAATACAAGTTTCTTACCATTTCCAATGTCAATGGAATCACCGGTTTTGACGATATTGTAATTCCATTCCGGATGATGATACTGCCCGTTCAGTGATTTGATCGCGCTTGCGGTGCAGTAAATGGGTACATTCGGAATTTTCTCCATCAGCGCCGGTAATGCTCCGCTATGATCGATTTCACCGTGATTAACGACGATAAAATCGATCTTGTCGAGATCAATTTCGCTCGCTAGGTTCTTTATGAATTCAGTCGCATGTGGCATCCATACCGTGTCGATTAAAACTGTTTTTTCTTCCGTTATCAAATAGGCGTTCTGGCTCGAACCATGATTGATTGTGTAATCCGCTCCATGGAAAGATTCTAATTCCCAATCCGTTTTCCCGACCCAATACACGTTGTTTTTAATCAGCTTTTTCATCTTTCACACTCCTGATGGCATAGTGTTTTGGGGATCCATTCTCTAGCGGCATCCGTCATGATTTAGTATATCACGTTAATGCCAAAACACTGTTTGCCAACGAAGATATAATCTGAAAAATTGTCTCCCTGCAACCGAACCGAAAAAACAAATTCGCTGCATTTTTAGAAAACCAATAGTCCTCTCGTGTCATATACACTCTCGCCCTCGGTACCGCCATTCCTCAATGCTCGATCCAGCGCCATGATCGTTGCAACAGCACCGTCGATTTTCTCGGTGCTTTTTTCTTTGTCCGGCTTGATGTTCCCTGCCGGATCAGTACGAATGTAGATGTTGTCCATCATCCAGCGCAGAACCGGCTGCCCGCCGTGCACGATCCTCTGCTCCAGTGTCAGCTTCATGAGCTCCTTCGTCGGCGGTGACATATCCTTGAACCCCTGACCAAACGGAACAACTGTGAAACCCATACCCTGGAGGTTCTGTACCATCTGCACCGCGCCCCAACGGTCAAACGCGATCTCGCGGATGTTGTACTTTTTCCCGAGCTGCTCGATGAATGTCTCGATGAACCCGTAATGCACGACGTTTCCTTCGGTCGTCAGCAGAACACCCTGCTTCTCCCAAAGGTCATAGTTCACATGATCGCGCCGCACGCGCAGATCAATGTTCTGCTCGGGAATCCAGAAGAATGGCAGGATCACATACTTGTCCGTCTCGTCCAGCGGCGGAAACACGAGCACGAATGCCGTGATATCCGTGCTGGACGAAAGATCGAGCCCGCCGTAGCAAACGCGCCCTTCGAGCGATTTCGGATCGACCTTGAACGCGCATTTATCCCACGCTTCCATCGGCATCCAGCGGATTGCCTGCTTGACCCACTGATTCAACCGAAGCTGGCGAAACGCGTTCTCCTCCGCGGGATTTTGCTGCGCGCTATCACAAGCGGCTTTGACCTTGTCGATCCCCACCGTAATCCCGATCGATGGATTCGCTTTTTTCCACACCTTCGGGTCTGTCCAGGAATCGTTCTCTTCGGTGCCATAGATCACTGGGTAGAACGTCGGGTCCGTTTTCCTGCCATCGAGGATGTCCTTGGCTTTGGAATGTACTTCCCAGCAGATGGAGTTGGTGTTGTCACCTGCCGTCGTAATCAGAAAGTACAGCGGTTGCATCCGCGCGTCGCCGCTGCCCTTGGTCATAACGTCAAAGAGGCGACGATTCGGTTGCGTGTGCAACTCGTCGAAAATGACGCCGTGTGTATTGAAGCCGTGCTTGTTGGCGACGTCGGCGCTAAGTACCTGATAGTAGCTTCCCGTCGGCAGGTACACGATCCGCTTCTGCGACGCGAGAATCTTCACACGTTTTGCCAGCGCCGGGCACATGGTCACCATGTCCTTGGCGACCTCGAACACAATTGATGCCTGCTGTCGGTCCGCTGCACACCCGTATACTTCGGCGCGTTCTTCGTTGTCGCCGCAGGTCAATAGCAGTGCGACCGCGGCAGCAAGCTCAGACTTTCCATTCTTCTTTGGTATTTCGATGTACGCCGTGTTGAATTGGCGGTATCCGCTGGGCTTCAGCGTTCCAAATACATCGCGGATGATCTGTTCCTGCCAGTCTATGAGCAGGAACGGCTTTCCCGCCCATGTACCCTTTGTGTGCGCAAGACATTCAATAAAAGAGACGGCGTTGTCCGCCGCCCGCTTGTCATACACCGAATCCTTCGCTTTGAATGGAGTCGGCGTGTATTTCTTCAGCTTCCTATTCACGGCCGCCTCTTTCAAACCGGCAGGCATAAAAAGAGCCTCCCTTCGGGAAGCTCATACGGTAGCCTGTGCGATTTAGTTGTATTCTCTCAGGATCTGCTCGTAAACCGCCTTCACCTGCGCGCATCTCGGTTTCTTTGACCAGCCCCTGTCGTACTGTACGAAAAGCTGTCCGTCTTTCCAAATCTCAAGCTTCGAAATCCGTCCGCCTGAGATCCCGTATTCCGAGCCTTCGTCGTATTGCTTGATGTAAAAGCTGTACCCGTCTATCGTCCCTTTAATCCACATTGCTTTGCCCTCCGTGCTTTTTGTTTGCCTTTCGGCATGTGTATTAATCACTCTAAGGACGATGAATAGCAAGTGAATTCTGTAATAGTGGCGCGATTTATCGAGTAATAGTATAATGACGTTGTAACCAGTTCTACTAAATTCTTACTACAACAGTATCCCAACATTTCATCGATGACAGGAAAACCGAATACTCAACCGACTTTGAAAGGAGCGACTTAAATGTTGATCGCGGTTGTTCTCTGGATCGTCGCATTATCATTTGTGCTGGTTACTTCCATCAACATGATCCGCCGTGCCATAAAGACAAAGCACTGTACCGCGGAAACAAACGCAGAAGTTACAGAAATCAAGGAAATTCTCCGTCGCAGAAACGGGGTCTTCATGAAAGAATTCACTCCCCACATTGCCTATACCATCGACGGCAATACGTATTCACGCAAGTACACAAAAGCATATCACGCAGATACATATTACATCGGTCAGGTCATACCCATCCTTTATAACCCGAAAAAGCCGGAAGAAGTCAATACCCTCGGAAAAAGCAACAATGCCGATCTCGTTTTGTTGGTCATTGGCGTTATCATAGGGGCAATTGGCGTAGTTATCTTAATACTGCAATAAGGAAACAGGAAATCGATATTCATACCAATACGGAGGCTCGCGTGAGCCTCCGTGTTGGTTTTGGTTCGCTTTTTGAGCGTTGTTGGGGCAACGCCGCACCCACTTCATAAGCCGTTAAGTCGCGGCGACGTTGCCCCACGCTGGAAGAATGAGATCGTGGATTCGATTTTCCGATCGTTATGAAACGGTGTAGGGTTGCGAAAATATCGATGTATTACTCAGCACATCGGTTACAAGCAAAACTAACTGCTTTCCACTCAACGACGCATTTCCTTTAAAGGAAAATGCCCCACTTTGATCGGCCAGAACAAATCCGATGGATGTAATTCCTGTCTTTTCAAACAGGTAGACTTCTACTCGTCCAAATGCACAGGTTTTGCCTGAAACATTCGTCCCAATTGCCGAGGTAATCGTCGGTGCTGCCAGCTCACTATTTCCACCCTCGAGTAGCAGGATAATATCCTGTGCCTTTTGTCCTGCAAATGCGTTTGAGCGCAGCATATTCCCATCACCAAAGTCCACGCGGAGAATATTGCCCCGCGATTTACCGAACGTATTTCCCTGCACAAAGTTATCGTTCGCGCCATCCTCAAAGTAAATCCCTAGGCCGTTTGGGTTGTCGATATAGTTACCCGCGATATAGCAGGCCTGTATGCCGCGATTGGTGATGCGCATTGAGATCGACCCGCCGTAAATGCGGTTGCCTTCTTGCTGCGTATATCCGCCGATGATCGCGTGTTTCTGTCCCATGTTTACCGAAACTGGCGTTTCATTCGGCAAAGGTTTCCCGTTTGCGTCATAACCTATGATATTACCAAGAACGATGTTGTCTGACACGCCGTAACCATTTAGCTGCACGCCGTTGAGATTGCCGCTGATAAGGTTCGCTTCTCCCGCCCGTGTGCCGCCGACGCGATGGTTGCCGCTTGTCCACATCGTAATACCATCATGATTTGGAATCGCTTTTGTCCCAGTAATGTCGGTACCGATGTAGTTACCAATCACCGAGCAGCAATAGCTGTTGGGGTCGCTGAATACGACGCCTATGCCTGCACCAGAGATGACATTGCGTTCTCCGGGTGTTGTGCCTCCAACGATATTGTTCATTACATTGCTTTCGAGAACGACATTGTTGCTAGTCTCGCCCACAACAGCTTTCGTTCCTTTAGCATTAAGGCCAATGAGGTTGCCAATAACTCGCGTTTGGTCACCCCAGCTATCGAAATTGATAAACTGATTCCCGCTGATGACGTTTCCTGCACCGGGTTCAGTACCTCCAATAGTGACTCGCAGCGCTTCTCCAACAAAAATACCGTCATAATTCGGCATCGCTTTTTCTCCGCTGATATCGATGCCGACAAAGTTACCGAGTACAGTCTGATCAAAGCCACCAACGCGAATGCCATACAAACCATTGCCACTCAGCAAGTTTCCCTGTCCCAATGACCCACTACCTACATTTCTATTACCGCCCACAACGCTGCTGCCGCCTTGCAAATCAATCCCATGCTGCGGGAAATTCACGATCTGCAAGCCCATAATTCTGTTGTAGAAGGAGTAGATCGTCAGTCCGTTTCCGTTTTCGAGTTTGCTTCCATCAAGGATGACCCCTGCGTTGCTCGCGTCGATCGTCAGGTGATCCCATGTAATTTCGGGCAACGGCGATTCTAGCGCGATTGAGACTGGTTTGGCTACGGGAAAAACGGTGGGATCAAATGTGATCATAGTGTTCAGATCAAGGTGTTCCAGCGCGTAGCGTAGCGTTCCTTCTCCGCTGTCAGCAGCGCTGGTGACATTATAGTTGAACGCCTCGGTAGGCGTAGGTTGATTGGAGGTCATCAAGTTCAACGAATAGGGTTCCTCTCCTGTCTTGATCGACAGTACGTTTGAAGCACTACTCGCCGCATCCGAATCACCAGACTTCGGTTGTGCGTTTCCTTTTTGATAGACGGTCATGCCCGCAAAGCTGTCGGCAACATAGATTAGCCCGTCTTTAGCGTAACAGTCGTATGCAAGTCCGATCGTCGTAAACGAGTCCTTCAGAACCGGATGGTTCAAATCTGAAAGATCGACGATCTGAATGCCGTTACCGAGGTTTGACAGATACGCGGTTGTCCCATCGATAAAGATATCCATCACTCCGCCAGGAATCGCAAGTTCGGCGATTCTCTTCGGATTTTGAGGATCAGAAACGTCCACAATCCAGATGCCTGGATCCGCAGAGGTAATCACAGTTGTCGGGTTGATAAAACGAATTGCTTCTCCACTGGAGTTTTTCTGCAACTGTGAGATCAATCGCAGGTTCATCGGATCGGTAACGTCAATTAATTGCAGTTGCGTACTGCTAGTTGAAATGTATAGTCCCGCAGAACAATCCCCGTTGACCGGATTCTCCATCCCAGTTTTACCCACTACAGTTGGATGCACCGAATCACGCACATCTACCGCCATATCGTGAAATTCACCCGGAACATAGATCATCCCATCTGCGTACGTAATCGAACGAAACGCCGTATTAAATACCGCCTCGTCATTCGGCACGAATCCAAGTTTTTTCGGTTGAATCAGATTGGATGAATCAAAGATGACGAGCGGCTCATTGGATGCAAGATGCGTACTTAGATATGCTTTGCTGTCCGCGAGAATTACTTTGTTTGCGTACCCGCCACCTGTATCATACCAATACGTCTCATTGGGACTTGCTGTATTGGCGACATCGAATACGTGCATACCAGAAAGTCCACCAGCAACATAGCAGACTCCATCCTGCATTGTCAGCCTACGTCCTTCTAACAAGGGCATCCAGCGACAAATCAGATCAGGATTAGTCTTCTTCGAGAGATCAAGTGTCAGCAGTCCTTTTTCACGATCAAGCACAAATGCCGTAGTACCACTCACATCCCCGTCGAGCACAAATCCGCCCAACGTGTAAGCCGAGAGTTTCACTGGTATTGTAGGAGCAGTTCCATATACCATCACGCCATCCGCGCCGTCAAGTACCAAGAGATCATTTCCGAATGCACTGAGCGCCATTGCCCACCCGCTGGTTTGCGCGGTTGCTATGCTTTTCGGTGCAAGCGGTTCTTTCAGATCCAATACTGCAATGCCACCCCAGGCACATGCTGCGTAGAGCTTGCCTTTGAGTATTTCTAAATCGTATGTGAACCCATCCAAACTCGTTAGCCCGGCTTCAACCGGTTTTATAGGATTGGTCAAATCGACTGTAAATACACCGCTTCCGCCGCCAGCAACATATGCGATTTTGTCCGAAATTGCAACATCATACGCATACGCGAGCGGATACGCCTCGGAAAGTGTCTTCATCTTCGCGGGGTTCGTAACGTCGATAATCTGCACGCCCTGCGGTCCATCCGCGACTATCGCTAGATTATCAAGTAAAGTAACGCTTTCCGTATATCCGCGTGTATCCAAAACACCAAGCAGGAGAGGTTCCTTTGGATTTGTCACATCCAGCACAACCAATCCGCCTAGCCCGCAGGATACGTAGAGCCTACCCCCGCCATCGGAAGTGATACTCTCAACAAAATCAGGCAGCAACGGACTCGTGCCGAGCACTTGCATTTTCTCTGGAGAAGATACATCCAGTATTAGCACGTGCAGGCCGGAGCCGACATACAGCGTCGTCTCTTCCGTCAACAGCGCTTTGGTTGTTCCACCTGTTTGTCCTACAATTTGCCACTCGTCGTTACTGTTTTCCGCATGCGCGCCAGCTGGGATTAGCGCAAGCATAAAAACAAAAATGACCGTCCATATTGATGCTCGTTTCAATTTCAATAGGCTCATCATATTGGCCTCCCGAACCGAAATATTACCGCGTTCTCTGAATCACATGCTAGATTAGACAGTTTACTAGGTCGGTTACAAGTCGGTATGTTAGAACATAATTGAGAATCGGACACTCGATGTTACTACTATTATAGTTTTTATATATCACTATTTGTACAGTAAGACAAGCCCCCATTGCACGGGAGCTTATCCACTCATAGATAGTATTTTGTTTGCTACACTCTCATGGTCGCTGTTTTCAGAATCTCTGCATCGACCCCTGCCGCTCTGTACCCTTCTAGAAGAGTACTGTAATAGAAAGCGCTCGGCTTGTTCGGTGGTTTGTTGCCAATCTGGATGTACACAAATGCATCCATCGCCGTACCGTTCAAGCGTACCTTCACCGTATCCTTTCGGTACAAATCGGGTATTCCAATCCAGCGGTCGAGCGAAGCTTCGTCCTGCAAGGGTACTTCCCAAAGAAGTGCGGGAACACTGGACCCCTTCGTCTTTTCAATCGTCGCAACCGCGCAGGCGTTGCCACCGCGAAACTTAAGCCTGAAGTTCTTCAACTCGGTCATGCCGATTGTCTTCGCGGTCGGACAATGCTTCGCCATTTCAGCGCGATTCAACCCAACGCCGTAAGCGGCAAATACTCGATTACTCATTTTCCTCAATTCTCCGGCACTCATCTTCGCCGAATACGATCCCGAGCATACTCCCGCGATCCCAATTCACATGAATCGTCCCGATATCGTCGACCATCGTAACAGTCCCCTGTTCCCCTTGTCGTAGGTTGGTGTAAGGGTCACTCATTCGAATCAGCTCGACCCGAGTTCCGGCGGTGTAATTCTCCTTGAGCTGTTTCAGCATCTCCAGATGAATGGTCGTCATTCTTCATCACCCACTTCCCGTGCGGTGCGAAATGCCGCGTTACCAGAAAGTTTTCTCAGCAGGATCTTTCGTGCTTCCTTGTACTCCGATCCGATAAATCCGAGTCGCAGCAGGAAGCAGCGGAAGGTGTACTTCTCGTTTTCGACTTCCTGTTCCGTTGCGCTGACGCGCTTTTGTGTGCGCGCTAGTTCGCAAAGCCCCTGTACCAGTTGGTAGTAAGCGGCGATCTCAGCCTGATCGTCAGTCGTTCGGAACCACCCGAACTCGATCCTGTCAGAATGTTCTGTGATCGTCAGGCTGTCCGCACCGAGCGCTTTTTTGAGCAGGGTTTCCTTGCTCGCGACCAGCCGCCGCAGGTTCTCCATGGCGGTCGGCGTCATGCCATCCTTCGGCAGCTCGACTGCGAGGCGGTCTGGATCGGCAGTGCGAGGTGTTTCTTTTTTTAGTTGATCCGGTTCGACCGTTTTGGTTTCAACGGGCTTTGCCGCTTCGCCGACCCGTTCGCCGATGAAACCGTCGTTTGCCAATTCACGAATCAGAATTTCGATCTGCCCCTCGTCTATACCATCTGGGCAAGTGACTGTGCCGTTCTTGTCGACTGTGTACGCTCCCACCTGAAACGCGAAGCTCGGCGCGCCGAGGTATCGCGTTGTGTCCTGCAGCACATCCCTCATGACCGCGACCAGTGCCTTTCGTCTGTCCCCCGTAACGTTGTATTTGATTTGCATTGTGAATACCTTCCTTTCGATTTGGTAGTCACATACATCACTCTTTCGGGTGTGAATATCAAGCTAATTATCTGTGTTCTCGGAGACTTCTTTGTACAGGGTCTTTGATCCATCCCTGATGAGAAGAACCTGATCGGAACTACCAACCTGTTCGATGTACCGTTTTACGATGACATCGCAGTACTTCTCGTCCAACTCGATCATGCGGCAGACACGATCGGTCTGTTCGCAAGCGATCAAGGTACTGCCGCTACCACCGAACGGGTCCAGCACGACACAGTTCGCCATGCTGGAATTTAAAATCGGATATGCCAACAGTTCTACAGGCTTCATGGTCGGATGATCAGCGTTCTGCTTGGGTTTATCAAACTCCCAGATCGTTGTCTGCTTGCGGTCGGCGTACCATTCGTGCTTACCCTTTTTCTTCCAGCCGAATAAGACCGGTTCATGTCGCCATTGATATGGGCTTCTCCCAAGTACCAGAGATTGCTTCTTCCAGATGCAGGTGCCGGAGAGATAGAACCCCGCTTCCGAGAATGCTCTTCGGAAGTTCAAGCCCTCCGTATCCGCATGGAACACATAGATCGAAGCATCGTTTGCCATGCAGTCTTCCATGTTCTGAAATGAAGCTAGCAGGAAATCATAGAACGCGCCATCGGTCATATTGTCATTTTTGATCTTTCCCGCGCTGCCTTCATAGTTCACATTGTAAGGGGGATCGGTGACCACGAGGTTTGCTTGACCGCCATCCATGAGAAGGTCGAAAACATCACGCTTCGTGCTGTCGCCGCAGATGAGCCTGTGTTTACCGAGCAACCAAAGATCACAAGGTTTCGTCATCGCAGGTTCTTTGAGCGCTGCGTCCACATCGAAATCATCGTCTTGCACACCCTTGCGCTGAGCGTCCTTAAACAACGCGTCGATCTCCGGCGCGTCAAAGCCCGTCAGCGAAACGTCGAAATCCACAAGCTGCAGATCGGAGATCAGCAGAGAGAGCTTTTCTTTATCCCATTCGCCGCTGATTTTATTGAGCGCGACATTGAGCGCTTTCTCTTTTTCCTCACTCATTTCCACGACGACGCATTCGACCTCGGTCACGCCGGTATCGATCAACACCTTTAAGCGCTGGTGACCTCCGACAACATGCCCGGTGGTCTTGTTCCAAATCACTGGCTCCACATATCCGAACTCCGCAATCGAACGCTTCAGCTTCTCGTATTCCGGGTCGCCGGGTTTCAGGTCTTTGCGCGGATTGTAAACCGCTGGAACAAGTTTACCGACCGGCAGCGTTTGAATGTTCATATGCACGTCCTCTCAGGAGTATGGTTTGTAAGCCCGACTTTGCCGCTGGAAGATTTCCTGCTAACGCTTGCCCGCGCAGCGTCTTGCGTTGCTGGCTTGTCAGGCGGTGGTATTTCAAAGAGCGAACGAACGCTTGTATCTCGTCCATGGCTACTTCCCCCTGCGCGCGGTCAGCAGGCGTTCCATAACGTCGTCCTGAGGATTTGTTCCCGTGTAGTCGGTCGCGCAGTTTTCCTTGACGATCTGGAAGATCTCGTACCAGAGTCGGTTCGTCTGTGCCATGTAGTTCTGGCTCATAGCCACATACGGAGATTGGATCGCGCTGCCCGTCGTTGGGTGCTTCGCCAAGAAGCCGTATTCCGTGACCGCTTCCTCGCATTGTATCCATCGCGCGGCGCTCATGGCGTACCGTTCCAGCAACTGTGGAGAAACGATCCTCGCCGCGCCACGCTGGTCGAGCCAGTCCCAAGTGTTAGCATAGATTTCAGCCGCTTCGAGGTTGCGTCCGTCCTTTTGCCGCGCGGAGAGCAGTTCTCTCGGCAGCGGCATATCGTTGCCCTGAAGGTTGGCGGTGCTGGGAAACTCCACAACGGTCAGCTTCCGCTTGCCGGGATTTCCGTCGAGTATCTTGTCCGCGAGCGGCTTTTTCTTCTGACCCGCGCCCAATCTCGACCCGCCGTGACCGTTTGGCATTTGAGTTTCCTCCAGCAAAAAAAAATTGAGGGCTATTCGACCTCTTGAAACCGCGAAAGTTTGTACGTGACCCGACCGCGTTGTCCAGTCTGAAAGGTTACAGAGGTAAAATTACCCCCACCGGGTCACTTCGCGTGTGAATTCTAGCGCGAGTTGGTGCTGCCGATCGTAATCCTCGAATGGCAGCTCTTACAAAGCGACATGAGGTTGCCATCCTCGTTCGTACCACCGCTTGCCAGCGGCAGAACATGATGCACTTCCTCAGCAGCAGTCAGCCTGCCTTCACTGTTGCACTGCTCACACAAAGGGTGAAGTAAAAGAAATCGCGCGCGGAGTTTCTTCCACGCGCGGCCGTATCGTTTGTTGGTATCTGGGTCTCGCAGGTATCGATTGTACTGATGATCAATGGATTGCCTGTGCTCATTACAGTACTGACCATCGGTCAGCCTCCCGCACCCCGGGTAGGAACACGGACGCTTGGGTTTCATCGGCATCACAGTCCTCCAAAGGAAAGCAAAAGAGCCTCCACGTTTTGTCCGCGGAAGCTCTCTTCTTTTTCGACATCATAAGAATATCAAAGGATGATACTCTCATTCAATCACATTTACTCTCATCTTTTAGGAGAACTGACCGCTTCCAACGCTTCATCGTGGAGTCTGAACAAATGCTGCATGCTATACCCTAGCTCAACAGAAACTTCTTCCCACCGTTTAAAGCACAGATACCGCAGCTCCAGTATCGTCTGGTACTCCGTGTTCTCCACGCGCTTGATCCGCCGCATGATCTCCGCCTTGAGATCGATGAGCGCGTCGATGTCTTCATTGATCTCGTTCTCCAGATCCACCATCTTGGCGATCGTATCCTCCATGGAGTGCGGGTTGGGCGTCGCAGCCTTCGGCGCACCGGACAGTGTTCCAGTCGCCTTGCTCAATAGGTCGCGCAGGGACATCACTTGCGCCAGCTTGCTGTTGATTCGCTGGTCGATTCGGTATGCCTGCGAAAGGTAATCCTTGGTGCTCATCTGAACCCTCCTTTGTCAAATGTCAATTCCCGCATATGCCCACAGCACAGCTTTCACATCCTCCACCGACCGAACCACATACGCGTGCCCACCGGCGACTTTGATTTTGTGAATCGTGCGCTCTTGTAGCTTCGTGACAACGCCATCCGGTGTCTTCACCTCAAAGGCGAAAAATCGGCCGTCCAGACAGCAGATCACATCGGGGATACCCGCCGTCCCATACATCCCGCCATGTTCTTTCCACGCAAAGCAGCGCGGAACCATCCTTAAGAACCGCATGATCGTTGCGGTGATATCTTTTTCCAGCATTCCATTCCTTCCTGTTACCTGTTACGTGTTACTCCTTCCCATCTAGGTCTGGGACTATATACGCGCATACGCGCGCGTGCGCGTGCACGCGAGAGAGAAATAAACATGTTTTCCGCGTAGCTCTAAATAAGAAGGTAACTTAGTAACAAGTAACATAAAATCTTAATCCCAGGGACTGATTGGCTCGGGAGTGGTAGGATCAAAGCTTGTGATGTCGCACCGTTTCTGAATCTCTTCATAATCGAGCACATACGCCCGTTTGAGCATCCCGCTGATTCGCACCGGCTTATACGCAACGAACAGATCGGATTGTCTTAGTTGCTTCAGAAACTGCGCGTATTCCAGGCACTCGCCAACAATGGCGTGATCGCGCCGGTATTGCGTGTATCGGTCGTAGCAGAGCTTGAAGTAGATCGCCACATGATCCAGATTCTCCATGATCGTCCACTCATTTGCGTACAGTCCCATACGCGCCATTCCCTCAAGCGTCTGCTCTATGATGCCTTTGTTCGCGCTTCCGCCATCAAGTAGATATTCCTTTGCGCCGTACTCAAGGTACGTCTGGCAACGCTTGATCGGTATTTCGAACACCCGATCCCAAGTTAACCCATACGATCCGCAGAGTGTTTCCAATAAGTTCAACCCAGCTACGCAGCACGCGATGTTGTTCCGAACCCGAGACGGAAGCTCCGTGTCGATCTCGTCCATCGCGGTGCGATACCATGTTTCAGCGCACTCGGCGGTGGTGCGCAAAGCGACATTTAAAACCGCACGCCCGAACCCCGATAAAATATCCGCTATGGCGCTCAATTTTGAAAACGACCTTCTATGTTTATCCGGCTTGAGGTCCTTCTTCGAGAAAAGTAGTTCCATGCTGCGTTCCCGGATCGAAGCTTCGGCCGGTGATTCCTCACCCGCGACGACAAGGGGAGCGCAAAGGGTGTATCTCGTCGTTGTCTGGTCCGCGCGGCCTCGCTCCCCATCTGTGCCGTCATATGCGTTTCGCATGTGGTTTAGAAGCACACTGAGCGTCGATCGATCGATCTTGGAAGGTTTAAACTCGTCCAATGCCTGCGGAATCAGGTTGGAAGCGACGGACTCCTTCATGAGCGTAAACTTCGTCACCTGTGACGCCGCTGCAATGCGCGTTTTGGAAAAGATCGGCAGGATAATTCGCTCGAGCGTGTTGCTTTTTCCGCTGCCTGCTTCGCCGATCAGGAACAGATGCGGATATTTGATCTTCCGACTCTTGAAATGTTCTTTGAGAAAACATCCAGCACACCACGCAAGTACCGAGACGGTCTTGGCAAGTTCGTTGTAGCCAAGGATCAACGATCCGAGTACCATGAATTGTTCCGCGTTGATCGGTTGAACATCTAGCATGCTCGGCCCACTCTGCCGGTACTGTTCGAACTGCTGCAACCCATCGACCGGGTTTCCTTCTCCATCTGCCGCTTGATCCCCGCAAACAAATACCCAGCATTTATCGTGCCGATACAAGCCGGAAGTCTTCACGCCTTTCTTTCGATTCCATTCCAACTCGTACAAGAACGCTTTCAATAGTTCCAAATCACCCTCCGAACCGGTATAGCTCAGCGCGATCGTGCGTTTGTTCAGCGCGGATTTGAAGCGCTGCAAGTTCGTGAAATCGGTTGTTAGGAACGAGTGACGGAATGTTTCATTGCGCACTGTAACCAGATCGGCGGTGAGCTGAGTTTCCTCGTCTGATTCGACCATTTCAACGGGCTTAACTATAAAGTTGGTCAGCGGAGTCACAGCATCGCCCTTCGCGCGATAATACCTGCCTTCAAACTCGAACACCGGAGCGGCTGCGGCTGGGCTATAGGAATCCTCAACCAGATCGACTGCTTTCCCAATCGTCTCCTCGCCATAGGTCGCGCCGTTGGCATGGTGCCGCTCATCCCATTTCTCCCGAAACAGCTTACTCTGTCGAAACAGCCGATCCATCTGATCACGGTTCTTCCCAGTCCAGAACGCAAGCTTACAGCACAGTGCCATATCCGCTTCGGACTGACTGGCGTATTGCTTCTCCCATTGTCCCGACCAGAGTTTTGAGAATCGCTCTTCCTGATCCACCGCGAGCGCGCGTTCCAGGACCACCTCGTCGGATAACGGTGCTGCAGATGCTCTCTGTTTTCTCTGTTTTCGCTCTTTCGGCGCTTTCCGTTCCGACGTTGGTTTGTCCTGCTTTGGCGTTTTGACATACACTGCGTGAATCCATACAAGAACGCCGTTATCCTGTACAACCTCCAGCGGCGCACCATCCAGCCGATTTCCGGTCATGGTGAAATAACGCCCGAATGCGTACATCTCAACGCCCGTAGCGCTGTTCTTATTCCCGCCCTCAGGTATTTTTCCGTGAAAGAACAAGTGCAGCCCTTCGCCCGATGGACTGATTTCCGTATACGTCGATGCCTTGGCGACGATCATAGCGGCGGTCTCGTTCAATGCGCCGGTTTCTTTATTCCTGCAATGGTCGATATCCACTCCGACGAAATCGTCATCATTTGTAAATACGAACCCAAGGCCGGTGTATCCATACCGATCGCGCGCCGATCTCGCTTCCGCAAGAGTCCCCCATGTTGCCGGGTCGATGGACGATGCGCGGCGATTCGCGTGCGGAGAGTAGGGCGTTTTGTTCGGTCGGTCGCCCTTGTTGCTCGGTTCCAGCCGCCAACAGATCCACTGTCGACGCTCGGCGAGTTCTTGCGGGAACACATCAACCTCTGCCACGCTTGATCACCTCCTGACAGGTATCGGAGAAGTATCGCACCAAGATGCCGCGCGACTCCGCAAACGCGATTTCACGCCGCATGCCGTTGCTGATCCGTTGCCCGAACACCCAAATCTCGTTGCAGAAATCCAGAAGAATCAGCCCCATCTGAATCCCCGCATCCCGCTCCTTTGGATCTTTGTCCTCCAGAAAGCGAGGATACATGAGATGCGGTGTGATGGGCATACAACCGCAAAGAAAGACGAAGCGTGAATACATGCGCGCGTTATGGACGTTCTCTTTCACGCATCCGGCATATGGGGAGCATACAAAGACCTTCCGAACAGGAAGCTCTGTATCTCCGAACAAAGACGTCAGTTTTCGCTGCATAAGGACGCTCTGGGGCAAAGGGGCGTCGATGCGTTCGATTACCTTTCGCATATGCCGTACTCCCTCTCGATCACGGGAAGCACACCCGCCTGCTCTTTCAGCAGCTGGTAGAGGAACAGCCGTCCTTTCTGGGTCCAGCAGGTGGTGATAATCGTAGTGCCATTGTCCAATACATGCGTCTGCGAATGCGCATACCCCTGATCAGCGTATTTCTGGTAAAGCAGCCACGTCTCGGCCATGCGATATTGAACGCCGAGCTCATGCAGCAATAGGTTGAATTTGATCGCGGAAAGACCGTAGTCTTTCGCGATCATGCTGACGGGCACCAGAGTCTTGCTCTTCAGCACCGAATCGCAATAGCGCGCCTTTGGTTCAAGTTCGCTGATGATCTGTTTGTGCTGCTCACTCTCGTGTTCGATTTGCTTGCGTTGTTCACGTTCAGCCTGAAGCTCTGACAGCAGACGGATTCCAAACTGAGGATCGCGAATAATCGCATCCAGCGTTTCGCCGGTCGCGTATATCCCATGTTTGCGGAGCGTTGGCAGAATTTCCTCTACGACCCAACGTTCGAAGCGCTCTGCCGCGGGCAGTTTGCTGCGCATGATCAGTCGGTATACATCGGATTCGGGAATGAAACCCAACGACTGATCACCGCCGTCTGTAAGGGAGTCACGTTTCGTGACCCCCTTGCAGTGACGTAATATTACTGCCCGCGTATTGTTATATCCGAGGTTATTCGCAACATCCTTTGCACAAAACAGGACCATGCCATTTTCTTCGAGTGTGCGCACAGACCCGAATTCCGAATTCTTGAATACTTGCATTTGATCCATACTGAAATTCCTTTCTGATATGAGCGAAGGAGCGACTTGCGCCGCCCCTTCATCCGTTCACTTAGTTCTGAGACTCCACAATCTCACCCGTCACAGGATCGAACGGCGTCGGCACTTCGACGAACTCGTCCATATCGACGGAATACCCGCCAACGTGCTTTGCGTACTCTTTCACCTGCGCCGCGAGGCTCGACACCGCAGTCAGTTCTGTTTCGGTCAGCACACGCTCAGCATTGAACTGTGCCTGTGAATATGCAATGCCGCCCGTGTTGACCGCTTTCTTGAGCGAGAATCGGGTAACCACGGCAAGCGATTTCTTGCCGCGGCTCAAGAGTCGCTGAATATACCGTGTAAACTCCTTCAGCGAGCCGGTCGGCAGCGAAAGTAATACTGGAAACACCTCGCCCTCGCGCAAAATGTAGATACGGCGACGATTCTTGCACGCTTTCCCACCGCCTTCGCCCGAGCCGAATTGGTTGTATCTGCACTTTGCGCATGCGCCGCCGGGATCACCCTCACCGGTCACACCATCAAAGCTACCGCAGTCCGGCGGTTCTTTTCCGCCCGCGTATTTATCCCGGTAATACGCAAACAGCGGATGGTGATAGAGAATCGCACCCGTGAATTCCTTCACCGTTTCCGGTTCGCCGCCATCGACTGCGGGCAGTTCGAACACCGTACTCCCTGCCGATGGGATTTTGATCCGTTCAAACGAGAGGCTCAGCCCCTCGAGTTCCTGGGACATCGCGTCGCTCAGGTTGAAGTTTGCGAGTTCCTCAAACGCGTTAGTGGTTACTGAGATTCCTGTTCCCTGTGTCATATTTTTGTTTTCCCTTCTCTTATCGGGCGGCTTTCCGCACACCCACAGTTGTTTTTTCGAACACGGTCACAAGTCCATCCAGCCATTGCGGTAGGGTGTCACCGTTCTCCGTGGTCTGCTCTTTCACGAACGCCGAGAGCGAATTGGCATTAACGGTCTCATATATGAGATCGTCATAGCCCGCCTCCCGCAGCGCCGCGAATAACTCATCCTTACGCCCGGCAGCCGCCGAAGCCCGCGTCGTGCTGGTTAGGCAGAACATTGTGCCATTACGGGTAAAGTTCTGCGTTTCGGTATCCGCCATGCGTTGCGCGAGGATGGCATCCACGCGGTCCATCTCTTCCGTGATCTCTTTGAGCTCTTGCTCCGCGTATTTCTTCGCTTCCTTCAATGCGCGCAGCTCATCCGCTAACGCGAACAGTTCGTTTGATTCCATATGTACTCCTTTCAGGGTGTCTCGAATGGGTTCTTGCCTGCCCAGTACTTATCGATCAGGACTCTGGCCAAATCGGCTTTATCGCGCAGCGCCTGGAGCACTTTCTCGTCTACGGTGCCGGCGGTAACGAGGTAGATATAGGTGCAGGGATTCCGTTGCCCGACGCGGTGGATGCGTGCTTTCGCCTGCTCGAAGTTCGACATGCTGTAATCCAGCGAGTAGAACACCATCTTGTCGGCGGCGGTGAGCGTGATGCCCAACCCAGCCGTCGCAATCTGGCCAACGAACACGATCACATCGGGATCCGCCTGAAACCGACGCACCTGCTCATCGCGATCCTTCACCGCGCCGGTGATCAGTGCGTATCCGATCGACTTCCGTTCCAGCATGGCGGTGATTGCGTCAATCTCCGGCAGAAACCGTACGATGACCACGAGCTTGCCGCCTTCCTGCGCCGCGCTGTCAACGATGTCCGAAAGCGCGTCCAGTTTCGCGGAACTGACTCGTTCCACGCGGTCGGGTTCGTCGCCGCGCAGGAAGCCGCCAGTCAGTTGCGAGAGTCGAAGTAGCCGGGTTAGTACGTTGGCAGCGGTGATTTCGCCACCTTTGATCTGCGCATAACTGTCACGAACGAGCTGCTGGTACAGTCGCTTCGCCTGCGGTTCCAATTCGACTGTCCGTACAATCTCCGTCGTTTCCGGCAGGTCGAGGCACTCGGCCTTCGTCGCACGAAACGCGATGCTATGAATGCGTCGCGTAAGCTCCTCTGCCATGTTTGCTTTAAGGACTGGCGTGTGATTGCCATACCCAACCATGTCGAAGTAGCGGTTGCGAAAAGCATAAAAACTGTTGCCGAACACCGCCGGATTCAGGAACTTGTACGGGCTGAACACGTCGATCGCTTTGTTTGTGATGATCGTCCCAGTCAGCAGCATTCGGTACCGGGCCTTCGCGCCAAGCCGATGCATGCATTTACTCGCTGCGATATTGTGCGTTTTGATCTTGTGCCCTTCATCGCACACGATGAGATCGGCATCCCATGCGATAAGCTCTTTTTCAAGCCGCCATGCGGATTCGTAGTTGATGACAGCCACCTGCAAGCCCGATGTCGGCATTTGTCGCAGTTTCTCGATTTTCTTGGATTCGCCGCCATTCAATATGACGAGCGAGTACTCGAAATCAGCGAATTTTCGAAACTCCTCCTGCCAAACGCCTAGGATGGACAATGGCGCGACGATCAGCATTCTCTCGACCTTACTCTCGAGAAACAGTCGCCCGGCGACCGCGATCGCGGTCAGGCTTTTGCCTGTTCCCATTTCCATGAGCAGCGCCACTCCGCGGCTGGTCGGCGGATCGTGCCCTGCCAGCCCAAACATCTGGCAAGCAAACGAAAAAGCGCGTCGTTGATGATCATACGGACGCGCTCTGATCGGCATCCGATTGATTTGCTTGTTTTCCATGATCCCTTTCGGAAGGGGTGATGGTTAAGATACTCTCCTATTTGACACTTCGATCCCGGAGAATGGTCGGGGGTCATGATCGGTTCTTCGCCGCGCAGCTCTTCGCTCCCCGCATCCCGCCGGGCCGCACTTTGGGACGTTATCCTCGACTATGCGGGCTTCTCATGACCACCGGATATTCAGATGTCAAGGTTCAAAACTAACCCCTTCACCCGTAGGCCACGAAAAACGCGAAATATAAGGCTCATTCCAAAAATTTCTTTAGTTTTTTTATTGCATTGCTTAGTTGTTGAGAGATCGCCGACTGCGAAACGCCTGTAAGTCTCGCATATTCGACGATTTTTATACCGCGGTAAAATATCGCGATGATCAGATCGCGATGATGCTGTTCAAGTTGATTGATTGCTATCCGGAGCCGAATCTCCTCAGGTGGATCATCAAACAGGCGAGATAATCTTTGGTCATCAACAGCAAGCCACGATTTCTCTTCGGTACACTCAAAAGTGACATGCCTCCGTGTTTCGCGATGATTGTTGTTGTACTCCTGACGATCCAATTCTTTCAGGGTGTATGCGACCTCCGGTTCCACCTCCAATTCCTCGACATGCCCATCCGCAAAGCGATACGTGATCTTGACCAGTTCCATTTGTCCGGCTCCTTTCGTTGAGAGCCAGACGATTGGCGCATTTTTGAGCGCACGAAAAAAAGGACCCGGCGCGCGGCACAAAAAAGCGCCGCTCGTCGGGCCCTATTTAGTTGTTCTGAGCTATATCCTTAACCCCTGAGGGCGGCAGCCGGAAGATCAGGTCACGAGTTCCAGAAGCCAGGGAGCGACCGGTCTGCCGATCAGCCGCGCGTTCATATAAGCCATCTCCAGCGTCAGGCAGGTATGGCCGAGATAATAGCCGTCCATGGGTGTCAGCGTCATGGCAAGGTCTGTGCGCTCAGAATCCAGCAAGCACAAAGGAAGCAAGAACTGCACCTTGCCCTGATATCCCTGCGGGACCACAATACCGGGTTCAAATGACGCTTTGCGCCGCGCCAGCTCGACGGCGGTTTCAAGCAGGAGCGACAAGTTCTTCGCGCGCTGCACTTCCATCGGAAGTCGCGCAAAATTGTCGGGATCACACAGAATGTGGTTAACATTGACGCGGATGTCCCACACGGGGAAGTAAGTCATGCCCATGATCGGCACAAGCAATCCGGGCTTATCCGGCAATGGCTGCACAAACTTCAAATCGGGCGCAGTATCGTCAAAAAACCCTCGGAATAGCCAGTCTTGCTTCGCGTCTTTACGCTTATTTCGGGTAAAACATCCAAAGATGCTCTTGTAGTTCTTTGTGTAGAGGCCTGTGTTAAAACATGCGTTTTCATTTCTGATGTAAAAAATTCTGTCCCCATATTCTGGATTGGACACATAATTGAAATTGTTGAAGTCGATAATTTGTTTCCTGAAAACGTAATTGACATATTTCTCCAGGATCGGAGTATCCGTGTTCCTCGGTGGTATTTTTGGATTTGTAAAACGCCATAATTCTGGCACTGCCATTTCAGCCAGCGCAATCAGATGGTCAAACCAGTTGGGCACATAAGCGAATTCGAACAGATCGGGTAAAAGTATCATTTGCAGATTTCCTTCCATTTTGGAATTTGTTCAGCGAGTCGTTTTTGTAATAATTGGATAGCGTCATGATCTACGTATGTGTATTCAAATCCATCCTCATCCCTAGATTGGAACGTGCACATCGTAACAATATAGGGATCGTAGTACTTTAGCACTTCTTCTATTGCGTCCTTATCTCCCTTTACTGCGGCACAAATTGTCTCGAAACTTAGAATCATATCTCTCCTATCGGCTGATCTGAAAGAAGCCCTTCTTTTATTTCACGAGGTGTCGCTAAATTCAACCTCCTTTTCTTGATACCACTTCCGAATTTCAGCGATCGCAAGACTACGCCATTGACGAATCGTTCTTGTTGAAACGCCAAGGTGACTCGCGATTATCGCGTCTTTCTGACCATGCCAGAACTTGAGCAACAATACACCCAACAGATTCTTCGGCAATGTAAGCATCGAATGATAAAGCTTTTCATTGTCCAACGGATATATACATCCCTCAAATTCGATAACCAGATGATCCGTTTCATATACATCAAAGACGGCATCCCGCGCAGAGATATATTGTTCAGGATCCGGCGTGATCACTTCTCTACTTGACTGGCGCTTGATCTTCCGTTTGTAATTAAAAACTGTGTTACGGAGGACCTCCTTGCAAAATGCATCAAACATAGCGCCAGCGGCAGCCTGTTCGCTCTCGCAGTTCAACGGTTTGTCCTCCATATTTGGTTTTTAAGGTGCAGTCCGAGTTTTGCCTCTTCTCCCCCTATATAAATAAAACAATCTGACTTTTCAAAAGCGGAAGCAAAACGTTCATTTTTGCGAAAATATATTATTTCGAGGTCTTTTTGTGCTTTTTTTAATGAAAAACTAACGGTTTCGCATTCAACTATTGCACGGGCGCGAACTCTCAAACATCGTCCTCCGAAACTTCCACGGAGGATTATAGCGAGTCCTAAAACGCCCATATATACAACCAAATGTTCGAATGCTCAAAAAGCGAGAAGGTATGCGGTAGATTTGAAATAATATATTTTGTTGGAGAATTCACACTTCGTGATTCATCAGATCTGGATTCCAAAGTTGATTCGCATCAATTCAAAAGAACGAAGACACCCGCATTGAACGCGGGTGCCTGATTTTTTATAAAATTGCCGCTGAAATGTAAAGCCTTCACAAATTACCAAATACCTAGGATTGCATTTTCTAGGCGAACAATTGCTTTATCTTTTTCTGACTAGTCCCCTTTTCTACGATCATAATTCAACCACAATCAAGCCGTATCTTGAAGGTACAGAATACATTCACGAAAAGGAGGTACACCATGAGAAAGGCATTACTCATCATCGCTATCGTTGTTCTGGTTCTCGTACCAATCGCCGCATATGCGCTGGTCGTTAACACACCAGTTCGAGCAGATGTTCGCGCTTATTACAACGGTTCAGCGGATCGACAGGAGTTAACCCAACAGCAACAGGCGGATCTGCAAGAGTCACACCAGAAGATGATCGATCTTGGAAAAGAAACGATCAACAAGATGGTTCAAGATGGTCTTTTGACTGCGGAGCAAGCACAGATAGAGTTGCAGCAACTCGATCAAATGGCAGCCTACCACACAGAAAACGGCGGCACCTATGGTTACGGCATGATGAACGGTTGCTATGACCTGGACGACAGCACCGGTTCAAGTGGCAATTACTATGGTCGCGGCATGATGCGCGGTTTTTATGACCAAGACAACAGCACCGATTCAAGTAGCAATTACTTTGGTCGCGGCATGATGCACGGTTACAACTGGAACTAATACAGAAAGGCGGTAGCAGACTATGATGTTCTTTTGGTTACTACTCATTGGCTTAGTCATTTATGCGCTAGTGGCAAAGCCCGGAAAACGATTCAGCGAGTGGCATAGGACTTCCGAGTGCCCGGAGGATATCCTAACAAATCGGTTCATCAACGGGGAAATCACGGAAGAAGAATACAAAAAGATGCAGAAAGTCATCAATAATTAAGGAGGTATGTTACAATGATGTTAACAAGAGGTTTCGGTGGTATCGGTAGTTTTTGCCGAGGGTTTGGCGCTATGTATCCCGGCGTGTGGGTTGCACTTGCTGCAATCTTTGTAGCGGCACTTGTCGTCATCATCGTCCTGACCGCGAAGAAAAAGCATCACGGTGCGAGCGACATCACGGCAGAAGCTCTGAAGCTTCGCTATATCAAAGGCGAGCTGACGGAAGAAGAGTACATGAAGATGAAGGATGTCATCGGCAAATAACCGCTGACTGGGCTCTCAAACACAACGAGGTGGAACGGTGCGATATCAGATATTGGTTGTTGAAGATCAGCCGGAAATCAGAACGATCGTTGAAAAGTATCTTTTGAAAGAAGGATACGCGGTGTTAACCGCAAACGACGGATTTGAAGCGCTGGCGCTCTTCAACAGCCACGCCGTCCACCTCGTTCTTTTGGACGTTATGATGCCGGGAATCGACGGTTTTGAGGTGCTCAAAGAGATTCGAAAACTATCCGAGTTGCCCGTCATTATGCTTACTGCGCGGCAGGGCGAAATCGACCGCGTTCGCGGCTTTCGTACAGGCGTAGACGACTATGTAGTGAAACCCTTCAGTGCAAAGGAGCTCATGCTTCGCATCCGCAGGCTCCTGTCGCGCGTCTATCACGAATCGGATGAAATCGTCTACCGTTGCGAGGATCTAAGTCTGCACACAGGCAGTATGAAACTCTATTGCGGCGAGTCGGAACTCTCGATCACGACTGCGGAATATCAACTCCTGCACGCGTTGTTTCGCAACCAGGGGCACGTTATGTCTCGCGAGCAGCTGATTGAGCAAGCCTATGGCGAAGGCTATGAAGGATACGATAGAAATATCGACAGCTATATCAAGAATATCCGTCAGAAAATCGAAAAGGATCCGCGCCATCCGCAGATCCTTTTGACAAAATACGGCGCAGGTTATCAGTTTGGAGGGAAGAACCAATGACAATCAAGCGGCAGTGGATGCTTGTGCTGGTCATTTCAGTCGCGTTGTCGGTCATCGTCAACTCCCTCGTGCTTAGTGTCCGAATCAATCGTTACTTTATTGACTATTCAACCGAAAATTACAAAGCGCACGTGACTCAGGTTGTAGAATTCTCAACCGAAGCGCTGTCTGCTAACGAGTACACGTCCCAGCAACTGGAAATGCAGCTTACATCGCATTTGAGCGATCCCATCACCCGTATCCGACTGTATCGCACTGACGGGGTGCTTCTTGCAGACATCAGCGCTGTCGATCGGCCTATGATGGGTATGATGCGAAACGGAATGGCCGAACGGATGCTGAGTACGACCGCAGAAGAAGTTGACTCGATCGATATTCAAAAAGACGGCAACTTGATCGGCAAGCTGATGATCACGCGATACAGCTCTATTGGTAATTCGATTGGAACGCAGCGGTTCTCTTTATCTCTGATCACAAACAGTCTTCTCTCATTCGGAATTGTCTTTGCGCTAACGTTCGTACTAGGGTATTTCATCAGTAAGCGAATGAGTAAGGATCTGATGTTGACAGCACAACAAGCGGTCGATATCGATCTCGGACGAGAGAGCCGCACACCTCAGTCGAACGTGCTGGAGATAAAAACCATTCAGCAGAGCCTCGAAGCTCTTCAGTCCCGATTAATGCTGAAGCAGACCAGCCGAAAAAAACTGATTGACGAACTCGTACACCAGACAAGAACGCCGCTAACGATTTTGCGCACGCATCTGGAAGGGTTTCAAGACGGTGTCATTCAGTTTACACCAGACGAGGTAAAAACCTGCGAAGCACAGATTGAAAATCTCTCGTCTATCATTACCAATATGAGCGGGTTGATCGACGCCGAAAAAGAGATTGATCATACGCATATCATAGCAGTCGATATTTCAGGCTTAATCCGGCAAATCGTCGCCGGACTTAAGGCACAGTTCGATAAAAAATCGCTCGCCTTGCACGTACAAAGCCATCAGAAAATTATGGTACAGACCGATCCGTATCAACTAAGTCAGGCAATCTATAATCTTCTGACTAACGCATACAAATTTACAGAACCCGGCGGAGCCGTGACCGTTTCGTATCAGATGGCCGGAGCGGAACTTGTGATCACCGTTCAAGACACGGGTGTCGGCATCGCGCTAGAAGACCAACCGCGTGTATTTGATGCATATTATCGTGGCAGCAACTCGTTGAATGTCGTCGGAGATGGAATCGGGCTTTATATCGTAAAAGAAAATCTTCTCAAAATCGGCGGCAGTATTGAGCTGGAATCCACTCAAGGTAGCGGAAGCATATTTACGATTAAGATACCGGTTAGCCAACAATAACGGATTTTTATGGCACCCAAACAAGCAGATTGTCGGCGTTCTTTGTCTCAGAAAAGGCTGTTGAAGAAACTGATCTAGTCCTGACCGCAGAAAACACATGACTGCATAATTCGATATCTTGTTGCCGAGAAGCGCCCACGAACGGATACGTTTCGTGAGCGCTTTTATTGTGTTATCTTTCTTCGTTTATAGTTTAAACTTCAAACTCATGATTGAATCAAATGTCCGATGGACAATTGTATGTCTACTGCTGTTTTATCCCTCGAACAAAAGAGAGAACCGGCATCCCGAAAATCCGAAATTCAGCCTGCTTCAGCTCCGATTCCGAAAATCCGATTGACTCCATGATTGGCAACAATTCTTTTAAGTCATGCTTAAACATGAATCCTAAGAACATCTTCATCAATGCTCTGGGCACGCGACGAACCGGCAAATTAAGATCAAGAACCATGATCTGTCCTTTCGGTTTCAAAACGCGGTAGATTTCTTCAATTCCTTTGCGCCTCACCGCTTCAGACATATGAAATATCATGAAGCTGCACATCACGACATCAAACTGGTTATCGGGGAAAGGTATGTTATCAATACTTCCTAACTGAAACGCAACATCCAGGTTGGCTTGAGTGGCTTTCTGTTGGCTGCGCTCAACCATTCCGGGAATAATATCAATACCGCACACTTTTCCTGACGGGCCGGATTTACGTTTGGCTTCGAGCGTCAGTGTACCAGTCCCACACCCGATTTCAAGGACACTGTCACCTGGCTTGATGTTTGCAAGGTCAATCGTCATCTCACGCAATCTATTTTCTTTTCCAAAAGTGATTTTTTGCATGTAAGAATCATAGGTATCAACCATTTTCTCCATTTGAATTTTTATTGCGCTGTCTTCGTCAATCTGAACACCAAGTTCTGAATTCTCCTTATTATCAGATACAGCCTTTTTCATTTCATCTTCTCCTTATACATTCATTATAAACAAACAGTGCGTTATTGAACTTTTTGTTCGTTTTATGGTATTATAATCAATAGATATTTATATGAGAAGACCAAAAACCTCTTGAAAATTCATTATTGAACAAAAATATCAAATTCGTTTGAATTAAGGAAGCAACTATGTCAAATGATGTTACGGATCGACGAGTACAAAAAACCCGCAAACTACTCAAAGACGCGCTTGTCGCGCTAATCATTGAAAAAGGCTTCGAATCGGTTACGATACAGGAGATCCTGGACACAGCAAATGTTGGACGATCAACTTTTTATATGCATTTTGAAAACAAACAAGAACTGCTTCATAGCTGTTTTGAAGAGTTCCATGAGTTGTTTGATAAATCCAGCCTTGAATCATCAAATACTCTTGATTCTAATAGTAGCGAGTTTACATTAAATATTCTTAGGTTGGTTGAAAGAAATCAAATGCTTTGTAAAGCGCTACTTGGGCAAGACGATATGACGATGTATTTTAATCCCATTCACAGTTTTATCTACGATTATTTCGAGGTTTCCATTAAAAAGTTCGTTACAAATAGTAGTCAGACTTTATTGCAATCGGAAATGCTTGGCCACTACATAACAAGCGCGTTTCTCGGCACTTTACGGTGGTGGGTTTATAACGATATGCCATATTCCGTTGAAGAGGTGAACGAAGTTTTCAAGAAGCTAGCGCTTCGCGATATTCATCTAGTAATGAATTAGCCGACTCTCGTTAACACGCCCTATATTTAAAGATGTGCTATCAGTTCATGACAGAAAACAGTTTGATCGCCTCGTGATCAGTTTTTCGCTAACAAATATAATAAAGCAAGAACGGATTGTATCTTTGATGCGTTTCAAATACACTCCGTTTTTTTGATGTTGTTTTATGTCAAACTCACCCTGTGGTCACTCTTTGCGCCAAATTTTCCGCCCACTGATCGCTATAATCAACAGCACAAAGACTGTTGCTGCAAACATTTATTAAAATTAATTCTCAGAAAAACATAAATTCGTCATGAATGATTGGTATGCTTCTTTCATTGTGTTTTTCTATACCGCGACTCGGTCATCTGGTCATTCGCGATCAGATATTCGATGAACTATAAGTGAGGGTCTCAATGAGCTTTATTGAAACAAGAAGTTTGACGAAAATCTACGGTACGGGTGAAACCGCCGTCCACGCTTTGCGGCGGGTCAATGTAAGTATAGAAAAGGGAGAGTTTGTCGCAGTAACCGGCGCGTCCGGCAGCGGTAAGTCGACGTTGCTACATATG
This sequence comes from uncultured Eubacteriales bacterium, assembly GCA_942492885.1. Taxonomy (GTDB): domain Bacteria; phylum Bacillota; class Clostridia; order Christensenellales; family CAG-138; genus UBA7703. Next base: position 710,830 of record OW818651.1, read on the forward strand.
CTTGGCGGGATCGACCGCCCCACCCGCGGCAAAGTTTACATCGATGGCATTGAATTGTTTGCCTCGAGCGATAGTACTTTGGCGGCAATGCGGCGACAAATGATCGGATTTGTATTCCAATCCTATAATCTAATCCCCGTTTTGACCGTGCAGGAAAATATTTGCTTACCGCTGAAAATGGATCAGCAAAAGCCTGACCGAAACTACTATAACGAGCTGATCGAACTGTTGGGCTTGGGAGGAAAACAGACACGTTTACCCGGGCAATTATCGGGAGGCCAACAGCAGCGAGTTGCTATTGCCCGTGCACTGATTGCGCGTCCGGCTATCGTACTGGCAGACGAACCAACCGGCAATTTGGATTCGGAGAATTCCGCTGAAGTGTTGCGCCTTCTCAAGGAGTCGGTCGAGCACTTTGAGCAGACATTGGTGCTCATTACCCATGACAGCAACGTGGCGGAACAAACGGATCGGATCATTGTCATGAGGGATGGTCAGGTTGCGGAGGACAACAACTTATGACCTCCATGGCCAGTCTTGCCTTCCGATATTTCAAAGTACAAAAACGACGTACCGCCATCACAGTCATCAGCATGCTACTGGCTATTGCTATGGTGGCTTCGGTCGGCCTACTCATCAGCAGCTTGCGAAACATGCTTATTGCCTCAAAGACCGGCAATAATGGCGTCTGGCACTACAGGGTCTCGCTTAGTGATGCGTCCAGCCTAACCGGAACGCGCGCTGATTGGCAAACCATGCTGGATTCCGACAAGATAGCAAGTTCGGGCCTTTGTGACGAACAAACATACCTTCGGGTATCGGACACCAAAAATAATTACTATAATCTCAAGCAATTTGACGCTGCCGCTATGTCGCTCATGCCCTACGCGGGGCGTATTACGGCTGGGAGAATGCCGGAAAATCCGAGCGAAATTATCATCTCGAACGCTTCAGCAGCCTTTTGGCCGGATGGCGATCCGCTCGGAAAAACCATCACTTTGATGACCAGCCGTCTTAGCGAAATGGAGATTGTCCAGACCGTTAAGGGAGAAGAAGCGTCCATATCCGCCAGCAACGCCCAACCGCAGGAATACACCGTTGTTGGTACATTCGAGAGGTTTCGGGCCAGCAATGCTCCGAATATTTCTGAAGCTGCCACTCTTAATCCTGAACTTTCGACAGGCGAAACCCTTTATATACAATTGAATAATCGCGGCAACTTTGATCGCACCATTACTCAACTGCTCGCTTCGGCAGGTCTTGAAAGCGAGACGCTGCTGGAACCTCACAGTGGCTACTTGCGGCTCATCGGGCAGGGTGGCGATGTGGTCAAGTACCTATTTGGCGGTGCTTTTCTGCTGCTGACAGTCATTATTCTTTCCGTCATGATGATCGTTATCAAAAACTCGTATATGCTTTCTGTGGTGGAAAAAACCGAAGTGTTCGGCATTTTGCGCTGTCTATGCGCCACAAAGAAACAGATCTATGCGTTTGTGTTCTGGGAAGGTTTGTTTACTTGGGCGCTTTCGCTGCTTCCTGGTGGACTCGCCGCCTTTGCGGCGATGTACGTGATTGTGAATCAAGCCGCAACATTGGGTATCTCCGCCCTAGACGGGCTCCGGTTTGCCGTTCCCGCGTGGCCTTTTCTTGCAGCGGCTGGCGCAACTTTCCTGACTATGCTTCTTTCCATAATCGGCGCATGCAAGAAAGCCTGTGCCATTACGCCCGTAGAAGCTTTCCGGGGAAACGATCCGTATCAGGGAAAGAACGCCGTAAGCATCACGAAAATGGAAATGAAGCGCGGGCGCCGCATGTCGATCCGGCAGCTTCTCTCAAAAAGAAACCGACAGAAAAATGCCAGTCGCTTCCGTATCACGGTTTCTGCAATCGGAGTCAGCGTAATGCTGTTTGTGTTCTTTGCTGGCGCGGCTACTGCGGTGACCGACTTTATGGGTCGGTATATCAACAAAGGCGGTATGGACTTCGTCTTTGCTTCCAGCCACCATGTGGAAAAATCGGCGGATTCCTATGCCGCGCTCCGGGCTGATCTTGCGCAAAACCCCGAGATCCTTGCCATGCAGGAGGTCTATCCTATTGAATACATGCTCAATGTTCCAGAAGACAAGGTGCGCGCGGGGTATGAGGCGGTATGGCAGCAGTTCTATCCTGTAGACATTCCCTTTATGTCACTGCCCGCCTTTGCTGAACTGGGCACACGTTTAAAATCCATCGAAGTGTTGCCGTTAAACCGGGAGAATTACGCAATGCTTGATCTAGCGGAAGGTTCAGTCGATTATGATTCTTTGTTAGCCAGCGGAAGCGTAATTCTCTGTCAAAGTGAAGTGTTTCGTGACAACGCTATCATGCAAGTAATTGATTTTGGGAGCTTTGTTGTCGGCGACACGATCTCCATCGCCCAAGAAACCGTTGATGGTATGCAGCAAATACGCAATCTCAGTGTCGGCGCTGTGTTGAATGCAACCCCGTGGTTTGCGCCGGAGCGTACGCACGGGTTCGTATTGGTGCCAATCGAAACCATCGACAGCTATTATGAGCAAGGCGGGAACACAAACAATCTATATACCACCGGCATGCTTTGCATACAGGTGGCTGAAGAAAACCTACCCGTCATGCAAGAGAGGTTGTCCGAGCGAGCCAAGTCTGCATTTGGCGCGCTCACTGGCTTTGTCTTTAATAGTTCATTTGCGAACAATCAGGAAATCGTGAAAACCGTGGATGTCATCAATCTGTTTGTGTACGGGTTTCTTGTGCTGATCGCAATTATCTGCGGGCTGAACATCTTCAACACAATCTGGGCGGATCTCTCAAGCCGTCGCAAAGAAATCGCGCTGCTTCGAGCAATCGGCATGGGTCAGCATCAGTTGATTTCCTATCTGTATTCAGAGTGCGTACAGTATGCGGTTTTTGGCGCAGTGCCCGGTTGCATCTTGGGTTTTCTTGGGCTGTATGGTGTCGTTCAAGTGATGAAAAGCTATCTTTTCATTGAGCTTTCCAGCCCTGTACAAATTATATCTGTCACAATAGCGGTCACATTGTTGATCGCCTGTTTAGCGGGCGCTACACCCATTCGGCGAATCACCAAGGCTGCTATCATCGACGAAATACGCGCATGCGACTAATCAGAAAGGAGCGGTCATATGCCAGACGATAGGAATCGTTACCCGAATTCAAACAATCCACCAGCGGTAAATCGTGATTCTAGAGAATTGGACGCGCGCCGTAGACATCGAGCAGCGATGCGGTTGAAGAAACGAAAACGCAGTCTTTACTTGCTCTTTGGGATCATTGTGTTGCTGTTTATTCTCGCCTTAATCATCGGTGCCGCTTGGATGCGTTGGGTCTTCGCGGTCTTCGCGGTTGGTTTGGCAATTCTTGGATGTATCATGCCGATACCCGGTATGACACGAGGAGTCTATTTCGTTGGTTGTTTGCTTTTGATCGGCATAGCTTTGTTGCCGGTATTGAAGAAAGATGAGCAGGGTAACCGTCAGGACGTAGAGTCCATTTTAGCCCCATCGCCAACTCCTGCACCAACGGTGGATGCAAGCGCTGGATTTCATCATGGCATCGCCAACAATCTGGTGCTATATTATCATGAGTCCGGCAGCAGCTATTATCATACGGACATGAACTGCCCGGCAGTCGTAACCGCATATCTCCCGTTGAAAAACCAACTTTATTACAAGGAACTGGTGGACAGCAAATTTTCCGGCATGATGCCCTGCGCCACCTGCGATTCACCAGCGAGACCACATTCGCATTAAGGAGTACATCTTTGGAAACACGAACTGAGTATAATCGCCGTATGGCACAGAAACGCATGAAAGCTGAGCGCTTGAAACGAAAGAGACTTAAGAAGCTGTTTACTATTGGCGGCGCACTTTTGCTGCTGTTTCTTGTTTCAATCGTTTTGGATATTCGCCTGATGCGCTGGCTGGTAGCATTATTAGCACTTGGCTGCATCATCTATGTGGGGTTTGCACGCTTCCCTGGCAGCTATAAATCGTTGTTTGCTTTGTACGGTATCGGTATAATAGCATTAGCAGTCCTGCCGGTTTTACTAACTGTTGCACAAGGCAATGAATCATCACCTCAACAAGCAGCGGCAATGGATGAGGCTGTTTACGCAGAATCTCCCACGCCGAACGCGGATTTGGTAACATTACAGCAAGCCGCATCTCTGGATACGCCCGCACCGGAACTCACACCATCGCCCTCCCCCGTCCCAACGCCAACGCCGGTGCCAACACCCGTTCCCACCCAAACCCCTTTTACGGATATGACCGGCGGCGAACATCACGGTATTCCGAACTTGCTCGTGTTATTCTATTCGGAGCAGAATACTTCTGTTTATCACCTGAATAACAACTGTATCGGCGTGCAAGCACAGTTTTTGCCGTTAAAAGAAACGTTCTACTATGAAGATCTAGCGGAAACGAAATATAAAAATATGCAGCCTTGCGCTATGTGCAATGCCCCGGCTAGACCTCACTCTCACTGACCAACCAGATTGGATATCGAAGTATATGAAGATGCTCATCGCGGATGATAACCGACAAATTTTATCTATCCTTAGAGATTATGCTGAAAAAGAGGGCTTCGAAACCGTGTTAGCGGATGACGGAGAAAAAGCACTCGCAGCATTTTTTAAGGATTCCTTCGATATAGTGCTGCTAGATGTTATGATGCCCAAATTAGACGGTTTTGAAGTATGTCTTCGCATGCGCAAAAGATCCAGCGTTCCAATCATCATGATTACCGCGCGGGGCGAGGACTATGAGCGCATCATGGGGTTGGATATCGGAGCTGACGACTATATTGTGAAACCTTTCTCTCCGGCCGAAGCGATGGCTCGTGTGCGGGCAATTTTGCGACGATTGGATCGCACGGTGGAAAACGCGGAATCTCAACAGTTGTTCCTGTGTGGAAATCTGATGATTCGTCTTGATGAATTCCGTGCAACCATCAATGGAAATGAGTTGGCCTTGACGAAGAAAGAATTGGAGTTGCTCTGGACACTGGCGACCAACCGTAACCTGACCTATTCGCGCGAAAAACTTCTCGACACGGTCTGGGGTTATGATTATTGTGGCGAGATTCGTACAGTGGATTCGCATATCAAACGGCTTCGCGCGAAAACGGACGCCTTTGAACACCCCGACTGGGTGATCAAAACCGTTTGGGGCACTGGCTACAAATTTGAGGTGGTGCGTCATGAAGAATAAGATCGTGTGGCGACTGACGCTGAACTTCATGGCGGTCATCATCCTGTTTGAGCTGTTGTCAGGCGGACTATTTTTGCCGCTTTTTACCAACCACTCCGCGAAGGTGTTTCGTGATGATCTGGAGAAGCAGGCCGTAGCCATTGCATGCGCTGTCAGCGACTATATCGGCGATTCAGCGTTACCCACACAGGACGCAACAACCGACAGCGAAATGCATTTTGACGAGTACTTGCACATCATCAGTCAAGTTCTTACCGGGAACATCTGGATTGTTGATAGAAACTCCAAAACCATTACCGTGGATTCCGGCCATATCGCATATCACGAACTTCACGCTGAGGCTCTCAATCTTGTAGACAAGGTTTTTGATGGACAGACTGTCAGCAGTCAGGAATTTTCGGTCTTTTTGAGCAGTCCGTCGATCACAACCGGCGCACCTGTCTATGATGCAATCGGTAATGTTGTTGCCGCAGTGCTGCTGCATTCACATATTCAAGAACTAGCTGATGCTTCCCGATCCGGAATTTTTATCATGCTCGGTTGTTTTGGGGGCGCTATGGTGATGGCGCTGGTATTGTCATTATTACTCTCCAAGAAATTTGTACAGCCCCTTCAGAAGATGGAATTAACCACCAATCGTTTGGCAAGCGGAGACTATTCCACTCACACCGGCGTAACACAGGAAGACGAGATTGGTTCTTTGGCCACGCTTATCGATGTGCTCGCGGATAAATTGGATATCGCCTCAAAAGAAAGCGCTGCACTCGAACAGATGCGGCGGGATTATATCGCAAATGTATCCCATGAGCTCAGGACCCCTGTCATGGTGCTTCGCGGTTCTATCGAGGCTCTTCGTGATAAAGTCGTCACGGAACCTGACAAAGTAGCGGAATATCATGAGGAAATGCTCCGTGAGTGCATGCATCTCCAGCGGATGGTCAACGACCTTCTTGAGTTGTCACGGCTGCAAAACTTGAATTACTCTATTGATAAAACACCTGTTGATGTCGTGGAAGCTCTGAAGGATGCGGTACGCGGTGTACGAAAACTTGGTGAAACTAAGAATGTTACGCTGATTTCCAAGATTGAACTCTCATCCTGCATGATTCTGGGCGATTACGGGCGGCTGCGTCAAATGTTTATCACCATACTGGACAATGCAATCAAGTTCACTTTGCCGGGTGGTCAGGTTAATATTTCAGCCGATCAACAGCAGGATCGATTCGTTATTTCAATTGCTGATACCGGTAGCGGGATCAGCGCGGAAGACCTGCCTCGTATCTTTGAGAGCTTCTATGTTGGAAGCAGAGACGTTCACAATGATGGTACCGGGCTTGGGCTCTCAATTGCCAAACAAATTGCCGATCGACATGGTATTGAAGTATTGGTAGAAAGCACGCCGGGTGTATCTTCTGAGTTTAGCTTCTATATAGAAGAAACGCTGAGTAACACATAATCAAAAAAGGATATGCCCATTCGTTTCGATGGCATATCCTTTTTCTTTGCTACGGTTCAATCTGGTTTGCCAACACCATCGATTATTCAGTTGTTGAATATAATACAAATGATGAAAATCTTGCTTGCGAGAAAATATTTCTCTTATATGAATTACAGATAAATAAAATTACTTGAATGAGAAGAATCAATGCGCGTGATCGTGCTGCTCCGTCTCTTGGTGCGCATGCTGGTGCTCCTCTTCCTTCGCGCCCTCGTGAGCATGCAGATGCGTGTGTTGGTGTGCGTGCTCATGCGCGTGCATCAGCCCGTCATGCCGGTGTTCGTGTGTGTGCAGATGCACGTGTGAATGCGTGTGCTGCAGTACGATCGTATCGGTGATCGAGAAGTACGTGCCGAGTATCATGATCGCTAGAGCTGCGATGAACTGCAATTCCAGACGATCCCGGAACAGAATCCAAGAAAAGATGACGCCCAGAAACGGCGCAATCGCGTAGTATGCGCTGGTCTTTGCAGCGCCGAGATCGCGTTGCGCACGAATATAAAAGAAGATGCTCAGGCCGTATGCCGCAAAACCAAGCAACAGTGCAGCCCCGATATAGCGCAGCGCGGGAAACGATTCCCCGAGCATGAACGCGACGGCAAGCGAACCCAGCCCGGAGAAAACGCCCTTGAGGATCACGATCTGCGCCGTACTTTTAGAAGAGAGCTTGCGCGTGCAGTTGTTTTCCAACCCCCAGCAGACGCACGCGGCGAGAATGAACATCGAACCCACGGAAAACGAAAAGGTCTGCCCCGGTTTGATCGAGAGAATTACGCTTGAAACCGTAATGAGCCCGATCGCGAGCCAGAGTTTCTTCGAGATCTTCTCCGAAAAAAGCGCAAGCGCAATGACCGAGGTCGCGACGATCTCAAAATTGCCGAGAAGCGACGCGCTCTCCGCGGAAGCCTTCTGTAGACCGAGCATGAGGAAGATGGGCGCCGCGATATCCAAAAGAATCATGCCGAGGATAAACGGCAGCTCCTGTTTTGTCAGCCTCGCTTCCTTCTCCCGCTTGCGGAATCGCACGAGGTGCAGGATGCCGATGCCGATGCCCGCGCCGAGGTAGAGCAGCGCCGCCATCATTGTCGGTGAGACATACCGCAGCAGCAACTTTGAAAGCGGCACGTTCAGCGCGTAGAGCGCCGCCGCAAGAAAGGCATATCCGGTTGCGATGGTTCCCGTTCGTTTCATTTGTCTGTTCCTTCTCGTGCTTTCATTCAGTCTATCATGCTATAAAGCCGGACACAACGGGCATTGATTGCGATTTGGATCATGCAAAAAGACCGTTCCCACAGGTCTAACCCATTCCAACTCATCTACATAATATCTTCACACATCTTCAATATAATGAGTCCATTGAAAGACCCAGATAGCTAGGTTCTTTTCTGGTTTAGGACATCATTTGATAGATGAAAGGGATATGATATGGATAAGAAGCGAGTTTTTCACATCTCCGGCATGACCTGCGGGCATTGCGAGATGCGCGTTTCCAAGGCAGCGCGCAGCGTTCCCGGTGTGACGAGCGCAATCTCGTCATTTTCGCGCAATCGTCTGGAGGTGACATATGATACGGAGGTCATCGATGAAGACACGCTTGTCTCTGCCGTGACGAAGGCCGTCTCCGCGGCAGGTTACCGCGTGCAGAACAAAGGCACCAACGCGCAGCCTGTCTCGAAAGTGATCCCCATCGTCATCATCATCCTCGCGCTTTATTTGGTTTTGCGCTACACCATCGGCTTTGATTTCTTCGGTTATATCCCGAAGATCGACAGCACGATCTCGCTGACGGCGCTGTTTGTGACGGGGTTATTCACTAGCGTGCACTGCATCGCAATGTGCGGCGGCATTAACCTCTCCCAGAGCGTCGGCACAAAAGGCACAGGCAGGGCAAGCCTTCGCAATCCTCTATTGTATAACCTTGGCCGCGTGATCAGCTACACCGTCATCGGCGGCGTGGTCGGCGGCATCGGCTCCGTGCTGTTCCTCAGCGAGACGCTCAAAGCAATCCTGCTTGCGATTGCCGCCATCGGCATGCTGCTGATGGGGCTGAGCATGCTCGGTTGGCTGCCGTCTTGGCTCGCGCCGCGTATGCCGCGCTTCTTCGCTGCGAAAATCGGTAAAAAGGCCGCTGGCAAAGGCCCTCTCGTGATCGGGCTGCTCAACGGGTTCATGCCCTGCGGTCCGCTGCAGGCGATGCAGCTCTACGCTCTTGCAACCGGATCTATTCTGACCGGCGCGCTGTCGATGTTCCTCTTCTCGCTCGGCACGGTTCCGCTGATGCTCGGCGCAGGCGCGCTCTTCTCCGTGCTCAAAGGCAAGTTTGCCTATGTGATCCAGCGGGTTAGCGCAGTTCTCGTCGTGTTCTTCGCCGTCGTGATGGCGACCAACGCCTTCTCGCTGCTTGGCCTTGGTTCCTCTGCCACGCTGGATGCGGCTCCCGCCGCATCCGCCGCCGTGCAGGAAAAAGAGGCGAGCTCGGATTCTCTGCTCCAGCAGGCGCTGGACAAAGGCTATCTACCCGCAACGCTGGATGGCGACGTGCAGAAAATTCAGGCGAATCTGAATCCCTCCGTCTATCCGTTCATCATCGTGCAGAAGGGCATTCCGGTGGAGCTGACCATTACCGCGGACGAAAGTTCGATCACCGGCTGTAATCAAACCGTCGTGTTCCCTGCGTTCGATGTGAAAAAGGCACTGACACCCGGCGACAATGTGATTACATTTACTCCGGATGAAACCGGCCTGATCCCTTACACCTGCTGGATGGGGATGCTGGACGGACGTATCCTCGTGGTGGATGACCTGTTCGCGCAGCCCGAAGCCGCGGCAGTACCCGCCGCAACCGCAACCCCCGCAATCGATTCAACCGCACCGAATCTCGACGCTACGACGCTCGAATCCTGCTGCGGTTAAGGAGGAAACCTCATGAAAGAACAATCTTTTAAAGTCACAGGCATGACGTGCTCGGCCTGCTCGGCTGCCGTACAGCGCACGGTATCCAAGATGGAAGGCGTGAGCCAAGCAGAGGTCAACCTCGCGACCGAAACCCTACGCGTGTCCTTTGACGAGAACAACGTCGATTTTAACAAGCTGCAAGCCGCCGTGGAACGCGCGGGTTACGGACTTGTGGAGCCGCAGGGGCTCAAACGCGCAGAGCTCGGCGTGGACGGCATGACCTGCGCAAGCTGCTCTTCTGCGGTCGAGCGCGCGCTCAAAAAACTCGACGGCGTGAGTGAGCCTTCCGTCAACCTTGCAACCAACCGCGCCGCGTTCTCATATGATCCCACCAAGGTGAAGCTCACACAGGTGAGAGAGGCGATCACCAAGGCGGGCTATACCCCGATGGATCTTGCGACCGAGGACACACGCGATGCCGAACAGGAAAAGCGCGAGAAAGCGCTTCGCCTGATGCGCTTCCGGCTGATCACGGCGATCATCTTCTCCGCGCCGATTCTATACATCGCTATGGCGCATATGTTCCCGAAACTCGGCGTGCCGCTGCCCGCGTTCATGAACCCGCACACCTTCCCGCTTGTGTTCGCGTTCGTGCAGCTGCTGTTGACCATCCCCGTGCTCATCGCGGGCGGACGATTCTTCCGCGTCGGCTTAAAGACGCTGATCAAGGGCTCGCCGAACATGGACACGCTGGTTGCAATCGGCACCGGCAGCGCGTTTCTCTATGGTGTGTACGCGACTGTGCTGATCTACCTCGGCGATTTGGGTTTTGCGCAGCATCTCTATTTTGAGTCCGCAGCCGTGGTCATCACGCTCGTGATGCTCGGCAAATACCTCGAAGCCGTCAGCAAGAGCAAGACCTCCGAAGCGATCAAGAAACTCATGAATCTTCGTCCGCAGACAGCGGTCATCGTCAAAGACGGTATTGAGATGACAGTTGCGCTCGACGAAGTCTCGGTGGGCGATGTCGTGCTCGTGCGTCCCGGCGCTGCGATACCTGTCGATGGAACCGTACTCGACGGTGCATCCAGCGTAGACGAGAGCATGCTCACGGGCGAATCGCTGCCCGTGGAAAAACAGCCCGGATCCCCTGTCACCGGCGGCAGCATCAACGGCGAAGGCATGCTGCATTTCACCGTCACCCGTGTGGGTGATGACACCGCGCTCTCCAAGATCATTCATCTGGTCGAAGAAGCGCAGGGCCGGAAGGCTCCGATCGCGAAGCTTGCGGACATCATCTCCGGCTACTTTGTTCCCGCCGTATTGGGCGTCGCGGTGCTTGCCGCGGTCATCTGGGCGCTGGTCGGAAAAGACTTCAACTTCGTGCTCAACATCTTCGTCACCGTGCTCGTCATCGCCTGCCCGTGTGCGCTGGGTCTAGCAACCCCGACCGCCATCATGGTCGGCACCGGCAAAGGCGCGGAACTCGGCGTACTGATTAAGGGCGGCGAAGCGCTCGAGACCACACACAGCATCAACGCGGTCGTGCTCGACAAAACCGGTACCATCACGCAGGGCAAGCCTGAACTCACCGACATCGTCCGCTACACAGCGGAAGAGGAAGCAAGCGTACTGACGCTGACCGCATCCGCCGAACGCGGATCGGAGCACCCCATCGCACGGGCGATTGTCAACGCGGCGCAGGCACGAAATCTCTCTCTGCTGGAACCGGAACAGTTTCGCGCGATTCCGGGACGCGGCATCGAGGCCGTCGTGGGCGGACGCCGCGTACTCGCAGGCAGCGCAAAATTGCTCGTCGAGAACAACGTGGACATCTCCGGCTCGACCGCAGATGCGCTGAGGCTCTCCGGCGCAGGCAAGACGCTGATGTACATCGCCATCGACAGCGCACTGTATTCCCTGATGGCTGCTGCGGACGCGGTGAAGCCCACAAGCCGGGCGGCTGTCCAGCAGCTCAAATCGCTGGGGCTTGAGGTCTACATGCTCACGGGCGACAACGCCGCGACCGCGAAAGCCGTCGCAGAGACCGTCGGTATTGACCATGTGCTCTCCGATGTACTGCCGGACGGTAAGTCTCTCGAGGTGCAGAAGCTGCAGTCGCAGGGCAAGCGCGTCGCCATGGTTGGCGACGGCATCAACGACGCACCCGCACTCGTGCAGGCGGATGTCGGTATGGCGATCGGCACCGGCACCGACGTCGCGGTCGAGTCCGCGGACGTGGTGCTCATGCGCGGAGACCTCTCCGCCGTCAGCGCGGCTGTCGCGCTCTCTCGCGCCACCATCCGCAACATCCGGCAGAACCTCTTCTGGGCGTTTGCTTACAACGTCATCGGCATCCCGTTTGCAGCAGGCGTATTCTACGCCTTCGGCGGTCCGTTGCTCACTCCCGTGTTTGCGGGAGCCGCGATGGCACTCAGCTCCGTCTCGGTCGTGACCAATGCGCTGCGGCTCAAGCGGTTCCACTTAAAGGACAAAAAATAGAAAGGAATACAATCCTATGAAAAAAATCCTCACCATCGCGCTTGCGCTTGCGCTTGTCGCCATCGTACTCACCGGCTGCGCAACAGCCGACGTCATCCTCAAGTACAGCCCCTCGTCGCTGGACAAGATCGTGGAGAAATTCCCGACCCTCGTGACGGACAACACCGAGACCGACCACTACTTCTATCTCTCCGTGGACGGAGAAACCACACTGAAGGTCAGCCATGAGTTCGACATGACCGATGCGGAAGACGTCGTCATCCAAACCCCGCTCCAGCCCTTCGTGGACGCAGGCCTTGACCCCGCAACCCTCGGCGCGGGCTACCGGACCGATGACACATCGCTCTTCCTCGTCGCCGATTTCGGCGCGGGCTCCGGCAAGCAGGATACCGTCACATCCTCCGTGTTTGAGAGCGTAAAAGCGAACCGCTCCGTGCTGACCTATCACGCAGACCTCGATCATTATGGTATCGCACTGCCCGCCGGCAAGTTCGAATGGGCAAAGGACGACACCGCCAACGATAAGGACATCGTGTTCGTAATCGCTGCTAAACCCCTTGCCGATCTTGGTGTCGATGTGCAGAACATTGAAGGCTGGGTCTTCAAGACCATGAAGGACGACGCGGGCAAGGACTTTGACGTGCTGCTCAAGCCGTACTCACTCGAATCATAATTGCCAAATATGTGGTTTGGGCGTATGCTTGAAAAAAGGCATCGCCCAAACTCGTATTTTTTAGGAGCAATATGGCAGCAAAAGAAACGATACTCGTCGTAGAGGACGAGGAAAAGATCGCCGATGTGCTGAAATCGTATCTCGAACGCGAAGGGTTTTCCGTCGCTTTGGCGACGGATGGCGAGGAGGCGTTGCGTCTCCACGCGTCGCTTTCCCCCATGCTCGTGCTGCTGGATCTCATGCTGCCCAAGCGCTCCGGCGAGGAAGTCTGCCGCGAGATCCGCGCGCGCGGCAATACGCCAATCATCATGCTCACGGCGAAGACCGAAGAGGCTTCGATTCTCGGCGGACTCGCCATCGGCGCGGACGATTATGTGACCAAACCCTTCAGCCCGCGGCAGGTCGTCGCGCGCGTACATGCGCTTTTACGCCGTGCGGTAACGGCTCAGCCGGATGTGCTTCGCTTCGACGGCGGCTGGATCGTGATCGATACCACCGCGCGCACAGTCTTTCGCGAGGGCACTGCGGTGACGCTTACGCCCAGCGAATACAGCCTGCTAGTGATGCTCGCAACGCATCCGGGTCGCACCTACACGCGTGACGAGCTGATCCAGCTCGCGCTCAAGGACGATTTTGAAGGATACGACCGCGTGATCGACACGCATATGAAGAATCTCCGGCAGAAAATCGAGCCGGATGCCAAACAGCCGCGCTATCTCATCACTGTGCATGGCATGGGTTACCGTTTTGGCGGAGGAACCAAATGAAACCGATATCGTTACGTTTAAAATTGACATTAACCTTTCTGATGATCGCGTTACTGTCGCTCGCGTTCGTCGGGCTGTTTGCCAATGTCTCTTTTGACAAGCAGTTTGAAGACTACGCCATGTCGCGTCTTAATCAAACGATCGACAAGACCGTCAATCAGGTGACCGATCTGTATGTGCGCGATGGCGAAAAATGGGATGTCTCCAGCCTCGATGAAACCGGCATGGCGCTGCTCATCGACGGCATCATTCTGCGCGTGACCGATGAAAGCGGCCTCGTGGTCTGGGACGCGCAGGTGCACAACAACGGCATGTGCGTCCGAATCCTTCAAAACATGGCGCAAAACATGCAGTCCTATCAGGCGAATTTTCAGGGCGGTTATGAGGAGCAGACCTTCCCCGCCGTCGCCAACGGAAAAGAGGTCGGCACCGTCACCGTCGGCTACTATGGCCCCTACTATTTCAATGAAGCCGATCTGCAGTTTTTAACTTCTCTCAACCGGATCCTGTTGATTGCGGGCGCTGTCTCCCTTGGTGCTTGCGTGCTGCTCGGAGCGTATCTTGCGCGCAGGCTCTCTAAGCCCATTACAGATGTCATCGCCGCAACAGGCAGGATCGCGGAGGGCAACTACAGCGACCGCCTCACCCACGCGGAAAAAACGACGGAGCTCGTCGCGCTCTCACATTCGGTCAACAGCCTTGCCGCCTCGTTGGAGTCGCAGGAGAGCCTGCGTAAGCGGCTCACCTCAGACGTGGCGCATGAACTGCGCACGCCGCTGACGACACTACAGAGCACGGTAGAAGCCATGCTGGACGGCATCTGGGCAGCAGATGAAACGCACCTTGCCAGCTGCCGTGAGGAAATTCTGCGCCTCAATAAACTCGTGGACGAACTCGGTACGCTCTCCAAGTATGAATCCGAGGCGCTATGTCTGGACAAGGAAGTGTTTGATCTGCAGGAACTCTGCGCGCAGACCGTTCGAAATTTCGAGAATGTCGCGCGGCAAAAGGGCGTATCGCTGACCTGCTCCGGGAAAGAAGCGGTCGTTTCCGCCGACCGGGACAAGATCGGCCAGATCATGATCAACCTGCTGCACAACGCGCTAAAATTCACGCCCGCGGGCGGCAGCATCTCGCTCGAAACCCGCTGCGAGGCGGATCGCGCCATCTTCCGCATTCTGGACACCGGATGCGGCATTGCGCAGGAGCACCTGCCGTTCATCTTTGAGCGGTTCTACCGCGCAGATCCTTCCCGCACGCGCGAAACGGGCGGCAGCGGCATCGGACTTGCGATCGTGCTGGCGATTGCCAAAGCGCACGGCGGCGAGATCCGCGTCAATAGCACCTTTGGCAAAGGAAGCGAGTTTGTGCTGTCGCTCCCCATCAAACAATGAATCTGAAAATAACTGTTTTATGTCCTGAACTGAATTGACTATACTGAGCTGTACAAAAAAGATAAGGTATTGTTATTCTTTCATTGCGAACTTTATTGTACGTTATCTGTTTGACAGAGATATTAATTGTGAAATAGTATTTAGCAGATAGATTTGAAATATCAAGGAGGATGGATATGAGATTTGCTACAATTGAAGATTTGAATGCTTATACAGAAAAATGGCTTGATAAGTCAGAAATCGAATTGCTCTGGAAATGGTTGAACAATGATATGATCACTGAGGAGAAAATTATCGAAATAACGCAAAAATGTAGCTGCGAAGAAGAATGTATGAAAGACTCTTTGAGACATAACGCGTGGGGACAATTTTTCAAAACATATAACAAAAAATAGGAGCACAGTATCCCACATGTATGATCAGACTCAGACCTAACACTTGATGTTTATTTGATGTTTGTCATCGTCAATTATCACATATAATTGTTTTTGATCATTAAAAGTACATTCACCAAAATCCGCGCAATCTGTCGATTAATCCGTAATATCTTTGATTATTTCAGCTCGCATATTGCATTGCTATGCACTCATAACCCGGAGGTCGTTGATTTAGTTTCTCACCTATCATAAGACTAGACACCCAAGTGAGTCATTCGCGCACGCACTTAATTTCATTTGCACCCACCTTCACTATTTTGCACCCCCCCTTACGTCTCGCGCGATTGTATCACTTCGTGAGGGTTTAGCCAGCTAAGTACTCACGAAATGATACAATTCGTGGGTACTTTTTCTATGTAAAAAGCCCAGACATTCTGGGCTTTTTCGAATTTTGTTGCAGCGATGGTTCGTGCATAAATAGGCCGATAATACCTTTCGTCATAAAACGAAAGAGAATTTGCACCCACCTCGGGGTTACGCGCGAGAGTATCGAAGAAACGCGCAAGAGTTCAAGGTTTGTAAAATCGTAGATATCACCTGATGCGAAGCTCCACGAACCATCGCCCATCCTCGTCAAACAAATATGTATCCCTTGCGCCAATTCGAATCGTGTATCGAAGACCACAGCCGCCCGCTTTTAAGCTGGCGGCTCTGCATTTATCCTTTACTTCATCGATATCATATTTACGACCATCTTCCAGCAGAATCCCGAGCGGCTGGATGGAGCCGTCCCGATGGATCTGCGCAAGGATGGAAACGTATTCTTTTTTTATTTCTTGCATAGCCTTAGTCTCTCTGGTGCTATATGCTTTTGCTTTGAATGGGCTCTAAAGTATTTTTGTTTGTAACGTCTTCTCGAGTAACTATTCAAATACTTTTACGAATACCATAGTTTTGTATAATTTTACTCAATCACTTCAAATGCTTTCCACCGCAACTTTTTCCGCAGTAAGACCAGAGACATACCTCTTAAGGAACTCATTGAAGCCATCGACCCCACTTTCGTCCGGATGTACAGTCGTGATTTTCACACCGGTAAACACACGCTGCTCAAGATACTCATCCAACGTTTCGCCCTTTGATCTCCAGATGCAGTACGCTGCGAGAACCGCCATTCCATGTGGCCCGCCTTCACCAGCTGTCGCCATGACAGACACCGGAATGCCCATCGCATCCGCCAAATATTTCTGCCCGACGTACTCCGTCTTAAACAACCCGCCATGACCCGTCAGGCGGTCAATCTGAACGCCCTCATGATAGAGGATCTCCATGCCTATGCGTAAAGATGCAAGCGTGGAATAAAGATTCGCGCGGAGAAAGTTTGCAAGCGTAAACGATGTGTCCGGCCTGCGCACGACCATCGGACGCCCCTCGGTCAGTCCCGTGACCGGTTCGCCGGAGATGTAGTTGTAGGTCAGGATGTTTGCGCAATCCGTCGCTCCTTCAAGGCTTTTTTGATACAGCTTGTCATAGAGTTCTGTGGTCGTTGGCGCAGCGCCGAAGAGCAGCGCAGTCTCGCGCAAAAGCTGCACCCACGCATCCCAGTCTGAGGTGCAGTTGTTGCAGTGCGCCATCGCGACCGGCCTGCCAGCAGGCGTCGTCACCATGTCGATCTCAGGATGCATGTGACCGAGCGGCTTTTCCAGCACCAGCATCGCAAATATGGAAGTTCCTGCGGAAACGTTGCCTGTTCGAACCGCAACGGAATTTGTCGCGATCATACCCGTACCCGCGTCGCCTTCAGGAGGAGCCAAGGGCACGCCACTGGCGAGTGTGCCTTCCGGATCGAGATAATGTGCGCCGGCCTCGGTGAGTCTGCCCGCGGGCTGCCCCGCGACGAGAACCTTCGGCAGAATATCACGAAGTTTCCACTCGCATCCGAACGGTCCTACCATTGCATCAAACGCGGCCAGCATATCTTTATCAAAATCGTTGGTATGTGAATCGACCGGGAACATACCGCTAGCTTCGCCAATGCCGAGGACGCGCACGCCGGTCAGCCGCCAGTGAACATATCCCGCAAGCGTCGTAAGGAAGTGAATCTGACTCGCGTGCGCCTCATGATCGAGCATTGCCTGATACAGGTGCGACACGCTCCAACGAATCGGCACGTTAAACTCGAATCGTTCACTGAGCGCCTTTGCGGCGTGCTCCGTGTTCGTGTTTCGCCATGTGCGAAATGCTTCAAGTTGGTTCCCCTCCGCGTCGAAGGGCAGGTAACCATGCATCATACCCGAGATGCCGATCGCACCGACGGTGAAAAGCGCAACTCCATACTTTTCAGAGACATCTTCTTTCAAAGTACGGAAGCTCGCTTGAATTCCGCGTTCTACATCTGCCAAATCATATGTCCAATATCCATTGATCAGTTGATTTTCCCATGCAAAACTGCCGGAAGCGATAGGCTCGTGTTTCTCGTTTATGAGAACTGCTTTGATGCGCGTTGAGCCAAGCTCGATGCCAAGAGCTGTTTTGCCTTTGCGGATGGATTCGGCTATTACGGTATGCGTCATGTTCGTATCGTCCCTTCGTTCGAATCATTGTTCCTTTTTTATTCTATTCTTCATTATAAAATTTAAAAAACATTCGCGCCGTCGGCTGCTTGACGCAAGACCGGCAGCGCGAACGCATGTTTTTGAAGCTGGTAAGCTTGTTTCTTATTTGTACATCGGGCCGTAGACGGCGCAGGCGCGATAGTCCGCGCTCTCAAGGTCGTCCGTACCAAACGCGCTCCACGCGGCGGGACGGAACACGCGATAGCTCGATACATTGTGCATCGAAACCGGGATGCGCAGCATGGATGCCATGGTGATCAGCAGGTCGCCAACATGCCCATAGCAGAACGCGCCGTGGTTTGCACCCCAGTTTGCCATCACGCTGTAGACATCCGTAAACGCGCCGCTGCCGGTCAACGTCGGCGCAAACCAGGTGGTGGGCCAGGTTTTATCCGTGCGCTCGTCGAGCGTTTTGTGCACATCCGGCTCCAGTTCGCAGGTGTAGCCTTCCGCGAGTTGCAGCACGGGGCCAAGACCCTTGACGACGTTGAGACGCGCCATGGTGACGGGCATGCCGCCGCGCGTGCCGTGTATAAAGTGCGAAGAATAGCCGCCGCCACGGAAATAGAACTGATCCGCCGCGCACCAGTCGGTCTCATTCAGACACGCCTTTGCGTCCGCATCCGTCAATTCATAAAACGGCTTGATGACGGGGTTGCCGTCTTTGTCCGACTGCGCGCCCGTGCCGTCCAGCGATGCAGCACCGGAGTTGATCAGGTGGATGATGCCGTTTTTCGCATGACCTTTGAGTGCTTTTCCCGTGACGCGTTTGACCGCCTCGGGGCTCCAGTAGGTGCGAACATCGGCGAAGATGCCGGGGCGGTTTGTGAGCAGGTGCTCAAAGAGCATCGTCATGGCGTTGAGCGTGTCGTTTTCGGTGCCGACGACGAAGGCTTCGCGCAAACCGTTCCAGTCGAACTGGCTGTTGAGCATGGCTTCCAGAAAGTCAAAGTTGGGTTTGTAGTCCGTCCACTGCCGCTGCCCCTGAATGCCCGCGACGATGGCGTTGTGGCCATCCGCCTCCTCGACAAAGCCGAGCTCCGCAAGGCGCGGATTTCCGATCATCAGGTCGCGCACGATGAGCATGTTTTTGACCACAAACTCCCACTGTGCGTCTTTTTCCGCGCGGGAATACTGGATGTCCGCGGGGTTTTTGTCGATGCCCTCGTGGCAGTTTTCGCGCGTCCATTTCAGCGCGCGCGCAAACTCTTCATGATCATAGATGCCGTTGTCGATGCGGCGGAGGATTTCCGTCTCGTCCACGCTCTCGCTGCGCAGGCCGAAATATTCGTACAGCGTCTCCTGATCGAGGATGCTGCCCGCGATGCCCATGCACATCGAACCGATCTGCAGATAGCTGTTTTGACGCATTCCTTTTGCCGCGAGCGCCGCCTGCGCAAAGAGCAGGATTTTTCTCGCGACATCCTCCGGAATTTCGGTATCGGTGGAGTCCTTTACGTCGTGACCGTAGATGCCGAACGCGGGCAGGCCCTTTTGCGCATGCGCGGAGAGCACCGCCGCAAGGAACACCGCGCCCGGGCGCTCGGTTCCGTTGAAACCCCAAACGGCCTTGACCGTCTGCGGGTCAAAATCCATAACCTCGGTGGAATAGCACCAGCAGGGCGAAACGCTCAGCGTGATGGTGACCCCCGCTTTTTCAAACTTTGCCTGACAGGCCGCCGCTTCGCGTACGCCGCCGATGGTGGTGTCCGCCAGCACGATCTCCACCGCGCTTCCGTTTGAATAGCGGATGTTGTCGGCAATCAGCTTCGCCGCGGCCTTTGCCATATTCATGGTCTGCACTTCCAGACCCTCTCGTACTCCGTTTCTCCGCCCGTCGATGCAGGGACGGATGCCGATCTTCGGCAGGTCGATTGCGTAGCGGTTCATATTTATACTCCAGTTTCATTGATTCTTTAGTGAAATCCTTTCATCTTACTCAAAATGAAAGCATTGCTGTTGATTTATGTCTTGATTTGCTAATTTGTTGTTGTTCATGGAACTTATCGGCATAATGTTTCACTCTCAGTAATCTACAACCGTTCGGCAACTATGAAACAACCTCAGATAATTTCCAATTCATCTTTACTTAATAGCACAGGAAAGGGGACTGTTGGCAGAGTCTGGTACCAATACGCAACAGATGCGATATCTTCCTGCAATGGCAGGTATCGCCTGCCTGAGCGCCAACCGAGCGCCTGTATCGTCACTTTTAGCTCTTCATTAAATCGAATCGGATCGGTGATATGCCATCGATAAAGTCCAAATCGCATCTGCGAATCATACAGCCCATCGGGTCGGATCACCTGTGCCAATCCGGAATACGGTGATGAAAACATTTCATATTGGTGCGTTTTCTGATTTTCAAAATTATAGGAGCCGCAAAAATAATCCTCTGTGCCTGTCCCACAAATAGTAGGAAATTCGCGATCACTGTCGATGAAAAACTTGACTTCGCCTTCGCCCCACCATCCTTTGTTATGGACGCCCCATGTCATATAGGTTCCGACATATTGTCCTTTTCCGCAGACGCCGTCCAAAATCGTATAGTCTTCTTTGTATCCAAGAGGGTTCTTCCTGCGAAAATGAGCATGAAAATATGCCGCATCTTTAGGAACTTCTGTCAGTGTGTAATCGATCTGATAATAAAGCACCATCTCTTCTGTCGCGAGATTCGTCAGCGTAATCCGGCAGTGCTTCTGGAAGGGCATCACCCAGTAGCAGTTAAACGCGCTGCCCGGATTGACGCAGACCGGAAGCGAGGATACCCGTGCGTATTCTCCCCAGCCGCAGGCAAAGAAGTCCCCAACAGGACACTCGACCGACGGTGTTTGCTGATTGTCCCAATAGATCCGCAATATGCTAAACCGCCAATTTCCAGTAGGCGTCATCCAAATGTGCTGAATTGCGCCCGGGCCCTGAATGTTGGCGATCGTAAATGTCTCGTTTGGCTGGATCCGAACGTAGGGGGAGACTTTCCACCCTTGCCCGAGCTCCCGCGCGGCCAAATCGGCTTCCACCCCATCGATTGACATTCCGCCTTTGCCCGCTTCTCCGGTCATGTTTTCCGGTGAAATCGATCTCGTTTTTGCGTCAGAAAGCCGAAATAGATTGCTGACGCTCATCTCCAAACCATGAAAGCTCACTTGCATTCCTCCTTTCCTTATTCGCCCTGATAGCTCATGCCGTAATCAAACGCAGCAATCACTCGATCTATTTGCTTCTCAAACGCATCGTCGACCATCTGCAACTCCGGATGAATCAAAAGGTACTCAAAGGTTCGCTTAAATCCGTCTCGAAACGTCATATCCGAATGAAAATCCGGCACGAACTGTTTCAACTTGGTGTTGTCAAATACTGCACTTTCGATTTTGTCTCCAAACAATCCCCCGACCATATCCGTCATGAACTTCACAATAAACTCGCTGGAAATATGAACAGGATTCCACTGTACGCCGATCTCGTCTGCCATCTGCCGCCCGATCGTCTCCCAGGTCATCACCTCGTCGCTGGTGATGTGAAACGCTTCCCCGATGGTTTTGGGATTTCCCATCAGCCCGACGATACCTTTTGCAAAGTCCGTATTGTGCGTAATCGTCCAGAGGGATGTTCCGTCGCCGGGTACGATAATTCGCTTGCCTTTGCGCATACGGTCAATCAGGGACCATGGATGGCTCCAGCTCGTCATCACATATGGTACAATACCGTCTCCAAAGGTTAACGAAGGACGAATGATCGTCGCGGGAAACCCGTCATTTTGATATGCTTCCATCACACGCGCTTCGCAGGCAATCTTATTTCGGGAGTATTCCCAGAACTGGTTTTCGAGAGGCGTTTCCTCCGTGATCCGATACGCTTTGGCAGGGTGCTGGTAGCCGGAAGCGGAGCTGATCAACATGTATTGCTTCGTATTTCCTTGAAACAAGCGGATATCCCGCTCGGCCTCTCGCGGCAGCATGACCGTCCAGTCAACAACAACGTCATAATACTGATCTGTCAGAAAAGCTGCCACGGCTTGTTCGTCGTTGATATCTCCGTATTGGATCGTCGCACCGCTGATTTGCTGTTCTCGTTTCAAGCCGTTGTCCAGACAATATAGAATGAGCTCATGCCCTCTTTCTATCAACAGATCCGTTACAGCAATGCTGATGTTGCCGGTTCCGCCTATCATCAATACTTTCATTGTTTTATCCTTGTCTATCTGTTTTCAAACTGGTTCATCGTTGTTTCAAACGCCTTCCGGTTCAGCATCCCAAGCGGCAGTTTCGCCAGTTCATTTGAGTAAACCTCGACTGCCCAAGGGCCCTGATATCCGATCTCCTGCAAACAACGGATAAACCCTTTAATATCATAATCCCCTTCTCCGCAAAACCGTCTTTCCCGCTCCGGGTCATACAACGGGCTTTCCGGTCGTGCGCCGTCGTTTAGTTCAACATTCACAAGGCGCTTAACAGGGATTTTTCTGAGCATATCATGCGAGATGCCAAGATTCACGAAGTGAACCATGTCGAGTATGATCCCGCCATTCTTTCGGTCTGCCAGCTCCGTCATAGCCAATGCATCATTCAAATTGTTCAGCATGGATACCGGCATGAACTCGAATCCGATGGTCGCGCCATAATCGTTTGCATCATCACATAATTTCGCGAACGATTCTACAGCTAGATCCATCGGACAGTGCGACTGATAAAAATCGCCGATCTTGATATGTTTTGCACCGAGCGCTTCCGAAGCTTGAAACAACCGCCTCTTGATCCCGTCGGACTCCATCCGCCGCACACCGTCAGCAAACCAGTCCGTCAAGAACTCCAGCTCAAGATACTTAATCCCATTATCGTCCAGAATGGCCTTCATCTCCCGCAGACTCCTGTGGCACATAATATGTTCAAGGTCACTGTGCCAAAGCCCGATGCCGCAGAATCCGGCATTCGCAGCAGCCTCAACGCGGTCTTGAAAATCATGATGGCTCATTGTTCCCTCAAACGGTAAGAGCCCGCTCGTTCCCGCGTAAAGGTTCATCAATTCAATCTGGTGCATGCCTCGTTTCCTTTCGTCTCAGTATCGCTCCATAAATCCGTCCAGTGTTTGCTTGACATGTTTGGCTTGATGGTGTCTTTACACGCGTCATAGGTCACACAGCCTTTGAAACATCTTAATGTACGGTAACCCATCGCCGCATCTCATTCGACAGAAGGATTGCCTCGACAAGCTTGATCAGATAATGCCCTTCCTCAAACGTCGCGAAGATCGCTTTGTCCTTTGGCTGCGTCTTTCCTCGGCGGATGAAGTCATAGAACGCTCGGAATGTCGCGGTTTCCGCGTCATTCCATCCTTCCGGATGCCCTTTGGGCAGGCGTGTGTATGTCTGCGCTTCTGCATCGAGCATCGCGGGATTGCGCGTGACAAGCTCGTTGTCCCGGTCCCTGTGACCGACCCACATGCGTTCCCCCTGCTCCTGATTCCATGCAGCCGAGCATTTCGTGCCGTCGATTTCAAAGCTTAGATTACAGCCGTAGCCCGCGGAAACCTCGGAGACATAGAACACGCCCGACGTTCCATTGTTCATCTTAAACATGATCGCGCCGAAATCCTCCGTGCGAATTGTTTTATCCTCATACTGCGCGTCCGTCGCTGTTTGAAAGGTTCCCACCGGTTGCAAGTGCTTCTTGCGCGTCGGATATACCGTCACAAGGTCTGCGCATACCTCCGTGATCTTCGCACCGAGCACATGCTGTACCGTGTCCATCCAGTGCGTACCAATGTCGGAGATGCAGCGCGATGGTCCGGAGATTTCCGGCTCAATTCGCCAGTTATAGTCCGTTTCATACAGCAGCCAATCCTGCAGGAAGTTTCCATGCACCAGCAGGGCTCTGCCCAGCTGGTCTTTCTGATAGCGCCTCTTGATCTCCTGCACGAGCGGGTTCATGCGGTAGCAATGGTTGATCCCATGCACCACTTCGGGATGCTGCGCACACACGTCCAGCATGGACTGCGATTCAGCGCTATTCATCGCGAGCGGTTTTTCCGAGAAGATATGTTTGCCGGCGCGGATTACTTTTTCGTTGATCTCGCGGTGCGCGTTGTTCGTCGTGCAATTGTGGATCACATCAATCTCCGGATCGGCGATCAACTCATCCACCGTCTCATAACACTTGGGAATAAAGTACTCCTCTGCCTTGCGCTTTGCCAGCGCATAGTCCGCATCGCTGACCGCGACGCACTCCACGTACGGAATCCGGCGCAGCGCGTCGATATGGCACGCACCGATAAACCCCATGCCGATGACTCCAACTCGAATTTTATCCATCTGTTGTCTCCAATTTATTGATTAATGTTACTTTGCATTAGCAATGGTCAGGCCCACCACATCTGTTCGGGTTTCTCCTTCGGCATAATCGCTTTCAGGAAACGATACGCCTGCTCAAGTCCTTCTTTTTTCGACTTCAGCGCATCCTCGTGTTCGATACTGATCGTGCCGTCGTATCCGATGATGGTGAGCGCGTCGATGATTTTTCGCCACTCTTCCTCACCGTGCCCGAATCCGACCGTACCGAAGATCCATGCGCGGTCTTGCGTCTGGCTATATGGTTTTGTATCGAGTACGCCGTTTTTACGGATGTTGGCGTCAAACAGCCGCGTGTCCTTCGCATGCATGTGGAAGATTGCCGCGTTCAGCTCAAAGATCGCCTGTTGAATATCAATCCCTTGCCAGAACAAGTGACTAGGATCAAAGTTTGCGCCGATGACAGTACCTACCGCTTCGCGCAATTTGAGCAGCGTGTATGGGTTATACACACAAAACCCTGGATGCATCTCCAGTGCTATCCGCTCTATCCCGTGTTCCTTCGCGCGCTTTGTGGTCTTCTCCCAATACGGTATCAGCACCTCTTCCCACTGATAGCGCAGCATACCGGTGAACTCATCCGGCCAGGGACAGGTGATCCAGTTTGGCGTCTCGTCCTTCGGGCCGCCGCCCGGGCAACCCGAAAATGTACCGACGGTATCGACCCTGAGCGCTTCCGCAAGGCGAAGCGCCTTTTCAAACGATATCCGATGCTTATCCGCCTCGCCTGGAATCGGGCTGACCGCGTTTCCGCTGCAATTCAGCTGGCTGATCGTCATGCCGTATCGTTCCAGCGTGTCTTTGAATGTTTGAAGCGCTTTCGGATCGTTTAGCAGCACGTCCGGATCACAATGCACGGGAGCCGCCATCTGCCCACAGTAGAGCTCAACCGCCTCGAATCCGACGCCTGAGAGATACTTCAACGCGTCATCGAGGCTCAAGTCCATATAGAGTGACGCGACCACACCGAGTTTCATAGAATCCCTTTCCAGCGTAAGCGGTAAAGCCCGCGCATTAATCCATGGTCATGCCGTTATTCGGGCATCAGGCAAACGTCTTTCTCATCCCCATAGAGCACTTCGATTTCTCTTTGTTTCCATCCTTCAGAAGAGACGGTTTGCCGATAGATTCCCCAGGTTTTGCCGGAGCAAAAGAAGGTCGAAAAATCTTCCGCGTTGATCTTGGGATCAAACGAAATCGATCCGCGATCAAACCGGAATCCGCCTGCGGCGAGAAACACGCCCCAGCTCGCCATGGAGCGCACATAGTGATGCCCGCATTCCACTTCATTCCAAGGGTTTCTTCGATATCCGTCCTGCCGCGAACGAACGCCGCGGACGAGTTCGAGCCCTTCCTGCACGAACCCCTCGTAGATCAGATGCGTCGCAACCTGATACTCGATGCCTGTCCAAACCTCGTCGGAATAAGGAAACGGCAGTTTCGGTCGTCCGCCATTCGGCCACGAGCAGATCAAGAGTCCGCATTCATCATTCAGTGCGTAGGTTCTCTGCGCGTTGTTGTGTTCGCCGAGTTTGTTTTTGAAGTTGTGCACGTAGACGGATTGGATCGCACGCTGTACATGCTCCTGCGAAAGAATATAACCGAGCCCTGCGACATGCGCCAAAAGTTGCCCGAACACCTGATCGGATAAGCACCCCGCTCCGTACTGATAACGGTAGGTGTTGACATCCGCAAGCTTTTGGATATAGTACTCGCCGTTCCAAAGCAGATCGTCCATCTTCGCGCTTCCGTCTTGCAAAGCCTCTCGATACTTCCCGGCCTGAATTCCGTTGCCGAGGAACTCTTCGATCTCGCTCGCCGCCTTCAGCGCGGCAAAGAAGATCGAGTTGGTCAGAGAGTTGACTCCGTAAAACTCGATATCATAAGTGTTATGCTGCTTAGTGTCAAGTACACAGTCAGCGTCGAGATCCCACTGCGCAAACGCATACTCCAACGCGAGCCGCGCCTTCGGCCAAAGCGAACGCAATAGTTCGTCGTTTCCGCTGAATTTCCAGTCCCGATAGAGTCGCACAATCGTGCCGAGCTGACCGTCAGCGGCCGGCAAATAAGGCCAGCGCTTTTGACCAAGTGTCTGCATCGCGCGAAACGCCATATTGCCGTCGTCCGCAGTCTCAACCGTGAATTCCGTCACGCGCATCGACTGCTCCAGCTCCGGATACAGGAACGCAAGCGTTTGCTCATAGTTCCAGACGTGCGTACAGTTACCTTCGCAGCACCCGCTGTGATCGAAGCAACCTTCCCAGCCAAAAAACGTACCGTTCTCGATACGGAAACAAGTGTTGCTGCGAATCACCGCGATGTTTGACGCGGCTGCATCCAGCACATACCACGGTAATTTGCTTCCAAAAAACGCCCTGTGGAAATTACGGGTTGCGGTTTCGAGCCTGTTCATCTCGCGAAACACATAGGTCCCGACATGCTTGGCATCCGAGAACAGCGTCGCGTAATGGTTTCTAATGGTCTCTGTCTCATTATGGTCATCGGTTTGAAGCGGCCCGTTCCAGGCCTTGATTCTATTCGGAAAATACCAGCAGAGAACGAACGTAAAGCAAGCTTCCGCTCCCGGCGCAATGGTTTGACAGGAACCGATGGAACCGATTTTCTGTTTCTTGGTCTCGTTTAACGATCCGGCAACTCCGTTGAACTCAGAGTATGGCGATAGTTTGCCATCTTCACAAAAATCATCCCAGAAGTCCTGGATGTCATCAAACCACTTGCCCTGCAGCCACTCAGTCTTGTACGTGATGTGCGGATCTGCCGAGATTAATGCCATGCTTCCAAAGCAATTGTGCTGTTCCGGAAAAGATTGCGCGGAAAAGGATAGCCCCTTCAGCGCTCCGTCTTCAAAATATTCATTTCTTTGGTGGTCAACCGCAAGCGGATTTCCGAACAGATCATATCCTTCAAACCCCACGCCGTTGGCCATCGAACCCGCAATGGTAACGTCGACATTTCGCGGCGAGATGTTCTTGGCATAGTACCGTATGATCGCACAAGGAATTCCGGAGTCATCCGCGTTGAGCGGGATCAGCGGCGTAAATGCCTCCATCCGTACGGAAACCGGAATCTCCGCATCCGAAAAATCGATCCAGACGAACGGATACTCTCCGCGCAGTGTTGATCCGTCCAGACGGCGCAGCCCTGCCGCTTCATACGGAAAAAAGCCGTGAGAGCCGGAGAACGGTGGCGTGCGTTGCGCTTCAAGTACCTTTGTAACGGAAGGTTCACCTTCCTCTTTTGCCCAGATCGAGAAAAACGAGTAGGGTAGCTTGAAGCCCTTGTTGGGTGAATTGAATATCTCCCAATCCCGAAATTCTCCTCTTGCGCCGACAGATACTGTGCCGGTGCCGATGCCACCCAACGGAAATGCGACTTCGCTCGCGTTGTGCGGATATGTTCTCTGGGGTTGAATACCCCTGTAATCGTTTACCATTGTTTCAAGCCTGCTTTCAGGAGCCCAACAGGGTTCTCACCTGTTCCGCAAGCGCCAACCCCAGCCTGTGATGCCCCGCTTCATCCAGATGCAGCGCATCTGACGGACTCGCCTCTGCGACCGATGCTGCGTCAAAAAACGCACATCCGTATACCGCAGCCACTTTTTTATAGCATCCCGATAACTGTTTGGAAACCGCCACGACCGAGTTGATGTCAAAAAACTCGCCAAACTCCGATTCGCGGATGTTGTCCCCAATATGGATCGGAGAAACGAGCAGCACCTTCGGCGTGCCCCAATGATCGCCGGATTTGCTGGCAAGGGCAATATCCACCAACGCTCCTGCGCCGAGGGAGATATCGCACGCGCTGACGCCAAACCGGCTCTTGAGGTCGTTGGTACCGAGCATGATGATCACCAGATCCAACGGACAATGCGTTGCAAGTACTGGCGTAATCATCGTCTTGCCATTCTTGCCGGACTCGAACGGGTCATCCCAAACCGTGGTCCGAGCATTGAGCCCTTCTTCCAGCACTAGACACCCCGCGCCTAGCGCGGAAGAAAGCACGCCCGTCCAGCGAATGTCCGCCGGATAGCGGAATTTCTTCGTCGGATCATATCCCCAGGTGTTGGAGTCTCCATAACATAGTATCCGTTTCATAGTGCCCTTACCCCTTCAGCGCCCCGATGGTTGCGCCTTTTGTGATATGCTCATTGAGGAAGATATAGAATACGATTGCCGGCAGTGCGGCAAGCGCCATGACCGCAAACTGTTTTGCATAGTCCGAGGAGTACTGACCCGCAAAGTTCATGACTGAGAATGGCAGCGTGCGGAATTTATCCGTATTGAGATATATCGTTGCCATAATAAACTCGTTCCAACACGCTAGAAATGTCTGCACCGAGATTGTCACGATTGCGGGTTTTGTGATTGGCAATACGATCTGGAAGATGATCCGATAGATGCCGCAGCCGTCGATCGCCGCAGCCTCCTCGATGGAGCGCGGAATGGACTCTAAGAATCCTGTCATCACGAAGATGCCGACCGGCATCGCAAACGCCGTATAGGGGATGATCAAACCCTGGTACGTATCCAGCATGCCTCCGATCTTGTTGAAGATGATGAAGTTCGGCAGCAATGTCGCATATATTGGAATCATCATGCCTGTCATGATGACCGTCAGGAAAAACCGTTTGAGCTTCCATTTCATGCGCGTAAACGCATATCCGAGCGTGATGGAAAGAAACAGCGTCAGGATCACCGTCGTTCCCGTAACAATCAAACTGTTGAGAAAGAACTGCGGAATCTTGCCGTCGATCCATGCGGACACGTAGTTTTGAAACTGCAGCTTGTCGGGAATATGCAGAATGCCCGAAACAAATAGATCCCCGCTTTTACAGAGCGAATAATCGATCAGCCAGATCAGCGGAAACAGCTGAAAAGCGGCAATCGTGTAGAGGATCACGAGCAGAAAAGAGCGTTGTGCCGTTCGCTTTCGCTTCATTCTTTTTGCTGAATTCATTTCATTGCCTCCACGTTATTCTTTCCAGCTTTCTCTTTTTAGCAGCCTGTTCGTCAAGAATGTCAGGATCAGGCATGCAATCACAAAGAGCACCGAAGTGGCGTTGCCATAGCCAAATTCATAGGAGCGGAACGCGCTTTGATACAAATAGTTTCCTAAAAACTGCGTGACATTACCCGGCCCGCCGTCCGTCATGATGATGATCGTCTCCATCTGCTTCATAGCCGATATCATGACCAGCACGCTGCAAACCCGGATCACCGGCATCAGCAGTGGCAGCGTGATGTGTGTGTAGAGCTTCAGCCCCGTTGCGCCGTCGATGCGGGCGGCTTCGTAAATCTCCTCCGGAATGCCTTTCAGCCCGGCATAGTAGATCAGATATCCCCAGCCGAAGCCCTGCCAGATGATGACGAAGAACACGCTGTACAACGCGAGTTTGGGATCTCCCAGCCAGTCCGACTTGAGCCCGCCAAGACCGACGAACTCGAGCAGCTTATTCAAAAATCCATAGTCCGGGTTATAAATGTTGACCCAAAGTTTGGATGTAATGACGATGGAGATGATGCAGGGCACAAACATCAGCGCGCGAATGATCTTCTCGTGTTTGCCGCCGATTTTGTCCGTCAGAATCGCTAGAAAGATGCACAAAGGGTTCTGAAGGAGGATGATCAGAAGTCCAAGTACGATTGAATGCAGAAGGGATTTCCAAAAGGTCGGGTCGTTTACAATCAGGTTTTTAAAATTCTCAAATCCGATGAAGTTAGGTTTTGCCAAACCGGTATAATCCGTCATGCCGTAGTAAACGCTGAGTAAGATCGGCGCGAGCACCGCGAAGACAAACAATAGGAAGCCCGGCAGCACAAGAGATAAAATTATTTTCTTATTGCTGAGCATTCTATCCATTCTGATACCTGCTTTCTGATAAAAACCACGAGGTGACGATGCCACCTCGTGGTTTTTGTCACGAATATACTTAGTTCTGGTTCTGTGCGATAAGCTCCGCAGCTGCTTCAATGAACTGCTCGGGCGTCTTGATACCAACGGCCAGCTCCTGCGTGATGCCTTCGATATCGGTCTTGAACGACGGCGTGAGATAGTCGTTCCAGGCACAAATGCTGATCGAAGTAGATCCGGAGAGCATCTGGGTCAGTTGCTTCTGAATCTCGTTTTCGTTGCCGGTTGTGAACGCTTCATAATTCTGTGCGGGCAGACCGAGGCCCATCTCCCAGAACATCTTTGTGCGGTTTTCCGGCAAATACCAGTATTTCAGGAACTCGATTGCCGCTTCCTTCACCGGAGAGTTCGCGCTCACAGAGAAGCCCGAGCTCCAGCCGAGGATGTCCGACGCGGAACCTTTGCCACCCTCGGTCGACGGGAATGCCATCACGCCGAGGTTTGCCTTGAATTCATCCGAGAAGTTGGGATCGGTTGCTAGGCTGCCTTCCCAGGAACCCATATAGAACATCGCGGCTTTGCCCTGGCCGAAGAGGTTTCTGGCTGAGCCATAGTCCGCAGAAGTGAACGAATCCTGG
Organism: uncultured Eubacteriales bacterium; assembly: GCA_942492885.1. Classification (GTDB taxonomy): domain Bacteria; phylum Bacillota; class Clostridia; order Christensenellales; family CAG-138; genus UBA7703. The sequence continues at coordinate 741,649 of OW818651.1, forward strand.
AAGAAGCCAACATCCATGAGTTGTTTGAAATCATAGGCTGCCTGCAGGAAATCGGGGTTGGTCGCAAAATCGGTCTTCATGGTCAGTGCGTCATACATGGCTGCCTGACTTCCGGTGCGCTTGAGAACGAGATCATCATAGATGATCGATAGGCACCATTTCTCCTTGCCGTTTTGTGCGCAGGGAGCGATTCCCTTGGCGCGGAGCGCGATGGATGCATCGATCAGGCCCTGATAACTCGTCGGGACTGCGATGTTGTTGTCTGCAAAGATCTTCTTGTTGTAGTAGAGCACGGTGATGTCAATGCTCTGCGGCAGGGCGTAGAGTTTTCCGTCGCTGGTATAAGCGTCAAACGTGCCCGGGAAGAATCCATAATCGGCGAAATCCGCGGGATTCAGTTCCGCAGCATATCCACCTTCGGCGATGGGCATGAACTGTGCAGGAAAACCCCAGACAAAGAAGATGTCGGGCAGGTTATTGGAAGCCTGATACGCTCTGAATTTAGCCGGATAGGCCTGATCGGCAAGCGCTTCCACTTCGATGGTAACGTTGGGATTTAATGCCATGTAGTTGTCGATGATCGTCTGCTCAAGCAGGCCGATGCCGCTGGTGCGATCCGGATAAACCGACATCATCCGAATGGTCACGGGAGCCGCCGTTGCTTCCGCCGCGGGCGCTTCGGTCGCCTGTGCCGCGGGTTCGGTTTGTGGTTCGGCCGTAGGCTCGGCTTTCACACAGGAGGCCATACTGAAGGCGAAGAGCAGCGCAAACATCGCGCCAAGGATCCGGAGAACCGGGTTGCGTTTCATACTTGTTCCTCCTAATTCGTTTGTGGTTCGCTCTAGATTAATCCGCGGATGGGTTGATGCCATTGTACCAACGTATCTTTGCGTGCAACAAGACGACAGATTTTAAAAAGCGTTTGTTATTTCACAAAGGTTTGCTTGTTTGTTGAGAATTTCTTTATTGTTCGGGTAGCATGAATTATAATCAAATTACAAAGTCGGGGAGGGAAAATGGATTTGATCAAGCGATTCTTCTCAAATCTGAGCATCAAATACAAGATACTAATTCTCTTTTGTCTGGTGACAACCATCATTGCCACTTTGCTTGGGTTGTACTCGTTGAACATCTCAAAAAAGAATATCATCAATAAAGTCAGCGCATTAAACATCAGCGTCAACAACCAGCTCAACAGTCAAGTCAATTTTCTGCTCAGGGACATCACCGACATCTCTACAAACATCTGCATCGATAAAAATGTGCAGTCCCTACTCTCCGATCGATCCGGAAGCATGCAGACCCAGCAGGATCTGTTCTTAACCGCAAATTCATCGCTCAGCTTTGTCACGAACATCATCGCATCCAAGAGCTACATCAGCTTCTTCATCCTTTATAGTGAACAGGACGACCCCGTCTACTACGAGTTCACCGACATGAGTATCGGCGCAAAAGGATTTGACCAAATTCAAGAGACGGAGCCATATCAAAACGCGCTCGCGCTATATGGCTCTCCCCTGTCGTTCCACCTGCCAAAGGGTGATAACATCTTTATCCAGAGAAGCACCTACGCAAAAGTCGGCGTGTGCCGCATTGTAAAAAACTTCACGAGCAATGAACCCATCGGGTTTCTCGTAATCGGCTTCAACGAGTCAACGCTGCGAAGCCTCTGCCAGAGCAACCTCAAGGCGACAGACGAAGCGATCATGGTTCTAGATGCGACCGGCGCGGCCATCTCGCAGGCCGGAACCGTGTTCTCTACAAACAGCGAAGACGCGCAGACATTTTACCAGAGTGTGCTGAACGAGCGCGAAGGATATACGATTCGATCGCTCGGCAGAGCAGACTATCTGATCTCCTATGCCACGATGGCCAACGGCTGGAAAAGCTTCTATGCGGTTCCGATGGTTTCCCTCATCAAAGAGATCAACTCGATCAACAGCTTTACGATCGTCCTTGTGCTTGCTTGCCTCGCGTTTTCCGTGCCGTTGATCACGTTGATCCTCAACTATCTGGCTTCCCCGCTGACCGCGCTGCTCAAGTCGATGAAGCGATTCCAGCAGGGTAACTTCAACGAGTCCGTAGCGTTTCGGTATCACGATGAAATCGGGCAGCTCGCGGATGGCTATAACAATATGGTGAAGAACATCAAACAACTGATCGATCAGGTGTACGTGCTGCAAATTCGCGAGCGGGAAGCGGAGCTGAATGCTTTGCAGGCGCAGATCAACCCGCATTTCCTCTACAACACGCTGGACGCAATCTTTTGGAAAGCGCAGCTCAACAATGAGCAGGAGATCAGCGAGATGGTCTGCTCGTTGTCGCGGTTGTTCCGCTTGAGCCTTAACCGCGGCGAGCGGTTGACGTCGGTAGCCAACGAAGCCGAGATGTTGTCGCACTATCTGCTGCTGCAAAAAATGCGCATGAAAGAAAAGCTCCAGTATTCCATACAGATCGATGATGCCATCATGAACTGCATGATACCCAAGCTGATGCTGCAGCCTTTTGTAGAAAACGCGATTTTACACGGGCTGGATGGAAAAGAAGCGGGCGGTTCCGTCTATATCACGGGCGGGTTTGATCAGGATCATATCAAATTTGTCATCCGAGACGACGGCATTGGCATGAACGCAGAGACGATGGATCGCCTGTTCGATTCTGAGGCGTGGAAAGTATCTACCGGAAACGCCGGAACGAGCGCGTATGCGGTCGGAAACGTCAACGAACGGCTGAAGATCATGTTCAAAGATCAATACGATCTCAAAATCGAAAGCGAGATCAACATCGGCACTACGATCACCCTGCGTATTCCGCTCACACCCATCGCCGAAAGCAAGGAGGTAACGCATGATTCGACTATTGATCGCGGATGATGAAGAAGATACGCGCTTGGGGATTCGAAGCCTAGTTCCATGGGAAGCAAACGGAATCACAATCTGCGCGGAAGCAAGAAACGGCAAGGAAGTGCTGGAACGCATCGAGCAGACCAACCCCGATATCATTCTCGTCGATATCCGTATGCCGCTTGTCGATGGGCTTACTGTGATCGAGACGCTCTATAACCGCGGAAGTGCGGTAAAATCCATCATCCTCAGCGGTTATGACGACTTTGCCTACGCACAGAAAGCATTAAAATATGGCGCATCCGACTATCTGCTCAAACCGTGTACGCCGCAAAAAATTCTGGAAACTGTTTTAAACATCAAAACGCTGATCGAAAGCGAGCGGGAAAACACCGCGCGAACAGAGCGGCTCATGCAGCAGTATCGCGAAAGCCTCCCGCTATTAAAGGAACGCTATCTGATTCAACTCATCGAAAATCCCGAAATGGACACTTCCAATTTAAGCCAAACCTTTTCCAATTATCAGATCGCCATATCGCCAACAGACATCAGCGTCGCCGTGATTCGCGTCGACAACATCGCCGAATTGCGCCGCGAGAAAAACAGCACAGAGATCGAACTTCTGTTCCTTGCGATTATGGAGCTCTTTGCCGTCTCAATTGATTCGATACTCCAGAAAGAGCTCATTCGTTTCTCCGGCGACCTCATCCTGATTGTCAATACAGCAACAGAAGCGCAAAAATTACATTTTTCAAAGGCGCTTAATCACGCGAAAAGCAAGGTTGCTGACCATCTGAAACACACATTATCGATCGGCGTGAGCGAATCAGACTATGAGGCCGCAAAATTGCAGGTGGCTTACAAGCGTGCGCTGGACGCTCTTGATTTTCAGTATTTTACCGGCTCAAACGCCATCGTCACATATGATGAGATCCGCAATTACGCGATTCGCAAAACCTTCTACCCGCTTGATACGGAGCGAGCTCTGCTGAGCATGATTGCTTCGGGTCAAAGCGAAAGCATTGCCGAACAGCTGGACGCGTTCTTGCATGCACTCAAATCGAACAATGCCACCGGCGATCAATATAAAAAAGCGTCGCTTGCGCTGGTGTTCTCGGTGTATCACGCATGCGTCGAGAACAATGTCGACACGGATCCGATCTTCGGAACCGACCTTTCGGCGCTGGACAAAATCGCCGAAATCGACAAGATTTCGGCGTTGCAAAAACAAATTCTCGATATTCTGGAGTCATCCGCGCAAAAATTCGCCAGCTTACAAAATGTGAACTCTTACATGGAGATGATTTTGAAGTTCATCGACGAGAGATATGCAGATGAGATCAGCCTGGAGTCGATCGCAAGCGAAGTGTTCATTACGCCCGGTTATGTGAGTATTCTATTCAAACAGGTGCTTGGCGTCAACTTTGTCGACTATCTCCAAAAAGTCCGAAGCAAAAAAGCTTGTCAACTGCTCGCAGATGTCCGGTTAAAGATCTATGATGTCTCTTGCAAAGTCGGCTATAAAGACGAGAAGTACTTCAGCCAGGTGTTCCGAAAGAATATCGGCATGACCCCGTCGCAATACAGGAAAATGATTCAGCAACGATAGTGGCTTCTTTTAACCAGTTATGGCATACTTTGATAAGCATGTTTTTTATTGATGGGGGGTTGAGGTATGCGTAATCTATCGATCATTCTTTCGGTTCTTCTGGTTTCTTTTTTGCAGGTCATTCATATATTTGAAGAGATAGCTCTGAATGCATATCTTCTGGAAAGCGGAAAAAACCCGAGAGGGAAATACCTAAAAATCGCTTCTGTATTGGTTTTTCTCAATTTCGCGATACTCTTTCTTCTCATACTTGATTTGAAAGCGGCTTATTATCTTGTGTTTTACAGTGTGCTGATCAGTGTCGGCAATCTTGCGGCGCATATCGTTTTGCTTAGAAAGCACAAAGGAAAGCTTGGATACGCATTTCCATCGAGTATTCCGCTCGCACTTGCGGGGTTTACGTTATTGTTCTTCCTGATCAGATATTTTATTACACAAGGGTCCTAGCATTGAGCAACGCCCTACCGTCGTGGATGCCCATACCGAACTAGGGCATTGGGACGCTGGAGGGGCTCGAACCCTCAAAACTTTAGCAATTCATAATCTCACGACAAAAAGTCCACCTTGTGCGTCAAAAATTCGACAAAAACATAATCGACCTGCGAGATCATCTTCTCGCAAGTCTTTTTTTACATACCACGAATACGCTTTTATCGGTTTTGTCGGATTGTCGCACAAACTCCAAAACGAGCTAAAGTCGAACCCCCTAAAAAGTCGCCTAATTAGGGGGTTTTTAGGCGTGCCCGAAAGGATTCGAACCTTCGACCCTCAGAGTCGGAGCCTGTCACTCGATCTCGGTATATTATGGCCATAAGTTTGTAGTTGTCATAGGACATTTGCAATTAGCAAAACCGTTGATAATAGGTTATTATCCTCCAGATAATAGATTGCTCGATCGAATCATTTGGTGTATGTTCGATTTGAACTGGTTCATGTCTCTGGAGGACGCCAGAGACAAAATAGAGCGCTGGCGAAGGGACTACAACGAGTCCCGTCCGCACAGCGCACTAACATAACTAACGCCGGCTGAATTTGCCCTAAAAACGGGCTCCGAGGCCGTCTGATCATCGATTTTTTCTCGTTCACAGTGGACTACTCTTTGGGGGACACCTCAAACATCGATTTTTTCTCATTCAGACTGGACTACTCTTTGGGGGAGCAGGTCAATTGAAGTTGCTGTACTAAAAGCTGAGTCTTGAATGCATCATATCCGTACTGAAAGAAATTGTAAATCTCCTGTAATGCCTCTACACCTTCATCCAGAATGCTTCTGCTCATATGAAAATTATGCCATAGTTCGGGCCAATTCCTATAATGGATTGCAACCCCTTGCCTTGTTGCTTTCTCAAATAACATTTCACTATCAGACTGAAAAACATCACAACCTGCTGAATGAATAAGCATGGGTGGAAATCCATTAAAATCTCCATATAACGGAGATATTGTAGGATTAGTGGTATCTAAGCCCTTCAAATATTGATGATCAATAGAGTATTCTTCGGATAATTGATAAGGATCCGCCTCTTTATTCGTCGTAAAGGATTCACCCGTTTTGGCAAAGTCAACAACAGGCGTTATCAATCCCAACGCCTGCGGCATGCCAAAATTACTCGATTTCAACTGCTGTAACCCCGATAAAGCCAGTGCACATCCAGAAGAATCCGCCATAATAAAAATTTTATTGTTATTACTCTTATCGAGAACTAAGCTTTTGTACAAGCCGACAAAGTCGTTGAGAGCCGCAGGATATGGGTTCTCTGGTGCCAATCTATAATCTAGCATGTAAGTTTTTATCCCCATATCAACTGCTATCTGAGATACAAATGCTCTATTAGTGCTAAAAAATTCCTAAACAAAAACCTCCACCATGTACATAGAGTAATATTGCATCCGTTTTAACCCTTGCCGGTGTCATAATTTCGACTGTTATCCCATCTATGTGTTCAACTTCAACGATCACTTCCTGATTTACAATTATACCTTCACTGAATCGATTCAAGTCTTCTCTGATCTTTTGTAAGGGCTTATTCCAGTTCAAAGTACTCCGAATTGCCATTTTGATGTTTTCAGCGACTAAGCTCATAATCTTGCGCTCCTTATATATTGGCGTCTGCCTCCGAATCGGTATCTCCATCTTACAAAAAGAACGCTTCATCCGCCTGACATTTCTTGCTTCATTCCATTAAAGTCGGTGGCTCTATAGGAATTCTTATTTCGTTTATTGCAGATTGGCCTCTAGTTACATCGTAATGACTAATCATATTCACATCGATGTTGCGCAATCGAATATCCTTCTGAACAACCCACGTATATAAATCCCTTTCGAAGTCGTCATACACCGATTGCATTTCTCCATCATATTTAAAACAAGCGTACCAGCCTTTTGGTGTAATTCTAAACTCTCTATCTGTAGATTGGTTGATTTCAACTCGTCTCCCTAAAAAAACATCAAACTGGTTCTTATCTTCATCGAAACATTTGACCAAACTAAAAAAAGAAGTCCGATCTACATAATCCAAGTTCGCTGTTTCCTTTAGGAATCTTCCGACTTCTTCCTGCAGAACAGAATAATGGTTGTGATCCTTTGAAACAACCAATGCATTCCCGCAAAGTTTTATCTCCTCATAAGTCTTAAAAACCACTTTTAACTCGATCCTACCTCTTCGATTCACAAATTCCCGATATGAAAGCTGCTGGATTGGTTCTTGAAGAGTCAGTTCAGGAATCCCGCCTTTCACATTACGGTATTCAAATGGCGACATTGAAAAATATTTCTTAAATGTTCTGTTGAAATCCTCTGAATAATTGAATCCCCATTTCATCGCAATATCGATGATTTGCTCATTTGTTACTCTCAATTCCCTAACAGCTTGCGTAAGGCGCCTTCTGATCAAATACTTCTTCGGCGATATCCCTGTTATAACCGAGAATAACCGATTAAAATGGAACTCCGACATGTGAACATATTCACATATCCCACTTAATTGAATAGGTTGGCTCAAATTTTGCTCCATAAATAAAATTGCGTCTGATACCATGTCAATATAGTAGCTCATAGGATATCCTCCATTAAGGGAATGCAACATATTTTCGGACCGTTTGTTAAGCAACACATTTTTGAAGGCTCTGATTCCAGCGTGTGAGCCACTGAATCGGACTTAAGTACTCGAGCCGTTTTTGCACTCTTCTGGTATTATAGAATCCTTCGATATAGACACAGATTTTTTGCCTGGCTTCGTCTAGCGTACGAAAATGATTCCAATGAACCGTTTCCTTTTTAGGTCTGCAAAGAAGCTTTCGCTCCAACTGTTATCGCCCGGCATGCCTACACGTGAAAAGCTTTGTCGAAGACCTTTCGTAACCAGTAAGTTCATCACATTCTCCGATGTGAACTGCCTTCCACAGTCGCTATGAAAAATGTAGCCTATTGGGAGATCCCAGCATCGTAAAACTTTCTGAATCGTTTTGATGACAAACTCTGCTTTTATTTGATCAGACATACTATCTACAAGGATAATACCGCTCTTCACGTCTTTTATCTGGCACAGATAATCGAATCCTTCACCCGTACGGATATAGCTGATATCGCTTGAGAGAACCTGAAAAGGCGTATCTATTTGATGAACTCTGGTCAGATTATCATAACCTTCGCCGCGCGCTTTCCGGCTATCTGTGAGGGATCGCTGGCGTCTTTTGCGATGAATTGAACGCAGTCCTTGCGTATCCATGAAATCGCGTACTCTGTAAAAGCTGTATGCGAAGCCTTTTGTTCTGAGTCTTGCGAATATACGGCTCCCTCAGTATGAATCAGAGAAATCCCGACCTCGATCAGGGAATTGCGCAAATTGCCGTGGTGGTATGGTTTTTCGGCATAGGATCTCCTCTCGATCATCCTTAACATCGTTAAGTTTATATGTCGCCATCCTAACGTTGTCAAGATATTTTTTCGCAAAAGTTTTCGACACTTTTCGATGCATTCTGGTGGTCGAATTCAAATTGACACAACACTGGTTTCGATATTACAATCAGATCAGCAAGCCATCATCCCATCTTCTAAGCAGACTCTATCTCAGTGCCGATTGAAAGGTAAGAATGGACGAAATCGGACTACATCTGCTCTCCACAAAGCTGTTCGTTCCGGCGAGTCATCAGGCGTTGGTCGCGCGGGAAAACCTCCTCGCTCGATTTGACGACTGTTTGGCACGCCCGCTTACGCTTGTCTGCGCGCCTGCGGGATATGGTAAGACGACGCTTGTGACATCCTGGATTTCCCTGCAGCGCGAACGGGCACCTGCCGATCGAGATGCCCTACATCCTTTTTTCAAGCACGCATGGATCTCGCTCGACACAGAGGACGACGACCCGATTCGTCTGATCCGTTATTTGATCACAGCAATGGAAGGCATCTCGCCGGGCCTGTTTGATAACGTGCATCCCTATCTCAACTCCTTCCCTTCCCCTCCGCTAGCGTCGGTGCTCACGCTGATCATCAACCAGCTTTGCGCGCTGCAAAGCCCCGTGATTCTGATCCTCGATGATTATCAGTTCATCACAAAGAAAGCAATTCACGAGGTTGTCGCTTATCTCATTGAGCACCTTCCGGAGCTGCTGCATCTGGTGATTATCACCCGCTCCGATCCGCCATTTCCCCTGGCACGGATGCGCGCGCGTAATCAACTGCTCGAATTCCGAGCGGAGGATCTGCGGTTTTCCATTTCGGAAGCGGCAACATTATTCAACAGCATCATGCAATTGCCGCTGACGGACGAACACATCGCGAAACTGGATCAGCGTACAGAAGGTTGGATTGCGGGTTTACAAATGGCAGCCATCGCACTTCAAAATCAGCAGCAGCGTGGGAATTCGGATCGCGATCAGTTCATCGAGTCGTTCTCCGGCAGTCACCGCTATATACTTGATTTTTTGACGGAGGAGATTCTCAACCGCCAATCGCCCGAAGTGGCAGATTTTCTGATCTCCACCTCTGTTCTGGAGCGGTTTTGCGCTCCGTTGTGCCACGCGATTCTCCCTGATCATTCGCTGAATGCACAGAAGATTCTGGATTATCTCGAACAGAGCAACCTATTCATTATCCGGCTGGATGAGGAGCGCATCTGGTTTCGCTATCATCATCTGTTTGCGGATCTGCTGCGCGCGCGACTCAAGCAATTGACGTCCGATTCCGTTTTGTTGCTGCACCAGCGGGCTTCTCACTGGTGCGCGGAACACGGACTCATCAACGAGGCGATTCATCATGCCAATCAAGCACGGGACTGGGATTTAACCACGCAGCTTGTCGAACAAAACCTGCAGCGTTTTCTGGAAAAAGGCTTGCTTTCGACAATTTTAAAATGGGTTGACGGTTTACCACAGCGGCAGATTCAGCAAAGACCCGCACTGTGCATCGGCGTTGCCGAAGCGCTCGCGCACGCAGGACAGCTTGACAAGATGGAGCCATTCCTGCGTGCAGCCGAGACATTTGTCGCAACATACGGCAAAACGGAACCGCATGAAACGCAAGAGCTGACAAACGAAGAAGCGGTGCGCATCTGGGCATCCGCCGCGATGCTGCGCAGTATGCTTTTCATCGTGTCCGGCAAGTCCGCGCGTGGATTGGCGCTCGCGGAGGCGGCGCTTACCGGCGGGACGCTCCTTGCGCCGCGGGAAAGCGCCTGGTTGAGTTGGGTAGCTGGCTTTGCCTGCCGCAATTTAGGCAGACTCACGGAATCGCACGCGTACTTTCTGGAGGCTACCCGCTTGGCAACCGAAGCAAAGATTACCTTGCGGGACTTCTGGACCGATCTTGCGATCACCAAATATCTGCTGGGCGATCTGACCCGTGCCGTCGAGATACTGGAAGAATCGATCCGCATCGCCGCCGAACGTGGAAACTTACATCAGGGCAATCTTTCCCGCGATGAAGCGTACCTCAGCGGAATCCTGCTGGAGCAGAATCGGCTGGACGATGCTCTCCTGCATGCGCAAAACGCCGTGTCCTACACGCGCTGGTGGCCGGGACACAACCATATTGCCACTGCGAACGCGTTCCTTGCGCGCGTGCTGTTCGCGCGCGGCGAACTCGATGAGGCCGCGGAGTCCGTTTCGATTGCGGATCAGGAACGCAGGCTTGGCCTAGTCACCCCGGACGCGCAGAGCGTCGCAGACCGGATCGTCGACCGTTCGCTGGTTCGCATATGGCTTGCGCAGGGTAATCAGTCCGCTTTGAGCGCTTGGGAAGCGACCGCGAAACGCTTTCTCCCGGCGGATTGGAGTGACGCGCAGCCGCTTGATGAGATCCGCGAAATTCAACTTGTGCTGCTTGCGCGTTCCTGGGTTGATCGCGCGGCAAACGCACCATCCGAGGATCTGATCCAGCATGCGACGCAGCTGTTGACCTATCTGGAAGACAGCACGCGTACATCGGGTCGCATGACGATCCTGATAGAGGTGCTGGTGTTGAAAGGCATATTGCTCCATCGCGAGAAAAAAACAAAGGAAGCGCTCCACGTGCTGGACGAATCCCTGCGCACCGCGGAGCCGGGCGGATACGTGCGAACGTTTCTCGACATGGGTGAAGATATGCGCGCGCTGCTCGCAGAATATTTACACGAAACACGTTCTGGCAGCGCGGCCTATGCTAAGCTACTGCTTACGCAATTTTCGTCCCTGTCTGAAAAGGCCGGAGTGTATACAGCAGAGAAAGTCGGACTTGATGCGCTGACCGCGCGCGAGAAGGATGTGCTGCGCCTGATGGCAGCGGGCGATTCCAACCGCCGCATCGCAGAAAAGCTCTTTCTTGCGGAAGGTACCGTCAAGTTTCACGTGCATTCTATCCTCGACAAACTGCAGGTGCACAGCCGTACGCAGGCGATCGTGGTTGCCAAAGAGCGGCAGCTGATCGATTAAAAGAAATCGCGAGATAGGCCCGTTCTTCACGAACGGGTTTTTTTGTTTTGGCGTGAAAACAACCCGATAACCATATCTTTCGATAGAAGCTAACCCAACCGGGTGATCGATAGAATAGAAGCATGAGATGAAAGCATAAGAGACAGAATTCGGAGGTCAACCCAAATGTCGGAAGAAAATGAAATATCCTGCCAAAACGAGCGACCGGAACAAAAGAATCGATCGGAAACCGTAATCGGGTATGAAATCCGAATTATGAACCATCTTGATGCTGGGTGGGCCGAGTGGTTTGACGGTTGGGACATGCAAAATTTGGAGTTTGGCGAAGTGCTGCTCTTTCGGGCGCAGGCTGACCAGTCTGCGCTGCACGGTGTGTTAAACAAGATTCGGGATTTGAATCTGGTGCTCGTCTCCGTCAAACGCATTCCCTGGGAAACAGAGGAGATCTAGTAAATACGCATTTTTTAATTGAACACACGCGAATAACGTTCGAAACTATGAAAATATATGGAGGCATTATGGAACACAATGAAACCGCAACGCCCAACCGGATGTCCGACCGTAAAATGCTGACGGTATTCCTGCTGATTTCCTTCGGACTGACCTGGGGACTCGCGATTCTCCTGTTCGTCGCATACGACGCCGTCACGGCGATCTTCGGCGAGGTGAGCATGCGCAATCCCCTGTTCATTCTGGCGGTCTACGCGCCGCTCATCGCGAGTCTGATCGTGGTGCTCGCCCGCTATGGCTTCCGGAATCTCGGCGCGTTCTTGCGCCGGGCAACGTTTGCAAGAACATCCGGCTGGTGGTGGGCGTTCATCCTTCTTGTCATTCCCGCGGCAATGTACTTGGGTGCGTTCGTTAAGGGCACCGCTGCAACGCCGTTTCCTTTTCAGCCGTGGTATATGGTCTTCCCCGCGCTGCTGCAAACGCTGCTTCTTGGCCCGATGGAAGAGTTTGGCTGGTGCGGCATCGCACTGCCAATCATGCAGAAGAAGTACACCCCGTTCGTTGCGGGACTCTTGCACGGCGTAATCTGGATGACGTGGCACATCCCCTCCTTCCTCATCGGCGGCACGCCGCAAAGCGCATGGTCGTTTTTGCCATTTGCGGTCGGCGGCATCGCAAGCTCGCTGATCATCACGGCGCTGTTCAATCGCTCGGGCGGCAGCATTGTCCTGCCTGCTCTGATCCATTTTCAGCTCAACAACCCCATCTGGCCGGACGCGCAGCCCTGGGACAATCTCTTTATTCTGCTGTGTGCGATCGTCGTCGTTTGGCTCAACCGCCGCACGATGTTCCGCAAGGTGTCTGGCCGCACAGAGATTCTGATGCTGAACAACCGCGCGAATCTTCGCGACTATATTCAAACGATTGGATGAGGACTCCTGATTCTTATCCGGAAAGGAGCTGCTGACAATGCGTATCACGCTGTTTGCCGCCGGTTCTCAAGGAGATGTGCTGTTCGTCCTGCGACTTGCAAAGCAACTGCAGTCGTCCGGCTTTGAGGTTCTGTTTGCCGCGCCGGAGAACTTCACAGCGCTCGCGCAGTCATCGGTGGTGCCATTCTTCCCGTTGCGCGGGGACGTGCAGAAAACCATGAGCAGCGAAACCGGAAAAGAGTTTATGAAAGCAGGCAGCAACAACCCCCTCAAGAACATCTCGCTCATGCGAAAGATGATCGGGCAGATTGCGCTGCAACTTTCCGAGGACGTTTTGGAGGCGTGCGAACACACGGACGCCTTCATCACACTCGCCGTATTTGCGTCCATCGGCGCGACCATTTCGGAACTCTGCAGCATTCCGCTTCTGCTAGTCGAACCAACGCCCGTTCTGCCCACCGGTGACTTTCCCGCGCCCGGTTGGCCGGTGCAGCGCAATCAGGGACGGCTGCTCAACCGCTTCTCGGGCAATGTGATGCTCGCTGTTATCTTTGAATGGTACCGTCCCTCGTTAAACGAGTTTCGAGCAAGATTTGGCCTACCGCCGACCAACCGAGACGAGTTTTTGCGCACGTTGTGTTCATTTCCGCTGCTTGGGGCATATAGCAAAGAGGTGATTCCACGTCCAATGGACTGGCCGGAGAACGCGATTACCACCGGTTACTGGTTTGAGCAGGAACGTTCCGGCTGGCAGCCGCCGGAAGACCTTGTCGCGTTTCTGGAACAGGGCGAACCTCCAGTCTACATCGGCTTTGGCAGCATGACGGCGAAAGACCCCGAACGCATGGCGAAAATCGTTCTAGAAGCCCTCTCCGTCAGCGGACAGAGAGCCGTGCTCGCAACCGGCTGGGGTGGAATCGGCGGCCTAGCCTCATCGGATCGGGTGTTCGTCCTCAAGAGCGCGCCGCACGACTGGCTGTTTCCGCGCATGTCCGTAATCGTGCATCACGGCGGCGCGGGTACGACCGCGGAGGCACTGCGCGCGGGAAAACCAAGTGTTGTAGTCCCTTTTATCGTCGATCAGGAGTTTTGGGGCAAGCGCGTGCAAGCGCTTGGCGCTGGTCCTGCACATATTCCCGCACGAAGAATGACCTCAAATCGCCTTGCGAGCGCTATCTATCGTGCGGCGAACGATCCTGCCATTCGGCAGAACGCTGAACGCATCAGCCGCGCCATTCGAGCAGTAGACGGGCTTACCTGCGCGGTAACATACATACAAGAGCATTGGGGCAGAAGCGTATGAAGTATCAGAACGCAACCACAGAGCCGTACCCGCGCATCCGCCGCCTGATGGCGGACGGGGGGCGGCTCGGCAGAGAAAAACACATTGTTCACGGACTCTATGAAATGGATATCACAGCCGCGCGGCAGGCAATCCGCAAACACCGCGCATCTTTCGGCGAAGGGCTTTCGCTGAGCGCCTATATGATTGCCTGCGTCGGCAGCGCGGTTGAGCGGCACAAACAGATGCAGGCGTGTCTCGACGGGCGAAACAATCTTTTCATCTTCGACGACGTGGACGTCAACACCATGTTTGAGGTTGAGCAGGACGGACAAACAATCATACTTCCGCATATCCTGCGCGCCGTCAACCGCAAAACGCCCGCCGAACTCCACGCGGAAATCCGCGCGTTTCAGCAAAACCCGACCGGGAGCGGAGAGAAACGCGCAATCGATTGGTTTGTGTGCTTGCCGGGGTTTCTGCGCCGCGCCGTACTACGCTCGCTCTTTCGTAAACCCGCGCTCCTCAAGCAGATGAACGGCACTGTTTCGATGTCCTCCGTCGGCATGTTCGGGCAGGGCGGCGGTTGGGGCATCCCCGTCTCCAACGCCACGCTGCAGATCACACTCGGCGGCATCGTCCGCAGACCCGCACTGATTCGCGGGCAGCTCGAGGAGCGGCAGTATCTGTGCGTGACCGTCAGCATCAACCACGACATCATCGACGGCGCACCTGCTGCACGCTTCGCGCAGACGTTGAAGGAGATTGTAGAGGACGTTACCGTGTTGTAGTGTTAATATTCAAACATCACAACCAGAAATCCTGTTAAACTGATTTCGATCTGTTATGACAAAATGTTCCCTAAACGAAACTAGGAACAAAAGGAGATTACTTCATGAATTTGACGAATTGCCAACGCGAAATGCGTTCCGCCTTTCTTGGGGGGTTCGCCGGACAACTGGTTTCCGGCATCATCTGGCTAATCGCGGCTGCACTCGGTTTGTTTCTAAAACCATCCGCTGGTATGGCGGCGCTTTTCTTTGGAAGCATGGGCATCTTCCCGCTAACGCAGCTCGTTGTGCGCCTGATGGGACGCCCGGGAAAAGTCAGCCCCGAAAACGGGCTGTGGAAGCTCGGTTCGCAGGTCGCATTTCTCGTACCGATCAACTTCCTGCTCGTCGGTGTGGTGACGCTTTACCGCGCGGAATGGTTCTTTCCCGCAGCGATGGTGGTCGTTGGCTCCCACTATCTGCCGTTCATCACGCTGTACGGTATGAAGCTCTTTGGTGTACTCGCAGGCCTTTTGATCGCCTTCGGCGCAGCGATTGCCTTCTACGGCCCACAGACTTTCAGCATCGGTGGTTGGGTGACCGGAGTTTTACTGATTTGCTTTGCTTTTACCGGGCGAAGCATCGTCTTGAGAGAAGAAACCCGCGACAACTGATCTTACAGCCTATAAATACGAGAGATTCTCTGTTGCTTGCAAAACCGCATTCGTTCTAATTCCGAGGGCTTCTGAGATTGGCCAGCATCATTCTGAAGCCATATTACAAGACTACATGCTAGATCTAAATGTTATGCCTGTGTGTTGCGTTTTGGTTGTCGTTTAGTCGCTCAAACAAAAACAAAGCACGATGAGCATGCTTCCATAGTTTGTTCTGCTGAGTTGCTTCATACAATAAAATACACACGGAATGAACCTTCGGAGTTCACCCCAAAGAAACTAAGTAATTCGAGAGGAAAAAATGAAAACTCTATGCTAAAACGCAGTTTTTTATTCATTGCTGTGGACCGTTTCATGAAGTCAGTTGAGCAATCACGCAGGAAGTTAATCATCAGAAGGAGCTCAACTCATGCGAAAAACCGCGATTTATTGACAATGCTTCTGAGCGGTCAAGCTACTACCGATTTAAATAGTTGGAAAAGCAAATGCCGCTGATGAACGGCATTTTTGTTTTCTATTTAAATATGGTATGACCTTCTATGAGTACCATTCTTTCAGAATTTACGAGAATAATTTTCCTGCAAAATGGCTAATGTATACTGATGAAAGATCGTAGATTTCGTGCCTGCAAATGCATTCGAGAATCATGGCTATTGGCCATGATACGTCCGCATCAAACGGATTACGTCCTCCTGCGATGGCATAGCAGGAATCGCGCCGCGCTTTTGAACGCAGCAGGTCGCGACCGCATTGCCCCAATCCGTGCAATCTGCCGCCTCCTGTAGTGAGAAGCGATCATGCCACTTCTTGATTGTAAGCATCCGATACAAAAACCCTCCCCAGAATGCGTCGCCAGCACCAGTTGTATCCAGCGCTTTCGGCGGGTATCCGGAAATCACTTTGCTTTGCCCGCCCACACTGACAAGCGCACCGCTTTTACCGAGCGTTACCGCGACACAGGAGATGCCCATCGCGTTCAGCTCTGCGGCTGCCATTTCCGGCTCCAGCTGATCCGTCAGAAGTGATGTCTCCTCGTCGGAGAGCTTCATGACGTCCGCATATAACAGTAGTTCGCGCATGCGCGCTTTCGCCGTCTCAACATCCGGCCAGAGCGAAGCGCGATAGTTCGGGTCATAGGAGATCAAGGCTCCTGCCGCCTTCGCGGTCTTGACCGCGTGGTGTGTCGCGCTTCTTGCGGGCTCGTCCGTCAGCGAAAGCGAACCGACATGGAACACTTCGGTCGATTTCAGCAGGGATTCGTCGACCTCCTTGACCGCGAGCTGTGTGTCAGCGCCGGGTTTTCTGGCAAAGGAGAATGTCCGCTCGCCGGACGCGGAGAGCGCTACAAACGCGAGCGTGGTGAAGAACACGTCTGACAGCACGAGGCCACTTGTGTCGATTCCTGCCTGATCCAGCGTCTGCTTGAGAAACTGCCCGTGCATGTCGTTTCCGACCTTGCCGATAAACGCCGTGTTGCAACCCAGTCGGGTTGCCGCGGCGAGCACATTCGCCACCGCCCCGCCCGGGTTTTGCTCAAAGAGCTGCATGCCGGAGTCGGAGACGCCGCTTTCGGTAAAGTCGATCAAAAGTTCACCGAGTCCTGTGATCTGATGTTTCATCATACCTTCTAAATCCTTTACGTTCATTTTCTGCTGTTTGATAGACATCTGGCTGCCGGGGCACCGGAGACGGTACCCGCGACAGCCAGTCTTTGCTTGCCTATTCCTTGTGTTACGCTTCTGTCGAATTGGTCGCGAGCACGGTGACGATCTCGTTCATCTTCTTCGTGTTCAGCTGATAAAACAGCATGATCACAAAACAGATGACACAACATACTGCGGGAATTGTCGAGAGCATGTGCAGAATGCCGTTAAGCGCTTGCGGCGTCTGCTCAGCATTGGCAACATAACCCGCAACCGTCATAATAACACCCGCAAGAGACCCCGCAAGCGCGCTGGCAAGTTTCTGCACGAAGCTGAACGCGCCAAACGAAACGCCCTCGGCACGGATGCCCATCTTCCACTCGCCGTAATCCACCGCGTCCGGCGCCATGGACCACGTTGCCGAAAGCGGCGTAGCGAGCGCCATCTGCCCGAGCCCCAACAGCACCAGTAGCAGCGTGAAGTTGTCCGGCGGGACAAAATAGAGCGCGAAATTCAGCACGGCCCCGACGCCTGCGCCGATCAGGTAAGTAGCCTTCTTGCCGAATTTGTTCATCATCGGCAGCGAGAGCGCGGTGCCCGTGAGGCTGAAGAGAATCGCAACACCGAGAATGATCGGCGTGAGCGCATCGTTACCGAGGTTGTACTTTGCATAATAGGTCACAGCCTGCATGCGCATCGTGTACTGTATGCTGAAGAAGATATAGCTGATCGAGATCAGCAGCAGTGGAGCGTTCTTCAGAATGACTTTGTACGAGTCCCGGAAGGAGTTCTTCTGGTTGCTGCGCGGCATGATCCGCTCTTTGGTGCTTCGGAAGCACACGTAGAAAGCGATGATCGAGATCACCATGAAAAAAATTGTGGTCATTTGATATCCCATCTTCTCGGTCGGGAAGAGCGCAACGATGGGCTTGACGACAACCGAAACCAGAATGGCCGCGATCGTTGAAAGCAGAATGTTGAGCACGGAGATCTTGGAGCGCTCCTTGGAATCCTGCGTCATCGCCGCTGGCATCGCGAAATACGGAATCAGTACGATGGTGAAAAAAATACCCTGTAAAAAATAGGTGATGTAGGCGTAGATGAGCTTGCCGGTATCGCTCAGATCAGGCGCGGAGAACAGCAATACGGTCGCAGCTGCAAGCGGAATCATGCCAAACAGGATATACGGGCGAAACCTGCCCATCTTCGACTTGGTGCGGTCCGCGATGAACCCCATGATCGGGTCGTTCAGTCCGTCAAATATGCGCGCCACCAGAAACAGGGTTCCCGCTGCCGCCGCGGTAATGCCGAATACGTCAGTATAGAAGTACAGAAGGTATACCGATATCATCAGGTATATGATATTTTGCGCCATATTGCCGAACGCATACCCAACCATCTCTCTTATTTTGATCGCCTCGCGTTTCGTCGTCTCCATATCAATTACTTCCTCTCTCTTATTTCACTTCCGGTTTTTCGTGCGCGAAACAAACCGTCCTTGCGGACGTCTGTTTCGGCTTTCTTGGTTTGTTCTTCAGGAGATACTATACGGTGAATGTCCGCATTCCGAACTCGTGGCTGATGTTGCCGGGATGGCCGTTGGGATGTGCAGGATGGTTGAACGCGTTGTCGTAGGTGTTCCGCGTCAGTATTTTGCCCGCGTGATCGTAAACAAACAGGCTGACCTGATAGACGATGTCCTGATCCGGTTCAAATGCGAAGTCGCAAATACGAATCGCACAATCTTCCGCGACATCGACCGCCTGTCTGCCGCCGAGCAACTTTCGTCCGCTCTGATCCGAGACAATCCACTCGACCGTGCTGTCGGGATAGGAAGCAAGCGTATCGTTGACAACCCAGAGTGCGACGGGTTTATCCTTGAGCTCCATGAACACGCCGACGGGCTGGCTGCTCTCTTCAAACGCTCGCAGGCTCTGCTTCGGCATGCCCCAGAAATCGTACACGCCGTAGAAGCTCTGCGGGCAGATATCCGTAAACAGGAACTGGAAATAGCCCGAGCAGGGATTGTATTTCGTAATCCGGTAATGCTCGATAAAGTACTTCGTGAGCCGGTACTGATAGTACTGAATCGACTCGATCTCACCCGCGCTGTCGACAAGCTTCTTGAGGCGCTGATAGATCTCCGGTATCACCATCAGGTTCTCTGCGGCAGGCGGTGCATCAATGCCGAACTCCGTGTTGAGCTTCTCGCGCGTTTCATAGATATCGGTATAGTGCGAATGCTCACCGTAGAGCGAGCCCGTGTAGTTGTGGCTGTCTCCGCTCTCGATGTCGTTCTCATAGCGCGAGCCTTTGATATACGGCCTCGTCGGGTCGAGCTGTTTGATGGCTTCGACGAGCTGCGGCCCGGGGATCTCATGCATCATGGATGTCGGCATCGGGTTGATTTCCTTCATCATCCCCGCCTCAATCGCGAGATTCCAGATGTCCGGCTCGTTCATGCAGATCCAGCAGATGATCGAGGTGTGGTTGCGCAGCATCTTGACCATATCGCCGAAGATTTTCACCGCACGATCTTGGAAAGATTCTGTATCCGGATGAATCCAATTCAGATCGGAATCCTGAATCACGGCTAGGCCCAGCTCGTCACATAGATCGTACAGTTCCGGCTTTGCGACATGCACGTGGATACGCACCGCGTTGCAGCCCGCGTTTTTCATCGCGGTCAGGTCGCGCAGATAGTGCGCGCGGTCCATCTTGGAGATGTACACTTCCGGAAAATAGGACGCGCCGCGTAGATAGAAATCCTTGCCGTTGAGCACAAACGTCGTCTCTTCTTTGGTGCGCCGCAGTTCGATTGTCCGTACGCCGAATCGGCGTGAGAGCGTCTGCACGCAGGCGCCGTCAACAAAAAGTTCCATACGCGCGGAATAGAGGTTCTGTTCACCGCGATCCCAGGTTTGCCAGAACTTCGGGTTCTCGATTTCTGTGCGGCACACGAGCTCCGCCTGACCGCCGATGACCGCGCCCGCAGTCTCCGTCGAAGCGATGGCGAGACCCGTACTCTCGTCAATCAACGTGCAGCGGAGCGTCACGTTTGCATCGTTTGCCGCGGAGACGGGCACCGAAACGGTTACGCCTACACGTAGCAAACCGGCAGCGATCTGCGTCGTGATAGTCGGGTTCTCCGAAACGCGCACGCCGCCGTGGAAGCTTAATGTCACATCACGCCAGATGCCGACGGGGTTGACGTCGCGCTGGAAAAATCCATCCGCGTGGTCATAGGTACCCTTCATCATCTCGTGGACGTTCATCCGGAATTCCATGCCGTCGCACTGGCAAGACAAACCGTTTTGATCGAACGGCGACCATACCTTGACGACGAGCGTGTTTACCTCGCCGTATTTGAGTAAATGCGCCACCTCAAACTCAAATGGGGCAAAATACCCCTCATGCTCGCCGAGGTACGCGCCGTTGAGCCATACCTTGCAGTAATAGTCCACACCCTCAAAACGCAGTGCGGCGCAGTTGTCGCGCATATCTTCCGAAACCGCGAATTCGTTTTTATACCACCAGGGAGCTGTGTTGAATGAGCGCAGTTCTCTGCCGAAATACGGGTTTTTCGCAAACAGCAGTTGCAGGTGCGTCAGCCGATCGATCTGCTGCCATTCGGAAAACGCCTCAAACGGCGCCATGGCATTGATCCAGTTCGGCAGATACATGAAGTTTCGTTCTCCCCGGTCTGCAACATCCTGCAAAACGGTCCACTGTTTATCGATGCGAAGTGTTTTCATAAGTCCTCCTCATTGCATGTCCCCGCAGCAACCATGCCGGTATTTTCCATCATACCCAATTCGGTTCTGCTTTTGGGATTTCATTTCTCTGTTTATTTGAAAACTCTCGTTGAAAGGGGGGTAGCCGGGATGCGCCGCCGTTTATGGGATATTCCGGGCGCATAGCTCCAATATCGACGCATCCCGAGTTGGAGCATTATGGTTCAAACGTAAGGCGAATTCGAACCACATCTGGAATCGACCGAAGCTTTACTCGGCTTCCGCCTTCGAAAGCGTAGGTACTTTACTCTGCTTGATAAAGAAAATCGGGATGATCGAAAGTATCGTGATGGCAGCGGTCACATAGAACAGCACCGGCGTCGGGATAAACCCTGCTTCGCCGTTGATAACAACCGGCATGCCGAATTTCGAAATGACAAACGAACCGATATTGGAACCGATAATCATCGGCAGCGTGATGACAAACACAACGGTGAGTCCCGCAAATTGCGCCTTCTTCCCTTCGGGGAAGAGATCGCGCGCCCAAGATTTGTAGTTGATGTACCACGCCGTCATCGGCGCCATCAATAGAATCAGGGTGATGATAAGCGTCACAATGCTTGCGCCTGGTTTAACCAGCGCGAAGATCGCGGGACTGATCGTCATGATGATCAGAAGCAGAATCGAAGTCTTCTTTCTGCCCCATTTGTCGCTCAGGCTACCCGCGGGAATCGCTAGCAGCATGCCCGCGATCAGCGGAACCGCCTGCGCAAGACCCAGTTGTGAAGCAGAGAAGCCTAGATAACGCATCGCGTAGACCAGCATATACGGTGTTGCGGCATACCAGCCGCAGCCCCAGATCAGCACCGCGATCAGCAGCGCGAACAGGTTCTTGTTTGCCATGATGTTCTTCCAACGGAAATTCTCGAGAATTTCCGCGGCGAGCGATTTCCGGTTTGCGTCTTCCGGAGTCGCCGCGAGCGGCTGATCCTGGAGCATCAGGCCGCCACTGATACCGACGAGAATCATCGCGACGCCGATGCAGGTGAACAGCGCCTGATAGCCGAATTTGTCGATCGTGATGCCCGCGATCACGCTAGTGACCAGCGTGCCGACGCCGCCGACAATCTGAAGGATGCTCTGCACGCGCCCGCGGTTGTTGACCGTTGTAATATCTGTTATATAACCCGAGAGCACGCCGTCATACGCCGCGCCGAAACCGACCATCATTAGGCAATCCGCCGTGACGACGAACGCAACAGCCAGCTCTGCAGATTTCATCAATGCCCCGAGCGGAAAGAGAATCGTGAACAAACCCGCGATCGGGAGACCCACCAGAATAAAGATCTTTCTTCGTCCCATGCGCCCGTGGTAACGGTCGCTGATTGCGCCGAATATGATTGCGGCGAGCGCCGCGGTGATCGCGCTACCGGAGACCATCCAGGCCACCGCCTGCGGTTGAGGTGTTATGTTGTCAAATACAAACGTGTTGAACCAGGAGTTTTCGATTGCGGAGCCCATCGTCGCTACGAAGCTGATCAGAATCAGTGCCGCCCATGTCAACCGGTTTCTCGTACCGGTCAAGTGATACCATTTGACTTGCTTTTCCATGATATGTACTCCTCCCATCGCGAAATGATGAATCAAAGTATATTCACGATTTAAATCTTTGTCAATATATTCTAAACATTATTTATACATTATTGCTCAGTATTTGCCGTTTTTTGAAAATATTGGTGCGTTTTCACTATAATTACTTAATATATGCGAAATTGAATTCAATAAATTAAATATTCCTATTGACATGTTTAAATATGTTTAGTATTATCATGAACATAATTAAACGTCGTTTAAACGCCGCACTGCCGGGTGGCAGATACGGTAAATAACGACGCGACGGACAGACGAGGCGGTAACAATGACGAAGCGGATCAAGATCGGATATGCCCCGACCCGAAGAGGCGGATTCTCCACGCAAGCAGCGCTTCAATATAAGAAACTCGTTCACGAACGCATTTTGCAGATGGATGCGGATATCATCGATCTCGAAGGCATTAACGAGCAAGGGCTTCTGATGGACGAAGAAAGCGCTGAGCTAGCCATCAAACGCTTCCGCAGAGCGGAGGTCGATGCGGTCTTCTTTGCGCACTGCAATTTCGGCACAGAATTTGCCGAAGCGCGTGTTGCAAAAGCGCTCGGGAAACCCGTGCTCCTCTGGGCACCGCAGGACGAGATGCCTGATCCGATACTGGCGCGCACGCGGGACGCGCAGTGCGGACTGTTTGCGGCGGGCAAGGTTCTCCGCCGCATGAACGTTCCCTTTACCTATTTAACGAGCTGCCGGGTCGACGACAAGAAATTTGACAGTGGCATACAGATGTTTCTCTCAGTCGCACGGGTGGTCAAGGCATTCCGCGGACTAAAGATTCTTCAAATCGCACCGCGCCCCCAGGCGTTCTGGTCAGTGATGTGCAACGAAGGCGAGCTGCTGGAGAAATTCGGCATCGAGGTCGTAACCCTTACCCTCAGCGAGCTAGTCATGGCGTTTCGACGGCTTCTCGAGGAAGGTTCGCCGGAATTGGACGCGTCGATGGAGACCATCCACCGCTATCGCATGATTCCCTCCACGAACGAGGAAGTCACGCGTAGGCTTGCCGCACTCAAATGCACCATCCAACTGTTCTGCGAGAAATCCCTTTGTTCCGCAGTCGCCCTGCAATGTTGGGATGCGTTCCAGGACGAGTTTGGCCTGATGCCGTGCTTCACCAACGGACTGTTGACCGCAGAGGGCATCCCCGTTGCCTGCGAAACAGACATCCACGGGGCAATC
This sequence comes from uncultured Eubacteriales bacterium, assembly GCA_942492885.1. Classification (GTDB taxonomy): domain Bacteria; phylum Bacillota; class Clostridia; order Christensenellales; family CAG-138; genus UBA7703. The sequence goes on from OW818651.1 coordinate 765,322, forward strand.
TCCGCGATTTTGATGCAGTCCGCCGTGAATAGCACCGCTTTCTTCGCGGATATGACCATCCGCCATCCGGAAAACCCGAACGCGGAACTACTCTGGCACTGCGGTAACTTCCCTGCGACGCTCGCAAAAGACGCGGATCTCGCCGTCGTGAGCAACGACGTGCTGATGCCGTCGCACTGCCCCGGCATCGGCCAGTTTGAACTGAAACATGGAGACGTGACCATCTGCCGTTTCGACGGTGACCACGGTGAATACTCGCTCTTTCTCGGCGAGGGCAAGGCTGTTCCTGGCCCTGCCACGCACGGAACCTATGTCTGGGTAGAGGTCGAGAACCTCAATCAATGGGAATACAAGCTCGTGACAGGACCTTACATCCACCACTGTTCTGTAGGATACGGACAAGCAACGCACGTGCTGTTCGAGGCCTGTAAGTATATTCCCTTTCTCACACCGGATCCGCAAAATCCGACCCGCGAGGAGATTTTTTCACGGTTGATCGAGGGCTTCCCGCGCGCATAGAACGCAACGCTTGTTGAGAAAATTCTCTCTATTTGATCTGCTTATGATATAGTATTCGCTAGAGGAAACAAAGATCAAATCAGGAGGAAGACCGAACGTGATCAAGAACAAGGATATCGCAGAAATTCTGAGTATATCGACGGCGACTGTCTCGCTCGCGCGGAACAACAAGCCGGGTGTGAGCGAACAAACCAGAAACAGCGTCAACGAAATTATTCGCGAAGTGATGGAAAAAGAGTCGAAAAAGCAGGAGGCTCTTCACGGATCGTTCGGAAAAATCCTGTTTGTAATCCATAAAAAGCATGGGTTGGTGATCGCTGATACGCCCTTTTTTCTGACTCTGACGGAATCGGTGCAGAATCAGGCATCCGCGCAGAATTATTCGATCAATATCCTTCATTATAACGAAACCGACAGCCTAGTGGAACATATTTCGCGCTGTTGTGAACCCACGGTTAGCGGAATTCTGTTGCTCGCCTCGGAGATGACAGTGGAAGATCTGAACGCTTACAAGCGGTGCAATAAGCCCCTCGTGGTGCTGGACAGCCACTATCCAGACGAGCACCTAAACACCGTAATCATCAACAATCGCGAGGCAGTGCGCAGCAGCGTTAAATACGCCTATTCCATGGGTCACCGCAAGATCGGTTATCTCAAGAGCACGGTGTATACCGCGAACTTTGACGAGCGGTTCAAGGCATATCTGGATACGATGCAGGAGCTGGGGCTTGAGGTCGATCCGGCCCAGGTTTTCCCGCTGCGTTGCACCGCCGACATGGCATATGAGGATATGCGCACCCTACTTGAGCAATCCCCCGCCCTGCCCACGCTGCTCATCGCGGGTAACGATCTGCTCGCCATCGGCGCGCTCAAGGCTCTCAAGGCGCTCAAGATCAGCGTACCGCAGGATGTTTCCATCATCGGCTTTGATGACATGCCCGTCTCGCGCATGATGGATCCCCCTTTGACATCGGTTCGAATCTACAACGACGAGATCGCGAAAGCCGCGATCAAGCGTTTGATAGAAAAAATACAGGCGGAAGACAAGTGTTCCATGAAGATTGAGGTATACGGAGACCTCATGATCAGGGAAAGTGTGAAGCGCCTGAAATAAAAGGAGGCGCCCGAATGCAGGGTCAAATGAAGGTTGCCGTGATGAACGGCATTGGAGAAATGGGTTACGTAACGCGCAATATCCCTTCCGTGCGGGAACACGAAGTACTGGTTCGAGTGGAACACGTCGGGATATGCGGCTCAGACCTGCATTACTATGAAACGGGCAGAATCGGTAATTATATCGTCAAGCCTCCTTTCGTACTCGGACACGAATCCGCCGGAACCGTCGTGGAAGTCGGCTCTGCGGTCAAGCATCTTACTATCGGAGACCGCGTGTCTCTGGAACCCGGCATGACCTGCGGCCATTGCGAGTTTTGTAAGACTGGCCGCTACAATCTCTGCCCGAACGTGGTCTTCTTTGCAACCCCGCCTGTCGACGGTGTGTTTCAGGAATACGTCGCGCATCCGGCAGAACTTTGCTACAAGCTGCCGAACTCGGTCGATACGCTCGAAGGCGCGTTGATCGAACCACTTGCTGTCGGCTTCCATGCCGCGCTTCAGGGCGGCGCACAAGCGGGACAGACCGCCGTCGTGCTCGGCGCGGGCTGCATCGGGCTCGTCTCGTTGATGGCACTCAAAGCCACGGGCGTGTCCCGCGTGATCGTCGTCGACATCATGCAAAAGCGCCTTGAAAAGGCGCTGGAGCTTGGCGCGGATTTTATCGTCAACGCAGCGCAGACGGACACCGTTCAGGAAATCATGAAATACACTTCCGGTCGTGGTGCAGATCTAACCATTGAAACCGCCGGGACAGAGATAACAACAAACCAAGCGATTCATCTTTCGAAGAAAGGTGCTGTTGTTGTGCTCGTCGGTTACGGCAAAAGTGGCATGATGAACCTGCCTGTCAGCCTCGCGATCGACAAAGAGCTGACATTCAAAACCGTGTTCCGTTACCGGCACGTTTACCCCATCGCCATCGAAGCCGTCGCAGCAGGCAAGATCAACCTCAAGGGCATCGTTACGAATCTGTTCGACTTTGAGGATATTCAAAACGCGATGGACGCGAGCGCGAAGAACAAAGCTGAAATTGTCAAGAGCGTGGTTTGCATCGCGTCCTTGTAATCCCAAACAAAACATAATAACGAAATAGTACGAAAGGATAACACTATGTCTTATCTGGATACCATGTTTGGCCTAAAGGGCAAAGTCGCAATCGTAACCGGCGGCGGCAGAGGCATCGGGCAGGTGATTGCCCGCGGACTCGCGAAAGCGGGCGCGGAGGTCGTCGTTCTTTCCCGCTCCGGCGCAGAGGAAACCCTTAGCCTCATCGCCGAGGACGGCGGAAAGGCCTATTATATCGCGACGGATGTCACGCAGGAAGCCAGCGTTGACCATGCGATGGCGGAGATTCTTCGTCGCTCGGGCTCCATCGATATCGTGTTCAACAACGCGGGCATCTGCATGCACCAGACCACGCTGGAGGCGACGATCGCGGAATTCCGCGAGGTCATCGACGTAAATCTCACAGGTGAATTTATCGTTGCCCGCGCGGCAGGGCGCATCATGATAGAGCGCGGCATCCGCGGCAACATCATCAACATGGCGTCGATGTCTGGCTCGATCGTCAACGTTCCGCAGTGGCAGTGTTCTTACAACGCCTCAAAAGCTGCGGTCATTCACATGACGCGTTCACTCGCGGCGGAGTGGGCGAAATTCGGAATCCGCGTCAACAGTTTGAGCCCCGGTTATATCGCGACGCCGATGTCAGTTGACACCCCGCAGGAGCTCAAGGATGCCTGGATGCCGCTGATCCCCATGCATCGCATGGGCGAGCCGGAGGAGCTGATTCCCGCGGTGCTCTATCTCGCCTCCGCTCAGTCCGGCTACACCTCCGGCAGCGATACGATTGTGGATGGCGCTTATACCTCCATATAAAACAGCGCAGAGACTTCCAGTTGTCCGGCTATCCAATAATTTCCGGCGTGATAAGTATACGTGCCTTTGCATAGAATTAGTTTTGCCCCCCCCTCACGTTTCGTGCGATTGCGTCGGGTGAGTTTCTAGCGAAGACAGGGAAGGCGCAGCCCTAAACCACGCCGCAAGAACCGTAACATTCGCTCTTTTACAACGTCGCCAAACCGGGCGGCGTTTGTTTTTATAAGATTGTTTCTTGCGCTGTTGACGCAGCGCGAGCCACGAAATATACTGTTGAACAAAGTTGCGATATGCCGGATATCCGCGTATTTTGCCAAAGGAGGCACCGATGAAAAAAACGCTTGTTCTGCTCCTCTGCCTCGTGCTGCTTTTTACGCTTCTTCCCGCCACAGCGCGCGCAGAGGAAGGCACGCCCCTGCTCGAAGACACGCAGGAGAAGATCGACGAATACGTCCAGCGCGAGATGGCGCGGGGAAAGATACCCGGGCTGTCCATCGCGATCGTGCGCGGCGATCAGCTGGTCTACAGCGCGGGCTACGGTCTCGCGCGCGACGGAGGCGAAGCAGTCACCGCGGACACGCCGTTCATTCTCGGTTCCATCTCAAAGGCGTTCACCGCGCTTGCGGTACGCCAACTGGTCAATCAGGGTAAGCTCCAATACAATGCGAAGGTGATCGATTACCTGCCGTGGTTTACGACGGCGGATAAGGTGCAGTCCGACCAAATCACTGTTCTCGACCTCGTGAACCACACAAGCGGCTTTTCCACCGCGTCCGGAAACGGGCGCTACATGGGTGATACGTATACGCAGGAAGAGCTCGTGCGCATGATGGACAACGTCGTGATGGATCGCCCTGTGGGCGAGAGTGAGGAATATTCCAACCTCAACTACCTCGTACTCGGTCAGATCATCCAGACCGCCTCCGGTATGCCGTACGCGGACTATATCCAGACAAACATCTTCGACCCGCTCGACATGAAACACAGCTTCACCAACGAACCGGCGGCGCAGGCGGACGGGCTCGCGGAGGGGCATCGCATTGTCTACGGCTACCCGCTGCAAACGCACATTCCCTTTCCCGACGGCAACCTTGCGCACGGATTCCTGATTTCGTCGGCAAACGACATGGCGAAGTTCATGTCGCTCTACCTCACCAACGGCTACTATGGCAACAAGTCGCTGGTGCCCATCAACGAACTCATGCACGCCGACCCGCTCCGCCCGATCGCCGCGGGAGAACCGTTTTATGACGTCTACTGGAAGCCAGCGGCCGTCGCGCTTGGCTACTACGGCCACGGCGGCGCGACCATGAACTATCGCACGGACTTCGTGGTCAGCCAAAGCTCCCGCTACGGCGTGATCGTACTCTCAAACGTAATGGGCGACTTCTTCAACCCAGTGGTCGATGCCTCGACCATCTCGCAAGGCATCACGCTGCTGCTAGCCGGACGTGTCGCGCCAAAGGCGCAGCCCGTCGGAATCAGCTCCAACGGTTGGTCGGTGCTGATCGCAGGCGGCTTGTTCGTGCTCTTTGCGCTGCTGCGCCTCGCCTTCACGCGGCGGTTCCTCGCGGGCATCCGCGCGGGCGGCTGGCGGCGCGGCTTGCGGATCGGTCTGATGATCCTGTTTGATCTTCTGCTGCCGCTCACTGTGATCATCGGCGTTCCGCTGCACTATCGTGTTTCGCTGATCTACGCGCTGCAAGCCCTCCCGGAACAGGCGATTTCGCTCGAGCTGGGAGCAGCACTCCTACTGATCACGGGTATTCTCAAGCTCTCGCTGCTCCTGCGGGAGCGTAAGCACAGCAAACAAACCGCCTAATCTAAACAAAGTAAAACGACACGCCGGAAACTCCGTGCGTGCCGTTTTTTGTTTGCTTCAGATTCTGTAGACGACCTCGAAGTCCTCAACGATGACAGGCATATCCTCGGTGAATTTATAACCCATCTCGACGCAATCTTGGGCAAAGAACTGACCTGGTCCCATAAAAAGTAGTCCGCAAATAGAGAGAAATGATAAGCTGGAGAAAAGGAAAAGGTAGACAGAATGAAGAAAAGCAATTGCACGGAGGAGCAGATTGCCTTTGCGTTGAAGCAGGCGGAACTAATCAACCCATTAGCAGAAGCCTTCTTCTTACCTTCTTAAGCATCAACCAAACTCGAATTACACCCAGTTTTTGCCGTTTGCACGTAGATTGCACCCACCCTAACGCTTTTGCACCCACCCTCATCGATTCGCGCGTTTGTATCACTTCGTGAGGGTTTAGCCAGCTAAGTACTCACGAAATGATACAATTCGTGGGTACTTTTTCTATGTAAAAATCCCAGACTTTCTGGGCCATTGGAATTTGTTGCTTTGATTATTCGTGATGAAATTGACTGTTTGTACCCCGCGCATAAATGATAGGAAAACTCACGCCTACCCCCAAAGAAACGCGCAAGAGAACTTGCTCGTTTTTCGACCATGTTTTCATACGCCCTTTCGTCCTTGCAAAATACCATACCCTCGTCTTTTTTTGTACAGTTTACTATAGCCAATCCAATGTTTTAAAACCTTGTGTTGCTTAGTAATAGCCTGAAACGTGTTTGTTTCCATATGTTTTTGTATTGCAATTCGGACAAATTTATGGTAATACAGTTTTGTCAACATCGGCATCGGTCAAGACGGAGTTTCTTTCGATTGAATCCTGCACGGCGGCAACCGTATACTTTTCCTAGGGACATTCTTCCCAACACACATCTCATTCTCACAAATCTATATGAGGGGGTAATTCAATGTCTAAGGGAAATGTTAAGTCAAGTGTACAGCGAGTCGGCCGCAGCCTGAGCGGAATGGTGATGCCCAACATCGGCGCATTTGTCGCGTGGGGTCTGATCACAGCTCTGTTTATCGGCACAGGTTGGCTACCCAACGAGAAGCTCGCGTCTCTGGTCGGCCCGATGACGACCTATCTGCTGCCCCTGCTGGTGGCTTACACCGCAGGTAAAAACATCGCTGGCCCGCGCGGCGCCGTTATCGCGACGATCGCAAGCATGGGCATCATCGTCGGTTCCGACATGCCGATGTTCCTTGGCGTCATGATCTTTGCTCCGCTCTCCGCATGGATCATCAAGCAGTTTGACAAGCTCATCGACGGAAAAGTTAAAGCGGGCTTCGAAATGCTCGTGGACAACTTCTCCATTGGCATCATCGGAACGATTCTGGCAATCATCGGTTACTATCTCGTAGGACCCTTCGTCAGCTTGATCACGACGGTTCTGACAGCCGGCGCAACCTGGGTCTACAACACCAAGCTCCTGCCGCTGATCTCCATCTTTGTTGAGCCCGCGAAGGTTCTCTTCCTCAACAACGCGATCAACCACGGCATCATGGGCCCGATCGGCATCCAGCAGGCGGCGGAAGCGGGCAAGTCCATCATGTTCCTGATCGAGACCAACCCCGGCCCGGGCATGGGCATCATCCTTGCTTACTGGCTCTTCGGCAAAGGCATGGCCAAGAGCACGGCGCCCGGCGCGGCGGTCATCCACTTCCTCGGCGGTATTCATGAAATCTACTTCCCCTATGTTCTGATGAACCCCGCACTCCTGCTCGCCGTCATCGGCGGCGGCGCAGTCGGCGTTCTGACGAACTTAATCACCGGCGCAGGCCTCGTTGCATCGCCTTCACCGGGCAGCATCTTCGCACTGCTGGCCATGGCGCCCAAGGGTGACACCCTTCTGGTCGCACTCAGCGTCCTCACCTCCGCTGCCGTCTCCTTCCTGATTGGCTCGATCTTCGTCAAAAGCAGCGCCAAGCGTATGCTGATGGAAGACGATCTGGCCATTGCGCAGCAGCAGATGTCTTCCATGAAGATGGAAAGCAAAGGCACCGTGAAGGCGCTCAACGCCAAGATCGTGTTCGCCTGCGACGCAGGCATGGGCTCCTCCGCGATGGGTGCAACCACCCTCCGCAAGCAGCTCAACAAGGCGGGCTTCGACGCGAAAGTGCAGCACAGCTCGATCGAAGAGATCCCCGCGGATGCGCAGTATGTGCTGACGCAGAACTCTCTGGCGGATCGCGCGCGCGCCAAAGCGCCGAACGCGAAGATCTTCACCATCGACAACTTCATGAACGCGAAGGAATACGATTCGATCATCTCGGAGTTGACGAAATAACGTCCATTGCCTCCGACTCAGGCAGGAGGGAGCGCTTCATCACAAGCGCTCTCTCCTCCGCTATTTCCATCATGGAGGGAAAACATATGCTCACCACACGGCAATATGAGATTCTCGCCTTTGTGCTGCAGGGCACGGGTTTTGTCACCATGTCCTCCATCGCATCCCGATTTCGTCTGAGCACGCGCACGGTGCAGCGGGAGTTGGACACGATCGCCGGGTATCTCGAAGGGGATAAGATCCTCATCGAGAAGAAAACCGGCTATGGTGTGCGATTCTGCGGAGACGAGGAGGCGCGGCTGCGCCTGTTTTCCAGCATGCGCGGGCTCAACCGCCTGCGCCCGGTGTTTTCGCAAAATGAGCGCGTGTTTGCGGTGCTGCTGGCGCTGTTGACCTCCAGCGAACCGCGCAAGATCTATACCTTTACGCGCGAACTCGGCGTGACGGAAACCACTGTCGGACAGGACCTCAACCTCTGCGAAAAGTGGCTGCGGGACAACGGCATCGAGCTTGTGCGCAGACCCGGCGTCGGCGTGTATGTGCAGGCGGACGAATGGCAGCGCAGGCAGGCGATGGTGCGCCTCTATTACAACATTCAGGACGAGACCACCGGAACCCGCGCGGAGCGGCTGCCGAACGCGATGGATGTGCGGCGGCTGTTCGATCCGGACAAGATCGCGGAGATCAACGCGCTGCTGGATCACGTCAGCCAGCTCGACGGCCTGATTCAAAACGACAGAAGCCGCAGCGCGATCGTCGTGCACCTCTACATGATTCTGCTGCGCGTGTGTCAGGGCGCGGGCATCGTCAGTGAGACCGCCGCAACGCGGAACGACGACGACGTCGCAAAGCGCCTCGCCGACGCGCTCATCTGCGCGCTGGAGGAGCGGTTTATGCTCCGCATTCCCGAAGGGGAACGCGCGTATCTCGCGACGCTGATGCACACGGCAAAGGGACTTGGCGGCATCTCCGACGAAGAGGCGGAAGCCCGCGCGCAGCGCATCGCCGAGCGCATGATCTCCATGGCGGAGGCGCGCACTGGCGCCATGATCGACCCCGGCGGCGGATTCACCGACGCGTTGAAAAAGCACCTTGTGCCGACACTGACGCGGCTTTCGATGGGCATGGAGATTCGAAACCCAATACTGGAGGACGTAAAGCTGCACTATCAGGAGCTCTATCAGCTCGCAAAAGAGTGCGGTACCGCCATCGAGGAGGAGCTCGGCGTGCCCGTGCCGGATCAGGAGCTTGGATATCTCGCGGTGCATCTCGGCGTTGCGCTGGAGGACAGCCGCAGCTACTATTCCCGCCGCTGCCGCGCGGTGGTCTGCTGCCCCAGCGGCATGGTCACAGCGCAGCTTCTCGCGCTGCGGGTCAACCGCGAGTTTCCGGATATCGAGACGGCGGACGTGGTCTCCACCTCCAACCTCGACTTTGACCAATTTGCGCAAAACAACGTGGAGATGATCATCTCCACCGTGCCGCTGACCTGCAAGACGATCCCCTGCGTACAGGTTTCCCCGTTTTTGACCGACGCGGAGAAGGATGCCATCTGGCAAGTGCTTAAACGCTGCAAGAGCGAGCCGCACACGCAGCCGCAACATGCGTCGCTGGCCGATCTTGCGACCACGCTTGCGCGCACGCGAAACGTCATCGACACCATCCTGCAGGTGCTCTCTAACCTCTTTGTGGAGACGGACGCCGCGTATGATTCCATGGATCAGTTGATCGAGAGCGTCGCCCTGCGCACCGCCGCGGCAGATGAGTCCATCGCAACCGTGCGGGATGATCTGGTCGAACGGGAGCGCTTCGGCAGCACGATCACGGCGGACTCCCGCACGATGCTGCTGCACTGCCGCACGCAGGGCGTCGATCGCGTCTGGTTCGGCGTCATCCGTCCGCAGCAGCTGTGCTACACCTATCGAAACGAGGTCATACGGCCCGATACGATACTCGTGATGCTCGCGCCAAAGATCGCGAGCAAGCAGACGCTCGGCACGCTCGGCTCGCTTTCGCGCGAGATCGTGGAGAGTGACGCGTTCCTCGAGACGCTTCGCTGCGCCGATCAGCGCCGCTGCTATGCCGCCATCGAGCGCGTGCTGAATAACTATTACAACGAGATTTCGCGGCAATAGTTTATTCTATTTTTAATTGCTATAAATCACCTGATTATAAGGAGAACAACATGACCCGCTCAACCAACAACACCCCCGCCTGCTTTTCCTGCCTGCGCCCGGAGGACGTCCGTACGGGACTTTCCGCCGCAGATAAATACACCGCAATCCGCATGGCGGGTGAACAGCTCGTCGCCCGCGGCTGCGTAGAGGCATCCTATATCGACGCCATGCTCGCGCGCGAAGAAGTCATCACCACCTACATCGGCGAAGGTGTCGCAATTCCGCACGGCGTGGGTTCCGCCAAACAGTTCATCAAAAAGACCGGTCTAGCCGTGCTTCAGTTTCCCGACGGAGTGCCGTTCGGGGACGAAAAAGCGTATATCGTGGTCGGCATCGCAGGGCTTGAGGAAGAGCATCTGCCCATCCTGCAAGCGCTTGCGACCATCATGCTCGACGAAGATCGCATCGAGGCCATCAAGCATTCCACCGACGCCGCGTTCATCTACGAAAGCCTGCTCAACGGCGGGATCGAGGAGTAATCTGCCGCGTAAACGGAGCAATCGACCGACGGAGGAAACTACACCATGATCATCACCGTTACGCTCAACCCCGCGCTCGACCGCTCGCTGACCGTTCCGCAGTTTACCGCAGACGCGGTCAATCGCGCGACGGGTTCGCGACTGGACCCCGGCGGCAAAGGTGTCAATGTCAGCAAGGTGCTCAAAGCCATGGGAACGGAGTCGCTTGCGACAGGATTTCTCGGCGGCAACGCCGGAAGCGCCATCGCGGGCGCGCTGGACGCGCTCGGCATCCGGCACGATTTTGTCCGCGTCGCGGCCGAAACGCGCACAAACCTGAAAATCTTTGACCCGGAGCGTTTGACCTATACCGACATCAATGAGCCGGGCGATCCCGTTTCGGCGGAAGAAATCGCCAAGCTGGAAGAAAAGCTGCTTCTTCTTGCAAAGCCCGGCGATCTCGTACTCTTTGCGGGCAGTGCGCCGTGCGGTGTTACGGAACACACGACCGCGGGCTGGGCGAAAAAGCTTGCCGCACACGGCTTACTCGTCGCGGCGGATCAGGACGGCGCGCAGCTCAAGGCGATGCTCGCGGCAAAACCGTTCTTGATCAAGCCCAACGATCATGAACTCCAAGAATTACTCGATCTGCCGGATACCGAATTGTCTACGCTTTCTCAGGCCGCCCTGCAACTTGTCCGCGACGGCATCGCGCGGGTTGCGATCTCCCTCGGCGCGCGCGGCGCATTGTTCGCGGACGGGCAGGGCGTGCTCTACGCGGAAGGGCTGCAGGTGGACGCCGTCAGCACTGTCGGCGCGGGAGATGCGCTCACCGCTGCGTTGCTTTACGCCGCGGAGCACAAGCTTTCGCGTGAGGACACGGCAAAGCTCGCCATCGCCACCGCCACTGCAAAGGTGACCTGCCCCGGCAGCAGCCCGCCGAGCATGGAGATGATCCGGCAGTATCACGATCAGGTCATCGTCACAGCACTACAGTAAGGAGAACAGATTATGAAAACCAAGGCCGTGCGCCTCTACGGCGCAAAGGATTTGAGACTTGAAGAATTCGACCTGCCCGAGATCAAAGACGACGAAATCCTCGTCGAGGTCATCTCCGACAGCGTCTGCATGTCCACCTATAAATGCGCGATTCTCGGGCAGGAGCATAAGCGCGTTCCGCCGGATGTGGCAAACAACCCAACCATCATGGGACACGAGATGGCGGGCAATATCGTCAAGGTCGGAAAGATGTACACGGGGCAGTTCCGCGAGGGCGCAAAGTTTACGCTCCAGCCCGCGCTGAACTATAAAGGCTCGATGTGGTCGCCGGGGTACTCCTACAAGCACTTTGGCGGAAACGCGACATATTGCATCATCCCGCCGGAAGTCATGGAGCTCGGTTGCTTCCTCGAATATGACGGGCGCGCGTATTATGACGCATCGCTTGCAGAACCCATGAGCTGCTGCATCGGCGCGTTCCACGCGGCCTATCACACGCGCATGGGCGATTATCAGCACCTGATGGGCATCGTGGAGGGCGGTTCGCTCGCCATCGTCGCAGGTGCGGGCCCGATGGGGCTCGGCGCTTTGGACTATGCTATCAGCTGCGACCGCAGACCCGCTCACGTGGTCGTGACGGATATCGACCAGGCGAGATTGTCGCGCGGCGAGGAAATCTTCCGCGACAAGGCCGCAAAAAGCGGCATCGCGGTCGAGTTTGTGGATACGTCCAAGATGGCCGATCCGGTCGCAGAACTGCGCGCCCTCGCGGGCGGCAAGGGCTTTGACGACGTGTTCGTCTTTGCGCCCGTTGCGGCGGCTTTCGAGCTCGGCAACCTGATTCTCGGGCGCGATGGCTGCCTGAACTTCTTCGCTGGTCCTACGGATACAAGCTTCGGCGCGCGCGTCAACCTCTACGACGTGCACTATAACTCCACCCACCTGATGGGCACCACCGGCGGCAACACCGACGATCTGATCGAATCCCTCCGGCTCACGGAAGCCTGCCGCATCGAACCTGCGGTGATGATCACGCACGTCGGCGGCCTCGACTCCGCCGCGGAGACGATCCTGAACCTGCCGCACATTCCGGGCGGCAAGAAACTCGTCTACAACCACATCTCCATGTCCATGACCGCGCTGACCGACTTTGCCAAGCTGGGCGAAAGCGACGCGCGCTATCAGAAACTGCACGAACTCGTCTCCGCAAACCGCGGACTCTGGTGCGCGGAAGCGGAAGAGTATTTGCTGAGCCACTGGAATTAAGGAAGGAGCAACCACATGTTCGCCAAGACGACCACGCTGAAAAACGCCTCCGGCCTGCACGCGCGTCCTGCCTCAGAATTTGTCGCCCAGGCCAAGCTCTTTGAATCCCGCGTGAGCCTTCGTAATCTCGACAAGCCGGAAGCCTTGCCGATCAACGCGAAATCCATCGTTCGCGTGCTCGCGGAGGGCATTCCCACCGGCACGCGACTGGAGATCTGCGCCGAGGGCGCGGATGAGTGCGAGGCTGTCGAGAAGCTGATCGCGCTTGTCGAATCCGGCATCGGCGAGGGCTGAGAAGATGAAGATCTTCCGTGGAGCCCCCGTCTCTCCCGGCATCGCGGAGGGCAAGATCTATCTGTATCAGGCGTTCAGCTGCGACGTGTTTGAATCCTATGTGCCCGAAGGGCGGGAGCAAGAAGCGTTCGATGCCTATCTGGCTGCAGTTCGCGTGGCGGATGCCGAGCTCGTCACAGTCATTCAATCCTTTGCAGCAACAGACGCGGACAAGGCGAAAATTTTCACCGCACACCGCGAGATACTCGATGATGAGGAGATTGCGGACGAGATCCGCATGGCGATTATCAACGAGAGCAAGAGCGCGGATTTTGCGGTGGACAGCGTGTATACGGCGTTTGCGACACTGCTTGCCAAGGCGGGCGACGCGCTGATTGCGGCGAGAGCCGCGGATATTCGCGATGTGCGAAACCGCGTGGTACGCATCCTTCACGGCGAAACTGAAAAGAACCTCTCTCGCCTCGGCGCGCCTGCAATTGTCGTCGCGCACGACCTGCTACCGAGCGACACCGCTACCCTGGATAAGAAAAACGTGCTCGCGATCATCACCGAAGTCGGCGGTACGACGTCGCACTCCGCAATCCTCGCGCGCAGTTACGGCATTCCCGCCGTGCTCGGCGTGCCGGACGCAACAAGCGCCCTGCCGGATGGCAGCTTTGCCGCCGTAGACGCGATGGCGGGTGAAGTGTATCTGGAGCCGGACGAACTCTCTCTCTCGCTCCTGCACGAGAAAAAGGAGGCGTTTGCGGCGGATAAGCAGGACGCCGCGCGTTATCTGGCCGCCGAAGGGCGGCTCGCCGATGGCGCGCGCATCGAGATCGGCCTCAACATCGGCTCGGCAGATGACACCGGTGCTCTGCGGAATTGTGATTTTGTAGGGCTGTTTCGCACCGAGTTTTTATACATGCAAACCGAAATGCTGCCAAACGAGGAAGAGCAGTTTGAAGCGTACCGCCGCGTGCTGGTGGACGCCGCAGGCAAACCCGTGACACTGCGCACGCTCGATATCGGCGGCGATAAGACCTTGCCGGGGCTGCCTATGCCGCACGAAGAAAACCCCTTCCTGGGCAACCGCGCGCTGCGACTATGCCTGACGTATAAAGAGCTGTTTTATACGCAGCTGCGTGCCGCGCTCCGTGCCTCTGTCTATGGTAACCTCTGGCTGATGTTTCCGATGGTCGGCACGCTGGACGACATCCGCGCGGCAAAGACTGCCGTGCTGGAGGCGCAGCGGCAGCTCGAAGAACGCGGCATTCCGTTTGACCCGAAGGTGCGCGTTGGTATCATGATCGAGATTCCGTCGATCGCGATAATTGCCGACCGCGCCGCGCAGGAATGCGACTTTGCGAGTGTCGGCACCAACGACCTGTGCCAATATCTGCACGCGGCAGATCGCATGAACCCGCAGACGGAGGCATATTACCAGAGTCTTTCACCCGCGATGTTTCGTACGCTCAGGATGATATTCGACGCGTTCACCACCGCTGGAAAACCGGTCTCTGTCTGCGGCGAGCTCGCGGGGAATCCGCATGCTGCGCCCGCGCTCGTGGGGCTTGGCCTAAGAAAGTTCAGCATGAACGCCAGCGCCGTCGCCTCCGTCAAGCGCGCGCTGAGCCATGCAACACTGGAAAAGTGTCGCGTTCTGGCAGAACAGGTTTGTGCGCAGGATACCGAGGCGGATGTGAAGGCGCTTCTATCCGGGCTTTGACCCTTTCCTTGAAAGGTAGTCCACTCAAATCAGAGGAAAATTGTAGAATAAGTTGGAGTGGTTGAGGATATGAAGACGCATTATTACGCAGAAGAGCAAACGCCTTTGCGTTGAAGCAGGTACATCTGTGCGCGCCGATGTAAAAAATGAACTTTACATACACTTGGAAAGATGCAGTATCCCGACTTTCATCCACTTGCACCCACCCCCGCGATTCGCGCTTTTGTATCACTTTGTGTGGGTTTAGCCAAACAAAACGGTCACCATTTCGGTGGCCGTTTTTGTTTGCTTACTGTGATGATTCTAATCAACGATTAATCGTTATCCGCCGCACTGCGGCTGTTATCTGTTGCGGAGCCGAGCGCGCCCAGTGGGCTTTCTAGTGCAGTGCAGCAAGCCAAGCGCGGAAGCGATAGGAGCGGGCTTCAGCCCCGACGCATCGCGCCCAGCGCGCAGGCAGAAGTGTCGGAAGGTATCGAGTTTAGCAGTGGGAGCTTTATGAGATCCGCAAGAATCGCTAAGATACTTCTACCCTTAATTTCCCCATAATGTCTTTGACCCGATGATCGGGGATAGCTCACTTTGTTTTCGGATACTCATTACACAACAGGCGATACGGTGTCTCATCCTCCTCAATCGTCGGGAACCTGCCGATGGGTTTTTCAAAGCGGTTGTCGATGTTGTCGTCATTACACTCGCTGACTTCGCCGATCAGCACCGCACCTGTGCCAGCCTGCACCTCAAAATCATGGTAGAGATACGGCTGGATCGAGATGCTTTCGCCGGGTCTGAGCGTGATCTGCGTCCCTGCGGACACTGTTTTCGATACGCCGTCGAGGTGCAGTTCTACATCACTCACGCGGTCGACCGATTCATCCGGTAGCGAGTTGTAAACGCGAATCAGCAGGTTCCCGCCGCCGCGATTGATGATATCCTCCATCTTGCTCCAGTGAAAGTGGTTCGGCGCATACTGCCCCTCTTTGAGATAGAGCAGTTTTTCTGCATACGTCTTTCTGTATTGGTCTCTGCGCTTGAGATTGCCATTGCGGATCGTGATCAGTGAGAATCCAACCTTGTCAAAGTCACCCAAACCGTAATCTGTGATGTCCCACCCCAGCATGTTGTCGCGGATTTCGTCGTGATCGTGCCCAATATTCGCCCAATCCTGCGGTGTCAGGTGGCAAAAAGGTGGCAGCGCAAAGCGGTATTCCGCCGCCATCGCTTCCAACTCCCGCAGTGCTTTGTTGATTTCAGATCGCTTCATACTCTACTCCTAAAGGTATTATCTTTCTCAGGTTAATTCCAAATATGCGTTCATACTCAAATAAACTCGTCAATACTCACAAGCCTCATCTCTTCTTGCGAACGATACGCCGCACTGATGATTTTCATGAGCTTCAGACCCTCGTCGACAGAGGAGATGCATTTCGTGCCGTTTTGCATGCAGTCGGCGAAGTGCCGCATCTCTGCGTTGATCGCGCCTTGATAGTCAAACTGGCTACAGTTGATCTGCGGTTTGATATCGACAAGTAGGTCGTGTTGAACAGTGTGAATTTCGATCTCCGGATCGACCGTGACCCCGCCGCGGCTTCCCAACAACTCCAGATTCATCCGCTCCTCTTTGATGTGACTTTTCGTGCTGGTTTCGGCAATTAGGCAAGCGCCGTTTGTGAAATTGACCAGTACCACATCGTGTTCTTCCACGTCATTGACGGTTCCCAAGGAGAGCGCCTGATAATGCTCCGTGGCTCGAATGTTCTTGAGATTCTCGGTGTTGCAAAACGAGCGGGAGAAGACGGAAACGGGCTCTAGATCGCCCATCAGGCGAACGCTCAGGTCGATGATGTGCGAACCAAGGTCGATGAGCGATCCGCCGCCGGAGCGCGCGCGATCCGAAAACCAGCCGCCCGGATCGCCATAACGCCGGATGATTCCCGCTTTTGCGTAATAGATGTCGCCAAACATGCCCTCGTCGCACAACCGTTTGATCAAATTATGCTTTTCGGAAAAGCGGAACATAAAGCCATACATCACGAGCTTTCCTGTGCTTTCCGCGCATTCTTTCACCCGTAGCGCTTCCTCCGCGCTGATGGCGGGCGGTTTCTCGCAAAAAACATGCTTTCCCGCGTTCAAGGCAGCGATCGTCATCGGCGCATGAAGATTGTTCGGCGTCGCGAGAATCACCGCGTCGATTTCGGACTCCATCAGCAACTCCGCATAATCCGTAAATGTCTTCTTAATGCCCCATTGCGCGGAAACCTGCGCGATGCGATCGGCGTTGTGGTGGCAGATCGCGGCAAGCTGCATGTTCTCGCAGACGCAGACCGCGTCGCGGAGCCGCCCGGAGATCGTCCCTAACCCTACCATTGCAACTTGAATCGGTTTCATCAGGCACGCCTTTCTTCTTTGCCGCGCTTCATGGTAAAATAGAAAAAAAGCACGCGAGGCAAACGATGTCAAATCCACCAAAGTTGATCGCCCCGCTCTACGTGGAGCCAAGCTCCGTCGGATTCTGTACGACGATCAACAACATCAATCAAATGAGCTACTTCCATTCGCACGATTACTTTGAAGTATTTCTCGTGCTGGATGGCACCGCCGCGCACCTCGTCAACGGCAAGGAGTTCAGCCTCGTGCGCGGTTCGCTTGTATTCATGCGCCCGAATGACGAGCACTGCTACCTGAATCCCACCCCGAACTTTCAGTTTATCAACCTGATCGTCATGCAGGGTGTCATTGCGGAGTTGCTTGACTATCTAGGAAACGGCTTCCCGAATGTACTTTTGACCAATGAATTCCCATCGCAGCGGAACCTCTCGCCAACGAGCCTGGAGCCGCTCATTTCGCGTCTTAGACGCCTGATCATCTACCCGAAACTCAACGCCGCGCAATATAACACCGTGCTGAGGCTTGCGGTTGCGAACATCATCTCACACTTTGTAGACGAGCATCTCTTCAGCGAGATCAGTTCGTATCCGGGATGGCTCAGGGAGCTGATTTCCAAGATGTATGAACCGGACGTCTATAAGAAGGACCTGCAATACATATTTGAGATTGCGAACTGCACGCCGGAGCACCTCTGCCGGACATTCCGCAAGTGCCTTGATATGACGCCGGGGCAGTTTCTCAACAAAATCCGGCTGGAGGAAGCAGCCCGCAGCATCATCTATACCGACAAACCCATCATCGACATCTCGGGCGAGGTCGGGTTTGATTCCCTCAGCAACTTCTATCATCAGTTTAAGGATCAATTTCACATGTCGCCGCGCAACTACCGTCTGCAATCACGCCAGTCGCAGCGCGAGAGCGCGATCATGACAAAGGAATGATGCTACCGTCTTTCGGTTGAATCATTTGCCGCACGGTTGCGCCGCCACGAAGCCGGATGGTCAGTTCGCGCGCAGCGTCCGAATGATTGACCGCAACCGCATACAGATGCCCTTCTGAATTGAACAGACGCACCAGCATGCCGCACGATTCCAACGCTTCCAATTCTGCAAATCCGATCGAATCAAACAGCGACGCGATCAAGCACCCCGTCTCTTCTTCCACCGTTCTCTCATATGCTGCCCCCACGAAACCGCCGAGCCAAAGAGCGGTTCCTTTGCCGACCCTGCGGGTAAGCAAAGCGGGCGTTTCGTCCGCATAGCGCGCCATCACTTCCGCATCCTCCGCGCAGGATTGATACAACTGACGGTACCACGTGCTGTCAAACGCGAAGGATTCTCCGCTTGCGCGGGAAAATTCTTCCTGCGTCGCCTCCAGCGTGACGTGATCCATGCCGAACAGTTCCCGCAGGAATGAAAACTGTAGATCCATCTCGCCGTTGACGCCGTACATGCCCGCGCAGGCTTCCACAATCAATTTGCCGCCGTCTTGTACGAACGCAAGCAGCACTTTCCGGTCGGCTTGCGAAAGAGAGAGCGCCATCGGCAGATACAGTGTCGCAAGTCCACTCACCATCGCGCAGGACAGCGTGTCCTGATGCACGAACCGCACGGGAATCCCACGGTCGGTCAGCGCATGGTATACGCCGACGAAACTCGCGTTGTATTTTTCCTCTTCTTTCGCGGCATATGTCAACAAGTCGGAATCCCGCGAGAGAAAGATGCCGTTGATGGACGGCACCCGCTTTGCCTTTGTCAGATAGTCCTGATTGAACTGCCGCGCGCACTTTGCCGCGCTTAGGAGCCGCGGCGTATCACCGCCCAGCGAGTCGATCAGCCCAAACCCCGGTGATTCCATGCCCGCGGGTTCCGGCGCATACTGCCAGTAGACGACGCCTTTCCCGCCCGCGGCGATGACGTTCCAGTTCCATTGCCGAACATCCGTCTCCGAGGGAACCAGTCCGCCGAGCAGCCCGGCTTTGCCTGCGCCGCCCTGCAGCTCCACCTGATAAAACGGCTTGTCGCCCGCGGCTTCCGCGATGATCTCCGCGTTGATCAGGTGCCCGCGCACATGCTCTTTCCCCATCAGCCACAGCGGGAAGGAGGAAAGCCCGTACTGATCCACGGACTGGCACAACAGAAACTCATCGCCGAGCTCGTTGCCGAGTCCGCCGTGATTTTGCGCGCCCATATAGCCGCTGAACGCGGAATGGCTCTGGATGATCTTGTCGGGTGCGCCTCTGCGGGCGGCATCCGCGCGCCGCTGCATCCATCTTGCGAGGTTGTAGAGCCAGAATCGGCGCCAGTCGATCATGTCCGCGGAGGTTCCGAAGCGGATCGGAGGATCGACCTGCTCCCAGCCCGTATAGAACCGAAACCAGTTGCGGTTCAGCTGTTCCAGCGTACCATAGCGCTGCTTCAACCATGAGCGGAAGCGCTCTATCGAATGCGGACAGTAGCACAGCAGCTCGCCCGAATAGTCAAACATCGGCTCGAGGTGCGGCTCGTTCCAAACATCGATGGCAATCACCGTCGGAATGCTTGCGAAATGCTCCGCCGTACGATAGATGAAGTTCTCAATCAACTCCCCCGCTGCTTCCCCGTCATGGCAAAGCCCCGGCCAGCCGGCGGATGGAATATTCGCGGGCCCACTGTAGTGCAGCGCAAGCCCTTCGGATGTGTGGTAGCGGTATTCCTCCGGCATTGCCTGCGTCCAGTATGGCGCGCCTTCCGGGATCGTGTTGATGATCACCCGAAGCTCCTGCTGTGCGCAGAGAGCAACCAGCTGATCCAAATCGGCAAAATCAAAAACACCCTGCTCGCGCTCAATCGCGTTCCAAACCGCCCAGAGCTTCACGACGTTGAAGCCAAGCTCCTTCATATGGCGGATGTCTCGCTCCCAATCGCAGGCATATGGAAACGGAGGCCTGAAATATTGTGCACCGAAAAACATGGTTGTGTTACTCCTTGACGGCGCCCGCCGTCAGGCCTGACACCAAATATTTTTGCATGAGAAAGCCGACGATGATGATTGGCACCATCGTAATCGAGGCAGCCGCGCTGCTCTTGCCCCAGTCGACTGAAACCGACCCAACGAATCGCCCGATGCCGACCGGTAGCGTATAGGAGCTCATGTTGGTCAGCTGCAGCGAATACACAAGCTCGTTCCACGAGTACTGCATCGAGAGGATGACCGCAGAGCCGATCGCGGGCAGCATGATCGGGAAGATGATCTTCCAGAAGGTCTGCATGCGCGTCGCGCCATCGAGGCAGGAAGACTCGTAAAGCTCCTTGGGGATATCCGACATGAAGCTCATCATCAGCCACACGACGAACGGCAGGTTGACCGAACAGTGCGCAAGAATCGGGCCCACATAGGAACCGTTGAGGTGCACCGTCTTAAGGATCGTGTAGAACGGAATCAGAATCGCGATCGCGGGAACCAGCTTGCCCAGCAGCATGATATTCGAAGCACGCGTTGCCCAGCGGGACTGTGAGAGCGTCAGCCCGTATGCGCCGAGCGCGCCGCCAAGCACGGAGATCACGGTCGTAATCGACGCAATGATCAGCGAGTTGAAAAAATAACTGCCGAATTCTCCGCCGCCCAGCACCTTTTCGTAGTGCGTCAGCGTCGGCTGAAAGAAGAATACCGGCGGGATCTCCTTGATCTGGAGCGTCGGCTTGAAGGAATTTGTCACGACGATATAGACCGGTATGATCGTCCACAGAAGAAACAGCACCAAAATGGCGTAGATCAGAATGCGGGAGATCGAAATCTTCTTCTTATGCACGTTTGCCATCCTTTCTCGCCTGCGAATTGAAGCGGATAAACGGAATGCCGAACAGGATGAACGACGCAACCACCGTCAGAATCGCAATCGCCATCGCATAGCCCATCCGTGACATCTCAAACGCATTTTTATAGGCATAGATGCTGATGGATAATGTGGAGTTTGCGGGTCCGCCCTGCGTGAGCGAATAGATGATGTCAAACACCTTGAAAGTATCCACGCCGCTGATGACCAATATGACCATATAGACTTTCTTTAACAGCGGAAGACTGATGCTGAAGAAGGTCCGGACTTCGCCCGCGCCGTCGATCTTCGCGGCTTCGTAGATTTCATTTGGAATCGAGACGAGCCCCGCCGTGACCACGATCAGCACAAAGGGCGTCACCTGCCACCACTGCGCGATCATGACCGAGAACAGCGCGGTGGACTGCTGCGTGATGCCCGGAAAATCGGACACGCCAAGACCAAAGAAACTCAGAATCCAATAAAGAATGCCCGAATACGGATCGTATATATAACGCCAGATCAAACCGATGATGATGGGCGAAATGAGCAGCGGAATGGTGAATATTGCGCGCCCGACGTGTGCGAGGCGCGGACGGATCTTTAAGAGCAGCACCGCAATCAGCGTGCCGATGACCAGATCGCCCGCTGTTGCTCCAGCCGCGAAAATGATGGTATTGACGAGGCTCTTCCATACCGTCGGGTCCTGCAGTAGTTTGATGTAGTTGCCGAAGCTTACAAAATCGCTCGCCGTGACCGTCTTTCCCAGATTATAGTCAAAGAAACTCATGAAAAGTCCGTAAAACAATGGAATGATCATGACGACGAATACGATCAGCAGAGTAGGAGAAAGCAGCGCAAGCGGCAAAAAATCCCGTTTTTTGCAGTCCGGCACACCTTTCTTCGCTAGTTTCTTCATGATCCAATCCCCCTTGCAATTACTAAGCGCTCAGCCCCCGCTCGGAGGCTGAGCGCTCATACGATCAGTGTACCTTATTTCGCGATATCTTTCACTTTATCCTGTAGCGCGGTGAAGACATCCGTGACCGACGCATCGCTGGAAGCGATTTCCGAGAGCGCTGCGACCAGCGGCTCAAAGATGCCTGCCGCGGAAGCGGAGGTCGGCTGCGTCTTGGCGTTCTTGAGAGTTTCGTTCGTGGCGGGCAGGAACGGAATCTTCGCGACGACTTCAGCATCGTCCGCCAAAGAGGAGATCGCCGTGATCTGGCCGTTCATGAGCGCCTGTGCCTTCTCAACAGCGGGGCTGGTCAGCCATGCCGCAACTTTGAAGGCCGCTTCGGGGTTCTTGCTGTTGGCGGCAACGCACCAGGACCAATAGCTCACGCAGCCGGAAACCTGCATCTTGCCGGGGATCGGCGCGTAGCCGACTTTGTCCACGATCTTGGACACTTCGGGGTTGGAATCCTGACCCGAAAGGCCGGTGACGGTGATGCCGAACGGCGCGATTTCTTCGCGGATGGCCTGCGACACCTGATCATGATGCCAGGTCAGAGAGCCTTCCATCGAGTACTGGCAGAGCTGGTCCCAAAGATCGGCTGCATAAAGAGCCTGCTCGCTGAGCATGTTGACCTTGCCGTCGGCGCCAAAGTAGTCTCCGCCCGCCGAATAGAGGAACTGTGCGAACACGTCTGCGGAAGCCTGTCCCTGTGTGGCAGGAATCGCGATTCCGGTGCCCTTTTCTTTGAAGTACTTGGCAACTGCGATGAGTTCTTCGACCGTGGTCGGAACCTTCTGGCCTTCTCTGTCGAACCACTCTTTATTATAGGTGAGGATCAACGTCTGCGCAAAGGTAGGCAGTGCATAGAGTTTGCCGTCTGCGCCGCGGTTCATGTCGACCATCGCGGGCGAATAGATGCTCAAGTCAACGCCGTTTGCCGCAACCATGTCGTCCAGCGGCATCAGCCAACCATTCTGGATGTACTCGGGCAGCCAGATTTCCTGCGCCCAAACCAGATCGTAGTCCGCTGAAGAGCTCATGCTCTGCATCTGCTTCTGCTTGAGATTGCCATAGTCGATGTCGTCCACCTTGATGAGAGCATCCGTGTAGTCCGCGGCGACGGTCTTTTGATCGTCGGCATGCGGGCCTGCCCATCTGGACAGCGCGATGGTCGGTGTTTCTGCGGCGGCCTCGGTCGCCTCCGGCGCTGCGGTCGCTTCTTCGACAACCGCTTCGGCTTGCGGTTCAGTCTCTGTCTGCGCGGCCGGCGCTGCGCATCCGGCAAACAGACCCACGACCATCGTAAGAGCCAACAATACCCCAATAACCCTGTTTTTCACTTGAACTTCCTCCTTTTTATTTTGTCCCTTGCATGCAATAGATACCGTAATGGAACCAGTTTGTCTGTGTGATATTTACGAAATTCTTGCCTCGCAGCCGAGCGAATGCAAAATTTCAATCCAATCCTTTTGCTCCGCCTTTTCCGGCGCCTGCAGGTCGTGCAGCGCGACGGGCGACCCCAGCTGGGTGCGCTTTGCTTCGCCGAGGCGATGATACGGCAGCAGCTCCACCTGCTGAATCATCGGATACTTCGCTTTGAGGTGCGCGATCGCCCGAAAGTGCTCCATCGTGTCGTTTATGCCGGGGATGATCGGGCAGCGCAGCACGATCGCTTTGCCAAGCGTGTAGAGCCTTGCGAGATTGTTGAGGATCAGGTCCTGCCTGACACCCGTCAACCGCTCGTGATCCTGCGGGTTCGTCGTCTTATAGTCAAAAAGAAACGTATCGATATAGGGTGCAACGGTTTCAAACGCGGCTGTCGGCGCAAAGCCACAGGTTTCCATGCAGATATTGACACCCTTTGCTTTCAGCGCGATGCACAGTTCGCGAACGAACTCGTGCTGGAGCATCGGCTCCCCGCCCGTTAGGGTCACGCCGCCGTCCGCGCCATAGTACGGCAGGTCGGTTTCGATCTCGCGCAGCAGTTCCTCTACTGTAATTGTGCGCCCGATGAGCGATACCGCGCCATAGCAGCAGACATCCACGCAATCGCCGCACTTCACGCAGCGACCGTAGTCGACGGTGTGTTCACCGTTTGAAAAGGTGTGCACGCCGTATTTGCAGGCGGGTACGCAGGCTCCGCAGCCGACGCACTTGTTCGCGCGGTAGACGAAATCATCCTGGCTCAGCAGCGATTCGGGATTATGACACCAGATACACCGTAGCGGACAGCCTTTGAAGAAAATTCCCGTCCGGATGCCCGGACCATCTTGAATGCAGAATCGTTGGATATCGAATAGCCTAGCTGTCGGCATCAATAGGTGTTCCTTTCGAAGATCTCCTTTTGCACGTCTTTGGGCAGATCCACAAAGCGTGCACTGAATCCGCCGACGCGGACGATCAGATCGTGGTATTGCTCGGGTGTTTCCATCGCCTGCTGCAGCTCCTCTTTGCCGACCACGGTGATCATGGCTTGCGCGCCGCCGCGCTCAAAATAGGAGGAGATGAGCCGCAATACCTTTTCTCGCGCAGAGGCGTAGACCTCGCGGCTGAGACGGATATTCTGCACCATACCTGCATGGTTGTTGTGCGGGAGTTTCAGAATCGAGTTTAGCATCGCGGTGATCCCGTTTTTGTCCGCACCCGGAGCAGGATTGTTTGCGTTTGCGGTCGCGGTTCCGGCTTTTCTTCCGTCCGCGGAGGCGCTGACCCATCGGGCGAGCGTGGTGTTCTGCGCATTGTTGATCACCACCGCAAGGTTGGTGTCGAGTCCGACTTTCGGCGCCTGCTCACCGATGACGCGGCAGATATAGCCATGCAACTCCTGCATCATGCCGTCCGCTTCGGCGTTGTCGTTGCCGTACTTCGGGCAGTCGATCATGATCTTTCGCTCTTTTTCGAACCCAAAGAAATTCGAGGTGAGCACTTCTTTGAGGTGCTCCGCGCGCATCGAACGATCGTTGTAGACGAGCTTGCGGATTGCGGTGAGGCTGTCTGCGGCGTTAATCAGGCCATAAAGCTCCAGCGTGCCGTTTAGACTCGCGCAGCCGCCGTTGAAGACCGGCTTTGCCCGTTCGATACAGCCATCGTACAACATCGTCACATACAGAAACGAGTGCATCTTTCCCGTGATCTCATACTGATATTTTTCGAACTTTGCCTGCGCTTGGACGAAATAGTCGAGCTGCCTGCGGTATTGCGCGTAGAATTCCTCAAACGTCGCGCACGCCTCCAGCGGCTTTACATCCGGCCCGACTTTCAGGTGTGACACCGGGTCGATGCCGCCGTTGATCGTGATCTCCAGCACCTTGAGCATGTTCAGCGAACCGCTCGGAGTGCCGAAGCTGTAGTGGTCAAACTCGATCTCACCGCAGCCCAGCGGGACATAGTTTTCCGCGCGGATGCGATCCACACCATATGCCTGCATGATGCCCGGGATAAGAACTTCATCATTATACAACAACGGGTATGTGCGGCCTTCTTCGATGCAGCGCATCGCGGCGTCCCAAACCTGCTTCGGCGTCTCTTTGCCAAACCGGAGCGTGAATTGCGGGAGCACTTCCTTGACCGTACGGCAGGCTTCGATCGCGACCAAGGAGAAACGATCCGCGTTTTCCGTGTTACGCCGTCCATAGCCGCCGACGATGGCCCGCCCGTCTGTCTCGCAATCGAGATGGTCGATCAGCCGGAAAAACGATTGGATCAGCGAGACCGCTTCCGCCTCCGTCAATTCCCCGTTCTCGATATCCTGCACATACAGGTCTCCCAGATATACGTCCATGCGTCCAAACTCGATCTCAGGCGTGAGCAGGCTGTAGAGCCAGACCAGCTGGACAGCCTCGCGCATGGTCTTCGGCGCCGCGAGCGAAATATTATCAAGCGCGGCCGCCATTCTGGTAAGTTCCGCCTGGCGTTCGGGTTCTTTCGTCGTAAAAATCTTTGCCGTCAATTGATCTCGATAGAAGAGGCAAACATCTCGCACCAACTGTAGCGCACCAAGCATACAATTCAGCAGAATCTGCTCGTCGCTGCCTTCTTTTGCTTTCTTGAGCCGCGCGGCAACCTCCGCCTCCAACCCGTTCAGACCGAGCTTGACGAGCTTGTCGAAGTGAAGATACGTGCCCGCCATACGCAGAATCGGAACCGCGGGCAAGGAGCGTCCGAGCCAGTCTTCGCTCGGCAACGCTTCGCGGATATCCACAGGCATGTGCTCCATGACCTTTGCACTCGTGTTTTCCGTTCTCCAGAAGACCAGCAAATCATGCAGATCCTCGCGGTATTTCAGCGAACCGGATGCCTTCTCCAGCTCGTTGACGACGGTCGGCTCGTCCATAAAGTAACCAAAACCGCCTGTTTGATGCTGGATTCCCAGACCGACCGCTCCGAACTCCACGCGGCCAACGAACAGGTCGTTTTCTTCCACCTCGTGCAGAATCGCTGGGTATTGCGCCCTTAGGCACGCAAGTTCGATTTCCGCCGGATGCGAAAACTGTTTCTTCGCCTGACGGTATGCCTTGGTGAATTCAATTTCAAATAAAAGGTTACCCCTTTTTTGCTTGACTCTAAAGTGATTCATATGTTTCCTTTGCTTTTCGTTTGTGACTCGTTTTGTGATGTAACTGTTGTGTTGCTTGATCTGTATGTTCACATTATAGAGTTCATCGATAGGCTTATCTTGCTAATAGTTGACGACTTTATTGTCCTGTATTGATATTCCCCATCAAAAAATGCTCTCAGCTCGGATTGCTCGCTCCCAATACACTGCGCTCGCCAAGGCTTGAGTCATATAATCGATTCCCCGATGAGCATATCGCATTCGTTTCTTGAAAAGCAGTCTCGGTTTTAAGTAATCGAACCCTTTGCCTGCCCTGTCAAATTTCAATCGTATTCCTATCCGCCCAATTTGCGCTATTGTACGTAGTTTACACCCAGTTGCAGCCCCCCTCCCGTTTCGCGCGATTCTATCCCTTCTATAAGGGTTATGCCAAAGCAAACAGTCCGTCTTTTGACGGACTGTTTTGCTTTCATCTTCTTGCTGAAATCGAGCTGGTGGCGCGGCCAGATCCGCCGGATCGCGGCTGTTAACTGTTGCGGAGCCGAGCACCCACGATGTGGGATTCAACAAAGCTAGAACAAATTAAAACAGAAGCTTATATCGCGCTTGCACTGGAATGAATCATATTCGGCATATCTATGCACTATTTTTTGCGACGTGCGATCATAAACATACGTTTGAATTCAAAAAGAACTTTCCCGTCTTCGCGGACAGTGTAGTGTTTTTTGAGTTCCTCTAGGATTTTACATTGAAAGGATTTTGCAGTATCTTGATCCATTCTCGCCAAATAAGGTCTGAGGGCTGTGCCTTTGATGAATTCCAATATGCCTGCATGATCCGGCATCACATGATAGTAATCTGTTCGCCAAACCTCAACATCAGCATAGTATCTTTTTAGAATATCGTAATACTCTTCTATTTTAAAATTATCAGCATAGATCGTGTTTTCAACGCTCTTCAAAATCTCGGGATATTCTTTGGTTACCAAGTCAATGCAACCGCTTGCAGGCATGCTCTTGAAGTCGGGTAATTGTATTGCCAGCACCCCGTCTTCATTGAGCAGTTCGCACGTATTTCTTAGGAATTCCTCTTGATTGCGCAGCCATTGCAGAAATGCGTTAGAGAAAACAATATCGAACGCACCGAGATCGTCGATAGGCTTGCTGCAATCTCGCTGCAACCATGTCACGTTGTCGAGTGTCAGTTTAGCCTTCTCCAGCATTTCTGCCGATAAATCAACACCCACTATTTCCGCTTCCGGCCACTGCCGCTTAAGTGGAATGGTGCTGAGTCCTGTTCCACAACCGACATCGATCACACGCCTGCACGTCTTGTCTGCAATCCTTGCTGTCAGGTCGATCGAAGGCTGCATGCGCTCTTTTGATAGCTTATCATACAATACCGCGTCCCACATTTTTGAGTCCCCCTTTTTTTGACTTGACTCATTCTATCGCACGACGGTATATTAGTATAATGAATGTAATTGATTAGTTTTATTCTGATTTGGAATTTGAGGAGACGTATGGATACCGATATATTGCGAACATTTGTTGCACTGAGCAAAGCAAAAAGCTTTTCTCGCACTGCCGATACGCTTTACGTCACACAATCGACGGTAACCAAACGCATCGGCGAACTGGAAAAGGAGCTGTCTGTTCAACTTTTTAAACGAGACAAGCGGCATGTAGCGCTCACCGTAGAGGGCGAAATCTTCCTGTCTTATGCAAAGCGTATGTTGGAACTCGAGGATGCATCATTCAAAGAAATCGGGGCACATATCAAATTCAATCACTTTCTAAGAGTCGGGGCAACGAATTCCATTTATGAATGCTACTTGCCGCCTTTGATCGCGAACTATCTATCGCCTCAAAAGAACAACGCCGTCCGGATCACGATCGATCATTCAAATGATCTACTGGCGATGCTTCAGGACGGCGTATTGGATGTCGTATTTTCGTACGTGCCGTTTCACAAAATGGGATATGGATGTATCCCCTTCCAGACGGATGAACTGGTTCTTGTTGCAAGCAGTAATAATACATCTCTTCAAGCTGACATTACGAAAAGTGACCTAGCAAAAATAGATTATCTGCTATGCAATTTTACGTTGCAGGATGCAGGTCTTTTTATACGAGAGTTATTTCCTGCGCACCATCAGTTTTCGTTTGAAATTGACAACAGCACAAAGCTACTGCCATATCTATTGGAAGGTATCGGTTGCACCTTCCTTCCAAAGAAGATGGTAGATCCGTGCGTAGCAAAACATGAACTTCGTGTGATTCGACTCTCTGATTTGGAAACGCCCATCATAAAGAGTTATTGTGCCTTTCGCTTATCGGACCGGCAACGGATAGACGAATTTTTGAACCTCTCTTGAAGTGCAGATCGTTGTAAAAAATGTATGATCAGCTCTGTTAAATGATCAATTACTGACCTTTCAGCTCTTGCATGTACTGCACACATCAAAATTCTAGCTTGTTTAATTTTAGCGAGCTGTTTCAAGCCTCCTAAAATGCCGAAAGCAAAAAAAGCGCTGCCGAACGGAATATCTTGCGTTCCGTTCGCACAGCGCTTCTTCACTAAATATCGACCGAATTTGTCTCTAAAGCGGATTTGGAATCGCTTAGGCATCCAAACTTTCTCTTCTGTCCGGGTAACAAAGATTCGTCAAACAACACTACTAAAGGAATCCCTCAAAGCCTATTCTTTCTTTATGAACTCCTGAAGTACTATCAGTGTTCTCTTCAAGCATTTATAGAACTCTACCGACAATATTGCAGACTCACGTTCGTCATTTTCCTTAAGGGCGCGTTGCAGCTCTACGGAGATATCATGCAGGCTTATCGCTCCGATGCTGCCAGCGCTGCTCTTGATCTTATGAACGATCTGTTCGCCCTGTTCGTAGTCTTTCGCCTGAATCGCCGCCTCAAGCTGCGCGCCAACATTACTGTTTTCCTCGGCAAAAGATTGCAGCACAAGCCGATAGATGCTTTTGTCTCCGCCGATTCGCTTCAGTCCGTCATGGAAATCGACGATCTGTGCCGTTTCCTCCGTCATCTCTATCTCTTCGCGAGAAGACTGCGCGATTGGCAGTTTCTCATGCAGCAAAGAAACCAACGTTTCAATCAACTGGTCTGGTTCAAACGGCTTACTCACATAGTTCCAGATGCCATGTTCACGGCATTTTTCTTCCACACCGGTGATTGCGTCTGCCGTCATGGCGACAATCGGAATATCCTGACTGATCTTTCGAATCATGTCTGACGCCGCATATCCATCCATCACAGGCATATGCAGATCCATCAAAATCAAGTCGATTTCATTTTGATGCGCCGCATAGAATTGATAGCCCTCTTCCCCGTCGGAAGTAATGCTCATCAGGAACCCGGCCTGCTCAAGAATGCTCTTGGCGATGAATTGATTTGTTTTGTTGTCCTCGACGAGAAGAAGCCGATACGGATGTGGGGCTGCCGGTTGATTGCCTGTTTGCATGGCGCGCTTCTCCTCTGGGGGTTTAATTTTGAGGATTTCAATAATTCCGTTGTAGAGCACAGAGGGTATGATGGGTTTGGTGATGCCGATATCGATCCCGGCCGCCTCCAGTTCTTCAAACAAATCTTCACGCATCATCGGCACAAGAAGGATGGTCTTGCACTCATGGGTGATCCGGCGTTCCATTCTTAGTTTCTGGAAGAACGCTACCCCGCCGTTTTGCGGCGTCGCATAGTCCACGATGAGGAGTTGATATGCGTTTCCCTTCTCATTCGCCGCATCCAGCTTTGCGCGCGTCTCTTGCTCCGTCTCGACAAACTCATTCTGAATACCAAACGAGCGGAGGTATTCCTCCAGCTGTGCGTGCGTGCCTTCCGCGCGCAGGAGAATGAGCGCACGTGTGTTGCGGAAACAATCCGCCGACATGCGCGCGTTTTTTGCCGATTCCTGCGCGACATCGACCTCAAGCGGGAGATGCAGCGTGAATGCGCTCCCCTGCCCTTTTTCGCTCGTGGCTGACACCTCTCCGCCCATCAGATCGGTCAGGCATTTGACGATCGAAAGTCCAAGCCCGCTCCCGCCGAAACGGCGGCTGATACTGGAATCCCCCTGATCAAACGGTATAAACAGGTGCTCCAACTGCTCCGGCGTCATCCCGATTCCGGTATCGCGCACGATAAACGTCACCATGCGCTGCGCTTCCTGCTCTGTATTGGACGTGATGATCACCCGTACCGATCCACTGTCTGTAAACTTGACGGCATTGTTGATCAGGTTGAGCAGGATCTGCTCGATGCGCAGCGGATCACCCAGAAACATGGAAGGCACTGCGGAATCTTTTTCTACCGCAAGTTCAATCCCCTGTTCCTCCACTTTGACGGATTCAATGTTGATGATCCTTTGCAGAATCTTATCCAGATCAAACGGAACCTTTTCGATTGTGATCTTCCCAGCCTCAATCTTTGAAAAATCGAGTATGTCGTTGATGGTACCTAGCATGTTGCGTGAAGCCTGTGAAAGTTTATCCAAATACATACTCTGTGTGGCGGTGAGGTCTGTCTTTTTCATCAGGTACGCCATGCCCAGAATCGCATTGAGAGGCGTTCGAATCTCGTGTGACATCCTCGCAAGAAACAGAGACTTCACCTGATTTGCTGAAACCGCCTCTTCCTTGGCAATCGTTGCCTCTTCCTGCGCCTTTCTGCGCTTTGCGATTTCTTTTCTCAGGCGGATGATCCAGAAATAAGACACAACCAAAACTGCGAGCAACGTCAACCCGGCAATCCCGATCACGCGAAGCACATAGGAGAAATCGACGGCGCCCTCCACATCAATCCATTTGTTATTGATTTCCGTTTGTTGTTGTTTTGTAATGCTCTCCAACGCTTTGTTGATAATGCTAACAAGCTCCGGCCAGTCTTTTCTCACAGCAAAATGAAGCGACTGGGACTGATCGTCCGCGCCTACTTCAATTGGGATGTATTTCAAGTTAGAAACTCCGATTGACTTTGCCAAATAACTGGTTGTTGCAAAATTTCCGACAAATGCAATCTCAATTCCGTTTGAAACCGCTCGCAGAGCCGCCTCAACGGTTGGATATAGGCTTAGTTTGATATCCGTAAACTGGGTCATATAGCTGTGGTGTGAGCTATTCATCTGAACCGCGATTGTTTTGCCGGGCAAGTCATCAAAGGATCGGATGTCTTTTATGTCCTCATTGACAAAAATCGCTCTTTGAAAAGTAAAATAGGTGTCGGAAAATAAAAAATACCGCTCTCTTTCAGCGGTCTGCGCAACGCAGGGCAACACATCAAGCTCTCCCTTGACCGCCTTTTCGTATGCCTCTGTCCAGGTCAGGCCTTCTCTTACCTCCATTTGCAATCCGGTTTTTTCGCAAATCAAGGCAATATAATCCGCTGCAATCCCTTTGTATTGTCCGTCTGTGTCGATAAACTCATACGGCACAAACGTCGGGTCAACGCCGAGGTGGATGACAGGATTGTTTCGTATGAAATCCTGTTCTTCCTGCGTCAATTGTATTTGAGGTTGGGGGCTGTTCTCCGCTGCATGCGCTACCGGCGAGAGCGCCAGTGCGGTCACGGAAAAAACAGCCAATGCTGCTGCAATCCATTTGATCGGTTTCATACGAACGCTCCTATCAGGTTTGCTGTTGGGCAAAGCTGTCTGCGATTGTCTGAACCTCCACATCGATTTCAAAAAAAGCATCCAGTAATTCCGGGTCAAAATGCGTGCCGCTCTCGTTTAACATCATCTCGATTGCGGCTGCATGCGTGAAAGCCGGCTTATAGATGCGCTTGTTGACCAGCGCATCGTAGACATCGATAATTGCCATCAGGCGGCCGGCAAGGGGGATTTCTTTTCCAACCAGCCCGCCGGGATATCCTGTTCCGTCGAACTTTTCATGATGCGTCCCCGCAATTTCCGCAGCGGTTCGGATGAACGAAAGGCTGTCGCTTTCCGGCCCCATGCACCTTAGCGCCTCCACCCCATAGGTTGTGTGCTTTTTCATGATTTCGAATTCATCGGTCGTCAGTTTGCCCGGCTTGAGCAGGATATGATCCGGAATACCAACCTTGCCGATGTCATGCAAAGGAGTCGTATCAAACAGCTCCGCGGCATAGCTTTCTGTCAGAATATTGCTGTAAAGCGCTTTTGTTCGCAGATGCGCACACAATGCACGCATCATGAGCTGCGTTCTTTTTGTGTGGTTGCTCGACTCAATGTTTCTTACTTCCAGCAGGCTCACCAACGCGTGGATGGTTACATCGCGTGTGAGCACACTCTCGCGCGTTCGCTCCTGCACCCGTTTTTCCAGAATGCTGTTTTGGTGCGCCAATGCATCGCGCGCGTTCTTGAGCTTAATCTGCAGCTCTACTCTTTTTCGAAGGGAGCGGATGTTGAGAGGTTTTCGGATATAATCCACTGCGCCCAGATCAAGCCCGCGCATTTCGTTATCAATCTCGTCCACATTTGTCAGCACCAGAACCGCAATATCTTTATACTCCGGGTGATTCTTAATCGCCTCCAGCACCTCAAACCCATTCATACGCGGCATGTTGATATCGAGTATGATGATGTCGATGTTCGGGTTCCGTTCCATTTGTTCCAGGGCTTCCACTCCATCATAGGCAAAGAGCAACTCATAATCAGATAGAATACTACTGATTATTGCAACATCGGTTTTTGAGTCGTCGGCAATCAGTAACTTCATTTGATGACACTCCTTTTGGTCAGTTCAGTTTGCTGACAAGGTCTTGTTGCCTTCTGTTTCGATCATCTCCAGAAATGTCTCAACCGGGATTGCGCCTATCATAACGCTGTGTAATCCCGGCTCATAGTATTCTTTCTTAATCGACTGCCATGCTGGAACGGGAACATCGACGCTCGGATTATCAAACCCTTCGATGAACACCTGATAAATCGGGTTCATCTGCATGAGCGGTGCTTCTGCCATATCTTTTCGTATCGGTGTTCGGAAGGGATAGTATGCGTCACGTTCCGGACTATACTCGCCGTTTAATATCGCTTGTTGTGCGTCTGTTGAAATCATATAGCGAATGAAGGAGAGCGCCTGCTGTCTTCCTGAATCACTCATGTTTTGCGGGATTGCAAGCATCATAGGTCCGATCTCTGAGCAGACTCCGATTTGTTTGAGCGGGATCACGCCGACTTCAAACGGCGATCCATTTTTCTGAATATCCGTAATCCCCCAGATACCTTGAATCTCAAACGCAACTTCCTGATTCAGAAAACTCTTCATCACTTCTGTGCCGGTGTCATTCAGCCATGAAGATTGGGCATGTGCACCGAGTACGTCTTTATAAAACTTGATTGCATCGGCGGACTCGCGGCTGTTGATGACCACCCTGTCTCCGCTCTTGTTGACCAGCTCTCCGCCAAATCCATAGATGAATTGATTCACCATCCAGGAAACATCGTTGCTGTCTGCTCCGACCAGACCGATCCCCATAGCATCTGTCTTCTCCTCAACCGCCGTTAAGGCAGACACAAACGTATCCAAATCCACGATCGATTCTGCGTCCACCCCCGCCTTGTTCAGCAGCGATTTGTTGTAGAGCAAGCACATGGAATGTCCAATCCATGGGATGCCGTAAACAGAGTTCTCCACCATGCCCAATTCCCAAACCGAGGGATAAAACAGCGATGACTCCTCTGTGAATTCACTTGTCAAATCGGATAGAAGCCCCATGCTTCCAAAATACTGCGCGTATCGATATGGCAGTACATATATCGTTTCTGAATCTGTTTCCAGCAGCGCTTGAATCGCCGCCATATCTTCATCGCCACTCACCAGCAGGATATCTGATTGGTCCGACTCGCTCAGATTATATGCTTCTACAATCTTTTGAATCGCTTGTCCGCGACCGGAATAGTCCTTCCATGTAATGCGGAATGAAAGGGAGTCCCTTCCTTGTGCTTCTTGTTGTTGAGAGTCCTGCTTTGTGCTTGGGATGAGATTACAGGAAAGCTGGTATGCTGTCAGAAGAACTGTTAAAAAAACTGCGGTAACACGTTTGAATGTCATTTGACTCACCCCATTCTAAACGATTTACTGTAAGACATGCGAGCAGAATTGTTACTTTATATTCATCATACACCGTAAATACTATTGAATGCAATGTGTCGTTTTAGAGGAGTCGTCTGCAATATTCGCCCGTAATGCGAGCCTGAAAAGTTGATTCGTTGTGAAACACTGCCTGATCTTATTGGGTTATCGATCCTGTCGCCTATTTATCCGGCACACATTTGTTTTGATACATGAGCATATCCACATGCGCGATCAATTGATCTTCATTCCAGCCACTCAGCGGTTGATAAATCGTTTGCCCCGCGCTGAAACTGATTCGATAAGGCCTCTGCATGTTCTCGTTAAACTCTTTACAGTTGTGATTGATTCGATCAATCAGGCATTGCAACGCCTCGCTTACGGCAATATCTGTCACGATCAGGAATTCGTCTCCTCCATATCTTGCCAGGAAATCGTTCTTTCGGATGCTGGATTTCAAGATACTGGAGGCATCTTTTAGTGCTTCGTCTCCTGCGACATGCCCCAATCTATCGTTGACCGTTTTAAAGTGATCTATATCGAGCATCACGCACGAAAAGGTTCGCCCGTCTTTTGCCATTCGTATGCGGTCGGAAAGAAAAATGTCCATTTGTCTGCGATTAAAAACGCCTGTTAGATGATCCAGATAGACCTGATCCTTTTGAAGGTTCATAAAGGCAAACAACAGCGCAAGCGTGATTCCACTCCAGATCAATGTCACGCCATAGAAGAATATCTGAGCAAGAGAGACTCCGATGATTGCAATCGGAATAAACAAAAGCAGTTTTGCATACTTAGGCGAGACCTTTTTTCCGTTCACTAGCACACAAGCGATCGACGCAAGAATCGGCAGTAGCGATGATATAGCCAAAATTGGATACAGCACTCCTCTGTGATAAGTGAGTGTGCTGTCAAAAAAGAACATCAGGTTGGTAAAAGGCGTCGTTATGGTCAGAAGAATGCATGCAACAATCGGAATGCCATACAGTATCGCATCAGTCCGCAGAGATCTTGCGTTCTGAAACAATTGACACTTGACATAGAGTCCCCAGAAAAATGCAGGAAGCGGTGTCAGGAGATATTGGCATATAGTAATACCGTAGTTGATATAAAACGCTGCTCGTGTTGACGCCCCGTCAAGCGCCCAGGTAAGGGACTCAATGATTAACAATAACCCAACCGAAATGGTAATCAAGCGAAACAGTCGATTATGCATCAGGCGGCTTTCCGACATCTTTCTGCTTGAGATGAGAACAATCACACATACGACTGCCATAAATAGGTTTAAGTCAATGCGAAGAAAAGTCTGCATCACGAAACCTTCTTTCTGGGTTCCAACCTGATGAAAGTCATTTCATTCTCTCAACATATTCAAGCATTTGACACATCTTCTGTTGCTTCATAATGGATGCCGCTCATAGCAATATCAGCTGATGCGATTTCGTCCCGATTGCTTTGAGAGGTAAAGCGCCTTGTCCGCCGCGCAGATTAAATCGATTCTATTTGTTCCATTTTCAGGCAACTCCGAAATGCCGAACGAAAGCGTGATCTTGTGAATTCTTTTTCCATCGAACTCCAATTCTGATTGCGCGATCATCGATCGAATTGTCTCTGATCTTGAGATTGCTTCCCTTTTGGAACACTCCGGTAGTATCAATAAAAACTCATCTCCTCCATACCTGCATACAATATCCGAACTACGCGTGTTGTTCTTTATTATTTGCGCAATATGTGCCAGAACCAAGTCACCCACCACATGGCCATATGAATCATTAATCGATTTGAAGCAATCGACATCAGTCATGATGACGGCAAGTTTCCGTTCTTTACGTATGATTCTTTCAATCTCGCGATCAAAAGTCTCCTCCATATATCTTCGGTTGTATAATCCCGTCAAAGAATCACGGATCGAAAGATCATGGATTTGCTCCAATTGTTTCCTGTTTGTGTGCCCATAGGAGATTGCGATAGCTGAGGTAGCGACGATAAATGCAAAGAGGCTCAACCAATTGAATCCCGTTGTCTTTGACATGGACTGAAGGATCGTCAGTACACCGATCATTTCGGCTATCGATATCCAAACAACCCACTTCTCCTTGAGTAATATCGCGCACCCCTGCACCGATAAGCCGACATAGAGAATTGGGACTAGATCGCCCTTTTGCACAAGTGGATCAAATAAAATCGAAATCCATGGGGTTACGATAACACTGATTACTGTAATCAAAGTTGATATATTATATTTACCCAGTGAATTCAGAAATACTGCAAGAGATAGAATGCCAAATAGTGAGCAGATAAGAGGGAAATAAAGCTGATGCCTCGCATCCTCCGAGGTGAAAACTAGAATCAGCATAAATGCAAGCAAAACAACCAAAAGCGCCCCTTGAATTGCAAGTAGCGTCATTGCGCTTCTCTGATTTGCCAGTTTATGTTTACCCTTGAATTGTTGTATGAGTTTTGAATCGATAAAAGACATCATATGTCATTATCCCCCTTTCCATTTCAGGATCTGGTCGGTACACATGATGGCAAGCTTTTTAATACGCGGTTTATAAACGATAAATAACGGACTTGACTTGTGATTCGAGTTGTATATGAGTATCATATATGAAATCCCATACGATAGCAAGAATACACCTTGATTCGAACGATTTCTGCAAATCACAAACCAAAATAGTCTAGTAAAGTTACTAATTTAACTTTTGCAAGCAGTGATATTCTGCATCTGAGTTTGTCCATTGGTATTGATGATGGAGTTGATCGGTGGCTCAACCGTAACCGCTGAATCGCGGCTGCTATCTGTTGCGGAGCCGAGCGCCCGCAGTGCGGGATACAGCGAGGCGAACGCCGCTGTTATGCGGAAGATGAACATTTGGATCATCTTCAGGCGTGAACCTGTCATAGAAGCGCACACTTCGATAAGTTTTTGGCAAACTGAAACGAGGCTGCCGATAGGCAGCCTCGTTTGTAAGGAGGGACTCAGAAGAAAATCGGTATTTACTTAGAACGCGTAGTTCGCGACGTTCTCAGCGGTGAAGACAACGCGCTCCGGCAGGAGCACGACGCCGTTGTTCATGTCAGGCGTGGTTGCGCCGGGCACGAGAGCATCGTTGGCAACGATCGAGCAGTCGCCAATGCCGGGAACCGAGATGGTATCGCCGGCTTTGCAGCTATTGCCAGCTGCGAGGTAAGCTGCAAAGTAGCAACCCAACGCGCCCTGGATACCGCAATCCCACAGACCCCACTGTTCCAGAATGCCCGCGTTGAGATATGCGGTCATGCCGGAAGGTGTGCAGAAGCCGGTGATGGTGATGTCGTCCTTCGTCAGGCCCTTGTTCTGGGCGGCCTGGCACTGGCCGGGCAGCGCGGTCGAGTCGTTGCAGATGATCAGGTCGACATCGGCGTATGCATCCAGGATGGATTCACCGATCGAAACGGACTTCTGGGAATCCTGTTCGGAGTAGAACGGACCGCCGACTGCAATCCAGTTCGGGTACATTTCTTTGATGTACGCTTCGCCGGCAACATACCAGCTGTTCTGGTCGGCGACGGCAGCCTGCGAATAATGCCAGGCGTACTTGATCACGCCGTTGACATCTTTGCCACGGTTGGTCAGGGCATCTGCGCCCATGTCGACCAGCATCGTGCCGAGGATTTCCGGCGTGCCCTGAGAGACCATCAGGGAGCGCGCATCGGCGGAGACGTCGGAGTCCCACGTGGTGACGACGATGCCGGCTGCAATGGCTTCCTTCAGCTTTTCGTCAAGTGCTTTGGCGTCAACGGAAGAGATGGAGATTGCGTCCACACCCGCGTCCATGGCCTGCTGAATGACTTCCAGCTGGTCGGTGACGGAAGCAGTTGCGCTGCCCATGTACTTCACGGTGATGCCCCACTCTTCGGCATACTTCTGCGCGCCGGCGTTTGCGGCTTCGAAGAAGGAGTTACCGGTCAGTTTCGGGATAAAAGCAACCGTCAAACCGGCGATGTCTTTGACACCGGTGTCGGCGGCGGCGGCTTCCGTTGCCGGGGCGGCTTCGGTGGTCGTGGTGTCTGCGGCGGGTTCTGTTGCGGCGGGCGCGGCGGGTGCGCAGCCGACTGCCGTGATCAACATCGCGGCAACAAGCAGGAACGTCAGAATTTTTTTCATGTTCTTTCCTCCACTTTTTTATTTTCAAGGCGTTCGTCCGTTAGCCACATGGAATCGTACGGTTCTTTCCATGATTTTTTCCAGACGAGTCGCCTTAAAATCAATGTTACAGGTCAAGTGCAGATTATTGGGGTTGCATGCAGTCCTTTTCTTTTCTCCGCAGAATCGGCCGCTTCCCTTTTTCAAGATATGCCCTTACCGCTACGACTACGACCAGCATGATGCCGATCGGAAGGTCGAGATTTTGGTTGCTGATGCCAAAGCAGAGCGGCAGACCGTAGCGCAGGATGCAGATGACGATTGCAGCAAGCGCTGTGCCAAGTATACTTCCCTTGCCTCCGGTTGAAAGGGTTCCGCCGAGCACGACGGCGGTGATGATAGACAGCGTAAATGTGGAACCTAAGTTATACTTCGCCGAGTCAACATTTGCTGTGAGCAGTACGCCTGCAATTGCGGCGCCGATTCCCGTTAAGATGTAGGTGCTCATGATGATCCAGCGGCTGTTGATGCCGGAGTATTCCGCCGCCTGGCGGTTGACGCCGACGAGATAAACGCGCCTGCCATAGCGGGATTTGTGCAGCAACAGGTAGCACAGCACAATCAGCACGACGTAGATGATAATCTGTACCGGAATTACATCGAAAACCAGCATTTTGCCCAGCGCCCGGAACGAGGTGAATTGTCCGAGGTCATTCTTGGCCGGGAACCCGCTGATTCCCTGGTAGGCCGGTGTTTTCGACAGTCCGGAGATCAGAAGCGCGAGCCCTGAATACAGGAAGCTGCCGCCGAGCGTTACCACCATCGGCTGCACGCCGCAGTAGGATACAAAGAAACCCGACAGCGCGCCGCAAAGAGCCGCGGTGAGTATGGCCAGCAGTACGGCAACCCAGATGTTCAATCCGGCATCGCTCCAGAGAACGCCGATGACGATCGATGTCAGCCCGACGATGGAGCTGGCTTGAATGTCGATGCCACCAGTGATCATGACGAACGTCACAAACAGCGAGATGATGCAAATGCTGATGAAGTTTGTGATACTTGAGAAGATGGAGCCGATGCGCATGAACTTTTCGAAGTTCGCCGCGCCGAAAATCACAAACTCCGCCAGCAGAATCAGGAGGAGCACAAACTCCCACTTCTTGGTAAACTTTTTCAGTCCGTCTACAAACTTGGTATTCAACTTGTCATTCCCTCCCATCATCTGGCGGAACCCGATGCTCTTGCAACAAGCCGCTCGCGCCGCGCTGCTTCCGCCGAACGTCGCTGCATCAATGCGTCTATTACGACGATGGTGATGAGCATGACACCCTTGATGGTGTTATCAAAATCAGAGGACAGTCCGATAAAGACGAGCAGGCGGCTGATGGTGGACATGATCACAGCGCCGATTGCAGCACCTGCCAAATTTCCAAGCCCGCCGGAGAGGCTGATGCCGCCCAGCACGCAGGCCGCAATTGCGGACATCTCATACCCCGCGCCGGCTACGATATTGACCTGCCCATACTTCGAGGCAAACGCAACACCGGAGATCGCCGCAAATATTCCGCAGAGGACGTAGGCCACGATCTTGGTCGCCGTCACAGGGATGCCGATGAGCGTTGCCCCGCCGACATTATCTCCCACTGCGATAAAGTATTTACCGGAACGCGTCTGCGTCAGCAACAGGTGTGTGACGATTACGATTACCAATACGATCGTATAATAGATCGTGATCTGTCCAAACAGCGTCTGGCTGCCAAAGTTTGTGAACGTTCCCGCGTAATTTTCGGTTGTCTTTCCGCCGGAGAAGACGTAGACCAGTCCGCGGATGATTCCCGTGGTTCCAAGCGTAAAGATCAGAGAAGGCACACCCAGAACCGCAACACCATAGCCATTGACGAGACCGACCAATAAGCCGATGACAATACTGTATACGATCATCAACCCCAAGCTTTGGCCTTGCTGTGCCAGCATTCCCGCAATCGCGGCGGCCAGACCCATAGTGGAGCCGATGGAAACGTCGATCTCTCCCGTCATGATCACGAACGCGGCCCCAACGGCAAGCAGTGTAAAGACAACGCTGCTGTTAAAGCACTCTATGATATTAGAATAGGTAAAGAAATCTGGGTTGACCAAGCCGGTGATGATGAACATCACCGCGAGAAACGCAAGGCTGGATAGCCACCTAATCTTCAGAAACGATTTGACTAATTTCATTGTGCGTGCGCTTCTCCTTCCACATGCAGGCCAAAGGACGAAGCCGTGAGGTTATCCTGCGTAATTTCATTCTTCCAGAACTCCGCATTGATACTGCCCTGAGAAACCGTAATCGCACGGTCGGACAATTCGATGATCTCTTCCATGTCCGACGAGATGATCAGGATTGCAACGCCTTTTTCACGCAGGCCGCGAATGATGCCGTAGACATCCCGGCGAGCCGCCGCATCGATGCCTCTGGTCGGTTCATCTAAAATAATGATCTTCGGCTTCGTGGAAAGCGAACGGCCGATGACGACCTTTTGCTGGTTTCCGCCGGAGAGGCTGCCCGCAAGCTGATCCTGTCCTGCGATCTTGATGCGAAACCCGTCTACAAACTCCTGCGTGATGGACTGCTCGACCTTTGGTTTAAGGAACAGCTTGCCTAGGCGGCGATCCTCCAGCAGTGCAGAGGTGGTGTTCTCTGTAATTGTGCTGATTTTGAACAAGCCGTCATTATGTCGATCTTCCGGCACATAATTGATGCCTGCCTGCAGCACTTTCTTGGTCGAATATCCTGTGATGTCTTTGCCGTTGAGAAAAACCTTGCCTTGCAGGATCTTGTCGCGACCGAAGATGGTGCTCACGAGTTCCGTGCGGCCCGCGCCAACGACACCGGCAACACCGAGGATCTCGCCCGGGTAAACCTTCAGCGAAATGTTGTTAAAACCGTGTCCGCTGACGTTTTGCAGTTCAAAAACAGGCTGTGTGTTCTCATAGTCAATGTCCGCCGTTTGCGCAAAGAGCGTGCTCTTCTGCACGGAGCCCGGCGGCAGCAGTCCCTGCACGAGCATCTCATGATTAAAATCGCTGACCGGTCCGTGCAGCGTGATGATTCCGTCGCGCATGATGGACACATGTGTCGCAATGTCGAACACTTCCGAAAG
Organism: uncultured Eubacteriales bacterium; assembly: GCA_942492885.1. Classification (GTDB taxonomy): domain Bacteria; phylum Bacillota; class Clostridia; order Christensenellales; family CAG-138; genus UBA7703. The sequence goes on from OW818651.1 coordinate 806,938, forward strand.
CCTGTGCGTAATATAAATGATGCCAATGCCCTTCTGGCGCAATTCCTCCACGATCCGGAAGAAACTCTCTACCTCGTCAAACGTTAAAGCGGAGGTCGGCTCATCCAGAATCAGGATCTTTGCGTTTCTCAGCAGGCCGCGAATGATTTCAACCAGCGTCTGCTCGGCAATGGAGAGGGTGCTTGCTTTCCGGTTCAGGTCAAACGTCCAGCCGATTTCATTCATCACATTCTTGAGGCGGGTGCGCAGCTGTTGTTTGCGCTCCTGAAACCCCATAGTGATGTTTTCTTCGATTGTCATATTCGGAAACAGCATCGGCTCCTGCGGAACCATGTAAATCCCCGCGGAAAGCGCAACCGACGCCTTGTTCAGGTGCGTCAGGCAGCCATTGACGTAGATTTTTCCGTCATCGGGCTGGTAGATCCCCATGATAATCTTCATCAGCGTGCTTTTTCCCGCGCCGTTGCCGCCGATCAATGCAAGCACTTCCCCGCCGTCAAGGTCGAGGTCGATCTGCTTGAGTACGGCATTGGTGCCGAAAGACTTTGTGATGCCCCTCACGCCAAGAAGCTTTATTGGTTCACCGGTTGTCGCTGCGGCCGTACTGTTTGCCGCTTCGGATACGTTGTTTGCCATGAATTGAACCCCCGTTGCCGACGCGTCGCGCCATAAAGAATAAGAGGATACGCAGAGTTTACATGATCATTCAAAATCAATGCCGTCCATCGGAATCAAACGCGCCGTTGCGTCTTTCGCTTGGTTGTTTCATTGGGTCGTGCTTGGAGTCTGGATCATATTTCAGTGATTTGAGTGATACATTTGTTTTTGCTTTTTTCTTTTGTAACTTCATGATACTTTGCAGCATATTGTTTGTCAACAACATTTTTTCGGGTTATCACCATATTTCGCTTGTTGACACGTGGTATTCTTATTGATATAATTCATTCAAGCAATACATTTTATTTCTTCTCGAACATTTGTAATATAAGGCGGGCCAAGTATGTACGAAGATAACTTGCTTTTTAAAATCGCGTGGTATTACTATTTTGACAATATGACGCAGCAGCAGATCTCCGACCGTCTCGGCATCTCGCGTATGAACGTCATCAAACTGCTGAATAAAGCAAAGAGTCAGGGTATCGTACAATTTCGGATCAAAACGGACGGCGAGAAGCGCATGAATGCCGAGCATCTTCTGATGGAGAAATACAAACTATCCGATGTATTTGTCATTCCGTCCACCAGCGCTGCTTCCAACGAATCCATCGCCATTGCCGCTGTGCAATATGTTCTGGCGAACATCGCGCCCAATAATTACATTAATATAGGATACGGAGACACGATCTCGCGCATCGTAAGAAACCTGATCAACTCCATCGATAGCCACGTTTCGCTCGTTTCCCTGACCGGTGGCGTGTCCTACTATACATCCTCTATCATCGCCGGCGCGCACAAGAGCGAATATTCCGGTCAAACTCCGGGCATCTACCTGATTCCTTCCCCGTTGATTGCGTCAACACCCGGCATCGCACGGGAGTTTCTCAGCGATGAATCCGTCAAACAGATTATGAATATGAGCAAGCTAGCATCGATGACCATCGTTGGCATCGGCGCTGTCTCCGAGTCTGCTACCATATTCAAAGACAATAAAATCAGCACAACCGAGCTGACGCTCCTTCGTATGAATGGTGCGGTCGGCGATATTCTCAGCCAGTTTTACGACAAAAACGGAAACATCGTAGAGTGCGACCTCCACGACAGGCTCGTTACAACAAAACTTGACGTCCTCAAGACGTATAGCAACGTAATCGGCGTAGCAGCCGGCGAGGGCAAAGTGGAGGCTATCCACGCCGCGCTGTTAGGCGGATATCTCGATGTACTCGTGACGGATGAAGACACAGCCCAGCTTCTGGCGGACGTCAAGTCTTAACTTTTTTGAGGTGAACCATATGACACAATATCTGATGGCGATCGACGCGGGAACCGGAAGCGTCCGCGCTGTGATCTTTGATCTTGCCGGGCACCAGATCTCAGTCGAACAGCGCGAATGGACACATCTGGAAGACCCGCGCTTCCCGGGGTCGATGGATTTCGACGTCGAGCACAACTTTCAGCTCGTGCTTGACTGCATTGGCGGCGCGATCAAAAAAGCGCACCTCACCGGCAAGGAAATCATCGCGCTCTCAACCACTAGCATGCGCGAAGGAATCGTGCTGTACGATCGCGAAGGCCACGAAATCTGGGCTTGCGCAAATGTGGACGCACGCGCCGGACGAGAAGTTTCCGAGCTGATCGCAATCCGCCCGAACATTGAGCGGGACATCTATTCCGTCTCCGGTCAAACATTTGCGCTTGGTGCGCTGCCCCGTATGCTCTGGGTGAAAAACAACCTTCCGGAAATTTATGAAAAGACAGCCGCGGTCACCATGCTCAACGACTGGCTCATCTACCGGATGAGCGGCGTGCTTGCATTGGAGCCTTCCAACGGCTCTACCACCGGCATGTTTGATCTCAAGGCGCGCACATGGGACCCAACCATCGCGCGGCAATGCGGACTGAAAGAAGACATCTATCCCAAGGTTTATGAAAGCGCGACCACCGTCGGCACCGTTTGCAAGGAGATTGCCGCACTCACCGGCTTGTCCGATCACTGCCTTGTGGTCACCGGCGGCGGCGATGCACAGCTCGGCTGCATCGGAATCGGCGCGGTGCAACCCGGACAGGCGTGCCTCTTCGGCGGTAGCTTCTGGCAGCTGGAATACAACGTCAGCAAGCCCGTGACCGACAAGGACTGCCGTGTGCGCGTCAACTGCCACGCGGTTCCCGATGTTTGGCAATATGAGCTCATCGCCTTCTTCCCCGGCCTCGTGCTCCGTTGGTTCCGGGACGCATTCTGTCCGGATCTCAAGCAGCTGGAGCAGCAAACAGGGCTTGACTCCTACTTTTTGCTCGAACGCGAGGCGCGCAACGTGCCCGCCGGTTCCAACGGCATGCTGTGCACGTTCTCCGACGCGATGAACTATATCAGCTGGAAGCACGCATCGCCGGGTTTCCTCAATTTCTCGCTGGACGCCGAAAAATTCAACCGCGGCGTGTTCTTTCACGCGCTGATGGAAAACGCGGCACTGGTTACATTAAGCCATATGCAGATCGTTGAATCGATCACCGGATCAAAGTTTGACAGCATCCTGTTCGGTTCCGGTGCATCCAAGAGCCCGATGTGGTGCTCCATCGTTGCTGATACGCTCGGCATCCCCGTTACCGTTCCTGTCGTCAAAGAGGCGACGGCGCTCGGCGCGGCCATCCTCGCGGGAATCGGCGCGGGTGTCTATTCCGGGCTGAATGAGACGGTTGCCAAGCTTTGCAAGCTCGAGAAGACATATGAGCCGAACATGCAAAACCACGAGATGTATCTCGAACTGCTCGAGCGCTGGAAGACGGTTTACCGTACGCAGCTCTCTTTGGCCGATCAGGGCTTGACCAACCACATGTGGAAAGCCCCGGGTCTATAACGCTTACAAAAGCGCGCCAATCGGCACGCAGAACCTTATAAAAAATGAACTCAAAGAAAGCGAATCAGAGGTGTTGGAAGATGTTTACAGTCAAGGAAACCGAAAAAGAATACCGCTTTGGCGACAGCGGCCCGAAGTACCTGATGCGCGGCCCGCGCATCGGCTGCGGCGTCGTCGTGCTCAAGCCCGGACAGGACTTTAAGGGGCACTACCACAAGGTCATGGAGGAGAATTTCTTCCTTCTGGAAGGGCAGCTGGATTTTTTTATCGATGACAAAAAGGTTACCGTCGGCGCTGGCGAACTAATTCACGTGGAGCCGAGTGAATCGCACTATCTCGTGAACAACTCCGATCAACCCGCCAAGGCTGTTTTCATCCTCGGCCCGTACACCGATAACGACAAGTTTGAATAACACTAGGAGGCAATTAACATGGCAGATATCGATACCGCAACAGGAAAAGATTATGGCATCGGAATCCCATATCAAAGCCAGGGATTCCATGTGAAGGGTTCCGATCATTACGATTGGGGCATGAAGAGCAGACTCTCGAACATTTTTCAGGCGAAGAGCGGCAGAACGCTGATGCTCGCCTTTGACCACGGCTATTTCCTCGGGCCAACGTCCGGCTTAGAGCGCATCGACCTGAAGATTCCGCCGCTTGTGCCTTACATCGACGTGCTCATGGGCACACGCGGTGCACTGCGCACCTGCATCTCCCCCGCTCTTGCGGGCGACAAGGCGATTGCGCTTCGCTGCTCCTCCGGCTCTTCCGTGCTGGAAGAGGATCTGAGCAACGAGTGCGTGAGCGTAGACGTTCAGGATGCCCTGCGCATGAACGCGGACTGCATGGCGCTGCAGGTGTTCATCGGCGCGCCGCATCAGAAGCAGACCATCGAGAACCTCTCCCTCGCGGTCAACGAAGGCATGAAATACGGTATGCCCACGATGGGCGTTGTCGCCGTCGGCAAGTCGATGGAGCGCACGGCGCAGTATTTCCGTCTTGCCACGCGCATGATCGCCGAATTCGGCGCGCAGATCGTCAAGACCTACTATTGCGACGACTTTGAGACCGTAACCGCTAGCTGCCCGGTGCCGATCGTCATCGCGGGCGGCAAGAAGCTGCCGGAACCCGAAGCGCTCACCATGTGCTATCGCGCCATCCGCGAAGGCGCTGCGGGCGTTGACATGGGGCGCAACATCTTCCAGGCGGATCACCCCATCGCGATGGTGCAGGCTGTTCGCGGCATCGTCCACGACAACCTGACGGATGTCCAGGCGCTGGAGCTCTACAAAGACCTCAGGAAATAACCTCAACTGCAACCCGTATCAGTCAGAGCCCCAAAGCGAACACGTTTTGGGGCTCTTATGATATAATATGATATTGATCGTCCGGGAGGATTCATGACACAACTCACCGCTATCCTAGAAACCGTATTGCCTGTTTTCTTTCTGTTGCTCGTCGGCCACTTCTGCCGTCGCTGGCATATTTTAACGCAGGAAGGCATCGACGGGTTGAAATCCATCGTCATCAAGGTCATGCTGCCGATCGTGCAGTTCCGCGCATTTTTGCAGGTTCACATCGGCACCGATATGCTGCTCATCACGCTTGGCGTGTTTCTCGTTTGCATTCTCGGTCTCGTCATCGGCAGGCTCTCCGGCAGGCTGTTTCGCTCTTCAGCGCCATATGAGCGCTTTCTGTTCGCGAGCTTTGAGGTCGGCATGCTGGGTTACGCGCTTTACATTGTGCTCTTTGGCAACGCGCAAATCGCAAACTTTGCGACCGTCGCATTTGGTCAGGAGCTGTATGTATTTCTAATCATGGTGCCCGCGCTGCAGATGGCCGACGGAAAGCGTCCTCCGCTGCGCGAAGCTATGCTGTCTATCATCAAAACGCCAATCCTGATCGCGATATTCGCCGGCATCCTCGGCAGCATCACCGGTCTTGGTGCGCTCTTAAACCGCACCTCCGCTGGCGAGGTCGTTTACAGCGTTATGGAGTTTGCCTCCGCGCCGACCGCCGCGCTGATGCTTGTTGTGATCGGGTACGGGCTTGATTTCAAAGGGATCGATCTGCGCTTTACGCTCCGCGCCGTGCTGGGTCGCGCGGTATATCTCGCGTTTGCGTGCTTTGCGCTTGTGACATTGCTCCAGTTGTTTTTGCCGATGACGCCCGCGCTGGTCTGGGCGTTCGTGATTCTCTTCCTGCTCCCGCCTTCCTATATCATTCCGTTCTTCCTAAAGGAGGAGCATAACGTACGGAAGCTCTCGACGTATCTTTCGATCTATACCGCGCTCACAATCGCCGCGTTTTTCGTCATCGTAGTTGTCAAAAATCTTTCCTAAAGAGCAGCGTGAAAGGGCAACCGAACCACGAAAATCGGACGATTCATTGCAATTATCGCTGTATACGATGAGAAGTGATCAACTTTTGAGCGGAATATGGTATACTACTAAGGTTGATGTAAAGTATGCAGACATGCTAACAATACGATAATTACAACATTAGAAAAGAGAAACTATGACTTTTAGCGAAATGGAACTCCTCCAGCCGCTGATGCAAGCGGTTGAGGAAGCGGGTTATACAGAGCCTTCACCGATTCAGGCGGAAGCGATTCCCGTTCTTTTGACCGGACGCGACATCATTGGATGCGCGCAAACAGGCAGCGGAAAAACAGCAGCTTTTGCCCTGCCGATCCTACAAAGGCTGAGCAAGGAACGAAGCAGCAAGATTCGAGCGTTGATTTTAACGCCGACACGCGAGCTTGCCATACAGATTTACGACACATTCCGTTACTTTGGCAGGCGCTTGCATCTGCACTCCGGCGTGGTGTTCGGCGGCGTGTCGCAAAACCCGCAGGTAGACGCGCTCACACGCGGAATCGATGTTTTGATTGCGACGCCCGGACGACTCAACGACCTGATCAATCAGGGTTACATCCGCCTGGACGGGATCGAGATCTTCGTTTTGGACGAAGCGGATCGTATGCTCGATATGGGCTTCATCCACGATGTCAAAAAGACGATCAAACTGCTGCCCGCGCAGCGCCAGACCATGCTGTTTAGCGCAACCATGCCAACCGAAATCGAAAGCCTTGCGCAAACACTGCTCAAAAATCCCGCGATGATCAAGGTCGACCCCGTCACGCGCGCGGTGGAGAGCATCGATCAAAGAGTTTATATGATCGACAAACTCAATAAGACGCTCCTCTTAACGGAGTTGTTCCGTACCGAGGACATCAAAAATGCGCTTGTCTTTACCAACACCAAGCACGGCGCCGACCGCGTTGTACAGAAGCTGACGCAGGATGGTTTTGTTGCGCGCGCGATTCATGGCGACAAAGCGCAGAATGCGCGGCAGGATGCGCTCAAGAGTTTTCGTGACGGGCGTGTGCAAATACTCGTGGCGACGGACATCGCGGCAAGAGGAATTGACATCCCTGAACTCTCTCACGTGATCAATTACGACCTGCCGGACGTAGCGGAAACCTATATCCACCGCATTGGGCGTACCGGGCGCGCGGGTCTTGGCGGCACTGCCATCAGTTTTTGCAACATCGATCATTTGGACAACCTGCGTTCCATCGAGAAGATGACCGGCTTGAAAATCCCTGTGCGGGAGTCCAAATGGCCAATGCAGGTGTTCATCAAAACCGTCAAGCAGCCGAGGCCGCCGCGCACAGACAAGCAAATGTCTTCGCGTCAGCGCTTCTCCGGCCCTCCAAAATCGAAACAAGGAAGGTCTGAACGATAATTTCTTCTTCTGATTCAGCAGGACACACAAGAAAAACCAAAGTCTGCTGAGAAGCGAGAAAACGTTTATTCATCTTCACGAGAGTTTCACTAAGCAAAACAGCCCGTCACTCGACGGGCTGTTTTGCTTTTGGTTTATGCGCAATGGTGTTTTGTTTAGACAAATCAACGCATGCGATCGTTTTAATTCGCAGATTGTGTTTGTCATAAATTACTTTCCGGAGAATTGTTTCAAGGGTAGCAGCATGCAAAACTCGACGCCATCCGCACGATTTTCAGCTGAAACACTGCCGCCGTGCAACTGCGCAATCGATTTCACAATAGCCAATCCTACCCCGTGGCCGGATGATCTGCCGCCGGTTCCACCCGTGTAAAACACATCCCAAATGCGCTCCAGCTGGTCTGTCGTCAATCCGGAACCGGAGTTATAAACGCAGATGCGCGCTTTGCCCGCTTCTGTTTCGGCACGTACACGAATCTCGCCTGATTCCGGCGTGTACCGCAACGCGTTGGTCAGAAAATTCTCAACCGCCCGACCGATCATCGTTTCATCGGCAAACAGCTCGAGCGCTTCCGGCGCGTCAAAACGTAACCGAACGTTCTTCTGCCCGGCTTCGCGCGCAAAGCGCTCCGAGAGTGAATCAAACAGCCCCTTCACGGAGAGCATGCGCAGTTGCGGTTTCATCTGCTCGTTTTCCAGCTTGGAAAGCTCCAGCAACTGCTGAATCTGCGCATCCATCCGGTCGCATTCCGCCGAAATGACCGCGCAATAGCGCGCGGTTTGCTCCGGGTTCTGCGCAACGCCGAATTGCAGGCCCTCCGCATATCCTTTGATCACCGCAATCGGCGTCTTGAGCTCGTGCGAAAGATCGCGCACCAGCCGTTTTCTGCGCGCAATGTCCCGCTTGAGCCGCTCGATGCTGCGGCTGAGCTTTTCGGATATCTCGTTGATGCTCTCTCCCAGCGTGCCGAGCTCATCCCTGGTTTCGATATTCACGCGCTCCGTAAAGTCCAGCTCCGCAATTCGCGCCGTCACACGGCTCATCTCCACAATCGGTTTGGTGATCATACGCGAAAACAGCAGCGTCGCGCCGCCACCGAGCAAGATCATCCCCGCCCCGATGATCAGATAAAATCTGTTGGCGATAGCCGCGCTGTCCTCGATGCCCTTGATGCTCTTGTTGAGCACCAGATAGCGCTCTTCGGAAATTCTGCGAATGTGCACCAGACTGGTGTTGCCATTGTCGTTGACAACCTTGCTGAACGCAAACTGCACTCTTCTTCCGGTATCCAGCGAAATCATACTTTGTATCTCAGCAGATAGAGAAGCAGCCTTCTTCTTGCCGGTAATAGACGAAGCCAATATCGAACCGCTCTCATCTACGATGCGAATGCCGACGTTGTTGTCCCTGTCGAACTGCAACAGCGTCTCTTCCAGATCCGTTTCCGAGAGTTGCATCGCCGCAACCACCTCGTTGCCAAGTGTTCGCAGCACAATGCGGTTGCGGGCAACGTAAAACTGCCGCAGCAGCAGCAGGTTGCAGACAAGACCGATCAGCACGAGCAGTACGACAAACCCGCTCAAAAGCAGGAACACTTTTTTTCGGATGGTTAGTTTCATGGCACTACCTCAAAGCGGTATCCCGCTCCGCGTACGGTTTGAATCATCGTTCCGCAGGAGAGCAGTTTTTGCCGGAGCGTCTTGATGTGCGTGTCCACCGTCCGCTCGTCTCCTTCAAAATCGTATCCCCAGATCTTGGTTAGCAGTTTTTCGCGCGAGAGCACAACGCCGCGGTTTTGCATCAGCAGCATGAGCAAAAGAAACTCCTTGTTGCTTAAGATTACCTCGGTCTGTGCGACCAGTACGCGCCGCTTTTCGGGCTCAATCGTCAGCGCCCCGAAGCTCTGCGCTCCGGCAGTGTCGCGGTTGGTTCTGCGCAGCAGCGCGTTGAGACGCGCGACAAACACCGCATATCGAAATGGCTTTGCGAGGTAATCGTCCGCGCCGTGTTTAAGTCCGGTGACCTCGCTTTGTTCGTCATCCAGCGCGGTAAGCATCATAACGGGTACATCGGACTTGGCGCGGATTTCCTTGAGCACATCCCAGCCATCATAGACGGGCATCATCACGTCGAGGATGACGAGCCCGGGCTCCGTGCCGGAAAAAAAGAGGTCGATTGCCTGTTTTCCGTCGGCCGCCTCAACGGCCTCATACCCCTGCTGGCGCACGATATCGCAGATGAGCGCGCGTAGAGCCGCGTCATCGTCCGCAACCAAAACCCGTATTTGCATGCTTGCCACCTCCGCCATCCACAGAGCATTTAATTATAATCGATACTGCCTATCTGTCTTCATCAGTATACCATATGGTTTCAATAAACCAATCTTGCCGAAGCATCGATCCAATGATTCGCGACTATCGTGCGGAAAAAACCTGCGAATTGGTTCGCAGGTTTTTTCGCGTATATCGCAATCAAATGTTTCTTATTTCGGGGATCATCCGAGCAGCGCGACCAGTTCCTTTAATGCAGTGTTGACCTGCTGTTTTAGGACAATTCTGGATTCCAGCACCGAGATCGCCTGATCGATGGAGGTCTTTGCTGCAGCAAAGTCCTTTGCGGCAACGCTCGTACGCGCGGCCTGAACATTCTGCTTGACCTGTCCATCGGTCGCCTGAATCGACGCTCTGAGCTGCTTGAGTGTTTGCAGCAGTTCTTCGATGCGCTCCGGCGAAGTAGGAGTCTTCGTGCCTGCCTTGACGGCCTGCAATCCGGTTTTTACCTGCTGGCCGAGGGTTTTGTTCTCCTGCGAAAGCGTGTTTGCCTGCGTCTGGAGAGTTTTAAGGCTCTGCCTGCTTGCGGCAAGCTCCTCACGCAGCGCCTTCTGTTCCGGCGTCAGCGTGGTTCTGGGCTGAGCCGACGGAGCGGGGGTTGATGTGGCCGGAGCCGGGGTCGGGGTTGCCTCCTCGGTTTCCGCAAGTGCCACAGTCGGGATCATCAGCAGGAGCAGCGCTCCAATCAATACAAGTGTCTTTTTCATATGTTTCCTCTCTTTCATTTTCCGAGTGCTGCGAGTGTGGAATCCAGCAGCGTATCCTGATCCGCCTTTGTGATGGCAGCTTCCAACTCGTCCAGCGCGGTTTCCAGTTCATCCATCAACGCTTCGAGCTCCGCGTCAGATTCGTCATTTGAAGAAGTGGCCTTGGATGTTGCCGCCGGCACGCTTTCGTTGCTTGTCGTGCTGCCAGCCTGACCCGCTTGTGTGCCATCGTTTGGCGCCGGCATCGCGGTCTGCGCAGGCGTCGCCAGCATGTCGATGGTAATCACTTCCGGTTGCGACGCATTCAGGCGTTCTAGAACGCCTCTTCTTGTGCATCCTGCCAGCATCATTGCAGCGACAATCAGCACAAGCCCTGTCTTCAAGATTCTGCTGTACACTCTCATTCACTCGCTGTTTCCTTCGTTGTTTTACCGCAAGATCACCTTGCAGATGTAGGATAAATCGCTTGTGTGAAGTTCTAGTGAAACCACTTGTGAAGAATCTGTAAACGAAAATTCTTCTCAGATTTGATTCGCACTCTTGCTTCAGATATAAAGAGAATCCCAGAGATAGATATAAAAATACCCGCGCATGCATCCATACACGGGTACTTCTCGCTTATTGAGAGTATCGTTATTTGTGCTTCCTGAAAAAAATTGAAAGAATTCCGCGCCGCTTCTGTTTTGCGCGATCCATCAGGCTATCGATGTAGATCTCTTTCTTCTGCTCGGAGGAGCAGAGCGCCGCGAGCGCAAACGCCAGCACCTCCCGCCCGCGTTCGCCGGAAAGTACGGGTTCCCGCCCGTCGCGAATCGACTCGATGAAATCCTGCGTCGAGCGAACAAACGAATCCTGCCAGTCGCTCGGCGCGTCCCAGAATTCTGTGAGTTTGCCGTCGCGGTAAAGCACGACCGGCGCGACAGTCTCCAGCATCTGCGCCGTACACCGCGTGAGCCAAATCACCCCGCGCGTACCCGTGACCTCCAGCCGCTCGTCGCAGGTGTAGTATTTTCCCTTTACGTAAAGGTCTGGCGCGGAGGTAACATCCCAAACGCCGTAGACCTTCTTGTCCTTGTATTTCCACATAATCACGGCGGGCATATCCTGCATGACGCCCGGCAGGGCAGGCGTTTCATCGATCCAGGCGCAGACCTTCTCGATCTCGCCGCCGAGATCCATAAACAGCGAAAATTTATGATACCCGTCGTCAAACACCGCAGGCCCGCCGCCGCAGAGCGAATCGTTGAGCCGCCAGAGCCAGCTTGCCGGATCGACCTTCCAGCCGGTGTGCGGGCAGTCTGCCGGTTTCTCCACCCCCGCCATCATGGCGCGCGCATCCGCACCGGGTTGGTTTTCGGAGTAGAGAGACGCGTTGCACATCTTGTAGCGCACGCCAAGTATCGTGCCGATCTCGCCGTCTGCGATCATCTGTTTGAGCTGCAGATACGGCGGATAGTGCACAAAGTTTTCAAACACTTTGAGCACGACGCCGTTCTCTTTTGCGGCTTTGATCATCTCGTCGCACTCGGAAAGGCACAGCGCCATGGGCTTTTGCACGGAGACGTGCTTTTTCGCGCGGCAAGCGGCAACCGTCATCTCGCAATGCAGGTGATGCGGCACCAACAGCTCGACACCCGTCACGTCCGGATCGCTGAGCACCGACTCATACGAATCGTAGACCTTGGTAATACTGTGTTCCGTCGCAAACCGCCGCGCCGTCTGCGGGTTTTTGTCATATACACCCCACAGCACGGCGTCCGCGCGGTTTTGATATCCCGCGACATGCAGCGTCGCAATTCTTCCGCAGCCGACCAGCACAAATTTCATCTGTTCCATATGGCACCTCGATTTGGATGTTTCAAAATCACTAAAAAGCCCGCGCGGCGGGGTATACCAATTCTGTTTTCACGTGTTCCAAGTCGTTCGGGTTAGATGTGTGGTTTCAGCGCGTACTGCCGATTGCCGCGCTGAGCTTTCGTGTGGCCTCCGCCATGCGCTTGACATAGGATTCAATCATGGCGGCGTTGAAGTTGCCCTTGGGTCCTGATACGCCGATGCTAAAGCGCACGCTGTTGCGATAGTCATACACAGGCACGGCGATGCAGAGCACCCCCGGCGCCATCTCCTCGTCGTCTAGCGCATAGCCCGCCTGCCGTATGGTTTCCAGATGCGCAAGCAGTTCTTCTTTGGAGACTATCGTTTTCTGGGTGTATTTCGTGAACGTATAATCCTCCAGCAGCGCGCGGATGGTGTCCGGCCTGCGGTAGGCGAGAATGCACTTGCCGACGGAGGAGCAATGCAGCGGCTCTATCATGCCAACGGTGGCGGAAAGTGCATAGTTTTTGCTGGAGCGCACCTGATCCATCACGTAAACGTTGTTGTTGTTATACGCGCAAAAGTGCACGCTCTCGTTGATCTGCGCGCTTAACGCCAGCAGCATCGGACGCGCGATGGCGATCACGTTTAGATCGTCCTTAAGCGCTTCGCCGAGGTGCAGAATGCGAAATCCCAGCCGGAATCTTTTCGTCTCGAGGTCGACGCGCACCATGTCCCGCTGCCGGAGCGTCTCGGCCAGCCGCGAGGCGGTGCTTTTGTCCACGCCAAGCGCTTCGGCTAGTTCTGTGATGCTCGCGGTGTTGTGCTCGGCGAGGATCAGGAGAATCTGGATGCCACGATCAAGCGACTGTACCACGCGCCGCCTCCTCCCTGCCTGTTTTCACAGGCTTTTAATGAAATCGATAATCTGCTGTGCCGTCTCAGCATCGCTTGACTGACTACGCAGAAGATCGAGAAACGCAGAGCATTGTTTCAGTGGGCGAATCAGCTCCGTGTCCAAAGACTCAAGAATCTCAACAAACGGTCTATGCGCGGCTTTTGAGATTGCCCGCAGGCGCTCTCTGCTTTGTGCCTGGCTTTCGCTGCGCTGCGTCGGATACCCCGCGCCGGGCATATCACGTAAGAGTTCGCGAAAGAGGAGCTTCAGGTTCAGTTCACCCGCCCAGCCGTAGCCCTTGTTGAGCGCGAGGGAGATGCAGTTGCCCGCGTTGATCTGCGAAAACAGCCACGCGTCGAGCGGATCGATAATCAACCCGCAGACCACCATCGGATATTGCATCACGCTGTTTAAAAACCCCTGCCCCGTGCCGCAGCCGCCGACGATGAGGTCACACGCGCCGCAGTTGAGCAGCGCCGCCGCCATCAGCCCCGTGTGAATGTAGGTCAGCTCCGGCGCGTCGCGTTCTGCGCGCATGCCGACGTTGTAGACCGCGTGTTCGGTGTGCTCCGCGAGCGCAAGCAGGATATCCGCGTTCTTCGCGCGTGCGCTGACTTCGTTGAGAACCGCAATTCGCATAGCTTCCGCCTCCTAAACCGTCTCTTCGGCTTGTTCACGTTCATATTGTGCGCGGCGCGCGTGCATGTGCGCCGGAATCGGCACATCCCACCAGCCGTATGCAGCGCCGCCTGATTCGGGGTATTGGTCATATACGTCCACCTCAATCAAGGCGGGCCTGCCGGAAGCAAGCGCGCGGGTGACTGCGTCAGCAACACTGCCGCGCGCGGAGATCATCTCAGCCTGTATTCCAAAGCATTTGGCAATCTGCGCAAAGTCCGGCGAATATGGCGCATCTTCGCGTACAAAACGGTTTCCAAAGGCATGCTTTTCACCCAGAACACCGCGCTGCAGGTCTTCAATCGCCATCCAGCAGCGGTTGTTAGCGAGCACGATTACAACGGGAATATCGTATTGCGCCATCGTGGCAAGTTCCTGCATAGTCATCATGAAATCTCCGTCGCCAAGCAAGCACACGACAGGTCGCTCTGGAGCTGCGAGCTTTGCGCCCATCGCCGCGGGAAACGCCCAACCCATCGTCGAGAATCCGCCCGTCGTGAGATGGCTCTGCCCGCGGGTAAACGCATATTCCTGAAACAGCTGCGCCTGCGTGTTGCCGGACGAGGTTGCGATGATCGTCTCTTCCGGCAGACACGCCTCCAGCTCGCCGATGAGCTGTGAAACCGTGATCTTATCGAATGTCTTCTCGCGGTTTTTCGCGATTGTCGCGCGCCATTCAGCGCAGCTTTTCGCAATCTCCCGCGCATATGCGCTGGTTTTCCAATCCCTCGGTGTGCCATAGGCGGCGAGAATCTGCCGCGAAACCTGCACAAGATCGCCGAGAATGCCGACAGCGCAATCGTAGTTTTTGCCGATCTCGCCCGCGTCGATATCCACGTGGATCAGCCGCGTCTTCGGAATCGAAAACGCGATGCCTTCGCGATAGGAGCACGCGGTCTCGTCCGCAAAACGCGTGCCGAGTGCGAGAATCACGTCTGCGGTGCTGGTCAGATGCAACCCCAACGGCGTGCCTTTGGAGCCCGTGTGAAACCCGTAGAGCGGGTGATCCTCCGGAAACGCGCTCTTGCCCGCCATGGTGGTCACTACCGCTGCCCCCAGCGTCTCCGCAAGGCGCACAAACAGTTCTGTCTCCTTTGCGCGCAGCGCGGCGCCGCCAAGCAAGATCACGGGGCGCTTGGCCTGCCGCAGCAGCGTGACCGCCTGATAAATCGCCTGTTCATCCCCTGCTGGCGCTGCATATGCGCGATGGCGTTGCGAGAGCGTTTCGGATATCTCGACCGCTTCGGCCTGAACGTCCATCGGCAACGCGACCACAACCGGGCCTTTTCTGCCCGTGAGCATCACGTTAAAGCTCCTTTGCAGGATGCGCGGCAGTTGCCTAGCTGACTCTGCGCGCCAGACGCGCTTGCAAAGCGGCTCCAGTGCGCGGATGAAGTTGGAGTCCTGATACCGCTCAATTTCCTGTAATACGCCGACGCCCTTCATCTGCACATGTGTGTCGCCCGAAAACTGCAACACCGCCGTGGAATCCACATAAGCCGTGCCAAGGCCGATTGCCGTGTTCAACGCGCCGGGGCCGATGGAGGTAAACACCGCCAGCGGTTCGCCCTTGACGCGGAAGTAGCCGTCCGCCATGTGCACGGCGGACTGTTCGTGCTTGACTTGAATATATTTGATCTTCCCCGCGTTGTCGCTTTCGCGCAGCGCATCGAAGAAGCCGAGGATGCCGTGCCCGGGGATGCCGAGCGCGTAAGGCACGCCCTCGCGAATTAAATGATCCATGATGATCTGTCCGCCCGTGCGTTTCATCTGTTTTGCCTCCCGCCGATCTTGCGGCGCAGTCGTGTCGATGGTGTTTTTCGTTACAGTGCACCGTCCCATGTGCCGACGTTGGAGCGCTTGCGTTCATCCTCGTCAAACCAGCGCGTGGTGACCACTTTGGATTCCGTATAGAATCGCAAGCCGTCTTTACCGAGCACATGCAGGTCGCCAAAGAATGAGTTTTTATGTCCTGAGAACGGAAACATGCCCGCCGGAACGGGGATGCCGACGTTGACGCCGACCATGCCGCCGTGCGTCCGCCTGGAGAATTCCCGCGCATAGTAGCCGTTTTGCGTGAAGATCACGGAGCCGTTTGCAAATTCGCTCTCGTTCATCAGCGCAAGCCCCTCTTCAAAATCTTTCACGCGCTTGACGCAGAGCACTGGACCAAATATCTCACTCTCTCCGATGCGCATGCCCTTTTTGACGTGATCAAATAGGGTGTAACCTAGATAGAATCCGTTTTCATATCCCTCGACGGTGGCTTTCCTGCCGTCCAGCACCATCGTCGCGCCCTCTGCTATGCCGGTCTCGATCCAGTCCAGCACGCTCCGGCGGTGCTCGGCGGTCACGAGCGGGCCCATGTCGGTCGTCTTGTCGTAAGCGGGGCCAATCTTCTTTGTCTTGATCTGACGCACCATCTCCGCAATCAGCGCGTCCGCGATGCTCTCCTGCGCAACCACGACCGGAAGCGCCATACAGCGCTCGCCCGCGCAGCCAAACGCGGAGTTGAGGATGCCCGCCGCCGTGCGCGCAATCGGCGCATCCTCCAGCACGAGCGCGTGGTTCTTCGCCTCGCAAAGACAGCTCACGCGCTTGCCGTTTGCAGCAGCTGTTGCGTAGATGTGCCGACCCACTTGTGTAGAACCCACGAACGTGATGCCCGCGACATCCGGATGCGAGAGCAGCAGCTCTGCCTCATTGCGCGAACAGGTGACAACGTTGACCACGCCCGCAGGTAAGCCCGCCTCGGCGAGCAGCGCGGCTAGGCACAGGGATGTCATCGGCGTCATGCTCGCGGCTTTCAGCACAAGTGTGTTACCGGTTGCAATGCACATCGGCATCATCCACCCCATCGGAATCATCGCGGGAAAGTTAAACGGCGCGATGCCCGCAAACATGCCCAGCGGTTCGCGGTAAAGCGTGGAATCAAACCCTGTGGTGACGTTCATCATCGATTCACCCATCATCAGCGACGGCGCGCCAAGCGCAATCTCGACGGGCTCCTTGACCTTGAGCAGGTCGCCGCGCGCTTCCTCCCAGTTTTTGCCGTGTTCACGGCAGAGGGTATCAGTCAGCGCGTCCATGTCCCGCAGTAGCAGCTCACGGAAGCGATAGAGTACCTCGACCCGCTTTGCGCAGGGCGTGTTTGACCACGCGGGAAATGCCTGCTTTGCCGCAAGAACCGCGCGCTCAACCTCCGCCGCCGTACAACAGGGTGTCTCGGCGATGATCTCGCCCGTGCTGGGGTCGTAGACGGGCATGTATTTCTGCGTTTCGCTCTCGATGAACTGCCCGCCGATAAACGGGCGCAAGCGTTCAATGCTCATGGTCATATCCTCCAAGGTCTTTCTCTAATATGATTTCTACTTGCTAGGTGTTTTCTAGTTACTGTCACTGTTTTCGTTCGATAACGCGGTGCGCCGCCGCGCAGATGTCTTTTGCGCGCAGACCAAAACGATCCATCAAATACGCCTGCGACCCAACCTCGCCAAAGCTGTTTTTGATGCCCACCCGCTCCAGCGGCACGGGTGCGCGCTCAGAAAGCACCTCTGCAACCGCGCTGCCAAGACCGCCGATGATGTTGTGGTTCTCTGCCGTGACCACGCAGCCGGTCTTCTGCGCGCGCTCGACGATCTGCGCCACATCGAGCGGCTGAATCGTAAAGCAGTCCAGCACGCTCGCGTGGATTCCTTCGTTTTCCAGCAAGTCGGCCGCGAGCAGCGCCTCGCTCACCAGCACGCCGGAGGCAATCAGCGTCACATCGTTGCCCTCCCGAAGGCGCATCGCCTCGCCGGGCACAAACACTTCATTCGGCTCGTAAATCTTGACGACGCTTCTACGCGGCATACGGATGTAGTCCACTCCGTATTCGGAGGCGATGCGCGGAATCAGCGTGCGCACCATGGTGTTATCCGTCGGCTCAAACAGCCTTAACCCTACGATGCTGCGTAAAACGCCGAAATCCTCAAATGCCATGTGCGTGCCGCCGTTGACCGCGGCGCTCACGCCCGCGTCTCCACCGATGAGCTTTACATTGAGTCCGGCATAGGCGCAGGAGAGAAATATCTGATCGGTCATGCGGCGGCTCGTGAACACCGCAAACGAGTGAACAAACGGTACAAAGCCCGTCAACGAAAGCCCCGCCGCCATCGAGCAGGCGTTGGCCTCCATGATGCCGAGGTTAAACGAGCGCTCCGGGAACCGCGCGTGGAAGCGCCCCGTGCCGAGCGAGTTGGAGAGATCGCAGTCGATGGCGACCACGCGATCATCCGCTTCTCCAGCGGCAATCAGCGCGTCGCAATATGCGTCCCGCATGTCCTTCTCATCCGGCTTGGGCGTGAATCGATCGTGCGTCATACACCCTCCCCGGCGGGATAGGTACCCGCTGCGAGCCGACGATGGATCTCGTCTACCGCTTCATCCGCCATCTCTTTGGTGATCACCATATAGTGGTTGTTCTGTTCGCGTTCGGAAAAAGTTGCGCCCATGCCCTTTACGGTTTCGAGCACGATTGCGCTCGGCGCGCTTGTTTGCTCCGACGCAGCGTGGATTTCGCGTTGGATCGCGCTCGTATCCCAGCCACAAACGCGAACAACGTTCCAGCCGAACGCGCGAAATTTCTCCGCGGGGTCACCGCCGCAAACATCGCAGACATAGCCGTCAAGCTGGCGTCTGTTTTCGTCGATCAAGAGGATCAATCGGTTGAGATGCAGGTGTTCCGCGGTGGCTGCCGCCTCCCAGTTTTGGCCTTCCTGCAGTTCTCCGTCACCCACAATGCAAAACACGCGGTTGCTTCTGCCCTGCATGTTTAGTCCCAACGCGATGCCCGCCGCGCAGGAGAGCCCCTGCCCAAGCGAGCCAGTGGACATATCGATGCCCGGCGTCTTGAGCCTGTCGCAGTGGCTCGGCAGGTGCGTGCCCGGTTGGTTGACCGTGCCCAGCCAGTCCATCGGAAAATATCCCTTCAGCGCGAGCGCGGCATAGAGCGCGGGACCGCAATGCCCCTTGCCCATCACAAGATAGTCGCGCTCCGGCCAATCCGGCTGCTCCGGTCGAATGTTCAGTTCGCCGCCGTAGAGCACGGCGAGCACATCCGCAACGGACATGCAACCGCCGATGTGCCCGAACCCCGCCTGTTCCAGCGCGCGGATGGTATGGATGCGAATCTCCGCGCTCAGCCGGGTCATTGCGTCGCTCTGCGCCATAGCTCTCGCTCCTTTCGCATCTTTCATGATAGGTTGTTTTTGTAAAAATTTGTCGAATTGTTCTGTCAACTTCATTCTATCGTGAAAAATCCCCAAATCAATGCTCTATTTGATATCCTGTTGCGTATTATGCGGTTTTTGTGAAATATTGGGCTTTGATCGTAGTAAATCCGAAAAACGGATGGGTTGCAATTACGCGAAAAAGACCCGCACGGTTACCCGCGCAGGTCTTTCTGTATCCGTTGTGAAATTGCCTTGTTCGGTTTATCGCTTTCTAAGTCGGAAAACTATCGTGACGCTAGCCTCTATAGTGAACCGAACAGCACAAGATAATAGATTCTTCCTTCATCAAACACATAGAACTCAATCTTGCGCTCCGCCGCCTCATCTGCCTGATAGTAGAACACCGTCTGCCCGATTTCATCTGCAATTTTGACCATGTCTTCGATTTTATCGATGCTGATCATCACCGAAGACTGATAGAACAGCGTTTCGCTCAGGCCAGCCAGGCGGTTGCCATATTCTTTGAAGATATCTGCAATCTTTTGCGAATACGCGTCTTCCCGCACCAGTGCCTTTGTCTTGAACCGGACGATCAGGATGATACCGAAGCATACTAGCATCCCCGCACCATAAAGCGCTACAAGGCTCATGTCGAGCGCGGTGTTCCTTTCGATTTCCTGATCGATGGAGAGCTCACGGGTGTCCTCCTGCTTGCCCGAGATTTCGATGATGGGATTGGTAAACGGAATGACGATGTAGGACGTGAAGCGCTCTTCCTTTGTCACACCCTTGTGTTCAAACGAGACGGTTCCCACATATTCAACCTTGATGACATAGTCGGTCATCAGTTCATATTCATCGATCAGCGAGGTCACCAACGCATCATACGATTCAAATCGCAAGCGGATGTGCCGGTTGGACGCAACAGACTTGCCCGAGCTCTGGTTTTCTTCAAGCGGCGCGATGGCTTTCGCCTTCTCCCAGATGACCTTGACCTCTTCGTCTGTACCCAGTTGAGAAACCAGAATGACGTTGATTTGATCCAGCACAACAAAGTTTGTCTCCTGATCCAGATCAAGCGCAAGATCGCAATTCACGTCGATATAGTCGATAAAGGGCTTAAGATAGTATTTCCCCTGCTCCATATCCGCTTCGTCCGTCACCGGGTTTTCCTTGAGATGAACGGTATATGTCATCGTGGCGGCTCCGGTGCCTTTCACCAGCGGCGCGCTGACAGACTCCGTATCCGGCAGGAATACCTCCAGCGCGATTAGTCCGGCCAGAATCAAGATCATGATGGAAAAAATAACAAATAGAATTGTTCTTGTTTGTTTTTTTAATGTGTACATCGTATTTCCCTCAATCTCCTTTGCCTTCTCCATCCGATTTGTCCGCTTGGCTTTCAATGTATTTCTGAGCCAGTTTGTCTAAAAACGTCGGTTCCGACGGCGCGCCCGTCTCCACCGCGACTTCTTCGCCGCCTTGCTTGAGCACCAAGCCCGGCCATCCGATGAACGGAATGGTGCCGATATGCCTACCGACGATTTGCTCGCTGAGCACCGCCTTCGGGTCTTCATACTTGTTGTTGTCGCCTTTGGTGATAAACTGTCTCACGCCTTGCGCAAGCTCAATCTTCACGATTCTGTGAAACACCTGTATCTCATCTAGATTGTAGAGAATAACATCCTGCTCCTTGAGCGTTGCAACATCTACCTTTTGGATGAGCACCATATCCCCGCGGCTGACGCTTGGCTTCATACTGTTGGAGACGATCGCAGTCGGGAAAATCGGAAAGATGCCAAGCGCAAACCAAACGGTTACAATGCCGACAACAGCGGTAGCAATCCAGCCATACGGGCTTTCCTGCTTGAGCTCCTGACGCTTTCCGCGAATCGATTTGCGGTTGCTGATGCTGCGCAGCACGATGGTAAACAGCAGCGGCAGGAGCGAACCCACCAGCAACAGCGTAATCCAGCGAAAGTTCGGGAGAATCCGCACAATCCAAACCGGAAACCGGGTCATTGTCGCATAGATTAACGTACCGTAGAAGCCCATGATGTATGCCGCGAAGGTCATAAACATATTGAAAAATACGACGGGCAGTACGTTTTTGCTGGTGTAGGAAATCCAGTCCTCTACGGTTGCAAGCTTGCCAAACGTTTCCAGATTGACCTCTGAGAAGCTGAAAATCAGCACGATGAGAATGCCGAACGCGACAGCAAAGCGCTTTTGCACTGAATTGATCAGATAATTGCGCACCCATTCGCGCAAGACTACCGTAGAACCCAGCACCAGTATGTTTTTCACGACGCCTAAAATCGAGGTGTCGTAGATATTCACCCCGAACCCGTCGATGGTACCAATCAGAAAATACGAGATCAGGTAGAGCACCGAGCAAATCAGCATCAGAACCAGATAGAAATCGGCATACTTGATCTTGCTGTGCCGGTTTGGCTTGTCGCAAAAATACACATAGACGCCGATCAGCACCCAGAAAAGTGAGGTGATGATGCTCTGATACGCCGCACTGAACTGTAACCATTTCAGCAGCAAATAGTATGCTAAAACGGCGACTAATAGGAGCAATGCCTGTTTCTCTTTTTTAAAACAATTGCCCATCTTAATGCGATTTCTCGCTGCCCTTGGATACCAGTATCGACACGCTGTTCCAGTCATCCGCAAGGTCCTTGAGCGTTTCTGACGTGATCAGGTTGCTCCTGAACAAACGCACCAGATGATTGTCCTTGGAGAGCATGTTGGTCGTTTCGCTGTTAGCGATCACTTTGTCGATCTGCAAAATCTTGTTCTCGCGAATGAGGTTTGAAATGGCCTTGATGCCATATGCAATTTCGCAAAGCGGAATCAACCCGCCGTCACGATCCGGAATCAATTGCTGCGAGAGGATGCACTTCAGGCTCTGCGAGAGCAATGTTCGAATATAGTTCGAGGTTTCGCTTGGGAAGATGTCGATGATGTTTCGAATCACATCTGTCGCGCCGAAGATATTCATCGTCGAAATCACAAGCTTGCCGGAGCGAGCTGCTTCCAGCGCCAGGCGGATCGTCGTTGTGTCGATCATTTCGCTCAAGTAGATGACATCTGCGTTGTCTTTGAGCGCAATCTCGATGCCGGTCTGCATATCCGGCACGTCAAGCCCCACATCCATCTGGCTTACGATGCTCTTATCGTAGCTATAGAGGTACTCAATCGGGTTCTCAATCGTCACAATGTGGCATCGCTTGGTGGTTCGCATGCGGTCTAAAATATAGGAGCAGGTCGTCGTAACCCCGCTGTTTTTGCTCCCCGTCACCAATACAAGCCCGGATTCCAGCGAAAAGATGCCGTCCGTTTCATCCGGCAGGCGGAGCTTGGCCTTGTTCGGCACCGTAAAATTGCTTGCCCGAAACGTGATTGCAAACGTGCCGCGCTGACGATAGGCAATCACTCGATAGCGCCCCTTGCCGGGGATGGAATACGCAAACGCAAGATTGTTCTTCCGGTTGAGTTCGTCCAGCATCTCCGGTTTTACGATTCGCTTGATGATTGCATCCATGTCCGCCATCGTGATGATCGATTCATGGCTCAGAAAACGCACCTCGCCGTTCGTGCGAACCGCGGGTACTGCGCCAACCGAAAGATGCAGGTCCGTCGTCCCCCGCCCGGTGATTTCCATCAAGAGTTGCTGAAGCTTGTCAGTAGACATGTTTACTTCCTCTTTTACGATTCATCTTTATGCGCATGCGATTCCGGGTGAACCAGTGCGATTGAAATTTTTCCTATCGTTCGGCTCTGTCTTGCCGATTTAAAAAACGATCATCCGTAGAGCACGATCTCTAGAACCCCTGCGTGAAAAACGGAGTGATCGAGAACACGAACGACTTGTGCTCAAAGCTCGTGTCTGAATCACCTTTGACGATGATCTTCACATCCAGCCGCAGGGATTCCCCGGGATGGAAAACGATCTCGGAGCCGTCCAGCGCCCGCATTGCCGTATCCGTAATCGCCCGCGATTCACTCGCCACCAGCAGATAATCCGTCTTCCGTGTTTTGCTGTATAAATCATACTGCACGTTGATGTCATCCAGCAAGCCAACATCGACCACGCTGTCGGATTTCATATCCACAACGTCTTCTACATCCTGCCGAATCCAGAGAAACTTGATCGGTAGCACGCCAGTGTTTGTGATTTCGATGCTCACGTTTGTTTCGGAGCTGGAATAGAGGTTGTGCACGCCGATCTCGACTGTTTTATAGTCGTTTTTGACGACGATGGACGACGGAGATATCTCGATATACTTGGATGTATACCCGATCTCTGCGTTCGTAATGTCGATGTCAAGCTGTCCGCCGCTGGCATTGATCATCTCTGATGAATGCGGTGCGAACGCATTGTAAACAAGCACTGAACTCACCAGCGCAATCACTAACCCGATGATGATAAATGTTGATCGTTTCATGGGTTGTTCCTTCTTTGTCGTGCCGTTGCGGTTGAAATGCGATGCCTGTTCTACATGCATTGATTATACAAAAAATCCTGAATATTAGCAAAGATAACAGATATCTTTCTTTCTTTCCAAACAATGATCCAGAAAAATGGTTACAATGAAACAATTTCTAAATAGAACAAAAGGGGATATATATCCCCTTTTGTTCGCGAAGCCATTGTGTCGTTAGCTGACCTGAACGAACATCGGCGTGATTTTGTAGGTGTAGAGGGCGTTTTCGGTTTCGTCATCGGCATTCTTATCGAGCATAATCTGCAGATCGAACGTAACGGTCTGGCCGGCCTCAATCACCATGCTGGTGGTCCCAAAGAGAGTCGCGGGTGAAGCGGACGAGGAGTCCGTCGCCTTGATCTGACCGGTCTTTGTGACTGCGGTTGCCCCGTACTTGATCACCAGCATGCCCGCTGCGGTTGCGGAGAGCGGCTTGTTGGTTTCGGTATTCATAGCAGAGATGCGCTCCTGGGTGACGCCGCTGAGTTTCACAGGGATCGTTCCCGTGTTGGTGATCACGATGGTTGCGTTTGCTTCCGCACCGGGGTAAAGGTTGGCAATCGCGACCGTAGCGGCTTTCTTGTCTTCGGATACGGTGATGTTGGTTTTCCCAAATACGACATACTCGGAAACCTTGCCCACTGCGGTCGAAGAAATGGCAATGTCCATTTCGCCCGAGCTGGCGTTCACGGAAACCGTTGCTCTGCTGGTCCATGCAGCATAGGCTCCGCCGACCAAAAGGAGTGCGACGATGGCTACGATGATAATGAGTCTGGTCTTTTTCATACGGTTGTCCTCCATACATTTTTTTTGAATTTATTTTTTGCGTGCGATGTTTAAAAATTCTCGTTAGTGTTCGTTGAATCGCGAATAGGAAACCTCGATGACGAATGACACATTTTCCATAATCTTCTTTGATTCAGTTTCCGGTTGCGTGTCCTCCTTCTTGCTTTGCCCGAAGTTATCTTTGTTCTTCGCTTCGTCAAAGTCGACATCACAGATTACTTTTATAGTTCCGTTGACCGGAAGCTCCACAAGTTCGTCTCTACTGGAACTTGAACTATTGCTTCGCCAGTGAAAAATTCTCTCGCTTTCCTGTAAAAAACGATTGGTTCCGTAATACCCCGTAACCGTTAAGGTGATATCGTGCTTGTTGTCGTTTGAGTATCCGCCCACATACAGAACCTTGATATCGTCGATGTCAATCGGTATCGTTCCGGTGTTTTTAAAGTTGAGCGTTACAGAATTTCCTGTTCCGGGTTCGATATTTTGGAAGCTCACCGTTGCCTGTGTCTTTTCGCCCTTGGATACGCTGACGCTTCCGCTTTCCGTTCTGTGCGTGTAGTCGATATAACTCAGTTCTGTTTCAGCGGTCTTGGTCAAAACAAGTATATTGATTTGCTCTGTCCAGCGCGCATATGCTACCCCCGATAGCAGCAGTATGATCGTGAGCACCAGGACGAGCACTTTAGCCTTCTTCATCTTTTTGACCTCATATGATTTCGTCCGTCTAATCCTTGACCTTTTTTGAAAAAACAAAAGCAGCTTGCGTATAGCGCAGCTGCCAGTTCACTTCTTCTCCGCAAATCGATGAATAAAAGCGGAAAATTCCACTTGGCAACTGGCTACCATCGGCGATTCACTCGCCATTAGGCCCTTTAGCTTTGCGTCGCTCGCTTTCGCGAGGTATGCCTTAACATGGTTTACTATTTGATTATAGATACAAACTATCACAAGTTATATCCGGCGTCAAGTGTTTTTATGTAACTTTATCACACATTGTTAAACTCAATCGTTTACGCCCCGAATTTTTGGTTCTGATGCGTCAATAATTCGCATTTTCACCTATTATATCGACCTGCGATGAAATACTGTTAATTATCTCGCCTTTGCTACTTGCTATCATCTTTTTGATGCGTTATTCTCACGAAATCATGTCGTCGTTTCAGCTTCAATTTTGTGTTGCGTCTCACAAGGATTTTAACTTTTTGGAACGATTTTTGGTTCAATTATTGTTTCTATGTAATATATCTATGCATTTTATTGCAAAAACAACAAAACCTGATCGTGAAATCAGGTTCAAACGGGGCTGTTTAGAATTCAGTCGCACTCAGCAAGTCACCGTGTCTTGCGCTAGATCCGGTGTAAAAGCGAGTTTATTGCTCCATATCTTGTTTCATATGGGTGCGGTTTCTCCCCGCCGCAAGTCGCTCTGCAAGCAGCGGAACCAGCACCGCGCCAACGATCACCGAGGCGCTGATTTGCGCCGCAGCAGCGCCCGCATGCGCCTGCCAGACGGGGTTGATGAGCGCGATTGCGGCAGGCACGGCAATTGCGTTTGCGCCCGTTGCGCTCGCGGCGATGCCCGCTGAACCATCCTCGCGATTGAGCACGACATCCAGCGCCAACGCGATTCCGCCACCGATCACGAGCGCAAACAGCGCCAGCAAAATGCCGGAGGATCCGCCAAGCCAGAGTTGCCGCAGATCGATTCCCGCGCCGAGTGCAAAGCCGATGAAGGGCAACGTTAGCGCGACACCAGGGGCGAAAAACGCCGCAGCCTTTTGGCTGATATTGCCGAAGAGCATGCCGAGCAGCATGGGTAGCACCAGCGCGAGCAGTGGCAGCCAGGTCATTTTTGTGACGCCGCTGATGCCGAGAATCAGCAGCGTCAGAAACGGCCCGTTGGAGAGCGCAAGCACGGGCGCGCAAGCGGCGGACTCCTCTCTCTTGTTGAGCGACATTGTCGCGATAAAGATGCTTCCGTTGGTATTCGAAATCGCAGCGACGGCGGCAAGCGCGCTGATTCCCGCGATCAATCCGTCTTTGGCAAAAAAACGAAACAGCACGGCGGTGAGTAGCCCCGCGAGCACCCGCGCCAGCAACAAAACCCCGCCGCGCCGAAACACGACGGCAATGCTGCTCAGGCGAATCTGCGTACCGATGCAGAAAATCTGAAGCGCCATCAACGTCGCCGCGGCTTCACCGGAGAACAGTGCGGTGGTATAGGAGCCGATTTGTAATACCTCCGGCGTGAGTGTATGGATCAGCGAGCCAAGCAAAAGCGGCAGAAGGATCATCCCCGCAGGAATGCCGTTCAGCCGCTGCTTCATCCAATCAACCCATTTTAAATTGCGCATACTGCCGCGTGCGCTTACGCGCGCGCTTTTCCCGCCGCGCCGCAAACGATCATGCGCTGTATGACGAGCTGTTTGACGCGCGCTCTACCGACCTTGCCGAATTCTTTGGGATCAAACAGCGTGGCATTTTGCTCCAGCGCCTCCTTCACGCCCTGCGTATAGGCGTTTCTCAGCTCCGTTGCGAAATTCACCTTGCAAATACCAAGGCGGACACAGTTTTGCACATCCTCGTCCGTCAGTCCCGATGCGCCGTGCAACACCAGCGGAATCTCAACACGTTTGCGGATTTCAGCAAGGCGCGCAAGATCCAGCACCGGAACCCCGCTGTAAAACCCGTGCGCCGTGCCGATTGCAACGGCAAGCGACGAGATGCCGGTTCTTGTGCAAAATTCTTCGGCTTGCGCGGGATCGGTATAGCCGGGATCATCCGTCTGTACCTCCTCCTCCTTGCCGCCAACCTTGCCGAGCTCTGCCTCGACCGGAACGAAACAGGGCGCGCACATCTCCACAACACTCTTGGATAGAGCGATGTTCTCTTCAAAGCCGAGTTTCGAGCCGTCGATCATAATCGAAGTATACCCCGCACGCAGGCATTTCGCTGCGGCGGCAAAGGAGTTGCCGTGATCCAGATGGAGCGCAACGGGTACACTGGAAGTGAGCGAAAGCCCCCGCGCCATCCCGTAAAACACGTCTGGAGTGGCATATTTGAGCATGGAAGGCGTCGTTTGCAAAATAAACGGGGATTGCGTTTCCTCCGCCGCCTCAAACACGGCCTGCATGATCTCCATGTTCTCCGTATTGAATGCCGCGATGGCGTATCCGCCGTCCTGCGCCTTTTGTAATAAATCTCTGGTGTCTGTCAACGCCATTTGTGTTCGCCCTCCCCCGCGGTTTGTCGTTCCGGCATATGCAGCTCCGCTTTGATGCGGCGCACCACGGGCATCGCGTCCGCGCTTCCGTTCAGGCGTTCCAGCAATAGCTCCGCTGCCGTACTGCCGACCGTCTCGCCGGAGAGTTCAAACAGCGGCACCCGCCTGCCGGGGATTTGATACACCCCGTGATCGCCAAAGCCGATGATGTCGATATCCTGCATCAGGCGCAGTCCCTTTTCCTTTGCGGCAGCTTCCACGCCCATGGTTGTCATCGCATCTGTCACGAGAATCGCGCTCGGCGGCTGCTTCCGGTCATATAGTTTCTGAAACATTTCATATCCCTGCGCAAATCCGCAGTCGCATTCAACCAGAAGTGATTCATCCGGCGTTTGCTGATAGTCCGAAAAAGCACGATAAAATCCAGTTTTGAGCTCCGAAACAGCATATGCGTTTTGCCCGCCCCAAATCACGCCGATGTGCCGATGCTGCCGCGAGAAAAGGTGCTCCACCGCCTGATATGCTGCCCCAAGATAATCCGTAAGCACGCTGTCAAACGCCGCGCCGGGAAAGACGCAGTCCAGCGCGACGACGGGCATGCCCTCGCAGAGCGAGGATATCTCCTCTGCGCGGATCTCGTTTGGCAGAATCACGATTCCGTCCGTGTTTCCGCTCAGCAGGCGTAGCTTGTCCTGTTCCGGTGCATTGTCTGCATATGTGCAGAGAATCATCGAATACCCGTGAACAAGCAGCGCGCGATCCAGCGCAGTCAGCGTCGCACCCATCCCCGCCAGAGAGGACGCGGGGAGAACGACGCCGATGGTGTTGGAGCGCTGGCGTTTGAGTGTGCGCGCCGCATAATTCATGCGATAGTGCAGTTTGGAGACTGCTTCGTCCAGCATTGCGCGGTTTTCGGGGCGCACTTTGCCGCCGTTGAGATATTTTGACACCGTGCCGAAAGCAAGACCTGTGTATTGAGAAATATCACGAATCGTTGGCATGCGTTCCCCTCCTTCCCGCTACATTGTGCAAAGCTGTCGCTCAATAATAGGTCTTGATCACATCGCGAATGCGCTGCTTGATGAGCCACTGCGCGTTCACCTGCCCTGCATGCTCCAGAATCGCTTCCTTCTGCGCGGGAAAATACTGGCTGGTCAGCCCAAACGGAAGCGGTTTTGCGTTGATGTTCAGCACCAGCCGCTCGATGGCTTCCTTGATGGAGTCATCCTCCAGATAATATCTGCATCGATCAGAAAGACTATAGCGCCGCGCAAAGGCGAGATCGCTCTCGCTTCCGTGATAATAGCGCTCCCAATACTTCGGTTGCTGCATCAGCTTTTGCTCCAGCACGTCGCCAAAGCGGGAATAGCCTCCCGCCGGAGAGAACGCGTAGAGATCCTTCTCCATTCCCTCAAGCGCGTAGAGTGCCTCGCGCAGCGCAAAGGTAAGAGCAGGACCGACCTTGAGGATCGCGATGCCGTCCTTGCGCATGGCGGCAAGTGCGCTCGTCGGCTGATAGTCGGTCGAATGCCCCTCCAGAATAAACGGCAGTGTCTTGGCATGGTCGGTCAGTTTTCGCGCCTTTTGCGCATCGTAGGTGATGATGGTATTGTCCGCAAACTCCACACCGGGCTGCACCACAACCGCGATGACGCGGGTGAATGCCTCGTCCAACCCGGCCTCGTGGAACGCCGCGCGAAACGCCGCGATCGTTGCGTCGAGGTTCTCGGGTGGGGTGACGCTCAGCGCGTCTTCGTTTTCGGTAGCGCCGCCGGGAACTGGCACCTCGCTGCCGATGACATAGACCGGTTCTTCGCCGGGCTTTGCCGCGCGCTCTGCTACGGCGCAGAGGCGCGCCGCGCGCCGCGCAATCGTCCTGTCCGTCAGCGGTTGATCGCTTGGGTCATCCTGCAGGCGCATGCTGGTGTCCAGATGGATCTTACGAAAGCCCGCGCGCACAAATGCGTCGATGAGCACATCCGCCTTGGCTATGGCTTCTGCTTCCGGTTCCGCGCTCCAGGTGAGCGGGCCAAGATGATCCCCGCCTAAAATCAGCTGCTCTTGCGGCAGGCCGACCTTGCTGGCGAGGAACTGCACATAGCCCGCGAAATCCGCGGGCTGCATGCCGGTGTATCCACCGAATTGGTTGACCTGATTTGCTGTCGCTTCAATTAGAACCGCACAGCCGGTATCGAGTCCAAACTCCATCGCGGCCTCAATAACGAAGGCGTTTGCGCTGCAAATGCTGCAAACGCCGTCAGCAAAGCCGGATTTCTGGCGCTTCACCAAATTTATAAAATACTCTTTTGCATCCATATTGTTCTTGATCATTGTCCTGTTCTAAAATTCGTTTCTTATTGTTTGTCGTTATTTCGTGATCGTTCCGTTCTCATCCCAGAGATCGTGCCAGTCCTTCGCGCCCGCCCAGAGGAACACCTGTCCCTTGATCAGGCGGCAGTTTTTGTCCGCGTGCGCGATGGACTCCATCTCCGCCGCGGTGAGCGGATCTTCCGTGACGCACTTGAGGTTGCTGATATATTCGTTTTCAAACACGGAGAACGGAATCGGCGTTTGTCCGCGCTGCACCGCCCACTTGATGCAGATGACAGCGGGATGCACGCCATGCGCCTTGGCAATCTCAACCACCTCGGGCATTTGGATATCCACAACGTCGTCCGGCGTCTTGTCGCGATCCGGTCGCGTCGGCGACCCGATGGGGCAAAAGCCGATCGGTTGGATGTCGTGCTTGAGGATATAGTCAAACAACGCCTGCTGCTGGAAGCTCGGGTGAAGCTCCATCTCGATGGCGGCGGGTTTAATCCGGCAGAGCGGCAGAACCGCCTCCAGCTTCGGAATCGTCATGCTGGACATACCGATGTATTTGACCAACCCCATATCCACAAGACGCTCACACTGCCGCCATGTCGCCATGAACGTGTCAACGGAAAACGGCGTGCTGTCGGGGTTGCGCGCGTCTCCGTCACATCCCGGCGCATGATAGTTGGCAAATGGCCAGTGGATGAAGAACAGATCGACATAGTTGAGCCTTAGATCGCGCAGGCTCTTTGCGCAGGAGAGCAGCACATCGCCCTCAGCGTGCATGTTGTTCCAAACTTTCGTCGTGATGAACAGCTCTTCGCGCTTGACGGTTCCCTTGTCAAACGCCGCCTGAAACACCTTGCCGATCAAGTCTTCGTTTCCATAGACCGCCGCGCAGTCAAACATGCGGTAGCCCACCTCAATTGCGCCCGCAACCGCGGCGCTGACCTGCTCTGCCGTGAACCGGTCGGAACCAAATGTGCCCATGCCGATGCCCGGCATCTGGGAGCCGTCATACAATGTCCGCTTAGGGACGAGGACGGGATTGATCTTTTCCATATTTATGCCTCCAGCAATTTCAATATTTCTTTTCAACGCTGCGTAATCAGCGTGTTTACTCCGAAAAATAAGGCTCGTTCATCAATAATATCTTTCCGGACACCGCACCCGGCTTCTCGAAGAGCATAAACGCCTCCTGCGCGCGGGACATGGGATACCGTCCACCGATGAACGCATCGTCAAACTTCAGCCGCCCATCCGCGTAATATTCCGCCGTCATCGTCCACTCTTTGCCGGGGAACGGCGCGCTGTAGCTCATCCACGAGCCCGTCATGCGAAACTCTTTGCGGTTCATGTTTTCCCATTCCGCGGGCGTAAAGGTCAGGTCAACATGCGGCGTGCCGATGAAGCAGAGGTGCGCCTTGTTTCCCGCCAGTGCAAACGCCATCTTCATCGTCGGCGCGGCACCCGCGGTTTCAAACACATAGTCAAACCCGCCGCACGAAAAATCTTTTGCGGCTTCCAGAAAGCCCGTTTCGCGCGTATCAAACGTCGCATCCGCGCCCATGCGCTTTGCCAGCGCGAGGCGTTCCGGGCTGATATCGAACACTGCGATGCTCTTGGCACCCAGCAGGCGCGCCCACTGCATCGCGAAGACGCCGATGGTGCCGCCGCCGAGGATAGCGACGCTTCCGCCGCCTTTATAGTCGCACTGCAACACGCCGTGGAGCGCAACCGTGGAGGGCTCAAACATCGCGCCGCGCTCATACGAGATCGAAGAATCAAACACCACCGCGTTGCGTTCGGGAATCACAATATACTCGGCATTGCTCCCCTGCTGACGCGAGCCTATGAAGCTGTAGTGCTTACAGAGCGCGTAGTCGCCCTTCTGGCAGTCCGCGCACTTCATGCACGGCAGCAGCGGCGCGCCGGAGACGCGGTCTCCCATGTGAACGCGGGTCACCGCAGCGCCAACCTCCATCACCTCGCCGGAGAATTCATGCCCCAGCACGATGGGATAAAAATGAACCCCATTGTGAAAAAATCGGGGTATGTCCGAGCCGCAGATGCCGGACGCGGCAACGCGCACCAGCACGCTGTCCGCCTGCATCGGCGGCAGTTCGACATCCTGATAGTCTATCGTTTTGTTTTGTGTTAATACGGCTGCTTTCACGCGCCGGCCCTCCTGGTCTGTTTCATCAAATCTTTGAGCTGTTCATACAACTGGCGGTAAACCAGATATCCCGCATCGTAAGCCGCGCGATCCTGCGCGCTGTGCCGTTGGGTGCGTTTGACGCTAACCGTCTTCTGCGTCGCCTCTTCAAACGATCCGTAGATGCCAACGCCGACGCCCGCGAGAATTGCGGCGCCCAGCGGAGTTGCGAGATCCGACTCCGGCACCTCGATGTCTTTGCCCGTCACATCGGCTTTGATCTGCGTCCAGAGGCGGGAGTTTGCGCTGCCGCCCGTTGCGCGCAGGGTATCGACTCTTGCGCCGACCGACTCTGCAATCTCGAGATTATGGCGAAGCGAGTAGGCAACGCCCTCCATCAGCGCGCGCACCATATGCGCCCGCGTTTTGCTGTAGCTCAGTCCGTAGAAGACGCCCTGTGCGTCGCTGTCCCAGATCGGCGAGCGTTCTCCCGCCAGATAAGGCAGGAAGACGACGCCTTCGCTGCCCGCGGCAACCTGCTCGGCAAGACGGTCGAGAAAGGCAAAGGAGGACCCGCCTTTCTCGAGCGCCAACCGTCGTTCGAAATCCGCAAATTCGCGCTCAAACCATCGCATCGCGCCGCCGCCGCCTGTGGTGCCACCCTGCAACAGCCAGTGGTTTGGTACGACATGGTATCCCATGATGAGCCGCGAATCCGCGCAGTATTGATCGATACAGATGCTCATTCCGCCCGCCTGACCACCCTGTTCCTGCGTCTGC
Organism: uncultured Eubacteriales bacterium; assembly: GCA_942492885.1. Lineage (GTDB taxonomy): Bacteria > Bacillota > Clostridia > Christensenellales > CAG-138 > UBA7703. Next base: position 839,601 of record OW818651.1, read on the forward strand.
CCCGCGCGGATGACTCCGGCGCCGAGCGTGCTGCAAGCTGCGTCCAGTCCCCCGGCGATAACCGGCGTACCGGCGAGCAAGTCGGTCTGCCGCGCTGCCGCTTCACTCACGTGACCGACGATAGCATGGCAGGGGGAAATCTCCGGAATCATGCCCGGCTGAATGCCGAGCGCACGGCACATGTCCAAATCCATGTGCCCGTTCTTCATATTAAAACAGTGCAGTCCATAAGCCTGGCTGATGTCCATCGAGACGCTTCCGGTCAGCCGGTAGGTGATGAACCCGTTGGACTGCATGATCCATTTCGTGTTTGCGTAGGCCTGCGGCAGATGCCGCTGCAGCCAGAGTATCTTTGCCGTAACATACTGCGCCTTGAGCGGGTTGCCACTGAGCGCAAACAGTTCATCCGCACCGATGCGGGTGTTGAGTTCTTCGCAGATCGATTCTGCGCGCGTGTCCAGCCAGATCGGGTCCGGCGCAAGCACGTTTCCCTCGCCGTCCATCGCGATGGCGGACCATCCTTGTCCATCGATGCCGATTGCGGCGATGTCCGCTGCCGAAACGGTGTCCTCCGCCAGCATCTCGCGGATGCCGCGGCAGACAGCTTCCCACCAGTCGTCGGGATTCTGCTCCACAAAGCCCGGTTTGGGATATTGGGTTTGATAGGCGACCGTACGGCTCGAAAGTGCCTGCCCGTCCTCGGTAAAAACCACGAGTTTGCAGGCGCTTGTGCCGATGTCGATGCCCAGTAAACAAACTCCCTGGCTCACTTGATAACTCCCTTTTGAATCAAAACGTTGGCGTAGATCGCCGTTTCACCCGTCTGCACGATGCAGTAAGCCTTCTTTGCCGCTTCGTAGAAGGCAAATCGCTCTGCATAACCCACGGCGCTCTTGCCGCGCGGGTCGTTCTTGGCTACGATCGCTTCATATTCCTTCCAGATCGGGATATCGAGGTCTTTGTCGCATTCCATCGTCTGCATGAGCATGACAGGCGTGTCGGAATAGCTATCCGTCGGAATCACGCAAAGAATCCCTTCCAGCAGCGCTGTGCCGGAAATTCCATCCGCGCGCAGAAACTTGCAGTTGCCCTCATGGGCAAAGCGTTTTCCGGGAAAGTTTGCGTCCCCAAGGACGATCACGTCGCTGTGCCCCATTTCACACAGGGTCGCAAGCAGTTCAGGCGAAAGAATGCTGGGTATGTTTTTGAGCATGGAAGGAAGCCTCCGTCAGTAGTATCGGTAAATCTGTTGTGCGGGACAGCTCGTGAAAGCTGCCCCGCTTTGATTCGGTACGTGTGTTTGGATTAATCGTAGAGCAGTTTGGCAATGTCCGGATCGTCCATGTTGTCCACGGTGTAGAACTGGCAACCGGTGTCAACAACGGCCGGGACGGTTTCGCCCTGAATGGCTTTGTACGCGAGTTCGACAGCATAGTAGCCGATCATGTACGGATCCTGTGTGACCGCACCGAAAAACCACTGGTTACGGATTGCGTTGAGCAGGGTTGCGCCGGAGTCGAAGCCGACGACGACCATGTCTTTGTAACGGCCGCTTGCACGGTCGAGGTCAGAACCGTCCGCGGTGGCGGCGAGCATGCCGTCAACGGAACCGGAGTTGGTGCAGAACACTGCGACCGGCGCGCGCTGGATGACGGCCTGTGCGGCAGCCTGACAGTCGGTAACACTGGTGGTCGCGGCGATGGAGACAAGGATTTCTACGGCGACATCGCCAGAGGAGGAAGCCTTTTTCCATGTGTCATGGCCGGTCACGGCGACGAGGCCAGGCTGCGCTGCATCGCAGAGCTTGAACATTTCTTCCGCAAAACCGGTGGTGCGGCCCGTGATAGAGGCGGAGGTTGCATCCTGGCTGATCACGGAGATCACGACCGGAGCGTCCTTCGTGGCTGCGGCAACCGCGGCGGCAACGGACTCGATGGCATACATCTTGTCTGCGGCCAGTGCGCCGGCGGCGGTGTTGTCGGTCGAAGCAGTGGAGATGATGGAGCCTTCGGGTGCATTCGGCACGCCGGAGTCAAAGCCGATGACCGGGATGCCGGCATCTTTGCAGGCCTGGAGCTGTTCGGTTACAGACTGGGTATCGAGAGCGGCAAGGCACAGAGCGGCGGGCTTCTTCGCCATGGCGGCGTTGAGCATGTCGACCTGAACGCTGATGTCGGACTCGGACGGCGGGCCGTCAAACGTGATTTCGACGCCGTACTTCGCAGCGGCATCCTGGGAACCGAGCATAACGGTCTGCCAGAACTTGTGCTGGAAGCCCTTGGAGATGACGGGAATGTAGAGCGTGGTTGCTTCCGGTTCAACAGCAGCAGGCGCTTCGGTTGCGGCCGCGGGTGCTTCTGTTGCTTCTGCGACGGGAGCGGGTGCTGCACATGCGAACATGCTGAACACCAGAGCCAGAGTCAAAACCAGAACGAGCAGTTTCTTCATGAGTCTGTTTCCTCCATTTTGATTTATCTCAACGGGTTCACCCGTTGGAGCCGGGTGGGAATCGGCTTCAAGCCGGTAAGTGGATGATCGAGTCTATCTTGATAAAGTTTAACGGACGATTTTGTTGCCCTGCTTGACGCGGTATTGATCGAGCAGCACAGCGCCGATGACCACGAGGCCGGTAAAGAACGTCTGCCAGTGGCTCTGCAAGCCCATGGACATCAAGCCTTGTTTGAGCACGCTCATGACGAACACGCCGATGATGGTGCCGACCAGTGTTCCCGTTCCTCCGCTCATGGACGTGCCGCCGATGACGACGCCCGCGATGCCCAATAGCTCCTGTCCGTTGCCAGTGCTGGGGATGATCGAGGTGTAGACCGCGGCGTAAAATACGCCGGCCGCACCGCAGCAGAATCCGCAGAAGGTGTACACACCCGCAAGCCACGGCTTGGTCTTGATGCCGGAGAGTCTTGCCGCCTCCGCATTGCTGCCGATGGCATAGGTGTATCTGCCAAATCTCGTTTTGTTGAGAATGATCAGCGCAACAAGGAAGAACGCGGCGAGCCAGAGTACGCCAACCGGAAAGCCGGTGGTCGTTTTATAAAAGAAGTTCTTAAACCAGCCGTCCGCGGTGCCGAAGGTCGGATACCGCATGGTCTGCACCTTGGTGACGATTGCGCCAAAGCCCATGCCCATCATCTGGGTGCCGAGGGTCGCGATAAACGGCGGCAGGCCCATGTAGGCGACCATGATGCCGTTGAGCAGGCCGATGAGCGTCGCAACCACCAAGACAACCGCAAGGCACCATCCCATCGGCCAATGCCAGTTGTTGTATGCCATGCCGCCGATGAGCGCCGCGCACATCATCGTCGTGCCCAGCGAAAGGTCGATGCCTCCCGTGATGATGACGAACGTAACGCCGATAGCCATAAAGCCGATGTAGTACGATCCATCCAGAATGTTGATCAGATAATCTGTCGAGAAAAAGTTGTTTCCGAACAAGGAGAAAAACCCGTACAGAATGACCAACACCATTGGCGCGAGAAGCTTTGTTATGTCAAATTTTTTCGCCGTCATTGTTTCAACCTCACATATTCATTGTGGCAAATGTTTTTAGCTTGCGTCGTACTCACGTGTTTTTTGTAGCAAATGTTTTTATAGCTTGCGTCGTTCTCACATATTCATCGTTGCAAACGTCATAACCTTCGTTTGCGTCGCGTCGCAGATATCGAGCTCGCCCGTGATGGCGCCTTCGCTCATCACGATGATGCGGTCGGACATGCGCAGCAACTCCGGCATTTCCGAGGAGATCATGATGATCGATTTGCCATCCTCCACGAGCTGGTTCATCAGCTTATAGATCTCGCTTTTTGCGCCAACGTCGATGCCGCGCGTGGGTTCATCGAATATCAGCACTGCGCAGCGCTTGATCAGCCATTTTGCGATGACGATCTTCTGCTGGTTGCCGCCGGAAAGGTTTCTCACCAGCTGGCGCAGGCTTGGCGTCTTGATCTGGATCTTGTGGATGAAATCCGTCGAGATCTTGTCGATCTTTTTGTCGTTCACAATCGGACCGCGGCAATAGTTCTCCAGATCCGCCATCACGCAGTTGTCGCGAACGGACAACCCCGTCGCAACACCGAACGTTTTGCGGTCTTCCGAAAGATAGCCGATTCCGCAATGCACCGCGTCGCTCGGCGAATGGATCTCCACCTTCTTGCCGTTGACAAAGACCTCGCCGGATACGCGTGGATCGGCACCAAACAGTGCGCGCATCGTCTCTGTTCTGCCCGCGCCGACAAGGCCGGCAAACCCGAGGATCTCGCCCTTGTGCAGCTGAAAGGAGACGTTCTTGACGTTTGGCGCCGTGAGGTTTTTTGCCTCCAGCACGACGGGTGAATCCACGGGAACCGTGCTGCACTGCTTCGGGTCTTCATAGATCACGCGGCCAACCATCATCGAGATGATGTCCTGCTTGCTCACTTCCGCGGTGTTCACGGTGCCGACATACTGACCATCGCGCATGACGGTGATCCGGTCGGAAATGCGCCAGAGCTCCTCGAGTCGGTGCGAAATATAGATGATGCCGCGTCCTGCCGCGCGCAGCTGCCGGATAAAGCGGAAGAGTTCTTCGATCTCGGTATCCGTCAGCGGAGATGTCGGTTCGTCCATGACGAAGAGTTCGCTATTGTTTTTGAGCGCCTTTGCAATCTCAATCATCTGCTGTTTGGCAACCGTCAGCGTCTTGACTCTGCGCGTGGGGTCAATGTCCAGATGCATCGATGCAAGCAACGCTTTTGCTGCCTCGTTTGCTTTTTTCTGGTCTAAAAACACGCCGCCGAACATGGGTTCTTTTCCAATATAGATGTTCTCGGCAACCGTCAGGTGCGGCATCAGGTTGAGCTCCTGGTGGATCATGCCAATTCCGCGTTTTTGCGCGTCCAGCGGGCCGCTGAGTTCAATCGGCTCTCCTTTATAGATGATCTCGCCGCCATCTTTTTTATAGATGCCGTTGAGAACCTTCATCAGTGTCGATTTTCCCGCGCCGTTTTCGCCCACGAGTGCATGAACTTCGCCATACCTGACATTCAGGCTGGCGTTATCCAGGGCATGGACGCCGGGAAACGACTTCTGTATGTTTTTCATCTCTAATAGGATGTCTGACATGATTTCACCCCGTATTCATTGTTTGCAGTGTCTTGGTTTGCTGTGTCTTGACGTATGTTGAAGAACATAAATTTGAATTGGTTTGCTTTTTGATGTGCAACCTTGCGTTATCAAAATACCCTGTGCACAGGTTCCAGTCAATGAATTCGTTGATAATTTTCATTGAATCGTTTCATTTTGAAGATTCAAATTTGCAATTTTACAGATCAATCCCTATAATGAGTACATCTCACAAGAAGGATTGACCGATGAGTACAATAAAGGACGTTGCCCGACATGCCGGCGTTTCCGTTGGAACTGTTTCAAACTTTATGACCGGAGCAAAGACGGTTTCACCCGAGATGGCCAAGCAGATTCAGTCGTCAATCGACGAGCTGGGCTACAAACCCAACTCCTATGCGAAAAACCTCAGAACAAACAACAACCTCGAAATAGGCGTGATCCTGCCCAATACCTATGACCAGTACTATTCCTTCCTGCTCGCTGGGCTTGAGCGCGAGCTCAAGCAGTCGGGGTATTACGTCAACCTCGCGCTGCATGACGACGTGCCCGAGGAGGAAATCACCATTCTGGACGGGTTCATGCGCAAGGATATGTGCGGGCTGATCGTCGTTTCCTGCCAAAACAGCTTCAAGTACTTCGAAAACAGCAAGCGCACCCCGACGGTGTTCATCGACCGCAAACCGGGACACAACGATGTCAACCTGATCTCCTTTGACGCCTACGAAACCACGCGTTATCTGCTCTCCGAGCTCAGGCGCGAGGGCAGCGAAACCATCGCGCTCTTTGCAGGCCCCGCTACTTTAAGTTGCGAGGCGGACAGCGCGCGCGCATTTATTGATTTTTATCGCGACAACGACATGCCCGACGCGGAACAATACCTGCGGCACCTGCGCGCCACGAAGGAAGAATCCTTCCGCGCGGGCGTGGAGTATTTCAGCAGCCGCAGGCCGGACGCCGTCATCTCCACCTCGCGCAACATGACAAACGGCCTTGAGCAGGCGCTGTCCCTGCTTGGCATCTCCGTCAACAACGACATTCGCTTTGTCTCCTTCGGACAGGAGAATTGGAGCCGCTCCGTCACCAGCAACGGCGTGCTGCACACCATGCGCCCCGCGCACTGGCTCGGCAAAAAAGCCGCACGCCTGCTGCTGGACAATATCAGAAGCCCGCTGATGTTTGAAAAACAGCAGATCGTGCTGCACGACAAGATCATCGGCAAGCCGCTCTTTCGCTCGGACATGCCGTTTTCCGCGGCGATTGACCGCACGCGTCCCATCAAGGTTCTTTTGCTCGATTCGCCCAACGCGCACGCGATTTTGCGCACGCACTCGGACTTCACACGAAAGACGGGCTTAAATGTCGACATCACGCTCACCGAGCACGGCTCCATGCTCAACCGTCTGCTCAACAAGGAGGCGGTGTCCGATTTTGACGTGGTCATGTATGACAACCCGTGGTTGGATATCCTGATTCGTAACAAGCAGCTTGCGGACATCACATCCTTTACACAGTCTGATGATTTTTCGCCGGATATCTTCCTGCCGCATCTGATGGACAAAGTAGGCATGGTGGAAAACCGCTGTTACGGCGTTCCGTTCATCTTCGGCCCCCAGCTGCTGCTCTATCGCAAGGATCTGTTTGAAAACCAGCTGTTGCAGGAGCAGTTTGAGAAGAAATATCGCACCCGCCTTCGCGTACCGCGCACGTGGTTTGAGTTTAACGTCATCAGCAGCTTCTTTACGCGCAAATGCAACCCCACCTCTCCGATTCAGTTTGGCACCGCCATCGCGGCGGGCAATGAGGCGATTTTGATGCCGGAGCTGATGCCGCGCGTTTGGGCATATGGCGGCTGTGTATTTGACGAGAGCGGGCACGCGGCAACAAGCAGTCACGCTTTTACCAAAGGCGTTTCGAGCTTCATCGAAACCTTCTCGTTTGCCAATCCCAGCACGCGTAACTACACCGTTGAGCAGACAGTTGCGGATTTTTACAACGGCAATATCGCCATGCTGATCGGCTTTGCGTCCTTTGTTGCGGACGTCAACAACGACAAGAAATCGAAGATCGTCGGAAAGATCGGATACGCAAACATCCCCGGCGGATATTCCGTTCTCGGCAGCTGGGGGCTTGGCATTCCGCCGGAGTCCAAGCGCAAAGAAGAGGCGTTCTCCTTCATCCGCTGGACCTGTGACCCCGCGATGAGTAACTATTTTGCCGTGCTCGACGGTCAGTCTCCGCTGGAAAACGTATATATCAACGACGAGCTGGCAAACCACTATCCGTGGTTGCCGATCATCTACCGTTCCTATGAGACGAACCGCCAGCGAAAGTCGTTCACCCGCGGGGACGGCGTGTTTGTTCCGATTACGGATGTAGAACACGCAATCTATCGGGCAATCGATGATATTCTGCAGAAGAACTGCTCGATTGACGACGCACTGAAGCATCTTTCGCACAATATCGAGCAGCTCCTCGCAACGGACGCGCCGTAACTCGCCTAAATAACACTGATCGTTCGTTATCAAAGCTTCGTGTGCAACACCTTTACAACAACAAGCCCTCCGCCGGACAGCGGAGGGCTTGTTGTTTGCTCGTTTGTTTTGACTTGGCTCGAAACTTGAACGTATAGATTATCCCAGCGAAATACGCTTTTCTCCGCCGCGATATTGAATGATCGTCTCCGTGTTCGCAAAGTGAAGCACCATCTTGACGGGATAGCTCACACACGGTTGAATCTCGCGAATCAGCAGCTGCCGCGCCTCATCATCCCAGAAAAACCGGATCTCTTCATATTGACCGGACTGATACGCATAGCTGCGTCCGTCGTCGTTGTAATACACCGCGCTGCCATCGGCGCCGGGATAGATTTCAACCTCCAGCGCGCCCGCGGTTTCTTCTGCATATGCGGTCTGCCCTTGGGTGAGTAGGATGCTGCCCTTTCTCACGAAGATCGGCATGGTGCCGATATCCGCTGGCACGATCACCGTTTGCCCGCCTTCATACGCGACCTTTGTCCAGTAGGAAACCCAACCGCATCCCTTTGGCAGATAGCATGTGCGCGTCTTGGTTCCCTCCAGCGGGCCGGACAGGTCGTAATACATCGGCTGTGTCACGGGGCAGATGAGCAGCGATTCTCCAAACATGAATTCGTCATCTACGCCGACCGCCGTGTTGTCGTGACCAAAGTCAAACAGCAATCCGCGCATCATGGTGTAGTTTTCCAATGCAACGCGCATCGCCATCGAGTAGATATACGGCATGAGCGTATAGCGCAGCTTGATATATTTTTCAATCGCGTCATAAAACAAGTCGCCAGGCTTGCCAAAGTGCCAAATCTCACGCGGCGTGTCGGTTCCGTGCGAGCGAAACAACGGCAAGAACGCGCCAAACTGTAGCCAGCGGGTGTATAGCTCGCGATAGGCGGGGCTCTCTACTCCCGCGTCGTAGTCCCCATTCCAAAACCAGACCGGCTTGGCTTCGTTATCACCGCACCACTTGCGCCAGCAAGCCGTGCCGCCAACAAAAAATGCGCCGATGTCGATGGTCCAGAACGGAACACCGCACATGCACAGATTGATCCCCTTGGCGATCTCGCGCCTGAGCTCGCCCCATCTGGCGGACGCATCCCCCGCCCAGAGTGAAACACCGTAGCGCTGAATGCCAGGATAGCCGGAACGCGTCAGGTTAAACACCCGCGTATCCGGTTGCACCTTGCGCTGGTTTTCATAGATGCCCCGCGCGTGCATGAGCGCGTAGAGATTGGCGGCAGCGGGATCGAGATATTTTTTGTGTTCGCCGCCGACCAGCTCATATCGCCTCTCCTCCGGCAGCAGCGTCTCCCCGCACCAGTCCGGCGCAGTGAACGGCTCCGTGGAGTCGCACCACCAGGAATCGAACCCGCCGGGGACAAGCTCGCGCGCCAGCTGTTTCCAGTAGAGTGCGCGCGCAGTTTCTGAAAATGCGTCATACGTGGAATAATCGCCAAGCAGGAGTCCTGCTTTTGCAAACTCTGTGTGATCCGCCCCGCCCTGCGCCATATTTGGCCAAACGGAAACCATGCTGTGGACGTTCATGTCATGCAGTGTATCATTCATGGCGGAAAGGTCTGGATAGCGTGCAAGATCGACGGTCTTTTGTCCCCAGAGTTCGCCTTCCCACGTTTTCCAGTCCTGCACGACGCAGTCCAGCGGAATGCCGAGGTCGCGATAACGCTTTGCCACCCCGATCATCTCGTCCTGCGTTTGATACCGTTCGCGCGACTGAATATAGCCAAACGCCCATTTCGGAAGAAGCGCAGCCGTACCCGTTAGATAGCGAATGGCGCTGACCTGCTCATCCAAATTTCCGTAGATCAGGTAAAAATCGATCCTGTCCACCGTGTCGAGCATCACGCGGGTGGTTTCCCCCGTGTCGTCAAAAATCATCAGCGAGGCGCAGTCAAAAAACAGGCCGTATCCTTGGTCGGTCACGAAATACGGCATCGGCGTGCGCATATTGTGCTGATAGAGATATTGTTTGGTGCCGCGCTTGTCATACACGCCGTCTTCATCTTGACCGAGGCCGAAGATGCGCGTAGACGCCGGAATGGAAAACCCAATGCTGCCCGTATAGGCTTGCCGGTCTGTCACCGCGCGAAGGTTGGAGATCTGCGTGCGCTGCCCGTCAACCGTCTTGACGATCTCGACGCGCGGCTCTTCTCCGCCGGTCGTGTAACGCACAACGTCGATCACGCTCAGTTCAGCTTCCACCAGCGCCAGTTCGGTTCCAGTTGAAAACCGGAAGCGGATTTCGTCTGTTTCTTGCGCAACTTGGATTGCGCAGGAATCATCGCCGTCCCAAAGATCGGCAAAGACCGCGGATTGAATCAGGAACGATTTGTGTTCTTCTTGTGTGTTCGGGTCAAGCACGCAGCGCAGAATATTGCGTTTGCAGTATTGAAACCGCCATTCGGTTTGTTGCTCCATGCGATTGCGATGCTCCTCTCGTTGCCGAAGAATGCTGTTTTTTGCCAGCGTTTAGCCCTTGACCGCGCCCGCCGTCATGCCGGCAACGATGTGCTTTTGACCCAGCAGATACACGAGGATCACAGGGAGGCTCGTGAGTACGATATCCGCGCAGACGAGGTTCCAATCCCTGAAGTACATACCAAAGAAGTTGTAAACCGCGAGCGTCATCGGCCAGTTGCTTGAGCTGCCGAGGAAATAGAGCGGCAGAATGTATTCGTTCCATGTGTTCAGGAATGTGAGCACCATCACCGTCACAAGCACGGGCTTGAGCAACGGAAGAATGATCGTGAAAAACAGCTGAAGCGGCGTGCAACCGTCTATGATTGCCGCCTCGTCAATGTCCTTTGGCAGTTTGCCGACAAAGCTGTAGATCAAAAACACGTTAAACGGCGTCTGAATCGACGCATACAGCAAAATGATGCCAACCTTTGTGTTGATGATATCCAGCGCCTGCATGACCTTCATCAGCGCGATAAAGTTGATGGGCATTGCCATGCCGAGCACGATGAGAAAATAGATGATCCGGTTGGATTTACTCCTGTTTCTGGAGAGCACAAACGCCGCCATCGCGGAGGTCAGCGTACAGAGCAGCACGCTGAACACCGAATACGTCAGGCTGTTGAGAAAGGTGATCCCCAGCTTTCCGCGTTCGATGACCGTCTTGAAGTTCTCTAGCTGAATCGTCTCCGGCAGACGCAGGCTCATCTCCGCCGCTGCCTGACTGGTCTTGAACGAATTGATGAGGATGAGCACCAGAGGCGTAATCAATATGATCGAAATGGTCCATGCGAGCACGTTGACCGCAATCGATTTCCATCGCTTTTTCGATTTCATTATTCTTCCACCTCATTCTTGTTCATCGCGCGAATCAAAATAAAGCCGATGATTGCCATAAAGACAAACATGATGGAGGACAGCGTGGTTCCCATGGCGAATTTGCCGTAGCCGAACTCCTTATAGATGCCCGTGTAGAGTACCTCTGTTGCGTATCCCGGGCCGCCGTTTGTCAACGCATAGACCATGTCAAATACCCTTAATCCATAGATGATATTCAGCACCGTGGTTACGGTGATCGTTGGCACAAGCATGGGCAGCGTGATCGACCGGAACTTTTGCCAGCCGCCAGCGCCGTCGATATCCGCCGCTTCATAATAGGTTGGCGAAATGGACATGATGCCGGCGATGAAGATTGTCATGATATAGCCCATGCCCTTCCAGATATCCACACCCATGACTGACCAGAACGCGATCTTTGGATCTGTGAGCCATTTTGCTCCCTTGATGCCAAACACATTTAAGAAACTGTTGAGCAGGCCGTCCGCCGGATTAAGGATCGACTTGAAGATCATACCGACGATGAGCGCGGAGAGCACCGCTGGAATATACATCACCGCGCGATGGAAGTTTAATAGCTTGACCTGTTTGGTCAGCAGAACGGCAAGCGCCAGACCCAGAACGTTCTTTGCGATGGTCGTCACAAACGTAAAGAGCAGCGTATTGCCGAGATAGCCAAAGTATTTGACGTCTGAAAAGGCCTTGACGTAGTTGTCAAACATATGCTCGTAACCGAGAAAATGCACCTCGTCCGAATAAGCCGACCAGTCGGTAAACGAATAACCGATGCCGAGAATGCCCGGCAGCAGATATAAAACGCCGTATAGTAGCAGCGCGCCAAACAGGAAATACGCCGGATAATGTTTGTTTTTTGCCATGATTTCCCCCGCAGAGCGCTCGAATTGTATCGAGCACAGGATAGGACAGACTTCTAGATGTTGACAACGTAACTATACCGAATCAAGCCTGTTCTTGGAATGTAGGATACGTCTTAATCCTATGGATTATTTTAACCAGTTGATTTTTTACTTCAAGTACATCTTCAAATTTTACAAATAATCGCAATTTTTATGTTCGAAAATACGTTTCATTTTCGCAAGAAAGACGATATGTTTCGCCCTTGCGAAGCGAAATGCAATTGCATTCACCGGAGGTTGGAGCATCTTCTCCCTCGCCGGAAACGTCCTTGATCGCAAGTGTGATCACGTCGTCACGCGCGGCGAGAATCTCCAGCCAGACGATTTTGCAATCTCGCCAGCCAAATGAAACGATATGTCCGCCGTGAATCTGCACCCCCGCAAGTGTGCCCTGTGGCATTGCATCCGGCAGCGCGGGCAAAATCCGGACGATCCCGCCGATCTCCTGAATCAATAACTCGGAGACCGCGGCTGTGAAGCCAAAGTTTGCGTCGATCTGAAACAATTCAGGCGGATGCGCACCAAAGAGGTTCTCGTGAATGTTTTCGCGCAGCAGTTTTTGCAGGATATCGTGCGCCGCGTTCCCCTCACTAAGCCGCGCGAGCAGCAGTGCTGCCCAGACCGCGCTCCAGCCGGTCTGTCCGCTCCCGTTCTCTAGCCGCAACGAGAGTGCTTTTCGTGCGGCTGGTTCAAATGGGGAGCCGATCAACGTGCAGCCCGGATAGATGCCAAACAGCACAGAAAAGTGCCTGTGACCCGGTTCGGTCTGCTCGTATTCCCCGTCCCACTCGCTCAGTGAACCGTTTTTCAGGACGGAGTACTCTTTCACTTCCTGTGAGAAGTTCTCACAAAATGCCGCGTCCTCACATTTGCCGAGCTGCGTGCAAACATCCGCATAGGTAAGCGCAAATTCTTTGGAAAGCCCAATGTCCATCGCGCTCATCGTGCAAATTGCAAGCGCGCGTCCCGTTTCATCGCGATACATATTTTCCGGCGAAGTCGAGGGCACGTTGCAGAGTCTGCCATCGACACGGGAGAATGTGCTCTTGATGAAATCCGCTGCACTTTTCATGATCGGATACAGCTCTTCGGATAAGAAATGCTCATCTTTGCTGTATGCATAGTGGTCATACAGTTGCAGGCAAAGCCAAGGCAGCGGCATGTTCCACATCATCCAACGTGCGGCAAGCGGAATTTGCTCGCGATCGTATCCAACTGGCGTCGAGTGTGCCCAGAGATCGGATTGATGATGCGCCACCGAGCCCTCCGCACCGTAATTCTCCCGCGCGGTGCGTTTGCCCGCCTCGCACAGCCTTCTAGTATATGAGACAAGCGGCTCAAAACAATCGCTTAAGTTCGTCCGGTCTGCCAGCCAATAGTTCATCTGCAGGTTGATGTTGAGTGTATACCCGCTCCACCACGGCGGAATCGGGTCGTGATTCCAAATGCCCTGCAGGTTCGCCGCCTGCGTCCCGCAGCGGGACGACGCAATCAAAAGATATCTGCCATATTGGTACAGCAGGCTGATATCGCTGCCGTTTGCTTCACCGCCCCGCATCCGGAACAACCGCTCCTCGCAGGAGGTGTCGGCCTGCTCTTCGCCGAGATCGAGCCGAACGCGCCCGTACAGCGCTGCATGATCGAGTGTATGCGCTTCGCGAATTTTGTCAAGATCAGTCTTGGCAACTGCGCGCACGGTTTCCTCGCAATAGGCAAGATACGCTTCCCCTTTGGCAAAGCTTGTAGCCGAGCAGAGCACAAGCGAAATGCGACGTGCATCGATTATTTCGATGTGATCCGCTAGCGCGTGCACGGTTCCGTCGGTCAGCAGCATGGCGCGCACGCAAGCGCGTATGCCGCGCTCCGGTTCGTCATAGGTGAGCCGGTTTGCGTCGCTATAAAAGTTTCCAACATCGCCAATGATCAAGTCGCTTGGCGCAGCAACCATCATCGTGAGCCCCGCGCCGTCATAAGAGATTGCATGCTTGAGCACGCAGGTCATGCGAATTTCATATGCATCCGGAGCGTCAGATTCTATCGTGTGAATTAAGACATCATCTGGATAACTCACATATGTTTCGTTTTGAATACGAGCCGTGTTTTTTAGATAGTCTGCGTGAATGATGCCGCTTGCCATGTCGAGCGAACGGGAGTAGCCGGAGAGGATCCCCTTTGATGATTGGATCATCAGATCGCCCAGCGGCAGATATGCCTGCGTGAAGCGATTGGTCAGTTGCGTTTCGACTATCTCCTCCGCCTGTGCCCGCTCGTTATTGAGCAGCAATCGCCGCACGGCCTGTATCTGTTGCGAAAAATCCGCTTTGTGATAATCGCGCGGATATCCGCTCCAGAGTGTGTCGTCGTTTAGGCTGAGTGTGTTGCAAAACGGATCTCCGCTGACCATGCAGCCGATGTGCCCGTTTCCAACAGGAAGGTATTCCAGCCATTTCTTAGCGGGTGTTTTGTACCAAAGGGTATCGTTGTTCATTCCGGCTCTCCCTTGCGCCTCATCGCGCCTTACCATAGAAATTTGAAAGTAAAGGGAGAAGCAGTTTGCCTGCTTCCCCCTCGCTTAGGCATGAATCGATTGGTTTTTACCAGGCTGCGTCCTGCGCGGCTGTCGCCTGATCTGCTCTGTTTTTGTCCATGTTGCCCAGCATCGTCAGGGCGTCTTCGGTTCCCTGAATCACGCTGACGATTTCTTTGCCGATTTCCATCCACTGCGGGTTGACATACTTGACGGATGTCTGGAGAACGGTGCCTTTTTCCGCATACATGTCATAGAAATCCTTCACGGTGCCGGCGTACTTCGGGGTCAAGCCGCTAAAGGGCAGGCTCTGGAATTTCGCTACGTTGTCGACCATGTATTGCAGGTTTTCCGGCTGCGCCAGGAATGCAAGGTACTGCTTGGCAGCGTCAACATTCGCAGAGCCCGAGTAGATAAATCTCGTGGGGCCAACGGGGTTGACGTTGAGCATCTGATTGTCGGCTATCGGCATCACGAAGAAGCCAATGTCGTCCGCGGTAAGTCCGGCTGCCAGATCGGCAACCTGCTGCGGCAAGCCCTGATTGGCAAGCGTCATTGCGTATTCGCCGGAGGCGATTTTCGCGGGCTGGTCGGCGTACACGTCTGCCATGTAGTTCTCGCCCCAGTATCCTTTGTCTGCCATTTCTTTGATCTGCTCGATGGCGGTCTTCATGATCGCGCTGTCGACGAGCTTTTTCGTGTTGCTGTTGAGTGCGTCGACCAGACCCGGCTCTGCCTTATCGTAGGCAGCTCCCAGTTCGGCAAACCACAGAACCTGATGCCAGCCGTCAGAGACCGGTTCGTAGACCGGGGTCACGCCGGTGGCTTTGATCGCTTCGCAAACCGCGGTGAACTCTGCCCAGGTTGTCGGAATCGCGAGGCCGAGCTCGGTGAAGATTTTCTTGTTGTAGGCAATCGCCCAAACCGCGGAGGTATCCTGCATCGGCTGGCCATAGACCATACCATCAACAGAGACTTCGGCGGCAGCGGTCGCTTCCATCGTGGCGACCCATGCTTCCGCGCTCAGATCGACCGCGTTCTTCGCGACGTTGAGCGTGGTGACGATGTCAAAGCGGCCTGCCTGCGAGCAGAAGATGTCCGTGCATTCGCCGGAGTTGAGTTTCGTCTGAAGCAGGTTGGGGTACTGGTCAGACGGAACGATCTGGTAGTCTACCTTGATGCCGGTTTCGGCAGTAAACTTTTCAGCCAGAGCGAGTTCAGCATCCTGCACCCAGTCCTGGCTAGCCATGAATGTCAGCGTGATGTCCTCTACGGGTGCTTCGGTAGCTTCAACGGCCTGAGCCGGTGCGGCTTCTGCTGCGGGTTCTTCCGCGGCCGGTGCGGGCTGCGCGCAAGCTGCAAGGGAAAGCAGCATGAGAGCAGTCAGCAAGAGAGCAAGTGTTTTTTTCATACGATCTCCTCCTTCAATTGTCCTTTGGCTTTTCGATTGACAGATTTTCACAAGACAAGTTATAATCCCCACGAAGTGTAATTTGATTATAGTAATACTTTTTCAAGCATGGAATGTACATTTCGCTTAGAATTCATGTGTATTTTTTACTGATCCAAACATACGTCAATAGAAAGAACTGAATTTCAGACAAGTATCCTATCGGCAGAACAGGAGGGGAGGCACCTTGTTTCGGCATTCGATCAAGTTCAACCTGATCGGCATCTTTTCGCTGATCATACTCATCCCTTTCCTTGTGCTGTCGGTATACCTCATCCGAACCGAGTCGCAAAAAATCAACTCACGCACGTTTGCCGCGCTCAACCAAAACTGCATGAGCGTTGCCGACGCCGCGCAGCGGGAGATCGACCAGATGAACATGATCTCCACCGATATCGCCTATTCCTATCTGATCAAGGATTCCTACAGCCAATATCTGGAAAACCAAAACGACCACGAGCAGACCAAGAGCCTCTACGACCTGCTCTCCAACACCATCGGCCCGAATCGTCCGGTCGATCAGGTCAACATCTACACCAAGGTGGACACCGTCATCGCGGCCGGGTTGTATTCCAATATCTATAACCGTCCGGTCGTCATCCAGCCATGGTATGAAGAGGCCCAGGACAACAACGGCAGCAGCGTCGTACGATACGACGGTCTGGATCCTCTGCTGGCCCGTTACACGACCGACCTATACGGGAAGCGGTTTCTTACCCTCGCGCGGGAATACTTTGATCGTTACAACAACGTACAGGGCTATATTGAGGTGAAGGAATCCCTTCGTAATGTGCTCTCTCAGGCAATCGCCTATCGAAGCGTCTACGGTGAGCGCCTCTTGGTGTTTGACCGTGAAGGCGAACTGATCTATCCCCTGTTTGCCGAGGATTGTGATTATGTATTTAAGCAGACGCAAAACCTCACCGATGCATCCGATTTTTCCGAGATCTCAAACGGCGAAAACACGAGCTATGCAACCGTTACCAAGCTCAACGACGGGCTGCTGTTTGTTATCGAGATCAATCAGGATTCACTGTTCATGCCCGTGAACCGATACATCCAAAACGTGGCGCTATTGACCGTTGCGTCGCTGGTGCTTGCCATCGTGCTCTCCTTCTTTGCGGCGAATAAAATCACCGTTCCGATTCAGCACATCTATCTTCAGATGCAGCATATCAGCCTTGACGGCTATATGCAAAAGCGGCCGTTGAAGTCCAGCGCTATCGAGCTCAACGTGCTCTACGACAGTTTCATCGATATGCAGCACGAGCTGGTGGACAGCCTGAACAAGCAGCTGCTGCTTAAAAATCAGGAGATGCAGTCCAAGATGCTCGCGCTGCAATCCCAGATGAACCCGCACTTTTTATTCAATAGTTTGCAGACGATTCAGAGCATGGCGGACAGCAACATGAACGAGGAGATCGTCGTCATGTGCCAGTCGATGTCCAACATTCTGCGCTACATTTCCTCGGACACGGAGACCACGGTTCCGCTGGCGGACGAGATTCGATACAGCGACGATTTTTTGCGGTGTATGTCCATTCGCTACAGCAACGACCTGCATTATTCGTTTGATTTTCCGCAAGACATGCTCGCAATCCCCGTGCCGAAGCTCTGCATTCAGCCGCTGGTGGAGAATTCGATGCGATATTGCACGACGATGCTCCCGCCTTATGACATCGCCGTGAGCGGAAACGTAGACCTGGGTACGTACACCATCACCGTCAAGGACAACGGTCCGGGCTTTCAACAGACAGCGCTTGACCTTCTCGCGCAAAAGATTCAGGAGATCGACGACACAGGGCTGCTGCCGTCTCTGGAAATCAAGGGTATGGGACTGCTGAATATCTATCTGCGGTTTAAGATTTTATACGGTTCTGACGTCGTGTTTCAGCTCAGAAACAACGAAGATGGCGGCGCCAGCATCACAATCGGAGGAAAATACACATGAATCATCCGGTGTTTCGAGCGGTCATCGTGGACGATGAAAAGTTGATTGCCAACAATATTGCCAAGATCATCGTGGAGTGCGATCCTCAGTTTGAAATCTGCGCTGTTTGCTACGACGGGCTCTCTGCGCTGGCCGCTGTCGAAGAGTTTCATCCGAATATCCTGTTTACCGATATCAAGATGCCGATGCTTGACGGGCTCTCCCTCATCGAACGCACACACATGCAAGACCCAGCCCTGCGTTGTGTGCTCATCAGCGGATATGGTGAGTTTGAATACGCCAAAACCGCTATTCGCTGCGATGCGTTTGACTATTTACTCAAGCCGCTCAACAAGTCGGAGCTTGCAAAAACGCTCCGCCGGGCCAAGGATGAGCTGCTCTCCGAGCAGGCATTGCTGAACACGGAACGCGAATCATCCTCGGAAAAGATCGTCGCCAGCGTAGTTCAGTATCTACACGCGAACTACGCCAGCGAGATCAATTTTGCCAAGATAGCGGCGGATTACAACTTCTCGGCATCGTATCTAACCAAGATTTTCCGCGAACAGTTCGGCAAACCACCGATTCGGTATCTGATTGAATATCGCGTTCAGATCGCCAAAGGGTTTCTCAAGGACACCAATCTCAACGTCAAAGAAGTCGCCGAACGAACCGGCTTTGTCGATCAGTTTTATTTCAGCAAGTGCTTTAAGAGCTATTGCGGCATGACCCCGTCCCAGTTCAAGGAAAAGCGCGGTGTAAGCAGCCAAAGCTTGGATTGATTTGTTTCGTTCTATATGCAACATGCTATCCCGATTGCGCTTGGCAATCAAGATTTTTCGAAAGTATTCAATACATGATCATATTTTTTTAGCTTTTGGAAAAGAACAAAAAATCAAAAACGCCCGCGAACTCGATCAAGTCGCGGGCGTTCTTGTTGTCTTTTTGTTTCTGGAATCAGATCATCCCCTGCGCGATCATCGCGTCTGCCACCTTGGCAAAGCCTGCGATGTTGGCGCCGGCGACGAGGTTGTAACCTAAGCCGTTTGCCTCTGCCGCCTTGGCGGAGCTGTCGTGGATGTTTTTCATGATCGTGTGCAGCTTTTCGTCCACTTCTGCTTCGCTCCAGCTCAGCCGTTGGCTGTTCTGGCTCATCTCGAGCGCGCTTGTTGCGACACCGCCCGCGTTGACCGCCTTGCTGGGAGCCACGATCATGTGCTTTTGCTCCAACAGGAACGCCAGTGCGTCGTTGGTCGTCGGCATGTTCGCAACTTCGATGTAGTACTTCGAGCCGCTGGCTGCGATCTTCTTTGCGCTGTTGATGTTCACGTCGTTCTGCGTCGCGCACGGCATGTAAACATCCGCCTGCACACCCCACGGCTTTTCACCGGGGTAGAACGCACAGCCGTAGCGATCCGCGTAGTCTTTGACTTTGTCGCGTCCGCTGTTGCGCATCTCAAGCAGGTATTCGATCTTCTTGCCTGTCACACCCTTTGGATCGTAGACGTACCCATCCGGGCCGGAGAGCGTGATTGCCATCGCACCCAGCTCTTCGAGCTTTTTCGCCACACCCCATGTCACGTTGCCGAAACCGGAGAGCGCAAAGGTCTTGCCCTTGATCGTGTCGTTTTCGTGCGCAAAAACCTCGTTGACATAATAGACCGCGCCGTAACCCGTCGCTTCGGGACGAATCAGGCTGCCGCCGTAACTCATGCCCTTGCCGGTCAGCACGCCGTTTTCAAACGCGCCGCGGATTCTGCGATATTGCCCGTAGAGGAAGCCGATCTCGCGTCCGCCGACGCCGATGTCGCCCGCGGGTACGTCCACATCGGGACCGATGTGGCGGTAGAGCTCCGTCATAAACGCCTGACAAAAGCGCATCACTTCGCCGTCGCTCTTGCCGCGCGGGTCAAAGTCGCTGCCGCCCTTTGCGCCGCCGATGGGCAGGCTGGTGAGGCTGTTTTTGAAGGTCTGCTCAAAGCCTAAAAACTTCATGATGGACAGGTTGACCGACGGATGGAACCGCAACCCGCCCTTGTAGGGTCCGATTGCGCCGTTGAACTGCACGCGATAGCCGCGGTTGGTTTGGACGCGACCCGCGTCGTCCACCCAGGTCACGCGAAACGAGATCGCGCGTTCCGGCTCCGCCATGCGCTCCAAAAGCCCCAGCTTCTCATATTCCGGATGCTTGTTGACCACCGCTTCCAGCGAAGAATAGACTTCTTCCACCGTCTGCAAAAATTCCGGTTCGCCTGCGTTTTTTTTCTGTATCTCGCGCAATACGCGATCGATGTATGCATTCATGTTGTTATCCTATTCTGCGTCGTCAGTCGATTGAGTTTGCGTGTGCCAGTAGATACGCTTCCGCCTCCGCACACCAGAGCCCGTTGCTTCTCTTTACGATGGTATCAAGCGCGGCAAACAGCGGGTCGTTTTCACCGCGAGCAGCAAAGTCTGCAATCGCAGTCAGCGGTAGATCCAGATGCGTGTAGATCAACTTTTTCCCGCCGGGGATGTTGGGCAGGTTCAGTGTGGTCTCTGCCGCGCTGTTTAAGCCCCCGACGTGCGTCACCATCGCGGCGGGGTTGATCTTCCCGGCGTTCATGAGCGAGATTGCCTCGCGCATGTCGTCCGTATTGCCGCCGGTCGTGCCGAGGATGTGGTGCGAAGCGTAGTGCACGTCATAGAAATTCATTTCAGCCTTAAACGAGAGGTTCGTCGGCCCCGCAAAGAAGCTTAGACACCCGTCGAATCCGAGGATCGCATCCGCCTGCTCGACCACCGGCCTGACGGGCGCAAAGCAGATCACGTCGTCAAATCCTGTGTCCCCGGTCAGTGCCTTGAGGGCGGCGACGGGGTCTTCAAGCGTTGCGGTGTTGATGTAGACGAGTTCGACGCCGAGCGATTTTGCGTCTTCAACGGTATAGATGCTGCTTGCGCGCGCGAGTCTTGCGTCGTCGATATCCGTCACCACGAGCAGCTTTGGTCTTCTGCCGCCGTGTAGCGCAAAGTCAATCGCACCAAGCCCCATCGGCCCAACCGAAGCCAGCAAGGCGAGCTTGCCGCCTTCTACAATGCCCATGCGGTGCTCATAACTACCGAGCGAGGTGTGATAGATGCCGTGAAATGTGCCGATGATGCAGCTCATGGGTTCCGCGAGCGAACCGTAAAAAAAAGTGTCGCTCGCATACGGCAGCAGACAATCCATCTTGAGGATCTCGATGGGGATGTTGACCACGGTTGCAGCCCCGCCGCAATCGGTATACGAATAGCCGGGTGCGAGCAGAGAGCCTTCGAAAAAATGCGCAGGCTGTATGGCGACATGTTCGCCCGCGCGGTATTTGTGCTGCCAATGCTTGCCGACCTCGATGATGCGCCCGCAGAACTCGTGCCCGATGATCACGGGGTGTTCTGCCGCGTCCTTCGGCACGCGCTTGTGCGCCGTGCCCTGCACCGCGGCCTTGTAGCTCGACATGCAGATGCTGTCGGAGACCACCTCGACGCGAACGCCGTCTTCCCCGATGTCCGGCAATTCAAACGTCTCCGTTCGTAAATCCATTGCGCCATACAGGCGCACAGCCGTTGTTTTCATGATGTTCTTTCCTCAGTCGCCACCATTGTCTGACGGCAATCGTTTCCTAAAGATATTCTCAAACTACGTCGAAGCTGTTGTTTGCTTTTTCGCGCTGCGCCGCGCGGCGCAGTTCGTCCGTCGTGCAGCCCTGCGCAAACAGCGCATAATAACGCAGGATCAGTTCGCTCAGTTCGCCGTCCGTGACGGCGGAGAGCTGCTCAAGCGTCTCCTTCGCGTTCACAAGTGTCTGTTCGCAGTCGTGCTCTTTGAGATACGCAAAGACCGCGCCCGCCGCGCCGACGCAGATATACATCGGCATCACGCCCTGCTCACGGCAGAGGCGTGCGGCTCCGATCAAGCGATCCTGCGGCGAGAGTTTCCGTGCGATATCCGCGCCCACGCGCAAGCATGTATCCCCGAGACTCCGGTTTGAAAAGCGCAACAGCAGATCCTGAATATGCCGCAGGATATCCGCAATCGGCACGCCGTATTTCAGTGATAATGCCTCCGCGCTCTCGAGCATGGCGTTGAGCGCGATAACAGTGGTGTCCGCGTCATCAATCGATTCATAAATAAATTCTTTTCCTGTATACAGCCCCAGATATGCTGTAATAGCGTGCCCCATATTGTGCACATAGAGCTTTCTGCGGATGTAAAAATCAAACGGGGAAAACGGCACCATGTTCCGAATCTGCGGCAACTCGCCGCGAAACGCGTCCCGGTCAACAGGCAGATAGCCGTAGCGCTCCACGCAGACGCGCAGCGGGTCGCCGTCCTGCATCTGCTTGGTCTGCACAGGCACCATGCGCCCGATGGACGCCTCCACAAGCCCGACATTCTCCAAAAACCACGCCTGCTCTTCTTCATTCAAGTGTGCCAGAATCAGTTCTTTGAGCACTTTATTTGCGTCGATCAGGTTTTCGCAGATGATGATGTTCAGGGGCTTTCCCCCGCGTGCGAAGCGTTGTTTTAAGCCCTCCGCGATGGTTGGCGCGATGAACTTGAGGATATTGGCGCCCACCGCGGTTGCCATGACGTCGGCGCCCGCAATCGCCCGCGCGACCGCCTCTGTGTCCGTTCCGTCGATGGCGTCCACGTCCTCTACCGCCACGTCTTCATGAGCTTCCGCGTCCAATATCCGCACGCTATATCCTCCGCGCAGGTTGAGTGCGTCGACCAGCGGCTTTGCCACGTCAATGAAGGTTACCTTATATCCGCTTTGTGATAGCAGCATGCCGATGAACCCGCGCCCGATGTTGCCCGCGCCGTACATGACCGCATTTCTTGTTTTAAACAGCATGCTCTATTCTCCCGCCTCCGCTTGCTTTCTCAGCGCGCGGCAAAACGCTATCGCCTGCTCGGCTGTGCGCATGCCCTCTGTCGCGCCGCTTTCGGTGAGCGAACAGGCAGCCGCGGCGTTGCCCAGCTCGATTGCGTCGAGCAGCGGCAGTTTCCGGTAAGCGCCATACAGTACGCCGGAGCAAAACGCATCCCCCGCGCCCACCGTGCCTTTGATCATCTCGCGTGGCAACGGCGCGCTTTCGGTCTTTACATAGTTCCCGGATTCATCCACGCCGTACGCGCCCTCCGGGCAGTGGATCACCGCCCAGCGCGAGACGCCCATCGCCTTGAGTTTGTTCAATGCGGCAGGCAGGTTGGCAAGCAACAAAGAATTATTTTCTCCGCGCAACTGCACGCCTGTAGAGGCCTCTGCCTCCAGCTCGTTGATCACGCAATAGTCCGTATACTTCAGCGCGGGCGGGACAATCCGGCCAAAGCGGTCGCCCGTTTCGCTGACCACGTCGATGGAGGTCAAGATTCCGCGTTGTTGTGCGTTGTGCAGAAGCCTCGCCATCTTCGTTCCAAACTCAACATCCGGCTCATCCAGTGCGTCCAACAGGAGGATGTAGCCAATGTGCAGCATGTCTGCGTGGAGATTCTCCCAATCGATGTCGCTTTCGCAAAAACGCGCGTTCGCGCCACGATAATGATAAAACGTGCGCTGCTTGCCGATGGTGTCCGCCATGACCGCGGTAAACGACGTCAACCCCTCGCGCAGCACGCGGGAAGTATCGATGTTTTCGTGCGCGTGCAGCTTCTCAAGCACATAGTCCCCTTCCGGGTCGGTGCCCACGCGCCCCAGCGCCGTGAGCGGCAAATCAGGGTCGAGCTTTGCCAGATCTACGATCACGTTGCAAAGCGCGCCGCCGGAAGAGCGAGAAATCCCTTCCGTAATGGTCGTGAGTTCTCCCGGTTTCGGGTGCCCGAGGATGGGATAGAGCACATCAACGATCATATTGCCGCCAACTGCGATTCCCTTTTGATTCATGCGCAATGCCTCCCGCATACCAAACGGACGCGCGTCTTATCCAAACACGCGCCCGCTTAATTGTTGTTTGCTCCGATGATTGACTCTACTGATATTTTATGCCTAAAGGATGTATTTGTCGAAATATATTTGTCTTAACTGAGCATTAACAGCTCCATGACATACATTTCGAGTTTCTCAAAGTTCTGCTCTTTGACGCACTCTGCCTGAAGTTTGTAGTCAAAGCGCTTGACCTTCTCCAGCAGCAACTCAAAGATTCTCTTGGATTTCACGATGTGCGCATAGCAGTCCTCTGCGGGCTGGGAGCGCATGGCCTTCACGTCGAGGCCGACGCATTCCATCTTGCCGTTGTCGCCAAAGTTGTTCTCGTAGAGCACCTTGACCTGGTTGAATGCCTGCCGCAGGTTGTCCACGCCGAACGCCTTGTCCTGATCGTACTTCATGCCGTTCTGGTCGTTGAGATGCACGCCCCAGAGCTTGTTCAGCGCGATGGCATATGCCATGTCGTTGGCGGGATCGAGACCCGCGAGAATCGAATGCGCGCTCTCGATGCAGACGCCCACGCGGCTTGGGTCAACGGTATATGCGCCAAGCCCCAGCGCGTGGCCGACGGTGCCGCAATAGCTCCGGTCGATGGGCTCGTTGGGCTTGGGCTCCACGAGAATCAGCGCATCCGTATCATACTCCAGAATCGTATTCATCGCGTCCCGCAGCTGCAAAATCTTCTCCACGGGATTCTTGCCTTCGGCGCAGAGCGTGCCTTCGCGTGCCAGCCATAGCTGGATTTTGTTGGTGCCGAGCGCTTTTGCGATGTCGCAGCTGCGCTTGGAACGCCAGATGGCGAAGTCATAATTTTCCTTAAGGCTCGCGGTATACGCGCCGTCGTTGCAGCGCGCGTCAAACCAGAGCCTAGGAGCCACAAACTCCGCAAACAGGCCGTATTTGTCCAGCATAGCCTTGACGTCTTTGGCGTAGTCGATGATCGCCTTGTCGGACATGTTGTTCATATCCGGCACTGCGTCGTCATCATGGAACTGCACGCCGTTCATGCCGATTTCGGCAAATTTCTTGATCTTGTCTTCCAGCGAAATGCTGGGGCGGATGCCCGGGCCAAATGTCTCGTTGCCCTCATGCACGTTCCAGGGGCCTACTGTGAATCGAAATGTACTCATAACTCGCTCCTCCAATTTTTATATCGTATGATGTTTCTTCTGGCTGAATAAATCCTGAATTAAATCAGCGCGCTCTCTTCTATTCTGGTCCAGTTGCCGTCGCCGATTAAGCTTTCCGGCAGCGCGGCGGGTGTTGCAAACGTGGTTTGCAGGGTGTATACGCTCTTGCTCATCGCGCTAATCATGATGCCGTGCATGGTTTCAAACACATGCATCGCCATTTCTTTGCTCGCGCGTTGGGTGCGACCGGCGCGGATCGACCAGGCCATCTCCGCCGCGCCAAGCCCGCGGGAGTTTTCCGCAAAGCCGTGCGTCAACGGGAAGGCGACGGGCGCGCTGTTGGTTTTTTGCAGATAGACCGTTGAAGCGAACACGTTTGGGTCTCCCATCAGGAGCACACCCTCTGTGCCGTAGATTTCGAGGTTTGCGCGCTCGTCGATGATGCTGTCGGAGTTCATATGCAGCGTACCCAGTACCCCGCTTTCATATTGCATGGCGGCGGTGATGACGTTTGGCACCTCCAGCGAATAGTGCTGCTCAAACATCGGCGCGCCGATGCGGGTGTTCACGCGCTGCTGCCCGCTGATGGCGGTAAATGCACTCACGTATTTCAGCGGGCCAAGTATCGCCGCAAGCGCGGTGAGATAATAGCCGCCCATGTCAAACCCGATGCCGGCGCCTTTTTTGTAGAGATGCGGCAAAAACTCGCCATAGATGCCGTAGTTTCGACTTACCGATGCGCGGCAGGAAACGGGAGTACCGATTAAACCCTTGTCCACGATATACTTTGCGGTCTGCACGCTTGCGCCCAGAAACGTATCCGGCGCGACGCCGAGATAGAGCCCCTTTTCGTTTGCCAGGTTGACCAACTCCGCGCCTTCTTCGAGCTCCACCGCGATCATCTTCTCCGAAAAAACGTGCTTTCCCGCGAGCAGCGCGCGCTTCGTCACCGGATAATGAGCGGCGGGCGTGGTGAGATTGATGACCAGCTCGATGCTCTCGTCCGCAAGAATCTCCTCCAGCGTCATGGCGCAGATGGCGAATTTCTCTGCGCTGCTCTGCATCCTTAGCGTGTCCATATCGCTACACGCCACAAGCTCGATGATGCTGAACTTTCCCTTTGTGAAGGACTCCATATATATGGTACTGATCGACCCGCAGCCGATGATCGCCGTCTTGACGCGTTGCATAATCGTTTTCTCCGTTTCGGTTGATGCGCTACAGCGCGAGAATGATCTCCCTGAGGCGTTCGCCAACGGCGTCGATCTCCGCCAACGTGGAGTTGATGTTGATGCCGTAGCCGGCTCCGAGACCTTTGTCCACCACGCCCACGCTGATGTTGACCGCGCGACCTGTGTTGTAATCCGTCTGCGGCAGCATGTGTTTGTGATACTCGCGTGCAACGGGATATTTCGGGCAGTTGTAGGGGCAGTTTGCCGTAGCACCCGTGACTTTGCCCAGCACCTGCTCCATATTGTTGTATACATGCCAGCCGGAATATGCGATGGGTTTGCCGCCAATCTTTTCGCAGAACTGTTCCGCAAGCTCCGGCGTGTCAAACAAGAGTGTCAGCAACGTTGCGCACTCGCCCGCCTCGTCATTGAGCCTTCGAAAGCTCATCTTCGGCAGCCCGACCAGATGGCGCTTGAGCCGTGCTTTTTTTGTGCGCAGGGTGTCGAGAATGTCGTCCAGCTTTCTCAGCTGCGCAAGGGATACCGCGCCGGTCAACTCGTTCATGCGCATATTCATGCCGATGATGGAGCGCGCGCCAACCTCAACGCCCATACGGCTGGGCTTGTGTCCCTGGTCGTGAAACCCGAATGCCCGCTCGTGCAGCAGGTCGTCGTTGGTCACAACCGCGCCGCCGTCTCCGGCGGTGATGGTTTTAAACACATTGAGCGAATACGCCGCAATGTCGCCAAAGTTACCCACGGGCAAGCCTTTATAGCTCGCTCCAAACGCCTGACAGCAGTCTTCGATCACATACAGATTATGCTTTTTTGCAATCTTCATGATCGCGTCCATATCGCAGGGGTTGCCGAGCATATGCACCGGCATGATGGCGCGGGTTCGCTCGGTGATGAGCTCTTCAATCCGGGTGGGGTCAATGGTGAGCGAATCATCCACCTCCGCCAGCACAGGGATTGCGTTGGAGAGAATGATGGTCGAGATCGACGCGATAAACGTGTATCCGGGTACGATCACCTCGTCACCCGCGCCGATGCCGAGCGCGGCAAGGCAGCAGAGCAGCGCGCCAGTGCCGCTGGATGTCGCCGTTGCGTGCTTGAGTCCGAGCCTCTGGGCGAGCTCCGTTTCAAAGGAAGCCACCTTGTGCTGGAAGCCGTCCGCGCCCTCTGTTCCATACCGAAACAGATAGCCGCTGTTGATCACGTCCATGAGTTCTTTTCGTTCTTCTTCACCGAAGACATAGGAGCCAGGTCCGCCAGCCATAGCAAAAACCCTCCCTCTTATTCTATTTTTTGAGTTGAGATTTAAATGAGTCTTTTTAGAGAATCTGCACGGGCGGATGTGCTCCGCCCGGCGCAGTCGTGTTGCTTTAGTTTTCCTTCGACTTTGCGTACATATCAAACGCAACAGCCGCGAGGATGACGAGGCCCTTGATCGCCTGCTGTAGGTCGACCGCGATGCCCATGATGCTCATGCCGTTGTTCATCACGCCCATGATCAGGCAGCCGATGAGCGCGCCGCTGATAGAGCCCGTTCCGCCATAGACCGACGCACCGCCGATGAAGCACGCTGCAATCGCGTCCAGCTCAAAGCCGTTGCCGGCCTTTGGCGTGCCCGCGTTGAGCCGCGCCGCGAAGACGAGTCCGGCAAGACCGGCAAGCAAGCCCATATTGACAAACGTTGCGAACAGCACCTTTTTGATGTTGACGCCGGAGAGCCCAGCCGCCTTTTCGTTGCCGCCAACTGCATACATGTGACGCCCGAATATTGTCTTTCTCGTGATAAACGAGTAGAGGATGAGCAGCACGATCATGATCAGCATGACGGTCGGGAAGCCCTGATACGTGGCAAACGAATACGAGATGGCGAGAATTGCCGCACAGAGAATGATCATCTTCACGATGCTCATCCAACCCGCAGTGTTGGTAAATCCGTAGCGCTTCTCTTCCCTGCGGTTGTTGATCTCCATGATGATCACAACCACGCAGGCAACCGCTGCAACGATCAGGGAGGTGATGTGCAGGCCGTCAAACTCGAAGATATCCGGCAGGTAGCTCGTGCTCAGTGCCTGAAACGCCTCGGTGAATGGACCTATCGAGCGGCCGTCGAGCACGACAACCGTCAACCCGCGAAACACCAGCTGGGTTGAGAGCGTCACGATAAACGCCGGAATGTTTCGATAGGCCACCCAGAACCCCTGCCATGCGCCGACCAGTGCGCCGATGATGAGTCCCGTGACAAGCGTGAGGATAAACCCTGCGCCTTTTGTAACCATCATGACTGCGGCAATTGCGCCGACGAACGCCGAGATGGAACCCACCGAAAGGTCGATGCGCGCGGTGATGATGATTGGCAGCATACCGATTGCGAGAATCACGATGTAGCTGTTTTGCAGCACGATGTTGGTCAGGTTCAAGGGGGTAAGCAACAGCCCGCCCGTGAGCACCTGAAACAGCATCAGAATCGAGGCCAGCACCAGCAGCATGCTGTACTGCCGCATGTTATTTTTTAAGAGCGTCTTAAACGATTGCATAGTCTACTTCGTCCCTTCGTCCATACAGCATTGAGAAAAATCGATCCAAACCCGTTTTCCCGGGCGCGATGTTACACAAGCAGGCGCATGATCCCTTCCTGTGTGGCTGTTTCAACGGGCATTTCGCCCTTGATCATGCCCTCGCTCATGATATAGATCCTGTCGCAAACGCCGAGCAGTTCCGGCAGTTCGGACGAGATCACCAGCACCGCCTTGCCTTCCTCGGCCATGCGGTTGATGATTTTATACACATCATATTTTGCGCCGACGTCTATGCCGCGCGTGGGTTCGTCCAGAATCAGCACATCGCTTTCGCAGAACATCCATTTTGCAAGCACGACCTTCTGCTGGTTGCCGCCGGAGAGGTTGCCCGTGCGCTGCAGAATGCCGGAGCATTTGATGCGCAGCGCCTCGACGGAGGAATCCGCTGCCTGCCGCTGGAGGTTTGTGTTGATGACCGCACGCCGCGTGATCTTCTTGAGGTTTGCCAGCGTGATGTTCTCTTTGATGTTGAGCAACTGCACGATGCCGTACTTCTTGCGGTCTTCCGAAACATAGGCGATCTTGTGTTTGATCGCGTCGCTGACGGTGCGAATCCTGAGCTTTTTGCCGCATTTCCAGATTTCGCCCGTGATCTTGCTGCCATAGGATCGTCCAAAGACGCTCATGGCAAACTCTGTGCGCCCCGCGCCCATGAGCCCCGCAATGCCGACCACTTCGCCCGCGTTGAGCTCAACGGAGACATCCGAGATGATCACGCGATCCTGAAACAGCGGGTGATGCACGTTCCAGTTTCGAATGCTGAGCATCGGCTCGCCGATGTTGTGCCTGCGCGCGGGAAAACGATCGGTCAGCTCGCGGCCAACCATGCTGCGGATGATGCGGTTTTCCGAAAGCGAACAGTCACACTCCAGATCATCCACCGTCTTGCCGTCTCGCAAAACGGTGATGCGATTTGCCACCGCGACGACCTCGTTGAGTTTGTGGGAAATGAGGATGCAGGTGATGCCTTCCGTCTGCAGCTGCTTGAGCAGGTTTAGCAGGTTTGCGCTGTCCTTCTCGTTGAGCGCTGCGGTCGGTTCGTCGAGAATGAGTATTTTGCACTCTTTGGCGAGCGCCTTGGCGATCTCCACAAGCTGCTGTTTGCCGATGCCGATGTTGGCAACCAGCGTATCCGGATGGTCGGAAAGCCCGACTTTCTTGAGCATTTCGACCGCGCGAAACCGCGTTTTGTTCCAGTCGATCACGTTCCGTTTCGTGTTTTCGTTGCCTAGAAACATGTTTTCGGCAATCGAAAGAAACGGAATCAACGCAAGCTCCTGATGGATGATGACAATGCCTGCTTTTTCGCTGTGTTCAATATTCGTAAATCGAACGGGGGACCCGTTCAAAAGAATTTCACCGGAATAGCTGCCAAACGGGTAAACGCCCGAGAGAACGTTCATCAGCGTCGATTTTCCTGCGCCGTTTTCGCCAACGAGCGCGTGAATCTCGCCCTGACGCACCTGCAGGTTTACGTTATCGAGCGCCTTCACGCCGGGGAACTCCTTTGTGATGGCACGCATTTCTAAAATGATATCCGACATGACTGCTCCTTCTTGCGGGGCGCGGCGGCAATCCTTTGCAGCCGCGCCCCACCCAAATGAGGTATTAAAAGCAGGATTATTTTACTTCAGGTCGTCCTCGGTGTAGAACCCGCGGTCAATGAGCAGGGTGTAGTTGTCCTTGTCGATGAGCACCGGCTCATACAGCAGCGTGGGAACTTCCTTCGTGCCGTTGTTGTAGGTGGTGTCCGGCGTGATCGCCGTGCCCGCTTCCAGTTCGGCAACGAGCTTGACCATCTTCTCGGAGAGCAGCTGCGCGTCGAGGAACACGGTCATCGACTGCTTGCCTTCGAGGATATACTTGATCGCGGTGAGTTCGCTGTCCTGACCGGTGATGACCGGGAAGGGCTTCTCCGCAGAGCCGTAACCAAGGGAGTTGAGCGAGGAGATGACACCCAGCGCGAGGCAATCGGCAGCGACGAGCACCGCGTCAAGCTTCACATCATTATAATAGCTGGAGATGATGTTATCCATGCGAGACTGCGCGGTTGCGCTGTCCCATTTGAGCGTGCCGTTGACATCCAACCCAAGCTGGCCGGATTTCACGACGAGCATGCCGTTGTCGATGTAGGGCTGGAGGATGCTCATCGCGCCTTCATAGAAGGGGATGCTGTTGGGATCGTCCGGGCTGCCGGAGAAAATTTCGAGCGTGAACGGGCCTTTGCCGTCCTTGAGTCCAAGCGCTTTTTCGATGTATTCGCCCTGAATTTCGCCCATGCGGACCAGGTCAAATGTCATGTAATAGTCGACATCCGCTGTGTTCATGATCAGGCGGTCGCTGGCGATAACGGTTGCGCCCGCTTCTTTGGCCTTCTTGACCACGTCGGATACCGCGTAGCCATCCACCGCCGCGATGATCAGATACTTGCAGCCCTTGAGCAGCATGTTCTCAACCTGCGTGATCTGGCGTTCGGCAACATCTTCGGCGTACTCAATGACAACTTCATAACCGGCCGCTTCAAACGCCTCGGTCAGTCGTTCGCCCTGGGCAATCCAGATGGGCTGTTCCTTGGTGGGCATTGCGAGGCCGACCTTCGTCTTGGACGCGGTTCCCGGCGTCGCCGTGCCTGCGCATCCAACCAGCGCGAGCATGACCATCATGCATACGAGGATCAGGGAGAGCAGTTTCTTCATCATGGGTTCCTCCTTAAGCAATTTTGTTTTTTGGCACACTTGGTTTCCATATTGATCACGATGCGGCAATGCCAGAACCCGCCTTTCCCCGCGCGCCATTGCGAAGGTTTGATCGTAGCCCTGTTTCCCGCCACACCGTTGCACAATCACTGAATCGTTTTTGCAGATGCGCTCATCTTTCGAATCCTGCCTCTGCGTGTTTCGATTGTCGGTTTCTCCACATCATACCGGAAAAACCGGGTTTGTACACTTGCATTCATGCTGTAAAAAATTGGTATACCAACAGAGAACCGTGTTCTGCACGCTTGCGAAATCATCTTCGATCCCGTTTTTGCTCAAGCTTCGTGTGTGCTGACTCCGGTTATACGTTTCTAGACAGCCCGGCGTGGAACGATACCCGCCGCCGGGCGTAGATGCATTTGAAAAGAGGATTAACCTTTTACGTAGTTGAGAACATCGCGAACAGACTGTTCGTTTGCATAGCTCGGCCAGTATTCAAAGCCGAAATGTCCGGTATAGCCCGCCTCTTCGGCAGCCTTGATGACGCGCGGATAGTTGGTTTCCCCGAGCTGTAGCTCGTGGCGTCCCGGCACTCCTGCGCTGTGAAAATGTCCGATGCAGTCGATATTTTCTGAAATGTTGTTGACGAGATTGCCTTCCATGAGCTGCATGTGATAGCAGTCAAAGAGCAGTTTGATCGAGGGGCTGTTGACGGCTCTGACGATTTCAAAGCCGATGTAGGAAGAATCGAGATAGTAACCCTTGTGGTCGCAGATGGAGTTGAGTGCTTCAAGCACGATGGTGACGCCCTCTTTTTCGCAGAGCTCGGCCACGCGCTTGAGGTTTTCAATCAGCAGGCTCTTTTGGCTGTCCGCTTTGCAGGTGACGTCTCCGGCAAGGCCGATAAACGTGCTGCAGCCGACGTCTTTGCCGAACGCGATGGATTTTTCGACGTTCTTGCGCACGACATCGTAGGCAAAGTTCATGCGGTACGTCCATGCCTGATTGAGGCAACAGGCTGCCACGGGAATTCCCGCGCGTGCTGCCGTATCGCCGATTTTTTTCGTATCATATACCGAAGGATCCCAGAACTCGACCGCGTCGAGGCCAAGATCTTTTGCAAGCAGAATGCGATCATAAAAGGAACGGTCTTCGAAGATGGGTTCAATGCAAAGGGAATACTTCATGCGTGTGTCTCCTTTTTGCCCGTCGTGTTTGCAACAACCGCGAAGCGGGAGCGTGTAATGCGATACTCGCTCCGCCTCGTTGCGGTATTCTTATGCCAGCACTGCTGCAACCTTATTGATCGCTTTGGCGATCATATCGCAGTCTTCGTTCGTCATCTGCGGCGGAACATCCAGGTGGATGACGCGGCCGAGATATTCCAGCGTGTTGGGGTTCATTGCGGGGTCATACTGCACAGGCTCCGCTTTCTTGTGATACGGGCAGTCCCAGGGGCAGTTGACGGGTGTGGGTGTCTTCTGCTCGATGATGTGCTTCCAGTGCGCATAGATGTGCCAGTCCGGAATGCCGGCGTTGAAGATGCCAGCCGCTGCTACACCCTCGGCCTTGAGCGCGTTTGCAAATGCCTCCACCTTATCGCTCGAATCCAGATAGAACATCAGGCAGATTGCCGTGTCGCCTTCCGGATCGTTGACCGGGCGAACTTTGATGCCTTTGGTGTTCTTGATGCCGTCGATGATGCGCTTCTGGTTCTCGCGCATACGCTTGACCAGACCGTCCAGACGACCGAGCTGGGCTAGCATCACGGCCCCCGTGAGTTCGCTCATGCGGAAGTTGGAGCCGCAGAACAGCTCGCCTTCATAGCGTTGCTCGGCGAAGCGATCGGGACGCCAGCAGGCAGCCGTGTCATGATAGCTCATGCAGCGGTCATAGACGCGAGCGTCGTTGGTGAGCACCATGCCGCCTTCACCCGCGGTGATGGTCTTATGATATTGGAAGGAGAAGCAACCCGTGTCGCCGATCGTTCCGAGGAATTTGCCCTTATACGTGCCGCCGACGGCCTGCGCGCAGTCTTCAATGACCTTGAGGTCGTGCGCTTTGGCAATTGCCATGATCGCATCCATATCGCAGGGAACCCCGCGCATGTGGACGGCGACGATGGCTTTAGTCGCGGGGGTGATCTTCTTTTCGATGTCCGCGGGATCCATCGTGAGGGTTTCATCCACCTCCACAATGACCGGGATCGCCTTTGCCGCGACAATCGCCGCGCAGGAGGCAAAGAAGGTGTAGCCGGTGACGATGACTTCATCGCCGGGTCCGACGCCGCAGGCAACCAGCGAAGAGATCAGCGCGCCCGTGCAGGAGCTGGTGGCAAGGCCGTAGGCTGAGCCGAGCTTTTTTGCAAATTCTGTCTCAAAGGCTTTCACCTTGGATTCGCAGTTCGCCGGGCCGTAATACCGAAAAAGGTATTTATTGTCCAGAACTTCGAGAACCTGCTTTTTTTCCTCGTCGCCAATTTCCAGTCCACCGGGGTACATCGGATAGTTGGGCGTCGTTTTCGCCTTCGGTCCGCCGTTGATTGCCAGTTGCTCCATCGTGTTTCCCTCCCTCAAGTTCGTGCATGCTGCATCTGTATGCAGTCGCGATATGTCATTTGATAGACCTGATTATAAAAGGCAGTTTACGGTTTGTCAACAAAAATATTCAAACGTTTTAATAGTTTCTGTTTCATTACGAAATCGCCGTTTTACGCGCTTATCCCGTGAATCTAACCATGCAAAATCCAATTAGTAGCGATTAAAAGATGAAATCATTAAATTGTTTTAGGCTTTGAGCGAATTCTTCTCATTTTCGCGTCTTTTCAATGGTATTCTATTTACAAAAAACATTTTATACATTACAATAATCAAACAATGCATCAAATACCAGTTGATAGGGGTATCATGGCAAAATTAACCATAGTGGATATAGCAAAACTGGCGGGCGTCTCCGCCTCCACGGTTTCGCTCGTGATGAACAAGCGGCCGGGCATCAGCGAGGAAACGCGGCTTCGGGTAATCGAAGTGGTCGAGCGCATGAACTTTGCGCCGAGTCAGAGTGCGCGCAGCCAGATTCTCAAGTCCACGCAAAACATAGCAGTGCTCTTTAATATGAACAGCCATCCGCTGGAGCATTTGTTTCAGGAAAGCCTGAACAAGAGCATCCTGCGGTATTTTACCGAGCGGGAATACAATCTGGTGTTCGTCTCCTGCTCATTTGGCGAGGACTCCGCCCCCGTCGCCCTGCCGAATATCCTGCGTTCACGCGGGGTAGACGGTGTTGTGTCCTATGGATACGTGCCCGTCTCGGTCATCGCGGGATTGCAGGAGCTCGAGCTTCCCTATCTGCTGCTGGACAGCCACCAGCTGCCAAACCATTGCATGAGCCTGATGGTGGACTATTACACCGCCGCGCGGATGGCGATGAAGCACCTCATCGACAACGGACACACCCATATCGCCTACATCGGCAGCAATTTTCCGCCACTGTACAGCCAGCAAACCTTCGAAGGTTACCGCAGCGCGCTGGAGGAACAGGAGATCGTCGTGCCACTGAGCTGGATTCAAATGCAATCTCGCGACAGCGACGGCGAGGACAGCGCGGATAAACAGATGCAGGCAATCCTCGGCTCCCAGTCGCTCCCGACCGCGGTGTTCTGCGCGGCAGATATCTACGCCGTGGGCGCGATTCGCGCCATCAAGCAGGCGGGTCTTCGCGTGCCGGACGATATCTCGGTCATCGGAATCGACGATATCCTCATCAGCTCCTATATCGATCCGCCGCTGACCACGGTTCGCATCGACACCAGCCGCCTTGCCAACCAGGGCTGCGATATGCTGCTTGCCAGCATCGTCTCCGGTTCACCCAACACCGCGCATGAGAACTTTGCCGACTTTACGCTGGCCGAGCGCGCCTCCGTGCGCCGTCTGAATTAGGATATTTAACCGAATCTGCTCTCAACACCGCCGCGCAATGCGGCGGTTTTTGATAGGCAAAACGCATTAATCGCCGAGGTGTATCTTTCAAAATTTCTTCGTGCTATTCTCGATTTACTCGTAAACTAAATATTATTATCTTTGCTAGTTACGTTTAGTTTATCGGTTCTTTTTTCGCTTGTCAAGCAATAATCTGGCACTATTCGGCCATTTTTCAGCAATATCCCATTATAATCGATGCTTGCATTCACTAATTATTTTTAGTATACTAGTTGCAGATCGAAATGAGGTGAAGAACTTGAGCAAGGTGACAACCGCAGACATCGCGCGCATGGTCGGGGTCTCCCCGTCCGCCGTGTCCATCGCACTCAACGGAAAGCCGGGCATCAGCGAGAGCACGCGCGCGCGCATCCTCGGCGCCGTGCGGCAGAGCGGCTATCTGCAAAACGCACCGGGGCGGCTGACCTCGACGCGCAGCAACATCGCTGTGCTGTTTCGAAACGAGTTTTCGCTGCAGGATCGGTTGTTCTACGTCGAGCTCAACACCAGCGTTATGGAGGCGTGCGAACAGCTCCCCTTCAACCTCATCTTCGCCTCCACCTATTATAAGGGAAATGAGCTGACGTTTTCGGAGGTGCTGCGTTCAGACATGATCGACGGTATCCTCTCCTATGGAGACATAGACCCCATCGTGTTTTCGGAGCTCAAGGCGTTGAATCTGCCGATCGTGGTGCTGGACAGTAGCCGCCGCGCAGAGGATTTTTATCTTTCCGTGCAGGTGGACTATGAGCACGCGGCCTACAGCGCAACAAAGCACCTCATCGACCTTGGGCATCGCGACATCGCGCTCATCGGCAACAGCAAGCTGCAGGACTTCAACCTGCTGGTGTTTGAGGGGTTTCAGCGGGCGACGTCCGAGGCGAGCATCGCGCTTGGCACCAACCGCATCCAGCTCAACGTTTACGACGAAGCTTCGCTGGATTCCTGCGTGGACGACGCGCTCTCCGGCAAGCAGATGCCCACCGCGTTTTTCTGCGCCACGGATTATTACGCCATGCGCACACTCGCGCGGCTGCATCACAAGGGCATTCGCGTGCCGGAGGATATCTCGGTGATCGGCATTGACGACGTGGTCTCCTCCAAGTATCTCGTGCCGGCGTTGAACACGATGTCCGTTGACCGCAACCAGATGGGGCACCTCGGCATCGATCTGCTGCAAAAAGCCATCCGTGGCGAGGCATGTTCGTCCGTCGTGCTGCCGCGCTGCTCACTCATGATTCGCGAAAGCACCGCCGCGCCGCGCGGATAACCGCGGCAGAAGGAGAAGTTTCATGCGCCTGTTGCATAAAGAACTGCTGCTGGAAGAATGCCCCGTGCTCTGGCAAAAGCCCATGACGCCGGAGATGCTGGCGTCAGATTTTGACATACGCGGCGGAGATTGGTACGTAAAAGACGGCTGGCTCTGCGGCGAAAACCGCGAGAACAACCCAGGCATGGTCATCTCCCGCAACGATTTTTTCGGTGACGTGATGCTGGAGTTTCGCGCCATGACGATCTTCCCCTGCACCCACGACATCAACGCCATGTGGAGCGGCAGCTGGAATTATGAGACGAACACGCGCCATGTCGCCTATGTCGGCGGGCTGGAGGGCTGGTGGGACGGCAAGGTCGGGTTTGAAAAATCGCCAGACTACAAACTAAACGCGGCAAATCCCCTGTTCCCCTTCCAACCCGGGCAGGAATATTTCGTCCAGATGGGCAGCATTCAAGGGCATGTGTTCATTCTCATCGACGGTGCGCTCGTGCTGGAGGTGACAGACCCCGACCCGATCGATACCACTGTTTACGGGCGCTTCGGGTTTGAGGCGTATTGCTCGAAGCTGCGCTTTCGCGATATCTGCCTCAAGCGCGCGATCTGGCGTCCGGTGATCGACCACTACACGCCGGAGTTCTAATCAAAGCGCTCCCTAAAAACGGGTTTACACAATAAGACGGTCACCTTCCCGGTGGCCGTCTTTGTTTGCATGTATGTGTTTTTTATGAGGCGATGCTGTAAATTCCGTGCAGTAGAAGTTGCTAAATCACAAACTTATACCCAAATCCCCAAACGGTCACGATATAGCCGTCATACGGGCGGATGTTATCCCGCAGGGTGCGGATGTGCGTATCGATGGTGCGATCCGAGCCTGTGAAGCAATAGCCCCAAACCTCGTTGAGTAGCGCCTCGCGCGAATATGCCTTATTCGGGTTTTGCGAAAGAAAGAACAGCAGGTCATATTCCTTTGGAGTCAGCTGCACGGGGCGATCGTCCACCGTAACCTCGCGCGAAACCGTGTTGATGAACAACCCGTTGAACGCGATCTTGTCGGCGACGCACTTCGTCTGGCTACCCGTCCGGTAAAGAAACACCTTGATGCGCGCGAGCAGTTCGCGCGGATAGAACGGTTTGACGATAAAATCGTCTGCGCCGATTTCAAACGCGCAGAGCTTCTCCTGCTCGCTTGTTCTTGTGCTGATAAACAAAATCGGCACATCCGAGACCTTTCGAATCTGGCGGCAAACGTTTCTGCCGTCCAGCTCCGGCAGGTCGGTGTCCATGACGATCAGGTTGTAATCGTTGCGGCGAAAGAGCTTGAGCGCGGCGATTCCATCCGCCGCCTCGTCAAAGGAATACCCCTGCGAAACGGCAAGCTGGCGAATATCGCCGCGAATGGCACTGTTCTGGTCAACGATCAACAGCCGGATGTCAGAATTCATGTTTGAACCTCCGATGTGTGTGAAACAAGAGCCTGTATGGTACCATTCTATCCTGCTTCGGGCGAGGTTTCAAGCGGCAGTTCAGAGCACCTTTTTACGCCTGCGCACAGGCATAGAAGAGCGGAGGCTGCGATCTTGGCAGCCCCCGCATTTGCTGTTTCGGGTGTTCTGCGCGCTTTCTTACTTGCTGCGGCTTGCGTAGTCCGCAATCACGTTTTTAAAGAAGCCGACCGTCTCGTTGACGTCTGCCAGCTCAGTCTTGAGGCGCGCGTTCTCCGCCTCCAGCGCCAGCACGCGGATGGACTCGATCGCCTCGTGCTGCTTTGCCGATTCCGCTCTTGCTGCGGCGTTGATCGCCTGCGCGGCGACATCCCGTTTCTTCTCCGCCGGACGCACGCCAAGATTGAAGCGCTCCTGCGTAAGTTCGTTGAACATACCGCGCCGCACATAATGCGTGTGCAGTAGTTCGTGCGATTTGTGCCCGTTGGGATGCTCCAGATATTCTGCATAGAGCTGAGCAATAAACGGGTTTTCGTGCGACTTACGCAGCACCTTTGCCTCGTCCTCGGTATACAGTCCTGCAAGTCGCTTGGTGCGCACCTGCGGATCGTCCGAGCGCGGCTGTCCGCCGCCCATGATGCAGCCGCCCGGGCAACCCATCACCTCGATGAAGTGATAGGGCGACTTTCCGCCGGCAACCTGCTCCATGAGCTTGTTTGCGCCCGCAAGTCCGCTGGTGACCGCGACGCGTACCGTCACACCGTCGAGGAACTTGTAAGCTTCCACGGGGTTTTCAATCGTGACCGCCGCCTCCTTGACCTGATCGAGACCGACGATCGGGGTTACATGCAGGCCGTCAAACGGGAGCTCCCGTCCGGTGACCAACTCGTAAACCGTGCGCAGCGCCGCCTCCATCACGCCGCCGGTGAGGCCGAAGATATCGGCGGCTCCCGTCGACATGCCAAGCGGGCTGTCAAACTCCTCGTCCGGCAGGTTGTTGAAGTCGATGCCCATCTCCTTGATCATGTTGCCAAGTTCGCGCGTGGTGAGCACCGCATCCACGTTTGCCAGTCCGTCGTTTCTCATCTCCGGGCGGACGATTTCGCTCTTTTTTGCGGTGCAGGGCATGATGGACACCACGAAGATATCCTTCGGCTCGCGCTTGATCTTGCCCGCATAATAGGTCTTTGCAAGCGCGCCAAGCATCGTATGCGGCGACTTACAGGTGGAAAGATGCGCCAGCGAGTCCGGATAGGTGTGCTCGACATACTTGATCCAACCGGGGCTGCAGCTCGTGATCATCGGCAGCACTGCTTCGCCGCCGGTGAGCGCGCTCTTCACGCGGGAGAGCAGCTCGGTTCCCTCCTCCAGAATCGTCAGGTCGGCGGTGAAGTTCGTGTCAAACACATCGTCAAAGCCGAGTCTGCGCAGCGCGGCGGCAAGTTTGCCCGTGACTCGCGCGCCCGGCTCGTTTCCGAACTCTTCACCGATGGCAACGCGGATGGCGGGCGCGGTTTGCACGATCACGCGCTTCGTCTTGTCGTTGATCGCTTCCCAGACGGCCTGAATCGAGTCTGTCTCCTTGAGCGCGCCGACGGGGCAAACCACCGTGCATTGCCCGCAGAATGCGCAGTTGACTGTGCCGATTGCGAGCTCCATCGCGGGCGCGATCACGGTCTGGAAGCCGCGGTTTTGCGCGTTGATGATGCCAACGCCCTGGATCTCGTTGCAGGCGGTCACGCAGCGGCGGCAGAGGATGCACTTGGACATGTCCCGCGTGATGGAGGTCGAAACATCGATCACGCATTCACTCCGCGCGCCCTCAAAACGGGTCGCCTCGACGCCAAGCTGCTTGCCGAGCGCCTGCAATTCACAGTTTTGGTTTCTTTTGCAGCTCAGGCAATCCTTGGAGTGATCCGAAAGCAGCAGCTCATAGAGCACCTTTCTTGCGCGCCTGACACGCTCGGAATTGGTTTGAATCACCATGCCTTCGGATACCTTGGTCATGCAGGATGGTACAAGCGTCTTTGCGCCCTCCACCTCGACCACGCAGATGCGGCAGGAGCCAAACTCATGCACGCCCGGCAGATAGCACAGGCTCGGAATCTGTATGCCGTTTCGCTTCGCGGCCTCGATGATGGTGAGGTCGTCTTCCACTTCATACGCTTTTGCGTTGATGGTAATATGTTTCATACTGATTACCTACCTCCTGTCGCAATGCAGGCAGCGCATCGCCTCGGCCATCGCTCTTAGCTTGTGATAGCCCAGTACGACTTCGTCAAACGAGGTTTTCCGCTTTTCAATGTCGAGCTCTTCGATTTCAAAGCGCTTGTGCTCAACAACCTCGTCGTCGCTGAAGTTATCGGGAATCTCGATTGGCGTTCCCTTGTTCAGCTTTCCTTTTCCGCCAAGATATTTGTCGATAGAGACCGCCGCGTTCTTGCCGTCCGCAATCGCCTGAATAACGGTGTCCGGCCCGCGCACAACGTCTCCGCCTGCAAACACGCCCGGCATGGTCGTCATCATGGTCTGGTAGTCCACCACAAACGTGCCCCAGGTCGTAACTCCAATCTCGCTCTTTTTGATGAACGGCAGGTCCGAATACTGGCTCACCGCGGGAATCACGGCGTCCACCTCGATCATGTAGTTGGATTCTTCAACCGGCACGGCTTTGCGGCGTCCGTTTTTGTCGAAATCGCCCAGCTTCATCTGCTGGCATTCGATCTTGACGACCTTGCCCGCGCGGTTGGCGAGGAAGCGCACCGGAGCGACAAGCTCAAGCAACTCAATCCCCTCGTCCAGTGCGGATTGCACTTCCTCGCTGCTTGCTGGCATGGCATCCCGCGTTCTGCGATAGAGGATCATCACGCGCTGTGCTCCAAGACGAAGCGCCGTGCGCGCGGAGTCGATTGCGGTGTTGCCGCCGCCGATGATGGCGACCGTTTGCCCAAGAAACGTTTCGCGCTTGAGGTTGACATCCTTGAGGAAATTGATGCCGTGCGTCACGCCCGTAAGCCCCTCACCGGGGATGTTGACCTTCTCCGGGAACTGCGTTCCGGTCGCGATATAAACCGCGTCGTACTGCGCCTGAAGTGCTTTGAAGGTAATATCTTTGCCGACCTGTGTGTTCAGGTGGATGTTGACACCCGCCTGCGCAATGAGGTCGATCTCGTGCTGCAATACCTTCTTGGGCAGCCGGTATTCCGGAATGCCGAATGCAAGCACGCCGCCAGCAACGGATTCGGACTCGTAGACATCCACCTCATAGCCGATCTTCACGAGATAATAACCGCAGGTAAGCCCCGATGTACCCGCGCCGACGATGGCGACCTTCTTCCCGTTTTTCGGGAAGACGAGCTCCGCGCTGAACGGTTCTTCGTGCTTGTAAGCATAGTCCGCGACAAACCGCTTGATTTCGCAGATGGAGACCGCTTCGTCCAGCGTGCGCCTGCGGCACTTCTGCTCGCATGGATGCGTGCAGATGCGCCCGCAAACCGCGGGGAACGGGTTCTCCTGTCGAATGAGGTTGTACGCGTCGATGAATCTGCCCGCCGCAACAAGACTCATATACCCCGGCACGTTGATATTCGCCGGGCAGGTGTTCTCGCACGGAGAGATAAACATCGATGAGCAGACGCTCGAGCGGCAATATTTTTCGCGGATGTGTTCTTCATATTCCTCGCGGAAATAGCGGATAGTCGAAAGCACGGGGTTCGGCGCGGTCTGGCCAAGGCCGCACATGGCGGTGTCCTTGATCGTCTCGCCGAGCTCTTCGAGCAGCTCGATGTCCCCTTCCTCGCCTTCGCCGCGCGTGATTCGCTCCAGAATTTCGAGCATACGCGTGGTGCCGATGCGGCAGGCGGCGCATTTTCCGCAGGATTCGTCGCGGATGAAGTCCATGAAGAACCGCGCCGTATCCACCATGCACGTGTCCTCGTTCATGGCGATAAGGCCGCCGGAGCCCATGATTGCGCCCAGCGACTGGAGCGATTCATAATCCGTCGGGGTGTTCAGGTTGTCCCGTGTGACGCAGCCGCCGGAGGGGCCGCCGATCTGCGCGGCTTTAAACTTTCTGCGATCCCGCAGCCCGCCGCCGATGTTGAAGAGGATATCGCCCAGCGGTTTGCCGATCGGTACCTCTATGATACCCGTGTTGACCACGTCGCCCGCGAGCGCAAAAACCTTAGTGCCCTTGCTGCGCTCCGTACCAAACGACGAATACCATTCCCCGCCCTTGAGCAGGATCTCCGGAATGCTAGCGTAGGTCTCAACGTTGTTGATGATGGTTGGGCATTTGAAGAGCCCGCTCTGGAACGGGAACGGCGGCTTCTGCCTCGGCTCGCCGCGGCAGCCCTCGATGGACGCCATGAGCGCCGTCTCTTCGCCGCAGACAAACGCGCCCGCGCCGATGCGAATCTCCAGATCAAAATCAAACCCGCTGCCGAATACGTTTTTGCCCAGCACGCCGCGTGCACGCGCCTCTTCCAGCGCCTTTTCGAGGCGCTCGATGGCGAGCGGATACTCTGCGCGCACATAGACATAGCCGCTGCTGGCTCCGATGGCGTAACCGCCGATCATCATCCCCTCGATGACCGTATGCGGGTCTCCCTCTAAAATACTGCGATCCATAAATGCGCCGGGGTCGCCCTCGTCCGCGTTGCAGACGATGTATTTGCGTTCACCCGGTGCGTCGTGCCCCGCCTGCCACTTGACGCCGGTGGGGAATCCCGCGCCGCCGCGCCCGCGCATGCCGCTGCGCTTGACCTCGTCGATCACCTGCTGCGCCGTGCGTTCGTTGAGCGCCTTTGCCGCGGCGAGGTACCCGTCCCGGCTGATGTAGGCGTCGAGGCTGTCGTATTCGATCACGCCGCAATTGCGAAGCGCAATTCGTACTTGCTCCTTAAAGAAATCGATGTCGTCGATCTTGGGAACGCGCTTTTTTAGGGATTCATCATAGAATGTATACGCCTCTAAGATTTCGCCGTGTCCGATGTGCTTTTGCACGATCGACCGCGCAATCTGCGGCGTGAGTTTTGTATAGAAGATCCGCTCCGGCAGAATCAGCATGACGGGTCCCACCGCGCAGGTGCCGATGCAGCCTGTTTCGCGGACGATGACCTGCTCGCGCATGCCGATGTGATTCAGTTCGTCGAGCACCGCCTGGAGCACCTCTGCGCAATTAGAGGAGACGCACCCCGCGCCGCCGCAGACAAGAATCTGATACCGGCTCTTTGCCGTTTCGTCCTGATACGCCTGCTTGATCTGCGCAAGGTCATCAAACGTTTTTATCATTGTCTCACTCAAAATACTCACCCCTCTCAATAGCGCGAGAGAATCGCGTCGAGCTTGTTGATGTTGACCTGCTTGTAGACGACGTCGTCGATCATCATCGCAGGCGCGAGTCCGCACGCGCCGATGCAGCGCGCAACCTCAAACGTAAACTTGCCGTCCTCGGTCGTCTCGCCGATGTCCACATGCAGCGTCTTTTGCAGCGCGTCTACAATCTTCTTTCCGCCGCGCACATAACACGCGGTACCGAGGCACACGCGAATGGTGTGCTCGCCGCGCGGCTTGGTGGAGAAGAACGAATAGAACGTCACCACACCCGAAACCTCGGAGAGCGGTTTGTTCAGCGCCTTGGCAATATGCTGTTGGAGTTCGAGTGACAGAAAGCCATAGAGTTCCTGCGCGATGTGCAGAATTTGAATGAGATTTCCCTCTTTTTCGCGATAGAGGTCGATGACCTGATCGAGTTCGGCAAATGGTTCCGCGCCGTCTTGTTGACAGCAGCTGCAATGACCTTGTGCGTTGTTCATTTCACAGCTCCTCTTTTCAGTTGTAGATCTGTACGGATGTGTTGGTTCTGATTTGACTAAAATCATCGTATCAGACAATTGTCATCGATTTATGTGCGCGTAACAAAAATTTTCTATTATTTTAATGATTTTTTCTTTCTTTTTGCGCGTTTGGGCTGTTTTTGCACATAATTTACACACAACTTGATCGAATATCCCACGGCCATTCGTGTGTGTGATCAACAAAACGCCCCGTGAGAATTCACTCACAGGGCGCTTTTTGTGCTGAGTTGTACGTTATGTTTGTTTTGTTTAAAAAATATTGGTGCCAAAGAGCCAATCGTGCTCTTTACTTCATCCGATTAAAACCGATGATACATTTCCCTTGTCGCGCCGCAGATCGGGCAGTTGACCGGCGCTTCATTCAGCACCGTGTGTCCGCAGACCGGGCAAATGTAGATTGCGTCCAGCTCGACATCCTTGCCATTAAGGACTGCGTCCAGCGCCATTTGGAACAGGGCGACGTGTTGCTTCTCCGCCTCCAGCGAAAAGTGGAAGGAGCGCTTTGCTCCCGCCTCGTTCTGGAACTCCGCCGCGTTTAAGTAGACGGGATACATCTGGTCTACTTCGTGCGCCTCGCCCATGATGGCGCCGCGCAGGTTGTCCGCCGTCTTGTTCGCGCCGAAAATGCCGCCCGCCGCCACCGTCGCGCCCGCGGTTTCACCGTCGATCTCGCGAAAATGGTTGGTTGCGTGCACCTGCTCGGCATAGGAGAT
This sequence comes from uncultured Eubacteriales bacterium, assembly GCA_942492885.1. Taxonomy (GTDB): domain Bacteria; phylum Bacillota; class Clostridia; order Christensenellales; family CAG-138; genus UBA7703. Next base: position 884,183 of record OW818651.1, read on the forward strand.
CGCGTGAAAAAGTTTTGCTACGTTCGGAAAGCCCTCTTTTGCCGCCATATCACCCCAGATGCGGTAACGCATGTGGGCCATGCTTTCGCCGCCGTAAGCGGAGTGAAGAAATTCAGACGTCATTGCGTTTTTCACAGACATGTCTCTACCTCCAAATGAATTTTTTAGATGTAAGATGCGATCAGCCGTTTCATCAAGGTCGGGTCTGTCTTTCTCTCCAGCAAGGGCGTGCCCTGCTGCAATACTACATTCTTCTGGTGATAGGTGCTCTTTTCCTCCCGATACAGGATGCCGAGCGGAATCTTCTTGTCAAACTCCATCGCCTTTTGCATGGCTGTAATCTTGTTCCCTGCGTCATGCGTTTCATCCAGCTCATAGACGCGCTCATTGTACCAGCCGAATGTGTTTGTTTTATTAAAACTGATGCACGGCTGCAAGATATCAACCAGCGCATATCCCTTGTAAGTGATCGCCTGCTTCATCAATGAGATGAGCTGTTCCTTATGCCCCGTAAAGCCGCGCGCCACAAACCCGGCCCCGCAGGCAATCGCCATCAGCACGGGGTTGAGCGGCTCGTTGAGGTTTCCGTCGGTTTGAACGCCCGTCACAAACCCGAGTCCGGAGGTCGGCGACGCCTGTCCTTTGGTCAGTCCGTATACCTGATTGTCGTGCGCAAAATGCGTGATGTCGACATTTCTGCGGATGTTGTGCAGGAAGTGGTTCCCGCCCTCGCCATAAGAATCCCCGTCGCCCGTGTTCACAACCACCGTCAGCGACTCGTTGGCGATTTTTGCCGCGATCGCCGCGGGGAGCGAGCGCCCGTGCAGCCCGCAGAATGCATTTGCGCTGAGGTATTGCGGCGTTTTTGCCGCCTGACCGATGCCTGCCGCAAGCAGAACCTGAGAAGGCTCTTTGCCCAGCTGTTCCAGCGCGGTCTTCAGGCATTCGAGAATGATGAAGTTGCCGCAGCCCGGGCACCAGGCGGTATCATAGGTGCAAAACGATTCTGTGCTCATATGGACCCCTCCTTGCGAACACGCGTTGCGATCTCTTCCGCCGAAATCTGTCTGCCGTCGTATTTGAGTATGCTGCCCGTGCAGACAATACCCGTCTCCTCGCGCACCAACCCCGCCAATTGACCCGTTGCGTTTTGTTCAACGTTGATCAGGCGGGTGGCCTTGGGCGCTTTCTCCAGCAGCAGCTTTTGCGGCAGCGGGTAGATGTCTCCGAACACCAGCGCGGCAAAGCGCTCCTTGCCCTCGCGGTTGAGCAGTGTAATCGCTTCCGCAATCGGGCCCCATGTCGAGCCCCAGCCCAGCAGTAATGTGTCGAAATCTTCCGGGCCGATGAAGTCCGGCTCCAGCAGCTCCTGCTTGATTCCTTCCAGCTTCTTCATGCGCTTGTCCATCATCTTGGTGCGCACCCCGGCGGATTCTGTAATCCAGCCGCGCTCGTCGTGCTCGTCGCTGTCGGCTGTGACAAGGTGCTCTGTCGTACCCGGAATCAATCGCGGGGAAACCCCGTTTTTCGTGTAGCGATAGCGCAGGTATTCACCGTCCAAATCGTGTTTCTTCGCCGGACTTGCTATCTGAATTCTCTTTGGATCAAACGGTTCCACCGTGGAGGTAGCGTCGCCCAGATATTGATCGCTCAACAGAATCACCGGAATTTGATACGTTTCCGCCAGATGGAAGGCGCGCATGGTCTGATAGAACGCGTCCGACGGGTTTCGCAGAGCAATCACCATCCTCGGAAACTCGCCCTGCGACGCAGAGATGACAAACCGCAAGTCGCTCTGTTCCGTGCGCGTCGGAAGACCCGTTACGGGACCGGGACGCTGCACATCGATCACCACCAGCGGAATCTCCGCCATGCCGGACAACCCCAGCGCCTCCACCATCAGGGAAAAGCCGCCGCCGGAGGTGCCGGTCATCGCTCTTGCGCCCGCAAACGAGGCTCCGATTGCCATGTTGATCGCGGCGATTTCGTCCTCCGCTTGCTCCACCACCAACCCGGCCTCGTCTCCCAGCGCTGCGAGTGTCTCCATGATCGACGTGGAGGGCGACATCGGATAGGCGGAATAAAACCGTAGCCCTGCCGCAACGGCACCGAGCGCCACGGCACTGCTGCCGGAGACTAGCATCCAGTCTTGGCACTTGCCGTTAAGGTGTTCATATCGCTTTTCAGCGAGTTGATACCCCGCCTGCAGCGCTTTGACATTGATCTCCACAAACTGCTGTTTGACAAAAGCGCGGAGCACTTCCTCCGCGCCATCGAGTGATTCTCCAAATAGTTTCAATATGATACCGACCGCGATGATGCCCGATACACGCGGATTGCCTAGCTTTTTCGCCATGCCGTCCATGTCGATCTTCATCGCGCGCGGATCTTCGGCAGTAAGCTTGCTGTCGCACAGGATAAATCCGTCTTTGTTCAACTCATCCCGGTGCTGCAAGATCGTCTCGTCGTCCATCGCGATGATGCCATCGAGACGGTTGCTGTGCGAATGAATCGGCTCTGTGCCAAACCGGATCATCGAAAAATTGTGCCCGCCGCGCACGCGGGACATAAAGTCCCGTATGGTGAACACATGATAGCCGGAGCGTTTGAGCAGTTTCTCGAGGATGGCTGCCGTCGTGTCAATACCCTGACCCGCGGCGCCTCCAATCAGTAAATTGTACATCGGTATTTTCCCTTCTCTTGCGGCTGTTGAGTGTATCGTCTGTCGTTACGTTTCAATGTTTCAGGATGAAACGCTAGTTCTAGAAGTGCATGAAAGAGTTCTCGATTGCAGAAACCTTCAGCCGAGGATCTCTTTTAGTCCGCCCGCAATCTCGATTCCTGTCCACGGGCTGATGCCCTCAAACAACGTTTTGCCGTTTCGGTGGCCGAGCTGCAATGTCGTCGTTGCGGTGATGCTCTCCTCGATTTCTCGGCTCATCAGCCCGTTTTTCGGCGCTTTGAGGATGCCGCCGCCGGGATAGTTCGTTGAAACATGCAGCTCGTATGAAGCGTTGGTGAGCGTAACGTCCAGCACGTTTTCTTTGAGCTCAATCGATCGAATCTTCCCGCCGTTGTATGTTGCGAATGTATGAAATCCCTCTTTGGTTCTCAGAAACGCGATCAGCCCGGTGAAGCTTCTGCCAAGCAAGGGAACACGCGCAACGGAAAACATAAACGATGCGCCCGCTTCTTCAAAATGGTTGGCCTGCGCCCAGATCCATGCCTTTGGAAACGAGCGTCCCCAATCCTTTTCGATGTACCCTTCCCCGCCGGTCATGTCGGCAACGGTTCCGTTTCGGTTGAGGCTTCCATGGATTGTATGGGTGATGTTCACAACCCCGTGATAACATTCCATGCCGGGAACGAAGGAAAACGGTCCCATGATGCCGGGGCTGAAAAAGGTCTTCGGATACGGGTCAATCCCCGAAAAATGCAGCTCACCAGAGATGCTGGTGTGATCATTTCGCAGGTCAACCTTGAGCCCGTGATCGGAAAACACATTTTCGCCGATCTTGACGAGGAACACGTCCGGGTCTGATAGAAAATCGTGATACGGAAAGCGGAAATACTCCGTCTCTCCCTTCACCGCGTCGATCACCTGAACAAAAGCGTGCGCATCGTTCACGTTTTCGCCAATCGAAATGCCCGGGATAATCGCCATCACCGTTTTGCGTTGTTTGTCGATGAGCTTAAAATACCATCCTTCAAAATAGTGCCGTTTTCGGCTGCCACCCTGAAATGTTTCCGGCCTCCATATCCTGCCAATGCTCATGTCTTTTAACTCCATTTCGTCATGCGATTGCTTGCTGCGGGTTGGGAGAATGATATCTTTTTTGGTGTCGGGAACGCTCCGTTTGTCACAGCAGGCGCATGCACGCTTCACCATCAACATACAACACACAGTATAGTTTGAGTATATACTGCGTGTTTGTCGATATCAATAATATTTATTATTATCACAATTTTGCCCACTTTTTATTTGCTTTCTGTTCGAATCTTGCATAAAAACTTTACCGCCTGCTTTGCATCTGAGGAATCAATCTGCGACGTCGTTTGACACAAGCGACTCGGGTTGTTATGCTGCAAGTAAGTCCTCTCGATGGCTCAAGAGAAGGAGAACTACATATGGAGCACACGATAGACGAAAATAAGCCGACCATTGTGGTGAGCAGATGCCTGGGGTTTTGCAACTGTCGATACAACGGCGATGTTTTGACAAGTGCGTTTGTGAACGCGCTCAAGCCGCACGTGAACTATGTGACGGTTTGTCCGGAGGTGGAGATCGGTCTTGGTGTTCCGAGAAACCCTGTCAGGCTGGTGCTCATCAACGATAAGATCGAGCTGTTTCAGCCAACCGAAGGAAAGGTCTTTACCGGTGAGATGGAACGTTACTCTGCGGATTTTTTCGCATCTGCCGGAAACATTCACGGCTTCATTCTAAAGGGCAGATCGCCCTCCTGCGGCATAAAGGACGTCAAGATCTATTCGAGCAAAGAGAAATCCTCCAGCTCGGTCAAGGGCGTTGGCATTTTTGCCGCCAACGCGATTCGGCTGTATCCCAATCTGCCGATTGAGGAGGAAGGGCGGTTGACCAACTATGCCATCCGCGAGCATTTTTTAACCAAGCTCTACACGATGTTCCGGTTCCAGAAGGTGCAGGATTCCGCTTCGATGAAAGCGCTGGTGCTGTTTCATTCCGCGCAAAAGTTTCTGTTGATGGCGTACAACCAAAACCAGCTCAAACTCCTCGGTGCAATCGTCGCCAATCACGACAAGAAGCCCTTTGAGGAAGTCGCGGCGCTGTATGAAACGCATCTGGGTCTGGCGTTTGCGCGGCTTCCGAGCCGGAACAACTTCTATAACATGTTCATGCACCTGTTTGGGTATTTCTCCAATGCCCTGTCTGAGCGGGAAAAGACGTTCCTGCTGGATCGGTTCCGGAAATACCGTGCCGACCAAATCCACATCAGCGTGGTGCTCAATCTGCTGCGCACCTACGCGATTCAATACAATCAGGAGTATTTGCTGGATCAGGCGCTTTGGGAGGCGTATCCGGAGGAACTGCTGGACATCAGCGACTCCGGAAGATAGAAATTTCAGCAAAACGCTGTGCCCGTTGTGCTGCTGTGCTTGTTGAAACCGAATTACTCATAAGCCAATCATGATTCATTCCCTGGGTCTATTGCAATAAACAGAACACTAACACAACTTTAACGCCGTTTGCCTAAACTCGAACGGCGCTTTTTCACGCGCGGACGTATACTCCGTCTGTCATTCAAAATTGCACAGTATAGAAGAGGTTAACGAGTATGGAAGACGAATTAGGCGATCTCATCGCAAAAGCGAAGGAAATGATCGGACACCGGGAGTTTGACGCGTGCGAAGCACTGCTTGCTACCGCCATGTTTCAGTCTCCCCACAGCGCGGTGCCGCACAACCTCATGGGTCTGCTGCTGGAGAAAAAGCGCAGGCACGAGGACGCGATGAAGCACTTCCGCGCGGCAAACGCGCTGGACCCGGCCTATGCGCCGTCGCGCTGGAATCTGGAAGGGTACGCAGAGTTTTACAAGACGCGAGCCGACGCATATACGCCGGACGATTGCGATTTTGAGCATCTGCCGCGGCCGTATGCAAAGGAGTCAAAGGCATGTATATAATCATCGCAGGATGCGGGAAGATCGGCGCGAATCTCGTGAAAAAACTATCCAACGACGGGCACGACGTGGTCGTGATCGACCCAAACGAGGAGAGCTTTGCGCAGCTTGAAAACGGCACCAACTGCCTGACCGTCACCGGTATGTCGATCGATGAAGACGTGCTCAAAAGCGCGGGCATCGAGCGCGCGGACGCGCTCTGTGCAGTGACGAGCGACGACAACGTCAACATCATGACCGCACAGATCGCGTCTCAGCTCTATCACGTGCCGCATGTGGTCACGCGCTGTTACGATCCTGACAAGGATGAGGTGTTGCGCCAGATGGGGCTCTGCACCGTCTGCCCCACGATGCTGACCGTCGCGGAAATCGGTCGTCTGCTCGGCGAAACGGAGGAAAACTGATCATGCGCATCATCATCGTCGGCGGCGGAAACGTCGGGTATTATCTCGTGAAAACACTGATGGCGGAGAAACACCACATCATGCTCATCGACAGCAACCGCGCGCGCTGTGAGCGCGTGGAAAACGCGTTTGGCGGCTCCTATGTTGAGGTCACCCACGGGGACGGCACCAGCGCAGACTGCCTGCGGGACGCGGGCATCTATCACACGGAGGCGTTCATCGCGGTCACCGGACAGGATCAGAACAACCTCGTGAGCTGCCAGCTCGCCAAAGATTATTTCGGCGTTAAGCGCACCATCGCCCGCGTCAAAAACCCGAAGAACATCCGTGTGTTTGAGCAGCTGGGCGTGGACAGCGTCATCAGCAGCACCGCGCGCATCGCGGGCAGCATCGATTCCGAGCTGGACTGGGCGGACGTAAACACACTCTTGACCCGAAAAGCAACGCATGTGCGCGTGCGCGAAGCACTGGTTGACCCCGAATCGCCCTACAGCGGGAAAAAACTCAATGAGATTGGGTTGCCTAAGGGCATGATCGTAGTATGTATTGTGCGCGACGGTGAGGCGGCGATTCCTGATGGAGAGACCGTGCTTGCACCGGACGACAACGTCGTAATTCTGGGCAATGAATGCGATCTGCCGCGTGTGATTTCGAATATTCGGGGAGAGACAATATGAAAGAAAAACTGAAGACCGCGCGCGGTGTCCTGCTGGAGATCGGCTTTTCCGGCGCGCTGATCATCGCGGGATTTGCCGTCTCGGCACTACTGGGGTGATAGATGTATGATCGATAAACCGATCAATCGGCTCCGGCCGATTTGTTACTATACCGGACTTGTGATTCTGGTGCTCAACGGACTGCAGCTGCTGCCGATCATCACCTCGGTTGCCTATGGTGAGTGGCCGATTGTGCTCGCGTTTACCGCGTCGCTTGCGATTGCGGTTCTGGTTGCGGCAGGTTTGATGTTATTGGGCACCAAGGAGCGCTTCTCAAAGCTCAGCTTTGGCGAGGGCATGGTGGTTGCGGCGGGTTCGTGGTTTCTGGGCATGCTGCTCTCTGCCCTGCCGTACTACTTTTCCGGCAACTACCTGAGCTACCTGGACACTTGCTTTGACGTGATGAGCGGGCTCACCACTACAGGGTTGTCGTTGATTCAGGATATGGATCACATCAGTAACGGCATCAATATGTGGCGCTTCATCCTAACGTATGTCGGCGGACAAGGCATGGTCGTGCTCGCGCTGACCTTCCTCACAAAAGGTCAGGGCGGGGCATATCGCATGTATGTCGGCGAGGCAAAGGACGAGAAGCTCTTTCCGAATGCGATCAGTACCGCAAAACGCATCTGGCAGATCAGCCTGATCTATCTTGCAATCGGCACAGTCGTGCTGACAGTCTCTGCGTTGATTGCGGGATTGCCGATTGATAAAGCGTTTCTGCACGGCTTGTGGATGAACATGTCTGCATGGAGCACGGGTGGGTTTGCGCCGATGAGCCAGAGCGTTTTGTATTATCACAGTTCGCTGTTTGAATTGGCAACCGTCGTATTCTTTGTCATCGGTTCATTCAACTTTGCGCTGCACCACGCTTTACTCTCCGGCAACACGCGGGAGCTTCGCAAAAACATTGAAACCGTAACGTTTACCGTCACGCTGATCATCACCGTCCTGCTCTGCACGCTTGGGCTCATGAAGGACGGGGTCTATCCCGACGCGATGTCCATGTTCCGAAAAGGCTTTTATCAGCTGATTTCCGGACACACCACGACGGGCTTTATGACGGTCTACGCCAAGCAGTTTTACTATGAATGGGGCGATATCGCGCTCTTTGCCATCACGATTGCCATGATGTTCGGCGGCAGCGCGAGCTCCACCGCGGGCGGATTCAAGGGCATGCGCACAGGTATCCTCTTCACCGCGCTCAAGGGCGAGGTGAGGCGCATGGTCCTGCCGGAGTCGCGCGTGAAGGAGCAGAAGTATCACCACATCCGCGATATCGTGCTCTCCGACACCGTCGTCAAGAGCGCCGCACTGATCGTGATTCTCTATGTTGCGACATTCGCCATCGGCACGCTGGCGGGCTTGCTCGCCGGGTTCCCGCTGAGCATGGCCTCGTTTGAGTCCGCGTCTGCAACCGGCAACGTCGGCCTCTCCATCGGAGTCACGACAGCCGCCATGCCCGCGTTTCTCAAGATCGTATACATCGTGATCATGTGGCTAGCTAGGCTGGAGTTCCTGTCGGTATTTGCTTTGATTTCTTATGTCATTCGAAAGGCGGCGCAGGTATGCACCAAAAAACCCTACTCCTTATAATTGCGCTGCTGCTCCTGCTCGCACCCGCCGTGGCACTCGCGGAGGGCGAAAGCGTGAGCAGCAACGATTTGATCGACCGCGCGAAGGATTTTGACGGCACAACCGTCGTTTATGAAGGCGAAGTCTTGGGCGATATTCTTTATCGCGGAGACTTTGCATGGCTCGCGGTCTTTGACGGCAGCAACACAATCGGCGTGTATGTGTCCGCAGAGCAAGCAAGGCAGATTTCGGTCGTGGGCGGATACGGCAAGCGCGGCGATATCATTCGCGTGGAAGGCATCTTTCATCGCGCCTGCGCGGAGCATGGCGGGGACCTGGATATTCACGGCAGTTCTGTTGCAATACTGAGCGCAGGTGAAAGCGTACCGATGCCGTTGTCACGGCTTGTTACGGTTCTTGCCATGCTGCTGCCGCTGCCCGCGGCGGGGCTGTTGTTCCTTGTTTGGAAACGACGGGCTTTGTCTCGCCCAAACAATCAAAATCACCTCACCACTCCGGCGAAAAAGTGATATGCTATGTTTAGCTTTATATCGCTGTTTCGATCGGAGGCACCACGCTTGAGCATCGACTCCACTCCACGCGAAGAGCATGTCCTTGTCTGCATCTCACCCTCGCCCAACAATGCGCGGGTGGTTGAGGCAGGCGCGGTTCTTGCGCGCGCATTTGGGGCAAAATTCACCGCGCTCTATGTCGAGCCGTCGGTAGACGCGCCTCTGCGCGCTCAGACGGCACGGCAGCTGGAGATCAATCTAAGTCTTGCGCAAAAGGCCGGTGCGGAGCAGGCGGTCTCCTGTGGCGCGGATATCGCACTGCAAATCGCAGAGTTTGCCAAGGCAGCGGGCGCAACCAAGATCGTGCTCGGCTGCCAGATCAACCGCGGCGGCTTGTTTGCGCGGCGAAACGACCCGGCCGTTCGCCTTATGCAGCTATTGCCAGCCGTGGAGATCTATCTGGTTCCGGAAGCGCAGAAGGGCGGGCAAGCGCCGCGCGTGCAAAACCGCGTGCTCTCGCTTCGCTCGTTTGCAGTTGAGTTTCTCATCCTCGTGGCTGCCACCCTTTTGGGGCTTTTGCTGCGCCAGCTCGGTTTTACCGAAGCGAGCATCATGACGCTGTATATCCTCGCAGTGCTGCTCACCGCGTTCTGGACGGACGGCGTGATCTACGGCCTGCTTTCTTCGCTTTTGAGCGTGTTGACATTCAATTTTTTCTTCACCGAACCGCGCTTTACCCTGCTTGCCTATGATCCCGGCTATCCGCTGACGTTCCTCGTCATGCTCATTTCAGCGATTTTAACGAGCTATTTGACCACCAACGTGCGCCGTCAGGCAAAGGTAAACGCAGAGAAAGCCTATCGCACCGAGGTGTTGCTCACCGCGAGCCGTAACCTGCAGCAGGCAAATTCAGTGGATGAGATTCTGCTGGAGACGGCTAAGCAGCTCAGCGCGCTGATCGGCGGCGCTGCGCTACTCTATCCCGTGGAGAACGGTGCGTTGGGAATGCCGCTCGTCTATAACGCACCTAAGGACACAGAGGGACTGTTTGCTGACGAGGAAAAAGCGGCAGCGGAATGGACGCGGCAAAACAACAAACATTCCGGCGCGCAGACGGGTATCTTTCCCGCCGTGCGCTGCCAGTATCTCGCCGTGCGCGGGCATGACGCAGTGCGCGCGGTTGCAGGAATCGAGCTCAAAAAGCCCATCGACTCCTTTGAGCGCAGCCTCTATCTTGCCATTCTCGGCGAATGCGGACTTGCGCTGGACAAGCAGCAGTCAGACACGGCAAGGCAGGACATCGCCCTCAAGGCCCAGCAGGAACAGCTCCGCGCCAATCTGCTGCGCGCCATTTCGCATGATCTAAGAACACCGCTGACCAGCATCTCCGGCAACGCGGACATGCTGCTGCGCGGCGCGGTGCCGCAGGAAGAACAGCCTGAGCTTTACGCAAGCATCTATGACGACTCTATCTGGCTCATCAACCTTGTGGAAAACCTGCTCTCCATCACTCGAATGGACGACAGCTCGATTCGCCTCAATCTCAAGCCGGAGCTTGTCTACGATGTCATCGAGAGCGCGCTTGGGCGAATCGGAAGACGCGCTTGCACTCACGAAATCCGCGTGCAGCTGGAAAACGACCTGCTGCTGGCGAATATGGATGCGCCTTTGATCGTGCAGGTGCTGCTCAATCTGCTGGAAAACGCGATCAAATATACGCCCGCCGGATCGCAAATCACCCTCAGTGCAAAAGAGGATAGCGGGCTTGTGCGCGTCAGCGTTTCGGATGACGGCCCCGGCATTACAGCCGAGAACAAGGTGCATGTGTTCGATTTGTTTTATACCAGCGCGGGCATGCGCGGCGATGCGCGGCGTGGCCTCGGTCTGGGGCTTTCGCTTTGCCAATCGATTCTCACCGCACACGGTGGGGAGATCACCGTTCGGGACAATGTTCCGCATGGTTCGGTGTTTTCCTTTACGCTCCAGAAAGCGGAGGTAAATCTGGATGAATAAGCCCTTGATTTTAATCGTCGAGGACGACAAACCCGTCCGCAACCTGATTTCGCTGACGCTTGAATCGCAGCAATACCGCCAGATCGCGGTAGAGACAGGCAGCGCGGCGGTGCTCGCCTCGCTTTCGCAAAAGCCGGATATCATGATTCTCGATCTGGGTTTGCCGGATCTTGACGGCGTAGAGATCATCAAAAAAACGCGTGCCTGGTCGCAACTGCCCATCATCGTGGTCAGCTCGCGCAGCGACGATGCGGACAAGATTGAAGCGCTCGACGCGGGCGCAGACGATTACCTGACCAAACCGTTTTCGGTCGACGAATTATTGGCGCGCATCCGCGTGGCGCTCAGGCGCGTGCAGTTCATGCAGGAGCACGGCAATTCCAACGAGTCCGTCTTTGAAAACAGCAAGCTAAAGATCGACTTTGCGGCGGGTTGCGTCTATGTATCGGAGGAGGAGATCCATCTTTCCCCCATCGAATACAAGCTGCTTTGCCTGCTGGCGCACAATGTTGGCCGCGTGCTCACGCACAATCTTATCCTCAAGGAAGTCTGGCAAAACACGCTGCCAAACGATACGCCCTCGTTGCGCGTCTATATGGCAACCCTGCGCAAAAAGATTGAGACACCTCTGGGGCAAAAGCTCATCCAAACGCATGTCGGGATCGGGTATCGGATGCTCAAGCTGGAGTGAACGCCTTCCCTTCTGAATAATTAGAACACAAAACAGCGCGGCAGACGTTCTTGATAGCGTCCATCCGCGCTGTTCTATGTTTTGCTCTGATAGAAAACTGGTTTGCTAGCTCTTTGCTCTTTCGCGCTTGATGCCGAGGATGAACCGCATCGGTGCAATATGCCGAAACAGCTCATAGAATAAAAGCGAGAGTGCAAGCGTACCGATCATGATTGCGAGAAACTTGACAGCCGGAGAAAACCCCGTCGCCACGACGAAGTAAGCCACGACCATCATCACCGATTGATGCAAGACGTAGACCGGAAACGACGCGCGGTTGAGATAGTTGAGCGCGGGCGCGGGCTTGTTGAGATACGTATCCGCAAGCCCCATCAGCGCGAGGATGATCAGCCAGACGCAGAGGTTTCGAAGTAGCGCCACAGCACCGGAGATCAGGTTGATTCCGTCCGGCCAACCCAATGCATTGACGAGCATGAGATACCCGGGCGTCAGGATCAGCGCGGCAGTCAGCGTAACAAACCGCATGCGCCGGATCGACTCCATGATGCAGTCCGCCCGCGCGATGAGAAACCCGAACAGAAACAACAGCGCGAAGAAAAACGGATTCTTTCCGCCGATATCGGGCAGCGCCTCCGCCACCGTCATTGGGAGAAACGCCAAAACCAGCAGCCACGGGCGCATGGTGCGCTCCGTCTTTGGCGCGCGCAAGCGAATGAGCAGCGGCAGCAGGCAAAGGCTGATCACGAACAGAAACAGAATAAACCACAGGTGCGCGGGTGTAAAGCTGCCCGTATAGCCCGAAATATCGCGAAAATCGGTGAAATACCCGCCGAGAAACTGGAGGTAGCTTCCGGTGAAGCCTTCATGCTGCAGGCTTGCGACATAACCCTGCACGGGCACGATCAGCACAAGCCCGAAGAGAAACGGCACGAATAGGCGCAAGACGCGCTCTTTTGCGTATTCGCCCGCTGTGCGCTTTTGCAGCGCGTGAAAGGTCGAATACCCGGCGATCACGAACAGAAGCGCCATGAACCAAAACCCGATGGCTACGATCAGCCAACTGGAGAACGCGTTTGGCACGTCTTTGATGTAGTTTGGTTCCCAGAAATCAAACACGCGAGCGGTATGAAACGGGAACAGCAGGAACACAATAAAAATCCGCAACCAGTCGATGCCATATCTTCGCATGTTGGTATACCTCTTCTTAGACTATTTGAAATTGCCCATCCTGTTTGGTCGCGATCGCGTTTGTCGCGATGCAACTCCCGAGTAAGAAAATCGGAATCCCCCCCGCTCTTTCCTCGTGTTGCCGGTCAGTCTCGCGACGAGTGCGTCAGTCTGCTTTATTCTTGAGCAACACCACGCACTGCCCTTCGTCATAGAGCGTGCTCATGACGACGAAATCCGTCTTCTCATCCAATCCCTTGACCATCCCCTCCATCGGGTCGAGGCAATAGATGCGGCACGGACTCTCGGTGCCGAGCTTTTTTGCGTAGACACAGAGCATACAACGCGTCGCATTTGCGCGCAATCCGCCGTTTTCATCCGGCGAAACAGTCCAGTCGGCGCATCCCATAAGCTCCGACAGCTTCTCAAACACCTCTCTTGGGCTTGTCATCCCGAATTGAGCCGCGCGCGCCTTGCCAAACATCATCTGCTCATTACGCTTTTGTTGTGCTACTTTCTCCAGCACGCCCTCGTTGCCCAGCCGCAAAACGCTGTCCGCCAACGCCCCCGCGTAGACGGCCTGTAGTGTTCTTACCTTGTCCGCCAGTTCCATTTTTTGTTCCCCCCATTTTGTTTTTTATCGGAATCGTTAACCGCCAATCTGAAAGATCAGCGCGATTTGATTTCTCAGCTTCTCGTCGGAGATGTCCTCGTCCAGCAATATGATCCGGTTGATGACGTTTTCCATGTAGTTGACGAGGATTTCGGTCACGTCCTCCCGAATGCTTTCATTCTTCACCGCCTTGTCGATATACCTGCGGTTGGCTTCGACGCGACGGTTTTCCCACTTGATGACCTCATCTCTGGCTTTGCCCTCGCCCTCAAACCCGAGCCAGACCTTGAGCGCCATCTTAAACACCTCTTTGTCAAACCCGCTGAGCTGTTTTCGCGTTTTGAGCACTTGAAAATACAGTTCTTCAGGCTTAGCAGAAAAATCCAGTTCGCGATTCATCCGCTCTGTGATGATCAGAAACTGGTTGATAACGATCTCTTCAAAAAGCTCGTGCTTGCTTTTGTAGTGGTAATATAAGGTTGGCAGTGAACATTCTGCTGCGGAAGCGATGTCTCGCATGCTCGTGCCGTGAAATCCCTTGACGCTGAATAGTTTGACCGCATGTTCGAGAATTCTCGCCTTCGCGTTGATATCCGTCATACTGTTCTCGCTCCGTTCTGATATAACGTTCGTTATACATAATAGCCAAGTTCCACAACATTGTCAAGATTATTTTCTATTTTCTTTCATTTAAATCACGTATTCTGCTGTTTCCTGTGCGTTTTCTCACAGACGCGCGGGTTCGGTCATGTATAATATAAATATCAACAAAGTTGGGAGTATGTCTATGAAAGAGTTGAACTATCACGTATCCGGCATGACCTGCGCGCACTGCGAGATGCGCGTCGTTCAGGCGGCGAAAACAGTTCGCGGCGTCACAAGTGCGAAAGCCTCCTTCGCCCGCGGAATACTGGAGCTTACATATGATCCTGCCGTCACGGAGGAATCCGCACTGAATGAAGCGTTAACAAACGCGGTCAACGCGGCGGGCTACCGGGTGCAGGGCGTCGTCAAGAAATCACAACCGATTTTGAAAGTGATTCCCATCGTGGTGATCATCCTCGCGCTGTATTTCATCCTGCGCTTCACGGTGGGTTTCGATTTCTTCGGCTATATTCCGAAGATCGACAGCACCATCTCACTGACGGCGCTGTTTGTCACGGGGTTGTTTACCAGCGTGCATTGCATCGCCATGTGCGGCGGCATCAATCTCTCCCAGAGCGTCGGCGCGGACGGAGCTGCCAAAAACAAGCTCAGAAACCCGCTGCTATATAACTTAGGCCGTGTGATCAGCTATACCGTCATCGGCGGCGTGGTTGGCGGCATCGGCTCAGTGCTGTTCCTCAGCGAAACGCTCAAGGCAATTCTGCTTGCGCTCGCCGCCGTCGGCATGCTACTCATGGGCTTGAGTATGCTGGGCTGGCTGCCGTGGTGGCTCACGCCGCGTATGCCGAAGTTTCTTTCGTCTCGTGTCGGCAAGTCCGGTGCGGGCAAAGGGCCGCTCGTGATCGGGTTGCTCAATGGGTTTATGCCCTGTGGGCCGCTGCAGGCGATGCAGCTCTATGCCCTTGCAACCGGCTCTGTGCTCACGGGCGCGCTGTCGATGTTCCTCTTCTCGCTCGGCACGGTTCCGCTGATGCTCGGCGCAGGTGCGCTCTTCTCCGTTCTTAAGGGAAAGTTTGCCTATGTGATCCAGCGGGTCAGCGCGGTGCTTGTGGTGTTCTTCGCCGTCGTGATGGCGACCAACTCGCTTTCTTTGTTCGGCGTTCGCGTTTCATCCGCGCTTGAAGCGGCTCCGGCTGCAACCGCCGTTGTGCAGGAAGAAAATGATTCCCTGCTACAGCAGGCGCTGGACAAAGGCTATCTGCCTGCAATGCTGGATGGCGACGTGCAGAAGATTCAGGCAAATCTCGATCCCTCCGTCTATCCGTTTATCATCGTGCAAAAGGGTATCCCGGTGGAGCTGACGATTACCGCAGAGGAAAGCGCGATCACCGGATGCAACCAGACCGTCGTGTTCCCGTCCTATGACGTGAAAAAGGCGCTGACGCCCGGCGACAACGTGATAAAATTTACACCGGACGAACCGGGTCTGATCTCGTACACCTGCTGGATGGGCATGCTCGACGGGCGCATCCTCGTGGTCGACAACCTGTTTACGGTTCCCGAGGCAACCAACCCATAATAGCCAATCCGGCGTCGACACCCAAGACCAACGAATACAACCACGACGCAGGGATTTTTCTGCGGATCAGGAGGAAATAGTATGAAGGAACAATCGTATCAAGTAACGGGCATGACCTGCTCTGCCTGCTCGGCGGCGGTGACGCGCGCGGTGTCGAAAACCGAGGGTGTACGCTCGGCAGAGGTAAACCTCGCAACCGAGACCTTGCGCGTAAGCTATGACGAAACCAAGCTCGACTTTGACGCGATCAAAGCCGTTGTGGAGCGCGCGGGCTACGGCCTCGTGGAGCCGCAGGTGCTCAAGCGTGCGGAGCTCGGCGTGGACGGCATGACCTGCGCCAGCTGCTCTTCTGCGGTCGAACGCGCGCTCAAGAAACTCGACGGCGTGAGCGAGCCTTCGGTCAACCTCGCAACCAATCGCGCCGCGTTTTCATATGATCCGACCAAGGTGAAGCTTGCGCAGGTGCGCGAAGCGATCAGCAAAGCGGGCTACACGCCTCTTGATCTTGCCACTGAGGACACGCGGGACGCGGAGCAGGAGAAGCGCGAAAAGGCGCTGCGCATTATGCGTTTTCGCCTGATCACTGCGGTCGTGTTTGCCGCGCCTATTCTATACATCGCCATGGCGCATATGTTCCCCAAGATCGGCGTGCCGTTGCCCGCATTCATGAACCCGCACACCTTCCCGCTCGTGTTCGCGCTTGTGCAGCTGCTGTTGACCATTCCCGTGCTCATCGCGGGCGGACGGTTTTTCCGCATAGGCTTCAAGACGCTGTTCAAAGGCTCGCCGAACATGGACACCCTTGTGGCAATCGGCACCGGCAGTGCGTTTCTCTACGGCGTTTATGCAACCGTGCTGATCTACTTGGGCGATTTCGGCCTTGCGCAGCATCTCTATTTTGAGTCGGCCGCGGTGGTCATCTCGCTCGTGATGCTCGGTAAATACCTCGAAGCCGTCAGCAAGAGCAAGACCTCGGAAGCCATCAAGAAGCTCATGAACCTCCGCCCACAGACCGCGGTGATCGTCAAGGACGGCGTCGAGATGACCGTTTCGCTGGACGAAGTTGTTGTGGGCGACGTGGTGCTCGTGCGTCCCGGCGCGGCGATTCCAGTCGACGGAATTGTAGCGGGCGGCGCATCCAGCGTGGACGAGAGCATGCTCACGGGCGAATCACTGCCCGTGGAGAAGCAGCCGGGCTCCCCCGTCACGGGCGGCAGCATCAACGGCGAAGGCCTCTTGCATTTTACCGTCACCCGCGTGGGCGAGGACACGGCTCTTTACAAGATCATCCATCTCGTCGAAGAAGCGCAAGGGCGAAAAGCGCCAATTGCCAAGCTCGCGGACGTGATCTCCGGCTACTTTGTGCCCGCCGTGCTGGGCATCGCGGTGCTCTCCGCTGTGGTCTGGGCGCTGGTCGGCAAGGATTTCAACTTCGTGCTCAATATCTTCGTCACCGTGCTCGTCATCGCCTGCCCGTGTGCGCTGGGGCTAGCCACCCCGACCGCCATCATGGTCGGCACCGGCAAAGGTGCGGAGCTCGGCGTGCTGATCAAGGGCGGCGAGGCGCTGGAGACGACCCACAGCATCAACGCCGTCGTGCTCGACAAAACGGGCACCATCACGCAGGGCAAACCGGAGCTCACCGATATCGTCCGCTATTCCGATGAGGATGAAGCGAGCGTGCTTGCGCTGACCGCCTCTGCCGAGCGCGGGTCGGAGCACCCCATCGCGCGGGCGATTGTCTCCTCCGCGCAGGCGCGTAATCTATCGCTCCTGGAGCCGGAGCAGTTCCGCGCAATTCCGGGACGCGGTATTGAAGCCACGGTCAACGGACGACGCGTGCTCGCAGGCAGCGCAAAACTGCTCGTCGAACACAGCATCGATCTCTCACAGTCTGTTGGCGATGCGGTCTCGCTCTCCAACGCGGGCAAGACGCTGATGTATATTGCGCTTGACGATTCTCTCTACGCTCTCATGGCGGCGGCGGATGCGGTCAAGCCCACCAGCCGCGCGGCGGTAGGTCAGCTCAAAGCGCTCGGGCTAGAGGTTTACATGCTTACGGGCGACAACGCCGCTACCGCGAAAGCGGTCGCCGAAAGCGTCGGCATCGATCATATCCTTTCGGATGTATTGCCGGACGGCAAAGCAACCGAAGTGCAGCGGTTGCAGGCGCTTGGTAAGCGCGTCGCCATGGTCGGCGACGGCATCAACGACGCGCCAGCGCTCGTGCAGGCGGATGTCGGCATGGCAATCGGCACGGGTACCGACGTCGCGGTAGAATCCGCGGACGTGGTGCTCATGCGCGGGGATCTCTCCGCCGTCAGCGCGGCGGTTGCGCTCTCCAGAGCGACAATCCGCAACATTCGGCAGAATCTATTCTGGGCGTTTGCCTACAATGTAGTTGGCATTCCGTTTGCCGCGGGCGTGTTCTATGCCTTCGGCGGCCCGCTGCTCACCCCCGTGTTTGCGGGAGCCGCGATGGCGCTGAGCTCCGTTTCCGTGGTCACCAACGCGCTCAGGCTCAAGCGGTTTCGGTTGAAGGCCAAAGCGTAAGAAAGGAACCAAACATATGAAAAAGCTCATATCCACTATACTCACGCTCGCGCTCACCGTAGTGTTGCTCACCGGTTGCGCAGCTACCGATGTTATCCTCAAATACAGCCCCTCCTCGCTGGATCAAATCGTGGAGAAATTCCCGACTATTGTTACGGACAACACGGAATCCGACCACTACTACTCTCTCTCCGTAGACGGGGATACCACGCTGAAGGTCAGCGACGACTTCAGCCTCACCGGCGCGGAAGACCTTGTGATGCAGACTCCTCTGAAGCCCTTTGTGGATGCAGGTCTTGATCCAGCCAAGCTTGGTGCCGGCTACCGCACCGATGCTGATTCAATGTATCTTGTCGCCGACTTCGGTACGGGCTCCGGCAAGCAGAATACCGTCACAAGCTCCCTATTCGAGAGCGCAAAGGCAGATCGTGCCGCGCTGACCTATCACGCGGACCTCGATCATTATGGTATTGCGCTGCCCGCCGGCAAGTTTGAATGGGCAAAGGACGAAGCGACAAACGACAAGGACATCGTTTTTGTGATCGCGGCCAAACCGCTTGCGGATCTTGGCGTCGACGTACAGAACATCGAAGGCTGGGTATTCAAGACCATGAAGGACGACGCGGGCAAGGACTTTGACGTTCTGCTCAAGCCGTACTCGCTGGGCGAATAACTGCGAATCAGGCAAAGAGAACGCTGCTGAACCGCCAACATTCGGCAAACTAGTTGTTTTTCTGCGATATTTTGACAATTTGCGCTTTTCTTCACCATATTCTCTATGTCATTTGGTGACGGGTTTGTTGTCATATCAACAGACGGCATAATCCGTACTACTTTGATATTGGAGATTTGAATCATGAAGAAAAGAATTCTCGCAGCACTCCTCCTGATCGTGATGCTCGCGTTCTCCGGCAGCGCGCTTGCCGATGCACCGAAGGCGGAAGAGGACGGCGACATGTCGATCCTGTCCGTGCTTTCCGTCAACTGCGGGTTGACGAACAACGGCGGCGGTTCCTACACCGCCTGGGGAACCGCAACCTCGACTGTCTCGGAGACCATCACGGTCACTGTAAAGCTCTATCGCGTTGTCGGCAGCACGCTAACTCTCATCACCTCCGGCAGCAACACCGTCACCGGAACCAGCGCTTCTGTTAGCAGAAACGCGACGTTGTCCGCGGGCAGCTATCGCGTAGTCGCCTCCGCGACGGGCAGCATCTCCTCTTCTGCCAGCAGAACGCGCAACTACACCGTCAGCTAAGAAACCAAGCATCAACACAACAATAAAGAGCGGCGCATGAGCGCCGCTCTTTTGTTGGATTTCGAGTTTTAGGCGAGTAGACCCCAGATCAGATCAAGATCGACGCCCGCATCGGCGTAGATCAACAGAACCGAGTTGTCCAGCAACACAAATCCGTCAAAGGTGCCGTTTTCGCTGTCGATCACGTACATCATGGTTCTGCCGTCGAGCACCGTTTGCTCCTTGATCTCGCCGCGGGTACCGATCGATTGTCCGTCACCCTCATACCACTGCTCGATCACACTGACGGTGTCGCCATCCGCCGTGCGATAGCTCGAACGCAGCGATTTCCCCGTGAAGATGTGGTTTGTTTCAAACACCTCCACACAAGTCACCTGGTCGCTCGCAAACGCGAAGGCGTCCAGACTATAGACGGTTTCAAATGCCGCAACGGAATCATAATAGACAGGCTCTTTCTCCATGATGAGGTTGCCGTCTGCATCATATCCGTACTCCGCAAGTTGCTCTTGTGTCAGTACATCCGGCACATCGTATCCGCGTTCTTCGTAGAGTTGCTTTTCGTCGACTTGGTCGATCTCTACCTGCTTATCAAACACGCCGATCACATAGTCGAAAATGCCCTCCGCAATCGCGCGTCCGGCCGGAACCAGCGTAAAGAACGCCAGCGCCAGCGCCAGAATCAGGCTGCCGAGCGCAAGCCGTCTGTGCTTGCCAAGCGTATGCAGTGCATCGGTAAGCCTCTCATGCCAACCTCCGGCTTTTCTGTCCGCCTCGTCCAGCGCGGCGTAAAACCCGCTCCAGGCCTCCGCAGGCAGGGCGGATTTCGCTTCCGCCCGCAGTATCAGCGTACGCGCGGACACGCGGCAACGTGCTGCAAGCGCTGCGGCTTCTTCTTCGGAGCGCACAAAGAGAGCGTCTATCTGATAGAGCCGTTTTTTAACAAATTCCTTTGCTTTTCGTTGATTCAAACCACGTCACCTCGGTTTCAGCAAGAACAGCACCAACAACGCAAAGAAGAGGGATTGATCCGCCGCTTTTTTCACGAGCTTGCCACGGATGCGCACAAACCGCTGGCTCAGCGTGTTTTTGTTGATATTGAGCTTTTTTGCCACCTCGTCCAGCGAGTAGCCATCGAAGAAATAGAGATAAAACGCCTCCCGCATCTCCGGAGGATAGCTGGCGAGCTCCTTTTTGAGCCAGGCCATCGCCGCGCCGCCGACAACGTTGTCTTCAACAGAATCCCCTCCGGGAATCTGCGAGAATACTTCCGGTTCGGAGGGAATCTCCCGCTGAGACTTCTTGAGAGAATTGATCCGTGCGTTTCTCAGGCAAGTGCGAAAAAACGCCATCGGATGCTCAATGCTGCTGGCCGGCCGGTCGTTTCGCGCGATCGTCTCCGCCAGATCCTGCATCAAATCCAGCGCGTCGTCTTCGTTTCGCGCCAACTGGAACGCAACGCCAAGCAGCGCCTGATATTGCTGAACGAAAATTTCGGAAAGCTTGTCTTGCATGGATCGTCTCCGCCCTGTGAAAAAAGCGTATCGATGCCCTCCGCCGTTTGCAGAACACCGATCACAGGTATCATACCATTTTTCACCGGGAGAAACATAGAGTCTTTCCACGCGATATCTGCCGTCGTACCAGTCCTCACTGCGCCAGAACATACGGTACGCGTGGCTCGTGACGGTTTCCCAATCGACGGGTTGCTCTTCGATCCAGTCGCAAGGCGTCGCGTCATATTTCCAGATGCCGATGGAATAGTCAAATGCGTTTTCGCACGCGATCGAAAACGAATACAGCATCTGCGCAATCCAGCAGTCGGAAGGTTCCTCCATGTGCAGAATCAAGTGCCGGTATCTGCGCTTGACCAACGTTTGAAAGAACCGAACAATCGTCTGCTTTTCAGCGGAATCGCTCTTGAACAAGCGCTCGAGGTCTCCTGCTATCCGCGGGTGGAACTCTACGCGAATGATGCAGGCTTTTCTTCTCACCAAAGGATGCTCCTCTTGCTGCTTACCCTTTAGACAATTCAACTTGCTGTTTGATGACAGCTTTTGACAAAAAATATTTGTTATTCAGTCGATTTAAGCGCACGTTTACATATTTACGACGTGTATATACAAAAATCGACAAAACAAACAAAACCCGGCTAAACGCCGGGTTTGTTAAGAAAAGCTCGAAATTTGATTTATTTGGACAGCAGGTATTGCTCTACTTCCTGCGCCGCGCGCACCGCATCCGCACTCGCGCGGACGACGAGACTCTGCCCCGTGCGCATATCTCCCGCGGCAAACACGCCGGGACGCGAGGTGGCATAGGTGGTCTTGTCCAGCGTGATGTTTAGAGCGCCCGGCAGATACGTCTCCGCGCCGACGAAACCCATCGCGATGAGCACATCCGTCGCCGCCTGTCTGCGGATGGTGGATTCGATCTGCTTTGGCATGCGCCCGCGCTCCGTCGTCATCCACTCTACCTGTGCGGTTTCGATTCCTGTGACGCCGGTTGTTTCATCGCCGACAATCGACACGGCTGTGATTTCAAACGTCCGCGGGTCTCTGCCGTAGAGCCAGATTGCCTCCTGTTGGCCGTAATCCGTCTTGAGCACGACCGGCCAGCGCGGCCAGGGGTTATCCAGCGCGCGCTCTTCCGGCGCGGGCGGCATGATTTCGAGTTGAATCACCGAGTTTGCGCCCATGCGGATGCTTGTGGCGACGCAGTCGTTGCCCGTGTCACCGCCTCCGATGACGACGACTTTTCTGCCCGCAAGCGGCTTGTCCTCTGTCTCCCCGCGCAGCACCATGCGCGTTGCGTCGGCTAAAAACGGCACCGCAAATCGCACGCCGGGCAGATTGCGCCCGGAGACCGAAAGATCGCGCGGCTGACCCGCGCCGCCGCAGAGCAGCACCGCGTCAAACTTGTCGAGCTCCGTCACGGGCAAATCCTTGCCCACGTCGGTGTTGCAAACAAACGTGATGCCCTCCTGCCGGAGAATCTCCACGCGCTGGCGGATTCTCTCCTTGGGCAGCTTCATATTCGGGATACCGAACATTAAAAGTCCGCCCGGTTCTTCCGATTTTTCAAACACCGTTACGGCAAACCCGCGCTGGTTGAGCAAGTGCGCTGCGGTAAGCCCAGCGGGGCCGGAACCGATGACGGCGACGCTCTTGTCGATCCGCGCTTTGGGTATGCGCGGCACGACCCAGCCTTTTTCCCAGGCCATGTCGCTCAAAAATCGCTCGACTTCGCGAATCGAGACCGGCTCCCCGTTCATTCCGCAGGTGCAGGCGCCCTCGCAGAGCGCCGGGCACACGCGTGAGGTGCATTCGTGCAGCAGGTTTGTCTTTTCCAGCCTGCGGTATGCTTCCTCATAATGCCCCTTGAAGACCAGATGGTTCCATTCGGGGATCAGGTTGCCCAGTGTGCAGCCGGAGCCGACGCCGCGCCAGCTCACGCCCGCGTGGCAGAACGGCACGCCGCAGTTCATGCACCGCGCTGCCTGCTGCTGAATTTCGTCCTCGCTCTGCGCGGGATGAAACGCATCCCAGTTTTGAATGCGCTCCTGTGCACAAAGTTCTTCCGCGGTCTTGCGGTCATATTCTAAAAACCCGGTGAGTTTTCCCATTTTTCTCTTTCTCCTTCCGCTCCGCTGCTCTGTTTGCCTTTTTACTGCAACAGGTCAGGCAGCTCCGGTTTGCCGCGCAGCGCTTCTTTGGCAGCCTCCAGCCCCTTGCCGGTCTTGAGCAGGAACGCGCGCTCCAGCATCTCGTCGCCTTCCAACCCCTCACGCTCGGCAACGTCCATGGCGTCGAGCATCTCGCGGTAGTCGTGCGGCAGCACCTTGACGAACTTCGCGTGCGTCGTCGGCCATTTTTCGAGGATGCGCGCGGCGATCTTCGATCCGGTATAGGCAACGTGGTTGGTCAGGTGCTTGTGCAGCATGACAAGATCCAGCGCGTCGAGCTTGTAGAGTGCGACCAGCTTACGGTTAACCATACGCTCTAAGTTTCCGTCGTCGAGCACATAGGCGATGCCGCCGCTCATGCCGCTGGCAAAGTTTCTGCCGACGGGTCCGAGTATCACCGCGGTTCCGCCGGTCATGTATTCGCAGCCGTGGTCGCCAACGCCTTCGCAGACCGCCAGCGCACCGCTGTTGCGCACGCAGAAGCGCTCGCCCGCGCGCCCAGCTAAGTATAGCTCGCCATCCGTCGCGCCAAAGAGCGCCACGTTTCCGGTGAGCAGGTTGTCTTTACTAGACCAGCCCGCGTCCTCCGGCGCTTTGACGATGATCCTTGCGCCGCACAAACCTTTGCCGAGATAGTCGTTCGTGTCGCCTTCAATGGTGAGCTCGATGCCCGCCGTGGCAAACGCGCCAAAGCTCTGCCCCGCCGTGCCGTTGAACTGGAACCGCACACGCCCGTCGGGCAATCTTCCGTATTCCTTGCTGATGAAGGCGGAAACCCGCGTGGCAACCGCGCGCTCGGTGTTACAGATCGGGCGCTTGACCAGCGCGTCGCCCTGCTCAACCAGCGAACGAACCATGTCGTGGAAGAGACGGTTGTGGTCGTCCTTGACGGGCTTGAGGTCGCGCCAGGGCAGCGGCTGATCGCCGGGAATGAGCTCGCTCAAGTCCATGCCGCCCGTCTTGGGGGACTGCTTGACCTGCGCCAGATGCCCAGCCATGCCGACCATCTTGTCGATGGTATGGAAACCAAGCTCCGCCATCATCTCGCGCAGATTTTGCGCGAGGAAGCGCATGAGGTTGATCACATATTCCGGTTTTCCGGTGAAGCGCGCGCGCAGTGCGGGGTTTTGCGTCGCCACGCCCACGGGGCAGGTGTCGAGGTTGCAAACGCGCATCATCACGCAGCCGATGGAGACCAGCGGAAGTGTCGCAAAGCCGAACTCCTCCGCGCCCAATAGCGCCGCGATGGCGATATCGCGACCTGTCATGAGCTTTCCGTCGGTCTCGACGCGGACTCTGCCTCGTAGGCCGTTTGCAATCAACGTCTGGTGCGTCTCGGCGAGACCCAACTCCCACGGAAGCCCCGCGTGCTGAATGCTCGTGCGCGGGCTTGCTCCCGTGCCGCCGTCGTAGCCGGAGATGAGGATCACGTCCGCTCCGCCCTTGGCAACGCCCGCGGCAACCGTACCGACGCCTGCCTCGGAGACGAGCTTGACGTTGATGCGCGCGTCGGGGTTTGCGTTCTTGAGGTCGAAGATCAGCTGCGCCAAATCTTCAATCGAGTAGATGTCGTGGTGCGGGGGCGGTGAAATCAGCCCCACGCCGGGTGTCGAGTGCCGCGTCCGCGCGACTGCCGGGTAAACTTTGCCCGCGGGGAGCTGTCCGCCCTCGCCGGGCTTTGCGCCCTGCGCCATCTTGATCTGAATCTCTTTGGCGGAGGCGAGATACGGCCCTGTGACGCCAAACCGTCCGGAGGCGATCTGCTTGATGGCGCTGTTGCGGTCGGTCCCGAAGCGCTCCTGCGCCTCGCCGCCCTCGCCGGAGTTGCTCTTGCCGCCGAGTTGGTTCATCGCCATGGCGATGCACTCGTGCGCCTCTTTGCTGATGGAGCCATAGCTCATAGCTCCCGTTTTAAAGCGGCGGACGATCTTCTCCACCGGCTCGACTTCTTCCACGGGAATCGGCGTGCATTTCGTGAATCCCAGCAGATTGCGCAGCGAAACAGGCGCGTCGCCCTCCATACGCTTGATGTATTCTTTAAAGAGGGAATAATCCCCCGAGCGCACCGCGGTTTGCAGCAGGTGGATCGTCTCGGGATTATAGAGGTGGTGCTCGCCATCCTTTTTGTATTGGAATCTGCCGCCGGAGGGTAGCTCGTTGACGGGAGACTCCAGCGCTTCCTTGTGGCGGCGCAGAATCTCGCGCTCAAGGTCTTCCAGCGACATGCCGCCCACGCGGGTGACCGTGCCGGTAAAGAAACGATCAACCAGCTCTTGGGAGAGCCCAAGCGCCTCGAAAATCTGCGCGTTGTGATAGCCGTCCACGCAGGAGATGCCCATCTTGCTCATCACCTTGAGGATGCCGTGATCATAGCCGTGATAGACGTGCTCCATGGCATCTTCGAGCGAAACGCCGTCGAGGTGCCCTTCGTCGTAGAGCGCTTCTACAGCTTCGTTCACGCCGCGCAGGTGGATGCCCTTTGCGCCGTAGCCCACGAGGCAGGCGACGTGGTGCACTTCTCTGGGTTCATAGCTGTCGACGATCAGCGAGCAGCCGCCGCGCAAGCCTTTGCGGATCAGGTGGTGATGCACGCCCGCGGTCGCAAGCAGCGACGGAATCGGCACCAGCGTTTCGCTCGCTATTCGGTCGGTGAGCACTAGGATCGAAATCCCGCTCTGAATCGCGCGCTCCGCCGCGGCAAAGAACGTGTCCAAGCCCGCTTCCAACCCCAGCTTGGGGTCAAACACCATGTCGAGCTGCGCCGCGCCGAAGCCGGGGATGCCGGAGAGCAGCCGCTCGAGATTCTCCGTCTGCAAAATCGGAGACGATAAATGAATCTTTCTACAGTTGTCCGGTTGATCCAGCGTGGGATCGCCGTTTGACCCCAGGAACACGTCCATACCGACCACGCATTCTTCCTGAATCGCGTCGATCGGCGGGTTTGTAACCTGCGCAAAGAGTTGCTTAAAATAGTGAAACAGCGGCTGCGGACGCTCGGACAGCACCGCAATCGGCGCATCGTAACCCATCGATCCAACGGGGTCAAGCCCTGTCTGCGCGATGGGCAGCACGGTGAGCATGCGGTCTTCATACGTCCAGCCGAAGATATTTTGTTGTTTGGTCGGGTTTGCGCCCGGCGTGCTCGTGCGCGCGTAGTGCGCTTGGGTTAGCTCGATGACCTGTTGCGGAAGCCACTGCTTCCACGGGCCGTCGAGATAGGTATCCTTGATCTGCTGATCTTCCAGCAGCGCGCCCGTCTCGATGTCGAGTAGCAGCATCTGGTTGGGGCCAAGTCGACCGCGGCGCACGACATCCGACGGCGGAATATCGACCACTCCGCTCTCGGAAGCAAGTACCAATAGGTTCGAGCGCGTGAGCACCCAGCGCGCGGGTCTGAGTCCGTTGCGATCCAGCACCGCGCCAACCTGCCGACCATCGGTAAAGCACATCGCGGCGGGGCCATCCCACGGGGTCATCAAGCACGCGGCATAACGGAAAAACTCGCGCTGGTTTTCGTCCATCGTCGGGTCTTTTGACCATGGGCCAGGCATCATCATAAACAGCGCCTGCGGCAGAGACCTGCCCGCGACGACGAGGAATTCCAATAGGTTATCAAACTTGGTGGAGTCGCTGCCGTCCGTATCCAGAATCGGCAGGATATCCGCAAAGCGCTTTTTTAGCCGCCCGCCGTCCATTGCGGCAGCGGCGGCGAGCACCGCGTGTTCGCAGCCCTTGAGCGTATTGATTTCGCCGTTGTGGGCGACCATGCGAAACGGCTGCGCGCGCTCCCAGTTGGGGAAGGTGTTGGTTGAGTAGCGCGAGTGCACCAGCGCGATGGCGGAGACAAACTCCTCATTGAGCAGGTCGGGGTAAAAATCCGATACCTGCCATGCCTGCATCATGCCCTTGTAGACGATGGTTTTACTCGAAAGGCTCGGCACATAGACCTCGTGCCCTTGCTCCTTCATCGCTTTTTCAATGCGCTTTCTGAGCACAAACAGGCGCACATCCGCAGGCAGGTCGTTTTCCTTCCACGAGATAAACAGCTGCTTGACGCTCGGCACGCTCGCCCATGCGCCGTATCCACAGGCGTGCAGATTCGTCGGCACCGTGCGCCAGCCGATCAGTGTAAACGCCTCTTCTTTGGCAATGGCTTCAATGCCGGCCTGCGCGAGGCGGCAGACCTCTTCCTCCAGGGGCAAAAAAAACATTCCGACGGCATATTCGCCTTCGCGCGGGAGATGTAACCCCGCGTGCTTGCGGAAAAACCGATCCGGCAACTGCAAAAGCACGCCCGCGCCGTCTCCGGTGTCGGGGTCAGACCCCGTTCCGCCGCGATGCGCCAGGCGTACCAAAATTTCCAGTGCGTCTGTGATAATCGCGTGCGAACGCAATCCTTTTGTATGCGCGATGAAGCCTGTACCGCAGGCGTCATGCTCAAATTCCGGCCGCCAGAGCGTGGCTTTTTTCATCGCCCCGGCTGATTGCCCCGCACGCATGGTATTCGGCGCAACCGCCGAATCCTGGTTCTCGTTGCATTGCTGTCGAACTTGCTCTGCGTTATTTCGCTGTTGCTGCTGTCTCATGTGTCACCCTGCCGGATTTTTTTCGGCCCTGTCCGGCCGTTCCCCAATCCGTTTCTCCCCTGCGTATTTTTCTCGCCTCCCGGCGTTGTGTCGCGGTTCTTGTGTCCTGCATATTTCTTGCATATCGAGCAATATTTGCAGCTTCTCCTGCATTACGATTCTTTTCGTGCTACACTTTTCAAGAAAGGCGTCCGGATTCTCCGCGCCGTTTCGCCAGAAATCAGGCATCGGACTCCGGAACGCCATTGTTCCTGTTAAAAAGTGCAAGATGCATCGATCCATCTTGCAAAGTTTTATATATTATACCATCTGACGTTGGATTTGCAATCTAAATAATATATTTTTCACACCAAAAAAATTACTGGCTGGTCTGTAGCAATTGAATCGTACAAATCAGCCAGTATTTTTCTGTTTTTACTGTATCAGAAGCGTGTAGCACTCCGGCCTGCGGTCTCGAAAAACGCCCCAGTTACGCCGCTCCTGCCGGATGCGAGCAAAGTCATAGTCAGCCGTCAGCACGCATTCGCCTTCGCGATCCGCAGAGGCCGCGATCTCCCCTGTCTCGTCGGTCAGAAACGAACTGCCGTAGAACACAAGCGCGCTCGTCTGCCCGCCGTTTTCCGCCGAGGGCAAAACGCGTTCTTCACCGACGCGGTTTGCGGCGACGACGGGGAGGATGTTTGCGGCGGCGTGCCCCTGCATCGTCCTGCGCCAGTGCGGCATGCTGTCGGTTGTAAGAATCGGTTCGGAACCGATGGCGGTAGGATACAGGATGATGTCCGCGCCGATCAGCGCCATCGCCCGCGCAGCTTCCGGGAACCACTGATCCCAGCATATGCCGACTCCAACGTTACCATAGCGTGTCTCAAATACGCGAAAACCCGTGTTGCCCGGCGTAAAATAAAACTTCTCCTGATAATAGTGGTCGTCGGGGATGTGCGTCTTGCGATAGACGCCGAGCAGGCTTCCGTCCGCGTCGATCATCGCGACGGAATTGTAAGAGGTGTTGCCATCCCGTTCGTAAAAGCTCACAGGGATCACGAGCGAGAGTTCCTTTGCAAGCGTCTGCATGCGCTTGACCGCCGGATTTTCCAAAACGGGCAGCGCAAAATCCAAATATTCATACCTGCGCTCCTGACAGAAATACAGGCGCTCAAACAGCTCCGGCAGGAGTATGATCTGCGCGCCCTGCTTTGCCGCCTCACGCACGAGCGCTTCGGCATGCGCGATATTATCGGCAGGAAGCACCGACATCTTCATTTGAATTGCTGCAACTCTTGTTTCGCTCATCGGAATACCCCCTTTAGAAACTCAATTATACGATGAATTCTCTTATCTTATTTGATCACGTTTTTCGGAATCTGCTGTGTCACGCAGTGGATGTTGCCGCCGCCGAGTAGGATATCCCGCGCGCTGATCGGTACCACTCTGCGCTCCGGACACAACGCGCGCATGATCTCCACTGCGCGTGCGTCGGAGCCCGCGTTCTCTCCGCCAAATTGCGGAAGTAAAATTGCATCGTTGGTAAAGTAAAAATTCACATAGCTCGCAGCGAGTCGATCCCCCGTCTCCCGCGCATCCTCGCCCGGCTCGAATACATAGTTTGCCATATCGGATTCGGTCACGCAGACGGGATGGTCTGGAATCGGGAGTTTGTGGATCGTGAGCTTGCGCCCGCGCGCGTCGGTCTCCTGCGCGAGATAGTCATAGTCCGCGCGGCTCATCGCATATTGCGGGTCTTGTTCGTCGTCCGTCCACGCAAGCACGACTTCGCCGGGGCGAATAAATGCGCAGACGTTGTCCACGTGCTCGTTGGTCTCGTCGTTGTAGATGCCCCGTGGCAGCCAGAGAATTTTCTCTACGCCAAGATAATCCTTAAGCTTTTGCTCGATCTGTGCTTTGGTGAGATGCGGGTTTCTGCCCGCGCTGAGCAGGCAGCTTTCGGTGACCAGCAGCGTGCCTTCCCCGTCGGAGCAGATGGAGCCGCCTTCCAGCACGAAATCTCCCGCGTCGTAGCAGTCTGCACCGATTGCGTCACAAAATGCCTCTGCCGCAGAGTCGTCCTTTGCCCAGTCGGCATAGAGTCCGTCCACCGTTCCACCCCATGCGTTGAAGCGCCAGCTGATGCCGCGCTTCTCGGCTCCGTTCGTGACGAACGTCGGCCCGATGTCCCGCGCCCATGCGTCGTTGGTCTCGATTTCGAGTATGGTCGCAAACTCGCCTGCCTGTGCACGCGCTTCGTTCAGATGCGCGGCGTCCGCGAGCAGATAGACGCGCTCGCTTTTGCTGGCCTCTCGCATGATGTCGCAAAACGCGCGCTGCGCCGCCGTCGGGTCTTTTCCCCAGCTGCCGGGGCGCACCGGCCAAACGAGCAATACGCCGTCTTGCGGCGCAAACTCGGCGGGCATCATAAATCCATCTTGCGCAGGGAGCGAATGCAACATATTAGGAAAGCCTTCCCTGAAAATCTTCGTACTTGGCAGGCAGCGCTTGCAGTATATCAGGACAATCTGCCTTTAAAATCCTCATAGCCAAACGTCTTCACGAGCTCGCAATCCCCGTCCTCATGCATTAGCGCGATTGCGGGCAGCGGCATGCCGTTGAATGTGTTTGTTTTCACCATGCTGTAGATCGCCATGTCGCCGAACGTCAGCCGTTCGCCAATTTGCGGTATGCGCTCAAAGCTGTAGTCGCCGATGACATCGCCAGCTAGGCATGTCCGCGCGGCAAGGCGGCAAGTAACCGCCAGCTCGTTCGGCTCGCCCGCGTTTTCAAGCGGCGGACGATACGGCATCTCCAGCACATCCGGCATGTGGCAGGCGGCGGATGCGTCGAGGATCAAAATCGACATGCCGTTTTCCACGATGTCGAGCACGGTGGTGTCCAACCAGCCTGCGTTGAGCGCAACCGCCTCGCCCGGCTCGAGATAGACGGTCAGATTCGGATATTTCGCGCGGATGTAATAGAGAATTTCATCCAGCGCGCAGATGTCATAATCAGGTTTGGTGATGTGGTGCCCGCCGCCGAGGTTGAGCCACTTCATCTGCGGAAGGTACTCGCCGAAATCCCGATCAAACGCTTCAAACGTCTTGACCAGATCGTCGCTGTCCTGTTCGCAGAGCGTGTGGAAGTGCAACCCCTCCACCCCGTCCAGCTGGTCGGGTCGGAAGTTTGCCCGCGTCACGCCGAGGCGCGAAAACGGCGAACACGGATCGTAGATCGCGTGACCCGCCTGCGTGCTGCATTCCGGATTGACGCGGATACCAACGCTTACGCCCGCATTTTGCCAGACCGAGCGGTGCTGCTCCAGCTGCGAAAACGAGTTGAACACGATGTGGTCGCAAATCGTGACGAGCTCTTTCATCTCTTCAGCGGTATAGGCGGGCGAAAACACGTGATTCTCGCCGCCCATCGATTCTTTTGCAAGCCGCGCTTCGTAAAATCCGCTCGCGCACGCGCCAGAAAGATACCGTGCGATCAGCGGATACACGCTGTGCATCGAGAACGCTTTTTGCGCGAGCAGCACTTTCGCGCCCGTGCGCTTCTGCACGCCCGCGAGTATCTCTAAGTTTTGCCGCAGCCTTTCTTCGCTTACCACGAAGCAAGGCGTGGGCAGTTCGTGTCGTTTCACTTGTCGTTACTCCACCGTTTCGGGGTTTTCGACGACCACCCACGGCAAGCCCCATTTGTTGAGCATGTCCATGTAAGGATCGGGATCAAACTCGTCCGTCGTAAACACGCCGGGTTTGCGCCATGCGCCGTCAAGCAGCAGCGCGGCGCCGATCATCGCGGGAACGCCGGTGGTATAGCTGATCGCCTGGCTGCCAAGCTCGCGATAGCATTCTTCGTGATCGCATACGTTATAGATGAAGATTGTCTTCTGCTTGCCGTCTTTCATGCCGGAAATCACGCAGCCGATGTTCGTCTTGCCCTTGGTGCGCGGGCCCAGCGAAGCAGGATCCGGCAGCAGCGCCTTGAGGAACTGAATCGGCACAATCTTTGTCCCCTGAAAGTCAATCGGTGTGGTCGAAAGCATGCCAACGTTCTCAAGGCACTTCATGTGGGTCAGGTAGCTCTGCCCAAACGTCATGAAAAAGCGAATCCGCTTGATCTCTGGAAAATGCTTGCCCAGCGCCTCGATCTCCTCGTGGTGCAGCAGATACATGTCCTTTTGCCCCACTTCGGGGAAATCGTAACCGCGCTTGATGCTCATCGCGGGGATCTCGACCCACTTGCCGTCTTCCCAGTAGCTGCCGGGCGCGGAGACTTCACGGAGGTTGATCTCCGGGTTAAAGTTCGTCGCAAAGGCGTAGCCGTGGTCGCCGCCGTTGCAGTCGAGGATGTCCACCGTGTCGATGCGGTCAAAATAGTGCTTCTTTGCGTAGGAGACAAACACGCTGGTCACGCCCGGGTCAAAGCCGGTGCCAAGCAGCGCGGTCAACCCCGCCTTCTCAAACTTCTCGGCATACGCCCATTGCCAGCTGTAGTCAAACAGCGCGGAAAAGCCTTCTTCCTCGACGCGCTTGTCGTAGACCTTGCGCCATGCAGGGTCTTCGGTGTTCTCCGGCTCGAAGTTTGCGGTGTCGATGTAGTGTACGCCACAGCTCAGGCAGGCTTCCATGATGGTCAAATCCTGATACGGAAGCGCCACGTTGAGCACCGCGTACGGCTGCACGCGGCGGATGAGCGCGACGACTTCCTCGACGTTGTCCGCGTCTACTTTGGCGGTTGATAATATTGTCGCTGTTTTGCCTTTAAGAGATTCCACCAGCGTTTCGCATTTTTCGATTGTGCGGCTCGCGAGCACGAGTTCGGGGAACATATCGCTGTTCTGGCAGCATTTCGTAATGGCGACGGCGGCAACGCCTCCGCAGCCGATGACAAGCAATTTCCGGTTCATGAATTTTCTTCCTCCTCTAGTAAGTCTTCTACATATCGCGGCAGCATAAACGCGCCGTAGTGCAGGTTTGCGGTATAGTACCAGGTCTTGATGCCCCGCTCTTCCCAGCGTTTCTTGTCGAAATGCTCCAGCGGGTGATATTTTTTCGACGCAAACCCGAAAAGCCAGTAGCCCGCAGGACACGTCGGAATATGCGCCTGATACACGCGGCTGATTGGAAAACTGCGGAACGCCTTTTTGTGCATCGCACGGCAGGGGTCTTCGTCCTCGTCAAAAAACGGACTTCCGTGCTGATAGACCATGATGCCATCGTCGTGCAGCGCCTTAAAGCAGCTGCCGTAAAACTCCTTCGTAAAGAGCCCTGCGGTATGGCCAAGCGGATCGGTTGCGTCGTTGATGATCAGGTCGTATTCATCCTGACGCGAACGCAGGAAGCGAAGCCCGTCCTGATAAAATACCTTCACGCGCGGGTCGTCGAGCCCGCATGCGTTGGCGGGAAAGAACTTCCGGCAGACATCGACAAAGAGCTTGTCCTGCTCGACCACGTCGATGGCCTCGATCTCCTCATAATGCGTGAGTTCGCGTGCAACCCCGCCGTCTCCGCCGCCGATGACCAGCACGCGCTTGACGTTCGGGTGCACCGCCATCGGCACATGCACAATCATCTCGTCGTAGGTGAACTCGTCCTTTTCCGAAAAGATCACGCTGCCGTCAGAGGCGAGAAACCGCCCGAATTCAGGGGATTCAAACACGTCGATGCGTTGAAAGTCGCTCTCGCCGGAAAAGAGTTGCTTTTCCACGCGGATGGAGAGCTGCACATTCTGCGTGTGCATGTCGTTAAACCAAAACTCCATTTTTCAGCTCTCCTTTCTGCCCGAGGTTATGCATTCGTTCATCCAGAACTTCATGATTCATACCCCCTTCTTCAGCACATTCAAATACCGGATATCCGGGTCTTCCGGGCCTTGCATACTGCTGCCCTTCGCTTGCGCGTAGAGCGTGTATTCCACAATCTCTTTGGTGATGACCTCACCGGGAGCCAGAATCGGAATTCCCGGCGGATAGCACATCACAAACTCGCTGCAAATGCGGCCTACCGTCTCGCGGATCGGCAGCGATTCCTTCTCCGCGTAAAACGCAGCCTGCGGAGTTGCCGCCACGATAGGCGAGATGTATTCCGCGAGGAATGCCACGCTGGGTTCTCTGGCATAGAGGCGCTTGATGTCCGCAAGAGCCCCGACCAGCCGCTCGATGTCCTGCAGGCGATCTCCGATTGAAATATACGCTAGAATATTGCTGATATCGCCGAATTCGATCTGGATGTCGTATTCGTCCCGGAGCAGGTCGTATACCTCGATGCCCGCAAGCCCGATATCCCGCGTGTAGACCGAAAGCTTGGTCACGTCAAAATCGTAGACGCTGTCCCCGTTGACCAACTCGCTCCCGTAGGCGTAATATCCGCCGACGGCGTTGATCTCGTCCCGCGCGTACTGCGCCATCTGCGCCACTTTTTCAAACGATTTCTCCCCACGCAGCGCTAGGTTTCGTCGCGAGATATCGAGGCTGCTCATGAGCAGATACGACGCGCTCGTGGTTTGCATCAGGTTGATGATCTTGTCCACATAGCGCGGATTAACGTTTGGCCCCAGCAGGAGCAGTGAGCTTTGCGTCAGGCTCCCGCCGGATTTGTGCATCGACACCGCCGCCATATCCGCACCCGCGGACATCGCGTCCAACGGTAGTGCGTCGCTAAAATAGAGATGCGTGCCGTGCGCCTCGTCCACCAGCGCCTGCATGCCGCGCGCGTGCGCAAGCTCCACAATCGCCCGCAGATTCGAGCAGATGCCGTAATACGTCGGGTTATTGACCAGCACCGCCACCGCGTCCGGGTTTTCGTCCATCGCGCGGCGCACGCCGTCGAGCTCCATGCCCAGCGGAATGCCGAGCCGCGGCTCTACGCGCGGGTCGATATAGACCGGCACCGCGCCGCAGAGCACAAGCGCGTTGATCGCGCTTTTATGCACGTTACGCGGAAGTATGATCTTGTCCCCGCTCTTGCAGGCGGAGAGGATCATGCTCTGCACGCTGGAGGTCGTGCCGCCGACCATTAAAAACGCATGCGCCGCGCCGAACGCGTCCGCCGCGAGCTCCTCCGCGTGCTTGATCACCGAGACCGGATGGCAGAGGTTGTCCAGCGGCTTCATGGAATTCACGTCGATGCCGACGCACTTTTCGCCCAGCAGCTCGACCAACTCCGGGTTACCGCGCCCGCGCTTATGCCCCGGCACGTCAAAGGGAACAACCCGCTGCTTTCGAAAGCGGTTAAGCGCCTCATAGATGGGCGCGTGCTTTTGATCGTTGAGATTCATCCTCGTTCCTTTCGTCGGCCGCCCCCTGTGCGCCGCCGCAACAAAAAACAAGCGGCATACGCGGATACCACTTGTTTGTCTCTGGTTGCTGTTCCGTTTTCCGGCACGCATATTCGTATTGCGTGATCGTGATAGAACTTTTACCTTGACCGTTTCATCAGAGTGTTGGTAAGCATGGTTGCCGTCGCTACTCTTATTGACCGTTTCACAAGTGGTGTGCTCTTCGCACTGGTTATGAAGTAACCAACTTATAAAATGTGAGTCTTCAAACTCAATCAATAATGTGACGCTTCTCGTCACGCGCGGCGGCGGCCAGCCCTGTCCGATGGGCATTTTTACTCGGCCAAGTATGCGCTAGAATGTCTGTTCTGTTCGCGCTTACTTATATTAACACAACCCTGCGCAATGTCAATTAAAACTTAATTAATAAAACTGTAGTTATCTTTGATTTTGGGGCTGATATAGCCTTCTGAAAACGTTCTATCTTGCTTCTTTTCGAAGAACGCTTAGCTTCAGTTCCTGCGCTTCAACGTGCTGAGATTCGATTTTGATCGCAATCATCCCAACTCCCGTGGTCTTCACCCAAAAGGCAGTCGAACCACCGGTGAGCGTGAGCAGTTTCGGCCCAATCAGCTCGCCCGCGCCGGAGAGAGTGACGCGCACCGCCTCGGTCGAATACGGCAGCACCATACCAAACTGGTCGACATGCTCGACCACGACGCGGCAGACGTCGTAGGTGTCCCCTTCGGTGAGCGTCAGCGTATCCGGCGTGACGCGAAGCCCGGCGGAAGCCGAAGCACCGCGCTTCACGGTTGCGGCAAGTGCGCCCGCGCGATAGCCCTCAAATACAA
This sequence comes from uncultured Eubacteriales bacterium, assembly GCA_942492885.1. GTDB lineage: Bacteria > Bacillota > Clostridia > Christensenellales > CAG-138 > UBA7703. Next base: position 919,915 of record OW818651.1, read on the forward strand.
ACTCGGTCGATTCCGTGCCCCAGCCCGCGACATAGCGCATATAGAGATTGACCGCGTCCTCATAAGAGAGCTTGAGCTTCACCATGCTGTATCCCATCATGAGCTTGTAGCCGAGCGGCAGCGATTTGTCGCCGTATTTCAGTATTGCGGCAAAGATGCGCTTGATCCGGTCCGCGTCCTGCTTGCTGTAGCCTTCGTTTTTTGCCATCAGCTCGCCGATGAAGTCCGTGATAACAACCGGCGGGTGCGGCAAGCTGGGATATGTCTTTTTGTCGGGGAAATATTCGCCGACGTAGCTGCCGTTTTTGTAGAGCTTGACGGAGTCGCAGTTGGTGAACACATGCACGCTGCTGAAGTTCGACCCCGTGCGCTCACCTTGATTCATGCCGGAGGCGGCCTCCATCACGGTTTCGCCGTCTTGCTGAGAGCGGTAGGCAAATGCCGCAAACTTTGGCAAGCGGAACATATCCGTCACGCCATGGTAGCAGATCTTGTCCCCGCTGCCGAAATCCTTGTGTGTGTTGTAGTCGCTCATGCACCAGCCGACCGCGCCGGAGATCTCGTTTGAGCCGTACGCGCTGTTGAGCACCCGCAGGTGTCTGAGCGCATGCTCTACTCGCTTTTCTTCGTGATCAAATTTTTTCGTGGGGAACATATGTCCGTTGTGCTCTGTGACCAGATATGGCACGCTTGTGTGCGCAACCTCTTTGCGCGTCTTGAGCGCCTGATTTAGCCCGCTGTGCACAAAATCGTTGTAGGTGTAGACGTCCTCAAAGAAGTGGCTGCCCGCGAAGTTGCGTACGCCGCCCGTCTGCCGCGTCGCGTCCAGCTGGTGCGCGAGCGCATTCGTCTCGCGGTAAAACACGTCGTCGTCCTGCGACTCGTTGATGCGCACGCCCCAAAGGATGATGCTCGGGTGGTTCCAGTCGCGCGTGATCATCTCTTCAAGTGACGTGACGGCGTTCTTCTTCCAACCGTCGTCGCCGATATGCTGCCAGCCCGGGAACTCCTCAAACACCAACAATCCCAGCTCGTCACAACGGTTGAGGAAGTGAATCGACTGCGGATAGTGGCTCGTGCGGACGAGATTGACACCCAGCTCGTGTTTGAGCAGCTCCGCGTCCATCTCCTGCGCGCGCTTCGGCATCGCGTAGCCAACATACGGATAGCTCTGGTGGCGATTCAGCCCGCGTATCTTGACGCGCCTGCCGTTGAGGAAGAAACCCTCCGGCGTAAATTGCGCGGTGCGAAAACCGATCCTGCAAACCGATTCGTCGGACGACTTGCCTTCTCGCGACAGAACAATCGAAAGATCGTATAAATTCGGATCTTTTATGTCCCAGAGACGAACGTCTCCTGCAGCAAACGAAACGGTGATCATTTGCTGTTTTTCTTCGTTGAGTTGGATGCTTTGCGTGTGTCGTTTGACCTCACCCTGCGCGCCGGACAGCGTCAGCGTCAGTTCCATCTCGCCGGAAAGAGCATGCAGATTGTCCAGATAAACTTCCGTCTCAACCTGCCAGCCATCGGCGGTCTGGATGGTCTTTGCGTGCGCATTTTGAATGTAGATTTCGTCCGTCTCTTCCAGCCAGACCTCGCGGTAGATGCCGCCGTAGGTCAGGTAGTCGATCACGTAGCCAAACGGAGGGATGTCGATACGCTCGGTAGAGTCCACAATCACAGCGAGCACGTCATCCCCGCCCGTGATAAGCCCCGTCAGCTCACAGGTAAACGGCGTATATCCGCCGAGGTGCTCGGTGAGCTGTTCTCCGTTGAGAAACACTTTTGCCGCAGCCATCACACCCTCAAAATGCAGAAACACACGCCTGCCCGTCTGCGGAGCGACGCGAATGTGCCTGCGATAGCAACTGACGAGCTGGCTCTCCCGCTCGTCAAAGTTGTTCAACGGCAGTTCGCGGCTCGTGTGCGGGATGCGTACGGCGGCAAACGCGGACTCGTCCGCAGTTGCCTGCTCCATGCCCGCACTATATTGCGCCGCAAACAGCCAGCCGTCGTTGATCGGAAGATTCGTTCTCATGCGTTTACGCTCCTCTGCACAAGGTATGTTTCTATCGATTGGATTGAGTGACTCGATTCGTTTGAAAAGTTAACTGTACTCTAGTCAATATATCATCATTTCGATGCGCAATCAAACGGCAGATTGCGCCCAAGAAACACTTTCTATAACCTGACATGTTTTTGTCATCGCGCGTGATACAATAAATGAAACGCAATCACTTTGGAGGAAGCCATGAGTAAATACAATACGCTCTGGGACTATGTGACGGCAAGAGGCGAGGCCTCGTTTCAGCTCACATTTGAGGAGATACGACAGATCGTGGGGATCGAGATCGACCATTCGTTTCTCAACTATAAAAAAGAGCTCACCGCCTTTGGCTATCAGGTCGGCAAAATCTCTCTGAAAGAACAAACGGTACAATTTCTAAAGATCAATACTTAACTCAATTATTCTTTTTCGAACGATTCCCAGAAAAACGATAGCAAACAAATGCAGCCCGCGCGAGCGGGCTGTTTGCGTTCCTACTCGTTTTTTAGTGCTGTGTTGCCCCTGTGCCTGCGGGTGGAGTAACTTCCCCGCAGAAGCTCGTCTCCATCATCCGCCGGACGCCCTCCTGCGTGCTTGCGTGCGCCAACACCCACATGAGCTTTGTCACCGCGCATTCGCTCGTCATGTCGTACGCTTGCAGGATGCCGAGCTCCAGCGCGAGCCGACCCGTTTCATAGACGGCGGGGTCGCTCGGCTCATAGCGGCACTGCGTGGTTAAAAGCACCGTCACGTTTGCGTCCAGCAGGTTTTGGATGCCCACCAGCAGATTGCGCCTCAGGCAATGAAGACCGCCAAGGCCAAAGCCTTCAATCACGACGCCGCGGTAGCCAAGCCGCGCGATGTCATCAAACACCTCCGGCCTTGTACCCGGAATCAGCTTGAGCAGAAACACGTTCGGCTCAATCGCGTCGTCCAGCGCGGGCGCGCCGTGCGGCGGCTCCGGCGGGACAATCAGGCGGACACGCCCCAGCCGCACGCGGCCGACGGAAGGACGGTTGATGCTCTCAAACGCGTTCTGGCTCGTGGTGCGCACCTTTGCCACGCGACAACCGAGCATGATCTGTTTGTCAAACACCACGACAACCCCCGCAATCCCGCTCGCGGCAGTGATCAGCGCGTCTCTCAGATTCGCCTTTGCGTCCGTTTGAGGATGTCCAACCGGCAGTTGCGAACCCGTAATGACCACCGGTTTGTCGACATTTCTGAGCATGAAGGAAAGCATGCTCGCGGTATACGCCATCGTGTCCGTGCCGTGCAGCACCACGATGCCGTCGTAGTCCGGCAGGCACTCGAAAATAGCTCCCGCGATCAGGCGCCATTCCTCAGGCTGAATGTTGGAGCTATCGAGGTTGAGAATCGTCCGTGTTTCGATTTTGCCGAGGCGCTTTGCCTCCGGCGCATAGGCTAAGATGTCGTCCGCGCTCAAAGTCGGAATCAGCCCGTCCGCCGTCTGCGTGCAGGCAATCGTTCCGCCCGTGGACAGAATCATCAGCTTTTTCATACTCGCTCCTATATAAAAAAGATTATTGGTTTTCGATTTTCTTGACGATCAATTCTCTTGTAAAGTAAACGTATCATAAGATTACTTGCTTTGCCAGAGCGCGAAAACAATATAGGATTTGCCGCGCCGGAGTCTCTTTGGTTGCAAAAATCGGATCACATTCGTTTTGTGTTTGTAATCGCCGGGAAATCCTGTATAATATGTACTTGTAATATTCCATATCATTTTTACGCTATCAGCGCCACATCCGATCCCCCGCCCGGCGAAGCCGAACAACAAGCAAGGAGAAGTATGATGGAACGAATTTGCATAGCGGCCGACAGCACCTTTGATATGACACTCGAAATGGTGCAGCAGTACGGCATTGAAGTCAGCGCATCCTATGTCCGCATGGACGATAAGGATTATCTGGATTATCCCGATCTCAAGCAGAGCGATCTGTTCGATTATTTTCGCAGAACGAAAAAGTTGCCCCAAACTGCGGCGGCAAACCCGAACGATTATGAGACGCTGTTCAAACAGTGCCTTGAAAATCACGACGCGGTGATCTTCATCGCCAAGAGTTCCGGCATGTCGAGCTGCTATGCAAACGCGGTCATCGCCGCAAGTGAGATGGAGAACGTCTACGTCATCGATTCGCTCTCAATCTCCAGCGGCAGCTCGCTGCTTGCGATGGAAGCGGTGCGCCTCAAGGACACGATGCCCGCAAAGGAACTCGTCGAGCACCTGCTTGCCTACCGCGAGAAGATCTTCGGCACCTTCATCATCGAGACGCTCGAATACCTCCACGAGGGCGGACGCTGTTCGACGCTGGCATTTCTCGGCGCAAGCGCACTCCAGATTCGCCAGAGTCTCAATATCCGCGAAGGCAAGCTCGTCGTGGGCAAAAAATACATGGGCACCTATAAGCGCGCGCTCAAGGAGTTCATCGAAACCACGCTTGCCCAGCATGAGTTGATGGACCCCAAGGTCGTCATGATCTCGCATTCGATTCAGGACGAAGCTATGCTCAACGGCCTCATTGACCAGATCAAGCAGCTGAACTATTTTGAGCAGATCATCCCGCTCGCCGTATGCGCAGGGGTTGCCTGCCACGGCGGGCCGAATGCGTTCGGGCTGTTCTTTGTGCAGAAGTAATTGATTAAAAAACGGTTAGGATATCGAGCTTGAAAAGACACATCATCAAAAAGCACAACGCGGGCAAGGGCTGCTTCGTCTGCGGCGTGAATAACCCCTTTGGCCTGCATACCGACTTTTTTGAGTTGGAGGACGGAACCTTAGCCGCCAAGGTAACGCCAAGCGAGCACCACCAGAGCTACCCCGGCCGCCTGCACGGCGGCGTGAGTGCGGCGCTACTGGACGAGACCATCGGTCGCGCGATCAGCGTGCTGGAGCCGGATACCTGGGCGGTCACGGTGGAGATCAACACCCGCTACAAAAAGCCTGTGCCATATGGCGTAGCGCTCACCATCACGGGTCGCGTGGTCGAAAACAACCGCCGCCTCTTCACCGGAGAGGGCGCAATCCTGCTGCCGGACGGCGAAGTCGCCGTCACCGCCACCGCGAAGTATATGAAGCTCAAATTGAGCGACATCGCAGACTTTGAGGCAAACGGCGAAAGCTGGCAGTGCTATCCTTACGAGAGCGATCCGCAGGAGATCGAGCTGCCGGAGTAACCACTTAGGAATAGATCCAACCACAGCGTCGGAGTTCAATTTGAGCAACATCAGCCCATCGACAACATCCGTCGGTGGGCTCTTTTTTGGAACAGACCGGGGCAATCCGGTCGATTGAAAGGAATTTTCTTCTATGAATATCGGAATTCTCGGTGCGGGTACATGGGGCGTCGCCGTCGCGCGCATGCTCGCGGATAACGCGCATACCGTCACCGTCTGGAGCGCGCTCCCGCAGGAGATCAGCAGCCTTTCGCAAACGCACAGACATCCAAATCTGCCGGGTCTGGTGATTCCTGACAGCATCCGGTTCACGGACAGCCTGCAGGCGGCCTGCACCGAGCAAGACCTGCTCGTGTTCGCGGTTCCGTCCGTCTATGTGCGCAAAACGGCGGAAAAAGCAAGCGCGTTCATTCCCGACGGACAGATCATCGCGGATCTCGCCAAGGGCATCGAGCCCGACACGTTGATGACGCTCACGGAGGTCATACGGGATGCGCTGTTGCGCGACGGCCAACACCGCGCAATCGAGCTGGTTGCGCTCTCAGGGCCGACCCACGCGGAAGAGGTCGCCCAGCAGTTGCCGACGACCATCGTCTCCGCAAGCGAGAATCCATCCGCCGCCGAGTTCGTGCAGCGCGCCTTCACGAGCGATTACATGCGCGTCTATACCAGCGCGGACATCAAGGGCGTTGAGGTCAGCGGCGCGATGAAGAACATTGTGGCGCTCGCCGCGGGCATCTCCGCGGGGCTTGGCTACGGCGCGAACCTCAAGGCCGCGATCATCACGCGCGGGCTTGCGGAGATCACGCGCCTGGGGCTAGCGATGGGTTGCGCGGAGCAGACGTTTTACGGCCTCGCAGGCATCGGGGATATGATCGTCACCGCAACGTCCGAACACAGCCGCAACAACCGCGCGGGCATGCTGATCGGGCAAGGATTTTCCGCCAAAGAAGCAAGCGAGAAGGTCGGCATGGTCGTCGAGGGCATCCACGCGCTTCCCGCCGCGATGCGCCTCGCGGAACGGTATCAGGTGGATTTGCCGATCACGTTCGCGGTAAACGATGTGGTCACCGGGCGAAAGTCGCCGGAGGAAGCCGTCCGCGAACTTATGGCGCGTACGCAAGGGACGGAGTTTCCGACCCGCTGATTCGTTATCTTCAGATTCACTTAACAGCAAAGCACCGAGCAAAAAACACAGCCCGCCTTCCGGTGGGCTGTTTGCTTGCGTTGTGTGCTTCTCTTCATTAGTTTCTCAGGGCGTTGAGCGGCGCGGGAATGCGACCACCACGGTGGATAAAATCCGCGCTGGACTCGGTATGCACCGCCATCACGGGAGCTGTGCCGAGCAGGCCACCCATCTCCACCAGATCGCCCACATGCTTGCCTGGCGCGGGAATAATCCGCACGGCGGTTGTCTTGTTGTTGATCATGCCGATGGCGGCTTCGTCCGCGATGATCGCGGCGATCGTCTCCGCGGGTGTGTCCCCGGGAACGGCGATCATGTCCAGCCCCACCGAACACACGCAGGTCATCGCCTCCAGCTTGTCGATGGTCAGCGTGCCCGCCAGCGCGGCGGCGATCATGCCCTCGTCCTCCGAAACCGGAATAAACGCGCCGGAAAGTCCGCCAACCTGCGAACTCGCCATCACGCCGCCTTTTTTCACCGCGTCGTTGAGCAGCGCGAGCGCGGCTGTCGTGCCGTGCGTGCCGCAGCGCTCCAGCCCCATCTCCTCGAGGATGCGCGCGACGGAATCCCCCTGCGCGGGTGTGGGCGCAAGGCTGAGGTCGACGATGCCAAACGGCACACCGAGGCGCGTGGAAGCCTCCCGCGCGATGAGCTGCCCCATGCGCGTGACCTTGAACGCGGTCTTCTTGACCATCTCGGCCACCACGTCGATGGGTTGGCCCTTCACGTCCTTGAGCGCATGATAGACCACGCCGGGGCCGCTGACGCCAACGTTGATGACGCACTCCGCCTCGCCAACCCCGTGGAACGCGCCCGCCATAAAGGGATTGTCTTCAACGGCGTTGCAGAACACGACGAGCTTGGCGCAGCCGAGGCCGTCCTGATCGGCGGTGCGCGCGGCGGTTGCCTTGATGATCTCGCCCATGAGGCGCACGGCGTCCATGTTGATGCCCGCGCGCGTGGAGGCGACGTTGATGGAAGAACACACGAATTGCGTGACCGCCAGCGCTTCGGGAATCGAGCGAATCAGCCGCATGTCCCCGCGCGTAAAGCCTTTTTGCACCAGCGCGGAATACCCGCCGATGAAGTTCACGCCGCATTCCTTTGCCGCGCGATCCATCGCCAGCGCGAACGGCACATAATCCTCCGTGTCGCTTGCCTCCGCAACCAGCGCCATGGGTGTCACCGAAATGCGCTTGTTGACGATGGGGATGCCCATCTCGCGTTCGATCTCTTCGCCGACGGGAACAAGACGTTCCGCCGAGCGGGTGATCTTGTCGTAGATCTTCTGCGTGGCGCGCTTGGGATCTGGATCGGCGCAGTCGCGCAGCGAAATCCCCATCGTGATGGTGCGGATATCGAGGTGCTGGCGGTCGATCATGTGTTGGGTTTCAAATATTTCGTGCAGGTCGATCATCGCTCTGCCCCCTTAAATCCGGTGCATGGCGTTGAAGATATCTTCCCGCTGAATGCGAATCGTCATGCCGAGGCGCTCGCCCTCCGCGTCCAGAACGTTGGAGATGTCGCCAAAGGGAACGCTCGCTTCCTTGATATCCACGAGCATGACCATGGTAAACATGCCGCCGAGGATGGTTTGGGAGATGTCGAGGACGTTGACGTTGATTCCGGCGAGGGCGACGCAGATTCCCGCGATGATGCCCACGCGGTCTTGGCCGATGACGGTGACGATGGCATGCATGATAATACAGACTCCATTCATAAATAGTTACTTTCGTTTCGGAGAGTTTAACATAATGGGGGTTGGAAAGCAACGGAGGGAGAGAACATTTACCCGCATGTAAATTAAAGCCTGAAGGTATTTAAGAACCAGCTCACTTAGCGCAAGCTGGTTCTTGTTATCAAGTTAAACTGTGCAACCTGAAATTACTAAAGCCCCTAATTTGAATTGTCATCAGAAGATTTCTTGCTATATTCATTGCCTGATGGTGTGACAGATGGGACAGGTCTACTACCCGTCCTCGGTTCACCACCACCATCTTCATCATTTCTGTAAGTTGTACTTGGATTTCTGTCAGAATTATCTCTGCCTCTTTGGCCTCTACGATTATCGTCTTCCATTTGCGCCTCCAATCTTCAATTTAAGGTAATAGTGTTTTTTGAAGAACAACTACAATTATAAAAATCGCTACAGAACTCGCTCCTAGCCAGGCACCAATTCTGTATTTACGAGCACGTCTCAAGTTGTTCTTATCATTCGTTTTCATGTTATTTGTAAGTGCTGATATAATTGAAGCTGCAATTTTATCCTTGGGATATGACAAATACTTTTTATCGTCAATATCCTCACAATTCACCCCCTGAAAAGTTGATGTGTTTGTAGATTGGATTAATGATATAAATGACAAAATACTACATGCAACATAAGCAAAGACTAAAAAATTCAACAGATAGAATAGCGGATTTGATTTTAGAAGCACAGTAGGTAAAATCATCTTATCAAAACTAATATATGTTAAAGATAAAATGAATGCAGCAAGTAGAGCAGATAATAGAACTCCTCCTCTTGTTGCTAATGCGTTGCTTGTATCGAAAGTTATATTATATTCATTCAAAACTACTTGCAATGCCATTTCAGCGCATGGTAACTCGCAGTTTTCATCTTCTTTCTTTTTTTCTTTATTAAGCTGTTTATTCTTATTTGCGATGATTAAAACTGGAGTTATCTTTTTTTGTTTTTTTATAAAGAATACAGTCGATCTCATCCGAATACCTTTTTCTAAACACATATTTATTGTATTATACAATAAACGAAATCGCATGCATAGTAGGAATATTAATAGTAAACCTAATGTTTAAATGACCTTATTAGAAAAATTCCTATGCCTTTATCAAAATGAAAGCAATTTTTTATGTATTTGTCTTAAACTCCAGTAATAGTTGTTGTCATAACAAATATGTTGATCGCACTATCGATTATGATAATTGGATCTTAAAATTTCAAAGTTAGGAGCCACCCCCATGCACACACTCACCTCCATCCTCACCCGCACCAGCTACCGCGGCAAATACACCCCCACCCCCGTCCCGCGCGAACACCTCCGGCAACTGCTGGAGGCGGGGCTAGCCGCGCCCTCCGGCTGCAACAAGCAGACCACGAGCCTGATCGCCGTGGACGATCCCGACCTCCTGCGTCAGCTCAACGACCTCACCGAAACGCACATCGGGCGAACCGCGCCCGCGATGATTCTCGTGCTCACGCGCCGCATTATCGCCTACCGCGACCGCACCTATTTTGTGCAGGACTACGCCGCCGCAATCGAGAACATCCTGCTTGCCGCCGTCTCCCTCGGCTACGAGAGCTGCTGGGTTGAAGGGCAGGTCACGGACGCGGACAACATCGGCCGCAAGATGGCAAATGTGCTCGGCGTGCCTGAGGAGTATGATCTGGTCTGCTATCTGCCAATCGGTATCGCCGCAGAGCCCACCCGCAGCCCAAAGAAACAGGCGTTCTCTGAGCGCGCGTGGTTCAACGGCTACCGCAAACCGGAGTAGGCATTTCTTTCGATCTTTGCCGCGCATCCCAAGCGAATATTAACGACACATGAATGTGCTGTTAAACAAATGTGGCTTTCTGGCGATTAACTTGCCTTACTGTTGAAACTCGCCTACAATTGAGATAGGACTTCGTCGACTATCGTGTTTTTTGTATCCTACGTACAATCACAGAATCCGTCGCATGCGATATCGGCGAACCGATCATTTGGATACGGAGTGTTTCATGCAATTATCACCAAGGTCTTCTCCGGGCTCGCGCGCCTTACGACTATTCATCACGCTTGCACTGATTTTAATTTTTGTCGTCATCTTTTCCGGCATCTGGTGCCCGGGCATCATCGAATCCAACGAGGTTCTTTCGCCGACGCCGACTGCCTCCGGCACGCCCGTGCAGCCTTCTGCAACGCCTGCCCCCACTGCCACACCCAAGCCGGAGACGTTCACCATCATCTGGCTTTCCGATACGCAGACCATCGCATACAACAAGGACAACAAGGTGTTCAAGGCGATGGGCGAATGGATCGCGGCACAGGAAGAACCACTCGATATCCGCTACATCGTCCAGACGGGCGACATGGTGGACAACGGCTACATGCAAAAGCAATGGGACAGTTTCCATATCATGAGCGACTATTTCTACGGCAAGATTCCATACCTGACCATTGCGGGCAATCACGACATCGGTGTTAAGCGGCAGGAATACAGCGCATACTTGGAGCTACCGTTCATCACGGATCTTCCTGCGGAGCAGAAGTTCATGGGCGGACAGGCACTCTATGCGGAGTTTTCGGCTGGCGGCGTGGATTTTCTGCTCATCGGCGCGGGTTGGGGCGCGGATGTGTCCTCCACGGTGTGGATCAACAAGGTGCTGCGCGCGCATCCGGACAGTGTTGCGATCCTGCTGATGCATTCCTACCTCAATGCAAGCGACGGCCTCTCCTATCAGGGAGACGAAATACGGGATCAGATCGTCGCGACAAACCCGAACGTTCGCCTCGTGCTCGCCGGACATATCCGCGGCAGCGGGTACCTCATGGAGGAGTTTGACGACGACGGCGACGGGACGATGGATCGTCAGGTTCACGCGATGCTCTATAACTATCAGGAATACCCGCGCTACGGCAGCGGACAGCTTCGCATCCTTACGTTTGACACAGCAACACGCAACATACACGTTGCCACCTACTCGCCTTATACCGACCGTTTTTACAGCGACCGCCACTTCAAAGAAAAAGAATTCGACCTGGCAAACGCCTTTTAACGGCGGATCAAAAAGAGACACGCAGAAACCAATCTGCGTGTCTTTTGTTTTGCTCCGGCTCTGGTTTGTTTGTTGCAGTTACGGGTGTGATTCCCCCGCGCGATAGGCTGCCATGATGCTCTTGAAGATCTCCGCGCTGGAGGGTGCAGTCCAGGTGATCGCATTTGCGCCCGCTTCGATGGTCTCGCGGATGGTCTCCTCCGTCGGTCCGCCCGTTGCGATGATCGGCAGATCGGGAAACGCGGCGCGAATCTTTCGCACGATGGTTGCCGTCTCGGACGCGGCGGAGACATTCACAATCGCGGCTCCCGCCTCCACACGCGCAAGGATGTCCGTGTCCTCCCGCGCAACGGTGACAATCACAGGGATGTCGATGGTGTCCGCAAGCTCGCGGATCACCTCGTTCTTGGTCGGCGCGTTGACTACAACGCCGATGGCGCCCTGCATCTCGGCATAGGATGCCATGTGAATCACGCGCTTGCCCTGCGTGAGTCCGCCGCCGACGCCCGCAAACACGGGGATGTCCGAAGCGGAGACGATTGCCTGCGTGATCACCGGCTGCGGCGTAAAGGGGTACACCGCCATGATTGCGTCCGCGTTGACGTTGCGGATGATGGCCAGATCGGTTGAAAACACGATGGAACGATAGAGCTTGCCAAAGATCGTAATCCCGCTGCATTGCGAAATCACAGGCGGAATCCGCAGCGCGAATTTGCGCAGCGTTCCGTCAATCGGGGTCGGCGTATTCATCATAAGCGCCTCCAATATAATGTATAGATGAGTTCGAGTGAAAACGGATGCTAGATTCATTCTATCGGCTCTTTGGCGCGTCTACAATAGCGCAAGTGTGAACACTCCAACACGCTCTTGTAAACGATTCTTGAAAATTGTCCGGTTGCAGGCAAAGTTGAGCGTTGGTTGCGCTGTTTTTGACGCTGATCAACAAATGGTTGTGTGATTATTCGATTTCTATCAAACTATTTCGTTGACATTGATGCGTTTTATGATATTCTTTATTCGACGCTCGTGAAACGATGAGTTTCGTCATCGTCAAACTATATTGCTGATTCGTTTGATCATTTGGAAAAAACATCATTGTGAGGAACAGAGTAATGGAAAGCGAAGTCACCAGCTACCGCCCGCTCGAAACACAAAAAGAATACCTCAAGCTGATTGCTGCAAATGTCATCAACCGGTTCGGGGACGCCATCGACGGCATCGCCATCGCGTGGCTGATGTATGAGATCACGCACAGCGCGGCGCTCATGGCGCTGATTCTCGGGCTAAACTACATCCCGACGATCCTGCTGCAGCCGTTCACGGGCGCGATGGTAGAGCATCTTTCCAAGAAGCGCGTCATGGTGCTGTTTGACATTGCGCGCGGGCTTGTCGTCGCCCTCACCGCCGTCGTCTATGTGACAGGCCACCTCACCCCAGCGCTGCTCACGGGCATCATGCTGCTCATCTCCTCGCTGGAAGCGTTCCGCTCCCCGGCGGGCTCTGCCATCGTGCCGCTGCTGCTCCAGCCGGAGTTGTACAAGGTTGGCTCCGCGCTCAACCAGACCGCAAGCCGCGTGACCGAGCTCATCGGCCTCGCGCTGGCGGGTGGCGTGGTCGCGCTGCTGGGTTGTCAGGGTGCGCTGCTCATCGACGCGGCGACGTTCCTGCTCTCTGCGCTGATCATCGGTTTTATCCGCGTGAAAGAAAACCTGCCGGAAGAAAAAGTCAGCCTGAAATCGACCGCAAAGAGTTTCCTCGAAGGACTGTCGCTGATGAAAACCTCGCGCGTGCTGGTCATCCTGCTGTTCATCGGTGCGCTGATGAACTTCCTGTTTGTGCCGCTCAACGCATACGCCGCGCCCTTCATCGCGGACTATCTCAAAGGCGGCGCGGAGACGCTCTCGCTACTCAATATCGTGCTTGTGCTTTCGCTCGGGTTGGGTTCGTTCGTCGCACCCAAGATCAAGAAAATATCCGGCAAAACACAACTGATCCTCTTCGGTATCATCGAAGGCGTTGCGCTCTGCGCATTCGCGCTTGGCGGATATCTCACGCCGAAGCTGCTGCAATACGGCGTGGTGCTGTTCTCCTGCCTGCTCATGGGTTTTGGCGCGGGCATCATCAACGTCGTATACAACGCAGCATTTCTGCGCCTGATTCCGATCGAGTTCATGGCGCGGCTTTCCGGCATCTCCACAGCGCTGATCGTCTGCTCGATGCCAATCGGCAGCTTCATCTGCTCCGCGCTCGCCGCGGTTATGCCCGTGCCGGTGGCAATTCTCGCGTCCGGCGTGTTGAGCATCGGGCTGTATCTGCTGCTCACGCGGGTGAAAAGCCTCGACGCGCTGTAAGCTTTGCTCGCCTTCTTTGTTACCTGCAATACTGATTTTTGAGACAAAACGCTTCTCCACAACAGATTTTCGACCCGTTTTAGGAGGATAATATGGAACATCTGAAGTTTCATCCGCTCGATACACGCTTTGAAGCGGCGGCTGTGCTCACCCGTCTCGCCTACCGCGGGGACGACGAGCACTCCGGCGATATGCGTACGACGATCGAGCATTACTGCAAAAAGTACAACGTCGATCACTCCCGTTTTTCCGGCATGCTGGAGGTCTACGAGCACGTGAAGGTAAATCTGGTCTGCGAGGAGCAGGAGCTGATCGCTTTGTTCGGTATCCCTGACGGCATGGAGACGAACCTCTACGATCTCGTTCGTCAGCTACGGTACAATCTTGGCGACGAACGCGTGCAAGACCTCAACCTCCGCATAGCGCTTTGCCTTTCCGACGAGGCGGGCGAGCCGATGTTTGGCCGCGTCGGCGTTTCCGATCTGATGGCATACGCACAGCAATTGCCCTTGTCCGATCCGGCAAAGCTCCTGTTCACCGATGCCGTCATCCGGTTTGATATCTACGACGCGCGCATCAATCTTCTGCTGGATCAGGCGGATACGTTGGTGCGCGAGAAAGCAAGCTTACTGGAGCCGTATGCAGAGCAGGCACTCGCTTCCTGGCGCGCGCTGCCGAGTGAAGAGGCGTTCTTTGACCAGCTCGCAGCCGAAGGCATCCGCCTCGACTGTCGGCGCGCGGACGTGTATCCGCTGGTCATGCTGTTTACGACCGTCGCGGTGCATTCCAACATCCTATGCGCTGAATACCTCGGCACGGAAGAATGCACCATCATCAACTACGGCATATTGGTCGACGAATTTACGCGTAGCGCGCGCACGGGCAAGACGGATCTAGAGTCGCTCGCCAACCTGCTGCACGCGCTGGACGATAAGAAGCGTCTGCAAATTCTCGTTACCCTGCGGGAGCATCCGCAATACGGGCAGGAGCTTGCCGCCGTGACCGAGCTATCCCCCGGCACCATTTCGCACCACATGAGCGAGCTGGCGAACGCGGGTCTTGTCACCATCGAAAAACAGGGCGCAAAGCTGTTGTATCATCTCAACGAACGCAGGCTCACAGAATTCACCGCAATGGTAGAAAAAAGCCTGTTGCGGTAGTTCTTTTCGCTTGATTTTTCCCGTTTTGTGTACGAAAATCACGGTAATGCACGCATATTTTGATTATTGTGATATCGAATGATATTGGGAGGAACAATTCATGGAATCATCTGATAAAACCAATAAGATAGAAGCATCTTTTCAGTCAGGCGCGCGCTGGGCGGAGCCGCTTTCGCTCCTGCGGGAGCTGTTGCTCTTTGGCGGGCTGACAGAGGATTATAAATGGGGCAAGCCAACCTATACGCACAACGGCGAGAACACCGCAATCCTGTTCGAGTACAAAGATTCGTGCGCCATCGGCTTCTTCAAAGGCGCGCTGCTCAAGGACGAGCGGCAGATTCTCGTCGCGCCCGGCGAACGTTCACAGGCGATGCGTATGAAAAAATTCGCAAACGCGGACGAGGTGCGCTCCTTAGCGGAAACCATTCGCGCATATATCGCGGAGGCGGTGGCAATCGAGGACGCGGGGCTGGAAATCGAGTTTCAACCCATGCATGCCGACATGCCGGAGGAGTTTCAGCGGGTGCTGGACGATTCCCCGGAGATCAAGCTTGCGTTCTATTCTCTTACACCGGGGCGGCAACGGGCGTTTCTGCTCTATTTTGCGGACGGGAAACAATCCAAAACCCGCAGCGCTCGCATCGAAAAATACATTCCCCGCATCTTGGACGGCAAGGGCATGCTGGATCGGGACTAACGCTAGAAACACAAACGAGCCGCGCATCGCGCGGCTCGTTTTTTTGCATCTATCGATTGTAAATCAATCAGGTTACTCGATGGCTTTTAGCGACTCGACCATGTTGATCTTGGCAAGCCTTGGGCGCATGACGAGGTCTACCCCGAAGGCAAACAGGAACGTCATCGCCACCGAGAGGATATAGCTCAGGGGTTTAATCACCACATGGAAGCTCACCATGTCAAAGCTCAGCTGACCCATCACGAACCCGTGCAGCCAGATACCAAGCGGGATGCCCACAATCGCGCCCAGCAGCGTCAGCACCAGATTTTCGCGGAAGACATACGCTCCCACCTCCGGCGCATAAAACCCAAGCACCTTGATGGTCGCGATTTCGCGGATGCGCTCGGTGATGTTGATGTTGCTCAGGTTAAAGAGCACCACAAACGCCAGCGCGCCCGCGCAGACGATGATCACGAAGATCACGAGGTTCAGACTCTGCATCATGCTGTTGACGCGATCCTGAATATCCGTCGTTACGCTGACGTTCGCCGCGCCGTGCTCATCCATGATGGTTGCCGCCACGGCGTGCTGGTCCTCAATCGCGGAATCCGCCAGCGCCGCTTCATACTCACAGGCTTTCCCGAACGTTGATTCATATGTCGCGGGCGTCATGAGCATATAGTGGTAGACGTAGTTTTCGAATACCGCGCTCACCGTGAGATTGGCCTCGTGCGTGTCGTCCACCTTGACGCGAATGCTGTCGCCAACCGAAACGCCTGCGATGCGCGCGAGCTTGTCGCTGATGGCAACGCTGCCGTCCGGCGGAAAGTCAAGCTGCTGGCCGCTATAATGCATGTCGATGAGTGAGGAGATATCGGGATCTCCCGTTGCGATGACATTGACGTCCTTTAAGCCTTCCTTTGTGTAGGCAGAGAGCGTATCCGTGCTGACAAACACGCTGGCGGCAAGGATGTCCCTGGTATCCTCGGTAAACACCGCTTGCTGCGTCTCGTTCTTGGGTTCGTCAAAGACGATTGCAAAATCGTAGGTCATGATGTTGTCAAACTGATCCGCCGCGATGTTTGCGATGGAATCCCGAATGCCAAAGCCGGTGACGAGCAACGCGGTACACCCGCCGATGCCGAGCACCATCATGATCAGCCGCTTGGTATAGCGAAATACGTTTCGAAGCGAGATTTTCACCATGAACCCAAGGCGTTTCCAAAGGAACCCGATCCGTTCCAGAAACACGCGCTTGCCTTCTTTGGGCGCTTTGGGGCGCATGAGTTCCGCGGGCATAAGCCGCAATTCCGCGCGGCAGGTCAGGAAGGTTACCCCGGCGGAGCAGATCATCGTCACCGACAGCGCAAGCGCAAAGAGCGACCAATCCAACGTATAGAGAATCGGCGCAAAGCCGTAGAGCATGCCGTATGCCTGCCAGATCACCCACGGGAAGAGCCAGCTGCCGCCAAAGAAGCCGATCAGCCCGCCGACCAGCGCCGCGCCGCCCGCATAGGAGATGTATTTCCACGCGATGGTTGTGCCGCCGTAGCCCAGCGCCTTGAGGGTACCGATCTGTGTGCGCTGCTCCTCCACCATTCTCGTCATCGTCGTCATGGTCACGAGCGCCGCAACCAGAAAGAAGAACACCGGAAACACTTTGGAGATGCCGTTGACGATGGAGGAATCGTTTTCGAAGTTGACATAGCCTGCGTTCGAATCGCGGTTGAGCAGATAGACGCTCGGGGGTTTGAGCTTGTTTAGCTCCACCTGCGCGTCGTCAATCTCCTTGCGCCCGTCGTCGAGCTCCTTTGCCGCGTCGGCGAGCTTTTTGTCCGCCTCCGCTTTGCCGTCGAGATAGTCCGCATAGCCATCTTTGTATTGTTCTTCTGCGGAATTGAGCGCGTCTTTGCCCTGCGAAAGCGCCGCTTTGCCGTCGTCAATCTGCTGCTTTGCCGCATCGAGCTGCGCTTTTGATGCGTTCAGCTGTGCCAGTGTGCCGTCAAAGAGTTGCGTGGCCGTCTGCCGCTGCGCGTCAAGCTGACCTTGTGCGGTGTCCAGCGCCGCCAATTGTTCCTGTAGATAGGCGATCTGCGCGGTGTCTCCGGCGAGGGTTGCCGCATCCAGCGCGGCGGTTAACTGCGCGCGTTGCGCGTCCAGCGTCGCCTGACTTGCGTCGAGTTGGTTAAACGCATCGGTACGTGCAACCTGGTAATCGCTCAACCCCTGATTGTAGGCGGCAAGTCCGCTCTCATATTGCGCCTGCGCGTCGGAGAGCGCGTCCTCGTTGTCGTGAATCGCACTCCAGCCGTCGTCAATCTTTTTCTTCGCGTCGGCAAGCTCGTCCTCAGCATCGCTGAGCTCCTGCTCCGCCTTGGCTTTCTCGGTGTTGTATTCGTCCAAGCCTTCCTGGTAAGACTGCTCTGCGTCGTCAATCTCTGCCTGCGCGTCGCTCACGATGTCGCTGTATCTCGCATCCGCAAGCAGCTCCATCTTGGCCTTGAGCGGGTCTTCCATGCTTGTTACAGCGTCGTCATACGCATCGGTGAAAATCTTCCCCGTCGCGTCGGAAAACTTCACGTAAAGCTCCGTAAAATACTCCGTCTGCAAGCCGCCCGCGGGTAGGTAGACGAACGCCGTGATCTTACCTCCGGCGAGCTTGCTCGTGCCGCGCTCCATGTTGAGATACGTGGTCGAATCGGTCAGCCCCACGATGGTATAGGCGTCGTGCGTGAACGCGTCTATGGTTTCCTGATCGTTCTGGTCGGATACATAAAACCGCGTGCCGATGGCGCTCTTGGGCAGCATGCGCGCGTCGCCGAGGCACTCGTTGTCCGCAACCGGCATACGCCCCGAAGTGACCTTCAGACGGTTGACATCGTTTGTAATCGTGTGTACGGCGAGCACATAGGAGGCCCCGCTGTCCAGCGTGGCAAGCACGTCCATGCTCACCGAGCCCTCCGCTACGGATACACCGTCCATCGCGGCGATGGCGGAGACTTCCGTCTCGTCAATGCCGATGGTGGTCATGACCTTTTCGTCGTACATGGCGTATTCGCTAAGGTATGCGTCCGCCGTGTCGATCATTGCGTTCTTGGTGACCTTCAGCCCGGAAAACAGGCCGACACCGAGTGAGACGATCGCGAGTATCGAAACAAACCGGCCGAGGGTTTTGAGCACCTCGCGCCGCTGATTTTTATTCCATGCTTTTTTTGTGCGCGTTACCATTCAATCTCCTCGATGGGTTTCACCGTCTCGTTGATGCGCACGGAGGAGACCGTTCCACTCTTGACCTTGACCACACGGTCTGCCATATCGGCAATCGCGCTGTTGTGTGTGATGATGACCACGGTCATGCCTTTTTCGCGGCTGAGATCCTGTAAAATCTTCAATACCTGCTTGCCCGTCGTGTCGTCCAGCGCGCCCGTCGGTTCGTCGCAAAGCAACAGCTTCGGGTTTTTTGCAAGCGCGCGCGCAATGGCAACGCGCTGCTGCTCCCCGCCGGACAATTGCGCGGGAAAATTCTGCATGCGTTCGCTCAGCCCCACGTCTTGTAGCACCTGCTTGGCTGAAAACGGCGCCTTGGCAAGCTCGGTCGCCATCTCGACGTTTTCCAGCGCGGTGAGGTTTGGTATTAGATTATAAAACTGAAACACGAAGCCGACGTCTTCCCTGCGATAGCGCGTGAGTTGGCGGCGGTTGTAGCCGGAGATTTCTTCGCCGCCGAGAAACACTTTTCCGGCAGAGAGTGTGTCCATGCCGCCGAGGATGTTTAATAGCGTCGTCTTGCCCGCGCCGGACTGACCAACGATGATGCAAACCTCACCTTCGCCTATCTCAAAGCTCACGTCGTGCAGGGCGTCAACTCTTACGCCCTCGGTGTCGTAGGTCTTGCCTACATTCTCAAAGACCACATACGGGGTCATCTATCTTCCTCCCAATCAGGATCAAATTTTTTACTCAATCCGCCGAACCAACCAGATCGACGCAGTCAGCCATTCGCCCGAATGTGCGACCATCGTCTGATAATAGACGGCAAACCAAATGATTTGTGTATTGTATACCGTAATCATTAACAGAATATAAACTGGAGTTGGTTTTTACAACACTGCCACATTTTGACACATTTCGCACTCGCTTTTGCTGGGAAACGGCGAAAATCGAGTAAATCAGTTGCGCGCAACACGCACGGTTTGCGATATACTATCTTCAATAAAACACAATTGCAAAGGAACACAATCATGCAAACAACGCAAGCAACGCAAGAGGACATCGCCCGCTGGAAGCGCGTCTTTGCCGAATACAAACCACGACTGAAACCAAACCGCATCTCCGGCGCGGCTCTTTACGCCTATCTGGAGTCGCGCTATCCGCTGCTTATGATGGAAGACAAACGCGCGGATCAGGTGGTGATAGGCAATATCCTGAATAACGAATGCTTCGCAAGCCTTTTGCCGGCGGGTGAACAGCCGGAACCCGTCTGCTGCGCAATTGAACCTGTCGGCAGCGGACTGGCACTCTATCGCGCGCAGGATGCGGTCTTCTCCGGCTGTGACATTATCGTGGGTATCGATTTGGTCAGCGGCTACTTCCTTGTGGAGGGCAGCAGTCTGCTCTGGGACGAGCTCTACGCCCACCGCGGACTGAACGAAGATGATCTTGAGAATTTCTATTGCGTCGCGGAATACATCGCCTGCCTCATTCGATTTGGCATGCTGGAAGATCATTTGCTTCCGAAAAGTGATTCTTGTAAATAGTATCGGCAATTTAATGATTAGACTTTTTCCCTTGCGGTTTCATTGGTCGCATGTGTGTAAAATTTGGTTGATCCCTGTGCTTTGTACGGTGCCCACCTGCTCCCTTGCTTGCGGTCGGGAAAACAAATTGGTACAATAAATGTGCCGTCCGGTTTACTCTTGGCGGTCACCACAGGAAAAGAGGTTATTGCGATGGATCGATTCGCTGTTTTAAATCTATTCGGTATTCAGGGGCTCAACATCGCCTGGTATGGCGTGATCATCGCCAGCGGGCTTATGCTGGGCATCATACTGGGTACCTTGCGCGCGCGCAGGCGCGGTTGGTCTTCCGACTTACTGCTGGACTTTATCCTGCTTGCCGTTCCGCTCGCCATCATTGGCGCGCGCGCCTACTATGTCGCGTTTGAGTGGGACTATTTCGCGGCAAATCCGGAGTTGATCATCGCGATCAACACCGGCGGCCTTGCCATCTACGGCGCGGTCATCGGCGGATTTCTGGCGGCGTTCATCTTCTCCAAGGCTGCGAAGTTTCCGTTCCTCAAGCTCATTGACCTTGTGATTCCGAGCTTGATTCTGGGTCAGGCAATCGGCCGCTGGGGCAACTTTATCAATCAGGAGGCGTTCGGCGCGCTGGTCACCACCCCGAGTCTACAGTTTTTCCCGCTCGCGGTGTATATCGAATCCCTCGGCGAGTGGCATCAGGCAACGTTCTTTTACGAGAGCTTCTGCAACACGATTCTGCTTGTGGTGACCCTCTTGCTCGGGCGAAAGGGCGTTAAGGACGGTACGCTGCTTGCAACGTATTTCATCGGCTACGGCATTGCCCGCACGGTCATCGAAGGCTTGCGAACGGACAGTTTATACCTGTTCGGCTCCGTCCGGATTTCACAGGTTTTGTCCGCCGTTCTGGTGCTGGTCGGCATACTGCTGCTGGTGCTGATCAAGAAGGGCAAGCTCAAAACAAAGCCCTATGAAGGCAAATACTGCGTGATTACGCCGGAGGAGAACGAAGGAGAATAAGCGTTTTTTATGCGGGCGGATGATATCCGCCCGTGCTCTCGCACAAAAAGGGGTTGCCGTTTCTGGCAACCTCTTGTTTATATTTCGATATTGTTTTTGCTTCGATCGGTTATTTCTGCGCGTGCAGAAGATACCATGCCTTGAGAATCGCGGCCTGCGTTTTGCCGTCCGGCACGCCTCCAGCCATAATCTCCTCAACCAGCTCGTCCAGCGGACGCTGCTCCACATTCAAAAACTCATCCGCATCCGGGTTTGCCGCGCGAAACGTCAGCCCTTTTGCAATATATAGGTAGATTTTCTCGTCCAGAACCGCAACAGACGGGTAAAACACGCCAAGAGACACAAATTCCGCCGCCTCATAGCCTGTCTCCTCGAGCAACTCCCGCCGCGCGCAGACCAGCGGATCCTCGCCTGGGTCGAGCTTGCCCGCGGGGATTTCGAGCATAACCTGCGCAAACGGATAGCGATATTGGCGCACGAGGATCACGTTTCCGTCTTGTGTCACCGGAACGACGGCAGCCGCACCCGGATGGCGCATCACCTCGCGCGTCGCGGGTTTGCCGTTTGGCAGGCGCACGGTGTCACGAAAAAGATGCACGATCTTTCCGTTGAATATCTCCTCCGAGGAAATTTTCTCCTCGACCAGCTCTGAATCCAGAAAACGCATTGACCTGCTCCGTTTCGTTCTTTTTTCTGTGATTGTACCATATGTGATGCAAAATGGATATCTCGCGTTCGCGCGCTGCCACATCCCTGTTGCGCAGAGGGGTGCAGTATCATATAATGATAACGATATCGATTATTTACGTCTTACAACCGAATTGCGTGAAAAGGACTCCTGTATATGCGCATAGGCTATGCATGCCTAGCTGTCGCACTCGAGGGTGCGCAGCTCAGAACCTGTACGCTCAAGACCGCCTCTCCCGAGCGGCTGCTTTCTCTTGCGGGCGGGAACTTCGCCGCGCTGGAGCATATGATCGATTATAACATTACAAACAATATTTCGTTTTTCCGCATCAGCTCCGATATCGTTCCCTTCGGCTCCAGCCGGGCTAACGAGCTGCCGTGGGATATTGAGCACGCTGATCGTCTATCCGCCATCGCTGAAAAAATCAAAACGAGCCATATGCGTGTCTCCATGCACCCCGGACAGTACACCGTGCTCAATTCGCCGGATGCGGGGGTAGTCAATCGCGCCATCGAAGACCTGTCCTATCATGCGCGGTTTCTTGATGCGCTCAGGCTGGACGCCACGCACAAGATCATACTCCACGTCGGCGGAAAATACGGCGAACCCGCCGCCGCCCTCGCACGGTTTGCTCAGGTCTATCGCGATTTGCCGCAAACAATCACCAAGCGCCTGATTTTGGAAAACGACGGCAGTATATTTCACATTGCAGAAGTGCTGAAGCTATGCAACCAAATCGGCGCACCCGCGGTTTACGACAACCTGCACAACGCAATCAACCCCGCGGACGCGACAAAGAGTGACGCCTATTGGATCGATCTGTGCCGCGAGACCTGGCGCGAAAAAGACGGCGCGCAAAAAACGCACTATTCCCAGCAGAGCCCGACAAAGACGCGCGGCGCGCACTCCGAAAGCATCGCAATCGACCCGTTTTTGGACTATTGTCACAGTCTGCCGGATGAAAAGCAGGATATTATGTTGGAAGTGAAGGACAAGAACCGCTCCGCGGTGAAATGCATGCTCTGCACCACGCCGCCGGACCAGCGCCTGCTGGAAACCGAGTGGGGACGCTATAAATACAGCGTGCTGGAGCGCTCGCCGAACGATTATCAGTTCATCCGCGAGCTGCTCAAGGACAAACAGGGCGACAACGAGCTCAAGTTCTATCAAACAGTGGAGCGTGCGCTTTCTCTGCCGGAGGACAAAGGCCGCGCGCTCAACGCGCTGGAGCACGTCTGGGGATATTTTTCCGATCAGGCAACCCCGGCGGAGACGCGAAAGTATCAAACGTTGCGAGACGGCTACCTACGCGGTGCAACGCCGTTGGAGCAAGTCAAGCGCCTGCTCTACCGCCTCTCGGTGAACTACAAGCAGGACTATCTGTTGGGTTCGTACTTCTTCACACTTTAGAACCGACCGACTCACAAACTAAAATACGAAGCTAACTTAAGAAAGGGAGGCTTACACAAATGGAATCGCAAAAAGTATCCAAAGTATTGAAGTGGCTCATTCTCCTCGCGCTGATTGCGATGCTCACCGTCAACGCGCTCTCCTCTATCCTGCCGATCAACGGCGTGACACCCAAAGAAGTCTCCGACCGTTATCCAAATTTGTTCGTTCCTGCGCCGCTGACGTTTGCCATCTGGGGCGTGATCTACATTCTCGTCATCGCTTATACGCTCTATCAATTCGGGCTGTTTCGCCGCAAAGACGAGGCGGTCAACGAAACGCTCCTCACCCGCACGGGTATCGTCTTCATCCTCACCAGCGTGCTCAACTTAAGCTGGGTCATCGCGTGGCATTATGGTCTGCTCGTCGTTTCGTTCGGCCTGCTCGCGCTGTTTTTGCTGACCTTGATCGGGATGCGCCTGATCATTCACGCGCAGGAGCCGCTCTCCGTGAAGGAGAAATGGCTTGTTCGCCTGCCGTTCTCGGTCTATTTCGGCTGGGTGACCATCGCGACCATCGCGGGGGCAACCGCGCTGCTCGTCGGCTCCGGCTTTGGCGGGCTTGGCATCAGCGAGGCCGCGTGGACGATGATCATCCTGCTCGTCGGCGCCGCCATCGGGATTGCAACCGCGCTGCGGTTTCGCGATATCCCCTATCTTCTGGTGTTCATCTGGGCATACGGCAATATTCTGAGTAACCACCTCTCTCCCGCGGGCTTTGCAGGGATGTACGGAAACGTCATCACGACGCTGATCGTCCTGCTTGCTGCGTTTGTCGCGGTGATCGTCCTACTGATCGTGAAATCGTTCGGTCAGAAAAAAGCGCAGGCATAGCACCGACCAAACCATATCGCAATATAAATAAAACATAATTATTTGAAATAGACGATCAGGAGAAACGAATGATGAAATCGGGCGAACCATATGAAGTACTTATCGTAGGCGGAGGCGTTGCGGGCTTGACCGCGGCAGCGTATTGCGCCAAGGCCGGACAATCCACCCTCGTTTGCGAGCGCGCGGAGAAGACGGGCGGGCTGGTCGACACGTTTACATACAACGGATTCTCCTTCGACGCGGGCATCCGCGCGCTGGAGGATTCCGGCGTCATCTCTCCGCTGCTTCGTTCACTCGATCTTCCGATCGAGTTCGTCAAAAACCCTGTTACGATCGGTATTGCTGATCGCAGCGTTCGCCTTACGGGCGAAGACAGCCTCGCGGAATACGCGGATCTGTACAAGTCGTTCTTCCCGCAGGAGAGCGCCGCCATCGACGACATTATGGCCGAGGTTGTCAAGGTCATGCGGTATATGGATGTGCTCTACGGCATCGAGAACCCGCTGTTTCTGGAAGGTGAGCTCAAAGACCCCAAATACCTGATGAAAACGCTCTTGCCTTGGTTGTTGAAATATTCCGTCAACATCAAGAAAGCCAGCAAGCTCGATCAGCCTGTGCAGCAGTATTTGCGCAAGTTCACGCAGAATCAGGAACTCATCGACATGATCTGTCAGCACTTCTTTGCCGACACGCCGACGTTTTTTGCGCTGAGCTATTTCGGGCTGTATCTGGACTATCGCTATCCAATCGGCGGCACGATTCAATTGCCCGCTCAGCTGGTAAACTACATCACCGCCCACGGTGGCGAGATCCGTACCAGCCATGAAGCGGTGAAGATCGATACCGTCGCACACGTGGTTACGTTCGCAAACGGCAGCGAAATCGGCTACCGTCAACTCATCTGGGCTGCGGATCAGACCGCCTACTATCGCGCGCTCGGCGAAGATTTGCCGAAGCAGATCGCCGCAAAAAAGGAACTCGCGCTGCGCAGCCACGGCATGGACTCGATCCTGACGCTGTTCATCGGCTCCAATTTCGCGCCGGAGGAAGCGCTGGCAGCAAGCGGGCCGCACGCGTTCTACACGCCTGTAACTAGCGGTCTTGCCTCCCTGCCGGACTGGCACGAGGTTGCCAAGAGCGGCATCGACGCGCTGAAGCGATGGGTTGTCGAATATCTCGAGAAAACCACCTACGAAATCTCCGTGCCTGCGCTGCGCGATGCATCGCTTGCGCCCGCGGGAAAATCTTCGCTGATCGTCAGCACGCTCTTTGACTATGACCTGACAAAGCATTTCTCCGACGCGGGGGAATATCAGCCGCTGAAGGATCTCGCGCTAAGCACGATTCTGCGCGTGCTTGGCGACTCCATCCTGCCGCGGCTTGGCGAGCGCACGGAGTTCGCGCTTTGCTCCACGCCGATGACCATCGAGCGGGAGACGGGCACGCGCCACGGCGCGATCACGGGCTGGGCACACTACAACCACCCGATGCCCGCCGTGCACGATTTTGGCAGCATCGCCAAAGCGACCGAAACCGGGGTTGTGGATATCCTGCAATGCGGAATGTGGACGTTTAGCCCCGCGGGGTTGCCGGTCTCGATCATCACGGGCAAGCTCGCCGCCGATCAGGCAATCAAGCGCCTGAAAAAGTAGAAGAAATAGACCAGGTCAGATAACCTCATCCTTTCGCGCAAAAACCGCAGGGCATTCCTTGCGGTTTTTGATTATTTGCCTTGGAAATCCTTTATTGGTGCACGTTGTCCGCGCGGATGTAAGAAAATCGGCGGAGCCCCATCCCAGAGTGCTCCGCCGACTGATGAACGTGTTTTATATGAGCGCAGCTTATTGCTGCAAATTGTTACTAGAAGAAGAACAGCCCGATAGCCCCGGGGCCAACGTGAGAGGACGTGCATGGCTCAAAATAGTCCACCGACACTTCCACGTCCGGATACCGCGCCACGATGTCCGCCGCGAGCAGATGCGCCTCGTCCTCGCAACCGGTGTGCGTAATACCGACAAATTTGTTCTCGTCAGATGCCACATGCAGCTGCACAAACTGTTCCATCAGGGTCTTGATGGCTTTTTTGCGTCCGAGAATCTTCAGATCCAGCACCAGCTTGCCCTCCGCGTCGCCCTTCAAAATGGGCTTGAGGTGCATGATGCTGCCCGCAAGCGCCGCGCTGCCAGAGATGCGCCCGCCGCGCTTGAGAAAGTTCAGGTCGTCCACCATGATGAAAGAGTGAATCTCGTGGCTCCTGCGCTGAGCATGCGCCGCAGCATCTCGCGCGCTCGCGCCAACGTCGCGGAGTTTGACCACCTCACGCAGGATCATTCCCTCGCCGATGACCGCCGAGAGCGTATCCACCACAAGAACGTCGCGCTCCGGATATTTCTTTTGCAGGATTTCGGCGGCGATTATGCCCGCGCCACAGGTGCCGCTGATGCCGCCCGCCATGCCAAGATACAGCACGTCTTCCCCGGCCTGCAGGCGCGGTTCAAACGCGGTCAGGAACGCGGACGTGTTGACCATTGAGGTTCTCATCACAAGCGTGCTGTCCTCGCGCATGCGCTTGAAGAACGCTTCGCTATCAAACACCACGCCGGGTTGGTAGCAGACCACCTCTTCGTCGTTGAGTGAAAGAGTCAGGGATACGACTTCGACACCGCTTGCGGTATATTCCGCTTCAGTCAGGTTCGCGGTTGAATCGGTAAAAAGTGCGAATGACATTGTTTGTTGCACCTCGTTTACTGGTTTGTTATACTATATTAACTGATTATGTTTATTATGTAAAGTACTTATGTACAGAAACACCCCGTGCATGAAAATCACAAGCAACCATAAAAGTTGAAAACCGCTTGAAT
The DNA here is from genome assembly GCA_942492885.1 of uncultured Eubacteriales bacterium. Taxonomy (GTDB): domain Bacteria; phylum Bacillota; class Clostridia; order Christensenellales; family CAG-138; genus UBA7703. The sequence continues at coordinate 946,921 of OW818651.1, forward strand.
TTACTCCTGTATGATAGGGTCAATTGCACAAACACAGGGTGAGCCACAAAAAGGAGAGCAGCAGATGGGATATGAAAAGAAGCAAGTCGCGGAGAAGCTGGCCCGCTGGGAGCATTTCCTCGGCTCCTATCGCCTGCCCGAATGGGACGATTTGCCGCATATCGACCTGTATCTGGATCAGGTCATCGCGCTGGTGAATCAATATCTCGGCTTTTTCGTCTACGATCCCACCGAGGAAAAGCTGCTCACGCCGTCGATGGTCAACAACTATGTCAAGCTCCGCCTGATCCCCGCGCCGCTGCGCAAGAAATACGCAAGAAAGCACATCGCGCTGCTCCTTATGATCTGCACCTTTAAACAGTCCTTGAGCATGGCCGCAATGGCCGAAATGCTCCCGTCGGACGACGAAGAGCTGATCCATCAGGAATATGTGCGCTTTACCGCGTCCTACCTGCGCATCTCGCGCTATGTGGTACAGCAGGCAAAGGCCAGCGCTGAGCCGATCTATGATGAAACCAGCAACACGGGCACCGAGGTGAGCGATCTCGTCGTGGGCTCTGCCATTGCGGCGAGCTTTGCACGCTTGCTTGCGGGCAAGCTGATTGCGTTGCACCTGCCGCCGGTGCACCCGCCGCTTGAAGACCCATCCGAAAAAGAATAAGCGCATTCACGCAAACTGGCTTCGGGTTTTACCCCGAAGCCAGTTTTTGTTTGTTTGTTGCTTGAGTTTGCTCTTACTTCTTTTTCAGCGCGATGGCGATGAAGTTCATATACTTCCCTGCGCCCGCGTTCATCGGCGCTCTGTCCATCACGGCATACTCGTTGTCTGTGGCAAGCCAGTCCTGCCAGCACTCCTCGTTGCTCTCCATCTCTTCGATTGAAACAATATCAACACCCTCTGTTGCGGAGATGACATCCCGCCAATAATTTGCGTCGTGTATGGTGTCGAGGTCTTCCGGGCTCCAATTCAACAGCAACTCCCTGGGGATGTCGCTGTGAACGTCGTGATGAAACCCCGGCACGACGAAAAGCAGCCACCCGCCCGGTTTGACCAGCGGGAGCAGATGTTTGCCGAGATAGGTTTTGTCGAGTCCGAAGTAGTGATAGGAGTCGATGCTCACCACCGCGTCGAAGAAACCCTCCGCAAACGGCAGCTCATGCGCGTCCTCATGAATCGGCACGATCTGTTGGTTTGTCAGTCCTTGTGCGCGGAATCGCTGCCAGTTTTCGCTCGCGCTGATCCAAAGATCGACGGCGAACACGCACTGGTGATATTCCTTGGCAAGCATGATGGAGGTGACCCCCTGCCCGCAGCCGAGGTCCATGATTGTTTGGCCGGGTTCCAGCGGAAATTTATCCAGCAGTTCTTCGAGTAGTTTCGCGGGGTTTGGCCCCATGATGTTGTTTTTGATCAAAGTCGGGTCCATCCGGTTTGCGCGTGGATAGTTCATTGTATTTTTCCTCTCATATGTTTAAATTTTAGTTTTGTCGTCATTGATTTGCTGGGTTCCAAAACAAAAAACGGCACGGAAATGCTCCATGCCTGAATAAGCTCTTTGCAATATCAAAAGAACTGTCTAGGCTTGGCGCGTCTCTGTTTGGAATGCGTATATCAAACCAAGCGCTCTTTTGCGCGCTGATGGTTCAAAATTGTATCGCGTTCCGTTACAGAACCGACGTCAAACAGACACTTCCTTTGTTTGCAGATTTTGTATGTTCCGTGCTGCTGCTATTCTAGCAAACTGCGCTAAAAAACACAAGATCCATTGTCATTCGTCCTGTTTGAGTGTGCTCAGCATTTGCTCCGCAAATAGGTCGATGCGCTCCATGATTCCCTCCGCCTGCATCGCCTCGCCGGGGTTGTTGGCGGTCTGCATCAGGCAAAAGCGCGGCGGCAGCGAGAATGTTTTGTTGAGGCACAGCGCGCCCAACACCTGCTGGGCAATGATGTCGCTACCGCTGTAGCCGGAGACGATCACGGCGTAGATCTGCTTTTCGTAGAGCGAATTGTAGACCACTACGCTCGTGAGGCGGTTGATGAAGGCGAGGATATTTGCACTCACGCTGTCGTTATAGTTTGGGCAGAGGAGCAGCAGCGCGTCGCACTCGTTGATCGCGGGATAGACGTCGTTGGTGATCACGCCGCCGTAAAAGCAGCTGTTTTGCCGCGCAAAGTGCGAACAGGTTTTATACGAGCAGCCGCGGCAGTCGAATATCGCGCCGTTGATGAGCGAGATCTCGTGTATGTCGCAATACGGCGATATTTTCTCGGACAGCGCCATGCCGATCTGGAGCGTATTGGAGGTCGCCCTGTCGCTTGCATGCAGCAGCAGCACCTTCGGTCTTGCCTTCTGTTCGGGTGCATAGCTGACTAGCCGCTGCACCAGCTCCCGCGCGGCCTGCCGGTATGCGCCCGCGAGAGAAACGCCGCGCCGCAGCGACTGCACGTTCCAGTTATCGAGCGTACCAGTCGCCTCCACCAGCGGTTTGCCCGGAAAGCGGCAGCCAGCAAGGTTTGCCGCAAGCGCGAGCATATCCGCCGTCTGTTTGGTATAGAGCTCTCCTGCGCCGTCGATGATCATCGCTCCCGTTGCACCCTGCATCGCCTGCACGTTTTGCCGGAGCGCGGCAATCAGCGCGATCACCGCCGCGTCCAGCCCATGCTCGCTTAATCCGATGGCAAACAGCACGCGTCTTCCCGCAAGGCGCGGCAAGGCAACGGCGCTCTCCACCCGCTCGTGGGCAACGCCTTCGAGCGCGTAGTTGAGCGTTTCGTTGAGCCGATCATTACCATTGCAGGTGACGACGAGAATGTTGTTCATCCGGCGTGAAATTCCTCCAGTTTCTTGTAGCTGTCCGATATACGTTGGTAGAGTTCGGGATGCAGCGCCTCGCGCATTTGCTCAGCGCCTTGTGCGCCTAACCTTGCGCGACAGCCGAAGTATGCGCTGCCGAGCGGAACCGCCGCGTCGTGCCATTCACCGCGCAGCGCGCGAAGCACCGACACCGCCGCCGAGGATAACCCCGGCGCAATATAGGGTTTGAATCCGTAGGCGCGCACCGCGAGGTTCGCCGTCTCTGCTTTGTGCGTCAGCGCGCGTGAAATCTGCTCGTCATAGCCAGCGTTCGGCGCGTTTGCGATCACGAGGCCGTTTCCGTGCGGGCCGTAGACGCGCAGTTGCTTCGTGGACATCCCCTCCCGCTCCGCGCTGTAGAGGGCGCGCGCGTGCATCACCCCGAGGCCAAACCCGCGCACCTGTTCCGGCAAGAGGCCGTTTCCATCAAATTCGCCCTGCTCATTTTGGTTGCTCATCAGAAATACCGCGCGGCTGAGCTGATCGACCGGATCGCTGATCTGGCAAAACAGCCCGGCAAACCCGATCTTCCGCGCATGCTTTGCATAGCTTCGAAGCAGTTCGCGGTTGGCTTCAAACTGCATCATGCGCACGTCTCCGCCGCTCTCGGAGCCAACCTCCGGCACCGCGCGCGCCGCGGTAAACAGGAGAGCGTCGCAGTCAAACAGTTCTTCTTCACTCAAAATCCGTACCGGCGGCAGCGTCTCACCATCCCGCTCGGACAGCACCTGATTGAGCTCCGCCTCATAGCGCAGGCACTGGTTCTCGTCGCGGTCATAGATGCCGATCCCGGCCAAATCCGTTCCGAGAAGCTTGAGCCCCGTCGCGGTCGTGCCGCCAACGTTGCCTAACCCTATGAGATTGACGCGCTGTTTTACGCTCCCGCGTACACGAAAGGCAGCAAGCACGGCAAACCAGCACGAGAACGCCGTGTTGGCCACGCTTGCGCCGTGCTCTCGAACAAACCGAGCCAGCGCGTCATCGTTCGTGTCCTCTTGCGGCGGCAGGAGCAGAGAAATACCCTCCGGCTCGTCCAGCTCCGAGAGAGAATGAATCGCGAACAGTCCGCGGCTTGTATTCGGGTCGCGCTTGACCAGAAACACCAGCGGGTCAAACGGCTCCGCAACGGCAGTAACACCTTCCGGCAGCCGACAGCCGTGGTCAGCGAGGCAAAATCCCCGATATGAGTAATACTTCATTTGCTCACACATCCTCCGCGTTGGAGATGCGCCGCATCTGCCGGATGTCATCCTTGAGGTAGGCGGAGGCGACGACGTTTAGGTCATATTGCATGTGCGCGCCCTTATCCGGCAGCAGCGGACGCACCAGCGCCTCGCCGAGCCGCCGCAGCGTCAACCCCGTGCCCTGCAGCTTGAGGTAGCGATCTTCCAGCACGGTCAGAATCGTCAGCGCATTTCGAATGGCCACGCGCGAATATTCCCGCACCGCGGGCGGCGGCGCACCGTGTAAATATTTGGGGTACTGATACGGCAAGATCAGGTTGATGCCCGGCGTATAATCCCGCTCAATGATGCCGCCCTCCACACTGTCACCGCCGATAAACGGATACAGCAGGCTCTCCGTAAACCAATAGAGCATGTTGGGAATAAAGTATTCGCAGTCGACATTGCGCTTCTGCTCGCGCATGAGGTCGAGCCCTCTGCCGGAAAGAATGCCGACGAGGATACGCTCCACCTCAACCCCCTGTTCGCGAAACAACGGATCGAGCTTTTCCCAGCGATAGCCGTTGTGCAGCAGATCGTCCACCAACAGCACGGGACGGCGGAAGGACTTGATGGTCTTTACCTGATTGGAGAGCTGCGAATACCCCGGCGATTCCTTGATGTCAAACCCGCTCTCGTTGGCGTGAAACACCTTGTCCGCATGCAGCGCTTTGGTCACCGTGTTGGGTACGATGGTGCCTGCAAGAATTTTGCCGTATGGCACGCACATCGCGCGGCCAAGCGTCTTCTCCGTCGGCGGTACGTTGGAAATGCCGTTCAGCGCGCGCACCTTTTCGACCAACCCGTCGTTGATGGAATCCATGTCAAAGCACAACAACAGCGTTCCGGGGAACATCGCGCAGATGGAGCGCCGCAATACGGGGCGCGTGGATTCTACCGCAAGGCGAACCGCCTCATCCGAGGCAAACGGTTCTTTGATGCATTGCAGCGTGTCCTCCAGCAGCACGAGCGGCGCGCGCATATCTGCATACAGCAGCGCGCTCTGTCCCGGCACGGTCAGGAAACCCAATTGCTCGGCAATCTCGCGCTCGCCGTCGTCCGTAGTGCGATAGAGCGCAAAGGTGTGTTCACGAATCAGCGAACGCGCCAGCAGGTCGCAAAGCAGCGCGCGCAGTGGCTCGCCTTCCCCGCTGGTTTCCTCAATCCAGAGGATGCGGCCGGAGGTGAGCCGGCGCACCGTCTCCGCCGAGCCGCGCATTTCGCCAAGCACGTCGTATAGATCCGTTACGCTCACGCTGCGGCTGCGGATGCGCGCAAGCGCCTCGCCGCAGTTGTCGCGGTAGACAGCGGTGTATTCTTCCCCCGTTTCGCGCACTTCGCAGCGCCTTTGCGCAATCGTGCTGATCTCCTGCTTATACTGCGGCATGCGCAGATACAGCCCGCGTGCATAGATAAAATCCTGCACCACGGGGTCGACCAGCATGCCGATGTCCATATCCTTGTCGATGTATTCGCGGATCTGCGTGCTGCTCGCGCTTTCATAATACGCCGGAAGCGAGAGCTGAATCACGCGCCCGCGCAAGAGATCCTCCGCGCGGCGGTTGTCCTCCGGGTGCACGGCCTCCACGCGGGAAAAGAGAATGTGGTGATACGTCGCCGCCGTGCCCGGCCCGCTTTGGCGATAGGCGCTGGCGCCCAATATCACATCGCTGCCCGCGACCAGATACAGTTCGCGGTCGCGGAAAAGTTGGCTGAGATTCTTTAGATCCTCCGGCACGGCAAGGTTCACCGGGATGTCGTCCGGGAAGAGATAGACATCCGGCAGGTTCGCCGCGGACATGCTTACGATCTGGCGGCGTTGCAGCTTTGCCAGCGTGCGCTTGCTCCAGGAAAACTCGTCCACCGCGAGGTAAACCTCAAACCCGTGCGCGCGAATCTCTTCGACGATGCGCTTGTGCCCCGCCGAAAACGGGTCAAACGTACCGGGGAAAAATGCGACGGGCTTGAGCGGCTCAAACGTAAATCCGCCGCCCGTTTCGCAGAGCGTGATGAAGCGGTAGAGATGGTTGAGCATCGCCGCCTCGTTGAAAAACGCGAGCATGCCGTCCCGCCGTTCGCCGAGCAGGGTTAGTAGTTTCTTGCCAAATCGCACCAGGCACGCGCGCCGCGCGGCAAGTGGGCAGCTCTCGTTGCCAAAATACATCCGGCAGATGACCTCCAGCGCGGTGAGGCGGATGCTGTCGTCAAAGTGCGCAACGCCCGTAAGCAGCAGCCCAAACACGCGCTCATAGACCGCGTCCGCGCGTTCACTGTTTTCCGAGGTGTAGCCGGAGAGCACGGCGCAGAGCGTGGAGAGCGCGGCTCTTGCGGCGCGTGTGTTTGCGGCGCGGAGCAGGGCTTCGAGATAGTCGATCCCCTCGTCCATCTCCTTTTCCGGCACACTGCAGATTAGCCTGCCGAGATACGGCGGGATATAGCCGGAGATCTCGTTTTGCCCGGTCTCCAGCTCGCGAAGCAGGTCGACCATGATCTCGTTTTTCTGGTCGACCGAGAGCACGCCGGAGACCTCCACCAGCGCCTCCCCCGCGCGCTCACGCACGGGCAGATGCTCGCTGACCGAGAGGAGGTTACTCAGGTGCATTGCAATATGAAACGCTTCCTGCGGATGCTTGTGCACATATTCGCAAAGATGATCGATGTGGACGAGTTTCATCGTCCAGGTGATGCTACTCTTGAGGTTACTGAGGTAAATCTCGCCAACAGGCAGCGCGGGTTCGGTCAACTGCTCGAGCCCGGCGCGTTTGCGCAGGCGGTTGAGCAGCCAAACAGAGGCAAACTCCGCGTCGGGATGCAGTTTGATGCTCTCGCAGGCGTGCAGCAGGAGCTTCGGGTCACCGTCCGCCACCGCGCTGAGCGCGCGCAGGGCGCGGATGCGCACCCGCGCCTCGGGAGAGGCAGCAGCCCCGCCGAGAATCGGCAGCATGCGTTCGATCTCTGCGCGCTGCATGACCTCCTGCGGGATGTGCGCGAGCGTATCCATCAGCGCCAGCAGGTCTTCGCCGCCGCTGAAGAAAACGCGGCGATAGAGCTTGTCCCAATAGCCGCGCCGCTCCTCCGGCATGCAGCGGGCAAACAGGCTTGCCGCGATGGTCTTGAGCGAGTTACTGATACGCGCTGCGTGCTTTTGCGAAATCTTGTAGTCGGGGTGCAGACACAGCTCGATATAATCGTCCCAAAGCGTGATGCTTTCGCTCAGCACCGCGTGCAGCGCGGGCGCGATGGCGAGCGAACCCGCCCCGCGCGGCAGCTCCTTGCGGTAACGCGGACCGGAGTTGGCGAGGATCGACCCCATGATGCGCCCCGCGTGGCGGCGCACATCGCCGTCGTGATGCATCAGGAGTTCATATAAGAAGCGCAGGGTCAGCAGCTTGTGGGTGCGCGTCATATAGGTGCTGTATTCTTCAAACAACAGCAGATACGTGCGGATGCGGCTGAGGTTTTTCTCGTCCCGCGCCTGCTCCAGCAGCGCTTCAAACGTGTCGCTGACGGAGATGGTGTGCATGAGATGGACGTTGTTGTCAAACGCGTGGTTGTTCAGCGCGCGGATGACCTCGCCCTGAGACAGCAGCGCCGCGTCCTTTTTCTCTGCGGCGATCAGCGCGTCCGCCTTCGGGTCGGGGTTCACGCCGTGGCTGATTAAAAAACGCTCGAAATCGTCGAGCTTTTTATAGACCGTCTCATAGCGCAGGCGCTTTTCCGGCGTCATGTCCGCAAGCTTGATAAAGATGCGGTCGCGCGATTCGGTCAGCGGGCTTACGATGGTGAGCTCTTTTCCGTCCGCACCGCGCTCCGCGCGCACGCGAAAATCGGCATAGATTAGGATTAGCGACTCGATGGGCAGGTTTTCAAACTCCAGATCCCAGGTCGAGTGGTTGGCGGAGATATGCGCGATATCCGGCATATTTCGCTCTTCGAGCCATTTCCAGGTGTAGTAATAGTGCAAATACGGAATACGCGGCATATCCTCCCCGCGGCAGCCGAATTTTCCGATGTCGTGAGCGAGCGCTGCGCAGGCGACCAGCGCGGTATCGACCGGCAGCCCCGCGCGCTTGGCCTGCTGGGCGGTGTGGCTTGCCACATGCCGCACGCCAAATGTGTGCCCCGCCGGGTCAAACGGCATGATCTCCTTGCCGATGCGCAGAAGCTCGCGATAGTAGCTTTTTTTCATCGCCTCTGCAAAGAGTAAGCATTGCTCGCGCACCGCGCTTGCGTCCAGCTCCTCCTGCGTGACGGGCAGATAGTCGAGCAGCGGATCAAACACCCGCTCGCGCTCCGCATCCATCAGGCGCGAGAGCACGGTTATAAACAGCTTCAGCGCGCTCTTTTGCCCCTTGTTGGAGCGCGGCGCGCCGGAATATGGATACAATCCAGCGGAGAGCGCCTCGTAGGCATGCGGCAGCAGCCCTTCCTCCGGCAGCTCACCCACGCGCCGGATCAGCGGCTCGCAAAGCGCGCCCACCGCAGCGCAGGAAACACGCCTGCCGTACATGGCGGTGTATTCTGCGTCAAACTTGGTCTTCGCCGTCCACGCGCGCAGCTGCTTGATCGTTACGCCCGTGTTTTTCGCCAGCTCCGCGTACAGCGCGTCCAGCGCGCCGATACCCGCGGTTCGCTCGTCCATAGCCAAATCCTCCGTCTGGTGAAACGATCTTCTTCAATCGCGAAAGCGTCTCACTGGTTCTATGATGATATAGATCAATTTAAAACAAGATAGAAGAGAAGTCGTCTTGAAAATTTTTCTGCTACCTCTATTTTAATCAGATTTTTAGCAACTGTCGAGCGAAATGCATAATTTGTATTCAACCGTCGCAATCACCAACCAGATTACGGAATTTGGAGTTTTTTTAGCCGTACCGCTGGAAAAAACTTCTCTTGTCGATGATTATTTGATACACTGTCGCTAAGCGGATCATACGCTGTTTGTGCCCCTGAATCGAACCGAAAGAAGGTGCCTGAGATGAACGCACATCAAAAAAAGATGATTGCTCCAATCGTGATTACGGTTCTGCTATCGGCCTATATGCTGACTTATTTTGTCGTGTTGCTGATCGTGCCGATGCCGATATGGGTCAAGGTGCTGATCGGTCTCATTCCCCTTGCGCTGCTTGGTGCCAGCGTTTTTGTACTAGTGCAACGAATCAAAGAAATAAGGAGCGGTGAAGAAGATGATCTTAGTCAATACTGATTACATTACCGGTAAAGAGTTGGAAATGCTCGGGCTTGTCAAGGGCAGCACCATCCAAACAAAGAACATCGGCAAGGACATCACGCAGGCATTCAAGACATTGGTCGGCGGCGAACTCACGGCCTACAACGAAATGATGAACGATGCGCGCGCACTCGCCACCAAGCGCATGGTTGTCGAGGCAGAAGCCCTGCAGGCAGACGCAGTGGTCAACATCCGCTACGCTTCCAGCTCCGTCATGGCGGGCGCAGCAGAAGTCATCGCTTACGGAACGGCGGTCAAGTTCCGCAAATAGTATTGAGATTTGTCAGAGTCAAATAGCCCGGGGTACACGCCTAGGGCTGTTTTTTTGCGCTCCGGTCTCGATTGACCTGATGTATGTTTGAAACAACTTGACATTCGCAATCATTCGTGTGAAAATATGAGAGTAATTCTCAATTTGCAGCTGTGTGGGGAGACGCTATCGCACACGCGCATTGAGCAAAACAGATTATTTCAGGAGGCAGCGCATTGGCGGAATACGAAACAAAACAGCGGCGGATTCTGCTGGACTATCTCAACGCGCACCCCGACCGGGGATTCTCGGTGGAGGAGTTGTTTGATGGGCTCTCGATGGAGCACGCGGCGGATATCGTGCCCGGCAAGAGCACGATCTATCGGCTGATTGCGCGCCTCGTAACGGACGGATTGGTCAAGCGCTTTGCTGCGGGACAGGGGCGTCAGTTTGCCTATCAGATCATCGCCTGCGATGCATGCGACGCGCACCTGCACCTGAAATGCACCACATGCGGCTGCCTCTACCACATGGATCACGCCGTGAGCGAACAGATCATGCGCGAGGTGCTCAGCCGCAGCGATTTCTCTCTGGACGAGAAGGAAACCGTACTCTTTGGTGTCTGCAAGGGCTGCAAACTGCGGCAAAAGAAGTAATATGCGCAAAGTATCTTCTTTCACGAAAACCCATCGCGTGCTCGCGCTGATCGTCGGCGCGGTGCTCGCGCTCTCATTACTCCTCGGTGCGGCGTTCGTCCTCGTGGAGCTGCATCACCACTGCACGGGCGAGCATTGCGAAATCTGCGCGGCGGTTGCGCACACGGTCTCGTACCTCAAGGCCGAGACCGCATCGCTGACGATGTCTGCTGTCTTTGCGTTCTGGCTGTTTATCGCTGTGTTTGCAAGCTTGAGCCCCAAGCAAGCATTCGATTCCAACCCTTCGCTGGTTTCGCTCAAGGTGAAGTTGTCCGATTGAGTTTGATCGAGATGCAGTTGCTATTTTTCCCCAACCAACGGACCACTTGGAGGTTATCGTTTCATGAAACTCAAAAAAATCGCAGCGTTCGCGCTGATTCTCGTTTTAGCCCTTTCCGTTCTCACCGCCTGCGCACCGAAAGACGCCGCAGAGGCAAAGGGAGGCATCTCCATCGTCTCCACCGTATTCCCCGCCTACGATTTTGCCCGCCAGATCACGGCGGGAACCGATGCGGATCTCACGCTCCTGCTCCAGCCCGGCGAAGAGGTGCATTCCTTTGACCCGACCAGCCAGGACATCATCCGCGTGCAGAACGCCGATCTCTTCCTCTATGTCGGCGGAGAAAACGACACGTGGGTCGAGGGCGTGCTCTCTGGTCTCGACAAAAGCGTCAACACATTTCGCATGATGGACGCTGTCACGCTCTATGAAGAGGAGCTCGTCGCGGGCATGCAGCCAGAAGCGGAGGAAGCAGCGGCAGATGCCGCAACCGCAGCAGAAGAGCAGGAGTGGGACGAGCACGTCTGGACCGCGCCCGTCAACGCCATTGCCATCGTCAAGGCGATGACCGCAGAACTGATTGTGATCGATCCCGACAACGCGAAAACCTATCAGGCGAATGCCGACGCGTATGTCGTGCAGCTTGAGGCGCTCGACCAGTCCTTCTGGGATGTGGTCAACTCCTCCAGCCGCAAAGCGGTGGTCTTTGCAGACCGCTTCCCCGTTCGCTACTTTGTAGAGGAATTCGGGCTGAGCTACTACGCAGCCTTCCCCGGCTGCTCTGCCGAAACCGAGCCTTCCGCCGCGACGGTTGCAGCGCTCATCGACCACGTCAAGGCGGAGAGCATACCCGTCGTGTTCTATATTGAGATGTCCAACCAGCAGATGGCAAACACCGTTGCCGAGGCGACGAACGCCGCGACGATGTTATTCCACACCTGCCACAACGTCACCAAAGCGGAGTTTGAAAGCGGGGCAACCTATCTTTCGCTGATGCAGAACAATGTGCTAACGCTGTTGGTGGCGCTGAACTAAAACGAATGATGCCGTCTACCCGTGCTAAAAAATGCGGGTAGGCGGCGGAAACAAACCGGGAGGCACAAAGCCCAAATGTCATTGATTCAGGTCAAAAACGCCGCGTTTCGCTACGACGGCAAAGAGGTGGTCAGCGATCTCAACTTCAACGTGGAGGATCGTGACTATCTGTGCATCGTCGGCGAAAACGGCTCCGGCAAGAGCACGCTCGTCAAGGGCTTGCTTGGGCTGAAAACGCCGCACAACGGCACCATCACGTTTGGCGTGGGCCTCACCGCGCGCCAGATCGGCTACTTGCCGCAGCAAAAGGACAGTCAGCGCGACTTCCCAGCCAGCGTGCAGGAGGTCGTGCTCTCCGGCACGCTCAACACGCTGGGCTTTCGCCCGTTTTACACGCGCACCCAGCGGAAAAACGCGCTCCTGCAGATCGACCGCGTCGGCATGCTGCCGCACAAGAACGCGGCGTTTCGGGAGCTCTCCGGCGGACAGCAGCAGCGGGCATTGCTCGCGCGCGCGCTTGCGGCCACACAAAAGCTGTTGATTCTCGATGAGCCCATCGCAAGCCTCGACCCCGTTGCCGCCGCGGATATGTATCGCCTCATCGAGGAGATCAACAAAAATCACGGTGTCACGGTGATCATGGTCACTCACGATCCGCACGCGGCGGCGCACGAAGCGGGAAAAGTGCTGCATCTGGAAAATCACCAGCTCTTCTACGGCTCCGCGTCGGACTATCGCAAGAGCGAGATCGGAAAACGGTTTTTAGGCGGTGAAGGCAGATGATCGACGTGATACGAGAGATGTTATCCTATCCGTTTCTGGTGCGCGCCATCATGGTGGGCCTGCTCGTTGCGCTCTGCGCGTCTCTGCTGGGTGTGAGCCTCGTGCTCAAGCGCTTTTCGATGATTGGCGACGGGCTTTCGCACGTGGGCTTCGGCGCGCTTGCAATCGCTTCGGTTGCAAATATCGCGCCGCTGTATCTCGCCATCCCCGTCTGCATCGCGGCATCGTTTCTGCTGCTACGCATGAGCGAAAGCACGCGCATCAAGGGCGACGCGGCAATCGCGATGCTCTCCGCAGGTGCGCTCGCCATCGGCGTGATGGTCGTCTCCATGACCACGGGCATGAATACCGACGTGTATAACTACATGTTCGGCAGCATCCTCTCGCTCTCCGCCTCGGACGCAACGCTTTCCATCGTGCTCAGCGGCGTGGTGCTCGTGCTGTTCGTGCTGTTCTATCCGCGCCTGTTTGCGGTGACGTTTGACGAATCCTTCTCCCGTGCAACGGGCATCCCCACGCGCGCCTACAATGCCGCGCTTGCGACGCTGGCCTCGGTCACCGTCGTGCTCGGCATGCGGATGATGGGCGCGCTCTTAATCTCGAGCCTGATTATCTTCCCCGTGCTGACGGCGATGCGCATCGGCAAACGGTATTTAAGCGTGACGCTGCTCTCCGCCGCGGTTGCGGTGGTGGGATTTTTGCTGGGCATGCTGGTGAGCTATGTCTTTGAGGCACCGAGTGGAGCCAGTATCGTCTGCGTCAACATCGTGCTGTTCCTCGTCTTCGCAGTTGTGGGTGCAATCCGAAACGCGATCACAAAAAAATAAACATTTAAGCAATAAAAAAGCACGCGGGCTGATTTGTCCGCGTGCTTCTTTTGTTTAGCGTTTTCAATTGCTTCACGAGTCAACCCTCGTCAAACCCGTTTCGAGAACAACCCGTGACGATTGCAGTAGGCATAGAGCGTACCCCGTGCGCTGACAGGGAACCGCGCGGAGGCATCCTGTTCCGGATAGAGCTTGACAATCTGCGCCCGATCCGACGTCACCAGCGCAAAAAACGAGATGTAGTGCGTCTTCTCCATCGGGTGTTGCATGCTCACAAACAGCTCGCCCTCGATGACCTCGGTGCCTATCCGGTGCTCGTCCTCGTCCTGCTCCGCCTCCAGCGGCGGCAACTGCACGCCGCAGCAGCTAAAAGCGCCCTCGCCCGCAGAGAAGATCACGTTGCCGCAGACCGGGCAAACATAGAACTTCGCCTTGTGCATGTTCCCGTGACGGTTGGTGTTCTGCACGCATTCGCCGGAGAACAGCTCCGCAAGCGAAACGCCAAGCGTCTTTGCCAGCGGCTCAATGAGGCTGATATCCGGCAAGCCCCGGCCGGACTCCCACTTGGAGACCGCCTTGTCGCTGACCATCAGCGTTTCCGCAAGCTGCCGCTGGGTATATCCTTTTTTCTCACGCAGAAGCTTGATCGTGCTTCCGGTCACATAGTTGTTCATCTGTTTTTCCTCACTCGCCGTGATCGTTACTTGGTTGTTTTCCGTCGTTTGTAAAAGCTTTTTCAAACTGACATGAGCATAGCACGCCGCAGGAAAACGGGCAACCTACGGAACGTGGAGAACCGCTAAAAAATGAAAACCCCCGCCAGATTATTCCGGCAGGGGTTTGACTTATTGCTGGTTCAATCGTCGTCGTCTTCGTGCTCTTCTTCATGAGATTCGTCTGTACTTGTGCTTCCGTTTGACCCGGAACCTGAGGACGAACCCGCTACCGTTGTCGCGCCCGAAACGGTGGTTACCCCGCTTGAGCCGGAGCCGGACGTCTTTCCAACAGCGGAGGTTGCGCCCGAAACGGAATCATACACGCCATCCGCCGACAGAACCTTATAGTTTTCACCCAGCGCATCCAGAATTGCGCTCAGGATACCACGGCTGCTGTATGTTGCGCCCGAAACGGTGTCCACCTCGACGCTCTGCGCGGCGATCACGCGATCGATCATCTTGCTCTCGGCGCGGGAGAAATACTTCTCGTCGTCGCGATAGTCGTCGATGCGAACATTCGTGATATAGCCGTTTTGCACGGAGACCGTCACGTCGATGTCCCCGCGAAACCCTGTGCCGGTGCCATAATAGTCACCGTCCGCAAGCGCGATCGGGCCATCGTTGGAAGGGGTTGCGGTTGCGGTTGGCGTCGGTGTCGGCACCGGGCTCGGCGAGGGCGTTAGCACCGGTTCCGGCGTAAGCGAGGATGTGTCGATCGAAATCGAAATCGCGTCGCTGTTACCCGTATTCAGCGCGCTGGAGAGCGCACTTTTCACGGCTCCGATGATGCCGTTGCTGCTGAAGGTTGCGCCGGAAACCGTGTCCACACCGACGCTCTGCGTGTTGATGATGGAGGGGATCACCGAAGACTTTGCCTGGTTGAAAAACTCCTGGTCGTCGCCCGTGGAAAGCACACCGATCTCTGAGATATACCCGTTTGCAACGGTGACGGAGACGCTGGTCTCCCCGTGATAGCCCGCCGCGCTGCCTGTGTAGGTTCCGTCGATAAACTGGCCGACATTCGCGCTCTCGGCGGTGCTGAGGCTCGCGGAAACCGCAGAAATCTGCTGGTCGGCGACGGCGGCTCCCGCGATATTGCCCGCAAAATGCATGCCGGAGAGTGAGGCCACCGCAATCGCCGCGGCAATCGCGGGCTTGGGGTTTGCGGTAACGTTGTCCCGCGGGCAGATCTCCACGCAGTTCATGCAGTCGATGCACTCCGCGCTCCGCACCACATCGGTGCGATACAGCGGGATACCCATTGAGCAGCGCTTGGTGCAGGCGCGGCAGGCGCCGCACTTTTCGCGTGGTTTGCGAATCTTAAACAGCCGGAACTTGGAGACGATGGCAAACACCGCGCCAAGCGGGCAAAGATAGCGGCAGAAGAAGCGCTCAATATAGAGCGATCCTACCACGATCAGCACCAATAGCAGCATGCCGATGGAGACCAGCACCGTCATATCCGTCCAGCCGCTGAGGCTGGTAAGCATGCCAAACACCGTCCATGGGTTGCCCGTTCCACTCAAGATAGAAACGCCAAGCGTCCAGATCAAGAGGATGATGCCGACCAGCAACACATATTTGAGTCTTTTGAGCAGGCGGTCAAATTTGGAGCCGATCTTCGGGCGCTGGATTTTCAGCTTTGTGCCGAGATACCAGAAAAAATCTCCCATCGTACCAAAGGCGCAAAGAAACCCGCAGAAAAACCTGCCCATAATCGCGGTGATGAGCAGCATGCTCACCGCGAGGACGATTTGCCCCGCAAGCGCGGCTGTGCTGAATGTGCCGCCGATGAGCGACACATAGATCGCCTTGATCGCCGAAAATGTTGAAATAAACAGTCCGGGGAAAAGCACGAGCGAAGCCACTTGTATGATTCGTCTCGTCAGCGTCAATGCTGTTATTTTGTGAAATAATTTCTTCTTCATACTGTCTTTCTTCTATAAAATAATATGATTTCGGATACTACGTTTGCTTTTATGAATCATCAAAATAATATGATTTCGGATAATACATTAGCTTTTACGAATTATCTAGAGTATTTCGAAATTTTCCCGTAACCCGTCGGTGCAAAAAACGTCTAGCTTGTCCGTGACAAACACCGCCTCCACACCCGCCTGCTGAATTAGCAGCATACCCGCCTCCGCGCCGAGCACGAACACCGCCGTGGAGAGCGCGTCCAGCGCGAGAGCGCTTTCTCCGATGAGCGTCACGCTCCTGATGTTTGCGCGGGACGGATACCCCGTGCGCGGGTCTACGATGTGGTGATACCGCGTGCCGTCCACCTCGTAATACCGCTCATAATCGCCGGAGGTCACCGCGCAGGCGTTGGCAAGAGAGATGCGCCCCATCGCGATACCGGTCAGTCGATCCGGATGCTGGATGCCGACGTTCTTGGCGCTTCCGATCACCGAGACCGTACCGCCGAGGTTGATCAGCGCATCCGTCACCCCGCCTTCTATCAGAATCCGCCGCACCTCGTCCGCCGCGTATCCTTTCGCGATGGCACCGAGGTCGACACTCTGGCCAAACTGCCTCAATCCCGCCGTCTGCTCGGCTTCATCCAATAGGATATCCTGATCATTGACCAGCGTGAGCGCATGCTCGACCTCCGCGCGAGAGGGAACGGTGCCGCAGCGGGCGTGAATCCTCCAGAGAGCGCTGAGCACACGAGTTGTAATCGAAAACGCGCCATCGCTTAACGCAGAATAGCGGCGGCTTTCCGAGAGCAGAAAAAACGTGTCCGCGCTGACGGCAACACTGCTGCATCCGGCGGAGGCGTTTAGCAGCGAAAGCTCACTCTCCGGCTGAAAGACCGACAGACGATCATGCAAAACGCGAACGCGCGCTTGTGCCTGCTTGAGCGCTTTGCCCGCCGCGCTCCGCTCTCGATACGCAAGAACCTGAATTTGGTTTCTCGTGCCTAACGCTTCAAAAGCCGTCTGTAATTTGGCGGGATTCTGATCCGGTTGTTCTGTGAAATTCTGCATACATTTAGTTTACAGGGTTCTTGGCAACAAGCAAGTACACAAACGTGTCAAATTGTGGTAAAAAGAAAACACAAGGTTACCGCTGCATTAGAATCTGCTGAGAAACCCGATTCGTGGTTGGTTTTCCAGTGTTTTGTTGTCTTTTTCAGCAAATTCGGAATCATTTGCATTAGAGGGTAACATACGCCAAAGCATGTTATAATCATGCACTCGTTTTGCATGTTTTTTGCGTTAGGATGTAAATTTTGGCTTGTCATACGATAGATTCTATGCGATAATTTCTTTTTCGGTGTGTTCCTATAACTCGTGCACAGAAAGGCGGCGCGGCAGCATGCGTCTCGTTCAGGCCGCACAACTCATCGAACCCATACGCAGGCTCTGCCTGCGCGCCTGCTGCAACCTCCCGGACGATGCAGTCTCTGCTCTAAACGCTGCACGCGAATCGGAAACGGCGGGTAGCGCGGCAAGAAACGTGCTAGACCAATTGCTTGAAAACCAGCAGTTGGCGCGGGAGAAATTTCGTCCGATCTGTCAGGACACCGGCATGGTTGTCGTGTTTGCCGACATTGGACAGGATGTATTCATTCAAGGCGATCTTACCGCCGCCGTCAACGAAGGCGTGTGTCTGGCATATACCGAAGGCTACTTACGCAAATCCGTTCTCGACCCCCTCACGCGCATCAACACCGGGGACAACACCCCTGCCGTGCTGCATGTACGTTTTGTGACGGGAGATCGAATTACGCTCACCGTCGCGCCGAAGGGTTTCGGCAGCGAAAATATGAGCCGTCTTATTATGCTTCCACCGTCAGCCGGAATCGAAGGAATCCTCACCCACATCACCGCCACCGTGCGGGATGCGGGCGCTTCTGCATGTCCGCCTGTCGTGGTCGGCGTCGGCATCGGCGGCACGATGGAATCCTGCGCGCTGCTGGCTAAGCGGCAACTGCTGCGCCCGCTGGGCGAACCAGCCGAACGCGAAGACGTCGCCGCAATCGAGCGGGAGGCGCTCGTTCGCATCAATTTGAGCGGTATTGGTCCTATGGGGCTTGGCGGCGCTGTCACCGCGCTGGCGGTGCACGCCGCAGCGGAACCCACGCATATCGCAGGCTTGCCGCTCGCGGTCAATATCCAGTGCCACGCCTGCCGCCACGCGAGCGAGGAGGTGTAGGTAGATGGAGTATCATATGCAATCCCCGCTGAATCCGGCAGATATGGGCGTGTTGCGCGCCGGAGACGTGGTATACTGTACCGGTGTGATCTACACCGCGCGCGACGCGGCGCATGCACGGTTTGCTGATCTTCTTAAAGCGGGCGAACCGTTACCCGTGCCCAAAGGTGCATGCATCTATTATTGCGGGCCTTGCCCGGCGGCGCCCGGCGAGATCATCGGCCCATGCGGGCCAACGACCAGCAAGCGCATGGATGCGTACACCCCCGCGCTCATCGACTACGGCATCGTGCAATTCATCGGAAAAGGCGCGCGGTCTGCGGCGGTGAATGAAGCGATGAAGGGTCGCGCAGTGCATTTTGCCGCAACAGGGGGAGCGGGCATGCTCTATGCCTCCCGCATCACGGCTTGCGAACTCATTGCGTTTGCCGATCTCGGCGCAGAGGCGGTCTATCGCCTGGAGGTTCGGGATTTTCCCGTGGTCGTGACGTTTGACTTAAATGGAAACGATGTGTACGCCCGTACGCAGATAAAATAGTTTACTTGCGGCACGCAAGAAGTTGCGTTGCTAACAATAGTAAGGGTTTCAATTTGGAAAGGAGCGGAAGAAATGAACTGTGCAATCGTAGGAATCAACTGGGGAGACGAAGGAAAAGGCCGCATGGTGGATCTCATCGCCGCGGATTACGACGTCGTCGTGCGCTATCAGGGCGGCAACAACGCGGGGCATACCGTGGTCAACGAATATGGGAAATTTGCGCTGCACCTCTTGCCCAGCGGTATTTTCCGCAAGGGCGTGGTCAACGTGCTGGGCAACGGCGCGGTCATCGACCCGGAAAAGCTGCTGGAGGAGATCGACGAGCTGCACAGCAAAGGCATTTCCATCACGCCCGAAAACCTGAAAGTCAGCGACCGTGCGCCGATCGTGTTCCCCTATCATCGCGATCAGGACTCGCTGGAAGAGGCGCGCTTGGCTGACGCGAAATACGGCTCCACAAAGCGCGGCATCGCGCCCGTTTACGGCGACAAATACATGAAAAAAACCATCATGCTGGGCGAGCTGTTTTATCCGGAATATCTCAAGAAACGACTCGAAGGCATCCTGGAGTGGAAAAACCTCACGCTCAAGAACGTCTACGGCGGCAAGACCTATTCGCTGGATGAAATCTGGGAGTGGCTGATGACCTATGGCGAGCGTCTAAAACCCTATATCTGCGACGCGGGCGCATACCTGCGCAGTGTCGACGGCAAAAAAAATATTTTATTCGAAGCGCAACTCGGCGTACTTCGCGATCTCGACTTCGGCATCTTCCCCTATACCTCAAGCTCTGCACCGCTGGCTGCCTATGCGCCCATCGGCGCCGGCATGCCGGGCACCAAGATCGACAGCGTTGTCGGCGTGGTGAAGGCCTACTCCACCTGCGTGGGCGAAGGCCCGTTCACGGCGGAGTGGTTTGGCGAGGAGGCATCCCGCCTGCGCGAAGCTGGCGCGGAATACGGCGCGGCAACGGGTCGTCCCCGCCGCGTGGGTCCCATGGACATCGTGGCAACCCGCTACGGCGTCGCCATGCAGGGCGCAACCGAAGTCGCGCTCACCAAGATCGACATCCTTTCGTATATGGAGCAGATTCCGATCTGCGTGCAATATGAGCTAAACGGCGTAAAGACGGATGAATTCCCCTTCCCCGCCGCGATTGCCGAGGCAAAGCCAGTGATTGAGTATATGCCCGGCTGGCTGACCGACGTTTCGAAATGCCGCACGTTTGATTCGCTGCCCAAAGCCGCGCAGGATTACATCCTCTATATTGAAAAGAACATCGGTTGCCCGATTACGAACATCTCCGTCGGTGCCGCGCGCGACGAGATCATCCGGAGGTAACGACATCATGCGGGATCAATACGAAAGCCCGCTGAACAGCCGCTATGCCTCCGATGAGATGCAGCGGTTGTTCTCGCCGGATATGCGATATTCCACGTGGCGAAAGCTCTGGGTGAGCCTTGCCCGCGCGGAGCACGCGCTGGGGCTGCCCGTCTCAAAAGAGCAGGTGGAGGAACTATCCGCGCACACAGATGACATCGACTATGACGCGGTCGCCAAACGCGAGGCCGAGGTGCGGCACGATGTGATGGCGCATGTCTACGCCTACGGCCTTGTCTGCCCTAAGGCGGCGGGCATCATCCATCTGGGCGCGACCAGCTGCTATGTCACCGATAATGCAGATTTGATCATCATTCGAGACGCCCTCATCAGCATTCGAAACAGCATCTATGCTGTGCTCAAGCCGCTCTCCATGTTTGCGGAGCGCACCAAGACGATCCCCACCGTGGGCTATACGCATTTTCAGCCCGCGCAGCCAGTCACCGTCGGCCGCCGCGCCTGCCTCTGGTTGCAGGATCTCTGGCTGGACGTGGAGGAAATCGAGGATACGCTTAAGGCAATCCGATTCTTGGGCAGCCGGGGAGCCACGGGCACGGAGGCAAGCTTTGTCTCCCTCTTTGGCGGGGACACGCAGAAGATCGATGTACTGAACGAGCGCATCGCCCGCGATTTCGGGTTTGAGCGCTGCTATGACGTCAGCGGGCAGACGTATCCGCGCAAGCTCGACAGCCGCGTCTTAAACGCGCTGTCCTCCGTCGCGCAGAGTGCTTATAAGTTCGGCGACGATATCCGCCTGCTCCAGCATGACGGCATCCTCTCCGAGCCGTTTGAGAGCAAGCAGATCGGCTCCTCCGCGATGGCATACAAGCAAAACCCCATGCGCTCGGAGCGTATCTGTTCGCTTTCCCGTTTCGTGATGGCAACTTCGCTCAATGCGCCCATGACCGCGAGCACGCAATGGCTTGAGCGCACATTGGACGACTCCGCCAACCGCCGTCTCTCGCTCCCGGAAGCATTTCTCGCGACCGACGCGGTGCTGCGGCTCATGGCGAATATCTGCTCAGGGTTGATCGTGCACGAACAGGCAAACGCGAAGATCCTCAGTGACGCGCTGCCGTTTCTTGCGACGGAAAACCTGCTCATGGCGGCGGTCAAGCGCGGCGCAGACCGGCAGGCGCTGCATGAAATCATCCGCACACACTCCCTCGCGGCAAAAGAACGGCTGGCCACGGGCGAAGGAAACGACCTTGCCGAGCGCCTCGCCGCCGACCCCACGTTCCCGCTGAGCCTTGCGGAGATCCGACAAGAGCTCGATCCCATGCGGCACATCGGCCGCTCGATTGAGCAGACGGATCGCTTCTTGGCGTCTCACCCCGTGCCTGAGAGCAAACCCTTGCAGGAGATCATGGTGTAAACCGATTGAATCACAAATGGAGGTTTCCAGCGATGGAAGCCTCTTTTTTGCGGGCGTCGATGATTTTACGCACATTAGCAACACGTGCGGATACTATCCGCCCCTAAAACGGCTTGAGCCGATCCTCAAACAAACGTCATGAAAGTTTGTCGTATTATCTTTCACAAATTCACCCGCCGAACCACGCGAGCTCTGTAGGGGCGGATAGTATCCGCCCGCGTCCTCTCCTGCTTCGTTGTCATTCCCACTACAAGGTTTTAACTATTATAATCCTTGTTTTTTCGCACGTATGGTACTATAATATGGATGAAAAATAACACAATTCTTCAGATTGTAAGAAAGAGCCACATCATGAAAGCGCTGCAACTACTCGATATCGCCGTCGCACCCGATCTGCACGAACTCACCAAGCACGGCACGCCGATATTTCCCTGCGCGGGTTATGACGAAGACCCCGGCAAGTACCTGGTCGGCAACATTCCCTGGCACTGGCACGAGGAGATGGAGATCATCCTCGCGCTTGAGGGGGATACGCTCGTGCTCAGCGGGGAAACGGAATACCTGCTGCACGCAGGCGAGGCGATCTTCGTCAACAGCAACGTCCTGCACAAGCTCAAGCGTGCGCAGAAGAATTCGCCCTGCCGCATCAACAGCCTGCTGTTCATGCCGGAGTTTGTCGCGAGCTTTCCCCAGAGCATCATCCAGCAGCGTTATATCGCGCCGCTGATGCGCTGCGCAACGCTTGCGGATGTGATGCTTCGTCCCGATGTAGCGTGGCAAAAGGAGGCGATCGCGCGCTTTGAGGCGGCGTTTCGCGCGTTTACCAGCGACCGCTATGGTTATGAAATCCTCGTGCAGGTCGAGCTGATGCAGATGCTGCTCCTCATCCTCGAAAACCTGCAGGATCGCGTTTGCGACACAGATCTGGTGCAAAACAAAGACTCGGTGCGCATCAAACAGATGCTGGGCTACATCCATGCGCATTATGCCGAGCCGCTGACCGTCTCGCAGATTGCAGCCGCCTCCGCCATCAGCGAAAGTGAATGCTACCGCTGCTTTCGAAAGGTGCTCGACGCCTCACCGATAGACTACCTACTCCAGTATCGCATCCGTGCCGCGGCGGGCTTGCTCTCCGGCTCGGATATGAGCGTTTCGGACATCTGCTTTGCAACGGGGTTCAACAGCCCCAGCTATTTTGCAAAGGTGTTTCGGCAGGAGCTTTTAGTCAGCCCCCGAAAATATCGCGCAACACACCAGAGCGCTGCTCCCAATATCAAACACCGCACTTGAAATTCTATTGGTCTTGTCCGTTCAATCCCCGCAAATAGCGGGGATTTCTGTTGGAAGCACATCGATCTGTTTTCACGCGGGTAAATCGCGCTCCGACACGCGTAAAGCTTCTGCTCCCGCTCCTTAAAACCCGCTATGGTCATCAGGCAGTTAAGTGTGATATGATATGGGGAAAGTATCTTGTGACTATCAGGCTTTTGTAAAGCCCGCGTGGCGGCAGAAAAACCCTGCATCACACCAATCTGTTGACAGACACGCCATAGCAGTATTATAATATCGATATCGCTTTTCGGAGGTTCGCTATGGAAAAACATACCCCCGTCTCCATTTCAAAGCAGGCGCTCCAGCGCATGCCTTATTACCTGCAGGCGCTCCGCGCCGCGCGGGACGCGGGCGCCGAGATCATCTCTGCGCCAACCGTTGCCGCGCAGCTCGGCCTAAACGAAGTGCAGGTGCGAAAAGATTTTGCCGCGGTGAACGACACCGCAGGCAAGCCGAAAACCGGATTTCAAACCAACGAGCTTATCGCAGCCATCGAGCGCACGCTGGGGTATGACAACTCCAACGACGCGGTACTCGTCGGCGCTGGCAGCCTCGGGCGCGCGCTGCTGTCCTATCGCGGGTTTGAAGCATATGGACTTAGCATCGTCGCGGCGTTTGACGTAGACCCCAACCTCTCCGGCGGCGAAATCTCCGGCAAGCAGGTGCTGCCAATGGGCAAACTCACGAGCATCTGCCGCAACATGAACATCCACATCGGCATCATCACCGTGCCCGCGTCCCAGGCGCAGGCGGTTTGTGACGCGCTGGTGGAAAGCGGTGTCATGGCTATCTGGAACTTTGCGCCCGTGCACCTGAGCACGCCGGAGGGCATCCTCGTGCAAAACGAGAACATGGCGGCCTCGCTCGCGCTGCTCTCCAAGCATCTCTCCGAACGGCTCGGCTCCAAAGTATAAAGCTGCGTTTTGATTTACCAGCGCCCTTCGGGGCGCTTTTTTTGCGCCCGAACACAATCGAGACAGGAGATGCGTTTTATTTGTGATTTTCTAGAAACCGGGTTGACACAGCTTTTATTCAGTGCTATATTATCGATTGTTGAATATCGATATAGAATACTGATACAAGGAGATTGCATATGTCACGTTTTACACTCCCCCGTGATCTTTATCACGGAAAAGGTTCTCTGGAAGCACTCAAAACCCTCACCGGCAAGCGGGCAATCGTCGTAGTCGGCGGTGGCTCCATGAAACGCTTTGGTTTTCTTGACCGCGTGGAAGCCTATCTGCGCGAAGCCGGAATGGAAGTCGAGCTCTTCGAAGGCGTTGAGCCGGATCCTTCCGTTGAAACCGTCATGCGCGGCGCGGCTGCCATGCGCAAGTTTCAGCCGGACTGGATCGTCTCCATCGGCGGCGGCTCACCCATCGACGCGGCAAAAGCCATGTGGGCGTTTTATGAATATCCGGACGTGACGTTTGAGTCGCTCTGCATTCCGTTTAACTTCCCCAAGCTGCGCACAAAGGCGCATTTCTGCGCGATTCCCTCCACCTCCGGCACGGCGACCGAGGTCACCGCGTTCTCCGTCATCACGGACTATCAAAAAGGCATCAAGTACCCGCTCGCGGACTTCAACATCACGCCGGATGTAGCGATTGTCGACCCCGACCTTGCCGAGACGATGCCCAAGAAGCTCACCGCGCACACCGGCATGGACGCGATCACGCACGCCATCGAGGCATATGTCTCCACGCTGCATTGCGACTATACCGACCCGCTTGCCCTGCATGCCATCAAGATGGTCAGCGAGTTTTTGATTCCGTCCTACAATGGCGATATGGCAGCGCGAGATAGCATGCACAACGCGCAATGCCTCGCGGGCATGGCGTTCTCCAACGCGCTGCTCGGCATCGTCCACTCCATGGCGCACAAGACGGGCGCGGCATACTGCGGCGGACACATCGTCCACGGCTGCGCAAACGCCATGTACCTGCCCAAGGTGATTCAGTACAACGCCAAAGACCCGGCCGCTGCCAAACGCTATGGCGAAATCGCCGCGCACCTGGGGCTTGCGCCCAATGCCGACGCGCTGGTCAAGCACATCCGCTCCATGAACAAGGCGCTGGAGATTCCGGATTGCATCCGCTCTTACGAAGGCGGCATCATCGACGAGAAGGAATTCCTCGACAAACTGCCCCGCGTGGCAGAGCTCGCCGTGGGCGACGCCTGCACCGGCTCCAACCCGCGCGCGATTACGCCCGCGGTCATGGAGCAGCTATTAAAAGCCTGCTATTATGACACGGCGGTCAATTTCTAAAGATAGATACATCCGATTGGTGGTTCACCAGTCATAACCCCTTCGCAGGCGGGCCATTCTGCTTGGCCTGCATGGTGCGAACGATCCAATTCTTCCTCACTCATTCATCGCTCGCTGCGATGAGAAATGCGAACGCCGTTTTCTGCGCGGCGTTCGTTTTTTTTGTCGTCTGCATTCTTATAATCTGGCGTCGGGACTATTCCGATAATTTTCCTGCACCGTAGCACGCGATACTACCTTTGGATACCCCGCAAAAACCATTCAAAGGAGGTAAGAAATGCAAACCAAAGATTATTCCATCACGCTGGATATGATGCGCACGCTCCCGTTTCGCCCGTTTGAGGTCGTGGAGGGCGACACGGGAAACATTCTGCACGTCACCCTGCTCAACAACGGGGACGCTATGGATCTTTCCGGCTGCGCGATTCATGTCGCGTTCGCGTCCAGCAGCGGCTTTGCCATGCAGGACGAGACCAGCGGCATTGAGAAAACCGCAGGAACGGGCACGTTTGACATCGCGCTGCTGCCAACCGCCTATGGTGCGGGCAACGTCAGCGCGGATGTACAGGTCTACAGCGGAGAGAACGGCGAGACGCTGGTGACCAGCACGCGCTTTGACTTTCGCTGCCGCAAATCGCTCATCAGCGGCGAGATCATTCGCGCAAACACAGCCTATCCGCCGCTGATCGAGGCGGCACGGGTCGCAAACGAAGCGGCTGCTGCCGCGCTTGCTTCGGCGGAACGCATCGACACCGACATCGGGGAACTCAACGTGCAGGCGGACTGGAACGAGACGGATACAGCGCAGGATGCGTATATCCGCAACAAACCCGCCATTCCGTCCACCCCCGCAGCCGTCGGCGCGGCTCCCGCAAGCCACGCTGCGCAGCATCAGCAGGGAGGTAGCGACCCCGTGACGCCGATCCCCCATGCGGCAAGGCACGCAACCGGCGGTGCAGACGCGCTCTCCCCTGCGGACATCGGCGCGGCAAGCCTCGTGAACGGTATCATCGACGCCGAGCAGAGCGCGGTTGCGATCCACTCTCAAACCGCAAGCTACACGGCGACCGCCGCGGACAACGGAAAAGACATTTGGATCACCAGCGCATCCGCAGCGACGCTGACGATTCCGGCGCAGGCCAACGCTGTCTTTCCTGAGAAGACGTTCTTTTTTGTCACCCGCGCGGGAAGCGGCGCGCTCACACTCGCGGTTGAAGCGGGCGTCACGCTCCATTCTGCTGGCAACAGACTGCAACTTGCGGAGCAGTTTGCCACGGTGCTCCTGAGAAAGCTTGCGGATAACGTCTGGCTCGCTACAGGGAGCTTATCCGCATGAGGCAGCTGATGATGGGCTGCGTTGCGGCGAGCGCGGGTAGCTTTGAGCTCACAGACTACACCTACACCGGCTCATGCCTTTGGGTGCAGGATACCGTGTCGAATTGGCGACTGAAATTTTTCACGAGCGGTATCTTTACGCCAAAAAAGAGCGTCTCAATCGACGCTTTCCTACTCGGTGGTGGCGGAGGAGGCGGCGCTTACGCAAACAGCTCAAGACTAGGTGGCGGTGGAGGCGGCGGATATACCGGAACAGTCAGAAGTATCACACTAACCCCGGGAATCGCATACTCGATTACGATTGGAGCCGGCGGCGGGCCAGGCGGCGGAGGCGGCACGACTTCGGCATTCGAAAACAGCAGAACGGGCGGCTTGGGCGGTGGGTATGCATCCATCACGGCACCGGGCGGTCAGGGCGGCTCAGGCGGTGGCCAGGGCAGCCAAGGGGCTGAATCGGGCGGCTCGGATGGCTCGAACGGTGGCGGCACTTTCGGCGGAGCAGGCCAGGGTTCGACCACGCGTGAATTCGGCGAAGCTGGCGGCGATCTCTATGCTGCCGGCGGCGGCGGTGGTTCTTGGGATTTCATGGGCGGTCTGGGCGGTGCAGGCGGCGGTGGACGCGGCGACGGCAATGCCGGCGCTCCAACGGCGGGTGCGGCGAATACCGGCAGCGGTGGCGGCGGTCGCGCAGATATTCAGGCAGCATCCGGCGGCTCCGGCATATTGATCATCCGCAACAAACGAGGATAAGGAGGAAACAATCATGGATGAACCGATGAACTATGCTCTCATTGACGAGAACGGAACGGTAGATAACATCATATGGCTTTGCAGCGCAAACCGAAGCGATTTTTCAAACGCAATCTGCGTGGCAAATCGTCCGGTGGCGATTGGGGACGTGTATGCCGATGGCGTATTCATGCGCGACGGCGCGGTCGTGCTGACCTATCCGGAGCAGATTGCATTGCTTGCGGCCCGGATTGCAGAGCTAGAAGCACAGCAAAGCGCTGGTGCTTGAGGTTCAGCGCTTCTAAAACGCACAAGAATCCGCTAAACGAAATTACTGGTAAACACAAAAGAAGAGGACGGCGGATATCCGCCGTCCTCGCTCTAACGAGAAATGGAGTTGGGTTGGAATCGAACGAGAGAATGCTTATGCTTCCTCGTTGAAGACGTAGTCCTTGCCCGGCAGGATGGCATTGACGATAACGCCGACGATTGCCGCTACAGCGAGACCGCCCAGGGTCAGAGTACCGATCTTGAGCGGATATGCGTTGAAGCCGAGGCCGCAGACGAGGATGAGCGCCATCACGATGATGTTGCGCATGTTCTTGAAGTCCACTTTGTTTTCAACAATCGTGCGAATACCGGTTGCGGAGATCATGCCGTAGAGAACGATTGAGACGCCGCCGATGATTGAGAACGGGATTGTATTAATGAACGCATCAAGAACGCTGATAAACGAGAGCAGGATCGCGAAGACTGCCGCAATGAACATGACTTTCGGGTCATACACCTTCGTCAGCGCGACGACACCGGTGTTCTCCGAATAGGTTGTGTTCGCGGGGCCGCCAAACGCGCCGGCCAGAGAGGTTCCGATACCGTCGCCAAGCAGCGTACGGGTCAGGCCCGGGTCAGCGATGAAGTTCTTGCCGCAGGTTGCGCCGATGGCACAGATATCGCCAATGTGCTCGACCATAGCAGCAATCGCGACCACCATGAAGGTGATGATGGCGGGCCAGGCAATCGCCGGATCAAACGCCTGCAGACCAAATACGAAGCGCAGCGGCGAGTAATCCATAAACGGCGGAACGTTGAAGATAGCTACATCTTTGAATGCGGAGAAGTCCACCCACTGCAACCCAAACAGTGCGTTGCCGGAGAGCAGGGATACGATCACGCCAATGATATAAGCACCAAAGATACCGCAGAGAATCGGGATAATCTTGAGCATCCCCTTGCCGAAAAGATTGGCGCAAATGATGATCACAAGCGCAATCAGTGCCAGTATCCAGTTGTTTTGAGCCCACATAATACCGACGGGCGCTAGGATCAGACCGATGAGAACGATGATCGGTCCCGTGACAACCGGCGGGAAGAGTCTCATGACCTTCTTCGGCCCAAATATGCCAAAGAGGATCGCGAGCACGACATAGCCCAAGCCAGCAAACACGACGCCGAGTGTGGCGTACGGCAGCAGCGCCATGTCGCCATTGGCAACAGACGCGAATGCGCCGAGGAATGCAAACGATGAACCGAGGAATACCGGAACTTTTTTCTTGGTGATGAAGAAGAACCAGAGCGTTGCAATACCGGCGCAGAAGAGCGTGACAGAGACGGACAAACCGGTGAGCAAGGGAACAAGAACCGTAGCTCCAAACATTGCAAATACGTGCTGGAGGCCCAGGACGAGCATTTTGCCCGTGCCAAGCTCTTTAAAGCCATCGTAAATGCCTTCGACTTTCTTTTCCATTGAATTACCTCCTAATGTTTTTGGATAATTAGGTCTCCATTTCTCTTTATTATCAAGAGCTTCTGCTCTGGATAACCATAACGGGGAAACGAGAATTCGCTGGGTTGTATCGATGGTAGTATGTGACTGAAAGAGACTTGATAATACCATTCTTGCCGAAATAAACAGATTAAGCAAGATTTTTTTGTGCGGATATCGCTCAAACCGAGTGTTTACTGAAGTCCACCGCATTTTAACAGTATTAACGAGTATATCCGCCATTTAACAAACACAGTATAGTCTAACTGTTGCGCAAAACGAGTATCACAACATGTTCATCGCTCGCTTCTGGTTATCTTACCGTAAACGGATGCTGTGCACAAGTTATTTTTGATTGCAGTTTACGATTCGTGATAGCTCAAAACGCAGATTTGCGCGCGTTTAGACGATTGCGATTCGCACCGCGCAGGAGCGGGAAACGATTGCAGCAAGCGTAACGTTGCGAATGTGGGACTGCTTATGCAACATGTAATGAAACTGATCCAGATCTTTTTGCGAGATGAGCTGAGAAGGGTCCTGTATGATAGATAGATAAGCATTGAGGGAATCGAATACTTGATTTGTGATTGCGTTGTATTTGTCTTTGGCGAAGCTCCCGTTGCTGGCCTGCGCCTGAATGTCGTCCCGAAGAAAATAGAGTTCCCTGACGCTAGCGAGCACCGTTTCGTCGATCAGTTTTTGCAGCACGTTTCGAATTGCTTCGGGTTGTTCCTGCAAAGGAAGGATGCGAACGAGGCTACCGTCAAGCGATTCGCCAAGCAAGCGTTCTTTTGTGCCGTGGTTTTCCAGTAAACGATCCGCAAGTTTGCAGTATTCCTCCGCAAACCGGTCACAGGAAGGATACATCTTTTTCTTCTTGAGGTAGGATACGCCATAGAAAGCGGCAGCTACGACTGCGACGACCAGCATTGCGAAGTATTTCTCCATGCATTCGCCTCACATTCATTGAGATTCAAGCGCAGCCGGAGAGGACTCCCGCTCCGGCCGCGCAATTGTTATAGCAAATTATACCTCATCGAAGCCGTCAAATGCAACGACGCGGGAAATGCAGCTTTCGCCGTCTTTCAGCTTCCACGGGAAGATGCCGATGACGCAGCGCTTGTTGGAGAGTTTCTCAATCTCGCCGCCGAGGCATTCCGCATGGATCGCCTCATAGGGCTGACAGAAAAGCTCAATATGCATCGCCTGATAGTGATCCGGCCACGGATAGACTTCTTCGAGCGTCTTGCCGTACTTCTTTTGGAAGATGGCGTCGCACTTCTTGGCTTCCATGGGTTCCCACTCGCGAATCTTCGTGTTCATCGGGTGATCCGCGCTGCCGCAGTCCACGCCGATCCAGCTGAGCTTCTTATCGCGCACCCACTGAATGAAGTCCAGCGACGGGCCGGGATGGCGCAGCATATAGCGGCGCTCATCGGCCTTCGGGTTATCCCAGCCGTAGATGTGGTAGCCGGTGTTGATGATCAGCACGTCGCCTTCCTTGACGGTCACGCGCTTTTCGATGTCCTGCGGTGTATAGATGCCGAAATCCTCCGCCTGATCGCTCAGGTCGACCACCACGCCGGGACGGCAGAGACGGGTCAGCTCGAGGGACGCGATGTCGCGCCCGGCGGTGTCAAAATGCAGCGGGCCGTCGAGGTGGGTGCCGACGTGGTTGCTGTGCGTCAGCAGCTGTCCGTTTGCGCCGTTGGGTGTGAGGCGCTTGAAGAATTTCATCGTCAGCGGCTCATACGTCGGCCAGGCGGGCGTGTTGATGCCAATCGGAATCGTGAGGTCATACATCTTGATGTCAGACCATTTACTCATGTGTTTTGCCTCCTAAAAATTATTGATGAAGTCGTTATAGTATGCTCCCTTGCGGGTGCGAGTTTCTGCTGTTATGCCCAGGCCTCGGCGCAAGCCGCAAGCGCCTGCTTGAAGCAATCGTCCGGCGGATACACGATGCCCGCGCCGACCTGCCCCACGCCGGGGTTTTTATGCGCAATGCCCGTGTTAATCACGGGGCGGATGCCGGTTTCGATGACTTTGCGCAGGTCGATACCCGTCGGGCTTCCGCGGAAATCCAGCGCAGGAATTTTATACGACCTGCCCTCGCCCACCGTGATTTCATACATCCGCGTGGAATAGTTGATCGAGTCGCTGACCTGTCCGCCAACGAACTGCACGATTGCGGGCGCCGCCGCCATGCAGAATCCGCCGATGCCGGCAGTCTCCGTGATGCAGCTGTCCCCCATGTCGCGCGCGGCGTCCGCCTCGCTATAGCCGGGGAAATACAAGCCCTTGACCATCTCCGCTTCCGCCGCAAACCAGCGGTTTTTGCCGAGCCCCGCGATGCGGATGCCGAAGTCGGTGCCGTTGCGGCTCATGGTCGCGACCACCGTGCAATACGGAATATCGAAGATCGGGTCGAGCGTGCATTTCATCGCGGGCATGGAGATATTCAGAAACGTGTGGTTGTTGCCGTTGATGAAGTTAAATACCGCGACCTTCTCGGCAAGCGATCTGTCGCAATTCATGATCGCGGGCACCAGCTCTCTAAGCAGCAGCGAAGTTCCCGCTTCGTTGCGGTTGTGTCCCTCGTCGCCCATCTGCAGGAGCTTGCTGACCAACACTTTGACGTCGATTTCGCCCTTTATCGCCATCGCTTCCTTGAGCACGGGATAGATCTCCCGTTCCATCCAGCGAAGGCGCGTGAGCACTTCGTTATCATATGCACCAAAGCGCAATACTTTTCCCAAGCCTTCGTTGATTGTGCAATACGCGCGGTTGCCGAAGGTTTTGTTTTCGAGAATCCAGACCGGCATGCTTGCGGTCACGACGCCCGCCATGGGGCCAACCGCGTCGTGCATGTGGCACGGGTCAAACGTGATCTCGCCGCTTGCGGCGAGGGCTTCTGCTTCTTTTGCGTCGCGTGCTAAGCCTTCGTAGATCAGCCCGCCCATGACCGCGCCGCGCTGCGGGCCACTCATCCGCGCCCACGTGACCGGAGGTCCCGCGTGCAGAATCGTCTTCTTCGTCATGCCGGGGATGACTTCCCCCGCGATGCCGAGGCCCATGATCGTCGGCTGCGCGGCGAGGATACGCTCCAGCGCCTCCTTGTTTGCCGCGTCGATCTTTGCCGCAAGCTGCGGTTGTTTGAGTGTTCTGAGGTTTGCGGATGCGACCTTATCGCCGCCCGCGACGGGCTTCCAGTCCACGTGCACAGCGTCTACCTTCTGGCTCGCGAGATCGTCATAAAACGACTCGATGCCGAAGTTCACCACGTGCAGCTTCTGTTCAAATAATTCATTCAGTTTCGACATGTTATCCCTCCTGACGCAGGTTCGCGAGGATACGGGAGACAAAGCGTGTCGCCTGCGCGTTGCTGGGCAGCACGACCGCGCCCGCGTCCGCAAGCTGCTGCTGCGTGCGGTTCAGGCTCTGGGGGTCTCCCTCCGTGCCGCAGACCGCGCATACGCAGCAAAGATTTCTGCCCGCGCGCGCCGCTTCGTCCTTTGCAGTCTTGATCGCTTCGGCGAGATCCTCCGCCGGGTTCGGGTGCGAACCGAATCCGATCACGCAGTCCGCCATGATCACCGCGCAGGATGGATCTTTTGCGTCCGTGATCACGCGCTCGGCACGCAAACTCGGGTCGATCATCGGGTGCGGACGACCGACGGTGAACGCGTCGTCCCCGAAATCGAGGAACGTGTGCTCGCGGCTCTCTCCGCCCTTCGGGTCTTCCAGCGCATCCTCCGCGTTGAGCGGAATGTTGCTGTAGATGTGCCCGAGCTCGGAGATCATGAGCTTCATGGCTTCGTCGCAGAGCGTGCCGCCGGTGTAGAACCCGCGCACGTATTTCTGCCATTTGGCAAACTTTGTTGCGATCTCTTTTGCCATCGCTTCCGCTTTGGCTTCGCCCATATCAAATCCGGCGTAGTCCTTCGGTGTTTCTCCGCGGCTCAATGCAACGGCTTTGTGCGCCGCATCCTCGAGGGAGACGGCGGCGGTCAGGCCGAACGATTCAATCTCTTTGCGGTCTCCACCGATGAAGCAGACGACCACGGGCTTGCCCGTCTTTGCCGCAAGGGCGAGCATCTCACTCGCGATCTCTTTGGCCGGGGGCTTGCTGATGAGCGTAATGACTTTCGTCTTGGGGTCATTCTTGAGTGCGTCGAGGCCGAGCTTCATCATCAGCCCGCCGATGTCCTTCTTGAGGTCGCGTCCGCCGGTGCCGATCACCTGGCTCACGCCGGAACCCAGCTGGTCGATGATGCTCGAAACTTCCTGCGTGCCCGTGCCGCTCGCGGCGACGATGCCGATATCCCCGCTCTTGACCACGTTTGCAAACGCGAGCGGCACATGGTTGATGATCGCGGTGCCGCAGTCCGGTCCCATCATCAGCAGCTCATGTTCATAAGCGTAGGTCTTGAGCGCTTTTTCCTCTTCTATGGTCACGTTGTCCGAAAACAGCATGACGTTGATTCCATTGTCGAGGCAGCTCTGAGCGACGTCCGCCGCGTGCCTGCCCGGAATGGAGATGATTGCCATATTCAGCGCGGGATCGATCTTAAGCGCGCCGTCGAGCGTCGGCGGGGCGTAGAGTGCGCCTTTGCTCTCGGCTTTCTTGTTGAGCAGTTCTTCCGTCTTCTTGAGCACGGCGGCAAAGGCCGCTTCCCCGTCGCACGAAACCGCTACAAAAAAATCGTTGGCCAAAACCGCGCTGGCGAGCTCCGGCGTTGCAACGCCGATGTTCTGTGCGATCTCCTTATTCAGATCCGACCCCATGCCGACGAGCGCTTCGCTCACGCCTTCGAGCTTTTTGAGCTCTTTGGAGATAAGCATCAGGGTGACGGAATCATAGTATGCGTTTTTCTTGATTTCAAGTTTGATCATGATTTGATTCCTCCAGTGTTCTGTCGCAGCGCGAGCACAATGCCTGTGAGCATGTCCGCGCCGGATGTGGAGCCGATGGTGAGCGCGCGATCGATGGCGCGCTTTGCCGCCGCGATGTCCATAAACGTAAAGATTGACCGAAACAGGTCACAGATCGCGGTGTTGGCGAGCGCTTCCCCGCTGTGGAGCAAAAACGTCGCGCTGATTTGGTTGGTCTTTTCCGCAGCAGCCTGCGCCATGGTTTTGATGTCCGCTTTCGCGTCAAATAGATGCTGTGCGCGAAGGCGCAGATGAAGTGTCGTAACATATCCGCTGAGCAGGTCGTCTGACGACGGAGTCAGCCCCATGCCGCAACCCGCGCAATCCGCCGCCGCCTGTGCGGCTTCTTCCCACGCGCCCAGTGAAACCGCGGAGCTGAGCCGCTCAAGTCTTGGCGCGAGAAATCGTGTATAGATGTTCCCGCTATCGCCTGTTGCGAGCGGGGCAAGGCCGATCTCCGCATCCGCGCCTTTGAGCGCTTCTAAGATTATCGTTACCAGCTTCCCTTCCGCCTCTTTGCCATATCGCAATTCGATCGCGTCAACGCTGAGGTCAGAGAGTGGCGCGCTTGCCAGATTGATCTCGAACTGCGCGTCGGGGATGATGAGCATCCCTTCTCCAAGATACGCCGCCATGCCCGTGCGGACACCCGTTAGGGCAAACGGGGCGTTCGTCCGCACAAGCACAGCATATGGCGTTAGGGCCTTTTCTTCGGCAATCAGTCCGATCAGCCCGCGAAACCCAAACTCCAGATTCACCGCGTGATCAAACACGGAATGCACCGTGCCGGA
Organism: uncultured Eubacteriales bacterium; assembly: GCA_942492885.1. Classification (GTDB taxonomy): domain Bacteria; phylum Bacillota; class Clostridia; order Christensenellales; family CAG-138; genus UBA7703. The sequence continues at coordinate 981,422 of OW818651.1, forward strand.
ACGCGAACGGCTCAGCGAGAGATCCAGGAGACGACGGCAAACGGCTGTTGCGTGCATGGGTGGTTACGGCCTGACGAACACGAAGCCGTAATCCTGGCAGTCGATGCTTTCCTTATAGAGGATGCGGCGCGTGCGCACGACGTTGACGGTGGCGAGCAGCTCCATGCCGCTCTCGATGCCGTCGTCAAAGCCGATCTGTCCCGTCACGCGGACGCCGTTTTCAAACTCGACCACGCCGAAATGGAGCCACGGCTGCATGTATCCTTCGGGCAGGTTATACACCCGCGTCCATGTCAGGAGTTTGCACTTGCCGCCGAGCGGTTCCTCGGTGAATTCGCGCCCGTCGCAGTCCGGATTCTGGCAGACGACGTAGCGGGGATGGTGCAGCTTGCCGCATTTTGTGCATTTGTAGGCGTACATCTGTTCCATTTCTTCTTCCCTCCCCTACTTCGTGGTCAAAATCGTCGCCACGACATTGTTGCCAAACCCGCCGAAATTCACGGCAAGCCCGGTCTTTGCGCCCTCGACCTGACGGCCTTCCGCTTCTCCGCGGAGCTGGCGCACCAGTTCGATGATCTGGGAAACGCCCGTCGCACCCAGCGGATGGCCTTTCGCCTTCAGCCCGCCGGAGGTGTTGATCGGCAGCTTGCCGCCGACCTTCGTGTCCCCGTTGCGCGCCGCGATGTGGCCCTGTCCGCGCGGGAAGAGTCCCGCTTCTTCGCTCTCCTCGATTTCGAGGATCTGGAACGCATCGTGCAGCTCGGCAACGTCGATATCCGAGGGCTGCATACCCGCCATCTTGTAGGCCTTCTGTGCGCTGAGGCGCACGGCCAACAGATCGCTCGGGTTGTCGCGGTTGGCGACCACGTGCGTGTCCGTCGCGGAGGCGATGCCCGCCACACGGACAAACGGTTTACTCGCAAAGCCCAGCTCGTCCTGCTTGTCTTTTGCTACCAGCAGTACGGCAGCCGCGCCATCCGAAACGGGGCACATATCAAACTGCCGCAGCGGATCGGCGACGATGGGGTTTGTCGCGTTGATGTACAGGGGATTCGTGATACGCTCCAGCACCACGGGGCGCTGGATGTGCGCCACGGGGTTGTGGCAGGCGTTGTCATGGTTTTTGACCGAGACGATGGAGAGGTCTTTGCTCTCCACGCCGAAGCGATCCATGCAAAGCCGCGTAAACATGCCCGCAAACGACGGCAATGTCAGGCCGTATTTATACTCCGCTGTGGGATGCAGCATGGTCGCGACAAAGTCGGTGCCTTCCCAGCCGGTGACCTCGCGCATGGCTTCGCCGCCGATGACCAGCACGCAATCGCACATGCCGCTGGCGATCGCCATCACGCCGAGCTTCACGGCGGAGGCTCCCGAGGCGGGGCCGTTTTCGATGGTCTCCGCCATCGCGGGGCGAATGTTGAGCGCGTCTACCACCGCGCTTGCGGCTCCGCTGACGCGGTTGACCATGCCCGCGCCCATAGAGGCGACAAACACCTGCTCAATGACGTTTCTGCGTCCCGTCTTGGCGCCCGCGTCGTCCATGCAAAGCAGCGCCGCCTCACAGAGCAAATCGAGAAACGAGCCGTTCGTCTTTCCAAACTTGGTGTGGCCCACGCCAACGATTCCTACCTGTCTCATTGCCTTCTTCCTTTCTTCCTTCACGCAGCGCGGGCGCAGTCCATCGCACCCGTCGCTAACCTGCCGAAGCGTCAGACGCTGATCTTGGCGGGCATGTGCACCACTTTGTTGGCCGCGATGACGTCTTCAAACGCGGGGCGAATGCCGACGTTCTTGTTGGCTTTGTGCTTTTCCCAAAGTGCGCGCGTGAGAACAAAGGTCGGCACACCGCCCAGCTCGTGCGGGCTCTGCGGACGGGATTCGAGCTCATACTCGATCATCCAGCGTTTGAAGCCGTTGGGGCTTTCGGCGACGATCCATACTTCGTCCTGATTCATATAGTCAAAGTGATATTCCATCTTGGCGGCAAAAAGCTGCGCGCCGACGCGAGCGCCGCGCTTGAGGGTCATGGTGTGATAGCTCATGCCGACTTTTTCGTTGACCATGCGGCCGTTGACGATGCCGGCGATCTCGCCGTCGATCGCGCCGATGAGCAGGTATTCATCCTGCACACGATAGCGCAGCATGCCTAAGAGTTCCGCGACGATGCGCGCAGAGACGATGTCGTAGAAATCCTTCTGGTGGTCTAACAAAACCTTGATGCCTTCGATGACCATTTCGGTCTCTTCGCGCGTCGCGGTGCGAACGAGCATATCTTCGCCGGTGGTCAGCGGAATCACCTTCGCCTCGTAGGGTTTAAGCCCAATTGTCGGCGGACGCAGCGTTGCTTCCATTTCGTCAACGAGAATATCATACTTACCCATGTGTTTTGCCTCCTTCAATTTGTAAAAGAAATATGATAGAAAGGATTGGTGGGATTTACAAGTTCATTTTAGCGTCATTATGAAGCCTTGTCCAGTATTTCTTGCAAATATATTGTTTTCGGCGAGCGCGGACGTTTTCCCCTAAGCAGCCTCGTCAAATTACTGGAACTACGCACCAGTTCTTGCAGGAAAGGCTGTATAGTTGTCGATTACAAGCCATTTTCTAATTTGATAAGAAACAGAGCTACCTGCATTTGTGACGCCATTTTCTGATAATTTAGCTACTTTTCGTGTATTTTTCAAAATATCTCCAACGTATTGTTGATTATTTGTGCAGTATTTGTTTACATATCCTGCATTTTGTGTTTTACAGGGATTTCTCCGGCGCAAATTGTTTTTTTCACATGCGCGTAGTATACTGTATGAAAATAATGGGGTGGAATTTTGTTTTTTTCCACTTTGCGCGGTTTCCCGCGCGCACGTTATATTTAAAAGCTTATGATTACGGAATCCCGATATCGGGTTCTGGTTGAAGAAAGAGGATCGTAACACATGGACAACAAGATTCGCAGAATCGGCATCCTCACCAGCGGCGGCGACGCGCCGGGCATGAACGCCGCCATCCGCGCGGTGGTTCGTACCTGCGTGCTGCACGACGTCATCCCCATCGGTATTCACCGCGGCTATAACGGACTGATTCATTCGGACGTGGTCGAGCTCGACGCGCGCGCCGTCAACGGCATCACCTCGCGCGGCGGCACGATTCTCTACACCGCCCGCAGCGAAGAATTCCGCACGGATGAAGGCGTACAGCGCGCGGCTGAAAACTGCAAATACCTCGGCATCGACGGCGTGATCGCCATCGGCGGAGACGGCACCTTCCGCGGTGCGCGTGAGCTCTCCAAATACGGCATCAACACAATCGGCATCCCCGGCACGATCGACAACGACATCGCCTGCTCGCATTATTCCATCGGCTTTGACACCGCGGCAAACACCGCAATCGACGCCATCGATAAGCTCGCGGACACCATGCAGAGCCACCAGCGCACCAGCGTGGTGGAGATCATGGGCAGAAACGCTGGACATCTCGCCGTCTATGTCGGAATCTCTGTGGGAGCAACCGCAATCATCCTGCCGGAGCGCCCGTTTGACTTTGAGCGTGACGTTGTGGAGAACATCCGCGAGGGACAATATCGCGGCAAGCACCATCACCTGATCATCGTAGCCGAGGGCACGAACAGCACCAACGAGATCGCCCAGCGCTGCCGCGACGAGCTGGGGCTGGACACCCGCGTCACCATCATTGGCCACGTGCAGCGCGGCGGCAGCCCGTCCGCGCGCGACCGCGTGATGGCAACGCGCATGGGTCACCGCGCGGTGGAGGAAATCCTCGCGGGCGGCACCAACCTCATCGTGTGCTACCGCAACAGCCAGATCACGACCGTACCCATCGACGAGGCACTCACCATGACGAAGGACCTCGACGAGTACATGTATCGCGTCGCAACCGAGATCACGATCTGACGATTGTACTAAAAACAAGCCCGGGTGTTTTGCCCGGGTTTTCTTGCGCAAAATATTAGAATAACTTGAGGAGAAACAATATGGTATTCGATACATATGGCGATTCCAAGAACCCCACCCTGGTTTTGCTGCACGGCGCGGCGGCTCTTGATACGTTTGCGCACCAATACGAGATGCTCACGCAGCGCTTTCACGTGCTGGTGCCGCATCTGCCAGGCGCGGGCGAGGCGGCGGCTCAAGCCTATGACCCGCAGACAACGTGCAACGCGCTCGCCGCTTGGATCGGTTCGCTCGACGTGGGCAAAGTGCTGGTGATGGGACATTCCGTCGGCGCGCAGCTCGCGGTCAAGCTCGTCAGCGAGCACGAATCTCTCTTCTCCCGCGCGGTGTTCCTCAGCGCGTGGCTCATCTCGACTCAAGCCACTATGCGCCTCTTTGCCGGCATGGCAAAGATGTCCTACGGCGCGATCAAGAACGCATCTCTGCTGCGCATGCAGGCGAAATACTGGGGCATGACGGCGGAACAGACGGAGAAGCTCGTCGCCTACAGCCCGCGCATCACAAAGGAAACCTACGTCGGGTTCTACGCAAACCGGATCGATCTAAAAGACCTGCCCGGCTATGCCTCCGTGACGATCCCAATGCTCGCGATGTGCGCGCGCGGCGAAACGGCGGAGATGAAGCAGTCGCTCAACGCCTTGGGCGAACAAAACACAAACTGCCTCACGGTACTTTTCCCGCAAGGCAGCCATGATTTTGTTCTTCGCAACTACGACTTGTTAAATCCGATGTTGATGGACTTTTTGACGGCAGAGTAAATTCTCGTTTAGGATTCTGCGCCCGTATCTGCTTGCGATTCGGCTGCACCGTGCCAGACGAGGATCAGCGCAAAGGGTATGATGTTGTTCTTCGTCAAGAACCCGCGCATGGTGTCGTGGTGGTTCTCCTTGCCCGCGAGACCGTTGAGAAAGCGAAATTTCGCCTCTCCGTCCTCCGGTTGAATGGCTTCGTCCGCATAGAACGTCACAAAATGAAAGCCGTCCTTGTGGCAATACCAGATAATCCCCGCGCTTGTCCCCTCGGGCAGGCGCGCTTTTTTGTTCCAGCGGAACTTGATCGGCATGCGGTAACCGTGTTTTTTGAGGTGACGGCGCAGACGAAAGAGATCCGTCCCCGCAAGTCCACGAAAGAGCGTATGACGAATCAGCTCGTCCGCCAGCGCTTTTTCGGTCACGCTCTGCCCCATCCGCTTGAGAAAGTTAAACTCCGCAATCCAGCCGCAGCCGTTGATGTCGCTGGTCAGCGCACCATAGCGGATGTCGGTCACCCTTGCCTGATCTATGATGTAGCCGTCTGTGGAATACGGCGTTTTTACCTTCTCTATCTTCTCTATCTTCACTATCTTCTCAATCTTCTCTATCTTCTCTATCTTGTCTATCTTCTCAATCTTGTCTAACTTCTCAATCTTATCTATCTTCTCATTCTTTTCCATCTTCATTCCCCTCGCTCTTGCGTGTCTGCGTCGGTTGTGATTGCTTCCTCTTCGTCCGGGATGATCTCAAGTGCGATCAGCGGTCCCTGCTTTTTACCGCCTTGTTGCCATGCCATGATTCGCCGAGCTGCGGGGTGCTCGATCAAATACGTCCCCGCAATCGCCAGCGCAAATGTCGCAAGGAAGATCAGCACGGTATACGTCCATTGCCAGCGCGCATCCCCGGTCATATTCGGCGGCTGTTCACCCGACCAATACGGAATCTTCCATTCCTTGAGCCGCACGGCGATCCACTGATGCCAGATATAGACATTGTACGAGATCAGCGAGAGGAACTGCATCAACTTATTGGAAAACAGCCAGCGCACGCCGGAGAAGGTCAGCGCGGCGGAGACGGTGATCAGCGCAAACACGATCGAAAGAACGAACCGGTTTTGCGCCTGCCAGATCTGCACAGGGCTTGTCTCCGGCGCCGCCGTCATCATCTGCTTGAGTAGCACAAATCCCGCGATGAGCCCGACCAGCGCCAGCGCGGAGAGTTGCGGGCTTCTCTTGAGGTGCTTGCCCGCGAGCACAAAGAGAAACGCAAACGCCATACCGTTGGCAAACACGCCAAAGAATGCTGGCAGCTGGTTCACACTCAGGCGAATGCTGTCCGCGTGCGGGAGCGCATATCCGCGCAGATACAGCACGGAGACTGCTAGCATGCCAAGATACGTCCAGACCGGTTTCCTGACAAACGCCTTAGCAAGAAACGGAAAAAACAGGTAGAACTGCATCTCGATGGCAGCTGTCCACAACACGCCGTTGATCTTGGTGCCGATGAGCACATCGGAAAAAAACGTCTGCGTAAACGTCAACGTCGGCAGCAAGTCACCCAGCGCATCCCCAACCGTGCGGTAAGCACCGGAGGGAACGGACACCACAAGGAAGATAACCAACACGCTGACAAGATAGCTCGGCACAATCCGCGCGATACGCTTTTTGTAGAACAATCGCGTGTCCGGCAGCGCTGTTTGCTCCAGCTGCGCGCGCACATACGGCAAAAACAGGCAAAACGCGGAGAGAAACAGGAGCCAGTCGACCAGCAAAAACCCTGCTCGCGGAATAAACAGCAGGCTCAACGTACCAGGCAGGCCAAGACGCGTGAGAAACGGCAGCTGAATATAGGGCATAATCCAGTTTTGTTGCCAGAAATGGAACCACAGCACGCCGAACACCGCCAGCGCGCGCACACCGTCGAGCACATCTATATGCTTTGTATCGATCCTGTCGTCCGCGGCTTTCCTCTGGCGGACGGTTGCTTCAACAATTTTTTCCATGCGGATAGTGTACCATAACCGGGAAACGCAAGAAAGATCAGATTGGAAAGTTTCGTGTTGCGCACGCTTGCCGCGCAGGGTTTTTCAGCAAATTAAGCGTCTATTCTGCCGCGAAAATTGCCCTGCCGCTCTTCTTTCTGACGAGCGCGTGTATTATAATAGAACAAACATGCTTCGTGCGCGAAAGAAAAGCGCACCGCATGAAAACGGGAGGTTTGTCAGCATGAGCGTTACTGTTTCCGAATTCGGGCGCCTGCCCTCCGGCGAGGCGGTGCTTCGCTATACCATCACCAACAAAAACGGCGCGAGCGCGAGCCTGCTCAACTACGGCGCAACCTGGCAGACGATGTTTGTGCCAAACCGCAAGGGTGAGCTTGTCGACGTCGTGCTGGGCTACGACACGGTTGAAGACTATCAGAAGAATTTTATGTATTTGGGCGCCACCATCGGCCGCGTGGGAAACCGCATCAAGAATGCGCGCTTTACGCTAAACGGCGTGGAATACAAGCTCGCCGCAAACAACGGTTCCTCCTGTCTGCACGGCGGAATCGTGGGCTACGACAAAAAGATATGGCAGGCGCAGGTCGACGGAGACGCCGTCTTCTTCTCTTTGACCAGTCAGGATGGAGACGAGGGCTTCCCCGGCGCGCTTTCTATCGTGGTGATCTACTCGCTGGACGAGGAGAATGCGCTCTCGATTCAGTATCTGATCAACAGCGATCAAGACACGATTCAAAACATGACCAACCACGCCTACTTTAACTTAACGGGTCAGCAATCCACCGTGCTAGAGCAGACCCTCCAGATATTCGCGGATAAGTTCACCCGCATCGACGAAGCGACCGTGCCCACAGGCGAAATCGTGCCCGTGTTCGGCACCCCGCTCGATTTTACGAAGGCCAAGCCCATCGGGCGCGACATCAACGCCAAGGTCGAGCACATCGACACCGCGGGCGGCTTTGACCACAACTTTGTGATCAACCGTAAAACCAACGGCGTAGAGAGAATCGCAACGGCGATCGACCCCATCGGCGGCATCGCGATGGACGTGTATACCGATCAGCCGGGCGTGCAGCTCTTCACCCCGCCGGATTTCTCGTACATGACCGGCAAAGGCGGGGTCAAATACGGCCCGCGTCCTGCGTTCTGCCTCGAAACCCAGCATTTTGCGGACGCGATGAACCACCCGCATTTCCCGAGCATCGTGCTCCGCGCGGGTGAAATCTTCTCCTCCGAAACCATCTATCGCTTCCGGGTCGAGAAATAAGCGAAACACGCAAACAAAAATCCGCCCAATGGGCGGATTTTTTTGTTGTAGTGAAGTTACACGATCTGAAACAAATAAAACTTCAAATAGTCCGTTTCCGGCACGTGCATCAGCGTCGGATGATCGGGCGATTGTCTGCGCGCCTCGATGAGCTTGAGCGCAACGCCCGCGTCCCGCGCAGCGGAGAGCAGCATCCTCTCGAACAATTCACTCGGCATAAAGTGCGAACACGAGCAGGTCGCGAGGTACCCGCCGCGCGGCAGCAGCTTCATGGCGTTGTAGTTGATCGTCCGATATCCGCGCTCCGCGCCCGCAATGGTCTTGCGGCTCTTGGTGAACGCCGGCGGGTCGAGGATGATCATATCGTATGTGTCATGTTTATCCAACAGCTGCGGCAGCAGGTCAAACACATCTGCGCAGACGAAATCCATCTTGCCGGTCAACCCGTTTTTCTCCGCGTTCGCGCGGGCGAGCTCCACCGCCGCAGCGGAAACATCCACCGCCGTGACGTGCGCAGCGCCTGCCTTTGCCGCGTTGAGTGCAAAAGAACCCGTGTGCGTGAAGCAATCGAGCACGCGCTTTCCGCGCGCGATCTTCGCCGCTGCGAGGCGGTTGTATTTCTGGTCGAGGAAGTAGCCCGTCTTTTGCCCGTTCTCTACATCCACATCATAGCGGATGCCGTTTTCGACAATCTCGATGCGCGGGCTTGGCGGTTCGGGTAAGAACGCGGCGTGATACCAACCCTTCTCCAGCTTGAGACCTTCCAGCTCGCGGATGCCGACTTCGTTTCGCTCGAAGATACCTTTTATCTCGATCCCGTCGTCTCTAAGCAGCGTGACCAGCAGGCGGTAGAGCATGTCCTTGATCCGCTCAATGCCCACGGAGAGCACCTGGCTCACCAGCACGTCGTGATAACAATCGATGGTCAGCCCCGGCAGTCCGTCCGCCTCGCCGAAGATCATGCGGCAGCAGCCGTAGTCCTCGCCCATCGCGGTCTTGCGGTAATCCAGCGCATAGCGAATCCTGCGCGAAAAAAACGCCTCGTCAAACTTTTCATTTGCGTTGCTGGAGAGCAGGCGCAGGCGGATTTTACTTTGTTTGCTCAGAAATCCAGTGCCAAGATAAGCGCCTTTTTCGGAAAAACCATCGACCAGCGTGCCGTTTTCCAGTTGGTCCGTGTTGCCCGAAACCTCCGTATCGTATACCCAAGGGTGCCCTGCCTTGACGGTTACTTCCGCCCGTTTGGATATCGTTAGCCGCGCAAAGGCGCGTTCCTGCTTCATCTGTGTTGTCCTCGTTTCGTCGGCTTTGGATGCGTATTTCGTCGTGTACGATGAGTCCGGCATCATGGTAACACGGGGAATGGTGTTTGTCAAAGCATGGCGCGCAATTCTCTTTTCGTGCGCCGATTTCTCCCGAATTCGCCGGAATTCGCGCGAATTACGGGCTGTTAGACCGTTGCAGCCGCGCTGAGGCCACTATTGCTAAATTTTACGTGATTTGTTTCATTCTTTTTCATTTTTAAGCTTTCCCAATCGTTTGAATGGGACTATAATAGTAACGAACTCAAGGAAAGGAGTGTGATTGGACGGTGGATACCGTTCCCGAACGAAGTAAATACAATCGAATATCAGAAGCGCGCGTTCGGGAAGCTTCGCTTTCTTGCCGCGCGCGGTAAAGCGAAAGGAGTAACACTGCCATGAAGAAGATCTTCAAAACCTTCGAGGCGGAAATGCGGCAGCTCAGTGTGCCCGAAAAGGACTGCTGGATCTCTCTCATCAAGCCGACGGAGAAGGAACTCGCCGAGGTGGCCGAACAGTACGCCATCGAGCCGGATGACCTTCGGGCCGCGCTGGACGAAGAAGAACGCTCCCGCATCGAACTGGAAGACAACTACACACTCATCCTCGTAGACATCCCCGCCGTGGAAAAAAACAAAGGCAAGGATATCTACACCACCGAACCGCTCGGCATCATCCTCGCCAAAGACGCGATCATTACCGTCTGCCTCGAGGAGACGCCCGTGCTCTATGCCCTCAAGCAAAAGCACGCAAACGAGCTCCGCACCTATATGCGCACACGCTTTGTTTTGCAGATTTTGTATCGCAACGCGTCTCTGTATCTGCAATATCTGCGCGTCATCAACAAGCTCAGCGACAAGATCGAGCAAAAGCTGCACGGCTCTACAGAGAACCGCGAGCTCATCGAGCTGCTGGAGCTGGAAAAGAGCCTCGTTTACTTCACGACCTCCCTGCGTTCCAACGAGGTCGTGCTCGAAAAGCTCCTCAAGAGCGACAGAGTCAAAAAGTACCCCGAGGATGAAGACCTGCTTGAGGACGTCATCGTCGAAAACCGGCAGGCCATCGAGATGTCGAATATCTACAGCGGAATCCTGAGCGGCATGATGGACGCGTTTGCCTCCGTCATCTCCAACAACCTCAACATCGTCATGAAATTCCTCGCGGTGATGACGATTGTGCTTTCGGTTCCGTCGATTATTTTCGCAGCCTACGGCATGAACGTGGTTCCCGCAGGCATGCCATTCGCGGGTAGCCCATTTGGGTTTCTGATCATCGTGTTGATATCGTTTGCGGTATCTATCGGTGTTGCGGTTTACTTCTTTAAAAAGAAGATGTTCTGATTGTTGATTGTCCGGTGGTGATCCGCCGAAAAAGAGAGAAAAAATGAATACGTAAAAATACCTACGGTATGAATTCCCGTAGGTTTTTTACTTTTTGGAGTTCTGATATTCTCTAAGAAATATGCTTAGAATAGGTTTTTTACTTTTTGGAGTTCTGCTATTCTCAAAGGAATTTGCTTAGAATTGGAAATAGATAAACGCGGTGTCCCCGGCGTAGAAGAACATCATCGTCAGCAGGAGCGTCAGTAAAATCAAAACCTTCGGCCAGAACTTGTTCAAATTCTGAATCGGATAATACCCGTGACCATGATTTTTCACCACGCCGATGACAGACGCAGCCGCAATGACCACCGCAAAGACAAACGTAAATACATAATAATATTGCACACCTGCAGCACCCGTTGTGATTCTGGTGAGAATCGTGATCGCGTCTGCAAAGGACTGCGCGCGGAAAAACACCCAACACACGCAGGTAAACAGGTACATGCCGAGAACGGACAGTCCGGTGACCACTCCTTTTAACACACGGTTGGTCACGTGCAGATTGTGGCTATCGCTCTGCTCGCGAAATGTCTTGTGCACCACCAGCGCGCCACCGTGCAGCGCACCCCAGAACACCATCTGCCAGTTTGCGCCGTGCCAGAGGCCGCCAAGGAGCATCGTGACCATCAGGTTGATCTTCGTACGAAGTTTGCCTTTTCTGTTGCCGCCCAGCGAAATATAGAGATAGTCCCGCAGCCAAGTCGAAAGGCTAATGTGCCAGCGCTTCCAGAACTCAGTCGGATTTTTCGAAACATACGGCATGTCGAAATTCTTGCACAGATCGTACCCGAACGTCTTTGCAATACCGATCGCCATATCCGAATAGCCCGAAAAATCGCAGTAGATTTGAATCGAATACGCGACTACCGCGAGCGCGAGCGACAGCCCGCTGTAGCTTCCGGGTGTGGCAAACACCGCGTCCACGCAGACCGCCAGCCGATCCGCGATGACGATCTTCTTGATCAACCCAAACAGGAATATCTGCAAGCCATCGACCAAATTGTCCCACGTCATCGGCCGGTCTTCGTCAAGCTGCGGCAAAAAATCGCTGGCGCGGACGATCGGGCCTGCCACAAGCTGCGGGAAAAACGCAATATACATCGACAGATTGACAAATCGGTCGCACGCCTTGAGCTTGCCCCGATACACGTCAATCAAATAACTCAGCGCCTGAAATGTGTAAAACGAGATCCCGACCGGCAGGATGATGTTCAGCGCGCCGAGACTTTGTATGCCAAACAACTGCGCAAACGAGCCGATGAAAAAGTTGAAATACTTAAAGAAGCCTAGAATGCCAAGCGAGATCGAAACACCCAGAAGCATAAAGCGTTTGCCCTGCTGCTGTGTCTCTGCGCGCTCAATCTTTTTTGCAAGAAAGTAGCTGATATAGGTTTGGAGGATCAGCAACAGCAGAAACCGCGCATCCCAATACGCATAGAAGATATAACTCGCGATCAGTAACACAAAATGCTTTTGATCCTTGGTCTGAACCAGCCTGCAAATCACGTAGGAGAAGACAAAGAGCAGCACGAATGCCAAAGAAACGAATGACATCAGTTATTCTCCTTATCTTGAATTTTCATCCACGCTTGATAGAATTCCTCTGCGACGATCCGGTGACCCGTTGTGTTCAGGTGCCCGCTTGGCATCGTGGTGTTGTGAAATCCATATGGCAGGGAGTAGTCCGCCGTATAGGCCCGGAGGAAGGCGTCTCCCGCATCCAGAAACACGATGCCGTTGTCCTCGCAAGCCCGTTTAAATTCGTCATAGTATCGCATATCGCGATCGATCCGCAGCGTTCCGTCCGCAAGTACGGACACGCCCGAATGATACAAAATCAGAATGGGTTTGCCAAACTCTGCGTGCAGCAGCTCCATCACCTGATTGATCCGCTCAAAGTACGCAGTTTCACCCGTCTGAGCCGCTGACGCGCTCTCTACGGAGTCCTGATCGGCGGTCTGGTCTGTTGCGGCATTCGCACGGTACTGCTCCAGAAATGCCGCGATGCCGAACGCATCCTGCAAGCTCAAACTCACCGAGTCCATCTGCTGTCGCAGCTGCGAGATCACGGGTAGCACACCGAGGATGCCGTTGCGCAGTCTCCGCGTGAAACCGAGCGACTGCTCCAGCGCCTGCCCCGAACTTGCGGGATCAAAAACCGCCTGATCCATTGCGCTGTCGAAATCCGCCTCCGAGAAGTCCAGCTGAGAAATCTCGATCATGATCGCTTCTGCGTTCGGAAACTCCTCAATCGCCGCCTGATAACCCTCTACAATCAGTGGAAATGTCTGCCCCGCTGTGCCGATGTTATATACCGTTCTGGTTTTTGGATCAATCTTTCGATTGAGTACACCGGCTATCGTGTCCCGCTGCATCACCTGCAAGCCTTCGGCGTGCGAAGACCCCATCAGCAAGATATAGTGCTGTGAAAGCGGCTGGCTGCTGTCGTTGAGGTAGCCGTTTTCGTCAACCGCGTTTATGCCGTATCCCTCCGCCCCGCGCACGATGGTACTGTTGGGTGTGCGGATGCTGCCGGAGTACGCGTTTTCGCGCTGAATGGAGCCTGCTCCGCTTCGATAAAAAAAGGAAATAAGGTTGGCGCAAAGCAACGCAACGGTAAACGCAAGGCACCAAGACATGATTGTTTTAAATGTCTTCTTTGTCAAAAACATGGCCTCCTATCTTGGTGATCCGAGGTGCGGCTCGTCCGAAAACAAACTTCCCGTGCCGTTTCTCAACTCTTGCCGCAACATATTTGATCTTCACATAAACAGTCTTTTCTGATTGTAGTTGTGATTGGTTTCTGCGTCAATACTTGCGTTTGTGAGTCATGATTGCGAAATAGAAAAAACCGGTGCGGATTGGCTCCACACCGGTCTTGAAACACATCGGGTTTTGAAGAATCTCCTTTAAAAACTTAAAGCACCGTCACACGGTTTCTTCCTTCGTCCTTGCTGTTGTAGAGCGCCTTGTCCGCGCGCTGAATCAGCGTACCGGCGTTATCCGTCTGCACAATCATTGTGGCACCGATGGATACCGTCACCCGCAGGCAATCATCATTGTGTGTCAGACCGGCTTGTGCAACGATCTTGCAGAGTTTTTCCGCGATCAACTGTAGCTCCGCCTGCGTCACCCCGCGCAAAATCGCGACAAACTCTTCTCCGCCCCAACGACCCACAAAATCATTTTTTCGTATTGCGCTCTGAACTGTTCCCGCAACCATCTTGAGCACCAAGTCTCCGACGTCGTGCCCATATGTGTCGTTGACTCCCTTAAAAAAATCCAGGTCGAGCATCATGATGCCAAACGGAATACCGAGCGTCTGAAAGTCGCGAATCTGATTGTCAAGAAACGTATCGATGTATCGACGGTTTGGCAGCTGTGTGAGCTGGTCATACAACGCTAGTCGTTCCATCGCCTTCAGCCCCGCTTCCGAAAGGTCGCTCAGCTCCGCGCTGGAAAACAATTCTGTCGCGCCTACGATCTCATCTTTGATATACATCGGCCGAATCTTAACATCCACCCGAACACGTTGCCCGTTCTTGTGATGCAGAAAGACCTGCGCACTACGCACCAGTCCGTCTTTCAGCGTTTCGTGAAGCGGACAGCCATCAAAACAAAGCTGCTTGCCATACTGGTCAACATGACTGAGCAGATTATCGTAGCAATACCGTCCTAGCATCTCGCTAGCGGAAAATCCTGTGATTCGTTCCGCCCCCTGATTCCAGAATGTAATCCCCCTGTCCTTGTCTACAAAATAGACGCCTTCATAGAGATCGTTCAACAGGTCTTCGTAACTAGATAGTTCGGTATCCATTTTTTTGCCAACTTTCGCAACATATTCGAATCCTTGTGTTTATTATAGCGAAACCGAGAACGAATGTCATCAAAGAAATGCACGTTCCGGCACATTTGTTTCATTGTAATTGTTTTCTCTGCCGTTGGCAATCTTCGCTGCAGCGCCTGCTTTGCTCTGCGTGATCAAACTGTTCTTTCGATAGACTTCTTCCTCTTACATATAAAAGCAACGCCCGGCTTACAACCAGGCGCTGCTTTGTTCAAACGATAGTCTGTGTGTTTGATCGGTATCCTACCAACTCACGGATCACGGCGACACGGAGGTCGTTGGCGTCGGTGTCGGCGTGGGTGTCGGCGTCGGCGTTGGGGTCGGTGTCGGCGTCGGGGTCACCGTCGGAGCCGCTGTCGGCACTACCGTCGGGCTGGCAGACGGCGTTGCTGTCGGCGTGGGCGTCGGCGTTGCGGAGATGATCGTGATATATATTGCAAACACATAGCCGGTCTTGCCCGTGCTGTTCACCGTCACCTGATACCAGTCGCCGGATTTGGCGAGCACGGTAACCGCCGTATCCTTCGCGAGTTTACCATAGCTGGAATACGTCGTCGCCGGACCGGAGCGGAAATTGACGCTGGCTGCGTTGAGTTTCCCCTGCTGGCTGCCCGCGGGTGTCGTCGTTGGCAGCGGTGTCGGCGTGGTTGGGCCGGGTGTTGCCGTCGGGGATGTGCTGGTCACCTTGACAAAGGTTGCGAACACATAGCCCGTCTTGTTGAGAGCAATCGCGGTTACCTTGTACCAGTCCCCGCTCTTCTCGAGTATGGTCACTTTGTCCAGCTTCTGCAGCTTATCGAGCTTACTGTAGTTCGTGCCCGGGCCGGAGCGCAGGTTGACGTTGTCTGAGGTGAGTTCCCCGGCGGTTGCCGTTGAGCTGCTGACTTTGTCCACCTTGGAGACAATCTTGACATAGGTTGGGGAAATATATCCTTCGGCACCCGTCCCGTGAACTTTCACCTTATACCAGCCGGTTTTCGTATCCGCCGAGTAGATCGTGAGTCCGGTGTTTGCGGCAACAACCGCAAGGCTTTCGCTCTTGCTTGACGCTTCCTTGCGCAGGTTGACCCTGCCGGAGGTGCTGCCAAGCGCATATGCGCTCAGGCTCGTGCCGTTGACGGTGATATATTTTCCGCTCACATAGCCGCTCTTCCCGGTGGAAGGCACGTCGATACGCAGCCATGTTCCGCTGACTTCATAAATATTGACCGCTGTGCTCTTTGCGAGCGTATCCACAATTGCGTTGCCCGTGCCCGCGCCTTTGCGCAGGTTGAGCTTTGTGGTGTTGACGACTCCGCTGGCCAGCACGGTCTCCGCGTGCGCCCGCTGCATCGGCAGTGTGCCAATCAAGAGTGCGACGCAAAACAGCCCCGCCAGTAATCGAATCCAAGTTTTGTTCCGCATTGTTGTTTCCCTCCCCGCGGCTTGTCCGCGTTAGCGTACTAGTCGTACTAATACACTTGCATCATACGCCACCGGCATACCATTGTCAATGCGCAGTCAACCGGATTCACATTCGCTTCACAAATAACACTTTCTTCAAGAGCGTTTGGTTGCACTGCTATGTAAAATCACAGTGTCATCATACCCGATTTGCAGACAACTGCGGAAATACAATTGCCGCATTACAAATTTCCTCTTTGAACATTGACATCGCGTAAAAATACGATTATATCTAGAGTGTGGCATGTCTTCTGCGATTCGCAGGGTTGGGGTTGCCTCCTGCGCGTCCCATGCAAAGAAAGAGTTGCACAATACCTAAATACGAAAACGCAAGGAGGGCTATCATGATCATCAACATCATCGCAATCGTTTTTGGACTCATCGCTTGTTTCTATGGCTATAAAGTGTTCCGCATCTGGCTTGCTCTTGCAGGTCTCATCCTCGGCGCCGCGCTGGGGTACTATCTAGGCGGACTCATCGGCGCGCAAGTGTGGCCGATCATCGGCGCAATCGTCGTTGGCCTCGTGGTCTGTCTGCTGTCGTATTTCATCTATCGCGTCGGCGCAATTCTGATTGGCGCGCTGCTCGGTGGTGCGTTTACCTCCGTGATCCTCTCCGCCGTCGGTGTGACGGCATTGCCGTGGATGATCCTCGTGGGCGCGGTTGTCGTCGCAATCATCGCAGGCATCTTCCTCAAGCAGTTCATCATCCTCGGAAGTTCATTTCAGGGTTCCTACCTGATCGTCGCTGGCGCTTACGCGCTAATCAGCGGCGTGAGCTATGCCGGATTTAGCGACGCGCTGCAAGCCGTCGAGCTTCCTTGGTATCTCTACGCGATTATCGTGGTGCTTGGCATCGTCGGCATAATCGTACAAAACCAGAGCGACAAGAAAGCGCCCGTGGCAACACAAGCGTAAGGATCAACGCGCTTTGCGCATCTCCACCTAAGTCTGCAGAAAACCGCATGTGCAAGCATGCGGTTTTCTTTGCAGTGTTTTGATCATATTCTCTTGGCTTACCGCTCGATAGTCGCGCTTGGTCTACGCCGCATCGTAATTCTTCTGTTTACACATCGTATTTTTCACATTATAATGAAAGCGAGGTGATTGTTTTGACCCTGACTGAAAAACTGAACGTATTGCTCGAGGAGCACAATCTCAACAAATCCCAGCTCTCCGCGCAATCGGGACTTCCGTATACCACCATTGTGAGCCTGTATGAAAAAGGCGCGGAAAACGCGAAGCGTTCCACGCTGCTTACGCTTGCGCGGTTTTTCAACGTATCCCTCGACTATCTGGCCGACGACGAGATAGAGGAGCGCGGCACGCGCATCTACGCCTCCGCCGGACATTTTGATGTGAGCAAATTGACGCCGGAAGGGCGCGAACGATATGAGGAATATATCGAATTTTTAGCGGACAAGTTCACAAAATAAACGCAACACACATCGCAACAGCCAAACGAAAGGAGCACAACGGGAATGGATCGCATCGAAGAACTCACCGTAGAGGCGGGTGAGCGCGGAATTGACGTGCACGAGCGCGAAATTCCCGTACCCGGCATGTCTGCCGCCTACATCAAAACTGAAACTGGCGAGCACATCATCATCCGTATGGACGGCACACAGGCGGAACGCGCCTGCTGGCTGGCGGAGGAGCTTGGGCATCACTACACCGGCTCAGACCGCAGGCTGCATTACAACGCCGCGGACGACTGGCGCGCCGAGGCAAAGGCGCGCAAATGGGCGCATGACCGCCTGCTCTCGCCGGAGGCAATCCGCACCGCCGCGCGCAACACCGACGACATCTACGAAATCGCCTTCACGCTCAACGTCAGCGTGGAGTTTCTGCGCGAATCCATCGATTGGTACATGGCGCGCGGTCTCTGGGCGCCGGATGTTCCGCCAATCGAACCGGATAACGCAGGCGAATCCCCCGCAGAATCAGACCGCGAAACCTGATTGCGCTCCTTTATTTAAGCACCGCGCAGAACCACATGATGAATGTAAGCAAACGGAGAGCGGCTGCGGCGTTGCCGCGCTCGTGCTCTCCCTCATCGGTTTATACTGCTTGCCACAGATTCAAAAGATATCCTTCAAGCGGCTGAAGGCAAGGTTTAAAAAGCTGGAAAGCAATGTTACCCTTGCCGATTTGACGAGGTTATGAGAAGATGAATGATATCGTGTACATCAGGCTATTATTCGGAAGGCAACCGCTCCAAATCATATTTTTTGAACGCGCCAGATGTTTCAAAAGATATGTGTTCATGAAATCTAATACGATTGCACAGAAAAGGATCTTCAGATAATGAGATGGTTATTACGCTTGTTTGGTCGAATCGCTAAGTTTATCTTACCTCGTAAAGTTTACGATTGGCTCTTCTTCAAATCTCTTTCATTGCTTGGCAAAAGACGTCAGAAGAGCAAAAGAGAAGATAGGCGGCATCTCAAAGAATTACCAAGCGGCGTTAATTTATTTAGTTATTGTAGCATGAAGAACAGCGCTGCTATAGAAGGCCGCCTGCTGCAGCAATCGCTGGAAGAAGCGAAGATCCCCTATCATTTGATTGATTTGGATGATCCGAATTGTATCAAGAAGACGGGCGTTGAGCTTTACAATGTGAATCTGATCGTCTGCCATGTTGTGAATAAAATTGAGTTTTATATGCTTCAATCCGGCATCAATTTAAGCAATCACTTCAATATCGGATATATGGCTTGGGAACTGCCAACGCTTCCTGATTCACTAGCCTCATCTCTTGATATGTTTCAGGAAGCATGGACGCTCTCCACCTTCTGTACAGGTGCCCTTGAGAAAAAGGCAACTGCGCCCGTATTGACCGTCCCTCTTTTTGCTGACTCGAATCGGACAGTCATAGAGAATGGAAGAGAATATTTCAATCTTGACAAGGATGCATTCTTGTTTATGATGGCATATGACTGCAACAGCTATGTGTCCCGAAAAAACCCTCAAGCAGCTGTCGAAGCATTCCTAAAGGCATTTTCACCACAAGAGCGTAATGTTGGTTTGGTGATCAAGCTGGCCTATCCTGAGAATTACAAGGAACATATTGTCGAATTGCGAAATATGCTTGCGCCCTATTCGAATATTTACTTCATTGAAAAATACCTTTCGGATGAAGAAATGAGAACGTTGATTCAAGCATCAAATGCCTTTGTCACGCTGCACCGTTCCGAAGGGCTCGGTTTGATTCCTATGGAGGCCATGTCGCTGGGCACACCCGTCATTTCAACTGCGTGGTCAGGCAATATGGAGTATATGACGCACATGAATACCGCGCTTGTCGGTTATCGCATGGTGCCGGTTGCGGGTCAATATGTCGGCTCAGTGCCTGGTGACGATCTGGTTTGGGCAGAGCCCGACTTAAACGAAGCAGCTGAGCAAATGCGCCGCATGGTTACGGATGCGCAATGGAGAGAAAAACTGATCGCCAATGGCAAACACACGGCAATCGAATGTTATAATGCAACGACCATCGGCAAAATAATACGTGATCGATTGGAGTATTTGAAACTGATTCAATAGAGATAGGTATCTCTCAAACTTTTAAGGTGCAATCTTTGATGCGGCACATGCAACTGTGCCCCGCTATCAAACCAAATAACAGCCCTGCAACGATTCAACATCGTTTGCAGGGCTGTTCCATTCGATTCTACTTTACCCAATATGGATAGTTCTTGTCCTTCGCGCTTAGGATCGGACCAACCTCGACCTCCGGCCACTCGATCGCGATCGTCGGATCGTCCCATCGAATGCCAACCTCATCTTCCGGATGATAGAAATCATCGCATTTGTAGGAAAACTCAGCCGTCTCGCTCAACACCAAAAACCCATGCGCAAGCCCTTTGGGGATCAGCATCTGTTTCTTGTTCTCGGCGGAGAGGATCACGCCAACCCATTGCCCATATGTTTCGCTCTCTTTGCGAATGTCAACGGCGACGTCGAACACCTCGCCGGAGATCACGCGCACCAGCTTTGCCTGCGGAAAGGTTTTTTGATAGTGCAGCCCGCGCAGAACGCCTTTGCCGGACTTGGATTGATTGTCCTGCACGAATGAAATCTTGATCCCGGCAGCTATGAATTCCTGTTCGTTATACGTCTCCATAAAATAGCCGCGTGCATCGCCAAAGACAGTGGGCTCAATGATGAAGACATCTTTTATTTCGGTCTTTTGAAAACAAAACTTCCCCATTATCGATCCCCGTACATTCTTTCATAATAATTCTGATACTCACCGGAGATGATGTTTTGCCACCAGTCTCGATTGGCAAGATACCATTGGATGGTCATCTGTATGCCGTCCGCAAACTTCGTCTCCGGCAGCCAACCCAGCTCGTTGTGAATCTTGGTGGGGTCGATTGCATACCGCATGTCGTGCCCTTTGCGATCCGTCACGTAGGTGATCAAATCCTCGCTCTTGCCAAGCGCGTGAACGATCATCTTGACGACGTCGATGTTGCGCGTTTCGTTGTGTCCGCCGATGTTATAGATCTCCCCGTCGCGGCCTTTGTGGAGGATGAGATCGATGGCCTTGCAGTGATCCAGCACATACAGCCAGTCCCGAACGTTTTCGCCTTTTCCATAGACCGGAAGCGGCTTGTCGTTTAGGGCGTTTGCAATCATCAACGGGATGAGTTTTTCCGGAAAATGATACGGCCCGTAGTTATTGGAGCAGCGGGATATGGTAGCTGGAACGTTGAATGTGCGCTGATACGCCTGAACCAGCAGATCTGCGGCCGCTTTGCTTGCGGAATACGGGCTGGACGTATGAAGATGCGTCTCCTCTGTAAACAGCAGGTCGGGGCGGTCAAGCGGCAAATCGCCATACACCTCATCCGTGGATACCTGGTGAAACCGCGTGACGCCATATTTTCTGCAAGAGTCAAGCATCGTCTGCGTGCCTAAAATATTCGTCTGCAGAAACACACCGGGATTCTCAATCGAACGATCCACATGGCTCTCCGCGGCGAAATTCACCACGTAGTTCGGGTGCTCTTCCTCAAACAACTGAAACACCGCGTCGCGATCCAGAATGGATGCCTTCACAAAACGAAAGCGCGGATTATCCATCACGCTTGACAGCGTCTCCAGATTTCCGGCATACGTCAGAGCATCCAGACAAATGACGCGCGCATCTTCATGCGCCTCCAGCATGTGAAAAATAAAATTGCTGCCAATGAACCCGGCGCCGCCTGTTACAAGATAGGTGTTCATTTTTTCTCTTCTTTCAAGTGCGAAATAAATACTTCCAACGCATCTTCCCAGTTTCGCATTTCGTCTCCAACCGTCAGGCGGAGCATCATATGATCCAGCACGGAATACGCAGGCCGCTTGGTCGGGCTAGGATACTCATCAGAGCTGCACGGCGTGACCTGCGCATCGATTCCCGCCAGGGAAACGATTTTTTGCGCGAATTCAAACCAGGAGCATTGCCCGTTTCCCGTGCAATGATAGATGCCGTATTCCTCGCTTGCAGCGATCTTGAGTATGTGGTGCGCGAGATCCGCCGCGTTGGTCGGGTTGCCGACTTGATCGTTCACCACGCTGAGCGCGCCCTTTTCCCTCGCCTTGTTTAGTATGGCTTTTACGAAGTTCTTCCCGTAATAGCCATATAGCCAGGCGGTTCGGATGATAAACCACCGCGACGAAAAGCTCTTGACGAATTCCTCACCCGCGTACTTCGTTTTGCCATATACGCTGATCGGATTTGCCGGGTCAAATTCCCTGCGCGGCGTTGTTTCGTCCCCGCGAAAAACATAGTCTGTGGAGATATGAATCATCTTCGCGCCGACTTGTTCCGCCGCCATCGCAAGGTTTCTTGCCCCGATTGCGTTGGCCTTATAGGCATCTTCCGGATGGCTCTCGCAGCCGTCTACATTGGTATAGGCCGCACAGTTGATGACAACGTCCGGTTTGTTTTCATTGACGCAGGCCGAAACAAGGCGGCTGTCGGTGATATCCAATGTGTCGATGTCAACACCAACAATTTCCGCCGCCTGAAAGTTCTGCGGTATTGGGCCAATCTCGCTGTTTCCGTTTGTGAAACAGTTGAGCAGCTCGGTGCCAAGTTGGCCTTTGTGGCCGATGATCATGATCTTCATGGACATTATCGGATCTTTCCGTCTGCAACCTGTTTCAAATGTTCGCCGTAAGGTGATTTACCGTATCGCTTTGCAGAAGCACATAACGTTTCATTGTCAATCCAACCTTTGCGGTATGCGATCTCTTCGGGTGCGGAGATTTTGACGCCCTGCCGCTTCTCGATCATGCGGACAAAATCCGCAGCCTCGATCAGGCTGTCGAATGTGCCGGTATCAAGCCACGCAAACCCGCGACCCAGCGTCGCTGCAATCAGCGTCCCGTCCTCCAGATACAGCCGGTTGAGGTCGGTGATCTCCAGCTCTCCGCGCGCGGAAGGGCGCACGTTTTTTGCATACTCCACCACTCGTTTGTCATAGAAATAGAGCCCCGTGATGGCATAATTGGACTTGGGCACTTTGGGTTTTTCTTCTACCGAGAGAACCTTGCCGTCTTCGGTGATCTCCAGAACGCCGAAGCGTTCAGGGTCGGTAACATAATAGCCGAATATGGTTGCCTTGCCTTCCATCGCATGATCGCAGGCATCCATCAAAATCTTCTGGAAACCATTTCCATAGAATACATTGTCGCCTAAAATCATGGCGCAGCAGTCATCGCCTATGAACTCTTCCCCGATCAGAAAAGCCTGCGCCAATCCGTCCGGTGATGGCTGCTCCTTATAGGACAACCGAATGCCAAACTGACTTCCGTCGCCCAGCAACCGTTCGAAGTTCGGTAAATCCACGGGTGTTGAGATGATCAGAATGTCCTGAATACCCGCCAGCATCAACGTCGATAGCGGATAGTAAATCATCGGCTTATCATAAACCGGCAAGAGTTGTTTGCTGGTTATCATCGTCAACGGATACAATCGCGTCCCTGTTCCGCCCGCCAATATAATCCCCTTCATGTTATCCTCCTCAATCGCCTGAACTAAATATAGAAAAACTGTCCCAGTATCCGCAGAAGCCCGTGCTTATATGTCTTTAGGCGATACACGTCATAGAGTCGCCTGAACTTCCAGTGCTTCGGAATCTCGCAATATGCTTTGATGAGATCTTTTTTTTCTGCACTCAGCCGCTCGCAATACTGGTTGTAAAACGATTCTGCCTGCCGATAGGTTTGGTTCACAAGCTCACGTGTTTTATTCGAATGCGCCACTCGTTCGTAAATGAACGACAGCGAAAACGTGTTCTTGGCTCCAACCGCATTGCTGGCGTGCTGCCGGTATAAGATCGGCGTCTCTTGATCCAGTGTCACGATATGACCAAAGGACGCCGCGATCAGCATCAACCACCAATCATGCATGACACAATAGTCCGGCAACTGTTTGACGAACGCTTGAAGCGGTTTGTTCAGCATCGCCGTGCAGCCCGTCATCGTGTTCTGAACGAGTTGATCCTTCAATGCAACGCGATGATAATCCAAATGCGACATCTCGCGAAACGATGCATGGATCGGTTGAAGCTTCTCATCAACCACCGTAAGATCCGTGTGCACCAGAATCGCTGCGTCCTCCCCATAAGATGCTTGCGCTTTATGCATGGCATTGAGTGTGATCTCGATTTTATTCGGCAGCCACACATCGTCCTGATCACACAGCATTACATAGTCATCCTGATAGGTCAGCAGCATCTGTAAAAAGTTCCACTTTGCTCCGCCGCTGTTTGTCTCGTTCTTATGAATGAAAATCTTTTGAGGATACCTGGCAGCGTAATCGCTCAGAATCTGCCATGTCTTGTCGGTTGAACAATCGTCATGAACGTGAAGCGTAAAATTCTGCTCGGTCTGAGACAACAGTGATTCGATTTGCTCGGCAATGAACCGTTCGCCGTTGTAAGAAGCCATGAGTATTTTGATCATGCTCAAGTTGTCCTTCACTTATAAAATAATGCCACATGTCTCGCTTTGGGTTGCCGGTACGAGATTCAATTGAAACCTGGTTTCAATTCTTTTATACGAGACCGCCGCTATGGCGCCCTTTCCGATTCCCGATCACCTTTGCCGCACAGAGCAGGCAGAAGCGGATGCCTTCGCCAATCGCACGCTGTTGCAGCAATCGTTTCAGCACATACTTCACATATCGAACCCCTTCGCTCTCCGCGCGAACAGCGCCGAAGCGATCCCGATATTTCTCCATGACAAACCCGATTTTATAGTTGCGCTCGTATTCCTGACGCAGCGAATACAGGTGCGAATGGAGGATGGCGGCTTCCGCGCAGTAGGCAATCTTATAGCCCGCAGTAAGGAACTTTGCGGCAATCAGCATGTCCTCGTTTGTCAGAATCGGGTGATCAAACCCGCCAACCGCCAGATACGCCTCGCGTCGATAGGCCGAGCAGGCATCCGAGAGGAAAAAAGCCTTGATCCCCAGTCTCTCAATATCGGAAGCATCGCGCACGTTGCTTTGGGGCGGATAGTTGTATTCCCGCGTGAATTTCTCGTAGAGCGGCGCATCCGCGCGCGCAATCTGGCGTCCGCAAGCGCTGGCAACGCCCTCCTGCAAAACGGACTTCACAATCGCTTCTACATACTTGTCGCCACTTGGCATGGCATCCTGTGTGAGAAATAAAACGATATCCCCATGCGCTGCCCGAAACGCCAAATCCCGGGAACCGCCGTGGTCAAAATCCGCGCGCTTGATTTCGATGACGCGCGTCAACGGATACTTCTTTGCTATCTCAACAGTATCGTCATTCGATTCCGAATCCAAGACAAGTATCTCATCCGGGCAAAGCGTTTGCTTTAGGAGCATCTCAAGTAAGGACCCCAGCTCGACACTCGCGTTTAATGTCGGAATGATGATCGATACGGTAGCCTTTTGATTTTGCTCCATGAAATCTTGCCGCTTTCTTACACTTGATTGTCTTCTCTTCTATGCTAACGTTAGTAGATACTAAGTTCTCTTTTCATACACGCCAACTACATCCTAAGTGCTACACAATTTGCCGGAAAACGAGCTGCATTCAAAAACAGGTCTATTCCTTTGCAGCAGGCAGTTTTTTTGACGCGCTGAAAATCCGCGCTGCCGCAAAGAGCAGCACGAAATAAACACCATAATGCCGTTCATAATACGTGACACCGCCGATATCCATCACCAGATGTGCAAGCATCAGAACGATGAAAACGTAGACCGTGCGGCGTTCTTCCGCGCGCTCATTGTTGGGATCCTCCGCCTTTGCGCGCTTGATCACCCGCGCAGCATAGATCAGCGCACCGATCTGACCAACATAATAGATCACCAGCATCGGAATGCCGCCGGAGACCAATAGCTCGATATAGTTGTTGTGCGCATACGAGCCCAGAGAGCCTTCGAGGAAGCGGAAGCAAGCAAGCCCCCACCCGGTCATCGGGCGCTGCGCAAACCAGTAATATGCCGCCTGAACCAGCGTGATGCGCTCAGCCGTTGAGCCACCAAGTCCCTCACCTTTTATGAAGAACAGCCCGACCTCGCGAACATGTGCCAGCGCAGGGATGCCCATAAACAAATCGGTAAACAAGACGAGCCCACCCGCAACTGCGCCGAGACCCGCAAGGCCTGCGAGTTTCCAGCCCCATTTCTTCGGGAAGCGAACCAGCAGCAGCACGACCATTAGTCCCGCCGCGATCACAAGGCTACCAAACGAAATCGTGAGCACGATTCCGCCCAGCAGAATCGCCAGCGGAATCAGCCAAAGCAGCCGCCAGCGTTTGTCGATAAGCATGACGCATGCGCCGGTTGCAAATGCGCTGATCAATCCGATGGTGTTCGGATGCACCCCATCCGGCCCGCCAAGCCGCGTTGTGCTCCAGGGCAACATCCGCTCTTTATAATACAGATAGCAAACGGCGAGCATCGTCGCGATCACATAAATCGCCAGATAGCGCCGCATATCCGCCCGCAAAAGAAGGTATTGAAACAGAAAGAAGAAAAAGACCGATGTGATGATCAGCGTCTTGACCATGTCAATCGACACCGCGCGATCAAGCGCCCAACCAAACGAAACGATCGCGCTCCAGAGGACGAGCAACGCTGAAACGATCATCCACCAGGAGAAGTACAGGTGTTTCTTCTGCAGCACCAGCAGAGCTGTGCAGCCAAAGAAAACGAGCATGCTTGCCTGAGAGACCAGCGAATGCGCAAAAACGATTTCAGCCAACAGACAGAAACACAATGCAATCTCAGCAATCCAAGATAGGACGCGAAACGTTTTTTCCTTCTGATCCATACTTACGATACCTCCATCCGCTTACAAACGGTTTTGATCCAAGTCACTAAACTCTTGCTTTTTTGATCAATCAGAGCGATCATTGAAAGCCAACAATATCAGCAGCTAACCAATCCACGCTCATAAAACTGTAATTTTACAAATAAAAGTATACAGATTTTTGTACTTAATTGCAAATGCAAGTTGGCTCTTGAAACGAGCATCCAAACGATTCGAACGTTCGCAAGCGCGATTCGCGCGGCCTTGTAACAATCTGCCGGCACAGAAAAAACGAGACCGTTTCACTGAACTCTATCCAAATTAGGATGCCGCGGCAAGCACAATTCGCAGTATAATTTGATTAAGAAAAAATCTTTCGATCAGACGCGCCTTCTGCGCCGCTTGACAGAATCCATCGGTTTTCATATGCTTACAGCACAATGCTCGTCATCAACGATAACTCCATCGCGCATGCAATCAGTAGCGCTGTTATAGTTACGAGCATATGAGCGAAACAAGACGGAGGTAACATCTGTGAAGTGTCCGAATTGCAGAAGTGAAAACATTATCATTCAAGCGGTGACGGAAGTGAAGGAAAAGCGCAAAAAGGGTTGGGCGTACTGGATCTTCATCGGTTGGTGGTGGGAGATCATCGCGTGGATTCTGTTTGGCGTTTGGAAATTGCTGGTCGTCCTCTTTGGTAAGAAGACCAGGGTCGTTTCGATCACGCGGTCTGTTGCCGTCTGCCAGAACTGCGGCACACGCTGGAATGTGAAATAGCTATTTTTCATCGCCCTAGTTTGACGAGTAAATTTTTGCACCAATCATCCCAAAACAACAAAAAACCCGCTAGCTGAGCGAGTTTTTTTGTTATCCGAGTGGCTGCGGAACCAGGACTCGAACCCAGCGCAAATGGCTCAGGCATCGTTTTTATTGATCGTTTTACATGTTCTTTCGACACAGTTTAACGATTGAAGGCTCTACTGCGGTGTTCACAGCACCGTCGTAGAGCCTTTTTGTGTTTCTATGTGCAAACATTTTTAACGATGGTTCGCTACCTTGTGCGTTATTGAACGATTCTTCAAAGCAAGTTGTCGTAATAAATCTTTACTTCAGGTGTTGAGGTCTCTTTGACCGCATCTAACAGCTCGTCATGTTTCTCCCGTTTTTCTTTGACAAGTACAGCGCCTGATCAGCAGCATTTAGTAACTCGGTGCTTGAATCGTTCTTTGCCGGCATTCTCGTTGCAACGCCAACGCTGATCGTCACAAACTTTTCGACGGTTGAGAATGCGTGCGGAATATTCAATGACGCGACCACCAGGCGTAGCTTTTCAGCAATAATAAATGCGCTATCCTCATTTGTATTCGGTAAAACGCACACGAATTCCTCGCCGCCGTATCTGGCGAGAAGATCTGTCTTGCGGACAATCACCTTGCATAAGGCGTGCGCAATTTGAATCAAACAGTTGTCCCCGCCCTGGTGTCCGTAATTGTCGTTATATTGCTTAAATAAATCGATATCCATCATAATGAGAGAAACAGGTATGGATGCGCGAACCGACAGGTTCCAGGTGGATTCGAGATATTCGTTGAACTTGCGGCGGTTAGAAATGCCGGTTAAGCCATCCAAATAGGACATGTTCTCCAGATAATCCCGGTATTGCTTGAGTTCGATGTGCATACCGACTCTGGCTTTTACGATGACGGAATTGTATGGCTTCTTGATATAATCAACCGCACCCAGATTGAATCCAAAGATTTCCTCGTCTTCATTCACTTTTCCGGTCACGAATATGATTGGTATGCCTTTTGTCAGTGAATCAGCCTTCAATCGTCTGCACACCTCGTAACCGTCGATGCCGGGCATGATGACATCCAAAAGGATCAAGTCCGGCGGGTTCTCGGAAAAAGCGATCTCAAGCGCCTTTTCTCCGTTGATCGCTGCACGGATTTTGTATTCGGGCTTCAAGAGCTCGGCCAGAATACTGATGTTTTCTTTCGCATCGTCAACGATCAATACCGTCGGTTGCTCGAACAGATCATTCATTGTCTGCACCATCCAATCTGATATTTAGTTCCGCCGCAATCTTTTGTAAAGGTTTCTTAGCTGCATCGAAATCAAACCCGTCGACGCATTGTGCAATTTCTTCAACTTCCCCGGCAAATCTCTTTCCCAATGCGCGTTTCAGTTTTATGATTGCTTTTTCCGAATCGATATCATCCATCCAGATTAGATGCGCTGCCTCCTGTAGAATCGGTTCAAGGTCCGCAACGGAAATCCCGTCCTGTTCTTCGAATACATTCGCCTGCTTCTCTTGGCGCACAACCTCCAGGGCATCTATGACCGAACCTAGTGCTGTGTCCAACGCATCCAGTAACGCGGTGCAGTCCCCGGGTGTCGCCGGGATCAATGCTTTTTCCAGCTGCTCCGATAGAGAGAAAATCTCGTTGGCGGATATATTGCCGGCCACGCCTTTCAATGTATGCGCCAACCGTCTGGCTTCTTCTATCTTGTTTTCTGAAATCGCTTGCCGGATATTGGCGGCATAGTGTCTGTATCCGCTCGCAAAATCAACCAGTAATTTCAGGTAAAGCCTCTTGTTTCCGCCGACGCGATTTAGCCCCTCGCTGATGTCTACTCCCGGTATATTGTCTGGCATACTCGGTTCTACGGTTCTGACGCTTTCTTTTTTCTGAGCGGTTTCCGAAACTTCTCCGTATCGTTCAAGCTTTGGTTTGATCCATTTCACAATGGTGGAAAAGAGATTCTGAGGGTCGATGGGTTTGCTGACATAATCGTTCATGCCCGCGGCTTTACACTCCGCCTCCACTCCTTGCATCGCATGTGCTGTCATCGCGATGATGGGCAAATTCAGATTCTTGCGATCGGCTCGAATGAATTTTGTCGCTTCGTATCCTCCCATGACCGGCATTTGCAAATCCATCAACACCAAGTCATATGTCTTTGCAGCAATCGCATCGATCGCTTCTTGTCCGTTGTTGGCGACTTCAACAGTTGCCCCCGCGCTGCCTAGTATTTCCGTAGCGACTTCTTGGTTGATCACATTATCTTCGACCAGAAGGATTTTTGCTCCGTCGATTCTAATATCTTTTGGTCCTTCATTCGCATTTCCGCTGCTCTGGATTGTCATGCCGCTCTTATCCATGTCAAACATATTTACAATCGTATCGAATAGCAATGATTGGTTGATCGGCTTCATGAGGAAATTTTGAACGCCTATCTTTTCTGCTTTCTTTGCGACCTCTTCTCTGCCAAATGCGGATACCATAATGGCCATGGGCGTACGGCTGATATTTTTATCGTTGAGAATCGCCTTTGCAGCCTCAATCCCGTCCATCTCAGGCATTCTCCAATCCATGATCACCAGATCAAACGGTTTGTGTTCGGAATGGTTCTTCACCTCTTGAATCGCTGCTTTTCCCGAAGCAACCGCAACCGCATCCACTCCAAATGCACCGATCTGTTCCTTGAGAATTTCTCTTGAAACTTCGTTGTCGTCTACGATCAGAACCTTCAGATTCTGCAAGCTTTTTTTGTAAACAGGCTGGTTCGCTTTCTCGTCACTCTGAATCTGAAATTCGAGTTCAAAGGAGAATGTGCTCCCTACCCCGAACTCACTCTCGACAGAAATGGTTCCTTTCATCATCTCGACCAGCCGTTTGGAGATCGTCAGTCCCAGCCCTGTTCCACCGAATCTTCTGGTCACAGAAGTATCCGCCTGCGAGAATGCGGAAAACAGTTTGTCTTTTTGTTCTTTTGTCAATCCGATTCCCGTGTCAGAAACAGCAAACTTGATCCGGCATGTTTGATCCGCTTTTTCAACAAGCGATACCTCAACAAGTACATGGCCTTCATTCGTGAATTTGACCGCGTTGTTGACGAGATTGAGTAAGACTTGTCCGACCCTCAACGGGTCCCCGATCAAGCAATACGGAACATCCCTTTCGATGTTGTTGATTAATTCAAAGTTCTTATCCGCCGCCTTATTGGAGTTCATGCTGATGACGTTGTTGATCACATCGTCCAGTCGGAAATCAACTGCCTCAAGCTCCAGCTTTCCTGCTTCCATCTTCGAGAAATCAAGAATATCATTGATGATCCCGAGCAGCGATTTTGCGGAGGCATCAACCTTGTTGATGTAATCCCTCTGTTTCACAGTCATATCTGTCTTTTTCAGCAGCTCAGAAAAACCGATGACGGCATTCATCGGGGTACGGATTTCATGGCTCATATTCGCCAGAAATTCGCTTTTTGCATGTGTGGCTTCTTCTGCAACCGTCTTTGCGTTGATCAGTTCTTCTTCGTTTTTCTTTTGCTGCGTGATATCCCGCAAAATGCAGATCGAATGCCAACCATTGCTCATTTCTACTGCGGATAAGGAGAGCTGCACAGGGACAGTCGTCTGGTTCTTTCTTGTCATATCCAGCTCAAACGTCTCCCCGAGGGCAGTTCCTTTCTCGCCGAAGTGCGGTTTTGGAAACTCGTCAAGCGGTAATTCATTGTGGAATCGCGAAACGAGCAGCCCCTGAGGGTTCTTCCCGATTGCTTCTTGGTTCGAGTACCCAAAGATTCGCGATGCGGCAAGATTCCAATAGGAGATCGTACCGAAAGAATCCAACATCATAATGGCATCGTAAGCGGAGTCCGTAATGGAACGCATCTGGATTTCGCGGTCTTTTAGCGCGTCCTCCGTTTGTTTGCGTTTTGTGATGTCGCGGACGGCAGCCATCCTTAGCCTTGAACCGGCAGTCCCCATGGACTTGCCTTCCACTTCCGCAAGGAATATGGTTCCGTCCTTTTTTAACAGGCTGATCTCAAGAACTCGGCCGGAGTCCTGCGATATGCTTTCGGCAACTGCCGCCCTATCGTCCGGGCAGATAAAATCGATGATGTTCCTGCCCAACACTTCGCTCTGGTCATATCCCAACATCTTCGCGAGGGAAGGATTCGCGTCCTTTATAATGCCATTCTCGTGGATCACGATTCCTTCGATTGTGATCTCCGCAAGCAGGTGAAATCTGGCCTCCCGCTCTTTCGTTTCCAGCTCCGCCTTTTTTTGGTTCGTAATATCGGTTGAAATACCCCAAGTGCCAACAATGTTTCTTTCGCGATCATACAGCGGATATCTGGACACGATAGACCAAAGCAGATCACCGTTTGCAAACGCAGAGTGTTCCTCCTCGCCGATGATCGGAACCCCGGTTTTCATGATCTCCTGCTCATTGTGAAACGATTTTGTGGCGTGCTCTTCGGAGAAGAAATCGAAATCCGACTTGCCAATCACGTCCTTCATATCCGTTTTGTTGAGCCTTCTTAGTTGCGCATCGCTCACAAAGAGAAATCGCGATCCCCTATCTTTGATATAGATCGAATCGCTTGTGCTCTTCATCATAATTTCGAATACATCTTTATAGCTAAGAGATACGCATTTGAAAAAATCATCCGCAATGCTGCTCATATTCCACCTCGTTTATTTTCCATAATGTACCACCGCTTCATCTTGGGTTTGAGTTCGCTAATTTCAGAAGCAATCTGTAATAAAACATGCTTCCGTTCATTTTTTCACTATTCTATTCATACGCGTCTTGAAGAAAATATTTGTCAAATCAATAGCACTCCAGAAGTTAAAAGTAACGATCACAAATCGAATTATAACAGACAAAGCGAGATAAACGCTATCCCACCCATTAGACTCGAATCAATCCGAAACCATTCGAATTCCCGTCTCATGAAGCTCGCTTCCGACGCTACATGTGATTGTCTTTAGCCCCTATCCCGGCTTGCAAAAAACGGTTGGATATCATTGGCATATGGTAATCAAAGACTCATCCATGTTTTCTTCTGACAATCTATTCGCAATCATATTGTATTTTGCTTCTTCCTGCAACTCCAGCCGAATAATGCATCGCTCGCGTCAATGATTTGCCTTTGCTTCCGTCAAGGATGAACCGGTTCCCGGCAATATTGTTCTGATAAAAGCGTCTACTACTTTTTGATCAAATTGACTACCCGCACAGCGTATCAATTCCTCAACTGCACATTCTATGCTGATCGCACCCCTATATGGCCTGCTTACCGTCATTGCATCGAAAGAATCAGCAACAGCGATGATCTTTGCTTCGATCGGTATCTGCTTTTCAGTCAACCCAGCCGGATAACCGCACCCATCAATTCTTTCGTGATGCGCTTTGACTATCGGAACAATATCTAGATATTCATCAACACTTGCTAATATTCGCGCACTACGAATTGGATGTTGCTTTATCAATTCCCATTCTTGGTCGCTTAAGCGTTCGGTTTTGTTCAATATGCTCTCGTCTATTCCTATCTTACCGATATCGTGTAGCGCGCCGGCAACTCTGGTCTTAGCAACGGTGGCATCGTCAAGCCCCATTTCACTCGCAATTGCCGTCGCGATGGTGCTTACTCGAATCGAATGCTGCTGTTCTCTTTCACTTTTCTCAAACAAAGTACTCATGATAGCATCGATAACATTGCTGCGCTTGCTCGTGTTCTCCAAGAATTTGCGACGGTTGATATATGTTTCAACTTCCTTCACGAGCGCATCCATGTCCTGCCCTTGGAATGTTTGGCAGCTGTATCCAAACGTTGCGGTCAACACAGCATCAACGTCGCGTCCTTCGTTGTCCTTGACGATTATTTGGGTGCACGCCTGCAGCTCTCCTGCAAGTTTCTTCGCCTTTGCTTCCGAGCTACGGGTAAGAAGGACGGCAAACTCGTCTCCGCCAATACGTGCCAGAACCGCATCTTTGGGGATTTGTTTTCGTATATCGATTGCAAACTGCTGTATTGCAAGATCCCCGGAGTGATGGCCAAACGAATCGTTGATCAGTTTTAGTCCATTTAAGTCGCCTGATACGATCGCTAACGGATAATGCTTTCCGGTGTTTTTATCAGCATATTCGTTTTCAAAATACCTTCTGTTATATGCATCCGTCAAGTAATCATGATAAGCAAGATATTCAATGTTTTCTTCCGCTCGCTTCTTATCCGTGATATCCAGAAAAACTATAACGCCCGCGCTGATAACGCCCATTGGATTCCTTATTGGCGCAGCATGAGCAAGCACATACCGATTCTCGAGGTCGTCACGTTGAATGATGAATTCATCACTTCTAGTCTCTCCAAACAAAAATGCTCTGGCTAAAATGAACTCTTCCTCTTCATATGGTGTTCCATCAAGGTGAAGAAGGCTCCACCTCTTGATATAACTGAGCTTGTCACTATCTTTTTGAAGCTCTTCTTCCGTTTTATTTCGAATAAGAAGACCGGCTTTGTTAACATATCGCAACTTCCCGCTAGGCGCGTCTACAATAACGATTCCAGCCTGGCTGTTTTCAAATGCCGCCTTCAACAATGCTTGAGATTCCGAGAAGGCTTCTTCTGCTTGCTTTCTCTCCGTAATATCCAACGAAGCAATCTGAATGCCAATATTCTGCCCTGACGCGCCCGTTACTCTCGTAAATACACTTGAAAACCACTTGTGTGCTGAATTCATAACCAGATGGTCCAAATATTCTTGCGGTTTATCGCTTTCAATCGCTCGTTTAATTCGCGCAAAATAAATTTCTGCTTCTTCATTTGGGAACAATGTACGGATCGATTTGCCAACATAATCTTCTAGTTTTCCGCCAATATTCTCAAGCGCTTTCTGGTTATACGAAATTACAGTTCCATCTGTTGTATAATACCCAATTCCCACGCCGGAGTTCTCAAAGAGATATTTGTAGCGCTCTTCACTTTCGATTAGCGCTTTCTCAGCCGCCTTTTTCTCTGTTGTATCAACGAAGCTGATCAATACTCCTGAAATATCTCCATTTTTATCAATGATGTTGAATCCATTTACTTTAATCCATTTGATTTTTCTTGGCTCTTCAAAAATGATACCCATTTCATAATCAACAAGAGCCTGTTTGCCTTTGTACACAAGCGAAAACGGGTATGCATCTACCGAGAGAGGTTCGCCGAATCTGTCGCAAAAGTGCCACGACTCATCCGAAACATGTTTGTTTTGAATTTGATCTGCTGTAAAGCCCAAAAGTTCTTCTGCTAAAGAGTTGCTATACGAAATCGATGAGTCAACATTATGTAGGACAATAGCAACCTGTAGATGATCTAATAAAAGTCTTCGTGCATGTTCGCTTTCTTTTAATGCTGCTTCTGCTTTTTTTTGATTGGTGATGTCCTGTAAAATACAGTGCGTTTGTACGAAATTTCCGCCGAAATCATAACCAATTTTGCCTTCAAACGCTATAAACAATCGGTTGCCGTTTTTCGCCAGCATTTCGAACTCGCTGTGAATAAATCCCTGCGCCTTGAATATCGGAAACCGATTACGGAATCCTTCCACATATTCAGGGCAAAGAAAATCGCCGAACCATTTGCCGATGACTTCCTCGCGCGTATACCCAAGCGTATCGAGCCATTGCTGATTGATCTCAATAAAGCGACCGTCAAAATCGAGAGATTGATACCCAAGCGGCGCTCTATTAAATAAAAGTTGAAACCGTTCTTCGCTTTGTTTGAGTTCGATTTCTATTTTTTTCCGGTTTGTTATGTCTTGCGCCGCGCCCCAAAGCGCGACGATCTTCCCGCTTGAATCGGTCTTTGCCTCCCCGCGCACCCACATCCATCCATTCGATCCGTCAAACGTTACCGTTTTTAACTCCAACTCATATGGAATTCCCAGCATTTTCGTGTGTTCAATCGCTGTCGTTAATTGGATCCAACTTTCCGGAGTAAATAGTTTCATATGCTCCGAATAAGGAGGCGGTGGCAATGCAGGATCAAACCCATACATCTTATATAACTCTTCTGACCAAACAACTTGATTTGTGATCAAATCCAGATTCCATGTCCCAAGATGCGCTATGCGTTGAGATTCCAGCAATGCAGCTTCTAATCGCTTTTGTTCCGTAATATCTATGCCAATCCCGGTGAAGTACTTCTGTCCATTCATCAAGAGGGGAACCCCGCTTGAACGCGTCAACATTTTCCCGCCGTTTTTAAGTTTCAACCATGCTTCTACTTCGCCGTATCCTTTTTCGAAAACTTCACGAACCGCGGCATTAACCTTTAAAAGATCCTTTTGATCAAACCATTGATCAAGGCTCATATGTGCCAATTCCTCAGTGGAATACCCCGTCATCGTTTCATGCTTATTGTTCCACTTGATCAACTTTCCGCTCTCATCATAAACATACAAGTAACCCGGTATGCTATCGAAGATCGCTTCTATGAGTGCTTGCTCTCTCTTCAAAGCCTCCACGGTCTTCACTAGTGCCGTATTGGCGGCGAGCAGATCTCTCGTTTTATCTTCGACGAGTGCCGAAAGTATTTGCTTCTCGTCACGCTTCTGGATGTTTGCAGCGCGAATTTTGAGCATTGCCCGAATTTGAGCGGTCAGCTCGATGTCATCGATCGGTTTTGTTAAAAACGCCTCTGCGCCACACTCAAGCGCTCTGATTCGGCTATCTTTATTACTTCTGATTGCCGTGACAAACACCACCGGAATATCGCAAAGTTTCTCGTCGCTTTTCAGCCTGCGGCATACTTCGTATCCGTCCATCCCGGGCATGATGATATCGAGCAGAATGATATCCGGTTCTTCGCTGGCCGCTAACTCAAGTCCTTTTTGTCCATTAAGCGCGGAAAGAACCCTTGTATTTGGAAATGCCTCCAGAATGAGCGTGTTTAGAATCGTCAGATTATCCTGATTATCATCAATCATCAGAATTCTCATCGTTCTACTTTCCATACAACACCTCCTGAATCTTCTCAAAGAATTCCGCCTCGATGATGGGCTTGGCAATAAATCCGTTGAACCCGTACGCCAGAATAGCTTCGCGATCCTGTCGCATAGCGCTTGCCGTCAATGCAATCACGGGTACACTCATCAATTTTAAAATGCTTCTAATCTGTTTAAATGCATCGATTCCGCTGGCATCCGGCAAAGCGATATCCATCAAGATGAGATCAGGAACATGTTTCACTGCCATCTCAATACTTTCTTTCGCGTTTGTCGCTTCTAGGACGACATAATCATCCCGCAACAATGCTTTGATGGTGATCCTGTTGTCCGCGTTATCTTCCACTACGAGGACGACCGGTTTCCACTGTATTGGTCTTGCGATTGGTGCGGGCGTCTCTTTTTCCGCAGTTGCATGATCGAGCATACCCAGGATCGCTTTTTCAAGTTCTTTGGCGTTCACATCGCCCTTTTGAATGAGTTGATGGATGTTATTACGTTTCAAAAACTTCAACTCGTCTTTGGTTACTTGTTTTGCCGTCAGAATCAGTACAGGTACATGTGCCGTTATCTCCGCATTGCGCAAAATTTCAAGTACACGAAAACCATCCACATCCGGCATCATCAGATCAAGAATCATTGCGTCTGGAATCGCATGCTCGATGATTTCGAATGCTTCTCCAGCATTATGCGCAATGAAGACCTGACAGCCAATTGATTCCACCAAGTCTTTTATTTGGATGATTGCTGATTCATTGTCTTCGACCAATAAGATGCTGTGCTCGTTTAAGCGTGACTCGTTTCGAGTCGAAAACTGAGCGGTTACCGCCTTAGGCCCGACTGTTGGATACTGCACTATGGCTGAGTCGCACTGAATTGGTAGCGTCAGCGTAAACTCAGACCCCACATTCAGCGTACTCGTAACCGAAATCGTCCCTCCCAGCATGTCTGCATATTTTTTGGAGATCGCCAACCCAAGCCCCGCGCCTCCAAACCGCCGGGACGTGCTCCCGTCGGCTTGGCGAAACTCATCAAAGATGTACGGTAGTTGCTCCTGCGGGATTCCGATTCCGGTATCACTTATCTTGATACAGATCTGTGCTTCGCGGAGTTCAGAAGCAACTATGACGCTTCCCTTTTCGGTGAACTTGACGGCGTTTCCAATCAAGTTTTGCAGGATATGGCGAAATTTATCGACATCAGTATAGATCTGAATTGGATTGCCAGACTCATACAGCAGTTCAATCGATTTTTGTTCGGCTTGCGGATGTATCATCTCTACGAGATCGCTTAGGACTGTATTCGCGTTAAACTGCTCGATCTCGATCTCTTCACGTCCCGCCTCAATGCGAGATATGTCAAGAATATCATTGATCAGCACCAGCAGGTTTTTTCCGTTACGTTCAATGATTTCTAAAAATCCGAGTTCTTCATCCGGTATCTTGCTCGCAAGTCTGCGGCTTAAAACACCCGTGAGCGCAATGACAGAATTGAGCGGCGTGCGCAGCTCATGACTCATATTAGACAAGAAATTTGTCTTTAACCGACTGGCTTCATCCAGTTGTTTCTTCTGAAATTCCAGCTCGGTGTTTTGCTCGGATAATTCCGCAGTTTGCATCTCGAGCT
The DNA here is from genome assembly GCA_942492885.1 of uncultured Eubacteriales bacterium. Lineage (GTDB taxonomy): Bacteria > Bacillota > Clostridia > Christensenellales > CAG-138 > UBA7703. The sequence continues at coordinate 1,019,091 of OW818651.1, forward strand.
CTTTTGCTTGCTGCTGCAGTTCTGTGTTTTTGTCCTGTAGCCTTTGTGAGAACTCTTGAATCTTCTCGGACGCCATAATCGAGCTCAACCGCGCTGAGATTTCGTTGAGCAACCCGCTTATTAACCGGACGGAAGCCGGCGAATAACGTTTGATACTTGCAATCGAGATGATCGAAATCACATCTTTTTCACTGATAATTGGTATTGTAATGATTTCTCTTGCACGGAACTCTCCGCTGACCGTTGAGAAAACAATCTTCGAATCCGCTGGAATATCCGTTACGTGCTGCACCGCTTTTGATGCCAATGCGGTTCCGAACTCACCTTCCTTTCTCGAAGTTGAGAATGAGGGCAAGCGCTCCATGCTCGCGCCGATCGATTCATAGGGTTCAAATCTGTTTTTCTGCTCGTTTGGAAAATAGATTGCAGCAATTTGCGAATCGGTCAGCTGCATCAGCGTTTTTAGTAATTCCGAGCAGAACGGCCGCAAAGAATCCTCATGAAACATAACCGAAGAAATCTTCGTAATTTTATCTTTATGTGCTGTCTCTGCTTCTATGGTTTCAGCCATAGCATTAAACGCCTTTGATAACGTACCGATTTCGCTTTTCGCTTCATACTGCACGCGTGTGTTCAGCTCGCCCTTGTGCATCGCTTCTGCAGCGCCAGTGATCTCTCTCAATGGTGGAACCATGCTCATTCTCATGAAATAACCGATGCCCAGTAATGCAAGCGCTGCCGCAGAACTCAGAAGCGCCGTTCGCAAAATAGTTTGACTTCTTTGCGTCCTGGCACCCTGGTAAAACTCATCGCCTTTGCTTTTTGAGAAATCACTGATGTTTAAAATTGTGCTCAAAACTTTGTCGGCTTGCAATCCTCCAGCGCCGTCGGCCTTTACCCTGATTCGAGCTTCATCTACTTGCCCCGCATACAACATGCGGATTGTTTCGGCTCGTATGATACTCCACAGTGACAATTCGTTGAGCGTCAAATCAATATCGCTTTGTGGTCCGAGATAGCTCTTGTATAGAACGTCTACTTGGCGGTAAGCGTCCGCTTCAAATGAATCAATATCCTGAATTAGCTTGTCGGCATTTTGCTGATTCTCTTCCAACACTAGCTGCATCATATTTCGATGGATGAGAAGAACGTCTGCCTCGATTTCTGCTACCGCTCTGCGCGACGTGAGAGGATGTTCGTAAAGTCCAGCGGTGTTGACCCACATTCCCTCAATCGAACTCAATGCGCTAACAGAAAGCAGCACGATCAAAAGCATAATCATTGCCAACCAGATGTATATTTGTTTCGATATTGTAAGGTTTTTCATTTTCATTTAAACCTCCGCTTTCTTTTGGAAAATCGGTGATTGCGGAACGACAGCGCGTAATCCACTATATTTTAAAACGTTCTGCCTCTCTGCTTCCCCGGTTACTAAATATCCATTCCCGGTAAGGGCGTTTGCTAATTTCTTCAGAATTAACCCCTGCGATTTACTTTCATAATAGAAAAGAACATTGCTGCAGATGATAAGGTCAAAGTTCCCAAATATACTCTCCTGAGGATTTGCGGAGAGCGGATCTAATAGATCATAACGGGAGAAACTTACACGCTGTTTCAAACTTTCGCAAACGGTGTAGGTGTTGCCCGATCTCTCAAAGAACTGATTGATGTCTCTTGCTCGAATCGTTTGAATGGCCTCTTGACTGTATTCTCCGTTGAGCGCGAATCCCAATGCATATTCCGAAATATCCGTTGCGATGATTCGATATCGAAATGGGTCTCTCCGCTTATCCGCTGCATTTTCCAGCATCATCGCGATTGAGTATGCTTCCTGCCCTGTTGAACATCCAGCCGACCAAACCCGAAGCTCACTGCCAAACGGTTTACGATTGATGAGATTCGGAAGAAGCCACTGTTCTAAATTTGCAAAAGTAAGTGCGTTTCTAAAGAATTCGGTATATGTAATATTCAAAGACCGAACAAGTAAATCAGCCTCCGGTTTATTGCTGGATATGATTTCAAGATAACCCTGAATATCATTGACCCCAAGAGCTACACACCTGCGATCGACAGCTTGCTTAAAAAATGCATCATCAAACTGCGCGAGATCAATCCCGTACAGAGCTTTTAACGTTTCTATAATTGATTGCAACTCATTTTGCATATGGGCTCCAATTCGATTTATTTGAATTGCGCGGACTGAAATGATTGGTTTGAAAGTCTCATTTGTAGATTCTTTTTGTGCGCTTCAAATGCTGCCCCGCAATCAAAAAACGATGGGATCGTTCACGTAAATTGTTAGTCACGCGAGCGTTACTATTTAGTAATAAAAGGCTCGAGATATTGTAGACCAACTGCGATTTATAAAACACACTGACATGCAACAAGCACACACATGTTCTGATTTCATTGTAGTATCCAACACAATCCACCGTCAATGTTTATCTGCTTTATCGGACCGCGCCGGACACGTTCAGGCGGGAAAGTTTAGCCATCTACGTGGACAAATCGATCAAGAGCGAATAGGTCTGTGAAACCTGATTGATTCATTCGGATTCGAACGTAATGGGTATTACATATTTCGTTACCAATTGTATTGATATCCCGTTGCACAAGACTCTGACATGTTGGCTAAATACATGATATTCTAGCGGTATTTACAATTACTTGTTTTTCAAACAAAAAAAGCGCCCTTATAAGGCGCTCAATTTTGGCTGCGGAACTAGGACTCGAACCTAGACAATACGAGTCAGAGTCGTAGGTGCTACCATTACACAATTCCGCAATGTGGATGTTGAGTATCCCGAAGTGCCGTTCGCCTTCTGTATAACACCCGCCTCTCGGCAGGTGGGTACGCCGTGATTGACGCGATCTTCCCATCCGTAATGGGCCTGATCTTGTCTTCTCAACGAAACGCTCCCGAAGTTACTTTGTGGGTTTATAACCGAAAACGTCACGCACACCGCAGGATATTCAATTTTGAAGGTGGTGGGGTTAATTGGGATCGAACCAACGACCTCTACGATGTCAACGTAGCGCTCTGACCAGCTGAGCTATAACCCCGAGTGCACATATTATTATACACATGGGGGATGAAAAAGCAAGACGTTTTTTCTCTTTTTTAGACAGAAAAATCAAGTGCGAATTTTGCATATTTTACGATTGTTACCGTGTGATAAGCGGACAAATCAGCAAAAACGACAGTTTTCCGCGTAATTGCTCGATTTTTTTGCGAACCATACCGGATGATGCGCGCTGGCAGTTGCCTGTCTCGCATGCAGAAAAATGCATTTCTATAAATATTTTTGTAGGTTTCGCGCGAGAAAAGAACGCGTTTGAGGAAGCTTTTTGTGTGTAACAGGAAGTTCACTTTCTATCCATTGCTAATCCACAAGCGCGGAGTACATTATACCCAGAGCAAGGACATAGACTGACAAACCCCCAATATTACCTCCCATCCCATCCCAATCAAAAGCCTCTACCAGAAACGGTAGGGGCTTTTGATTTTTGGGACTTTGTTCGTGAGGGGTGGGTTCGCGGGCGGATAATATCCGCCCCTACAGCGGCTTGCGCGGATTCTCAACCAAACGTCGTGAACGTTCTTCGTATTCTCTTTCACAAGTTCACCCGCCGTACAAAGTAGGGGCGGATATCATCCGCCCGCATCAAAAGTCGTTCAGGGCTTTTGATTTTTGGCCTTCTTTCTTCTTGTACGCGTATTTCTCCTGATTTTTACACTTTCACCACCGGATGTCGCAGGATCGTTTTGAGTTTCTCCGGCGCGGATTTGGAGGGATCGCCCAGATAGATCTCATGGTGGCGGCGAAGGCCGAGGTCGTTGCGATAGCCGTTCTCCGCGAGAAACGCATCCATCCGCTCCACGCTTGCAGGCTCCGCATCATAGGGACCGATGTGCATCATCTGCACGCAAAGCCCCTCGCGAAAGCGCAGCAGCCGCGCGCGGGACGTGTCCAGCGCCTTTTTGCGGCGCACCTCACCGCAAGCCCACTCAAACACCGTTTCATCCACGAACTCCGGCTGGCGGATCATGCTCGTCCACTCAAATTTATCCTTGTTGTTGTAGTCCACGCCCGGAACCCCGCCCGACATCTGCCAGAGCCCCTCCAAGGGGGCAACTTTGTACGCATAGAATCCCGCCAGCTGCGTCTTGCTTTTGTCGCTCATCTTGATTGTATAGCTCAGCGCGTAGAGAAGCCCCACGGCCTTGCCGTATTCTCCGTCGAGATCGTTGGGGTTACCCTTGCCATCTACCGCGAGAAACACCATCTCCGGCACGTCGATGATCGCGGGGACTGTTTTGGGTTGATAGAGTTCTTTGTATTCTTTTATGAATTCGAATTGTTGATTCATACACATCTCTCCTGCCATTTGATAACAATATAGTAAAACAAAAAACCTGACAACATTCTGTCAGGTTCTTATGCTCTATTCAAAAATGTGTTTCAGGCCTGTAGTGCTCGAAGATAATCGCGTCATTATGCCGCGTGAGTTTCGCGTGGTCGTCGGTTGGCCGCGCTGTCCAGGCGACGCGCATCGCGCCCAGCCATTCGCAGATGCGCACGGAGAGGCATTTTGGCCCCACCCGATAGGCGATGAATTGCGGATGCGTGAGGATGTTGGTAAACAACCGGCTCATCATGATCGCCTGATACAGCGGCAAACCCTTGCGCGAGAACCGCGCTGCCTCGGAAAGCTGCCCGCGCAGAATCTGTGGCGCATTTAAGTAAAACCAGCGCACCAACAGCGGATGAAAGCTCTCCACGCAATAATCGCCCTTGTAAGCTTGCAGCTGCTCTAGCGTCTTGGGGCAGAGCGCTTTCCAGTCCCCGCCGCTCTTGAGCTCAACGATCATCGGTATCTTGCCGCCGATCGTGCCGAGCACGTCCGTAAACAAAGGAATCCGCTCCTGCGTGCCAAAGAGCGAAAGCGTTTGCAACTCGTCATAGGAATACGCGTCTACCCGCGCGTCAATGCCGCAGGCGCGCTTGAGATCATCGTCATGAAACACCACAACCTGCTTGTCCCGCGTGAGTTGCACATCCAGCTCAACCCCGTAATCCGCCTCTACCGCCGCGCGAAACGCGGCAAGCGAGTTTTCCGGTACGCACTGATCCTTTGAAAACAACCCGCGGTGCGCAAACATCCGCCCGCAAAACGGCGTGCGCTGCGCTTCCGTGCTCCGCGCGGGCATCATCAGGGCGAGCCACAGCGTGACCAGAACGAGCAACACAGCAAGAGCAATCCACATGATATCCATCCTCCGGTTGATTTTTACCTCGATTTGTATTGTTATTATACGATGATTGCGTTACCATGTATATAACACTCTCGGCAGGCAAACCGGTCTGGCGATAGGCACGTGCGGATGATTTCCGCTACAAAAAAGCGCTCAAAAAACGTTCCTGCAAATCTGAATTTTATCGGAGAAAAAGCACATGAAACTGAACTATAAGCGTACGTTCCTGGTCGGCTTTGCGTTTCTCTCGATCAGCGCATTCTGGCAGATGTATGACACCATCCTGCCCTTGATCATGCGCGACACCTATCATCTGGCTGACGGCCCCGCGGGCATCATCATGAGCCTCGACAACATCGTCGCTCTCTTTTTGCTGCCGCTCTTCGGCGCGCTGAGTGACAAGGTCGGACGGCGCATCCCGTTCATCGTCGCGGGTACTTTTACCGCGGTGGTGCTCATGATGCTCATCCCCGCGTTGGACAACACCTATGGCACATGGACGACCTCCACTTCGCTGATCGTGTTCGTCGTGGTGCTCGGTATGCTGCTGCTGACCATGGGCACCTATCGCTCCCCTGCGGTTGCGTTGATGCCGGATGTCACGCCGAAACCCGTGCGCAGCAAGGGCAACGCGATCATCAACCTCATGGGTGCGGTCGGCGGTGCATTTACGCTGATCGTCATCAAGATGTTGGTTGTAAACGGCCCAAGCGGACGCGCGGACTACCTCTATCTCTTCCTTGCGGTTGCAGTGCTGATGGTTCTCGCGGCGCTGACGGTGCTCTTCTTCGTGCCGGAGCGAAAGCTCGTCCAGCAGATGAAGGACATCAACTACGGTGTTTCCAAGGAGGAAGACCAGAGCAAGTCCATTGAGGTGGACGGCAAACAGAAGCTTCCGCCGGAAGTCATGCGCAGCCTGATATTGATTCTCGCTACCATCACACTCTGGTTTTTAGGCTACAACGCGGTCACGACTGCCTTTAGCAAATATGCGACCAAGATGTGGGCTGCCGGTCTCGGCGGTGCCTCCACCTGCCTGCTTGTGGCAACGGGCGCTGCGATTATCTCGTATCTCCCAATCGGTTTTCTTTCCGCCCGCATTGGACGCAAAAAGACCATTATCATTGGTCTGATCGTTGCGGTCGTCTGCTTTGTCTTTGGCGCAGTCGGTGCGCGCACCTTCTCCCCGCTGCTGTACGTGATGTTCGCGGCAGTCGGCTTTGCGCAGGCAGCGGTCACGGTCAACACCTTCCCGATGGTGTGGGAGATCTCCCGCTTTGGCAACGTCGGCAAATATACGGGGTTCTACTATACCTGCTCCATGGCGGCGCAGGTGGTGACTCCGATCGTCTCGGGCTATTTGCTCCAGTATGTCGGCTATGACACGCTCTTCCCGTATGCTGCGTTTTTCATCGCGCTTGCGATCGTCCCGATTTCGCTCGCGAAGTACGGCGACAGCAAACCCGGTAAGCCGCAGTCCAAACTAGAAGCGCTAGCGGGTGCGGACGACTAATCGAGCGGATTCCCCGCTGATTTCGGGCGTAAGTTCAATTGTTTTGCTTGACATGACGCGCTATTCTCCATATAATAGTTGATGTTCAAGCAGAAGCGCCCGCTTCTCACCTGCCGACGATTGTCAGGCACGGTAGCAACACTCTTTCATTACTGATGGTTTGTTTATAGTGGGTGCAGCACAGCTTGCGCCCACTATTTTTATTTATATGGAGGTGTACTGCCATCGCTATCACGGAATTGATGATCAATGAAGAGATCCGTGACCCACAGGTCCGCTTAATCGGCGAAACAGGCGACCAGCTCGGCATCGTAGATGTCCGCACGGCGCAAAAAATGGCCGATGAACGTGAGCTGGATTTGGTCAAGATCGCGCCCAACAGCACTCCGCCCGTCTGCAAACTCATGGACTACGGCAAATACCGTTTTGAAACGAGCAAGCGCGAGAAGGAACAGCGAAAGAATCAGAAGATCATCGAGCTCAAGGAGACGCGCCTTTCCGCAACCATCGACGTGCGCGACATGGAGATCAAAGCCAAGCAGACCGTCCGGTTTTTGGCGGACGGCGACAAGGTCAAGGTGTCCATCCGCTTCCGCGGCCGCCAGATCACGCATGGCGAGATCGGCATGGATGTGATGACCCGCTTCTTCGAGATGCTTGGCGACAGCGCGATCAAAGAGCGCGAGCCGAAGATGGAAGGCAGAAGCCTGTTCATGATTCTCGCTCCCAAGGCTGAGAAGAAACCCGCCGATAAAACGAATCCGTAAGTTTCGCTCACAGGAGCGAGCAATAAATCTTAGCAATACAAACGTTTTCAGCTTCGCTCCCGGGAGCGATCAAAATATGATGTGAAGAAAGAACCAGGAGGAACCGACCCATGCCAAAGTTAAAGACCCATCGTGGAGCGGCAAAGCGCTTCTCCCTCACGAAATCGGGCAAGATCAAACGTAGCAAAGCTTACAAGCGCCATATCCTTTCCAAGAAGTCTACCAAGCGCCTGCGTGGTTTGCGTAAGACCGCCTATATTTCGGCTGTCGAAGAAAAGAAAATCCGCAAGCTTTTGCCGTACGCGTAAGGAGGAAAAGAAGAATGGCCAGAATTAAAAGAGCAGTTAGTGCAGTTAAGAAACGCCGCAAGGTTCTGCGGCTCGCCAAAGGTTACTATGGCGCAAAGAGCAAACAATACCGCGCTGCATCCCAGCAGGTAATGAAGTCCATGGCGTACGCTTATGTCGGCCGCAAGCTGAAAAAGCGTTCCTATCGCCGCCTCTGGATTGCCCGTATCAACGCGGGCGCGCGCATCTGCGGCACCACCTACAGCCGCCTGATCAACGGTCTGAAGATCGCCGAGATCAACATCAACCGCAAAGTGCTTGCCGACCTCGCCATCACCGATATGAACGCGTTCAAAGAACTCGTCGATATCGCCATGAAGGCCAGAGCGTAAGCAACAACACAAAAACGAGAACCGTCGCAAGGCGGTTCTTTTTTTGTGTTCTTCTTTTGAACATTAACCTGCGGAAATATTTTTGTGCGCGCTATTGACGTTACTATTTATGTAACGTTATAATGTGTGCATAATCTGGAGGTGCAATAATATGGAGACGATCGTTTTAACAGGCAAAAAAGAACTGGACATCTACGTCAACCCGCAACGGCAGAATATCCTGCGCCTGATGCAGATATCCGGATTTCCGATGACCGCAAAGCAGCTCGCCGATCAGGTCGGCATCTCCGCTTCCTCCGTCCAGCACCACATCCGGCTCTTAATCGAGCTTGGCATCGTAGAACCCGACCATACTGAGCAGATTCACGGCATCACGGCAACGTATTTTCGCGTCCTGCCAAAGACCGTACGCATCGGAAGCCTTGTGGCGGATGAGTTTAGCAACCAGCGCGTCGCCCTGATGCAGGCAAACCTCACGCGCACATTTACCGGGTTTTTGGAATACTGTTCCGGCGCGAGCGAGGCGACCATTGGAGATCAACAATTTGGCGATCTTCTTTCAGGCATTACGCACCTCAGGCAGGATGAAGCAAAGGCGCTCTATTCTATGATCGCCAACTTTCTGCAAACACATGAGGAGGCGCAGACGAACACCTCCGCCTGGGAATATGCCCTGATCGCCTATCCCGTATCGGAGAAGCCGCATGCGTAAATCCACACAGTTCATCTACTTTTTGCGGTTCTTTGGCACGGGTATCATCATCCCTGTTCTCTCGCTGATCCTGCTATCGCGGGGAGCAACCATCGAAACCCTCTCCCTGATCATCGGCTTATATTCGCTCACGGTCATCACCGCCGAATTTCCCAGCGGCGTATTTGCCGATCTTTACGGGCGAAAGAGCGCATTTCTGGTTTCCTGCGTGCTATCGCTGTTGAGCTATTGCGTTTTTCTGTTCTCGCGTTCTACCGCTGTGCTGCTCTTCGGCATGGTCGCAAACGGGCTCAGCCGCGCCTTCTCCTCTGGGAGTATGGAGGCGCTGATGATCGATCAGGCAACCGCGCAAGAGGTTCCGCTGGAACGGGTCACCGCGCGGCTGACGATATTGGAGAGTGCGGGCTTTGCCAGCGGCGCGCTGGTGGGCGGGTTGCTCGCCGAAATCGGCACGCAGTATGCCGGCAATCTCGGCATAAATATCGCCATCTCCGCGCTGCTGATCTTGCTCACTGCCGTGTTCGTGCACGAATCTCCGCCGAAACGGGCGGCTCACGCCGCAAGTTCACATCTTGCACTCTTTCGAACACAGGTCAAAGAGAGCGTGTCCTTTGCGAAAGCAAGAGGAACCGTCCGCATCCTGCTCGTCTTCTGCCTGCTGATGGGGTTTGCGCTGAACTCGATTGAGATTTACTGGCAGCCAGCGCTTTCCTCCTTTCAGACGGCAAAGTGGGTTTTCGGTGTGGTCAGCTTCGGCGGGTTTTCGTTTGTGATGCTCGGCAGCTGGCTTTCTGAGCGGCTGCTGCGCAGGAGTAATCATGCGGGCGTCGGGCTGCTGTTGCTGCTGAAAGCGCCACTCGGAATCGGGCTCATCGTCTTTTCGTTTGCGAACAGCCAGTTCGCCATCATCGGCGTGTATCTGGCGCTGTATCTGCTCATCGGCGGGAGCGGCGTCGTGGAAAACACGCTGCTCAATCAGCTCGCCCCCGCGAGCCACCGCGCCAGCATCCTCTCGCTGTTCTCGCTCGTGCTGCAAATCGGCGGCGTGCTCGCATCCGTGGGCGGATTCCTCATCAGCAAGTATTCAACTTATCCAGACATGTGGCTGCTCGCGGGTATTTTGCTACTGTTGTTCAGTATTGCATCCGGTGTTCTTCACAAAACACCTAAACCAAACGAAATCTGACACTGAACTTGCTTAGTAAGTGTGCTATACTATACTGAAATAAAAAAGGAGAATTCCTCGCTATGCAGCGCATCGAAAGCGAACGCCTCATCCTCCGCAGCTTCACCGAGCAGGACACCGACGACCTCTATCGTTACGCCGTCGATCCGGAGGTTGGCCCGCGCGCTGGCTGGAAGCCGCACGAAACCCGCGAGGAATCGCTCTCGATCATACAGATGTTCATTGCGGACGACAACGTCTTCGCCATCGAGCGCAAGAGCGACCACCGCATGATCGGCACCCTCGGCCTGCACCACGACAAGTGGCGCAATCTGCCGGATGTGCGCATGATCGGCTATGTTCTCGCGCAGGATTGCTGGGGACAGGGCTACATGAGCGAGGCGGTCAGGCGCGCCATGCGCTACGGGTTTGAGGAGATGAACCTCCGTCTCATGAGCATTTCGCACTATACCTTCAATGACCGCTCCCGCCGTGTGATTGGAAAATGCGGCTTTGTCTACGAAGGCACTCTGCGGCAGACGTTTTTGCGCTATGACGGTGCGGTGTTTGACGAGGCGGTGTACTCGATTACCAAGGATGAATGGCTCAAGCATCAGATCATCGTCTGATTCTTATAATATTTTACGATTGGAACCCGAAAGGAGCATTGCGTTTATGATCATCGAGAGCCGCGCCAACGAGCGTGTCAAGGAAGCGCGCAGGCTCCTCTTGCGCAAGGAGCGCAAGGAGAGCGGCCAGCACCTGATCGAGGGCGACAAGCTCGTGCGCGAAGCGGTCGCTTCGGGCGCGCGGATCGTCTCCTGCTTCATCGAGGAAGGTTTTGCGTTCACGCCGCCGGAAGGTGCTCTGACGCATGCGGTCACCCGCGCGGTGCTCGAGTCCCTCTGCGAAAGCCAGACGCCGCAGGGCGTGGTCGCCGTGGTGGAAACGCCCGCGCTCACCCCGCCGGAGACGTATCCGGGCGGGCTAGTGCTCGTGCTAGACGGCGTGCAGGACCCCGGCAACGTCGGCGCAATCCTGCGCTCCGCGGATGCCTTCGGGACAACGGGTCTGCTGCTTTCCCCTGCCTGCGCGGATGCCTACGCGCCAAAGACGCTTCGCGCCGCCATGGGCTCGACCTATCATTTGCCCGTCTGGCAGGGCGAACTCCTGCCGGAACTCGCAAAGATGCGTCAGCAGGGCTTTACCGCCGTCTGTGGCGATTTGCGGGGCAGCGAGACCCTTCCCGCTTTGTCCGCCAATGTCGCGCTCGTCATCGGCAGCGAGGGCAGCGGCGTGAGTGAGACCGTCGCAGAACAGTGCGAGCGCTTTCGCCTCACCATGCGCGGTCGCGCCGAGTCGCTCAACGCCTCCGTCGCCGCGGGCGTCTTACTCTACGTCGTCTCCGAGGCGATGCCCCGATAAACCCCCAAAAAATACATTCATCACTCAAACAAAGGAGTAAATCATATGGAACAAGCTCCGAATAAAAATCGCACTTTATCCGAAAGGAAGTAACTATATGGAACAGGTACAATTCAAAAAAGTTCTCGTCGTGGTAGACATGCAAAACGACTTTGTCTCCGGCGCGCTGGGCAGCGCGGAAGCACAGGCGATTGTAGAGCCTGTCGTCAAGCGCATACTCGACTTTGAAGGGTTGATTCTCTATACGCTCGATACGCATATGGAGGATTACCTCAGCACGAAAGAGGGGCAGAAGCTCCCCGTGAAGCACTGCATCGCCGGCACCGAAGGCTGGGCGCCCAACTCCGCCGTGTGGATGGCGCTGATGCACAAGAATGTCGCGGACGAACAGCACATGATCGCGAAAGAAACCTTCGGCGGCGTAAGTTTGCCGATGCGTATCAACGAAATGCTGGAAGGTAACGTGCCGGAGGAGATCGAGCTCATCGGCCTCTGCACGGATATCTGCGTGATCAGCAACGCGATTCTGGTCAAAGCGTTCTTCCCCGAATCGACCATCACGGTAGATGCCGCAGCCTGCGCGGGCGCAACGCCCGAAGGGCACAAAACCGCCCTGACCGCGATGAAAGCCTGCCACATCGACATCGTGAATGAATAAATTACGATAACTATTGCGCTCCACGCAAAAAAACGCCCGCAAGGGCGTTTTTGTTGTTGTTTATGCTTCTTCTCTCAGGGGATTGGTTCACTCGAATCGATTCACGATCTCCTTAAACACCCTACCCCGCTGCTCAAAGTTGTCAAACATATCCCAGCTTGCGCAGGCGGGCGAAAGCAGCACCGCGTCGCCGGGGCTTGCCAGCACACGCGCGCAGGAGATCGTCTCTTCAAACGTACCCGTCGCGTGGCAAAAGCCAAGATAGCCTGTGTCTCGCGCGGTATCGAGAATCTTCTGCTTGGTTTCGCCGAGGACGACGATCGCCTTGAGCTGGCTGTCGCGGAAGTTTTCAAACAGCTCGTGAAAATCGCTGTGCTTGTCGTAGCCGCCGAGGATGAGCACCGTCGGCCGCGTCATCGCCTGAATCGCCTTGATAGTCGAGTCCGGGTTGGTTCCCTTGGAATCGTTGATGTATCGCACGCCGTCAAACTCCCGCACAAACTCAATGCGGTGCTCCACGCCGGGGAATGTGCGCAAGGTCTCGCGCACCGCGTCAGGTGAGATGCCCATGCCGAGCGCGAGCAGGGAGCTCAGCATCGCGTTTTCCAGATTGTGCCCGCCGGGAATCTTGATCTCGTCCGCGCGAATCAGGTCATAGTCCCCGTTTTCGTCGCGGTAGATCACCGTGTCCCCGCGCAGGAACATCCCGCGCGGCACCTCGCCCTTGCGCGAGAAGTAATACACGCGCGCGGGTGTCAGGCGCGCCATGTCGCGCACCACCGCGTCGTCGTAGTTTAACACAGCGATGTCGTCTGCCGTCTGATGATCAAAAATCTTGCACTTGGCGGCAATATAGTTCTCCATCGTGCCGAAATGGTCGAGATGGTCTTCTGTGATATTGCAAACACCAGCCGCCCGTGCGTGGAAGTGTACGTTACCTTCCAGCTGCAAGCCTGCGGTCTCGGCGACGACCACATCTCCCTCGCGCGTTTCCAGCGCGTGCTGGGTGATCGGAACCCCGATGTTGCCCAGCACGAACGTGTGCCTGCCGCCGTTTTTGAAGATTTCTCCGGTCAGCGCGGTGCAGGTCGTCTTTCCGTTGGTGCCCGTGATGCAGACAAAATCCGCATGGCTATAGCGATACCCCAGCTCGATTTCGCTGATGACCTCGATGCCCGCCTCCTGCGCGGCGCGCACGAACGCAACCGTCATCGGAATGATCGGGCTGATGACGATGAGGGACACGCCAGCAAACAGCGTCTGCGGCTCTTCTCCCAGACGCCAGTCGACAGCAACGCCGCTCAGCGCCTCGCGCAATCCCTCGATCTCGGTCTTTTTGTCGTTGATGATCACATCCCAGCCCGTATTGCTGAGCAGCTTTGCCGCGCCGACGCCGCTCTTTGCCATGCCGACGATCAGCGCTTTTTTGCGTTGTTCCATTGTGTTATAGCCTCCGAAAAAGTACGCCTGCATTTCTGGTGCAACGCGTCAGGTCATATCTTAAGATGATTGGTCGATCAGAACATTATCGAAAATACGGCAGCAGGCAAAACGCGCAGATCACGACGGTGAGTATGGTATACATCGACACAATCTGAGACGCCGGATGCCCTTTGAGCTCAAAGTGCCGGTGCACCGGCACGGCGCGAAAGAGTTTCTTTCCGCCTTCGCGTGTTTTGCTGAACGCCTGCAATACGATGGAGCCGATGCTTGCCAGCAGGCAAAAGCTCATCAGCGGCAGCAGGATGATCGAGCGGCTGAGGATTGCCAGCATCGCAACCGCGCCACCAAACGCAAGGGAGCCGGAAGAGCCGCTCTGTATCCGCGCGGGGTATGTATTGTATCGCAAAAATCCAATGCCCGCGCCCGCAACCGCCGCGGCAAAAATCGCACTGCCGACAAGATTATCGCCCAATAACAGCTCGCCGTTCTGGTTGGCTACGCTTGCCATCGCGGCGAGAATCGCTATCTGCGCCAGCGCGTAAACAGTGCTCACGCTTGTTGTCAGTCCGTCCATGCCGTCACTCAGGTGCGCGGCGTTGACCTCCGCAAGCACGGCGAGGATCACGAGCGGCACATACCAAAAACCGATGTCCCATTCCTGTCCGGAGAGCGGAAGATGCAGCGAGGAGCCGATCAGGGGTGAGCGATACGCCCAAATTGCGATGATTCCCGCAATGACGATCTCCACCCCAAGCATGACCGCAGGACGAAGGCCGATCCCGTCCGGGTCGCGCACACGCATAAAATCATCCACAAACCCAAGCACGCCAAACGCGAGCATCGCGACCATGGCGGGCAGCAAAAACTCCATGCCGTCGAGACCGAAAATCAGCGATGCAATCGCAACCGAAAGCAACACCATCACACCACCCATCGTCGGTGTGGGTGGTTTCGGCGGTGGCTCTTTCTTTTTCTTCGTCAGCTGCGGTGGTGGTTCGGGGGCGATCTCGCGCTCCGTCTTGTCGGGCTTGAGCCGCGTGAGAATCGGAATCACCAGCGGGCCTAGCAGCCAAACGATCACCAACGCAGTCAGCGCTGTTAAGAGGATTTTCAGCATAACGGTATTATACCCCTGCTGGTATGCGCGGGACAATCCCCCAATTCACAACAGGGGGGAGATTGGTGATGTGTGTGCCGCCTACGGCGGCATGCAAAACCCGCATCCAGCGTTGTTACCAGATGCGGGTTGTTTTGTTTTTGTTATTACAGCTCGATCAGCAGTTCTTCGACAATCTCTTTGTCGTCAAAGTGATACTTCGTGCCGTTGATCTCCTGATAGTTCTCGTGACCTTTGCCAGCGATCATAATCACGTCGTCCGGCTGGGCAGAACTCAGCGCGTAGCGGATCGCTTCCTTGCGGTTCTCGATTACGGTATACTTCGTGCCGCTGCGCTTGACGCCTTCCTCGATGGAGTCGATGATCGCCATCGGGTCCTCGGTGCGCGGGTTATCGCTTGTGATCACCGCAAACTCGGAAAACCGTCCCGCGATTTCGCCCATGATCGGACGCTTGGCGCGATCTCTGTCTCCGCCGCAGCCAAACACGCAGATCACACGCCCTTTTGCGAACTGCTGTACGGTCTTGAGCACGTTCTCCAGCGCGTCCGGCGTGTGTGCATAGTCGACAAATACGGAGAATCCGCGGTTTGTCTTCACCGGCTCCAGGCGGCCGGATACGCTCGTAAGAGACTCCAGCCCCGCCTTGACGGCGCTGAGCTTCATGCCGACCGCAAGCGCCATGCCCGCGGCACCCATCGCGTTGAACACCGAAAACAATCCGGGAATCGCGAGGTTCATGAGCACTTCGCCCTCGGGCGTGTGCAGGTCAAAGCAGACGCCGTCGGTCGTGATGTCGATGTCCGTCGCGGAGATGTCCGCGCGGTCACGCACGCCGAAGGTCAAGATCGGAATCGTGAGCCCTTCCATGATGCGAGCGGAATAGGGATCGTCCACGTTGACAACCGCCTTCTTGCTGTTGAGGAAGAGGATCTTCTTGGCGGCAAGATAGTTGTCAAAGGATTTGTGATAGTCCAGATGATCCTGCGTGAGGTTCGTAAACAGACCTACATCAAACTTGATGCCGTGTACGCGGAATTGCTCCAGCGCATGCGAACTCGTCTCCATGACCACAAGGTCAACATGCGCATCCGCCATCATGCGGAGAATGCGGAAGAGGTCGACCGATTCCGGTGTCGTGCGGTCGGTGTGGATGCTCTCGTTACCGATGAGGTTTCGAATCGTGCCGATGACACCGACCTTTTTACCCGCCTGCTCGGCAATCGCCTTGACCATATAGGTCGTGGTGGTCTTGCCGTTGGTGCCGGTGACGCCGAGCATCATCATCTCCCGCTGGGGATAGCCATAGAACGCGGCTGCCATCTCGGCCATCGCCTTGCGCGCGTTTTTGACCACGAGCTGCGGCACGGGCAGCGGTAACTCGTGCTCAACAAGCAGAGCCGACGCGCCGTTTTTCAGCGCGCCTTCTGCAAACGAGTGACCGTCGAACAAGCTGCCGACGATGCAACAAAACAGGCTGCCTTTTTTGATTTTTCTTGAGTCATATTCAATGGAGACGATATCCGTGTCTTCGCCTTCATAGCGCAGGCCGGATGCCATTGCCAATTCCGAAAGCAGCATGTCGTTACCTCCCGTTGCGCGAAAACCTCCGCGCACATAAAAATTGATCGATCTATTGTTCGCCCGGCGCAACTACGTGCGTCATGCGGAACAGGCTTTTTCCAGTTCGCGTGCCGTCATTCTTCCGGCACTGGTGTCGGCGTGGTCGGCGTCGTGGATGCTTCCGGTGATTCCGAGGGGATGGGTTTCGGGAACGTGACGTAGATTACCGTGCCCGGATCAACCAGCGTGTTTTCAGCCACGGACTGTGTGTCGATGACGCCGGTACACTGCGTCTTGTCAAACGCAAGCACCAGTCCAAGCGCCGCTAACTTATCAAACGCGTCCTGCCTGCGCCTGCCGACGAGGTTTGGCACGACCACCTGTTCCTTATAGAGCTGGTCGTCGTTATACGTGGTCATCGTCGTATAGAGGATGATAATCGAACCGGCGGGAGCATCCGACTTACCCGCGGGATATTGGGACACAACAACTGCCGTGTCTTCGCTTGGCACAGCGTATGCCTTAAACCCTTCCTGTTCGAGCGTATAGACCGCGTCCTTTGCCGTCATGTTCGTGACATCCGGCACGGTGGTCGTGTTCGTTTTGGTGGGATTCGGCAGAATGCCGTAATACTGCACAAGGTCGGTAAGGATCTTTCCGACCCAATATCCGGCGGTGCTGCTTGCCTCCATATACGGCACCTGCGGCTCGTCGATGACAAGCATGCAGACCAGCTCCGGGTTGTCGTTGGCCGAAAGAAAACCGATGTAGGAGGAGACCAGCCGCATGCGCGAAGGTGTTACGCCATCCTCTTCAAACTTTCTGGAAACGCCCGTAATGCCGCCAACTGTATAGTTGAGCACCTGTGCGTTGTTTCCGTTGCCTTTTGTGGCGACGGATTCCAGCAGCGTGCGCATGGTGGCGGACGTGCTGGAGCTGATCACGCGGCGCAGAATGGTCGGTTCGTTTTTCACGATGACAGTGCCGTCAGTCGAGGTGATGTTATCCACCACATACGGCTGCATCAGCGTGCCGCCGTTGATGATTGCGCAAAATGCGTTCGCCATCTGAATCGAGGTCGTGGTGATGTTTTCGCCAAATGCGATGCGCGAAAGATCGCTCTCGCGGATATATTTGCGGTGGACGACCTCGCCGGTATCTTCACTCGGGATGCCGACATCCGTCTCTTTGTTGAAACCAAAGGCGTAAATGTAGTCGTAGAACTTGTTGATTCCGGTGTCAAGCGCCATGTCTGCCATCGCAAGATTGCAGGAGTTGCCGAGCGCTTCGGAGAGCGTCTGAACCCCGTGCCCGCCATCCTTTGTTTTCCAGCAGGCAACGCGCTCCAGGCGAAACACCTTAAAGCCTTCGCATTCATACTGGCTGTCCAGCGTCGCCACACCTGCGTCAATCGCAGCGGCGGCGGTGATCATGTCAAACATCGATCCGGCCTCGTAGGTATCCGTCACGATGCGCGCGCGGGACATCGACATGAGTTCCGTAACCATATCACGCGGCGGGCTGTTGAGGTCAAAGGCGGGATATGTTCCTGTCGCCAGAATTTCACCCGTATTGGGATCCATGATGAGCCCGGAGACGCTACTTGCGCGGTTTAGCTCATAGCATTGCTTGAGATACTTTTCCAGATAGCTCTGCGTGACCGAGTCCGCGGTCAGCTTCATGTTGTAGCCTTCCGTGGGCGAAAGATAATCCTGCTCACCGTAGGAAAGCGGGTTGTTCTTTCGGTCCACCTCGATGACGAGGCGGCCGGCTGTACCCGCAAGGTAGGAGTTGTATTCCGCCTCCAGTCCCGTCTGCCCTTCCGTTTCGATGCCGGTAAAGCCGATGAGCTGGGTAAAGAGCTGTCCGAATGGATAATAGCGCTTCATATCTGTCGTGTACGAAACACCGTTGCCCAGCTGCAGCGCTTCGAGCTGGTCGATGACAGAGCTTTCTACCTGTCGCTTGAGCTGCACCTGCAACCGCTTAGGGTCCGAGATGCGCTCCAACACATAGTCATAATTTAGTCCAAGCACTTCCGAAACCTCGGTTGCGATTCGGACGCGGTCATCCGCCGCAATTGCGGGCGGGTTTGCCAGCACGCGATAGGCGGTTCCGCTCTGCGCGAGCACGAGGCCGTTTCGGTCGGTGATCTTACCGCGCTGGGCAGCAAGGTTTTGCCGGCGCGTCCACTGCACCTCGGCTTTTGCTTTGAGTTCAGGTCCCTGAACGATCATAACCTGCGTGAGCCGCAGCGCGAGCAGCAGCATCAACAGGCCTGCAAAAACCATCAGCAGTACGAGTTTGCGTTTTATCTTCGGCGCGGGGGCCGCAGTTTTAGCCATTGGTCAATCGTCCTTTCGTGAGATCAACCGCCCGCAGGCGGCTGTTCCCCCCCGCCCGAAGTGTCTGGTTCTGTCGTTGTCTCCGGTTGTGTTGTCCCCGTGTCCTCCGGCGCTTGCGTGGTGGTCGGCAGCGTGTTGTCAAACGGCAGCACATCGCCTATGCGCACATACTGGCTACTCTCCGGATATTGCATGCCGTATGCTTCCGCAACCTGCTGCGCGTCCTGAATGGTCACCGCGCATTCGATCTGAACGCTCAGCTCGTTGATGCGCAGGTCGGTTAAATCGATCTCGTTGTTGAGCGCGTTGATGTCGGCATAGGCGCGCGAAATGCGCTCATAGCCGGAGAGCGTAAAGAGCACCATCCCCGCAAAGAGAAAGCCGCTGATGATGAGCCCGATGCGTCCGAGCGACGTCATCTCAGGGCGATCAACGCGGACACCCGGTTCCGGCGCGATCTTCGCGCCCGTTCGTGTGCGTGGGGCGCGGTGTTGTGGCGCTTCCTCAGCTTCCTGATTTGGCATATAGAGCCTGGTCGTTGGTGAACGGCCCTTTTTTCGGTCGTCTTCGAAGCGGATATCCAATGAACAATTCCCTTCCAATCAAGCGAAAATTCCGCTCACCGGCGCGTTTTTACCGCCCGGGCGCGTCATCTTCGCTAAATCTTTTCGATGCAGCGGAGTTTTGCGCTGGTCGAGCGGGAGTTCTGCGCTTCCTCTTCAACAGAGGCGGTCAGCGGTTTCTTGGTGAGGATCTTTGCCTTCGGCTGCTTGCCACAAATGCAAATCGGCGCGGAAGGCGGACACGTGCAGGGATTCTCAAAACGACGGAATGCCTGCTTGACGATGCGATCCTCCAGTGAATGAAATGTAATTATACACAGTCTCCCGCCTTTTTGCAACAGATCGCAGGCCTCATCCACCGCGCGGTCAAGGCCGCTAAGCTCGCCGTTGACCTCGATGCGAAGTGCCTGAAATGTCCGCCGCGCGGGGTGTTGCGGCTCGTTTCGGTACTTTCCGGGGATTGCGTCGCGGACGATCTGCGCCAGTTGAAGGGTACTTTCAATCGGATATTGTTCACGAGCACGACAAATTCGCTCCGCAATTCTTTTGCTGAAACGCTCCTCACCATAGGCAAAAAAGATGCGCGTCAGCTCGGATTCGGGATACTTGTTCACCACATCCCGCGCAGAAACGCTGGCACCCTGATCCATGCGCATGTCCAGCGGCGCATCCGTCTTATAGGAAAACCCGCGCTCCTGTTTATCCAGCTGATGCGAGGATACGCCAAGATCGAGCAGGATTCCGTTGACCTCCTGTACGCCGGTGCCGGAAAGCAACACCTTCATTTCAAAAAAGTTGCCGTGCAGCGCGGTAAACCGGCTGCCATACACGGCCAACCGATCCCCCGCCGCGCGCACGGCTTCCCAGTCCCTGTCAATTCCAATGAGCCTGCCCGTCTCAGGCAGTCGAGAGAGAACCGCCTCGGCATGGCCACCGCCGCCGAGCGTTCCGTCGAGAAACGTGCCGCCGCGCTCCGGAGCAAGATACTCCAGAACCTCGTTTAGCAGCACCGGAATGTGCGTAAATTGCTCACTCATATGCCGAGCGCCGCCAGATGCGCCAGCGCGTCGCCATAGTCTTCCTCGCAGGCCGCGTTGTAGGCCGTGAGGGTTTCGGGGTTCCAAATCTCGACGCGTTCGCCAACGCCGATGAGCGTTGCGTCCTTCGTCAGTCCCGTCAGCTCGCGCAGCTGCGCGGGGATGAGGATGCGCCCCTGCTTGTCGATCTCGCAGGCAGCGGCCAGAGAATAGAGCTTTCTGCGGATTGCCTGACCTTTGGTATCGGTCACGGGCAATGCGGAGAGCTTTTGCGAAAAACGTTCCCATTCCTCCAGCGACATGCCGCTAAGACAGGTTGCGCTCGTGGTTTCAAGTAAGCCAAGGGTGATGACGAGCGTGTCGCCGACACTCTCCCGCCATTTCGCCGGAATAAATACGCGGCCTTTTGCATCCAGCATATGTTCAAATGAACCGATCAGCACGCGCTTTCCTCCTCCGGTAATTCACCAAATATGGAATCCTGTGAGAATCACAACGATCACAATGATAAATGGATATACTTCCCCCAGACTTACGATGAGTATACACCACAATCCCCCATTTGTCACCACTTTCATGTATTTTTCGCCAATATTTTTTGAATTTTTTGGAAATAAACGTTTGTTTGCTTCCAAACCCACCCTTTGCACCCTTGCCGGGGTTTTTTCACGCCACAAACTGTGGTATACTGTGTTTATCTTCGCGCCAGATATGGTGCATTTGGTCCTTTTCCGCCGGCAAAACCCGCATGAAAAGCGGTTTTCTTCGTTTTTGCCGGGGTTCTTTGCGTTTAACGGCGGGAATGCTTTCGCTTGATCGGCCGTGAACATTTTCTCAAGCATTTTTCTATGGTATTCACAAGCGATATCCCGATCATTCTTCGTTTAGAATAGGAGCGTCTCATGGCATCGGATTATACAGTAGATAAGATCAAAATAATGGAAGGGTTGGACGCGGTCCGTATGCGCCCGGGCATGTACATCGGCTCGACGGGGCAGCGGGGCTTACATCACCTTCTTTGGGAGATCATCGACAACGCCATCGACGAGGCGGCCAACGGCTATGCCAACGAGATCGCCGTCACGCTGCACAAGGACAACTCCGTCACGGTTGTGGACAACGGCCGCGGCATTCCTGTGCAGATTCACGAAAAGATGGGCGTCTCCGGTGTGGAGGTCGTCTTCACCCAGCTGCACGCGGGCGGCAAATTCGGCAACGATTCCTATGGCTACTCCGGCGGTCTGCACGGCGTTGGCGCTTCTGTTGTCAACGCGCTCTCTGAATGGGTCGAGGTCGAGGTCGCCACCGACGGCAGGCTCTATAAAATGCGCTTCACCAGCGAAGAGGATGCCACCGGGAAGATCATCTCCGGCAAAGCGGCAGCCCCGCTGGAAGAGATCGGGCGCACCCGCAGGCAGGGCACCAGCGTGCATTTCCTGCCCGACGAGAGGGTGTTTGAAACCATGGAGATGAGCTATGAAACGATCTCCAAGCGCATCCGCGAACTCTCTTACCTCAACCGCGGAACGAAGGTGACGCTCACCGACGAGCACGCGGGTCACCAGAAAAAGGTGGAATACCAGTTCAACGGTGGTTTGAGCGACTTTGTGAGCTATCTCAACGGCGACAAAACGCCGCTCTACGAGCCGCCGATCCATTTCTCCGGCTCCTCCGGCGGCATACTTGTCGAGGTTGCGCTTCAGCACAACGACGGCTATGCCGATAACATCTTCTCCTACGTCAACAACATCCCCACCACCGAGGGCGGCACACACGAAACAGGCCTCAAGGCCGCGCTGACCAAGGTGCTCAACGACTATTGCCGCAAGATGGGCTACCTCAAGGACAAGGATGCCGCGCTCAGCGGTGAGGATTTCCGCGAGGGAATCACCGCCGTGCTCTCGCTTAAAATGCGCACGATCCAGTTTGAAGGGCAGACCAAGACCAAGCTGGGCAACACCGAGGCGCGCCCCGCGGTGGAGAGCGTAGTCACCGAGCAGCTCACGCCGTATCTGGAAGATCTCAAGCACGGCGAAGTGGCGACCATCATCGCGGAGAAAGCGGTCAAGGCTGCAAGGGTTCGCGAAGCCGCGAGAAAAGCCAAGGCAACCGCGCGCGAGAAGAACAAGCTCGAAAACGCGCCGCTGGTCGGCAAACTCTCCAGCTGTTCGGGTCGCGATTACAGTAAGAACGAGCTGTTCATCGTCGAAGGCGACAGCGCGGGCGGCTCCGCCAAGCAGGGACGCGACCGGAAGTTTCAGGCGATTCTGCCGCTGCGCGGTAAGCCGCTCAACGTCGAGAAAAAGCGCATCGATCAGGTGCTGCAAAACGAGGAGTTCCGCTCGATCATCACCGCGGTCGGCACCGGCATCGGCGAGGATTTCGATATCTCATCGCTCAAATACGACAAGATCATCATCCTCTCGGATGCGGATCAGGACGGCGCGCACATCCGCGCAATCCTGTTGACCTTCTTCTACCGTTATATGAAGGAACTGGTCACCGAAGGCCATGTCTATATCGGTATGTCCCCGCTCTACAAGGTGCAGAAGGATACGAAGCGCATCTATTGCTATGACGACGAGGAACTGCGCGCCGCGACGAAGACGGTCGGGAAGGGCTACACCATCCAGCGCTACAAAGGCTTGGGCGAGATGAACCCGGAGCAATTGTGGGAGACGACCATGAATCCCGAAGGCCGCGCGCTGATTCGCGTGACCATCGAGGACGCGGCGGATGTAGAGCACCTCGTCACCGTGCTCATGGGTGACAAGGTACAGTCCAGAAAAGAATACATCTTTGAGAATGCAAACTTTAACAAGAACAACAGCGATATGTTTGAGAAGTTAAAAGACTGATTTGTTTGTTTGATGATAAGGATTTTTTTGAACCAAACGATTGCTGAATAAGGAAAACGATATGCCGAAAGAACCCGTACAACTCAAGCTGGAGAAGATCATCCAGCGCACCATGGATGAGGTCATGCACCAGTCCATGATGCCCTATGCCGAGCATGTCATCCTCGAGCGCGCGCTTCCGCGCGTGGAGGACGGCCTCAAGCCCGTGCAGCGGCGCATCCTCTACACCATGCTGGAACTCAGCCTCACCCCCGATAAACCGCACCGCAAGAGCGCGCGTATCGTCGGCGACTGTCTGGGCAAATACCATCCGCACGGAGACACCTCTGTCTACGACGCGATGGTGCGCATGGCGCAGCCTTACAACATGTGCGTCCAGCTCGTGGACGGCCACGGCAACTTCGGCAGTGTGGACGGAGACAGCGCGGCCGCGATGCGCTATACCGAAGCGCGCATGACAGAGGCCGCCATGCAGCTACTGCGCGACATCGAAAAAGACACTGTGTCATTTTCGTTTAACTTTGACGACACGCTCAAGGAGCCGGATTTATTGCCGGGGCGCTTCCCCAACCTGCTCGTCAACGGAGCCAGCGGCATCGCGGTGGGGCTTGCAACCAACATTCCCCCGCACAATCCCGTGGAGGCGATCAACGCCGTCATGGCGGTGATGGACAACCCGCGCATCACGCTCGAAGAGCTCATGCAGATCATCCCCGCGCCGGACTTCCCCACCGGCGGCTTTTTGCTCGAATCCTCCGAGGTGGAGCAGGCCTATCGCACGGGGCGCGGCAAGATCTACATGCGCGCCAAGACACACTTTGAAGAGCAAAAAAACGGCAAGACGTTTATCGTCATCACCGAACTGCCGTTCCAGGTCAACAAGGCAAACATGCTCGAGAAGATCCTCGCCGTCAGTCAGGAAAAGAAGGCGATGTTCTCCGGCATTGCGGATATCCGCGATGAGAGCGACCGCACCGGCATGCGCGCCGTCATCGAGATCAAAAAGGACGGCGACCCGGAGCGCATCTTGCAATACCTCTTTAAGTATTCCGATTTGCAGATGACGTTTGGCGTCAACATGGTCGCCATCGCGGGCGGAAGGCCGCAGCAGCTCAACCTCAAGCAGATCATTGCGCACTACATCCGCCATCAGCGCGATGTGGTCACCCGCCGCACCCAGTTTGAGCTGGACGCGGCGCTCAGGCGCGAGCACATCTTAGCGGGGCTGATGATCGCGGTGGACAACCTCGACGCGGTCATCGCGCTCATCCGCGCGAGTAAATCGCCCAAGGAAGCGCGCGAGGGTTTGATGAAGACCTTCTCGCTTTCTGAAGTGCAGGCGCAGGCGATCCTTGATTTGCGACTCCAGCGCCTGACCAATATGGAGCTCATCACCATCCGGCGCGAATACAACGAGGTGGTTCGCCTGATTGAGGAACTCCGCAGCATTCTCGCGAGTGAGAAGAAGCTGCTCGCGCTGATTAAAAAAGAACTCACCGAGATTCGCGAACAGATCGCAATCCCGCGCAGAACGACGTTTGTCGCCTGCGACGAGCAGCCCGTCGACGAAGCGGAAGACCTCGCCGTGGTGGAAGACGTCACCGTTTGCATCTGCGAAGGGCTCAAGGTGCGCCGCATGCCGACCAAGGTGTTCTCGCTTGCGGCGATTTCGGAAGACAAGCCGCTGTTCGTGCTGGAAACCCGCTCAAACCAGCGCATCCGCCTGTTTACCGATCAGGGCGCGCTGCTCTCGCTCGCGGTGGAGGAATTGCCGGAGACCCGCGCCACCACGCGCGCGGCAAACCTTGCCTCCCTGCTGCCGTTTGAGAAGAACGAGAAAATCATCGCGCTCTGTCCTGACGACGAGAAGGGCGACTATCTCTTCTATCTGCGCGACGGCAACATCAAGCGCACACCCGCGGCGGAATACCGCGTGCGCGTCAAGCGCACGGCGGCTGTTGCCCTGCGCGATAAAGATCGCGTGCTCGGCATTGTGAAATACGAGCCGAAATCGATCCTCATGGTCACCAAACTCGGCATGAGCATCCGTTTTTCGGCGGATACGATCCCCGCGATGGGTCGCGTCTCCGGCGGTGTGAAGTGCATCAAGCTCGACAAGGGCGACGAGGTGATCTTCGCCTCTCTCGTGCCGGAGGAAGCCGAGGTGTTGACCATCACCGACAAGGGCTTCGGCAAGCGTTCGCCGATGTTTGACTATGACCTGCAGGGCAGAAACGGAAAAGGCTTGAAGACATTTGACCTCAAGAAAAACGGATCAAACGGCACCTGCATCGCGGTGGTCGCGGTGCTGACCGAGCAAAAAACGCTCACGCTGCTCCAGCGGCACGGCTCACGCACAACTGTTCACACGGGAGAGGTGCGAATCGAGCCACGCGCAGGCAAGGGCAATATGCTCGTTGCAGTCGTGCTGGACGACGACGTAATGAGCATCGAATAATTCTTCACTGGAACAACACCAACACAAAGGCACTCTCCCGATACAGGCGAGTGCCTTTTCTTTACGCGAAAATAACTCGATTTACATATTTTATCGGTACAATTATCGCATGCTTGTGTTATGATCAGAGCAACTCAATTGTTGGAGGAACTATGAAACTGGCAAAACGCATCATCACCATACTGCTTCTTGCGGCTCTCTGTTTGTCCCTGGTCGCCTGTGCAAGCGTCAATATCCTCGGCGTCTCTGCGCCCACGACACCGCTGGCGGTTAGCGACGGTTCGACAGTGAGCGATTTTGAAACCCCTGTTGCCTACCGCAATGATTATTTCGGGTATCAGTGCGTTCTGCCGGGTGATTGGTATGTGTTTAATAAAGATGAATTGAACCAGATTCTTGGGGTGACAAACGACACGCTTGGTGAAAACGAGGATACCGATATCATTCGAGAATCGTTTGAAAGCGGTGTGACATTGATGGACTTCTATGCACTCTCCGGAGACGGTAGCTTAACGATCAACATCGTTCTGGAGAAAGCAAGACCTCTCGCTATCGTCGCATCCGAACAACGGGTATTGGATGCATCTACACCTCTTTTGGTTGCCAGTGTAGAGAGAATGGGCGCGACGGATATCAAGCACTCTACCGGACGTGTCGATTTTCTTGGAAAAGAACATGTTGCACTGTTCGTTCAGGGAGATTATCAAGGAACCTTAGTATATCAAACCATATTTGTCATAAAAAACGGCTTCTACATATCAAATATAGCTGCGGGTGGTACGGATCAGGCCGCCGTACAAGAGTGCCTACAATACTTCCAACAAATCGATTGACCCATTTGCCGGTATACAGAACATAACAAACGAGCTGCCTTTCGGCAGCTCGTTTTGTGTTACACAAGTTGTTGTAAATAGAAGCGGTTTATCGTTTGCCAGTGATCAGCCTGCTGATGAGAATCAAAATACATGCGCCGCCGACCGCGATGAAAAACCCGCCGATCGACCAGACATCACCGGAGCCGATGCCCGCGTAGTCCGCAAGCCATCCGCCGACAACAGCACCCGCGATGCCGACGATGATGTTACGAAACAGCCCACCTCTGCCGCTCATGATTTTGCTGGCAACCCAGCCGATGAGTGCGCCGATGAGTAGCCATCCCAGAAAATTCAACATATGATACTATCCTCCTAATAATCTTTCTTCATAATTCGCGCAACCACGCGTTGCGTTATTCCGTCTTCTTCTCTTCCGGCGCGGCGGACGAAGGTGTTGTGTTCGATTGCTGCGTTTTCTTCTTAAAGAACACGCGGAAGATCACGTTTGCAACAGCCGCAATGACCGGGCCAAGTATCATACCCACTGCGCCAAGCAGGATCAGCCCGCCGACGGAGGCTAATAGCGTAATCCAAGGCGACAGGCCGATGCTCTTACCCGTGATGATGGGATCGAGAATCATTCTGAGCACCACCATCGCGATATAGGTCGCACCCACGCAAATCGCCATATGCGGGTTTTTCGCGATCAAAGCGATAATTGCCCACGGCACGAATACGATGCCGCTGCCGATGACGGGAACAAGGTCTAGCAGGCTGATTCCAAGCGCGATCAGCGGCGACCACCAGCCAAGGCCGGTGACGATCATGCCGATGGTGACGACGAGGAAATTGACCCCGAAGAGGATCAGCTGCGCTTTGCCAAAGCCGAGCGCTGCGCCGCCGAGCTCCTTGAGCGCGGTGACGACGCGCTGTTTTGTTTCAATATTCTGTTGGTTTTGCTCCATGTTTTGTGCCGTTTTATCCATTCTTTGTTCGTTTTGCTGTATGTCACGATTATAACGGAATGCATGCCGCGGTACAATCAAATTCCCGTGAGCAATTCGTGACAAATGCACAAAAGAGGAGGTCTCCCTCCTCTTTCACGCGTGAGATTGTTATCTGCGTACGATGCAGTAATACATCCGCGCCGTCACACGATAGATGATGAAGTAGAGCAGCGCAAACGCGACCAGCGATCCGCCGATGCAGGTCAGCACCAAGCCCCAGTCGTAGAGCATAAACAGCCTGAGCATCCACGCCATGATCTTGGAGGCAAATAACATATGCAGCGCGGTTGCCGCCAGCGGCAGGAAAAACACCCAAAGCACCTGCGCATTGATGGTTTTCTTCACCTGCTGATCGTCCATGCCGACTTTTTGCAGGATCTCGAAGCGCTCCTTGTCCTCATAGCCCTCGGTCACCTGCTTGAAGTAGAGAATCAGCACCGCCACCGCAAGGAAGAGCACCGAGAAGAACGCGCCGAGGAACAAGAGCCCGCCGTAGAACCCGTAGCCGTCCTCCGTTGCGGAATAGAAGTCCGAAACAATTATATGCGGCGTCTCGGAGAATGATTGGGCGTATTGATCCCGCACCGCCTGAACAAACGCGAGGCAGTCCTCGTCTTTGCCCGCTATGTCAAAGCGATAGCTCTCGCTGTAGAAGATCAGCGTCGGCAATTCAACAAACTTGCTGTCCTTCCAGACGAAGTTGTTGCGGCGGAATTCTTCGCCCTCCGGCAATTCGGTGATGAGCTTGCTCTTGTCCGCAGTGAGAGAAACGTTGTGCTCCGTAGCAATGCGATTGAGCGTTGCGTCGTACGCCACGATCTCCGCCTCCGTCGCGGATTCCGCCACATACACCTGCGCGTCGAAGGGATACATCCCACGCGTCATCTGCCCGCGGCCAAGATAGAGGGACAGCGTGCCGGAGATAGTGACCACCAGCATGGTCGAAAGGATGCAGATGGTGGCTAAGCCACGCGCGTTTTGCCGCATGCGGTGGAACATGCCGGAGATGGTCACAAAGTGATCCGACTGATAATACAGGCTCTTCTTCATACGGAGCAGTCTCAGCACCACAATGCTTCCGCAAAGAAAGAGCAGATACGTCGCAAAGATGACCGCAATTGCCAGCGGGAAGAAGATGCCCAGCGCCAGCCCCGGTATCTCGGTCGTCCACGCGAAATAGTACGCGCCGATGAGCAGGATGAGCCCCAGTATCGCCAGCGGCAGCAGGCGTTTTTTGTCCTTTTCGCCGCTCTTTTCGCTACTCAGCAGCGCAATCGGGCTTGCGGTGTGCACGCGGATGATGTTTGCCACCGACGTCATCAGAAACACGAGGAAGAACAGCGCAATCATCAGCCCGTAGGCAATCAACGGAATAGAGAACGAGCTGCCCGGAATCGCGTGGATGAGCTTCATCAGCAGCAGGAACAGCAGCCGCCCGAAGACGAGCGCAATCGCAGTGCCCAGCACCAGTCCCCCGCCGATGACAAACGTGTTTTCCCAGACGAGCACACGCCCGACGTGGCGTTTGTCCAGCCCCAGGATACCGTAAAGCCCGAACTCCTTCTTTCTGCGTTTGATCAGAAAGTTGTTGATATAGAGCATGAAGAAGAAGGTAAACAGCGCGTAGACCACCAGTCCGAAGGCAAAGAGCATCCGCGCGGTGTCGCCGCTTGGCGTGTTGGTCAGCCCTTTGGAGAAGAGCAGACCGGAGATGAGCAGGAACACCCCGCTCATGACCGCGGTTGCGATCAGGTACGGCAGGTAGGTGATCTTATTGCGCCGCACGTTGCTCAGCGCAAGCTTAAAGTAAAAGAATTTATGCATGCCACCTGCCCTCCTGTTTCGAAAGGCTAGTGGACGAAGCGATGTTACGCAATGTCGCCACCCCCCAAGATAGACAGGTTTGCCACGATGCGGTCAAAGAACGCGCGGTTGTTCTCCTCCCCGCGGTAAAGCTGCGAAAACAGCGAACCGTCGGAGATAAAGAGCACGCGTGAGGCAAAGCTTGCCGCCATCGCGCTATGCGTGACCATCACGATGGTCTTGCCGATCTGGTGCAGGTCGGTGAGCTGACCCAGCAGGCTGGCGGAGGCTTTGCTGTCCAGCGCGCCCGTAGGCTCGTCCGCCAGCAGGATGCGCGGGTCGGTGATCACCGCGCGCGCAATCGCCGCGCGCTGCTTTTCGCCGCCGGACACCTCAAAGGGAAACTTGCTCAGCAGCTGCGTGATGCCAAGCTGCCGCGCAATGGGCAGCAGCCGCTCCTCCATCTCGCGCACAGGCGTTTGCATCAGCACGAGCGGAAGCAGGATATTGTCCTTGATCGAGAACGTGTCCAGAAGGTTGAAATCCTGAAACACGAAGCCGAGATGCTTTCTGCGAAATTCGGAAAGGTCGCGATCGGCAATCGACGAAAAGCTCACGCCGTCCAACAGCACATCTCCCGTGGTGGGTTTGTCTAAGGAAGCGAGGATGTTGAGCAGCGTGGTCTTGCCGCTGCCGCTGGCCCCCATGATGGCGACAAACTCGCCCTCGATGACCTCGAAACTCACGCTCTTGAGCGCAACGCACTGCCGCATGCCAAGTTTGGTGTTATAGACCTTTCCCAGTCCTTTTACCTGAAGAAGAGACACGGAAATTTCCTCCAATTTTTCTTTGATGCGGCTATTTTACGAAAAATGTGCAGTTGCCAGCCATCGAACTTCCTTACAAATCACACTGGATATCTTACGCTTTTGTCACCTATGTTTTGCACTACATCTGCGCAAACTCGTCCAGTACCGGAAAATGCAGCACCACGCGCGTCCCCTTGTCGAGCACGGAAGAAACATCCACGCGGATGCCGAGCGCTGTCGCCGCGCGTTTGACGAGATAGAGACCAATTCCGCTTGCGCGTGTGTCCATCCGCCCGTTGTAGCCCGTGTACCCTTTCTCGAATATCCTTGGTAGATCTTCTTTTCGGATTCCGATGCCGGTGTCCTCCACGACCAGCGCGTTTTTGTCCATATAAATGCGAACACCACCCGTGTGGGTGTATTTCACGCTGTTGGAGAGCAGCTGGCAGAGGATGAACTCCAGCCACATGCGATCGCAGGGTATATCTTTCGCAAGCGGGTCGATCTGTGCTGTGAGCTTGCTGTAGACAAACAGGAGCGAATATTTCTTCACCGCCGCGCGCGCAATCTCGCTCAAGTCGCATCGCTCGATGATGAGGTCGTTCGCGATATCGCCAAGCTTGACGAACTTCAGCGCAAGATCGGCATACTGATCCACCTTGAATAGCTCCTGCTTGAGGAGGCGCGCGCCTTCATCGTCCTTGTGATCCAGCAGCAGGCGCATGGCCGAAATCGGGGTTTTGATCTGATGCACCCAGAGGGTGTAATACTCCTTCTGCTCCTCCTGCTGGCGAATGCTCTCGGTCTTGAGCCGCTCGTTTTCCTGCGTCAGCGCGCGGATGATCGCGTCGTAATCTCCCGTCAAGCCGTCGATTGGGTCCGGCAGCTCGCGCGGGAGCAGCTCCGTGCGCGTATGCAGTTGAGACAGTCGCCTGCGACTCCTGCGGTAGCGCGCGCCGTCGCCCAGCAGCACGCAGACGAAGATAAAGGAGATAATGATGCACGCATAGCGCACATAGATCATCTCCTGCTGCGCAAGGTAGCCAAGCAGCAACACTGCGAGTATGCTGAGCACATACAGCAGCAGCGCCGCGCGACGGGAGGCAAGATAATCCAATAATTTTCGCATAACAAACCTTCGATCTATTTAACCAAATATTCAACGAGCCCTTACGCTTCCAGCGAATACCCCTGCCCTTTGTGCGTCTTGACGCAGTCGCCAAGCCCCGCCTCCGCGAGGGTTTTTCTGAGGCGGTTGACGTTGACCGTGAGCGTGTTGTCGTCTACAAATTCGTCGCTGTCCCAGAGCTTGAGCATCAGCGCCTCGCGGCTGACCACCGCGCCCCGCTTTTCCAGCAGCGCGGATAGAATCCGGCTTTCGTTTTTCGTCAGCTCCCGCTTGCTCTCACCAACGACGATGCAGCTGGCAGCTTGGTCAAACTCCGCACCGAGAAAGCGCAACCCGGTGTTTGTTTCGTAATCATATGCGCGCCTTAGCATCGCCTGTACTTTTGCGATCAGCAATTCCATGACGACGGGCTTTGCGATGTAGTCGTCCCCGCCCATGTTGACCGCCATGACCACGTCCGCCGTGTCCGCGCGCGAGGAGAGAAACACGATCGGCACCTTCGAGCTGCGGCGGATGCGCTCGCACCAGTAGTAGCCGTTATAATAGGGTAGCGAGATATCCATGATGACGAGTTGCGCCATCGATGCGGTAAACTCCTCGTCGATCCTGTCAAACGCGGTTGCGACCACCGCCTCAAAGCCCCAGCTGTTGAGGCTCTTTGCCACCTCGTTTGCGATGATCTCGTCGTCCTCTACAATAAAGATTCGAATCATCTGTCCCGCTCTCCTGTCGTTCTTCTTTCGTGTATTAACGCTATAATACACCGTGTTGCCGTTTCTGGCAAGCGCAGCAAAGCCCGCGCGTGTTGCGCGGGCCTTGTCCGTTCGTCACTTGAAAAATACTGGCTAGATGCGCACGATAGGCAGAGACAGCTTCGCGCCCATCGTCGTGTCCGCGCCGTAATTGAACTTCGGTGCGCGATCAAAAGCGTAGGCAAAGCCGTAACGCTTCGGGTCATAGCGTTCCACCGCGCGCTGCGCTGCGTCGATTGCCACGCAAAACGCCTCTTCATCCTCATACGGCTCGGTCTGAAAATAGAGCATCTCGCAGGGCGCGAGTTCGATCAGCTCATAGCCCGCGGGCACCTTTTTTGCGTCGTAGTCATACGGGAGCTCCACCCCAGCTCCCACCGCGCTGGTGCCGGGCGTGACCAGCTGCTGCGGCAGCTCGACAAGTCCGCTGATGTCCAGCTTTTCGGGGATGCTGTTCATCAGCCCTGTCCAGTCGCAGCCCATCTCCTCGCAATACGACCAGTAATCGACCGCGCTTTTGCTTCTAAGCAGCATGAGCTTTCGTTTCGGGCGC
The DNA here is from genome assembly GCA_942492885.1 of uncultured Eubacteriales bacterium. Lineage (GTDB taxonomy): Bacteria > Bacillota > Clostridia > Christensenellales > CAG-138 > UBA7703. The sequence goes on from OW818651.1 coordinate 1,051,518, forward strand.
ATCACGGTTGTCACCGTGCAGACGATCGCCTCTTGTGTGTTGAGTTGTTCCATCTGTGTTTCCTCCTTTTGCTGTTGCAGAAACGTCAGATACGAGCGCACCGGGTATTGGATAAACATCGGAATCGGTACCGGATCGTTGCGATAGCGCTGCGGGTTCACGCGGAAGATCTTGAAGAACGCACGGCTGAATCCCTCATGGCTGTCAAACCCGGCATCAAGCGCAATCTCCAGCACAGCGTCCTGTGATGTTAAAAGCCGCTCACTGCTTTTGGTGAGCCGCACCGCGCGCAGATATTCCCCGACCGACTTGTGTGTGAGGGCGCAAAAGAGCCGCTCCGCATGCCGCGGGGAATAGCCGCTCACGGGATATACATCCTCAACGGTAAACTCCGCTTCGCCCGCACGGCGGCAGATTTCGTCCTGCATGCGCTGCACGGCGTCGATCTTGTCCAGATCGCGCTGTTGGCCGCGCTGGGCGCAGCGCATGATTTCGATATGCGTCTCCATCTTGTCCTCCGTGTTAGTTGGCGCACTTGTTCTGCGTTTCATGAAGCGAGTTTACCTCCTTTCAGGCGGTGCGCGCTCGACGCGCACGGACAAGTTTTTGATTGCGGGTGTTTTGGGTTTGCACAGCGTCTTTCCGGCGTGGATATTTTTTTATGCATACAAACTGAATTTTTGTATTGTGCTATTCTGAAATAGCGCGTGAAATCAGTCTTTTGTTCCTGAATAAATATACTATATATTTCTTCCTCTGCCGTTGACACCGGTATGCGGCAGCGAATAGGATAACATCAGCGGTTCTGTAGCGCAGCTTTCTGCGCAACCCGAGAAACCGGAGGACGCACCATGCGCATACTCGTCATCAACCCCGGCGCCACCTCGACCAAGATTGCCGTATATGAAGAAGAGACAGAGGCATTTTCCGCCTCGCTTTCACACGCTCCGGAGGAGCTGTCAGGCTTTGTTCGCGTTGTCGACCAGCTGCCGCTTCGCGAAGGGCTGGTGCGCGGTGCGCTCGCGCAGGCGGGCTACTCGCCCACATCGTTTGACGCGGTTTGCAGCCGCGGCGGGTTGGTGCGCCATATTCCCAGCGGCACCTACGCCATCGACGACATGGTGATCCACGATATTTACAACCCGCCGTTTGGCGAGCATGCCTCCTCGCTTGGCCCCGTCATCGCGCGGTCCATCGCGGATGAGGCGCACATTCCGGCGTATCTTGTCGATCCGGTCTCGGTGGACGAGCTTCATCCTGTTGCGCGGGTTACGGGACTCGCCGGCATGGAGCGTGAGAGCTTTTTTCACGCACTCAACCACAAAGCAATCGCGCGAAAAGCGGCAAGCGACCTCGGCAAGCCATATGAATCACTGAATCTCATTATAGCGCATATGGGCGGCGGCGTCAGCATTGCGGCGCACGAAAAAGGACGCGTGGTGGACGTTTACAACGTCAAGGACGAGGGCAGTTTTTCCCTCGACCGCGGGGGCAGTTTGCCCGTCAGCGCGCTGGTCAACCTCTGCTATTCCGGCGTGACCAAGCAGGACTTAAAGCGTAAGCTCTCGTTTGAAGCGGGCGTGTTTTCCTATCTTAGTACGCGCGATTTTCGCGAGGTTGAAAAGCGCATGCTCGAGGGTGACGAGACAGCCCAGCTTATCTACCGCGCGATGGCGTATCAGCACGCAAAGGACATCGGCGCGATGGCAGCCGTGCTGCGATTTGCCGTGGATGCGATCATCTTCACGGGCGGCATTGCGCACTCTGAGCGGTTTTGCGCTGAGATTCGTAGCTATGTGGAGAAGATCGCGCCCATCCTGCGCTATCCCGGCGAGCAGGAGATGAAAGCCCTCGCGCTCGGCGCGCTGCGCGTGCTGCGCGGCGAAAAAGCAAGATCGTACGCCGAAACAATTCAACAAACCAAATAACTTTATTATTAAGGTCGTATTCCGAAACAATCAAGAACGTCAATCAATAACTTTCATATATCAAAACAAGGAGACACCAAGGCATGAAACACACCCTGAATGAGTTTGTCGAAGGCGCGCAGGGGTTAAACCTCCGCGTCGCGGTTGCCAGCGCGCACGACGAAGAAGTGATCGAGGCTCTGCTCGCTGCGCGCGAACGCGGCATTTGCACCGCCCTGCTCTTTGGCAAAGCGGCAGAGATTCACAAGATATTCGCCTCTCTTGGCGCGGATGAAACAGGCTTTACCATCGTCGAACCGGAAGACGGAAGCGATGTTGCCTGCGCGCGCGCGGCTGTCCACGCCGTCGAGACCGGCGAGGCGGACTACCTCATGAAGGGTATCCTCAACACGACGGACTTTCTCCGGGCGGTGGTGCATTCCGAGCTGTTGACGGGCGGGCTTCTCTCGCATGTGATGATCTTTGAGTTCCCGACCTATCACAAGCTGCTCTATATCAGCGACGGCGCGATGAACCCCGCACCGGACTTCGAGAAAAAGCGCGTGATTCTGGAAAATGCCGCTCGACTTTTGCAGCTGATCGGGTATAATACCATAAACGCGGGCATCCTCAGCGGCAGCGAGGTGGTCAGCGAAAAGATTCCGTCCACCATGGACGCAAAAGCCCTCGCGGAGCTCGACTGGTCGCGCTACAACATGACCGTGTTTGGCCCGGCCGCGCTCGACCTCTGCATCAGTAAGGAAGCCGCCGCGCACAAGAAATATACGGCTCCGGGCGCGGGCGACGCGGATCTACTGATCATGCCCAACTATGAAACCGGCAACGCCTTTGGCAAATCCCTGACGTATTTTGCGCATGCGCGCACGGCGGGGCTCGTCCTCGGCGCGCGCTGCCCGATCGTGCTCGTCTCCCGCGCGGACCCGGCGGACGCAAAACTCACCTCCCTCGCCCTCGGCGCCATCGCGGCGCATGAAGGAGGCAAAACATGAGCGGCAAGACGCGTCAACTCCTCACCGGAAACGAAGCCATCGCGCGCGGCGCATACGAAGCGGGTGTCACCGTCTGCTCTGCCTATCCCGGCACGCCGAGCACCGAGATCTTCGAAAATCTCGCGCAGTATAAAGATTCGCTCTATGCCGAATGGGCGCCGAACGAAAAGGTCGCAACCGAGGTTGCCTACGGCGCGTGCATCGCAAACGCGCGCTCACTCACCGCGATGAAGCACGTCGGCCTCAACGTCGCGGCAGACCTTGTGTTTACCGCGGCGTACAACGGCGTCGGAGCCGGGTTTGTGATCGTCACGGCGGACGATCCGGATATGCACTCCTCGCAAAACGAGCAGGACAATCGCCGCTACGCGTCGTTTGCCAAGATTCCGCTTATCGAGCCGAGCGATTCGCAGGAATGCAAGGACTTCATGAAGGAAGCTTACGAAATCTCCGAACGGTTCGATACCCCCGTGCTGTTTCGCACCACCACGCGCGTGAGTCACAGCAAGAGCCTCGTCAGCTTTGGCGAGCGCGAGGAGCAATCACCCGCGCGCTATGTGCGCAACATCCCGAAGTTTGTCTGCACGCCCGCGTTTGCGCGCAAGCACCGCCCGGAGCTGGAGGACAAGATCAAGGCGCTGGAAACCTATGCCAACACCAGCCCGCTGAATAGCATGGAGCTAAACGGCGGCAAGATCGGCGTGCTCTCCGCCTCAATTGCATATCAGTACGCCAAAGAAGTTTTCCCGGCAGACACCTCCTTCCTCAAGCTAGGCTTTACCTGGCCGCTTCCGCTCGATTTGATCCGCACGTTTGCCTCCAATGTAGAGACGCTCTACGTGGTGGAGGAACTCGAGCCGTTTATGGAAGAGCAGCTTAAAATCGCGGGCATTGCCTGCGTCGGAAAAAAGGTCATCCCGCCGATGTTTGAGCTCAATCCTGAAATCGTGCGCCGCGGGGTTTTCGGTACGGAGCCGGAGGTCGCCAAGCTCGACCTCGACATGGTCGCCCGCCCGCCCGCTCTCTGCCCCGGCTGCCCGCACCGCGGATTCTTTTACGTGCTCAGCAAGAGGAAAGATTTCGTGATCACAGGCGATATCGGCTGCTATACGCTTGGTTATGCCGCTCCCCTTTCCGCGATGGACACTTGCGCCTGCATGGGCGGCGGTTTCTCCCTCGGTATGGGCATGGCAAAGGCGTTTGCCCAGCAGGGCATCACCGACAAGAAGATTTTCGGCGTGGTCGGGGACTCTACCTTCTTCCACAGCGGGCTCACGGGAGCCGTCGAAATCCTCTATAACAAAGGCAACATGATCCCCTGCGTGCTGGATAACTCCATTACCGGCATGACGGGACATCAGGATAATCCCGGCACGGGCTTCACGCTCGAAGGCGAAATCGCAAACAAGATCGCCATTGAAGACGTGCTCAAGAGCTTTGGCTACGGCAACGTGATCATATGCGATCCGCAGGACCTCAAGGCAATGCAGAAAGCCGTCGACGACGCACTTGCGAGCGAAGTCCCCGCCGCGATCATCGTCCGCAGACCATGCGTACTCATCAAGCGCATCAAGCACGACTTTGGTAAGTGCACGGTCGATCGCGACAAGTGCCGCGGCTGCAAGGTCTGCCTCAAGGTCGCCTGCCCCGCGCTGCACATGACGGATGGCAAGACCGAGATCGACCAGACGCTCTGCGTGGGCTGCAAGGTCTGCGCGCAGGCGTGCCCCTTTGGAGCGATTTCCCGCATCGGCGAACAGAAAGGAGAATGACGCATATGGCAAACTTTACCGGAAAAAGCATTCTCATCTGCGGCGTCGGCGGGCAAGGCACGCTGCTCATGAGCAAAACCCTTACCGCAGGTCTCGTCGCCGCTGGCTTCGATGTCAAGATGAGCGAAGTACACGGCATGGCGCAGCGCGGCGGTTCCGTCTCCACGCAGGTGCGCTATGGCGAAAAGGTGCATTCCCCGATCATCGGGCGTGGCGAGGCGGATGTGCTCGTCGCGTTTGAAAAGCTCGAAGGCGCGCGCTATTCCGACCTGCTGAAAGTCGGCGGCACCGCGCTGATCAATGATTATGAGGTGTTCCCGCTACCGGTCTCCAGCGGCGCGGCGCAATATCCCACGAACATCTATGATGAGATGAAGAAGGCTTTCGACCTGCGCGTCATTCCCGCAAGTACGATTGCAAAATCGCTGGGCAACATCCGCTGCACCAACATCGTGCTGCTTGGCGCGCTCGTGCGTGCATTTGCGCTGGAGTCGATCGACTGGAACGCCGCGCTGACCGCGTCCGTTCCACCAAAGGTGCTTGAGATGAACATCAAGGCATTCGAGGCGGGTTACCAGTTTCAGGGCTAATTTTCCCGCTCACAGGCGGGTTTGCCAGAGAGGAAAACACACATGGTATCAAAAGACATGCTCAAACTGGGGCGCGTGCGCTCCGCCATCCGCGAGCTCTTCGAGTTTGGGCGCAAGCGCGCGGCAATCGTAGGCAATGAAAGCGTCTACGATTTCTCCATCGGCAACCCCTCCGTTCCACCGCCTGCGGCGCTCACGGAGGAGATGGTGCGCCTGCTCTGCACCTGCGATCCTTCCGCGCTGCATGGCTACACCAGCGCGCCGGGCGCGAACGAGACGCGGGACGCGATTGCGGAGAACCTCAACCGCCGCTTTGGTACGTCATTTACCCGCCGGAACCTCTACATCTCCTGCGGTGCCGCCGCCGCGCTGACGTCTGTGCTGCGCGCGCTCACCGTGGACGAGAACACCGAGTTTGTCGCCATCGCGCCGTATTTTCCGGAGTACGCCTGCTTTGCCTCTACCGCTGGCGGAAAACTCGTGGTGGTAGACCCCGATATGACGCATTTCCAGATCGACTTTGCCGCGCTGGAACGGGCGATCAACCCGCATACGCAGGCGGTAATCATCAACTCGCCCAACAATCCCTCCGGTGTGATCTACTCTGAGGCGACGATTCGCGCACTCGCAAACCTTCTCACGAAAAAGAGCGCGGAGCTAGGGCATCCGGTCTATCTGATCTCGGACGAACCCTACCGTGAGCTGAACTATACAGAAACCCCCGTGCCGTTTGTCGCGAACTATTACAACGCCAGCATCGTGACCTACTCCTATTCCAAGAGCCTGTCACTGCCGGGAGATCGCATCGGCTATGTGCTGCTCGGCAACGAGATGCCGGAGTTTGACGATGTCTACGACGCTATCGCAGGTAGCGCGCGCGTGCAGGGCTATGTCTGCGCCCCGTCGCTGCTTCAAAAAACCATCGCGCGCGCGGCAGAGCTCAACCTCATGCCGGATCTGACCAGCTACAAAAAGAATCGCGATGCGTTGTATGAAGGGTTGACCGCGTTCGGCTACCGCTGCATGCCGCCGGACGGCGCGTTCTATCTCTTCCTCGAAGCACCGGGCGGAGACGGAGACGCCTTTGCCGAGGCTGCCAAAGATGAAGACATCCTGATCGTCTCCGGTCGCAGTTTCGGCTGCCCCGGCTATCTGCGGATTGCCTATTGCGTGGCGTATGATACCATCATCCGCGCCCTGCCCGGATTTGGGCGGCTATACGAAAGATTCTGCAAATAATCCCTCATAGACCGGCAACCAAACCGAATAACACCAAACGCAACAGCGCCGCGGGTCACCCCGCGGCGCTTGTGTTTCGTGCGTGAAAATTTCTTTCTCTTATCTTTCTCTTTTTTCTTTTTTCTTTCTCTTTTCATTCTCTTTTCTTTCAGAGCAAAGCTTCTATAGTTTCCAGCTTTTCAAAAACGCTCTGGTGCTCTCCGTCTGCGGGTCTTGCAGCACCTGTTCACTCTCGCCGAGTTCCCCAATCCTGCCACCGTCCAGCACCAGCACGCTGCTCGAAAGACGCATCGCCTGCGACGGCGCATGGGAGGAGAACACGAGTGTGCAGCCTGTCTGCGCCACATAGTCGAGTATCGCGCGCTCGATTAGCTCCATCGCCGCAATATCCGTGCTCGCGGTCGGCTCATCCAGCAGCAGGAGCTTTCGCCTGCGTGCCAGCACCCGCGCCAGCGCCATGCGCTGCGTCTCCCCGCCGGAGAGGCGGTTTGCGCGCGCTTTGGATAGATGCAGGAGGCCGACACGCTCCAGCGCGTCCAGTGCCAGCCTTGTCCGCTCCGGCTCGCCTGACACCGCAAGCTCGACGTTTTGTTGCACACTCAGGTCAAACGCATATGGCTGCTGCGGCAGATAGCCGATCTCGCCACGGCGCAGCTCTCCCGTTCGGACGCTTCCCGTTTCCGGCACAATCACGCCCGCGAGCAACCGGAGCAGCGTGCTCTTGCCGCTGCCGTTCGGGCCGATGAGCGCAAACCGCTCCCCCGTTTGAATCGACAGCACCGGGATATCGAGCGCGACACGCGCGCCGTAACGCTTTTGCACATTCACAAGTTCAATCATAGTCCAGCGCTCCTTTGCAGCAGTTGCGCCAGAATGTTGACGAGCAGCGAGATCATCAGCAGCAGGATGCCCAGCGCGAGGGCATAGGTAAAGTTGCCCATGTTGGTATACATCATGATCGCGGTGGTCATCACGTTGGTTTTGTAGGCAATCGCCCCGCCGACCATCGACACAGCGCCCACCTCCGCCATCGCGCGTCCAAAACCGAGCAGATAGGACGAGATCAGCGCATATTTGCTTTCGTTGAGGGTGAGTAGAAACGTCCACCCGCGCGAAAGCCCCATGCCGCGCGCGCTCTCGCGGATGTTGCCAACCAGCGGCGAGATCGCCATCTCCATGCTGCCCGCAATGATCGGCGTGATCAGCAGCACTTGCGCGATGACCATGCCGGTGACGGTAAACAGCAGATGCAGCCCCCTGAGCGGCCCCGTGCCGGAGAACAAGAGATAGCAGATCAGCCCGCAGACCACGGGCGGAAGCCCCGTCAGCGTGCGGTTGATCAGGATGAGTGTTTTGCGTCCGGGAAAGCGCGCGCTGGCGAGCAGCACGCCATACGGCGCCCCCAATAGGAGCGCCGTAATGGAGCTAAATAGCGTCATCGTCAGCGTGACGGTGATGATGTTGGTGAGAAGCGCGTCGCCCGCAAGCAGCAGGTCGAGCGCGCGCGCAAAAGCGCTGCCCATACAGGCTTAGCCCACCGCGCCGCCGCCGGATACGAACGCAAGGTACGTCGCCTTATCCGAGAGGATGTAGCCGTCGAGTTCGTTTGCCATGGTCAGGCAAACGCCCATGCCCGCGTTGCTGGAAAGGTACCATTCGCTGTAGGCGGCAACACTGGCAGGATCGGTGGTGATGCCGAGTGCTTCCGGCCAGAGGGAGACTTCCTTGGTGTGTGTGCCGCTTGCATCCCCGCGGGAAACAAACGCAAACTTGCCTTCCGCGATGCGTGCAAAGGCTTCCTTCACGTCGCCCGCTTCGGCACACTTGGCGGGATCGTCCACCGGGCCAACCAGCACAAAATAGTTATACATGAACGTAAGCCGCTCGCTGTCGTAGCCGTCGAGCTTCTTTGCGTAGCCATCCGTCACAAACGTTTCTTCCTGTGATTTGCTGTGCACGAGGATGAGATCCGCGTTGCCCATCGTCGCGGCAGCGATGGCTTTTCCGGTTCCGGCGGAGCTGACCTCTACCGTATAGCCGTACACAGCTTCAAACTCGGGCAGTATATAGTCCAGCAGTCCGCTGTCGTAGACCGATGTGGTGGTCGAAAGGCGAATCACCTTTGTTGCGTCCGTGGCCTGCGGAATCTCTGCCGTGGAAGCCGGCTTGTCTGCCTTTAGCGTAAAGAGCGACTCGCCATACGCTTCCATACCGTAGCCTGCGATTAGCTGCGCGGCCTCGTCGCTCATAAGCCAGTCGATGAGCGCCTTTGCGCCGACGGTGTTGATCGCAACCCCGCTCACCGCGTTGCCGTCCGCGTCCTTGAAGGAGGCCGCGTCGTTCACCGCGAGAACGGAGTAGTTGTTGATCATGCCGTCGTCCTGCTCTAGCAGAATTTTGATGCCAAGCCCGTCGTTGGTCATTGGCGCTTCTGTCGCCTCCGGTTGGGCTTCGATGGAGACAGGGGTTACTTCCGGCGTAACGGTGGGGGCCGCCTCCGGCTTTGCGCAGGCAATCGCGGCAAACGCGAACAAAACGGACAAAACGACGAGGCAAATGCGTTTGGTCATACTCTTCCTCTCCTTTGTGTACAAGGAAAATCACGCGACCCTTCGCTTTTGCGCCCGCCGTGGTTTTTTGGTGGAATCCCCTTTGCAAATATGGCAGGCAGCGCCGTTACCGGTTCTGCCCATTGGCCGGCGCAACCTGATTCAGCAGGCCGCGAAGGCTCGGGAATTTTCCTTGCGTATTCAGTTTTTTTGATGACAAGCTTCGTTTTCGCCGGGCAGCGCATGCGCTTTTGTCCTCTTTGCGCATGTGTCACGCTCGGAAACGGTTTGCTATGCGGCTATTATTTCACAACGCATCCGGCTTGTCAAACGCGCCTGAACTGCCGCCCGCAAGTACCTACGCACGTAGAGAATGTTGTGTCGAAATCGCAAGTTGTTGGATCAACTCGGCAGTATCCAGCGATACGCCCGTCTCTTTTGCGATGTGTGAACGCTCAATTCCCGCCTCGGCATACGCAGGCTGTAGATAGATGAGCTTCGTCTGGCGGCTGGTCTTGAGCGCGTCCTCGCGGCACATCTGTTCGCTGTAGCGTGCTTCGTTCTCCGCTTCGCTGGCGCGGCGAACCCGGCGGGATTCCCTCCGCTGCCAAAGGCGCATGACGGCCGGAATGACGATTGCCGATCCCAGCAGGCAAAACCCGACCGCCTGCCCGAGCCTGCTGTCGGAGAGAGCTGCAAACAGCGCGCCCACGGGCAACAGCACGGCCGGCCAAAGCAGCAGCTCACCGCGCAAGCGGCGATCGTTCTTGATCGACTCGATGTATTTATTCAGGCATTCGTGGCAGACCCCGCGGTAGATTACACCAAAGAACGCTTCCCTGTCGTTGAAGCGCGCATAGGCAAACGCATACGCAGCGGCGTTGTTGCAAATATGGCATTTGATCTGGTTTGGCTGTTCCAAGAAGTACACCTCTTTAGAATCACTCGGCTTTTGTTCAGCTTTGTTATTAACATACCATTATTACACCAATAGCATGTATTTCACGCTACTAATATACCATAAAACCACGCTTGACAATCTTTTCTTTGCTTCTATTGTGTAAAATTCACAATTCGGCAGTTTCACGACGCAAAAAAGCGCACGGGCTTTCCCGTGCGCTTTAGAGATGGTTGATTCAAATAAAACCCATTTTGTCTCGCATACTAGATGCGCGTAATCACGTGTGCAATGAACGAGAGAATCAGTGCGATCACCGCGCCGCGGTGCGCCCAGAGCATCGCAGGCGTGCGCTTTTTCGCCTTGAAGAGCACCACGCCAAGCGCAACGGTGACTACCGCGAGCGCCGCCGTGAGAATACCAGTCACGGACACCCATTTGAACACGAGCTGCAATACGATGTGCAGCACCATCAACACTGCGGCGCCAAGGCCAAAGAAGCGGTGGTTCTTCACGAGGAACTTCATCACGGCTGTGTAGCTTTGTTTAAACTTGCTCTCCTTGGGCAACTTCATCACCCACTTGCGGTTGACGAACTTGACGCAAAAGTTCAGAATCGCAATTCCAAACAGCAAGGCGGTGAGGATGCCGAGCAGGTTGCCAACTTGGTACATATCATAAACCCTCATTTCTGTTGATTGATAGATTAACCGTAACATGTTGTTGCGATACAGGCAATAGCGAAGTGAAAATTTCCCAAATGCTCACATTCACTGTCAGAATTTTACGTGTATTATAGATATATTGTGTGAGAATTCTCAAATCCAAACAGGAGGTTCCATCATGGAAGCTGTCACCGATCTGCTCCGGCGCGATCCTGAACGCGCGCTGAACCAGATGCTCGGCGCGTATTCCGGCCTTGTCTACCACGCTGCAGCGGCGGTTCTCGGGCGCTCCTCACACGAGGAGATTGAAGAATGCGTCAGCGACGCGTTTCTCGTCATCTACAAGAGCCGGGAGCGGCTAGATTTCTCGCAGGGCTCCGTCAAAGCCTATCTTTGCGCAACGGCGAGAAACCTCGCCATCAACCGCCTCAAGAAGCGCGAAGGCGCGCGGGAGGTCTCGCTGGATGAGCGCTCGCCCGCAATCGAGGCGACAGAAGAGGCAGCATTGCGCAATCTGGAAACAGAGGAACTTGTAAAGTCGGTGCTCGCGCTCGGCGAGCCGGACAGCAAGATCATCCTCTATCGCTACTATTTCAATCTGCCGAGCAAGCAGATTGCAAAGCTGCTCGGCATCCAGCCAAACACCATCGATCAGCGCCTGCATCGCGCGCTGAGTAAGCTCAACCGCCTCACGAAAGGAGGAAGTTCCCTATGAAAAACCATCGTTCGTTTCGGTTCCCCGCGCTCAGCGTCGGGCAAACGCAGCGTTTGCTCAATGGCGTTCCCGCGCTGCCGCTGTCCTTTGGCGCTGCTCACCGCATTCGTACAAGCGTGCTGCAAAAGGCCGCGCCCAAGTCGCTCGCCCGAAACCGCATCCGCAAAACACTGGTACCGATCGCGGCTTGCCTGCTTGCGGTCGTCGTGTTCTTCGTCGCGTTCCCCAAAGCCGCACTTGCGGTATCAGAATTCTTGGGCAGAGTGTTTACGCCCAGCCGGTATATGAACGAGGACCCGGCGGAGCGAACCGCAGTCCCCTCGATTGACGAGGCGATTGCCGCCGCAGCTCCGCAGGACGGCGAGTATACCATTACGCTCATGCCGGATCTGCCCAATGCGCAGGAGTTTGTCGACTTCCGCGCGCAGAACGGCTATGATCTGTTTTCGGAGGAGAACTGGGGATGGCTCAAGGAGATCCGCCCGGAGATTGCAGAGGTGCTCTACGACGGCAACCAGCTAATCTGGAATACGAATCTGTTTACAACCAACGAACACGTGCGGGAATTTATGGAAGGCTTCGGTGTACATTCCGGCAGCAAGCTCTCTGTCGATGCGCTGATGGATGATGTCACCTATACTGTGGCTGGCGATCCAACGGTGTATGAGCTCCAGGTCAGCGGGCACGGTATCACGCCAATCTTTGACGAAACGGCGCTTGTCAGCGCGGATCATGCCGTGATGTACTCGGATTTCTACATCGATAGCGCCCAGCCGTTACCCGATGGTGTGCTAACCATCACGCAGAACATTCGTGTTTGCGAAAAAGACGCGATGGACTACGGCGCAACGGTTGCGATCATCACGCACACGTTCACGTTTGACACGACGAAGGGGAATACTACTTCTGCGGAAGGAACGGAGACGCTAATTCCGCTTTCGGGAGAAGTGTATCTCTCCATCAGGCACGATGGAACGGGTAATGAAGAATCGGCTCTTGAGACAAAAAAGGTCTCACTGGATGGTGTAAAGCTCAAAGTGAGCTATGAGTATCTTCCGACCGGGATCACTGCGAGAATCACAGTAGACGCGGCACCCGAAAGCTGGACAAGCGATATGATCAGTAGCCTTCTGGATATGACTTGGCGCAATATGTACGGAGATTTCACCATGGCCGGAATTGCAAATGACCTTTATATTGACGGAGAGTTTGTTTCCGAAGCCCCAACTCCGGATCATTTCGGACTCGATGAAGTCATATACAACCTGCCCGTCTTCCCCGACCAATACAATAGTGATAAATCGGTCGTCATGAAACTCTACCTTGCTTATATCGAGATTTTCAATGGTACCGATTTGCTCAGCGGAGAACTATACACTCTTCCAAGTGGAGAAGTGAAAACCCAAACAAACTTTGCGCCACTGGTCGAAATCGCTGTCCCCCTACCGAAAAACTAACGCACACAACAGCAAAGGGTGCCGTCAGCCGACGGCACCCTCTTTGTATCCTGTTGCAGATTAGCTCCAAAGCTCCCGCATCTTCTTCACGTCTTCATTCTCAATGTATTCATCATACGCCTCGCGTTTGTCGATCACACCGTTGGGGAGAATCTCCATGATGCGGTTGGCGACCGTCTGCGTCACCTGATGATCGTGCGTGGTAAAGAGCATCACGCCCGTATACTCCGTCATGCCTTCGTTGAGCGCGGTAATCGCCTCCAAGTCGAGGTGGTTAGTCGGCTCGTCGAGGATGAGCACGTTCGCGCCGGAGAGCATCATCTTGGCGAGGATGCAGCGGTTCTTCTCGCCGCCGGAGAGCACGCGCGCTTCCTTGAGCGCGTCTTCGCCGGAGAAGAGCAGCCGACCCAGCCAGCCGCGAATCGTGGTTTCGTACTGATCCTTGGAGAACTGCCGGAGCCAATCGACAAGCGAATAGGTAACTCCGTCGAAATATTCGCTGTTGTCGCTCGGCAAATATGCCTGCGTGGTGGTCACGCCCCACTTAAAGCTACCGGAATCAGGCTCCATCTCGCCCATCAGGATCTGAAACAGCGTGGTGCGCGCGAGTTCGTCCTCGCCCACAAACGCGATCTTATCCCCGCCGCAGACCACGAAGCTCACGTTGTTGAGCACGTTTCTGCCGCCGATGTTCTTGGTGAGACCATTGACGGAGAGGACGTCGTTGCCCACCTCACGGTCGGGCTTGAAGTGGATGAACGGATAGCGCCGCGAGGACGGCGCAAAGTTGCCCATGTCGAGGTTGTCGAGCATCTTTTTACGCGAGGTCGCCTGCTTGCTCTTGCTGGCGTTGGCGGAGAAGCGCGCAATGAACTCCTGCAGCTCTTTTGCCTTCACCTCGTTTTGCTTGCGCTTGTCCTTCTCCTGCCGCGCGGCAAGCTGGGTGTATTCATACCAGAAATCATAGTTGCCGACGTACATCTGCATCTTGCTGTAGTCAATGTCCACGATGTGTGTGCAGACCTTGTTGAGGAAATGCCGGTCATGGGAAACCACGATGACGGTATTCGGAAAGTCGAGCAAAAACTCTTCCAGCCAATGGATGGCGTAGATGTCGAGGTTGTTGGTCGGCTCGTCGAGCAGCAGGATATCGGGCTTTGCAAACAGCGCCTGCGCGAGGAGTATCTTCACCTTGACGGGGCCGTCCAGCTCCGCCATGGGCGCATAGTGCAGCGCCGCGGGTATGCCTAGACCGTTGAGGAGGATTTCGACGTTCGACTCCGCGCTCCAGCCATCGCGCTCGGCAAACTCGCCCTCCAGCTCCGCTAGGCGGATGCCGTCCGCGTCGTCAAAGTCCGCTTTGGCATAGAGCTCTTCCTTGAGCTGCATGATTTCATACAGCCGATCGTAGCCCATGATGACCGTCTCCATGACAGTAAACTTATCAAAGGCGTAGTGGTCCTGCCGCAGAACCGCGACGCGCTCTCCGCTGGTGACAAAGACTTCGCCCTTACTGGGCTCCAGCTCGCCGGAGAGAATACGAAGGAACGTAGACTTCCCCGTCCCGTTCGCGCCGATGAGGCCATAGCAATTTCCGTTGGTAAACTGTATATCCACGCGTTCAAACAGCGGCTTGCCGCCGAATTGAAGGGATACGTTACGTGCGCTGATCATGATATCTTACCTGCTTTCCTGTCAAAACAACCGATATCATACCATAGTTAGCGCAAAAAACCTAGCAAAACTAGGCATTTGGCGCGTAAAAATACAGTAAATTCAGCAGTTCCGTGCCTGTTTTGGTGCGGAAAATCCGCTCACGCACCGTTCGAACGGCGTCCTCGTCCAGCTCGTCTTCAAATGCGTTGACGAGAAAGTCCGCCTCGACAAGAATCTGGTAGTCCATGCCCTGTATGTCCAAATACGTGTGGTGGTGCGCAATCAGCCAGCAGACGCGCGCAATCATGCTCTCCTCTGCGCCAAGCGAAGCGAGCACCTCCCGCGCTTCCGGCGGACCTTCGATCTGCTGAAGCGCGCCGGAGCAGCTGCCGTACTTTTGCTCACTGTTGCGGATGCCGATGTCATGCGTGAGCGACGCAATCTCCAGAATCTCCTGCGTCTGCTCATCCAGCCCTTCCCGCTCTCCAATCATCTTCGCAAAGCCGAATACCTTCAGTAGATGATTTACCCGCCGCGCGTCGCCCGCGTTATAACGCACCATTGCCGCCGCCACATCCCCGATCTTCACATTTCTCCCTCGCTTTTTCCGTTTTCTGTATTCTACACGCTTTTGCGTGCGGCGTATAGTGCGGAAGCATCTGCGCGCGAAACCCGCTGTTATGCCGCTGTTTTGCGCTGATTTTCCGTGTTTGTCTGCGCGGGTCTTGTGCCGATCGCTGACTCTGGTGTAAAATTTATCTGCGGCTTGTCCGCGACAGATCGACCAAACTAAAGGATGCACGCATGGAACAACGCAACATTCAGCCGCCAGAGTCAAATCAGCCGATGCGCATCTCGGATACCTTCGCGATGAAGCAGGTGCTGATGGGCTTTGCCGCACTTTGGATCTTTGTCTACCATGTCTGGCAGCCCGTGTTTGGCGGCGTGCCTGTGCTTGGCCGGCTGGAAGCCATCGTCAAATACGTCGGGTTCACAGGTGTCGATCTCTTCTTCTTCCTCTCCGGCGGCGGGCTGGTATTTTCGATTCTAAAGAACACGCTCGGCGGTTTTTATAGACGGCGCCTGGAGCGCATCTTGATTCCTTATCTGATCATGGCGATTTGCTACGCGCTTTATCAGCACTGGAGCGTGCCATTGTTCCTCTCCCGCATCTCAGGCGTGCATTTTTACACCAAGTCGATCTATGGATTCTTGTGGTATGTGCCCGCCATCCTAACGCTGTATCTGCTGTTTCCCGCTTACTACTATTTCTTCTCGCGCAGCAAACACAAAACGCGCTTCACGCTGATCGTGCTCGCGGGTTGGCTCGCGCTTTCCATCTTGCTCAGAAACACCCTGCGGGAAGATTTATACGGGTTCACAAATCGAATCCCGATCTTCCTGATCGGCGTGCTCTGCGGGCAAAAGATGAAGGATCACGACGATGCCCTGCCGCGCTGGTTTCCCACGGTGATGACGGCGGCGCTGCTGCTCGGCGTCTTCTTAAGCTACCTGACCAATGTGTGCAAGGTGGAGCTGCTCTTCCCCGCTTCCAACGCGGCGTTACCGAATATGCTACTCACCCTCGGCATCGTGTTCCTCTTGCCGTGGGTGTCCCGGCGCATCATTCGGCGGGATATTCCGCTGCTGCAAAAATTCTTCGGGTTTTTCGGGACAATCAGCTTCACGTTCTATTGCACGCAGGAGCTGCTCTATTATATCTATCAAGATGTGGTTGGTCTGCACCACCCGGCTCTCGACAACCTCGCGCTGATTCTGTTGATCACCGGTGCAAGTATGCTCCTGAGCAAGATATCTGACTGGCTGCTGCAGCTAATAAAGAAAAAAACTCCGCACGAAAAGCAAGCATAGTAAACGGAACCCAACTCTCACTGCACAAAAAAACAAAGTCCAAACGGGCTTTGTTTTTGTTTTGTCATTTGTGTTCCGATTCGTGTTTCAGGAGCCAGTCCTTGCGCCAGAGCCCGCCGCCGTACCCGGTCAGCGCGCCATCCGCGCCGATGACCCGATGGCACGGAATCATGATGGCCAGGCGGTTCATGCCGTTTGCCGTGCCCACCGCGCGCACCGCCTTGGGTTCGCCGATACTCGCCGCAATCTCGCCGTAGGAGCGGATTTCGCCAAACGGGATCTCCCGCAGCGCCGCCCATACCCGCTGTTGAAACTCTGTCCCCGGCGCGTGGAGCGGGACATCAAACGTCTGTCTCGTGCCCGCGAAATACTCCGTAATCTGCCGCACGGCCTCCATGGTGTACTCGTTTGTTCCGGGCAGCAGGACGGCGTCCAGCCGCTTTTGCAGGTCGGTAAACTCGCTCTCGAGCATGCGCCGATCGCCAAACTCCAGAAGGCTCAACCCCTGCTCGCTTGCCACCGCAACCATGGGACCTAGCGGCGCATCAAAGCGCTGATAGATCAGCACGTTTTTCGGTTCCCGTTTTGCCTTGCCGGGTGCTGTGCCGATGATCTTGTCAAACGCGCTGGCAAACCCGCTTGTGGACGAGTATCCGCTGTCCAACGCCGCGTCCAGCACGCTGTTGCCGTCCCGGATCGCTCCAAAAGCCGCGTTGATGCGGTTCATCCGGCAAAAGGCCTGAAAGGTCATGCCGTAGTGCTTTTGAAACCAGCGGCGCAGGGTGTTCGGGTCAAATCCGCGCTGACGCAGTTCCCATTCGGTGATGCGAAACTGCGGGTTTGCCTGCACCTCGGCGAGTAGCTCGGTGATCTCTTTGGGGATCTGGTTTGCGCTCTCCATGGGTCTGCAGATCTTGCAGGGACGGTATCCCGCGGAGAGTGCGTCGTGAATATGATCGTAGAAGTCAACATTCTCGCGCTTGGGTTTGCGCGCGGTGCAGGTGGTTCGGCAGAAGATGCCTGTCGTCTTCACCGCGGCGAAAAAGGCACCGTCATATGCCGGGTCTTTCTCCACCAGCGCGTTGTATTTTTCGTTGTCTGTCATCGTGTTTGTCCTCGCTTCTGGCGTGAGTATAGCACGCCGCGCGGGTTTTTCTCCACCGAAAAAACGTCAAGTATGTGGATGCCTAGACTATTTGGGCTGATTCTTCTCGCGCCAATTTTTGTATTCTTTCACGTCGTCGTGCACCAGCTTAAACGCAAGCGTCAGCACAGCCGCGTCGTCCACCAGCCCGATTGCAGGAAGCAGATCCGGCAAAAGATCGATGGGGCTCAGGAAGTAGATCAGCGCGCCGACGATAGCGATGATGGAACCGATCGGAATCTCCAGATACCGCTTTTCAATATATGCCTTCACGAGCGCGATGAGCACCGGAATCTCCGACAAAATTCCGCCGACCACCGGAATGTGTTTCAACTTCTTCTCAAGGCGTTCGAGAAAACGATCCATCTTGTCACGGTTTTCGAGAATCTTCCTCGCCTTCTCCTTGCTCTTTTCGAATCGTTGCTGAACCTCTTCTTCGCTCAGAATTTCTGGCGTCTGTTCTTGTGTAATATCGTCAGCCATGTTGGGTTCTCCTTTGTGGTAGTACTTGTATCCTATCGTATCTATCCAAGATTTACAATGTTCGAACAAATTTTGCTCTTCTGTTGCAAAATCATGATCGCCTTGAGGAACTCGCACTTCACTTTGATTATCGTTGGTTCTTGCAAGCTCAAAATAACCGATTTATGCGTCCTTCATTCGTGTTCTCTTCACTGCTCAAGATGAATTGCAATCCTGCAAGAAATTGGTTTCAAATGTTGGATGGTTGCATAGGTCACATTGATTTGCTACAATTCAAACAACAGATATTTGTCAAAAAACCCATTCTAGCAAATCGGGGAAGGATATCGTGATTCAATGCTGAAGGAAGAATCTCTCAGGGTCGAAGTACAGACCATAGACAAGAATCAAAGTTTCGCGAGACAATCAAATATCGAGTTGCTTCGAATCATTGCAATGTTTCTTATCGTCATGCATCATTATGTTATGCATGGCACAATATGTTTTGTGTATATTGATGCTCCCTTAACTGTGCAAAATGTATTTGCTATACTTTTCGGGTCTTTTGGCCGGCCAGCAGTGGGAGTTTTTGTTCTGATTTGCGGCTATTTCTCAATAAAAAGTGATTTCAAGTTGCCGCGTTTCGTTTCTTTGATTGCGCAAGTGTTCTCGTACAGCGTGATTCTCTTACTTGTAGCGATATTTATCTTACCCGGGGGATCGTCGATCGGACGCGATGAGATATTAGCGTCTATATTTCCGACTGCATATGGTACCTACTGGTTTGCTACATCATATATTGTCCTGCTTTTACTTTCACCCTATATTAACAAATTGTTGTTGAAGCTGACGCAAAAACAGCATAAAGCTCTCATCATACTTTTCGCTGTTATTTGGTGTGTCCTTCCAACATTTATAGGTGCCAGTTATTCCGGAAGCGATCTTGCCTATTTCGTTGCTTTGTATGTAATCGCCGCATATATTCGTCTTTATCCTTTAAAAGCAAATCCATCCCGCCATTTTGCTTTGTTTGGATTTTGGGCCTTAATTGTTCTGGCTTCTATCGCATCGATGTCCTTTCTATTAAACTATTCGGGTGTTTTTAGAAAATATATAACATACTTTTCTGATTATACTAGGCTCCCGGGTGCAATGTGCGCATTGGAATTGTTTTTAGCAATGTCGCAAACGAAACCATTCCATTCAAAACTGATTAACAGAATTGCATCTACAACCTTTGGCATTTATCTGATACATGATAACTTCCTTATCCGTCCATTCTTGTGGAAAACAATATTCAACAATGCTGCTTATGTTGATACTTCGTTGTTCTTCGTGCACTTTATCGTTTCTGTGATGATTGTTTTTGCTTCTTGTGCACTCATTGATACTCTTTTTTGGAAACTAACATTCGGCAAACTGATCAGTTTTTTACGGGATAAGTATCTTGAAAAAGTGATCACCTATTTGAAATCTCTATATTTTGCACTAGAAAAGTTATTTATAAAATTGATTTAAAAGAGAAGCTTGTTGATGGATCGTAAGTGAAAGCCATTATACCGCAGTCCAGCCAAGCCTAACCCGACGAGATCGGGCCAACCACGGCCCGAAAAATCGCCGCACCGCGGCGATTTAATAACCGGGCTTCGATTCTCTCCTATCGCATACGCGCCAAAAAACAAAACAGGCCCTTGCAGGTCTGTTTGTTTTTTGGTGGAGGCGGGGAGAATCGGGCTTCGCAAACGATGGCTGCTTTGCTCGCATTCCATGCGTCGCAAATCGCCCGTTTGACTCAACCACGGCCCGAAAAATCGCCGCACCGCGGCGATTTATAACCGGGCTTCGATTCTCTCCTGTCGCATTCGCGCCAAAAATGAAAACAGCCCAAACGGGCTGATTTCATTTTTGGTGGAGGCGGGGAGAATCGAACTCTCCGACAGAAGCTTATATATCTGGCATTTTGTCGTGTTGTGGCTGAATTCATGGCTGAAAGGCAAGTAAATTAGTCCTCAACCTACACTTGATAAAAATTTACTACGCAGGTTCGAAAATTGAGAAATGTCGTAAACTTATATTACAACGTTTCGCCAATCCTGTTTAAAGAAAAATCATCCCTCTTTTTGCACACGATATGCAATTGATGTGGCGTCTTTATCTTATGCGAACTTAGTTTATACGATGCTAATATTATGTCTAGCAGTTCCTGTTGGGTCAGTTGCTTGTCATCAAAACGTGTAATTCCTGCTCCAAGTATAGGAATGCACACATCTTTTTGTCCATAATACTTGTCAATTTCGTTCCAAAGTATTGCCAGACAGTCAAGAAATTCTTCACGGGAAAAAAACCGTCCTCGCCCATCCTTGTCTAATTTAGCAAATGCCATCAATAAGTCGTCACCGTTTTGCACCAGTCTCCCTGATTCAAACTTCTCTTTGCCTTGAAATTTTGACTTGCATTTTGCTGGCTGCAGTTGAGCTTTTTCTATCAAAGACCGCATGTTATTTATTGGATTCGCTACTAGGTATTGCCCACATATTGAGCTGCGTTTTACATCCGAAGGATTTTCTCCTATGCTCGTTGTAAAACACTCGTCAAAGCTGATTATTCGTTTGCAGCTGTCTTTCTTGAGTATGTCTCCATATTCAATCCGAATGCTATACCCATGCCCTTTTATGCTGATGCTTTTTCGAACACAACGATATATAGCATGAACTATTATTACTATGACGAGTACAGCAATAAAAGTCAAAATTCGGTTTATCATAATATTCACTTCGTCGGACGCATCCTCTAGAAATTTGCATCCTTTAAAACTCGCTTCGGGAACAAATGCAAACAACACAGCAATTACACTCAATGTCCAAGTGCAGCTTCTTTTAAAGAACTTATTCATATCCAAGCGCCTTTTTTATGTTGTAGTAGTCGCCAATTTTGTTGCCCCAAAGGTCCATTTTCCAAAACGGAACCGCATTAGGTTCATAATCAGACATGTAGTTTGGAAGCCAACCTACTTCTTTGCGTGTCGAGTTGTAAACAACAATTATCGTTTTTTTGCATTTTTTTGCTTGTTCAAATTCATGCCGAAGATATGAATACGCATTTATTTCCCCGCAATCATCATCATATCCTGGATTGACAGTCATTGACACTTTACAAAGTTTTAATCCATTAACATTCTGCTTATATGGAGTACAACTGCAATTTATCTGACTTACTGTAACTCGAGAACAGCTACTGCCCGCTGTACGAGACGCAGTCTTGTTGCCAATTACAATAACAACAGAGGAAGAGGCTTTTATTTGTTGATTAAATTCCCGCTTCAAGTCACAAGGTCGACAATCAGGATCATTTGAAATACTACCAGAGACAACTTTAGCCATATCCACAAAATCTACCTTGTGCAAGTCATCAGAGCCCCAAGCATTTAAAGTATCGACAACATTACGGTCACCGCCATCAAAAGAGTAATCTGCGCTAATGTAAACCCGTTTGCTCATAATACTATCTCCTCGAATAATTTTGATAATCAGATCACTATTCAACTATTGTTTTTGCTACAATGTCGGGTTTAAATTTCTAATTTCAGTGCCATCTTTTTTATGCCAGCCACATATGACATAACTTGTCGTTTCATAGAAACCAGCCGAACCCCCACATTACTTGATAAGCAAACGGCTTGCTTACCATGTATGTGATAGCGACTTTTTGCAATTGTTAAATTGCTTCAATCTCTTTATGATTATTTCACAGACGATATCATTCCGCATCCAATCTAGCATTTCCACCGTCGTGCGGATGATATGCCTGGGCGTACGGAATAGTCCGTTTGTGCTAGAAGTAGAGAACTTTGAAGGTATGTGTTCATGCAGTTCGTGCTTGCATTCAATCCTGCAAGTACGTCTTTTAGCTACATGATGTTTGACTATGGCCTCCTCGACAACCGCTAAGTGCTTCACAAGCTCAGAAGCGTTTGGGGTTCACATCCCCGCGGATCGATTTATACCACTTCATGCTAAGCAATGCAACTCAACGTCTTAGCAATACATAGAACACAATTATGGCGCTCAACAAACTGGCTAACGTTCCGATAATGTAGTAATCCGCCAAGTCCTTATCCTTGCCTTTGGACATTTCACTAAATCTTATAATCGACTTCGCCGCAAAAATTAAACCGACTGAAGCATATTCTCCTATTGCTAAGAAGATTAGAATTAGTATCCTTTCAATAGAACCTATAAATGCACCCGCGTTAGTTTTAGAACTATCCTCAATAATTTCAGCGATTTTAGGATTATATTTCCCGATGACCGCTTTCAATGCTATATTCGTTGGCTTGCAAACAATTAGAAATGATAATATCCATCTGGCGAATTGTCTGATATCAATACCTAAATTGTTTGCTGCATTGATTATGAATTTCAATAGTTTGACTTCACCACCCCATGCGACAAAAAGACATGATACAATCAATATTACTGCAATATGTGCCACTTGATCAGCAACAAAAATTACTGTATCGCAAGTTGTTTTTGTGGCTTCTGTTTGTTTTATCTTGGAAACAACAACTTTCTTAATGCAGTCTATTGCTGCGTGCGAAAATACAACTATAATTATCGCAATTGTTGTAAATTTAGAAAACACAAGTACAGCGCTGATCAAGCCAACACAAATGTATGTGCCAATATGTGTTAATAGACTTTTGAGCGAACTGTTTTTTTCTTCAGCTGTTTTGGGGCTTTGCAAATAGAAGTCACCAATTATGTGTATTGATAATAGCATTAAGAAACAGTTTATATTCATTTTGCACCCCCGTTTTTTAACAACCGATCAATCGATTCCTGAACAACTTCGATGGCATTTTTGAGAAGATAGTAATTAGTAACTCGTATGGTTCGGTTAATACTCGGCTGTTCAGTGTTCAAAGCGTTTGCTACTTGATATTGATTTTCATCATTTTGTATCAGGTAATTTATTACTTGATTTTGCTTGATTGTGTAATTACTTTTTATGGCTGAACAAAGAGCAAGAATCGTATTTATCTGTGTCTCTAAAAGCTCGTCTTCAGCATCAGACTTTACAGCTATACGCGAGTTAATTGATTTGTTTCTCTTCTCTGAATTCTTTATTTGCTCAATTACTTCTCGCGCACGATAATATGCCGCCCCATCCGCCCCGAGAGCAGCATAACGATAGATTTCAGTCTGAATATTACCAATTCCGATGCCAAACCTAACCTGAATCGGATGGATTCGACTTTCGATAAATGTCAAAATCTTCATTAGGTTCTGGCCTGATTTCAATAGTCCTTGAAATTCATCCCCCAATGTTATCGTGAAATTTGATGCAATGTCATTACAAAACTCGGGAGAGCTATTGACCATCTCAAGTACGTCCATTAGTATGCTTTGAGCATGGTTTCTATCAAGCTGATAATATACTTTGGTTTCTTTCGAATGAACTATATCCCCAATTATCGCAATATAGAATTTTTCAGTTTCCATTTGTTTCTCCTCCCTACAATTCGCGGCGTCCTAATTATAACACTTTTCGGATATTAATTCAATTAATATCACATTATTGTTATCTATTTCTTTAATATCATTTTTGAGTTATTTATGTGTTTTATAGCCGTTTATTGCTATTAATTTGTTTTTAGCATACTCCCGTCATTCACTCGTTCTATATCACCAGTGCGCTATGTTCCGCATACTATCCGATTAATGGCAATTGTTCAGTAATCGCTTGAATCAACAATGTCTTAAAACAAAGGAATCGACAAATACATCAGTGATGTATAAATCCCATACATGCCTTAAATATATGTGCTTCAAACAAATGATATCTGCCTATCCTATTCAAAATTTTCGCAAGCTAGCATATATTTCATCAGTGAAGATTCCAAGCACCTGCCGCTTCAATTCCTCATTGCTCAAAAGCATCGAAAAGAAGTCCTGATTTTGTGAAAGCCCCTCTATGAGCGCATTGTCTATATCATCGAAATAAGTGAACTCGAAATCTTTAACCGTGTTGTTTCGGGCACTCGTCCTTAGTTTCTCCGACTTTAGTAATAAGTCGCGGATTTGCAGCATTGCTTTTACTGCAACATCATTATCATAAGCTTTCCCAGTGCGGCTATTAATTTCGGCAATTATCTGTGATAGTTTTTCTTCCTTGGCTATGGTTAATCCGAAGCTTTCAGCCGTAGGTAGTTTGATGACAGGCTTTGCAATCAGATTCGAATCTTTATACTCCTTATCTTTCTTCTGGACAAAGTTGGAAGCTTTAATTTTTCCATCTAGATTGAACCCTCCGCCTGCATGGTTGATATTGATGTATGAGAGAAGATAAGAAATGAAATTGTATTTCTTGTGTAGGTCAATGTCTTCAAAGCTAGATACTTGAATAAGGAATTCATAGTAACGAACGAAATGGCGTAATAGAGCTACAATTTCTCGTTGCTTAATTTCATCAAATTTTTCAATCAAGTTCTTCGCTTTTCTGAAAAAGAATACTAGCCTTTGCTTGTCTTTAGAACTAACGTTATCGCTGTATAACAGCTCATTCACAACATTTATATCCTCGGGATCAAGAACCGTATAGGAGTCGATATTGGCCTCAAGATCATAGATTGTAGTTGGTGTTACTGAATTTGAAAGCAATGTAGTTGTGTAATATGGCGCAAAAGCATCTGTAATATCCTCATACTTGTTCACAAAATCCAACACAAATGTATGCTTCTCAAAAGGCGGGAAGACACGGTTCAAGCGGGACAGAGTCTGAACAGCAGCAACACCTTTCAGTTTTTTCATAACATACATGGCACACAATTTCGGTTGATCGAACCCCGTTTGATACTTGTTTGCTACAAGCAGAACCTGATAATCATCTTTCTCAAACTCTTTTGTTAGTTGCTCTTCCGAAAAGCCATTCATGGACGCTTCAGAATATTCTGTTGTTTCATCGCCTGGCAGCTTCACCTTACCGGAGAATGCCACCAGCGCATGAATGCCTTTATACCCCTTCTTCGTTATGTAATCTTCAAACGCTTGACGGTATCTCACAGCACCTTGTCGAGACGCTGTAATTACCATGGCTTTTGCCATACCACCAAGTTCTGTCATAACAGAGGTGCGAAAATGTTCGATAATGACTTCTATTCGTTGGGAAATATTCGTTTCATGCAGTTCAACAAATCGTGCAATCTGACGCTTTGCTTCAGTTGTTTTGCAACGTGGATCTTCCTCGATTGCTTTATTAATCTGATACAAGGTGTCGTAAGTCGTATAGTTCTGCAACACATCCAAGATAAAGCCTTCTTCAATGGCTTGTTTCATTGAATAGTTATGGAACGCCTCATACTGGCCTTTGGTATTCAATATGCCAAACAATTGAAGCGTCGTCGGCTTTGGAGTTGCAGTAAACGCAAACATAGATACATTGGCTTGCTTCCCATTGCGAGCGATTTCGTCAATAATCATATCCTGGGCATCACGATATTCTTGCTCGCCAGAGCCCAGAGTTTGAGTGACAGCCGCCATATCTTTTCCGGACGTTGATGAATGCGCTTCATCGATAATAACCGCAAACCGCTTGGTTTTTAGTCCGGCAACGCTGTCAACGATGTATGGAAATTTCTGAATCGTTGTTGCGATGATCTTTGTATTGCCTTTAAGTGCTATTGCAAGGTCTGCGGCGTTGCATTTGTCATCCATCACACGAATAAGCCCTGTCTTGTGCTCCATGCCCATGATGGCCTGCTGAAGCTGTCGATCGACAACCACGCGGTCTGTGATGATGATAACATTGTCAAAGATGATTTTATCTTCTTGGTCATGAAGTGACGTGAGGCGATGTGCCAACCATGCAATTGAATTCGTTTTGCCAGAGCCAGCACTGTGCTGAACCAGATAATTCTGAGCTGTTCGATTCTCACGAACATCGCTCAATAGTTTACGGATAACATCCAACTGGTGGTAGCGAGGGAAAATAATATTTTCTGACTTCTTAATCTTGCCAGTAAACTCATCCATTTTCTCCTTCGTTTCGATGAATATGAACTTGCTGATGAGAGTGAGCACTGTATCTTTTGTGAGAATATCTTCCCACATATAGGAAACGCTATATTTATCCTTGTATGCCGGATTGCCCGCGCCAGTATCAGCGCCTTTTCCATTGCCAATGTTGAACGGTAGAAAGTAAGTAGATTCCCTGGATAACTTCGTAGTCATATAGACTTCATCAAGATCCATGGCGAAGTGAACTAGGCAGCCCGATTTAAACAGGAACAAGCGCGTACTTGGATTACGCTGACAACGATACTGATATATTGCATCCTGATAAGACTGCCCGGCAAGATTACACTTCAGCTCGAAGGACATGATAGCAAGGCCATTTAAGAATATAATCAAATCGACCCGCTCATTGTCACTTACCCAAACCTCCTCCATGACGGAGAAGATGTTTTTTTCATAATTCGTTATGAGTTCTTTGTTGAATGTTGTTGCTGGCTTTGTATACATTAGCTCCAGCTTCATGTTGGAAATCTCAATACCATGTTTCAGAATGTCAAGCAGACTGCCGCGTGACTTTGTAGCCTCAGCGTTGATGAAGCTAACAAGCGTCTGCTCTAAATCGTTCTTATATATTTTACGCAGGGCTTCCATCGTTTTCAGCTGGGTATCATTAAGAAACTTGAATAGCAGTTCGCGATCAATTGAGAACATGCGATCATAGGAGGCAGCATTGCGAATCTGATAACCGTTATCCTGCTCCAGTCGTTCAATAATGAATTGTTGGAATTCTTTTTCGGATAAAATGTTATTCATACTTCAACCTCCTTTTTCCCTGTAATATATTCGTAGATAAGAGATTTTTTATACGCATCAAGAGTTGCGAGTTGCTCGCGTTTCATTTCGATTACAGTATCAATTTCCGAACACTTGGTATCAAGATAATCCGCAATTTTCTGCTGCTCTTCTATAGTTGGTTCGTACAAAGGGACTTGAGAAAAATTCGCAAATCGGAGGTCTTGTCCGTCTCGAATAAAATTGCACGTCCCTTGCAAAGCATTAATGTATTGTGAGGATTTAAACAACCATTTATAGAAACGATGGTATATAGGCTTACTTGCCTTAATCACAACATAATGCCATGTGATACAGCCTGTCGTCTCGCTCATTTCAAGTCCGCCTTGGAAGCTACGTAGACTAATAACAAAATCATTAGGTTCGACGTGTTTCCAATTCTCTATCCCTTGTGTTGCATGTACGATTTGAGCATTTTCACGCTCCATATATTCCTTTTGTGTTACGATTCCATATTTCTGACTGGCTGTTAGTTGCTCATCGCTTACAAGTTTTCTTGTATCCGAGTTATGAAACAGATATTTTGCTGGTATGACACGCCAATGCTTTGGCATTTTCATTATCCAGGAAATCTGCCCACCTACCAGCGCAACATTTTTTTTAATTCCTTTTGTGACAGCCTCGGTGATGACCGATCTCTTATATTGCTCCAAGATATCAATTTGAGATTGAATATCAGCGGCAACGCTGTCAATATGGGAGCATTTTTCATCCAAGTAATTGGCTATATCTTTCTGCTCTGATAACGGCGGAACAGCAAATCTAATATTCGCCATTTCGTTGCTCATTATTTTAAACCCATTGATATCATATCTTTTATTCTGCTCCGCTACCATGCCGATTGCATATGTTAGAAATGATAACGATGATTGTTTTTTATACTCATGCTTTAGCTGAAGTATTCCACACACATTTGTACAATTATAATCACCTTCTCTATAAAATACGGTTCCCGCTTTCGCCCCATCTGTAGTCCAAGTTATTGCAGGCCCACTGTAATCAAATGTATTTAAATATCCGAAGCAGCCATTGTTTTCAGTTTGTGATGAATATACAGGATATCGTCCTCCATCTTTTAGATCAAACACAGATATCACGCGACCTCTACTTATTGCGAAGTGGAACTTAACCGGTAAAACAATCCAGTTGTAGGGAATCTTACCAATCCACTCAATCCCACTGTCTTTCATCTCTCTCATATCATCACAGCCTTATTCAAACAGTTTTGCTACGCGCTCATTGAGCGTTTTCTCAAGCGCGGTAAAGCGTTCCTTCAACTCTTCACTGGGGGTTGGCTGCTGATATTTGTAAAAGTAGCGCGTAAACGGAATCTCGGCACCAGTTTTAATTATCGGCTTCTTCACCGCGAGATCTTCCTCAAAGAATGCATTGGCATCCGGTATGTGCGGCAAGACTTCTCGTGCCATGTAAGTGTCAATGTCTTCCTCGAATTTCACAATTTCGATGTCTTTGCTTTCTTTGTCGTAAATCACT
The DNA here is from genome assembly GCA_942492885.1 of uncultured Eubacteriales bacterium. Lineage (GTDB taxonomy): Bacteria > Bacillota > Clostridia > Christensenellales > CAG-138 > UBA7703. The sequence goes on from OW818651.1 coordinate 1,079,812, forward strand.
TCACCCTTCTTGTCACGCTGGATCTCAGCGTTCTTATCCATAATCGAAAGACCATCCGCAATTTTTTCAATCAACTTCTTGTCATCTATTGCTGAAGACAACGCCTGTGTCAGAACTGGTAGAAATGCTCCAATCGAAAGATAAACCTTCTCAGATACAATAGCTTCCAGCGTGTTGATGATACGATCAAATACTGGCTTGTTGTTTTGATAGTCCTCCAACTTTTTTATATCCTTACCAGTTAACTCTTCTTCAGAGTTTTCCAACTCACTTACTTTACCCTCATCATATAAAGAGTTTAACGATCCTTTTGAGAGCATCTGCCGGATACGTTCTTGAGTAATAGCATAACTGCGTTGTAGTGGCTGCAACACTGTATATTCTCGGTAGATGAATTCTGTATTGTCATAGATCTTACTAAGCTCGGTTTCCTTAAAGTCAGCATAAAGCCGAGTAATATTAGAACGATCTTCAGGGCTAATCTCATTCTTCTTGTTTCCGAGTGCTTTGCGAAGCTTATGATAAATGTTAGAAGCATCAATAAGCTGAACTTTCCCCTTGCGCTCGGAACGCTTATTCTTCGACAACACCCATATATATGTGGCGATGCCGGTATTATAGAAAAGATCTGCCGGCAGTGCGATAATTGCTTCAATAAGATCGCTTTGCAGTAGCCAACGGCGGATCTGACTCTCGCCAGAAGCAGTGCCACCGGAAAACAAAGGACTACCGTTTTGAATGATGGCAGCACGTCCATAATTCTTGTCCATTTTGTCGATAGCAGATTGCATGAACAGCATTTGCATATCGCCAGAGCCTGGGAGCCCCGCTCCCCAGCGTCCGTCAAAGCCTTTCTTGTACTCTTCAACTACCGCTGTTTCAACACCCTCAGCGGCATCCTTCCCGCCCCATGCTGTTCCGAACGGGGGATTTTCGAGAACAAAGCGCATTGCAGTTCCCTTGAAACAATCGGCCTTCATAGTGTCCTGATAACATATGTTCTCAGAGATTTGCCCTTTGATCAGCATTTCAGATAAGCACATGGCATAAGATTCGGGATTGATTTCTTGACCGAAGAGCCTTACATCGGCAGATGGATTGTATCGCTTAATGAAGTTGTATCCAGTAGAGAGCATGCCTCCCGTACCACATGCCTGGTCAAGAATGGTGATAACCTTACCATCATCAAAAATATCGTCGCAACCTTCAGCCAAAAGAATATTGACCATCGTTTTGATGATGTCTCTGCCTGTGTAGTGGTCGCCAGCCTCGGCATTTTCAGAAAACTTACGGATAAGCTCTTCGAAAATATATCCCATCTTTACGTTGTCGATGGTGCGCGGGTTCAGATCGAGTTCCGAGAATGCCTTCACAACACTCAGCAATCGATTGTTCTTATCCATCTTGTCGATTTGTTTATAAAAATCAAGACCCTTTTCCGATGACAGAAGTATCTCCTGCACATTGGGTGAAAAGCCTTGAATATAACTTTTAAAGTTGGCAGCGATTTTATCAGACTCATTCAGCAACTCAGCTAAGTCATATCTGCTAGTGTTATAGAACTGAAAACCGGAGATGCGATACATCGCCTTTGCTGGATAGTTTGGATTGGCATTAAACTGGTCAACAACAGCCTTTTTTGTGGGTGCAAGAGCGCACTCAAATCGACGTATCACAGTCATTGGAATGATTACATCTTTATATTTATCACTCTGGTACGGGCCTCTTAGCTTGTTTGCGATTGACCAAATGAAGTTTACCTCTGTAGATACATCGATTGGGGAGTCATCCCACATCGCGTCGATAACTTGCTTACTTACCATAGAATCCTCTTTTACTCTCTCGCTATTTATTTGATCATTATTCGAATGCAAGTTTGCTTATAACACTTTGGAAAACAAAATCATGAACAGAGCATTGCAATTAAAGAGACACAGCCCAATTGAGTTTATTATACCTTGAAGATTGTTGATGTACAAATGATTCCTAATGAAAATCGAAATGAATCTAAAAGTTTGTAAATTATATCATCTGTTTTTCTTTACTTTTATTATCGCTGTCTATCGCAACAGAAAACGCAGGATAATCAGGCATTTCGAGTAATATTTACATTTACATTATTTTTCTTTACATTCTGTGCTTTCTAGTATAGAGTGGCTTGTAGCGCAAGGAGGATTTGTTTATGAACTATGGATATGCTCGATGCAGCACCAATGAGAACAAGCAAGATATTTCTCGTCAGATCAAAGACCTTCAGGAAATGGGTGTTGCCCGTGTGAATGTGTTTCTTGAGTATGAAAGCGGCACAAAGTTAAACCGCGTTGAGTTGGCTCGTCTGCTAGCCACAGTTAAAGAAGGCGACGGCATTGTAGCAACAGAAGTTAGCCGCATAACAAGAAGTACAAAGCAGCTGTGCGAAATCATTGAAACGGCAAAAGAGAAACATCTCATGCTTTTATTTGGTACTTTCGTTGTGGACTGCACAAAAGAACTCGATCCAATGACCGAAGGCATGCTGAAGATGATGGGCGTATTCTCCGAGATCGAAAGGAATATGATCAGTCAACGCGTGAAGAGCGGAATTGCCAATGCTCGTTCCAAAGGCAAACGCATTGGTCGGCCTGCCTTACATCTCGATGCCATTCCTTCAAAAGTGATAAAAACTTACGAACTGTATCAAGCCGGAACTATCAGTAAAGTAGATTACGCGAAAATGTGTAATATAAGTAGGCCGACGCTAGATAAGTATCTAAGCATAATGATTGACTAAATCATATTCCCTAAAGTGTTCGTCACACAAGGTGCATGCTTTTCGCCACCGATAGCAATCACATTATTTTATCAGTCAATTAGCCGTTCTCCATGCTTACCGAACAATGACCGAAAGATGCAACGAAAGCTACTGCTCAGGTATTAATTCATTGGTTATCACATACCCGGGGGTGTTTCCCACCAAATTGATCGAAGATTTCGCCGAAATATTCAGTAGTATATAGCTATAACCCATACAATTAAATATCGGAAAACGATTGTTAATACCGCATACCATAGCTAATCCTTTACACTCACCTCTTAATAAAACCCAACAACCACATTCAATGGCCCGAAACCGCATTAGATGTTAGCAATCCTCATCGTGCATTAGAAAGCGTCGAGTCTGATGAGAAGAATACCCTAGTTTTAAACGAGGGTATTCCTGAACTGCATAGTGCGCCATTTTAAGCCGTACGAGAACTTCTCACCCCTATGGTTTGAAATGGTACATAGGTGATAATTCAAAATTAACCCCTATCATTATCGAGGGCTTAAACAATAGTATCGGTTAAACCGAAGTAAATCGAAAGAAAAGAATATGGAATTGCAAGTTTTATCAATGAGGTGTTTGACGGGGTGCGAGTCTGCACCACAAATGGCGAACAGTGATTTGTGGCGGTGGATGTATGAAAAGCGCTTGATACTCTTCAGCAACAAATGCAGCTAATGGTTTTAAAAAATGGAGTAAAGGCTAAGTTTAACTTAGGGTTACGGGGTGGAAGCACTAATGTTGTTAAGCCAGAAATATAAGTGTACATCATCGCTTTAAGTAACGGTGTGTAACGGCATGTTATTTCCCTTACCTTAGGGCTTTTTTGGCGTTTTTGGCAAAAAACGCACCACATAGGAGGGAATGCCCCTAATACTCTGACTAAGTGAAAATTTAATAGTAATTATTCCATCGAGTCTAGCTAATCCGTATAATTCTAAGACAATAATACAAGAGTGCCTCAAAGCTTTTAGTGACGGTGTGTAACGGCATGTTATTTACCTTACCTTAGGGCTTTTTTGGCGTTATTGGCTAATAACGCACCACATATAAGGGGACACCCCCAAAATTCTGATGAAAAGGAGCTCTCGCTATGTGTTTTTTCGTTTTTGTTTTCCTTTATTACATCGACGCATTTCTCTAACGAGACGTGTATCTACGTCTCTAATCTCACATGTGCAAACATTTCTGTTTCAAATCGGTTGCGCTCTCAGAATCATTCACGAAGATGGGATAACAATCGACTAGTGCTAGCAACATCAAATCAATTCACGTTGCCTAAGTGCAAAATCCTCAAGAAAAGAAACAAACTGATATTAAGGAAGTGATTCAAATGTCCAAAAACATTACAAACAAGAAAATGCATTTCGCAGCATTTATTCATACGATTGAGATTACAACCAAGTGTGAACCAATACCCATAGTCACAATTGCTAGCAAGCCATATATATCAAAATACCCAATAATACGTTCCGAGAATATCCACTATGTGATAAACCCAAATAAATTTGGATATGCTAGCAATTTATATAGTCTCGATAAATGCATCGAAGCAATAACCAGCATAATTTCTGATATGGGTTTAACAGATTTCGAGTGGCAATTAACTCGAGTTGATTTAGCAATCGACACATTCACGGAATATGATGAACTATATAAGATCAACTGCTATATTAAAGAGCTTTTCGCGTTTCGTTTGCATTGTGAAAATTCTTATCGAATTATTGGAGACGATATGCGAAAAAGAAGCACTGTAGTAAAAAACGATTACTTTGAATTGGAAATATACAATAAGCATATCGAAAGCCTTGATTTGAGTCTGCCTCAAACTAGAATGGAATTCCGACGGAAAAGGTTGAACCGGAGGAAGAAGAAGATAATTGCAACAATGATACGAGAAGCAATCAGAAGTATCATGAGTGATATCGAGTTGCTACCAATGACTATCGATCGTTTTGAAATGCTTAAGCTCAGAGTTCTGCAAAATGCATATGAGATAGAGAGTTCAGCTGGACGTGAAGGCCGGGTCAGGAATATTAGCGATTTCACAAAAAAGTACGCGGATTTCATCTACTCCCGAAAAAGCCTGTACTTTCTCTTCTGCAAAAACCGTCTTAGAAACGGTATTCAAGAGTTTAATAGTTGGCTGTTCAATTATAGAAAAACCGGAAATGTTATCAGCCTGTTTTCCGAAAGCTCTATCAGGAAGTACTGTAAAAACTTAATATCCTCAATAAAAGCCTATTCGAATAATTGAAGTGATTTCAATTTTTCAAGTAGGCTTGTTTGTTATTTGACACCAGAAATGGCCTGCAATATTGGCCTTTTTTACAGCTTTATCTAGATTAACTGTGCCAAATTACTTGGTATATAAATACGTACAACAAAGGCGTCTGGTCAAGCCAATACCAGACGCCTCTTTTTATTGCACTTTCTCACAGGTTATACACTAAATTTAATGAAAGAGGATGATTTCATAACTACATTTGATAAAAAGACACCCGCTTTGCAAGCGGAGATCAGCTACTATTTAACCTACAATAACTATACAAAACCTCAACTCGCACTGAAGCTTGGTCTAAGCCCTGCCTCTCTATATAGGAAAATTAAAGCCCCAGCAACTTTTACCTTTGGTGAAATCCGAGAGTTGTTCAATGTTTTAAAGCTGACAGACGCGCAAATACTTGAGGTTATATAACGCGCAACTATCGCAACAAAGCGCCTTCATGACTCCCCATCTTCAATCTTGATATTTAAATTGAAAAACCTCTCCATTCTCGCGCTTATACCTTCATTGTATTCCTTCATAGTATGTTGATATACCTGATTCAGCATATGATCCGTCTTGTGCCCCATACGCTCTCTGGCATATTTATTGGGTACCTGCTCCGCTAATAATACAGAAGCATAATAATGACGCAAGCTATGGTAGGTGTATTGAAAATTCGCCTTCTCTTTTGTGCGCTTGTAAAGGCTCTCAAGTGCTGAGGGGTTATCTTCAATAACATATTTGTCATGCTCGCCTTCGAATGGTTGTAAGGCATCTAGAAGTGCTTGTGGTGCATCAAGCGTGCGTTTCCCGCTGAATGATTTGGGTAGCTTCTCCACCCATTCTTTGAATTCATTTTGAACCCGCGCGCGGTTAATAAAAACCGTTTTCTTCTCAAAGTCAATGTCACCCCATTTAAGAGCGATAACTTCACTTCTTCTTAGTCCTAAGAATACCGCTAACAAAACATAATTATAAAGACGACTGCCTTTTATGAATGCAATGAACTCGTTTACTTCTGTAGAAGAAGGAATAATCGTTTCTGGTTCATCTTTTTGGGGTAAGTTGACTTTATCGGCTATATGTATATCATTCTCGGTCAGAACATGTTTGAAAAATGTATGAGCGCAAATGATTGTTTTATAGGCCTTACCCTTAGAATATGTGTTAATCGCTTTCTGGTAGAGCTCCTTAGTCAACAGGCCTATGCGCACATCAATAATATCTTGAAGTGCAACCCGCCGAAGCTTTCTATAAGTGGCCACAGTAGATGGCGAGAGAAGATTTGAACGGTTCTCAATATGTCTGTCAGCTAATTGAGCGAGCGTAATGTTTTCAGGCTTATTGTCGTGTTTGCGCTCCATAAGAAATATCGCAGCTTTTCCTTCAGCTTCTTTCTTGGTATCTCCCGTGAATGATTTACTTGTATACCTTCCGGTTTCATCAGTAAAGTTGGCTTTACACCGCCATCTATCGCTACTGAGCTTTTCTGCTTTTGCCATATCTCTCCATTCTTAACCAAAATTAACAATATGTAACTCTATCATGTTGTGGCCAAGTTTGCAATCATATGGCTGAATTTGTGGCTGAAACTATTCCCAAAGATGATGAAACTCATCTCACAAATGAGAGAGATGCCTCAACGATGATAACCCGATCGTTCGAAATAGTCGCCTACTTGTTGGGTTTTAGGCAAAAGAATAGGGACTTAGGCGTTGACCTAAATCCCTTGCTTTGGTGGAGGCGGGGAGAATCGAACTCCCGTCCGAAAACCCCTCAACCAGACTTTCTACGAGCGTATCCGGTGTTTTAACATTCCCTCTGCCGCTCTCCCTCCGTCAGGATAGCGGGTTTAGTAGCTTCATAAATCCGGCCCGCCGCAAAGCTTGAGCGGGTTCGTTCCCTACCCTAAATGACGCCCGTATCTGAGACAGTAGGTTTTCCCAGGCGAACGGTCACTGCTTAAGCAGCGACAGCTAAAGTAGTTTTGTCAGTTACTTTAATCTGTTCCCGCTTTTAACGAAGCTCGGGTCTTCGGCTCGCTTATCCAACATCAGCGATCCCCGTCGAAACCAGGTTCGCCCCCATATATCCAGATTATACACCAAAAACCCGTCTCGCACAACCCCGCGCTATTTCTGTTCGCCCGAATTTGCGCTTGCCGCCGGTTCGCTCAGGTGCAGGTTCGGCAGCCGGTCTCGCTTCACGCTCATCAGCCAGAAATAGAACCCGCCAAGCATCGTCACCGCCAGAATGCGATATTGGAAATGCATGCATTTATACATCGGCTCTGTGGCGACCAGCGTCCAGAGAATCGGCACAAACGCGATGCCGAGCATGACCAGCGCGCGCAGGTAGGAGTGTTTATCCGTGCGCGAGAACACCATATAAACCGCGGCAACCACCGCTACCCCAGCGGCGATGAACAGCATCGGCCAGTCAAACAGGTGCTTGAACGCAGCGACCAGCACAAATCCCTTGTTGTACAGATGCTCCGTGCCTTCGGGCTTCACGATACCGATATGCGGCGCAAGCGCTTCCCATGCCGTTTTGAACGCGTTCTGGTCGGTGAACACGCTGGTGAGGAGCAGCTTCGAAATCCACATCGCAAAATAAGAAACAAACCAAACCGCGGCGCACTTGAGCGCGATCAGCATCATTTTCTTCGCGCCTACCTCCGGCTGCGCATAGCTGATGCAGATCAGCCAGCTGAGCATCGGCAAGCCGTAGGTGACGAGCGGAGCCGTGTAAAAGTCGATATACTGCGTCGTCATGCCAAGGATCATGAAGAGCATGAGTGCCCGCTCCGGTTTTTTCATCAGCATCGGCACAAACAATATGCCGATAAACGCCACGATAAAGCACCCGCTGTATTGAAACAACGCGCTCACGACAACCGGGTTGATAAACAGGATTGCCGCGCTAAAGAGCATCGGCGGCCAGACAGATCGCGTCTGAAACCCGAGCATGAGCATGCAAAGCCCCATGAGCAAGAAAAACGTCCACATGATCAAGGTGCGCATGGTGCCGTAATCCATCACGGAGAGCAGGGCGCGCACATAGGTGCGAAAGCCGTGCCAATAGCGCGGATAGAACACATCCGCCTCTTCGTGATTCTCTACCGTTTGGCGCGCATCCTGAAATGTAAAATCATCCTCCAGCGGATACGCGTTTTTCAGCACGCTCTCCGGATTTGATTTCACATCCATATACGTCGAGAGCGAGAGAATGATCACCTCTGTCCAGTCGTCCAGAGAGTAAGATCCCCACTTCTGCCGTAAAACGTTCGTGTTGGCCCATTCCGGTTCGATTTCGTCCAGCGAGAGCAGATAGTTCTTTTCCACCTGTTCCTGCGGAGCTAGGCCGCACAAAAACAGCAATCCAACGCCGAATGAAACAAGCATAATAAACACAATCACATAGCGCAGGAAGCGGAGAAGTCGTTTCTTCATGCAAAATTACCCCCGGATCGTTTCAGTTTAATCTTCTTTGCCATAAAAAAGAGATGCGTCAACAAGAAAAACGCATCCCCATTTTAACACACAAAACCACCGTTTTCGAGAATAATTTCAGTAAAAGCCAGTTGCCGCACGTATCAAATGCATTATACCCCAAGATCAAGGATATCCAGCGTGCTGAAGTAATCCTGTGGTGTTTCCGCGCGGCGAATGAGCTCGGCGCTGCCATCGGGTTTGAGCAGCACCTCTGCGCTTCTGAGCTTGCCGTTGTAGTTATAGCCCATCGCAAAACCGTGCGCGCCGGTGTCGTGAATGACCAGCAAATCCCCCGGCTCGGTGCGCGGCAGCGGGCGGTCGACGGCGAATTTATCGTTGTTTTCGCAGAGCGAACCCACCACGTCGTAGACGTTCGTCAGCGGGTCTGTCTCCTTGCCCATGACCGTGATGTGATGATACGCGCCGTACATCGCAGGGCGCATGAGGTTGACGGCGCAAGCGTCCACGCCGATATACTTCTTGTGCGTCTCCTTTTTGTGGATCGCGCGCGTAACCAGATAGCCAAACGGACCCGTGATATAGCGTCCAAGCTCGGTGAAAATGCGAATCTTCAACCCGCTTGGCGCAATGATGCGGTCATATTGCAGCTTGACTTCCTCGCCGATGTAGCGGATGTCCGTCTCTTTTTCATACGGGCGATACGGGATGCCGATGCCGCCGGAGAGATTGACAAACGTGAAATTTGCGCCCGTCTCCTCGTGCAGCTCCACCGCTGTCTTAAAGAGTTTTTTCGCCAGCGCGGGATAATAATCGTCGTCCGTCGTGTTGCTCACAAGAAACGCATGAAGGCCGAATTCGGTAGCACCCAGCGCCATGAGCTTCTTGACACCCTCGCTGAGTTGCTCGCGCGTCATGCCGTACTTCGCCTCGCCGGGGTTGCCCATGATGGTATTGCCCAGCAGGAACTCGCCGCCGGGATTGAAGCGCAGGCAGACGGTCTTCGGGATGCCGCCGTTTTCTGCGAGAAAATCGATGTGGGTGATGTCGTCGAGATTGATCAGCACGCCCATTTCGCTGGCAAGCTCAAATTCACTTGCAGGCGTATCGTTGGAGGAAAACATCACGTCGTGTCCCGTGACACCGATGGCGCGCGAAAGCAGCAGCTCTGTCATCGAGGAACAGTCCATGCCGCAGCCGCTCTCGTAGAGCAGCTTCATGATCACGGGGTTTGGCAGCGCCTTGACGGCAAAATACTCGCGAAAGCCTTCGTTCCAGGCGAAAGCCTCCTGGAGTCGACTCACGTTTGCGCGGATACCGGCCTCGTCATAGATATGGAACGGCGTGGGGTATTTGCTTACGATAGCCTCCAGGGCGCTCTTCGTAAACGGTAGGTTTCTCATGATCTGTCCTCCTTGATCCGTCGTTCCATTTCGCGGTCTGCGTCGCGCTCGGCAAGCGTGTGCCGCTTATCATAGAGCTTTTTGCCCTTGGCAATGGCAAGCTCCAGCTTCATGCGCCCGTCTTTGAGGTAAATTTCCAGCGGCACGAGACTCATGCCGTCTTTCTGGGAAGTCTCCTGCAGCTTTCGAATCTCGCTCTTATGCGCCAACAGCTTTCGCGTACGAAAGGGGTCTTTGTTGAAGATGTTCCCCTGCTCATACGGGCTGATGTGCATACCGATGAGGAACAGCTCGCCGTTCTTCACCTGCGCATAGCTGTCTTTGAGATTGCAGCCGCCCTTACGGAGCGATTTTACCTCGGTGCCAAAGAGTTCAATCCCGCACTCGAGTGTTTCCTCGATGAAGTAATCATGGCGCGCTTTCCGGTTCTGCGCAACAGGCTTAACACCGCGTTTGATCGGCATTGGAACAGCCCTCTCACTTTCCGACGGAGAATAATATATTATTTTACAATCATTCTAATCGGTCTAGCCGTAGAAAGTCAAGCATGTTGACCGCGTACGAAACCGCAAATGACTGTTCTTCCCCGTCATGCAAATTTATTGGTCTTGTGGTTTGACCGAAAAAAGCGGCGCACCTGTTTGGCACGCCGCATATGGTTCGCTGAACCGATCCTTAGAAGATGGTCAATACCAGCGCAAGCACACCGACGATGATCGCGAGAATGATCGTCAGTTTCTGCAGTTTCGCTTCACGGCTTGCTGCCTTGCCCTTCTGGGTAAAGGAAGTGGTTTCCCCGCCAAAGGAAGATCCAAGGCCGGAGCTTTTCGTCTTCTGCAAGAGAACGACGACGACGAGCAGAACAGAGATCAACATCAGCGCGATGCGAATGATAAGCGCCGCAGTATCCATGGTGACATTTCCTCCAATTTTGATCTCCGTGCCGCGGGTTTTTTCCGCCGCAACCGGAGCAATCAGCAATATTGCGCTCCTGCGCTGTTTTTCAGCGCCTAAGCCTAGTGATTATAACACGCAGGGTGGCGTAATGCAAGCCTGAATGCGTGCTGGAAGCCGTGAAAATCAGCCTTCGATCAACCTTTTTTACTAGCCTTTGATCAAACTTCTGCTAGACTTCGTTCAATCTTCTGCTAGACTTTGATCAATCTTCTGCTAGACTTTGACTCACCTTCTACTAGTCTTCGATCAGCGTTTTTCCGGTCATGTTCTGCGGAACCGGGAGGCCAAGAAGCCCTAGCAGCGTGGGCGCTAGATCGCTGAGCCTGCCACCCGTGCGGAGGGTTGCGTTTTTACGTGTGTCGTCCACGAGGATGCAGGGCACGGGGTTGGTCGTGTGCGCGGTAAACGGCACGTTCTCCGCTTCGTCCCACATCTTTTCGCAGTTGCCGTGGTCGGCTGTGATGATGCAGCGTCCTCCGGTCTTCAAAATCGCGTCCACAACCTTTGCGGCGCAGGCATCTACGGCGTGTACGGCTGCGGTTGCCGCCGACATCACGCCCGTGTGGCCGACCATGTCGGGGTTTGCGAAGTTGAGGATCATCACGTCGTACTTGCCGCTCTCGATGCGCTTCACCGCTTCGTCGGCGACCTCATACGCGCTCATCTCCGGCTGGAGATCATACGTCGCCACCTTCGGCGAGGCAATCAGCGCGCGGTCTTCTCCCGGATTCGGCGCTTCCACGCCGCCGTTGAAGAAGAACGTCACGTGCGCATATTTTTCCGTCTCCGCAATGCGAAGCTGGGTTAGCCCTTTTTCCGCCAGATATGCGCCGAATGTGTTGTCCAGCGTGTCCGGATGGTAGGCTACATGTACGCGCTCGCCAAAGGTCTTGTCATACTGCGTCAAAGTGACGTAGTACAGCGGGAAGAACCCATTTTTGCGCGGGAACACGTTGAAGTCATCAAACACCAGTGTGCGGGTGATTTCGCGCGCACGGTCGGGACGGAAGTTGAAGAAGATCACGCTGTCGTTAGAAGAGATCTTGCCGACAGGCGCGCCGTTTTCGAGGATGACCGTCGGCAGGACGAATTCATCCGTCTCGCCTTTGTCATAGCTGTTCTGCATAGCGATTTCGCCGCTTGCAGCCGTTTCCCCTTCGCCATAGACAAGCGCGCTGTAGGCCTTCTCTACGCGCTCATAGCGATTGTCACGATCCATGGCATAATATCTGCCCATCACGGTAGCGATCTTGCCGGTGCCGATCTCTTTTAGCTTTGCGTCCAGCTCTTCGACAAAGCACTTGCCGCTGCTCGGCGGCACGTCGCGCCCGTCCATAAAGCAATGCACGAAGACCTTTGTAAGCCCCGCTTTTTTTGCCATCTCGACCAGCGCGTAGAGGTGCGTGTTGTGGCTGTGCACGCCGCCGTCGGAAAGCAGCCCCATCAGGTGCAGCGCGGTGCCCTTGATTTTGCAGTTTTCAATCGCGCCCAGCAGTGCTTTGTTTGTAAAGAAGTCGCCGTCGAGAATCGCTTTGGTGATGCGCGTGAGCTCCTGATAAACGATTCTGCCCGCGCCGATGTTGAGGTGACCCACCTCGCTGTTGCCCATCTGGCCGTCGGGAAGTCCGACGTCCATGCCGCTGGCCGCGATCTGCACATGCGGATACTCGTTCCACAGGCGCGAGATATTCACGGCGCCGTCGGCTTTGATGGCGTTGAATTCCTTCTCCGTGGAGCAGCCAAAGCCGTCCAGGATGATTAATGCGGTGATCGGTTTCGTCATTAGAAATGAACCACCTTTGAGAAATCTTCACTCTTGAGCGAAGCGCCGCCGATGAGGCCGCCGTCGATCTCCGGCATCGCCATGAGTTCGGTGGCGTTCTTTGCATTCATGCTTCCGCCGTACTGGATGCGCACTTCGTCCGCAACCTTCTGGCCGTAGACACCGGCAATCGCGTCGCGGATGACCTTGATGGTCGTGTTCGCGTCCTCGTTGGTCGCGGTTTTGCCCGTGCCGATGGCCCAGATGGGTTCATAGGCGATGACCGAGCGAACGACTTCTTCTGCTGTAAAGCCAGCAAGCGCAGCAACGGTCTGCATGCTCACGATGGTATCGGTCACTCCGCTCTCGCGCTGCTCAAGGCTCTCGCCGACGCAGATGATGGGCGTGATGTTTGCTTCCAGCGCGGCTTTGGCGCGCTTGTTGACGGTTTCGTCCGTCTCGCCGAAATACTGGCGGCGCTCGCTGTGGCCAACGATGGCGTGGCTAACGCCCATGGCAAGCAGCATATCCGCGCTGATTTCGCCGGTGAAGGCTCCCTTGGGTGCCCAGTGGATGTTCTGCGCGCCGAGTTTGATGTTGGTGCCGACGAGCAGCTTGCCAACGAGCGCGAGATCCACATACGGCGGGCAGACGACGACTTCGCAAGCCGCGTCTTTCATCAGCGGAATGAGCTCGACGACGAGGCGCTCTGCTTCCGCGGGGGTCATATTCATCTTCCAGTTGCCTGCGATGATCGGTGTTCTCATATATTCTGTTTCCTTTCGATATTGGTTGGTTATGTTGAAACTTGTTTACTATTATTAGATCGCTCTTTGCTTAGAATAAAATTTGCTAAGATTTTTCTTTGCTCGATCACGAAGCCTCTTTCAAAAACCGCCGGAGTGCGTCAAGCGCTCCGGCGGACGTTTGATCAAGCTTACTTGTCGTTGAGCACCGCCACGCCCGGAAGCACCTTTCCTTCGAGGAACTCGAGGGAAGCGCCGCCACCGGTGGAGATGTGCGTCATCTGCTTGGCAAAGCCGAGCTTTTTGACCGCGGAGGCAGAGTCACCGCCGCCGATGATCGTCGTGCCCTTGCATTCTGCGCAGGCCGCGGCAACCGCACGGGTGCCTTCGGCAAACGCGGGCATTTCAAACACGCCCATAGGGCCGTTCCAGATGACCGTCTTGGCTTCCACGATGGTTTTGCTGAAGAGTTCGCAGGTCTTGGGCCCGATGTCGAGGCCCATCCAGCCTTCGGGAATGCAGCAGGAATCGACAGTCTTGTGCTCCGCGTCAGCCGCAAAAGCGGTCGCGACCACGTTGTCGACCGGCAGCAGGAAGTTCACGCCCTTGGCTTTCGCCTTTGCCATGATCTCTTTTGCCAGCTCGATGCTGTCCGCATCCAGAAGCGAGGTGCCGATTTCGAAGCCCTGCGCCTTGAAGAAGGTATACGCCATGCCGCCGCCGATGATCAGCGAATCGCACTTGTCGAGCAGATTGGTGATCACGCCGATCTTATCGGAGACCTTCGCGCCACCGAGGATGGCAACAAACGGACGCTCCGGATCATCCAGGGCTTTTCCCATGATGCCGAGCTCTTTGCCGATCAGGAAACCGGCAACCGCGGGCAGATAGGCGGCAACGCCCGCCGTGGAGGCATGCGCGCGGTGCACGGTGCCAAACGCGTCGGACACATAAAGATCCGCAAGGCTCGCCAGTTCTTTGGCGAACGCGGGATCGTTCTTCTCTTCTTCGGGATGGAAGCGAACGTTTTCAAGCAGGACGATTTCGCCGTCCTTCATGTCCGCAACTGCGGTTTTGGCGGATTCGCCGATGACGTCGTCCGCCATCCAGATACGTGTATCGGGCAAGATCTCGCTCAGGCGCTCGCCGACGGGGGCAAGCGAAAACTCCGGGGTAACGCCCTTGGGACGACCCAGATGGGAGCAGAGGATGACCTTTGCCTTGTGGTCAAGCAGATACTGAATCGTCGGGAGCGCCGCAACAATGCGCTTGTCGTCGCCGACTTTGCCTTCGGGTGTGAGGGGTACGTTGAAGTCCACGCGCACAAGTACGCGTTTGCCTGCTACGTCGATATCCTCAATTGTTTTCTTCGCCATATTGGTGTTCCTCCGTATTATTATATTCAATCACAATTTATCGATTTATTATAACATGCTTCCTGTTGTTTGAACAGAAAGGAGCGCTCGATCAGGGAAATTTTACCCCTGTGCAAGCACACGGAAACGGGGCGGAACCGCGCGCAAGCGCGCGAACTGCCGCCGGGTGGGCATATCTGACATTGTATGGATTCTAAAGAATCCATACAATGTTTATATACAGTACCGCCCTCGTCCATCAACCAAAATGCTTAATCGATGCTTATAGGTATCTTGCTGCTAAATGCAATACCGCCCTCGTTCTTTTACCACAAATGCGGATGCAAAGTCAATCTCTTTTTTCATCGCCTCTTCGGTGTCGCGTTTTCCCCAAAGATGTGTCAGATACAGCGTCTTGACCCCCGCATTTCTGGCCATATTGCAGGCTTCCTTCACAGTCATATGCGGGCCGGTCTGCGTTTCGTCTACAAAGCAGGCGTCAGCCAGCAGCGCGTCCGCGCCCATCGCCGCCGCTTCCATCGCGGGATACGGCTTTGTATCTCCCGTGAAGAACAGCACCTCTCCATTCGCGCCGGTGATGCGCATGCCGTTGACCGGCACAGGGTGCGCCATCGGCACAAACGAAAAGTGCAGGTTTCCGATTTGCACCTCGTCCCCGCCCTTGACGGTGTGCTGCGCGAAAAGCGCGTTTGTCGTAATCGCCTTGAGCGTGTCAAGCGGTTCCGCGGGGGTATAAAGCGGTACGCGCCGTTTCTCCTCCCCCTCGCGCACATCCTGAAAATCCAGCGCATAGCGCATCACAAACAAATCAGAGCAATGGTCAAAATGCAGGTGCGAAAGCACGATCGCGTCCAGATGCTCCGGACGCATATACTCTACCAACCGCGAAAGCACACCGCTACCGCAGTCGATCAGCACGCGCGTAGGACCGTCTTCGATCAGATAGCCGCTGCACGCGCCGCCGGGTTGTGGATACGGGCCGTAGCGACCCAGAACGGTTAAAAACATATTCCCCTCCGCTTAGTCCACAGGGCGCCGAATCTCGAGCATTTTATCCGGCTGCATGACCGGCATATAGCGCAGCAGGGCTGCGCCGATGATCGTGCAGACGACAGCCTGCGCAAGCTGCATCAAGAGTGTAATCCCAACCACCGCAAACTCGCGGATGATCACAAAGTCATACACGATAAACAGCACGAGCATGAGCGCCTCGGTGATGCCAGCAATGACGAAGCTCTTTTTCCAGTTGTCCACCTTGGCTGCAAACGCGAGAAGAAACAGCGCCATCAGGCTGCGGATTACGAGGTTGCCGATGATGAAGTTTTTGCTGCCCATGACAATGTCGCCGATCACGATGCCAACCACCGGTGCCACGATGCCCCACGGAGAGCCAAGCGCCATGATGGAGGCGAAGATGCCCACATCCTGCAAAGAGGCATACGCGTTCACGTTGCCAAGCGCGGAGGTGGGTGCCGGCACCGTCACGCGAATGATTGAGAGGATAAATGTGCCGACGGTGCAGAGGAGGATGGTGATCAATTGCCGCTGATCAATGTTTTTCCAGTTCATGAGCAAGCCTCCTGAAATTGAAGTCGGGCGCAACCTACTGGTTACTCTCCCGCTTTGATGATTTCGTCGAGCAGGTCGTCGAGTGAAACTTCGTCGCTGCTGCCGGATTTTCCCACATAGCGCGAGACGGTCGGCATGTCGACCATCTCCGGTTCGGGTTCCGGTTCCCATTCGCGAATTTCGCCGTAGTCATTGTAGCGGCGCGGCGCGGGTGCGGGTTCAGGCTCCTCTTCTTCCTCCGGTTCGGCGGATAGGTGCGATTCTCCCTCTGCCTGCGGTTCATATTCGCTGACCGTTGCGCTCTCGGCCCATGCCTGTTTGGAATACGGCTCCGGTGCTAAGGCGGACTTAGTCGCCGCAACAGCTGGTTTCGCGGGCGAAAATGCATACATCTGCGTGAGGTAGTCGTCCAGCGCGTGCTCTGCTTCGCTGGCGGAGACGGGTCCCGTGACAACATGCGCATACGGCTCAGCCGCGGCGGCTGGCTGCGCGGGTTCAGGTTCATATGTATAGGTGTCGACAAACAACGCGCCCTCTGCCTGCGGCTCATGAATGCTTTCAGCCGCGCTCTGAGCCCAGGCCTGTTCAGAATACGGCTCCGGCGCGACTGCGGGTTCTGACGCAAAAATTTGTGCTGCAGGCACGAACGCGTTGATCTGCGCGAGATAATCATCAAACGCGTGCTCCGCTTCTCCGGCGGAAACTGGTTCTGTTGCAGCAGGCGTTTCCTGCTCAACAGCGGCTACCTGCGCGGGCTCTACCGCAAAGGAACTTGCGGCGGCAAACAGCGAACCTTCCGCCTGCGGTTCAAATTCGCTGGCAAAGCTGCTCTGCGCCCACGCACGCTCGGAATACGGCTCCGGTGCGACTAAGGCTGCTATTGCGGGTTCTGCCGCTGCAATCGGTACTACGGGCGCAAACGTGTTGATCTGCGCGAGATAATCATCAAACGCGTGTTCTGCTTCATCTGCAGAGACCGGTTCTGTGAAAACTGGAGCTTCTGGCTCAACCACTGTCCCCTGCGGGGGCTCTGCCGCAAAGGAACTGGCACCAAACAGTGTGCCTTCCGCTTGCGGTTCAAATTCGCTAGCAAAGCTGCTCTGCGCCCAAGCCCGCTCGGAATACGGCTCTGGCGCGGCTACGGATGCTATTGCGGGTTCTGCCGCTGCAATCGGTACAACGGGTGTAAACGTGTTGATCTGCGCGAGATAATCGTCAAATGCGCTCTCCACTTCGCCAGCAGAAACCGGCTCCGTTGCAGCAGGCGTTTCCTGCTCAACCGCGATTGTCTGCGCGGGCTCTGCCGCGTAGGAACTGGCACCAAACAGTGCACCCTCCGCCTGCGGTTCATAAACGCTAGCAAAGCTGCTCTGCGCCCAAGCCCGTTCGGAATACGGCTCCGGCGCGGCTGCTTCTTCCTGTGTTGCAGCAACAGCGGGCGCGGCGCCTTCAGGGCCTTCCGCCTGTTCCTGCGGGATTTCGTCCTGCGCGGTTTTGCCGCTCGGCTCAAACGTTTCGTCAAAATACTCGTCAAACGCACGCGCCGCGTCTTCCAGCGGCTCGGCGGCAATGCCCGCCGCGACAATAACGCTGCTCTCGGGAATCATGCTGCCTGCGGCTTGCGCGGCTTCACCGCTGCTTGCAAACGTGTCAAACGCGCTCTTAGCGTCCTCCTGCGTCACCGCACAGTCGGCGCGAACAGAGTAATCGCTCTTGGTATATGCACCATCAAACGCCTGCACAAACTCCGCCTGCGGCTCGGTCTTGCTTTCCCCTGCCTCGTTCACCCATGCCGCTTCGGAATAAGGCTCCTCGGCTGCAGGCTGTTGCGTTTGGTTGGCGGTTCCTTCGAAAAACTCCGTCGTTCGCCCGGAGGTGTCGCCGGTCTGCGCATCGGTTTGCGGGTTGGGTTCAGCAGCAAAGTCGGACTGCGCCACAGTTTCGTGCGCGGCAGCTTCTGTGCGATCCTCCGGCAGGGGGCGGTTTTGTATGCGGTAGATGTTCTGCATCAGGCGTGACGGGTCATCGCTTGCGTCCGGCAGATTGGCGTCGTTCATCTCGCCTACGGATTTATAGAACGCGTTGCCGTCCAGCCGCGCTTCACTGCGGTCGATCTTGCGGTTTTTCACAAACTCGGCAAATCGCGCCGCGGTGACCTCGAGCTCGCTTGCGTTCTGCTCCAGCATGGCGTTGAACGATTCCACCATCTCTTCATATTCGCGCTTGATGATCTCTGCATCGCGCAGCATACGCTCGCTGTCCGCCTTGATCGAGGCAGACACCTCGTTGCCTCTGCGCTCCGCTTCGGTTTTGAGTTGATTTGCTGTATTGATCGCGTCGCTCAGCAGTGCTTCCGCCTCCGCCCTTGCGTTTATACGCGCGTCTTGCGCGTCTGCCAGCACTGCCTCCGCCTCGGCGCGCACCTGCGCACCTTCGGCCTGCGCCTGCTCCAGCAGTTTTGCCGCGCTTTCTTTGGCGGCTTGCAGCGTGTCAAAAATCGCTTGCTCGCGCGCGCGGTATCCTTCTACAAGCTGATCCATGGTGTCGATGCGCGTTTCCAGCAGCGCAATGCGCTCAAATCGCTCTTCCAGGAGGAGCTTCATATCTCTTCGTTTCATTCTTCAACCTCCAGTTTCAGCTGCTGCGTGTCGCTTTGGTAGCCCATGTGCGCATATCCCGCTGGCATGACGATTCGCCCGCGCGGCGTACGCGCAATGAAACCAAGCCGCAACAGATAGGGTTCATATACGTCTTCAATCGTGGTTGCGTCCTCGCCGGTTGCAGCAGCGATGGTATCAAGCCCCACCGGACGACCGCAGAACTTGACGATCATGGTTTCCAGCATTCGTCTGTCTATCTCGTCCAACCCCAGCTCGTCCACGCCGAGCATGTCGAGTCCTTCTTTGGCGCAAGCAAGGTCGATGTGGCCATCCTTGCGCACCTCCGCATAGTCGCGGATGCGCCTGAGCAGCCTGTTGGCAACACGCGGAGTCCCCCGTGCGCGGGAGCCGATCTCCACCGCGCCCTCATCCGAAATCGCGATGCCGAGAATGCGCGCGCTGCGCACGATGATCTCCTGCAGTGATTCGGAATCATACATCGCAAGCTGTTCCTTGATGCCGAAGCGATCGCGTAGCGGCGAGGTCAAGAGCCCCATACGCGTGGTCGCTCCCACGAGCGTAAACTTCGGCAGATCCAGGCGGATACTCCGCGCGGAAGGGCCTTTACCGATGATGATGTCGAGCGCAAAATCCTCCATCGCGGGATAAAGCACCTCTTCGACATTTGCGTTGAGGCGGTGGATTTCGTCGATGAAGAGCACGTCTCCGGGCGCGAGATTGGTCAACAGCGCCGCAAGATCGCCCGCGTGCGTAATTGCGGGACCGCTTGTGACGCGAAGGGAAACGCCCATCTCGTTGGCAACGATGCCCGCAAGCGTCGTCTTGCCCAACCCCGGCGGGCCATAGAATATCGCATGATCGAGCGGTTCATTTCTCTTGAGAGCCGCGTCGATGTAGATGCGCATGTGATCCTTCACCGCGTACTGGCCAATGTATTCGGAAAGCAAACGCGGGCGAAGGGAGTATTCTGTTTTTGCTTCGTCCTCGCGCATCGAGGAGCTAATCAGGCGTTCGTCCATGTTTGTCCTTATCTGTCTTACTATCTTTTCGGGTGTATAAGGCCTATCTTGCCATCTTTCGAAGGGCGGTGGTGATCAAAGCTTCTACGCTGTCCGCTTTTTCTACGGCAGCAACCGCTTTACCCGCGGCAAGCCCGTCGTAGCCCAGCGAAACCAGCGCCGCAACCGCCTCGGTGCGAATGTCCGGTGCATCGGTGTTTGCGCTCCCGCCCAGCATCTCGCTTGCCTCCACGCGCTCCTTGAGCTCCAGCAGCACGCGCTGCGCGGTCTTTCGTCCCATGCCGCTGACGCGGTCAAACGCCGCAGCGTTGTTGGTCACAATTGCCCCCGCAACATCGCTAGGGGTTAGCAACGAGAGCACGGAGAGCGCAAGCTTTGGGCCTACGCGCGTCACCGTCAGCAGCCGCCGAAACATATCCTTCTCCTCCGGCTCATAAAAGCCGTAGAGTGCCATCACGCCTTCGGTAAGGTGCAGGTGGGTGTAGAGTCGCTCCTTCTGCCCTGCGTGCAGGCGCTTGAGCGTCATCGCGCTGCAAAATAGTTCATATCCTACCCCGCCCGCTTCGAGCACGGCGCGATCGGTCAGGAGTTCGTCAACAATACCGCTGATATATGCGTACAAGGATTCTTCCTCCGTCAATTTCTATCGGATGCGGTATTCCTCCGCTGCGGGGCCAATCGTGCAGCCGTGGCAGATTGCGGCAGCCAAGGCGTCCGCCGCGTCGTCCGGCTTTGGCACGGTTTTGAGCGAGAGCAGGAGCTTGACCATGCTCTGCACGGCGCGCTTGTCCGCGTGACCATCGCCCGTGACCGCAAGCTTAATCTGCATGGGCGTGTATTCATAGAGCGGGATGTTTGCCCGCTGTGCCGCGAGGATGGATACCCCTCTGCCCGCGCCGACCGCAAGCGCCGTGGTGGTGTTACGGTAAAAAAACAGCTCCTCAAACACCGCCTGATCGGGGTGAAAGCGCTCAATCAGCGCGCAGGTTCCGTCAAACAGGCGGTTGAGCCGCTCCGGCAATCGCTCGTCGGGCGTGGTTGCAATCACGCCGTAGTCCACGGGTGCAAGCTTCGTTCCCGAAACATCCACCACGCCATATCCCAAGATGGCATATCCGGGGTCGATTCCGAGAATTCTCATGCACTTACCTGCCTGTGTATAGTCATCTTATTTTAACATGATCGTGTTCGGGTGTAAATGAACGCAGGTTTTATTACCGCATTGTTTCATCTTGCGTTCATATCTCGTATCATTGCATTCATCTTATCGTTGTTTTGCCCCTTCGTCTGTGTCAAACCAACGAAAAGCAGCCGCGCTTGTCGCCACGGCTGCCAAAGGCAATGTGCTTTTAATGTTTATATTTGGCGATCAGCTCGTCCATTCGCTCTTGCGACACACCGAAATACTGACGCATGTTTTCCAACGCGTAGTCCGGGCGCTCTTCGATGAAATAGCGCATCTGGCTGACTGCCTCTTCCCACTCGTGCATCGAGCCGGGCTTACCCCAGCGGTTGATCTGGCGCTGCATCTCGGGGCGAAGCGCCGCCACCATTTGGTCAAACAGCGTGGTTGCGCGCGGCGCGTTGAAGTATGTTTCGACCACTTCGACATATCGCTCTACGCACATGTCCCGCCACGCCGCGTTTTTCTTGAGTCCGATGTAGATTTCAAAATACGTCAGCGATTTATCCGCCGACGGCACGCCGTTGACATTGAAATATTGCGCGATCATATCCCGCTGCGCCGTTTTAAACGCGAAATCCAGGTCAAAGAACACGGGGCGCCATTTAACCGCGTAATCCGTTGTGCGCCAATACTTCTGGTTAAACATATCACTGTTGCAGATGTAGGTCTCCGCGATGAAATAGTCTGTGAAGTATGCGACATCGATCCATTGCGTGAACTCGGCAAACACTGCGTCGTCACTGAGGTCTTCATCCTCTGCAAACGAACGCACGCGCTTGATGTCTTTGCTGGCGCCCTTAATCGGCGTCTGGTTGCGGCGGATGAACTCCACCGTGTCTCCGTCGATGCCGTAGTGCGTCTCCAAAAACTCGCCGTTCTGGTCTTCATTGAGGTCATACAGGCCGTTGTAAACGCCGTTGATGTAAACCACAACCGGGCGCGTGGCGGAGTTGTCGACGTTCATGCCTTCGACCAGCGCACTGGTGAACGAATCGCGAATGCGGGCAGTGCTCCAGTCCTGTCCGCCGTTTCGCACCACGAGCGCGGAGAAGGTATTGAATTCATAGCCGGGCCAGAAGGGATAAGTCACGCTGCTCTGCCCGTAGCCGGAGCGCAGGTTGATGCTCAGCGATTTTTGCGCGTAGACCACGGTGCCCGCGCCCTTTGGCTTGATGCCCGCCGGGAACGAAACGCCGAGTGTACCGTCCGCCTCATAGAACGAGATGGTCGCAAGCCGCTCTACTTTTTCGTCCTTGTCGTCGACGCGCATAACCTCGCGGACGCGTTCCGGATTTCCCGTCACGCAAATCACGGGCACGGTGTGCTTCTCTTCAAAGAGGTAGGTCGCGGTGGTGATTTCGCTCAGGCGTTTGCCGCTGACATAGGAAACTGCGCGCAGCGGCGTACTTTCCTGAATCTCGACCGGTTCGGCGTAGCGTGTGGAGTCGAGCGAAGGCTCGTCTCCGTCCGTGGTGAAATAGATCTCCGCATTTGGATCATCGCAGGTGATGCTCACAAGAAACGCTGCGTCATGATACAGCGTCAGGTCGGAAAAAGCGGGCTGTGGCGAGACGCCGGTGGTGATATCCGTGTCGTTTTGCGCGCCGCGCGTGGGGTTTTGGAAGAACACGCGCGCAATCGCGGTGTCGCCCTCCATCCTGCCGCTGGTGATGTCCGGCGTGAGTGCGCCGGTGTCAAACGCGTCTACCAGCGTCCCCTCGGCATTTTTCAGCACGAGGGTTTCCCCCGCGACGGAGACGGAAAACGGCGCGATGCCCGCACTCTGTCGCGTCGGCGAGTTGGTGCACTCCAGCACGAGATATTCCCCCGCGCCGATGATTTCTCCTGCAAACGAATAGACAGTTTCGGTGTCGATGCCGTCGGCAATCGTCCATCCCGTCAGATCGACCGGCTGACCGGAGCCGTTATAGAGCTCAATCCAGTCGTTTTTGCCGCTCTGGATCTCGTTTGCGGCACATACCTCGCTGATAAATATGCCCAGATTGTCGAAACAGCCGATCTGGTCGGCTGTTTCGAATCCGTGCACGTTGTCGCTGCCGGGTGTCGGCGTCGCGTAATATCGAATGTTTCGGTCTTTGTCCAGCCCCACCGAAATGTTGTCCCGCGTGATTCCGGCAAGCGAAAGGCTCTCGGTTCGCATCCCGCTCAGGGTTGTGAAGAACACCTCGTTCTCCTCGTCCGCGAGGCTAAAGTTTGCGTGGAGCTCGCCGCTTGTGCGGTCTTTGCCGGAGAGGAACACTACCTTGCATTCACCGGGTTGCAGGGTAATATCCGGCAATGCCCATTTGTAGAGGTCGTCCGCGTTGTCCGAAAGGAAGTAGCCAAGCAATGTTACCGCCTCGGCTGAGAAGTTTTTCAGCTCGATCCATTCCCCGCGGTCGCCGTCCGCATCGATTGCGGAGAGCGTATTGTATTTGAGCACTTCGTTGATGTGGACAGGATCGCTTTGATCCATCACCGTCATCTCAAGCGAAGTAAATGTCGAGTCGCTGTTTGCCGCCTCAAACGTCGGTTGCGCGGTATACACCGCAGAGCCGGACTGATCCTTGATCACCGATATTCCGCCAAGAACACCCGCCTGCCAGCTCATGCGGTCGATCAGGTTGCCCTGAAGATCCGAAAGCAGAACGGTCGTGTCCTCGCTGCTGAGGCGAAACGGCGCATGTGTGCCGCTCTCCCCGTCGCTGCCAAGCCCCGAAAGATAGATGCAGGCATAGCCGCGCGCGGGCACGGTGCCGGAGGAAATCTGCCATTTGAGCGGGTTGGTCTCGTCGTCCGAGATGCAATAGTTCTCCAGACGGATTGCGCTGTCGCTGTTGTTGTAGAGCTCGACCCAGCGGTAGCCGTTTGCGTCGTCCGTTGGCAGCACTTCGCTGATGGTCAGCGCCGCGAGGTTCTGGGCGGCGAACACGCCGTCGAGAGTCATATACAGCTCGCCGGAGTTGACCGCCCCGGGGGTCGGCACACCGGAATAGCCATAGGTGCCGTCCGCAGCGCGCGCATAGGAAACATCGGTATACAGCACCGGAATCTCCATCTGAGCAATCAAACCAAAAAATGCGTCTGTGATAAAGAGATAATCGCCGCTCTTGCTAAGCCCAAAGTTGGTCACCAGCGGGTTTGGCGCCTCGTCACTTGCGCTCATGGCATACAGCACGAGGTATTCGCCCGCGCCGATGACGGTGCCTTCCGGCACGACAAACTTGTGCAGATCGCGCATGTTGTCCGAAATTCCGTAGCCGGTGAGATCCAGCGGCGTAGAACCGGAGTTGTAGAGCTCAATCCAGTCCGGCGTGCCGAGGGCTTCGTCTACCAGCGAGCGCTTGTTGCTGGAGACGACTTCGCTGACCACGAGCGCGCTGCTATCTGCCGCGGGTTCGCTGTCGCACGCAAAAAACAGCGGCAACATTGCCGCAACCATCAGCGCCAGAATGATTTTTTTTATCGTTTTGAACTTCATGCTTTACCAAAACCTCATGTGGCAACTATTATATCACAGCAAAGCGAAGATTTGAACCAAGCGGTTTTTATTCCGAAAAAAGTTACAATCTCATAAGCTTCTCATAAAAGTTCGTCATTTGATCTTAGACAATTCGTCTTGTTCTGGAACGCAAAAACCCGCCGGAAATCCGGCGGGTTTTGTGTTGCTTGGCTAGAACTTAGTCCACCAGCTCGATGACAACCATCTCGGCTGCGTCACCGCGGCGGGGCCCGAGCTTATACATGCGCGTATAGCCGCCCTTGCTGCCGGCTGCGGCACGCTTGGCATACTTCGGCGCGAGATCCCTAAAGAGCTTCTCAACAACCGGGTGCGCGCGTTCTTTCGTGCGCTCGGTGTATTCGCTCTTGCTCTCTTTGTCCAGCTTCGGTTCGGGAATGTCGTAAACGTAAGCCATGATCGCGCGGCGCGCGGCGAGCTTGCTCGCCTTGTCGTTGGTGACTTCGCGCTTGATGATCTGGGACTTCTCATTGCGGGTTTCCTTCTCTACGGTCTGGCTGTTATCGTATTCCCTGACTGCCAGCGTGATGATCTTTTCGGCAATCGAACGGATCTCCTTGGCGCGCGTCTCGGTTGTAACAACCTTGCCGTTCCAAAGAAGCGCCGTGGTCTGATTCCTCAAAAGCGCGACTCGCTGATCAGAGGGCTTACCCAGTTTGCGGTTCGCCATTGTGCTTCCTCCTCTTATTCATCGTGTGCGCGAAGCGAGAGACCCAGCGCACTTAGTTTTGCCTGAACTTCCTCGAGCGATTTCCGGCCGAGATTCCGAACCTTCATCATCTCTTCCTCGTCGCGCTGCACGAGCTCTTCAACCGTGTTGATACCCGCGCGCTTGAGGCAGTTATAGGAGCGGACGGAGAGATCGAGATCCTCGATGTTCATCTCCAGAATCCGTTCTTTCTTGCTCTCTTCCTTCTCCACGAGAATCTCCACGCCGACCACATGATCGGTGAGGTTGATGAAGAGCGCCAGATGCTCGGTGAGAATCTTCGCCGCTAGGCTTGCTGCCTCGTCCGGCTTGATGCTGCCATTCGTCCAGATTTCAAGCGTGAGCTTGTCAAAGTCCGTAATCTGGCCAACACGCGTATTCTCAACGGTGAAATTGACCTTCTCAATGGGAGTGAAAATCGAGTCCACGGCGATTTCGCCAATGGGCATATCGTGCCGCTTGTTGCGCTCGATCGGGACATAGCCCCGGCCGTTTTCAAGCATGATCTCCATATGGAGCTTCGCGCCACGATCCAGCGTCGCAATATGCAGCTCGGGGTTGATGATCAAAACGTCGGAATCCGGTAGGATATCCTTGGCTTTGACCTCGCCCTCGCCGGTCATATCGATAATCACCTTCTTGGGGCCGTCGCAATAGAGTTTGCAGCACAGCTCCTTGAGGTTGAGAATGATTTCGGTAACGTCTTCCTTCACGCCCTCGATGATCGAGAACTCATGGAGCACACCGTCGATGCGCACGCTCGTCACCGCCACGCCGGGCAGACTCGAGAGCAGCACGCGACGCATGGAATTGCCAAGCGTAGTGCCGAATCCGCGCTCCAACGGCTCAACGACAAACTTGCCGTAGTCGTCCGTCAGTTCAACACATTCGAGTTTGGGCTTTTCGATCTCCAGCATTGCTTACCCTCCTTCGGTTTGTTTGTTGCGGTCCGCCAAATCTGCTTGGCTTACCTGGAGTAGTACTCAACGATGAGATGCTCTTCGATCGTCAAGTCGATATCGCCGCGCGACGGGAGCACGACGACCTTACCGCTGAGCTTTTCGGCATCCAGTTCGAGCCATTTCGGCACGGGTCTGGCTGCGCCCTGCTCTTTGAGGGTTTTGAAGAAATCAACATCGTTGCTCTTCTCGCGGACGGAGACGACGTCTCCGGCTTTGATCAGATAGGAAGCGATGTCAACCTTCTTGCCGTTGACCAGAATGTGGCCGTGGTTCACCATCTGGCGCGCCATGGGGCGGGAATCGCCAAAGTTGAGACGGTAAGCCACGTTGTCCAGACGGCGCTCCAGCAGCGAAAGCATGTTTTCGCCGGTGATGCCGCGCATGTTGGACGCGAGTTCGTAATATTTGCGGAACTGGGATTCCAGAACGCCGTATGCTCTGCGGACCTTCTGCTTCTCACGAAGCTGAATGCCGTATTCGCTCTGCTTCTTTCTGCCCTGTCCGTGCATTCCCGGGGGTGTGTGGCGTTTGCTCACCGCGCACTTTTCGGAAAAGCAGCGATCGCCTTTGAGGAAAAGCTTGACGCCTTCTCTGCGGCACTGCCTGCAGACGGAACCGGTATATCTTGCCATATCGCTTTTCCCTCCTTAAACTCTTCTGCGTTTGGGCGGGCGGCATCCATTGTGGGGGATGGGCGTCACGTCCTTGATCATGTTGACATCCAGGCCTGCGGTCTGCAGGGCGCGGATTGCCGACTCACGGCCGGAGCCAGGCCCTTTGATATAGACCTCAACGGTCTTGAGTCCGTGCTCCATCGCACCGCGCGCGGCAGTTTCCGCCGCCATCTGCGCTGCAAACGGCGTGGACTTCTTCGAACCGCGGAACCCGAGCGAACCCGCGCTCGACCAGCTCAGGGCGTTGCCCTGCAGGTCGGTGATGGTCACAAGGGTGTTGTTGAAGGAGGAGCGGATGTGCGCTGCCCCGCGCTCAATGTTCTTGCGCTCGCGGCGCTTGCGCGTGCTGGCGGTTTTCTTCACTTGCTTTACTGCTGCCATAATCGCTATTCCTCCTTACCGTTTCTTGCCGCTCTGCGAGCGCTTGGGTCCCTTGCGCGTACGAGCGTTCTGTTTGGTGCTCTGCCCACGAACCGGCAAACCTTTACGGTGCCGCACGCCGCGGTAGCAGCCGATTTCAATCAGCCGCTTGATGTTCATCGAGGTTTCGCGGCGAAGATCGCCCTCCACCTTGACGTTTTTGTCGATGTAGTCCCTAAGCTTAGAGACGTCGCTTTCTGCCAGGTCGCGGACGCGGATGTCGGGGTCGACACCGGTCGCGGACAATATTTCCAAAGCGGTCTTGTGGCCGATCCCATAGATATAGGTCAAACCGTATTCGATCCGTTTGTCTCTGGGAAGGTCAACGCCAGAAATACGTGCCATATCGTTCCTTTACCTCCGTAATAATCATGAATAGTGTTGTATATCAGCATCCGCCGGAAACGCAAGCACAAGATCAACCATCCAGCTCACGCAGCCGCTCCAGCGGTATTGTTCCGGATTCAGCCCTGCTTCTGCTTATGCTTGGGGTTTTCGCAGATAACCATGATGCGGCCTTTGCGTTTGATGATCTTGCACTTCTCGCAAATGGGTTTCACACTCGGTCTTACTTTCATGGTGGTTCTCCTTTCGCTTCCTATCGTCAAAAAATCATTTTTCTAAAAAGCTTTGCCCGTTTTTTAAATCTCGTTCGGTTGAACAATCTGCTTCAAAGACGGGTGTCGCATTTTTTTAAAATCAGCTCTTGCCGCGCCAGGTGATACGCCCGCGTGACAAATCATACGGAGAGAGCTCCACGGTGACCTTGTCACCCGGCAGGATTCGAATGAAATTCATTCGAAGCTTCCCCGAAATCGTTGCAAGTATCTTGTGTCCGTTCGTCAGTTTCACCTCGAACATAGCGTTCGGGAAGGAATCCGAAACGACACCTTCTACTTCAATAACGTCCTGTTTTGACAAGCTATCCCTCCTAATTTGTCTGTTTCAAAACGGATTTGCGAGTCTTCTTTTCGCGCGTAATCTATCGCGAGACTCAACCGTTGTTGTAACCGAATAATTGTAACGCTTTTCGTACGTCCGCGTCCAGTATTTCTTTACTTTCTTCGAACATTTTCGCAATTTCTGCCGCTTTTCGGGGCTCAATGTGCAAATGCGTCAGTTTTTTCTTCTTCGGCCGCGAGAGTTTCCGCGTTTCTCCGTCGCTCAGCAGCACATGGTTTTCGTCGCATATACCGACGATGAGAAAAGCACGGCCTTTATCATGTCCGGCACGGGATGTGCATACGCGTCCGATCACCGGTTCGTTCATGCGCCTTCTTCCTCCTCGTGCAGGGTCAAAAGCTTAGGCTCGCCCTCGGTGATCAATACCGTGTTTTCATAGTGCGCGGAAGGTTTTCCGTCCGCCGTGACGACCGTCCAACCATCTTCCAGTTGTAACACCCGCGCCGTGCCCATGTTGATCATCGGCTCGATTGCGATTGTCATGCCGGCTGTTAGCCTGACGCCCCGACCGAAGTGCACCGCGTCCCAGAAGTTTGGCACCTCGGGGTCTTCGTGCATCTGCCGCCCGATTCCGTGGCCGACCAGATCTCGCACCACGCCGTAGCCGTGGCTCTCTGCGTGCGCCTGAATCGCTTTTGCGATGTCCGAGATGCGGTAGCCCGCCTTTGCAAAGCGGATGCCTTCGAAAAAGCATTCCTTTGTCACTTGAACGAGCTTCTGTGTCTCTTCGGGCACGTTGCCGATGAGCACCGTTCGCGCTGCGTCTCCGTGAAACCCGTTTTTGTAGGCGCCCACGTCCAGAGAAAGAACATCTCCGTCCTTGAGGCGGTACTTGCCGGGAATCCCGTGAACCACCTGTTCGTTGATCGAGGTGCAGATGCTCCTCGGATAACCGTTGTAGTTCAGAAAAGAGGCTTCTGCGCCGCGGCTCTTAATATAGGAAGCCGCAATGTCATCGAGTTCCTGCGTCGTCATACCGATTTCGGCGGACGTGGCAAGAAGATTGAGCGTTTCCTCTACAATGCGTCCCGCTTCATCCATCTTTTCGATGTCGGAGGCGGACTTAATCGTGATCCCGCTCATTTTGCGAACACCGCGCGGATCGCAGCATCGACTTGTTCGATATCCGCGTTGCCATTCACCGTGTGGAGCAGACCCTTGTTCGTGTAATACTCGATCAGGGGCTTTGTTGAGCGCTCGTAGACCACAAGGCGGTTTCGCACGGTGTCTTCCTTGTCGTCCTCGCGCTGATACAGCGCCGCGCCGCATTTGCAGGTTTCGCCCGCATACGTGGACACATGATATCCGGCACCGCAACTTGCGCACATTCTCCGTCCGCTGATCCGCTTAATCAGCGTTTCAGCCGGGACATCGAGGTTGATCACGTAGTCGATTGCGCTGATTGCTTCCAGCGCTTCGGCCTGCGCAATCGTGCGCGGGAATCCGTCAAAGAGAAAACCGTTTTTGCAGTCTTCTTTCTGGATGCGGTTTTTCACCATCCCGAGGATGACGTCGTCCGGCACCAGCTCGCCGCGTTCGATCAGGCTCTTTGCCTCATTGCCAAGCTGGGTTCCTTCGCGCATCTCGGCGCGGAGCATGTCCCCGGTCGAAATATGCGCTATCTGGAACGACTGGGCAATCTTGACTGCCTGCGTGCCCTTGCCCGCGCCCGGCGGGCCTAAAAAGATGAGTTTCATCGCGTTTCCTCCGGTCTAAGCGCGCTTTCGTGCGATTGCTCGAATCTCTGCTTGTTCCGTTATGCGGCCCACAGTCTTTGTCCGCAACTCCGCGGAACCGGCGCGCCGGCAGAAAACCGGCACGCCCGAATCCGCTTGTAAAGTTTGCAGTCAGCCTATGCCGGCCACGCGTTTGTTAATTGAGGAAGCCCTTGTAGTGGCGCATGAGCATGTGGCTTTCGAGCTGGTTCGTCGTCTCGAGGGCAACGTTGACCATGATCAGCACGCTGGTTGCACCAAACGCACTGCTCTCTGCCATGCCGCGCATCGCCAGCTGGGGCAGAATCGCAACCACCGCGAGGAAGAGCGAACCAAACAGCGTGAGCCGTCCGGCGATCTTGCCCAGGTAATCGCTCGTCGGCTTGCCGGGGCGAATGCCCGTAATGAAGCCGCCGTTCTGCTGAAGATTCTTCGACATTTCGATCGGATTGAACGTCACGCTCGAATAGAAGAACCCGAAACCGATGATCAGGAGCGCATAGATGATGTAGTAGATCGCGCTGTTCGTGCCCATGTACGTTTGATAGAACGCGTAGAACGAACTGTTCGGCCAGAACTGGGCAATCATGCCCGGGAACTGGAGGAACGTAAGCGCGAAGATCAGCGGCAGAACGCCGTTGGAGTTCGCCTTGATCGGCAGGTAGGTGCTCTGCCCGCCATACATCTTGCGGCCAACCACGCGCTTGGCATACTGCACGGGGATGCGGCGCTGCGCCTGATCCACATGTGTTACCAGCGTGATGAGGCCGACGACCAGGATGCCGAGCAGGAGCAATTCCCAGATGGGAAGCGTGCCCACAAACAGCTGCTGGCCGAGGGAGATAAACGTCTTGGGTACGCGCGAAACGATGGATGCAAAGATCAACATCGAAACGCCGTTGCCGACGCCGTTTTCTGTAATACGCTCGCCAAGCCACATCAGGAATGCGGTGCCGGCGGTCGAGCAAATGCCGATTGTGGCATAAGTCAACCAGCTGGAGTCCACAAGGTACTGCGTGCCGAGGCCAATGAAGATACCGATGGATTGCACCATCGCCAGCACGATACCGACGTAGCGGGTGATCTTTTCGATCTTGGCACGTCCATCCTCCTCCTTGCTCAGACGCTCCAGCGAGGGAATCGCGATCGTGAGCAGTTGGATGATAATCGACGCGTTGATATAGGGCGAAATACCCATCGCAAAGATCGTAAACTGACTAAACGAGCTACCCGTGAGCAGGTCGAGGAAGCCGAGAATGTCGTATTGCGATACGGCGCTCTTGAGGAGCTCCGTATTGACTCCCGGAATCGGGATGAAACTCCCGAGCCGGTAGACCACAATCAGCAAGAGGGTGATGAGCATCTTCTTGCGGATCTCTTTGATCTTAAACGCGTTGATGTATGTCTGGAACATTAGCCGACCACCTCAACACTTCCGCCAGCAGCCTTAATTGCAGTCTGTGCGGTTTGCGAGAACTTTGCCGCTTTAACGTCCAGTTTCTTCGTCAGCTCGCCGCCGCCCAAAACCTTCAGGCCGTCCTTTTCGATCTTGCTGATCATGCCGGATTTCTTCAGCAGTTCAGCCGTCACTACGGTGCCGTTCTCCAACCCGTCGAGGTCGGAAACGTTGATAATTGTGTATTCTTTTCCAAAGATATTGGTAAAGCCGCGCTTGGGCAAACGGCGCGTCAACGGCATCTGGCCGCCTTCAAAACCGTTCTTCTTGCTTCTGCCGCGCGCTTTCTGACCCTTGTGTCCCTTCGTGGAGGTCTTGCCCATGCCGCTTCCGGTACCGCGACCGATGCGCTTCGGGGCTTTGACCGACCCGGGGGCGGGCGATAATTCATGGAGTTTCATGATGCACGTCCTCCTGCCTTAAACTTCTTCCACCGTGATCAGGTGCTTGACCTTAAAGATCATGCCGCGCGTGCAGGCGTTATCCGGCTGGGTAACGGTGCTGTGGAGCTTTTTTAGACCCAGCGCGACGACCGTAGCCTGCTGATCTTTCAGGCAGCCGATCGGGCTCTTTACGAGCGTTATCTTGAGTTTTGTGGCCTCCGCCGCTTTTGCTTTCGCCATTGTAGCGTCCTCCTTAACCCAGGATCTCGTCCACGGACTTGCCGCGGGCTTTGGCAATCTGCTCCGCGGTTCGAAGCTGACTCAGACCTTCGATCGTGGCTTTCACGCAGTTGCTGGGATTGTTAGAACCATAGGACTTCGTGCGGATGTCGTGAATGCCGACCATTTCGAGCACTGCACGCGCGGGTCCGCCCGCGATAACGCCGGTACCTTCTTCGGCAGGCAGCATGCGAACATGGCCTTTGCCGAATCTGCCCTCTACGGCGTGGGGAATCGTCGTGCCCACGATGGGGACATCGACCATATGACGCTTCGCGTCTTCAACACCCTTGCGAACTGCCTCGGGAATTTCAGCCGCTTTGCCGAGGCCGACGCCGACTTTCCCTTTTTCGTTACCAACGACCATCAGCGCGGTGAACCGGAAGTTCTTACCGCCCTTAACGACCTTCGCAACGCGGTTGATGGAAACCAGGCGCTCTTTGAATTCGCTGGGCTCTTTTTCGAATCTCCTGTTATTTTGCATGTTCGTTCCTCCTTAGAAGTCCAGCCCGGCTTTGCGAGCGCCGTCCGCGAGTGCGGCAACGCGTCCGGTGTAGAGGTAACCACCACGGTCGAACACGACCTTGGAGACCCCCTTCGCCTTGGCGCGTGCGCCGACGAGTTCGCCAACGAGAGCGGCCTGTTCGACCTTACTCTTGCCCTCCAGCTTGCCCTTGATGTCGGCGTCCAGCGTGGAAGCTGCGACCAAGGTGTTTCCAACGGTGTCGTCAATCACCTGCGCGTAGATGTGCGTGGTGCTGCGGTAAACGTTCAAACGGGGACGTTCTGCATTGCCCACGATATTCTTACGCATGCGGTAATGACGGCCTTCGCGAATCGCGTTTTTATCGATCTTGTTAAACATCTTTCGTCACTCCTTCCTGCTTTACTTACCGGTCTTGCCTTCCTTGCGGCGAACGACCTCGTTCTCATAGCGAATGCCTTTGCCCTTGTAGGGTTCAGGCTTACGCACCGCGCGGATATCGGCGGCCACCTGGCCAACCTTCTGCTTATCGATGCCCTTCACCGTGATCTTTGTGGGCGCGGGGACATCAAAGGTGATGCCGGCGGGCGCCGGGAAATTCACAGGGTGGGAGTAACCGACGTTGATCACAAGGCCTGCGCCCTGTGGCTGCGCCTTGTAGCCGACGCCGACGATCTCCAGCTTCTTTTCGTAGCCGGCGGTCGTGCCCACAACCATATTGTTGATGAGCGTGCGGGTCAGGCCATGCAACGAGCGATGGCGTTTGTCGTCACTGGGACGTTTGACATAGAGTACGCCGGCATCCTGCTCAAGAACCATCTCGGAAGAGACTTTCTCGCTGAGCGTGCCTTTCGGACCCTTTACGGTGACGACGTTGCCGTCTTCGACCGTAATTGTCACTCCGGCAGGAATACTGACCGGAAGTTTTCCGATACGAGACATGTTGATTTCTCCTTCTTAGTCATATCATGTAGGCGCGGACGTCCGTTTCTCAGTCTCTGCCTTGCGGCAGTCTGGCTGAAAAACGAGGCATCCGCCCTTTTTTGATTACCAAACGTAGGCCAGCACTTCGCCGCCAACGCCTTGTTTGCGCGCTTCCCGATCGGTCATAACGCCGCGGGAGGTGGAAACAATTGCAATGCCGAGGCCGCCAAGGACCTTGGGCATTTCGTCCTTACGCGCGTAAACGCGAAGTCCGGGGCGGGAGATGCGCTTGATGCCGACGATGACGCGCTGCTTGTTTGCGCCGTACTTGAGCTGAACACGGATCGTCTTCTTCTCTGCGTCTGCAATGACTTCAAAGCTCTTGATGTATCCTTCATCCACGAGAATCTGCGCGATGGCCTTCTTCATCGTGGAAGCGGGGATCTCAACGGATTCATGCTTCGCAATCAGTGCGTTGCGGATACGGGTGAGCATATCGGCAATGGTATCTGTCATGTTCGTTTCCTCCTTTACCAGCTTGCCTTGCGTACGCCGGGGATTTCGCCCTTATACGCCAGTTCGCGGAAGCAAATGCGGCAGACGCCATACTTGCGCAGAACCGAGTGCGGACGGCCGCAGATGCGGCAGCGGGTGTAGCCGCGTGTGCTGAACTTCGGCTCGCGCGCCTGCTTTAACTTCATGCTTGTCTTAGCCATTTTTGCTTTCCTCCCTTATCAACCCTGCACAAACGGGATGCCGAGCTGGGTGAGCAGCTCTTTGCATTCTTCGTCGGTGTTGGCGCTCGTGACGAACACGATGTTCATGCCGCGCACCTTGTCGACGTCGTCGTAGTTGATCTCCGGGAAGATCAGCTGTTCCTTGAGGCCGAGGGCGTAGTTGCCGCGCCCGTCAAACGCCTTGTCGGAAACGCCGCGGAAGTCGCGAACGCGAGGCAGGACGATGTTGAAGAGCTTGTCGACAAAATAGTACATCCGATCGCCGCGGAGGGTGACCTTCGCACCGATGGTCATGCCTTCACGAACCTTGAAGTTCGCGACGCTCTTCTTGGCGCGGGTTGCGACCGCTTTCTGGCCGGCAATGGTGCTGAGTTCCTTGATGGCCGCTTCGATGCCCTTGGGGTTTTCCTTGTCGGAACCAAGGCCCATGTTGATAACGACCTTCTCAAGGTACGGAATCTGCATCACGTTCTCATAGCCAAACTTTGTCTTCATCGCGGGCGCAATCTCAGAGAGAAAGCGCTGCTTGAGACGCGGAATGCCTTCGAGCTTCTTCATTTCAGCCTGCACGCCCTTCGCCTTTTTGGCGGCGGGTTTCGCGGCGGCTTCCGCCTTCTTCTCTACCTTGGCTGCGGCTTCCTTGACGGCGCCTGCTGCCTTGGCAACCGTTTCGACTGCCGCTTCGGTGACTGCTTCCGCCGCTTTTTCAACGGTTTCAACAGCTGCCTTAGCGGTTTTCTTCACGGCCTTTTCGACGGTTTCTGCGGCTTCGGCGGCCTTGGGAGCTGCCTTTTTCGCGGCTTTCTTCACTTCTTCGACGACCGTTTCGGCTGCTGCTTCAACGGCGTCTGTTACGGTTTCAATGTCTTTCTTTGTTGCCACTTGTCAGTTCCTCCTTCCGCCTTACTCGATGACTTTACCGCACTTTTTGCAAACGCGGACGCTCTTTTGTTTCTTCTCGCCGGAAATCTCAACTTCCTTGAGCTTGTGGGCGATGCGGGTGGGCTTGTCGCACTTCGGGCAGACCAGCATGACGTTAGACGCATGGATCGGGCCTTCCTTCTCGATGCGGCCGCCGGGCTGACCCTGCTTGCGGGGCTTGATGTGGCGGGTCACCATTGCGGCGCCCTGCACGATCACGCGTTCGTTATCGGGCTGTGCCACCATGATCTTGCCCTTCTTGCCCTTGTCTTTTCCGGAGATGACAACGACGGTATCGCCTTTTTTGACGTTTAAGCTGTTCATGTCATGCTCCTCCTTTACAGTACTTCCGGTGCGAGGGACACGATTTTCATGTAGTCCTTCTCACGCAGTTCACGCGCCACGGGCCCAAAGATACGGGTGCCGCGGGGCTGCTTCTGGTCGTTAATAATGACGGCTGCATTGTCGTCGAAACGGATATAGCTTCCGTCCGGACGCTGAATGCCGGACACCGTACGCACGACAACCGCGCGAACGACATCCTTCTTCTTGACCGCGCCGCCCGGCGATGCGGACTTGACGCTGGCCACGATGACGTCGCCAATATTGGCGGACTTACGGTAGGAACCGCCCAGTACGCGAATGCACATGATCTCTTTCGCGCCGCTGTTGTCCGCGACCTTTAATCTGGTTTGCGGTTGAATCATATTCCCAGTTCCTCCAGTCCTTACTTCGCCTTCTCGACGATCTCGACGAGGCGCCACCGTTTGTCTTTGCTGATGGGGCGCGTTTCCATAATCTTAACGGTATCGCCGATGCCGCACAGGTTCTCTTCGTCATGAACCTTAAATTTCCGGGTGCGGTTGACCATCTTGCCATACAACGGGTGGCGAACTTTGGTCTTAATGGCGACAACGGCGGTCTTGTCCATTTTATCACTGACGACCACGCCGATACGGGTCTTTCTGTAGCCTCTTTCTTCCATCTGTTCTGTCCTCCTTCCCGTTACTCGGCTGCCTTCGCAAGCTCGCGCTCACGAATGATCGTTTTTACTCTGGCAATGTCTTTCTTGCACTCGCTGATGCGGTTGGGGTTCGAAAGACCGCCGGTAGCCGACTGAAAGCGAAGGTTGAACAGCTCGCTCTTGAGCTCTTTTTCCTGAGCAGCAAGCGCATCGTTGGTCATATCGCGAAACTTATTTGCCTTCATCGGTTTCACCACCCTTTACGGTTTCCTTCTTGATTACTTTGCACTTGAGCGGGAGTTTGTGCATTGCAAGGCGAAGCGCTTCGTAAGCTTCCTCCTGTTCAACTCCAGCAATCTCAAAGAGGATGCGGCCCGGCTTCACGACGGCAACCCAGTATTCCGGGGAGCCTTTGCCGCTGCCCATGCGGGTCTCGGCGGGTTTTTCGGTGACGGGCTTGTCGGGGAAGATCTTGATCCAGACCTGACCGCCGCGTTTGATGTAGCGCGTGAGCGCGACACGGGCGGCTTCAATCTGCTGGCTTGTGACCCAATGGGGCTCCAGCGCAACCAGGCCGTATTCGCCCTGGGTGATCGTGTTGCCACGGGTGGCTTTACCTTTCATGCGGCCGCGGAATACTCTGCGACGCTTGACTCTTTTCGGCATCAACATGGTTATTTGCCCCCTTCCTCACGCCTGTCGGAAGCACCGCGCTTGCCGAGCAGCTCGCCCTTGTAGATCCAGACCTTGCAGCCGATGCGGCCGTAGGTGGTCTTCGCTTCCGCAAAGCCGTACTGGATGTCCGCACGCATGGTCTGCAGCGGGATGGAACCGTCATGGTATCCTTCGCTTCTTGCGATTTCCGCGCCGCCGAGACGGCCGGAGACCATGAGCTTGATACCTTTTACGCTGTTCTTCTGCATCGCGCGGCCCATGGATTGCTTCATGGCGCGGCGGAAGCTGATGCGCTTCTCAAGCTGCGATGCGATGTTTTCTGCAACCAGCTGTGCGTCTGCATCGGCATCACGGATTTCCATGATGTTGACGCTCGCGTCCTTGCCAACTGCCTTTTTGATGTCTTCCTTGATCACTTCGATGCCCGTGCCGCCCTTGCCGATGAGAAGGCCGGGACGTGCGGTGAAGATGCTCACGGTGATCTTGCCAGCCGCGCGGTCAATCTCGATGCGCGAAATGCTGGCCAGATAGTACTTCTTCTTCACGAAGTCGCGGATCTTGTGGTCCTCGACGAGGAAATCGGCGAAATCCTTCTTGGAGGCGTACCAGCGGGTGTTCCAGTCTCTGATGACACCAACGCGGAACCCGTTCGGATTAACTTTTTGACCCATTGTTCATCTCCTCCTTACTTCGCCTGATCCAGCACGACAGTGATGTGGCTCGTGCGCTTGCGGATTGCACTCGCGCGGCCATGCGCTCTCGGCCGGAAACGCTTCAGGGTCGGACCCTGGTTTGCGTAAATCTCGGCGACGATCAACTCTTCGCGGTTGAGGTCGAGGTTGTTTTCCGCATTCGCAATCGCGCTCTTGAGCAGTTTTGCAACCGGCTCGGTTGCCGCTTTCGGCGTATAGAGCAGGATGGCTTCGGCTTCTCTGACGCTCTTGCCGCGGATCAGGTCAATGACGGCCTTCACCTTGCGCGAAGAGATTCGAATGTATTTTGCGGTCGCGTGCGGGCGCTTGTCGGCGTTTGCCGCACGTTTGGCCGACTTTTCTCTCATTCTTGTTGCCATTTTGCTTCGTTCCTCCTTACCTTGCAGAAGAGGACTTTTCGGAGCCTCTGTGTCCTCTGAACGTACGCGTCGGCGCGAATTCGCCAAGCTTATGGCCGACCATTTCCTCGGTGACGTACACCGGCACGTGTTTTTTGCCGTCATGCACCGCGATGGTATGACCAACCATCTGCGGGTAGATGGTAGAGGCGCGAGACCACGTCTTGACGACCGTCTTTTTTCCGCTCGCGTTCAGTGCTTCGATGCGCCCGAGCAGGCGCTCGCTAATGAACGGGCCTTTTTTAATCGATCTGCTCATAGTATATCTCCTTCCTCTTCCCGTTACTTACCGCCGCTGTTGCCGCGGCGCACGATGTACTTATTGGTCGGATTCTTATGCTTGCGCGTCTTGTAACCGAGTGCCGGCTTGCCCCACGGGGTAACCGGGCCGGGCTTGCCGATCGGGCTCTTGCCTTCGCCGCCGCCGTGCGGATGGTCGCAGGGGTTCATGACGCTGCCGCGAACGGTCGGGCGGACGCCCATGTGGCGCTTGCGGCCTGCTTTACCGATCTGGATGTTGGCGTGGTCGATGTTGCCGACCTGGCCGATGGTGGCTTTCGCGTTCATCGGGATCAGGCGGACTTCACCGCTGGGCAGACGGACCTGCGCATACGCGCCTTCCTTTGCCATGAGCTGCGCCGCGTTGCCCGCGGAGCGGACCAGCTGCGCGCCCTTGCCGGGCTTGAGCTCGATGCAGTGGATCATCGTGCCGACAGGGATGTTCGCGATCGGGAGTGCGTTGCCGACTTTGATATCAGCAGACTCGCCGGAGACGATCATGTCGCCAACCTTGAGGCCGAGCGGAGCGATGATATAGCGCTTCTCGCCATCGAGGTAGTGAAGCAGCGCGATGTTCGCCGAGCGGTTGGGGTCATACTCAACAGAGAAGACCTTCGCGGGGACGTTGTCCTTGTTGCGCTTGAAGTCGATGATACGGTACTTCTGGCGCGCGCCGCCGCCTTGGTGGCGGACGGTGATCTTGCCGGTAACGTTGCGGCCGGCGTGTTTTTTCTTATCTTCGAGCAACGAACGTTCCGGCGTTTTTCTTGTGATCTCTTCAAAAGTAGAAACCGTCATGAAACGCTGGCCCGGCGTGATCGGATTGATCTTACGGATACCCATGGTTCGTCCTCCCCTTACTGCGAGATGCTGTCGAAGAACTCAATGCCTTTGGAGTTCTCCTTGAGCTTCACATAGGCCTTTTTGCTGCTCGGCGTGCGGCCGGAAGTGTTGCCCTGGCGGCGCATTTTGCCGTCGCGGTTGATGGTATGCACGCTTTCAACTTCCACACCGAAGATCTCTTCGACTGCCTTCTTGATCTCGATCTTGTTGGCGGTCTTTTCCACTTCGAATGTATACGTCTTGCTCGCGAACTGATCGTAACTCTTTTCGGTCAGAACCGGCTTTTTGATGATGTCATAGGCGCTCTTCATTACGCGTACACCTCCTCGATCTTCTTGGCCGATTCCTCAGTGAGGATCAGCACCTTGTACTTGAGAATCTCGTACGTGTTCAGGGTGCCAACCAGCGTGGTCTTGATGCCGGGGATGTTGCGCGCAGCGCGCTCCACAACGGCGTTGGGTTCCGGCAGGACGATGAGGGCCTGCTTTGCCTGGATGGCTTCGAGAACCTTGATCATCTCTTTGGTCTTGGCGGCCTTGAGGTTCAGCTCGTTGAAGAGAACGAGTTCGTTATCGAGAACCTTGCCGGAAAGCGCGGACTTCATAGCGACGCGCTTGACCTTTTTGTTGACGCGGATGGAGTAGTCGCGGGGCTTGGGTGCGAACACCACGCCGCCGTGACGCCACTGGGGCGAACGCGTGGAACCCTGACGGGCACGGCCGGTGCCCTTTTGGCGCCAGGGCTTGATGCCGCCGCCGGAGACTTCCGCACGGGTGAGGGCGCTCTGCGTGCCCTGACGGCAGTTGGCCAGATGCGCCTTGACGACCTCGTGGAGTACAAATTGGTTGACAGGCTGTCCAAAAGTGTTTTCGGAGAGCTCGTATTCGCCGACCTTCTTGCCGGTGATATCGACAATTGCTACTTTAGGCATTCTCTTGCTCCTCCTTACTTCACGGTACTCGTTACGGAAACGAGGCCGCCCTTCGGGCCGGGTACCGCGCCCTTAACGAGCAGCAGGTTACGTTCTGCGTCCACGCGCACAACCTCAAGGTTTTGCACGGTGACGGTTTCGTTGCCCATGTGGCCGGGAAGGTTCTTGTGCTTGAATACGCGCGACGGGCTGGAGTTTGCACTCATGGAACCCGGGCTGCGGTGGAAGTGCGAGCCGTGCGTCATTTTGCCGCGCGCCTGATTCCAACGCTTGATGACGCCCTGGAAACCTTTGCCCTTGCTCACGCCGCGCACGTCGATCTTGTCGCCTTCGGTGAACAGGTCTGCTTTGATGACCTGGCCGACTTGATAGCTGTTCGCGTCGTCGAGCTTGAACTCTCTCATATAACGGAGGGGTTTCACGCCCGCTTTGGCAAAATGCCCCGTTCTCGGCTTATTGGAGAGCTTTTCACGCAACTCGCTGAAGCCTACCTGAACAGCTTCGTATCCGTCCGTCCCGACGGTCTTCTTTTGGATGACGGGGCAGGGACCGGCTTCGATGACTGTTACGGGGATCATGGTACCGTCAGCTCGAAACATCTGCGTCATACCGATCTTTTTGCCCAAAATGGCTTTCTTCATGTTTACCTCCGGTTGGTTACAGTTTGATCTCGATGTCGACACCGGCGGGCAGATCAAGCTTCATCAGCGCGTCAACGGTCTTGGAAGACGGCTGGAGAATGTCGATCAGGCGCTTGTGTGTGCGCATCTCGAATTGTTCGCGGGAATCCTTATACTTGTGGGTCGCACGCAGAATGGTTACGATTTCCTTCTCAGTGGGCAGGGGAATCGGGCCACTGACCTGCGCGCCGGTTCTCTTGGCGGTTTCAACGATCTTCTCCGCGCTCTGGTCGATCAGAGAGCTTTCATACGCCTTGAGCTTAATACGAATTCTGTTTGCCATGTTATTGATATCCTCCTTCGTAATTGGGGCGGTACACAAAGCCGTGTGTTTCCTTCTTCATAAGGCAGGCCCAGCCTCTCGGCTGTGCGCTATACTCGTTCGGGACTTACACGAATTGCCCTGTAGACTCACCCTCGCCCGTGGTGCGGACGTTGGGTCTGAGC
Source organism: uncultured Eubacteriales bacterium (assembly GCA_942492885.1). Classification (GTDB taxonomy): domain Bacteria; phylum Bacillota; class Clostridia; order Christensenellales; family CAG-138; genus UBA7703. The sequence continues at coordinate 1,121,052 of OW818651.1, forward strand.
GAGAATTACCCGGATGGCAGAACCGGCAACCTCCCGTTCATCCACTTCACGCGCAAAAACATAGCCTTTGCGGCGCGAACAGGTTTATTTTACACGGTTGGGAAAGGGATTGCAAGAAGAATTTTAAGAATTCCGCAACAAATTTCGACGATTGTTGCCTTGCATGATTTGCCCGCAATCGGGCATTTTTCGCTTGGATGGGTGCCTTTGGCGTTTTGCGCAATTTTACGTCCGATTTTTAGACGAATCCAACGTTTTTTGCGGTTTTTCACGCCTGAGGAGTATATCACACTTCTTTCTCCTGCGCAACACCGCATTCGAGCGCCTTTTATCAGCTTATATAGCCGTTTTCCCATTAATTCCCTCTTAAAAACACTTCCCTTCGGCTTCTCTTTCTTATATATAGCGCACCCGCTGTGATCGGAATACTATAGATCGAATTGCACGAATAAATTGCGCATCTGCGTTGGTTAAGTTTCAATAAATCGATTCGCACAAAAAAAGCAGGCTCCGTGGGGAACCTGTTTTTGAGATGATAGTTTTTGATTATTTCATCGAATTCGGGATGAACTGTTTTGCGTTGAGGATGTGGTCGCGCAGCAGATTGCAGGCGCTTTCAAAATCCCCCTCGCGGCAGGTCATGATGATTGCCTCGTGCTCGTTGATCGAAACCTCGCGCGTTTGCGCAGAGCCGTAGAAATTCGAGCGCAGATACCGATCGATATTGGCATGCACCAGTTCGAGCAATAGGTTTGCCATCGAGTTCTTTGCGTGGGAGGTCAAGATCTCGTGGAACTTGTAGTTGAGCTCCTCAGAGCGGACGATGTCCTCTACCGAGGTCTCCCGCTGCTGGCGCACGATGTCTTCCATCGCGTCAAAATCCGTCTTCGTCAACATCGGCGCGCTGCCGCGCATCATCATGACAGAGAGCGTCGCGCGCACCTCCATCATATCCAGCAGTTCGCTGCGTGTGAGCTCCGTCACCGCCGCGCCGCGGTTTGCGTGGATGCGGACGAGGCCCTGCGCTTCTAGTCTCCTGAGCGCCTCGCGCACCGGAATGTGGCTGACGTTGAGCGCCGCGGAGATCTCGTCCTGCTTGAGCTGCATGCCGCCCGGCAGTTTTCCGCCGATGATGCCCTCGCGCAGAACATGAAAAATCCACTCCTGCGTGGCGCCGATGCGCGGCCCCACCTGATCCGCTATGGCTTTGTAATCCATAATTCACCTCATAAAGTTTGAGAGTTGAACACAAGAAACGATCTATGTGCATTATATATGATCAAATTGCGTGATGCAACCCTTTTGCATAATGTATCTGCCTATGCACGGCAAATTGCGATATGCGTGTTGGTCTTCTTATTATAATATATGCCAGCGCTATATGCCCGCATTCTCATAAAATACATTCAACAGAACACGACCTGATCCAGTCGATCAATCGCACCTTGAAAAACAAACAGGAAACAAACCTTTTACCAGCAGCCGGATGCCGGATGCTTGTGCTGTGGTCTGTTTCCTGTTTAAAGGTCTTGGGATGTTTGCTGTGTTGCGTTTCTAGCCCTCCCCCCAGGCCGGCGGAGGGCAATCTTTGTTCAGCGGCCGTATTTGACGCGCTCGAGGCGGATGAGCGCCAGCACGCCTTCGCGGATCTCGTTCGGCAGACGGTCGGCAAGGGCAACGTCGTTACGGTACGACTGCATACCTTCCGTGTCGAACAAGTAGCTCGGCTCCTCGGTCAAACCGAGAATGCTGTCGGTCGAGGTGTTGTAGTGGGTCGCAATCGCCACAAGGGATGCGATATCCGGCATACAACGGTTGGATTCCCATGCGGCAACGGATTGCTGCACGACGCCCACAGATTCACCCAGCTGCTGCTGCGTTTCGCCATGGGACTTGCGAAGTCTCTTGATGCTTGCTCCAATGTCCATATTCGTTCTCTCTCCTCCAACTGATGTCAACAGTGGACGCTTTGATTGGATTAAAGCGTGTCCACAGGGGTAGCGCAGGCAATGTGCCCTGCGTAATTGGCTCTGTCCTCACTGGTACTCGGAAGAACCGTACAACTTATTCTACTATACTTCTGGACAGAAGAAAAGAGCCAGAATAAAGATAATTGAAAACTTTTTTACAATATCGGCTATCAATATAGGCATATGTGTTTGTTTTGCAACACCAATGCATCTATTTGAAAGGTATTACCAAGGTTTTCTCGACAAAACGCTTCTGTTTTACACGCAGGTTGTTCAACGCAATTCACACGTTTTTCCCCGCGCATTGCGTAATCGATTTCGCGATGCATGTAAACAAATAGATCCCGCCGCGTGATCGTGCAGCCGAATTTTTATGTCATCTATACAAGTGATTCGTTTTCAGTTACTTGTGTTAACCTTGAAAATGTGTGATTGCGGTCTGACGCCGTTCAGTTCGAAAACATAATGTTGCTATGTAACATTTTAATTATACCCAAAATTCAGCGCGTGTCTATGGTTTTTTGGCGTTCTTCCGGCGAGATTCTGCACAAATCCCGATTCGACCGTGTTACATCGTTTTTCAGTATAGCAGCATGCCTGCGGGAAACACAATGCCATCATCACAAGAATTGGTTCTCGCTGTGCAGCGTTTCTTTAACCCTTCTAGGTTCAGGTAAAGATGCATGCTGACGCTCATTTAAATTGTGTTACATTCACTTTGCTCTTTCTTACCCGCAATGTCGAATTACAATGCAATTTTCTTCTAAAAAACACCAAATTTTACAAGATAATGATAGCCACCGAAAAATGAACTGTGATATACTTATCATCACGCGAATTGATTCACGCAACGCATTATTACATAGAGACCGGACAAAACATATCGTCTTTTCTTCTTTTTTTCGACATACAGGAGGCGGCATATGGGAATCAAACTGGCGATCATTGGCGCGGGCAGCACGTATTGCCCGGAGTTGATGCAGGGTTTGATCCGCCGCAAGGATGTTCTGCCGCTCGACGAACTGCGTTTGAGCGATATCGACGAATCCCGGCTCAACATCGTCGGCGAATTTTGCGAACGCGTGCTGCTCGAAAACGACATGGAGCCGCGCATCACCCGCACAAGCGATCTCTCCTGCGCGCTGGACGGGGCGGATTTCGTCGTGGCGCAAATTCGCGCGGGCAGACTCGAAGCGCGTATCCGGGACGAGAAGATTCCGTTAAGCTTCGGCCTCATCGGACAAGAGACGACCGGCATCGGCGGCTTTACCAACGCATTGCGCACAATCCCGCAGATGCAGCAGATCGCGAATGCCATCGAACGCTATGCGCCCTCTGCCTGGCTCGTCAACTTCTCCAACCCTTCCGGTATCGTCACCGAATTTTTACTCAACCATACACCGATCAAAGCGGTTGGATTGTGCAATCTACCCATCGGCGCGCAGGAGCGCATCGCAAAGCTGCTCCGCCTGCCCATGGATCAGGTGCGGCTGGAGACAGCCTCGCTCAACCACTGCGGCGCGATTACGGCGGTTCACGCCGGCGGAGTAAACGTCCTGCCGCAGCTGCTTGACCCGCACATGCTCGCGCAGGCCGCCGAACAGGATGCCTGGATTGCCAACTACCGTCCGATCATTGAGTTACTGGGCGCAATCCCCAACGACTATCTGCAATATTTCTACTATCATGAACGAAAGCTGGCTGAACAGAAAGCCGCAACGCAAACCCGCGGAGAAGCCTGTGTCGATATTGAAACGCGCCTACTTTCCTATTATGCGGATGAGCGCAACCGCACCGTGCCGCCGATGCTGGCAGAGCGCGGCGGGCATCTGTATTCCGAGGCGGCAGTTGCGCTGATTGCCTCACTCTCCGGCGCGCAGCCCGGCTATCATGTTGTCGACGTGCAAAACCGCGGCGTGCTGGACTTTTTGCCGGAGAACAGCGTCATCGAGACCTGCTGCTCTGTCGAAAAGGACAAGATCACGCGCGTGCCGCTGACCGTTTCGCCTAATGAAGCGCTCAAAACGCTGCTCATCAGCGTCAAAGCATACGAAACCCTCGCCGTACAGGCGGCAATCTCGGGGGATCGGCGTACCGCGCTGCAAGCGCTTGCCTGCAATCCCATCACGGCTGATCTGGACAAGGCGACCCCGTGTCTGGCAGAGATGCTGGAGCAAAACCGCTCGCTGCTGCCCCGCTTCTTACCCCAATAACACACGCGCAAGCCACGCTTTTTTTATGTAATCGAGTCAAGTAAATATATCGCTGCAAGGAAACTGCTGCCATGGACGAGAAACGATGCTATCTGGCCGTTGACGGGGGCAATTCAAAAACCGAATACCGTCTACTCAATGCGTCCGGCGCGGTCATTGCCGCGCGCCGCGGAGGAGCAAGCAACCACGAGACGCTGCCCGGCGGTTTTGACGGCGCGGCTGGCGTGCTCATCAACGAAATAGAAGAATTGCTCGAGGCACAGGGTTATGCGCTTAGTCACGTGGCGGATGCGGTTCTGGGGCTCGCGGGCGCGGATTATGACGAGCAGGCGGTGGCTTTACAGGAGGCTCTGCGCGCGCGCGGCCTTCAGCAGAGCTTTGTTTGCAACGACGGATATCTGGGTGTTATGGCGGGCATCGATAGCGGTGTCGGCATCTGCTATTCCGCAGGCTCCGGCGTCACCTGCGCGGGACTGAATGCCGAAGGCAACCGCGTACAGTTCGGCGGAATCGGTGTGCTCAGCGGCGACACGGGCGGCGGGTTTGACATTGCGGCGTTCGTCTATCGCAGCGTCTATCAGCATCTGTTTTTCGGGAAATCGTATACCGCGCTCAAGGACGCGTATTTCACGCTGTTTGATGTTCGTTCACCGGAGGCGTTTCTCGCATCCGCCGCGCGCATTCAAAACGAGGAGTCCGCACGCCAGCTCATCGGCCTGTTCTTCACCGCGGTGGAAACAGGAGACGAGCTTGCCCTGCGCTATGCCGCGCGGGCGGCAAGCCACGCCGCGGACTGCATCGTTGCGGTTTCCGATGCGCTCTCGCTCAAGCCGACGGTATCGATTGCGCTCTCCGGTTCAATCATGACCGCGGTGGCGCCGCCGACCTATCGGCGCATGATTGAATACGAGCTCTTCCGCCGCAAGGGGAAATTTTTCACGCTGCGCGTCAACGACCGCCCGCCTGTGGACGGCGCGGTTCGCTGGGTGCGCCAGCGAAATCATCTGACGCTCTAGTTTCATCAAACGCGTGCTTTACGCCGTCCGCAGACAAGCGGGCGGTTTTTTTGTTGGATGCAAGTTATGATGACGCGCAAAATTCGAAAAGATCAATTCTACTGTGCTATAATAATCAAGCGCGATGACTCGCGCCCAACATGTTCCAACCAAGGAGAGCCAATGTCCACTTTACCACAGTCTGTTCTTTCCGGCGAGGCCAATCAGGAAATCGCCGCGCGCGTAACCACCCTGCTGCAAACACGCGAGCGCGTGCTCATCGCCATCGACGGCAACTGCTGCGCGGGCAAAACCACGATGGCGGCGCGCCTCGGCGGCCTGCTCCATGCAACCGTGTTTCATCTGGACGATTACTTTCTCCAGCCTCATATGCGCACGCCGGAGCGCATGAGCCAGCCCGGCGGAAACGTGGACGCGGAGCGGTTTGTTGCCGAGGTGTTGTTGCCGGCTTCGCGTGGGGAAACGGCGCAGGTGCGCAAGTATGACTGCCACGAGGATTTGCTCCTGCCGCCTGTAGCCGTCGCGCCCAGCCGTGTTGTGATTGTTGAAGGCGCTTACAGCCTGCATCCGCTGCTTACGCCCTATTACGACCTCAAGGTGTTTTGCCGAATCGATCCGCAGCTGCAACTCTCCCGCATCCTGGCTAGAAATGGCGCAGACGCGCTGGAGGTGTTTCAAACCCGCTGGATTCCGCTGGAGAACAAGTATTTCGAGGCGTTGGATATCCAGGCGCAATGCGACATCGTCATCGACTCTGTGCAATCCTCGGTCGATTCTCTCTAAATCAACATACAATTCAAAAAAGCAGCGCCCGTAAAAGCGCTATTTGATTTCTCTATTCCATGATCGCTTAACATCCTATCTGTAGCTTCAATCAAATTCGGCGATTCATTCGCCGAATTAGTTAAAAATGCCGCTTTCGCGGCATTTTTTCACACAGTATCATGCATCGGCGAATCCCGAAGGGCTTTGTCGATGAGCGTTAGCAGCAATCTCCTCCGCAGCAGCAATTCAGGCACATCAGCGCGCTGCAAACATCGCAGCAGGGCGATGCATCCATATTTCCGTTGTTGCCGCGCTGATACACGCGTCCGGAATTGTTCAACGAAGTAAACGCATTGCGGTATTCGGGATTGTCCGGCTCTGCGTCATACGCGCGGCCAAAGCACTCCGTCGCCCGCTGATACGATCCCTGCCGAAGGGCGATCACGCCGGAAAGATAGTTCCACTCCGCGTTGTGTACGGTGACGCTGTTCAAGACCGACTGCGCCGCGTCCAGATTGTTCTGGTTGATAAAAGAGCGTGCGCGCGCAAACTCCGCGGCAAACGGGCCGCTGTAGGCGGTGCCGCCGGGGCGCGAATAGTTGCCGCCCGCGTTGTAGGAGCCGTATGCGCCGGAGGACGAGGAGCCATAGCTGCCGCTCGTCGTCGTCTGCTTCTTGGTGAGCAATTCATAGGCCTGATTGATCTCCTTGAGCTTCTCTCCAGCCAGTTCCTTGAGGGGGTTATCCGTGTATTTATCCGGATGGTACTTTTTCACCAGTTCCAGATAAGCCGTTCGAATCTCCTCCTGCGAGGCGTTTTCGCTCACACCGAGCACTTTGTAGGGGTTCATGCCTTGTCTCCTTTATCGTCCTGCGGTGCGGGTGTTCCCGCCGCGCAGCCTTCCTGTCCCGCGAGCACGCGCTCCTGCGCATGCAACAATCCCAATTCTATGATGTTATCCATCACGCCGCGCGGTGCCTGCTGCGTGAGCAGGTCGTAGGCTTTCTTTGCCTCATTAAGCGTGATGTTGAGTAAAAACGTCGCCTGCTCTTTGGTCATTTTGGTGAGCAGAAACGGATTATAGCTGCCGCTCTTCTCGTCCTTCTCGCGGTCATCCCATGCATCGATGAGATACACCCATTTGCCGAGATTATAATACATCCACTGCGCGGCTTTTCTCTCGCTCTCGGGTAACGTCGGCGCGTTTAAAATCACCGCCGCAAGCAGACTGCCAAAGGCGTTGCTCGGCTCATCGATCGAGGCGGTCTTCTCCTGCTCCAGCGCGTGCAGCGTGTTCATGCTCTCGCGAATCTCGTTGTCGAGTTCTGCGTTTGCCCGCACCGCTTTTTTATAGGCACGGTGCAGCGCAAGTCGCGCAAAAGCCGCTTTCGCGCTTTTCTCGTCCACGGTATCGTCCGCGGCCTTGTACCACGCGAGCAGAACATTCACGTCCGCCGCATAATCGAGTACAGGGGACGCTTGCGCAATCGGTCGCTTTCCGCGATATATGCGCGGGCCGCAGTTGCCGGGGACAAATTTTGTATCCCCACCGATGGCAAACAATGTCAGCGCAAGAAACGTGCAATCATAGCTCAGCGTCAGCCGTTCCAGCTGACCGTATCGCCTGCCGATGCTCTTGCAAAGGCCGCAGTAAACACCGCGGTATTCCGCCTGCTCCCGCACCTTCAGTTCGCACTCCAGCGGACGGATATAGCCAAACATATGCCGTTTCCTTTCTGCATCCGCAAAGTATTGTATCATGCTACGGCACTGGTGAGAATGCTTTTTTTCCGACGAGGGTGTGAACGAATGTGAAACAACCCCGCATTTTCGTTAAAAACGGGCGCAAAAAAGCCGCGGGTTCATGCCGCGGCAGGTTTGCCCGCTGTTGCTCGCTTGATTACTTGCCCGCGAGATACGCGTTGATGTCGCCGATGAGGGTGTCGGAATTGATTCCGTGCACCGCGCAAGCCTGTTCAATCGACTCGCCGTGCGCCATTGCACAGCCGAGGCAATGCATGCCCGCGTTCATGAGAATATCGGCGGTGCCTTCGTCCAGCTCAATGACCTGCTGGATGAGCATATCTTTTGTTGCCTGCATGTGGTTCGTCCTCCAAGAATGTTTGTATTGCTGTTTTAATCACTAGCTTTCATTAATACTTCATCATATTCGTGAAAAGCCGCTTTTAATCACTAGCTTTTTACTAGTATATCACTATTTTTGGAAAAATAAAGTGTTTTTACAACGGAATTCCGAGAAAAACCGGTGCGTTTCTGTGAAAAAACCTTGTTAGCTGCGTGTTTCAAATACGTTCCCGCAGTTGGTGCAGGTCACGCGGATTCTCCCCTTGCCGCGCGGCACGCGGAGACGCTGCGCGCATTGCGGGCAGATGAGGTATTTGTATTGCTTGAGTTCCGCCCATGTCGGGTTTTTGCCGCCGCTCTTTGCACGGGGCGCGCGGTATGTCCCGCTTGCGCCTTTCGTACGGAACGTGCGATGAAACCAATCCTTGACCGCGTTTTCGTAGGTCAGGTATTTCATGTTCTCCTGATAGCGCTTGTTAAAGTCTTTGCTCATCATGCGCAGCACGATCAACACAAGCAACGCGCCGCTGAGCAGGCTCAGCACAATGCGCAGCCATCCGGCCGTTCTGGAGACCAGCATGCCGATGAGAGACAGCACAAGCGCCGTAATCAGCATCGTGCGTCCCAGCTGGTCGATTCCTCTTCTTTGCTGTTGAAACATCCGGTATCCCTCGCTTTGGTTTTGGTCTATATCGTTTCTTCTGAGAAAGCTTGCATACGTTTGCATGCTTATAGCGTATTTTGTTATCTGGTTAAATACAATCTTGCGCTCATCGGCGGGAGCACGGTCTGCGCCTCGCCGCCCTGCGGCGTGAGTTCCTCAAGCGTTAGCACATCCACAAGTGTCTGATCAAGCACGACAGGGCTTTCGCCATCCGCGCCCTGCGGAATATCGTCCGGGTGCAGCGTCACCGCCTGCTCGCGTTCTGAGCGGTTGATCAGCAGCAGCGCCATTTCCCCGCTATCGGGTAGCCAGCGCAAGACGGCGAACACCTCCGGCGAGAGCGCGCCCATGCGGCAAAGTCCGCGCTTGAGTGCAGGGCTCTCATTGCGCGCGCGCATCAATGCGGAATATCCCGCAAATACCGCCTCGTTCTCCGCGCCCCAGGGATAGGTTTCGCGGTTGAACGGATCACTCATGCCAGTCATGCCCGCCTCGTCTCCATAATAGACGCAGGGCACGCCCGGCAGCGCCATCTGCAGCGCGGCGGCAAGAATCAGACGTAGGTAACCCTTCTGCTGATCCGCTTCGTTGGGCTTGTATGCCGCCTGCAGCTTGCGAGACACCGCGTTGCGATCCGGTGCGCCGGAAAGCGCGGTTGCCGCGCGGATGATGTCGTGGGAGCTGATCAGGTTCAGGCACGCTTCGAAAAACGGCCTTGGATAATGCTCTCTGAGGGTTTGCAGCGCGTGATCGAGCGCGTAGGCGTCCGTCCGCGCGGTTAAAAACGAAATTGCGGCCTCGGTGAAGGGATAGTTCATGGCGCTATCCAGCTCGTCGCCGTTGACATAACCGCGCCTGCCCTCTGTGCCGTATTTGTTGGAGCAGTCCTCCCAGACTTCGCCCAGCAAAACACTCTCCGGGTCATTCTGCTTCATTCTGCGGCGCAGGATGCGAATGAATTCGTCCGGCAACTCGTCCGCCACGTCCAGCCGCCAGCTTTTTGCGCCGACATCCGCCCAGTGCGAGAGCACGCCGTGTTCACCTGCAATAAATTCAGCATAGCTCGGCTCCAGCTCGTTGACGTTTGGCAGGCTCGGAAAGCCCCACCAGCTGTCGTACTGCTTGCTGTCGCCAACAAAGCGATACCAGCGTTTATACGGGGAGTCGTTCGCCTCGTAAGCGCCGACGTCTTCATAGCGCGAACATTTATCAAAATAGCGGCTGTCCGCGCCTGTGTGCGAAAACACGCCGTCGAGCATGATACGGATGCCCTTTTCCCCTGCCTCCGCGCAAAGCGCGCGAAACTCGTCCTCGTTGCCGAATATCGGATCGATGCGGTGATAGTCCGCCGTGTCATAGCGATGATTGCTTGCGGACTCAAACACGGGATTGAGATAGAGGGCGGTCACGCCCAGCGAGGCGAGATAGCCAAGCTTTTCGCGGATGCCGTTGACGTCTCCGCCGAAAAAGTCGTTTGGCTCATAATCCTCGGCGCCGGGTCCGGGCGTATAGCAAACATCCTCGCTCCAGCGATCGTGTATGCGCAAAAACCGTCCCAGATTCGCGTGATACTTCGCGCGTTCGCGAAAATCCTCCCAACTGCTCCTGCGGAACCGATCCGGGAAGATCTGATAGACGATGCCCTCGCGCCATTGCGCGGGCGTCGTGAATGCGCCGTCGTACACCGTGATTTGATACGAGCGCGGTGCGTGGGATTCTAAGCGCCCCTCGCCGCTGTCCGCGCCGTAATACTGCGTGCGCCCGTCGCCGGTGCGGATGATGAAATAATACCAAACAAGGCAGGGCACTCCAGGCATCGAGATTTCCCCGTGCGCGCGCCCGCCTTCTACATGCAAATCAAAGAAAGATTCGACGCCCAGCTGGTTATACAAGCGCAGCTGTACGTGCGCGCCCGCGTCCCCGCCGATTTCGGCCTCGATCCGTACGCTCGTGTTGCAGGGAACCGCGCCTTGCGGTCTGCGAAACGAGAGGAATCTGGAATGGTGTCGAAACGTGATCATATGCATAGTATAGCCGATCTTCTGCCCCTCGGCAGTGGGTTGTGCGGAATGTTGCGAGGTTTTCACAATTCTACCGACTTCGAAAAAGCAGCTTCCGTTTTGACACAAAATGCGCGCCATTCGTGCCCTCAAGCCGCAAAAAAGCCGCGCTTGCTTCGGGCATCATCGCCCGTCCTGCTGCGGCTTTTCTAAAGTGACTACTTGCGCGGAACGATGTCGTCCTGCGCCTTGAAGATATGCCCCGCCCTGACCACGCCGCGCACGCGCGAAAGCGGATACACGGAGGCATAGGATTCAATGACCGTGCCGGGGTTAAGTACGCTGTTGCAACCGATCTCGACATGGTCGCCGAGGATTGCGCCGAACTTCTTCAGCCCCGTCTCGTGAACGTTATTACCAAGGCGTACGGTGATGAGTGACTTGTCGCTCTTGACGTTGGAGCAGATCGATCCCGCACCCATGTGTGAATAGTGGCCGAGGATGCTGTCTCCTACATAGTTGTAATGCGGCACCTGCACCTTGTCAAAGAGGATGCAGTTCTTGAGCTCTGTCGAGTTGCCGACCACGCAGCCGCGGCCAACGAGCACACTCCCGCGGATAAACGCGCCGGGGCGCACCTCCGTCCCCTCGCCGATGATGGTCGGTCCCGCGATGTAGATGTTGGGGTACAGCACCGCGCTCTTGTGAATCCAAACCTCATCACTGGGATGATTGTATTCCTGCGGCGAGAGCGTAGCGCCCAGCGCGCGCACAAACGCCTTGATCTGCGGCAACACTTCCCACGGATAGGTCGTCTCGGCAAAGAGTTTCCACGCCTGTGTGGCGGTAAGATCGGCAAACATATCTGTGTTTTTCATCTATCTCAACTCCTTTTCCGCAAATTTGTCCGGGCGCAGCCGCTGCTTTCCCCGCCATAGCGCATCTATTATTGGTTTTCCTGCGCGATAGAGCGGAAGCGCGTGTATTCGCCCTGCCAGAGTAGCTTGACCACGCCTGTGGAGCCGTGGCGGTGTTTGGCGATGATGATCTGGCTTGTGTTGTCGCCCATCTCGTATTCTTGCGTGTCCATATAGGCGGCGGGACGATAGAGCAAAATGACCATGTCCGCGTCCTGCTCAATGGATCCGCTCTCGCGAAGATCGGAGATGACCGGCCTGTGGTCGGCACGGGTATCAGGGCCGCGGTTGAGCTGGCACAGCAGGATAATCGGTACGTCGAGTTCGCGCGCAAGCAGCTTGAGCTGGCGCGTCATGTCGGAAATCTCCTGCATGCGGTTGCCGTCCTTGCGGCTGCTGCTGGCCTGCATGAGCTGCAGGTAGTCGATGACGATCATATCCAGCCCCGCGCGCGCGGAGAGCCGCCTGCACTTGCTGCGGATCATCGCAACGTTTGCGCCGCTGGAATCGTCGATATAGATTTTTGCCCTGCTCATGGGGTCCATGACCTCCATGAGGTTGTTCATCTCGTTATTGCCGATGAGGCCTTCTTTGATACGTTGCGAATCGACTGAGGCTTCCGTGCAGAGCATGCGCATGACGAGCTGTTCGCTGCTCATTTCCAAGCTGAATACCACCACCGTGCGCGCGTTGTGCACGGAGGCGTATTGCGCCACGTTCATCGCAAAGCTCGACTTACCCATGGCTGGACGGGACGCCACGATGATCAGATCGCTCTTTTGAAAGCCGTTGGTCATGCGATCCAGCTCGATAAATCCGCTGGGAACGCCCGTAATCTTGCCGCGACGCTGCGCGAGTTCGCCGATGAGGTGATACGCCTCCGGCACGATCTGCTCCAAGGGCACCAGCGTGCCCTGCACCTTGCGCATGGAGATCTCGTAGATGCGCTTCTCCGCCAGATTGAGCGTGTCGTCTAGCTCTTTCTCGTCGTCCATGCCGTCGCGCATGATCTCGCCGCCTGCGCGAATGAGCGCGCGCTGCGTGCTTTTGATCTCCACAAGGTTGATGTAGTGGGCGACGTTAGCAGCGGTCGGCACAAACGTGACGAGGTCGGTGAGATACGTCATCCCGCCCGCCATGTCAAGCTTGTTGTGCCGCTCCAACTCCGCGGTGAGGGTGACGAGGTCAACCGCGTTTCCGCCAGCGCGGACGTCCCGCATCGCGCCGAAGATCGTCGCGTTTGCGGGTACGTAAAAGTCCTCCTCGTGCAGCTGCTCGAGGCTGATCTCCAGCGCGCTGCCGTCGATGAGCATGCTGCCCAGCACGGAGCGCTCTGCGTCGCTCACGTGCGGCAGCGTGGTCATGTTCGCCGCAGGCTGATTGAATTCATATTGTTCCATCGGGTGCTCCGATCCGTTTGCTTTGGTAGCGTAGGGTTTGTGGTTAGCGCAGACGGCGGCATTCAGCCGCCGCGCTACTTTCCATTAGCACTTTTCTACGACGACCTTGACCAGCGCAAATGTGTTTTCATACAGGCTCACGCGGATGTTGTATTCACCCAGTGCGCGGATGGGTTCCGTAAGCGCGATCTTCTTTTTGTCGATCTCGACATGCTTTTGCTCGGCAAGCGCCGCCGCAACTTCTTTTCCTGTGATCGAGCCAAACAGGTGCCCGTTTTCGCCAACCTTGGCTTTTACGGTTATAACAGCGCCCTCGAGCTGCTTTGCGAGTTCACGCGCGGCAACGCCCGCCTGAAACTTCTTGTGCGCAGCTGCGCTCTTGGAGATATTCGCGGCGTTGACCGCCTGTGCGTCCGCAGGGGTTGCCAGCTTGCGCGGCAGGAGAAAATTACGCGCGTAGCCGTCCGATACGTCCACGATCTCGCCCTTTTTGCCCGTTCCCTTAACGTCCTGTTCCAATAGTAGTTTCATAGTACTTTCTGTACCTCCTGCATATAGTGTTCAATCGCGGTGCGCACAAGCGCCTCCGCTTCTTCGAGCTCCATGTTTGTCATCTGCGCACCTGCCATGGTGAGGTGTCCCCCGCCGCCGAGGCGTTCGCAGATAATCTGTACGTTGATGTTTCCCAGCGAGCGTCCGCTGACGCTGACGCTGTCCCCGTCGCGACCCAATACAAACGCCGCTTCGATGCCTTTGATGCCGATGAGCTCGTCCGCCGATTTGGCGGCGATGAGGGCGGCGTTTTTGATCTCCTCGCCAACGCTGCCGAGCGCGACCTCGTTAAAGAGAATCTCCGCGCTGCGCACGGTGGTTGCCACGTCTCCAAAGCTCTCCATGTCGTCCTGAAACATCTGCTTGACCATGCTCGTGTCCGCGCCGTTTTTGCGCAGATACCCGGCGGCCTCAAACGTGCGGGAGCCGACGTTGAACGCAAAGTGCTTGGTATCGATCGTAATGCCGGCGAGCAGCGTTCCGCAAACCAGCGCGGGCGGGCGGAGATTCGCGTCAAAATATTGCAAAAGCTCCGTGACAAGCTCACTCGTCGACGATGCGCGTGCTTCGAGAAAATGCAGTGTAGGGTTGTCGATGTGATCCGCCCCGCGCCGGTGGTGGTCGATGACGACCACGCGCCCCGCAAGCTCTAATAGCTTGGGCGCAACCAGCGAACCAACCCGCTGGGTATCCACAACCACGAGTACGCTGGTCGGGCGCATGATGCGCTCCGCCTGCTCGGGAGTTATGAGTATACCGGAGAACGCGTGGTTGTCGCGGATGAGCTCCAGCGCATGCTCGATCATGTTGTTTTGCCCGTCGAGCACGATATAAGCGCGCGAACCCGCAAACTTGGCGCAGGTGGCAACGCCAAGCGCAGCGCCGATGCAGTCCATATCCGGCCGCTTGTGGCCGACGATGAAGACGTCTCCCGTGTTGTCAAACAATTGCCTGAGCGCCTTGCTAAACAGGCGCATCTTCACGCGGCTCTGCATCGCCTCAAGCTGCCGCCTGCCGCCGTAAAACACATATCCGCCGCCTTTTTTGATGACGGCCTGATCGCCCCCGCGCCCAAGCGCGAGTTCCATCGCCTGTCGTGCTGCCTCGTCCGCGCGCATGACGCGGTCTGCCGCGCCAACCGCGATGGAGAGAGACACCAGCATGCTGGTTCCTGTGTCGATGCCGTGCGCCTGCTCCAGCAGCGGAAAGCGCGCGCGCTCCATCTGAGGCAGATGCTGCGCTTCAAACACCACGAAGAAGCGCCCGTTGTCATAGCGGCGGTAGACGCCGTCGATCTCCTTGACCAGATCCGCAATCAAACGCTCCACTTCGGAGAACACGCTGGTCTTATGAAACTGCACGTCCGCGGAAAGCTCTTCGTAATTGTCGATGTAGATCAGCGCCACATAGGGCATCTGCTCTTCAAACAGACGCTGATAATGCGCGGCCTCCGTGCGATCCAACCAATACTGAAACAGCATCGCCCGCTCGTCCGATTCGCGGTTGACCGGCACGCTCATGACCTGATAGACATTGCCCGCGTGCTCCATCGGTGTGGCGACAAGGGGTGCCGCAAAATCAAAATGCGGCTGCGCGCGGCAGATATCCGGTTCGGCAAATATCTTTTGCATGCTGGCGTTGCGCCAGGCGATCTTGCCGTCCCGCTCGATCAGCGCACAGGGAATCGAGACCAGGTTGACGAGCTTCGCCGAGATCTCAGAGTTTTCGGCAAAGACGTCGTCCATGCGCTTCTGCATGGCTTTTTGTTGCCTGCGTTCCATCGCGAAGCTGACAAAAAACACGATGAGCGAAACACCAAATGCCACGGCTGAGGCAATCAGGCGGCGGCCTTGAAACCAGCCGGAGACGAAAATTGCACCACAGAGCACGCAAAGCAGGACGCCAAGCGGCAGGAGAATCGTCTTCGTCTTCTTCATACCGTCACTCCTTTAAAAAATAGTCGCGTGTCCGTTGGGAGTATTGATTACTTGAAACGCCGAAGGATATGGCTTGTCTAGACTATCGCAGGTGGTGGTGCGCCCCGCATACGATCCCGCAGGCGAAAAATCTGGTCAAAGCAGCCGACCAGCACCAGCGGGTAGAGCATAAACTGATAGAGAACCCCAAGCCCGATATACGCCAGTGCGCGCTTTGCTGTAACGTTTTTCTGCGAACGGGCGATAAAGAAATCGATCACGCTGATTCCCTGCAAAAACAGCGGAATGCCCAAAAGGATATTCGCCGTGACGGAAAAACTCGCGGCAAACGCCCAACCCGAAAACTCCAGTATCAGAGAGCCGATGAGCATCACAAACAGACCAAGTGTCATGCTGCGCGGCAGTGTCCAGTCGCGAAACGCGCGCATCGGCGAGATTGCAACCTGCGGCTGCTTGCGGCAAAAAGCGCGGAAGAAGAGCAGATTGCTCAGCCCCAGCACGCTTGCAAAAATGCAAAGCACGGCGACAAAGCTGGTCGGCACCGCCTCATACATGGCATCCATCGTATCCAGAAGGATCGCTACTGCTTCCGGATTGATCTGCGAAATCTGGCTGGTAGCCGAATGATAAAACTCGTTGAGTGCGCCGATCGACGCCTGAATATCCGCAAATGCGCCCCTGCCTTCCAGAATGCCGGGCAGGCAAACCGCCGTATAGAGGCCGACGAGAAACACGCCGCAGAGCAGGAGCACCGTGTCTGAATTGCCAAATCGGTGCGTCAACAGTATGTTGAGCAGCAATGCCGCAAGCAGCGCCGCGCCGGATAGACCCGCGGCGACGACCACCGACTCAAACACAAACATACCTGCCGCAAACAGGGCGGCGGGCAGTAGTATCCAATAGGGTTTTGTCCGCGCGCCAGCATAGGCCCAGAGTGCGGGCGCAATGATCAGCGCAACGGGGAAATAAGCCGTGAACAGCGCAACGGCGGCAGCCAGTAAAAGCACCAGCCAGCCGCGCATGCCGGCGCGGGGCGGTTGTTGGTTAGAAGTTTCCATGTCATCATTTTATCGTTCAGCGCGCAAGAAAGCAAGGCACAGGACGCAGACAAGATGATTTGGTTTTGATTTTTTTGCCGGATGCGTATTGCCTGCTTTCTTTTCTTGCATGCGCGCCTAATATCTGCGCGGTTTATCGGCTTTTTGCCGCAACAGGATTTGTCTTGATCCAACCACATCCAAACAGTATAATGAACAAACGAACAAGATCAAATGAACGATACAGGAGTAGGAAGCGGAAGTATGGCTATCAAGCGATCGTTCTCCAAACAATATCTGCCCCTGCTGGCATATGTGTATCTATGCATTCCGGTGCTCATTTTTTTGATCTTCTGGGTAAAGCCTCTTCTTTCTATCCCTCTCTCGCTTGCGGTTGTGTATAGCTGTTTTCGCGCGGTGCAAAACGCATCTGGCGTTGCAATCGACTTTCGCCTTGAGAAAAAGAAGCTTATTATCATATTCATTTTGCTTGCCCTGTGGGTGATCGGCTCCGGCGTCGGTGGGCTTGTCTGGCAGAACCGCTGGGATCACATGTATCGAAACGCGATCTTCCACGACCTCGTGCGTTACGATTGGCCTGTTGTCAATCTCGCGGGCGCTCAGCCCCGCTCTTTGTGCTACTACATTGGTTTCTGGCTGCCCAGCGCGCTTGTCGGCAAGGTGTTTGGTTATTCCGCGGGCTACGTGTTTCAGCTGGTCTGGGCGTTCTTCGGCGTCGTTCTGGCGTTCCTGCTGCTAAGCGAGTCGGTCAAGAAGCTCTCGTTTCGAGTTCTATTTCTGTTTGTCTTCTTCAGTGGGCTGGACATCTTGCCCTATCTGTTTTACGGCCTGCACAGCGGTTCAGCCGCCGGCGTCTTGACCGAGCTGCTGCAGGGCGCGCATCTGGAGCTGACGCTGAACCAATTCAACTCCTCTTCCAACACAACACTGCTCTATTGGCTCTATAACCAGACCATCCCATTCTGGGTCGGCTTTTTGCTGCTGCTGCGGGAGCAGAGCAACCGCACCCGCTTGTTTACCTATATGCTGCTCGTGCTGTTTGCGCCTTTTCCCGCGCTCGCGCTCGCACCATTGCTGGCCTATCAGTTCATCCGCGGGTTGATCGACGCACGGCGACAGGCGAACCCCGGCAATAAGCACTTTTTGTTGGACACGCTTACCATTGAGAACGCAACCGGTTTTCTGGTGAGTCTCATCATCGCGCTGTATTTTGCGAGCAATGCGTCAGCAGGCAAGGTTAGCCTGCTCGCGCTCAATAAAAACACCATCCTGCACTATGTCCTGTATCTAGCGACGGAGTTTCTGGTCTTTCTTCCGTTCGTCTTTCAAAAGGCAAAGAAGGATGCCGTCTTCTGGATTTTGTTTGCGACGATGCTGTTCTTTAGTTTTGTCCAGATGGGAGACAGCTACGATTTTGCATGGCGGACAAGCATTCCCGCCGCGTTTTACGTTATGCTGCTGCTGATGCGGCAATCCCTTGCGGGCGAAGGCGTGGCGCGCTGGAAGAAAGCCTTGTTCCTGGTTGTGATCCTGATTGGCGCCGTCACGCCGACGATGGAGCTGCTCCGCACAACGCAGATGACCACCGCCTGCTACACAGGGCGTTCAAGCGAAACGCTCGTGAGTCAGGCATATGAGAGCGTGTTTGACATGCAGGAGGATCGGTTTTACGGCAACTTCATCGGCAAGAACGACTCCGTCTTTGCAAGATACATCCAGAAAGACTAGCAGCAAAGCAGCAAATCGACTTTCATAAAAAATCGCCGGGGAATTCCCCGGCGATTTTGTGATTGATGGTGTTTTTAGGTACTCTAACGTTTGGTTTTTTGTCGTTTGATTATTATGCCGTCTGGTTTTATACCGGATAATGGGTCAGCCCGAAGCGGACGATATCCGCAATCGCCGCGAAATTGACCACCGCCAACGCGGCAATCGCCGCCCCGTAGACGAGAAACCGCCATCGTTTGAGCGGGGAGAGCAGCTTCTCCAATCCAAGAACGATCAGGCTGAAATATGCCCAGAGATAATAATAAGCGTAGAGCGTCATACCGTTCTCAATCGCACCCCAACCGACGACGACATGCAGCCCGATGGAGAGAATCACAAACAGAAACGAAAGCTGCGCAAAACGCTTGCGGTAATTCAGAATAAACCCGACGATTGCCAACAGCAGCACCGCCAACCCGCCAAAGTGAAACCCCGTGACCGGGCTGAGCAGATAGGCCGGGTGCGCGGAAAACGTGGTCCATTGCGTCTCCGGACGGATGAAGATGCTCTCCAGCATCGCGGAAAACTGCTGCACTTTTTCCAGAAGCGGTATCTGCGTTCCGCCATAGGAGCCAACCAGATGCTTAAAATAGGACAAGCCGGTCAGGAACACATATTGCCGATTGAGTAGTATTACGATGACGAACAACAGCACTAGCGTCTTAACGATGCTCTGAATGCGAGACGAAAGCTTCTCTTCGGAGGACAAGAACGGGAAGAAAACGCCGCTGGTGACCAGAGACCCCGCCATCGCAAGAAAGGCAATCTCCCGCCCCTGCTGCTGCTTTACCGCAAGATAGAGAAACAGCACCAGCCAGAAGACGGCGAATACGTATTGCTCCAGATTCAGCGAAAACAGCAAGACGGGATAGGTCACGCTCAGCAATAGCACCGCAAACGGACGAACGCCAACATCGAGATCCAGCATGCGCACGATCATGAGTATCGTGATCAGCACGAGGAAAATCTGCGTGATGTTGATCAAAATCGGATATGCCTGAGGGAGAAAGAACAGCGCCTTTGACAGCGCGGTTGCCGGAAGCACAAACGGCATCGCGAACAGTCCGAAGAGTGGTTGCCGCAGATCGTTTGTAACATGGTAGATGTCAAAATACGCGTTTCCTTGCAGAATCACTGCCGAATCGCTCGTAAACAGCACGTCGTATGGAACGAAAGCCCCCTGATAAACCGACGCATAGAATACGTTTGTCTTGAGGTAAAGAACCACGCAGACCAGTGTCATCACTAAAAAAGCGATCCAAAGATAGAACGACTCAAAGCGAGTCGTCTGCTGAATGAATTCTTTCACCGCGCCTTTGAGATGTTTAACGCAGTATTGCAGCGCACTGTAGGTCAAGAGAAACGCAGCGGGAATCGCCAGCAACGACAGCGCCAGAAACACGCCTTTGGGCAGGATCGCGGTCGGATACGACACCGCTTTTTGTGCTACCTGCCAGAGCAATACCCCGCCGAGAATTGCCGCGGGGAATGCCATACGCAGGCGCATGTCGGATTTTGCAAGGTCGACCGCCTTTAACGCAAAGGCGCAAAAGCAGCAGACGCCAAAGCGCAGCAGCGTGGATGCGATTAACCCAACCAGGCTGGAATACGTACCGATTGCCGAAAACGCAAGACTCGAAAGCAAAAACACCGCCATCCAGACGGAAAACCGGTTTCCGCGTGTCAGTGGGGAGCTTTCCCGTTCTGATGCGGTGGTGAATGGTTGAAACAGCACGCTCGTCCTCCGAAGCTATCTGAAAAATCTATCATCGCAACAAACGCGACGTGAGCCTTTGGTCGCGCAAAAAAACGGTTGGGGTCTGCTACTTAGAGAATCCGAACAGCTCGCGCATCTCGATAAAGCCGGGGTTTCCGTTCGGCCAGCCGTTGCCGCCGGGATCCAGCGACTTGAACGCGTGCACTTCCGTGTTGGGCAGCGCGGCCTGCAGTTCTTCCACTTCCGCGTCCGAGAGGAACGCGAGGTTCACCCAAAGGCGATCCAGCCATGTCATCTGCCTTAGTACGTCGATCTCGTGGATGTCGTTTCCGCCCACATTCAGATACTTCAGGTTTTTCATACCGAGGAAGACATCCAAATCGTCGTCATCCAGCAGGTTATAGAACGCTTCGACATACACCAGCTCTTTGAGATTCGCAATGGGCGAGATATCCTGAATGTCCATCAGCGCGATGACGAGATATTTCAGCTTCGTACACCCGCTGATCGCGGTGAGGTCGTGGATGGGCGCATGCCCCAGATCGAGCGCGACAAGCTCGGTGCAATACTGGAGCTGTTCGATTTCTTTTGAATTCAAGCGGTTATAGTAGAACTTCCCGCCGACGTTGGTGTACCAGCCGTTGCCATCCGGAAACGGTTTACGGGAGCGATAGCCCATCGAAAACGCCGTGACGTCGGTGCGGACGTCCCAATATTTCAAATGCAGCATCCAAACGACCTTCACGCCCGGTAGCGCGTCGCGTACGCGCGCCATCTCTTCGTTGGAAGGCCCGCAGTCGCATAAGTTTAAAAACGTGAGCTTTTGCAGGAGTTTCACCTGCTGAATCAACCCGTCCGGATCGTCAACCGTATATTCCCGCAAATCCAGCTCGGTGATATCGCTCGTGACGGTCAGCCCGAACGGGAACGTGACTTCCCAGAGAAAGAAACAATCCGGGAATGCGTCCATCAGCGTTTGCTTTTCCGCGTCCGTCAATGCGCATCCGGTCAAATTCACTTCTTCGAGTTTGGTAAACCCGTCCAGCGCGTCAATCAAAGCGGAACTGTCGATCGTTCGCCCGGAAAGATCGAGGGTTTTTAGGTCGTTGGGGAACAGTTCTGTGCCGATACTCACACCGCTCGTGATCTCCAGAGCGGGATAAGCGCTCTTGAGCTCCGCTATCTCAGTTTCATCCAGACCCGTGTCATACAGCATCAGCGTTTTGAGAGAAGGTAAAACCGAAATGGCAGCTTCCAGTTCGGCGATGTCGACCGGATGGTT
This sequence comes from uncultured Eubacteriales bacterium, assembly GCA_942492885.1. Classification (GTDB taxonomy): domain Bacteria; phylum Bacillota; class Clostridia; order Christensenellales; family CAG-138; genus UBA7703. Next base: position 1,142,395 of record OW818651.1, read on the forward strand.
GGAGAGATCGAGCGTTTCTTCCGTGCTGGAAACAGTCTCACCGGAAACAGTCGTCTGCCAGAGGAACGCGCAATCCGGATACGCCGAAACGGCATCCTGAATGGCGCTATAGTCCTTGTCAGACGATATGGTAACCTCTTTAAGCGCTGTAAAATAAGCCAGCGTAGGAACGTCGACCTGCGAGAATTCCGCTACTGCAAGAGAGCCCGCGTTGGAATCCGCGTGCGTGTTGGCAATCGGCACGCTCCAGACGATGTCGCACTCCGGCGCGCTTTTCTGGAGGCGGTCAAACTCCGCAGCTGTCATGTTCAGGTGGCGCAAATCCATCGCAGACTGATCAAACGGGATCTTCTCGCCATCGATCGTCATGCTCCGGGCGCAACCCGCCAGAAAGAGCGAAAGCACAATCACCAGTATTGGCAATATTCTAACTACTATACGTTTCATGCACCTATTATGCCACAGTACCTACCCCCGTGCAATACCCGCACGGGCAGCCGGAAGGCATCAAAACCGAACCCGCGCGCAAGCAAAAAGCCGGAAGCATGTGCCTCCGGCTTGGTCCGTTTCTGTGTTTTCCGGTTACGGTGCAACCGCTGTACGCGCGGCAATTGCGGCTTCAATATCCCAGTTGCCGAGGGCAAGTTTCTTGAGCAGCACGCGCTCCACGCTCTCGTCAATGCGTGCCTGCGTCAGCCGCCCGTCCGCTGCCGCGGTGTTGAGCGCCTCTACAATCGCCTGTTGCTTTTCGCTCACCGCGCCGCAGAGGATCATGTCTCCCCCCGCGAGGAGGAAGCGCACCGCCGCGTCGCCTACCTCATAGCGGGTTGTCAGACCCTCCATACGGAAGTCATCGCTGAGGATCAACCCGTCAAAGCCCATCTCTCCGCGCAACAGATCCGTGATGATGAGTTTGCTCACAGAGGCGATGTCCGTGCTGTCCAGCGCGGGATAGAGCACATGCGAAATCATGATGGCGTCTACGCCGCTCTCGATTGCGCTCACAAACGGAATCAGGTCGTAGCTCTGCAGGGCTTCTAGCGTTTTGTCGACCACGGGTGTCACGGCGTGGGAGTCCTCGTTTGTGCCGCCGTGCCCGGGGAAATGTTTGGCGCTTGAGAGGCAGCCGCCCGCATGCAGGCCTTCGATGATCGCGCTACCGATGGCGGCGGTGATGCTCGCGTCCTCGGAGATAATCCGCGTTTCGAGGAAGGTATCCATGGGGTTTTCGGAGATATCCAGTACGGGCGCAAGATCCAGATTGATGCCAACGCTGACGAGCTTTTCGCCGATGGTTTGAAACTGCTCCTTGGCATAGTCCGCGTCGCGCCGCCGCCCGAGCGAACGCGCGGAAACCGGCTGCGGATTCCAGCGGAAGCGCACAACGCTGCCGCCCTCAACGTCAATGCCGATGAGCGGCGGAATGTCGTTGTTCACGCTGTCTGCAATCTCAGCCGTCAGGCTCTTGGTCTGGCCAAAACCGCCGTCGTTGTTGCCGCTCTTGATGTTCGGGCCGTAGAGAATCGCGTTGCCGACTGCGTAATTGCTCCAGATTTCACGAAACGGGTTTTGCACCTCTGCCGTGCCAGAAAAGCCGAACATGACGAGCTGGCCGAGCTTTTCCTGCATAGTCATCGTCGCCATATACCGCTCGACCCACTCCTGTGCTGTTGCAGGGGTAAGCTCTTGCGTCGGCGTCGGCTCTGGTGTGTTGCTCGGAGAGGGTGTCGGCGTCTCGGTGGATGCGTCGGGAGTCGCGACCTGCTCGTCCGGTTCTGCGCGCCAGACATCGTATCGCAGCGCGGGAATCACGCCAAAAAGCACACCTGCGCCCAGGCCAATCAGCACGGACAGCACAAACAGCATGAGCAGTATTTTTTTAAACGCATTTCCGAACAATCGCGTTCTCCGTTTCCATTATTGGTGATGTTTTGTATTTGAAATTTTAAACTCGCTCTGCCGGCAACGAGCCGATAGCAGCAACATACAAAAACAGACACGCATCTGCGTGATTTCTGTTTATTATAACCCGATACGGAAAAAAAAGTAAACCTCACGTTGTAAAACGCAACACAACAAACGTAAGATGTCGCGCAGAAATCGCCGCGTGTCTCTCTCATATCCCGCCTTCTGTTTTTTCACTCACATTGTTGCGCTGCCGTGCCTTTCACCTTGCAAAGCATGGTGCTGAAGTACTACAATACCATTACATCTGCCTGTATTCTGCGGGCGGAAATTCTAGGATTGCAGGAGCGAAAAGCGAACGATGGATGATCAAACAACGCATGCTGCGGCAGCAAATCTTTCAAACGCACAGACGATGGAACAGTTTTCCAAAATCGAATATAAACGGCCGGATATGGGCGCGATCAAGAGAAAGCTCAAAGCGCTGCTAGCTGGGCTCAAGAAGGCAAAGACATATGAGCAGGCACGCGCGGTCTACCTCGCCTCTCAGGAGGAGACAGGGCACCTCGAGACGACCTATGTCGTGGCGAGCATCCGCAACACCCTCGACACCACGGACAAGTTTTACGATGGCGAGATGCAGTTTTTCAACCGCGCCGTGGCGCAGCTCATGCCCGTAAGCAAGGCCTTTACCGAAACGCTCCTGCGCTCGCCATTTCGCGCGCAGTTTGAGCAGGAGTACGGCAAGCAGCTCTTCACGCTTGCCGAGATCGACCGGAAGACCCAGAGCATCAAGATCATTCCGGATCTGATCTTACAGGGCAATCTGGAAAACGTCTATAAAAAGACCACCGCCGCCTGCAAGACCACCTTCCGCGGCGAGGAGGTCAACTTCTATGGCCTGCTCAAGCACATGGAGAGCTTTGACCGCGAAGAGCGCAAGGAAGCATATCTGGCATGGGCAAAGCTCTATGAGGGCATCTCGGAAAAGCTGGATCAGCAGTATGACAAGCTCATCAAGGTTCGCATCCGCATGGCAAAAAAGCTCGGCTTGCCGGACTATACCGCGCTGGGCTACCTCAACATGCACCGCGCGGATTACGGTCCCGCGGAAGTCGCGCGCTTTCGCGAGCAGGTGCGCACCGTCATCGTCCCCGCCGTCGCCAAGCTGCGGCAGGAGCAGGCCAAGCGCCTCGGCATCGAGAAACTCAAGTATTATGACGAGACCTGCGTCTTTCCGGATGGCAACGCGGACCCCGTCGGCGGTGAAAGTGTGCTGGTGCCCGTGGCTCAACGTATGTATCGCGAAATCTCTCCCGAAACCGGCGAGTTTTTCGACTTTTTGTCCGGCCACGGCTTGTTTGATCTGGAGACGCGCCCCGGCAAACACCTCGGCGGATATTGCACCTATCTTCACGATTACCAGGCGCCGTTTATCTTCTCCAACTTCAACGGCACGGCGGCGGATGTCAACGTGCTCACCCACGAAGCAGGTCACGCGTTTGCAGGCTTTACCGCCATGCGCAGCCAGCCGATATCCGCCTATTTGAGCTCCACGAGCGAGGTCAATGAAATACATTCAATGACCATGGAGCATTTCGCCTATCCCTACCTCAAGGATTTCTTTGGTGCGGACAAGGTTGACAAGGCGAAATACGCCCATCTCTCCGGTTCGCTCTCTACGATTCCCTATCTGGTGAGCGTGGACGAATTCCAGCACCGCGTCTATGAAAAACCCGCCATGAGCGCAAAAGAGCGCCGCGCTGTTTGGCACGAAATCGAAGAAAAGTACCTGCCCTGGCGAGACTATGATGGTGTACCGTTCCTCGAAGAGGGCGGATTCTGGATGCAGAAGCAGCATATCTTCCTCTACCCGTTCTATTATGTGGACTATGCACTGGCGCAGGTCTGCGCGTTTGAGTTCTACGGGCGGATGAAGCTGGATCACAAGGATGCGTGGGAATCGTATCTTGCACTCTGCCGCGCTGGCGGAAGCCTTGGATATTTTGATCTACTCAAGCTCGCCCGCCTCGATATCCCGTTTGAAGAAGGCAGCGTCGAGAAAGCAGTCCGCCATGTAATCGACGAGCTGAACGCCTGATTCTTTTCATGTGATGATGCGCCCGCGATCCATTTTCGGAACGCGGGCGTTTATTTTGCCAATTACGGTCTACAAAAGAAAACAAGTCATCCCTCTAAAAACACAGAAATATATGTAAACAAGTTGTGAGTTTTGCCGATATGATTGAATCCAAGCGATTTGATGTGATATCATGATTGCGTTTTACAGAGCGTAATAAGTTCAGATAAATGAGGAGTTATACCATGTCAAAAGTCATGAAGATCGTGCTGATCGTGCTGTTGGTGATCGTGCTAGCAGTGGTCGGCCTCGGCGTATACGTGCTCACCAACATGCGCGCGGACGCGGTCGAAACCGTAGAAAAACCGGCAGACCTCACCGCGACGGAAGAACCGCAGTCCGTCACCGTCGTTTCGGAAGACCCCACCCCGACTCCCACGGAGATGCCGATTTACGAAGAAGCATCCAAGGTCAAGGGAATCGTCAATATCCTGCTCGTGGGCACTGATTCGCGCACGACAGTTGTAGGCGAAGATGCAGCGGGCCGTTCGGATTCCATGATGCTGGCCTCGATCAATACGGAAGAAGGCACCATCACGCTCGTCTCCTTCCTGCGTGATTCGCGCGTGCACCGCATCGGCAAGAGCGGTAGATTCACGTTCTACAACAGGCTCAACGGTGCATATAGCGGCGGCTACGGCGGCGGCGGCCCCGGCGAGCTGATCAATACCCTCAACGAAAACTTCAAGCTCGACATTCAGGAATATATCAGCATCGGGTTTGACGGCTTTGCCGCGATGATCGATCAGATCGGCGGTCTGGACGTGGACTGCGATGAAGCGGAAATCAACTTCATCAACGACCGCATCACGGGCGATTATAACAACGAGCCGGATGTCGTCTACAGCGCAAGCCCCATCCGGGAAGACCCCGGCGTTCTCCATCTGGATGGCGCGCAGTGCCTCATCTATGCGCGCAACCGCCACACCGGTGTCGAGGGCGGCAACGGCAACGACTATGACCGCGTCAACCGTCAGCAGGAGATCATCGAGCTCGTGTTTGACAAGGTGACCAAAGAGATGAATGAACAGAGCGTACTCGCGCTTATCTCATTTGCAACCAGCTATGTCTCGACGAATATGTCACTTGAGACCATGACCGATCTTGCCAAGCTGCTGCTCACCAAGGGCATGACGTTTACCAAGCTCGCCATCCCCGAAGTCGGCACCTATAAAAACTATGTCGACGAAAACGGCAAAAAGACCGACTTGCTGGATTTCGACCTTGACGAGGCAGCCGCGGAACTCAACACCCTGATCTACGGGGAATCGTTTGTTCCCACCCCCACACCGGAACAATAACGACTAAACGATCCAATCAAGACCGCTGCACGTTTCATGGTGCAGCGGTTTTTTTATACGCGAATTTCTCGAAATCTACTACTACCGGATGTCCCTAACATGCTATACTAGGCGCATGAAACGCCTTTTTGCCGCAACTGCAATCCTGCTCTCGCTTCTGCTCTGCGCCTGCGCGGGGAGCTTTCCTATGGGCTTTGCGCAATCGCCCGCACCGACGCAGCTGCTTACGCCTTCGCCCTCTCCCACGCCGGAAATCCCGCGCGTGATCGCGGTTTTTGGCGCGGAGGATGCACCAGCGTTTCTCTCCGGCATTCAAGAAGCTGCTGAGGGCACAGGCATCGAGATTCTTCCCGTCAGCGGCGGGCAAAAAACGCTCGCCTCCTATAAACCGGACGGAGACGCCGCCGCAATCGTGTATCTTTCCGGCAAGTCGGAGCCGCTGCCGCAAACATCGATTCCCGTATACGTCTTCTCGGCTGACGGGCAGAACGTATCTGCCACGTTTCCGCACCTGACATATGACGAAACGGGCGTAGCGCAGATCGCGCTGGAAAACGCGCTGACCTACCCGCCGCATCTCGCCCCCGTGCGCATGATCGGCCTGTTCTCCGGCGAGGGCAGTGCGGCATATGTGCTCTGGCAGGAAGCGGCGGCAAGCGGAACCATATTCGAAAAAGAGGTGTTCTTTGCGGACACATCGGAGACGCCGCTTGCCGAATGGCTCAGCGACACCCTCCCGCGTTATTACCCCGGCATGCTGGACTGCGTCTTTGCCGAGAGCGGCGCGCTGGCCGTCGCCGCCGCGGATGCGCTGGCGAGCCTCGGGCGGGATGATATCGAGGTGTTCTCAGCAGGCACGGATTCGGAAGCAGCGGAGAAACTCTCCCCCATCCTCCTCTGCGCGGTCGGCACCAATCTACAGGATGCAGGCGCGCGCTGCTTTACCGGGGCTGTAAAGCTCCTTTCCGGCGACACAGCGGAGAACGGGATTCTCCTGCCCGAATCCTTCTGGTATCCGGTGAATCCATAAAAACATAATCATATCAACAAAGGCGCGGATCACCCGCGCCTCTTTGCTTGCCGATTTTCTATTGTCTGCCCGTAAGAATAGATCTTATCTACTCTAACGTGGGCGTATATCCTTCGATGATGATGCCCCAGTCCTTGATGATCCTGCCGGGCTTGACGTATCCCGTCTCGTTTTGGTAGACGATCTTGATCCAGCCGTCCTCGGTCGTCACCAGCACGCGTACAGACACGCGCGCGGGCGCTTTGACAATCTGCTCCGCCTCCAGGTTCGGCTCCGCATAGAGCCACTCCGTGGTCTTGAGCACGTCCGCGTCTGGTCTTGTGTCGAGCACGCCCTGCTGATAGCTGATGTATCCGCGCAGGACGTATCCTTCCTTCTTACCGAAGCGAGCCTTTACCCAGACTTCGCTCTGGATGAGCACCTCCAGCTCGTCGCCAACCTGTAACCGCGCCACGCTGTCAAACGTGCTGCCGCTGCCCTTGCGCAGGCGTGCACCCTCTACCGTGACCCAGACATGCGGGTTTGGCAGCTCTTCTGTTTCGTCCGTGATTGTCTTTTGAAACGCATTGTATTCGGAAAACGAGAGCTGGCTTCTCAGTGCGCGTTTCATGTCCCGATCACTGGGTTCTCCGGCGCTGATTTCGATGGTGGTGCCGGGGCATGCATAATAGTAGAGCCATTTCGCGTCCTCGACATACAGCCGCACGCATCCGTGGGACACCTTGTCCCCCATGTCGTTGTATGCCCCGCGATCCATGGCGTCGATGGAGCGCTTGTTGAACAGGATCGAGTGAAAGTAGATGCTACCCACGATCTGCACCCAATAGCGCGCGTAGGAGCTCCCGAAGTTGGCAAATTTGCCGAAGCGCTCCCGCCCGCCGATCTTCCAGATGCCGCGCGGGGTCGGCGTCGCCTCGTCCTCCGGGTCCGCTTCGTCCACATCCGTTCGTCCGCTGGTGCAGAGAAAACGACGCGCCACCTTGGTGTATGCGCCCGCCTCGTCCCGCTCAAACACGGTGACAATCTGATTTCTCAAATCGAGCAGGATGTAGTATTTCTCCGGGTCTTCGTTCTTCAGCGCGTCCTGCGCAAGGGTTCTCGCGGGCACAAGCAGCACGGAAAAAAGCACCACCACAGCCAAAGCCAAGCCAGCCATTCTCCGCATGCTGTCCCCTCCTCCCGAATAAGCAGATGCGCGGGAGGGCTTTTGCCGATCCCGCGCATAATTTTGTTGTGAGTGCCGCGCTTAAAACACGTGGTATGCGCAGATGAAGTGGTTCTCCCAGTATCCGCCGGATTTGAGCACGGAGGAAGACAGACGAACCTGTCCTTCGGACGAGCTCGCGTCGTACATCTTGCCGCCGCCGATATAGATACCAACGTGGCCTGCTCCTTCCGAATCGCCGGAGAACACGAGGATGTCTCCGCGCTGAATCGATCCCATATCGGTAAAGCGGGAGAAACGGGTTGTCGAACGCCACATGCTTGACGTCATGTAGCTCGTGCTGATACCCGCATTCTTGAGGCACCAGTAGACAAAGCCGGAGCAGTCAAACGAGTTCGGGCCTTTTGCGCCGCGGACATACTTGCTGCCGACCTTGCTCTCTGCCAGCGCGACCAACTTCTCGACGCCCGACTTATCGGAAATAACGCTGGAGCTGCCAGAAGAAGTGCCAGAGCTGCCGGAGCTGCTCGAAGAGCCGGTCGTGGTCTTGGTCTCCTTCTTAGTGGAAGGCGCACTTGCGGCCTTCTTCGCGCTGGAGGAGTTCATCATGGTCAGCGTCACGCCGCCGACTTTACCGTCCGAAGTGAGCCCTGCGCGCTTCTGGAACGCCTTGACCGCGTCTTCGGTGATCTCGCCGAAGTAGCCCGTCGCATTCGCGCTGGATAGATAGTTGAGCTTGGCAAGGCGCGTTTGCATGTTCTTGACGTCGGTGCCGTAATCGCCGAGCTGCATCACCATCTCCTCCGCATCGCCGGAGAGGATCATATCGCGCGTGACGGGGCCGAGTGCGCCGTCGCGTGTTAAGCCGTTTGCCTGCTGGAACGCCTTGATGGCGGAGACTGTCGCCTTGCCCATCACGCCGTCGGCCTTGAAGGTCACGTAGCCCAGCCGTTTGAGCGCGGCCTGGCAATCTTCGATCACCTGATTCTCGTCGCCGAGCGTGAACGCGTTGCCAACCACTTCTTCGCCGTAGAGCATCTCTAGCGTCTTGGTGCCCACCTTGCCGTCATCATTCAGGTCGTTTTTCTTTTGAAATTCTTTCGCGGCTGCCTCGGTCTTTTCGCCAAAGGTGCCCTGAATGTTTGCCTTGTTGTCGAGATATCCGAGTTCATAGAGGCGCTGCTGGACACCCTCGACATCCGGTCCTGTATCGCCGAGCTGCATGACGTAGACCTTCGCCTCCGGGTTCATGAGCATGTCATAGGTTTCCTGCCCGCAGATGCCGTCGTCCCCAAGGCCGTTGTGCCGCTGAAAGTTCTTCAGCGCGCTCTGTGTGAGCGGGCCGAAATGATCCGTGGGTTCGTCGGAGTCCATATAGCCAAGCTCCATCAGGCGGGATTGAATCGTGGTAATCATCGCGCCGTTGTCGCCCTCCTGCACCTCGCCGGTAAACACGGCATCGGTCTGGGCGGCATCCGTAACTGTGGAATCCGTGCTGGCGTTGATCTGCCCATCCACCATGTTCTCGGCGTCCGTGGGCAGCGTGCCGTCCGGGGCGGTCTCTCCGGTTTCTGTTCCGTCGAGCGTCGCGTTTTCCAGCGCGGTTTGCTCGGTTTCAAGCGCGTTGAACGCGGCGAGCTGCTCGCCCTGCTCCGCTTTGGAGGGCTTGCCCGGCAGCGCGATGGCGAGAATGATCACGGAGATGAGCACCATGCCGAATGCGCCGCTGCCGATGAGAAGCGTCCGCCGCGGAAGCTTCATCAGGAAACTATAGATCTTGCGTACACCAAGATAGATTCCGCGCGCCGCAACGCGAAGGCCGGAAAGAATCGCCTTCTTGATTTTCTTCAATACGGACTGTACCGTCGCCGGCTGATTCTTGTTGCCCTTGCTCTGGCCTTTGCCGGGTACCGGTTCGTAGACTGATCTCTTCTGCGCAAAGCCCAGATCGTTGACGGCCATCGGTTGCGCATAGCCGGTCTGCTCTTCGGGATGTTCTTCTACTTCAACCAGCTTCGCGCCAAAAGCCTGTATCTCTTTACCGAGTTTCTTAAAGAACCGTTTGAATTTGAACTTCTTTTTCTTCTTTTTGGGCACGCCTTGCGCGGCGAAACGCGGATCATATACGTCCTTGACCGGTCGTTTTGTGCCCGTGTGCTTGCTTTTTTGCTCCTGCGGGCGGCGTTCGCCGGATTCTCTTGTTTTGCGCGGGTCGCGTTCGGCAGCAAATCCGCTTTTCTCTGTCTGCGCGTGTTTAACGCGCTTTTCACCGCGATATTCCTCGTGGCGGGAGGAAGCCTGGGTACGGGAAGAAGCCGCTCCAGCGTTTTCGTGCTGGGCGGCGCTCTTTTTTACAGAAGATTGATGCGCGGGTTTCCCCTGCGCGTGCTTTCGATCATTACGAGGATCAGTAGGCACGATTCGACTCCTTTCGGCTTGCGGCACATGTTCGCCGCCGCCTATCCATCCAAATCATGTGTCATGCTGAAAAAGCAATCCAACATTTCTTCACAACCCCGAATACTTGTCTGCGGGGTTGTAAACCGGATCTTGACCATGCTGAGTATAACAAGCAATCGTGTCATTGCGTTGAACAATTCTTTAAGAAACCTAAAACCTGAATGCACTAGCTTATCGTTAATTACTGGAAAATCTTATCCGATTTGAGCAATCCAGAAAAATCAACCGTCGTAATACTCACCGCGGCGATAGTCATAGATCGCAGCGTTGTATTTCTTCAGGTCGTCCAACACGCGCCCGGTGCCGAGCGCCACGCAGGAGATCGGGTCCTCCGCAATGCGGCATGGCACGCTCGTGCGTTCGGTCACATAGCGATCAAATCCGGCCAACAGCGCGCCGCCGCCGGTGACCACGATGCCCGCGCTCGCGATATCGCTCGCTAGCTCCGGCGGGGTACGCTCCAGCAAGCCGCGCACGCGCTCCATGATGGCGCCGAGCGGTTCGCTCAGCGCGTCCACCATCTCGTTGGTACCGATGGGAATCGCCTCCGGCAAACCCGTGACCACGCTTCTGCCGCGCACCTCGATCACGCGCTGTTCTTTTTCCACATGCGCGCGCCCGTAGGCAATCTTGATGTCCTCGGCGTTTCGCTCGCCGATGTAGAGGCTGTGCTTGCGCTTCATATAGCGGCGCACCGCGTCGTCAAACTTATCGCCCGCCATCTTGATCGAATCGGAGATCACAGTAGCTCCGTGCGCAATCACCGCGATATCCGTCGTTCCGCCGCCGATGTCGAGCACCATATGCCCCTTTGGCTCGTTGATGTCGATCCCTGCGCCGATGGCGGCCGCAATGGGCTCCTCAATGAGATAGGTATAGCGCGCGCCCGCCTCGTCCGAGGCTTCGATGACGCAGCGCTTCTCCGCCTCCGTCACGCCGGAAGGGATGCAGACCACTGCGCGCGGGCGGTAAAGCAGGCGCGTTCCAACCACTTTTTGAAAGAAATAGCGGAGCATGCGCGCCGTCACGTCAAAGTTGGAAATAACCCCGTCGCGCAGCGGGCGAATGACGATGATGTCCGCAGGCTCGCGTCCCATCATCTTGCGCGCGTCTTCGCCGATGGCGACGATGCGGCCTGTGACCCGCTCCAGAGCGACGACGGATGGCTCCTTGAGCACAATCCCCTTGCCTTTGACGAAGACCAGCGTCGAGGATGTACCAAGGTCGATCCCAATGTCGGACGTATCAAACAAACCCATTTTAAAACCTGCTTTCGCGTGATCCACCCGGACACACATGTCCTATGATATCGGTTAATTTTATCATGATGCGGTTTTAGGGACAATCAAACAAAGTGTGAACGGGGTATGAAGAGAGACATTGTGAGGGCTTCACCGCCTCCGGCGGTGAAGCCCCTATGCGCAGATCATGCGTTTTACTACGCGCTTTCTTGCGTTCTTAAGCTTCTTTTGCCAGTGCGCGACCCAGCACCGCCATGCGCAGCACCTCGCCGATGGGCGCGGAGATGTTCATCGTCGCGCTGCCGTTTCGGCTGGTTTTGCCGAGGTTGATGACCACGAGGTTGCGCCCGTGGAAATAATCCACCAGCCCCGCCGCCGGATAGACCGCAAGCGACGTGCCGCCGATGATCAGTGTGTTTGCCTTGTCCATCTGGGAAACCGCGTCGCGCAGCAGCTTTTCGTTGAGCGGCTCTTCGTAGAGCACCACGTCCGGCTTGATGATTCCGCCGCAGCCGCAGGTCGGAATCCCGGTTTTATTCAGCACGTCCAGCATGGTAAACGAGCGTCCGCAGTTCATGCAGTGGTTCTTATTTGCGTTTCCGTGCAGCTCCAAAACCATCTTGCTGCCCGCCCTTTGGTGCAGACCGTCTATATTCTGCGTGATCACGGCGGAGAGAAGGCCCTCACGCTCCATCTTTGCCAGCGCGCGGTGGCAGTCGTTTGGCTGGGCATTCGGATAGAGCAGATACTTACGGTAATATTCAAAAAACGTCTCTGTATGCTTGAGGAAAAAAGAACGGCTCAGCAGGGTCTCGGGCGAATAGCCAAAGTCCCGTACGGCCGCAAAAACCCCGTCACCCGAGCGGAAATCCGGAATGTCACTCTCGGTTGACGTGCCCGCCCCGCCGAGGAAAACCGTCCTGCCGGCATGGGCAAGCAGCTTTTTGAGTTCCTCTACTTTGGGTAACTCGATTGCATTGATCATGTTTTCACGCTTTCCTGTCCGTTTGGATGTGATCAGACAGTGTTCCCGTGCGCTGAGCGCCTTGGGCACTTTTTGTGATATAAGAAGTGTAAAGATGTTATTGTGTTTTGCTTGTCTCTATTTTAGCACAGTTTTCATCGTTTCAAAGTGTATATTTGCAACAATCAAGTGATTTATTCAGAATCTGTCTGTAAAATGCAGGGAAACGCTGTCGCCATACCCGATTTGTGTAATTGTGCGCAAAACGAATTTCGAAAAAACCGGTTCGGCGACCTCTCCTACGGTGGATTCTAGGTTGCCGCTATGTTAGAATACTTGCATGATAACAAGATTTTACAATGCAAGAATCCTTCCGCTCGACGCAAGCACGCCGCTCTTCTCCGGCGAGCTCGTGGTCTCCGGCGGGCGTATCGTCTCCCTCGGCAAAGAGGGCGGCTACACCGGCACGGCTGATCGCGAGATCGACTGCCGGGGCAACCTGCTCATGCCGGGATTCAAGAACGCGCACACGCACAGCGGCATGACGTTCCTGCGCTCGTTGGCGGACGATCTGCCTCTTCAGCGGTGGCTCACGGAGCAGGTGTTCCCCAAGGAGGCGCAGCTCACGCCGGACGACGTCTACGTGCTCACCAAGCTCGCCATCATGGAATACCTCACAAGCGGCATCACCATGATGTTTGACATGTATTTTTCACGCGAGAGCATCGCACAGGCCGCCATCGACACCGGCTTTCGCACGGCACTGGTCGGTTGCGCGAACGATTACGGCGGAACCGCGCAGGAAACGGCGGATGAATACGCCATGTTTTCCAAGATCGATCCGCTGATCTCCTATCGCCTTGGTTTTCACGCGGAGTACACCAGCAGCGAACCGCTGATGCGCGATCTTTCCGAAGTGGTGCAGCAGCTCAAGCAGCCGTTTTATACGCATCTCAACGAAACCGCAAAAGAAGTGGAAAGCTGCATTGCCCACAGCGGCATGCGCACCATCGAATACCTCGATTCGCTCGGGTTGTTCAACTACGGCGGCGGCGGTTATCATTGCGTGCATGTCTCTAAGCACGAGATGGAGATCATGCAAGCGCGCAACATGCGCGTCGTCACCTGCCCCGGCTCCAACACCAAGCTCGCCAGCGGCGTAGCCCCCGTCTATGAATACCTCAAGCGCGGCATTCCGGTCGCAATCGGCACCGACGGAGCCGCCAGCAACAACTGCCTCGACTTCTTCCGCGAAATGTTCCTCACCACAGGGCTGCAGAAGCTCAACCACGGTGCGGAGGCGGTGGACGCGATGGATGTGCTCACGATGGCCTGCAAAAACGGCGCATACGCCTGCGGCTTTGACGATTGCGATTGTCTCGCCGTCGGCAAACAGGCGGATCTGATCATGATCGATCTACTGCAGCCGAACATGCAGCCGCTCAACAACATCGAAAAAAACATCGTCTACAGCGGCACCAAGCAAAATGTGGCGTTGGTCATGATCGCCGGAAAAGTGCTCTATGAGCGCGGCGAGTTTTTCATTGGCGACGATCCGGAGCGCATCTATGCCGAAGCAAACCGCATCATCCGCGGCATGAAGTAGTCAAAATTGTCTCCACAGATAGAAGGATTCGAACGAATGGAATTATTAGAAAAGATCGCGCCCTTGTTCGATGGCTGGAATGAATCCCTCATCTGGTCGGTCTTGCAGGGGCATATGGGATATGCCATTGCGGACAACGACGAAGCCCCGACGGCGGCGCAAACCGTTCTCGGCGATTACTGTTTCTTTGCGGGCAAAGCCAGCACGGCCTTCGCCGCGAAAGCCGCCGCAACCGAAATTGTCCCACGGGACGAATCTTGGCAGCAGGCGATCGAGGAAGCATGGGGCGATCGAGTAGAGAAAATGTATCGCTATGCGATCAAAAAGGAGCCGGGCATCTTCTCCCGCGAAACGCTGGAGCGATTTGTTGAGAAGCTACCGCAAGGGTATGAACTGCAGATGTTCGACGCGGCAATCTACGAGCAGGCCGTCTCGGAGTTTTGGTCTGCCTCGTTCCGCGGTTGTTTCAAAGATACCGCGGACTTTCTTGCCCGTGGCGTCGGCGTTGCCGTGCTGTACGAGGGCAATCTCGTCGCGGGAGCAACCAGCTACAGCGTCTATTCCAGCGGGTTTGAGATCGAAATCATCACCCATCGCGACCATCGTGAAAAGGGGCTTGCGACCGCTTGCGGCGCGAAGCTGATTTTGACCGCTCTGGAGCGCGGACTCTACCCCAGCTGGGATGCCTATGACCTCAGGAGCGTCGCGCTCGCCGAGAAGCTTGGCTACCATGTCGATCATCCCTATGTGATGTACATGGTCAAATAAGAAAATCTCGTCACAACACAAAACCCCGAAGCAATTGCCTCGGGGTTTTGTGTTATGTCGAAATTGATTATCCCATCACGGGCACGGGTTTGCCGGAGTGGGGTTTGCGAAAGAGGTTTTTGCGCTCTTTGGTGAGGAACGAAACGGTGTCCTTGATGGTTGCGCTGATGTCGCGCGGCTTATAGCCCAGCTCGCGACGCGCTTTCTCGTTGGTAAAACGGGAATTGCTCGTGAGCGTATAGAGCGTATAGCGCGTAAAGAGCGGGGATTCGTGGCGAATCCTGTAATACAGCTCCGCAAGCGGCGCGGTCATCTTGGCAAACCACAGCGGTAGCACGGTGGTGATCTTCTTGCCGCCTGTCACGCGGGCAAGCGTGCCCAGCAACTCCCGCACGGGGATATAGCGGTTGGAGAGGATATAGCACTCGCCTTTCTTGCCTTTGTCCGCCGCGGCAATCACGCCGTTTGCGACATCCCGCACGTCGACAAAATCATATCCGCCCTCAACGCAGGCTGTCAGCGAGCCGTTGAGATAGTTGATGATCATCTGCGTGAGGTGCCCGTGGCCGTAGTCGTTGGGGCCGATGATGCCGGAGGGATGAATGATCGTGGCGTCAAGCCCTGCTCTCGCCGCATCCAGCACAATCTGCGTTGCCGCGGCCTTGGTCTTGGCGTAAAGGCCAATCACGGTCTCCGCATGAAAACCTTCGACTTCGTGGATCACGTCGCCGTGCGGCAGTTCCGGCAGGGCGTGGACCGAGCTGATGTATACGAGCTTTTTCACGTCATGCTCTTTGCAGAGGCTTACGACGTTTTCCGTGCCACGGACGTTGACGTCTACCACGCGCTGGTCATATTTGGATGCGACAGAGACAATCCCCGCGCAATGGATGAAGTAGACCTCATCCTCCGGCTTCAGGCCGTAGAACAACGGCTCCATCGAGGGTTTGTCCCGTACGTCTCCGCGCACGATGGACACCGCGTCGCCATATAGCATGGTAACGTCTTCGTTTGGCAGGGCAAAGCCGCGCACGGTTTCGCCCGCGGAGAGCAGCTCCCGCGCCACCGTGTTGCCCAGGTGCCCGCCAATGCCGGTGATCATATAAACTCGTTTCATGAGAAATCCGCCTCGCTTTCATGGTCTCGCAACGAAAATATTCGTCTGCTTACAATCTTGTTTTTGTTACAGTAGTATCATATATGCGCAATGTTACGCGGCTATTACGGAAAACCGACGATCTGCCGACAATTTTACGTCTTTTTAATGAAGTATGCCTTTGTTTGTGTCAAAATGAAAAAAATGCGCCTGTTTTGGCACTTTTTCATCCTCTGGTTTGCATTCTATCAGCGCTATCTCAAGTATTTCTCAAGCTTTATTCAACTTAACGTCAAGTGCGCTTGATTTCAAAAAGGCGGGGAGCATTTGCTCCCCGCCTTTGCGTTGTGTCGGTGTTTGCTTGTGATTGCTTGTTTTGCGTTACCGTTCGATCTGGATGCTGCGGCGGAATGCCTCGTCAAAGTCCTGCGGAATCAGCTCGCGGAGCACCTCTGCACCGCGCATGGTCACGATGACCGTGTTGCCGCGCATCTTTTTGCTGAGCGGCTTTGCGATCTTCAGATCACAGAATTCACCGCCGGTGAGATGCTTCTCGTCCAGCTTGATGATGAGCTCCTTCTTGCGGGACTTGATGCGGCGCAGAGTGCGCAGCTTCTGTTGCGCGGCTCCACGGCTGCCGACCACGACGACGGTGACGTTATGCCCCGCCATCAGCAGGAACAGCGCCAGCGCTGCCAGCACGGCAATCGCGCCTGCTGCCGCTAGGGTAACCTTGTCTCCTGCGGAGCGGATGGACCGCGCGAAGATGTCGCGCATGGTAACGCGCACCTCGACGGTGCGGACGTTGCCGTCCTCATCCATTGCTTCGACGAGATAGGTACCCGGTCCAACGTCTTCCAGCGTGAGCGTTTCGCTCCACTCCTTGCCGGGCAGGCGGATCTTGAGCGTATCGCCCGGAATCTCCTCGACGTCTTCCTTGGTGACCACCACGTCGCCGATCTCAGGCGTGGGCGTGGGCGTTGCGGCGGGAGCAGCAACGGCTTCGATGATGAACGGGCCAAACGTCTGGGTCGTCGTCAGGCCAAACGCGTTCTTTGCGTAGGCGTGGATGTAATACGTGCCCGGATCGCTGAGCTTCAGCGCACCCTCATAGGTGCGGTATGCGCCGCCGGCCGTGCTGCCAGAGGTGATCTGATAGCCGCGGTTGACGATTTCACTCTCCGCGTCGGAGAACGTCAGCGTGGCTGAGATCGCGTCCTGCGTCTTTGTGCCAATGCGGTATGCGCCGGAGGCGAGCGTAATGGCGGGCTTGCTGACATCCACCGCGCTCACCGTATGGGTGAATGCTCTGCGGTTGCCCGCAACATCGGTGAGCGTGAAGGTGTACGTGCCGTTCTTCGTGACGGCAAAGGTCGGGTTACCCGAGGCCTTCACCGTTGTGCCGTCCGGCAGGGTAAGCCTGTCGTTTCCGCTGCCGCCCGGGTCTGTTTGCAGCGTCAGCGTCATGATCACGCTACCGCCGGAAGTGCTCTCACGAATGTCCGGCACAGCGGGCTGCTGCTTGTCCACGCGGGCGAGATAATCGCCCACCACGGCGCTGTTGCCGTATTCGTCCACAGCCTTGATGTTCACGGTGTGTACACCCTGTGTCACTTCCATGCTTGCTGCTGCCGCACTGGCTCCGCCATCCATGTCGTAGTAATAGGTGACCTTGGAGGCATCCACAGAGCTGACTGCCACAACCGTCACGGTCTGGTTCGTCCATGTGCCCGCGGTGTAGGTGCGCCCGTCGGCGGTCTGCATGGTGACGACGGTACCCTTCGGTGCGTCCTTGTCCACCTTCAGCGCGCCGGAGTAGCCGTAGTCGCTCGTGAACTCGCTGTCGCGCACATTCACGCGGAACTTGAGCCCGTCTGTGCTTGCCAGCGTATCGGGAATTGCAAAAGTATAGGTCGTGTCGGTCAGTTTGTCCGCAACGAGCTGCCATGTCTTGCCGTCGTAGTACTCCAACAGGTAGGTCAGCGCGTCTCCATCGATGTCAAATCCGGTCCATGTGACCGTGATCTTCGATCCGGTGCCCGCGCGGTCGCCTTCCTTCGGGCTGCTGACAACCTTGATCACCGGCGGATCATTCACGCTCACAACCGTGATAGTCACCTTGCCGCTTGCCGTGGTTCCGTGTCCGTCCACGGCGGTATAGGTGAAGCTGTCGGTTCCTGCAAAGCGGTCATCCGGCGTATAGTCGATCTTGCCGGAGACGATCTCGGCCGTGCCATGCTCGGGCGTGCCAACCGCGGTGATGCGGAAGCTCTCGCGCAGGTGCAGGTCGTTTTCGTTCAACTCCGCGTCGGTGTCCACATCCCAGTCGTTCTTGAGCGCATCGAGAGTGACTTTCTCCTCGTCGTTGGTGTTCGCCGTGTCGTCCACCGCGTGGATTTCGTCGTTCACCTGTGTGATTGTTATACTCACGCTCGCCGTATCGGTGAGCAAGCCGTCGCTCAGCACATAGTCGATCGTGTCCGTGCCGTTGTAGTTTTCGTCCGGCATGTAGACGATCTTTGTGCCGTCGGTGGTTGCTGTACCGTGCGTGCCGTTCTCAACATAGAGAATGTACGGTGCTGCCGAGGGCGAGAGGTTGAGCATAACGTCGGTGTCAACGTCCGTGTCGTTGCCGAGCACGAGGATGTCCGCCGCGGTGTCCTCCGCCGTGGTCTTCGTGTCGTCTGTAGCCTTCGGTGCGTCGTTCACCGCGTTGATGGTGATGGCGAGCTTGCCTGTGTCGCTTAGTCCCTTGGAGTCGGTCACAGTGTAGGTGATCTCGTCCACGCCGTTGTAGTTCGCGTCCGGCGTGTAGGTGATGATTGTGCCGCTGACGCTGATCGTGCCGTGCACGGGCTCGCCCGCCTCCGTCACGCTCACCACAATCGTGTCTGCGTTGGTGCCAACATCTACATCGCCGATCAGGCTAACCACGTCGAAGTTCTTCTGCGAATCCTCGTTGGTGCCCTGGTTGCCATCGGTTGCCAGGGGTGCGTCGTTGACTGGAGTAATGGTGACCTTGAGCGTCGCGCTGCTGGTCAGCCCTGCGGCATCGCGCATCTGATACATGATCTCGAAGCTGCCGTTGTAGTTTTCTTCCGGCTCAAACGAGATGTCCCCGTTCGCGGCGGTTGTGAATGTTCCGCCTAGTCCGCTGGTCGACTCCAGGAAGCCGACAAACGTCTTCGTATCTCCCGTGTCAACGTCTGTATCGTTTGTAAGTGCGTTGACAGAGGCGGTATTGTCTTCCAGCGCGGTCATCTCGTCGTTTTCGGCGATCGGCGCGTCGTTCTTCGAGCCAACCAGAATGGTCAGCGTCCCGGTGCTTGTGCCGCCGTTGCCGTCGTTGAGCACGTATTTGATGATCTGCGTGCCGTAGAAGTCAGAATCCGGCGTGTACTCGATGGATGAACCTTCGATCTTTCGTGTGCCGTGTGCATCGCCGTAGAAATAGCAGCTGTCGATGACGAATTCACTCTTAGCGTGCAGATCGTTCTCGTTGAGGCTGCTGATTGTGTCAACGTCCGCATCGTTCGCGAGCACGTTGTAGCTCACAAGCGTGTCTTCGTTGGTCGAGGTGCTGTCCGCATTGGCCGCTGGATTGTCATTTACCTGAAGGATCGTGACATTGACCGTCGCTTTAACCTTCTCGACACCGTCATAGCAGTAGTAATCGAAGGTGTCCGTGCCGTTGTAGTCTTCATCCGGCGTATAGGTGATCTTCGTGTCGTCGGTCGTGATCGCGCCGTGGCTCGGCGTGGTCAGCCCCGTGTCGTTGATCACAACGCTGATGGATTCCGCAGCGGGATTTGCGTTGAGCGCGCTGTCCATATCCACATCTGCGTCGTTTGCCAGTACGCTGATTTCGATCGGCTCATCTTCGTCCGTGGTTGCGCTTTCGTTCTTGCTGACCGGCGCGTCGTTCACCTGCGCGATATTCACGGTAAACGTGCCAGTCTCTGTCGCCAGCGCCTTGTCCGTCGCGGTGTAGACAAACGTGTCCTCGCCGTTGAAGTCTTTTCCGGGCACATAGGTGACGTTGCCGTTTGCGTCTACCCCGGCCGTGCCGTGGAGGGCTGCCGTGGTGATCGTGAGCGTCAGCTCGTCTGCGTTGGTCGCGATATCGACGTCTCTGGTGAGCAACGTCTTCCCGATCGTCTGGACGCCGGCGTCTTCGTTGATATCGAGCGTCTTGTCGTCCGCAACCGGCGCATCGTTGACAGCCGCCACGTTGACATCGAACGTAATCGTGCGCGTGCCTTCTGTCAGGTCGTCCACCTTGAGGGTGATCGTCGCCGTGCCATTCTGGTTGTCCTTCGGGTTCACGGCAATCGTGCGCGCGCCGCCCGCTCCCTTGGTCACCGTCACATCGGAGGTGGCGACCAGCGAGGGATTCGTGCTGTTGGTGACGGTGACGACAAGCGATGCCGCTGCGGTCTCCACGTCGCTCACGACGATGTCATTCGTGCCATTCGCGCCGTCTTCCGAGAGCTCCATGGTGGTTGGCGGCGTCGTGAATTCCGGCAAATCGTTGACCGGGTTGACCGTTACCGTCAGGGATGTAGCGCAGGACGCGCCGTAGCCATCCTGTAATACATATGTGATGTACGCCTCGCCGAACCAGTCTGCTCTCGGCGTGAATTTAATCTTGTTGTCCGACTTCTCAACCGTTCCAACCGAAGTATTGCCTAACCAGAACGCTGAGATATAGAACTTGCTTCTGAGCAGGAGATTGTCCTGGTTCAGTACCGGATCAAGATCGATATCCGTGTCGTTTGCGAGTACATCGATGAACTCCGTCGCCGCATCTTCGTCGATCGTCGCGTAATCCGGTTCCGCCGCCGGGCTGTCATCCACCTGCTTGATCGTGACGTTGACAGTCGCCTTGGTCTGCGTGTCGCCATCCGAGCAATAGTAGTCAAACGTGTCCGTGCCGTTGTAGTTGGCGGAAGGCGTATAGGTGATCTTCGTGCCGTCGGTCGCGATCGTGCCGTGGCTCGGCGCGGTGAGACCCGCGCCTGTGATCACGACGCCGATGGATTCCGCGTCGGGATCCGCGTTGAGCGCTTCGTCCATATCCACGTCACTGTCGTTGGTCAGCACGTTGATGTCGACCGCCGTGTCTTCGTCCGTGGTCGCGCTGTCGTTCTGCGTCACGGGCGCATCGTTGACCTGCGCGATGTTGACGGTAAACGTGCCAGTCTCTGTCGCCAGCGCCTTATCCGTCGCGGTATAGTCAAACGTGTCCACGCCGTTGAAGTTGGCGTTCGGCACATAGGTGACGTTTCCGTTGGCGTCGATGCCCGCGGTGCCGTGCTGGGCTGCCGTGGTGATGGAGAGCGTCAGCTCGTCCGCGTTGGTCGCAATATCGACATCTCTGGTGAGCAGCGTCTGCGCGATTGTCTGGAGACTCACGTCTTCGTTGATATCCAGCGTCTTGTCGTCCGCAACCGGCGCGTCGTTGACCGCAGCCACCGTCACGTCAAATGTAATCGTGCGCGTGCCTTCTGTCAGGTCATCCACCTGAATGGTGATGGTCGCCGTGCCGTTCTGGTTGTCCTTCGGGTTCACGGCAATCGTGCGCGTGCCGCCAGTTCCCTTGGTCACCGTCACGTCAGAAGTGGCGACCAGCGAGGGGTTCGTGCTGTTGGTGACGGTGACGGCAAGTGATGCCGCCGCGGTCTCCACGTCGCTCACGACGATGTCAACCGAGCCGTCTGCGCCGTCTTCCGAAAGGTTCATATCTTCCGGCTCGGTGTCAAACACCGGCAGGTCGTTGACAGGGTTGACCGTGACCCGCAGCGCTGTTGAACAAGACATACCATAACCGTCTTGCAGCGTATAGTAGACCAGCGCAACACCGCTCCAGTTTGCGGTTGGGGTGAACTTGATCATGTTTTCCGTCACATCGACTGTTCCGTATGCGCTGATGTTCACCGATGCAGCGCTGATGTAAAACTTACTGCGCAACAGCAGATCGTTTTCATTCAACGCCGGGTCGAGATCGACATCGGTATCATTTACCAGAACATCGATATAATCCGTCGCGCCGTCTTCCTGTATCGTTACATTCTCAGGATTTGCAGCGGGAATATCGTTGACCTGCTTGATCATGACGTTGATCGTCGCCTTTGTCTGCGTGTCGCCATCCGAGCAATAGTAGTCAAACGTATCCGAGCCGTTGTAGTTGGTCGCAGGCGTATAGGTGATCTTCGTGCCGTCGGTCGCGATCGTGCCGTGGCTCGGCGAGGTGAGTCCCGCGCCCGTGATCACGACGCCGATGGATTCCGCAAGCGGAGTTGCGTTCAAAGCCGCGTCCATATCCACGTCACTGTCGTTTGTCAACACGTTGATATCGACCGCCGTGTCTTCGTTTGTGATTGCGCTGTCGTTCTGCGGCGCGGGTGCGTCGTTGACCTGCGCGATGTTAACAGTGAAGGTGCCAGTCTCTGTCGCCAGCGCCTTATCCGTCGCGGTGTAGACGAAACTGTCTACGCCGTTGAAGTTGGCGTTCGGCACATAGGTGACGTTTCCGTTGGCGTCGATGCCCGCGATGCCGTGCTGGGCTGCCGTGGTGATCGTGAGCGTCAGCGCATCCAAGTTAGTCGCGATGTCAACATCGCTCGTGAGGCTAGCCTTGGTGATGGTTTGCAGGCTCGCGTCTTCGTTGATGTTGAGCGTCTTGTCGCCTGCTACCGGCGCATCGTTGACCGCAGCCACGGTGACGTCAAATGTAATCGTGCGCGTGCCAAGCGTGAGATCGTCCACCTTAATGGTGATCGTCGCCGTGCCATTCTGGTTGTCCTTGGGGTTGACGCTGATCGTGCGCGTGCCACCCGCTCCCGCCGTGACCGTCACGTCCGTGGTGGCGATCAGCGTGGGATTTGAGCTGTTGGTGACGGTGACGGCAAGCGATGCCGCCGCTGTTTCGATGTCGCTAACAACGACGGTTGTGGTGCCGTCCGCTTCATCCTCCGTCAGGCTCATGTTCTCCGGCGCGGTGTCAAACAACGGAACGTCGTTGACGGGGTTGACCGTGATGGTCAGTACCCCAATACAGGAAGCACCATAGCCATCCTGTAGCCTGTAGAAGACCATTGCTACGCCATACCAGTTTGCGGTTGGCGTGAATTTGATCTGGTTGTTCTCCCGTGTGACCGTTCCGTATGCACTGTTGCCGACCCATTCCGTGGAGATGCTGAACCCGCTCCTGAGCAGAAGATCGTCCTGGTTCAGCAAAGGATCGAGGTCGATGTCGGTATCGTTTGCCATGACGTCGATAAAGCCCGTCGTGGTGTCCTCATCGATGGTCGCATAGTCCGCGCTATACGCCGGTATGTCGTTGACCTGAGAAATTGCCACCGAGACGGTACCCTTGGTCTGCGTGTCTCCGTCCGCGCAATAGTAGTCAAACGTATCCGAGCCGTTGTAGTTGGCGGACGGCGTATAGGTGATCTTCGTGCCGTCGGTCGCGATCGTGCCGTGGCTCGGCGCGGTGAGTCCTGCGCCCGTGATCACGACGCTGATGGATTCCGCGGACGGATTTACATTGAGACCGGACTGCATATCCACATCGCCGTCGTTATTGAGGACGAGGATGTCTGTGTATGTGTCTTCCAGCGTGTTAGCGGTGTCTGCGGCGGTCGTCGGCGCGTCGTTGACCTGCTGCACCGTGAGGCTGACCGTCGCAGCGGTGCTCTCGTCGTTGTGCGAGTCGACAACGGTATACGTAAAGCTCACGGGGCCGTTGTAGTTCGCGTTGGGAACCACGCTTACGCTCAAGCCGCCGCTGGCGCGGGTGATGGTCGCGTTCGGGTCGTTGTCCGTGACGGTCTTGACCAGAATGTATTCCGTTTCGGGGTTTGTGAGAATGTCGGCATCCGTGTCGTTGTCCAGCACATCGATCGTGGAGGTAACGTCCTCGGGAATCGTGCCGGAGTCGTTGATCGCGACCGGAACGTCGTTGACGTTGTTGACGACCAGCGCAAAACTAGCGGTTCCTTTGAGTCCGCCGGGGTCGGTCGCGGTAATGGTAATCGTGCTCGTGCCGTTCCACTTGAGGTACGGCTTGAGGTCGATGTTGCGATCATTCCCTGTCAGGGTGTCGATGTGGATGCCGTTGACCAAGAGGATCGAGTTGCTGCTCTTGGCACTCAGCGTCACTTCCACCGGCGCTGTGCCGCTGGCGTCGGTCACGTTGTCCACGTCGGTTACGGTAAACGGAATGTCGTTTTGCTGCGATCCTTCAAATATGGTGTAGGTCGCGTCGCCTAGATAGTGAATCACAGGCGCATCGTTGACGGGCGTTACTGTCAAAGTTACGGTAAACGTAAAGTATGCCGTACTAAATGCGTCATAGATCGTATACCGGAACGAATCCGGCTCGTTGCTGTCTTGCGCGGTCGTGTAGTAGACCGATTTTCCGTCCGTCGCAATGCGAACCGTACCATGGCTCGGTTGCTCAGCGATGGAGGTGATGGTGATGTCTTCCGGCGTGGTTGCATAGTCGGGGTCGATGCCGTTGAGCACGTCGAGCTGCTTTTCAACGTCTTCTACGACCGTAAACTCTTTGTCTCCGTTGAGCGGGATGTCGTTGACGGGCGACACCGTGACCGTGAAGAAGCTTGTCGCGGTCAAACCTTGCGCATCGCGCACCGTCAGCGTGATTTTGCCCGTGCCATACTGGTTTGCGGCGGGTACGACCTTCACCGTGCGCAGCATGCCTGTTGCATCGTCCGTCGGGTTGTCGATCGTGATACCGCTGAGCGGGAAGAGCGTGGTGTTATCGCTTTCGGTCGAGACAAACAGCACATTGTCGTCGTCCTCTTCGTCTGCGACGCTGAAGCTGATGTCTCCCGTACCGTTCGGCGCGTCTTCCGGAACACCCGTGACGTTGGAGATGGCGGAGATTGTCGGCGCATCGTTGACGGGCGTTACCGTCACCGTCACTGTCGGGGTGCACTCGTTGCCGGATGCATCCTTCATGGTATAGGTAAACACGTCGGTGTAGTTCGCCGTCGTGTCGCGATCCGCCTTGGAAACATAGTAGAGCTTGTTGTTGACGATGCTTGCCGTGCCGAATTGCGGCGTGGCAATCGAAAGCAGCGTAAGCGTGTCCCCGCCGTTGTTGGTGAGGATATCCACGTCGTCGTTGGCTAAAACATCCTTCGTATAGGTGCCGTTTTCCGCGACGGTGAATGTGTCGTCGCCCGCCTGCGGCAGATCGTTGACAGAAGTCACCGTCAGCGTAAAGGTGTCGCTGTCCTGTCCGCCGTCTGCATCCGTCACCCGGACGGTCACCGTCGTCTCCCCGACTTTATTCGCGTTAGGCAGCACGGTAAAGCTGCATGCACCGTCTGTGCCTTTTGTGACCGTGATGGCGGGCAGCAGTACACCGTTGAGGTGCGTTGCCGTCACCGTCAGCGAACCCGCGGCGGTCTCAACATCATCCACCGTGAATGTGATGGCGGAGGTAACGGTGTCTTCTGCCGTGGTCACGTTCGGCAGATCGTCCGGCGTAATCACCGGCAGATCGTTGACCGAGGTGACCGTGACGCTGATGGCAAAGCGCTCCGTCTTGTCGGAGGAATCCTTCGCGGTATAGTAGAACACTTCCGGCGCGCCTTCGAGGCTAAACCAGTTGGCGTTTGGCGTGTAGGTAATGGTCTTTTTGTCGGTGCTGATCGTCGCCGTGCCGTGCGCGGGCGTGTCCACCGAGAGGATGGTCACATCCTCCAGTGTCGGGTTGGTGGTTTCGTCCACGTCGTCGTTTAGCGTGGCTTCGATGGTGACCGAGTGATCTTCCAGAACCGTCGCCGTGTCGTCGCCGCCGATTGGCGTGTCGTTCACCGGGCGAACAGTCAGGTTCACCGTTGCCGTGTCGAGCTTTCCGTCGCGGTCGGAGATGGTGTAGCTGAATGTGTCTGTGCCGTTGTAGTTCAGGCTCGGCGTATAGAGAATGCCTTCCTCGTCGATGACCGCCGTGCCGTGCGCGGGTGTCGTGACGCTCAGCAGGGAGATCTTGTCGCCATAGATTGCGTCCTCGTCGCTGTCGTTTGCGAGCACAGAAATTACGCTTGCCGTGTCTTCGTCAATCGTTGCGTTGTCGTCCTGCGCCACGGGCGGGTCTCCGTCGGGCTTCACGGTGATGGTCACCGTCGCATAGCCGATGTTGTTGCTGGGCTGAGCGTCGTTTGCCAGGATAATGAAGGAATCTTCTCCGTTATAATCCTGTGCAGGCATGTAGTCAAACGAGCCGTCCGCATAGACCGTAACTGTGCCGTGCGCGGGATCGGTATGCTTGGCAAAGGTCACGCTGTCGCCGTCCGCGTCCGTCGCATAGGCGTTTGCGGTGAGCTTCGTGTCCTCTTTGGTCGTCTGAACGGGAGCTGTGACTACGGGCGCATCGTTGACGCTGAGAATCGTGATCGGATAGATCGCTTCGCTGGAGAGCAGGCCGTCGCTGACCGTGATCTTAACATCCAGCGTGCCGTGCGCGTTTGCAACCGGAGTAATCCGGAGGGTTTTGTAGCCCGCTTCATTGGTGGTCAAAGCAATCTGCGTGGTCTTGACGAGCGTTTCGTCGAGCGACGTGATCTTGATGATCAGGTTGCTCACCGCGCTCTCGGCATCCGCCACAACGAAGTTAAACGACTCAGGTGTGTCTTCCTGCATGATCCAGTCGCCCGCGCTTGTGCTGTGTTTTTCGACCGTCGGCGCGTCGTTGATGGGCTTGATGGTGATGTTCACCGTTGCCGTCGCCGTGCCGCCGTTTCCGTCGGATACCGTATAGGTAAACGAATCCGTGCCAAAGTAATCTTTGACAGGCGCATAGCTGATCTTGGTGCCGCTGATCTCAGCGGTTCCGTGCGAAGCCGTGCCAACGCTCAAAATCGTGAGCGTGTTGCCTTCGGGGTCTGTGTCGTTATTCAGCGCGTCGATCAGCGGCGTTGCATCCTCAAATATCGTGATGCTGTCGTTCTTGGCGCGCGGCGGGTCATTGATGGGGTTGATGGTCAGCGTGGCGTTCGCGCTGTCGGTTGTGCCCGCGCGATCCATAACGGTATACGTGAATGTCACCGTGCCGTTAAAGTCGCCGTCTGCGCTGATTTGCACCTTGCCGCCGCCGATGTTGGTCACCGTAGCGTTGACCACGTTGGTGATGGAGACGATGCCGGGTTTACCGTCTTCGACGTCCACATCGTTCGCCAGCAGATCCATGGTGGCGATGGTCTTGGGCGGTTTTGCTTCTGCCCCGGTCGAGGTGACCTCATCCACGCTCGCGCTGTCGTCGTTGGCCTCCGGCGCGTCGTTGACGGGGACGATCTTGAGCGAGAACGCGGCTTTCGCGCTCAGGCTGCCGTCGCTGGCAACGATGTTGATCTTCACGGTGCCGTATGCGTTTGCTTCCGGCACGACGTGGATGATCATGCCCTCGCCTGTGCCGTGGCTGATGGTGATATTCGCGTTCTTCACCAGCGCCTGATTTTCCGAGGTCAGGGTATAGTGCGAGCTCTCGGTGAGAATGTTATCCACATCTGCCACCGTCAGCGGCACATCCTTTGCCTCGTCTTCCAGCGTGGTTTGATAATAAGTCAGGTCTTTGATTTCCGGGGCATCGTTGATCGGACGAACGACGATCGTCACAAGCCCGGAGTTGGAAAGCTTTGCCGTAGTCTCGTCGGTGATGAGCACATAGAACGTCTCCGTGCCATAGTAGTTCTCGTTCGGCACATAGGTGATCGTGTGGTTTAAGTTGAATGTTGCGGTGCCGTGCTGCGGAGTATGCGCGGGATCGATGGCATAGCTCACATCGTCGCCGTCCACCTCGCTGTCCGAGCCGGGCGAAACAAACGTCACCGAGGAATCCTCGTTGATCGTCTTGGTTATGGCGTTGACCACCGGCGCATCATCCACGGGGTTGATGGTGAGATCGATCGTCTTTTCAACCCATGCTATGCCGTCGCTGACACCAACGATGATCTCTCCGCTTCCGTTGACGTTCGCAGCCGAATTCACCGTGACCGTTGCGCCCTCATCGGTGCGGGTCACGCTATAGGATACGAGGAACGGAATCGGCGCTGAGGACGAACCGTTCAGCGTATAGACATAGAAGTAAAGATACGGAGTCGCGATATCCACGTCGTGGAAGTCAACGTCAAACGTAGCTCCGGCGCTTGCGTCCTCGTCCTTCGTAACCGATGCCGGCGCGTAGGTAATCTCCGGCAGGTCGTTGACGGGGTACACGCGCAGCCAGATCGTGCCCGTGTCCTTCTCGCCACCGCCGTTGATATCTTCGACCGTGTAGGTGATGTTTGCATAACCGTTCTGGTTGGCCGCGGGCGTGAAGCGCACGGTGTCGTGGTCCACCACCTCAAATGTGCCAAGCGCGGTGGTGGTATTCACGGTGAGGCCGTATTCGACGGGCGTGGGATTGCTCACAGACAGATCGATCAAGAATGCGCTGTCGTCCTCATAGCAATAGACGCTTGTGCCATAGGTGTTCAGCGTGCTGATGAAATCCACGCCGATGTAGACGGTCGCACTATCGGTGCGATAGTCCCCCGTCGCTGTCTCGCGGTCAATGATGCTGTAGACAAACGTATCCGCGCCGTTGCCCTCTGGGGAAACCTGCGTGCGCGTATAGGTGATGGTTCCGTTGGGCTGGATGACCGCGGTGCCGTATTTCGGCGCGGTCACGATCTCATACGTGCGCACAACGTCTCCGCTGTCCACGTCGTAGTCATTGCCAAGCACGTTGATGTTCGCGCTTTCGCTGCCTGTGGTGTTCTCCAGCTCGCGCCAGTCTTCCCAGGCGACCGGGTTGTCGTTAACGGGATTGACCGTGATGGTGGCGACCGCCTGCACGGTTACGCGCCCGTCGGATACGGTATAAGTCAGCGTCTCCGTGCCATTCCAGTTGCCATAGGGATAATAGGTATAGGTGTTGCCCGTGCGTTCGATATATCCATGGCCCGGCCAGCTGAGGCTCGCAAGCCAGATCGTGTCGCCGTCGGGATCGCTGTCATTGCTTAGCAGGTTCAGCGTCAAAGAACCGTCCTCATTCATCGAGAGCGTATCGTTGATTGCAACCGGCGCATCGTTTTGCCCGATCACGTAGAGGTAAAACGTCGTGCTGTCCGTCAAATTTGTGCTGTCGGTGACGGTCACCGTCACACTGGTGGTGCCCGCCTGGTCTGCGCCGGGCTTGAGCGTGAGCGAGTAGTTGCCGCTGCCAAGGTTGGTGACTAAGATGTGCTCCGCATCCTGCGGCAGGATCGTTGTGTTGCCGGAGGTGACAGCGATGCTCGCCGTGTCCCCGATGTCTTCGTCTGAAACGCTAAAGAGAATATCGCTTGCTGTGCCGTCCTCGGAAACATACCGGCTGTTGATTGCGGTGATCACCGGAACGTGCGTCTCCGTCTCGACATCCATCGTAACCGTCGCGGTGTCGGTGTCCTTGCCGTCGGTGATGGTATAGGTAAATGTGCTGACGGCGATTTCGCCGATGACGGGCACATAGGTAAACGTCTGGGTCGCGTTGTCAAACGTCAGCGTGCCCGGTAGGTCCTCAACAAAGGCGCTCACCGATAATGCATTGCCGTCTACATCATGGTCGTTGACCAGCACACTGAAATTGCGGCTGGTGGTGAAACGCACATAGACGAGGTCGTCTTCGGCGAACGGAGCGTCCTGCGTGGGGGCGATGTTCAGCGTGACGGTGTCGCTCGACTGTGCTTCGCCGTCGCTGACGGTTAGCGTGATGTCGACCTGCCCGTTTGCGTCAGCTGAAGGTATGATGCGCACTTCGCCGGTACCGTCGCCATTGTTGACGATGGTGATGCCGTCCGTGGTCACGATGTTATCGTCGCTGCTCGCCGCAATCACGGAAAGGTCGGCGGCATCGCTCTCATTGTCCGAAATCGTGAACGGGATGACGATCAGCGTGTCCTCGGTTCCCGCGAGTTCGGTTTCACTGACGGTAATGCTCGGCGTGTCGTTGACGCCCGTGACCTCAAGGGTGCAGGTGGCAAGCGTGCTTGCCGTGCCGTCGCTGATCGTATAGGTAAAGCTCGTCGTGCCTTCATAATCGGCTTCGGGCGTATAGCGCAACGTTGTCGCGTTGAGCAGTTCGATTGTGCCGTGCGCCGGGTCGCCCGCCAGCGCCTCAAAGACGACGGTGTCGCCGTCGATGTCGCTATCGTTGGCAAGCAGCGTTGCAATGCTGATGTCGAGAGACGCAGCGCCTTCGGTATAGGTCTGCGTGTCCGCACCCGCACGCGGCGCGTCGTTTACATTTAATATGTGGATCGTGATCGTCTGCTCCACGGTTGTGAAGCCGTCGCCCAGCGTGAGCTTGATGTTTACGTCGCCAAACTGGTTTGCCAACGGTGTGAGCAGGAGCTTGACGGCCGTGCTGCTGTCTCCCAGTCCGGAGAGCACGACGCCGTTTTGATCGATCTTTTCGCTGTCGAGTGTGGCGGCCTGCAGCATGAGGCTGTCCGCCGGCGTTTCCACATCGCGGATTTCAAACGCGATCTCCTGGTTCTTCGAATCCTCGTTGATGGTGTATTCACTCGAAAGTCCGGAAAACTGCGGTGCGTCCGCTTCCGGCGAGACCGTAACCGTAACAGACGCTTCGGCGGTGAGACCAGATGCATCTTCCATACTATAAGTAAACACGTCCGTGCCGTTGAAGTCTGCTTCCGGCGTGTATTCGATCATCCCGCTCACGATCTGCGTGGTGCCGTGCGCGCCGCTCGTGCTGGAAACCAAGAAGATGGTCTCGTCCGGGTTTCCGTTGAGTTTATCCACGTCGGAATCATTACTAAGCGCGTCAATCGTCACCGCGGAGTCTTCTGCCGTGGCTGCGGTGTCACCAACCGCCTTGGGCGCGTCGTTGACCTGCTCGATGGTTACGGAGACGGTAGCACTCGAGGTACCGCCTTTGCCGTCTGAAATTTCATAAATAAAGCCATCTGTGCCGACATAGTTCTCGTCCGGTGTATAGCGGATCTTGCCGAGCACGATCAGCGTCGTGCCATGCTCCGCATCGCCCGCGCTGTTGATGCTCAGCGTGTCGCCGTCCGCCAGGTCGCTGTCGTTTGCGAGCACGTCGATTTCGACCACACCGTCTTCCAGCAGCGTGGTGCCGCTGTCGTTCTGCGCGGCAGGGTTGTCGTTGACCGCGCGCACGGTGACGGTAAACTCGCGCGTGACCTTTTGCCCGCCGGGATCTTCTACCGATACCGTAACGGTCACAGGACCGCCGGACTGGTTCGCGGCAGGCGTGATAGCGAGGCTGATTGCGCTGTCACTCTGGTTGAGCACGACCGAAGACAGCAGCGCGTCGTTGGATGTTGTAACCTGAACATCCAGTTCGCTCCGGCTGCTCTCTGCGTCGGTTATGTTGAGAGACACGTTGCGTGTTTCGTCTTCGTCAATCGTGATATCGCTGACCGGGTCAAACGTCGGCGCCGTGGTAATCAGGATTGTTTTGAGCGTCGTGTTGCCCGCATAGTCGGAGGCAAAGAGTGTGTACGTTCCGCCGACGTTGACGGTGAATGTGCCGCCCGAAATCGTGGTACCACCCGTGGTAAAGAATTCCGCCGTCTGATCGCCCGCTGCATAGCAGAAGGTCTGGATGCCGCTTAAGCCAACATCTGTGGCGGTGACGTCCACCTTTGCAGTTGAGCTGCCGGAGGTGATGGTCGCATTGCTGATGGTGGGTGCGCTTTTGTCAATCTTCGCCGTCGCCTCTGCGGAGGAGGAGCGGTTGCCCGCTGCGTCCGCTACCGCGACGCGGATGGTCGTGTTGCCCTCCGCCGATATCGCAAATCCGTCCGGCAGGTCTGTCCATGCCGCCGCGCCGATCTGATAGACATATCGTTCCGGTGAACCGGTGCTAGCCGACAAAGCAGGCATCAATACAGAAACATCGGTGCGGGACCATGTGCTGCTGCTCAGCGGCACGGAGGCCGGCGCGCTAGGTGTGGTTTTGTCGATGTGGTCAACCGTGCCCTGCACGACGTCGGACTTCTTTCCTGCGAGGTCCATCGCATAGGCGGTAAAGCTTGTGTTGTTGGCGGAGACGACGAAGGTGTATGGCGACGTTTCCGCTACGCGTGCGTCGTTGACGTAGATTCCTTCGAGACCGGCGTCGCTGTCCGCTGCGTTAATGGTGACAGTGACGTCCTGATTGGTCCAGTTCTGATTATAATCTGCGCTGCAGCTTGGTGCGCCGGAGTCCCGGATGACCAGGCTCGTATCGGTAAAGGATACCGTGTTGCTGTCTGTTTTGTTTGTTCCTTTTAATGAAACGAAGATCGAGCGTGTGCCGTTGGGTATTTTCGCGCCGGAGGAGAGCGTTTCGCTCCCTGCAACCGTGCCGTCCGCTTTGCTCAGCGTGACGGAGGAAATCACGCTTCCGATATCGGCGCTGCTGCAAAAGAGAATCTTTGCGGTTGGAACATCGTTGTCCGCTCCGCCCACGCCTTCCAGCGAAATGTTGCTGACGGTGGAGAAGTCGATCTCCAGCCCGCCTAGATCGACGGACTTTGAGATGTCATGATCCGTCTCATTCAGGTTGACGAGGCCGATTGCTTCTCCCTCGCCTGCAACGGATGAGATCGTCACATTGCTGCCGCTGACGACGGCTCCGTTTGTGGCGTAGCTAAGCGTACTGGAGTTGATGTTCTCCGAGCCATATCCTCGAAAATAAAAGGAGGTAGCGGCCAAAGCCGAATTAGGCACCCAAAGCATCTGCAACACCATCATGGTGCTGAGTGTAATGCGCAGTGCCCGCTTTCCAATTCGCTTGATCCGGCTCAATTTGGCAGACAGCATGTTTGGATCCTCCAATGCATTTGTTACATCCGATAATAATCTCGTTTTGCTTGCGTGCAATGTGTGTTTAATTTTGTTACATTGTAAGAATGTTTCGTGTTTTTCTTTCGAATATCCTTTGCTAACAATGTAAGCACTTTTCTGTTTCGTACAGATAAAATCTAAACAAAATTCAAACGACAGTCGCAACTTCCCTAGAAAAGCGGCGTTTTCTCGTTTGAAATGGCTTGTATTTCGATCAGCGAACTCATAAAAATTAGTTACGATGCGTTACATATTCATTGCGTGCGTTGATCCGTTTTTTCCAGTATAATGGTTCACTTGGTGTGATGTAAAGGAAAATTCATGAACAAATTAAGAAAACAGGCAACAATTTGTACCTGTTTCGCATGATTTACTTGTTACGTTAGTATCGCTCGGTCGTCGGACTGACTTGTTGTTTGATATGAATAATGCGTGATTATGCAATTACACAATATTTTGTTACAAGCTGTTGTATCAGTAGGTGCGTTCTTACCCATTCATTGTGTTTTTTTCCTGCCGAAGCAACACATCATGTTGCGCTGACATAATCTCTCTACATAACAATCTTCTTATTCTAGACCTTAATTCAATCAACATCACATCAGTCGTACCGCATCGCATCAGTCAACTTGATACGGTCTCTCGCTCATGTAGCCGATTCTTCCTTTTCCGCAGTTCTTGGCGCGGTACATCATCGCATCCGCCTCTGCAAGCAGCTCTGCATAGGTGCTCTGCGTCCCCATCTGCACCACGCCAAAGCTGCAGGAGACCGTCACCCCGCCATCCAGCGTCAGGCTATTGACAGCGGATTTCACGCGATCGAGCAGAAGCAGCGCGTTTTGCAGCGTCACGTTCGGCAGCAGCAGCACAAATTCATCCCCGCCCCAGCGTGCAATGGTGTCCGAGTTGCGCAGCTGGGTGTGCATCAGGGTTGCGATTTCTTTGAGCGCGATGTCTCCCATCGCGTGGCCATAGCGGTCATTGATGCGCTTTAGATCGTCCACATCCACAAACACGAGACACAGCGGAAGGCTCTGCCTGCGGCAGAAACTCATCCAGCGCCGCGCCTCCTCCTCCAGCCTTTCGCGTGTGGCGGCATTGGTCAAAAAGTCCCGCGTGCTCGCCTGCTCCAGACGTGTCCGCTCAAAATATTCCTGCTGCGCATAGCGGTCGTTGCCGATCGTTTTGACGGCGCAGACGATGATTGCAAGCGTGGTGTAAACAACCGCAGCGATGTATTCGCGCGGTTCAATCGCATCTATAATGAAATAGACAATTAGAAAATATGCTATGGATGCACTCAGCGAAAGCACCAGCATGTTCGCGCTGCGGTTTGGCACCGTGAAGATGACCAAAATCGTCAGAATCAGGCCGATGGACTGGATCATGAAGTTTGGCGAATCATACATCCATAATACAGAGAAGAAAAGCGCGATCTCCAGGGCTTCCAGAACGGTAACCACCGCAGAAAACGTGCCAAACGAGCGGATGTGCTGGAGTTTTCGTACCAATAATATCAGCAGAATTGAGAAGCAATAGCGGCAAACACCCGCGATCAAACGCTCTACTTGCCCATGAATAAAATACATATCGCAAACCAGAAACAGGAAATTGCCAATGCTGACAATTCCCGCAAACACGTGGATGCTTTTTTGAGCCGCGTCCAGTTTGGTTACTTCAAACGTGGCGCGCGCCTGCTTTCGTTCCGCAGCCGCCGGTTTTGCTTGTTTGATCGACACAATCATTCACCTATTGCAGTCGAGACCTGTATCTTGAAAAGAAAGAGCCGTTACACAACCGCTTTGGGCATATGCACTTAATCTATTCTACACAAATGCCACGTAATTACAAGCTGAATGAACTGAATTTTACTATTTTACATTAGAATAATGGGCTTATGTCGAAAAAACAGCCGGTGAACCGCCTATTCTATAAAAGAAGAGAGAAGCAACGACCTTCGCATCATCAAGAAAGGAGCATTTCCAGCATATTTTGTCTATTACCCCGCGTGGTAGAGTCTACAAACAAAAAAAGCAGTCTCCTGCCCCCTTTCTTCCCGATCTATGCGGTTTTCCGGCACGCAGCTGCCGTATGGCTCAAATTAGGTGCACGGCTGAATGCTCTTACTAAAACGCGTTTACCACGCAGGGTATGCTGAATTTGCTTACGAGGAGAATATTGCGAAAATATGAACGAATTTTGAATGCGTTTTCGCGCTATTTACCAAATGTCTCCGGTCTATCTGCGCCCTTATCTTTTGCGTGTGTCATCTGCCAGCACAGGATGCCGACGCCGATGCAGAGCACGATGTCCCCGATGCTCGCAAACCCAAGCGGCATACCCGCGGGGCCAAGGCGGATCACATCCCCCAGCAGCGGCAGCCGCGTGGAAGCATCCAACAGGCAATACGCATAGATGCGTCCCGCCGCCAGCTGCGAGAGCCGCTCCGCACCGCCGAGCAGCGAAGCGGAAACCGGCATGCATCCGCCGTTGAGTGCGATGACGAGAAAGTTCATCAGCGTTCCGGCAAACGCAAACAGCGGCCAGACAGGCCGCCGATGATTGAACAATATAAATAAGAAAAGAAGACTGTATTGCAGCAGACAAACGACAAGCGCACCCGTCTGTGGTATGAGCAGCCATGCGGCACCCGCCTTGAGCAGATAGGCGGCAACGGGCAGGAGCAAGCCGGATAGCGCATAGCGCCCAAGACCGCGCAAAGACCCGCCGCTCAGCAGGCCGACAGCAATCCCCAGCATCGCACAGACAAGCAGGCTCATATCGTGTAGAGTAGGAGCTTCTCCGCGTCCTCGGGACGCAGGCGCGGCTCAATCGTCAGGAACACCTTGACCACCTTCGGATCCAACTGCGTACCCGCTACCTCCTCCAGAATTTCTCTTGCGCGCGCCTTCGTCAACCCCGCGCGATACGGGCGGTCGCTGATGATTGCGTCATATGTGTCTGCAACGGCAAGAATCGCGGCGGAAAGCGGCAGCTTCCCTGCGGCAGGCCCTTCTTTGGGGTAGCCCGTTCCGTCATATCTCTTGTGGTGATAGAGCACTGCATCGTTTACCACTTGTGGTAGGTTGATGCTTTCGATGATGCGCCTGCCGACGACAGGATGCTGCATGATGATGCCGTACTCATCCGGCGTCAACGGGCCGGGTTTGCGGAGCACCGCGTCCTCCACACCAATTTTGCCCGTGTCGTGCAGCAGCGCTGCCATCATGACCTGATCGGTAAATGCGCGGGAGCAATTCATCGCCTTGCTGATTTCGCAGCTCAAGTATGCCACCCGTTGGGAGTGTCCGTGTGTATATGGATCCTTTGCTTCAATCGCCTCTACCAGAGACGCGATGGTGCGCAGCA
Source organism: uncultured Eubacteriales bacterium (assembly GCA_942492885.1). Lineage (GTDB taxonomy): Bacteria > Bacillota > Clostridia > Christensenellales > CAG-138 > UBA7703. The sequence goes on from OW818651.1 coordinate 1,178,309, forward strand.
AGATCGTGTGGCTGTCGAGATACACCTTAAACGAATAGCGCGCGAGCATCAGCGGGCCCATGAAAAGCAGCAGCCAGAGATAGGAATTATTCTGAGTGAGGATAAAGCCAATCACAAGGCCGAGCGGAATCGTCGCCAGGATGTTTGGTAAAATCCCGCCGATGTTGTCGCGCAGCAGCGCGAAAAATTGACCCTGTTCGCTGAGTTTGAAATAGAGAATGAAGAAGACCATATTGCCCAGAATGGCGATAAAGGAGAACACAACCGCGCCAAACATAACCTGCCAGTTGATGACGGAGCTCCCCGCGGACGGCGCAATCAGATTGTAGGCCATACCTCCAATCCAGTTTGCCACCAGCACGTTGGAAACGTTGAACAGCTCTTTGAACGGAGCGCGCACCCAAGGGGAATATTGCTTCTTCGTGCGCCCGTCGCGCAACAGCACAAACATCGAAGAAATCGCATACAGCACGATGGACAGCGCAACGCCTTTGGTGACGATGCAGGCAACCACCGGCATAAAGCTGATCTCCATCGTCTTGTCGGCGGTGATGTAGATCGGAAGCATGTGGCACATTGCCAGCAGCGCGATCATGACTAGGCAGTAGATGATGGTGTCGAGGCGCGTTTGCGGGTCTGCAAACAAAGCGGCGGACTGGAAAATTCCCATTCCCAAAACCGCGATGCCACAAAGGCTGATCAATGTCGTATAGATCTTTTGCTTCTTCATTGTTTGCCAGGCCCTCTTGATGCCTTAGTACAAAAAAATATTAACAGGTCCGGCGAAGTCCGATTAGATGCTCAGCGTTCAACTGGTCTTATCTGACGTAGAAATACGCGCCGCTTGCCAAAACCAAAGCAGCCAGAGATGCGAGCGCCATGAGGATCTTCTTCATGTGGATATAGCCTCCTTTTACAAGACTCTGTTCTCCGCTAGTCGAACAGGCTATATCCGCTACGCTATTGCCGGACCTGTTAAATTTTCAAATAACACATATCATTCAGATTATTATGTTCAGCGGCATTTCGTTTTCGCGTTTGCCGAATCGGTAATCTTTTTATGCTTCCTGCGTATAGATCTCGAGTTTACGGTTGATCGCGTCCAGCACGCTCTGCGCAACTGCCGCGTCCGGATCCGGCTCTGCATATACGCAGCCGATCAGCGGCGTATTCTCCGGCAGGCAAAAAACCTGTGACACAACGATTTTCCGTGCGTTGGATGAAATCAGCTCCACGCTCGCCAGCTCGAAAAACGCTGACCCGCCGGTGCAAGCCTTCACCGCATCCAACGTGGCCTGCGCGATGCAGCGCATGCGAGAAAACGGAATCGCGCTGCCGACAGCGGTTCCCGTAAAGCGCTCGTCTTCCCGCGCGAGAACGACGGAGACCTCTACCTCTTTGCCGGAGGAGCGCATGCTGATTCCAGAATAGATCAGACGAAACCCAATGCCGGACATGACGCTGGAGGCGACCTGCGCTACGCTGATGATGTGGTAATCCACATCGATTCCATAGCGCGCGGAGACCGCGGACTGCACATCCCGAACGATGGATTTCACATTGCGCCGATTGCTCGCCAATACGTGAATTTCAGTCGGCTCTGCCGTTTCGGAAAAAACGACATGCGAGGCATATACGCCGTTGAGCTTCGAAATCAGGGATTGCCAATCGTTCGCGGTGCCGTGTTGTCCGTCCATTCTTTTCTCCTGTTCCGTTGTTTGCGCTGTGTCCGACTCTGTGTGTTTGTAAGTTTATGCTAACTTCATTCATTATATCTCTTGTGATATCCATGCGCAAGAAAAACAACACAAATAGAAATGATCATGTAACGAATGGTGGCATCTGATGTGCCATTATCTCAAAAGAAGCAAGCCTTGCGACCCAAAAGTGTCCGTTGAAAAACGCCTGTCGCCTTGGCTCTTGCTAAATTCAACGTGGTAGATTCTCAAAACGAATGGATCTTCTGAATTTGCACGATGCCCTTGTCATGCGAGAAACAATAGTTAGAATCTTACATTGTCACAACAATGCGAAAATTGAGCGAATTCCTGCGCTTTTTAGGAGTTTACGCCGGATTTGAAATAGTATCTGCCGCGTTTCTTCGTACCAGCGCCATACTGAATGGCACGCTGCGGACAACGGTTGATGCAGGCCGTGCACTGTGTGCACTTTTTCTTCACCCAGGCGGGTTTCCCGCTCTGCATCTGGATGGCTCCGATCGGGCAGATGCGCGCGCAGAGTCCGCAGGCATTGCAGGCGTCATCTACCGAGAAAGGCTTGGTTCTTAGGGCAAATGTGTTGAACATCGGTCGCACCAGCGCGGTTTTGATCCCCGCGCCAGGGCCTTCATGCACATCATATACGTTCATATGCGCATTGACAGCCTGCCTAATCGCCTCGATTTTTTCGCCCGCGGCGCGGATCTTTTCCTGCTCCAGCTCCGGGCTGTCTACATCAAACCCGGCGATGTAGTTATTCGGCATGGCAACAGACCAAGCAGCCTGATAAGGAAAAAATTTCTTGAGTCGGCGCATGGCGCGCCCCGCTTCGTCCCCGCAGGAACAAACGGCGTATGCATACGCGCCGGGCGCGAGCGAGATGCCTTTACAAAAACGCTCCACGTTCAGCGGCGCACCCCATGCATAGACGGGAAACACGACCCCGATGCGGGTGTTCTCTCCGGCATATACCACCGTTGGGCCATCGTTTAGAAGCGCGGCGATGCTCTGCGTCTCGTCGCCCGTGCGGCGCGCGAGCTCTTCTGCGATCCATTTTGAGTTTCCCGTGCCGGAAAAATAATAGATCATAGCGGTTCGCCTTTCTGAATGATGTGATGCTGACGCTGCCGATTGGTGTCACAAAATGCGGGTGGAAACGTTTCTCGTTTTTTCCCTATGCACAAAAGTATACCACAGCATTGCGCCGCGTGTACCCCTTTTAAAAGTTATATTTTTGAAAGAAATTTGATTGTTTTTATGATAGCAACGCCGCCGGAAAACGGCGGCGTTGCATGGCGGGAATCTATCCGGGTGGAGGAGAATTTACTTGATTTTACACATCCTCGCGCTTGCGTTTTCTGCCGTAGCAGTCGAGCCAGATGATGGCGACGATGACGACACCCTGGCAGACCTGCTGGATGTAGGGCGCGATGCCGAGCATGTTCATGCAGTTGGCAAGCAGCTGCAGCACCATGAGACCGATAAAGCTCTGGAGGATGCCGCCGACGCCGCCGGCAAAGCTCGTGCCGCCGACCACGACGCCGCAGTTGACCATCAGCGCGGTGTCGTCGCCATAGATGCTCGAGGCGGTGTTGAGCTTGCTGGAGAGAAGCACGCCCGCAACCGCGGCCAGCGCGCCGCTGAGGATGAACGCCGTCCACTTGGTGGTGATGACGTTGATGCCGGAATATTTTGCGACATCGTAATCGCCGCCTAATGCGTAGAGGTTTCTGCCGTAGCTCGTGTAACGAAGCAGCGCGTAGACAAGTAGTCCAATCACGATCATGAAGAGCGCGAGGTTGGGAATCACACCGCCGATCTTACCGTTGGCGAGCTTCATGAACTCCATATTCGTGCAGGAGACAGGGTGCGCGTCGGTGAGCTGCTGGTTGATGCCCTTGATGAGCATGCCAGTGCCGAGCGTGATGATGAACGCCTCCGTCTTTTGCTGCACCACGAGGAAGCCGTTGACGAAGCCGACCAGCGCGCCGCTGAGCACAGCAATCACGATGGCGAGCCACATGTTCATGCCGGTATTGATCAGCGAGATCGAGACGATGCCAGAAAGGCACATCACGCCGCCGACGGAAAGGTCGCAGCCCGCGGCGATGACCGTCAGCGTCACGCCAAAGGCGATGATCTCGTTGACCGCCGCGTCCTTGAGTATGTTTAAAAGGTTATAGCTCGTGTAGAAGTTGGTCTTGAAAAACAGCATGAGGAGCAGCATCGCGAGTATCGCGATGACCGCCTTTTGCTTGGTTACAGCACGCAACGAGCGTTTCCCGAATGCCGCGAAAGTTGTTTGCATACCGTTACCCCCCCCTATTGCTCTTTCCGGTTGTCGAGCCAGATGGCAACAACCAGAATAGTGCCTTTGAGCACGACCTGCAGATACGGCGAAACGCCGAGCAGGTTCATGCAATTGGACATCAACGTGATGAGAAGCACGCCAAGCACGGTTCTAAGCACGCTGCCCTTGCCGCCCTTGAGCGTGGTGCCGCCGACGACGACGGAGAGAATCGCATTGGTTTCATAGCCTTTGCCGATGATCGGCGCCGCTGTCGTGATGCGCGAGAAGAGCACCATCGCGCCGATGGCGGACATCAATCCGCAGATCGTATAGATCAGGATGACACTGCGCTTGATGGGTATGCCGCTGAGTTCCGCTGCGACCTTGTTGCCGCCCGTATAGCTGATGGCTCTGCCGCTGTAGGTCTTGTTGTGGAAAATCCACAGCGCGCCGAGCGAAACCAGAAAGATCAGAAACGAGACCGAGAGGATGCCGACCGTGCCGGAACCGATGGCGTTGAACACGCTCTGACTGCTCTTGAGCCAACTCATATGCTGTGTCGCGCCATCGGTATAGATCAAGGCAATTGCGCTATACACCGCGCTCATGCCATAGGTGATAAACAGTGCCTCCGCCTGCGTCAATGCGCCGGCCGAGATGAGCACCATGCTGTTGAGAAAGCCCAGAAACGCACCGAGCGCGACGCCGATGATCAACGCCTGCACCTGTCCCAGCGGGTCGATGAGCGACACCGTCACCACCGCAACCAACGAGATAATGCCCGCAACCGACAGGTCGATGAACCCGCCGATGATCACGAACGTCATACCCAGAGAAACGAAGCTCAGGGGACCAAACTGGCGCATGATGTTGGTCAGGTTCTCGCCGGAGAGAAACTTCGGCTCCACGAGTATCGTGATGATGACCAGAAGCACAATCGCGACGAGCACCAGATAGTTCAGCAGGAATGTCTTAAGATTGAATCGTTTTGTCATACCGTTCCCCTCCCCTCAACCGATCGCGCTGTCCATGATCGTCTGCGCGGACACCGTTTCGGGGTTGAATTCCCCGGTGATGCGGCCTTCACAGATGGTCAAGACGCGATTGGACATATTCAGCACTTCCGGCAGCTCCGAGGAGATCATGATGATCGATCCGCCGGACTCCACCACCTGCTTCATGAGCAGGTAGATCTCATATTTCGCGCCGACGTCGATGCCGCGCGTGGGTTCGTCCATGATCAGTATCTGCGGGTTGATCTCCAGCCAGCGACCAACCACGCACTTTTGCTGGTTGCCGCCGGAGAGGCTCAGCACCTGCGTCTGCGCGGACGGTGTCTTGATGCCGAGGTTGGCGATCTGCCGCTCGGCAATGCCCTTTTCGGTCGAAGAATCGACAAACCCGAACTTCGTCATGCGATCGAGGCTCGCCATAACGATGTTGCTTTGCACGGAAAAGCGCAGCACAAGCCCTTGCAACTTGCGATCTTCGGGCAAAAGTCCGATGCCGAGCTTCTTGGCGTCCGCGGGCTTCTTGATCTTCGCAAGTTTGCCGTCGATCAGCACCTGATGGCCTTTCACCTTGTCCGCCCCGCAGATCGCGCGGACGATCTCCGTCCGCCCCGCTCCCACGAGCCCGACCAGACCGAGGATCTCTCCGCGCTTGAGGTCAAACGAGATGTCGTGCAGTTTATGGGTGTTGATCGAGCGCACCTCCAGCAGCGTGTCTCCCACGCAGCGGGGACGCTCAGGATACTCGTGTTCAATCGAGCGGCCGACCATCTTGGTGATCATGTCCGCGCGGGTCAGCTCGCCGACCGGCTTTGTATCGATCACGTGCCCATCTCGCATGACGGTGACATGATCGCAAAGCTCGAAAATTTCGTCCAGCTTGTGGCTGATGTAGATAATGGACACGCCCCGCGCCTTGAGATCGTGGATGATCAAAAACAGCTGTTTGAGCTCGTCGCTCGTGAGAGAGCTGCTGGGTTCATCCATGATGATCAGCCGGCTTTGATACGACAGCGCTTTTGTGATCTCCACCATCTGCTTTTCCGCGGCGGAGAGGTCTCCAACCAGCGTGTGCGTGTCGATGGTGCAGCCGATGCTGTCTAAAAGCTTCCTCGCCTCCGCGTGTGTGCCGCGCATGCCGTGCATCTCGGCAAAGCGCCCGAGAAAGATATTCTCGCCCACGCTCATGGTGTTCACGAGGTTAAACTCCTGATAGATGATGCTCAAACCCCGGTTGAGTGACTCAATCGGCGTTGTGTGTTCTATGGTTTCTCCGTCAAAAACAATCGTGCCGGTGTCCTTGGTGTAGACGCCGGAGAGGATTTTCATGAGCGTGGATTTCCCCGCTCCGTTCTCGCCGACAATTCCGTGTACAATGCCCCGGTCAATCTCAATCGAGACATTGTCCAGCGCCTTCACGCCGGGGAACGATTTGCTAACGTCTTTTATGGAAAGGATGATTCCCGAATCCTTCTTTTCCACCCGTCTTTTCCCCCTTCAATCTTTTCTCCGCGTTCGCTTTTTTGCCCCTTGCTGTCCACCAAGCGGGCAACTGCGTTTCGCGGTCTACGGTTATGCGAGCAACAGCATTGAGCCGCCCGGCTCCCTCACGGAAGCCGGGCAGGCCCAAATGTTCAATGGAGGTTCGAGTTTACCATTCCGGATACGGGAGCACTTCCACGTTATCCTTGGTGACGACATCCAGCGGGATGAAGTTGACCGCTTCGAATGCTTTGCCTTCCAGCTTCGCTTTGGCACACTCAAGGCTCTTGATGGCCATGTTGGTGAAGCTTTGCCCAATGCTGACCGCCTGCGCACCGGACTTGACCTGGTCATAGCCCGCGCGGCAGCCGTCGACTGCGATGAGGTAAACGTCGTCCATGCCGGCGTTCTTGAGGGCTTCGATGATGCCCGTCGCGCCATTGTCCCAATGGCAGAACACGCCCTGAATCTGGTCGCCATACTTCACGATGAAGTCTTCCATGATGGCCATCGCGTCTGCGGTAACCCAGCCGGAGCAGTTCTGGGAATCGAGCAGCGTGATGTTGGTGCCTTCGATGGCCTGACGGAAACCGTCAGCGCGCTTGATCTGCGCGTCGTGGCCAGCCTGACCGCCGATTTCAACGATGGTTGCGCCATCCGGGAAATGATCGACAAACGCCTGACCGCCGGTCTGGCCAGCCATGGTGTCGTCAACGCCGCAGAAGAAATCGCGGTACTGCTGCGATTCCGCCGGGAGGTCCGAGGAGAACATGCCAACGATCACGCCGGCTTCTTTTGCTTCCATCAGAGACGGAACGATCGCGTTGATGTCGCTCGGGTTGATGAAGATGGCGTCATAGCCCTGCGCGATGCAGGTGCTGACCGCTTTTGCCTCGTTCTGAACGTCGTTCTGTCCTTCGAACACGTCCACGGTGAAGCCGTACTCCGGCGCATACTGTTGCAGCTGCTTCCAGGAATACGCCTGCGACTCATTGGAGAGCGCCTGTGTGATGAACGCGGCCTTGTAGGTCTTTGCGCCGTCCGCGGCTGCCGGTTCCGTTGTTGCAGCGGGTTTGCAGGCAAATACGCCAACAACCATCATAAGAGCCATGAGCAGTACGAGAATCTTTTTGAACATTCTGTTTTCTTCCTCCTTTTTATTTAAGCACCCAGCACATAACAATGGGATTTGTGTCTGTGCCGTCTGCTTATTCCGTAGTTCGTGCGCAAGCAGCGCGTGCGGGGCAAATGTACTTTTGTGAACCCGCGTTGCCCTCTCGCGGATTCCCACAGGGCTTACCACTACCGCAGTGCGGTTCTCCACCGTGGTCAGCTCAGCGCCTCCTGCAATGCTTTAAGCATCACAGCCTTATCGGGTTTCTTACCCGTCCACATTTCAATATTGAGCGCGGCCTGATTGATCAACATACCCGTGCCGGTATTCCATCTGGCTCCCCGCGCCTCTGCCGCGCGTAAAAACGGCGTGATGGCGGGATTCGGTATCACGTCCTGCACAAACATCGACGGCAGAATCGTATCTACATCAATATTCGGAATATCGTTCACATTGGGATAGAGCCCGATGGATGTGGCGTTCACGAGGATATCCGTATCCGCAGGCACTTGATAGGTGTGATTCCAGGTGACGAAATTATTGTTTGAAATGATCTTGTTCAGTAGCTCCATCAGACTCTTTGCCAGATGCGCATCCTCCGGGCGGTTGACGATTGTGATGCTGCCCGCACCCGCCAGAGACAGCTCCACGCTGACCGCGCGCGCAGCTCCCCCTGCACCGAGGATGACGATCTTCTTCCCCTTGGGGTCTACGCCGTTTTGTTGCAGGGACTCCATAAAGCCCTTGCCGTCCGTGTTTTCGCCAAAAAGCTTGCCGTCGTTGTTGACGATGGTGTTCACGGCTCCGATCAGGCGCGCGCTCTCGGAAAGCTCGTCGAGGTACTGAATCACGTTGATCTTGTGCGGAATGGTGCAGTTGATGCCGCGCATCTTGAAGGCTTTCAAGCCCTTAATCGCGTCCTCCAGCTTGTCCGGGTCAACGTCTATGGTCAGAAACCGCCAAAGGTTGAGACCCAGCGCGCGAAACGCAGCCTCCTGAATCACCACGCCGGGGTTTTCCGCCGCAGGATGGCCGAATACGCCGACGAGACTGTCCAGATAATTCTGTTCCTTCATATATGTATCCCTCCGTCGATTGCTGGTTGTGTTGATGTTATAGCTGGGACGAGGCGAAGTATGCCGCGCCCACCGCCTGACCAAACTGCGCGACCGTATGCACGGGGTCGCTCTTGAGCTCAAGCATCACGGGCGTAAACGCGAGGGTTCCGTCGCCAGCGACAAACCGCACCTTGTTTCGCGTGTTTGCGCCCTCCTGCATCAGCTCAAAGCAACGCTTGTGCTTGACAAACCTGCCAAAGAGAATCCGCGCGCGACTTCTGGGGGCGAGCATCCACTCGCTTTCCTCAAACGTGACCGCGAGGAATTCGCCGATCTCGCGGAAGATCTCCTCCGCCGCCGGGTCGCCGTCGCTAGCTTGCCGCATCAGGTACTCCAAAAGCGGCTTACGCATGTCGTTGGGTGATTGCCGGACAAACACGCCGTTGCTCCTGTGCTCTAAAAATCCTCGTTCGAAGAGTTCCGCATACTGCGCAGGCGCTTTCTCTTCAAAGATGCGAAGTGCTAAACGATAGGCACCGCTCTGGCTGCAATACTTTTGCAAGGTGCCGGAAAGCCCGGTGTTGAAGTTATTCACGCTGCGCGCGTCAAGCTCGTGATAGGCGCGGGCGGGATGGTTGCCAAGGTCGATGATACAGTTGTACACTTCCAGCGGAATGGGCGGGATCTCGCCTGTTTCGTCGATCCAACCGGTGCCGAGTTCGGTGCCGAGCGTATGCGCGAACACACCGGAGGCAACGTTTCCCGCCTCGATAGAGTGCGCAATCTCGACCGCAGCGGTGTAGGCGGCAAGCGACCCGTCGTTGGAAAGGTGCACCTTGCCGTGGGGCTTGCATTGCATGAGCAGCAGCGACTGAAGCGACGCGAGCTTGATAAACTCGGATTCATAGTCTGACGATGCGTTGCGGATGCCGCGCGTTTTATACGTTTCTCCGCCGAGGATCATGTCTTCGATCACCACATCCGGAAAGCACACGCCGATTCCGTCGAGCAGCGGCGCTTCACCATAGACCGCCCGGCAGGTATCCACCGCGCTCTGCATCGCCTCGTCGGAAACGCCTTTTTTGAGCATCTGCTCCTTGAGCGCCGCGGCTTCCGGCTTGTTGGGCAAGGACATCGCTGCGCGCACCACCCGCGCCATCAGCAGAATCGGCTCGATCACCTGCTCCATATGCGTCATCTCAGCGGGGAACCAGTCATATTCTTTGACGGCGACGATCTTGCCGCCCGAAATGCCGACCACCTTGATGTCCGTGCCGCCGATGTCGATGCCGCAGATGCTGGCGTTTCTCGCCTTTTCCACGGCAGCGCGGCAGGTGGAGACCGCGTCGGAGTGCTGCTGCGCTTGTGCGGGCAGCGGGGGCAACGCTTCCTGAGTCGTCACAAACGAGAAAGCGGGTTTGCCCTGCGCCGCGTTGATGCGGTCGGTCACGTTCAGGCATTTGCCGTATCCCCTGCGTTTGCTCTTCGGGATATGAACCTGAAAAACGTCATCCAGTGTTTCGCAAAGCTGCCAAGAAATGCTGTCATCCGGTGAAATCGAGAGCGTCATTTGTACGCCGCCGAATGTCGAGAGGATGTTATAGAGCGTCGCGTAAAAGTATTCGCGGACAAATTGGGCTTCCTGCGCTTCCTCGGTTACGGGAATGCGAATCTCCCAGCGCTTGTTGCCGCCGATGACGAGGGTTAGATCGCAGAGGATCCTGCATCCCGCTTCGGAAAACGCCCGCCGCACATCCGAAATATACACATTATCGCCGCGCGCGGCCTTCTCAAGAAACTCTTGCAACATTGCACTCATCCGTCGTGTCCATCCTAAATCACAGTCAGACCATATTCGGTCAATATTCTCTTCAGCGCATCCACGCGCTCCTGCTCAATCTCGCGCTGATCGGGGTCAAATTGATAGGTCTCCCGCATGGACTCATACTTTTCCCTGCACATCGGGTTAAAGTTGAGTAGCTCCACGGGGATTTCGCGACCCAGCGAGGCAACAAATTTCGCGATGCCGCGGATGTTCTCCTCGTCGTCCGTAAATCCCGGAATCAGCGGCACGCGCAGGAGTAGATTCGTTCCGTTTTTCGCCAGACTGCGAATGTTGATCAGGATCAGCGCGTTGTCCACGCCGGTTGCCAGATAATGCCGCGCGGGCTCGATGAGCTTGATGTCCGCGATGATCTTGTCCGTGGTTTCGGCAAACGCATCCACAATCTCCGGCCGCGCATAGAGGCTGGTTTCGATCTGAGCGTTGATGCCGCGCTCCCGGCAGGCGCGCAGTACGCCGAGGGAAAAGGCAGGGCTTGCTAGGCATTCTCCGCCGGAGAGAGTCACGCCGCCATCGCTTCCATAAAACGGACGATCTTTCTCGATCTCCAGCAGCGTTTCTTCTACGCTCATCTCCCGCGCGTCAAACCGGATGGCTCCGGTGGGACACGCGATGACGCATTTGCCGCAGCGGGTGCAGGATGCGTGGTTAATCGCGACACCGCGATGATCCCAACTCAGCGCATTTTCTTCACAGGCGGCGATGCAGCTCTTGCAGGCAACGCAGATGTTTCTCGCGTACCAGAGCCGGATTTCGGGGATCAACCCTTCGGGGTTCTGGCACCATTTGCACGCAAGCGGGCAGCCTTTCAGGAAGATTGTCGTGCGGATCCCGTCGCCGTCGTTGATGGAAAATCGCTTGATGTCAAAAATATTTGCCGTGATCATAAGCAACCGCCAATCAAAATCTTGATGTGCTTTGGGACATTTACGGTGATCATAGATCCGAAAATTCCGTGCGCTCGATGATTTCGCGCTGCAAATCCGCTGCCAATTCCGTAAAATATGCCGTATACCCCGCCACGCGAATGGTCAGGCTCTTATACAGCTCCGGCTGTCTCTGTGCCGCGAGCAGGTCTTCGCGATTGACGACGTTGAACTGCACATGGATGATCTTGAGGTCGATGAACGCTTTCAGCAGACGCACAAACTTCGCCACGCCCAGCTCGGTTTTAAACAAACTCGGCAAAAACTTCATGTTCAGCAGCGTGCCGTTGCTACCGTATTCGCTCTTGACGCGGGATACGCTCTTGAGCACAGCAGTCGGTCCGCGTGAGTCCCGCCCGTAGACGGGAGACATGCCGCCGTCCGCCAACGGTTCTTTGGCGAATCTGCCATCCGGCGTTGCGCCGACGTTTTGCCCCATCGGTACATGCGCGGAAACGGTGTAAAGCCCCATCTGGTACGGGCCGCCGCGCACGTTGGTAAACCCGCTCAGCCGTCCGGCGAAGTCCCGCGCCCAGTCAAAGGCGATGGCATCCACCCATTCGATGTCGTTGCCATATTTCGGCGCTTTGTTCAGCATCCGAAGCCGCAGCAGTTCTGCGTTTTCAAAATTACTCACGAGAGCCGCGTGCAGCTCCTCGCGCTTGATGAGCTGTTCGTCATAGACCAGTGTCTTGAGCGCGGCGAGGCTGTCTGCAATATTTGCGCATTGAATCGCCTGAATGCCGGAGAGGTTGTAGTGCGCGCCGCCCGCGGTGACGTCGATGCCGGTCTCCATACAGTCGTCGATCACGCTCGAAAGAAACGGCGAAGGCAGCAGCTCTGCGTGCGCCTGTTCCACCACTTCACAGCAGCGGATCATCCGCTCAAAGAAGAAGTCCACCTGTGTGTTGAGCGCGGAAATGACGTCTTCATACTTACTAAACTCTTTCAGCGTGCCCGTGTGCGCGCCCATCTGCTTGCCCGTGAGGGTGCAAACGCCGTCGTTGAGCGCGAGCTCCAACGCTTTGACGAGGTTGAACATCGCGGCGTCGCTCCAGCCAAGGTTGTTTCCCATAGTGGTGAGCTCCACGCAGCCGACGATGGCGTAGTTTCGCGCGTCCTCGTCGGAAATGCCCTTGCTCTTGAGCGCGGGGATGACCGCCTCGTCGTTGAAAAACTGCGGCATGCCGCTGCCTTTGCCGACGACCTCGGAGCAGCGGGTCAAGAAATGCTCGCTCGATCCCGCAAACACGCGCGCCGAGAGGTTCGGCTGCGGCAGAAGCAGATGCTCCTGTGCGCGGAGGTAGAGATAGGTCAGCTCGTTTTCGGCCGACTGGCCCGCTTCGTCCTGTCCGCCGATGGCGACGTTGAAACCAATCGGGAATCCCGCGAAATACTTCGCGCTTGAACTGCTTCTGAGATATACGATCTGATTGAATTTGAGGAACAGGCATTCGATCAACTCCAGCGCAGATTCGTGTGTCAGCGCGCCGGATGCGATGTCTATTGTGTAGTATGAGTAGAGATACTGATCCATGCGCCCCGGTGAGAACGAAGAGGCGTTGCTCTCCATCTGGAGGATCACATACAGGAACCAACTTGCCTGCACCGCCTCACGGAAACTTTCCGGCGCGCGCTGGCTCAGCGCTTCGCACACACGGGCAACTTCCAGCAGTTCTTCTTCGCGCGGGGATGTTTGCGCCATCTCGCGCGCCAGTGCGGCATAGCGGCGCATGAACAGACACGCTCCCTCCAACGAGAGGATCAGTCCGTCGTAGAATTCAGCATTCTCCGGATGCTTGGCACGGTCAACTTTGGCCAGCTCGATGAGTCCGGCGGGGCCGTAGTTCAGCCAGCGTTCGGTGTTCGGGCAGATGTGCCCCTGTGCGTGGTCGGTCTGGTTGATCTTGGCAACCTTGCCGATGGCGCGCATCTCGTCTCCGATACGCTCGTCGAGAATGTCTTCAAGTGTCTTTCCCTTCCAGAACGGAAAAATCTCTTCACGAAACGCTTTGACATCCGCCTGCCGAATCCCAAACGGGTCCTGCGGGCGCGTCGGAAGTGACTCAATCTCGCGATCCACCCAGCTCAAGCCAGACTCCGGGAAAATCACCCCCGCGCGGACACCCGTGGTGCGATTGCCGACGATGAGCTCGCCTTGAGTAATGCGGATTTCGATGCGGGCGAGTGCTTCTTTCAGCGCCAGTGCGCGGAGGATGTTGCGCGGCAGGTCGCCGTGCGCGCGATAAACGTCCGTGACGATCTTCGCCTGCTCGATGGACGCAAACCGCTCTTCGGCAAACATGACTTCCTTTAATTTTTGAACACGAATGCTCAGCGGTAGCTGATCGAGTTTGGTTTTCATTCTTTTGTCCCTTGTCATGGTCGAATTCAGAAAGTTTAGATTTTTATCTTCGGTGTTGATTATTCTGTGTTTGAATCTTGATCGTGTTTCGTTTGAAATGGATACTTCGATGAATAAAATGAATCTGCTTGTTTCTATAAGAATGCTACCACAAAAAAAACGGTCCTAAAACCGTTTTGTGTGTCTAAAACGTATACTATTATGAACCAGTTGCGCGGGTTTCGCTCTCGCTTTTGCGATACTCCCGCGTAGACATGCCGGTGTAGGCGCGAAATGCCCGATAGAAAAACTTGGTGGAATGATAGCCCGTGCGATAGGCGATCTCCTCGGTGTTCATGTTGCTTGCCGCGAGCATCGCTTTTGCCGCCTCCATCCGGAGGGAGTTGAGGTATTCCATCAGCGACAGCCCGGTCTTTTGCTTGAAAGCGCGGCTGAGGTACGATTTGCTGACGTAGACCATGTCCGCAAGCAGCTGCACGTTGACTGTCTCGGTCAGGTGATCCTGCATGTAGAGAATCACGCGGCTGATGATGTCATCCTGGGTTTGCTTCTCAAAATAGTTGCGGCCGATGAGCAGCACAACGCTCTTAACATAATGATCGATCAGCGATTTGCTGGATGTCTTGCTCTTGTATTCCGCGTGAATGGCCTCCATGAGCCACTTGAGGTGCGCATCCTTGTCCTGAATGCGCATGATATTCGCCATCTCCAGTCCCGGAATATCCACCCAAAGGCAGATGATCTCCTGATGGTGGTCAAATTGCAGGCTCTCCGTGTGCGGCTTACCCTTTGGGTATAGGATCATGTCGTAAAACGACGCCTGTACGCTTGTGCCGCCCGTGATCACCCGCGCGGTGCCATAGAGAAAGTAGATCAGCTCGATGCAGTCGTGGCAGTGTTCCTTGAAATTCCAGATGCTGCTGCGCTCATCAAACCGCTCGCAAAACAGCACGGGCGTTTGAGAAGCATCCACCGCCGCGCAAAATCCTTCATATCCGTCTGCAAAGAAATCCGCCAAGGCACTCTCTCCTTTTTTCGGCTGCTGCGAGAAAAAAGAACGGAGGTATTCCCCGTTCGGTTGTGTTAAGTGAGGATGATCTCCACGCCGTTTTCCTCCAGCGAGGCGCGGCAATTGTCCGGCACCGCGTCGGTGATTACATGCGTCACCTGCCGCGCGGGCATGAGCTGCACCACGCCGCGCTTGTTGAACTTTGTCGCGTCTGTGAGGATAACGCGCTTGTCCGCGCGCGCCGCCATGGCGCGAACGGCTTCCGCGCGGAGCATATCCACGTTGGAAAACCCCTGCTTGGGGTCATATCCGTCGGTGCCGATGAAAAACTTGTCGACGTAGAACTCTTCTGCGCATTTGCCGACCAGAGGCCCACTCATCACCTGCGCATCCGGGTCATAGGTGCCGCCGAGCAGCACCACACGCGCACCGGGGATGGAGCGCACATAGCCCGCGATGAACGCGGAATTGGTGATGATGGTTACGTCCCGCTTCTTGCGCACCAGCTCTTCGGCGAGCATCGCGCAGGTGGAACCGGATTCGATCATCACCGCTTCGCCGCTGGACACCATGTCGGCAGCCCGCCTTGCGATTCTGCGCTTCACCTCATAGTCAAACGTCATGCGATAACCCACGTCGTTGGGAGAGACGCGCATGGCGCAGCCGTGCTGGCGGTGGAGCAGCCCCTTGTTTTCGAGCACAGCGAGGTCTTTTCGCACCGTCACGGCGGAGACGCCGAGGCGCTCCGCAAGGTCGTTGACATCCAGCGTCTCTTCGCTGTTGAGCAGGTCGAGTATTGTCAGGCAGCGCTGATTCATTTCATTACTCCTGTCGTATTGTTTCATAGTGCAGTTTTGTTTCGATCATTTGAAACCAATCTGTGCCACTATTATAACAGCGAACGAAAGACTTTCCAAGCGTTTGTGAAGACAACAAGTTCCAGACTTTACAGCACCTGCTCTGTGCGGGCGATGATGTCGTCCTGCGTCTGACGCGAGAGCACGTTGAAGAACGCGGAGTAGCCAGCCACGCGGACGATCAAGTCCTTGTGCTGCTCCGGGTGTGCCTGCGCGTCCAGCATGGTCTCTCTAGAAACCACGTTGTACTGCACATGGAAGCCCTTGAGCACGTTGAAGAATGTGCGCAGCAACAGCAGCAACTTCTGCCGGTCTCGCGGCTGTTCGAGCATGCTCGGCGCGACCTTTTGGTTGAGCAGCACGCCGCCGGTGATCTTATCCGTGCGGAGCTTGCTCACGCTCTTGAACACAGCGGTAGGTCCGTTGACATCCGCCGCGTGCGTGGGCGAGCAGCCCTCCGCCAGCGGGTCACCCTTGTGCCGCCCGTCGGGCGTGGCGCAGGTGCCCGCGCCTTGCGGGACGTTGGCGGAGATGGAGCTTGTACCCGCATAGTAGCAGCCGCCGATTGGCCCGCGCCCGTAGCGCGTGTTTTTATATTTCTTGAGCTCGTCGATGTAGCTGTCGTAGCCCTCCACCACGAGGCTATCCACAGAATCGTCGTCGTTGCCGAATTTCGGCACGGCAAGCAGCAGCTTTCGGATCTCTTCCCCGCGCTCGCCCGCAAAATCGGTCAGCAGCGCGTTCCAGAGTTCTTCGCGCGTGATGCTCTTGTCCTCATAGACCGTCTTTTTGATCGCGGCGAGCGAGTCGCCAAGGTTTGCGATGCCAACCTGCAAATCGCTGATGAAATCGTAGACCGCTCCACCCTCTTTGAGGTGTTTGCCGCGGGCGATGCAGTCCTCGGTCAGCGCGGAGCAGAGGATATCCGGCACCTCCTGCTCAAGCACCATATCGGCAGAGGAGTCGAGAATCACCGCCTGACGACAGAATTCGCGCACGAAGACGTCCCAGGCTTTCATCACGTCATCGAATGATTCCATCGCGAGGAAGTGTCCCGTTCCCTCAAATACGCGCTTGCCGCTGTCGATGTCGATGCCGTCGTTGAGCGCGATCATCAGCGTCTTGGGGAAATTCAGGAAACTCATGCCCGTGCAGCGATAACCCCATTTGCCGGGCACCGCCACCTCGACGCAGCCGATGGCGCTGTAGTTATACGCGTCCTCGCGTTTCACGCCGAGGTTGAGGAACGAGGGGATGATGATCTCGTCGCTGTTGAACGCGGGCATGCCGAACCCGCAGCGGATCACCTGAATGCACTCCTGCATGAAGTCGTCGCTTAATCCCTTGTGGTAGCGAACCGTGAGGTTCGGCTGCGGCAGGTGGCAGCGCGCGACCGAACGCAGGATCATGTAGCTCAATTCATTGACCGCGTCTTTTCCGTCCACGGTTTGGCCGCCGACGGTGACGTTCTGGTAGAGCGGGCTGCCCGCGGAAAACCGCGTGTGCGACCAAGACCGAATCTTGTTGACCGTGAACGTGCGCAGCCAGAGGTTTTCCAATAGCTCCAGCGCCTGCTCCTCACTCATGCCTTCCGCGCGGCTCTTTTCATAGAGCGGGAGGATGTATTGATCCATGCGCCCGTAAGAGAGAGAATGCCCGTTGCTCTCGATTTGCAGCACGACGTGCAGCAGCCAGACGCTCTGCAGCGCTTCGTGGAAACTGCCAGCCGGTTGCATCGGCACCTTGCGGCAGATGCGCGCGAGCTCCAGCAGTTCTGCTGCGCGTTCCGGCGCGGCAGTCTTTGCCTGCTCTTCCGCCAGCGCGGCATAGCGCAGCGAGAACGCCTCGACCGCGTCCAGTACGATGAGAATCGAGCGATAGAAATAGCTCTTCTTGAGGTCTTCGAAGTTGGAAAGTTCCAGACGATCCTGCTGTTCGAGCACGCGCGCGCGGTAGCCGCTCAATCCTTCGCGCAGGATTCTGTCGTAGTCGACGGCGATATGCGCGTCTCCAGAGGTAATGTTGCCCTCGGTTTTGATGATGCCGAGATCGTAAAACAGCCTCGCCCGCTCAGGGAACGCGGCGTACCCCTTGTCCTGCAGGGTGCGACCTTTCCAATAGGGATAGATATCGCGGAGTATCTGCTTGTTCTCCTCGGTGATGGTGAACCTGTCTCCGTCGCGCTTGTCAAACGCGTCGAGCTCGTTCATCACCCAGTCCATGGCGTATTCAGGGAAAATCGGCGCGCTACGATCGCTCGACGCCTGATTGCCGGCGAGCAGCGCATCCGGATCGATATAGATGCTCATATTGCGCAGAACGTTGTCGAGCATATACGCACGGCGCAGAACAACCTGATCCTGCTCATGCGCACGGTAGCTCTCGGTGGTCAACAGCGCGCGCTGGGTGTCCACCGTCGGCTGTGTGTCTAAAAGGCGCGCGCGAATCCGCGCGGTGCGCTCGTTGAGTGAGCCAAAGTACTCCTTGGTGCTTCCGTATTCTTTTGTGTTTGTCAGTGCTTCCATATCTGTTCTCTCCTGAGTGATGTTACTATTGATGAATCTGGTTTCTATGTTCTCTTGCGAGTGATTTGTTCTTATTCAAGCTTACTTTATGCTTCGCGGACGAATTCCGCGGCTCCTATGAGGCCGATGTCGCAGCCAAGCTCCGCAAGTTTAAACTCCACCGGCAGCGGAATGTGGTTGTATTTGTCAAACTCCGCCTTGACGCGATCAAACAGCACGTCGCCGAAGTTTGTCAGCCCGCCGCCGAAGACGAAGCGGTTGATGTTGAGCATCTGGTAGATGTTAAACGCGCAGACGCCGAGGTAATGCGCGATGGTTTCGATGGTTTCGATGGCGAGGGGGTCGTTTTCATGATAGGCCGCCAGCACATGTTCCCCGTCCGCCGTCTCAGGAGTGAGTATCGTCGTGTTGCAGTAGGTCATCTGCCCGCGCACACGTGCGCTCATCGCGCGGCCGCTCGCATAGCTCATGAAGCAACCGCGGTTTTCGCAGCCGCACATCAGGCCTTCGTCGGGCGTCGCGAGCATATGTCCGCATTCACCCGCCCAGCCATAGCTGCCACGGAACAGTCTTCCGTCGATGATGATCCCGCTGCCGAGACCCGTGCCCGCCGTGATGTAGACAAGATGCTTACTACCCCTGCCCGCGCCGCGCCGATATTCCGCGAGCGCCGCAGCGTTGCTGTCGTTGTCCAAGACGATGTTGGTGTTCAGCCGCGCTTTGAGATAGTCCCGCATCGGAAACTGCTTGATGCCGGGCATAGCGGAGGTCATCAGCACGACGCCTTCGTCAAAGAGGATGAACGACGGCATGCAGATGCCGATTCCGTCGAGGAAGGTGTCCCGCATATTGTTGCGCGCAAGGATGGCGGTAATGTTCTCCACAAGCGTGTCGGAAAACGATTCCCCCGTGGCGCATACATCGGTCGGGTGCTGCGCGCGGTCGATTCTCTCTCCCGCGGGGTTGAATAATCCGTAGGCGACCTTCGTGCCGCCCGCGTCGATTCCGATGACGTATCCGCTCTTCATGCCGTTTCCTCTTTCGCGAAATGACTTTTTGTGGCTTGTCTCTCAGGTTCAGTATATCGACAGGTCAAGGGTATGTCAACGAAATCTGTTGCTATTATAACAATAATACTTTCATTTGAAACTATTCTGTCTATCATTGCATATCAAACGAAATTGCGCTAGAATGATAGCGGTTGGGCTGCAACGCCCGAAAAAAACGCAATCATCGGATCACATCGCATCGTTCCCGTATTTTCGATAAGGAGAAAAACCCGATATGAAGCGTTCCGAAATCAACGCAGCCATCCGCCGCATGGAGGCCTTCGCCAAACAGCACGGCTTCGCGCTACCGCCGTTTTGCGCCTGGACACCCGAAAGCTGGCAGGAAAAAGACCACGCCTATGACGAGATTCGCGACAATATGCTCGGCTGGGACGTCACCGACTACGGCGCGGGCGACTTCGCCAAGATGGGCTTTTCTCTCGTGACCATCCGTAACGGAAACTTTGGCAAGCGGGACATTTACCCCAAGCCTTATGCAGAGAAGCTTCTTTATATAGAAGAGGGACAGTATTCGCCAATGCACTTCCATTGGAGCAAGATGGAGGACATCATCAACCGCGGCGGCGGCAATGTGCTCATCACGGTCTATAATTCCACGCCCGACGAACAGCTGGCGGACACCGACGTGACGCTGCATTGCGACGGGCGCGCGTTCACCGTCCCCGCTGGCACGCAGATTCGCCTGACACCCGGCGAGAGCATCTCGATCCAGTCGTATCTGTATCACGATTTCAATGTCGAGGCGGGGAGCGGCCCGGTTCTGCTGGGTGAGGTGAGCATGTGCAACGACGATGTGCACGACAATCGTTTCCTGGAGCCGCTCGGGCGCTTCTCCACCATTGAGGAGGACGAAGCCCCCTATCGTCTGCTCTGCAACGAATACCCCGCGGCGAAAGGTTGACGCATGTCGAAGATCAAACTTGTCGCTCTGGACGTGGACGGCACGCTTGTCCGCCGCGATCTCTCGCTTTCCCCCGCCGTGATCCGCGCGGTGGAATCGCTTCGGGACGCGGGCATCGTCGTCTCCATCAACACCGGGCGCAGCATGGGCGAGCTGATCGATTTTCGGCGGAGCTTTCCGTGGATCCGCTACTTCATCGTCAGCAACGGCGCAACCGGTTTTGACGCGGAGACGAACACGGCGTTCTTTGAGAACCATCTACCGCTCGACATCGCCCAGCAGATCGAGCACGAAGCGCGCCGTTACCGCGTGATGACGCAGGTCTATGCGGACGGCACTTCCTATCTCAACCAATCCTGCTGGGAGCAGACTGAGCGCTATACGGCGGAACATATGCATCATCCGTCTCTGGAGGCGGGATACACGCCCGTCGATCACATCGGTGTGTTTCTAGACGCGCGAGAGAGCGATGTTGAGAAGCTCTACATCTCGTTTGAAGACCTCTCCGATCTGCCGCGCCTGCGCGAATTTTGCGAAGGGTTTCCCGTCGATCTGGTCACCTCGATTCACGACGGGCTGGAGATCAACCAAAAAGGTGTGGAGAAGGGGACGGGGCTTACCGCCCTTTGCGACTATCTCCATATTTCGCCGGAGGAGACCGCCGCAGTTGGCGACGGTGAGGCAGATATCGCGATGCTTTGCTTGGCTGGGCTCTCCATCGCGATGGAAAACGCGCAGGATCTCGTGAAGCAGAGCGCAACGCTCGTCGCACCATCGAATGATGACGACGGCGCTGTCTGGGCAATCCAGCAAATTCTTTCAGCAACGTAAGTTTTTTCCAAACAGATAGGAGACGCAATCTTATGAAAAACCGTCTGGTATTCATCGGCAGTTACACGCAGCCCATCGTCCTCGGCACAGGCGAGCTCATCCCCGGCAGCGGAGACGGCGTCACCGTCTATCGCATGGACGAAGCGGGGCATCTCACCCGCCTGTTTGCCACGGGCAAGCCGAACCCCACCTATCTTGCGATGAGTGCGGACAAGCGCTTCCTCTACACCGTCAATGAACTCAAGGAATATCATGAAGAAGCGTCTGCTGCAGTTTCGTCGTATGCGATCAATCCCGAAACGGGCGAGCTCACCTTCCTCAACCGCCGCATGTCCGGCGGTGGGGATGCCTGCTGCGTGAGCCTGAGCGAAAACGACAGCCATCTGCTGGTGGCGAACTTCACTGGCGGCAGTTTCTCGATTCTTCCGGTTTTCGCGGACGGCAGCCTCGGCACCGCCTCCTGCTTTGTGCAGCACTACGGTCACGGCGCGCATCCCACGCGGCAGGCAAGCCCGCACGTGCACCAGATTTCGCCCGACCCGCTGGGCAAACACGCACTCGTTGCCGACCTTGGCACGGATGAAGTCCTTGTCTACGGCATCGACTGGAAGACAGGCCTGGTCACTCCCAACGCCGCACCCACCATTCAGACCGAACCGGGTGATGGCCCGAGACAGTTCGTGTTTGACGAGAGCGGCAAGTTCTTCTATCTGCTCACGGAGCTGAGCAACACCGTCCGCGTCTACGCCTATGACAGCGAGACGGGCGCGGCAACGTTCCTCCAATCCGTACCGATGCTGCCGGATGGATGCGTCGCGGACACCATCGGCGCGTGCATCAAGCTTTCCCCCAATGGCGCATTCCTCTTCGCCAGCAACCGCGGCTACGACAGCATCGCAAGCTATCGTGTGCGCGAGGACGGCACCCTCACCCCGCTTGCCATCATGCAGACAGGCGGCAAGACCCCGCGGGACTTCAACATCACGCCGGACGGCAAATTCCTGCTTTCCGGGTTTCAGGATTCCGACGAGCTGATCCTCTACGCGATCGATCCGCTCAGCGGTCAGCTCTCCGAGGTGGAACGCACGCGCAGCAACTCCCCCACGGCCGTGCTATTTGCGGATTACGAGTAACAACTAGAAAACTCTAACTCACTTCGTCACTCCAATATAAAAATGCGCGCAAGCGCGCGAAAAAAGACCGCCGATCTCCGGCGGTCTTTGTGTGTATAGTCGATGCTTTGCCTTACAGGACGAGGCTCGGCGGGTTGTACATCCGCGCGCCCATCCCCTGATCGAGCATATAGAGACCCTTGCTGTCGGTGCCGAAGAGCTCCATCTTCTTGATGTTGTCGTTGGCGTTGGTCTCTTCCTCTGCCTGCTCCTTGACAAACCAGTCGAGGAACTGCATGGTGCGGAAATCCTTGCCCTCATAGGCGGCCTCATAGATCGCGTGGATGGAAGCGGTCACAAACTGCTCATGCGTGAGTGAAGCGCAGAGCGCGTCGATGTGCTTCTTCATCACCACGTCCGGTTTGCCGATGGCCTCCAGCGTGACCTTGATGTCGTTGTTCTGCATATACTTGATGAAAAGCAGCGCGTGGTCGCGCTCTTCCTGTGCCTGAACGGTGAACCAGTGCGCAAAGCCTTTCAGACCCTGTTCTTCATAATAGTTTGCAAAGTCGAGATACAGATATGCAGAGTAAAACTCCTTCGTGATCTGTTCGTTCAATAGTGTTTTTACTTTTTCGCTAAACATGTTGTCATTCTCCTTTACTCTCGTGTGTATGGCGGTGAGTCGTTGTCCTATCCTTGCTTGAGTATACGTCTTCTTACTTCATATTACCGTGCTTTCATCACGCATTCAAGGGGTGATTGGCGCTTTCCTGTGACTTTCGCACGGTTTGTTGGCAGATGTGTGGTATACTCAACTTAAAGTGAGGTGAAACAGCAATGTCATTCGTAAAAATTGCGGAAACTGGCATGCTCCTTCCCGGTGAAAAGAAAACCTTCCCGTTGAACGGAAAAACCATTCTCCTCGCAAACGTGGACGGCGCGTATTATGCGCTGGACAACAGATGCCCGCATATGGGCGGTTCGCTCTTAGGTGGAGACCTGGAGGGCGCAACGCTGGCCTGCCCGCGACACGGGGCAAAGTTTGATGTTCGCACGGGCAAAAACGTTGGAAATGCAAAGCTCGCGTTCATTCAGGTGAAGGTTGGCGACGCAAAGGTGTTCCCCGTCAAGGTTGAGGGAACGGACATTCTCGTTGAACTCCCGTAATGGTTGTTTTTTCAGAGGGAACGGACATTCTCGTTGAACTCGCGTAACCAGAAACGTATGCATCGACCCGCAGCAACAGCGGCGGAAACGTAATCGCTTTAATTAGAAAGAAGGATAGATCAAATGAAAAAGAATGTTGGACAAGTAGACCGTTGGATTCGCATCGCGCTCGGCGTCGTGCTGTTAAGCCTTGTGGTGTTTCTCACCGGCGGCATCCGCTGGATCGGGCTGATCGGCTTAATTCCGCTCATCACCGGATTGGTCGGCTCCTGCCCGCTGTATTCGATCTTCAAGATCAATACAAACAAAGCTGAATAATCTTATATAAATTTCGTTTTGATGGTTTGGTTCTAACCCCCGTTGGCATGTGCTGACGGGGGTTGATTTTTTCTTTATCGTTTCTTTTAGCACAAGCACAAAGAATCAGATATAAATACGCCCGCGCACCAAATCGGCACGCGGGCGTTTTTCGTCTATTCTTTCTGGGGATTACCCAAATGTCTATTACTTGATCTTCTTCACATTCAGCATGCGGATGGCGTTGAGGATGGCGAGGATCGCGACGCCGACGTCCGCAAAGATCGCCGCCCACATGGTGGCAATACCCAGCGCACCAAGCAGCAGCACCGCGCCCTTGACCAGCAGCGCAAACGTAATGTTTTGCTTGACGATGCGCAGCGTCTTTTTTGACACGCGAATCGCGATTGCGATCTTGCTCGGCTCATCCGTCATGATGACGATATCCGCCGCCTCAATCGCCGCGTCAGACCCCAGCCCGCCCATCGCGATACCGATATCCGCCCTAGCGAGCACAGGCGCATCGTTGATGCCGTCGCCCACAAACGCAAGATTACCGCGCGAAGTTTTTTCGGCAAAGAGCTCTTCCACCTTTGCGACCTTGTCCGCCGGAAGTAGCTCCGTGTACACTTCATCGATCCCAAGCTCGCTTGCTACCCGCTCACCGATGCGCTTTGCGTCGCCCGTGAGCATGATCGTCCGGCGGATGCCTGCTTCCTTGAGCTCGCGGATGGCGCGCGCTGCGTCTTCTTTGACCTCGTCGGCAATCACGATATACCCGCGATAGATTCCGTCCTTTGCGACATGCACCACCGTGCCGATGACGTCCTCCGGCTCCGCAAAAGCGATGCCGAGACGGCGCATGAGCTTTGCGTTGCCTGCGGCAACCATCGTTTCATCCACGCGGGCGGTCACCCCGTGGCCGGAGATCTCCTCCACGTCTCGAATGCGCGCGGCGTCGATGGCTTTGCCATACGCCTTTTGCAGCGAGAGCGAGATCGGGTGGTTCGAATAGCTTTCGGCATATGCCGCGCTCTCCAGCAGTGCGTCTGCGGAAATCCCCTGCGGCACGATCTGCTGCACGCGGAAGATGCCTTTGGTGAGCGTGCCTGTCTTGTCGAAGACGACAATCTCAGTCTCGGCCAGCGCTTCGAGATAATTGCTGCCTTTCACGAGGATGCCGCGCCGCGATGCCCCGCCGATGCCGCCGAAAAAGCTCAGCGGAATCGAGATCACCAGTGCGCACGGGCATGAGATCACAAGGAAGATCAGTCCGCGATAGATCCAGTCGCCAAACGTCGCGCCCGGAATCACAAGCGGCGGAATCAGCGCCAGCAGCAGCGCGATGATGACCACCGCGGGCGTATAATAGTGCGCAAACTTCGTAATGAAGTTCTCGGATTTGGATTTTTTGTTGCCGGCGTTCTCCACCAGATCCAGAATCTTACTCACGGTGGATTCGCCGTATTCCTTTGTGACCCGCGCGGTGACCAGCCCGCTGATGTTGATGCAGCCGCTGAGTAGCGCGTCTCCCGTGTCGACATCGCGCGGCAGAGACTCGCCCGTGAGCGCGGACGTATCGACAGACGTGCTCCCGCTGAGCACAACCGCGTCCAGCGGAATGCGCTCGCCGGGCTTGATCACAATTGTCTCGCCCACGCGCACCGCGTCGGGATCGACTTTCTCAAGAACGTCCCCGCGCTGCACATTGGCGTAATCCGGGCGGATGTCCATCAAGCCCGCAATCGACTTGCGGGACTGATCCACGGCGTAATCCTGAAACAGCTCGCCCACCTGATAAAAGAGCATGACCGCGACAGCCTCGGCAAAATCACCGACGATAAACGCGCCGATGGTCGCAAGGCTCATCAGAAAATTCTCGTCAAAAACCTTGCCGTGCAGGATGTTGCGCCCAGCGCGGTAGAGCACGTCTCCGCCGATGATGAGATACGCCGTGAGAAACACGCCGAGAGAGAGCACGCTGCCCTCCGCGCGCGTGAAGATCGCAACCGCGTATACCGCCGCGCCGGTGAGTGTTCTGATCAATCTTTTTTGGTTATGGCTGAGCTTCATATACTTACGCCTTTCGCACCACGACATCTGGCTCCAGCTTTTTGACGATCGCCGTCGCCTGCGCCAGAATCTCGTCCATGTGCGCCTCTTCTCCTTCAATCACCATCTTGGTGGTCATAAAATTTACGCTCGCGGCGGAAACGCCTTCGAGTTTCGCCACTGCGTTTTCAATCTTTGCCGCGCAGCTCGCGCAGCCCAGTCCGTCCAGCCGACATACCTTTTTCATGTTCTCTTCCTCTTCTGCTGCTGCATGCAGCACTTTGAACCATTTGCGAATCAGGATTTGCCCACCGTTGGGCTCCACACAGTTGAGTGTTTGCTCAACTGACAATGTCATTATAGTTGAATGATCGCTCAACTGTCAAGGATGTTTTCACTTTTTCGTTGACTTTTTGTATGGCGTGTTATGATATAGAAAGTGAATCTCTACGCAGAAAGGGTAACGCGATGTCAAGAGAAGATTATGTGTGCGATTGCGACATCATCCATGCGGATGTGGTCGATTCAGTCAAGCGAAATATGCCAGACGAAAGCGAGCTCTACGACCTCTCGGACTTCTTCAAGGTGCTTGGCGACAGCACGCGCTCCAAGATCATGTGGGCGCTGGATGAGCACGAGCTCTGCGTTTGCGACCTTGCAGCGCTGCTCAACATGACCAAGTCCGCCATCTCGCATCAGCTCCGCGCGCTCAGGGACGCAAACCTCGTCATCAACCGCCGCGACGGCAAAAACATCTACTATGCGCTGGCGGATGACCACGTGCGCCAGATCTTCGAGATGGGCCTGCAACATATCCGCGAGACCTGCGAATCCCGGGAGGGCTGAACGCAAGCTGCGCCCGCGCGCTCAATCGTGCAATCGGTTATTGACGAGCCGTATTTTTATTAACTATTTTGGTATAATTATGCATTCGTGTTGACGATTTATCCGTTTTACATGAATTATCTCCGATTATCATGAATATTTTGCTTATAATTATAAACAATATATTGACAGCATCGCATATATATGCTATTTTAATGCAAACAATGGAGTTGAATAGTTCAACTCCTATTTTTTTCAGGAGGATCGGATCAAATGATGAAGAAACTTTTTGCCCTTGCATTGTCTGTCATGATGCTGCTCTCCTTTGCGGCCTGCGCCGCGAAGACTGATGACGCGCCCGCTGCGGCAGCCGCAGCCAGCGTGGACATGTCCGCCGTGAAGCTCATGCAGGATGGCGTTCTGACCATCGGCATGGAAATCGGTTATCCCCCTTTCGAGGATTTTGCTGAAGACGGCACCACCCCGATCGGCTACGATGTCGATTTTGCCAAAGCCCTCGGCGAGAAGCTTGGCGTCACCGTCAACTTTGTCAACACCGCTTGGGACGGCATCTTCCAGGGCATCGCCGTGAACTATGACTGCGTCATCTCCGCCGTGACCATCACCGAAGAGCGCAAAGAGAGCATGCTCTTCTCGGAACCCTACATCAACAACTATCAGGCAGTCGTCGTCAAAGCCGACTACGCCGGCAAAGTGGAAAGCTTCCTCGATCTCGATGGTCTCGCCATCGCCGTGCAGAAGGAAACCACCTCAGATATCCTGATGTCGGACTATGTCAGCACCGGCTCAATGACCGCCACGATCTCCGCCAATGAGAAGGTCACAACCTGCTTTACCCAGCTGGAGAACGGCGAAGTAGACGCGGTTGTCGTGGACTCCACCGTTGCGGACGGCTACCTCGCCTCCAACCCCGACAAGTTTGTCAAGGCGTTCCAGGATGAGAGCGAGCCGGAACAGTTTGGCGTCGCCATGGCGCTGGACAACACCGCCCTGCAGGCCGCAATCAACGAAGCGATCGCCCTGCTGACCGCGGAAGGCTTCTTTGAATCCAACGTTGCCTACTGGTTCGGCAAATAAGCTGTAAAACTTTCAAACGATTCATTCGGCTGGCGCGGGCATGGAAATTGCCTGCGCCGGCTGAAATATTCCCCCCACTCCGCCAGATAAGCGAGAAAAAATGAGTAGATTCAAAAGGCTCGTGGACATCAAAAGCTGGAAGCGCTCCACCAAGACAGTCGCCATCGTTATCATGGCGGCTTTGGCGCTTATCGTCGTCCTCTCCGTGATCAATGTTTCGGAGCAGGACATGCTCGACAACGCCTCCCCTGCGATCAAGCAGCTCATCGAGGAGGAGAAGGACAGCAGCAGAAAGTCCCTCACCATCACCTATAACAACCTTGGCATCATCAACTACGTCTCGTTTACGACATCCGGCGCAAGCGCGATCAAGGAGTCCTTCGTCGGCTTTGCGGGATCGATCTACGGTGCGGACGAGGGTGCCTGGAAGTTCGCTGGCCAGATGGTAAACTACACCTATCGCATGCTTGGCACGGGCGAAAACCTGCTGCACGGCGTGAAGCTTACTCTCCTGCTCACTACGCTTTCGATGCTGATCGGAGCTGTGATGAGCGTATTTCTCGCACTTGGCAAGATCTCCGAAAACAAGCTCATCAGCAAGCTCAGCAGTGCCTACATCTTCTTTTTCCGCGGTACGCCTCTGCTGATTCAAATGTTTGTGATCTATTTTTCCGTTCCCGGTATCTTCGGCTTCTCCTGGCGCAGCCTCTTTAGCGCCGGCGATCCGGAGGCCGTCTACAAGGGCGCGTTTATCGCGGCGCTGATCGCGTTTTCGCTCAATGCAGCTGCCTATTGCGCAGAGATCGTCCGCGCGGCGATCCAGTCCATCGACAAAGGACAAAACGAAGCAGCAAAGGCGCTCGGCATGAGCTACGGCCAGATGATGCGAACCATCATCATCCCGCAGTCCATCCGCCGCATGATTCCCCCGCTGTGCAACGAATTTGTGATGATGATCAAGGATGTTTCCCTCGTATTTGCCATCTCGCTGATGGATATTACGACGATCTCCAAGACCATCATGACAAGCGAAGGCAACTATCTCGTGTTTATTCCGGCGCTGTTGATCTATCTGGTCATCACCGCGATATTCACCTTACTCTTCGGCAAGATCGAAAAACGGCTCTCGATCTATGAGTAATACGCGAAGGAAAACACATGCAAATGACAAAATACGACTTTCGATAGATAAGTAGGGCGCGAACATGAGTGATTATCAGTATATTCTCCGAACAGAACATCTCTACAAAAGCTTCGGGACGCTCGAGGTTTTAAAGGATGTCAATCTGTCCGTTCAAAAAGGCGAAGTGATCTGCATCATCGGCCCTTCCGGCGCGGGAAAGTCGACCTATCTTCGCTCGCTCAACCAGCTGGAGAAGATCACGAGCGGCAAAATCTTCATCAAAGACGAGCTGTTTTTGCACAGAGAGCACAACCGCACGATTCACCGCGCAGAACCGGAAGCACAAAAGGCGATGCTGCTTGAGATGGGCATGGTCTTCCAGCGCTTCAACCTCTTTCCGCACAAAACCGTGCTGGAAAACGTGATGATCGCGCAGGTGCTCGTCCGCAAAAAGTCGCAGGACGCTGCAAAAAAACTCGCGGAAGAGATCATCGAGCGCGTCGGTCTTTCGGATAAAACCGACGTTTATCCCAGCAAACTCTCCGGCGGACAGCAGCAGCGCGTCGCCATCGCGCGCGCGCTTGCCATGGAGCCTGAGATCATGCTCTTCGACGAACCCACCAGCGCACTCGACCCGGAACTCGTCGGCGAGGTGCTCGGCGTCATGAAGGGTCTTGCCAAACAGGGCATGACCATGCTGGTCGTCACCCACGAGATGGGCTTTGCGCGCGAGGTTGCCGACCGCGTGGTGTTCATGGCGGACGGTATGATCCTCGAAGAAGGCACGCCGAAGGATCTCTTTGATCACCCGACGAACGAAAAAGCGATCAACTTCCTCAGAAGCGTTCTATAAACCCCTGCGCTTCGTCGCAGGCAATCAAACCATCCTTTTACAAACAGACGCCGCTTGACCTGCGGCGTTTTTTTGAACAAGTGCTCTCTGCTCACGAACTGATCCAAAGCGCTGCATTGTATCTGCACGATCAAAAGAACCGCTGAAAGTAGCATAATACGATTCTCGGGCGTACCTCCGCCTTGACAGCCGGAACAAAATCATATATCATAAAACATACTTATTTAATAGGACAAAGGGGTTCGTGAAATGAGAATTTCCGCAAAGGGACGCTACGCGCTTGCTTCCGTCATTCATATGGCGCAGCAGCATCACAGCGGAGAGTCCATCACCCTCATCAGCATCTCCGAGCGGCTTGGCATCTCGAAGATCTATTTGGAGCAGGTTTTCTCGTTGCTCAAGCGCGGAGAGCTTGTCACCTCGGTCAAGGGTGCGCAGGGCGGCTATCTGCTCTCCGTGGCGCCGGGGCAAATCAGCGTGCTGGACGTGCTCACCGCCGTGGAGACGGGGCTGTTCGACAAGACAGAGGAAACCGTCGTGGAGCGGGCGCCGGAGATCGAGTTTGCCATGCGCGAGTCGGCATTTCAGGTGCTCGACAACGCGGTAGCAGCCTCGCTTTCGCAGGTTTCGCTGGAAGATCTCGTACTCGCAAGCGAAAAGCACAAGGGCGACGACGCCGCGATGTACTACATCTGATCGAATTTGATCCAACATATTATCAAAGCAGGAAGGAAATCCCCTCCTGCTTTTTTATTGTTATAATCGCAAAAATGCTATAAAAAAAGTGTTGACAGCCGCGCTAGTCTGCGTTACTATATAGTCGTAGTATGTATTACAGAATACAAGTGTTACTAGATAGTAAGGAGGCTTTGGATTGGAACAGATTACAGAAATGCTCAAAGGCGTGCTGGAGGGATGCGTGCTCGAAATCATCAGGCGCAACGAGACCTATGGCTATGAGATCACGCGCAGGCTCAACGCGCTTGGGTTTGCCGATGTCGTAGACGGGACGGTTTACACCATCCTCGTGCGGCTGGAGAAGAACGGGCTGGTGGACATTCACAAACAGCCGTCGGACATGGGACCCCCCAGAAAGTTTTTTACGCTCAACGAGCAGGGACGCGCGGAACTCACAAAATTCTGGGAGAAATGGAATTTCGTGTCGTCCAAACTAACGGAACTAAAGGAGACAACCATATGAACTTCTGGGATAGAATCACAGGTAACGATATGAACCGCCAATGGAAGGCGTTTCAATCCCGCGCGAGGAAGCTTCCCGCGGCGTATCAGTCGGTCTGGATGCAGATCAACGCGGAGCTCTGGCAGCGCTCGGACTTCACCGGACGCAACATCATGCCCATACTCGAAGGCGTGCTGGGCTTGTTTGAAGAGTCCAACGCGCAGGGACAAAGCGTCCAGGATGTGCTGGGCGGAGACGTCAAGGGCTTCTGCACGGCGTTGGCGGGCGAACAGGGCGCAAAGACATACCGCGACCGCTGGCGCGATCAGCTGAATGCTTCGATCCTGCGCAAGCTGGGCCGATAGGAGGAAACGATGAAACTACATGAAATGTTACAGCAAAAGAAACAGTGGCGGGCGCATGTGCGGCGTGTCAAAACGCTCCCGCGGGACTACCAGATCGTCTACAACGAGATGCAGAAATACATCTTTAATATTGGCACCGTGGAGTTTGAGGGTACCACAAGCGTGCTCTCCGGCATTGTCGACCTCATGCAAGAGGGCGCGGCTGCGGGCAAGGATGTGCTGGATGTAACGGGCAAAGACGTTGCCGCGCTCTGCGACGAGCTGGTTGCGGGTGTAAGAACCTATGCGGACATCTCGCAGGAGCAAAGTGACCGCGCAGTTCTAAAGGCAATGGAGAAAGAAGCGCAGAAGACCGCGCGGAAACAGAGGAACTAACATGGAACAGACCATTCAAATCAAAGGATTGCAGAAATCCTATCGAGAGCTCAACGTGCTCAAGGGAGTCGACCTCACCGTTGAGCGGGGAACGATATTTGCGCTGCTCGGCTCAAACGGAGCGGGCAAGACCACGCTGATCAAGATTCTCTCCACGCTGCTGAAGGCAGACGCGGGCAGCGCCATCGTCGCCGGAGCGGACGTTTCGGCCCAGCCGGATCGTGTGCGACGCGCCATCAGCTTGACCGGGCAGTTCACCGCCGCGGACGACGTGCTGACCGGGCGGGAGAATCTTATCCTGATTGCAAAACTTCGGCACCTCCCCGAGCCGCAGCGCATCGCGGACGAGCTGTTGACGCGTTTCAATCTTGCAGAGGCGGCAAATCGCAGAGCGGGCACCTATTCCGGCGGCATGCGGCGCAGGCTAGATATCGCCATGAGCCTGATCGGTCATCCGCAGGTGATCTTCCTCGACGAACCGACCACGGGGCTTGATCCCGAAGGCAGAATCGAGGTCTGGAACACGATCAAAGCGCTCGCGGACGGCGGAACGACGGTGTTCCTCACCACCCAGCAACTGGAGGAGGCGGAGCAACTCGCCGACCGCATCGCCATCCTGCATGAGGGGAAAATCATCGCAAACGGCACGCTGGACGCTCTCAAGCAACTGTTTCCGCCCATAAAAGAGGAGTATGTATTAAAGCAGCCGACGCTGGAGGAAATCTTCCTCTCGATTGTCGGCGGAAAGGACTGACCCAATGGAAACCACAAAAACACATGCGCTGAGCGATATGTTCGTCATGCTCGGCCGATCCATGCGCCATATCTTCCGGAGTATGGACACCATCATCACCGTTGCGGTGATGCCGATTGCCATGATGCTGCTGTTTGTCTATGTGTTCGGCGGTGCGATGCAAACAGGTGACGGGCACTATGTCGACTATCTGCTGCCGGGCATCCTGCTGATCGCGATTGCAAACGGCGTGGGCTACACGGCGTATCGGTTGTTTCTGGATGTTCAGCGGGGCATCTTCGAGCGGTTTCGCTCGATGCCCGTCGCGCGGTCTGCCGGGCTCTGGGGGCATGTGCTCTCCTCGCTGGTGTCCAACGCACTCTCGATTACCGTCATCGTGCTTGTGGCGCTGCTGATGGGTTTTCGTTCCTCCGCCGGCGTATTGAGCTGGCTTGCGGTAGCGGGCATCCTCGCGCTGTTTACGCTGGCGCTGACGTGGCTTGCGGCAATTGCGGGACTGACGGCAAAGAGCATGGACGGGGCAATCGCGTTCTCCTATCCCCTGATCTTCCTGCCGTTCATCAGTTCGGCATTTGTGCCGACGGAAACGATGCCGTCCGTGGTGCGCGCCTTTGCGGAGTATCAGCCCGTGACGTCGATTGTCAACTCGATTCGCGCGCTGCTATCGGGCAGTCCGGTAGGGAACGAGCTGTGGGTCGCGCTCGCCTGGTGCGTCGGCATCATGATCGTCGCGTATCTGTTCGCCGCGCGAGCATATCAGAAGCACGCATGAAATTTGGGTTCTGAGAAAACAAATCCCCCGCGAAAGCGGGGGATTTGCTTTTGGTGCGACCGGAGGGATTTTCCGCTGGGCTTCGGCCTGCTTGCGCTTCGCGCGGCGCAAGTACTCGCCTGCGCTCCCCGGCTGCTAAAAACAGTCCACCGGACTGTTTTCTTAACGCAGCTCCAAATCCCTTCTGAATAGTAAACCAAATGAAAGAGGCTCCGTTGGAGCCTCTTTCATTTGGTGCGACCGGAGGGATTCTCCACTAGGCTTCGGCCTGCTTGCGCTTCGCGCGGCGCAAGTACTCGCCTGCGCTCCCCGGCTGCTAAAAACAGTCCACCGGACTGTTTTCTTAACGCAGCTCCAAATCCCTTTTGAATGGCTGACCAAAAACAAAGAGACCCATTTGGGTCTCTTTGTTTTTGGTGCGACCGGAGGGATTTGAACCCTCAAGGTTTCCCCGACGGATTTTAAGTCCGTTGTGTATGCCGTTCCACCACGGTCGCAATGTGAATATTTTACCATGTGGGCGCAGAAAGTCAATTCACGGATTTGATCAAACCGAATAATTCTATATTTGCGCCGTCTTCAAAGCCCCAGCAGCAACCCCGCGGCTCCACCCGCAATGATATAGAAGATCGGGTGCACATCCTTCACCTTCGGCAGATGCAGCAGCACGAGCAGCACCGCAAACAGCGCAACGCTCTTCCATTGCACAGCGGCAAGCAGCCCACCCGCGCCAATTTCTGCCGAAAACAAGGCGGAGCGCAGCACCACCCATCCCGCGGCGGCAATCAACCCCGCGACAGCCGGGCGCAGCGCGGAAAACGCGCTCTCAACCAACCTGCTGTTGCGATATTGCTCCAGTGCGCGCGAAACCAGCGAAGCGATGACAAACGACGGCAGCACAACCGCAAACGTCGCAGCCAGCGCGCCAGGAATCCCCGCGGCGAAATATCCCGCAAAGGACGCAGCATTGATCGCAATGGGTCCCGGTGTGCTCTCTGCAATCGCGGCGATATCGGCAATTTGCAGTGCACCAAACCAGTCCGGATATTTTTCCAGCATCTTTTGCAAAAAAGGAAGCGTCGCGAGCCCGCCGCCGATGGCGAACAACCCCGTCTGTAAAAACTCCCAAAATAGGATCAGCCCCGTCATTGCCTCACCCTCCCTGCAACAAGCCCTGCCACCGCCGCCGCGAGGACGACGAGGATTGGCGACTGCCCGAAGACCGCGACGACGACAAACGCGAACACGCACAGCGCGATGCCCAGCGCGTTTCTCACATTGGCGCGGATGAGGTTGATCAGCGCGGCGCAGATCAGTGCGGCAACCGCAACGCGAATGCCCGCAAACGCACTCGCAACGGCTGGCAGATGCCAGAAGCGCATCAGCGATGCCGCGACGGCGATGATAAGCGCCATGGGTACACTCATTACCCCCAACAGTGCGCTGGCTCCCCCAAGCACGCCCTCGCGCTTGTTGCCAACCAGCGTCGCGGTGTTGACCGCGATTGCACCGGGCATGCACTGCGCAATGGCGAAATAGTCTAAAAGCGTCTCATCCGTGATCCAGCCTTTGCGCGTGACCAGCTCGCGCGACAACAGCGGCAGCATGGAATAGCCGCCGCCAAACATGAACGCGCCGATTTTCAGGAAGGTGATATACAGCTCTCCGAGCGTTTTCAGTTTTGTATTCATTGAGTCACAAGCCTTTTTGATGGAACGATATAAATTTGAATTCTCAATCGAATCCTAAGCCCATATAAGCAGGATTTAATCATCAGTAAACATACCACTGGTTGACATACGCCAGCAGATACAGCACGAAGAGCGCGATGCAAACCGCGGTTGCAATCCGGTCGACCGATTTCTTCTCCGTGATTGCGCCCAACGCAAGCGCGAGCGGATAGGCAGCCGTCAGGTAGCGCGGGCCGGAGAGCAGCCATGTCGCCCCCATGCAGACCGCGTAATACGCGATGAAGTATGCAACGTTGGACGCGCGGAGCTTGTTTTGCGCCGCGATGACGATGCCCAGCGCCGCAAACAGGTAGACGATATTGGGCAGCCAAAGCCCCCAAACCATGCGGATATTGTCCGAAAACGAACCCGTCGCGCTGTTGACCAGCGTCCCCATCGTGCCAAAAAACCACCCCAGCTGCTGATGCCAGTGCTCGCTTTGATACGTCAAAAACATGGTTGCAGAGCCCGTCACGCGATAGTTGACGTATAGATACAGCAGCAGTCCCGCCGGAATGAACAGGAGAGAAAGCGCATTGCCCGTCATCTTTAGCTGCCATGTTCGATTCTTGCCCTGCGCGGGTCGTTCGCGGATGATGGTGCCCACCAGTTCAAAGCAGGCAGGCGCAAAGAGCAGCACGCCCGGCATACGCGTAAACGCCGCCAGAAACCCGATGATGCCCGCGACGGGATAGAGGTTTTTGCGTACAGCATAGACGCCTGCGACCGTGAGCAGCAAAAACAGGCTGTCCGACAGCGGAGCCGAGAAGAGAAACGATGCGGGCAGGATGCAAAGATATTTCAGCGCGCGCAGCGCACCTTTCTTGTCCGTGTCCAGCAGCGCAAGCTCATAGAGCAGATAGGCCGCAAACACCCAGCAAAGATTGGAGACGATCAGCCCGCTGACCAGATAGTTGTCGATGATGAAATTGAAACCGCGCACCAGATAGGGATACAGCGGGAGAAACACGATCAGGAGCCGGTCGTCACCCGTGCTGACATAGCCGTTTTCCGCGATGTTCAAGTAATGCTGGCTGTCGGTGCCGAGTTGGTTCCAGATGCCGAGGCTGTCCAGCAGCCCGCCGGAATACCCCTGCTGCAGGAGCGAGAGCGCATAGGTCAGCGCAAAGAGCAGCAGCCGAAACAGCGTAAGATAAAACAGCAGCTGCACGATCGGGTGCATCCGCTGTTTGCGCGCGCTGCGCTTGCCCTCCATCTCGCGTGCGGGCAGCCAGGGTTTCCTGCTCCACGCCGCCATCCATTGCGGAATAAAGCGGATGCCTAACAGCGCAAAAAGAAACGCGCTAGCCGCCGCGGCGATCACCGCAAGCGGACTGCGTGGCGCTTTGGTAAACACCCACTCGGCAAATGCCGCGAACAATAGGATTAAGGGTACCGATGTAAACAGTACCCTTTTCCAAAACCATGTAGTTTGTTTGTTGGTCGGGTTTTGCATGAACGTCCTTAGTCCCGAAGAGCCAGACACGGTTCGAGAATTTCTGCCATCACAAGTCCGCTGCGCACGGCCTCCACATCCCAGACAAACGCGCTTTGGCTGCCGGTTACGATCGGCTGAGCCGTTTGTTTGGCGGGCGCTTTGTCCGGCGGGCAGTTTTCTACGATGCCGGACGCACTCGTTTCCTCGTGCGCATGACCGCTTTCGCTGCTCATGGTCACCGTGTGCGTGATGGAGGTGTTTGCCTCGGTGAGCGTGCTCCTTGCCTCCTGCGTGTTGAAAGCAGTGTTCTTTCTGGATGTGCCACTGAGCGATCCAGAGAAGTTGCCTTCATCCGATGCTGCCCCTTCTGAAGAGGCCTGCATTGGCGCGCGGGTGTTCGGCGTGAGCGGCGTGGTGCGCATCGGCTGCTGCACGCGCTGCTGCACGCTTGCTGCCTGCGGCGCGTTTGCACGCGCCGCACGGAGCCGTTCAGCCTCGGCTTTCGCCTTTTGCTGGCTATTCTTCGCGGCAATCGGGACAACCACCCATACTATTGCAAGAAGAATCAGTAAGAATTCCATAACTTTTTACTTCTTATTATCGGTGATGACCGGTTTCGTGCCCTTGCCGATGGCATTGCGCATTTCGGTGTCGGCATGCATGTTCTGCATGCGATAGTAATCCATGATGCCGAGGTTACCGTTGCGGAACGCTTCTGCCATGGCACGCGGTACTTCCGCCTCTGCTTCGACAACGCGGGCACGCATGCCGGCGACTGCCGCGATGTTTTCCTGTTCCTGTGCAACTGCCATCGCGCGGCGCTCTTCGGCCTTCGCCTGCGCAATGCGCTTGTCGGCTTCCGCCTGATCGATCTGCAGCTGCGCACCGATGTTGCGGCCAACGTCTACGTCCGCGATATCGATGGAGAGAATCTCAAACGCGGTGCCCGCGTCGAGACCCTTATCCAGAACCGTGTGGGAGATTTTGTCCGGGTTTTCGAGCACGTCTTTGTGGCTCTTGCTGGAGCCGACCGTGGTGACGATGCCCTCGCCGATGCGCGCGATGATGGTCTCTTCGCCCGCGCCGCCGACGAGACGGTCGATGTTGGCGCGAACGGTGACGCGCGCCTTTGCGCGCAGCTCAATGCCGTCCATGGCAACCGCCGCGATGATCGGGGTTTCGATGACTTTCGGGTTAACGCTCATCTGAACCGCGTTGAGCACGTCGCGACCAGCAAGGTCGATGGCGCAGCTCTGGTCAAAGCCCAGCGGGATGCCGGCGCCCTGCGCCGCGATGAGCGCGTTGATGACGCGGTCAACATTACCGCCCGCGAGGTAGTGCGCTTCCAGCTTATTGATGGAGACGTTGAGGCCGGCCTTGGTCGCCTTGATCATCGGGTTGACGATCCGGCTGGGAACGACCTTACGCACGCGCATACCGACGAGTTGGAAGATTCCGACGTGCACGCCGGAGGCGGCAGCGGAAATCCACAGCCCGAGCGGAACAAAGCTGAAGAACAACACGAGGAAAATGATTGCTAAAATGACAATGACGACAGGTCCAAACATACAATACCTCCTAAATTTCGGTGTGTATTTGCTAGTAAACAATGGTCCGGAAAAACCATCCGGTGGTCATGAACGCCGAAAACGGCGTGTCAGGCGTGATTACTTGGCGGGTGCTTCTTCCGCACCGCCTGCGCGGACACGGATATGCATGCGCTCCGCCTGGATGATGGTGATCATCTCACCCTTTTGAATGAACTCTCCCGATGTCGCGACGTCCAGACGCTTGCCGTCGAACTCCGCAATACCGGAAGGCCGCAGCGTCGTGATTGCGACGCCCGTTTTGCCGATCAGATCATCCTTTGCTTCTGCAACTTCGGGTACGGATGTACCACCGGAGTGATCCTTCAGCACGAGGAAGCTCTTGCTCAGTCGCCCGCGCGACATGGATCGAATGATCCAGACCAACCCGAGAATGATGAGCAGCAGAGCGATGGCGATGATGTACAGCGCCACCTGCGGATGCCCCCAGCCAAGCTGCATCACGACCACCGCAATCAGCGAGAGAAGCCCCGTGGCTCCCGCAACGCCGATGCCGGGCGTGAAAAGCTCAATCACAAACATCACGAGCGCGATAATCAGACACACGACGGTTGCCACCGCGGTTGGTCCTAGTAATTCATAGAAACTCATATTGATAAAGCCCCCTTTTTCGGAAGATCATCCCTATTATATCATACGTAGCGGCTGTAATCGAAACATTATTGTATTATCGAGGTATATACATTTGTCACAATTTAGTTAAACAACATCTAAATTATTATTATCGAGGTATATACATTTGTCACAATTTAGTCGCGAGCAGGCTTTCGGGTAAAAATCATACTGGCAGGTAGTTTGCAGTTGTTTCACCATCCTCAATCATATGCAAAAACATCCCGCAGGCCAGCACGTCCGCAGCCCCGCCGGGGCTGGCGCGCCAGGCTTGGCAGTCGCGATCCAGCGCGCGGATTTCTGCGTGCATCTCAGCTCCGCCCGCGGGGTAACGCGAAGCGATATCCCCCGCCTTTTCACGCAGGGTTTGCGCGGTCGCATCCCCGCAGCGGGCGAGGACATTCGCGTCCTCCATCGTTTCGATCAAATGCAGCAGCGCGAGCAGCCATGCGTCGTCTTCCCCTGCGCCAAGCGCCCGTGCTTGCTCATAAGCGCTTTGCGCGAGCAACGCGTGCGGAAAACCCTCCTCCGCCTCACCGCGTGCGCCGCGCGCCCCGTAGCGCGCATACGCTCTGCCCGCGGTTTCGCCGAGCTCCTGCGTGATCCCGCTGCAAACGCGGGCAGCAGTGCTGCAAACCGTTTGCGAAGTAGGCGACGTGCCGTTTGCGACCGAATAACCCGCGGCGTAGCAGAGCACGCCAAGCAAAAATAGCGCGCCTTTGTGCGTATTTATGCCGTTTGTCGCGATGAGCATTGCTCGCTCCGCCTCGCGACCTTCCGAACGGAGCACAGAGAGCCTGCCGTCGGGTGGGAGAGCAGCGTCCGCCATGCCTTGCGCAGCAAATCGCGCGAAATATGGTTCCAGCGCTTCCGCACTCCTGAACAACAAATCAAGATCCATGTCCGTGTGCGCGCCGTTGTTCTCCGCATCCACAAGGCCGGGTTTGGGTGAAAGCCGCGCCTCGCGCTCCAGCGCCTCGCGCGCATAAATCCCGATCCGCTCCGCTATAATGCTCATAACGGATTCTCCCGAATGTACGCGAGCGTCGTCTCCGGCACAAGCGGCGCGATCTCGTCATATCGCCCCTCCCGCCAGAGCGCACGCACGCGGGAGGCGGAGATCGGCGCGTCTCCGATCTTCGTGCGCGGGATCACGCACACAGCAATGCCGTGTTCCGGTAGAATCGAGCAGAGTGTTTCGTTATACGCCGCCGTCATGGGGTCGAGCGGCTCCTCGCCGACAAAGCGCGCCGTGATGCCGCATGCGGGCGCGATGCGTTCGGCAAACAGCGTTGCGTCCAGCCGCGCAAACGCCAACGCAGCCTCCGTCTTATCCTTAAAGAAGTAGTCAGGGAACGTTGCGCCGGAGATGATATAGTCCCCGCCTGCTATCACATTCACATTCGCCAAATCACGGCAGCCTTCGCGCACAAGGTGCAATCTCGCCTCCGCGGGCACATGCGCGGCCTCCGCCGAGAGCACAAACACGTTAAGACGCTGACATTGCTTGCTCGCGGTCTCGACGAGATAACGATGCCCCAGCGTAAACGGGTCTGCGTTCATGACGATTGCGCCGTCCGCCTTCGGTAAGCGCGCAAGATAGCGCGAAAACGCGTCCCGGCTGCTCTCCAGCAGGGCCGCGTCCTGTGTCTGCACAAGTTCATAAAAGCAAAGCGACGAAAACAGCGGTGCATAGGCTGGCTTTGTGACCACGAACACGTTTTTCACGCCGTTATCTTTCAGTGTTTGATAGAGATGCGTCACCAGCGCGGGCAAAATCCCCTCGCCTTGACGCATTTCGTCTACCGCAAGTGAGCGGATGGCGCTGCCCGCGATGCCGCCGAGCGCAAGCAGTGTGTCGTCCTCATAAGCACCACAGAGCGCGGTGACCGCACGATCCAGCCGGATGCCCGCGTGCGCATAAAAGGCGGCAATCACCGCCTGATCGTGCTTAAGCGAAAGCGAACGAATCTCCATGTTTCCCCTCTTTACTCACTCACTCTGGTAACGTACGCATCAGCTTCTCGACTGCCGCCTGTACCTCTTGAGCCGAGTGGAGCTTTCTGGAATAGCAGGCACGCCCTGCCTTGCCGCAGACGATGCACCTGCGCTCGTCAAAACCGATTTCCTCCCGGCTGATGCGTTTGCCGTTTGGCTTCACCACGTCCATATCCCAGAGCCGCCCGTAGGGGGCGGATTCTTCTAGCTTGCAGAGCTCCATCTTGAGAAAACTCGCGTCGGTCTTCACCACGAGATACGCTTCGTCCCCTGTGTCCTTTTCGTGCGCTTCAAACACGCGGGGGACGAGCTCG
The DNA here is from genome assembly GCA_942492885.1 of uncultured Eubacteriales bacterium. Classification (GTDB taxonomy): domain Bacteria; phylum Bacillota; class Clostridia; order Christensenellales; family CAG-138; genus UBA7703. The sequence continues at coordinate 1,218,983 of OW818651.1, forward strand.
TTTTTCGCGATCACGCGCCCGATGGCGCGTATCCCCGCGTCAAACAGCCGGATCGTCTCCGCTGAGCGCTTGACAGCACCCGGCGAAACGACCGTCAGCACGGCGACACAAGCGCCGGGAAAGCGCTGCTGAAGCGTCTGGATGTATGCCGCGCGCGCATCACGGGCGGCTAATAATTGGTCAAGTGTAATCTCCATGAGAACATTATAACACAACGAATTCTAGATGGATAATCATGCAGGTATGCAGTTTTGCATGCAATTTCGCTCTTTGTGCGATTTCTATATCCAAACGCACACACTTGTGTTGTTTTGCAGCGATTGTGCGCTTGTATACAGCAATACAGGCATGCATGCGTGTCATATATTATCGTGTTTTCTCCTGCATAATGCTTGTATTGTGGTTTGAATCAGAATATGATTATGCATAGAGAAATACCGTTCGGAGGTGTCCAACATCCTATGAAAATCACCATGCCCGCGTCCGCGGGAACCATGGAATCCGGAGACATCATGATCGAGATCGAGTCCGGCGAAAACCGGGAGGTCGAGGTCGTGCTAAAAAGCTCCGTCGCCAACGAGTTTGGCAAGCAGATCGTGGCGACCATCCGCCGCGCGGTCGAGGAATTCGGGCTGGAATATGCCGTGATCAATGCCGTGGACAAGGGCGCGCTGGATTGTACCATCCGCGCGCGCGTTGCCGCAGCCTGCCAGCGCGCAACCGCAAGCGACGGTTTCGATTGGGGGAAGGGCGCATGACGAGGCTTCGCAGAAGCATGCTCTTCGTACCGGGCAACAACCCCGGCATGATGAGCGACGCGCATATCTACGGCAGCGACGCGCTGATGTTCGATCTGGAGGATTCCGTCACCCTGCGCGAGAAGGACGCCGCCCGCCTATTGGTCTATCACGCGCTCAAGACGATTCACTACGGCGAGTGCGAGCGCGTCGTGCGCGTCAATCCGCTCTCTACCCCGTTTGGAAAACTGGACATCGAGGCGATGGTTGCCGCGGGCGCGGAGGTCATCCGCCTGCCCAAGACGGAGACCGCGCAGGACATTTTTGATACCGAAGCCGAGATCGAGCGCGCGGAACAGAAATACGGCATCCCCGTCGGGCAAACGCGCATGATGGCTGCCATCGAAGGCGCGCTTGGCGTGGTCAATGCTTACGCCATCGCAACCGCGAGCAGCCGCCTTGTCGCCATCGCGCTTGGTGCGGAAGACTACTGCGCAAACCTGAAGACCTCCCGCTCGCTCGAAGGCAGCGAGCTGCTCTATGCGCGCGGAGCAATCGTCGTTGCAGCGCGCGCGGCGGGCATCGACTGCATCGATACCGTGTTTTCGGACGTGAATAACGAAGAGCAGCTCGTGCGCGAAACGCAGGCGATCCGGCAACTGGGGTTCGACGGAAAATCCGTCATCAACCCGCGCCAGATCAAGCCCGTGCACCGCGTGTTTACGCCCACGCACGCGGAGATCGTGAAAGCGCAGCGCATCCTTGCGGCTAGCCAGGAGGCAGCCGCCCGCGGCAGCGGTGTGGTCGCGCTCGACGGCAAGATGATCGACCGCCCGGTGGTGATTCGCGCGGAGCGGACGCTGGAGCTCGCCTATGCATCCCGCGCGGTGTTTGAGGAGGACGAAGTATGACACGCGATCAGGCATTCTTCTCGGCGCTCCACGCGCTGAACAAAACCGCCTACGAGCCCGGCGAAAACCCGCGGCTGTATGATAAGGACCTCTCCCCGCTCAAAAACCGCATGGCGCGGGAGAACAAAATCGTCGAAAGTCTCGAGAAAGCGGTGGAGCTGTCGGGATTGCAAAACGGCATGACGATCTCGTTTCACCATCATTTTCGCGACGGGGACCACATCGTCAACATGGTGCTGGATACGCTCGCGCGGATGGGTTTTCGCGACCTCAGGCTTGCTCCATCGAGTCTTTCGGATGTGCACGCCCCGCTGATTCAACACATCAAAAACGGCGTAATTGCGCACATCGAAACCTCCGGTTGCCGCGGCGCGCTGGCAAAGGCCGTCTCGCAGGGGTTGATGGACGACCCGATGGTGTTTCGCTCCCACGGTGGCAGAGCGGCGGCAATCGAGGAGGACGAGATCCACATCGACGTGGCATTCTTAGGCGCCAGCAGCTGCGATCCCTTTGGCAACGCGAACGGCTATTCTCGCGAGGGCGAGGAAAAGTCGATGTGCGGCTCGCTCGGCTACGCCCGCGTGGACGCGCAGTATGCCGACAACGTCATCGTGCTCACCGACAACATCGTAGGCTACCCGAATGTGCCGTTCGGCATCTCCCAACGGCTGGTGGACTTCATCGTCTGTGTGGACGACGTGGGCGATGCCTCCAAGATCATGACAGGAGCCACCCGCTTTTCCACCAATCCGCACGACCTGATGATCGCGGAGGCGACCTCCAACGTGATCGTACACAGCGGGTATTTCTACGACGGATTCTCGCTGCAGACGGGCTCCGGCGGTGCTTCGCTTGCGGTCACGCGGTTTTTGCGCGAGGCGATGCTGGAGAAAAACATCCGCGCGAGCTTCGCCCTTGGCGGCATCACGGGCGCGATGGTGAAGCTGCTGGAGGAAGGCCTGGTCAGCCGCCTGCTGGACGTGCAGAGCTTTGATCTGGACGCGGCGCAGTCTCTCAAAAACAACCGATTCCATCAGCAGATCGACGCAAACTATTACGCAAATCCCTATCGGCGCGGTGCTGCGGTCAACCAGCTGGACGTGGTCGTCCTCTCCGCGCTGGAGGTGGACACAAACTTCAACGTCAACGTGCTCACGGGTTCGGACGGGGTCATCCGCGGCGCGGTCGGGGGCCACCCGGATACGGCGGCGGGCGCGTCTCTCGCCATCGTCGTCTGCCCGCTCATGCGCGGGCGCATGCCCTGCGTGCGCGATCACGTCAACACCATCGTCACCCCCGGAGACACGGTGGATGTGCTGGTGACCGATCAGGGCATCGCGGTGAACCCAAAGCGACCAGAGGTCAAGGAGCGCCTCGAAAAAGCGCACCTGAAGGTCACCTCCATCGAAGAACTCGCGCGCAGGGCCGAACGCATCACCGGCAAGCCCGATCCGCTCCCGCTTGGCAACAAGATCGTCGGCGTGTGCACCTATCGCGACGGCAGCGTGCTGGATTTGATTCGGAATTTGGTGTGATACAGATCAACGCATGTCTTCACAGCCGTACTTCGTAACCACATCACTGTGTGATTTTCAGTGCGTGTTAGAATGATTGTGAAGGGAGGCGTAATTATGGATCAGACAACTTTTTCAAAAGAACAGGCAGAAGAACTGCTGCAAACGCTGAAAACGCGTTTTCAGGCACATATGCATCGCCACGCGGGGCTAAGCTGGGACAGTGTTGAGGCGCGACTGCGCAGCAACCCCACCAAGCTCTGGTCGCTGTTTATGATGGAGTCGACCGGCGGTGAGCCGGATGTATTCGCGCTGAACGCCCAAACAGGCGAAGTCGTGTTTTATGATTTTGTCGCCGAAACGCCGGTTGGCCGCAGAAACCTCTGCTATGACCGCGCAGCTTTGGACTCCCGCAAGGAGAACAAACCCGCAGGTTCCGCACAGGATCAGGCGGTGGATATGGGAGTAATCATGCTCACGGAAGAAGAATACCGCGCGCTGCAAACACTCGGTGAGTTTGACCGCAAGACCTCCAGTTGGGTTGCCACGCCGGAGAAGATCCGCAAACTCGGCGGAGCAGTCTTCTGCGATCGCAGGTATGACCACGTGTTTACCTATCACAACGGCGCGGAGTCGTATTATGGCGTACGCGGATATCGCGCAAAGCTGACGGTGTAACTCACGCTTACTCAACACACAAAGAAGAGGTTCGCCTCTTCTTTTTTTGTGCGGTTCGCGGTAAAACCTGACAGGCTGTTGTCAGATTTCACGCTTTAATGTAGTATAATGAGTAAATAATATGCTGCCTGAAGTGATTCACACGAGAAGAAAGGTGTCTGCTATGGGTTATACGCTCCCGCTGGAACGGATCTCGTTTTCCGATTATCAACAGTTGCTCCAAAAACAAAACCTGCTCCCCGGGCGGCGCATGCTGCTAGAGCAGCTCGACGCGCGGTTTGCGGCGCTCGCGACACTGGGGCTCAGCACTGTTTTGCAGCTCAAAGTTGCCCTATCGTCGCCGGTCAAGCTCGCCGCGCTGTCGGCGAAAACCGGAATCGCGGAGGATTATTTGACCATACTGCGGCGCGAACTCGGCAGCCTGGAGCAAAAGCCGGTGCCGCTGTCCGATTTTCCGGCTTGTGATCCCGCGCGGATTCGTTCGCTTGCGGAAGCGGGCATTCGTACCTCACAGGATTATTGGGAACGCGGTACAACTTCAGACGAGTTGTTCGCGCTTTGCGACCTTGTGCGCATCAACGGCGTGGGCGCGGTTGCCGCGCGGGCGTTTTACGAGGCAGGGTTTGGCTCCGTCGCCGCCGTTGCGAATGCAACTGCTACCGACATGCTCCAGCGTGTCAGCGCGGTCAACGAAAAAGAGGGCAATTACAAAGCTAAGCTCGGTGAAAAGGACATGCAATTCTGCATCGATTATGCAAAGCTGCTGGAACTATACAAGTGAGCCTGTTATCGTATTTGCTTCTCGAGACCTTCGGGTCTCTTTTTTTCTTGCATCAAAATCCATTCTGTGTTATAAAACACTTCAAACGCCGCGCACCCATCCGAAGTTGAGCGGCGCACGGAGGATCATGAAAAAAGGCTTACTCTTAGGGCTATTGGCATCTTTCTTTTTCGCGTTCACGTTTCTGCTCAACCGCAGCATGCATCTCTCCGGCGGCAGCTGGATCTGGAGCGCAAGCCTGCGTTATCTCTTCACGTTTCCGATGTTTGCGCTCTTGGTTTGGCGCACATCCGGTTTTTCGCGCGTGCACCGCGCAATACGCCAATCTCCCCTACGCTGGCTCCTCTGGAGCACCGTCGGCTTTGGCTTGTTTTATGCGCCGATCTCCTTTGCGGGCGACCACGGCGAAAGCTGGCTGATCGCCGCAAGCTGGCAGGTCACCATCGTGATGGGGCTCTTGCTTTCTCCGCTGTTTCAAAAGAAGATTGCGGTCAAAAACCTCGGCGCAGCGGCGGTGATCCTCGTCGGTGTCTTCCTGCTGCAACTTGGCAACATCGTTTCCTTCCGGCTCACGTCTATCGCGCAGACGCTGCTGCCGATCCTCATTGCCGCGATTGCATATCCGCTGGGTAATCGCAAGATGATGGCGCTCTGCCCGCCGGAGTTGACGACCATCGAGCGCGTCTACGGCATGACGCTTTGCAGCCTGCCGTTTTGGCTACTGCTTGCGGGTTACGGCCTGATCACGCGCGGTTTGCCTTCGGCATCTCAGGCGGTGCAGTCGCTTGGAGTAGCGGTACTCTCCGGCGTGATTGCGACGCTGCTCTTCTTTCGCGCGACGGATCTGGTCAAAGACAGCCAGCGTCAGCTTGCGGTTGTGGAATCCACGCAGTCGTTTGAGGTGCTCTTTACGCTGCTGGGCGGCGTGCTGCTGCTGCGCGACGCGCCGCCGGACACATTCGGCTGGGTGGGTGTGGGGCTAATCGTCGTTGGGATGGTGCTCAGCAGTCTAGCATCGTTGCCAAAACCAAACGCAAGATAAACAGCAATCTAGCACACATAATCAGACAGCCCGCCTTCCGGCGGGCTGTCTGTGTGTTTAGCGTGTTTTATTCGTCTATCAGCACAGGATACGTGTCCACCATGACATACACGCGCGCATCCGCGGGAATGGTCTCCCCTTTGTCGAGTGTGAGCGTGATGGAATCGATCGTGCCGTCCTCGTTTGCCACGATCGAGGTGTTCTTGGTGTAATAGAGCGGCAGCGGGTGCCCGCTTGGGTCTGTGACGAGGATGCTATACACGTGCTCGTCCGCGCGAAGCGTAGTCTGCTCAAAGCGCGCCGTGATGCTGCTCTCCTCGCGTTCAACGGAGATGTTGCCAGCGCCCTCCGGCTGCGCTGCGTCCGCGCGCTGCGTGAGATGAACACCGCCGCGCACGAACATCTGCCCTGTCTTAAACTCACTCATGCCCATGAGCTTGAGTCCGATGCCGTAAAACTCGATCTCGTCGCAGTTGGCGACCGCGACCACGTCCGCGTCCCGCGCAAATGTGCCATCGCAGCCCAGCGGCGCGCTGACGCGATAGCTCGCAAACGGCATATTCCAGGAGCCGATGAACTTGATTTTGAACCCGTCGTCGTTATACAGCGTGACCAGCCCGCTTTCCTGATGCAGCAGGAGCGGATAACGCGTGATCGCCGCGGGATCGATGGCGGAGGTGCCGTCCTCCGTGAGCCGCCCTTCGATCACCCACAGTAACAGATCGCCCGAAGCGGTCTTGTCCACCGCGCCCGCGATATAGTGCAGCGAGTCAAAGCCGATCTGGTTGTAAGAGGGCAGTATCGAAGGCGTCGGCACGGAAAGCCTGCTGAGCTCCAGCACGCTCTGCGTTGTGTCCTGCGCCGCCGTTTGGAACGTTTTCTCTGCGTTTTCGCTCTGCGTGATCTTGAAGTCAGCGAATAGCGCATAGCCGACCTTGTTTTTGCCGCCGAAGAACTTTAAGCCGAAGCGCGAGAGGTCGGTCACATAGTTCGCCTCAACGTTGACAGTAATTTTGCCACTTGCGTCCGCTTTCCAGCCGCCGAGAGGCGGCACGATGTTGACAAAGCGGTTCGTCGCGCCAACCTCCACGCGATACCCTTCGTTTCCGTCGATTGTGACGCGCACACTGTTTCGCTCCAGCGCGGAGAGCACGGTGTCTCCGTTTTCGCGCACGAGCAGCGAGAGCGTGATGGGCTCGTTTGCGTCGATCGACTCCGGCGGTGTCAGCAACGTTGCGCCGAACGCGGTGGTGAAGAGCAGATGTGGGCCGTCGGGCGGCATCATCTCGCCCTTTGAATAGCAGCGCGGGTCGGCTTTGCCCGCGTCCGAGAGCGGATAGTCGTACGGCACGAAGAACACCTCTCCGCTCTCTCCCGCGATGAACACGCCGTTGTAGCCCAGCGCAGGCGAGCCGTTGAGGTCGTTTCGTTCGTCGGTGATGCATTGATAGCTCCAGCGCAGGGTTCCGTCGGAGTTGACGCAGTAGAGCTTACCTTCGCCGTTGCCGAAATAGATGTTGCCGTTTCCGTCCACCGCGGGCGAGGAGCGGATGGGATCGAGCGTATCAAACTCCCAAACGGATTCGCCCGTGTGCGGGTTGATCGCGTAGAGCGTGCCGTCCGTGCTGCCCTGCACGATCGTGCCGTCGCTGAGCTGCGCCGGGCTTGCGTAGATGTGATCCTTGGTGCCGAATTTCCAGAGCAGCTTGCCGCTGTCCTGCGCAAAGGCGCGCACAAACCCGTCGAACCCGCCGACGATGACCGCGCCGTTTTCGGCGTTGCTGGTGAGCAGCGTCGTTGCCGCAACCGTGCCAAAGCTGCCTGTCGTCCAAAGCTGCTCGCCTTCGATGTTATAGGCGAACACGTTCTGCAGAATCTGATAGCACGAGGCAAAGAACAGATTGCCTGTCTCCGTATTGACCGAAGGCAGCGACCAGACCATCTCGTTGGCGGGATATGCGGTCTTGCGGGTGCCGTCCTCGCGATCCAGCGCATAGACGAGATAGTTGTCATTGGGAGCCAGAAGCGTACCATCCGGCAGCATGCCGATGTTTCCCTCAAACCAGTTGACGTTATAGGTTTCGATGCCGTACTGTTGCTCGACCTCCTCGGTCGTCTGCGCGGGAGATTTCCAGACGAGTTCCCCCGTCTCGCGGTCGAGACAGTAGACGTTCGCGTCCCCGCTGCCGAAATAGACGCGTCCCTGATCGTCCAGGAGTGCAGAGGAATCGATGATCTCGCCCGTCTGGAAACGCCATTTCACGCTGCCGTCGGGAGCAAAACAATAGAACACCGTGTCCGCCGAGCCGATATAGCAGTTGCCGTCCTTGTCCACCACAGGGGAGGAGAAGATACCTTTGCCGGTGCGATAGCTCCAGGGTTGGAGTTCGTTGTTTGCCAGCGGTTCTACCGCGCTTCTACCGTTATTCAGCGCGTTTGCTCGAAATTTTGCCCAAGGGCTAGTGGGATCAAGCGGGATGCCGTAGTCAAACCCGCCGTCCGCCGTGATCGCGACATCCGGTGCGGGCGAGAGATCGTGCTGCCCAAAGGGCACAAATCGCACCACCGCGTAGATCGCACCGATCAGCACCAGCGCAAGAAAAATCTTCCAGCCAAGCCCCTTGTGCTTTCTTGTCTTTTTCTCCCGTTTTTCCATCGTGGTTCCCTCCCGTTATTCGTGTTCCGAAAAGATTGTTTTTCGTCCGGCATCGGTGCAGATTCCGCCCAGCAGCATCTTTACCGCGCGTCGCTGCTCGTCTGCAAAGTCCGCCGTGGTGCGCGCTTCGCGCTCCAGCATCAATCCCTCGATGACATAGGCGTAGATCTTGGCAAACAGCGTTTTTTCAAACGGTAACAGCGCCCCGCTTGCTACCGCCTCGTCCATAATCGCGAACGTCTTCTCCCAGCCGGTTTCGAGCCAAGCGGTCACTTGCAGAAACGCCTGCGGGAAGGCACGGCGCAGTTCGCGGATGCGATAGTCCCGAAACGGCATCTGCGGCACGACGCACAGCAGCAGCTCGACTTTTTGCAGCGGCGTGAGCGATTCGCTCTCGCGAATAGCGGCTTGTTCGCGCTCAACCACGTCAAAATAGTTGGAAACCGCGCGTTCAATCAGCTCCTCTTTGGAGCGGACGAGTTCATAGAGCGTCTTTTTGCTGATGGCAAGCCTTGCGGCAAGGTCGTCCATCGTGAACTTGACCCCGTGCTCCTGATAGAGCGCAAAGGTTTCCTCGTATAGTTTTTCTTCGATTGTCATATGCCCTCTGTAGATGAATGATTTTTGGAAAAATGCAATGGATTTGAATGAAAACGTTGGAAACTGTTTTAGTATTTTGAGTTTATTATATCAGATTACGTCCCCGGCGCAAGCAAAATCGAAACACGGCTGATTTCTTCGGTTTGCTATGGTATACTATCAAAAGCAAACAAATGTACTTGTTTGGTTATCTGACTTCAACGTGAGCCAACCTGTTTGATTCCCGCTCGAAAGGAGCCCGTTTGGAGAAGCGCAGAGTCGCCGTGCGAACGCTGGTCGAAACCGTGATGCTATCCGGCAGCCTGTCCGCGATGGCCTCTTCCGCGCGCCTTTTAGACGGCATCCGCGGGCATCAGGCGCTGCAGGCTGTTGCGGAAGATGGCGCACGAAACGAGGTCTCCGTCTCCGGCACGGTCTCTTCCGAACACATCGAGCTCACGGTCTACGGGCGCATCGACCGCCTCTATGGCGAGACGCGCGTGGAGGAGATCAAGACCACGTATCTCGAAAGCGACAGGCTCGCTCCCGGCGATCCGCAGCACTGGGCACAGGCAAAGTGCTATGCATTTCTGTTTTGCGAAACGGCGGGACTTGAGCAAATCGAAGTCAGCCTTACCTATTTTCACCTCGACACGGGCGAGATCACGACGATGACCGAATCGTACTCTGTTCAACAGCTCAGCGAGTTCTATGCGCTATTAACCGGGCGATATCTCCATCTGCTCGAGACCGAGTATGTCCACGAGCGCGCCCTGCGGGGGGATGTGCGGCAGATGGCGTTCCCCTATCCCGCGTTCCGGGAAGGACAACACGAGCTTGCCGCGCAGGTCTACTATGCCATCCGCGAAAAGTCCGCCTTGCTTGCGCAGGCGCCGACGGGCACGGGCAAGACCATGGCGGTGCTGTTCCCTGCATTAAAAGCCTTAGCGGATGGGCACGCGGCGAAGATTTTCTACCTCACCGCGCGCACCACGCAGCAGGAAGCCGCCGTCAACGCGGCGAAGCTCATCCACGCCAAGCATCTGCGCGCCGTGGTCATCTCCGCCAAAGAGAAGATGTGTGTCTATGATCAGCCGATCTGTCGCGAAGGCGACTGCCCGCGCGCGGAAGGGTATTATGACCGCCTCGGCGACGCGCTAGCCGATATGAACAAGCTCGACGGTGTTTTCACGCCGGACGTAATCCGCGCGCACGCAGCAAAGCACTTCCTCTGCCCGTTTGAGCTTTCGCTCGATCTTTCGCTGTCCTGCGATCTGATCATCTGCGACTATAACTATGCGTTTGATCCACGCGTGCGTTTGCAGCGCTTTTTCACCACCGGACGAAACGGATTTGTGCTGCTCGTGGACGAGGCGCACAACCTGCCGGATCGCGCAAGAAGCATGTATTCCGCCGCGCTCTCACTTGCAGCTGTGACAGAAACGCGCAGGAGCGTGCCCAAGCAGCAGCGCAAAACCCCGCTCTACCGCGCGCTCAAGCGGCTGGAAACGGAATGCTCCGCACTGTTTGAGGGGATCGATGTCCCGCTCTCCGCTGCCGAGCCGCCGGAAGCGCTCACAAAAGCCGTCGAGGGCGCGCTGGATCAGCTCTCCGCGGACAGCATCCCCGCCGATCGCGCGCTGGCGCGTCAGCTCACGTTTGATCTCTCGTCGTTTCGCTTTGTGCTGGATCTGTATGATGCGCGTTATCGCACGCTCTATCAGGGCGGCAAAACCACACGGACGATCACGCTTTTTTGCACCGATGCCTCCGGCAAGCTCGCGGAGATCTACAAAAAATGCCGCAGTGAGATCCTCTTTTCCGCGACGCTCTCGCCGTTTGCGTTCTATCGCGACCTGAGCGGGGTAAAGTCGGAAACGCCGTTTCTCGCGCTGCCCTCGCCCTTTCCGCCGGAAAATCTCGCGGTGTATCATCTCTCGCTGGATACGCGCTTTGCCGCGCGGGAGGCGACGCTGCACGCCGTCACCGAATCGATCTGCGCGTTTGTTTCCGCGCGAACGCGGGGCAACTATCTCGTCTTTGCGCCGTCGCACGCCTATCTTGCCAAGCTTTCCGCGCAGCTGCGCGAACTGCTGCCGGATGTCTCGTTTCTGGAACAGTCGCCGCGGATGGACGACACAGCCCGCGCGGAATTTCTCGCGCAGTTTTTGCCGGACTCCACGGGCATCACGCTGGGTCTCGCCGTGATGGGCGGCGTGTTTGCCGAGGGGATCGACCTGCCCGCTGAGCGGCTTTGCGGCGCGGTGGTGGTCGGCGTCGGCCTGCCGCAGGTGTGCCTGGAGCGGGATGTGCTGCGCGATGCCTTTGAGGAATCGTATCAAAGCGGTTTTCGCTACGCTTATCAGTATCCCGGTATGAGCAAGGTGTTGCAGGCGGCGGGTCGCATCATCCGCACCGAGACCGACCGCGGCGCGCTGCTGCTGATCGACACGCGGTACTCTCTCTTAGACTATCGCGGGCTGCTTCCCCCGCACTGGACAGTACAGCGGGTGCGTCACAAAGGTGAGCTTGCCGGGAAAGTCTCGGCATTCTGGAACGAATCGAATACCTAACCGCGCGACAGTAAAAAAGCGCATCCTGCGCTTGCTTCCGCACACATAACCTGATAGACTACACGATTGTATGAATAAAACAAATTCTTTCAACTTCAAAGCCGTCATGTTTGATATCGACGCGTGCCTGATCGACTCCGCCCCAAACCTGATCCTCACGCTGGATCGCGCCGTGGCGGATACGGGCGGCGGGCATCATTCGCCGGAGTATCTTAGAAAGATGCTCGGTTTGCCTAGCTATGCGCTGGACGACCTGTTTACCCTGCCGGACTGGAAGGAAACCCTGCGCGCGTGGAGCGACTACTACGCGCCGGTTGCGGGAGACAACAAGCCGTTTGAGGGAGTTGAGACGTTGCTTGCCGCGATCAAGCGGGCGGGGCTGCCTCTTGGCGTTGCCACCTCGCAGGGACGCGAGCTGTATGAGGACCATTTCCACAAATACGGCCTGGCGCACTTTTTTGACCTCGCGGTCTGCGCAAACGACGTGGCAAACCCCAAACCCGCGGCGGACTCGCTGCTCTTTGCGGCTGAACACTTCGGCATCTCGCCCAGCGAGATCCTGTTCTTAGGCGACGCGCCGTATGATATGCAGTGTGCCAAGGCGGCTGGCGCAAAGGGTGCGCTGGCGGTCTGGGGCACGACGGATCTCACCATCCCCGCGGACTATTATCCGACTACCCCGCTGGATGTTTTGCCGATTCTGGGGCTTACCCTCTCCGAATAATTACTGAATTTTAAATTACAAGGCGAAGATAAGCCCCGAAACCAACAGGCTTCGGGGCTTATGTTTACGCGAGCGGTTATAGTATCCGTTTGCCGATCTTGCCAAACGCGTTCTTGCCGGCGTAGACGGCAGCAGCGCCAAGCTGGTCTTCGATTCTCAGCAGGCGGTTGTATTTCGCGACACGATCCGTCCGCGAAGGAGCGCCGGTCTTGATCTGTCCCGAGTTGGTCGCAACCGCGATGTCCGCGATGGTCGTGTCCTCGGTCTCGCCGGAGCGGTGCGAGGTCACGGCGGTGAAGCCCGCGCGCTGCGCCATCTCGATGGCCTCCAGCGTCTCGGTGAGTGAGCCGATCTGGTTGACTTTGATCAGAATCGAGTTGACGCTCTCCTCCTCAATGCTGCGCGCGAGGCGCTTGGTGTTGGTGACCAGCAAATCGTCGCCAACCAACTGAATCTTGTCGCCGAGTTCGCGGTTTAGCTGCTTCCAGCCGTCCCAATCCTCCTCGGCAAGACCGTCTTCGATTGAGATGATGGGATATTTCGCGGAGAGATCCGCCCAGTAGCGAATCATCTGGTCGCGGGTCTTGAGAGCGCCCGTCTTCCAGAAGAGATAGCTGCCCTCTTTGCCCGCTTTCTTGGCTTCGTCAAACATTTCGGTGCTGGCGGCGTCCATGGCGAGCATGAAATCCTTGCCGGGCACAAATCCCGCCTTGGTGATGGCCTCCAGCAGGGTTTCGAGCGCTTCCTCCTCGCCGGAGAGGTTCGGCGCAAAGCCGCCCTCGTCACCGACGGAGGTGCTCAGGCTCTTCTTGTGCAGGATGCCCTTGAGTGTGTGAAACACGTCCGCACCCCAACGCAGCCCTTCCGCAAAGCTGGGTGCGCCAACGGGCATGACCATGAATTCCTGGCTGGAGATGTTGTTGTCCGCGTGTTTGCCGCCGTTGATGACGTTCATCATCGGCACGGGCAGCACATGCGCGTTGACCCCGCCGATGTAGCGATACAAGGGCAGCTCCAGCGTCTTTGCCGCAGCGTTTGCCACCGCGAGGGACACCGCAAGGATGCCGTTTGCGCCGACCTTGCTCTTATCCGCCGTGCCATCGATGGCGAGCATTTTGTAGTCGATCTCGCGCTGAGCGGTTACGTCCATGCCGACGAGCTTGGGAGCTAGCATGCTGTGCACGTTTTTCACGGCCTTCTGCACGCCCTTACCCTGATAGCGGCTCTTGTCGCCGTCTCTGAGCTCCAGCGCCTCATACGCGCCCGTGGATGCGCCGGAGGGTACGGCTGCCCAGCCGACCACGCCGCCGCTGGTGGTCACTTCCGCCTCAACCGTGGGGTTGCCGCGCGAATCTAAAATCTCTCTTGCGATAATCTTGGTGATTGTCTGTTGGCTCATCTATTCAATCCTCAACTTTCTGTTGCTGTTGTTGTGTCTTCGCTTTGCTTGGGAGCATTCGATCTTTATAAATACAACGTAGCACAATCTGATTGATTGTCAAGCGACTGCGTCACGTAACAGGCGTATTTTGCGACAAAGTTACAATTTGAAAATCGCTTCTATTGATTGAATCGAGCTGATTTCGCACGCCGAAACAGCGTTTCTTACGAGAAAAAAGATCCTGCTTTTGACACTGTATTTTTCTTGAATTTATCGTGTTTTTCAGTTATACTACCGACATTAACCATAATAGAGCGTGAAAAGGCGGTCAAGCCGCCGCGCGCAGCGAGAGGAAAGCACGAGCATGAACGAGACAGAATCCCTTGTTTCTCCGGCTTCCCAGCCGGTTTTGGAAGCGGTTGCGCCGCAGGCGCAGGAAGCCCCCGCTGCTCCGGTTTCGCCGGACATGATCGCAAATCAGATGGCCGTCGAACAACGCCACGCATCCGTTCTACCCGGACTCATCGGTGCGCTGCTCGGCAGCATCCCCGGCATCATCTTCTGGGTCATTCTGGGTCAGGTCGGCTACATCGCAGGCCTCTGCGGATTTCTGATGGTGCGCGGCGCAATCTTCGGCTATACCAAGCTTGCGGGCGCCATCGATCGACGAGGTGAGATCCTCGCGACCATCGTCGCGGTCTTCATGCCGCTCGTGAGCGAATATTTGGGGATCGTGGTTTCCGTCTATCGAACCTTTCATAAGGTAGACGGCACGACTGTCGCGGACTCGTTCGCCTCCGTGCCGTTCAATCTGGCGGATCCCGACATCGTCCGTGGGTTATTAACAAACCTAATCATCGGCTATGTGCTCTTCGCGATCGGCTTCATCCGCATCAATCCCAAGAAAAAGCAAACAGCCGGGGCGCAGATTCCGCGCCTATAGGGCTTTTTTGCGCCCGTTAGCGAATCCATAAACAGGTTACAATGTCACCATTCACCATGAAATTCTGTGCGCGAAACGATTGAAATGAAAATTTCTCTTGACAGATGCGTCGGAATAATATATAAAATTGGCAATAGCAAAGACGCTTTGGGGGCTTCCCCCGAGCGCCTTTGCCTTTTTTGTATCAAAAATGCACCGGACAACGACGTTATCGGTCGTTTTTGAGAGGAAAAGATGGTTTGTAGGGGATTCAGGACTCAGAAATGATTCGCAGGAGGTAGAAAAAATGGTACGTACAGTAGCGGCAAATCCGCAGGCGGCGAAGGGGAAAGTCGCCATGATCATCACTCTTTATATCATGTCCGTTTTAATCATGCTGCTCGGCGCGGGGTTTAGCGCATACAGCGCGATCAACGGCGTGCAGATGCAGGTGATGACGTCCACGATTCCCGGCTTCATCTTCGGGATGGTGATTCTGTTTCTCGGCATTCGGTATTTCATGTCGCTCTCAAAGCTGCGTGATGAAGTCATGAAATCATCCGGGTTTTCCTGGAGCAATTTCCGCAAGGAGAAGCAGAGCAAATAGCGGGATACACAAGGGTTCAAGCAAGAACTTGCAGTTTATAAAAAAACGGGAGGTAATTCAATGAAAAAGTCAATCTTTGCGATCGTTGTCATTCTGGCTCTAGTTGGAGCAGTTCTGCTGCTCGTCTTCCCAATGCAGTCTGAGGCTGCTGACCCGACCGGCGCCGGCTACATCGCCACCACCGGAGCGGAGACGATTGCGGACGTCGCTACCACGGCGAACAAAGCGTACTTCGGCGCAAACTACACATGGGTAATGATTTGCGCATTCATGGTCTTCTTCTTCCAGTGCGGCTTTGCAATGGTGGAAACAGGCTTCTGCCGCGGCAAGAATGCAGCGCACACGATGACCATGAACTTCATGGTATTCCTCGTCGGCGCAATCGGCTACTTCCTCGTCGGTTTCGCACTCCAGATGGGCGGCAGCGGCGGCGCGGCTGGCCTCGGCAGCGGCGGCGCGGCGCTGGACTCCATGCTCCGTATCCCGGGCCTCGGCGGCGTAATGGGCTACAAGGGCTTCCTGCTCAACGGCACCTATGACGCGGGTATCTATGCGCTCTTCTTCTTCCAGATGGTGTTTATGGACACCACGGTCACCATCCCCACCGGCGCGATGGCAGAGCGCGTGAAATATTCCGCGATGGTCATCACCTCGTTCTTCATCGCCATGTTCCTCTATCCGCTCTTTGCAAACTGGGTCTGGGGCGGCGGCTGGATGGCAACCCTCGGCGCAAACTTCGGCCTTGGCCACGGCGTTGTGGACTTCGCGGGCAGCGCGGTTGTTCACTCCATGGGCGGTATGATCGCACTCTCCGGTGCAATCGTCCTCGGCCCGCGCATCGGTAAATTCAAGAAAGACGGCACAGCGCGTGCCTTCCCCGGACACAATATCCCGATGGCTATCATCGGTACCATCATCCTCTTCTTCTGCTGGTTCTCGTTTAACGCGGGCTCCACGCTCAACTCCACGGACTTCAGGCTCTCCGTCGTTGCAACAAACACGATGATCGCCGGTGCAATCGGCGGCCTGGTTGCAATGTTCTACATGTGGGTCAAGTTCGGCAAGCCCGATCCTTCGATGACCGCAAACGGCACGCTGGCCGGTCTTGTTGCCATCACAGCGCCCTGCGCGTTTGTTGACGCACCTTCCTCCTTGATCATCGGCCTCGTTGCCGGGCTTCTCGTGTGTGTCTCCGTCTCGTTTGTGGAGAACAAGCTCAAGATTGACGATCCGGTCGGCGCAATCTCCGTCCACGGCGTCAACGGTTTCTGGGGTATCATCGCACTTGGCCTCTTTGCAGACGGCAAGTACGGCGACGGATTCAACGGCGTGGCGGGCGGCGTGCGCGGCCTGTTCTACGGCGACCCGACCCAGCTCTACGCACAGCTGATCTCGCTGGCAGTCCTGGTCGTCTGGGGCTTCGGCGTATCGTATGTGTTCTTCAAAGTGCTCGATAAAGTCTGGGGTCTGCGCATCTCTCCCGAAGCAGAGCTCGAAGGCCTCGACATTCCCGAGATGGGCGTTCTGGCATACCCGGACAGCCAGATTGTGCGAAGCGAGCTTGATTATGACTCTGCCGACAACGCGGACATCAAGCAGCTCAGACGCTTCAACTATGTTCCCTTCCACAAGCAGCCTGCTCCCTCGGCTTCCTCTGTCAGCATCGACGCGGCAGTACCGGTCGAACTCGTCAGCAAGCCTTCCAAGGTGGTTGGTTCCGACGTGAAGATCACCAAGATCGAGATCATCACCAAGCAGAGCCGCTTCGAAGCGCTCAAGGTCGCGATGCACGAAATCGGCGTCACCGGTATGACGGTCACCCAAGTGCTCGGTTGCGGCATGCAGAAGGGCAAGACGGAGTTCTACCGCGGTGTCGAGACCGAGGTCAACCTCCTGCCCAAGGTGCAGGTCGAGATCGTGGTCACGAAGGTTCCGGTGCGTACGGTCATCGAAACCGCCAAGAGCGTGCTCTATACCGGACACATCGGCGACGGCAAGATCTTCGTCTACGATGTGGAGAACGTCATCAAGGTGCGCACGGGCGAAGAAGGCTACGACGCGCTTCAGGACGTCGAATAATTATCACAACACGGTACATGCTACAAGGAGCCCGCGCATCAGCGCGGGCTCCTTCTCTATCCCAGGCTTTCGTTCAACATCAATAACAATTTACAAAGCGTGCTTCACGGTTCGTTGACGCGGGTCGCCTGTCGGACTAAAATGAAGTGAAGTAGATCCAGAGAAGAAACGGTACCCATCATGAAGAAGAAATTCCGCGCACTCACTCCCGCGATGACATTCATCCTGCTCTTTAGCGTCGTGGCTCTACTTTCGGATATGACGCATGAAGGCGCCGCGAGCATTCGCGGAGCATATTTGAGCCTGCTTGGCGCTTCCGCCGCAACCATCGGCTTTGTCTCCGGCCTCGGCGAGCTCGCGGGCTATTCCCTGCGCCTGCTCTTCGGGCGCTTTGCGGACAAGACCAAGCGCTACTGGCTCATCACCATCGTAGGCTACATCGTCGATGTGCTGGCCGTACCCGCCCTCGCCCTCGCGGGGGAACACGGTTGGGTGTTTGCCAGCGGGCTGATCATCGTGGAGCGCATCGGCAAGGCGATTAAGAAACCCGCAAAGAGTACGCTGATGTCGTTTGCCGCCACGCAGGAGGGCGTTGGCAAAAGCTTTGCAATATCAGAGCTGGTCGATCAGTTCGGTGCGTTCTTAGGCCCTGTAATGCTCTATTTCACACTGCTGCTCAAAACGGACGGCAGCCTTGTGCAGCGGTATTCGTTTGCTCTTGCGCTACTTATAATTCCTGCCGTGGCAACCATCGCTATGCTGTTTGTAACCAGACGGAAGTTCCCCAATCCGGAGCACTTCGAGCCGGAACCCAAACAGCTCATCCCGTTCAAGCTCAACCGGAAGTTTCTATTGTATCTTGCCGGGATTAGCCTGTTTGCGTTCGGGTTTATCGACTATTCACTGATTCTCATGCACGTTTCGCGCACGCATGCAGCCTTGACCACGGGACTTTCGGAGGCCTCATCCTTCGTCAACAGCGGGACGCTGCCGCTGCTCTACGCGGGCGCAATGCTCATCGATGCTGCGTCTGCGCTGGTTTTCGGGCTATTATATGATAAGAAAGGCATGCGCGCGCTGATTCTCTCCACCGCGCTATCCGCGCCGTTTGCGCTGCTCATCTTCGGCGGAACAAGCAATCTCTCGCTGTTGATCGGCATCGCGATGTGGGGCGTCGGCATGGGCGCACAGGAGTCGATCTTGAAAGCCGCGGTTGCGGGCATCGTGCCCAAGGCGAGCCGCGCAACAGGATACGGCATCTTCGAGTGCGTGTTTGGCGTGTTCTGGTTCCTCGGCAGCTGGCTCTTAGGCGCGCTGTATGACGTGAGCATCGCCGCGATGATCGCTCTCTCCGTTGGTGCGCAGCTGCTTGCGATTCCACTGTATGTTCTCTCCGAAAAAAACGCAGCTGCTTCAGACGAATACATATAATGATCATATATCAATCGATCTCATAATACGGAATTGATTGACATTTTTTTGCTTTTGTTATATTCTTTAGCCTAAATTCGATGTTTTTTTCATGCTGCGAGGATCGAATCAATGATGATTTTCAATCGGCGCAGCGACGGCTGATTCTATCGGAATAACACGAAATTCTGCATGGGCCGGTGCGGTTTGCATCGGCTTGGCAACTGTAAGGGGGTATATCCTGTGTCTTTTGTCGACAGTCTGCTGGTAGCATTGTTCCTCATGGCAATCGTCTTTACTGCGCTCTTTGCCTTGTTCCTGTTTGTGAAGCTGTTTTCCCTCATCGTTGAGACGGCGGAGCACGCGGCGAAGCATAAAAAAGCCGCTCAGTAACACAAACACGAATTGACGCAAAAGGAGAATACGATGTTAACAGACGCTTTATCCAACCTCTTAGCCTCATCCGGCTTTACTTCGCTCAATTGGCAGTATATGGTCATGATCGCGATTTCGCTGGTTTTGATCTATCTTGCAATCGTGAAAAAATTCGAGCCGCTGCTGCTACTGCCGATCGCGTTTGGCATGCTGCTGGCAAACCTGCCGCTCACCGGGCTCATGGCCGGCCCCGCTTCCGAAGGCGAAGTCGGCGGCCTGCTTTACTACCTTTATAAGGGTGTCAAGCTCGGCATCTACCCGTCGCTGATCTTCCTCGGCATCGGCGCGATGACGGACTTTGGTCCCTTGATCGCAAACCCCAGCAGTCTCTTTCTGGGCGCTGGCGCGCAGTTTGGCATCGCGGTTGCGTTCATCATCTCCAGCGCGCTTGGCTTTACGCCTGCGGAGGCTGCCTCCATCGGCATCATCGGCGGCGCGGACGGCCCCACCGCCATCTACCTCACCACGCGGCTTGCGCCGGATCTGCTGCCCGCAATCGCCATCGCGGCGTATTCCTATATGGCGCTGATTCCGATCATTCAGCCGCCGATCATGCGCCTGCTGACCACCAAGAAAGAGCGCGAGACCGTCATGGTGCAGCTACGCCCCGTCTCCAAGCTGGAGCGTGTCTGCTTCCCGATCATCGTCTCGATCCTCTGCATCCTGCTCTTGCCGTCCGTGGCTCCGCTCATCGGCATGCTGATGCTCGGCAACCTCTTCCGCGAGTGCGGCGTGGTGGAGCGTCTTTCGGAAACTTCCCAGAACGCGCTGATCAACATCGTGACCATCTTCCTCGGCGTTACCGTCGGTGCGACTGCCTCTGCGGACACCTTCCTGCGCCCTGAGACGCTGATGATCGTCGGACTCGGACTGATTGCGTTTATGTTCAGCACCGTCGGCGGCCTGCTGCTCGGTAAGCTCATGTATGCGCTCTCCGGCGGCAAGGTCAACCCGCTGATCGGTTCCGCGGGCGTTTCCGCTGTCCCTATGGCAGCGCGCGTATCCCATCTGGAAGGCCAGAAAGCCAACCCGAAGAACTTCCTGCTCATGCATGCCATCGGCCCCAACGTCGCCGGTGTCATCGGCTCCGCAGTCGCGGCGGGCGTTCTGCTCGCGCTGTTTGGCAAATAACAGTACGACTCATAGATAGCAGAAACCGGAATCCGGCTCATCGTCGGGTTCCGTTTTTTGTTCCGTCAACAGGCTGTTACGCTGTAACAGTAGCTATATTGTCAAATACGCAAATACTCGCTATAATGATAAAAAAACAAGGAGGCTACCATTGTGGGTTTTCTGAAAAAGCTTTTGGGAATCGGCGTAACCGCAGGCGCAACTGTCGCGGCGGTGAGAGTTGCCGATCAGGTCAAAGAGAACAATCCCGACGGGATTAAGGATGTCAACGGCGACGGAAAGGTCGACGCGAAGGATTATTTTGAAGAGGTGAAGAAAGCCGCCACGGAAGTCTATCAGGACGCGGCAGCCGCCATCAAGGAAAAGGCACCCGTGTTTACGCAAAAAGCGAAGGATGCCGCTGAAGACGTCAAAGAAGCGGTCACCGGAGCGGTAGACACCGTCAAAGAAAAAGCTCCCGAATACATGCAAAAGGCCAAAGATGCCGTCACCGGCGCTGTCGATACCGTCAAGGAAAAGGCACCGGAATACGTCGAGAAAGCCAAGGATGCCGTTCTGGACGCAAAGGATGCCGTCGTCAACGCATTTGACAAAAAGGACGATGCACCAAAGGCATAACAGCATCCATTTTATCCGCAAATAGATTAAATCTGCGCTACAATTTCCCCGCTGGAAAGCGGGGATATTTTTTATCGCGCGGATATATGGTTCCGTGTGTAAAATTTGCCTGATTTGCCCGATTTTACAGGGTTTTACAGCCGTAACTTCGTTGCCCGCCTTCAGGGAAAGGAGTACAATAGGCCTAAATAGGGGAGTTATGATAGTCCTTGCTCTCTTAGGGGTGAATTCCTTCCCGCGCCCCGCAAATATCCTTTCGGGAGACAACATATAGGCGATTCCTATCATCCGGGATGGTATCCTCCCGCATCCCAAGCCCCTAACGATTTATACGGAGGTAATATTGATGAAAAAGATCCACGATCCCAACAAGCGGCCGCGCTGGTCCTGGTATTTTTATGACTTCGGCAATTCTGCCTATGCATCCGTCATCCTCCTTGCTGTGTATTCAGCCTATTTCAAGGGTACCGTCGTTGGCGGCGCAGAGGGAACGCGCCTTTGGGGCATCTCCGTCGGCATCGCGGCTATCCTTGTCGCCATCGTATCACCCATTCTCGGCACTATCGCGGACTACACCAAATCAAAAAAAGCGTTCCTGATGGCGTTTACTGGGTTGTCAGTCGTCTTTACGGCGATGCTCTTCTTTGTACGCAAGGGAGATGTGTTCACCGGCATGCTCTGCTTCATACTCGCGGAGATCGGCTATCGCGGCGCGCAGGTGTTTTATGACGCGCTGCTCACCTCCATCTCCACGCCCGAAAACATCGGCTCCGTCTCCGGCAAAGGCTGGGCGGTCGGCATGCTTGGCGGCATTGCGGCGCTGATTCTCGTGCTCATCCCCATTCAGTTGATCAAAAACTTCATGGTCCCCATCGCGTTTCTCATCACCGCTGTGTTCTACCTGCTCTCCTCCATCCCCACACTTCTTTGGGTAAAGGAAGCAGACGAAAACTCCGGCGAGAAACCCGAAAAAGGCAACATCCGTGTCGCCTTCGGGCGGCTTGCTTCCACCTTCCGCTCCATTAAGAGCTATAAGGAGTTCATCAAGTACACCGTCGCGTTTTTAATCTACAACGACGGCATCATGATGCTGATGGACTTTGCCGCAATCATCGGCGCCACACTCTTTGGCATGACGCAGATCCAGCTGATTCTCTTCGTCATCATCATCCAGATCTCCGGCGCGGTGGGCGCGCTGCTCTTTGGTAAGATATCCGACAGGCTCAGCAGTAAGGAATCGATCCTGATTTCTCTGGTGGTTCTGGTCGCCTGCATCGTTGCGCTGTTCTTCGTGGATAGCCTCGTGCTGTTCTTCGTGGTCGGTTTCTTTGCGGGCTTTTCGCTCTCCGGCGCGCAGGCGGTCAGCCGCTCGATGGTCAGCCAGCTTGCTCCCGCCGCAAAGACCGCGGAGTTCTACGGCTTCCTCTCCGTTGCGGGACGCACCTCAACATTCATCGGCCCGCTCGTATTCGGGATGCTGTCCTTTCGGATGAACAACTACTACCTCAATCAAGGACTCGACGCGATTACTGCCGAGCACCTCGGGCTCTATTGGGCCATCGGTTCGATCCTGCTCTTCCTCGTGGTTGGACTCGTGTTCCTGCTCTTCGTCAAGCGCGTGACGGCAAAAAACCCGATTCTCTACGATACCGTCGAGTAACGCATCATCAAACGCACAAAAGCTTCCGGAATAACACCGGAAGCTTTTTCTGTTTCAAATGGATTGACCTTATATCACAAGATGTTTATCCGCAAGCAGCCGCAATGCCTCCAGATACCCCTCCAGCCCGTGGCCTTTGATGCTGGCGGTGCACGCCGCGCGGATATAGGACACCTTTCGGAATTCCTCCCGCGTGTCGGGGTCGGAGATATGCACCTCTACCGTCGGCACGCCGACCGCCTTCACCGCGTCGAGCAGCGCGACGCTGGTGTGCGTATACGCGCCGGGGTTGATGACGATGCCGTCCGCTGTCCAGTATGCGCTCTGAATCGCGTCCACCAGCACACCTTCGTGGTTGCTCTGCACGAACTCGACCTTGATGTCGAGCCGTTCTGCTTCCGCGCGAATCATCTCCACAAGGTCGCTGTAGGTACGCCTGCCGTAAATATCCGGCTCACGCAGTCCCAACAGATTCAGGTTCGGTCCGTTGATGACAAGA
Organism: uncultured Eubacteriales bacterium; assembly: GCA_942492885.1. Classification (GTDB taxonomy): domain Bacteria; phylum Bacillota; class Clostridia; order Christensenellales; family CAG-138; genus UBA7703. The sequence goes on from OW818651.1 coordinate 1,241,920, forward strand.
ATCTTCATGCTCTTCCCCTCCCGCCCGCCTTAGTCGGCATTGTCGCAAAAATTCTGCCAGATACTCGCTGCCGCTTCTTCCGGCGTTGTGTCGTTTGGTAGCCCCGTGTCGCGAAAGCGCGCATAGAGCGGCGCTCGCTCGCGCTGCATCGCGTCGAGATCGGCCATCTGTGACAGCGGCCTACCCTCGCGCGGCAGAAGCGCGGTGCTTCGCTGTATCTCGTAGATGCGCCCGTTTTGCTTGAGCGGATGGTAGTTTCGTTCGTCCTTGACGATGCCGCCGCCGGTGATGAGGATGAGCCCGCTCTCCTTGCCCCATTTTTCGGCCTGTTCGCGCTCCAGCGCGCGAAACGCCATCTCGCCGGACTCGGCGAAGATCTGCGGAATCGTCCTTCCGTCCGCCAGCACGATCTGTTCATCCAGATCGATTGCGGTTCTTCCTGTGAGTTTACCGAGCATAAGACCAATCGTGGTCTTCCCGCTGCCCGGCATGCCGATGAGCACGATGTTTTGCATACTCTGCCGCAGCAGGCGCAGCACGCGCTCGTTCTCGCCGTCCGCTATAACCGTTCCAAAGAACAGTTCCTCTGCGGCTTTGGCTTGCGCTGTGAGCATGGATAAACCGCCCGCGCAGGGAATGTTGAGCTCCTCCGCGCGAAACACCAGAGCGGTTCTGCGGGGGTTATAGACCAGCTCCAGCACGCCTTGACACGCCGGAAACAACGCTGGGTCTGCGGGCAACTCGCCTGTGTGCGGATACATGCCCACGGGGGTTGTGTTGATCAAAATCTGCGCGTCCGCGTGGCGATTGAGAGAATCATAGTTGTCAACACCGTTGCGGGAGACGACGACGATCTCTCGCGCGCCCTGCGTCTTTGCGACGTATTGCGCGGTGAGCGACGCGCCGCCGCTGCCGAGGATGACTACCTTTTTGCCCTGTAGAGAGATACCCGCGCGCGACGCCATGTAGGATAGACCGTATGCGTCCGTGTTGTAGCCCACAAGCCTGCCGTCGTTCAGGCGCACGATGGTGTTCACGCTGCCGATTGCCCGCGCGGTTTCGTCCAGCAGGTCGCAATACGCCATCACGTCCCGCTTGTAGGGAATCGTGACGTTCAGACCGCCGATGTCCGGACGGGATAAAAATGCACCGAGCGCGTCCGGCTCCAGCTCAAAGAGCGCATAGTTGTCGTTACCCAGCGCGCGGTGAATCGGCACAGAATAGCTGTGCTTGAGCGTCCGCCCGAGAAGTCCGTAGATGCGCTCTGCCATGTCTCAATCACCAATTCGTTCCCAAAATACGCAAATATTTGCGAAAGAGTTTAAATCACAGAATAGTTTCCTAAGAACGTGAAGCTCTCGCTGATGCGCTCCAGCTCCTCCAGCATCGGCATCACGCCCTGCTCGCGCACGGTAGCATCCAGATCAAAGAAGAAGATGAACTCAAAATTGCGCCCGGTCACAGGGCAGCTTTCGAGCTTGCTGGTGTTCACGCCGTAGGCGGAGATCTTCGTGAGGATGCTGTTGAGCGCGCCCGGCTCGTTTTTGCAGTCCAGAATCAAACTGATCTTGTTGGAGCCCGCGTAGATGATCGGGTTTTTCGCGATGCAGATGAAGCGCGTATAGTTATTGTCGCTGTCCTGCACATCCTCTTTGATCGTATTAAGGCCGTATAGCTCGGCGCACGCGTGGGAGCTGATCGCGGCGGCATGCGGGTTGATTCCTTCGGCGACCATCTTCGCCGCCACCGCCGTATTGGTGCAGGGAATCACCTTCACCTTGCCGTTGAGGCTGCCCAAATACCGGCTGCACTGGCCGATGGCCTGTTCGTGCGAATAGATCTCCGTGATTTCACTTAGCTTCGTGCCCGGCTTTGCGAGCAGCTCGTGGCGGATGTGCAGCGTCGTGCCGCGCACGATGGAGAAGCGCTTGCGTTGCAGCAGGTCGTAGACCGTGCGCACCGAGCCGTTTGCGCTGTTTTCGATGGGCAGCACGCCAAACTGGCATAGTCCCGATTCCACCGCGTCAAACACCGCCTCAAAGCTCTTGACGTACATGATGTTGCCGCGGGGCAATATCTTGTCGCAAGCCGCCTGCGAGTTTGCGCCCTCTACGCCCTGGCACGCGATGGTGCCCGTACGCGGGAAGACCGCCTCCGGGGCAGCCAGCGCGCCCTCGATAAGCGAACGCACGCGCGACGGCGGCGAATACAGCTCGGTCTGGCGCACTTTGTTGAGCTCGATGAGCGTGGTAAAGAGCTGATAGGCATACGGCTCCATGTCTCCCGCCTCCGCCTGTACGCGCGCGAGGATTTCCCGCTCACGTGGCTTGTTTAAAACGGGCTGGTTGTGCTCGCGCTTATAGCTTGCAACTTGTTCGCCGAGGTGCATGCGCTCCAGAAACAGCTTGAGCAGCTGGCTGTCTACGTTGTCTATCGCCTCGCGGATCTGTTCTACATCCATGTTTCTATCCTCTCCATTTCACAGCACGACAGCTAGCGCCGTTTCGCTGAACATTTACTCGATTGATTAAATCTTCTCTTCCAGCAGATAATCCAGCAGGACGAGCGCCGTGACCGCCTCCACTACAGGCACCGCGCGGTGCGCAATGCAGGGATCGTGCCGTCCGTGAACGATCAGTTCCGTGTTCTCCATTTTGGATAAGCTCACGGTCTGCTGCGTCTTTGCAATCGAAGCGGTGGGCTTGATCGCCACCCGCAGCACGATGGGTTGCCCCGTCGAGATGCCGCCCAGGATGCCGCCCGCGTGGTTGGTCGTTGTGGTCACGTTGCTGTTTTCGTCGATGCGATACGGGTCGTTGTGCTCGCTGCCGTGCATGGCTGCGGCTGCAAACCCCGCGCCGAATTCCAACCCTTTGACCGCGGGGATGCCGAACAATGCCATGGAAAGACGGTTTTCTAGGCCGTCGAACATCGGGTTGCCGATTCCTGCGGGAAAGCCGATCACCGCGCACTCGATCATGCCGCCGACGGAGTCTCCTTCGTGCGATGCGGCAAGAATCGCCTCCTGCATGGCGCAACCCAACGTGTCGCTGATCACGGGAAAGTCCTTTTCAGCGATCTCGTCAAACATCGTCTGCGCGGGATGCAGCGGGAACGCTTCGTCCGCAATCCCCGCTACCGAAAACAGATGCGCGCCGACGAAGATGTTTTTGCGCGCTAAAATCTGCTTGGCGATGCCCCCTGCGATACACAAGGGCGCCGTCAGCCTGCCGGAAAAATGTCCGCCGCCGCGCATGTCCGCAGCTCCCTCCCACTTGAGAAACGCGGTGTAGTCCGCGTGTCCGGGGCGCGGTTTGTCCGCGAGCTCCGCGTAGTCGCGGGAGCGCGCGTCGCGGTTTTCGATGATCGCACTAAGCGGGCTGCCCGTCGTTTTGCCGTCGAGCAAGCCGGAGAGAAACACAGGCCGATCCGGCTCGTTTCGCGCGGTGGAAAGCGCGCTCTTGCCCGGCCTGCGGCGATCCAGAAATGCTTCCAGAACGATCAGGTCGATGGATTCTCCCGAAGGCAGGTTTTGCATCGTGACGCCGATGGAGCGCCCGTGGGACTCTCCAAACACGCCCACGCGCAGGGTTCTTCCGAATTCAGACGACATCCGCATGCCCTCCCAAACAGTCATATTTCGAAGTTAGGCTGGGTTGCAAACTGCATGCCCTCCTAATTGATTGAAATCTGTATAGAAAGCGGGATACGATTTATTCACCGCATCCGCGCCGAGAATGGTCACTTCCTTCTTGCAACAAATGGAGGCAATCGCGGCAGACATCGCGATGCGATGATCGCGGCAGCTGTCCACCGTGCCGCCGGCAAGCGTGCCGCCCGTGATCACGAGCGCATCCGGCAGCTCTTCGACGGTTCCGCCGAGCGCGCGGAGCATCGCGGAGACGGAAGCGAGCCGGTCGCTTTCTTTAAGCCGGAGCCGCGCGGCGTTGACGAGGCGGGTTTTGCCAGTAGCGCAAGCGCCGAGAACGGCGAGAATCGGCAACAGATCCGGCGTTTCGCCAACGTCGATCGTGCAACCGGAGAGCGGTGCGGGCGAGATCGTGATCGCGTCTGCCGTTGCATCAACCTGTGCGCCGAATTGGCGAAGCGCGTCTAAAATCATCTTGTCGCCCTGCGGCGAATCGAGATTCAGTCCATTTAGGGTAATGGGGTTGCCCAGCGCGCCCGCCGCGAGGAAAAACGCGGCGTTCGACCAGTCCCCATCCACGCGCAGTTCGCCGGGTGAAGCAATTGTCTGCCCGCCGGAGATGTTATAAGCGCCGCCATCCATGCGTACATGCACCCCGAATCGCTTCAACGCATGCAGCGTAATTTCAACATAGCTTGCTGATTCCAGCCGCGTGGTGAGCGAGATCGTGCTGTCTCCGGTAAGAATCGGCAGCGCAAGAAGTAATCCTGTGAGGTATTGCGAGCTCACATTACCCGGCAGGGAGAAATCGCCGCCCGTGAGCTTGCCTGCTGTTTCAAACGGCAAGCGTTCAGCGGAGAACGCGACGCCGTGCGCCTGCATGACCCGCATGAGTTCGCCGATGGGCCGCTCCGGCAGTCTGCCGGAACCCGTGAAGCGCGCGTGCTCGCAAAGTGCCGCTGCAACCGGCAGCAGAAACCGAAATGTAGAGCCGCTCTCGCCGCAGTCGAGCAAGGGGTTTTCGCTCACCCGCTCAATGCCGCGCACAAGAACGCCGTCCGGCAAAACTTCTATCATCGTGCCCAGCGCACGCAGACATTTGATCGTTGCGTCGATGTCCTCCGAGCGCTGCTCCATCATCAGCCGCGTCTCACCGCGGCTCAGCGCTGCAAGAATCAGCAAGCGGTGCGCGTCAGACTTGGACGCAATCGCCGAAATCGTACCGCCGAGTGGCGCGGGAAGTATACGGGCGATCATGCGCCTGCCTCGATCCCCGCACGGAACACGTCCAAGAGTTGCTCAACGGGGATATCGATCAGCGCGCAGTCGCCAATCTTTTTCGGCACGACGAGCGTAATCGTTCCGCCCGCGCGCTTCTTGTCCGAAAGCGCAGCCTCTGCCAGCGCTTCGGGCGCAAAACCTATTGTAATAGGAAGACCGTTTCGCATGAGCGCGGCTTCGATGCGCCGCGAGATGGGCTCCGTTACCCAGCCGAGCCGCTCGGATGCGCGCGCGATGATCGCAAGTCCCGCGGCGACCGCGTGCCCGTGCGGTATCGTGAAATCACTGCAGCGCTCAATTGCGTGCCCCGCTGTGTGGCCGAGATTCAACGTCTTGCGAATGCCCGTTTCGGTTTCGTCCGCCTCCACAATCCGCGCTTTGAACGTGACGCATTGCGCGACGATATCCGTTACATTGGCGCGCGCGTCACCTGTTTCAAACAGCGAAAACAGCGCTTCGTCGTCGAGAATACCTGTTTTGATTGCCTCCGCTGCGCCGTTGGCAAACTCGTCCGGCGAGAGCGTCGCGAAGGTGTCCGAATCGCAAATCACCAGCGATGGCTGATGGAACAGCCCCGCGAGGTTTTTACCCGCTGCAAGGTCGACCGCCGTCTTTCCGCCGACGGAGGAGTCCACCGCCGCCAATAGCGTGGTCGGCACCTGCACATATTTTACCCCGCGCAGGTAACACCCTGCGGCAAAACCCGCCATGTCGCCCGTAACCCCGCCGCCGAGCGCAACCACACAATCCTTGCGCGTCAGGTGCTGTTCTGCGAAGAATTCCAGCATGCCGGAGAGGGTGCTCAGGCGCTTGTTTGCCTCTCCCGCGGGAAACACATAGGAGCACGCGTCAAACCCGGCAGCCAAAAGGCTGCTCAAGAGCGCGGGCAGGTAGAGCTTCGCGACATTGCTGTCCGTGACTATCGCGAGGCGGCAATCGCCCAGCGCGGCGCGCATCAGCTGCCCGCTTTCACGAAGCAGGCCGCCGCCTATCACAACATCGTACCCTTCCCGCACACGCACGGGGATGACGCAAGGCTCCATGGGTCAGTTTCCTCCCGCTGTGGCTTTTTTCTCGCGCCCGTCTTTCAGGAGAGCCTGTAGTTTTTCCGCATCGCGCTGAGTCAACGCCGCGCGATATTCGTTGAGATGATCGATTAAAATTTCAAGCTGTTCGGTGAGATAGTCCGCGTCGTCGAGGAACAACTCCGTCCACATCGCCTCGTCAAGGTGCGCAACCCGCGTCATATCCCGAAAGCTGCCCGCCGAGAATCCACGCCTGCGTTGCGCCTCTGGCGACTTGATGTATGCGCTGGATACAAGGTGCGCGAGCTGAGAGGTGTAGGCGATGATGCGGTCGTGCTCCTCCGGCGTGGAGAAGGTCAGCCCCGCAAAGCCGATGTCCGTAAAGAACGATTTCAAGGTTTCGAGCATGCGCATGTCCGTGGCCTGGTCGGGCGTGAGAATCATGGAAGCGCCCGTGAACAGCTCCTCACTGGAGTGGACGAATCCGCCGCGCTCGCGGCCCGCCATGGGGTGTCCGCCAATGTAGGCAAAGCCGTACTCCTTGGCAATGGGTGCCAGCGCGTCACAAACGTTGCGCTTGACGCCGCAGAGATCGACCAGAATTGCGGTCTTGGAGATCAGCGGCGCGTGTTCGCGAACCCAACCCACCGCTGCTGCCGGGCGGATTGCGACGAGCAGAAGGTCGCAAGCGGGGATATTCTCCCTTGTGAGCGCGCCGTCGATGGCGCCGCTGATGCGCGAGAGCGTCATGGTCTCTGTATCGAGATCGATGCCCCAGACGGTGTGCGCCGTGCGTACCTTGATGCTTTTTGCCATCGAGCCGCCGATGAGGCCGAGGCCGACGATGCCGACGTTCACGCCCGTCCCTCCCCCGTGCTCATGAATGCATGCAGCGCGAGAATCCTGCGGTTGAGCACGTCAAATGCTTCGGGGTTGAGGGACTGTGGGCCGTCGCTGAGCGCGTGCGCGGGGTCGTTGTGCACCTCGATCAAGAGACCGTCGCAGCCCGTCGCCACGGCGCCCATGGCAAGCGGGGCAACGAGGGCATTCCTGCCTGTCGCGTGGCTGGGATCGATGATGACCGGCAGGTGCGTGAGGTGACGCAGCACCGGAACCGCCGCGAGGTCGAGCGTGTTTCGCGTATAGGTTTCAAACGTGCGGATGCCGCGCTCGCAGAGGATGACCTGCTGGTTGCCGCTCGCCATGACGTATTCCGCGCTCATAAGCCATTCTTCATAGGTTGAGGAGAGCCCGCGCTTGATCATGACGGGTTTTGGCTGCGCGCCGAGTATTTTGAGCAGGTTAAAGTTTTGCATGTTGCGCGCGCCAACCTGAATCACATCCACATCGTCAAACAGCGGCAGCTGCGAAGCATCCATGATCTCGCTGACGATGGGCAACCCCGTCTCCGCGCGGGCGAGTTTTAGTAGCTCTATCCCCTCCGCCCCCATGCCCTGAAAGGCATATGGCGAGGTGCGCGGTTTGAACGCGCCGCCGCGAAGCATGGTGGCTCCGCTGGCCTTGACGGCCTTGGCGACGGCGATGATCTGCGATTCGCTCTCCACCGAGCACGGGCCCGCCATGATGGTCAGCGTTCCGCCGCCGATTTGGGTATTGCCAACGGGGATGACGGTGTCCGCCGGGTGAAATTTGCGATTCGCGTTTTTATACGGCTCCTGCACGCGCTTGACGTCCTCTACGATATCCAGCGCGCTGATCAGGTCGATGTCCAGCGTGGATGTGTCGCCGACGAGACCCAGTATCATCTGAGTCGTGCCGAGGCTGGTGTGAATCTGAATGCCCTTGCCGAGCAGCCAGTTTTTGAGGCTCTCTAACTGATCCGGATTCGGGTTTGGTTTGAGTATAACGATCATAATATTCTCCCTCCGCCTGTAAAAAAACCGCAGCCTGTTTGGCTGCGGTGCGATGCGATCGTATCCTGTGTTTTTTACCCGATCACCCTTGCTGCGCCAAACCGAAACCAGCCTTACCGTAAAAATAACCGGTAAAGCTAAAGTAACGATATTCTGCTGCGTTTGCGATGCGGGTCATAAAACGCTTCTTTCTTTGCGGCCAGTGCCGCGTGTGGGGCTTTTCTGTTTGCGGTCTGTGCCGCAGGGTTTAATTCTTTCTGTTCGGCTTTCGCCGAGATTATCGATAATTTAACACGCCCGCGCGTAAAAAGCAATAGGGTTTGCGAAAAATATATATAATATATCTTCCTGGACGTGAAAAACCGCCCGGTAAACCCAAGCGACTTCTCATATTGCATCATCCTTGCGGTATCTCGGCTTCGGAGAATGTCTCTGCCACATCGTAGATGCCCGGGTCGCCCGGCAGGTTGGCGTGTGCCTGCATATACGCCTGAATCGCGGGCGTGCTCTCCAGAATCACGAACTGATCATAGGTTTGAATCTGCCCCATAAACGTATCGTCGGCAAAATCGCTCACCGCGTCTACCTGCGACGCAAACAGGAAATAGCGCCCGACATACGGCAGCTCATAGTTTGTTACCTCGTTGTCCTTGTCGGAGGAATAGAAGAGATAGCGCGTGTCGTTGTCCGGCGCGTGCCAGTTATCGCCCGTCAGCGCGGAAACCCGCGCAGGCAGCGTCTTTGGATAATCCTCTCTGTTGCTGTTCATGCCGTTGAGCTCGGAGAGCAGCATCAAACCAGCCGCAAGCGAGAGAATCACCGTCGCCGTCTGATAGATGTTTTTCGCTGTCAGGCTGCGAAACGCGCGGTAATCGCGTTTCTCTCCCTGCTGCTGATAGAAAGAGTTCTCCACGTCCATGGTCAGCCGCATGGAAAGCGCGCCGATGAGGAAGAGTATCATGCTCGACCCATACCGCTCAAATCCGGCGAGCCACAGCGCCTCGTTCAGCGGCATGGAGAGGATATACATCGCCAAAATTCCGGTGTAGTAGAGAACCACCGCAAGGTCGAGCAGCAGAAGTGTGCCCAGCAGCTTCCATTTTTTGTGAAACCCGAACCGCGCAACCAGATAGGTCACAATCGCGATGCCGTTGAAGACCACGAACCCCAGCGTCGGCAGCTCAGAGAGCGAGGTAGCCGTATAGAGGAACAGCTGCACGATATACAAGATCTGCTCGGGTGTTTTATCCAGCGTAAATGACGCGAGCGATTGAAAATCATAGCTGAATTTCCCCGCGTCCGAAGCAAAGGCAAGCGACGTATGCACGTTCCAGAGGATCAGCGGAACCAGCGAGAGCCCGATGGTCAGCAGCGCGCCCCAGAAGAACGGTCGGAGCTTTGCGTCCGCGTTTTGCACCTGAACGGCACGATAGACTAAAAACACGGATCCCAGCAGCGCGAAGATCACGCCTGTGTTTTTCACGATGCTCAAAAGCCCCAGCACGGGCAAAACAGCAAGGTACGCGGTGAAAAACTTGTTGCGCTCGACCAGCAGCACGCCGATGACGGCGAGCGCCAGCGCGGGCAGCAGAAAATCGACCAGCAGATTATTGATGCGAATGCTGATGTTGAAATACGCCATCGCAGAGCAGCCAAGCCCCAGCAGCGCGGCAAGCAGAAAGCGCTTCTGGTCGCGGATTGCGCCAAACACGGCATAGAAGCAGGCAAACAGCAGCGTCGCCTGACCCACGAGCATGATGCCCTCGCCGTTGCCGACGATGCGCCCGAAATAGTAGAGAAACGACGAACTGCCCAGCGGATAGCTCTTAAAATCGATGATCGCGCTGGCGGCGTCCGGGATGCGGTCTGTCACCAGCATGTATTTGACCACCACCGCCCAGTGCGAAAAGTTGTCGTAATGCACAAAGAACGTATCGATGAGCGACGCGGTAATGGCGCCGAACACCACAACAAACGCAAGATTGATCGCGCTGAGCGATGAAACATTATACGCCAGCTTGATCTTTTTGTTAAGGATGAGGGCGACAAGCAGCACGATGCCGAAGCCGAAGAGCGCATATGCCGCATAGGAGAGCACGCCGACGAGCCCCGCAAAATAGAGGATCAGCGCCTGCGCGGAGAAAACGAAGATATAGCTGGCTCGCGGGGTGATCTTCCAATATGCCCGCGAAAATGCAACATAGCCCACCGCGGAAAGCAAAAAGGCACTCAGACGTAAAATAGTCAGCAGCATCGTCATACGATCGTCACGCTCCTCTGTTTCTGATTTTTCTTAGGTCATCTCAGTGGTTTGAGCGGGTTATTTGTGTGTTTGAAACGCTGTCCCCCGCAGGTTTCCCCGCGGAGGACAGAGCGCATCGTTAGTTTCTATGTGTTACATCGCCATGCGCTTTCTCGCGCGGCGGGGTTTGAGCGTACCCTGATGATACTCGAAAATCCAATCCTCCAGCAGCGTTTGAAACGCCTTGCTGGCGGAGAGCTCTTCCCAGTTCACCACGCTGTAGAGGACAACCCCCGGCGTCGTCAAAGGCTTGTGAGTGTTCACGAGTTCCATGCGAATCCCGTTGCGCGGCGCAAGTGTGAGCGTTTCCGCGCCTTCACTCAGGTCCCGCATCAGGGCGAACTTGAAGTTGAAATCGATCAGCGTGCCGCTGATGCCCTCCTCAAACCGCACGAACCGGTCCAGCTGGATGCGCGGCAGTGCGCGCATTTCGGAGCGCTGCTTCTCGAGGCGCTGGCTAGCGTTGTTGACGATGTCGTCAAACGCTGTCACCCAGATATTCATCGACTTCGGGAGAGAATGCTGGCGGTCATAGACCAGCTGCAAATACTCCCGCGTGTCCTGCTCCGTCATGCCGGGCACAAGCTGGACATGATAGAGCCAGTTGTTGCCCGCGCTGTTGATATAGACGATCTTGCCGCGCACGCTCGCGCTGTATTTTTCACTCTTGAGTGAGAATTCCAGCGGTGAATCGTCCGGCAGATAGGCCGGATGCTCCAGCGTAAAGAGAAAACCACCTTCGGAGATGTTCTTCGTCATCGCCGAAAATGCCTTGCCCCTGTAGTTGAGGGTGACGGGGATCTCCGCCTCAAATCGCTCGCTGGTGCGGTAGGCCTTGCGACCCATCATGAAATAGACCGCGTACAGCAGGTTTGTGATGTTGAGGAGGAGCCAGAACGCGATGAAGCTACTAAAGAGCAGCGCCATGCCATACTTGCCGCCGAGGTAGCGAATCAGTCCCGCAATGGACAGACCCAGCATGATCAGCTGCGGAATGATGTAGACTAGGTTGCTGTTCTGGGGTTTGCTGGTGCTCTTGTCCGTGATTTTAAACTTCAGCTGCTTGATGCCGATGGTCTCGAGAAACACGGGGATGACCATAAACGGAGCCAGAATCGTATCGATGATCTGATTCCAGCGCTGGTTTCGCGTGTCGCTGGACAGGCACCGTATCGCCAGCGTATAGAAGATGTATTGCGGACCCCAGATCAAGAGAATCTCCCAGAACGTGGTGTTGACCACCTGTAATCCAAAGAGCGCAAACATGATCGGCGCAAATGTAAACACGAGTCTGCGTCCGAACGACCACCAATAGGAATAGGACAGCAGATAGCTGATGCGCGCGCTCACAGAAAGGCCTTTGTTCGAGACCATCTTGGTGTTGCGAACACTTTGAACCACGCCGCGCGCCCAGCGCACACGCTGGGTGACCATGCTCTTGATGGTGGTCGGCGCCAGTCCGCTTGCCAGCGGGCGGAGCGTAGAATAGGTGGTGTACCCTTTGCTCTGGATCTTGATGCCGGTTTCAAAGTCCTCCGTGATCGTGTCCGTCGGGAACCCGCCGATCTCCTCAAGCGCCTGCCTTGCAATCACTGTGTTGCTGCCCGTATAGGCCACGGCGTTGGAGCTGTTGCGCATGACGTTGATCTCGCGCGAGAAGAAGTCCTGTTCGTTGGGGATATTCTGCTCGGCGTAGAGGTTAAACTGGAACAGATCCGGGTTATAGAAGCTCTGCGGCGTCTGAATAAAGCCGATTTTGAAATTCGGGTCGATCTCGTCGGGCTTGCGCAGTCTCCACGTGTTGTCCTCGTGTCGCACGCGCGGGAGGAAGAAATACGGTACCGTCTCCATCAAAAACTCGCGCCGCGCGATCATGTCCGCGTCAAACGTTGCCACCAGCGGGGATTTCGTCTGCTTGAGCGCGTTGTTCAGGTTTCCGCTCTTGGCTTCCTTATTATTCGCGAGCGGAAAATATCCCACGCCGAACTGCTGCGCCAGCTTCGCCATCGCGGGGCGGTTGCCGTCGTCGGCGATATAGATATGCACCTTGCTCTTGTCCGGATAGTCCATATAGGTCAGTGCGTTTACGGTTTTGTAGAGCAGCTCGACCGGCTCGTTATGGGTCGCAACGATCACGTCCACATCCGGATACCAGCTGTGCGGAATCTCCGGCAGGGTGAGGTCTACCTTGTTAGAACGATTCTTGCGGTAGTAGAGTTCATATGTTCCAAGTGCCGAGGTGATCTCACTCACCAGCAGCAAAACGCCGAAGATAATCGCGATGATGCCGCTTTCAAACGGCAGTGTAAACACCGCACGCCACACCAGATAGATCACCGATGTGAGCGTCGCAAAAAAGAACATCGCATTCTGGAATTTTTTATTTTTAAACAGCTTACCCATCTGTTTGCCCTCCTGTTCCTTCGATGTTCCGGTCGTCACAACGTAGCGAAATGTGCTGCTCAACTTCTTGCTGAATCACAAGAGAATTGTATCACACCTCAATTTCATTCTAGGGTCTATCAGCAGTCCTGTCAACGCGCCTTTTTATATAACCGCACTACCCTTTGAACAACTGTTGCCTTTCGAAATCCCCGCTCGTCAACCCCGCTTTTCTTTCAATCTGCCGCACCTTTTTGCTGCCGCACCGAATATCGGGCGTTACGCAATTTAAGCTATTGTGCTCTCCTGTTGCGGCTTGTACGCGGGAATCGCTTTCACCGGAAACATTTATTTAGTCTATCTTATCCCGTTGCCGCAATCGCAACCGTGATAAACGCACGGATGTAATTCACTGCCCGTTTCTGTGTCGTCTTGTTACATGTATCATCTCATAGACACAAGATTTGCGCAAGAAATATCACACGCTTGTTTTGCAGTCGTTGACTTTCATGTAATCACGTATTATGCTATTATCAGAATACTCTTTTGATTGACGCGCATTTGTTCAAATTTCCGCGTCACATACCTTTTGAACCTAAATGACACCAACTTTTATGCGCGCCACGCGCGTAACTTGTTTTACAAGGAGTCTATTATGACGAAAGCATCCACAGCCCCTCCACTGGCCACACTGGAGGCGGTGATAGACAGCATCCCAACGCAGATTTGGCAGATGTCGTATGACTGCACCTACGGTCGCGTCAATGCGGCTCATGCTGCCTTTCTGGGAAAACCGCGCGAACAGATCGAGCTGCAGCCGCTGGAGAGCGTGCTGCCGCCGGGTGAAGCCGCGTCCGCCATTACGCTGACCAGAAACGCGTTTGATGCCAAGCATACACTCGAAACCGAGCAATGGCGCCCGGACGCCGGCGGCAAGCGCCGACTCCTGCGGGTGACCATGACCCCGACGACGGACACGGTGGGCGGTGTGCAGTTCTTGAGCTGCACGGCCGAGGACATCACCGCACAGTGGGAAGCGGAACGCGAGCTGCAGCTTTGCCGCGAGAGCATAGACGATCAAGTCGCGCAGAAATTCGGCGAATCGGCGGACGCGCTCTGGGGCGCGGTGAGTTCGCTGGTGCACCTTGCCGAAACACAGGACGCAAACGCAGGCAAGCACCTCCGTCGGCTTTCCGACTCCTGCCGCGTGCTGGCAAGCGTGCTCTCGTTCAACAGCGTCTACAGTCAGAGTCTGGACTATGACTTCATCCACAATCTGCAGCAGGCGTGTCTCGTACATGACATCGGCAAGACGAGCATTCCCGAAAGCATCCTCCTCAAGCCCGGCAAACTCACGCGAGAGGAGTTTGACGAGGTCAAGAAGCACACCACCATCGGCGCGGAAATGCTCTCGCAGACGGTTCCGCGGCTGCCAAAGAGCGGCATTTTCCAGATGGCGATGGATATCGCGCTGTTGCATCACGAGCGCTGGGACGGAAAGGGCTATCCCAACGGGCTCAAGGGGGACGAAATTCCGCTTTCCGCGCAGATCGTCGCCATCTGTGATGTATACGATGCGCTGCGCAGCATCCGCCCCTATAAGCCCGCGCTGACGCATGACGAAAGCATGCTGGAGATTCGCCGCGAATGCGGCACCCAGTTTAACCCCGCCTTGTGCGATGCTTTTTTTCATTGCGCGGAGGAAATCCGGCACATCTACGATTCCAATCAATCGTAAGTGAATAAACGATACGAGCGAAGCCGTCGGATCAAATCCGGCGGCTTTTGTGCGTGCCTATTTTGGAGTATTTAATCTCCCAATCGTTTGTTTCTCATTGCGCTGGTGAATCTGCCATTGGCAAGATCGCTCAAGCGGACATAGAGAGCAACGCGGTTCTCCTGATCCAGTGCTTGCCAGAGTTCGTTCGCAATCGTTTCCGCCGTGCCGGAGATGGCGATCTCGCGCGGCTCACCGGAAAACGGCGGCAGCGGGTCACCGTCGGTCTGATAGGTGTGAATCAGGTGCGCCATACCCTCCTTGGGGTCATAGCTCCAGTATTTTCGCCTGCAATCCGGCGCGTCCATCGCTTTTCGTACGATGCCGAGTGTATAGCGCCCCGTGGAGAGCAATAGGCCCGCGATGCGCGGCGTATAGTTCGGCGCGTCCGGCTCATAGCAGCGCGTGCTCATGGCGTATTGAAACGAATGCCCCGCTTCCAGACTCTCGCAGACCGTATCTGTATGATCTCCGTTGGTCACCACGATGGCATCTGAGCAAACGCGCACGGGCGTGTAGAAGATCAGCTTCGGGTCTAAGACCTTGCTTTCGTCAAACGGGAGGATCGAGAGCGTGTCCCCCTCCTCGCGGAAGATGCGGTTCCGGCTGTTTTCGCTGCGCCCCGTGAGAAAATAGGCGATCAAAGCCATTCCGCCGAGGCTGCCGAGCAGGATACCCCGCCCGGGATAGGTGTTTTCCTGAAGTGCGCTTGCAATCGAGACCATGGTTAGCCTCCTAACTGTTGTGGTACAAATCCCTTTCCGTCAAATATCCAGAGCTCGGTGAATCCGCAGGCGCGCGCGAGCACCTCCGCCTCCGCAAACCCGAATGCGACGTCCTCCACGCGGTGTGCATCTGCGCTGATGGTGATCTTTCCGCCGCGCACGTGGATCGCCTCAAGCAACGCGCGGGAAGGATACGGCGTGGTACGGTATCCGCGCGAGATCGCGCCTGTATTGATTTCGAAAATCTTTCCTGCGGCAATCAGCGCGTCTATCGCCTTTTCTGCCGCTTTTTGATAACGTGGGGATTCGGGGTTGTAGCGCCGCCGCTGCTCGTCAAACTTGGTCAGCAGATCAAAATGTCCGACGATGCCGACCTCCGGCACGTTTGCCAAGTCCGCATACTGCCGGAAATACGCCTCCGCAGCCGTATCGGTATCGTCGTGAAAAACGCGCTCCAGATAGCGCGCAGAATGCTCCGCCGCCGCATCCACACTGTATGCTTCGCCCTCCCACAGGATATGGTGAATCGATCCGATAACATAGTCATAGCCGGAGAACACGTTAGGAGAGAGCATCTCCCATTCCGCGCCGCAATATACGTCAATCACTCCGCGATAACGTTCACTCAAGCGACGCACTTCCGCCTTGTATTCCGGAAGGCGTTCTTCGGAGATTGTCCAACCCCAGCCGTCTTCAAACGGCATCGGCGTATGTACGCTAAAGCCAATCGAGGTGAGTCCCGCGGCCTTTGCCGCAAGCGCCATCTCTTCGAGTGTGTTCTGCCCGTCGTCAAAGGTCGTGTGGGTGTGCAAATTCTGTGTAAACAAGTGTCATTCTCCCGTTTCTTACTGTGGCGCGTTAGGCCATCTTCTCCTGTTTGACCTTGTGGTCGATCACGTGGCGGGTGGCCATCTCGCGCCGGATGTCGTCCAGTTCAATGCCGGATTCGATCATAAGCACCATACAATGATACATCAAATCGCCGATTTCATACAACGTGTTGGCTTTGTCGCGATCTTTGGCAGCGAGGATGACCTCTGTGGTCTCCTCCCCGACCTTTTTCAGGATTTTATCCAGCCCTTTGTCAAACAGATACGTCGTATAGCTGCCCTCTTTCGGGTTCGCCTTTCTGCCGCGCAGCATCTCAAACAAGTCCTCATACTGAAAACCTGCTTGTACCTCTCCTTCATAGATCGGCTGAAAGAAGCAGCTCTCAGCGCCCGTGTGGCACGCAGGTCCGCTCTTGCGCACCTCAACAAGCAGGGTATCCGCGTCGCAGTCCGCCGCGATGGACACGATCTGTTGCACGTTCCCGCTTGTCTGCCCTTTGCGCCAAAGCTCCTTGCGTGAGCGCGACCAGAAGCAGGTACGCCCTTCTTCCATCGAAACACGCAGGCTCTCCGCGTTCATATACGCCATCATGAGCACCTGCCTGGTGTCCGTGTCGATCACGATCGCGGGAATCAGCCCGTCAGCATTGTATTTCAAGTTTTCAATATCCAGCATGCTTAAACCCTCCGCATCGGTATGCCCGCCTCATGCAGCGCCTGCTTGAGGTCTTTTATCTGTACTTCGCCAAAGTGGAAGATCGAGGCGGCAAGCCCCGCGTCCACCTTGGGAAGCGTTGTAAACAACGTCACAAAATCTTGAATGCCGCCCGCGCCGCCGGACGCGATCACCGGAACGCTGACCAACTCACACACGGCGGAGAGCATCTCAATGTCAAATCCCTGCTTTACGCCGTCGGTATCGATAGAGTTTAACACGATCTCTCCCGCGCCAGAATCCACACCGCGTTTGATCCAGTTCAGCGCGTCGAGCCCCGTGTTCTCCCTGCCGCCCTTGGCAAACACGCGAAACTGACCGTTGACCCGTTTCACGTCCACCGAGAGCACCACACACTGATCGCCGTAGCGCTTCGCCGCTTCACCGATCAACGCGGGGTTTTTGATCGCGCCGCTGTTGACGCTGACCTTGTCCGCGCCGCACTTGAGCACGCGGTCGAAGTCGTCCAGCGTGTTGATGCCGCCGCCAACCGTCAACGGGATGAATATCGTCTCCGCCACGCGCGTGAGGATGTCCGTAAACAGCGCGCGTCCTTCCGCGCTCGCGGTGATGTCGTAAAACACCAGCTCGTCCGCGCCGTTTTCAGAGTAGTACTGACCCAGCTTCACAGGGTCGGACACGTCGTTGAGACCGAGGAAGTTGATGCCCTTGACCACGCGCCCGTCCTTGACGTCGAGACACGGAATGATGCGCTTTGTGATCATGCTGTTGCCTCCCGTATCGCGTCTGCAATCTTGATTGCTCCCGTATAGTACGCCTTGCCGACGATTGCGCCGTAAAGCCCAAGCTCCTTGAGCGCGCACACGTCATCCAGTGAGCTGACCCCGCCGGAGGCGATGAATCGCATACTGCTCGTCTCCATCAGGTCGCGATACAGCGCGCGGTTTGCGCCCGCCATCGCGCCGTCTCTGGCGATATCCGTGCAGATCACGGTTTCTACGCCGATCTCCTCGAGGCTCTTACAGTAGTCCATGCCGCTTAATCCCGTCGTCTCCGTCCAGCCCTTGACCGCGACCATGCCGTCGCGAAGGTCGACCCCGACCGCGATGGCGGAGCCGTATTTGGCGACCATGTCCGCGACGAAGTGGATGTTGTTCGCGGCTGCCGTGCCGAGGATGACACGGTTGACCCCCGCGTCGAGATAGCGCAAAATCGTCTCCTCGTCGCGAATGCCGCCGCCAAGTTCGACGGCGAGACCGCTGGTGCGGATGATCTTCGCGGCGATCTCAAAGTTCGGCGTGCCGCCGCATCGTGCGCCCTCGAGATCCACCATGTGGAGCCACTCTGCGCCCGCCTCGCGAAACTCCTGCGCGAGCTTTGCCGGGTCTTCGCTGTAGACGGTCATCTTGGAATATTCACCTTTGTAAAGGCGCACCGCTTTTTTTTCGTATAGATCGATTGCCGGTAATATTAACATGTATCGTATGAATCCTAACTTTTCTCTTTTGATTGCTTCCAAATTTACGCTTGTTCCGAGAACGCGCGTAGGATGTTTAAGCCCACCTTGCCGCTCTTTTCGGGGTGGAACTGGCAGCCGACGACGTTTCCGCTCGCCACCGCTGCGGTCAGATTCGCACCATACTCCGCCGTCGCGATGGTCGCGCCGTCGCAGTTTGCCGCATAGTAGCTATGCACAAAATAGACGCAGTCACCCTCTTTGATGTAGCGAAACAGCGGGTGCATAAGCTGTGTGAACTTCAGCGCGTTCCAGCCGATGTGCGGCACCTTGAGGCTTGCCGGTATCTGCGGGCGCATGTCGATCACGTCCCCCGCGATCAGTCCCAAACCCTTGTGCTCGCCGTATTCATAGCTCTTGTCAAACAGCATCTGCATGCCGAGGCAAATGCCCAGCAGCGGCTTGCCCGCCCGTGCCTGTTCGACGACGACCGCATCCAGCCCCGTGGCGCGAAGCTTCTTTGCCGCGTCCTCAAACGCGCCGACGCCGGGGAGTATGATCTTGTCCGCCGCGCGGAGGTCTTCTGCATTGCCTGTCACGATTGCGTCTGCTCCGATCATCTTGAGCGAGCTTTTCAGCGAAAACAGGTTGCCGACGCCATAGTCTACGATTGCGATCATGCTTATAACACGCCCTTTGTCGAGGGGATCTCGTCTGCGTACGCCGGATCGACCGCAACCGCCTGCTTGAGTGCGCGACCAACGGCTTTAAACATCGCCTCCACGATGTGGTGCGAGTTTTCGCCGTCAAGCTGCCGGATATGCAGCGTGATGCCCGCCGTCCGGCTGAGCGCTAAGAAAAACTCCTGCGCCAGCTCGGTGTCAAACGTGCCGATCTTCTGCGACGGGATGTTTGCGGTGTAGCGCAGAGTGCCCCTGCCGGAGAGATCGATCGCGCAGAGCACGAGCGCCTCGTCCATCGGCAGCAGTTCGCTGCCGTAGCGGTTGATGCCGCGCTTTTCGCTGAGCGCTTCTTTCAGCGCCTCGCCCAGCGCGATGGCGACATCCTCCACGCTGTGGTGGTCGTCTACCACCGTATCCCCCGTGCAGCGCACGGTGAGGTCAATTCTGGCATGGCGCGCAAAGAGCGTAAGCATGTGGTCTAGAAACCCCACGCCGCTTGCCACATCGCACTTGCCTGTTCCGTCGAGGTCGAGCGAAAGCACGATCTCCGTCTCCGCCGTCATGCGGTTGCAGGTTGCCGTTCTCATATGCTTTCTTATCCTTTCTGAGTGAGGATCGCCTGAATGTTTGTCATCAACACTTGCATCTGTTCGCGCGTGCCGATCGTGATCCGGCAAAAGTCCTTGATGCGCTCTTTCGTAAAATGCCGCACCAGCACCCCGCGCGCCTTGAGTTCCTGATAGAGCGTTTCTCCGCTGACGCTGCCGCTTTTGGCAAATACAAAATTGGCTGTGGACGGCAACACCGTAAAGCCAAGCATTTTAAGCTGTTCCGTCGTCTCCGCGCGCACCGTCATGATCGTTTGCGCCATCTCGCGGTAATAGCTGTTGTCTTCGATGGCAGCCACACCGGCGGCTTGCGTCATACGGTTTACATTATAGGGGTTGATGGAGTATTTCACCGTGTTCAGGTCACGCATCAGCGCTTCACATCCGATGCCGAACCCCAGCCGCGCCCCCGCAAGCGAGCGACTCTTGGAAAACGTCTGTATCACCAACAGATTATCATATTTGTGGATCAACGGCACGCAGCTCTCGCCACCAAAATCGATATACGCCTCGTCGATGATCACCACGCGGTCAGGATTGCTCTTGACGATCTCCTCGATCTGCCACGGCGGCAGGCAGGTGCCCGTCGGCGCATTCGGGTTTGCGATGAGCACGTGTTCGGCTATCCCCAAATAATCCCGATAGTCGATATTATACTCTGCTGTCAACGGAATCTGGCGACTCGGCACATCGCAAAACTGCGCATAGACCGGGTAGAATCCGTAGCTGATGTCCGCAAACGCAAACGGGTTTGCCTTATCACCAAAGGCGAGAAAGGCAAAATAGAGAATCTCGTCGGAGCCGTTGACGGGCAGCACGTTCTTCGGCTCCACGCCGTAGAGTTTCGCCGCGGCAAGCTTGAGCTCCGTGCACTCCGGGTCGGAATAGAGGTTCAGCCGGTTTGCTTCCCGCTCTGCTGCCGCGACGACTTTCTGCGACGGCGGAAACGGAGACTCGTTGGTGTTGAGCTTGACGTATTTCAGATCTCTCGGCTGTTCGCCGGGCACATAGGGCGTCAGGGTTGCGTACTTTTCGCTCAAAAATCGGCTCATGCTCTTGTTTCCTCATCGCGGATCAAAGCTGCGCGCGCGTGCGCCTCCAGCCCCTCCGCGCGGGCAAATACCACGATCTTGTCCGCCAATTCCGCCAGTGCCTCCCGCGAGAAATAAGTGTACTGCGTCTTCTTCACGAAGTCATCCACGCCGAGCGGGCTGGAAAACCGCGCCGTACCGCTCGTGGGTAGCGTGTGGTTCGGCCCTGCGAGATAGTCCCCCAATGACTCCGGACAGTCGTTGCCGAGGAACACCGAGCCCGCGTTTTTCACATAGGCAAGGTACCGTTCCGGTTCTTTGACGCAGAGCTCCAGATGCTCCGGCGCTAAGTCGTTGGAAAGATCGATGGCGCAGAGCAAATCGTCAACCACGATGATCTTGCCGTTGTTCTCGATGGAGGCTCTCGCAATCGCTTCGCGTGGCAGTGTCGCGAGCTGCCGCTCAACTTCCGCGCTGACCTCTTCCGCCAACGCGTGGCTGCTCGTGATCAGCACTGCGCTGGAGAGCGCGTCGTGCTCCGCCTGACTCAGCAGATCTGCCGCGACGAACGCGGGCGTCGCCGTCTCGTCCGCAACGACTAGGATTTCGCTGGGACCTGCGATCATGTCGATCGCGACCCGACCGAACATCTGGCGCTTTGCCTCGGCGACATAGGCGTTGCCGGGGCCTACGATTTTGTCCACCTTTGGCACGGTTTCGGTGCCGTAGCTCAGCGCGGCGATGGCCTGCGCCCCGCCCGCCTTAAACACGCGATCCACACCCGCGAGCTTTGCCGCGGCGAGGATGGGAGCGGCGATGTTGCCTCCCGCGTTCGGCGGAGAAACCATCACCACGAGCGAACACCCCGCGAGCTTCGCGGGAATTGCGTTCATGAACACGGTGGAAGGATAGCTCGCCGTACCGCCGGGGATATAGAGCCCGACCTTCTCAATCGGCGTGATCTTCTGACCCATGTAGACGCCGTTCGGCCGCTCCAGGCGAAAGCCTTCGCGCAGCTGCATACTGTGAAACGCGCGGATGTTCTCCGCAGCCGTCCGCATGGCGTCGAGCAGCTCCGGCGAAATCGAGAGCAGCGCGTCGTCGAGTTCCGCCTCGGTGACCTCCAGCGCGGTGAGCTCCGCGCGGTCGAACTTTTTAGCATAGGCAAACAGCGCGCGATCACCGTTTTGTGCGACGTCCGCGATGATATCCCGCACAACATTTTCCACGCCGCTGTCTTCCAACCTGCGTAAAAAGAGTGTGCTTTTGTCTATCTCGTTATAATCCAGTATCTTCATGCTCTCACCGCCTGCTCCAGCCTGCGCCGGAGGGTTTCGATCTCTTCGCCTTTAAACTTATAGTGCGCCTTGTTCGCGATCAACCGCGCGCTGATTTGCTCGATCTCCTCGTGCACGCACAGCCCGTTTTCCGAGAGGGTTTTCCCCGTCTCCACGATGTCCACGATCACATCCGACAGCCCCAGAATGGGAGCCAGCTCGATGGAGCCGTTGAGGCGGATGACGTCGATCTCGCGGCTTTGCGCGGCATAATAGCGGCGCGCGATGGCGGGAAACTTCGTCGCCATGCGCAGGATGCCCGTGTGCGAATCCGTAAAACCCTTTGCCCCCGCGACGCACATCCGGCACTTGCCGATACCGAGGTCCAATAGCTCATAGACGTCCGGCGCGTACTCTAACAGGATGTCCCGCCCGGCAACGCCGATATCGGCGGCACCGCGCTCAACATAGATCGCCACGTCCGACGGCTTCACCCAGAAATAGCGCACGCCCGCTGCTTCGTTTTCGAATGTGAGCTTGCGGTTTTCCTCCAGCAGCTCAGGGCAATCATACCCCGCGCGGGCAAACAGTGAGTACGCCTTTTCGCCGAGACGGCCTTTGGGCAGTGCAATATTGATCATACGTCTCATGCGTTTGTCTCCATTTTGAAGCCCGGCAACATCTCTCTAAACAACATTTCTCTATACTTGCGCTTCATGCGTTTGTCTCCTTTGTGAGCCGGACGATCTCGCGGCAGCTTGGGCAGGGCTCTTCCTCCCGCTGCACGCGGCAGCGGATGCCCCGCGCGCGCAGAGATTCCGTCGTGCGGACGATCTCCAGCGGACTTGTCGCGTCATCGTAAAGCACGAGCGCTTCCGTCTCATACGCGGGCTTTGCCGCCGCAAGCCGCTCCAACTGGTCGAGATAGACCGCAAAGCCGATCGCCTCGCCATGCTTGCCCATGCGCAGCAGCAGGTTATCATACCGCCCGCCCGCGAGGATGCCCGCCGGAATCCCCTCCACAAAGCCGCGGAAAACGAGGCCGTTGTAATAGTCCATATCGTTGACCACCGAGAAATCGAGGTTCACGTTCGCGATGCCATATGCCGTGAGCATATCGCTCATGCGCCCAAGGCCCGCGAGCGCTTCCCGGCTCGTCTCGGGCAGGTCGAGCTGCTCCACGCGCGCCAGCGTCTCTTTCAGCGGCCCGCAGGCAAGCACGAGTTCGCGTAGCAGTTCTTGCGTTCGCCCGGAAACGCCCAGCTCCGCACACGCGGCGGTTAGCCCGTGCAGATTCTTTTCGCCGACGAGTGAGAGCAGCTTGGCGCACTCGCTGTCTCCAATCGGTTCCTCCGCCAGCACGCCGGAGAGCACGCCGACATCCGAAACATCCAACACATAGCGCGCACTGATCCGCTCCAGGCTGCGCGCCGCCAGCATGAGCACCTCGCCCGCGGCGTAATCGTCCACGCGGCCGATGCACTCCAACCCGGTCTGCATGATCTCGCGAAAGCCGTAGGCATTGCGTGGCACGCGGTAGACGGTTTCGGTGTAGCAGAGCTTCTGTGTGCGCCCGTCGTCCTTTGCGTTTTTTACGATGGAGAGCGTCACGTCCGGCTTGAGCGCCTTGAGCTTGCCGTTGGTGTCGCTAAACGTGAGCACCTGCTCGCTGGCTAGAAACTTCTTGTTGCGCATGTAGAGGTCGTATTCCTCGAATTTGCCGACCTTATACGGGCGGTAGCCGTAGCTTAGATAGATTTCGCGCAGTTCGAGCATGATACGCTCCTGCGTGCTCAGCGTTTCGGGTTTCATTTGCGCGCTTCCTCCGCTTTTATGCGCTCGAGCACCAGCCGGTAGCCGCCCGCGCCGTAGCAGAGGCATCGCTTCACGCGCCCGATGGTCGCGGTGCTCACGCCCGTCTTCTCAATTGCGCTCTGGTAGGTGTCCCCCGCGTCGAGAGATTTGGCGATCTCCAGCCGCTGGCCGAGGTCGCGAATCTCCTGAATCGTGCACAGATCCTCAAAATATCGATAGCACTCCTCCACGTTCTCCAGTAGGAGCATGGAGGAAAAGAGCGCGTCTGTCTGCTTGCTTCTCGGTAAACCCATATTGGCACTTCCTTTGATTTTGTTTTGTTGCCGTTTGCCCTTTTGCATGGCTTGCGGCATGCGCGAACTCCGGTTCGGTTCGGCGCACGTTTCGGCGGTTCTCTCCCGCTAAACCTTTGCGTCCTACGCATTTTATCACTTTATCGCGCTGAAGTACAGAATTATTTTCGCGCGTTTTCGCTCTTTTTCTCCTGCCGTGTTGCATGTGGGGAAAAATCCCGCTCGAACACGCAATTATCGTGTGAAAAACCCCTGCATCATAGCGGTTTTACTTGCTTCACGCGGGAAAATATATGATAATACTTTGTTAGAGGGCTTGCCCTCCTGCCGCAATTTCGGGTGGGGTTTTTCTTGTTTTCGCCTGACCAAAACGTGTAACGACCGCGTAGAAGTGTTCCTTCTTTTATTTTGTCGGGCAAAGCAGAAGCGACGATTCGATTTTCGGCAGCAAAAAAGCGGGGTGGTACGAGCCCCGCTTTTTTCGCGCACCGGCGCAAGCCGGAACAAAATCAAATTTAAACCTCCGCGATGCACTCCACTTCGCAGAGCACATGCTTGGGCAGGGTTTTCACCGCGACGCAGGAGCGCGCAGGGCGGCTCGCCATATATTTGCTATAGATGACGTTGAACGCGTCAAAATCGTCCATGCTCGCTAAAAAGCACGTCGCCTTCACCACGCGGGTGAGGTCGCTGCCCGCAGCTTCCAGAACGGCGCGGAGGTTTTTCATCACCTGTTCGGTCTGCATGAAGATATCCGAAACCACAACTTGTCCCGTAGCGGGGTCAATCGGGATCTGTCCGGAGGTAAACACCAGTCCTCCGCTCACCATCGCCTGCGAATACGGGCCGATCGCCGCCGGGGCTTTATCCGTCTCAATCTTCTTCATCTCATTCACTCCTTCTGTCATGTCAATCTTCGTTCTCCTGCTCACTTGTTGAATTCAATTCGATTGGATTGTCTCTACTTTCATTATACGAGCCTCCCGCCGAACGTCAACCCAAAATCCGCCGAATTCAAACCGCCTGCCCCGCGTCACGCAAAAATCAGCCGATCTTCATTTGCGCGTCTTTGCTGCGCACAAAAAAAACGGATCGTGATATACTATGCGTAATTTCGATGATCTAAGGAGAAACAAGTATGAACGTTCAGCGGACGATGGAGTCCCTCACCCGCGCGGGGTTTGCCGTGCGCTATTTTGAGACGGCGAAAGAGGCCGCGGATTATCTTGACGAGAGCATCTCCGGCAAGACGGTCGGCATCGGCGGGAGCGTGACCATCGAGCAGATGGGGCTTTACGAGAGATTATCCGCGCGCAACACCGTCTTCTGGCACTGGCGGACGAACGATAGCGAGACGCGCACGGCAGCCGCGGGTGCCGAGGTATACCTCTGCTCCGCCAACGCCATCGCCGAGACGGGAGAGATCGTGAATATCGACGGCTCCGGCAACCGCGTCGCGGGGACGCTGTATAACCACGAGCGGGTGGTGTTTGTCGCGGGGGTGAATAAGATTGCGGAGGATTATGAGCGCGCGGTGTTTCGCGCGCGGAATGTCGCGGCTCCGCTCAACACGCGCAGGTTGGGGCTCAAGACGCCCTGCGCGGTGGGGAAAGAGGTCAAGTGCTATAACTGCGCGAGTAAAGAGCGGATTTGCTGCGGGGTTGTGACGCTGCTTTGGCCGATGAGGAGTGTGAAGGTGACGGAGGTTGTTTTGGTTGGGGAGAGTTTGGGGTATTAACTTTTTTGATGGGTATGAGAAAGCCTCCCGTGGTGAGCGGGAGGCTATATCTATTTTGCTACATCATTGTATTGTAAACTTCTCTTTTAAGAATACGCAAATCGGATATTCAATAAACTCTTTTTTTAATTCAATATCAATATTATTGAAACATCTCTCAGCATCAGTAAATTCATCTAGTAAAATATGTACCGCGCACAAAAACCCTGCATTTTGACTGCTTTTCTTGATTAAGATTAAGTCGACAATTTCTTCAGGAGTAAATTTCCGTCTTCGCTTTACTATCTGTAGATGATTCAACGTATCAATTTCATATGATGATTGCGGATCATTTCTGTTCCCAATAATCCACGAGCTCAGTTTCTCTGCTAATATAAGCATTCGTTCGTTTTTCGTCTCATCATATGCCTTAAAAACTTCCAGCATACTATTATTAATTCTATCAAGTAAAATATCATCGTTACCAAATCTGGTTAAATTGGTAAATGCTGATTCACAGCTTACATTTGATGCTTTTACATAATGTTCTTTCTGGAGCAGTAAGTAGTTTGAGCCTATTACTTCCTTGGTTTCTGTATCTTTCTTGTATACGATTTTAATTTGACTCGTTTTTGTAAAGCTCTTTATGTTATATTCGCCTGACTCCCTCTCGCACAAATGGTAGACAACTAGAATCATCAAATTTGAAAAAGCAATGAATCCTGATGATGCTTCATTCTTATTAACGTTTTTCAAACCTACTTTCTTGTTATTTAATACAGCTTCAATTAGCAAATCAATCGTACGTTCATCATCATCCGTAATTTTGTCGATGTCTAAATCCTCTTGAACATCCAACTCAATAAGCACCTTTTGGATCACTTCAAGGCGCGATAATGTATTTTCCAAAGCTTCAACTTCTTGAAAACTCATGTTAATAGAATCAAATGCTATTCTTATTCCCCTAATCGAGAAGTATTTATACTTGTTTAGCGCTAATAAGAACTTAATATCCGATACTCGTGTTGAAAGCCTCCCCGAAATTTGAACTGATAATGTCCCTTGTCCTGCATTAGGCGTTTTAAAAAGAAAACTTTCTCCGATTCTTATTCTTTGCTCTCCTTTCCAGAAATTTGTAGCATAATTTGTAAAATATGTCTGCCCTTCAATAATTATAGGAGATTCCACTATGCTTTCTGTCAGCACGTTCGTAGGTTTATCTATTGGAATATATCTTTTTACGCCTTTCGTAACAGCATAAATATAAGGCGCGTGTGTTGTTGCATACTGCGCAAAATTACAATTATCTAATCCAATTCCAGTAAAACTGAATTCAAGTTTTTCGATTTCAACTCCTTGTTGTTCCAACTCTTCTAATGTATATGGTTCATTGCGAGTAAACCCTGCTTGCTTTTCGCGGTCTGAAATAAATGACATGAAAATATTAGTTACTTCTTTGCTATTTTCTGCAGGAAACTTCTCTAAACTTATCTTAGTTTTTTTCTTACTGTCCGCCTTATTGAGGATATGCATTAAATCATACGGCAGAAGTATTGAATGATATATTGCGCATATATTTTCAATCTTGCTCATATAAACATATAAATATACTACACCTCCATCTCGAAGGTAGTTCCTCAAATCCGCAACCATAGCTTCTTCTTTAGTTTCATTTTCGCTACAAAACCGTTCGTATGTTCCTTTAACTTGAACTGGAACTCTGCCCATGAAGTTTTTCTTGCTATGATCTGAATTAGTGTAGACTAAGACATCCCCATCCCAAGATAATGTATTGCCTTTTTTTTCGATGTCAGAAATTAGTAAAGCGCAGTTGCGGAGAGCATCTTCTACAAAAGATACCGCATTTCTACCAATTTTATCCGCACTCATTTTCATAATATCATCATCCTTAATTCAAGCTTCATAGATATTGTATCACATAATATAATTGTACTTCCATAAAGTATATACTAATAGATTACTCCAAAACAGCCTCTCCCGATCACTCGGAAGAGGCTGTTCTTCTGCTGTTTCTCGTTATTTTCTGATGAGGCGTTTACCCCTTGGGCACAACCGCCGCCAACTCGGCAAACACAGCCTGCGTCTTTGTGCTGTCCCTGAAGCTCAGGTAAACATCCTCCGCACTCCCCGCGCGGTCAATCCAGATCACGGGCGCGGCGTCGCTCTCCACATACAGCAGATATTCCCCCAGCGCGTCGGAGCGAAAATGCCCCAGCAGCGTGGTTCCAACCCCGCCGTAGCCGTTCGTGCGCTCGCCAATGCCGATCTCATCCATGCTCTTGTCGATCAGCCCAACCCCCGTCACTTCCGGCACCGGAATCGTCACGCCGTACTTGACGTCGATCGTAATCGTCTCGCCTGTCACGGTGACCACGGGCTCTGCCACGCCGGAAAACACCAGAAACATGAAGTACGCAAACATCGCAACGCTCACCAGCGCGACAACGATACCGATGATCCGCACTTCCTTCTTGTTTTGTTTCTCCAGTTCCATGTCAAGTCCCCCTCTTGCCTGCGCTGCGGCGTTCCCTTACTCCGCCAGCGCTTTGATCTTTGCGTATTCCGCAAGGTCGGTGTAAAGCTCCGCCTTATAGGGATTGCGCTTCGTTTTGACCGACTTGTAGATCATGTACACGAACACCGCGACGTTGACCGCCAGCGCCAGCGCGCCCAGCACGGTGTAGATCGTCGGGTTATACGTGCTCTGCACCATCTGTATGCCGCTGTCCTGAAACAGCGGGAACGTCTGGGCGAACATGCACCAGATCGCGAGCGTCTGCGCGCGGTGCTGCAGCCAAGCGCCCTTGCCGACGGTGAACGCGCAAAGCGTCGGCGGAAGCAGCAGCGCCAGCCCCGCGTAAAACGCGTGCGTCGGGATGCAGTTATAGGTATAGGTGAAATTCCAGAGGTCATATGCGATGATCCAGAACCAGAGCATATCCGGCCAGAGCATATCGCGGCTGCCGTCGAGCTTGGTCTTTCTGCGAATCACGATGCCGAACCAACCCGTGATGGTGATGATGTTGAGGATGCCGGCTGCGGCGTTCATGAAGTTCCAGGGCCCGCCGAGCACGCCCGTGACCTCGCCTTCGATCGCGCCGGAGTTCATCATCCAGTAGGTGATGCCGACTTCGATGTCGCGCGCGCAGGCCTCGAGGATGTTGACCGCGAGGATCAGCGGCGGGAAGATGAGCACCCATTTCATGTCGGCAAGGCGCCATGTGACCTCGCCGGTGAGCTTGTCTTTTTTCTGCACATGGCGAATCAGCCAGAAACCGAGGCTGCCGATGGTCGCGGAATACACCTTCATGAGGTGGAACCAGTCGGTATAGGTCTTATCCCGCATCACGGTAAACCAGATGACGGACAGCGTGACGGGCAGCACGACAAAGCTGACGAACCCGGCCCATTTCCAGCGGCGCGCGACTTCGTTGAACACGAAAAGCCCCGCAAACACCGCCAGCCAAATGCCCCAAACCGTCAGCGCGGGCACGCCCTGAGCAAAAGCAAACATATCTCCCTTTCCCAATGCGCCGCTTTCCGGTGCGGCGAAACCGTTCTCTCGTTTGACCGCGCGCCTCATCAGCGCGGCGTTTCGGGCGGCTTGTTTCCCCACAAATTCCGCCCGACATGCATAGTATCGCGCCAGAAAAACACGCTGTCAAGAGGATCAAAGAGAAATCGATACCGGCGTTTCGATTGATTGATAGTAGAGATACACGATGTGTTTGATTCGTTGATTATTCATCACTTGAAAAACGTGGTTGCTCTACACGGACAACCATATTATTGCCTAGATTCATATATATTTCGTTGTTTTTGTAATAGTAACAAATCGTGGTGCAACCACGAATAAACGAGAAGAAACCGTTTGATTTATCCCCAAAAACGGATCCGGCACGCTCACCGCGCGTTCGTGATATTTCACACCAAACTACGAGGCAACGTGCCGGAACCAAAGTGAATTATAGCCCTACTGTACAAAAACACAAGATGTGTTTTGTTATAGCGGGTATATGTTGCTAGATATCCGTCTCCGGCTTAGTCTACGCGCTGTGTCCAGCCGCGGGTATCCGGGATTTTTCCGGTCTGAATGCCCGTGATGGTGTCGTAGATTTTCTGCGACAGCGGGCCTACTTCGCGGTTGTTAATCACGTATTCTTCACCCAGATAGCGCAGCGTGCCCATCGGTGAAATCACGGCTGCCGTGCCGCTGGCAAACGCCTCTTTCAGCGCGCCCGCTTTTGACGCGGCGACCACCTCGTCGATGGAGAGCTTGCGCTCGACGGCGGGGATGCCCCATTCGCGCAGGAGCGTCAACACGCTGTCGCGCGTGATGCCGGGCAGGATGGTGCCCGCAAGCGGGGCGGTGATCACCTCGTCGCCGATGAGGAAGAACGCGTTGGAGGAGCCGACCTCCTCGATATACTTGTGCTCGTTTGCGTCGAGCCAGAGCACGTCGTTACAGTCGCACTCATGCGCCTTTTGCGAGGCGCGGAGGCTACCCGCGTAGTTGCCGCCAACCTTAGCATAGCCCGTGCCGCCGTGCGCCGCGCGGATGTATTCGTCCTCGACGAAAATGCGCGTGGTGGAGAGCTTGCCGCGGTTTGCCGCATAATACGGGCCGGAGGGAGCAAGGATGATCATGAAGCGATAGTGCTTTGCGGCCTTGACGCCCAGCGCGGGATCGTCCGCGATGATGAACGGGCGGATATAGAGCGAGGTGCCGGAGGCGCAAGGCACCCAATCCCTGTCCTCATGCACAGTTGCCTTGACCGCGGAGACGAAGAGCTCCTCGTCCATCTGCGGCATGCAGATGCGCTCGTTGGTGCGGTTGAGGCGGCGCGCGTTCATCTCCGGCCGGAACAGCAATACTTCGCAGTTTTCCGTCTGATATGCCTTCATGCCCTCAAACATCATCTGCGCATAATGCAGTACGCTCGAAGCGGGGCTGATGGAGATATCGCCATAGGGGATAATGCGCCCGTCGTGCCAACCCTGGCCTTCGTCATAGTCCATCATGAACATGTGGTCGGTGAACTGCTTGCCAAAAACCAGCTCGTTGGGGTCGGGTTTGGGCTTGGGATTCGGGTTTCTCGTCACCGGAAATGTGTAACTCATCTCGTGTCTCCTCTGCTGTTTGATACATATTTACTGCCTGTCGACTGTCTGGCTGATCGCGCCATACAGTTTCGGCTTGCGGTCAAGGGGGGATTTTTTTATTTTTGGTTTGTGTCACACAAACCAAGATAGAGCTCTGGCTTGCGGTCTAAAAATACGGGGAGTTCTTTGCGAATGCGTTCTTGCGCCTCAAAATCCAGCATTGCTGAAATCGTTCTCTCCTGCCTTCCGGCAAGGGCGAGCACATTTCCGAGCGGATCGACAATCGCGCTGTTGCCACCAAACTTCGTGCCGAATGCATTTCCGGAGCCGTTGCACAGCACGGCGAACAGTTGGTTCTCGATTGCTCTTGCGCGCAGCAGCGCCAGCATCTGCCTTGTGCGCTGCTTTGGCCACTCAGCGGGGATGAACAGCACCTTTGCGCCACTCAGCGCCATCACGCGGGAAAGCTCCGGAAAACGCAGATCGTAGCAGATCAAGACGCCGCAGGTGATGCCGTCGAGCGTAAACGTGACGACCTTGTCTCCTGCCGCATACACTTCGTCCTCGCCAGACGGAGAAAATAGATGCGTCTTGTCGTATTCCGCGATGCAGTTTCCCGTGCGATCGAACACATATGCTGTGTTGTAAAGCGCGCCGTTTTTGCGCGTGAGCACGCTGCCAGCAACAATATTGACGCCGTATTCTTTCGCAAGTGCTCCGCAGAGTGTTTTGGTGCGCGCGCCGTCCTCGTCCGCCAGTTTAGAATCAATCTCCCCCGGCGCAAAACCCGTGTTCCAGAGCTCGGGAAGGAGGATGACATCCGGCTTGCGCTTTGCGGCTTTTCGGATGAGTGCTTCCGCACATGAGAAATTGACGTCGGGTTGACCCGCGCGAACGTTCATCTGTATGCATAAAATCTTCACGCGCACACCTCTCATTCTCTTTCACTCAACGTTCGAAAACGTAATCCATTGCCTGTATTATAAACCCTTTGCGTGTGCAAAAACACCCGCCCCAAGATGTTTTTGAGTAATCCTCAATTCTCATCGTGTACAAAAACACCCGCCCCAAGATGTTTCTGAATAAACCACAATTCTCATCGTGTACAAAAACACCCGCCCCAAGATGTTATCTTGAGACGGGTGATCACAAACGATCTTGTTCCCGCGGTACCACTCAAATTGCGCAGTTGTCTGCGCCGCTCAGCAGGCTCTGACAAGCCCTATGCCTTGACGCGGCATCTACGGAAGGCTCTACTCGGATGCGCTTGTCTGCGCGTCGTTCCAGTCTTCAGCTCGGAAGGGATGGGATCTTGAACCTGCACACTGCCGGGTTTCCACCCTCTCCGGCTCTCTAAACGCGGCCTGTTCGTCCGTCTTCGTCACAGCTTTTGATATGAAATTTTCTGAATGATATCAGCATTTGAGTTGTTTGTCAATGCATTTTTATACCGTATGCAAACGAAATTCCGGCGTTATTGCAAGATAGTATTCTGCATCGTTCGATATCCAACTGCGAACCGGATGCTGTCGATTATCCCGCTCTGCGCGGGCGAATCGCCGCGCGCAAGCCCGCGCTTGCGTCATGTTCCGCGCGCTCGGCCTGTCCGCTGCCAATCGCGATTGCGTGCAGGTTTGCCTCGATCAGGTGCGTCTTGTGCGCGGGCACCGTCTGCTCCAGCGCATGCCGAATCTCCGATTCTGAAAGAGACAAGCATTCTCTGAGAAACGCGCCCAGCAGAATCATGTTCGAAAGCCCGTCCAGCCCCGCCTCGGTTGCAAGCCGCGTCGCGGGTAGCGCCACGATGCGCACATCCGTCCGCGCGGGAGACTCCTGAATCAGCGACGCATCATAAAGGATAACGCCGCCCGCGCTAACCCGCGATTGGTAGGCACTCAGCGACGGCAGATTCATCGCGATGAGCACATCCGGCTCGCTTACGATGGGTGAACCGATGGGTTCGTCGCTGAGGATCACCGCGCAGTTGGCGGTTCCTCCGCGCATCTCCGGCCCGTAGGAGGGCAGCCATGTGACGTGTTTGCCCAGCAGAACCCCCGCATGCGCGATGAGTTTCCCTAAGAAGAGCACGCCCTGTCCGCCGAATCCGGCGATGAGAATACGCAATATCTCGTCATTTTGCTTGTTCAATGGTACGTCGTTATGCTGGTTAAATGTTTCGTCGTTTTGCTTCTTCACGCGTCGATCTCCTTCCTGCTCTTGTCCTTATAAACACCCAGCGGATAATACGGAATCATCGCTTCCTCCAGCCATTTGAGTGCGTCCTTCGGCGCTTTTCCCCAGTTGGTGGGACAAGACGACAGCACCTCGACGAGCGAAAAGCCCTTCCCCTCGATCTGATTACGAAACGCCTTTTCAATCGCTTTTTTCGCAGCGAGCACATTTTTTGGCGAATTCGCCGCAATGCGCGCGATATAGGCGGGGCCATCCAGCTGAGCAAGCATTTCGCAAACGCGAATGGGCAGGCCGCAGAGTGCCTCGTCGCGCCCGTAGGGCGATGTCTGCGTGAGTTGCCCCGGTAGAGAGGTAGGCGCCATCTGGCCGCCGGTCATGCCGTAGACCGCGTTGTTGACGAATACGATGGTGATGTTCTCGTTGCGCGCCGCGGCGTGCACCACCTCCGCCATGCCGATGCTGGCGAGGTCGCCGTCACCCTGATAGGTGAACACGATGCTCTCAGGATTTGCGCGCTTGAGCCCCGTGGCGACGGCTGGCGCGCGTCCGTGCGCGGCAACAGTCATATCGACGTTGAAATAGTTGTAGGCCAGCACGGAGCAGCCGACGGGTGCGACACCGATGGTACGTCCCTCAATCCCCAGCGCGTCGATTGCCTCGCCCACCAGACGGTGGATGATGCCGTGCGTGCAGCCGGGGCAATAGTGCGTCTGCGTCGCGGTCATGGAGTGCGGTTTGTTCGTTGTTATCATACTGCCTCCCTTGCCGCGCGTTCGATTGCCGCCAGCACCTCTTCCGGCGAGGGAATCACGCCGCCCACGCGGGAGACCAGCGTGACAGGCCGTGTGCAGCGAATCGCAAGCTCGATGTCCTGCATCATCTGCCCCATGGACATCTCCACGGACAAAAACGCTTTTACGGTGTTTGCCGCCTGCTTGAGCGCCGCATTTGGAAACGGCCAGAGCGTAATCGGGCGGATCAGCCCCGCACGGATGCCCTTTGCGCGGGCGGCGGAAACCGCGTTTCGCGCGACGCGCGCCGAGATACCGTAGGCAACCAGGCAAATCTCGGCATCTTCCATGCAGAACGCCTCATAGTCTGTCTCCCGCTCCTCTACAAGCTTGTAGCGCGCGTAGCGGGAAAGATTCTTCTGCTCCAGCTCCGCGGGCGAAAGATAGAGCGAGGTGATGACGTTTTTCTCGCGTTTACACTGCGTCCCCGTCAGCGCCCATGGTTTTTCAACGTGAATCGGTATGGGTGCTTCCAGCTTGACCGGCTCCATCATCTGCCCGATCATGCCGTCGGAGAGAATCATCGCCGTCATGCGATATTTGTCGGCGAGGTCAAAGCCGCGCATCGTCAAGTCCGCCATCTCCTGTACGCTAGCGGGCGCAAGCACGATGTTTCGAAAATCCCCGTGTCCGCCGCCGCGTGTGGCCTGCATATAGTCCGCCTGCGAGGGTTGAATGCCGCCGAGGCCCGGGCCTGCGCGCTGTACGTTGACCACCAAGGCGGGCAGGTCGCTGCCGGCCAGATAGGATAGCCCCTCGCTCTTGAGCGAGATGCCTGGGCTGGAGGAGCTGGTCATCGCCCGTTTGCCCGCGCAGCTCGCGCCGTAGAGCATGTGAATCGCGGCAACCTCGCTCTCCGCCTGTAAGAACACGCCGCCGATCTGCGGCATACGCCGTGATAGATACGCGCCGATCTCAGTCTGCGGCGTGATGGGATAGCCGAAATAGTGCCTGCATCCCGCCAGAATTGCCGCTTCTGCAAGGGCTTCGTTGCCCTTCATCAATATCGTCTCTGCCATGGTTCCTCCTCTATCGCGCTAGCGTGATCGCGCAGTCCGGGCACATCAGTACGCAAAAGCCGCATCCGGTGCAGCGGGATTCATCCGTCATTTGCGCGGGTGAATGGCCTTTGTGGTTGATCACGTCGGGGTCGATGCGGAGGATCTGTTTCGGGCAGGCATCCACGCAAAGGCCGCAGCCCTTGCAGTGTTCCGCCTGAATGCTCCAGTTTGCCATGTGTTTTGTTTTCTCCTGTTGTGTTTGTTGGTGTGCATACGCGCTGCATGTCTCCGGCAAATGGATCGAAAAAAGAATAGAATGATTACTGTGCCGCCGGATTGCTAGGCATCATACAACGCGAATTTCAACGAATCCTCAATTCGTTAGCAGTACTAACTAATTGGGAAAAAGAATCCTCTTTACTCGTCTGTTCACCCACCCTCTGAAACCCGTTATTAGTTAGTAGTCCTAACCATTATAGCCACTTTGATTGCTTTTCGCAACCGCGTAAAATTCGTCTGCTACTTTCGTAACCAAAAATAAGAAGCAGGGTTTGCCTGCTTCTAAAAATACATGCAGAGAAATTTTCAATAATTCTCAATCGCCACGCGCTCGACGCGGTCGGAGATATCTTTCCCCAGAAAGAGCGCAGCCGTCGCGGCAAAATCCGCCGCGCTGTCGCTCGCGTAATAGCGCCGCAAGCCCGCGCGGGCGGGATCGTTGAGCTGTTTTTGCTGTGTCAGCAACGCCGCTGCCGCGCGCGCCGCCTCCTCGCCTGAATCGATGAGCGTGACGTTCTTTCCCATATAGTCCGATATCACATCTATCAACAGCGGATAGTGCGTGCAGCCGAGCACGAGCGTGTCCACCCCCGCCGCCTTGACGGGAGCTAGATACTCCTCCACCACCCGTTCCGTGACGAGATCTCCGCGGTGTACGCGTCCATCTTCGACGAGCGGCACGAGCAACGGGCAAGCCTTTGCGATGAGCTTCGCCTCCGGCAGCAGCGCACGGATCGCCGTTTCATACGCGCCGCTGCGGATGGTCGCCTTGGTGCCGATCACGCCGATGTTGCCCGTCTGTGAGGCTTTCACGGCGGCTTTCGCCGCAGGCTGTACCACGCCGAGGATGGGCAGGTCGTTTTCCCGCTTGAGCACGTCCAGCGCGGTCGTGGATACCGTTCCGCATGCAATCACGATGGCTTTCAGGTCGAAACTGCGCAAAAACGCGACGTCCTGCCGCGCATAGCGCACGATGGTCTCTACCGAGCGCCCGCCGTAAGGCACGCGCCCCGTGTCGCCGAAATAGACGATGTCCTCGCCCGGCAGCAGGCGGATCATCTGGCGCACGCAGGTCAGCCCGCCCATGCCGGAATCGAACACGCCGATTGGTCTTGTATCCATTGCTTCACCTCAAACGTAAAAACGGACAAGCGCGGCTTGCCCGTTCGGAATTGAGTCGGAAACTCGCTGAAGTATTGTATCACATTTCTCTGGATTTTTCATCCAGTTGGTTACTTAGGCTTTGAGTAGCGGCAGCATGCCTGTCAGGCGGTTGACCTTCTTTTTGTCGCCATAGAGCGCAATACCAAAATATTGAAACGCGCCTGTCTTGGTCTGCTCCGCTTCTTTCAAATAGTCTTCATAGATGTGAATCCGTTGTGCAACATCCGAAAAATCCACCGCGACGAGGTCTGAAAACTCCGGCTCATAGAGGCGCAGGCGAAGGGCTTTGAGCAGCGCTTCGCCCGCCTGTAAAACGGTAGTCGGAACGGTATTGATGCCGCGGTGTGTGTTCCCCGTTGCATCGCAGACATCCCGCCCAACCATTTCTGGCATTGCTGCGCCCAGCGTGGTGCCGAGGATTGCGGCGGTGTTGGCGATCAGCCCCAGCGGCAGCGCGCTATCGATCACCAAGACGCATTTTTGTTCCGGCAAGTTCATTTTGGTTCCTGTTCTCCCTTATCCTCTGCGCGGTTTTCGGCGAACACGCGGCGATATTGTCCGGGTGTGAGGCCGATGAAGCGCTTGAATGCGTTGGTAAAATGACTCTGATCCGAAAACCCCACCGCAAGAGCCGCCTCCGCGGGTGCGGTGCCCTGTCGTAGCAGCGATTTCGCGAGGTCGATGCGGATCGTCTCCAGATAACTGTACGGCGTGATACCCGTCTCCTTGGTGAACGCGCGCAGCAGGTGATATTTGCTCAATCCTGCGATGCTGCCCAGCGTGTCCAGCGAGATCTGCTCGGTTGCATGCGCGGTCATGTAGTCGCAAACGGCCTGTATTTCCGCACGCAAAGGCTCGGATTGCTCCGCACTTCCCGTCGCGGCATACTCGCGCAAGAGCTGCTCCAGCAAGAAGTAGAACCGTTCCTCTTTGCGCACGCCGCTTTCGCCCTGCAGGATCATCCCGTGCAGTTCTCGCAGCTCCGGGATAAACTCGCTTTGATACACGACCGGCTGCTCAAAGAGCGGCTGGCAGTCAATACCGAAAATCTCCCGCGCGGCCTTTGCCATCACATCCGGCTGAATATTGATGCAGCGATAGTCCAGCGGTTGGTCGTCGCGCGATTCACAGGAGTGGTTCTCTCCAGGATTGAACAGCAGTAGGTTGCCCGGCACGATAAAGTGGCAGGTTTTGCGCACCTTGAGGTTTCTGTTTCCGCGCTCAACAAACCCGATCACGTAGTGCTCATGAAAGTGGTTCGGAAACGCCTGCATCACGCTTTGAAACTGATACGCTTCTACCTTCAGTTCAGGATCGAACAACGCGACACGCTTTTCGCCCTTGGTGGCCTGTTTCATTGCCATAGAATACCTCGTTTTACCTGTAGTTTCTTGCAAAATATTGCGCTCTTTGCGCTATTATACGCGAAATATGCAAAAAAGCGCTACCCGAATCGGATAGCGCTTTGCGTGTGGCTTGTGTTACCCGATCTGCGGGAAAATTTCCTTTACCGCCGGGTAGATCTTCGCGAATTTCCGATACTGCGCCTCATAGCGTGCCGCGATTTCGGGATCGGGCTTGACGGTTGCGTTGACATGCACCATCTTTGCCGCGATCTCCTCGACCGAAGCGTATTCGCCGCAGGCGACCGCCGCGAGCATCGCGCCGCCGAGGCCGGGGCCTTCTTCAGAGGTGATGGTGTCGATCTCCAGATTGAGGATGTTTGCAAACATCTTCTTCCAGAGCTTGCTCTTGGCGCCGCCGCCGCACATCTTGGTGCGGTCAATCTGGATGCCGAGTGATTTTGCGACCTCAACCGAATCACGAATCGCAAACGCGACGCCTTCGAGCACCGCCTGCGTCATGTCCGCGCGGCTGGTGTCCATCGTCATGCCGATGAACGTGCCTCTCGCGGCGGGGTCGTTGTGCGGGGAGCGCTCACCCATCAGATACGGCAGGAAGTAGACATGGTTTGTGCCGAGCTTGTCGTCCGTAATCGGCGCTTCCAGCCCCTTGTAATCCTTGCTATCGAGGATGTCTTCCATCCACCATTTGCTGCAGGAGCCCGCGGAGAGCATGCAACCCATCAGGTGAAAGTTGCCGTCGGAATGCGCGAATGCGTGCAGCGCGTTGTGGCTGTCCACGGAGAACGCACAATTGCTGATGAACACCGTACCGGAGGTACCAATCGAGATATTGCATCTGCCCTCACCGACCGTGCCGGTGCCGACAGCTGCCGCCGCGTTGTCGCCCGCGCCCGCACAGACCTTGACCGATTCCGGTAAGCCCAGCGCTTTGGCGACTTCGGGTGTCAGTGTGCCGACTGTTTCATAGCTTTCAAACAGCTTCGGCATCTGCGCTTTCGTAATCCCGCAAATGTCCAGCATCGGCTGCGACCAGCGGCGGTTCTTCACATCCAGCAGCAGCATGCCCGACGCATCGGAAAAGTCCGTGCTGTGCACGCCCGTCAGCAGATAGGCGATGTAGTCCTTCGGCAGCATGACCTTGGCGATCTTTTTGAAGTTCTCCGGCTCGTTGTTGCGCATCCAGAGCAGCTTCGGCGCGGTGAATCCCGCAAAGGCGATGTTGCCCGTCCACTCGGAGAGCTTGTCCTTGCCGATTTCGTTGTTGAGGTAGTCGGTCTCCTTAGTCGTGCGCCCGTCGTTCCAGAGGATCGCGGGGCGAATGACCGCGTCGCTTTTGTCCAGAACAACAAGGCCGTGCATCTGTCCGCCGACGCCGATGCCGGCGACCTTCGATTTATCGATGTCGCGCGTGAGTTCGGGGATGCAGGCGAACACCGCTTTCTGCCAGTCTTCCGGTTTTTGCTGAGACCAGCCGGGATGCGGAAACTCCAGCGGATACTCGCGGGAGGCGATGTTTAAAACAGCGCCCTCGCTGTCCATGAGCAGGGTTTTGAGTGCGGAAGTGCCAAGATCGATGCCGATGTAATACATATGTTCACCTCACGTAAAATTTGGGCGGCGTTGCCGCCGCCCTTTTGTTTTGTAGAACAACTCTTAGCTAAAGAGCACGCTGTTGACGACGCTCTCCAGATATTCCTGTCTGCCACTGCCGGGAAGCGCGGGCGCTTTTGCCGCAACCGCTTTTGCCGCGCATTCTTCCAGCGTTGCTTCGCCTTTTGCGATGCGCGCGCCGATGCCTTCTTTGTAGCTTGCGTAGCGATCTTCAACAAACGAATCGATGCGTCCGTCTTCAATCAGCGCTGCGGCTTTGATGAGACCCAGCGCGAAGGTATCCATGCCGAGGATGAACGCTTCGAACATGTCGTCATAGGTATAGCTGGGGCGGCGGGTCTTCGCGTCGAAGTTAAAGCCGCCGGTCAG
Organism: uncultured Eubacteriales bacterium; assembly: GCA_942492885.1. Lineage (GTDB taxonomy): Bacteria > Bacillota > Clostridia > Christensenellales > CAG-138 > UBA7703. The sequence goes on from OW818651.1 coordinate 1,281,220, forward strand.
TCCGTCGGACTTGAGCACTTCATACATGCACATCGTGGCTTCGTAGACGTCGAATGGGAATTCGTCCGTATCCCAACCCAACAGCATGTCGCCCTGATTTGCGTCGATGCTGCCGAGCATGCCGTTGACGCGGCTCACGCGCAGATCATGCTGGAAGGTGTGCCCCGCAAGCGTCGCGTGGTTGGCTTCGATGTTGAGTTTGAAATCTTTGTCTAGGCCGTTTGCGCGGAGGAAACCGATTGCGGTTGACGCGTCGTAGTCATACTGGTGCTTCATGGGTTCTTTGGGCTTAGGCTCGATGTAGAAATCGCCCTTGAAACCGATGCTGCGTCCGTAGTTGACCGCCATGCGCATGAGCCGCGCGATGTTGTCCTGCTCAAACTTCATGTCGGTGTTCAGCAGGGTTTCATAACCTTCGCGACCACCCCAGAACACATAGCCGCGTCCGCCAAGTTTGACGGTCAGCTCCAGCGCTTTCTTCACCTGCGCCGCTGCAAAGCAGAAAACCTCTGCGGAGTTGGAGCTGGCAGCGCCGTTCATGAAGCGGGGGTTTGAGAACATGTTGGCCGTGCCCCAAAGGCACTCGATCCCCGTGGACTTCATCTTCTCGAGCATGTAGTCCGTGATCTCGTCGAGACGGCGATTGGTTTCATTGATGTCCGCCGCTTCAGGCACGAGGTCTATGTCGTGGAAGCAGAAGTAGCGGATGCCCACCTTCTGCATGAATTCAAATCCTGCGTCGACCTTCGCCTTGGCGTGCGCCATAGTGCCGCCGGCTGCGCCAAAGGTCTTGTCCGCCGTCACATCGCCAAACATATCCTTGCCGGCGTTGCAAAGGTTGTGCCACCAGGCCATCGCAAATGGGAGGTGTTCGCGCATGGGCTTGCCGTGCACAATGCGCTCTGCATCGTAAAATTTGAACGCAAGCGGGTTCTTGCTTGCGGGGCCTTCATAACGAATTTGGGAAATGCCCGTGAAGAGTTCAGCCATGGTATTTGGTGTCCTTTCGTCCATGTAGATTATGATGTATTAACTAAATTTTTAAACTTATCTAAGTTTAGAACAGTGATTAATTTAGCTTAATTCTATAATACTAGATTCTGGCTTTTTGTCAAGATACAATGTATATGAGAATGCCAAAAATGCCAATCCTACATAAATAACTTTACTTCTTAACTTAAAACTTGTATAATATGATTAATTTAGTACAAAATAAGGAACACATCATGGCAGACGTAACCGCTCGAGACCTTGCCAACATGCTTGGCATCTCCACTGCCGCTGTTTCAATGGCACTTAACGGAAAACCCGGCGTCAGTTCCGAAACGCGCACCAAAGTGCTCGCTGCGGCAACGAAGCTTGGCTATGTTACCCCGAAGTCGCGCCAGAGTGAACGGCAGGCAAAAAACATCGTGAGTTTTGTGATCTACGTCGGCGTCGGCGTGGCGGAGCAAACCACATTTTCCACCTTTGTCATGCGCGGCGCGGAGTCCGCGGCAAAGGAGATGGGCTATCGCATCCTCGTGCACTATTTTTACGCGGATCAGCCCTGGGACGATCAGGTCAAGCGCATCCTTTCGGATACGTGCGGCGTGGTCATGCTTGGCACGGACATCACGTTGCCCCAGCGGGACGCGTTTTTGCAGTTTTACACACTCGGCAATGTGCCGCTTGTCATCATCGACAACTTCCTCTTCTCGGCTTATGTAGACTGCGTCGGAAACGACAACACCTACGGCGTCAAATCCGCCGTGTCTCATCTGATCAGCTGCGGACACAAAAAGATCGGGTATCTTCGCTCCAAACAGCGCATCGTCAACTTTGACGACCGCGAGCTGGGCATCCATCTTTCCATGACCGAGCACAAGGACGAAGGACTCTCTCCCCTGCAGGTCATAGACGTAGACATCTCTCCCGACAAAGCAAGAGAAGATATCTTTACGTGGCTGCGCGCGGGCAACACCCCTGCGGAAGCGTTTTTCTGTGAAAACGACATGCTGGCCGCCGCGTTCATCCGCGTTTTGAAAGAGAGCGGATACCGCGTGCCGGAGGATGTCTCCGTCATGGGGTTTGACGACGTGCAGATCTGCGAAATGATCGATCCGCCCATCACCACCATGCATGCGTTTAAGGAGCGTCTCGGCAGAATTTCCGTCGACCTGCTGCATACGCGCATCGAAGCGGGCGACACGATTCAAACCAGCCAGCAGACCGGACTCATGAAAGTTGCGCTCTCTCTACAGCTCAAGGAGCGAAAGAGCGTCGGCTGCCGCAAACCGCGCGAATAAGCAAAACGATCTTTGTGCACGCCGCGGGACAAAGGCGCCCTAATGGTGTTTGCAGGACGATAGATGAGATTAAAAAATCAATACGGAGGCTCTTGAATGAAGTACGGGGTTTTCAACGACACCGCCCGGGAATATGTGATTGCAACGCCAAAGACACCACTCCCGTGGATCAACTACCTTGGTTCGCGGGATTTTTTTCGGCTTATTTCCAATACCGCGGGCGGTTATTGCTTCTATAAAGACGCAAAACTGCTTCGCTTGACCCGCTATCGCTATAACGAAAACCCGCTCGATAGTAACGGGCAGTATTTCTATGTGCGCGACAATTCCTCCGTTTGGAACATCGGCTGGCAGCCTGTGCGCGCGGAGTTGGATCGCTACCGCTGCCGTCACGGGCTGGGATACACGATTCTTGAAAGTGCAAAAGACGGTCTGGCCGCCACGCAGGAAACATTTGTACCGGTGGACGAAAACTGCGAGCTCACGCGTGTCACGCTGACCAATGAGAGCAACGCACCCAAGCAGATCGACCTGTTTTCCGCGGTGGAATTCTGCCTCTGGAACGCCTTGGACGACATGAGCAATTTTCAGCGCAACTACTCCATCGGCGAGGTGGAGGTCGAAGGCAGCCGCATCTATCACAAGAGCGAATACCGCGAGCGGCGCAATCATTATGCCGTCTTCTCGGTCAACGCGCCGGTGGACGGGTTTGACACCGACCGCACGGCGTTTTGCGGCGCATACCGCAGCTTTTCCGACCCCGAAGCCGTGTTCGCAGGCGAGAGCAAGAACAGCATCGCCCACGGCTGGCAGCCCATCGGCAGCCACCACATCCGCTTGACGCTCACACCCGGCGAAAGCCGGCGCTATATCTTCACGCTGGGCTATCTCGAAAACCCCGTTGCGGAGAAATTCATCGCGCCCAACGTGATCAACAAAGCGCCTTCCGATCTTCTGCTAGACAAGTACGCGACCGACGCGCAGTTTGACGCCGCCTTTGCGGAGCTTGCCGCGCATTGGGAAGGGCTCCTCTCGCGCTTCTCCGTGCAGACGGGCGATGACAAGCTCGACCGCATGGTGAACATCTGGAATCAATACCAGTGCATGGTTACGTTCAATATGAGCCGCAGCGCGAGCTATTTTGAGAGCGGGCTTGGACGCGGCATGGGGTTCCGCGATTCGTGTCAGGATCTGCTGGGCTTTGTCCACCTGATTCCGGAACGCGCGCGCGAACGCATTCTCGACATCGCGGCAACGCAATTCCCCGACGGCAGCGCGTATCATCAATATCAGCCGCTGACCAAGCGCGGCAACGCGGATGTCGGCACCGGATTCAACGACGATCCGCTCTGGCTCATCGCCGGAACCGCCGCTTACATTCGCGAAACAGGAGATTTTTCGATCCTCGATGAGATCGTAGATTTTGACAACGACCCTGCGCTGGCAAAACCGCTCATGGAGCACCTGCGCAGAAGTTTTCAATACACCGTCACGCACAAAGGCCCGCACGCGCTGCCCCTGATCGGACGCGCGGACTGGAACGACTGCCTGAACCTCAACTGTTTCTCCACCGAGCCGGGCGAGAGCTTCCAAACGTTCGGGCCCAACGAAGGCCCCGTTGCCGAGAGCGTGTTCATCGCGGGCATGTTCGTCAAGTACGGCGAGGAATATGCCGTGCTTTGCGATTATCTGAATCTCAATGACGAAGCGAAACACGCGCGCAACGAAGTGCAAGCCATGTATACTGCCGTACTCAGCGCGGGTTGGGACGGAGAATGGTTCCGCAGGGCATATGACGCACTGGGTAACCCCGTCGGCAGCAGCGTCTGCGAAGAAGGACAGATCTTCATCGAGCCGCAGGGCATGTGTGTCATGGCGGGCATCGGCGTTGAAGAAGGCCTTGCCGAACGCGCGCTCAAGAGCGTAAAAGACCGTCTGGACACCAAGCACGGCATCGTGCTGCAACAGCCTGCCTATACGCGCTATCATGTCGAACTAGGCGAAATCAGTTCCTATCCGCCGGGATACAAAGAGAACGCGGGCATCTTCTGCCACAACAACCCGTGGATCAGCTGTGCCGAGACCGTGTTGGGCAATGGCGACCGCGCGTTTGAGGTGTATACGCGCACCTGCCCCGCCTATGTCGAGGAGATCAGCGATGTGCGCCGCACCGAGCCGTATGTCTATTGCCAGATGGTTGCAGGTTGCGACGCGCCGACCTTCGGTGAGGGCAAGAACAGCTGGCTCACCGGCACCGCCGCATGGACTTTTATGAACATCAGCCAGTATATCCTCGGCATCCGACCGACGCTGACGGGGCTCTCGATCGACCCGTGTCTGCCCTCCTCTATCAAGGGATTCACGTGCGAGCGGCTCTATCGCGGCGTGCGTTATCACATCACGGTTGAAAAGCCGGAGGGCGTGAGCAAGGGTGTGCGTTCGCTGCACGTCGACGGACAAGAGATTGCTGGCAACATCATCCCGCTTGACGGCAGCAAGTCGGATCGCACCGTCAAAGTGGTGATGGGCTAATAGTAGAATCTAATTTCTTATCAAAAAGTGACTCGCTTATCGTATGAGCAGGAGTATTGATATGTCATTTCCAAAAGATTTTCTTTGGGGCGCGGCGAGCGCGGCCTATCAAATTGAAGGCGCTGTCGACGAAGACGGACGCGGGAAGAGCGTCTGGGATGTGTTTTCCCACACGCCGGGCAAAACGTATGAGGGGCACACGGGCGATATCGCCTGCGACAGCTTCCATCGCTTTGAGGACGACCTGAGCGCGCTGCTCACCCTCGGCGTCAAGAACTATCGCTTCGGCATCAGCTGGACGCGCATCTTCCCCGACGGGCGGACGCTCAACGAGCGCGGCTTTGCTTATTATGATAAGGTTGTCGATCAGCTGCTGCAAAACGGCATCACGCCTTGGATCACGCTCTTTCATTGGGACACTCCGCAGGTGCTGGAAGACGAAGGCGGCTGGCAAAACCGTGAGACTGCCGCGCTTCTCGCGCAGTTTGCGGGAGTTGTTGCCGCGCATTTTCGCGGACGCGTAGAGCATTATTTTACGCTCAACGAACCGCAGTGCTTCATCGGGCTTGGTTACGAGGCAGGTTGGCACGCACCGGGCAAAATCCTTGCGGGCGCGCCGCTGCTCACCTGCTGGCACAACGCCATGCTTGCCCACGGGATGATGGTCCTCGCGGTTCGTGCCGCCGACCCCGCGGCGCAGATCGGCCTTGCATCGTGCGGTCTTGGTTGTATTCCAGAAAGCGAAAGCGCCGCGGATATCGAGGCCGCGCGAACGGCGATGTTTGCCTTTGGCATGCACCCGGCGTTCTCGCTGTTTTCGCAGAATGCGTTTCTCGATCCCGCGCTGCTGGGTCACTATCCGGATCATCCGTTTTTCATTTCACCCGACATCACGGCGGAAGACCTGGCGCTCATCCACCAGCCGATCGACTTCATCGGGCTCAACTTCTACAACGCTTATGTCGTCCGCGCGGGCGAATCGGGTCCGGAACACGTCCCCTTCCATCGCGGCTCTCCGACCACGGCGCTGCGCTGGGCAATCACACCGGGCATGATGTACTATTGCGCCAAATTCATCTACGAACGCTACCAGCTGCCCGTCTATGTGACAGAGAACGGACTTAGCTGCAACGACAAGCTCTACCTCGACGGCAAGGTGCACGACCCGGATCGCATCGATTTTCTGCAGCGTTATCTGCGCGAATTCAAACGCGCGGGTGAAGCGGGCATCGACATCCGCGGCTACTTCCACTGGAGCCTGATCGACAACTTCGAGTGGGCGGACGGATACAAGGAACGCTTCGGCCTCTTTTACGTCGATTACACCACGCTGGAGCGGCAGCCCAAGGACAGCGCGCTCTGGTATCGCGCTGTGGTTGAAAGCAACGGCGAAAACCTGTAATACTGCTCACACAACAAACAAAAGCACCGGTCTTCCGGTGCTTTTTTGCTTGCAAGAGATTTGCCCGCTTGTTTCGCCTAATCTTCTACGGTTACTTCCTCTTTTGTTTTATCCAGCTGCAAAGTCTTGCGAAACAGCTTGACCGTCCAATACATCGGCAGCGACACACCGGCCAGCAGCCAGAGCCAGCCGAGATAGGCATATACTTCAAAGATGACGAGCGGCAACCCAAGCGTCACGATCCAAATCACCAGCGTCAGCAGCGTTCTGGGAAACTGCGCAAACGCCAGCAGAAACGCGTTTTTGATCTGCGCACCGAGCTTGTTTTGAAACCGCGCCACAATCGGGTAAAACCAGAGCGAACCCATCAAAATACCCGCTCCGACGACGATGGCGAAGATCAGGAAAAACTTGTTGTCCGGCTCGGAATACACGGTTGCAAACCAGATATCCCCCGCGAGGATGAGGAAAATGAGCAGTTGCAGCAGCCATCCCGCTGTCGACTGGCGAAACGCCGCCCGAAAGTCCGCAAAAAACGCGCGGTAGACAAGCCCCGTCTCTTTTCGCTGCAAGGTTCGGCTTACCCCCGCATAGCAGGCGGTTGCCGCGGCACCGATGGTGAAGATTGGAACGGAGCAGACGAGAAAAAGCAGGTTGAGCAGGATGATGTCCCCGAGGAACGAAAGCGTGTTGGTGAAGGTTGCGCGCAATTGTCGAAAGCGCTCTTTCATGGTAGCCATGCCCTCCTTTGAGCGAAAAAGCGCCCGTCCCAACGAGAGGACAGGCGCCCCGAACGTACTGTTGTCTTGATTTTACTCCTTGACGGAGCCGAGCGCAACGCCCGCGATGATGTACTTCGAAAGCAGGAAGTATACGACGAACAGCGGCAAGACAGATAGTGTCAGCGCCAGATACACCGCGCCGTACTCGGTCTTGTAGATGTCGCCCTTTAAGAGGCTGACCATGATCGGCATGGTATAGTTGTCTTTGTTCGTCAACAGAATCATCGGCATAAAAAGGGCGTTCCACGTGGTCACATAGGTGAAGATCGCCTGTGTCGCCATCGCGGGTTTCATGATCGGCAATACGATGCTGTTGAATGTACGGAATTCTCCCGCGCCGTCGATGCGCGCAGATGCGACAATGTCGAGGTTGAGTGATGGCAGCATGTACTGTCGCATGAAGAACACCGTCATTGGCGCGGCGATGGCAGGTAAGATCAGCGCCAGAAGATTGTTCGTCATACCGATTCGGTACATGAACTGATAGAACCCGATGCTGATGACCTGCGTGGGAATCATCATGACCGCAAGGATCATGGTGAAGAACGGCTGGCGCATTTTCCACTCGTACGCAACCAGCGAATAGGCCGTCAACGTAGAGAAGTAGACCGCGCAGGCCGTGGCGCCTGTTGCGATGATCACGGAGTTCATGAAGCCCGTGAGCGGGTTAAAGGTCTTGCCGGTGAGCACCTTCCAGTTTTCCAGAATGTGCGTCGACGGAATCAGCGAGACCGCGTGTTGCTGAATCTGAACCGTGCTGCGTGTTGCGTTGACGATCATGATCCAGAACGGCATGATGCTCAGAACAGCGAGTATCCCGCAAACGATATAGATGCCAATGCTTACTTTACGTCTGTTTCTCATGCTGCCGCCCCCTTCCGGAGTTTCTCTATGCGCTTGATTGCGCGTTTTGAACGTGCTTCCGAGCGATCCTTCATGAGGAAGAAGGTAAAGGCAGAGAGAATCGCGATGATCACAAACATGATCATGCTCGCCGCCGCCGCTTTGTTATACAGATAGGTGCCGGAGAACGCTTGCGCATAGATGAACACGCTCGTGGTCATGGTTGCGTTTGCAGGTCCGCCGTTCCAGATGTACAGCTTGGGAATATCGAACATGTTCAAGCCGCCGATGAGGCTTGTGATCAGCGTGAAGATCAGGATCGTGCGCATGCAGGGCAGTGTGATCTGGAAGAACGTCTGCCGCGGCGATGCGCCGTCGATCTCCGCCGCCTCGAAGAGTTCAGGGTTGATGCCCAGAACGCCGGAGATGAGAATGATCGTGGTATAGCCATACCACTGCCAGAATTGGATGAACGCAACGACAAACTTCGCGGCCCATGGGCTGGTTGAGAAATCAAACGGTTTTGTAATCAGATGCAGCGATTGCAAAATGTCGTTGATCGGGCCAACGGGGTATGCGAAGATGACCCCATATAAAATCGCCACGGTAGCCGCGGTGATGATGTTCGGCAGATAAAAGAGAACCTTGAACGCGCCCTGTCCGCGGATCCTCCGGCTGCGGTTGGTGAACCAAGCCGTGAGCAGCAGCGCCAGTCCGATCTGGGGAATGAAGTTCATGACCCAGATAACGACGGTATTGACCAGAGATGCCCGGAATGTCTTGTTTGCCAGAATGCTGGCAAAGTTATCAAACGGGTGCTCCAGAAACTTAAATGACGTTGCTACAACGCCCTTGAAATCCGTAAAACCGATGATGGCGGTGAAAAGCGTCGGATACAGCATAAAAACCAGAAAAATAACGATGAACGGCAGGCTGAACAGATAGCCGTATTTGGCGTAGCTTACGCCTTTGATCTTGGGTTTACCTTCTTGTTTGAGAGGCATAGCCGCTTCCCCCTATGGCACAGATTTGGTCCGGTTGATGCGGGTGTGGACGGACGGTAACAATCCGTCCGTCCACACCCATCATATACCAATTTTAGTTCGGTGAAAACAGTTGCCTTTTAGTTGGCTTCGATGCCCAGTGTATCGACAACAGCCTGCTTGAACGCGGCAATCGCTTCGTCGCGGGTGAGGTTGCCGGCGGTGTACTGACGGACCTGGTCACGCCAGAGGTTGTTGATGGTTTCGTCATACTGGGTCAGGTTCTTGCCGTTTGCGAACTGGTTGGCCGGAACGAACACGTCAAACATGTTCTGACCGCCGAGGAACGGGAGTTCGCCATTGGACTTGGCCATGACAACGCCGGAAGCAACGGTGTCTTTCGTGCCGCCTTCGCCGTTGAGCGTGCCGTTGGCCCACTTATACTGCAGACCTTCTTCGCTGGTGTCAAGGGTGATCCATTCGATGAGCTGGCCGACTGCTTCCGCCTTAGCGGTGTCTTTGTTGGCCAGAACCCACGTGCCGCCCCAGAAGAAGCCGATCGGCGGGTTGCAAACAGCCCAATCGCCATAGGTGCCTTCGCCAGGAGCTGTGCCGCCGGAGTTGCCGGCCATGACGTAGTTGATCAGCCAAGCGGGGCCGAAGAAACCGAATGTCGGCTGTGCGCCGGTGCCTGCCATGTCAGCAAACCATGCTTCCTGCCAGTCACGGGTGTCATTGTAATAGCCGCCCTCTTTGAGCTGCATGGACAGATCGAGGAACGCTTCACGAGCGGGGTCAATGTTCAGCTTACCGTCGACGATCCAGCCGGTCGGGGAGCTGTTTTCCACTGCGTGCCACATGTCGCCATCACCAGAGACGATGCCGTAGCCCTTCGCCTTCAGATCGGCGGCGGCTGCAAAGAACTTATCCCAGCCCGGTCCGATTTTGTCGGCAACGACGGCGGGATCATCGGTTCCCCAAGTGTCAATCGCGAGCGAACGGCGATAGATGAACGCGCTGCCGGTTGCCTGATAGCCAAGGCCGACGAGAGCGCTGTCGCTCGGACGGGTGCCGATGTCGATGGTGTACTGTGCGATTTCAGCTGCCGGAACTGCGGCTGCGACATCGATACCGAGGTCAGCATACGCAGCAGCATAGCTGCTCATGTCGCCCTGCGTGTACTTCAGAACGAACGCGGATTCTGCGCAGTACATGTCGGGGGCATCTTTACCGCCTGCGGCCAGAGCCTGGTCGAGGGCCGGCTGGTAGAGACCATCGGTGGTGGCGATGATGGTCGCATTGATGGTGTAGCCGAAATCCGGATGCATTTCGATGTACTTCTCAAGCATCTTGGGAACTTCGTCCGTGAACGTGTAGATGTTGATGACCTTGTCACCTTCTGCTGCGGGTTCTTCGGCAACAGGGGCTTCGGTCGCTGCTTCGGTGGCAGGCGCTTCAGCAGCGGGTTCCTCCGCGGCGGGCGCGGGCGCGCAAGCGGCCAACGTGGCCAGTGCCAGCACGAGAGACAGAATGATCGCGATTGTCTTTTTCATTGCTTCCTGATACTCCTCCTTTAAAATTGCGCCACAAATGTACACAACGGGAGCTATTCGATTCGGTTTTTGTTTGAATCATGAAATCGTCACGAAGTGTACAAGGATGTGACACAATCATTATAGGTTCTGCTTAAGTTTAAGTCAAGATTGATTTTGAAATTAATTTGGTTAAGCTTAATTTCGCAGCGATTCTATTGACTTAAGCGCGCCTATGGGGCAGAATAATAGGGCAGAACGAAAAAGGAGCGAAACACGGGAAAATGATCTATCTCGACCATGCGGCAACCTCCCCCGTTTACCCCGCCGTTCTCGACGAGATGGACTCTGTTTCGCGCGAATACTACGGTAATCCTTCCTCATTATATACATTTGGCTATTTGGCAAAAAAACTGCTGCACAAAAGCCGCCTCGACCTCGCCTGCTCGATCGGCGCGGAGACGGACGAAATCGTTTTCACTTCCGGTGGAACGGAAGGCAATAACCTCGCGCTTTTCGGTGTTTTGCGCGCCAATCGCCAAAAAAGGCACTTGATCGTCGGCAGCACGGAACATCACAGCATTCTTCTCTCTGCGCGCGCTTTGGAGCGCGAAGGGTTTGATTTGACCGTTCTTCCATGCGACGCGAACGGCCTCTATTCGCCGGAAGCGCTGGCGCATGCAATCCGCCCCGACACCGCACTCGTGAGCCTTCAAATCGCCAACAACGAGACCGGCGTTTTGCAGCCCATCGGCGAGATGGGCGCCATCACGCGGGAGCGGCGCATCCCGCTGCACTGCGACGCAGTCGCCGCCTATTGCCATATTCCGCTCGATGTGCGTGCGCTCAAAATCGACCTTTTGAGCACGTCCGCGCACAAGGCCGGCGGTCCGCGTGGCATCGGTTTTCTATTTGTACGGAACGAAATCCCCATCGTTCCGCTGTTTTTTGGCGGTTCGCAGGAGCGCGCGCTGCGACCCGGCACAGAGAATCTTCCCGCCATCGCAGGGTTTGCCAAGGCGCTCTCCTGCGCAACGATCCCCGCTTCCGGCGCGGTGCGTGATAGGCTGGCGGATCTGCTCGTGCAGCATTTCCCCGCCTCCCGCGTCAATGGAGCCGGCGCCCCGCGGCTGCCGCACATCCTGAATATTACCCTGCCCGGCGTGCCAGCTGAGCGACTTTTACCCCTACTTTCTGCTGCGGGCATCTATGTTTCCGCCCGTGCAGCATGCGCCGGAGGAGAGCGCTCCCCCTCGCACGTGCTCACCGCAATGGGGCTTTCCGCAACGCAAGCGGGCGAAACGTTGCGCTTCTCCACCGGTTTTGGCAACAAATTAAGTGATGCGGACGAAACATCGAACGCAATCGATTACGCTGTGCATAGCCAAATCTGTACTTAACAATCACTTACTTAATTTTCTACTAATTTTTATCTGGAGGTAATCTATGTTTCAAAGAAGTGCGGCGCACGCAAAAGCGCAGGCGCTCGTTGCCAGAATGACGCTGGAAGAGAAGATGTCGCAGTTGGTCTACGGCGCGCCCGCCATCGAGCGGCTTGGCATCCCCGCCTATAACTGGTGGAACGAAGGTCTGCATGGCGTTGCCCGCGCGGGCGTTGCCACGAGCTTTCCGCAGGCGATTGCGCTAGCCGCGATGTTTGACCGCGCGGAACTCAAAGCGGTGAGCCACGCAACCGCGCTGGAAGGCCGCGCAAAGTACAACGAATTTGCAAAGCACGACGACCGGGACATCTATAAGGGACTGACATTCTTCTCCCCGAACATCAACATCTTCCGCGACCCGCGCTGGGGCAGAGGACACGAGACGCTGGGCGAAGACCCCTATCTCACCGCGGAGCTCGGCAAGGCGTTTGTCGTAGGCATGCAGGGCGAAGGCGATGTCATGACCGCCAGCGCCTGCGCCAAACATTACGCTGTGCACAGCGGACCTGAGGCGATTCGCCACCACTTCAACGCCATCGCCACGGAAAAAGACATGTGGGAGACCTATCTGCCCGCGTTTGAGGCGCTGGTGAAGGACGCTAACGTCGAGAGCGTCATGGGCGCATACAACCGTGTCAACGGCGAGCCCTGCTGCGGCAGCAAGACGCTGTTGGTCGATATTCTGCGCAGCAAATGGGGCTTTGCGGGATTCGTGGTGTCCGACTGCTGGGCGCTGATCGACTTCCACACCGGACACGGCGTGACCAGCAGCCCAGAGGAGAGCGCGGCTCTCGCGATGAAAAACGGCTGCGACATCAACTGCGGTTCGGTCTATCTCCAGCTCAAGTCCGCGTTTGATCAGGGGTTGATCACCAAAGAACACGTTACCCTCGCAGCGGAGCGTGCGTTTACCACGCGTTATCTGCTCGGCATCATGGGCGAAGGCAGCGAATATGACAAAATCCCCTACGAGACCGTGGAGTGCAACGAGCATCTTGCTCTCGCGCAGGAGACCGCGCTGAAGAGCTGTGTGCTGCTCAAAAACGACGGCATTCTCCCGCTCGAAAAGGACAAACTCAAAACCCTCGGCGTCATCGGCCCGAATGCGGACAGCCGCGTGGCGCTGACCGGAAACTATCACGGTACATCTTCTCGCTATGTCACGATTCTCGAAGGCGTGCTGGATGAGTGCGCGGACGATGTGCGCGTTCTCTACGCGCCCGGCTGTGATCTTTACCGCCGCAAAACCGAGGTGCTGGCGTTTGAAAACGATCGTATCGCGGAGGCGCTCACCGTAGCAAGGCACAGCGACACGGTGCTGCTCGTGCTCGGCCTCGATGAGACGCTCGAGGGCGAAGCGCCGGACGACGGAAACAGCATGGAGGCGGGCGACAAGCCGGATCTGCTCCTGCCGGATGTGCAGCGCGAGCTCATGGAGCGCGTGCTTGCCGTCGGCAAGCCTACCGTCGTCGTGTTGATCGCGGGCAGCGCTATCGACCTCTTAGTGGCCGACAAGCGGGCAAACGCGGTGTTCTGCGCCTGGTATCCCGGCGCGCGCGGCGGCAAGGCGGTTGCCGACCTGCTCTTTGGCAGGCGTTCCCCCTCCGGCAAGCTGCCGGTGACGTTTTATCACGACGAAGACCTCGCCCATCTGCCGGAGTTTACGGACTATTCTATGCAAGGGCGCACCTATCGCTACCTCAGCCGCACGCCGCTCTATCCCTTTGGCTTTGGTTTGACCTATGGCGATGTGCGCGTGCTCGCCGCCTCCGCGGAACAAGCGGCTGACGGAGGATTACTCGTCCACGCTAGCGTGCAAAACATGAGCAAGGTCGCCACGGAAGATGTCGTGCAGCTCTACATCCGCGCGGAAGATTCCCCGCACGCAACGCCGAACCCGATTCTTTGCGGGTTTGCGCGTGTCTCGCTGGAGGCAGGCGCATCGAAAGAGCTCTCGTTCTCCGTCGCTCCCGCCTCTCTGACGGTGGTGGACGACGCGGGCAACCGCCTCTTCCCCGGCGGGCGCTATTCGCTCTATGTCGGCACAAGCCAGCCGGACGCGCGCAGCCGCGCGTTGACGGGCGTTTCTCCTGTCAAAGTCGAACTCAAACTATAGCATCTCACGCGCAACTTTGCAGCCCGCTTTCGCGGGCTGCTTTTTCTCTATCCTGCAAACACTTTTCAGAACCACTGATCCATGGTATGCTTTTTTCAACGTATGCACCTGCACGCGTGTATCAAATTTTCCGGAGAGTATTATTTTGGCGATGATTCTGAACTGTCTGTTTGTCGGTGTCGGCGGCTTTGTCGGCTCTGTTCTGCGCTATCTCGTCAGCCTCATTCCCCTGCGGCATGAGAGCGGCTTTCCGCTCGTCACGCTCGGCATCAATGTGCTCGGCGCGTTCGCACTCGGGCTGATCATGGCGCTGGCCGGGCGCTCACCCTCCCTCGACCCGCGCACGCTGCTGTTTCTCAAGGTTGGCATTTGCGGCGGGTTCACGACGTTCTCCACGTTTGCGCTGGAGGCGCAGGGACTTTTATCAGGCGGCAAGCTCTGGACAGCTGTGTTGTATATGCTGCTTAGCGTCGTGCTCTGCGTCGGCGCAGTCTACGGCGCGGGCGCGCTGGTTCGCTGAATCCAACCAATTTGACCGATTTTCCGGCTTTACGGCCGGATTTTTTTATTTATTAGAGTATATACAAGCTTTTCAGCCGATCTCGCGAAAATATATGATTTTTTTCGAAAAAATCTCTTGCATTCAAAGAAAATTGCATGCTATACTCTGCCCGTAATGATCCGCAAACGAGCAGAAATGTGCATGCGGAATCGGAAAGGGGAAATAGTTACAAATGCTGAGCAAGGTCAGGGTGGCGAAAGCCTAACAACTGAATACGTCAGACGCAGCGCTTATCACGAGCAGCAATAACAACGGTTTTCGACCACTTTCTTTCGAATACCTATCGTGAAGTAGCCAGCGCGTCTGTCAGCAGAACCTTTCGAAGAACTGTATTTTTTACGGGCATATCGATCGGATGTGCTCGTTTTTGTTTGCAAACAAGAGCGCGCATAACACCGATTCAGCCGTGAGAGCAGTCCCGAGTGGGCTGCCTGTCACGGCTATTTTTATGCCCTTTACCTCAAACGACCGCGCAAGACAGCGCAAGGAGAGAGATTATGACTTACACAAATGATTTACCGTCTGCCCTTCTGATGAAGGAGACGAACATGAGACTTCGCGCGCTTGGCTGCGCCGTTACCGCAGGCAAAGAAACCGCACACAAGGAGAGCCGCGCCGGAATGACCCGCGCTTTCTGCTCCCCGAAGCAACCAGGTGCATCCTTCGTGCTCGGCAAGGTACACGCAGATGGATAAACATTCTGCAATCTTTGCCCCGGTGCTCCCGAACAGCGCGCAACATGCGTTTGCGCTGCCGCGCGGCACCACGCACACAGGAAACCTGACGGCAGACATGCCAGACACACGACGACATCAGAATTTACTGGAGGAAACCATGTTAACCGATCTTTACATCATGTCCGCGAATCCTTCGTTGGAAGCGTCCATGAGACAGAATTATCAACACCGCGCCTTGACCTATGCAGAAAAGGCGACATCCGGCAAGCGCCGCGGGAGAAACGCGCGCTCCGCCAAACAATCCGCTCCCACACGCGCAAAGGGACTCTTTATGACCCTCATCGAGGGGGTACTGCGCACATGAGCGAGATTCGTTTTGCCTTTTCGCCATCGGGCGCACTGACGCTCCGGCAAATGCCGGACTTCGACCTTGAGCGCGCGCTCAGCGGGGCGGTATTCCGCCTGACGCTGACGCAGTTGCGCCGAAAGCGACGAACCAAAAATTGGGAGGGAACCATGCATCCTGATCAACATAATCATCTCGCGTCCCCCGCGCAGGGGTCGACGCTGAACGCCGGACAATTCGGCAGCGCATTTGCGCAGCATCCCTGTAAGGGCTGCGCATCAAAGCAGCAGGCCTATGACGCGCAGACGCCCGCAAGGCCGCAGCGCTCGTTTAAGCACCTGCTCGCAACGATACTGAGGACAGCAAGATGAACAGTCCGGCGGGGCTGGAAGCCTATGGATTCACACCCGCCATGCACGCGGCACTCGAAGCGCGGGGGTTGATTTCCGAAATCCCCGCGCGCGTCACCGCGGTACACAAGGAGCGTTACGCGCTCGTTTGTGACCGGGGAGAGTGCTTCGGTCGGCTGAAGTCCGCCGTCTATTTCAACGGCGGAACAGAAGAATTCCCCACCACGGGGGATTTTGTGCTGATTGCCTACAACGAACTGGGCGATAGCGTGATCACGCAGACGCTCCAGCGCCGCTCCCTCTTTGCCCGCAAAAATCCCACGCTGGGCGAAGGAGATCAGGTGGTTGCGGCAAACTTTGACAGCGTGTTTATCATGCAGTCGCTCAACCACGACCTCAACCCAAAGCGGCTGGAGCGCTATCTGACGCTGGCGTGGCAGTCCGGCGCGGTGCCCGTCGTGGTGCTCACCAAGGCGGATCTGGTGGACTCCTACGCAGAGCAGATGAACGCCATCCTGCGCGTTGCCGCCGGGGTCGATGTCTTCGCCGTCAGCGCAAGGACGGGCTTCGGGTTTGACGCGCTCAATGCCTATCTCAAGCCGGGCAAGACCATCGTGCTATTGGGCAGCTCAGGCGTGGGAAAATCCAGCTTTGTCAACGCGCTTGCGGGCGGAGAAGTCATGGCGGTCAAGGAGATTCGCGAGGACGACAGCAAGGGCCGCCACACCACCACGCACCGCCAGCTCATCCGCCTCAACAGCGGCGTGATGATCATTGACACGCCGGGCATGCGCGAGCTGGGCATGCTGGATGCTTCCGCAGGCCTTCACGAATCGTTTGCGGATGTGGAGCAGTATTTCCCGCTCTGCCGCTTTTCCGATTGCAGCCACGAGCGCGAGCCGGGCTGCGCGGTGCAGGCGGCAATCGCCTCTGGCGAGCTGCCACTCTCCCGCTTTGAGAGCTATCATAAGCTGCAAAAGGAATCGCAATATGCGGCCAGTCAGGCGGACTATCTCAAGCTCAAGCAGCAGCGCTTCACCGAAATTGCCAAGATGAGCAAAGCGTTGCAAAAATCAGGCAGCAAACGCGGAACCGATGGCTCAAGAGACTGATAAACAAAGACGGGAGGATTGAACAATCCCACCCGTCTTATTGTTTGATTCGATTGATTTTAGGAATCCGTCCGGCTATTTCTCGCCCGATGCCTGCTCCCCGCGCACCTGCACCATCGACGTCGGGAGCGCGAACGTCACACCAAGTTGCTCAAACCCGTTCTTGATGCCGAGGTTGATGCGCTGGTTGAGATCCATATAGCGGTCATAGTCCGCACCCAGCACAAAGTAGACCACCTCAAAATTGAGGCTGTAGGCACCAAACGACGCAAAGTGCGTGCGGGAAAACGTCGTGTCCTCTGTCTCCTCGACGATCTTTCGAATCATCTGCGGAATCGCCTCGAGCTTTTCCGAGGGCGTGTCATACGTCACACCCAGCGTAAAGCTCACGCGGCGCTGCTGCATGGTCTTATAGTTGCGAATGCGCGAGCCGGTGAGGTCTGCGTTGGAGACGATCAGCTGCTCCCCGCCGATGGCGCGCAGGCGCGTGGTCTTAACCCCGATGTGCTCTACGGTGCCCATGTGGTCGCCCGCGATGATGAAATCGCCGATCTCAAACGGCTTGTCAAAGAAGATCGTGAAAAAGCAAAAGATATCCGAAAGCACGCTCTGCGCCGCAAACGCAAGCGCCACCCCACCGATGCCGAGGCCGGTGACGAGCGACGTGATCTTGACCCCGATGTTGTCGAGAAACAGGATCAGCGCGACGCCCCAGATGACGGCCTTGCTCAGGCGGATGAGCCACTTGATGGCAAGCGAAGCGCCGTCCCCCTTGCCTTTGCCGAGCTTGGTGAAAAACAGCGCGGCAAGCGAGGCAAGAAACATCGCGCCCATCACGATGGCAAACAGCACCGAGAGTGTCCGGACGATGTTTTCGAGCTTCTCGTGCAGCGTCAGCATCCGCGTGCAGGCGTAA
Source organism: uncultured Eubacteriales bacterium (assembly GCA_942492885.1). Lineage (GTDB taxonomy): Bacteria > Bacillota > Clostridia > Christensenellales > CAG-138 > UBA7703. The sequence continues at coordinate 1,299,103 of OW818651.1, forward strand.
AACAACGTAAAATACGCGGTCGGCAGCAGGTATTGCTTGATGCCGGAGAGGAAGAGCAGCGCATAAGGTGACTGCGTCTTTTCGTGATGCGCCGCGATGCGCCTGAGCGCGACCCTACCCGTCGCGAAGATCAGCACGGCGCCAAGCGCAAGCACCCCCAGAAAGATGATATAGTCAAGAACCGTGTTGTTCCAGAAAACCAAGTTGAGAAAATCCATCGCGTTAGTCGTTTATCTCCGTCCTAGTATTTGTGGTTGAATCTGCCTGATGTTACCACAAAAAAATCCGCCCGGAAAGCGATTGCCTCGCAGATCGGGCGGTTTTGCGGAAGGTTTGAAAAGAATTTTCCGTTTTGTCACGTCAGAGCTTATTTACAACGCACCCAGATCGCGGTTTTCAAAGCGGCGGAACGCAACCAGCAGGAACAATGCACTCAGGATGAGGCAAAGTCCGGCATAGAGCCAGGAAACCGTGCCCGCGATGAGTTCGCTGTTGAGAAAATACCGAAACGGCGTAAACACGCGCAGCACGCCCGGCTGCTCAACCAGATCGTAAACCACGGCTAGCGCATATGCGCCGAGTACGCCGAGGTTACCCGCCCGCGCGCCGTGCTCCGCCACGCGAAAACTCGCGGCGAACATGGCGGCGAGTGAAAAGAACACAAGCCCCACCAGCCAAAGCGCAAGCGTGAAGCGGGCAAACAGCGCGGTATAATCGCCGGCCAGCCCAAGCTGCTGCACCGCAAGCAGCGAGAACACCATGTTCAGGCATGCAAACATCGTCAAGAATACTAGCGCGGAGAGCAGCTTGCGCGCGAGGATGAACGAGCGCGAGCGGGGCTTGGTGAAGAGAAACTCATAGGTTTTGTCCACGCTCTCCCGCGAGACCGCTCCGCTGCCAAGATGCGCGGCATAGACCGCAGCCAGCACGAAGATATACTGCAACAGCACCGCGTAAAAACCGCCGAATTGCGAGATATCCACGTTTGCCATGCCCATTGCGGCAATCACGATACGCGGGAATTTGCTGATCAGGTCGGTCATGAGCTGCCCTTGTGTGAGCGCCGCGCTGGACTTCACGATGCCCGCGAAGACAAACGCAAACAATCCCAACGTCCAAAAGAGGAACGGCTTTAGACCGGATTTCAACTCTTTACGAATCAGATTCATATCCGTTTCCTCCTCTTACAGTGCGGGAATGTCCGCGCGGGTATAGCGCGCATAGGCAGAAACCATCAGCACGAGCGCGATGGCGACACCGGTGAGCGCATAGTTCACCTCAAACGAACCTTCGAAAAAGGCCTTTGCCGCGTCGAAATACTTATACGGCGTGATGTAGCGCAGCTTCTCCTCCTCCAGCAGGCTATAGAGGGCGCTGAGTAGAAAGCCCGCAAAGCCGATTGCCGTCGCCGTGCCGGAAACGGAGCGCACCTTTTTCGCAAACACCGCAACGCAGGCCCCGATGGCAAAGAACAGCAGCTCCGTCAAGAGCAGCGAGCTTGTCGCCAGCAGCGCGTGTCCAATCTGCAGTGGTGCCGGTGCATAGGCGCGATAAAGCAGCAGCGACGCCGCGATAAACACCGCGTTGGAGCCAAATAGCAGCGTGAGCGCGGCGAGCAGCTTCTCGCCAAAGAGGCGGCTTCTCGCGCGGGGTTTGGTCAAGAGGAAATCCATGCACTTCTCTCGCTTTTCCCGCGAAAACAGATCCAACCCGATGCCGGAGGCCATGATCGCGCCAAAGAGCGAGTAGTAGAGAAACCCGAACGCATAGAATCCGCCGAAGCTAAAGAGATTGTCCAGTTGCAAGCCAAACGCCGCAGCAAACGCGGGCGGAAAGCTCTTTAGCATGTTTTCCACAGCCACACGGCTCTCCAGAAAGGCAGGAAGCGCGCCGGCGATCAACCCGCAGAGTAGCCCCGTCATCACAAGCGTCCAGACCGCAGCCCCCACCCAGGCGCGCCGCAACTCAAAACGATAGACGTTCATCGTTCTCTCCTCCTGTTGCAGCGAATAGTCATTCCAAGACGGAAGACGTTCATTTTGCCGCCTCCCCGTCCTCATAGTAATGCAGGAATATCTCCTCCAGCTCCGGCTCGCTCACGTCCGCATTGACCAGCGGGATTGCCGCAAGCGTTTGCAGCAGTGCGTTGATGTCTCCGTTGTAGAGGAAGCTCGTCGTCGCGCCATCCGTTGTCATCTGCCGCGCGCCCGGCAACATAAACCCGGCGGAGGGATTCTCCGCGGTAAAACTCACCTTTTTATAGGAGTTTTTGCGCAGGTCGTCGATGCTGCGCAGGTCTACGATGCGCCCGTCTTTGATGATTGCCACCCGGTCGCAGATGCGCTGCACCTCGCCCAGGATGTGCGAGGAGAAGAGCACGGTTGCCCCGCGCTCGTTTTCGCGCTGGATGAGGTCAAAGAACGTCCGCTGCATGAGCGGGTCGAGGCCGCTGGTCGGCTCGTCGAGGATGATCAGGCGCGGCGCATGCAGCAGCCCCTGTACGATGCCGACCTTCTTCTTGTTGCCGAGGCTCATATCCTCGATCTTTTTGTTCAGGTCGAGCGAGAGCGCGTCCGCAAGCTCCGCAATGCGCTTGGTGCAGTCCTTCTTATAAAAGCTCGCCGAATAGCGCAGCAGGTCGATGGCGCGCATGTTGTCATAATAAAACACTTCGCCGGGCAGATATCCGACCTCGGAGAGAATCTTCACCTTGTCCTTTTCGCAGTCCATGCCGAAGATCGTCGCTGAGCCGCCGGACTTCTTGATCAACCCCAGCAGTGTCCGGATGGTCGTGGACTTTCCCGCGCCGTTTGGCCCGATGAAGCCGAAGATTTCGCCCTCCTCCACGGATAGGTCCACATCGACAATCCCGCGCGCTTTGCCATAGTACTTGGTCAGTTTCTTGGTCTCGATTGCGTAAGCCATACAAATCCCCCTATTGCTTTAAATATTGAGCTACTATTTTTTCTCCAAGAGTTGCAGCGCGACGCCGCGAATCAACACGCGAAGCGCTTCCTCATAGATCTCTTCCCCGATCTCCTTTTTAAAGAGCAGCGTCAGGAACACACCCCGAAACGCCGCGCTGAGCACAGCGGCGCGCTCCGGCTGCATGCCGGGAAATGCGGCGAACATCTGCCCCATCGCATCCTTGTCCCGCTCTGCATGCTGCCGCGAAAGCTCCGGCGGCACGGTTCGCATGAAGTATTCCAGTTCGCCATTTTGCATCAGTCGCGGTAGAAACGACTGATCCAGCTGCCGATAGAATCGCAGAATGATATCCGTAAATGCATCAACATCCGGTACGCCGGGCAGCGCGGCAACCTCTTGCAGCAACTGCGCCTGTGCTTCTTTGTCAAAATCCATGATCACTTCAAACAGCAGCCGCTCCTTGGATTCGTAAAACAAATAGAACGTCCCTTTCGGGATATTGACGCGTTTGACCAGCTCGTCGATCGTCGTCTTGCGAATTCCGTACGTCGCGAGGCATTTGCGCGCTTCCGCTTTCAGCCGCTCCTTAATATAAACCCGTTCACTTTCGGAAAACGTCTTCGGCATTCACTCAACTCCGTTTATTCTGACTATTATTTCTTTTATGGTCATTATAATACTCCATCAGCAATTGTCAATAGCCAAAAAGAGCGCGCAGTCATGCTGCGCGCTCTTTGCATTAGTCCAGTTTGTCCGTGCTCTTGATCTCCGGCGTTTCTTTTGGTGTCGGCGTGCCTTCCGGCAGCTGCGGCGCCGTCCTGCGCTTCTTGCGGCACTTCTTCTTTTTCGCCCAAGGCTTCAAGATCAGCAGAACCACCGCCGCGATCACAACTACAATGAATACTGCGAGCAGGATAATGATCGGGTCAACCGTCTTCTGCTCCGGCTCTGCGGTTTCCGCAGGAGAAACGGTCGGCAGGAATGTCGGCGTGGGCTTGGAAGTCGATTCCGGTGTGGGCGTAAAAGTGGGTTTCGGCGTGTTCGTCGGCACCGGCGTGGTGTTGATCGTCGTCTCCGCCCACGCGTTGATCTCAGCCGCGGGCAGAATCGTCAGCCGCTGCCGCACCCAGCTTGCGACGGACGAGCGCGTCCACTCAAACTCGAATTCGTCCGAGCAGTAGATCTTCTCTACCGAGTCTTCGTCGAGAATTTGACCGACGTCCTCCGGCGGCGTACCAAGGAAGTAGACGTTTTTGGCGTTTGTGATTGCGGGGTAGCCGAAGTCATAGTCGCTACCGGAGAGGATGACGGTGTCGACGGAGGAAAGGTCGAAGCTCTTATCCGTTTTCGCATTAGGATTTACTTGATATTCAAATTTTAGGTTATCATAAGTCGGTATTACCAAGCTATCAGGTATGCGCATTAACGACAGCGAGCAACCAGAGAATGCTTCCGGTCCGATTTGCTGGAGTGAATCGGGAAGAATTATCGTTCGCAAGTTCTCGCAGAGCTCAAAAGCTCCTGTTCCGACGAATTCAAGCCCTTCCGGAAGGCGGATGAGGTTGAGTGCGCTACAACCATAAAATGCACCACCTCCGATCTCCTTCACCTCGCCCCGTATGTCAACTTGCTTTAGTCGTTTGCAGCGGGCAAAAGCTCCATTTTCGATCTTCTCAACGCTTGAAGGAATTTCAATGTATTGTATTGCGCACCATCCAAAAGAACTCGTTTCTATCGAGCTAAGTCCAAGAGGTAATTTTACATCCGACAGATTGTTGCAATTGTCAAATGCGCCTACACCGATTTCTGTTATGCTATCAGGCAGCGAAATACCTTTGAGGTTTTGACAAGATAAAAAGGCGCTCTCTCCGATCGTTTGAATTGTGGAAGGAAACTGGACAGATCGAACTCTCTTGGCTTTGAACGCTCCACATGTGATTGCCATCACGCCTTCGGGTATTTTAACATCATAAACTCCCAATTCTGCCATGACGAGTTCCTTCGTTTCCATATTGATCAAAAGCCCATCAATCACACGAAAGATAGTATTCCCCTCTTCTACTGAAATCTTCAATGGCAGAAGGTTGATCGAAATCGGATAGTCATAGTGTGGTTGCCCACTCGCATCGTACCCAAGAATATCTTCTTTGCTGAAAAAATCAGGCGTCGGCAACTCGTGAGGTAGATTATACATTCGGAAGCTTGTTACATCTTTCCCAATCACCAGCTCATTGATCTCCTCTGGTTTTATCCAGTGGTAATTATCGATCATGCCATGCCTGAGGAAATCGATCCATCCATCGTTGCTTTCAATCGTCAAAACGCGACTGGCCGACATACTCCAGCCATTTCCTCCATATGGCTCATAGGTCACATCCCAATCGGCATGCGCCTTTCCCGCGGGCAGTGCAACGCAAGCGACCCCGACGAGCACGAGAAACAGACCCATGACGAGAGCTTTGGCTTTCTTTGGCATACAGTGGCTCCTTTGGTATGACTCGTTGATCAAGCTATGCGCTTTTCTTTTTTGTTTTCCTCTTCGGCTTTCGGCTTTTTACCGCCAAGACCACGATCCCTGCGGCAACCACCGCAAGCACGCCCGCGAACGCGAACAGGAACGGGTCAGCCGCCTGCTTCTCCGGCTCTGCGGTTGGCGTGGGCGTAGCCGAAGTTTGCGGCGTGGGCTTTGGTTCGGGCGTGTTCACGAGACTCATTCCCTCATACGTCGGCATCGGCGTGAACGTTGGCACTGGCGTGGTGTTGATCGTCGTTTCCGCCCATGCGTTGATCTCAGCCGCGGGCAGAATCGTCAGCCGCTGCCGCACCCAACTTGCGACGCTCGAGCGCGTCCACGCAAACTCGAATTCGTCCGAGCAGTAGATCTTTTCCACCGAGTCCTCGTCGAGAATCTGACCGACGTCCTCCGGCGGTTTGCCGAGGAAGTAGACGTTTTTGGCGTAAGAAATCGCACGATATCCAAAATCATAATCGTTTCCGGAAAAAATAACAGTGTCAGCAGAAGAGAGTTTAAAGCTTTTGTCTCTCATGGTATGGGAATTCACAATAAACTCCCAATGATACGCATCGTAAATTAAAAAAGTAAGTTTTGCCGGAATTCGTAAAACGGCAAGTTTACAACCCCAAAAGGATTTGTGACCGATCAGCTCTAACGAGTCAGGTAGTATCACCCGTTTTAGGCTATAACAACCGTCAAACGCAGCTTCGCCAATTGAAGTCAATCCTTCCGGCAAGTTGATGCTTTGTAGTTGCTTGCAACCGCTAAAAGCGCTTCTTGAGATTGTCTGTATACCAGCAGTCAATTTGACTTGCTTCAGTTGTTCGCATCTAGAAAACGCCCACCCACCGATTTCTTTGACATTTGATAGAATCTCAATTTGTTGAATCAAACACGAATCGAATGCATATTTCCCTATCACGCTGAGGTTTTGTGAAAGTGTCACATGCTCCAGATTCGAGCACATTGAAAAGGCGCCTTCGCTCAGTTCTCTAATCGAATCAGGTAAATCTATCTTTGTTAAATGTTCACATTTTGCAAAAGCGTATTCACCGATACTTTCAAGTGAGGTTGGAAACTGAACCGATTTCAAAGGTCTTCTATAGAAAGCGCCTTTTGTAATTGTTCTTACTCCTTCTGGTATTTCAACATCCGATGCGCCCATTTCCGAAAGCACCAACTCATTTGTAACTGTATTGATTAGGAGCCCATCGACGACACGAAAGACAGAATTCTCATCCTCAACACCTATCATTGAAGGGAACAGACTTCTAATCTCTTTGAAATCATAAATTGGATTGCCGGATACACTATAGGTTATAATGTCTTCTGGGCCAAAAAAGTCCTCGCTCGGCAAGTCTTCCGGCAAACTATACATACGAAATCTCGTCACGTCTTTGCCGATAATCAATTCCCGAACGTTATCCTCAAACCCATCTTTCAGACAATTCGCCCATCCTTCGTTGCTTTCAATCTTCATCACACCGTCGGCACTGATGCTCCAACCGTCGCCTGATTGAACATAATCAACATCCTCAGCGTGCGAGTATGCGGGAAGAATCAACAGGAATATCAGCATAATTATAGATAGCAAAGTGTTTCTAATGTTTATTTTTGTTCTTTTCAACATTCTCATTAAGTCTCTCCTCATCTAATTCATTCACCTGTGCTAAAAAAGAATATTCCCCATCACCATAATTTGTTCTTTCTCTAAATGGCGTAACCTTTACTGTCCCAGCGGATTCAATCATATATCCGTTTCCAAGATAGATTGCCGTGTGCACAATCTCTCCGTGATTGTTTTTCCAGTATAAAAGGTCTCCGGTTTTCAAATCTTCAGCCAATATTGAATCCTTTTCATTTTCAGCATACAAAATGGGTTTTGTTCTTGTGCTTTGATAATATGCGTTACTACCAATTCCATATTTACCCCAATCAGGATTCTCTTGCGCAACTGCCCATTTTACAAGCTGTTCACAATCCATCGCGTCGTAGGATGTTCCTAGTTTTTCAAGTGCATTTAATGCAATCGTTGCGCCAAACGAATCATCATAAGGTGCTATCAAGTCTCCAATTGCGACAGTTTCAACCACATTGCCCTTTTTGTCTTTAACAGGTATCGGCATCACACAAGTTTCATAAATCTTCTTCATCGCCCGATCATAATACTCTTGAAACTCCCCCACTTTTACCGCACCACTTCTTAGGTCTCTGTTGTACTTCTCGACTTCCTCCAAGAAGACTTCTTCTTTATATGCTTTTTGTTGCGCATAAATCTCATTCTGCTCTTCATTCTGCGAGTATTGTCTTCCATAATAAAGAATCGCTTTCATGTCCGACGCACTTAGCCCATCTGTTTGGATTGACCCGAGTTCTGGAATCATTAGCTGCGTATAATGCTTGGGATCTTTAAGTTCAATTACCACTGGGTATGGATCCCCATTTGCGGACTCAGTACTCGAATAAAGATAAAACGTTGTCTCGCGGATTATTCGTCCTTTCTCTTCTTTGGTCAAAATTCCGAGTACCGCTTGTTTTGATAGCTCCTTCTTCACTTGCTCGACAATTTCTTTCTGCTCTTCTGTCAAGTTGTAGATATCAATTTTTGATGAATTCAAATATCCATAGAAATCATCAATCGCTTGTGCCGCTCTTTTCATAGCTGCATCATATCTCCTGCGCTGTTCTTCAGGTGATACACCGGTAAATTGAACTGGGGATAATGGAGTCGAATCAAAATCAGCATCGGTACTTTCATCATATGGCTCATCAAACAATGTTTCCCAAAGATGATCTTCACGATCCTTCTGGTCTTGTATTAACTCTAGCCTAACACCAGGTTCATTCTTTTGAATCTCACTCATAGTCGGTATATGATATTCTGGTCTTATGCCTTCCTTATATCTTGACCGCACACCCTCTTCATCTTTTTGAACCTCGCTCATCGTTGGTGTGCGTCCGTTTGTCCCACCGTCCTTATTCTCTTGGTTCTTCGTCGAGAAGTAAGCACGATCCGCCTCATTCAGCCGTCTTTCAACTTGATCCTGTTTCAGCTTCAGCGGATTGTCCGTTACCTTAACATCTGGGTTCACAAAATCATCTTTCGGTGCTTTCGCAATCTGGTTGGTTGCCGTTTTTAGGTTCTCTTTTGCTTTTTTCACCGCGGCGATTAACATGTTGCTGTCGAGGTTGCTAAAATTATAGTTTCCGTTCTTCATTTTTATTACCCCTTTCACGTGGTATGAAAAGAGTACATCACGTTATCTTCGAAAAATTATAATAATTCCATTGTTATGGAATTCCGACAATGCAAACGCATGTTTTTGCGGGTCGAACTTGTATTATTATACCGAACATTCGTTCAGAATGCACGCTCTAATTTTGTAGAAAAAAGGCGGAAACGCAATGCGCTCCGCCTTTTGGGTTTACTTAAGTTTTTGTGCTTTGTTCGCCCGTTTACGCGCCTTTCAGGCGTTCTTTCAGCGACAGAATCTTCTCCTCAATCGTCGAGATCGTCTCTAGAAACACCTCGTCCGGCTGTCCCGTCGGGTCGCTCAAACCCCAGTCCTCGCGCAGTTCGGCGGGCAGATAGGGGCACTGCACCCCGCATCCCATCGTGATCACCACGTCGATGGGCGGCAGGTCGGAGACGAGCTTGGAGCGCTGCGTGAGCTCCATATCGACGCCGTATTGCGCCTTCATCAGGCGAACCGCGTCGGGATTGATGCGGGGTTTGAGTTCCGTCCCCGCGGAAAAGCTCTCAAACACATCCCCCGCAAGCAGTTTCCCCAGCGCCTCGGCAATCTGGCTACGGCAGGAGTTGTGCGTGCAGATAAACGCGACCTTCTTCATTCGTTCAATCCTTTCGTTTTGGCATCAATACGCGACGGCATCCATACGCAAGAATGCTTACTTTCCCTGCTCCGCACTGTTGAGGGCGTAGATCTCCTCGCGGCCTGCCTGACCGATCACGCGATCGGTGACCCACGCGATCAGCGGGATTCCGATCAGGCTCAGCGCCAGCCGCACCAGCGTGAACACAGGGCCCATGCTGGACGCCTCAAACGCCAGCAGCGGGATCTTGGTGGTCGACCAAGCGCCGATGAAGATTAGCACATTCATAAAGCTTGTGCCTTTTTTGAGCATCACCGCCGCAAAGGGAAACGCCGCGTAGAGCGGACCCGCAGCCGCGGAACCCAGCAAAAACGCGATCAGCACGCCCTTGAAGCCCGATCCCTTACCAGTGTATTTCATCATGGTCGCGCGGTCAACCCAAACGTCCAACAGCCCCAGCAAAATGAAGATCGGCGGCAGCACGGAGAGCATCTCTTTCAAGCTGCCGAGCGTGTTGTCCAGCGCCGCGTTGCCAAGATCGGGCAAGATCAACCCCGTGACCACGCCCGCAATGAGCAACAGAAAGAACGCGCCATATCGCTTGAGAAACGGCTTTTTCTGGTTGGCGGGTTGGTTCGGCATCTTAGGCGCGCCGTTTTGCGCCATCTGTTCCGGTGTTTTGCCCGCCGCGTTGGTTTCGATCTGTTTCATCTGTTCGCTCATGCCAGCACCACCCCCATCACAACCGCGACCACGAAGGAGAAGACAAACGCGGAGGCATTCCGCGCAATCGTCGCCTTGAGGCCAAACGTCTTTCGTTCAATCGGAATCGTGACGATGCCGACCATCATCAGCGTGGAGACAAACGCCGCCAGCTGCATATACCCCGCCCCGCTCTTGAGCAGCGCCGCCGCCAGCGGAAACGCGACAAACCCGGGCATAAGCGTCACGGAACCGATCAGCGCCGCAGCGAAGATGCCGAGAAATCCGCTCTCCGCGCCCAGAAGCTTGCGGATGGTCTCCGGCGGGAAGATGGCGAGCGCAAAGCCGATGATGAGAAAAATTGTAAGAATTTGCGGCAATATGTTTTCAAACGATTTCCAGGCCTTCATCAACGCGGTTTTCGTCTTCTGCCTGTCCTTGAAAAACGAAATCGCGAGCCCTATGATGGCCAGCGCGTAAAGGATATAAGTAAACAAACGTTGCTCCTCCGGTCTACATAATTTATACGATCAGAAACGTTTTCGTTTCTCTAAATTCTTATAAATGCTCTTTCAGCAGGCGCAGAACATCCTGCTGGTTCAGCGCGCGCCCGGCGGAGACGATCTTGCCGTCGATGACAAGCGCGGGTGTGCTCATCACGCCGTATTTCGCCATCTCGGCATAGTCCGTGATGTGCCCGACGGATAGGTTTGCGTTCATCTCGTCAAGCGCCCGTTTCACCGACTGCTCCAGCGCGCGGCACTTTGGGCAGCCCGCGCCGAGCACGAGGATGCGTTGCGTGTGCGCCTTTTCTTCCGGCTCTGTCTTGAGGTTATAGTGCGGAAGCGCACCGCTGGCAAAGCAGCTGCTCGTTTCGTCTACTTCGATGGTCTTTTGTTTGTCACTCATACTACCCTCCAGAGAAATTCTCGTCTGTTGTTTTTCCCACGCGCGGTTTATTACCGCTCCAATCTTCCAATGGGGTGATTGTATGAATGTTTGCCGCGCTTTGTCAATATGACTTGTCACTGAAAAACGCCGAAGCACAAAAAAACCGCCGGAGATCCGGCGGTATGGAACGCGAGTTATTTTTCTTTTGTCTGTTCCGGGCAGTTTCCGCTCGCGCTGCAGCCCGCGCAGCCGCCGCAGCACGCGGCGCCGGAGGCGCGCTTTTTCGCAGTGCGCCGAATCACGAGAAATAGGATCAGCGCAACGAGCGCCAGAATCAGATAATCCAGCACCTTCATAAGAACAATCCCCCGATCTGATACGCGGCAAACGCGACAAGCCACGCCACCGCGCACTGTAACACCACCACGCCGAGCGTTGCCCAGCCGGACTTGAGCTCCTTGCGGATGGTCGCAACCGCGGCGATGCAGGGCGTATAGAGCAGCGTAAAGAGCAAAAAGCTCACGGCGGAGAGGGCGGTAAACATGCTAGGCAGCGCCAGATGCAGCTGCGCTACTCCCGTGCCAAGCAGCACGGAGAGCGTGCTGACCACCGCTTCTTTGGCGACAAAACCGGAGATCAGCGAGGTTGCGACCCGCCAGTCTGCAAAGCCGATCGGTCGGAAGATCGGCGCGATGCCGCGGCCAATCAGCGCGAGCAGGCTGCTTGCGCTGTCGCCCACGACGTTGAGCCTCAGGTCAAACGTCTGCAAAAACCAGATGACCACGCTCGCTAGCAGGATGATCGTAAACGCGCGCTCAAGAAAATCTTTTGCCTTTTCCCAGAGCAGCAGGATTACGTTCTTGGGCGACGGCATGCGATAGTTCGGCAGCTCCATCACAAACGGAACCGGCTCACCGCGAAACGCGGTGCTCTTGAGCAAAAGCGCAACGAGGATGCCAAAGAGCATGCCCGCGGCATAGAGGCCGATCATCACCAACGCCTGATACCGCGCGAAGAACGCCGCGCAGAACACCGCATAGATCGGGATCTTTGCCGAGCAGCTCATAAAGGGCGTGAGCAGAATCGTCATCTTGCGGTCGCGATCCGAGGCTAGCGTGCGCGTTGCCATGATGGCGGGAACCGAGCAGCCAAAGCCGATCAGCATCGGCACAAAGCTCCGACCGGAGAGGCCGATCTTTCGAAGCAGGCGATCCATCACGAAAGCGATGCGCGCCATATAGCCCGTGTCCTCCAGAATCGAGAGGAAGAAGAAGAGCGTCACCACGATGGGCAGGAAGCTTAGCACACTGCCGACGCCAGCAAAGATGCCGTCCACCACGAGGCTTTTGACCACGGGATTGATGCCATAGGCAGTCAGCCCTTGATTCACCAGCGCGGTTAATGAGTCGATGCCGGAGGTGAGCAAATCCGAAAGTGAACTGCCGATGACGCTGAACGTCAGCCAGAACACCAGAAACATCACCCCGAAGAACACAGGCAGCGCCGTATATTTTCCGGTGAGAATTTTATCGATGTTGACGCTCCTGCGGTGCTCCTTGCTCTCGTGGCTCTTCACCACGGAGGCTGCCACCACGCCTTCGATAAACGAATAGCGCATGTCTGCGAGCGCCTCGTTGCGGTCAAATCCCGTCTCGTGTTCCATCTCCAGCACACTGTGCTCGATGAGCTCCAGCTCGTTTTGATCCAGTTCAAGCCGTTCGGAAAGGGAAGCGTCACCTTCGATGAGCTTGGTTGCGCAGAAGCGCGGAGAAACGCCGATGGCACGCGCGTGGTCTTCAATCACGTGCGCCACCGCGTGGATGCAGCGATGCACCGCGCCGTCGGGGCAAAAATCCTGCACGGCAGGGATTGCGCGGCGTTTGACCGCGTTTATCGCCTGGCTGACCAACTCGGAAACGCCCTCGTTTTTCGCCGCCACGATGGGCACAACCGGCACGCCGAGTTGACGGCTCATGAGCTGTATATCGATCGAGCCGCCGTTGTCGCGCACCTCGTCCATCATGTTGAGCGCAACCACCATGGGAATGCGCAGCTCCAGCAACTGGAGCGTGAGGTAGAGGTTTCGCTCGATATTCGTCGCGTCTACGATGTTGATGATGCCGTCGGGCTTGCCATCGAGTATGAAATCGCGCGAGACGATCTCCTCCTGCGTATAGGGACGAATGGAGTAAATTCCGGGCAGGTCGACGACCTCAGCGCTCTTTACCCCGCGAATTTCGCCGGTTTTTTGGTCCACCGTCACGCCCGGAAAGTTTCCGACATGCTGATTGGACCCCGTAAGCACATTGAACAGCGTCGTCTTGCCCGAGTTCTGATTTCCTGCAAGCGCAAATACCATATCCGTCTCCCTCTTCCTCCGCCAGCGCGATGTTGCGCGCGTCGTCTTTCCTCAGCGTCAGCTCATAGCCGCGCACGCAGATCTCGATCGGGTCACCCATCGGGGCCATCTTGATCAAGGTTACCTTCGTCTTTGGGATCAGCCCCATGTCCAGAAATCGCAGGCGCAGCGCGCCTTCACCTCTGACGGCGGTGATGGTTCCCGTATGCCCGATCTTTAGTTCGTCCAGTGTCATGTGTTCGCTCCGTGTTCCGCCTGCGTATGCAGACTGCTCTGCGCCGTTTCTTCCACACTGTGGGGTTTCTACCGACACAGTCAGTTAGATTGTTCTAACTCAGCGTTAAAAGTTTACCGCGTCTACCTACTCTTGTCAATCCCCAAATTCTGGTATGTGTGCTTTCATTTAAGGGGCTGAATACGAGCTATACAAGCATAACTTGCGATTTGATTAAAACTTGAAATTGCGGCGGCTTGGGTGTAGCATAGAAGAAAGAATCGGAGGTGCGTACATGCAGGTCAACGAATCCATAGAAGATTATCTGGAGCAGATATTGATTCAGCAGGAGAAAAACGGCTGCGCGCGCTCCGTGGATATCGCAACAAACCTCGGCGTCACCAAGGCGAGCGTCAGCCACGCGACAAAGCTCCTGCGGGAGAACGACTATATCCACATGGCGGATGACAAATGCATTACTTTGACCGATAGCGGCCGGGAGATTGCCGAGAGCATGTATCAGCGCCACCGCGTGCTTGCGCAGTTTTTGATGCGCCTTGGCGTGCGGGAGACAACCGCCTTTGCCGATGCATGCCGGATGGAGCACGATATCTCCGCGGAGACGTTCTCCGCCATCTGTCGCCATGCGGAAAAGGGCTGGGAATAATTCTTCTTTTTCTTTCCCTTCGGGAAACGGGACAACGAAAAGTCACTTTAAATAAGAGCAACAATAAAGCCATCCGCTGACGCGGATGGCTTTTGTAGTTGCGTTTTAACCTTGGAAATCGTCTCCGCCACCGGAATAATGGGGTTGGTGTCTATCTTTTTTAAAAGATAGAACCACCAAGAAAACTATCCTTGGAAATCGTCTCCGCCGCCGGAGGGCGTTGGTGTGGGAGTCGTCGGAGAAGTTGAGGCGGCCGGCACATATGGCTCTCCGGTGTTGTCGTCGATGCCGTCTCCGTCCGCATCCACGGGCAGCGGCACATACGCAAGCCCCGTGTTGTCGTCAATGCCGTCGCCGTCCGCGTCCACAGGCAGCAGGCCGTTGGTTGTTGTTTCATCCGCTACCTCAACCGGCGTGATGTCGAGATAGGACGTTTTTGAATACGTCGTGCCGCCCTTTGCGGAAAGAAACAGCGTGCCCACGCTGATGCCCTTTTCGACAAACCGCGGTAGAAGCTTCGCCAGCACGTCCATCTTGGTCTCCAGATCCGTCGCTTGACCCACGTGAATCTTCAGCCCGTTCTCCGCGGTCATGGTGATTGCCAGCGGTGTGGTCAGATCGATTCCCTTGATGGCGGTTGACAGGTCATACTGCTCCAATACCGATATGATCAGCACCAGCGTCGCGGTGGAAAAATCGGTGCCCTGTCCCAGCCTTTGCCCCAGCTGGAAACCGGAGACGGTCACACCCGTGACCTGAATCAGGTCGGAGATGTCCGTTCCACCCGCCATGGAGAGCACGAAACCGTTTTTGTCGATGATCACGTTGCTATCTAATCCCACAATGCCCGCAACCGCCTTGCGCTCCGTCACCACGATTCTCACGCGAGCCGGGAAGATATAGGTCACCGAGTCGACCTGCAGATACGGGTCCTCCGCGATGCTCTCCTCCGCCTGATCCAGATCGACAAAGAGCATATGCGTGCCGAGCTTGAGGCCGGAGCGCTCGACAATATAGTCCGAAGTGTAGTTTTCGTTGCCCATCACCACGACGTCGGAAAGCAAAAAGCCGTAGTACAGCGCTACTCCGACCGCGACAAGTATGCCGATGACGACAACCAGATTGCCAAAAAGCTTGGAGAGCATGGCCGTGCTCTGCTTTTTGCGCAGTTGTTTTTCAACATATTCCTCGTGCTTGCGCGCGGCCTCTCTGGCGCGCGCTTTCTTCTGCGCCTCCGCCATGCGGATGGTTTCTTCGGTCTCGTTGATGTGGATGCGCGCGGTGGTGGAAGCCCCCGTGCGGAAAATGCGCGTGCGCGTGGTCTGTCCGCGGGGAGGCTGCTCCTCGTCATCAAAATAATCGTCTTCCTGACGATCAAAGAGGCGCATAGAATCGCCCTTGCGCTTTGCGGCGGGCTTTTCGTTTGCGGCGGGCTTTGCGTGATAGCGGATCCGTGCGGTGTCCGAAACGACCTGTTCGCCGTCCGCCCATGTCAGCTTTGCGAGGTCTTCCGCGTCGTCCTCATCCGAAAACTCCACGTCGTCGTCGCTGAACAGGTGCTTGAGCGGCGGTTCGGGCGGTTCGCCATACTGGCGGTTTGCAGAAGCCGGGTCAAAATCGTCATCCGAAGGAACGGGCTCAAAGAAGTTCGACCAAAAGCTCTTCTTCTTCGTCCCGCCCGACTCGTAATTCGATTGTCTGCTCTTGTCTTTTGCCATTGACCCAAACTTTCTGTTTGTCGTTACTCAGACTTGAGTTTATACCTGTCTTTTGCTTTTGCTCCAGACTTCTGTTCTTCTTGATTGCCTAGTAGCCCGATATAAAAACCGGGCGCTTACGCGCGCACGCGCTCGTTCTTCACGCCGCGCGATGATCTTTTTTCAACAACCTCCGGCTCGCCGGCGTGCTTGCTATTAAAGCGCGAGATGTTGAGCAGCACGCCCATAGCAGCAAGGAAGATCATCATCGAAGATCCGCCCGCGCTGATGAAGGGAAGCGCCTGTCCCGTCGTGGGGAGGAGGCCCGTGCAGACGCCGATGTTAACGAACACCTGCAAGCCGAAAACAACCGTGATGCCGCCTGCAAGCATGCTGCCGAACCGGTCACGGCACAGGAGCGCGATGCGAATGCCGCGGTAAACGATAAACCCAAACGCGAACAGCACCAGCAGCGCACCGACCAGACCCAGCTCTTCCGCCACGATGGCGAAGATGAAGTCCGACTCGCCGTATGTCATATACAGTAGCTTCTGGCGGCTGTTGTTGAGGCCGACCCCGAAGAGCCCGCCGGAACCCAGCGCATAATAGGACTGAATCAGCTGATAACCGTCGCCCAGCGCATCCTTCCACGGATCGACAAACGACGTCAAGCGCGCAAGGCGGTACGGCTCGATGATGGCAAGCAACGCGAAAAGCCCCGCAAGTACGAGCGCGAGCAGGAGCATCTGCTTGGTGTCGCAGCCGCCGATGAAGAGCAGCGCATAGCCCATCAGGCCCATGATAACCGCCATGGACATATTCGGCTGCAACATAACCAGCCCGCAGATGATACCGATGACCAATAGCATCGGCAACATGCCCTTGGTAAAGCTGTGCATGACCTTGTATTTTTTAGAAGCGAAGGACGCCATGTAGAGCATCATACCGAACTTTGCAATCTCGGAAGGCTGAATACTCTGTCCCGCGATGACGATCCAGCGGCGCGCGCCGTTTGTCTCTTGTCCGAAAATGAGCACCGCGAGCAGCATCGCGATGGAGACGAGGATTGCGATGAGCTTGAACTGCTCCAGCCTTCGAAAATCAAAAAACGAGATCGCGATCATCATCGGAAAGCCGATTGCAAGATAGACCGCCTGTTTGCGGATGAAATAGTATCCGTCGTAGCCGAGAGACTGGGTGTTTTGCGCATAATAATAGCTCGCGGAAAACACCATGACTAGCCCGAATGCGCAAAGCAGGCCGACCATGAGAACGATGGGGTAATCGATATGGCCAATATTGCGTTTTTGCTTCGCAACGGCGCGTCTTTCCATGCTCTCTCCGAATCTGAATGTTTCAAAATTTGGTTTTGCCGTCCTGCGGCAGGATCGCCCGCGCGGGCGCGGATTGTTTCTATTCATTGCCGGATGTATTCCGGCGGTTGTTTCCGGCGCGCCGATCCATACGGTGTGATCTGGCGCGCGCGACGGCACACTGCCGCGATGATGCAACGTGTATCATACCAAATGACGCGCCCAAGGGAAAGAGCATGCTACATTTGTTTTCAGAATCTTTCAAATATGGTCGGCTTTCCCCCACGGGCGGTTGCTTTTCACGGTTCATGTGCGTTTCGCGCGCAAAGAACCATAAAAGACAAAAAAAGGAGGCGCGCAGCGCCCCCGGTTGAACCATTATTTCCCAAATACCTGCGTGCGGATGGTTTCGTTCCATTTTTCTTTCTCTTCGCGGATGGGCGAATGTGCGCTCTCTTCAAACCAAATCCACGTCTTTTTTGGCGCTTCCAGCGCGTCAAACCAGCCTTTTGCGAGTTCAGAAGGTGTGTTTCGGTCGTGCCGACCTTGCGTGATGAAGACAGGAACGCTGAGCTGCTTCACCGTCTGATCGAACTTGCAGGCGACGACCTCGCGCCAGAGCTCGCGCAGGTTATAGTATGCGCCTTTGGCGTAACCCGCGATGTCGGATAGCGTATATTCCGGTGAGCGGAGGATCGGCAGCACCATCGACGAGATCATATTCTCCCGTTTGCCGTGCGCGGCTCCGCCGAATTTCGTCATCAAGTTTCGCTGCACAGTGAGGTCGTCCAGCGAGCGGTAGAATCCGTCAACCGGGGCTCCGATGCGCGCGAGTGCCTCCAGCGCTTTTCTATCGCCGCGCTTTGTCGCCTCGCCGAGCACAAACTCATACGAGATGCGCTCGTTCTCCGCGCCGTTGGCGAGTTGACCCGTGCCGATATAAGCCGCGATCTTCTCCGGAATCCGCGTGCAGAGCGTGGTGCCGAGGAAGCTGCCGTAGCTATGCCCCGCGAGATAAATCTTATCTTGCCCAAAGCGCGCGCGCAGATAGTCGATTGCGGCAATCGCGTCGCCAAGCACCAGCTCCATGTCCATGTGCTTCGCGGCCTGTTCGCGGGTGTAGCTCTTGCCAGAACCGCGCTGATCAAAGCAGACCAGCGTGCAGATGTCGGCAAGCGGAGATTGATCCTCCAGCACGAAATGGCGGTCGCAAACGCCGGGGCCGCCGTGGAGAAACAGCAGCACGGGGTTGTCCTCCCGCGTGCCGCGGATGCGGAAATCCAGCGTGGTGCCGTTGAGCGCGAGCTTGAGATGCTCGTCGATGGGAAACTTCTTCTTCATGATTACTTTACCCTTCTGCCGCCGATCAATTCAGTTGTATGAAACTCATTTTACCGTTCCTATCATACTACTTTTTCACGCGAGCGTACAGCGCACGGCACAGATGTGTGAACTTCCTGCTACGAATCCGTAAACAGTCTTTTGCGAAGAAGATCCGTATTTCTTAATTCTAGATATTTATCTATTATAAACCTCTCACAAATCTAAAGGTTTATAGCAAATCAAGAATCATTCTCTTTTGCTTGCCGCGCAAGCGGCATTAATCCCCCATCCCCTCCTCAATTGACCCCCCGCCGAATGCGGTGCTATACTGTAGCCAGTTTTATGCGATAGATCCGCCGGATGCGCGAACCGGAGAACGATTCTTCTCCGGGTAAACGTTCCGGCAGGAAAGGAACCTTGTTTGATGACCAACCGAACCAAAGCGCTCGCCCTCGCGTTGGCGCTGTTTCTCTCTTTTTCGCTGGCGGCCTGTGCGCTGCCCTCTCCCGTACCCGTCGAGGACGGCTCCCCCAGTGTCGCTTCCGATTTTACCCCGGAGAGCAGCGCCGCGGAGCAGTCTTCCGGCGCCTATGCGGTGGATGTAACCGACATGGCGGGTAACGTCATCCAGATGAGTGCGTTTCCGGAGCGGGTCGTCGTGCTTGACCCCAGCGACTGCGAAATTCTCTTTGCCATCGGTGCGGGTGCAACCGTCGTCGGGCGTTCGCTCACCTGCGACTATCCGGCGGAGGTCAACCTTCTGCCCTATGCCACGGCAAACGGCAAAAACGACCCGGATGTGCTGCTGCTGCGCGAGCCGCAGGTCGTCGTCATGGGGCCTGAGGACGCGGCGGATTCCGAGTTAGTCGATGCGCTCAAAGGCGCGGGCGTGGCCATCGTGGTCACCAACGTCACGGACATAAACAACATGTATGGCGCAATCACGCTGATGGGTTCGCTGACCAACCACGTCACGGAGGCAAACGCGCTGGTCTCCCAGCTCATTACCTCGCTTGCCGCCATCCAGGCGAAAGTCTCTACCCACGCGGACACGGTCTATCTGGAGCTCTCCCCGCTCAAAGAGGGCATGACCACCCTCGGCGGCGGCAACGTCTTCTCTTCGATTGTTGCTCTGCTGGGGTATCACAACGAGTTTGAGGATCAATCCGGCCTCATCAGCGTCACGCAGGATCAGGTGGTCGGTCGCTCACCGGATGTCATCCTCACCACCGAGAAGGAAACGGTAGCAGACCCCAACGCCACCCCGGACCCCGCCGCTACGCCGGATCCAAACGCCACAACGCTGAGCGGAAAAGCGGAAATTCTCGCGCGTAGCGAATGGGCGAGTGTGGACGCGGTGAAAAACAGCCACGTTTACTACATCGACCCCGCGCTGATCACCCGCGCAAGCCCAAGGATCATCGACGGCATCAACGCGCTGTATACGATTCTGTATGAAGGTACACAGCCGCAGTTTTAACGCTTTAATCGCATCAGAAAACCTTTTTTCGGCTGACAGGCTGATTAAACCTAAACAAACGTAAGCACGCATACAAAACAGCGCTCCGGCAAGCCGGAGCGCTGTTTGTTGTTAAAAGTTCTTCTCGTTATGCAATTGCCGTGAAGGCTTCCTTGTCCATGCCGCAGACCGGGCAGACCCAATCTTCCGGCAGGTCTTCAAACGCGGTGCCCGGGGCAATACCGCTGTCCGGATCGCCTACCTCGGGGTCATATACATAACCGCAAACGCACTCATACTTCATACTACAACACCTCCTGCTTGAATTGAACCAGCTGGCCGCTTGTCAAACGCTAGGATGCGCTTCGGCAGTTTCGTTCTGGATTCAATATAGCAAATACCCATTATAAAGACAAGTAAATTTACTGTGATTCTTTGGTGTTTTAATATCTATATGCTTTCTTGCATCGCGTCAGTTAATCCCAATTTTCTGCGCAAAAAACAGGCGGCATTGCTGCCGCCCGTTGTTCATCGTTTCTTAGTTTTTGCCGATGCTGCGGTAGACGTCTTCGTAATAGGTCACGATGTCTTTGTCCGCAATCCAGGTGTCAAGCTGGGTGTTCCAGAGCGTATCGCTGTTCTTGGTGAGCACAGCGGCCTTCACGGCATCATAGCTGTCCGTGAGGGAGCGCTCGCCCGCGGCTTCTGTGCCAACAAGCTGGAGGATGTAGAACACGTCGTCCACAAGGATAACCGCAGTGTGTTCGCCGTCCTTGAGCAGGCCGACCGCTTTGACAAGCTCTTCGTTCCAGGTCGTGTCCTCGCCGCCGACATACATCAGCAGGCCTGTGTCCACAAACACGGGGAATTGCGTATAGAGTGTATCTTCGTTGTATTTTTCGAGCACATCTTCAAAGCTCGTGCCCGCTTCGAGCGAGGCAAGCGCTTCGTTCGCCTTTTCGCGTGCATCTTTGATGTATTCTTCATACAGCGCGTCCGCCGCGGCTTTCTTGGTGACGTAATCGCTCACGAGGTCCGCGCCGCCTTCGATATCTGCGGTGGTCACGTTGATGCTCGTGTCGGTGGATTGTGCGCCCTGTGCGGTGTACTTGTCCGCAAGCGCCGCAAGTGCTGCCGCGCCGTACTGCGCCTCAAGCGCGGTGAGCTCATCCTGAAGCGTGGTGTAGTCCGCCGAGATCTCAGTTGTGGGCGTGATGCTGATGGAGCGCACGCGCACATAGCCTTCGGGCGTATAGAGAAGCGGGTCTCCGCCGTTCATCTGGAAATCTTCCGCAGATGCGCCGAAGTCGGCCGGTGTTGCGGTGTAGGTTTCCTTTTGCGTGGCAAGCAGGTCATCGTAGTACGTCTGAATCTCTTCATCCGTCGCGGTGACGTCCTTGGTGATCTCCGCTTTCAGCGCTTCCTTCAAGGCTTCTTCCGTGTAACCATCGAGCATAAAGCTGCGGAAGCCGTCAACGTCGAGCTCCATGCCCGCCGCGTCGATCTGCTCCTGGAAGATCTCCATCGTGCGCGCTTCCACATCGGCTGCGCCCTCGGTCTTTGCCTGCTCACGGAAGCTGTCCGTGTAAGAGGTCATCTGCTCTTCAACCTGTTTCTCAACTTCAGCCTTCTGTTCGTCGGAGAGGACGATGCCGAGCTTCTCTGCCTCGTAGAGCTTGAGCTGTTCCGCCACGAGGGAGGAGATCACGCCGTCCTGCATGGCTTCGATGTCCTCGTCCGCGCTCGGTGCGCTCATACCATAGGCCGAGTACATGGAGACCATGTAGTCATACTGATCGGTAACTTCGCCTTTGGTGACGGTGTATGTGTCGCCGATTTTCACGGCAACCGTTTCGCGATCCGCTGCGGTGGCCGCATCGGAGGCGGTTGCGTTGGATGCGCTGGCATTATCGGCGCCTTTTGAGCAAGCCGCAAACGACAGCGTCAGGGCGACCGCTATCAGCGCGGAGAGCGCTTTTTTCCAGGTGTTGTTCATCATTCTTGATTTCTCCCTTTTTTATTCAGCGCTCGTGCGCAGTGGATATGAGTGTGTTTTTTCGGCATAACGCGAGTAAAACGATACTTTTGCACGGTTTAGCCGCTTTGTCCATTATATGCCCGCGTCGGTATCAACGCAACGAACAATTGTGTAAAGGAATTGTGGCAGTTTCCCGGTGATTGCCTCAGCGCTGGCGTTTTTCTGCCGTATTTCGATGGATGGTGGATCGCTGGCGATCAGCCTTGCACCCTCAAAACCGGAGACAGCGGAGATGAGCCGGCCGCCGTCGAGCCGCGCATTTGACGAAAAACGCAGCCGTGCCTCGCCTTCGCGCACCGTCACGCTCTCGATAAACGCCCGCGCGGCATACGCCTTGACCTCCGAGATGCGCATGAGGTTTGTCACGCTCTCCGGCGGCTCGCCGTAGCGGTCGATGAACTCCTCCGTCACATCCATCATGCTCTCCGCGCCGTCGATTTCCGCGATGCGGCGGTAGGCTTTCAGGCGCATGAGCTCGCTGGGCACATAGTCGTGCGGGATGTGCGCGTCGATGGGGATATCCACGCTGGTCTCCGTAAGAGGTTCGAGATTCTTCCCCTGCTGCTCGTCCACCGCGCGGCGGATGAGCTTGACGTAGTATTCATAGCCGACGTCCGTGATATTTCCGTGCTGCTCTGCGCCAAGCAGGCTGCCCGCGCCGCGAATCTCTAGATCTCGCATCGCAAGCTGGAATCCCGCGCCGAACTGCGTGAATTCGCGGATCGCCATCAGTCGTTTTGCCGCTTTTTCGTTCATCACGCGCCCGGTCTGCACGGTAAAATACGCGTAGCCGATGCGGTTGGATCTGCCCACGCGCCCGCGCAATTGATACAGCTGCGCCAGCCCCATCTTGTCCGCCTCCAGCACGATCATCGTGTTGGCGTTGCCGATGTCGAGGCCGCTTTCGATGATAGTGGAGCACAAGAGCACATCATACCGCTGCTCTAAGAAGTCCAGCATGGCGTTCTCGAGCTGTGTTTCACCCATCTGCCCGTGCGCGATGGTCACCCGCGCCTCCGGCACGAGGGTCTCCAGCTTGCGCAATGTCTGCTCCATACTCACCACGCGGTTGGAGACCACATAAGCCTGCCCTTTTCGCGCGATCTCGCGACTCAATGCGTCCTTGACCAGCGCATCGGAGTGCTCCATCACATACGTCTGCACGGGATAGCGCGCCTCCGGCGGGGTTTCGATGACGCTGATGTCGCGGATGCCCGTCATGGACATATTCAGCGTGCGCGGAATCGGAGTTGCGGTCAGCGTCAGCACATCCACCGACTTTTTGATCGCCTTGATCTGCTCTTTGTGGTTGACGCCGAATCGGTGCTCCTCGTCGATCACGAGCAGACCCAGCGCCTTGTATTTTACATCCTTTGCCAGCAGCGCGTGGGTGCCGACCACCACGTCGACCTGACCTGTAGCGAGCGCATCCTTGATCGCCGCCCGCTCTTTTGCGGTTTGAAAGCGGGAGAGGCACGCGGTCTTCACCGGAAAATCGGCAAAGCGCGAGCACATGGTGTTGTAGTGCTGCTGGGCAAGGATCGTCGTCGGCACGAGGATTGCCGCCTGCTTGCCGTCCTGAATCGCCTTAAACACCGCGCGCAGCGCAAGCTCCGTCTTGCCGTAGCCGACGTCGCCGCAAAGCAGGCGATCCATCGGGCGGATCTGCTCCATATCCGCCTTGATCTCCAGCATGCTCTGCTTTTGATCCGGCGTGAGTTCATAGGGAAAACGCTCTTCAAACGTCCGCTGCCACGCGGTGTCCTTGGTGAACGCGAATCCCTTCGCGCTCGCCCGCTCGGCATACAGCGCCGCGAGGTCGAAAGCCAGTCTCTTTGCCGCGCTCTTTGCCTTGTTGACGCGGTTGGTCCACTCCGCCCCGCCGAGTTTGCTCAGCTGCGGCCCTGTCTCCTCCTCGCCGCCGCCGACGTATTTCTGCACGCGGTCGAGCTGGTCGGTCGGGATATAGAGCCTATCTCCGCCGCGGTATTCGATTAAGAGATAGTCCTTTGTGCTGCCCTGCACCGTCAGCGGCTCGACCTTGACAAAGCGCCCGATGCCGTGCGCCTCGTGTACGATATAGTCGCCCACCGACAGCTCGGAGAACGAAAGGTGTTTCTTGGCGCGCGTCTTTTTCACCGCGTGTTCGGTGCGCCCCGTGACCTCGTATTCGGTGAAGATGTTCAGCTTGAGCTGCGGATAGGAAAACCCGCGCGCAAGTTGGCCCGGCAAAATCAGCGTCCTTCCCGCGGGTAACTCGTCCGGCAGTTCGCCCATCGCGGTTGCCGTCGCCTGATAGTCCGCAAGGTTGTCGATCAGCTCCTGCGTCTGCTCTCCGGCGTAAATAACGGTCTTTTCGCCTTGTTGGTTCAGGCGCTTGATCTCGCGGGCGATCTCGTCAAACGCGCCCATGAACTGCGGCGCGCCGCGCGATTCGAGGTTGACGATCTCGCGCGGTGAAAACTGCGGATGCGTGCGCGAGAGCGCGTAGAACAGCGCGGTATGCCCGGTATGCAAGCGCTCGAGCGTCTCATTCGCGCCGCGCTCAAGCGCGCCCTGTTCGGCAACGCCCTCTTCCCGCTCCAGCATTGCTTTGACGGTCTCGCCAAAGCGAAGTTGTTCGGTGCGCAGCGCTTCGTCGATGAGCAGCGCTTCGTCTACGATCAAAATCGCATCGTCGCGCAGATAGTCCAGTAATGTGTCCGTCTTTTTATACAGCAGCGGCAGGAGCACATCTCCGCCGACGCTCGCGATGCCCTCGCTCCACGCGTCTTCCTGATCGGTCAATCCAGCGCGTCCCGCGATGCGTTTGAGCGCCTTTTGCGTGAGCTCCCTCGGTTGCGGTGTCTCCAGCGCAGGGCGGATCGCAACGCGCTGAATCTGCTCCACACTGCGCTGGCTGACCGCGTCGAAGGTGCGCATCTGGTCGATCTCGTCGCCAAAAAATTCGATGCGGACGGGGTATTCCTCACCCGGCGCAAACACGTCCACAAGGTCTCCTCGCGCGGCGCACTGCCCGCGCCCTTCGACCATCTCTACGCGCTCGTAGCCCGCGGAAACCAGCCGCACGATCAGCGATCTTGGCTCCAGCGTGTCGCCAACGGAGATCGTAATCTGGCTGTCCGCAAACGCGCCCTTGGGAGCGAGCACCTGCATGAGTGACGCTGCGCTTGCCGCAACCACGCAAGGTTCGCCGTCGAGCAGCGCAGAAAGCGCGGAGATGCGCGCGCTGCGGTTCTCGCCGGAGGCCGCTTGGACATAGACCAGCGGCGTTTCACGCGGCAAAAACAGCTCCGCGCGCACGCCAAACAGCCGCGCGCTCTCATGAAACTGCGCGGCGGCAATATCCGTCGCGGTCACAAAAAGCACCTGCCGAGTGCGCGCGAGAGAGGCGCATAGGTGCGCCTTTGCGTTTGCGGCAACGCCAAAAGCCGCGACCGGGCCTTTGCCCCCCTCCAGCGCCAAACGCATGCGCTGGTAATCCGTCGCGGAATCGAGTAACTGCAATATTGGGTTGTGGTTCATACTCGGCGTCAAGCGTCCCCCGTTTACCTGTTTGTAGTCGGGACGCGGGCGGTGTTTAGTCCGCCTTTGCCCCGCCGATGTGTCGTTTGTTATAGTCTGCCTGTGCCTGCGAAAGCTTGCCTTCGATGATCAGGCAAACTGCACTCGTGGCGTCGCAAAACGCCTGTGACAGCGCGGCTTGATCCTCTTTGCCGGGTTTGCTCAGCACGTGTTTTCTCAGGTCCTCGCCGTTGTGGTTGCCTACTCCGATGCGCACGCGCGGGAACTCTGAGCTGCCCAAGGTACCAATGATGGAACGCATGCCGTTGTGTGTGCCCGCGCTGCCCTTGTCGCGGATGCGAAGCGAGCCTACGGGCAGTTCAATGTCGTCATACAGCACGACGAGGTGCTCCACCGGGCATTTGTAGAAGTGCATCAACGCCTGAATGCAGTCGCCCGAGAGATTCATATAGGTCGTGGGCTTGACCAGCACCACGCGCTCGCCTTTGTAGGTGCCTTCGCCGTATTCGCCGGAAAAGCCGCGCTTGGTCACCCGAATGCCCAGCTCGTTCGCCAGCACATCCAGCGCCTGAAAGCCCGCGTTGTGGCGCGTGCGCTTATAGAGCAATCCCGGATTGCCAAGACCAGCGATGACAAACATAAGTCCCCCGCAAAAATCTTCTAAAGACTTCTCTTGAATTAAAACTTCTCTTCAACTTCTTAAGCAACGCGTGTGCGCTTGAAATTAGTAGAAATCTTACCTATATTAGCACGATCGGGCGCTCTTGACAACAACGCATTGTTGGTGATACGCTATTTGGACGATATGAGCGATGACGGAAAGAGTAACATCGTTGCGCGTTTGAAAAGAGATTCGGGGTCAGGTGAAAGCCCGAAATCGCGCGCTTTGTGAACATGGCTCCCGAGCTTCTCGCGGCGAACGCTTCATTTGCCTCAGCCGCGGCGGGTCTCCGCCCGATACAGCGGAAACTTATGCCCCCTCCGGTTGGGGAAGTAAGGTGGTTATCCGGTTCGTTTTTTTGCGTGCCGTCCTTACATTTGGGCGGCATGCTTTTTATTTTCTCTGGTTATCATTTGATTTTAACCAGAATGACAACGAAGCTTTTATTTGATTTTTACCAGAATGACAACGAAGGTTTAATTTGATTTTAGCCAGAATGACAACGAAGTTTTTCATTGATTTTTACTGGAGGACACAAACATGGCAGAAAAGAAGACGTTTTACATCACCACCCCGATCTATTACCCCAGCGCGAGCCTGCACATCGGCCACGCCTACAGCACCGTCGCCACGGACGCCATCGCGCGCTATCATCGCCAGCGCGGGGTTGAGACGTTCTTTTTAACCGGCTCGGACGAGCACGGGCAAAAGATCGAACGCAAGGCAAAGGCCGCGGGCGTGACCCCGCAGGAGTATGTGGATCACATCGTCGCAGGGTTCAAGGATCTCTGGAAGCTGCTGGACATCTCCTACGACGGGTTCATCCGCACCACGGACGAACACCACGTCAAAGCCGTGCAAAAGATGTTCAAAAAGCTCTATGATCAGGGCGATATCTATAAATCGAAGTACACGGGCTTTTACTGCACGCCGTGCGAAAGCTTCTGGCTTGATCGTCAGGTCAAGGAGGCGGGCGGCGTCTGCCCCGACTGCGGAGGACCCGTCGAGCTCGTCGAAGAGGAGAGCTATTTCTTCCGGCTTTCGAAGTATGCCGATCGTCTGATTCAGTACATCAAGGACAACCCGACGTTCATACAGCCCGTGAGCCGCACCAACGAAATGCTGCAAAACTTCCTCCTGCCGGGCCTCGAAGACCTCTGCGTGAGCCGAACGAGCTTCACGTGGGGCATCCCTGTCGATTTTGACGAGAAACACGTGGTCTATGTCTGGCTGGACGCGCTGAGTAACTACATTACCGCGCTCGGGTGGGGCAGTGAGGACGATTCGCTCTATCGCAAATTCTGGCCGGCGGATGTCCACATCGTCGGCAAAGAGATCGTGCGCTTTCACACCATCATTTGGCCGATCATGCTAATGGCGCTCGGCGAACCACTCCCTAAGCAGGTGTTCGGTCACGGTTGGCTCGTGCTCGATGGCGGCAAGATGAGTAAATCCAAGGGCAACGTGGTCGACCCCGTGCAGCTCTGCGCGCGCTACGGCGTGGACGCGATCCGCTATTTCCTGCTGCGCGAAGTGCCGTTTGGTTCGGACGGAACGTTCTCCAACGAGGCACTGATTGCGCGCATCAACACAGACCTTGCTAACGACCTCGGCAATCTCTTGAGCCGCACGGTCGCGATGATCGACAAATACTTTGGCGGTAAGCTACCCGCTCCCTCTGCAACTGCGGAGGAAGACGCGGCTTTGATCGCGCTTGCAAGCGAGCTCCCCGCCAAGGTGGACGCGCAGATGAACGAGCTGCATATCCCCGACGCGCTGGCGGAGATATGGAAGCTGGTAGCAGCCTGCAACAAATACATCGACGTCACCGCCCCCTGGTCGCTCGCCAAGAGCGAAGCGGGACAGGAACGGCTCAAGACGGTGCTCTACAACCTCGCGGAGAGCCTGCGCATCGTCGCAGTTCTGCTCACGCCGTATCTCACAAGCACGCCGGGCAATATGTTTGCCCAGCTCGGCACCGCGCCCGCACAGACCGCGTATGATTCCCTCGCGTGGGGCGGCAGTGTTGCGGGCTCGGTAGTGCACAAGGGTGAAGCGCTCTTCCCGCGCATCGACGTAGAAGCGGAGCTTTCTTATTTCGCGGCAGAGGCCGAAAAAACTAAGGCAGCGGCAGCTCCGGCGGCGGAAGCAACGCCCGCTCCGGCAGCGGAAAGCGCGCCGGCAGCACCCGCAAAACACGGCCATGGCGACGACGAGGCCCCGGCGGAGATCGAGTATGACGACTTTGCGAAAGTCGACCTGCGGCTTGCCAAGGTCATTGCCTGCGAAGAGATCAAAAAGAGCAAGAAGCTGCTCAAATTGACGCTGGAGGTCGGCGCGGAAACGCGCACCGTCGTCTCCGGCATCAAGCAGTGGTACACGCCGGACGACCTCGTCGGCAAGACGGTCGTGCTGGTCGCAAACCTCAATCCCGTCACGCTCTGCGGGGTGGAAAGCCACGGCATGATCCTCTGCGCCTCCGATGCGGCGGACGAGAACCTCTCCGCGCTGACCACGCTCGCCGCAATGGAGAGCGGACTTAAAGTACGCTGAAAACACGCGAGGTATAAGGATGAGCGAACATATTCTAAAGGACGGAAGAACACTGATTCTGCGCGATCCTACCCTTGCTGACGCGCAGGAGATGATCGACTATCTCAAGATCGTCGGCAGCGAGACGGATTTTCTCCTCGCGGACGAAAACGGCATCGCGGGGCTCACGCTCGAAGGCGAGCAGGGCTGGATCACGTCCACGCTGGAATCTCCGAACACAAAGATGTTTGTGGGCACCATCGACGGCGAAATCGTGCTGGTCTGCGACGTGCGTGCCGCGGGACGCCCGAGAATCGCGCATGTCGGCGGCATCGCAATCTCTATCAAGCGCACCTACTGGCACCTCGGCATCGGCAACATCGCCATGCAGGCGATGGTCGATTTTGCGAAAAGCACGAATTTCCTGCGCACGCTCTCGCTGGAAGTGCGCGAGGGAAACGAGAGAGCCATCGCGCTTTACAAGAGATTCGGTTTCGTCGAAATCGGGCGGCACAAGGCGAGAATCAACGTCCGCGGAACATATTTTGATGAAATTTTGATGGATTTAGACCTGACACAGCCTGCGTAGTCTTCCAAGAGACTTAACCGTTTCTATAGTTGCTGCCCGCAGAATCAAGAACACAGAAAGAGAACACATGCAATTATTTGACACCCACGCGCATTTGCTCGACGACAAGTTTGACGAGGATCGCAACACGCTTATTGCCTCCCTTCCGGCGGCGGGCGTACGCGGATTCGTCGAAGCCTGCGTTGAGGCAGAAGATATCCCGAAGATTCAGGCACTCACGCTGCTCTATGACTTTGTCTACGGCAGCGCGGGCATACACCCGCACTCGGCAAGCACGGCGGACAACACAAATCTGCTGCGCGTCGAGCGCGCGCTGGAGCAAGCCAAGATCGTCGCCGTCGGCGAAATCGGGCTGGACTATCACTACGATTTCTCCCCGCGCGAGGCACAGCGGGAGGCGTTTAGCAACCAACTCGATATGGCGATTGCCGCAAAGAAGCCCGTCATCATCCACGACCGCGAGGCGCACGGGGACGTAATGGCGATGCTTGTCGCGCGAAAAGGGCGCTTAGGCGGCGTGCTGCACTGCTATTCCGGCAGCTATGAGGACGCGGTAAAGTATGTCGACATGGGCTACTACATCGCCTTTGGCGGCGCGCTGACGTTTAAAAACGCCACCAAACAGCGCGCGATTGCGGAAAAGCTCCCGCTGGAGCGCATCGTCATCGAGACCGATTGCCCCTATATGACGCCGGAGCCGCACCGCGGACAACGCAACAGCCCGCTGCTGATCCACCTCACGTTGGAGATGCTAGCCAAGGTGCGCGGCATCTCTATAGAAGAAGCGGCAGCCGCCACCTACCAAAACGCGATGAAGCTCTTCGGAATCTCGCTGTAAAACGCTTACACGCAACAAAGGACGCTCGAACGGAGCGTCCTTTGTGTTGTCTGCCTGTTTGAATTAAGTATGCTGCAAAATTGCTGTTTGAATCAGCTTTTGCCACGTATCCTGCGCGAGGCGGTATTGCGCCGCGTGCTTGGGTGCGTTTGCCTGAAAGTCCTCCAGCTCGGTTAGAACCTTTAGGAAACCATCGTTTTGGAAATAGTTGGCGAGCTTGGGCAAAACCTCAGTGAGCGTTGTTCGCATCCTGTCGATCTCATCCGTAAACCCTTGCGGATTGGTGAGATACACCAACAGCGGTTTGTATCGAACCCAGCCGATGCACGCGCTCAAAAACCGCGCTGTAATCGCCTGTGAATCCGCCTTGATCGGCGCAAGTTCGATCGGAAGAACGCCGCTGAGGATGTTTTTATAGCTCGAAAACCCGTCGTGAAACGCGTAGACCGGAATCTCCAGCACCTTTCGATCATGCAGCATGGTGGAAAGAAACGTGTCTTCCCCGCGCGCACCGGGCGGGTTGAAAAACGGAAATGTTCGCTCCGGCTTCGTCAGATTGATGCAAAGATTGGCGCCGGAGATAAACTTGCAATGATTGATTTCCTTCACTTCTTCCGATTGCTTTTTCATTAGCACCTCGGTAGAGGCGTAGGTGACGCCGCCGGATTGCATCAATCGCCGCATATTGTCCCAGTTGAGAATGTCGTTGCTGATCGCCTCGATAAACGCCTTGAAATCTGCTTCGGAAAAGTTTTCGTTGAACGGAATCTGTGGGATCGGCGAAATATAACCACAATGCAACCCGTTTGTATAGTCCGCATTGGGAATTTCCAGCAAATGGGAGAGAATAATGTGTTGCCCGCTCCAGAGGCAGACGTCCCGGCTCTTGGTGACCGCAAGGGGATATTCGTCGTCATCCAGAAACAACAGATAGTCCATGCGGTTTTCCAGCGCCGAATAGAGAATTGCATTGCGCTTGCCCGCATAGCCGGAGCCAAACACGCTGCGCAGCTGGGCCTTTTGAAACTGATCGCGTCGCTCAAGCCGTTCAATATTCTTCAGCGAATTCTTCGCACCGATGAATACAATCTGGTCGAACTGATCGACGATGTCCTGGCTAAGGTTTGTATAGTCTGTGGACTGCGTCTTGAGATAGTCTGTATCGTAAGCCACAAACAGATTCAGGCTGATTTTGTAGTCAGCGGGCAGCCTTTTCTTCGCTTCCTGCCAGTTCTTGATGTAGGCATTCAGCACCTTGCGAAAGCTCATCCTGCCGGTTGCAAATCCTATTCCCATCTGTATTGTCTTCATAATATCCTCCTGTTTCCCAGATTCTTCAATAATATATCTAATTTTAACATGCACCGCCCGACTTGTCGAATTTCGAAGGTTCGCGCACCATAATATGTAGCAAACAGAGTGGCCAAAAACAGAAAAACGCCCGGTTAAAGGCGTTTTCTTTGAAGCGTTTAGCGTTACATCCAGCCCATCAACCCAAACACCACGAGCGAAATGATATCCACGCCGAAGATGATGCCGAGCGTGATGAGCTTATTCTTCATCTTCTTCATGTCGTGTACCACAAACGCCATCGTGAAGAACGGCAGGTAGCCAATCAGCCAGACGAGGTACGGGACGGAGCGGCTCCACCACGGATATTCCCAAGTCAGCAGACCTGCATAGTTGAGGAAGCACTCGATAGCCACCGCGAGAGTCGTGTAAATCACTGCCATGACCACGCGGTTGTTGATACCGAGAATCTTCATCTTCGGGTCTTTGGGCAGCGTCAGGCAGACCACAATACCCATCATCGCGAACATGAACGAAATCTCGATATTGTAGCCGATCAGCAGCAGCAGCGCCGTGTCGCCGACTCCCATCGGCGTGCCCCAGACGGGCGCAAAACCAGTCGCGTGGAAGACGATGCTGTTCCAGATTTCGTTGAACAGATCCATGCCCCAAAGAGCCGCGCCGCCGAGCACAACGTTCCAGTTTTTCGCGGATATCTCCTTGTTGTAGATGTACATGACGATGAGCAGCATTGGCACGACGTACCACTTGAGCGTGAGCGCAGGATTTCGCAAAATCTCCAGCGCACTTGTTGAATATGCGGACATGATTTGCCTCCTGATGTGATTTTTATTCGATAGGACAATTCCATCATACGCAAAATCTCATCGTTGTCAATCTATCCGGCTGCATTTATTCATACGCTTGTCTATCACGCCATCCATGCGTTTTATTATCACGATTTAACAGTTTTCTCTTGCGTTTTTACTGACAGCGAGATAGAATCGTTAACAATATCGGATGGGAGGGGACGAATATGTACGATGATATCTCTATGTGGCATTTTCTAGCTTCCGGGCTGCATAACATGAAGTATCTGGTCGTATACCTCGCAATCTATAATTTGATACTTTACTGGGCAATCTTCGAGAAAGCCTACGAACCCGGCTGGGCCGCTCTGATTCCGATCTACAACAACTATCTGTACTTCAAAATTACATGGGGCAACGGTTGGTATTTTCTGCTCCTGCTCGTTCCCGTCGTCAACGTGATCATCCTGATCATTACTCTTTTCAAGCTCGCCAGAGCATTCGGGAAAAACGGCTTGTTCGCGTTGGGGCTCTTCTTTCTGGGCGTTGTGTTTATGGGCATCCTCGCGTTTGGAGGGGCGCGCTATGTAGGCGTTCCCGAACGGGATGATTCGTTTTCCTTGTGATGAACTCACAGTTGAATCTTTCTTCTTTCCACCAGAAGTGGTATAGTCAAGTCATGCGATAAGCAAATAAATAAAGGGGGAATAATATATGGAAAACTTTTATTCGGACTATTACTCGCAACCAAGACCCGGCATGACGTTCCTGAGCTTGGCAATCGCCGTCCTCGGCATCATCGCCATGTGGAAGATCTTCGAGAAAGCAGGCGAACCCGGCTGGGCTGCCATCATTCCGTTCTATAACCTCTACGTGCTCTTCAAGATCACCTGGGGCAACGGCTGGAAGTTCCTGCTGCTGTTGATTCCGATTGCGAATTTTGTGTTTGCGATCATCACCATGGTCAAGTTCGCCAAAGCCTTTGGCAAGAGCGGCGGCTTCGCGGTCGGCCTTGTGTTCTTGAGCGTAATCTTCTACTGCATTCTGGCATTTGACCAGTCCCAGTATATGGGCGTTCCCGAGAGCACATAACAGAACAAGCACCAAAACCACAGCGAGCGTCCCAAACGGGGCGCTCGTTTTTGCGTTCAGATGTCTGTTGTCTTGAAAATCTACGTTACACGCGCGCTTTGGGCTCGCTTGCGCATTCGTTTTTGGTGCCGAGCAGCATCTGTAAGCCGTGCTCCAGCGCGGGCAGTACTGGTTCGAGGTTTTCGCGCACCGCCTTGGGGCTGCCGGGCAGATTCACGATCAAGGAATCGTGATACAGCCCCGCCTGCGCTCTTGAGAGCATCGCTCGGTTGGTGATGTTCAGGCAATATGCGCGCATCGCCTCCGGAATGCCGGGTGCCATGCGTTCGCAGACCGCTATCGTTGCCTCCGGCGTGACATCGCGCTTGCTAAAGCCTGTTCCGCCGCTGGTGAGGATCAGGTTTGCACCTAGCTCGTCCGCGTGCCGCCGCAGCTCCGCTTCGATGAGCGGCTGTTCGTCCGGCACGATGGTCTGCGCGATGACGGTATACCCCGCCGCTTTGAGCATGCTTGCCGCAAGCGGGCCTGCGGTGTCCTCGCGTTCCCCGCGAAAGCCCTTGTCACTGATGGTGATGACGGATGCGTTGAACATATCGTTTCATCCTCCTGCCGCAAACTTACGGTAACAACAGTATAGCAACCGAACCTGTCGCTTGGCTAGCCTTCGTGTGTCTCACTCAGCAGCATGATGTGTGCCTTTGGCAGGCAAAACCACGCATCGCTCCCGATTAAGAGCGTTTCTCCGGCGGCTTTGGTGACCTCCGCGCGGAGTGTAGCAGTTCCGCCCGCAGGTAACAGCGTCAGCACGCGGGAGAACACGTCGTCCGCCGCGTCGACGACGCGGCAAAGCAGCGCATTTTCCGCCTCAGCCGTGCAGGGCGCGACATAGTGCGCGCGGATGCCCGCGTGAGTGATGCCAATGGAATCGTTGGGCACGCAAGCAAGGTTTGCGTTCCACTCTGGCACAAAAATGGTTTCGGGTGATAGCGGTTCCGCGGGCACGCAGTTCTTGCAGCCCGTGATCAACGCCGCTTGCAACGTGCGCGGCTGGTCAAACAAACTCGTGGTGTCCAGCAGCGGCTCGGATTTGCCCGCGTTGAGCACGCAAACACGTTGACTCATGCGGTAGACCTCGCCGCGGTCGTGCGACACCAGCAGCGCCACACCGGGAAAACCCGCAAGTGTTTCCTTGACCTCCGCCTCCATCTGCCATCTCAGGTGGCTGTCCAGCGCGGCAAACGGCTCGTCAAGCAAGATCGCCTCCGGTTCGCCCGCCAGCATGCGGCAGAGCGCAACTCGCTGCATCTGCCCGCCGGAGAGCTCGCGCGGGAGCCGATCCTCCAGCCCTTGCAGGTGAAAACGCGCAATCAGGCTCTCGCGTTTTGTCTTTCGTGCGTGCGCATCTCGCTCAAGAGAAAGCCCCGCTTCGATGTTTTGCAGCACCGTCATGTTCGGAAACAACGCATACCGCTGAAAGAGATAGCCGACCTTACGCGCCTGCGGCGGCAGATCGATCTTCACCTTAGAATCATAGAGCACGCGCCCGTCGAGCACGATACTGCCTTCGTCGGGTTTTTCCACGCCCGCGATGCAGCGGAGCGTCATGCTTTTTCCGCTGCCGCTAGCCCCCAAGAGCGCGGTGACGCCCGCCTCTGCGTTTATGGAGACGTTGAGGGTAAAACCTTGTAAACGTTTGATGATTTGCACCGAAAGGGACATTGGCACCTCAAATCATAATAAAAAGACGAAAATTGAGAATCACCATTTTTTGATGTTTCGCATTTTGGAGTCGGCAAAGACGTTCATCGCCACCACGATGCCAAACGAGATCAGCAGTATGATCGCAACCCACAACCCCGCGGTCAGGTAATCCCCGTTTTGAATCACCATTGCGATGCGCTGGCTGATCGTGCCCGTCTTGCCCGCAATGTTCCCCGCGAGCATGCTGGTAGCTCCATATTCGCCAAGCGCGCGGGCAAACGTCAATATCGTTCCGCTGACCACGCCGGGTCCCGCGGAGGGCAGCACCACACGCCAGAAGATCTTGCTCTCGCTCATGCCCAGCGTGCGTCCGGCGTAGATGAGCTCGATATCCACCTGCTCAAACGCGGCTCTGGCGTTTCGATACATCAGCGGAAAGGAGATCACGCCCGCGGCGAGCACGCAGCCAAGCCACGTCTGCACCACCTTGATGGAAAGCTCCTCATATAAAAACGAACCGATCGGGCGGCGCAGGCTGAAGATGAGCAGCAGGAAAAAGCCCGCGACGGTCGGCGGCAGCACCATTGGAAGCGTGAGAATGCCGTCGACAAACGCCTTTGCGCGCTTGCCCATGTGCATGACGCTCCGCGCCGTCCAGATGCCGAGAAAGAAGCAGATCACGGTTGCGACAAGGCCTGTCTGGAGTGAAATCCAGAGCGGGCTATAGTCGAGGGTTTTGAGGATATCCCAAATCTCCTGCATGATCTGCCTCCTTCCGGCTGATTTAGACTTTTACTGGATTATTGGTTGATGATAAACATGTATTGTTCGAAGATGGCTTAACAAGTTACTTGTTGATGATAAACATGTATTGTTCGAAGATGGCTTAACAAGTTACTTGTTGATGATAAACATGTATTGTTCGAAGATGGCTTTCACCGCGTCCGTCTGAAGAAACGCGAGGAAGTCATCCGCCGCTGCGGTCTGGGCCGCCGTGGCCTCCGCGTTGTTCACGCGGCAAACGGGATAGAGAATGTCACCCGTGAGCGCGGTGTCCGCGATCTCCAGAATATCCACATCGTCTTTGACCGAATACGCATCGGAATAATACACGGTGCCGACTTCGTTGGAGCCTTCTTTCACAGCTTCTTTGACCTTGCTGACGTTGCTGCATTCGTTGATCTCGACCCCGCCGAGCGCTGCAGAGACCTCCGCCGCGGTATAATCCGCTGCCCCCTTCGCGCCGTCGAGCACACCGAGGTTGATCAGCAGCTGGCGCGTATATTTGCCCGCGGGCACGCTGCCGTCGGCAAGGGCGAGGCTCTTTGCGCCGGCAAGATCGGCAAAGCCGGTCACTGTGGTGCCGCTGCCCTTGAGGGTGATCAAAGCAAGCTTGTTGGCCAGCAGGTCAACGCGCGTTCCCGCGATCATGTAGCCTTCTTCTTCCAGCGTTTTGATCTGGCTCACCGCCGCGGAGAAGAAGATGTCGCAGGCAAAGCCTTCCTGTACCTGGGTGAGCAGCGTGCCGGAGCTGTCCGCGTTGTAGGTGATCTTCACGTTCGGCTGCGTCGCGTTATAGAGCGGGATGATCTCCTTGAACGCGCCTTCGAGGCTCGCCGCGATGAACAGCTGCACTTCCGCCGCTTCCAGCGGGGCTGCGGTGGGTTCGGGCGTTACGGCTGCTTCGGTGGCCGCTTCGGTGGCAACGGGAGCAACGGTGGCTTCGGGCGCGGCAGGCGCCGCGCAGGCGCCGAGCATCGCCATCATCAAGACGGCGCAAAACAGGGCAATCCATTTCTTCATCTGTCAATTCCTCTTTTTATTGCTGATTTTTTATCTGGCACGCGAGGCCGGCCGGACACCCGCGAAATCCACCAAGCAGGAGGTTTGACAGTAAAGAACGAACACCGACGTGTTTTTTGTTATTCCTTGCCAAACCCGCAGTTGGGATAGGTGCAAACGTCGCACTGCAAACACAGCCCGCCGTTGCCAAGGCGCGTCAAATCGCGGCGGGAAATCCGCATGCCCGCGACCACGCGCGGCAAAACGATGTCAAAAATCGACGCACGCGAATACATCACGCAGCCGGGCAATCCCATTACAGGCGTGCCGTCCGCGTAATAACCGAGCAGAAACATCGCGCCCGGCAAGACCGGTGCGCCGTAGGTGATGATGTCTGCCCCGCTGTCGCGAATCGCGGCGGGTGTGCGGTCATCCGGGTCGACGCTCATGCCGCCCGTGCAGAGCACGATGTCCACGCCGCAAGCGCGCACCTCGTTGATCGCTTTGACGATATTCTCCGTGCTGTCGTCGCTCACGCGCCGCTCGGTCAGCGGCACGCCAAGCGCGGCGAGTTTCTTCTCCACAACGGGGGTGAATTTATCCGTAATCCGTCCGTGAAACACTTCGTTTCCGGTGACCACGATGCCCGCCTTAAGATTCTTGCGATACGGCATCAACCGCATCAGCGGTTCGCTGCCAACGAGTGCCTGCGCCTCTTCGATTCGCTTGCGGTCGATCAGCAGCGGGATAATCCGCGTGCCGCCGAGCTTGTCTCCGGCGTTCACGGGGCTGTTGGTGTGGCGGGTAGCGATCATGATATCCGGCAGGTCGTTGAGCGCGTCGAGGCGCTCCACATCCACCGTAAACACGCCGCTTTCTGTGGCAAAGAGCTCGATCTTGCCCTCTTTGACTCCTCCGCGGCACATGTTTGCGCTCTCGCAAAGGCCGGCTAAGATATCCGCCGCTTCGTTTTCGTGGAGGGTGTTTTCGTCCACCTCCCAAACATAGAGGTGGTCTTTCCCCATCGAAAGCAGCATGGGGATATCGTCCTGAGTGACGACGTGACCCTTGCGGAATTGCGCGTCCTTGCTTTCGCCGGGGACGATGCGCGTCAGGTCATGGCAAAGCACGTGTCCTACGGCATCTTTTGTGTCGATGAGCTTCATACGCGAATCATACCATTATTCTTTCTAAAAAACAACGCTTAAAAACATTTGCTCAATGCCGAATCGTTTTTCAGAAAAAAATAATAATACATCCTCCGATCTCTAGATTTTTTGTACACGAGATGAAAAAAGCGGGCTTCGCCCGCAGAAAACAAAACCGTTATGCCTCGATCGAGATCTCGTCGCCAACCGCGATTTCGCCTGGCGTGAGCACGCGCACGAAGATTCCCTCGTGCGGCATGATGCACTGTCCGACTTTTTTGTAGATCTCGCAGTGCTGGTGGCACTCCTTGCCGATCTGCGTCACCTCCGCGCGGCAGCTGCCGAGACGGAGGATCGTGCCGACGGGCAGCGTGTAAAGCGAGATACCCTCCGTGGTAATATTCTCCGCAAACTTGCCGGGCGTGAGGTCGTCGAGTCCCAGCGCGGTCATCTTGTCGA
Source organism: uncultured Eubacteriales bacterium (assembly GCA_942492885.1). GTDB lineage: Bacteria > Bacillota > Clostridia > Christensenellales > CAG-138 > UBA7703. Next base: position 1,337,469 of record OW818651.1, read on the forward strand.
TGCTCTCCTGCGCGAGCAGGCTGATCTGCCGGTGCCAGTTGCCCGCGTGCGCGTCGCCCACGATCCCGTGATCCACACGCAGTTCCGCGCGCTCAACGGGTTGTTTAAACGTGCCCTTCTTGGGGCTGATGTTGATGGATGTGATCTTCGCCACGTGTTTCTCCTAATGCAACCCTGATTTTCAAGTTTCCTACCATAAATGGTAAATATTGCCGTCTTCAGCCGCCGATCCGGCTCATGGTCTTCTGCGCCGAAAAGCCCGCGTCAAAGCAATGCGTCTCCGGTTTTTGCGCGATCGCGTGTGCGATGATCGCCTGCAGCGCGTCGTCGCCCTCTTGCTCCAGTGCTTCTTTGAGCGAAAACTCCTCGTTGGAACCCAGACAGGTGCGCAAAAAGCCGTCGCTCATCACCCGCACGCGGTTGCAATCCGCGCAAAAGCGATGCGACATCGGGTCGATCAACCCGACCTTGCCGACATAGCCGGGCATCTGATAGTCCCGTGCGGGTTGCCCCGGATAGGACGGCGCAACCGGCGCAAGCGCGGGATGCTTTTGCAGAATCTCCGCACCTGTGACGCGAAGATCTGCTTTATCGGTTTCGCCAAGCGGCATGTATTCGATGAATCGCACCGTCAGGTTTCTATCCTTCGTCAGCGCGATAAAATTTTCCGTTTCGTCGTCGTTCTCTCCGCGCAGGAGCACGACGTTGAGCTTCATCGTCTCAAACCCCGCCAAAAACGCTTCTTCGATTCCGGTCAGCACGCGCGCAAGCGACCCGCCGCCCGTGATTCTGGTGTAGCGCTCCGGTTGGAGAGAATCCACGCTAATGTTCAGGCGGTTCAGCCCCGCCTCCCGCAGCGCGCGGCTCTGTCCCGGCAGATGCTGCCCGTTGGTGGTCATGGTGATCTCTTCGATGCCGTCGATGGCGCGGATACCGGAGATGATCTCCAAAAGATCCCGCCGGAGCATGGGCTCTCCGCCCGTGAGGCGCACTTTGTTCACGCCGACTTGCGCAAACGCGCGCGTGATGCGCAAAAACTCGTCACGCGTGAGTTCGCTCTTCTTGGGGCAATCGCCCTCCGCCGCGCGACAATAGGCGCACTTGAGCGTGCAGCGCTCTGTCAGCGATAGCCGGAGGTATGTGATTGTGCGTCCAAAGCGGTCGTTCATGCTGTTCCTACTCTAAGCTAGATGTGTTCTTGTTAGAGCCTACTATCGTGATTTCGTCGTTTATTCGAAGTTCTCCGCCGCGCAGCACGCGCGCAAACGCGCAATTCTTCGGCAGCGGGCAGGTTTCGCCCGATTGCGCAATCGCGCAGGCCTCATAACAGGGCTTGCCGACGCGGGTGATCTCTATTTCGCTTATTCCGATAGCAAACCGTGTGCCAACCGAGAGTTGCGTGTAATCCAAGCCCTCTGTGACGATGTTCGCCGCGAACTTCGCAGTGCAAAGTCCGCCAAGCTCGCGAAACTGCTCCTCCGCTTCGCGGCTAAGGAGGCCCACCGAGCCGTCTTTCTCGCTCTTGTAGTCACCGATCACCCCGAGCCGTTCGTCAAGAGTCAGCGTGTTTACGCTTTCCCGCGGCGCATCGTATAGCGCACGCGTCAGGCGATGGGTTCGCATGCACCCGCCTCGCGCTCAAAGAGTCCGCTCTTGCCGCCGCTCTTTTTGAGTAGCCGCGTGGTGGCGATCTCCATGCCGCGGTCAACCGCCTTGCACATGTCGTAGATGGTTAGCGCGGCAACGCTCGCGGCGGTCATCGCTTCCATCTCCACACCCGTCTTCTCGTCACAGCGCACTTCCGCGATGATGTGCACGCGATCCGGCGGGCAGGCGACGAGGTCGACCTTGACCGAGGTCATCGCGATGGGATGGCACAGCGGGATGAGTTCGCTCGTGCGCTTGGCAGCGAGGATGCCCGCGATGCGCGCGGTGGCAAACACGTCACCCTTCGCCGTGGTACCGTTCTGGATGAGCAGGAGCGTCTCCGGTTGCATGACGACGAAGCTCTCCGCGATCGCTTCGCGGTGTGTCACGTCTTTTTCGGATACATCCACCATGCGCGCTTCTCCGCGCTCGTTGACGTGTGTCAGGGTTTCGTCCATCTGCCTCGTCGTCCTTTCCGCTGTCGTTCTCATTTGGGGTAAAAAGTGTCCTGATAAGCGATATTCTTCCATAAAACAACCGCCGCAGGATAGCTCTATCATACGGCGGCAAATAAACTTTGGCAAGCAATTACAGATTGTTTGCGGGGATATATTATTTTGAAAAGAATAACGCTCTTTTTCTGCCTGTTTCGGAAGATTTTGGCCGGATTGTTGTATAGATTACGACTCCTGTTGCTTTTCCGGCCAGATCTTTTTAATCCGTCCCGGTTTGTCGTAACTGTATCCGCCGAGCGCGTCGATCCTGCGAAGGAACGATTCGCTACCCAACACGCGCAGAAACGCGCGCACCTGCGGGCTCTCCATCGCGGAAAGCGAGACGAGCAAATCATACGTCTCCTCGCAGACGGGTACAAAATCCAGATCATACATTCTTGCGGCGGAAAAGATGCCAAGTCCGCAATCCGCACTGCCCGCAGCAATCTGCGCGGCGACAGCGGTATGCGTCAGCTCCTCGCGATCATACCCCGCGATCTCCTGAGACGAAACATTCGCCTGCCGGAGCAGATAGTCCAGTAGCACGCGCGTGCCCGCGCCCCGCTGCCGGTTGGCGTAGCGCGCGCCCGTTTTCGCGAGGTCAGCGACCGTCTGAATGTCCAGCGGGTTGCCTTTGGCAACGATGAGTCCCTGCGCGCGGCGCACGCATTCGATGAGCGCCACGCCGCCGTCGGGAATGAACCGCTCCACGTAGGAAACATTGTAGCTGCCGTCGGTTTCGTCGAGCAGGTGCACGCCGCCTAGCTGCCCTTCCCCGCGGCTGAGCGCAAGGATCGCGCCCATGCTGCCGACGTGCGCGCTGCTGACATATGCGCGGATGTCCGCGCGCCTGAGCTCGTCCGCCGCCTCGTCGATCAGCGGATCGTGGCTGCCGAGGATGCGCACCGTCCGCGCGATACGGTCGATGGGCTTGATCAGGCGCACGTGCGCGCGCTCGCCCGCCTCATATCCTTCGCTGTTCTGCGGCACGTCGAGGATGCAGTCCGCCCGCGTCAGCGATGTAATCACGCCTGCGCCCGCTTGTATCGGCACGGCGGTGAGGCTACCCTCGCTGTCAAACCCCAGCGTCGCGCGGACAAACTCGCGATACTTTAGCGAAGACACATATCTTCTGCCCATCTTGACGCAGACGCTCTCCGCCACCTCCCGTTCGCGCTTGAGCAGGCGGTCGAGCACGGGCTTGACCAGCTCCTCCAGCACGATAATGCCGGAGACCGGATAACCCGGCACGCCGACGACGGGTTTTCTCCCGACCGCGCCCAGCACGGCGGGTTTGCCGGGACGAATGGCGATGCCGTGAACGCAGACCTCGCCCAGCGCGCGGATGGCGGCGGCTGTGCCGTCGTCGCGCCCGGCCGATGTGCCCGCGCAGAGTAGGACGAGGTCACACTCCTGCGCCGCCTGATTGAGCGCCGCCTGAATCAAATCGGGATCGTCCTTCACAGCGGGATAGATCGCGCCGACGGCTCCCCAGCGTTGCAGCATCGCCGAAAACACGGCGGAGTTGAACTCCGGTATCTCACCCGCGCGGGGATTGTCGCCCGTGGGGACGATCTCGTCGCCGGTGGGGATGATGCCCACGCGTGGCTTTGCCAGCGCTTCGATGGTCCGCACACCGCCCGCAAGCAGCGCGCCGATCATCGCAGGTTCAATTTCGATGTAGGAAGGTAATATCATGTCGCCCGCAGAAAGGTCCTCGCCGATCTGGCGCACGTGCTGCCAGGGTGCGGCGGCGGCGCGGAGCGTGATGCCCGCCTCGCCTTCCACGCAATCCTCCGTCATCACGACGCAGTCGCAGCCGTCCGGCAGCGGGTCGCCCGTGTCCACGCGGAGAAACTCGCCCACGTGCAAGAGAATCGGCGTGGTTTCGGTGGCGCCGAAAGTAAGCTTTGCCGCAAGGGCGATGCCGTCCATCGCGCAGGCGGTGTAGTGCGGGCTGCTCAGGCGCGCATATGCCGCGCGCGCGCTCACGCGCCCCAGCGCATCCTGCACGGCTATCTCCTCCGTGCGGGAGGCAAGTCCGCGCGCCTCCAGAAACGCAAGATACGTCTTCAGCGCCTCGTGCAGCTGTGTATTACTCAGGTATTCATAGTTGCTCATTTCGTCTTCCCCGATATCCGTTCCAATCGCCAAGCGATTTTTTTGTTCGCTTCACTCAAAAATACTCAAATCACTTCTAAAATAATACCACATCGACGCAAGCGCCCTTTGGCAAACCCTCCGTGTCCCGCGGGATGCGGATGTATCCGTCCGCGCGGGTCAGCGGCGCAATCAGTCCGGATTTTAGCGCAACCGGTTCGGCAAATCCGCCACTGAGGCGTACCGGCAGGAGCTCCTCCCGCCCGTGGTTGCTAGGCGCTGCCTGCGCCAGCGTTGCGGTAACCGTGCGCTCGTGTGGCGTTTCCCCCGACAGCGCAAACAGCAGCGGGCGCACCAGCGCGTGAAACACCAGATACGCAGCCGCAGGATGCCCCGGTAGGCCTACGACAATCGTTTCTCCGATCGTTCCCGCAAACGCGGGCTTGCCGGGTTTGAGCGCAAGCCCGTGAAACGCCACCTCGCCAAGCGCGGCAAGACAGCGCGCCGCCGCATCCTTTGCTCCGGCGGAGCTTGATCCGCTGAGCAGCAGCAGGTCGCAGTTTTCGCAAGCCTCCCGCATGGCGGCAAGCAGCTTTTCTTCGTCATCCGGCACGATGCCGAGAAAGCGCGCACTTGCCCCCGCCTCCCGGCAGGCGGCGAGCAGCATCGGCCCGTTTGCGTCCCGCATCTGCGCGCCTGTCGGCGTCCCGGCGGGGTCGACCAGCTCGTCTCCCGTGGAGAGAATTAAGATGCGCGGGCGCGCCGCAACCTCGACTTCCACGATTCCCAGCGCGGCAAGCAATCCTGTGTCCCGCGCCGTGAGCCGCTTTCCCGCGGGCAAAACTGCTTCTTTTACGCGCACATCGTCCCCGCGAAACACGATGTGCCTGCCGGGCGCGGTTGCGGATTCCACCGCAACAAGCCCGCCCGAGAGCGCCTGCGCTTCCTCGAGCATGACCATCGCGTCCGCACCCTGCGGCACTTCTCCGCCCGTCCAGACCGCAGCACAAGAGCCGGAATCGAGAGATAAACGCGCGCGTTCCCCCATTTTCACCTCGCCTGCGCACAGCAAAAGCGAGGGTTGCGCGGCGGATGCGCCGAACGTATCGCGGCTTTTGACGGCAAAACCATCCACCGCGCTGCGGTCAAACGGGGGTAAATCTTCGCCGGAAATCGCGTCTTTTGCCAAAACACGACCCGCGCAGGCAGAAAACGGCACGCTTTCGGTCGAAAATGTGCGTTTATCCATCAAATTCAGCAACATGCGCCTGGCCTCATCCAATGCGAGAACTTGCAGCATTCCGTTTTCGATAATTCCTTTCGCGTTTTTCGCAGTTACCCCATAAGGTATATAAATTACTGCATTTTCTTGCAGAAATATGATCCATTATACCAAACCGGATGTGAAATGGACATCCTTTCCCCACCGCCAAAAAAAGCATGAATTTTCTATGCAAAATGCGGAAATTATCAGAAAATAAATAATCTGTGAACGCTTGTTCGTAACCCAACAGCTTGTGCATGAAATGTTCCGCAGATACAAGAATTTGTAAAATTTTCCTTGACATTGTATACACCAGACGATAGTATAATATTAAATTTCCATGAATATACCGTAACGCATTTGTTACGAGATGACGGACGCTGCAGGATTCCGCTTCATGGCCGAGTTTTGCAAGATAGACCGGGGGAAATGACGATGGGACAGACGGGTAGGTACACATCTTCACATGTCGCTCCGCCCAGCCGCTCGCATAATCGCGAACGGTCTGTTCGCTCTGTCAGGCGCCGCGCCAAGAGAAGAGTATATACACTCGTCGCATTCATTCTCTTCATCGGCCTTGCTGTCATATTCGCCTATAAGCCGGCCAGCGCCGCGACCAGAACACTGTTGCAATCCTTCCAGGTGGACGAATCCGTTCAGCAGAATGCACCGGCCGAGGCTGCCCAGGATGCCATCGTAGAATTCAAACCGACTCAGGATGCTCCGGCTGCTGCCGGTGTGTCCGATTTTGCAATTCGTGACGCAAACGCGATTGCCATCGTCTCCTGGCAGGGCGCAAAGAACTGCGGCGAGAGCTTTGAGATGTCCCTGAAAGGCGTCTTAGAAACCGAACCCGTCTCCTTTAACACCACCAACTGCACCGTCTTCCCCGCAACCGGAACGGGCGCTGACACCTATACCGTCACCGTCACCGGCTCGGGCCCCTACTCGCTGACCGCCGCGAAAAACGGCACCTCCGAGCTGGCGCGTGACACGCGCACGGGTCTTGCGGGTCGCGCGGACCAGATGCCGCTGAGCATCAACGGCTGGGGCGGCGGAGACGATTACTATGACCACTTTAAGATCAACGTGCTCGGCGGCAGCACAAACGGAGCCATCTCCTTCCAGACGGACGGATGCACGGTTACCCCCGCCGTCGGCACCGCTGAGACAGAGTTTGAGGTGACCGTAACCCGCGTGGGCGGCTATTCGCTCACCGCGATGATGGACGGCAACACGAACTATAACACCGCATATTCCGCGATTTTGAGCGGATGCTCGAGCAAATCCGCACAGTCCAAGATTCACATTGACGACTGGGTGAGCGACGCAAAGAGCGGCGAAACATTCACCCTCCGCATCTACGGCGGAAGCACCAGCGAGGCGCTGACGCTCGATACCGTCAACTGCACTGCAACCCCGCTCTCTTCTAATGAATATGAGGTCACGGTTGACGCGGTTGGCCCCTATGCCATCACCGCAACGCGCGCGGGCAACTACGGCTACAACAGCGTCTCCTCCTCCCAAAGCGGCGTATCCGAAAAGACACGCGCGCATACGCTGTCTGTCTCCGGCTGGTCGGAAGCGAAAAACTGCAACGACACATTCCCCATCAAGGTTGTCGGCGGCACCAGCGGAGCCGCGGTTAGCTTCATCGCCAGCGGATGCACCGTGTCCCCCTCCAGCGGCACCACAGAGACGAAGTTCTCCGTCACCGTTACCTCCGCGGGCGGCTATTCGCTCAACGCGGTCATGGGTGAGACGGCACAATACGAAGCGCAGCAGACGCGCACCTATCACGGTCAATCCGGCAAGGGTCTGCAAAATGCGCTCAAGATCGAAAACTGGATCGCCAACGCGCCCGCGGGCAGCGCATTTGAAGTAACCGTCACCGGCGGCAACGGAACAGGCGCCACCACGCTCTCCACCAACGACGGCTGCGCGGCGCGGCTCAAGAGTGGAGAAAGCAATGTCTACATCATCTCCGTCTACCCGCTGGCCGGTAAAGACTACTCCGTCAACGTCAGCAGAGCGGGAGACGCAACATATGAACCCTCCTCAGCCGCCACGTTTGAAGGCAAAACAGCCGAAGCGGTGCAGTCCGCGCTTGCTATGAGCGGTTGGAACAACAATGCGTTCTCCGGCAGCGCGTTTGACATCCGCCTCACCGGCGGCAGCGGCAACGGCGCGCTCGACTTTACCACACAGGGTTGCAAGGTAGTTCCCGCAGCGGAAGCCGGCATCTATAGCGTCACCATCACTGCGCTGGACGGCGAGCCGTATTCCATGTCCGCCACGCGCGCGGGAGACGGCAATTATAGCCCCACCTCCATCGAGCAGAGCGGCACCGTTCGTCCGCTGGAAGAAGCGGCAACCCATGCCCTCGTCGAGCCGGTGAAGACCACCACCTACTCCTGGATCTACATCTGCGGCGGAATCGTGCTTCTCTTCGGCGTCGTGCTGCTGATCATGCAGATTTCCAACACCCCGCGCCGCCGTCGCCACCGTAGATAAGAAAGCGACATCCACCAACTGCAACAACAAAGCTGACGCTGTTTGACGGCGTCAGTTTTTTATTGACCGGATATCGTTACAGTTAACCAGTTGCTGCTAAAAGAAAAGACAGATCGAAGGCGCTCGCGCAGTTGGATCACAGGCCGCTCGTCTTAGCCTACAGGCGAACCTCAATCTTGCGCGGATCTTTCACGAGGATTGCCACCGCAAGATTGATCAGAGAGAGCACCGCCACCGCATAGAAGATATAGTGCGACCCGAACTTCACCCACGCGATGCCGCCGGTAACGCCGACGATGATGGAGACCACATGGTCCATCATCATCGCAAGCGATAGCGTCGGGGTCACATCTGTACTCTCTTTTGCGATGGATTTGAGGTAGATCACGCGGATGATACCCATCTGAGACGAGAGCCGATCCACCACGAACAGCGCGCAGGTCAGCAGCACAGGAATGCCGACCTTTACCAACGTGCCTGTGTTGAAGCTTTGCGAGAGCGCACCGTAGAGGAGATAAACAAGGATAAACGAGAGCGCATCGGCATACAGTAGCTTTTTCACGCCAAAGCGATCGATCCATTTGCCCAGCAGCGGCATGAAAAACATGCCCGTCGTCGAGGCCACGATGCCCAGCAACACGATGGTGTCCACGCGCTGCCCCAGCGTCTCGATGAGCACCCACGGGCCAAACACGAGCATCACCTGCTTTTGCACGCCAAACACGATGGCAAGCAGGTAGTAATACTTATATTCCTTGCGGAAGATCAGCTTGAATTTCTCACGCTTGGTGCGAATCTGCCCTGTTTCGAGCTTGAGCTTGATCATCATCGCCACCGCGATGAGATAGAATACCGCGGCGACGACAAACGTCCACTTGATGTTGCTCGTGAAGCTGAACACCCCGAATCGGAACAGGAAGAACACCGACAGCCCCGCAACGGTCAGCACCGCGAAGCTGATACCGCCGAACTGACCCATGCGTTTGCCGATTTGATCCGGCTCCGAGAGCGACATACCGATGCTGTCACGCAGCGGCATATACAGATGCGCGCCTAGCGAGTTGATGAACAGAAACACCAGCATCACGCCAAACGAAGGCGTGACAAGCCCCAGCACCATGAGCCCGATTGCGGCGATGCCCTGCGCGAAGATCGCGATGGTGATGTCGCCCAGAAACGCCAGCGCGCTGATGACAAAAAACGTGATCACGCCCGGCATCTCGCGCGGCAGCTCAATCAGCCCGCGCTGAAACCCGTCGGTATGGTAGACTTCCTTGAAATAGTTAGAGAACAAGCCTTCGCTGAATCCTGCGGCAAGATTGACCGCCACGATCACGGCAAAGAACAGGAAGAGTTCATTTTTTCTTTTGGTTGGCATGATTACCTCGATCAGGTTGATTCATAAACGTTCTCGTCATAATAGCACAAATGCGCGCTGCGCACAAAAGACTTTCTGCTGCTTGCAAGTAATATACCTTGCGTGGTAACTACAGTGTGTCAAACCCCGCGCCGTAGTTCTCGCGGCAGCGCGCGAGGGCTTCTTCCAGCGTGATGGTGTGCGCAGTCGCGCCAAGATGCTCCACGCAGATGCTCGCAACCGCGTTGGCAAAGCGGGCGCAGTCCTCCGGGTTTCTTCCCGCCGAGTGGGCAAACAGGAACGACGCGGCAAAGTTATCCCCCGCGCCCGTGGTATCCACGCATGCGCGGCAGATGCAGCCCCCTACAGCGCCCGTGAACGCACCGGAGGCGACGTAGCAGCCACGTGCACCCGTCTTGACTACTACACAGCCTACCCCGCTGTTTCGCATCTCCTGCGCCATCAACGGCACATCCGTCGCGCTCGTGAGCAGCCCGGCCTCCTCCGCGTTGGCAAACAGGATGTCGACATGCGGCCAAACTTGCGCAAGGTCGGCAAGACGCTCACCGTGCTTTCGTTTGGTCATGTCCACAGCGAGCAGGCAGCCCTTTTGTTTGATGGCGGAAAACAGCGTCGCAAGTTCTTGTGCACCAAAACATGGAAACACAAACAGGCTCGCAAAACAGACCACGGGCTCCAGCAAATCAACCAGCGGCAGCGCGTCCACGAGCGCGAGCGCGCGCAAACTGCTGTTCGGGTCGGTGATGAATCTCCGCTCGCCTGTCTTGTCGATCAAAACAATATTCAGGCTGGTGGAGAGCCCGTCTTCACGCTGAATATGCCGCGTCGGCAGACCAGAAGCACGGCAAAAGTCCAGCACCATATCTCCCGCGTTGTCCGTGCCGATCTTGCTCACAAGATCGACCGCGCCGCCGAGCCGCGCGAGCGTGACCGCCTCGTTGAGCGCGTCTCCGCCAAAACCTAGGCGGATGCGCTCCGCGGGAGCCGAACCCAGGTGCAGCGTGTTTTCGTCTATTCCTTCGACCAACGCGTCCAGATGCGCCGCGCCGATGATGCTAAATCGGTTCATTTGTTCGTGTCCTCCGTTGCGGCGGAAAAGCCCGCCAGTCGTTCCATGGCATAATACGCCGCGCCAACCACGCCGGTTTCGGGCGCGGCGGAGGCGCGAATCAGCGAAAAATCCTCTCCGGGGTACGGTTTTCGGACAAATTCGCGCAGAAAAGTGAGCAGCAGCTCCATCGGGAAACCCGCCATCTCCACCACGCCGCCGCCGATGATCACCTGATCCGGATCAAAGAGATTCAGCTCCGTGGCAAAGGGAATTGCCATCGCTTCCACAAATTTTAGGATGCGCGCGTCCTCGCTGTGCCGCACGAACAGCTCGCAAAACGGCTCGTTTGAGAAATGCTCCCGCCAGAGATTGCGCAGCACGTAGCCGCCCGCGTGCGTCTCCGCGCAGCCCCTGCTGCCACATCCGCAGAGATTTGTGCTGCCATAATACGGAATATGCCCCAGCTCACCCGCGACGCCGTGCTTGCCGATCAGGAACTTTCCATTGAGGAAGATTGCGTTACCGATGCCCGTGCCGTAATAGATGCCGATCGTGCAGCCCTTGTCGCGCAGATTGAGCCGCACAAGGTCGTATTGCAGCAGAAAGATCGTGTCTTTGTCGAGGAACACCGGCAGGTTGAGCGCGGTTTCCAGCAGCGCGACGACGTCCTGTCCGTCCAACCCGTTCTCACCGCCAAGCGGTAGATTGGGGCTGCTATAGACCGTGCGCTTGTCGCGGCTCACGGTAGAAGGAAACCCGACGGCGAGCGCGGCGGCGCGTTTAGCAAGCCCGTTTCGAGCGAGATAGTCGCGAATCAGCGCAATCAGGCGCAGTGCCGAGCCCGCATCGCCGCAGACCTCGCGGCTCTCCCGCTTCTCAAAGCAGGCAACCTGCCCTGCATGGTCTACCGCGCCGATGCGCAGGTGCGTTCCTCCGATGTCAATGCCGATGATGACGTCTTTCATACGATTTCCTTCTGATTTATTTCATTTGCGCATGATGCGCGCGATTCCATTCGTCAGATCAGTCGTTTTGCCTTATAATAATAGTAGCACTCCAAAAGGAGAAAAAATCATAAAAATGCCAACACCCGAAATCCTCGCTCCTGTGGGCGGCGAAGAGCAGTTGCTTGCCGCCGTGCGCTGCGGAGCAGACGCCGTCTACCTCGGCGGTCAGAGCTTCAATGCACGCCGGAATGCCGCAAATTTTTCCGAGACAGACTTGCAAAAGGCCGTCTCCTATTGTCATGCGCGCGGGGTGAAGGTCTACGTCACCATCAACACCATCGTGCTAGATGCGGAGCTGCCCGCGCTGGAGGAGGAAGCCGACCGGATCGCAAGCGCGGGTGCGGACGCAGTGATCATTCAGGATATGGCGGTTTTGCGCCTGTTTCAGCGGCGATACCCCACCCTTAAGCGCTTTGCCTCCACGCAGACCGCCGTGCACAATGTCGACGGCGCGCGGTTTTTAGAGAGCGTCGGGTTTGACAGCATCGTGCTCGCGCGCGAGCTTTCGCTGGACGAGATTCAAACGATTTGCTCCGCCGTGTCGATCCAAAGAGAAGCCTTCATCCACGGCGCGCACTGCATGAGCGTCTCCGGGGCATGCTATCTTTCCGCCATGCTCGGCGGCAGAAGCGGCAACCGCGGGCTTTGCGCCCAACCCTGCCGCCTGAACTGGACGAGCGGGGATCATAGTTATGCGCTCTCCCTCAAGGATATGTCACATTTGCCGCACCTGCAAGCGCTGGCAAGCGCAGGCGTTGATTCATTTAAAATTGAAGGGCGCATGAAGCGTCCGGAATACGTCGCCGCCGCGACCGCCGCGTGCAAGCTCGCGCTCGCGGGCAAGCCGTACGATGCTGAAGCGTTGCGCGCGGTCTTTTCACGTAGCGGCTTTACGGATGGCTACCTCAAGGCAAAGCGCGACGGAGTGATGTTCGGCACCCGCACAAAAGAGGATGTCACGGGCGCGGACGGCGTGCTGTCCTCGCTTGCCGCGCTGTATCGAAACGAAGTGCCGCTCGTCCCGGTCGATCTTGTGTTCACGCTGGACGAGGGCGCAACCGCGCTCACCGTCAGCGACGGCACCCGCACGGTCTCCGCAGAGGGCGGCGCGCCGGAGCGGGCGATTCACCGCGCGCTGGACGAGGAAAGCGCGAAAAAGAATTTGGAAAAGACGGGCGGAACACCGTTTTCTGTCCGTTCGTTTCAGGCAAGGATCGCGGAGGGCTATACCCTCCCCGCCTCCGCGCTCAACGCAATGCGCAGGCAGGCGCTAGACACGCTGCTGGAGCTGCGCGGTCAACCGCAGCCGCACCGGAAACACGATTACACCCTAGCTACGCCTGAGCGATATCAATCATCACGGGAAAAACCCGCACTCTGGGCGCGATTCTACAAAAAAGAGCAGATCGCATGCGAAAACTTGTTTAAGAGAATTCTCCTGCCCACAGAGGAGATCGACGCGGCTCTGATCGCGCGCCTCGGCGAAAAGCTGGTCGCGCAGCTGCCGACCGTGCTCTTCCCCGAAGACGAGCCCGCGTTTGACGCGCGGCTGGAAGCGCTTGCGAAAAGCGGGCTCTCCTCCGTCTGGGCGAACAACGTCTACGGCATCGCGCTTGGCAGGCGTCTTGGGCTTGCTGTCCACGGCGGGTTCGGGCTGAATCTCGCCAACACCGAAGCCATGCGGTTCTATGAAGAGCAGAATCTTTTGAGTGCGACGCTCTCGTTTGAGCTCTCGATGGCGGCGATCAAATCCCTCGGCGGTACGCTGCCGCGCGGAATCGTTTCCTACGGCTCTCTGCCGCTGATGCAGCTGAGAAACTGCCCGATCAAAGCCTCCGTCGGCTGCGCCGATTGCGGACAAGTAGCCGAGTTGACCGACCGCATGCAGGTGAGCTTTGCGGTGGAGTGCGATCATTATCGCTCTGTTGCGCTGCTCAACAGCGTTCCGCTGGACATCGCAGAGCGGAGCATGCGCGGCTTGGACTTTCAGGTGCTCTACTTCACGCGCGAATCTTCGCAGGAGATCGAGGCGGTTACCGCACGATTTGTCGCCGCGGAGAAGACACAAGCGCCGCATACCACTGGGCTGTATTACCGCACATTGCTATAAACGAAAACGACTGCAAAACATTCTATAACAAGACCCGCGTCGGCAAACAAGCGAAACGCGGGTCTTTGTTTATGATCGAAAAACGGTGTGTCAGGCTTTGCTCTCCGCGCGCTCTTTGCGCGTCGCTCTTCTGGAAAGCCTGCGTTTGCGCGCCTCTGTGAAGCGCTCCTTGAGCACCGGGCCCACGGTCTGCACCAGGATGACCGCGATGAGCACGAGGCCCTGGAACGTATCCTGAATGTCCGTGGTGAGCGCCGGAATCGAAACGATGATGAAGTTGATCGTCGTATACGACAGCGCGCCGAAGAACACACCAAGCAGGTTGCCCCTGCCGCCGCTCATGCTCACACCGCCGAGCACCACCGCCGCGATGGCGTACATCTCATAGCTCTTGCCGGAGGAGGCCGGCGTCACGTTGCCGATTTTGCAAGCCTGCACAAACGCCGCGATGCCCACGAGGATGCCCGTGATAACGAACACGGAGACCTTCACGCCCTGTACATTCACGCCGGAGAGGAAGGCAGCCTTTTCGTTGCTGCCAACTGCGTAGACGCTCTTGCCATATTTTGTGCGGCGGGAGATGAGCAGGATGATCAGCATCACCGCGACGAACACAAACGTGATATACGGAATGTTGACCCCCGGCAGACTGCCCGTGCCAAATTTCATTCGCAGGAAGTCATACGAGCTGCTCTCGCTTAAAAGCGCAAACTGGCTGCTCGAAGAGCCTGTGATCGCCGGGTCGATTTCGCGCACGACGGATAGCATCAAGGAGCGGTAGATGAGCATGGTGCCGAGGGTGACGATGAACGGCGGCATCTTGGCGTAGCCCGCGAGCACGCCGTTGATGAGGCCGCAGAGCGCGCCGGCGACAACCGCCGCAACCAGCGTGATGATCACGCTGTTGGTCATGTTGAACGCCATGATGCTAACCCCGCTGCAGAGCACCAGCGCGGAACCGACCGAGAGGTCGATCTGCCCCGTGATGATGACAAGCGCCATGCCCAGCGCCATCGTGCCCACGATGACGGTGTTCTGGCTTGCGAGGATCGCCGTGATGTGCCCCCACTTGAATGCGTTTCCGTTTGCCTCGATGGTAAACGAATACACCAGCAGTACGATGGCGAAGACGAAAATGAAGCTGTAGCGCTTCCAAGCCTTCGCAATGAAAGATCCGATTCCGGCGAAACCGCCTTTGTTAGCCCGCATGGTTGGCTCCTCTCCGCGTATTGAGCGCGTTGGTAGAATACAGCATGACGTCATGCTCATTGATTTCGTCGTGCTGGAAAATCTTCGCTACGTGTCCTTCAAAGAAGACGACGCAGCGGTCGGATACCTTTTTAATCTCCGGAATCTCCAGCGTGTTGATGATCACCGTCATCCCGCGCGAGGCAAATTCCAGAATCAGGCGGTAGATCTCCGCCTTTGCGCCGACGTCTACGCCCTGCGTGGGGTTATCCAGCAGGAGCACGTCCGCCTTGGTGTTGAGCCAGCGGGCGAGAAACACCTTTTGCTGGTTGCCGCCGGAAAGCGATAGGATCGAATCCTTGGGCGACTCCGACTTGATCCAAAGCAGTTTTTTGAGGTCGTCGTAGCGCGAAAGCTCTCGCCTGTCGGAGATCATCTGTCGGTTTTTCGAGAGCGCATGCTCCGCAATGCAGATATTGTCGAGGATGTCCATATCCGGCACGACGGAGTTTTCCTTGCGGTTACTCGGCAGCATGGCAAGCCTGCTCTTCATGAAATGCGGAATCCCGCCGCGCAGCGACTTGCCTTCCACGCGGATGATGCCGCCTTCAAACGGCAGCACACCGAACATGGTCTGCATAATCTCGCTTGCGCCGCAGCCGGCAAGGCCGGTGAACGCGACGATTTCGCCCTTCTTGATCTCCAAACTGACATCTGAAAACCCGCGTCCGGTGACATGGTTGAGCTCAACAATCGTCTCGCCCAGCGCTCTGGGCACGTAATAATCCTTGTCGAGGTACTGCTCGCCCACCATGTCGGTTGCGATCTGGTGCGGCGTGGTATCTGTGATCAATCCGCTGGAGATGAACATGCCGTTGCGCAGAACCGTGTATCGATCCGCAATCTCGAAAATCTCCGGCATTTTATGCGATATAAAGATAAAGGAATGACCCTGTGCTTTCAGTTTTCTGAGGATGCCGAACAGGTGCTCGACCTCCTGTGTGCTCAGTGCCGTGGTCGGCTCGTCTAGAATCAGGAGCTTTGCGTTGGCGTGCAGCGCGCGGCTGATCTCTAGAAGCTGCTTCTGGCTCGTTTTGAGCTCGGATACCATCGCGCAGGGGTCGATATCCACACCCAGGCGCGTAAAGAGCCCGCCCGCCTCCGCGATCATCTGCTTGCGATTGAGCAGGCCAATCCTAGTCTTGAGCTCGCGGTTTAAAAAGATGTTTTCAAACACGCATAGGTCGTTGACCACGTTCACTTCCTGATGGACAAACGCGATGCCCGCCCGCTCCATCATCGCAATGGTCGGGTTGGGATAGCTCTTGCCGTCAAAGTGGATTTCGCCGGTGTCGGTTGTGATGACGCCCGTGAGGATGTTCATCAGCGTGGATTTTCCCGCGCCGTTTTCGCCAAGCAGCGCGTGGATCTCTCCCGCTTCAACCGCGAGGTGTACGTCCGAGAGCGCGATCACGCCGCCGAACGCCTTTGAAATGTGCTGCATTTCAAGGATAGCCATAGTTCGTGTCCCCGTTTTTCTCGTTTTTGCGGAGTTGAATGGTTGGGTTGTTGCCGATCCGGCCGTGAAAGGGGTTTGATCCCTTGCCACCAGTATAATCGGATTTGTCCGCCGCGAAAAGATCGATTTTTGATTCGTTCAAACTTTCGCGTTTCCCGTTTGCCGCCTGTTACATTCGCGTACGGATGCAGGACTTGCCTGCATCCGTACGCGCAGTCTTGTTGTGTTACGCAGTCTTGCGGACGAATCCGCAAGCGTTATGCGTTTGTGCCGTTTGGCTTAGAATCAATGACCCGTGAAGCCTTCGTAGTTGGCAACGTTGCCCGCGTCAACGATCCACACCGGCTCATACTTGCCGTCGCCGACTTTGTATTCCCATGTGCCGGAGAGGTAGTCGAGCATGTAGTTGATGACGTTTTCGAACATCTTCGGCGAGAAGTAGACGGACATGAGGCCGTCAAAGTAGGTCTGCGCCGTTGCGGCCTGCGTGGAGCTGCCGTCGATGACCGCGTAGAGTTCGGCCATGCCGCCGATGGCGGAGGTGTAGACGTTCAGAGCGGCGAAGTCAGCCTTGGTCGCTTCGTCGATGGCATTCGCCTCGAGGAGGTTCATGAGCCCAAAGGTCATTTCGTCGTCCATCGAGTAGATGTACAGGTTGCCGCCCGTGGTCTTCGCCTTGGCGACGACTTCCGGCAGTTTCTGCTCGAGGTACTGATACGCGCCGTCCGCGCTCCAGTTGCAGACCGTCTTATAGTCGGCCGTCAACGCGTTGAGCTCGTCCTGCGTCCAAACCTGGGTGGTCTTGTAGGATTCGTTCTTGTCCTGGTCGAAATACTCGATTTCGCCACGGAGGAACTGTTCGAAGCCTTCCTGACGGCGGCCGCAAACGGTGCCGTTGTCGCCGATGAGGGTGACAAGGGTCGCGCCCGGTGCCATGCCGTTCTTCTGCAGCCAGTATGCAATACCGGCGCCGCACTGCCAGTTGTCACCGGAGGCGTTGAGGATGGAGAACTTGTCCGGTCCTTCGATGATACGATCGAAGGAGATGAACGGGACGTTCGCGGCGATCAGGGCTTCCTGACCGGCCTTGGCTGCGTCTTCCAGAGCGAAGAACACAACGCCGACCGCATCGCCATTGGCGAGGATGGTCTGAACCTGGTCAACCTGCTCTTCACCGGTGGATGCTGCCATGTAGACGGCTTTATACATTCCTTCGGCGTTGATTGCTTCGACCTTTTTCTCGGCGTAGGTGCCTGCCTGTGCGGTCCAGCCGTGATCCGGCGTCGGGCCGAGCACGTAGATGGTTCCGCCAGTGGTCGCAGCGGGTTCTTCCGCGGCGGGAGCCTGGGTCGCTTCGGCTGCGGGTTCTTCCGCTGCCGGTGCCGGTGTGCTTGCGCATGCCGCAACGCCAACCAGCATCATAGCGCACATAAGAATCGCGAGGAATTTTTTCATGATTTCTCTCCTTTTTTGATTTATAACAACCAATGATTTGGTTATTACCAAGAGTAGTTTGTTCTGTGCTTATAACAACCATATTATGGTTATTACCCTTTTTGTGGCATGGGAATAATGGGTCTTTTCGTAAAGATTTCCTGAAACTCTAATAATCGTTTACAGTTCCACGATTCTGCCGGATTCCGCGGACTCGAGGCAGGCGAACACCACACGCATGGAGTTTAAGATGTCCTCCGCGTCCAGCACGGACTTTTTACCCGTGAGAATGCTATCGACAAACTGGTCGATGACTCCGCTACTTCTCTGCTGCGCATCGTCGTTGGTCTGCATGCGGTCTAGCTCATAGTGCGCCTTGGTTCCGTCCGCATAGACCACCTGTAAGGCATATTTGGGGTCGTGATAGAGCTTGATCGTACCTTTTTCGCAGTAGAGCGAGGAGGAGTTGCATTCCTCGCCATAGTGTGTCCAGCTCGTGGTCACGGTGCCGAGCGCGCCGTTTTCAAATGTGAGTATCTCCACGGAGTTGTCGTCCACCTCAATGGGTGTTCCGTCCGGGAACTTCTTGTCCAGCGTGGCGAGGCGGGAGAATACGTTTTTCACGTTCGCACCGATGAGATAGCGCATCAGGTCGATCTTGTGGATGCCAAGATCCGCCATGGAGCCGAACGCCGCCGCGTTTTTCTTGAAAAACCAGGTGTTGCTGCTCTTGTCCGCGCTCCACATCTCCGGACCTTTGTGGCCGAATGTGGCGGCAAAGCTGATCACGCGGCCAAGCTCGCCGGAGAAGATGATCTCCTTTGCCTTCTTGTGCGCGGGGGTCAGGCGCTGGTTGTGGTCGATGAGCAGGCGTCTGCCGTTCTTTTCCGCCGCAGAGAGCATGTTTTCGCAGTCTTTGAGCGTGATTGCCATGGGTTTTTCGCACAGCACGTGCTTACCGTGGTTAAGCGCGTCAATCGTAATCGGCGCATGGAACGCATTTGCAACGCAAACGCTCACCGCGTCGATGGAGGGGTCTGCAATCAGCGCTTCCGCCGTGTCATACACTTTGCCACCGAAGTCTTTTGCCATCGCTTCCGCGCGCTCACGGGAGACGTCGAACACACCGGTGATGATCGTGTGTTCATTGTGCTTGTATTCTGCCGCGTGGCGCTGTCTCGCAATCGAGCCGCAGCCGATGATGCCTACGTTTAACATGGTCCGTGTTCCCCTTTGTATGTCTTCTCTTCTATATAAATAATTCTAAAATCTACTTGAGCGGCTTCTCTTCTTCTATATGTTTCTGATATCTGCAATTTCTATTCTAGATCAAAGGCGAAAGCGCTATTGGTTGCCCGCTTCGTCTGCCGTGCGGGGCTGCGCCCGCTGTGCGGTCGTCTCCCGCAAAACATTCCTGTGCGGCAGATAGACTTCCCGTTGCGCACCCGGCTTTTGCATGATGTGATCATACAACAGCAGCATGCTGTTTCGCCCGAGCTCGTAGCAGGGCACCGCCACGGTGGTCAGGTAGGGATGAAACATGGTCGTATAATCGACATCGTCAAACCCCGTCACGCTCAGGTCCCAAGGCACCTGCAAGCCCATCTTCCCCGCTGCGGCGATGACGCCCAGCGCGAGAATGTCCGAAACGCAGAAGATCGCGCTCGGCGGTTCGGCTAACGAGAGTAGCTCTCTTGCCGCCTGCTTGCCGCTGGCAAACGAGTAGTCGGCGGAGGCGTAGGCAATCAGCGCGTCATCGGGCTGTATTCCCGCCTCTGACAATGCATCTAAGTATCCGCGCAGGCGGTTCGTGCTTGAAAGATAGCGGTTTGCGCTGGTGACGATGCCGATTCGTTTGTGTCCCTGCGCGATCAGCTGCGAAACCGATTCCCGCGCGGCAAGGCGGTTATCCACAGAGATATGCGGCATATCCGCGTCTTCGACATATTCGGAACACTGCACGAGCGGGTATTGAGAAGCGTATTTCGTGAGCCAATGATCGTCCCGGTTGACGGCGAGGGTAATCATGCCGTCCGCACGGTTTTTTTGAAACAGGCTGGTCACGAGCGACTCATCCAGCGCGTTGCTGTCATATGTGTTATAGATCAAGGTGCTGTAGCCAAGGTTTCGCGAAACATCGCAAATGCCGGAGAGCACGTTGGAATAATACGGGTTGGAAAAGTTCGGTGCGAGGATTAAAATGATGCGGCTCTCGTTTTTGCGCAGGTTGCGCGCGGAAAGGTTTGGCTCGTAGCGCAGTTCACGGGCGGCCTTTCGGACTTTTTCCTGCGTCTGCGGCAGTACGCCGCCCTGTTCGTTGAGCACGCGGGAGACGGTTGCGACCGAAACGCCCGCAGCGCGCGCAACGTCTTCAATCTTTACCATTGGCGGCACCCTCTTCCCTTCTGCTGTGTTCCGTTTCCATCTCGCGGACAAGATGTTCGTCTGCTGAACATGTAATGGATTACATGACGGGTGCGATGCAGCGGCGTTCTGCACGCCGCGGGTTGTCCGGCTGGTTATTCTGTGACGATAAACTGGCTGATGTAGCGCTGAGACTGGATAAGGGATTGATAGCGGTGCTCTAACGTGTCTTCGAAGGCTTTGTCCTCTACCTCCACGCAGATATGGCCATTGTAGCCCACATCCATCAACGCGGAGACGAACTTGCCCCAGTCGATATCGCCCAACCCCGGCAGCTTTGGCTGCAGGTAGTCGAGCGGGGCTGCAAAGATGCCGACTTCGTCGAGCAGGTTTCTATATAGTTTGATGTCCTTGATGTGGACATGGAAGAGCTTTTGAGTAAACTCGTAGATGGGACGGATGTAGTCCATCTGCTGAAGCACAAAGTGCGAAGGGTCATAGTTGAGGCCGAAGTTTGCGCTGTCGATTGTCGAGAACATCTCCCGCCAGATGCGCGGGGAAACGGCGAGGTTTTTGCCGCCCGGCCATTCGTCTTTGGAGAAAAGCATCGGGCAGTTTTCAATTGCGACGCGAACGCCGCTGTCCTCCGCGAGTTTGATGATGTCCGGCCAGAATTTTTCAAAGAGCTTCATGTTGTCTGAAACGCTGAGAAACTGATTTCTGCCGATGAAGGTATTGACCGTGTACACGCCGAGCTTCGGCGCGGATACGATGAGTTTTTTGATGTGATGGATGGCTTCTTCCGCCTTTGCCGCGTCCGGGTCGAGCGCGTTGGGGTAATACCCCAACGCGGAGATCTCGACGCCAGTCTCGGCGAGCTTGGACGAAATTACCTCGACTCGGGCGGCATCAAGCGTATCCACATCGATATGGGTCACGCCCGCATATCGCCGTTCCGCTTTTCCAACCGGCCAGCACATCATCTCCACACAGCGGTAGCCATGATCCGCTGCAAAGGAAACGACGGTGTCAAACGACTGATCCGGCAAAATTGCGCTGGCAAATCCAAGCTTCATGGTTTTGGTTCCTCTTTTTGGTTATTCGTTTGTTTTTCGGTTTCGGGGTTCTTGTTTGCTGTTTTCTTTCGGATGAAGAAGGAGGAAAAAATGAAAAAGACAACTTTGCTCCGTGGCTATTGCTTAACTTTAATCTATCATTCCTTTCAGAACGTGTCAACATTATTTTCATATTTTACACGATATATAATTTTCTCTTACATTTTTTACATTTTAGTCGGTTTAAGTGACGTTATGATGTCGATTTACAAAACCAATCAAACGTGATATGATAACCTGACGTTGTAAAAAAAGGAACGATCATGTCTCAGCTGAAAAAGAAAACAACCTTACAGGATGTTGCGAATGCGGCGGGGGTTTCCATCGCCACGGTCTCGCGCGCCATCAACAACAAAGAGAGCGTCAAGGAAGGCACGTACGACAAGATCGTACAGGCCATCTATGCGCTTGGTTACGATACGGTTGTTCGGCATGAAAGCCACCTGATCCTCATCCTGCTGCCGGATATCGACAACCCGTTTTATTCTGAAGTGATTCGCGGTATCTCCTCTGCGGCGGGCAGGCAGGGCTATCAGGAGATCATCGTGCGCACCGGTGCACACCCGCTCACACTCACCTTTATCGAAGAGATGATCGAAAAAACGCACGCGGACGGCGTGATCACGCTCGATCCCATCCCGTCTGCGGACACGATTTCGCAGCTGGAGCTGCACACTCCGCTGATCCAGTGCGCGGAATACAACGAGGACAGCCCGACATCCTATGTTTCCATCGACGACGTGGCAGCCAGCCGCGCGGTTGTGGAATACATCCTCAGCAAAGGCTGGCGGCGCGTGGCTTTGATCAACGGCCCGCTGAAGTATAAATACGCCAGAAAACGCCTGCAGGGCTTTATCGAAGGCCTTGAGGCTGCGGGCATCACCCCGGCGCCAAACCTGATGGTGCAGGTGCCGGAGTTTAGCTATGACGCGGCGGTCTCCATCGCAACCCAGCTTTTGAGCATGCCGGAGCGTCCGGACGCGATCTTCGCGGCATCCGACGTGTTCGCCGTTGCCGCCATCAAGGCGGCAAAGCGCCTCGGCATCGCGATTCCCAAAGACCTCGGCGTCATCGGTTTTGACAACACGAATATCTCGGTGATGAGCGAGCCCGCGCTGACCACGGTCAAGCAGCCGCAATATCAGCTTGGGTTCTTAGCCTGCGAAATGCTCATCGAGCAGATGCACAGCGACAACTTCGCCCCGCGGCAGATCATGCTCGACGCGGAGATCATCATCCGCGAATCCTTATAAGAGTATCGTAACTTTCAAAAACAAACAGAACGTCCGCAAGATTGCAGGCGTTCTGATTTTTTTTGGTTGATTGACTCGAGTTGCTCTGTATTGTCTCTTTTATCAGTCCGGGTCTTTGATCGCGAACACAAACTCGCAGGTGCAGACCTTTTTACCGCCCACGCGCGCGATGCCCGATCCCATCCCGACAACGCCGTTGACCGCGGTGATCTGCGAGTCCAGCTCCAGTTGATCCCCCGGTACCACGGGCGCATAGAAGCGCGCGCTGCTGATCTTTCCTAAGAAGGCGAGCTTGCCGCGCATATTTTCCTGCGTGAGCAGCGCGATTCCACCCGCCTGCGCGAGGGCTTCGACGATCAGCACGCCGGGCATGACTTTCTTCTTGTCGAAATGCCCCATAAAATACCATTCGTTGCCGGAGACGGCCTTCACGCCCTTAGCAGATAGGCCGGGGACGAGTTCGTCCACGCGATCCACCATCAAAAACGGCTCGCGGTGCGGCAAAATCTGCTTGATCGCTTCAATGCCCAGGCTCTTAGATTCGTTGCTCTCCACTTTGCCCTTACCTCCCGCGCTTGAGCACGAGACAGCTGTTATGCCCGCCAAATCCAAAGGAGTTGGAGAGCGCATAGTCGCTGTCCAGCGCCTGCGCCGTGCCTTTGACGTAGTTGAGTCGGCAGACCTCGTCCGCCTCATCCAAACCGATTGTCGGCGGCGCCATGCCTTCGTTGAGGGCGAGCAAGGACAAAACCGCCTCAAACGCACCGGCCGCGCCCAGCATATGCCCGGTCATGGACTTCGTCGAGCTGACCTTGAGCGCCTTTGCGTGCTCGCCAAAGCAGCTCTCGATGGCTGCGCTCTCCGTCGCGTCGTTGAGCGGTGTGCTCGTGCCGTGCGCGTTAATGTAGCCAATCTGCTCTTTGGTGATTCCCGCGTCGCGGATCGCCTCCGCCATCGCGCGCGCCGCCTGCTTGCCTTCCGGTTGGGGCGCGGTGATGTGGTGCGCGTCGCAGGTCTGGGCATAGCCCGCGAGCGAACCCAACGGCTTTCCGCCCCGTCTTTTTACGCTCGCTTCGCTTTCCAGCAGTAAAAATGCTGCGCCTTCGCCGATCACAAACCCCTGACGTTCTTTGTCAAACGGGATGCTTGCGCGGGTGACGTCTTCGCTCTCGCTCAGCGCGCCCATCTGATGGAACCCCTGCACCGCAAGTTCGATCATGACGGATTCCGCGCCGCCGACCAGCATTGCATCCGCCCTGCCCTCGCGCACGGCGTAATATGCGTGCCCGATGGCGTCCGCGCCGGATGCGCACGCGGTCACGATGGAATAGCACGGGCCGTTGAGCCCGTAGCGAATCGCGATCAATCCCGCGGTGGTGTTGACAATCGCTTTCGGGATAAAGAACGACGAGACGCTCCTAGGCCCGTTGTTGACGAGCTCGCCGTGCTGTTCGCAGATCACGTCCAGCCCGCCCATGCCGCTGCCGAGCACAACGCCTACGCGCTCCGGGTCATAATCCTCGGGCTTCAGCCCCGCTTCTTCCCATGCCTGTGCCGCGGCGACAATCGCCATCTGCGTGAAGCGCGCCATGCGCTTTGCCTCGCGCTTATTGACATAAGGCTCCGGCGTAAAATCTTTGATCTGCCCTGCCGCGAAAATCTGCGTCAGTTCAGAAGAGAACTGCTCCGGCGAAGAGATGCCGTTCTTGCCCGCAACCGCGGCGGAGAAACTCTCCCGCGCGGTCAAGCCAAGCGGAGATACCGCTCCGATGCCGGTGATATAAACTTCCATACCCATTTTCCTCCTTGTGTTGTGGACTTGGGCTACATCGCCATGCCGCCGTCTACCACAAATACCTGACCTGTGACGTATCCCGCGCCTTCAGAGCACAAGAATGCGACCATGTGGGCAACGTCCTCCGCCTTACCGGTCCGGCGCATGGGGATGCTCTTTTTGAGCGCATCCTTTGCTAAGTCCGTCATAGCGTCGGTCATCGCGGTCTCGATAAAGCCGGGCGCAACCGCGTTGACGCAGATGCCCCAACGGGCGACCTCTTTGGCGGCGGATTTCGTCAGCCCAACCATGCCCGCTTTGCTCGCGGCATAGTTCGCCTGACCCGCGTTTCCGGTGAGTCCCACCACAGATGTAATGTTGACGATTTTCCCGCGTTTTTCGCGCGCCATGACGTTGATCGCCTCGCGCGTCATAAAAAAGCAGCTGTCGAGGTTTGCGCGCAGCACGTTGTGATACTGCTCGTCCGTCATGCGCATGAGTAGCCCATCGCAGGTCACCCCCGCGTTGTTGACGAGCGCATCGAGGCCGCCGAGCGATTCCACACAGCCCTGCACAAGCGCCGCGCACGCAACGGAGTCGCCCAGATCGCCGCTGAGCGCGATAGCCTTTCGGCCTATCGATTCGATATCGCGGCAGACTTCTTCCGCCGCCGCGCGGTTACTGTTGTAGTGCACGCAGACGTCGTAGCCGTCCGTTGCGAGTTGCAGACAGATTGCGCGGCCGATGCCGCCAGACCCGCCCGTCACCAGTGCGATTTCGCTCATACGCCGCCCTCTTTTTCCGCACGGAGAAACGCCTCAAGCGAGGCCTCATCCTGCACGCTAAACAGCGCGATGTCGCGCCCGACACGCCGCTTGAGCATCTTTGTCAGCACGCCACCGGGGCCGATCTCGACAAAGCGGGTGACCCCGCCAGCGAGCATACCCTCGATGCAGTCGTGCCAGCGCACACGCGTGTTCATCTGTGCGCAGAGAAGCGCGCGATAATCTGCGTTGATCGGATACGGCGCACCTAAAGCGTTACTATAGACCACGCCGCACGGTTCGCCGAAGATATCACCCGCAAGCTCCGCGGAAAACCGCTCCGCCGCCGTGTTCAGCAGCGGGCAGTGCGATGGTCCCTTCATGGCGAGCATGACCGCCATCCGCGCGCCAGCCGTCTCCAGAGCAGCTTTCGCCTCAGCAAGCTCACCCAAGAGTCCGCCGAGTGTCAGCTGCGTTTCGGACAGGTGGTTTGCGACGAATACGTTGGCAATCGGGACAATTGCGGCTTCCACCTGCTCCAGCGTCAGCCCGACGACGGAGAGCATGCCGCCCGTGCCGGGAGGCACCGCCCCGTCCATGACCGCGCCGCGCCTGCGCACGAGAGACGCGCCCTGTGCGTCCAGCAACACGCCGGACGCCGCTAACGCAGTGTATTCGCCGAGCGAGAGCCCCGCAAACACGTCCGCATGCGCGCCCTCTGCTTCCAGTGTGCGAAGAGTCGCCAGAGAATGTGTGAAAATCGCGGCCTGAATGACATCGCTGCCGTCCATGCCCTCGCCCTTAAAACAAGCTGCTTTCAGGTCGATGTTTGCCCCCGCTTCGCAGCGGTCGAAGGCTTCGCGATAACGGCTGTAGGATAAATATAAGTCCGATCCCATGCCGGGGGTCTGTGACCCCTGACCGGGAAATAAGAATGCCGTCTTCATACGTCTGCCTCCAGAGAGGAAATCGCTCCCGTCAGCGCGGCTTTGATCGCAGCGGGATCAAACAGCTCCCGAACGATTTCGCTAGCTGGCTGAACCCTATCGCACAGGCAGGCACATTGTCCCGCCATAAACGAGCCGCGCTCCTTGTCTCCGTGCAGCACGGCGCGCATCAGCGAACCTTCGCCGAGTTTTTCGACCATCACCGCGCCGTCAGGCCCGTATTCCGCGCCCGCAAGCTCGCGCTGCAAGGGGCTGCGCAGCACGCGCACGGGATGCCCCGTGATGCGGCCTGTCACTTTGCTGTCGATGTCCTTTGCGCGGATAACGCGCTCTTTATACTCCGTGTGCGCGTTGCACTCCTCCGCGAGGATGAAGCGCGTGCCGACCTGTACGCCCTTGGCACCGAGGCAGAACGCCGCGGCAACGCCCGCTGCATCGAAAATGCCGCCTGCCGCCACCACGGGAATGCTCACGCTGCGCGCGATATCCGGCCAGAGCACCATAGAGGTGAGCTCGCCGATGTGTCCGCCCGCCTCGCAGCCCTCCGCGATGACGAAATCCGCGCCCATGCGCTCCATCAGCATCGCCAGCGCGCGGCTCGCCACAACGGGAGCAACCACGCAGCCCGCCGACTTCCAGCGTTTGACATAAGCATCCGGATTGCCCGCGCCCGTGATGACCACAGGCACCTTCAGGTCGTAGACCAGATCGGCAATCTGAGAAACATATGGGCTGAGCAACATAACGTTGAGTCCAAAAGGCTTGTCCGTTTGTTCACGCAGGAGTTTGACCTGCGTTTCCACCCATTCCGGCGGCGCATTGCCCGCGGCGATCACGCCCAAGCCGCCCGCCATCGAGACGGCGGCGGCAAGGCTTGCGTCCGAAACCCAGGCCATACCGCCCTGAATCAGCGGATACTCCGTGCCGGTGAGCTGGCAGATTGTGCCGGGGTACTTCATTACTGCTTTCCTTCGAGGTGCTTGATGAGTTCGCCGACGGTGTGGATGTCTCCCACTTCTTCGACGGGGACTTTGATGCCCGTTTCTTTTTCGAGGTTGATGAGCATCTCGACCATGTCCAGAGAGTCCATCGAGAAATCCTCGATAAAGCGGCTCTCGGGTTTGATCGCGTCGCGGTCAAGGTCCAGCTGATTCATCAGGCTTGCGATAATTTTTTCTTCCATGTTAATTGTTCTCCTTTTTGTTTTGTAATGTCCAATCGATCACCGCTCCGCCGCTGGTTAACCCCGAGCCGAAGCCGACGATGGCGATGCGGTCTTCCGCATTGAGCCAGCCGGACTCCCATGCGTCACAAAGCGCAATCGGGATGGAGGCGGAGGATGTATTGGCATAGTTTGCGATGTTCACGAAAAACTGTTCCCGTCCAAATGTCTTGGTGCGGATCACGAAATCGATGATCTTCTCGTTTGCCTGGTGCGGCACGATCTTATCGATGGGCTTGTCGCCGCAGCGCACGGAGAGCTCTTTGAGTGTCTCTTCCATGACGCCGACGGCATAGGTAAACACGTCCGCGCCCTTCATGCGAATAGACTCTCTGTTTGATTCCACATCACCCGTAAACGGCGTGCTACGCGCCTCTTTTTTGACCACGATCACGTCGTCCGTGTCGGGCGTTGCGGAAAGAATCGGGTGCAGCAAGTGCGCCACTTCGCTTCGTTTGAGCACCACCGCGCCCGCGCCGTCGCCAAAGAGCACGCAGGTGGCGCGATCGGTCCAATCGCAATACTTGGTCATGATCTCGCTGGCAACCACGATGGCAACGTCTTTTTGCAGCGTGTCCATCAAGGACGCCGCAGTCACGAGCGCATAGACAAAGCCCGTGCAGCCCGCGGAGACGTCCATTGCAGCGCACTGGGGGATGCCGAGCGCCTTTTGCACTTGTCCCGCCAGAGACGGGGTGAGTTCTTCCCCCGTGATCGTGCAGGCGACGATGACGGCAACGCTCTCCGGCTTTTCGCCGGACATCATGAGCGCATCCTTTGCCGCCGAGACCGCGAGGCTGATTGCCGTCTCTTCTACCGCGACGTGGCGCGCGCGGATGCCCGTGCGTTTGCTGATCCACTCATCGCTGGTCTCCACAATCGCGGTCAATTCATCGTTGGTTACTACTTTTTCGGGCACACATTTGCCGATGCCCGTAATCGAAACCGGTGCTAACATCTTGTTTCACCTCATCTTCTAAAAAACTTTTGCCCTTATAAAACGGCAACGCATATTCTATCGCTTTAATGCCAACGCATATTCAAATACTTCTGCTGCCGCTGCTCGACCAGCCGATCCGGCGGGAGGGTCGTGAGCCGTTTGAGCGCATTGCGGATGGCTTTTCGCACCGCATCCACACTTTCGTC
This sequence comes from uncultured Eubacteriales bacterium, assembly GCA_942492885.1. Classification (GTDB taxonomy): domain Bacteria; phylum Bacillota; class Clostridia; order Christensenellales; family CAG-138; genus UBA7703. The sequence continues at coordinate 1,365,760 of OW818651.1, forward strand.
CATATGAAAGCGGGAATATCCCTCCGCTTCGCGGACGATGCCGTCCACAATGCCAAATCGCCTGAGGTCGGCCGCCGTGAGTTTCAGGTTTTTTGCCGCCTCGGAAGCAAGCGAGCTGTCCTTGAACAGGATCGACGCAGCTCCTTCCGGCGAAATCACGGAAAAATAGCTGTTCTCGAGCATGATCAACCGATCCGCCAACGAGAGCGCGAGCGCGCCGCCGCTGCCGCCTTCCCCGATGATGATCGAGATGCAAGGCGTCTTCACCGTCGCCATCGCTCTAAGGTGCTCCGCAATTACGCGTCCCTGTCCTTTTGCCTCCGCCTCCACGCCGCAGAACGCACCGGGCGTATCTACAAGGCAGATGACAGGGCGGTGGAATTTCTCCGCCTGTTGCAGGGCGCGCATGGATTTTCGATAGCCCTCGGGCGACGGCATGCCGAAGTTGCAGCGCATGCGCTCCTCCAGCGTGTGCCCCTTTTGCTGGCCGATGATGGTCACAGGATATGTTTCAAACCATGCAACGGCGGTGACGATTGCCTCGTCGTCGCCCATGCACTGATCCCCGCGCATCTCAAACACGCCGTGAAAGAGTTTGTCGATATAGTCCCGCGCCTGCGGGCGGTCTTCCTTGCGCGCGCTCATCACGCTTGCCCAGCCGGGGTCTGCCGCGAGCGGCACCTCGTCAATCGGCAAGGCATCCGGCAGCAGCGCGTTTGTCTGCATCGCCTTGATCGGGAGTTTCGTGTCTTTTACTGTCATCTGCGCGCCCCCTGTCCCGCCGTCTCTGTGTGCCCCGCGTTGTGGAGCGCCAGCAGCGTGGCGAGTGTTTCGCGCAGGTCTCTGCGCTCGACGATACGGTCGATAAACCCGTGCTCATAGAGATATTCCGCCGTTTGAAATCCTTCCGGCAGCTTGTCCCGCATGGTCTGCTCAATCACGCGCGGCCCCGCAAAGCCGATCAGTGCGCCGGGCTCCGCCAGCGTGATGTCGCCCTGCATAGCAAAGCTTGCCGTGACGCCCCCCGTGGTCGGGTGCGTAAGAACGTTGAGGTGCAGGAGCCCCGCCGCGCTGTGCCGCGCGAGCGCGATGGTCGTGCGCGACATCTGCATCAGCGAGAGCACGCCTTCCTGCATCCGTGCGCCGCCGGAGGCGCAGAAGATCACGAGCGGCAGACGGTTACAGAGCGCAAACTCCGTGAGGATGACGATCTTCTCGCCCACCACGGTGCCCATGCTACCCATCATAAAATAGCTGTCCATGACCGCAAGCGCGGTACGCTGACCCTTGATGGTCGCCTTGCCGATGACCACGCCTTCCTGCATCTTGCTCTTGACGCGCTCTTTCTCCAGCTTGGTGCGATAGCCCGGAAACGAAAGCGGGTCGCCCGTCTCGGTTTCGCGCTCGATTTCGATAAAGCTGCCGCTGTCCACAATCGCCTCAATGCGACGATAGGCAGGCTGGCGAAAGAGATTGCCGCAATAGGGACAGGCGGCGTCGCCCGCGAGCACCACTTCCGCGATGAGGTCGCGTCCGCAGCGCGTGCAGCGGAGAATCTCCAGTGCGCCCGTTTCTTCTCCCGTTTGCGGCGAGCTATGTTCGATCTTCTCTGAAAAAAGATTCATGTACGCCCCCTGAGAAAACGCGGTAAAAACGTTTGTTCAATCCATTTGGTGTGCGTGTTTCCGCTGCGGAAGTCCGCGTCGCTCAGCATCGCTCTTGCCAAATCCGCGTTGTGGTCAATGCCGTCGATGGAAAGCTCCCCCAGCGCGGCTAAACTCAGGCGAATCGCCTCGTCACGGTCGTCCGCAAAGGCGATGAGCTTGAGCACCATCGAATCATAATAGGGTGAAATCTCGTCCCCCGTGCTGTATCCGCTGTCGATGCGGATGCCGTTGCCGCCGGGCAACTGCATGCGCTTGATCACGCCGGGCGACGGGCGGAAGTGCTCCGCCGGACACTCCGCGTTGATGCGGCATTCGATCGCGTGTCCGCGCGGGATCAGGCTTTCCTGCGTAATGTGGATGTGGTGACCCAGCGCCACCTGTATCTGCGCCTTGATGAGATCGAGCCCGAATATGCTCTCCGTGACCGGATGCTCGACCTGAATGCGCGCGTTCATCTCCATAAAGAAGAAGCGCCCGTCGCGGGTGAGCAAAAACTCCACCGTGCCCGCGTTTTGATAGCCCACCGTGCGGGCAATGTCCACCGCAGTTTGCTCAATCTTGGTGCGAATCGCGTCGGATATATTCGCCGCCGGTGCTTCTTCAATTAACTTCTGGTTTTTGCGTTGGAGGGTGCATTCGCGTGTGCCGAGTTGCAGCACGTTGCCGTGCATGTCCGCCAATATCTGCACCTCGATGTGCCGCGCCTCCGGCAGATAAGCCTCGAGATATACGCTTCCGTCGCCAAAGGCGAGCTCGGCCTCCCGGCGCACCAGCGGGAATTCCCGCTCCAATGTGCAGGCATCCTCCACGATGCGGATTCCCTTGCCGCCGCCGCCCTTTGCAGCCTTGATCATCAGCGGATAGCCGATGCTCTTTGCCGCCAGAATCGCTTCCTTGAGCGTCTCCACCGTGCCTTCCGAGCCGGGCACGACGGGAAATCCGTTTGCGATCATGGTCTTGCGCGCGGCTTCCTTGTCGCCAAGCACGCGCATGCTATCCGGTGATGGGCCGATGAAGCGGATGCCCGCCTCTTCGCAAGCCTCGGCAAACGCGTCGTTTTCCGAAAGAAAGCCCACGCCGGGGTGCAGCAAATCCGCGCGGTAGGCTTTTGCTGCCGCGAGGATTGCGTCGATATTGAGATAGCTCTTGTCAGCAGGGCGCGGGCCGATGCAGACGCTCTCGTCCGCAAGGCGAACATGCAGCCCCTTCTCGTCGTTTTCCGAATAGACTGCAATCGTCTTTAACCCCAGCTTTTTACAGCTGCGGATGATGCGCACGGCGATCTCCCCGCGATTGGCCACGAGTACCGTCTGCATATTAATTTCCTTCGACAAACAGGAACAGCGTGTCTCCCGCGGAGAGTGTCGCCCCGTCTGTTGCGAGAATGCTTGCGATGATGCCGCCCCTTGGCGCGCGGATCTCGTTCATGGTCTTCATCGCCTCGATGATGCAGAGCGTGTCGCCCTTATTCACCCGCGAGCCGACCTGAACAAACGGCGCTGCCCCCGGCTCTTTGGCCAGATAAAACACGCCGGAGATGGGAGAGCGCACCGCGTCCCTTTCCTCGGGTTGCAGCGCGATTTCCTGCTCGACCTGCTCCGCGTGTGTGAGCGCCGCCACGGGCGTTGTCGCGCCGCGTTCGAGTAAAATCCGCAGGTCGCCCTGCTGTATTTCCACCTTGGTGAACGCAGACTTCTCCGCGCGCTCCATCAGCCGGAATATTGCTTCCAGATCCATGTATGGATTCCTTTCGACGGATAAAATATGTATGAGTCCAGCGTAGTTTTGGGAAAAACCGGCGTGCGGTGGGTATAAAAAAATGATCCCGCACATAGTTAGGACTACTAACCAACTTGCGCAGAATCATAACATGGTGTTTTTTTCTTGTCAAGCACGAGAGGGTGTACCGCGGTTCAATTGTGAAATGACGTGTGTAAAAATACTGGTTTGTTTTTTACGGAAGAGGTTGCGCAACAAACGGCGGTGTTCTGTTGAAAAACGCATGATTTCGCCGGATTATCGCCTAAAAACCGAGAAAACTGGAGCCCCTGTCTCCGGTTATTCTCCGCCGATATGCATTCTCACACACGCAAGTGGTTGAAAAAGTTCACAAGCGCCTGCATGGATTGCAGCACCTCCGGGTATTGAGCCACCTGAAAATCCCGAATGACGGCCTGAATGAGCATATCGTGAAACTGCGTGTGTTTTTTGCACATCGCCTCTCCCGCATCCGTAAGCATTAAGATGCTCTTTCGCTTGTCGTCCTCCGCGCGGGTTTTCACAAGAAACCCCTTCTCGACCAGGCGACTGACCGAGACGCTGACCGTCGCCTTCGTGATGCCGAGCACATCTGCTATCTGCGTGAGTGTTGCGTCCGGAATATCCTGCACGATCTCCAGCGCGTGCATCTCCGTGCGGCTTAGGTTTCCGTTGGCGAGCTTGCTGACGCTCTTTTCCTGCAGGCGAAGCACGCTGTAAAACATGTCTTTGAGCGCCTGATTGAGCAGCAGCTCGATTTCCTGATCGGTCATGATTTCTCTCCTTATCGGCAGGGCAGCCGAAACTCATTCGTACTACGAACTATTTCATGATACCACAAGCGGGAAAAAATGCAAATCGCTTCCCGTTTCCAGCGCACGCGAGATCAAAACCGAATAACGTGCAGCTCAAATCAAATTGCAAACGCAAACGGCCGGGGGTATAATGAATCCAGTCGAAAGCCGTATACAACGCGATCGATCTGTAACATTGTAGCGGCTCAAACCAAATATTATCGGAGGTGCTGGTTATGGTACACAAGGTCGTAAAGGGCGATACTCTTCTGAAAATTGCGGCGAAGTATAAGACGACACCGCAGGAGATCGTGAAACTCAACCCCGTCATCAAAGATCCGGGCCATATCGAGATCGGCTGGGATCTGAAGATTCCCGCGTCGAAGCCAACACCACCGTCCAAAGTGGTCGAATACAAGGTGCTTGCGGGCGATAATCTCACGAGGATTGCCAAGATGTATAACACCACGATCGAGGAGATCGTTTCGATGAATCCCTCCATCACAAATCCGAATCTGGTCCGCACCGGAACCGTCATCAAGGTTGCGGATCGCAGGAAGAAATAAAATCTCGCGCATTTGAAAGGATTGACCAATGGAGCAGGATATTGCGATCGTCCGAAACCATTATAACGCCAATGCGCAGCAGGAATGGGACAGGCTCGCCGAACATCCGTTTGAATTCACCCTGACCACCTATATGATGGAACGGCTGATTCAGCCGGGAGAAAGCATTCTTGATATCGGCGGTGGGCCGGGGCGATACGCGATTCATTTTGCGCAGCGCGGAAACAGCTTGACGCTCGTCGACCTCTCCGAGGGAAACGTGCGGCTGGCAAACGAGAAAGCCTCGGATGCCGGGGTTGTGATCGATACACACGTCGCCAACTGCCTCGATTTAGAGCCTGCACATCTGGGTCAGTATGATCATGTGTTTCTCATGGGGCCGATGTATCATCTGCTCGACCCGGCGGATCAGAAAGCCGCTGTGGAGATCGCGCTTTCGCACCTCAAGCCGGGTGGAAAGTTATACGTGTCCTTCATCATGGTCTTCGCCGGAATCCTCTTCACCCTGAAGAACAGCAAAACCATCGTTCCGGTAACGACCGCACCGGACTCAAGCGTCCTTATCGACGATGTCATCACCGGAGACGACTATTGCGGCCCTGCGTTTACGCAAGCATGCTTTATGCATCAAAGCAACATTTTGCCGTTTATGGAACAGTTTCCGCTCAAGAAGCTGCATTTCTTCGGCCAGGAGGGTATTCTCGCGCCCAACGAGCAGGAGCTTTTGCAGCGGGAACCGGAGGAGATCGCCTGTTGGATTGAGATTGCGAAGAAGTTTATCGAGGTGCCGGAGCTGCTTTCCTATTCGGAGCACGCAATGTATATCGGCAAAAAAATCTAGCGCGCGTCAACGACTCGTTCATTTAACAAAGCCCGCCTTACGGCGGGCTTTGTTTGCATTCATTTTGTGCCGGACGAGTGCTTTTTCGCGTTCTTGACCTCATACATGTGCGCATCCGCGCGGGCGAGAAGCGACTCGTAGCCAGAATCATTTTCGGGATTCCACTCGGCATAGCCGATACTAAGCCCGATGGGTTTCATGTCCGCATGCGCGGCGTTCCAGGCGGCGACACTTGTCTCAATCCGTGCGATGAACTGCTCCGCGTCCATCCCCGTGCCGGGGGGCAGCACAATGCAGAATTCATCCCCGCCATAGCGCGCCAGAACCGCATACGTATTCTTGCAGCTGGCTTTGAGAATCTCTGAAACGTTGATGAGCACGCCGTCCCCGTAAAAATGCCCGTAGGTGTCGTTGATCTGCTTGAAACCGTCCACGTCCATCATAATCAGCGTCAGCACGCCGCTCTTGTTCTGTTCCCGCTCGTTGGTTTCACGGAGCAAAAACTTTGTCAGCTCTCTGCGGTTGTTCAGGCTCGTGAGCGGATCGGTCGAGATCTGGCGGTTTTGTGAATCAAGATAGACCAGCAGGATCGAAACCGAAGCGAGAATCCAGTTGAGGCTCACGCCGTAGTAAAACAGCTGGATAAACCCGCCGAGTGACGGAAGCACCGCAAAAAACGCCATCGTATAATAGCGGCGGCGGTCATCCACCCAGGCCGCACCTCTTGCTTTGATCAGCGAGCGGATGCTGGCATAGATGAGATATGCATACGATAAAAATGAGTAATAGTAGAATCCGAACGCGCGGTGATAGACGTTTTGTGCGTCGATGGCAAAGACGAAATCGTATTTCAGATTAAAGAGCAACGCGAGAATGAACGCAACCAGCGGTACTGTCGCAGCGGCGATGCGCCGACGCGCCGCCCGCAAGTCTGTGCTCAGCGTGCTTTCTACATACAGCGCCCAAAGATAAGGCAGTAGCACTTGCAGCGCATAGTAGACCGTCTCGAGCGCATAGTTTAACTCACGCGCGAGTAGGAAGCGCGTTCCGTCAACCAGCCAGCAGAGCGCGTCTACCACGAGCATCAGCATCATCGCATAGATCAGCAGGTTAAACCTGCGCTGCGCGGCGGAGGCTGTGGTCAATTGACGCTGGGAAAGCAATACGACGGAGAGTAGAATGATTCCCACAGCACTGATTTCAACATAGAGCGTGTTCTGCATGATATCCCCCTTTATGGGCGATCTCTCAAAGTTCCCGGTCTCTGTCCCGTCACACCGCGGGCGATTACCCGCCCGTATTTCATCTAGTGCACTACGACATATAGTATATCATACTTCATGTCCAATTTCAGCAAAGCTTGCGCGTCAACGAATCTACGTCCTTGATTTTCACGCGTCTCAAAACTTGCTTATCGCCATTACTTCTCCCAAAGCCACCCGAAGAGCACATACCGCGTGATCCATTGCGCGGTAGTGAAGTAGACCTCTATCTCGCAGGCAGCGGAAGAGAACCCGTCACCTGTTTTGCAGTAGATCGCGGCGGTTCCTTTGCCGAGCGCGGTGACGAGCCCGTTTGCGTCCACCTGCGCAACGGCTTCGTTTAAACTCATCCAGCGCACGTTGCTGTCCGTGGTGTCCTGCGGCAAAATCGTGGTGGTCAGCTGCATCGAGGCTCGGTTCGGCAGGCGGATGCTGCTTTCGCTCAGTGTGCAGGATGTGCTGGCGATCAGCGGAGGAATCGCTTCCTCAGCCAGCCACTCGCCGCACTCCGCGCAGCTCTGCCGCTGCATGCCCTCGTGCTCATACGTCGCGGGGGTAATGACCTGCCAGTCGCCGGGCGTGTGCGCGGGAGAAGTGTAATCGTCCGTATAGGAATAGCCCGTGTCAGGGTTGGTATAGGTTGTGTAGCCGAGTTGTTCGCAGCGCGGCGCGGTCACGATGGCGTTATAAACGGGATTTTCGGTAGGGTCCGGCAGCAGCATACGCGAAAAATCCGTGCTCTCATGGCTCTTAAAGCGCACGGTCTCGTTGCCGGACACGGTCAGGTTGCTGTTTTGCCGCTCTCCAACATAGGCGCTGCAATAGGCGCGCCTGTCCTCCACGTCCTCAAAAAACGAGATCACCGCGTCCACCGAGCAACCGCGCACAAAGCCGAAATGGCGCCTGCTCGCGGGGGTTACGTCGCTCAGGCCCACGATGCCGCCGTTGTGCACATAGCCGCGCACGGAGGTGTAGCCCGTGAGCACGACCGTGCAGTTCTCCACGTCCGCATAGCCGTTTGCCAGCACACCGCCGAGGTATTCCTCGCAGTAGGATTCCGGATTGACCGTGATCATCGTGATTTCCGCGTTGACCGTGCAGCCCGTAATGAGGCCGCGCCCGAAGCCGGCGATGCCCGCCGCGCCGCATTGTGGAGCCGAGGAGTTGATCTTCAGCCTGCCGGAGACAGAGCAGTTCGAGATTGTCCCTTTGGCGAGATACCCCGCGATGCCCGCAAGGAAAGCGGGCTGATCGGTCGTAAGATCCGCCTTGACGTTGAGGAGATTGAGGTTTTGCACCGTGCCGCTGAGGGAGGAAAACAGCGCGGCAAACACGGTGTGATAGCCGCGGTGCCGCCCGTCGTAGGTGATCTGCGTTTCCTCGCTCATCTGCGAGAGGGTGAGGTTATAGAGCGTGTGCCCCGCGCCGTCGAGAGAGCCGGAGAAGGCAAACGGCAACCACTCGGTTCCGCTCATGTCGATATCCGCGCCCAGCACATAGCTGCCCTCCGGCTGCTCAGCCATTGCCAACAGCCCCGCTGCATCGGTGATCACGACAGGGTCAGCCCCCTGAGCGAGCGCGGGCAAAGGCGTGAGGAGCAAGAGCAGGATGAGGCAAGCGGTTAGCAGGCGGTGTTTCATATGTTATCGTATCCTTTACGGTTCTACTCTTTTTTGGTATCTTTTCTATTTCATTTTATGCCCGCGCGGGAAATGCGTCAATCGATTCATTTCCATGCGTAATTCAGTAAATAACAAAGAGCCGTTACACCCAATTGGAGTAACGGCTCAAGATAACAAATTGATAATTACGTTTCAACAATATACCCACATGTATTACATTGGTATGTTTCCTTTTTCTTCCCTAGCGCTCCACCAACAAGCCCTATCGGTCCGAGTAGTACTGCTCCTAATACTGCTTTGCCCCCACTAAACCCGCCTTTTCTTTCACTCATCAGCTCCATAGTCCCAATACGTCCGCATTTTTTGCATCGTTCAGGTGCTCTCGCCACGTTATTACCTCCCATATCCTTGTTGTATCCATATTACAACATAGAGTGGACGATGACAATAAAGAGGCGTATTAATTTAACAAGATTCTTAAATAACGCATCTTCACGAATCTGCCTTTTTCCGATACGACAGCACATCCTTCGGGCAAACATCCACGCACTCACCGCAGAGGATGCAGTCGTAGCTCTTCACGCTGCCCGTCTTCACCGCGGCGTTGACGTCGATGCTCATCGGGCACTTGTTGTTGCATTTCTTGCAGTCGATGCAGCTCTCCGGTTTGGATTTGATCCGCATCTGCGGCAGGTGCAGCAGCCGACCCACCAACATACCCGCGTTGAGGAACGGGCTCATCCAGCAGATGCCGTGGCAGGCGCCGCGCCGACCAAGCGTGAGGTCGAGCACGAAGAACAGCCCCAGCACGAGATAGTACATGATGTACTTGATCGGCTCGTCAATGGATACATAGTTTTCCGTCAATCTCAGCGGGTCGATGCCCTTGATGCCGCCCGCGAGCACAAAGCCCGTGACGAGCACGCCAAACCACACCGCAAAGATGACGTAGCGCACAATCCTGAGGCGCTTCGCGTTGGCGGGCTTCGGGTTCACGGTCTGCGCAACCTCCGCGACTCCACCCGCGGGACACAGCCAGCCGCACCACGCGCGGCCAAAGAACAGGCCGGAGAGGAACAGCAGCAGGAACATGATCGCGCTGCCGGAGAGCACGCCCGCGAATGCGCCGTCGATGGAGACATAAGGCGAGAGGAAGTTCATCGTAATCGGGAATAAAAATAGAGAGACATACAAGAGAATTCTGCGAACTTTTTGACGCATGATGGTTTACTCCTTTGTCGTTGCACGTTGTCGCGCTTGTTCATTATGTTCTGTGTTGTTCTGCGCTTCGCGTCGCGCTTGTTTTTGCTCAAAATAGTCCCGCGTTTCGCGGCACCAATCGAGATAGGCGCGGTTTGCCTTGAGGCCAAAGTCGATGACGCGGAGCACCTCGCGGTGGTTTTCGTCCTCGTCGGGGATGCGCTCAAGCTCCTGCTGAAACATCCCGAGGATTTGCAGCTGCTGCGTGTGGCTCTCTTCAAACGAGACAAGATGCGTGAGCATCACGTCCGGCGCGGCATAGTTGGAAAAATACGTCTTGAGCAGGATTTCCAGCCGCAGGGACTCCTTCTCCACCGGCTGACCCAGCCACGCGACGAGCGCTTCCCTGCCCGCGGGCGTAATCCGGTATGTTTTTGCCACATGCCCGCCCGTGTGCTCCTGCGCGCATTCCTCCGCAAGCCCCGCGGCGGCAAGCGACTTGAGCGCGGGAAAAATCTGCCCGAAGCTCTCGCTCCAGAAAAACTTGAACCGGATATCGACGAGCTTTTTGATCTGATAGCCGCTGAGCGGCTGCTCCGCCAACAACCCAAGAATCACATAATCTGTCTGTCGCAAAAAAGCACCTTCTTTATATCTGATAGATACATTATATCGAATATTCTTTCAAAGTCAATAAGATTAAATATATCTTTTTGATATATTTGCGTACTCGAACAAAAAAGCCGCCCGAAGGCGGCAAGAGAACCAATGCTGTGCTGCAAGCACGTATCAAAAACAAATCGCGTTATTTTGCCGCGTTGGCGGCGACGGCAACCGCGTCCCAAACCCCCGCAAACGGCGGCGCGTAGCCAAAGTCCGCGTATCCCAGCTCGTCGGTCGTCATGCCGCGATCGATCGCGACCGCGATGGGATTGATCCTGAGCGCGGTATCGTGCGCGCCCATCATCTGCGCGCCGAGCAGCACGCGGTCGAGTGCGCGGTAGCAAAGCTTGATCTCGATATCGCACGCGTTCGGGAAATAGTGCGGTTGCGAATGTGCGCGCACAAGCACGCTCTTGACGTCGAATCCCGCGGCTTTCGCCTCCGCTTCCGTTAACCCCGTCTTTGCAAACTCCAGCCCCATGCAGCGGAGCATCACCGTGCCCAGCGCGCGGTCATACGGCGCGCTTTTGCCGACGAGGCAGTCCCCCGCGAGCCGTCCTTGTTTGTTGGCATAGGTTCCAAGCGGGAGGTAGACGGGCTTTTGCAGTAGCGCGTGCCAAACGCTGGCGCAGTCCCCCGCGGCAAACACATCCGGCTGGCTTGTCTGCATACTTCCACTTGTCTCTATCGCGCCGTTGGGCAGTTTTTGTAGCCCCGCCGCAAACTCGGTATTCGGCACGATGCCGACGGAGACGATCACCACGTCCGCGTCGTATTCCGCACGGTCTGTAGCAACGGTTTCCACGCAATCCCCGCCGGAAAACGCGGATACGCGTTCGTTGAGGTGCACCTGGACGCCGTGCTTCTCCAGCTCGCCCTTGGCCGCAAGCGCAAACGCCTCGTCATATCCCGGCAGGAGCTGCCCCGCCGCCTCGATGATCCGCAGGCTCTTCACCTTTTGCATCAGGCATGCCTCCGCGAGTTCAAGCCCGATGGCGCCGCCGCCGATGATCACCACGTTGTTGTGCCGGTGCTCGATGGCCTTTTTGATGCGCTCCGCGTCCTGCGGGGTTTTGAGCGTGAAGACGTTCCCTTTGTCCGCGCCCGGCACGGTGAGCCGCCGCGCACGCGCGCCGCTCGCGATCAGCAGGCGATCGTAGGTTTCGGAAAACGCTTTCCCCGCTTCGGTGGTTCCGAACACGGTCTTTGTCGCAAAGTCGATGCCCTCAACCGCGTGTCCCGTGCGCATGACGATGCCGTTCTTCTCAAAATCGGCGACGGAACGAACCCGCACGAGATCGAGGTTGTCGTTGAGCCCCGCAATGTAATACGGCAACCCGCACGCGCCGTAGGATACCTCGTGTGTGGCTTCCAGCACGACGACCACACTCTGGGCCTCTCTGCGGCGAATGCGCGAAGCCGCGCTCATGCCCGCAGCGTTTGCGCCGATGATCACAATCTTCATAGTCGCGTCCCTCCTACTTGCTTCTCGTTTCATCGTATCACGTTGCGCCAAAATAGCAAACAGCTCCGGCAAAATACCGGAGCCATTGTTGCATTTACGATTTAGTTCATGAACAGCGCGATGTCGTCGTCCACATTGCCGATGCCCGCGATGCCGAAGTTATCCACCAGCACCTTTGCCACATTCGGCGTGAGGAAGCCCGGCAGCGTGGGGCCAAGGTGGATGTTCTTCACGCCCAGCGAGAGCAGCGCCAGCAGCACGATGACCGCCTTTTGCTCATACCATGCGATGTTGAACGCCAGCGGCAGCTCGTTGACCGAGGTGAGCTTGAATGCCTCCGCGAGCTTCTGCGCGATGACGACGAGCGAATAGCTGTCGTTGCACTGCCCCGCGTCGAGTACGCGCGGAATGCCGCCGATGTCGCCCAGATTGAGCTTGTTGTAGCGGTATTTTGCGCAGCCAGCCGTGAGGATGACGGTATCCTTCGGCAGTTTTTCCGCAAACTCGGTATAATAATTGCGGTTTCTCGTACGTCCGTCGCAGCCCGCCATAACGAAAAATTTCTTGATGGCTCCGCTCTTGACCGCGTCGATGACCTTGTCCGCGAGTGCCAACACCTGCGCATGCGCAAAGCCGTTGATGATTTCGCCGCGCTCAATCTCTTCAGGAGACGGCAGGGTTTTTGCCAGCGCGATGATGGCGGAAAAGTCCTTTTTGCCGTTCACGTCGGGTTTGATGTGTTTGCAGCCGGGGAATCCCGCTGCTCCCGTGGTGAAGATGCGCGCGCGGATCTCCTCGCTCCTGGGCGGGACGATGCAGTTGGTCGTAAAGAGAATCGGGCCGTGGAACGACTCAAACTCGGTGAGCTGTTTCCACCAGGCGTTGCCGTAGTTGCCGACGAAGTTGTCGTATTTCTTAAACGCCGGATATGCGTGCGCGGGCAGCATCTCTCCGTGGGTGTAGACATCCACACCCGTGCCGCGCGTCTGCTCCAGCAGCTGCTCGAGGTCGACCAGGTCGTGGCCGGAGACGAGGATTGCGGGGTTAGCGCGCACGCCGATGTTGACCTTTGTGATCTCCGGCGTGCCGTAGCGCGCGGTGTTCGCCGCGTCCAGTAGCGCCATGGTCTTCACGCCGTATGCGCCTGTCTTGAGCACGAGAGCGGTGAGTGCGTCCGCGGTGAGCGTGTCGTCCAGCGTCGCCGCCAGCGCTTCATAGATAAACGCCGCGATGTCGTCGTCCTTACTGCCGAGGTTTCTCGCGTGCTCTGCATAGGCCGCAAGCCCCATCAGGCCGTAGACCACCAGCTCGCGCAGGGAGCGCACATCTTCGTTTTCGGTCCGGAGCACGCCGACGGTTTCCGCTTTTTCGAGCAGCTGCGCCGTGCCGGAGACGGTAAAGTTCGCCGCGTCGTGATCTTCAATCTTGCAGGGACGCAGGCTGTCTCTGAGCGCCAGCATCTTGATGACCTGCCGCTCGACGGCATCCGCGTCGAAGTTTGCGTTGGTGATGGTCATAAACAGGCTCGTGAGCATCTCACCGTTGAGTGTATCGAGCTTTTTCACGTCGAGCTTGTCGTTGACCACGATGGTCGAAATCCCCTTGAGTGTGTAAAGCAGCACGTCCATGCGCTTTGAGACATCCTCGGTCTTTCCGCAGACGCCGCGCACTGTGCAGCCCTTGTTGCCCGCGGTTTCCTGACACTGATAGCAAAACATACCCATACGAAAAAATCCTCCGTTTTCTGCGTGTTCACGCAGATCTGTTCTTTTTTTGTTCAGGGTTAGTATAGTGTTGTTTTCTGAATTGTTCCGTTTGTTTTACAACGTGATGGTGATAATTTCGATATTTCGTTACTGAAATACTGGCGTTGCGTGCTATCGTTGCGCCTCTGTCTTCTATATTAAATTGTTTGTCCAAAAAATACAAATAAGCAGGCGGCAGACTGTTTTTGATAGATAAGGCTGAATTGGAAAAAATAAAAGGGGCGGCAGCTCTACTAGAACTACCGCCCGTTTAACTCTTTCGTTGATTCAACAATTATTTATCTTAATATGTTTTGTATCCTGAAAAAACATTCCCCTTACGGCTCCATGTTAAAATCCCATTCTTCCAGATGGGCGCGTACTGCCGCAAGCGCGGAGTAGTCCGAAATCGGGTTTCCGGATAGAAACAGGCGGTTGAGCGCGGTCAGTTCCGCAAGCGGCGTCACGTCCGAAATCTGGTTTCCCTCCAGGTCGAGATAGCGCAGCATACTTAGCCCGCTCAGCGCGGAGATGTCCACAATCTGGTTGTTGCGCAGGGTCAGCGCCTCTAGATTCGTCAGCTTTGCCAGTGGTGTCAGATCCAGCGGTTGTTCGCCGTTGAAGACCGTCAGGCTCATCAGGTTTTGCAAGCCGGAGAGTGCGGAGAGATCGTCGATCACCAGACCGCCCATCTGAAGCGATTCGAGCCGGGTCAATCCCGCAAGCGGGGTAATATCGACCGGCAGCAGCGGGTCGTTCGCGTTTTGCACCGCGTAGCCGAGGCCAAGATAGGTCAGGTTCGTGAAATATTGGAGCGCTGTAAGGTTGTGGATATACGGCTGATCTTTGTCCACACCCATCTGCGAAAGCTCCAGTTCGGTGACCTGCTCGGCATCCGCAACCGTGATGTCGCCTTCGGGTTTGCCGATTGCCGCACGGATAGATGCCTCCAGCGCGTCGTCGTCAAACACGATCACCGTGTCGCCCGGTGCCTGCGTCACCGCGCTTGCATCCGGCGTTGTATCGTCCGGCACCACAGGCGCAATCTCAGCGGCGCAACCCATCGCCCCAAACAGAAGAGTAGCTGCCATCAGGCAGCAAAAAATACGTTTCATGAGAATATCCTCCAAAGTAACAACATTTGCTGTTAAACAGCAGTTGCGTTATAAACAAACGCATTATATCATGATGGCAAGCGGATATCGTTTCCCGCAGTCAATCGTCACAGGTAGTTTGATATTGCACCTTTTTTGAACCCGCGAATCAGTAACCTCGTGATTGTACTTGAAATGATACACATGCTCAGAAACCGGAGGCGCAAGAATGCCAGATGACTTTGGCTATTTCGGAAAAGGTCAAACAGGATACACGCACTATATGCAGGCGTTTGAGCGCAACAACAGCGGCGGAAAGAAGCCGTCCGGCGGCAAAGGCGGCTGTTTGACTAGCGTGTTGCTGCTTGTGCTCGCCCTTCTTCTTCTATCGCTTCTTATTTGAAAGACACACGAACGCAACAAAAGCCGCGGATGTTCCCGCGGCTTTTGCATGCCCGCTCAAACGGGTCATACCTAAAAATACATCCGATCAGTTTGGTTGCGGGGCTATCACTCGATATTTTGATCGAGGCTGTAGTTGTTCTCCGCCTGTTCACCGATGAGGCGATAACCGTGAAACTGCTGCAACTGCTTCCAGTCGGATTCATCAATCGTGATCTCGTATCCGCCGCAGTTGCGCACATACCAAGCGTTATAGGACATGTCTGCGCCGGAAAACGCAGTCATCACCGCCATAATGACGCCGCCGTGCACCGCAAAACCAACGCGCGTCTCCCCGCGCCGGATCGCATCAAAAACACATCCGGCAAACGCTGTTGCCGCACGCCGCGCAAAATCCGGTATGCCTTCGCCGTTCGGGCAAGGCGTAATAAACCCGCCCGCGACCCACGCGCGGTAGGCTTCATCGTTCTCCATCTCAGTCGCGGTGCGCCCTTCAAAATCGCCAAAGTCCATCTCGCGCAGGTCTTGTACGGTCTCGATCTTAGCGTTCGGGAAAAAGATGCCCGCGGTCTGCTGTGCGCGGCGCATGGGGCTCGCGTAGACCAGCGGGATTTCGGGATAATGCTCCTCCGCCAGCGCTTCCTCGACTCCCTCTTCACAGAGCGGATCGTCGGTTCTGCCGTTGTAGCGGTTTTCGAGGTTGCCCGCGGTCTTTCCGTGGCGCAAAAGGATGATGGATAGCATGTTTTCCTCCGGAGACTTTTGCGTAAAATTTTCCCGTTCAGCCTAATTAAAAGCAAAGCAGGCTGTCTGGCGTTAAACGATTATACACCAGAACAGCCCGTTTGTATGTTGAAATCCTGTAAAATGCGTGTGATGATTTCCATCACGCGTTATTTTTGTTGTCCCGCCTGCCATTGTTCGAGCAACCCTTGCATCCACGCGGAAACGTCCATATGGTATGCGCGGTCGAGATGCTCCGGCGAAAACACGCGGTCGATCGCGCCGTAAGCCTGCGTTTTGCCGCCGTCGAGCAGCAGCGCATGGCTGCCGTAGGCACGCGCGAGGCTTAAATCATGCACCACAGAGGCAACCGCGCGACCGGGCGTTTTAAGCCAAACGCGGATGAGCTCAAACACCTGCTTTTGATACACAAGATCGAGGTGATTGGTCGGCTCGTCGAGCAGCAGCACGCGCGGGTTCTGCGCAAACAGCTGCGCCAAGAAGGTTCGTTGCAGCTCGCCGCCGGAAAGCGTCAGCACGTTTTGATCCACGATTTGCTCAAGCCCCGTGAGCGCCAACGCGCGCGCAACCGCCGCCTCATCCTCCGCCTGGCCGCCGGAGAAAATCCCCGGCGCGTAGGCATAGCGCCCAAGGCGCACAACCGAACCCACGGTAAAGCCGTAACCCATCGTGTGTGTCTGGGCAAGCACTCCCACTAGCTTTGCCAGCTCATGCGGGCGATAGCGGCGCACGTCTTTGCCGAGCACCTGCACCTCTCCCGTATACGGCGCGCCTTGCGAAATCGCGTTGACTATTGTGCTCTTGCCCGCGCCGTTCGGGCCGACGATCATCAGCCAGTCGCCCGCATTGAGCGAAAAGCTCACGCCGTCGACAATCGCTTTTTCGCCGTAGCGCACGGTTAAATCTTTTACATCCAATAAGCTCATACGCGCACCCGCTTGGATCGATAGAAGATCACGATAAAGAGAAACGCGCCGATGAACGACGTCACCACGCCGATGGGCAGCTCGATGGGGTTCAAGAGCGTACGCGCAAGCAGATCCGCCAGCATCAGAAACACCGCCCCGCCAAAGAGTGACGCGGGTAGCAGACGCTTGTGGTCGGGACCCACGATCATGCGCACCATGTGCGGCGTGACAAGGCCGACAAAGCCGATCGTGCCGCCGATGGAGACGCAGACGCCGATCAGCGCGCTCACCGAGATGAGCAGGATGAGCTTGACCCGCCGCACCGGCACACCGACGCTTCTGGCGTTGCTCTCGCTCACGGCAAAGGCGTTGAGCTCGCGCGAATAGCGCAGGATGATTCCCCCAAAGATGACAAGTGCGCCCAAGAGAACCAACGCGTTCTGCATGCTGGTGCCCAACAGCGATCCCATCGTCCAGAAGGTGATCTGCTTGACGCGGTCGGACGCAAACGAGATGATCAGCGCAAGAATGCTAGAAACAAACATCGAATAGATCACGCCGATGAGGATGATCGTATTGGTGCTCATCGAATAGTCGATTTTATACGCCAGCGAGAGAATGATCAGCAGCGAGAGAAACGCAAACACGATCGCCAACACCATCGTGCCCGCAAACGGAAACATCGGCAGCGTGATGCCAAACGCGATGGCGACCACCGCGCCGAGCGACGCGCCGCTGGCAACGCCGAGCGTGCTGCCGTCGGCAAGCGGGTTTTTGAGTAACCCCTGCATGGCGCCGCCGCAGAGGGAAAGAGCCGCGCCCGTGAGCGCAACGCATAATACGCGCGGCAGGCGAACGGAGAGGATGATCGGCACCGAGATGCCCTCCGGCATCGGTAAATGCCAGATCGCGTTCCAGATGACCGTAACAGTTTCTTTTAGCGGCAGGCTCACGCTGCCGACGCAGACGCACAGCGCCATTACGCCCAGCGTGACCAGCGAAAACAGGAGGAGTTCGCCAGTGCGAAAGCCCTCCCGTTTGCCGCTTTGTGTGCTCCGCGCGGGGGGCGGCAGCTCGCCCCCGATGCGCGGTTGTTCATTACTCTTCTTCAAAAGAATATTGTCTCTTTTCTTTGGAGCGATATTTTACGCCGCTTTATCCTGCGTGACCACTTTTGAATCAAGCGCTCAGCCGTTTGTTACGCCGCTTTATCCTGCGTGACCACTTCTTTTACAAAATCAAACAGCGCCTGTCCGCCGTCGGCAATGCGCGGGCCGGGGCGGGAAAGCTCGTTGTTGGGCAGGTTGAGGATGTCGCCGTTCTTCACGGCGGTGACGTCCTGCCAGCCCGCGCGGGAGAGAATCTCCTCAACCGGGGTCTGCCCTTCGCCAAAGTACATCGCGATGGTCACGATGATGTCCGGGTTTGCCTCAATCACCTGCTCTTCGGAGATCTCCGCCCAGCCGGTTGCGTCTGCAAAGACGTTTTTCAGCCCCAGCATAGTGGCAATTTCGTGCATAAACGTGCCGCTGCCTGCCGTCCAGAGACCGTATTGCAGCGGGGAAACCTCAAAATAGACGCTCTTGCCCTCCAGTTCGCCTGTGCGGGCGGCGAGCGCGTCCAGCGTGCCCTGCATGGTTTCCACCACGGAGGCTGCCTCTGTGTCGTGACCCGTGAGCGCGCCGATCATCGTGATTGCGGTATACACGCCCGCGATATCCTTTGCGTCCGACACCACGACCTTGATGCCCGCGGCTTCGAGCTGCTTGACCTGATCCTCGGTCTGCGCCATCGCGCTCATCAGCAGCACCTGCGGCGCAAGAGCTATAATCTGCTCGATATTCGTCTCCATACCGGACTGCACGGCGGGCGCATTGAGCACCTCGGCCGGATAATCGCAGTATTCGCCGCGGCCAACGAGCAGATCACCCGCGCCGACGGCGTAGAGCACTTCACAGTCCGCCGCGCTGAGCGCAACCACGCGAGTTGCGGGTTCGCTGAGTGTAATTTCACGCCCCATCATGTCGGTGACGGAGATAGCGGCAGGCGCTTCTGTCACTTCGGCGGTCACTACGGCAGTTGCCTCCGCGGTGGGCTGGGCTGCGGCTTCGGTTGCCGCGGGCGCGCAGGCACCGAGTACCCCCATCAGCAGCAGCGCCGCAAGCAATGCGGCAAGCAGTTTGTTGTGTTTCATGTTGTGTTTGTTCCCCTTTCGAACTTTGACTTTGCTTTGGTTTTGCTTGAGTTTCGCAAATGAATAGAGTTGAGAGGGTAGCAAATCATCGATGATCCGCTCTTCCTTGCCAACTGGAAAGAAGAGAGGAGGCAAATAAAAATGCTCCGCTCTTTGAGGAGAGGGAGCAATGGAAATATCGCGTGCTGTCGGCGCGCTCGATAGCTTCACTCCACCCCAGGAGTATATTTCATGCGCAAACAGGTCTCCCGGCTTAGCTTCATCCTAATAGGACGCCTTCCCGCTGATTAGGCAGTGGCTTATGTGTCCGTTCGTCTGCTTCACGGTTACTGGGGTAGCCCGGAATTTTCATCCGTATTCCCTCGGCAGGCTTTCGCTTGCCGGCGCCTTTGTCAGGCGCAGATGCACACGCTATTCATTTAACTATAGTATAGGGTGCAATTCTGGTTACGTCAATTTCTATTCGGGTGTATACAAAATCTTCTTCTAATCAAAAGATTAATTTCTTAATTTTGCGCAGCGATATTCCAGAACTTCTCATTTTTATCAGATTGTGATACCATATCATCGGGATCAAAATGGGAGAAATTTAGACACATGAAAACACTGCTGCAACACGGCCGTATCTATGATGGAACGGGTGCGGATGCGTTTATCGGCGATATCCTCATCGAAGACGACACAATTTTAGCCGTCGGTCAAGATCTCGCCTGCGAGGATGCAAGCGTCGTCGACCTATCCGGCAAGAGCATCAGCTCCGGCTTTTTTGACGCACATTCGCACAACGACTGGTTCGCGGCGAAAAAAGACCCGCGCCCGTATTTTGAGCCGTTTGTGCGGCAGGGCATCACCTCGTTCATCACCGGCAACTGCGGGCTTTCCATGACCGGGTTTGCCGAAAGCAGCCCATTTATCGACAAGGTCGGCGCAGGGTTGTTTCACATGGACGATCTCACGGGCGTTTACCCCGACGTCAATGCGCTGTTTGCCGCCATCGACGGCAACACGCCGCTGAATATCGCCTCGCTCACGGGGCACTGCACCGCGCGCGCAAGCGGCACGGGCTATAGCAGCCGCAATTTGAGTGAAGACGAACAGCAGCGCATGCTGGAGTTGCTCGAAGAAAATCTCAAGCAGGGCGCATGCGGCGTTTCGCTGGGGCTGATGTATGAGCCCGGCCTCTACGCGCCGAAAGAGGAGCTTAGGAAGGTTGCCGAGCTCTGCGCGCGCTACGACCGCCCGCTGACCGTGCACCCGCGCGCGTGCTCCGCCGTGTCCATGGCGTATCCGGAGCTTTTAGGCAGACCGCACCTGCTCCGCGCGCTGGACGAACTTGAGGAGATCACCCGCGGGCTCAACGTCAAGCTGCAATATTCCCACGCGATCTTCGTGGGCACCAGTTCCTTCAAATGCAAGGATGAGCTGGTCGCAAACATCGAGCGCATGCGCAAAAACGGCGTGGACGCGATGTTTGATATCTACGCAGAGCTGCTGGGCGTTTCGGTGATCACCGCCGTGATGCCGGTTTGGTATCAGGCGCTCAGCGCCGCTGACAAACGCAAGTTTTTCAATAAATTCCGCTTCCGCGTGCTGGCCTATGCCACTATTCTGCTGTTGGGCTTTGGGTTTGACGACATTCAGGTCGCCTACATCGGCCCCGGCTATGAGGAATACGAGGGCAAGACCGTGCACCAGATCGCAAAAGAGAAGCGCATGAATGAGCTTGACGCATACCTGATGCTCTGCGAACAGAGCGATTTTGCAGGCCGCGTCAACATGGGCCCGTACAGCACGCCGTTGATCATCTCTGACCTCTCCCGCCATGAGAACGTTCTGTATATGACCGACGCGTGGGTGGAGGAAAACGGCGTACAAAACCCCGCGATCTATGATTGCTTCCCGAAATTTCTGCACCTTTCGCTCAACAAAAAGGGCGACACCATGCCGCGCACCATCCGCAAGATGACCGGCGCGGTGGCGGATCGTTTCTCGATCAAGAATCGCGGCTATGTCAAACCCGGTTGTTTTGCCGATTTGACCGTATTTGACGAAGACAAACTCAAAGACGGCGTGCCGGATCAATCCAAGGCGTTTGGCATCGAGCGCGTCTATGTCAACGGCAAACTCGTACTCAACGGCGACGCGCTGGATGAAACTGTGTTCCGCAGCGCCGGACGCTGTATACGCGCATGAACGCCGGCATGACAAGCAACGATCAAGACCGTTTCTTTCGAAACTGTATCTTTCAAAATCGTTTCTTCCGGAATCGTTGCCTCTCGAATCGTTTCTTCCGGAATCGTTGCCTCTTGAATCGTTTCTTCCGGAATCGTTGCCTCTCAAATCGTTTCTTCGCGGAAAGGAGAAGCGCATGAACAACCTGTTGCAGCTCAAGTACGCCGTCGAGGTGGAAAAGACAGGCTCGATCAGCAAGGCTGCGGAAAACCTCTATATGAATCAGCCGAACCTGAGCAAGTCCATCCGCGAGCTGGAGGACGACATCGGCATCGCGATCTTTGACCGCACGGCAAAGGGCGTTGTGCCGACGGAAAAAGGGCGCGAATTCTTAGGCTATGCGCGCAGCATCCTCTCCCAGATTGCGGAGATGGAGGCGCTGTATAAACCCACAGACGACAAAAAAACGCGCTTTGACCTCTGCGCCCCGCGCGCGAGCTATGTCTCTCAGGCGCTCACCGAGGTGATTCTTTCGCTGGGTCCAGACGCGGACTATAGCATCGACTACCGCGAGGCGGGCGCGATGCGCACGATCAAGCAGGTGGCAAACGGCGTCAACCAGCTTGGCGTGATTCGCTATCAGACTATCTATGAGACAAACTACCTCAGCGCGCTGGCGGAGCGTTCGCTCGTCAATGAGCCGGTCTGGGAGTTTGCGTGCGTCGCCATCGTCGGCAAACACCATGTCCTCGCGCAACAGCAGCAGATCTCCAACCGCGACCTTGCCGCCTGCACCGAGGTGCTCTATGGAGACGCTTCTATCCCCGCCCTGCCTGTCAATCAGGCACGCGAACTCGCGCAGGCGATTGAGGCCAAGAACACCATCACCGTCTACGAGCGCGCAAGCCAGCTGGAGCTCATCAGCCGCCTGGACACCGCCTACGCGGTCTCGTCCCCCACCCCGCAGGACGTTCTGGATCGCTTCGGCCTCGTGCAACGCAAGGTCGATTTCCCCGGCAACATCTACCGCGATGTGCTGATCTATCGCGCGGGCTATCACCTCACAAGGCTGGATCGGTTGTTGTTTGAGAAACTCCGCGAGTCCGCCCAAAGGGTCATTCAGGAATAACGCATGCACAGCGCCCGGCTTATGCCGGGTGCTTTTTTCTGCGGTTCACAAAGGGTTTGGCTTGCGGTTACAGACGTAAAACAGCCCCAATGTTATACTCGCAGCAGAAGATGTTATGAATAGATATTTATATATCGATATTCATATACTGATATTCCGATCTGCTATCTTCTGCGATGGAACATCCTATCGTATTCTATAGACAGAAAGAAAGCAGCCGGCGATCCTCAAGTGCCAGTTTCGGACGACAGGCAGGTCGCCAAAGTGGAAAACCCGCCGGGAAATGCCCTTTCCTCCAAACAGATGGTTTCCTGCATTGCATGAACTCATCCACACGGAGAAGCCCAAAGCGAAGAATCGTTCATTCGTGATCGACTCCGCAGCAGGGAAACCAACCGATCGTGATCGCTTCGGCGGCAGGCAGGCCGCGACAAGGCGTAACGAACGAAACCCTCGCAAGATCGTTATTGCTTCCGCGACGGGCAGGCCGCGACAAAGCGTAACGAACGAAAACCTCGTAAGATCGTTTTCGCTTCGGCGGCGGGCAGGCCGCTATAAAGCGAAACGAGCAAACCTCACCAGATCGTTATTGCTTCCGCGGCAGGCAGGCCGCGACAAAGCATAACGAAAAACCCCCAAGATCGTTACCGCTTCGGCGGCGGGCAGGCCGCTATAAAGCGTAACGAAAACCCAAACGATTAAACACAAAAGAACATCACTCAACAAAGCAACCGGAATAACCCGGTAGCACCCAGAGGAAGACAAGAGGAGAGATGGAGATTATGACGAACATCACTGAAAGAACACCCATTGACAGCGTTGAAGCCATGGAAGGCGCGTTTATCCGCCTCCGCGAAGCGCAGAAAAAATTTGCAACGTACACACAGGAGCAGGTGGATAAAATCTTCCTCGCCGCCGCAACCGCCGCCAACAAGGCACGCATTCCGCTGGCGAAGCTCGCCGTGGAAGAGACCGGCATGGGCGTGGTTGAGGACAAGGTGATCAAGAACCACTACGCTTCCGAATATATTTATAACGCATATCGCGACACGAAGACTTGCGGCGTCATCGAAGAGGACAAAGCCTATGGCATCACGCGTATCGCGGAACCGCTCGGCGTCATCACCGCGGTGATCCCGACCACGAACCCGACCTCGACCGCGATCTTCAAGACCCTGATTGCGCTCAAAACCCGCAACGGCATCCTCATCAGCCCACACCCCCGTGCAAAGCGCGCAACCATTGAAGCCGCGCGCGTCGTGCTCGAAGCCGCAGTTGCGGCGGGAGCCCCGGAAGGCATCATTGACTGGGTGGATGTGCCGAGTCTGGATTTGACCAACCTCGCCATGAAGGAAGCCGACTGCATCCTCGCCACCGGCGGACCCGGCATGGTCAAGAGTGCGTATAGCAGCGGCAAACCCGCCATCGGCGTTGGCAGCGGCAACGTGCCCGCCATCATCGACGACACGGCAGACATCCTCTCCGCGGTGAGCTCGATCATACTGAGCAAAACGTTTGACAACGGCATGATCTGCGCGAGTGAACAGGCGGTCATCGTGGTCGATTCCGTCTACAACAAGGTGAAAAAAGAGTTTGCCGACCGCGGCTGCTACATTCTCAAACCCGACGAAACCGAAAAGGTGCGCAAAACCATCCTCATCAACGGCGCGCTGAACGCAAAGATCGTGGGTCAGAGTGCCTACACCATCGCAAAGCTTGCGGGCGTCACCGTGCCGGAGAAGACGAAAATCCTCATCGGCGAAGTCGAGAGCCTGGAGCTTTCCGAAGAGTTTGCGCATGAAAAGCTCTCCCCCGTGCTCGCGATGTATCGCGCCAAGGACTTTGAAGACGCACTGCTGAAAGCGGAGCGGCTGATTGCGGACGGCGGCTACGGCCACACCGCAAGCGTCTATATCAACTCCGTAACGCAGAAGGACAAGCTCGCGGCCTACAACAAACGGATGAAGACCTGCCGCATTCTTGTGAATACCCCGTCCGCGCACGGCGGCATCGGAGATCTGTATAACTTCAAACTCGCGCCCTCCCTTACGCTCGGCTGCGGCAGCTGGGGCGGAAACTCGGTTTCCGAAAACGTCGGCGTCAAGCACCTGCTCAACATCAAGACCGTTGCCGAGAGGAGAGAGAATATGCTCTGGTTCCGCACCCCGGATAAAATCTACTTCAAGAAGGGCAGCCTCCCGGTTGCGCTCGGCGAACTCAAGGACACGCTCGGAAAGAAGCGCGCGTTCATCGTCACCGACACGTTCCTCTATGAAAACGGCTACACCCGCGTGGTGACGGATAAGCTCGACGAAATGGGTTTGGCTCACGAGACGTTCTTCAACGTCCTGCCCGATCCGACCCTGGCCAGCGCCCGCGAAGGCGCAAAGCAGATGGCTACCTTCAAGCCGGACGTGATCATCGCCCTCGGCGGCGGCTCCGCGATGGACGCGGCAAAGATCATGTGGGTGCTGTATGAGCATCCCGAAGCGGACTTCATGGACATGGCGATGCGCTTTGCGGACATCCGCAAACGCGTCTACACCTTCCCCAAGATGGGCGAAAAAGCGTACTTTATCGCGATTCCGACCACCGCGGGTACCGGCAGCGAGGTCACCCCGTTTGCGGTCATCACGGATGAATCGACGGGCGTTAAATACCCGCTGGCGGACTACGAGCTCATGCCGGACATGGCAATTGTCGACGCGGACATGATGATGAACGCGCCAAAGGGCCTCACGGCGGCCAGCGGCATCGACGCGGTAACGCATAACCTCGAAGCGTACGCCAGCATGCTCGCCACGGATTATACCGACGGCCTCGTGCTTCGCTCCCTCAAGATGATCTTCGAGTATCTCCCCCGCGCCTATGAAGACGGAGCCAACGACCCCATCGCCCGCGAAAAGATGGCCAATGCCGCAACCATGGCAGGCATGGCGTTTGCCAACGCGTTCCTCGGCGTCTGCCACAGCATGGCGCATAAGCTAGGCGCGTTCCACCACATTCCGCACGGTGTGGCAAACGCGCTGATGATCGACGAGGTCATCCGCTTCAACGCCACGGACGTTCCGGTCAAGATGGGTGCATTCTCGCAGTATGACCACCCGCACGCTCTCGAGCGCTATGTGGAAGTCGCCGACTCTCTCGGCCTCAAAGGCAAGACGGACGAAGACAAGGTCGAATCCCTGATCACGGCGCTGGATGCGCTCAAGGAGCGCGTCGGCATCAAGAAGACCATCCGCGACTATGGCATCAAAGAAGAGGACTTCCTCTCCCGTCTCGACGAGATGGTCGAGCAGGCGTTTGACGACCAGTGCACCGGCGCAAACCCGCGCTATCCGCTCATGAGCGAACTCAAGCAAATGTACCTCAACGCCTTCTATGGCACGAGCGTACGCGTCTAAACTATAAATTGAGACGACCAAAACCGTCTCCACTCTGATAAAATGGTGTCAGGCAGGAATTAAAAACTTGCCTGACACCAAGCCGTTTTTCACAAACCCCAACTCTAACGCAGAAAAAGGAGAACGCCATGGATTTGTCAAATGTAATCGCGTTTCGCTCGAACAAAACGATCTATCATGACGGCGACACCATCATCAAGGTGTTCGGCGAAGGATTCAAGAAGGCGGACGTACTCAACGAGGCGCTCAACCACGCGCGCGTCGAGGAAACCGCGCTCAACGTGCCCAAGCTCTACGGCGTCGGCATGACCCCGGACTGCAAATGGTACATCATGACCGAATACATCCCCGGCCAGACATTAGCCGAGCTGATGGCGCAGAATCCGAAGAAGCACGCGCAGTATCTTGAGCAGTTTGTCGATCTACAGCTCATGATGCACCGCCAGATTTGCCCGCTGCTGCCGCGGCTGAGGGACAAGATGGATCGCAAGATCATCCAGACCGAGCTGCCGACGGCGACGAAATATGACCTGCACACGCGGCTAGAGTCCATGCCGCGCCACAACAAGCTCTGCCACGGGGACTTTAACCCGACGAATATCATCATCCGCGATGACGGCACGCCGTTTATCCTCGACTGGTCGCACGCGACGCAGGGCAACGCCAGCGCGGACGCAGCGCGCACCTATCTGCTCTTTGCCCTCACAGGCGACGAGAAGACGGCGGAAAGCTACCTCAAGCTCTTCTGCGAAAAGAGCGAGACGCCGCGCCAGTATGTGCAAAAATGGATTCCCATCGTCGCCGCCAGCCAGTCCGTCAAGGGCAAGCCGGAGGAGCGGGAACTCTTGTTCCGCTGGGTAGACGTGGTGGACTACGAATAACAAAATTTCTCTTTTTCCGATTGCGCTTTGAATTAATTCGCAGTATCCTATCGTAGAACTGCGCGAATCGTGCAAGAATGCTTTTTCCGAAAGGGTCACACTATGAGTGAGCTATCCCGCGGCGTGCGCGGCACGCAAGAGGAACTCGTCACCGAACAGAATATCGCGAGCGCCTTGGGCAGCGGCGGTCTTGCCGTCTACGCCACACCCTGCATGATCACGTTGATGGAATATTGCGCGATGGAGAGCGTCAAGCCGTATTTGCCGCAGGGCAGCTCCACGGTCGGCACGCGCCTTGACGTCAAGCACCTCGCAGCAACACCGATGGGCATGACGGTGCGCTGCGAAACCGAGCTCATCGAGGTCGACCGCAGGCGGCTCGTCTTCCTCTGCCGCGCCTATGATGACGCAGGATTGATCGGCGAAGGTACACAGGAGCGTTTCATCGTCGACAACGAGAAGTTTATGGAGAAGACGCAAGCGAAATTGGTTAAATAACGCGAGAAACACAACAGCCCCGCGGCAACCGCCGCGGGGCTGTTTTCACGCGCGATTGCAGCGTAGCCTTTTCGCGCTGAGAATGCATCCGACTATCGCTCCGGTTCATCGTAGCCGCCATATGCCCCGCGCCAGCCGTCGGCAACGCGGAAAAACGCGTCATATCCGTTCGCGCGGATGTACGCCGTCGCCTGCTTGTACTTTTTATATTTATAGCTCTCGTGCCCGTAAAACGCCGCGAGGGGTTCGCAGGTGGTATATTCCGCGCAGTCCGCACAGCTCACCAAGCCCCGCTTGACGCAGCAGACCTTCATGGCGCATTTCGCCTTTGCGATGTCCCGTTCCCCCGTGTCATAACCAACCTTGCAGCCTTTGCAAAGCTGCTGAAGATAGACCTTGCAGGTTTGGCAATAAGCCCCGCAGCACCCGAGTAATTCCTTTGACACGCGAAATCCCTCCTTTGATCAGTTCATTAGCTAAAAATCCATTGCGGCTGTATACACAAATTGACAGTTGTTGCCTATCGCGATAAAATGAACGCAGTCCTTTCTTAGTTCCATCTAATTTCTATTCAAATGCAGCTTTACACGAATAGTCAAATAAAACAGGGAGGTACTTGTTCTATGCTCTTTGGTGACGACGGGCTCAAGTCGCTGGCGGATCTTGCGAAAGAAGCCGTACGCAGCACAGCCAACTTCAACTGGACGTTCATCGCCATCCTCGCGTTTGTGGTGATGGTCTATGTCGACGAAATCCACAAAAAGAACTATAAGGCAATCGCCGCGGCAGTGATGCTCTACAGCGTGCATTGGCTGTATGAAATCGCAAACGCGGTCATCTGCCATTTCACGGGCTACGCGCTCTGGACGGTTTCGCCGGAGAGCACGAGCTATATCCTGCTCATCGGTGTGAGTTGGGAGCTGTCGATGATGTTCGCCGTCGCGGGCTTTACCTCAAAGCTGCTGCCTGAGGACAAGAACATGAAGATGTTCGGCATCAACAACCGCATCGTGTTTGCCATCGGCAGCGCGCTATTATTCTCCGCCATCGAGATCTTCCTCGCCTCCACGCCCGCGTTCATCTGGGTTTACAAATGGTGGGGCGCGATTCCGGTTTTTATCACGACCTATATCCCGTTCTTCCTCGCGAGCTACCTGATCTACGACAAAGAGCCCAAGACGCAGAAGAAGTGGATCATCTCGCTGGTCTGCGTCAACATCGTGCTGCTTGCGGTGCTCGTGCCGCTGGGCATCATCTAACCGGGAGGCAAGCGCATGTCCTGCTATTTTGTCGCGCGAATTCAAATTCACGACGAGGCCGAATATGGCCGCTATCTCGACTCGTGTGACGAGGTGTTTGCCCGCTTTTCCGGGCGCTATCTCGCGGTGGATCGTTCGCCGATTCCTCTGGAGGGTGAGCCCGAAGAAGGGCGAATGGTGCTGATCGAGTTTCCGGATGAGCCGTCGTTCCGTCTCTGGTACGATTCAGCAGAGTATCAGGAAATCCTCACGCACAGGCTCGCGGGCGCACACTGCACCTCGGTGCTTGTGCGCGGAAAATCATAGGCTGACGATTCGGATTCCAAACAAGGTTACTGTAGCAAGTAACGCTCTATAAACAAAACTGCGCCGCAAGGTGCAGTTTTTTTGCGCTTAAGTGCGGGAAAGCTTCTCCATCGCCTCATCCACCGTCGCAACAAAGAACACGTGGCTGCCGTTGTTACTCTCGTAGATGAAATCGCGCAGGGGTTTGCTCGTGTAGCCGAAGAAGTCCCCGAAGATAGCAACCTTGAGCTGATAATTGACAAACTTTTGCAGAATGTCCCCCGCAAGCCCGCTGCTGAGGGCGAAAAACCGCTCGTCCAGCGCCTCTTTGGGCAATATCATGCGATCGGCATCCGTCTCATAGCGCACCGTCGCCATCAGGTCGAGCGCGGACTGCACGTCGAAAACCAGCACTTCGTCGCTCACGACCTGCGCGATGATTTCGCTGTTATGCTCTGTTGTTATGATATTCATCGTGTATCCTCAACTTGCTTATTTGGCGGGTCGATCAGCCGCCGCATATCCTCCGGCAAATCCGCTGTCAGGTGGATGCGTTCACCCGTGATCGGGTGCGTCAGCGTGAGCGTATGGGAATGCAGCGCCGGACGCGTGATCAGCGCGCGATCCTCCGCGCCGTAGAGCCAGTCCCCCGCGAGCGGAAAGCCAAGCGCCGCCATGTGGAGCCGGAGCTGATGCGTGCGCCCCGTGCGCGGAACCAAGCGCAGGAGCGTGAATCTCTCGTTCGTAGCAAGGGTTTCATATTCCGTCCGCGCGCTCTGCCCGTCCGGCCGAATGGCGCGCTGAAAGGTGGAGCCCTCCGCCATGCCGATCGGCAGTTCGATTACGCCGCTTTCAGGCGTAACGTGTCCGCAGGCGATGCCGAGGTAGGTGCGTGCATACGCGCTGTGCATCTGCCGCCGGAGCCGCTCGTGGATGTATCCGCTCTTGGCAAACGCGATCAATCCCGACGTGCCGCGGTCGAGCCGCGAGACCGGATGCGGGCTGATGAGACCGCCAAGATGGTGGCAGACCGCGTTCTCCAGCGTGACCTCGTCAGGGTCGCGCGTGCTTTGGTGCACAGCGATACCCGCAGGTTTGTCGAGAATCAGCAGGTCTTCATCCTCATAACGCACCACGAGCGGAAACGCCATCGGCACAATGTGCCCGTCCGGCAAGTCGCCGATTTCGACCGTGAGCACGTCGCCCGCCGTCACCCGCGCGGTGACATAACAGCGCGTTTGGTTGAGGAGAATCCCCTCTTCGCGCCGCTTCAGGCGGGAGATATGCGAATCCGAACACGCGAGCTCACGCCGCAGGATGCTCAGCACCGTGCGGTTTT
Organism: uncultured Eubacteriales bacterium; assembly: GCA_942492885.1. Lineage (GTDB taxonomy): Bacteria > Bacillota > Clostridia > Christensenellales > CAG-138 > UBA7703. Next base: position 1,395,652 of record OW818651.1, read on the forward strand.
CGTCCGTCGGGGTTGTGGTATATGTCAGCGTGCGCAGATGCTTCACCTCCTGCCGTTTCTCGTTTCGTGCTTATTTGCTTCACTTTACCGCAAGCCAAGTCAAAACGCAACGCAACGGCGCCCGAATTGTTAGATTTTGAAGGCATTTTGCGTTTATGGCTTTTCAAAATTCAATCGCATCCGTTATACTAAATGTAAGGATACGAAAATCGTGTCAACGATCTATTTTGATGAAGGAGTGGTCAATATGGCTGTTGTGAATATCACCAACGCAAATTTCAAGGAAGAGGTGCTGGAGAGCGACAAGAAGGTTCTGGTCGATTTCTGGGCGCCGTGGTGCGGGCCCTGCCGCATGGTCTCCCCGATTGTGGACGAGATCGCAGAGGAAAACGCCGCCATCAAGGTTGCGAAGATCAACATCGACGAGCAGCCGCAGCTCGCCAGCCAGTATGGCGTGATGAGCATCCCCACGCTGATGGTGTTTGAAAACGGCGACGTGGCGGACAAAGCCGTCGGCGCACGTAACAAAGCATTTATCTTGCAGATGCTCGAAGGCTAAGTCTTTCGCTAGAATCACAAAAACTCTCCGCAAAAACCTTGCGGAGAGTTTTTTATTTGGTCAGATCTAGCGGGGTTTCCAAAGGGGTTTACCCCTTTGGCCTGCGGAGCACCTACCCTATTTACTCATAAACCGACTCGACAGACGCGACTCCCTCTATTCTGGAGAGTCCTTCCATCAAGGGCGCGAGGTTGTCGCGATCCGGCAGCGTCAGGTGCGCGTAGACATGCCGTTTGAGGTTTTTGGTGTCGATGGCGAAGCTGAACTCGTCGATCACGCAGCCCATGCGCTCCAGATCCTCTTGCAGCTTCACAATACTCTGCCCTTCCATCGACAGCACGATCTGCAGCACGAGGCGGTTTGCCTTTTTCCTGCGGCTGTGCGCCATGGTGCGCATCACGCGCAGCACGATGAGGATGAGCACCGTGGTCGCAATCGAGACAATGTAATTACCGGTGCCCGCGGCGAGACCCACGCAGGACACGCACCAGAGGCTGCTTGCGGTGGTCAGCCCGCGCACGGAAATCCCCTCTTTGATAATAGTGCCCGCACAAAGAAAACCGATGCCGCTGACCACCTGCGCGCCGATGCGGGCGGGGTCGATGTTCGAGTTCGGGTATTGCGACATCAAAAACTCTCCGCTGCACATCACGAGAGCAGCGCCGATGGCCACGAGGATATGCGTGCGCATGCCCGCGTTGCGCTGCACATGCTCGCGCTCATAGCCGATGAAGCCCGCAAGCACGGCGGCGAGCGTCACGCGCCCTATCATGGAGAGCGTTTGCAGCCAGTCGAATGAGAATTGAAACATATGGTTCTCCTTTCGAAACAATAGATCAAATATATGTAAAGCATTTGTCAAATCCTTGTGTACCGTATATTATACACGCACTTCGTGTTTCAGCAACCGATTGCACGAAAAAAGACCCCGCTCGCGTCCGCTGCGGGGTCTTGTGTCGCCTGACTATTATAGGTTCAGCAGAGCTTTCCATGCCGCGATATACGAGAGTGCTTGCTCCTCTGTGTGTCCCTCGGCAAAGATGCGCAGAAGCGGCTCCGTGCCGCTAAAGCGGCAGACGACGAACGAATCATCCGCAAAATACACCTTGCAGCCGTCCTGATAGCTCACGCGCACCGATTCTGTCGCAAACTTCGGCAGCGCGCATTCGGTGAAGATCGTGTGCTCCAGCGCCTCACGCTGCGACGCAGAGAAATGCACGTTGCTCTCCTTCATACAGTACTTGCCGAGCTTTTGCGATATCTCGGCGATCATTTCGCTCGGGTGCTTGCCCGTCTTGCAGATCATCTCCACAAACAAGGCGGAGGAATAGACCGAGTCCTTGCCGTGGATGTGCCCGCGTACGGTCAAGCCCCCGGATGATTCGCCGCCGAGCACCGCGTCCACCTCGTCAATCTTGGAGGAGATGTGTTTAAAGCCCACCGGCACCTCATAGCAGGTTTCGCCGAACGATTCCGCCACGCGATCTAACAGGTGCGTGGTGGAAAGATTGCGCACCACAGACCCTTTCCAGCCCTTGTGCTCGTGCAGATAGGTATACAGCAGCACGAGGATCTCGTTTGCACTGATGTATTTGCCCAATCCATCGATGATGCCGAGGCGGTCCCCGTCGCCATCCACCGCGATGCCGAGGTCGTAGTTGCCGTAGACCACGCGCTTTCGCAGCTCGTCCATCGTGTCCTCTGTTGGCGCGGGCATCATGCCGCCGAAATACGCGTCCTTTTCCCCGTGAATCTGATCCACAGTGCAGCGCGCGGTGTTGAAGATGACGGTCAGCGGATACGTCGACGAACCGTGCATGGAGTCAAACAGGATTCTCGGCCCGCGCGCGCGGATGGCTTCGGTGTCGATGACGCTGAGCACCGCGTCGATGAAATCGTTAAACGGGTTTTTGAGGTACTCGATCAGCCCCTTGCTTTCCGCCTCCTGCATCGAGAGTGAGTTGACGATCTCCAGCGCATTGATCTCGCGCTCCAGTCGCTCCGTCACGTCCGATGGCGCGTCCCGCCCTTCTTCCACAATCACCTTGATGCCGTTGTAGCTGCTGGGGTTGTGCGAGGCGGTGATCTCGATGCCGCGATACAGCCCGTGCTGCTTGACTAGGTACATGATCAGCGGGGTTGGCACGCTGCGGTGCATGAACCAGACGTGGATGCCGTTTGCCGCGAGCACCTCCGCCATCCAGTTAGCCGCTTCGGCGGAAAGAAACCGGCGATCATAGCCGATGACTACGGGCTTGTCCGCCTTCTTATCCGCGATCAGCAGGTTTGCCATCCCCTGCGCTACGCGCTGAATATTCGCCTGATAGAAATCAACGCCGATCTGGGCGCGCCAGCCACCCGTTCCAAAGCAAATCATATGAAGTATCCCTTTCGTAAAATAAGAATGATCCGTACTAGATCATTCCCATTTCGTTTTCAAAATCGATTGAACCAGCATAGAGTTACCCTTTGCTGTTGCGGTATTCATACGCGCTCATGCCCGTGATCTTCTTAAACGTCCGCGCAAAATGCCCGGGGTCGCTATAGCCCACGCGCTCGCCGATGTCGCCGATCTTCAGCTTCGGGTCGGCCAGCAGCTGCTGCGCGCGCCGAATGCGAATCTCGTTGAGCAAATCGTAAAAGCTCTTCTCCATGTGGCGGTTGAGTAGCTTGCTCAGATGCCATTGGGAGACATAGCAGTGGTCGGCAACGTCCTGCAGGGTAAGTTTGTCCGCAAAGCGCTGCTCTAAAAACTGCATCGCCTCGCGCACGAGGAAGCTGCCCGCCGGACGGTCTTCCTCCTCCGGCTCCTGCGTTACCGCACCCGCCGCGCGAAGGTTTGCGGTCATGGTGCGCATGGCCTCGTTGATCTCGTCCATCTTCGAGGGTTTGAGCAGCAGCCGCGTGACGCCGAGGCGAATCGCCTCCTGCGCATATGAAAAATCGCGATAGCCCGTCAGCACCGTGACCTCCATTGCGGGAAACTCGCTCTTGAGCCCGGCAAGCATGGTCAGCCCGTCCTGATCCGGCATCTTGATGTCGGTAAACACGATCTGCGGGCGGTGGCGGCGGATCGCCTCCGCACCGTCATGCGCGTTTTGCGCGGTGGCAACCACCTCTGAGCCAAAGCCAACCCAGTCGACAACCTTCTTCAGGCCCTCGAGGATAATGGCTTCATCATCGATTAAAACAACACGAATCATCGGGATACTCCTTCCCGATTATTATAGCATAATCCGGCTATTTGGAAGGAGTTCACCCTCAGCCTTTGACCGCGCCAACGGTCAGGCCCTTGATGATGTTCTTTTGCAGCAGCACATACACGATCAGCACCGGAACCACGACCAGCACGACGGACGCCGCCATGAGCCCGTAGTTCACGCCAGCCTGAGAGCTGATCTCGTTGATGAGCAGGGTGATGGTCTTCTCCTTGGGGTAGCGCAGAAAAAACGTCTGCGTAAACAGGTCGTTATACGACCAGAGGAAGGAGAAGATCGCAACCGTCGCAAACGAAGGCTTGGCCACGGGGATGATGATCTTGAAATAGATCTGAAACACGTTGCAGCCGTCTAAGTAGGCCGCCTCTTCCAGATCGATCGGCACGCTTCGTATAAAGCCCATCAGCACCACGATGGCAAAGGCCAAATTCCCCGCAATCTGCGGCAGTATGGTCGCCAGCAGCGAAAGCCAGCGGTTTTGCGTGCTCGCGATTCCCCAGAGCACCTCCATGCGAAACACGGGGATAATCGTGGAAAACACCGGAAACATCATCGCCGCGATGATCATGCCGTGCACAATCTTCTGCCCGCGAAATTTATAGCGCACCATGCCGTAGGCAAACAGCCCCGCCAGCAGCACGACAACCAAAGTCACCACCACGGAGATGAGGATGCTGTTGGTGTATCCCGCGACAAAGTCGCTACGGTCGGCCGCTGTGGTGTAGTTTTCAAACGTGAAGCTCTCTGTCCACGGCCACGGAATCGAGAACGAATCCGAGCGAATCTCCCCGCGCACACGAAACGAGTTGAGGATGACCCAGAGAAACGGATACGCCGTGGTGATCGCCCAGAAGATGAGCACCGCGTAGGAGACCGCCTGCGAGAGCGGAACGCGTTTTTTGACGAGTGGTTTGTGATTCATGCGCATATTCCCCTCTCTCCTCAATATTCTTTCTCTTTGAAGACGCGGTTTGCAACCTGCGCCAGCAGCACGCCAAGCACCACGATGACAACCGCGATGGCGGAGCCGTAGTCCACGTTTCCGCGCGTGAAGGTCTGGTTGTACATGTAGGTGCCCGTGAGCCAGGACTGATCGAGCGGGATGCCCGCGCCCATCATCACCCACGGCAGGTCAAACACCTTTAAAGCGCCCGTGACGGCTAAAATCAGGCAGGTGCAGATGACGTTTCTCAGCAGCGGCAGCGTAATGTAGCGCACGCGCTTCCAGCCCGTCGCGCCGTCGAGCTCCGCCGCCTCGTAAACATCGGTAGAGATGTTGTTTAAGCCCGTGACGAGAATCACGAAATAAAACCCCACATACTGCCAGAGCACCGGCAGCAGCATCGTAAAGAAGTAATACTTCTCGCCCTTCCAGTCGATGTTGGCGGTGGTGATGCCAAGGTTTTGCAAAAGCTGGTTGAGCATGCCGCCGTTGTAAAGGAAGATGATGTTGAACAATAGCCCCAGTGCGGTTGCGCTGATGACGATCGGGAAAAAGTACAGCGTCCGGAAGAACCTCGATCCCGCCTTGATGCGGTCTACGATCAGCGCCAGCACGAGCGCCGTGCCCACCTGAAACACCAGCGTGCAAAGCACGAGCAGCAGCGTGTTTTTCACCGCGATGCGCATGTTGGGATCATTCCAAAGCTCGACATAGTTTGTAAACCAGGGTTCGTTGACCCCCGCGGCCTTTGTGCCGAGTCCGCTGATGGAAAGAAAACTGTTGATGACGTTCTGGATGAATGGATAGTAGAGATACACGATCAAAAACAAAAACGCTGGCAGGAGAAAAAACAGCAGCGGCGCTTTCTTCTTATAGATCATGGAATTCATAGGTGCCTCCGTCTGCCCGCTCCGGCCTCGCGTTGCCAAACCGTGCCTGGTTCGTAAAATACTCTCGGTTGCTCTCGAAAAAGCATATTGTAAACTTCGGAATGCGAATCGCGAAAAAGTTGGTCAGGGGTCGGCCGATCACTCGGTCGACCCCTGTTCGGTTCAGGTGTTGCGCTCGTTTGCCTTATTTGGCAAGCGCGGAGTCGATGGCTTCCGCCGCGGTGGTCTTGCCGGTGACGATGTTCTTCACGTTGGCAAAGAGGTCTCCGCGCTGTTCCGCCGTGAGCTTATCCTGCACGGCGCCGACCACGCTGGTGGCACCAGCGCACATTGCGATGGCGGATTTCTGGAGGCTGTCGAGGGTGTCCGCCGGGATAACGCCATTCTTGAGCGCGGTCACAGCGGTGACGGAGAAGATGGAAACCTGCTCGTCGCTCGTCATGAACTCCACGAACTTGACAGCGGCATCACGCTTGGCAGGATCGTCCCATGCCTTCTTGGTGATGAAGTAACCCATGGAGATACCGCCGATGAGGTCGGTGCCTGCACGCTCGCCCTTGCCGGGAACGAAGGTCAGCGCGAAGTCTTCGAGGTGATCGGCACAGTTGGTCTGGAAGAAGCCGATTTTCCAGCTGCCGTCGATCAGGAACGCGGCCTGTCCGTCAGCCACGAGCTGAACGGTCTCGGCGTCCGTCGCGGTCAGGGTGTTCTCGGGCAGGTAGCCTGCGTCGTAGAGCGCCTTGATGTCTTCGAGGCCTTTTGCCCACTTCATGCCGGTTTCGTCGCTGGAGGCGGCGGGCACGCTGAGGTGGTTACCAGTGTTGCCGTTGTTGTAAACAGAGAACTCAAACCAGTAATGCGGCACTTCCTGCAAGGAGACGGCGACGGGCGTGAAGCCAGCGTCTTTGATCTTCTGGCAGTCTACGAGGAACTGGTCCCACGTGTAGTCTGCGCCGGGCAGGGTCACACCGGCGGCTTCAAGAACCTTGGTGTTGACATACATGCTTTCCCAATAGCCGTTGACCGGAACGCTGTAGACCTTGCCGTCCACGGCGGAGGGAACGAGCATTTCGTCCTTCATGTTGGTTGCAAATTCGGGATAGGCGGCGCGGATTTCGTCCAGGGAGACGACCTTGCCCGCGGAGACGATTGCGTCGGAGTCATTGCCGTTGAAGTAGAAGAGCACGTCGGGCTCGGTGCCGGTTTCAAAGTCGGTCATGACTTTGGCTTTCCACTCTTCGTTGGAAGTGGCGGAAGCGTCGAGCACTTTGTTGCCCGTTTCGGCTTCGTAGCCGGCAAGAGCCGCTTCATAGTTGGCGCGGTTGCCGTCGTCGCCGCCGTAAGAGGTAACGACCGTCAGGCTGACGGGTTCCGCAGCCGCGGGCGCTTCGGTCGCTTGAGCAGCAACTTCGGTGGCGGCGGGTTCTTCCGTCGCGGCGGGAGCGGCCGGCTGGCAAGCCGCAAACGCGGTCAGGCACATTGCCAGAACCAGAATGAGCGCTATGGTTTTCTTCATGGTCTCTTTCCTCCGTATCGATTTGTTAGAAATGCAAAAAAGATTTGCCTTCGATGGTTTCATTATAGGACGCAGCAAAGCCCGCGAATAAGGCACGCGGTTGTCGTATTTTGCACGTGGTTGTTGTGTTGTGCTCTACGGACAGTTGTTATCATAAGTTCCATACAAATTCGTCATTTGCACGATACAAATTACGATGCTTTCGGTCTGTTTTTGCACCCTGCGCAGTTGCAGATTCAAATGATTACGTGATCGGCTTTGCAAGCGGCAGCATGATGCGCGCTAAGATGCAGCCCGGCGCGATCTCTTCGATGGTGAGCCCGTATTCCTCGCCGTATAAAATCTTGAGTCGGCGGTTGACGTTGCGGATGCCGATTCGCCCTAGCTTGCTCTCCGCTTCCTCGCTCGTTCCGTCCCAGCTTAAGAGCCGCGCGATGTTGTCTCGATCCTGCGCGGTCATGCTGCCGTCGTTCTCCACCTCCAGATAGAGGTGTTTTTTGGCGAAGATGCGCAGGGTGATGGCGCCGTTTGCGCGCTTTTCAATGCCGTGCTCCATCGCGTTTTCGACGATGGGTTGCAGGATTAAGCGCGGCACCATCTGCTCAAGCAGCTGTTCATCGATCTGCTTGTCCACGCGCAGCCGCTCGCCATAGCGCTCAGAGAGGATATACAGATACGCATCCACATATCTCAGCTCCTCCGCGATGGTGACCACCGAGCTGCCGCCGCGCGCCATCGCGGCGTCGAGCATGGTGCTCAGCGCCTCAATCATCCGGCAGGCCTTCTCGTTGTTTGCCATGCGTGCTTCCCAGTTGATAATCTCCAGCGTATTGTTTAGAAAATGCGGGCTGATCTGGCTTTGCAGCGCCTTGACGCGCGCATCCTGCAGGGCAAGCTGCTCCTCATAGCCCTGCTCAAACTGTGTCTTGAGCTCCGCGGACATGCTGTTGAAGTGCTCAGCCAGCGAGCGAAACTCACGGCTGTCCGGCAGGGGCGAGATCGCATAGCCGCGCTCGCCGCGCTTGACATGCCGCGCGGCGTCGATCAGGCGCGCGAGCGGCTCGGTGATGAAGCGGTAAAATGCCCAGATGACGAACGCAAGCAACGGAATTGCCAGCAGCATCACCAGGATCAAAAACCGCATGGAGCTGGGCAGTTCGTTTGTGATCTGCGCCCCGTCCGAGCGGGCCAGTAGCCGGAGCGTGTAGTCGGACGTGCGCAGCGTCCTATCAATCGGATACAGCGCCTCCGTCTTTGCGTCTTTCCCCGCCACTTCTTCCCGCAGGACGCCGTCGCCGGCGATCACGCGCGAGATGTCGTTGAGGTTCACGCTCGCATCCGTCAGCCAAACGATGTTGCCAAGCGGCGCAAAGAGCGCTTCCTCGTCGCATTCCATCACGATCACTGCATAGGGATGAAACGTGCTGTCGACGATGTTTCTAAGCATATACAGCACGCCGTTAGCCTCAAAAAAGCGGATCTGCGTGCTGCTCTCGCCCGAAAGCTCCAGCGCGATCTCGTGCGCATAGGTGCGATAGCTGCGAATGGGATCGGTCTTGCCCATGTTGGAGCGGTTGCTCGCGTAATAGATCGTCGCGGGGTTTTTGACGAAATAGAGCATCACGCCGCGGAAGTTTTCGTCATAGGAATACTGCTGGGAGAGATACTCCGTCACGCTGCCGTAGAGCGCAACGCCGTCCGCATCCTCGGAAAACTGCGCCCAGGCGCGCTGGATGACGTTGTCATAGCTCGCCGCGCGGGAGGCCGCCAGCGCGGAATCGACGCTGGCTTTGGTCATGTTCATGGCGTTGGTGACGCTGGTTTCAATCGTGTCGTCAATCCGGCTTTGCAGGTTGTTGCGGATGAAATAGCCCGAGAGAGCTAAGATGAGCAGCACCGGCAGCACCCAACATACGCCGATGAGCGCAATAAGCCCGTGTTTGAGGGAGATACCCTTGCCTGTCGTTCTCTCCGCCATCGTTCTATTCCTCCCGTATCCTAAGAATGCCAATACAGGCTCCGGAAATCCCCGAAGCCTGTCAAATACCGTATTCGGGCTTAAATCCCGATTGAATCTGCGATTATCCCAGCTCGACTTCGACGCGGCAACGCGCGCCCGCCGTTATCTGCGGAATAATTGCCACGGGTTTGCCGTCGAGCAAAATCCGCTTGACCCCGCAGGTGACGCCGTTGGGATTCGTTACGCGGATGTCATACGTCGCCCCGCGCCAGACGCGGGAGACGGAGAATTCCTTCCAATTGGCGGGAATGCAGGGATCGACCGTGAGGCTGTCATAGTCCGGTTTGATGCCGAGGATATACTCCGTCGCGGCATAATACGACCATCCGGCAGACCCCGTCATAAACGGATGTCTGGCTCTGCCAAACGCCGTGTGCGCCTTGCCCACCACAAACTGGCAGTAGACATATGGCTCCGCCTGACGCACCTCTATTTTATCATTTTGGTGATAGGGACACAATGCGTCGTAGAACGACATGGCGCTCTCCCCGTCGCCAAGCGCGCAGGCCGCGCCCCACGCCCAGGGGTTGGGATGCGAGAAAATCGCGCCGTTTTCCTTGAGTCCCGGGTAGACGCGCGTGACAAAACCGATGCCGTCGTCAGGCTTGGTATACGGCGGCGCGTTAAGGATGATGCCGTAGGGGGTGTAGAGATAGTCCTGAATCGCCGCGAGCGCCTGTTCTCCGCGCTCCTGCGAAGCCACGCCGGAGAGCACCGCCCACGCGTTGCTCTCAAGGTGCACCTTGCCTTCTTCGTCGGTATGCGTGCCGATCTTGCGGTTATCCGCCGTGATGCCACGGATATACCAGCTTCCGTCCCAGAGCACGCGCTCACAAACCTCCCGCACATGCTCCGCCATGGCGCGGTAATACGCCGCGTCGTCGCTTCTTTGGAGCTTTTCCGCAAGCGGAACGAAGTGATCCAGCGCCCAATAGTGCAAAAAGCTCACCATCGCGCTCTCGCCGCCGCCGAGATTCAGGCAGTCGTTCCAGTCCGCGCGAAGTCCCTTGCAGATGCCGTTTTGGCCGACTTGCTCCGCAGAAAAATTCAATATGCGCTTGAGATGATCGTATACGCTCTCCGCCCCGCCGTCCGCATAAGTAACGCTCTCGTCGGCAAACGCGAAGTCACCCGTTTCTTTGATGTACTGCGCAACGCTCACCACGAGCCAGAGCGCGTCGTCCGAACAGGCATCCTTGATGCCGTGGACGATGCTCGCGCGATCCGGCACGGGGATCACGGTTGGCGAGCGGAAGCTCTGCTGTTTTTGTTCCGGCTCAAACCAGCGCGGCTCAAAGAGATGCAGCCCGTATCCCGCTTTTGTCTCCGCGCGGAGCAGCTCCACGATGCGCTGGCGGCACTTCTCGGGGTTGCTGTGCGGCACACACATCGCGTCCTGCGCGGTGTCCCGATAGCCCAGCCCCGTGCGCCCACCCACCTCGATAAACGAAGAAAAGCGGGAGAAGATCACGTTAATCTCGCTTTGATACAGCGTCCATATATTGATCAGCGAATTCATGCCCTCGTTTGGCGTTTGGATCTGGAGCTTGCTGAGCTTTTTATCCCAAAAGATGCGAAGCTTCTCAAACTGCTCATCCACCGCCTGCCCGCTTGCATACTTTTCTCGCATGGCTTTGCCCGACTCCAATCCGCCTTCGCCGAGCAGGAAGATCAGCCGCGTGCTTTCGCCGGGCTGGAGGGTGATCCGCTTTTGCAGCGTGCCGCAGTGGTTGCCGCCGAGCTCCGCGCTGCCGGAGCAAGCGCCGCGCTCGACCGCGACGGGGTTTCGCTCGGTGTGATACGCGCCGATGAACGCATCCCGCAGGCAGTCGTAACCGTCGGGTTCAAAATTCGAGGTGAAGAACTGGTAGCCGTCCTCTTCATAGTAAAGGTCGTGCTCGATGACGCCGTCACGATAGCGAGACCCCGCCGCATAGAGGCTCATCTGAAAATTTCGGTTGTCCATATCGATCTGGTGAAACGAAAACTCGCAATAGGAAAAGGCGGAGAGACTGCGCACGCGGTCACTGTCGTTTTTGATTACGACATCCCAAATCTCTACCGGATCATCCTCGGCGACAAACAGCGTCTGCTCCGCGTGGATGCCTTTATAATCGCAGAGATACTTGCTATAGGAAAGCCCGTGGCGGCAGGTGTAGTTCGCCTGATCCAGCGGCTTGCCGACCGGCTGCCAGCTGATGCTCCAATAATCGCCGTCCGCTTCATCCCGCAGATAGACATAGTGCCCGGGGAAATCCATCGGCACGCCGTTGGCGCGAAATCGCGTGATGCGGTGGTACTCGCTGGCGCCGGAGAAGAGATATCCGCCTGCCGTCTGGTTGACGACACCGCACATATCCTTTGTTCCAATATAGTTTGTCCAGGAGACGGGTGTGTCCACCCGGTCGATGACGTATTCACGATGATCATTGTCAAAATAGCCATATCGCATATTCAGATTCCTCATTCCGGCATGATCTCGTTATCAAACCATTCATAACGTATGCTCAGAATCCTCCTTCTGGCATTATACCGAACAGAGCCGCGTGCGCCTACGCGAGCAGATGCGTTCTTTTGCCTGTGGTTGTCAGAGTGAATCGCCGCGTCAGACATGAGGCAACAATACAACTTAATTTTTATGCACAATTTGTATCATTTCATGCAGAAGAATACACAATCGTACCGTCTTCAACAAAACGCTTGTTATGTGTTTATTACCTCGTACCCTTTTTGAAGAAATAATCGGGATTGCCTCTTTCGTGCCGCTCAATAATAGTTTTTACCACACGTTGACATTAACATTTGCTACCCATACAATATTGATATATGCATAAAATGCAATTGTTGTCCGGAGGTGATGTTTTTGTCAGAAAAAAACAGTGTTCCGGGTCCATCCTTTAGTGATGCGTTCTTTCAGACCGTTTTTCAAACAAGCCCGGATGCGGCGCTCGTCTCTAGGGTATGCGACGGCGCGATTATGCACGTCAACGACGGATTTTGCCGCATAACCGGATATTCCCGCGAAGAGGTCATCGGAAAGACCACGCGAGAGCTCGATCTTTATTTCAATTTCGAGGATCGCGACCTGTTTCTCGCGAGTATGGCAGAAACAGGCATTCTGGAAACACGCCCTGCCGATTTTCGAAGGCGGGACGGAAGCAGATATGCCGCACTCATCTCCGCGCGCTCGTTCTGGTCACAAGGATACGAATACGTTTGCGCCAGCATTCGGGATATCTCCGAGCAGCAGCGTGCCGAGCAGATGAACTGCGAGCGGGACGAAGAACTCCGCCGCCTGTTTGAAACCATGACGCAGGGAATTGTCTATCAGGACGCGCAGGGGAACATCATCTCCGCAAATCCTGCGGCAATTCGGATGCTAGGCCTGAGTTTGTTTGAATTGTCTCAGCGCACCTCTTATACGACAGAGTGGAAAACCATTCGGGAAGACGGCACTCCCCTGCCCGGCAGCGAGCATCCTTCCATGATCGCGTTGCGCACGGGTAAGCCCTTTGGCCCCTACGCGCTCGGCGTTTACAACGAGAAGCTATCAGACCACATCTGGGTTTCCGTGTTTGCAACCCCGCTGTTTCACGAAGGCGAGAGTAAGCCGTATCAGGTGTATGTCATCATGGACGACATCACCGCACAGCGCAAGGCGCAGCAGAACTATCAGCAGCTCTTTCACGAGATGATGGACGGTTTTGCGCTCCATGAGATCATCTGCGACGAAAACGGAAAACCGATTGATTACCGCTATGTGGCGGTGAACCCGGCTTTTGAGCGCATGACCGGGCTGCGTGCGGACAGCCTGATCGGAAAGACCGTGCGGGATGTCTTGCCCGAAACGGAGCAATACTGGATCGATATCTATGGACAGGTTGCGCTCACGGGTGTACCTGTCACGTTCCAGAACTACGCTGCCACGCTGGAGAAATACTTCAACGTCACGGCATACCGCCCGGCCCCGATGCAGTTTGCGTGCACATTTTCCGATGTCACACATCAGATGCATTATCAGCAGGAGACAGAGAAAGCGCAGGAGCAGATCAACCGCCTCGCGCACATCTGCGATGTTGCGCCTAGCTCGATCGTCGTGATAAACGAATCAGGACGGATCCTCTACGCCAATGAATATACCGCTCAATTGCATGGCTACTCGAAAAGCGAGTTGCTAGACAAGTATCTGTATGAGCTCACCGACAATACACAGAGCACTGGACTTGAGAAGTTCATCCAGGCGCTACAATTAGAGGGCGAACGCGTTATAAAAAAATCAGCCCTTGCACAAAACGGCTCGACAATACCGCTGCTGATCTACGCAAAGTCGATTGTGTGGGACGGAGAGCCGGCTGTTTTGAGCATCGGCACCAACCTCACCGAGCAACTCAAGGCGGAAAGAACCCTGCAGGAAAGCCTTGAACAAAACCGTAGAATACTTGACAATCTTCAGGACGGGTTTTACCGCGCGGATCTGGACGGCAACTTCTTCATGCTCAACCCCCGCATGGCAGAGATATTCGGCTATGAAACCGTCGAAAGCATGCTGCCCACAAGCGCAAAGCTGATCTATGCCAATCTGGACGACCGCGTTGCGCTGTTTGAAAAGCTCAAGGTGGGCGGACGCGTGACAAGCCATGTCTGCCAGGTGAAGCGCCAAGACGGCACGCCTTTATGGGTCTCCATGCACATTCAGTATCTTAAGAATGACGCGGGAGAGATCATCGGCACCGAGGGGCTCATCCGCGATATCACGGAGCGCAGAAAGCTCGAACAAGAGGTGCAAAAGCAGCACGAATCGCTCATTGAGACCAATCAGGTGCTCAAAAAGCGCTTGGAACAGTCCATCAACGCGCTCTCGAAGATGGCGGAACTGCGGGACGTCTACACCGCGGGGCACCAAAAACGCGTGCAGCAACTCGCCTGCGAGATCGGCCGGCGTTTTGGCATGACACCGGAGGCGATCACCAACCTTGCCTACGGCGCGCTGATTCACGACATCGGCAAGATCTACATCGCCTCGGACATCCTCAACAAGCCCGGCAAGATCACGAATCTCGAGTATCAGATTCTGCAAACGCACGCGGAATACAGCTATAACATCGCGCGGGAGATGGATCTGCCGCAGGTGATTTTGACCATGATGCTGCAGCATCACGAGCGGCTGGACGGCTCCGGCTATCCAAACAAGCTCGTCGGTGAGCAGATCATACTTGAAAGCCGCATCCTTGCCGTTGCGGACGTGGTGGAGGCGATGACGTCCCACCGGCCCTATCGTCCCGCATTGGGCATCGAGGCCGCGCTTTCCGAGATCGAATCGGGCAGAGGCATCAAGTTTGACCCGGCGGTGGTCGATCTTTGCATCTCGCTGTTTCGCGAGGAAGGGTTTGCGTTTGCAACCGAGTCTGAGCCCGCATAATTCTCTTTTTAGGTTCTCATATCTTGCAAGTCTGAATCCGATAAGCAAAGCTATGGCATAGATCGCTTCCCAGCAGCCCGCGCGTCATCGCGGGCTGTTTTTTGCGCAAAGGTAGTCGGCGCGGGCAAATGCGTTTCTCATGCAATCTTCATTTGAAACACGGGGAAATTAGCATATAATGAGATCATACTTGTTGCTAGCGTTACAGAGCAGCATGAGAATTGGGCGAATCACGCAAAACAGACATGTTTTTGATAAGGCGGAACGCTATGCGCATACTAATCGTTGAGGATGAATCCGAAATCGTACGCTTTCTGACGCTGGAGCTTCAGCACGAGGGCTATTTAACCGAGAGCTGTTTAGACGGCAGGAGCGGCTTGGAGCGCGCGCTCTCCGGCGCATTTGATCTTGTGCTGCTGGACGTCATGCTGCCCCAGCTCAACGGAATCGAGGTGCTGCGGCGCCTGCGCAAGGAGAGCACGCTGCCCGTGATCCTCGTCACCGCGCGTGACGCAGTCATGGAGAAGGTAACCGGCCTCGACCTCGGCGCCAACGACTACATCACCAAGCCGTTTCATATTGAGGAGCTGCTCGCGCGCATCCGCATGGTGCTGCGCACCGCAGACCCCGCGGCGCTGGTCGGCGCGCCGGACGCGCTCACACTCGGCGACCTGACGCTCACGCTCTCGTCTCGTCAGGTGACGCGCGCGGGAGAGGCCGTCGAGCTGACCAAGACGCAATATGACCTATTGGAATACCTGCTGCGCAACCGCGACATCGTGCTCACGCGGGATCAGATTCTCACCCACGTCTGGGGCTATTCCTACGCGGGCAACAGCAACGTGGTGGATGTCTATGTGCGCTATGTGCGAAACCGCATTCACGACACGGAAGAGAGCCGCATCATCGAGACAGTACGGGGGATTGGCTATGTCATTCGGGACAAAACGCGCAAAGAGTAAACTCTCCAGCAGGCTGACGCGCGTCTACGCCGCGCTGTTTTCCACGATCTTTTTCGCGCTGTCCGCATTCGTGTTTCTGCTTGCCTATCGGTTTCTTGTGCAAAAGCAGCAGATTCATCTGATCAATACAGCGGAACTCATCGGTTACAATCTTGTGGAGGAGATGGAAGAGATGGAAGAAAGCGAGGAGAGCGAGGAGAGCGAGGAGAGCGAGGAGAGCGAGGAGCTCTCCGGATCGGAACTATTGGAAAAGTTAAACACTGATCCGAACCTGTCTATCTTTGTTTTCAACAATGACGGCAAACTCGTCAATCGTGAACTCAACTTCCCCCTGCCGGACAACTTCTGGCAAAAATCCGGCAATTCTCCTGAGCCTTTTTTTCACAACAACACGCTGATGCTACGCGTTTCCCGCCCTATGTCCAACAATGAACGCAATTACGGCATACTCACCCTCGTCTACAGCATGACAAACGAAACAACGTTCCTCAAGCTGCTCGGGCTACTTCTGCTTGGCGCGAATATTGCGGGTGTCGTAATTTCGCTACTCGTGAGCCAGAAGGTGAGCCGCCGCATGCTCTCCCCCATCGGGCAGATGATCTCGGCGGCAAACCGGATTGACCACGCAACGCTGGCGGCGCGGCTGGAGGTGCCGGAGCCGGACGACGAACTCAGACACCTTGCGCTGACGCTCAACGGCATGCTGGAGCGCGTCTCCGGCGCTTATCATCAGCAGGGGCGTTTTGTTGCGGATGTGTCGCATGAGCTGCGCACGCCGCTTGCGGTCATGCAGGGCAATGTCGACCTGCTCTCCCGCTGGGGCGCGGAGGATCCCGCCGTTCGAAACGACAGCATCCGCGCGCTGGGCAACCAAACCGCCTACATGAATGCGCTGGTAGAAAATCTCCTGTTCCTGGCACGGAGCGACAACGCGCAGTTTCGCCTGAAACGCACGACGTTTCCGGTGGACGCGCTGTTTTCCGAGCTGCTGGAGGAGCAGGCGATGCTCGACCCCGCGCACACGTATACGCGCACGCTCACGCCGCAGGACGGCTGCCTCACGGCAGATCGCGGCATGATCCTGCAGCTGCTGCGCGCGCTGCTCGACAATAGCGTAAAATATACGCCGGAGGGCGGAACCATCACGCTTGGCTTTGAGCAGCAGGAGAAAAGCAGCAAACTCTATGTGCGCGACAGCGGTGTCGGCATGGAGCAGGAGTCTTGCAGCCACATCTTTGAGCGGTTTTATCGCGTAGACGAGGCGCGCGCCCGCGCAACCGGCGGCATGGGGTTGGGGCTTTCCATCGTGCTGGCGATTGCGCAGTCCCACGGCGGCAGCGCCAAAGCCGAAAGCGCGCCGGGCAAAGGAGCGACGATTACCGTGACGATTCCGGACTGAATCGAACGCTTCTCAATCATCAAATACAGAACAATAAAACAGGCCTTCCGGCTAAACGGAAAGCCTGTATTTTTTGTTTACGCGCTATTCTTGCGATACAGACTATCGCTTTCTCTCTTCACACACAAACCGATACTGCCCGCTCTTTACGTCATAGCGACAGGCGCAGTTTTTCCCCGCGTCCTTGGCGCGATAGAGCGCCTTGTCCGCATAGAGATACGCCCCCTGCGCCAGCGAGCCAGGCAGTACGCAGAGCCCCACGCTCATGGTCACCTTGTCGTGATCCGTCGCGCCCGCGTGCGGAATTGCCATGTGCTCGATGGCGTGACGCAGCTCCTCCGCGACCTGTTCGCAGCGGTGCACGTCCTCCTCCTGCCAGACCGCGAGAAACTCTTCTCCCCCGATGCGGCCGATGTCGATGTTTTGCCGCAGGCTAAAGCCGCGCAGCACCTCGCCGATGCGGCGCAGAAGCGCGTCCCCTTCCGGGTGTCCATAGCTGTCGTTGAACTGCTTATAGTCGTCAATGTCCAGCACCACGCATGCCATGCTGCTTTGGGACGCCACGCACCCGCTTAAAATCGCGTCATAACGGTCAAAGAGCATACGCCGGTTCATCAGCCCCGTGAGCTCGTCCGTCGTGGCGGTGTGGTAGAGCGCAAAGTTAGCCTTTTGCAGATTGCTCTGCGCGATGATGTTGTCCAGCGCAAGTTTGGTCTGATGATGGGAAATATACAAGCCGACAATCACGGAGATATGCGTATACATCGCATCCAAATACCAACGCTCGGTCGACTTCGTCTGGCTGCTGACGATGAGATACAGCGCGGCAAAGGGGATGACCGTCAGCGCGTTTTGCACGGGAGGGATGTCAAAAGAGATCTGTACCAACAGGAACATCCAAATGCTCATCACACCCAGTTCCCCGCCGGAGAGAAGCGCGCCTGCGAGAATGCCCAATAGATACATGATCACCGAAACGAGATAGACCAACGACTTTGCCCCGCGCACGAGACCCGAGGAAGCGTTTTTGAGCAGCTCGCTTGTGTAAAAATACACGATGATCCAGAACGCGGCAATTCCGGATGCGATCACCAGCCGCACCGGCTGATGCAGCAAAAAACCATAGAACGCAAACAACAGCGCGACCAGCACCAGCGCAAGCAGGCAGATGCGCCTGAGCGTACGCAAGTTTGCGCGGTCGGTCTGTGCGCGGTAGCGCTGCACTGTTTCGCGATCATAGCCAAGATATCGCCAGCGTTGAATGCGTTCGAGTAAGCGTTTTGCCAACGGTTTTCCCTCGTTCATTGACGCTCCGCGCGCGGCAATCGATGCCACGGCGCAAAAGAATCTCCCCGCGTAACAAAGCGCAGGAAGATTTCCACTTCAGAATTGCTTCATACAATGTAATAGTATAGGTATGTTTACCCGTAGAATGCAACACATATTCTTAAAAAACAAAGACTTTTCGCCAGTTTTGCGATATTTTGCAACATTCGAGCAGCAAATGCTTCACAACTCACATATTACATTGTAACAAATCCTTCGCTTATCGACGCATTTCTACAGAGGGTCATGTTACAGATAGCGCCTTCATTATGAACGCTGGCTTGCGGTTGCCATCGGGTGGATTCGTGTGCTCAATCGGCGTCTTCTTTGTCCGTTTTTTTGTCGTCTTTGCGAATGATCCATTTAAGGAAAAAATAGCTGACAGTGCCGATGAGAACCATAGCGAGCAGAAACAACGGATAAGTAATGCGCCAGTTATCGGGGCCGGTCATCATAGACCACTCGGACATCCCGCCAATGCTGGCAAGAAGCGAAAGCGGTAAAAATACGATGGTGATTAAAGTCAACCGACGAACTGAGCGGTTGGTGCGGTTGGAAGCACGCGCCATTTCGTTGCTGCGCAAGGATAGGTCGATCTCCATCAGGCTTGTTGCGACATCGCGCAGTGTCTCGGTCAATTCAAAGAATCGCGCCAGATGATCGTAGATATCCCGATACTGGAATATGGCCTTGTCGGGAATAAAGTCAAAATCCTTACGACAGATTTTTACGAAAACTTCGCGTTCGTGGAAGAGACTTTTGCGAAGCGTGACCAGCATATGCCGAATATGCTGAAGGGTTTTCGGGTCAAACTCCGTTGGTCTTTCTAAGATCGCATCTTCTGTTTCCGCCAGCTGATCTTCCATTGCTTCAATGGCGAAAACCTTACGGTCTACAATGACATCCAGAATGGTATGCAGCACAAACGCAGGTCCGAGGCGGTCTTCATCCATCTCTCGCAGCACAATATCTTTTATGCCATCCAGATGCGGTTTGCCGTCCGGCCCGATGCGATCAATGCTGATCACGAAATGCTTGCCTAGGAAAAAGTCTACTTCCTGAATGTTCACTTTTTCATTCGCGTATGTGATGGCATTGAACACGATAAATGTATTGCTTGGAAAATCGTCTATTTTCGGCAGCTGGTTATCGTCCAGAGCATCCTCAACAGATAACGGATGAAGATCGAGCAGCTTGATCAGCGGATGCAAGTCTTCGACCGAGGGTTCCAGATAATGCAGCCAGAAGAAACCCGCGTCGTTTTTCGCCTGGTTTGCAACATCCGAAATATCCGTAAATTGGCTTAGTTTCCCCGTTTTGGTAATGTAATACAGATTCGATTCACTCATCATGAACGATCCTTTCTGTTGAAATAACCTCTCGATACCATTTGCGTTTGCAAGGATTTTACATCGGGCGAAACGCTTCTCGAAAGCAAGCATTTTTCGTGTATGGAACCACATTGATGATATGGCGTTTGCCGCTTGCGGTCAAGCCCCGCTGTGGTATACTGTTGCCATCAACCGTTGGAGGGGAAATTATGCGTCAGGATGACCGCTTTATTCGCATCTATGAAAAAGGAACCATGAACGTCAACGAAATTTGGGTCGATCGCGAGACCGGCGTAAACTATCTGTTCCATGCCGCGGGCTACGCGGGCGGGCTCACCCCGCTGCTCGACAAGGACGGCAAACCCGTCGTGACCGACGCCTATACGCTTGAGCACACATTAGGTCGCTGAACCAACCGCCGCGCAACTGCACAGAGGGCTATCTGCCCTCTTTTTTTGCGCTATTCGCGCACAAGCTCCAGCTTGTAGACCACCGGGCGCACCCCATCCGTACAGCAAATGATACGCGTGCCGCCGGAGCGATACCACGTGTTCTCGTCCCCGCCGGAATACAGCGTCCGAATGGAGGAATACAGGTCGATCCACGCCCACGGGCAAAGCCCATCCGGTTTTTCCGCGCCGCCGGAGTAGACGAACACGTCGCCCACGGCTTGCAGCGGGCAAGCCCCCGCCGCCGCACCTTCGCTTAAGTATTCTTCCGCCAGTTCGGGGTAAAACTCCCGCTTGAGAACCGTGATGCGCACGCTGTTCATGCTTTATGCTCCCCGTTGTTTCCGTTTTACCTATTATATCACGCGCGGCTCGATTTGCGTTTACGAATACAGCCAATGCTGTTAGAATGGGGCTATCAAACCAGAGTGTATAAGAGGTGCGTTATGGCAGCGGATAAAGAAAAGTTAACGATCGAAACCGAGAGCAAGACGACGATTCGCGGTTTCGGAATCGAGCTAAACGGCGAAAAGCTCTCCCGCATCGACCAGATGGTGGAGAGCTATGAGCGGCGCGTTGCGGCGAGGCTGGACGAGGACTATGTGATGCATACGCGGCCAAGCGATCGCGTGGCGGATAAGGTTGCGGCGTTTGGCGGGAGCTGGACGTTTATCATCATCTTCGGGTGCTTCCTGGTGGTCTGGATTCTGATCAATGTGCTCCCGTTTCTGGGGTTGCAGTTTGATCCCAAGCCGTTCATCCTGCTGAACCTGATTCTCTCGTTTATCGCGGCGTTTCAAGCGCCGATCATTATGATGAGCCAGAACCGGCAGGCGGCGCGGGACAAGCACGAGTCGATCATCGACTTCGCGATCAACTACAAGGCCGAGCAGGAGATTGACGACATGCAGAAGCACCTACATCGGATGGAGACGGAGTTGAAGGAGATTAAGGAGTTGTTGAGGGAGAGGGCGTGAGGGGTACCTCTCACTTCGGAGGGTAAAGTTTGATTCGAATCGAATCACACCTAGTGTCAATGTTTTCCATCCATCGAGCAATCTCTTGGTCTGACTTTTGCAAATAATCTAGGTCTTGGAAGTGGTTATCAAATAACTCTTGGTATTTTTCAAAATAGTCTAGTAGTTCCTTACTAGCTGTTTGATAATGGTATCTTTCAGAATAAAGGTTTAGAAGATGGGTTTTAGATCTCATTCTTCTGATTTGTAGTAACATATCTTTTTGGTCTGGGATGCTTTGAAAATTCACACTCTTTGCCTCATGGCTGAACTCTTGAATTTGATCAATTACCTTGAAGACCAAGTCCTTAGTGTTTCGATCATCGTTTTTGCTTTGTGTAAGGAAAAATGTCACAAATACAGCAGCACTTACTGTAATGAAAGTGCTTACTGAGGTTTCGAAAAAGTTGGTTGTGTTTTTTACACCATAAGCAAATAAGGCTCCTAAAACTACAATGAATATCCAAAACCCTATTTTGACTTTTTTATTCATTTCCACCTCTCAGCTAGCTCAATTTCATGTATGAGATTATCTTGTCGATGAGACTCGGTTCATCATTAGAAACAAATACAAACTGCTCAACTACATTATCGTTGGGATATTTTCTTGCGAGTCCTCCAAAAGCTTCCTCTAAGAATGAAGGTAAGTATCCGTAACCGTCATCTAAGTCGACTTCTATTTTTGTGTCGCTAGCCTTAGCTTCTAGATATTTGGGCTCAAGGATACTCACGCGAAATTCTTCACCCGAAGATAGACCTTCTTTTGCATATCTACCTCCCGGAGCATCAGAAAAATCAGTTGCAATCTTGATATGAATCATCTCTTACTCCTTCTTTCTTAATTAACCAAGTAAATAGAGTACCTGTAAATTTGCTTTCCATAATTTGAGCCTCAATTTCAAAGCCTTTTGTGCTAGATATTTTGCAACAACCATATCCGGATAACACTGAAACATGATCTAGGATGCCGTTCTGACAATTCTCGTAAATACTTGGAAGTCCTTTGCCTCGATTATCTTTATTTGTTCTTGTTCTGAACTCACCCATAAAAGCAGATTTGATTATTCGCCCCTCATCCGCTAGTAAACCACCGAGCAATTTTTCTGGCCACTTTTTCTGCGCCGTAGTTGGAATTCCTTCACCCGTGTCCAGAAATACAAATCTTATTTCTTCCGCATTCTCCTCAACACAAATATACCATTTGCTTATCATGTCAGAGTCTTGTTCATCATAAGCATGTTGAACCACATTTGTCATCAGTTCGCCAATAACACTGTACAGCGGCCTTGTCATTTTCCTGTCATATTTTGAGTTTAAGTTAGTATGTTCACATAACTCTTTTGCTATGAGTGAATTTACATCATTTCCCGTTTTAATGATATAAGGACTTTTTTTAAGTGGCCTAACATCCGAAGTCCCTCGTTTGTAAACATAATTGAAGAATCCTACCTGCTCTAGCGCATGGTTGCAAGCTTCATCATTGGGACAGTTTCCTTGAAAACTCGCCTTATAGCCTTGAGAATGCTTTGCGTTCATGATAACTGCTAGCAAGTACATGATTGCATCAGAAGTTATTTTATTAATATTGCGTAAATCAAAATATACTTCTATGTCTGCTCCTGAGTGGCAAATCTTCCGTAATGCACGTGCGAAGAATCGGCAAGTTTCATCACGATTACACAAAAAACTAAAATTTGCTGGTGGTGTTAGTGTGAACTCGCGCGGACTGGGTTTTGAGTGTTGATAATCACGGTAAGGAAAAGATGAAGGACTTTTGTACTTCCTTCTTAACCGATGCTTTTCTAATTTACGAAGTCTGCGTTTGTACCAAAGCCTGTACTGCGAATTGCTTTTCACTTGTTTCCCTTTACATCCCAATGTTTAGCTGTGATTAGTTATATATATAATATTACCACTACAGTTGCTAAATCAATACAATTATTGGTGTTGAGAGATGCTTCTAGAAATCAAGTTATATGCAACACGTGCGTTCTTCTCATATCCCCTCTGTTTTTTAATATTATATCAATTCTTTTTAATCCAAAGGGCGGCCTAAGCCGCCCTTTTCCTTATGAAAACTCTTATTTCCCTTTTCTCGTATACTGCCGCATGCTCGTGCTCATGAGCTTACTCGCCATAGCCGGGTTGCGCGCGGCGCTGTTGGTCGGGCTGGTCTTCTCCAGCGCGCGAAACCCCTCCGCCTGCGGATTGGTCTCGTCGCTCTTATGCTGCAAATGCGGCAGCTTGCCGATATTTTTTTTCATATTGTCATACCTCACGTTTCTGCTGCCTCTATTATAACAGAAAACACCCAAAACCGCCAGAATCACCCGCGTCAGCGCGGCGCATACACCAAATCCACGATTCCGTTGTAGTGCTCCGTGGAGATCAGCCGCAGCGGCAACGGCTGCTCCAGCGCGTCAAACAGGCGGATCCCCGCCCCGCGAATGGTCGGCATCACGTTGAGGTGGAAGCGGTCGATCAACCCCTGCCGCATGCACTGGTTCGCGACGGAAGCGCCCCCGCAGATCCAAATCTCGCCGCCGGGCTGCGCCTTTAGCCGCGCGATCAGCGCCGCAAACGGCTCATCCGTCAGCACGACGCCCGCCTGCGCCGCCTCCTTGCGGTGTGTGAGCACATAGGTGGTCTGCTTGTCATACGGCCATGCGCCGGGCATGAGCTCCGTATTCAGCTGGTGATAGGTCGTATACCCCATCACGACATCGCTAACCCCCGCGATGAAGCGCTCATATGAG
Organism: uncultured Eubacteriales bacterium; assembly: GCA_942492885.1. Lineage (GTDB taxonomy): Bacteria > Bacillota > Clostridia > Christensenellales > CAG-138 > UBA7703. The sequence goes on from OW818651.1 coordinate 1,419,456, forward strand.
CCAAAGTCGTTCGAGTCGGCGCTCTCCCCGCCGAGCCAATCGATCCGGCCATCGGGCGTCGCGATATAGCCATCCAGACTCATGGCGATAAACAGCACAACGTTTCGCATTGCAATTCCTCCTTGTGTAGCCGCGGTATGTTCCCCATTCCTCCCGCGCAAACCGCGCGCACCGGCGAATGTTGCTCCTCTTTTTTCTCATCATACAACACCCGCGCAAAAAAGAAACGGACGGAAGTCACACTCCGCCCGTTTTGTTTGCCTGTTGGTTTTATTTCGCGATGTGGTAGCAAGCGAGATTACATCCCGCCTGAATGATGCTGTTTCTTCGTTTATTCCGCGATGTAGGAGCAAGCGAAATTACATCCCACCTGAGTGATACTGCTTCTTCGTTTATTCCGCGATGTAGGAACAGCAGTAGTCGCAAACGCCCTCCGCCTCACACTCGAAACGGCTGTTCGCGGGCACCTCAAACGCCTCGCCTTCGCCAAACGCGCGCCATACTGTTTCGCCGGGCAGCAGCGCCTTGAGCACGCCGCCGAGAATCTCCATATGCTCCTTTTCCGCCGTGCCAAACGAATACTTGCCGGGCAGAATGACGCCGAGCGTCTTCTTCGTTCCGTCCGCGAAGAGCACCGTGCGGCTCGTGACCTTGCCCTCGTAATACACATTCGCCCGTTTGACGACGGTGACCTGTTCAAAGCGATCCATTGCTATTCCTCCCGATTTTGCGTACGATTTTTCATATATTATCGCATTTTGCGCCGGAAAGATAGCGTTATTTTGCGAATGCTTTACTACAGCAGCAGCTCCAGCAGCTCGTCAAACCCGCGCACGGTATAGGTGGGCTGCATCTGCGCTTCCTCAGTTCCGGACGGATGATACCAGCAGGTGTCGATGCCCGCGTTGATGCCGCCCGCGATGTCCGCGGAGAGCGAATCCCCGATCATCAGATATTTCTCGCGCGTCGTGTCGCCAAAGAACGCGAATATGCTCTCGTAATACGCGCGGTGCGGTTTTTGCACGCCCATCTCCTGCGAGATAAACACCCCACTGAGCAGCGGCAGAAAGCCGGATTTTTTCAGCCGCGCGCGCTGCACCAGCGTCAGCCCGTTGGTGGCGATGGCGAGCTTGTATCGCGCCGAAAGCCGCGTGAGCATGCTCAGCGCGCCGTCAAGCAAAATCGCCTGCTGGCCAAGGTTTTCAACATACTGCGCATTCATGTCGATGCCCTGCGCCGCGTCGCGGCCAAGGTGCGCGGCATAGTCCTCAAAGCGCACGCGCTGCACGGCCTTGCTGTCCAGCTCGCCCGCCTCAAATCGCGCCCAAGCCGCGCGGTTGATCTCCAGATATTTTAGGTAATCCGCCTCGTCAATCGGGACGCCCATCTCCTCCATCGTCTGAAACAGCGCGGTTTTTTCGCCCGCGGTGAAGTCCATCAGCGTGTTGTCGATGTCAAAGAGCAGATATTCATACGGTTTTGTCGATTTGGTCAATGTGTGTCCCAGCCTTTGCGTGTCGTTGTGGTTGGTACTAGGGTACTACAGGATGAAGGTTGGGGCAAGGGAATCTGATAGATAATATCTCCTGTTTCCAAATCGAATATGTATACTATGAGTAGTGAAATCTTCGTTTGATACATTCCCTTAAACATTAATGATGGTCAAAAACAGAACGAGATATGGAAAATCGATGCAGAAAAGGTGCTTTTCGAGCGCCTTTCTTGCTTAAATTGTTTTTACTCATGGGGAGCTGTTTGATGGCATGTGTCGCATGTTATAATCATACTAGTATTTCAAATTACTACTTTGTTTTTCTTGCGATAATATCTTCATCAATGCGCATCAAACAAACAGGAGTGCAGCCAATGAAGTCTAAAGAAATAAAATACAAAGACCCGTTCTCTGACATTGCAAAGGATTTGGCTATCAAATTCGATGAAGCAACTGATGCTGGCAACATCGAATTACTTAAGAGTCTTATTGAGCAGGCTTCAGAAATAGTCGAGTCGCAGGACAAGGCTTCTCAATTGCAGATTTTCTACTCTCTTGGAACAGTATATGGCGATTTACTTAAGCTAGATTTGCAGTGTGACAGAGAACTATACTTGGAAAAGCAACTATACTTTTTTCGAAAGAGCATTCAGTTAGCCGAGGTCGAAGAATTACAGGTCGAAAAATACAAGCCGTATATTTTAGGAATAAAGAGAATCCTATATGTGAATTATGGAAATGCATTGGATCAATGCGGTCGAAAGATTTCTGCCATTGAACAATACTTCTTGTCTCTTAAAATCGACCCAACTTTCGGAATGACAGTTGGGAATATCGGCATGGCATATGTACACTATGGATTACTTGTTTCTGACCCAACACAGCAAAACTTTTTCCATCATTTTGCTTATGATTATCTCTCACGTGCTATCTCAGCGGAAACGCATGATACGATACCTGAAGCAAAAATTTTTTTCGAAGAGACGATCAAAACCTATAATGCAAACAACATAAAAAGTGTATTATCTGCTCCACTAAACATTCCCCATCGCCAGTGTGATGAACCCGAAGAAAATGCATATCGCAGATGGTCTTTAGAAACTCGATTATTTCTTAATCCGCTAAACGATTTGCCAAATAAAGATTTCTACTTTGCTACTGATATCATTCAATTACCTAGTATCGTAGCAAACTTTGATGATAAACCGATTTTTCACGGCATGTTTAATCAGATAAAGCAAGAATTCATATTTGCTAGGTATCAATTCTTTTGTTCCTTACAAATACCCGATGCTCCGCATTTTGCGGATAAGGATACATTTCTTTTAAACTTCGCTGACTACCCACAATACTCTATAAGAATCGAGAAACTAAAATCTTCATTTAAAACACTGTATTCACTACTTGATAAAATAGCTTTTTTTATTAACGAGTATTTCAAATTGGGAATAAAAGAACAAGATGTATCCTTTCGTACGATCTGGGATAGGGAGAAAAAAGGAAAGAGTGGATATCAATACACAAATGTACTAATCCCCGAAATCAACTTCGCGCTCAAATCGATATATTGGATTAACAAGGACTTTATCAGACCGTTTTTAGATTCACCCAACCCTTGGGCTAAGAGGATAAGTATCATAAGGAATGCCCTTGAGCACAAATATGTCAAAGTGTTTTCACAAGATTTCCCAGCACAAACTGATGGAGAAATTGATGGCTTAGCATTGTATGTTTCGGAACAGGAACTTACTGAACAAACAATGTTTTTGCTAAAACTTCTTCGTGAAACAATTATCTGTCTCTCGCTTGCGGTTGGGATTGAGGAAAAGCATCGCAAAAAACAATCGCCGGAAAAAATTACTGTTCCTATAAGCATCATGCAATATGCTGATGAGTGGAAACGATAAAATGCTATAGAATCCAGATCTAAACTAGCGCTCAAATAAGAGCGCTTTTTATTTGCCTAATTTTGTTAATGGAGGCCTAAGCAAAAAGAAATCGAAAACTGTTCCATCTAGTCGGTCTTCAGCAAGAACAATCTCACCCTCCGTGTTTTGTTAAATACGATTCGGGTATCAACCATTCTTTCTATGTAATTACAAACTCGCAACTCACCCTCTGTTTCCCTCCCTCCCGACCCTCTCCGAAAAAAATCCCCCGCTCCCCTCTTGCATTTTCATTTTCTCCATGATATGATCTGTTCGTCACCAATGATAGCGCTAACATTTCAAATAGATCTGTTCTCGCTTTTCTTTTTCCAGTATAATGATAGCGCTATCATTTCGAAGAGGTAGAGGAACGATATGAGATTAGAAGACGTCGCAACCCTGGCTGGTGTCTCCACCATCACCGTTTCGCGCGTGATCAATTCCCCGGAGTTGGTCAAGCCCGCAACGCGTGAAAAAGTGGAGCGCGCACTCGCGGAACTCAACTATGTGCAAAACCCCGTTGCCCGCGCGCTGGCCTCCAACAAAATCGGAATCATCGCCGTCTACATCCCCGCTTCCATCGACCTGACCAACCCATTCGTGATGCATTTTGTCGCAGGCATCAGCGAAGTGCTCAGCAACCACGTCTATTCCTTCTTAATCCGCCGTGAGCTCGACAATGAGCACCTCTGCGACGGATACATCGCAACCGGGCTACTCAAGGACGAGGTCAAGGACATCTATCAATACACGCACGAGAGAAAGCGTCCGCTCGCGCTCTTTGGCCACAACGACAACCCGGATATCGACTGCATCGACGTAGACAACGTCGCCGGTGCGCAAAAGGTGACCGATGTGCTGATTCAAAACGGACACCGTTCAATCGCGATGATCAACGTCAACGAAGACAAGGACTACACGGTGGATCGCGCCCTTGGCTTTACCCGCGCACTAAACGCAGCCGGAATCAATCCAGATGGCTGCCCGCAACTCGCCGCAAACAACAATGTAGAGGGCGGCTATGCGGCGATGAAGTCGATTCTGGCGGCGCATCCGAACTGTACGGGCGTCTTCTGCGCCACGGATACCCTCGCCATCGGCGCCGCGAACGCGATTGTGAAAGCCGGGAAGAAGATTCCGCAGGACCTATCCCTCGTCGGTTTCGACGGTCTTGGTCACGACCTGCTGGTTCGCCCGAATGTGACCACCGTCCATCAGCCCGTCTACGAAATCGGGAAACAGTTGGCAGAGGCGCTGATCGCCCGCCTGAATGGCAGCAAAAAGCGCATCAAAACACTGGTCGAGCCCGAGATTATTCTTCGAGAAAGCGTTTCATCAGTACTTTCTTAACTGCAAGATAAAGAACAGCAAAGAGTGAACCGAACGCGTCGGCGTGTCGGTCTGGTTTTTTGCGGCCTATAAACAAAAAAAGACTTGAATTCCAACCTGTCGCAATCTCAACAAGTAATTACCCAGCACCTGAATGCGAAAGCATTTAGCATCCCTCATTTGTTCACACCGTGAACGAATCCCAACCCAGCACCTGAATGCGAAAGCATTTAGCATAAAAAAGGAGGAGAGAATTCATGAAGAAAACCCTGGTACTGATCCTGGCGCTTGCAATGGCAGTTTCGATGTTTGCCTGCACAGTCGCCCCCGCAGAAGCCACCCCCGCGGACGCAGCGCAGGCCGCAACTGCACAGCCCGTCGCCGATGCGACCGAAGCCCCCGTTGACCCCGCCACGTTGAGCGGCAGCATCACCGTTTGGTCCTCCGGCGAGGAACTCACCCGGTTCGTGGAAGGCTTCAACGCCATCTACCCGAACATCAAGGTGGATGTCACGGTCGTGCCGAACTCCGAATTCCTTACCAAGCTCTCCACCGCCATCAGCGGCGGCGAAGCACCGGACCTGTTCACCGGCGAGTCGGATTACGTCAAATATCTGGTCGAAACCCCCTACTGGGCCGACCTGAGCCAGTTTGGCGTCGATGCGTATAAGGACAACATCTGGGAATACGTGCTCAACATCGGCACCGACTCCAACGGCGTCACCAAAGCGCTGAGCTGGCAGGCCTCCCCGGGCGGCATCATCTATCGCCGCGACATCGCCAAAGCCGTTCTGGGCACCGATGATCCCGCTGCTGTTGCAGAAATGATGAACAGCAACGCAAAGATGATGGAAGTCGCCGAAAAGATGTCCGCCGCGGGCATCAAGATGTTTGCCACCTGGCAGGACATCATGAACATGGAGTTCACCAACCGTGCAAGCGGCTGGGTCACCGACGGAGCGCTCACGCTGGATGCCAATCTGTCCGAATATATGGACATGGCCAAGACCATCGTGGATAATAGCTATGACAAGAACTGCGATCCGTGGAGCGGAGAATGGTACGCTGCTGTGGAGAGCGCGGACTGCTTTAGCTACATGCTGCCCACCTGGGGCTACCAGTTCCTGATCAAGCCGTCTGCCGTCACCACCAGCGGACAGTGGGGCATGTGCGAAGCGCCGGTTCCCTATGTCAAGGGCGGCACATGGGTCGGCATCTACGACGGCAGCCAGAACAAAGACCTCGCATGGCTGTTCCTCGAGTATTGCACGCTCAACGAAGAATCCGTCAAGGCATATGCCAGCGAATACAGCGAATATGTCGCACTCAAGAGCGTCGACGAAGCCCTCGCCAAAGAGGCGGGAGACGCGGTGCTCGGCGGGCAGAACCTCTACGAGTTCTACAACGGCGTCATGGCGAAGATCCCCGCGGATCTGATGACCCAGTATGACGGCACGCTCAACAACGCCTTCCTCTCCGCCGTGAAGTCGTATGTCTCCGGCGCGCTGACCAAGGACGAGGCAATCGCGCAGTTCAAAGCGGACGCGCTCAACGCCTATCCGGATCTCACCATCGCGGAATAACCCCTTTCTTGCGCAAGCCGGGCTGCCGCGCAACCACGCGGCAGCCCGTTTCCCCGTCTTGCGGCAGCGCAACACTCCATCTTCAGAGAGGAATCGACCGGACATGATCCAGCCAGCCGCGCGGCAGCCGTCGCAAAAAAAGCCCCGCAGAAGCACACTCGCAAAAGACCGGTACGGCTATTTTTTCATCGCGCCGTTTTTTGTGGTGTTTCTGATCTTCGGGCTGTATCCCATCATCAGCACCTTTCAACTCAGCCTTCAAAAATGGGACGGCATGATGCCCGCCGTCTCCATCGGGCTGAAAAACTATGCGCGCATCCTCGGCGACGAGGTGTTTTATCTCTCGCTCTGGAACACGATCCGCATCTGGCTTGGCAACGCGATTCCGCAGTTCGGGGTGGCGCTGCTGCTTGTGGCGGTCTTCACCTTTTCCAAAGTCCGCGGCAAAAACTTCTATCGCGCGGTGTTCTATCTGCCGAATCTGATCACCGCGACTTCCGTCGGCCTGCTGTTTAACCTGCTGCTCGACGGCGACAATTCCCCGATCAACCAACTGCTCACCGCGCTCAACGTCAGCGGCGCGCCCATCAGCTTCTTTCAGAGCAAAGCCCTTACGAGCGGGCTTGTTTCGTTTGTGCAGTGGTGGATGTGGTTTGGCTACACCACCGTCATCATCCTCGCGGGGACGACCACCGTCGATAAGAGCATGTATGAGGCGGCGATGGTGGACGGAGCGACCAAGGCGCAAACCTTCTGGCGAATCACGCTTCCGTTGATCAAGCCCACGCTGGTGTATCTGGCGATCACCTCGTTCATCGGCGGCATGCAGCTCTTTGACGTACCGCTGACGCTCTCCAACAACCTTGGCGATCCGGGAAAGGCCGTCTTGACCGTGTCGATGTATCTCTACAATCAGGGCTTTAAGAACTTCAACTACGGCTACTCTGCCACCATCTCCTGTGTACTATTCCTGCTGATCGCGGGGATGAGCGGCTTTGCATACAAGACCATGCGCGCCAAAGACGGGGTGTATAAGCTATGAAGCATCGAACATTTCGTCTTTCCGCCTTCACGATTCGGTTGCTGTTGATCTTCCTTACTCTCCTGTGCGCGGTTCCGTTTCTCGTGGTGTTCATCAACAGCTCGCATTCGAGCCTCGATATCATCAAGCAGTTCAACCTCCTGCCCGGCGACGCCGTAGCGGAAAACTACACCACCATGCAGTCGCTGGTCGATATCTGGCGCGGGTTTGTCAACAGCATCCTCATCACCGTGCCATATACGATTTTAACGGGCTACTTTGGCGCGATGATCGCCTACGGCTTTGCCAAGTTCAACTTCCGTTTCAAAAACGCGCTCTACGCCATCGTGCTGGCGTCCATGATGATCCCCTCGCAGTTGAGCATCATCGGGTTCTATCGGCTTTGCCTGCATCTGGACATGACAAACAGCTATCTGCCGTTCATCATCCCCGGCATCGCAAACGCGACGTGCGTCTTCTTCCTGCGCGGCATCATCGAGCAGAGCATTTCCGACTCCATGATCGAAGCCCCGCGGATCGAGGGTTGCTCCGAGTTTGGCATCTTCAACCGCATCGTGCTGCCCTGCATCATGCCGGGCGTCGCCACGATGTGCATCTTCAACTTTGTCGCATCTTGGAACGCCTATATGGGGCCGCTCATCATTCTGCAGGACAAGGCGCTCTACACCATGCCGGTGATGATCTCCATGATCAAGGGGTTGTATGTTACCAACTATGGGGCAATGTATCTTGCCATCGCAATCTCGGTCATCCCAATCATGCTCGTCTTTGCGTTCTTCTCGCGCTATATCATCGACGGCCTGACCACAGGCTCTGAAAAATAGGAGGCAATACCCTATGTCCAACGTCATCTGGCACTCTTCCAATGCGCAAGCGCAGTGGAAGCAAAAGCAATGTGTTCTTTCGTCCGCTCCCGCCACGCTGGAGCGAGACGGCGCACGCTATCAGCAAATGCTGGGCTTTGGCGGCTGCTTTAACGAGCTTGGCTACCGCGCGCTGTCGCATCTGCCCAAGGAACAGCGTAGCGCGCTCATGACGGAGCTCTATTCCCCCGCCGCTGCCAATTTCAACGTCTGCCGCCTGCCCATCGGCGCAAACGACTATGCCGAGGACTGGTACAGCCTCGATGATACGCCGGGCGATTATGCGCTGAAGCATTTCAGCATCGAGCGTGACAAGCGCTGCCTGATTCCCTATATCAAAGAGGCGCAGCGCTATCAACCGCAGATGACGCTATTTGCCTCGCCGTGGAGTCCGCCCGCGTGGATGAAAAATCCGCCGGTCTACAACTGGGGCAAGCTCATCCCAACGCAGGAGAATCTCCGCGCCTATGCGAATTATTTCGCGCGCTTTGTCAAAGCATATGCCGAAGAGGGCGTGACAATCCAGCAGGTGCATGTGCAAAACGAGCCGGTTGCCAACCAGAAATTCCCGTCCTGCATGTGGACAGGCGAAGAGCTTCGCACGTTCATTCGGGACTATATCGGCCCCGTTCTGCGGCAGGAATGCCCCGAAACCGAGCTTTGGCTGGGCACCATCAACGCGCCGGGCTGCGACTTCAATCGTTTGATCTTCGATAAATGGGCAACCGAGGACTATGACTATTTTGCCAACGTCGTGCTTTCGGACGAAAAGGCTCTGCAATTCATCACGGGAGTGAGCTATCAGTGGGGTGGCAAGATCGCCATCCAGCGCACGTTTGAGAGCTGGTGGCCGCGCATCCGGCTCATGCAATCCGAAAACGAATGCGGCTTTGGCGACAATACTTGGGACTATGCGCTCTATGTCTGGACGATGCTCAAGCACTACATCGGCAACGGCGCGGAAAGTTATCTCTACTGGAACCCCGTGCTCGAGCCCGTCGGGCGCAGCACATGGGGAGACCCTCAAAACGCGATGGTGACGGTTAACCCTGCAACCCGGCAGTACGCGCTCAATCCGGATTTCTATGTGATGAAGAGCGTCTCTGCCATCGTGCAACGCGGGGCAACACGCCTCGGCATGCGCGGGCCTTGGGCGGCGGACACGCTAGCCTTCGAAAACCCTGACGGATCGTTGACGCTCTCGGTGCTGAATCCGTTTTGTGAGCAGCGGGTGCTCACGCTGCAACATGATGGCGAACGGCTCGCGTTTGCGCTGGAGCCGCGCTCCGTCAACAGCATCCTCCTCCCGCAGGCAAGAACACATGATTGATTTAGATACGACCAAGGAGCACCGCATGCAAGCAACGACAACCACGACAACATACATGGGCGGCAAGATTTCGCAAGTCACCAAGGATTGCGCGATACTGGCGGACAATGAGACGCAGGAGCGCGACGTCATCAACCTCTACCCCGCCGCAACAAACCAGACCATTCTCGGCTTTGGCGGCGCGATCACCGAATCGGTGGGACATACGCTCTCGCAGCTGCCTCCCGCGCAACAACAGGCGGTACTCAGCGCCTGTTTTGGCGAGGACGGGCTTGGCTATACCATGGCGCGCACGTCCATCGACAGCTGCGATTTTTCGCTCTCCCCCTACGAGGCGGCAGGCCGGCCAGACACCGCGCTCGACCTCTCGCGTGATATGCGCAACATCATTCCGTTTCTGATCTCCGCGCAGGAGCATTGCTCCAAGCCGCTGGAGATCATGCTCACGCCCTGGTCGCCGCCCGCCTATATGAAGGACAACAACAAGCGGGATCACGGCGGTTTTCTCAAGCCCGAATACTACGGCGCATGGGCGGACTATGTTTGCCGCTACATCGCGGCGTATCGCGCCGAGGGGCTGCACGTAGGCAAGCTCTCCATTCAAAACGAGCCCAATGCTGTTCAGGTTTGGGACAGTTGCCTGTTCTCCGGCGCGGACGAGAAGCGCTTTTTGCGCGACTACCTCTCCCCCGCGCTGAAACGGCACGGGTTGGGCGACATCGCCGTCTACATCTGGGATCACAACAAAGAGCGCTTATTTGACCGCGTTCGTGCGGTTGCGGACGAAGAGACGCTTCCGCTGATTCGCGGCGCGGCGTTTCACTGGTACAGCGGGGATCATTTTGATGCGTTGCGGCTCGTGCGGCGGTTTTATCCAAGTATGGAACTACTATTTTCGGAAGGGTGCATCGAGTACAACCGGTTCTCCGCGGAAAACGGGCTGCTAAACGCGCGGATGTACGGCCACGACATGATCGGCAACTTCAACGCGGGCATGAACACCTTTCTCGACTGGAACATCGCGCTGGATGAGCAGGGCGGCCCGAATCACGCAGGCAACTATTGCGAAGCGCCGATTCTCTGCAACACCAAGCTTGGTACATTTGAAAAGCAGCTCTCGTACTACTACATCTGGCATTTCAGCCATTTTGTTGAACAGGGCGCGCGGCATTTCACCAGCACGCGCTTTTCCGAGGAGGTGGACGCATCCGCGTTTCAAAACCCGGATGGCTCGATCATCGTCGTACTCATGAATCTCCTCCCCGCGCAAAAGGATGTCTACCTGCGCCTGAGCGGCAGCATCATCCCCGTCCCGCTCGCGGGGGATTCGATCTGCACGGTGCGGATTGAGGGATTGAATCAGTAAACTTAGGCTATAAAAACACACGCTGCAGTGATTGGCGTGTCAGCATGACAAAGCCACCCTCACGGGTGGCTTTGTCAACGCATCCAGCGTATATTCGCAATCTATTAATACTTCACTTCATCGCCCGAAGCAGCGCGATGTTCTCCGCCGTCAAATCTAAGTAAGTAATCTGGATCTCCTGCGCGCTTCCGATCATGCCGTCGATCCATGCGGTATAGTCCGCCTCGTCAACAGCGGTCGGGTTCTCAGCGTCGCGATTCACCACGATGTAGTACACTCGTCCGGTGCCGCTCTTGTCGATTTCAGCGGGGAACGATTCTCCCTGTTCATTCGTCTCGCCGAGCTTCACATCCCATGCGTCAACGGACCCGCACGGCCTGTAGCAATCGATCGACGCATCATATTGATGCAGGTTGTATGGCCAGAAATCGCCGGCAAGCCCCTGATTGTGCGACCACTTTGCCATCACAATGCCGTTGTCGTAAAAGGTCAACTCCGGATATTCCAGCAGCGCGGTTTGCAGGATGCCTGTCTCCTCTTCATACGAGAACACATACCCCGAAGTCCCCGCCTCGGTCACTGTGTTGTTGATCAGGATGAGCTCGCCTTTTCCGTCCGCATCTACGTCGTAGACGGCAAATTTGCTAGGCGTTGCGCTGTCCTGCGCTTCGCTCTGCATACCATCGGGCAATATGCTATTCTGCAGCAGATTTTCGAGCGCTTGGCTAAACGCAAGGTAGCTCTTGGGCGTCTCATCCGGCTGCGCGGTTGCACTGGGCTCCATCACCACGGGAGCCGCGGTATTCATCTCATCTGTTGTCAGCCCGCCTTCTGTTTGCGGCACGCTTGCGCCCAAGCCGCATCCGGCAAGCGCAATGCACATCATCATCCCAGCCAATATGGCAAGTAGTTTCTTCATCTTGTGCTATTCTCCTTGTTGTGCAGATCATTCGCCCGCGGTGAGCAGGAAGGCTAGTGCAAATCACGTTCTCGCGCAATCGTCATGTCCCTTCGCTTTGGTCACTCGGATTTCACGAGCCTTCCATATCCCCTCGCAGCCTTGCGTATTCTATCACACACCGATTCGCTCTTCTCGATTATCCTGAAAAGTTCACAAGAAAAGAACACTGCGGTTTCATGAAGTAAAATGTATTCCCATCCAAGAAATCTTAAGTGTAAAACAAGCCGCAGATGCCATTAAAACCTGTACGTAAAGAAAACCACCCCGTCGGGTGGCATCCTTTTTGGCGTCCCCAGCGCGATCCCTCCGGTTATCCGGCCGCTGCTCGCTCACACCGCTCGCAGCTTGGCCGGCTGCCCTCCGCGGCCGCTAAAAACGCCAACACTGCGGCGTTTTATTAACGCGGCTTCGAATCGCTTGAATTTTTGCCAAATAAGATGCCACCCGTTGGGTGGCATCTTATTTGGCGTCCCCGGCGCGATTCGAACGCGCGGCCTTTCGCTTAGGAGGCGAACGCTCTATCCTGCTGAGCTACGGAGACAAATATGTGGTTTTGCGTCGCAGCATTTAGACAGCGGCAAGAGGAATTATACCGAAGCTGCGTTGTGATTGTCAACCAAAGCGGAGACGAATTCCGCGCAGCGCGCGGCGACGGCATCCCGCTCCGGCCCATAGGTGCAGCCGTGCGGGGAATGGTCAAACTCCGATAGATCCACGCTCGGCGCGTTGATCGCTCCTGTGCAAAAGATTTCGATACTTTTCGGATCGACCTTGTCGTCTTCGGCGGCGGAGATGAGCAGCGTCGGACAGTCGATCTTGTCGAGGTTTTTCTTAAGTTTTCGCGCGAGATGCCCCAGATCGACAAGCTTTCGCGTGGAAAACCCGCCGTACATCTGCGCATAGAGGTTGTCGCCCCAGGCGGGCTTGCCGCCGCGGCTTTCGGGATAGCCCACCACGGGGATAATCGGGCTAAGCGCGCGGGCGACGCGCAGATAGCGCTTCATCCTAATCGGCGTGCAGATCAGCACGAGCCCGTCAAGATGCTCCTCCTCCGCGAGTAGGCCGGAGAGGATGCCGCCGAGCGAGAGCCCCAGCGCGTAGACTTGCGTACAGCCCTCATCTGCAAGCCTGCGATATGCCGCGCGGATGCCCTCGAGCCATTGCGCGCCCGTGGAGGCGTTCTGCGCGCGGACGGTCTCGCCGTGTCCTGGTATCATCGGGGAGATGACGGTGTAGCCCTTTGCAATCAGCGCATCTGCCACCACACGGATGTTGGCGGGCGTACCGCCGATTCCGTGCAGCGTGATGCAGCCGATCTCGCTGCCCTTGTGGAACAGCGGCTCAGAGAGGTCGTCGTCAAACGGCGGTCGCTGATCCAGCACCGCTTTGTCTGGCAGATAGTCCTTGAGCACGGTAAAGAACGACGGCATACGGCAACCTCCTTGCGCGATTTTTAAATTCGATTACAGCAGCTTTTTCGTCTGGCGGTAGACATCGCCGGAGCCGACGGTGACCACGAGGTCGCCCTCCACGGCGTGTTCGTCCAGATACAGCCGAATCTCCTCAAACGTCGGAATATACACGGCGTTGTTGCTTTGCTCGTTGATGGCGCGCACCATGTCCCGCGCGTGGACGATGCCGGTGTCCTTCTCTCTGCCGGGATAGATATCCGGCACGAGCACGGTGTCTGCATCCGTAAAGCACGTCACGTTGTTGCAAAACAGCGTGCGCGCGCGGGTGTAGCTGTTGCACTGAAACACACAATAGAGCTTGTTGTGCGGTACACGCTTGGCGGCGTCGAGCGTGGCGCGGATCTCGCTCGGGTGGTGGCCATAGTCGTGAAACACCCTTACCCCGTTGCGCTCGCCGTAAAACTCAAACCGGCGGCGCGTGTTGACAAACGCGTTTAGCGCCTGCGTCTGCACCGCAAACGGAACACCGAAATGATCCGACACCGCGATTGCACCCAGCGCGTTGACCACGTTGTGCAGGCCAGGCACGCTGAGCTGCACCCGTCCCATCGCTTCTCCATTGTGGAGCACGGTAAAGCCCGCGTTGCCGCGTGCATCAAACACGATATCGCTTGTTGTATAATTCCTGCCAGTGAGCCCGTAGGTGACGAGACGCAGGTCGCTCTTGTCCGCGAGGGCTTTCACCCGCACGTCGTCCGTGCAGGCGATAAACGTGCCGTCTTCCGGCAAGAGCGCAAGGAATCGCTCAAACGCCGCAACGATCGCGTCGATATTCTCGTAATAGTCCAGATGGTCGTCGTCGATGTTGTTGATCAAGGCGACGGTGGGTTTGAGCGTGAGGAAACTCTCGACGTATTCGCACGCCTCGGTGACAAACAGGTCGCGGTTGCCGACATGCACGCCGCCTTCCATAAACTCAACATACCCGCCGACGTGGATGGTTGCTTCCGTCTCTGCTTCGGCGTTGATGATGGCGAGCATGGAGGTGATGGTCGTCTTGCCGTGGCAGCCCGCGATGGCGACCACCTGCTCATAGCGCTCGCTGATCTGTCCCAGCGCCACGCTGCGCTCCAGCTCCGGAATGCCCTTTTCGCGCGCAAGCACACGCTCGGGATTGTCGGGCTTGATCGCCGCGGAATACACGATCAGCTCCGCGCCGTCGACGTATTCGCCCGTGTGACCGATGCTGTAGCGGATGCCCTCGTGATCCAGCGCGTCGGTAAACTGCGTGCGCTCCCGGTCAGAGCCGGTGACCTCGTGCCCCTGGGACTTGAGGATCAGTGCAAGCCCGTTCATGCTGCAGCCGCCGATGCCGATGAGGTGGATTCGCTTCGCGTCGTCGATATGTGCCATCGTTTGATGTCTCCATTGCTTCTCAGAATTTATTTATTATACGCCTTTGTGGGGTGTTTGTGCAACGTTGCTACGCCGTGCCGGATGCTCCGGCGGGATTCTTGCAAGAATGTTTGGTCCGATTGCCGAGTTAGCTTTCTCTGATATCGATCGGGTTGATCTTGCGTAACCAAGTGAAGAAGTGTTACATTGGCAGAGATACAACGTGAATGTACGAGCTTGTTTCTCTAAAATGGAGTAGCCGCCAATGCCCGGATTACTTCGATCACGTTTGCATCACGCCTGATAAAAAATGCTATAGAAAGAGTTCCCAAAAAGCAAGCACAGACCAGAATAAAACGCATGAGAAAGAGTTCCAATAGGAACAAGGACAGATATGAAAACAAAGAAAACCATCTCCCTCATCCTCGCGCTCTTACTGCTGCTCTCGTTTGCCGCGTGCGGCGCAAGTGAAGAGGAACCGCAGGACGCCTTGGCGCCCGAGACCACAGCAGCGCAGTCACTGGGCGGCGCCGTGATCGCGACCGCTCCCTCGGCTTCCGGCACTGGTCGCGACCCGCGCGTAACCCCGCTTGGCAACGGCGAGGATCAGATCACCGTAATGGTCTACATGTGCGGCAGCGATCTGGAAAGCGACGGCGGCGCGGCGACGGCGGACATCAACGAAATGCTGTACGCCAACCAAAGCGAGCAGGTGCGCGTGGTGATCCAGACCGGCGGCGCGTCTGAATGGCAAAACAACGTCATAGACGCGGACAGCACGCAACGCTGGCTCTGCGCCGGCGACGGGCTGGAACTGATCGACGACATCGGGCAGCAGAACATGACCGACCCGCAGACGCTGACGGATTTCATCCGGTTTAGCGCGGAAAACTATCCGGCTAACCGAAACATCCTCGTCTTCTGGGATCACGGCGGCGGCACGCTCGGCGGCTACGGTTCCGACGAGCATTTCCCCGAAGGCACCATGTCGCTGTCTCAGATCGACCAGGCGCTGTTGGACACGGGCGTCGCGTTTGACTGGATCGGGTATGATTGCTGCATGATGGGCACCGTCGAAACCGCGTTTGTTGCAGAGAAATACGCCGACTATCTGATCGCGTCCCAGCGCTCCGAACCCGGCGGCGGTTGGTATTATACCGATTGGCTCAACGCGCTCGTGGAAGACCCGTCTCTTGCTTCTCCCGCGGTCGGCAAGATCATCGTGGATAGCTTCATCCGCGAGGAAAAGAGCGGAGATTTCGGCGACGAACTCACGCTTTCGATGATCGATCTGACGGCGTATGCACCGTTTATGGATGCACTTTACGCCTATCTGGCTGGCGTCAATACGGAGCTGGTCGACACCTCTGCCTACAAAGAGGTCTCGTCCGCGCGGTATGACAGCCGCTCGATCGGCGAAGAGGAATACGATCAGGTCGACCTGTCGTATCTGGCACAGAATATCTCGCTGGGCGATTCACAAGAGCTGCTCGAAATGCTTGGCGAAACCGTGCTCATCAGCGAGGAGACCGCCGCGCATTATTCCGGCCTGAGCCTGTATTTCCCGTATACAAGCATTGAGTCCGTCGAGGATACGCTAGGCATCGCGAAGTCGATCGGCCTGGATGCGTCGTATCTCAAGTTTGTTTCGGACTTTGCAAGCCTCATGGCGGGTGGGCAGATCTTCAGCGGCGGCGGTACGAATAACCCGCTCACCACGAGTGCAGGCAGCGCGGAAGATTATTCCGACCAAAGCTGGCTGGACAGCGATCTGGTCTCAGACTACGAATCGTACTATGCGGAAAACACCTATGACGCCACCGAGCTTGCGCTCGTCGAGAAAGACGGGCAGTATGTGCTTTCGATGAGTCAGGAGGACTGGGATCTGATTGCGAGCGCGTATCTGGAAGTGTTCCTCGATTCCGGAGACGGCTATCTGCACCTCGGCTCCGACAATGTTGCCGAGTACAACGAAGACGGCGACCTGATCGTCAGCTTTGACGACAACAGCTGGGTCGCGCTGGACGGGCATATCGTGAGCTTCTTTGCCGAGCAAAGCGACGATGAGAATGTCTGGACAGGCTATGTGCCGGCATATATAAACGATGAAGAGGTGAAGATCATCCTCGTTTGGGACGACAGCGGAGCCAGCGTCGCGGGATATGAGCGCGTCTATGATAACAATCAAGCGTCGCGCGGACTGCTACCCTTGCAGGATGGCGACGTGATCGAGTTCCTTGGTGATTTTTACACCTACGACGGCGCGTATGACGACCGGTACATCATCGACAGCATCGTTTTCGAGGGCGACTTGACCGTCTCCTATGAGGACATCGGCGAGAGCGATTGCTATATCTACTACTCTCTGCATGATATCTATGAGAACGTGTATTGGACGGAATCGCTCGTGTATTCCATGCAGTAACCAAGGCATCTTTGCCAGATTGAGAATACGCGCTCTAGAGTCGCCCGCCGGAACGCTCCGGCACGCGCGTCAGCAACCCCGCCGACCAACGCGCAGCAAGACCACCTCCGCAAAACTCCGAAAAAGGGCTTGCCATTTGTGCCCCGATACGGTAAAATATCTTTTGCGCGGGGATGTAGCCCAGTTGGTCAGAGCGCTTCGTTCACATCGAAGAGGTCGTGGGTTCGAGCCCCTCCATCCCCACCATAACTGGACACCTATTTTGATACAATGTGTATTGAGATGGGTGTTCATTTCTTTATCGAAAAAGTGCCCGTTTGTTGGGCTTTTTCGGTACTATTTAACGAAAGTAGGCCCTGCAGCGGTGTTTGAAATCACCGTCGCAGAGCCTAAATATGTTCGGGGGCATAAACAATTTAACGATACGTCGCTACCGTGTGCACTAATTAACTATTCCTCGGAACATAAAGAATCGGAATGAAAGATTAGCTACATAGTATATCCTTCACTACGGCCTCGAGGATGAATGCCTAAACATGGACTGGTTCATGTCTCTGAAGGACGCCAGCGACAAATTAGAGCACTGGCGAAAGGACTTCAACGAGTACCGTCCTCACCGCAACAAAAGCTGCTGATTGAGCTAACCAATGAAACAGTCTTGAGTATATCTAATTTAAGTTTCTCAGTAAGCTTCAGCTTTTCGACAATGGTTATCATACAACGGAGTATATTAAAATTGCTTATAGTCAAACAAGGATGAGTGATTGATTGCAATTGTACCCAATTGTGCAGATAGGAGGCTTCTATGATGTTGTTCCTCGCGAATCGCAGCCGCCGCCGTCTTGCCCGCACCCATAGCGAGAATGACCGTTGCGGCACCCGTGACCGTGTCGCCGCCCGCGTAGACATGGTCGCGGCTGGTCTTGCCCGTGGATTCCTCTACGATGATACCGCCCCACTTTTCGGTGGCAAGGCCCGGCGTGGTGTTCTTGATCAAGGGGTTTGGGCTGTTGCCGATGGCGATCACGACGGTGTCGACATCGATCGTGTGCTCGCTGCCTGCCTTGACGACGGGGCGTCTGCGTCCGCTCGCGTCGGGTTCGCCCAACTCCATCTCCACGCAGGTCATGGCCTTGACGTAACCGTTCCCGTCGCCGAGAATCTCGGTCGGGTTGGTTAGCATTTTGAAGATGATGCCCTCTTCTTTGGCGTGGTGTACCTCTTCCACACGCGCGGGCATCTCTTTTTCACCGCGGCGGTAGACGATATAGACATTCTCCGCGCCCAATCGCTTTGCGCTTCTCGCCGCGTCCATCGCGACATTTCCGCCGCCGACAACCGCCGCGTTTTTGCCGACCTGCACGGGCGTGTCCGATTCCGGGAAGTGATACGCCTTCATGAGGTTGATGCGTGTTAAGAATTCATTGGCGGAATACACGCCGTTGAGGTTTTCGCCGGGGATTCCCTGAAAGCGCGGAAGTCCCGCGCCGCTGCCGACGAAGACTGCGCTGTAGCCCTCTTCATTGAGCAGCTCGTCAAGCGTGATGCTGCGACCCACGACCATGTTGGTCTCGATTTTGACGCCCATGTCTTCAAGGATTTTGATCTCGTCCCGCACCAGCTGCTTGGGCAGACGGAATTCGGGGATGCCGTAGACCAGCACGCCGCCGGGGGTATGGAGCGCTTCAAAGATGGTTACTTCATAGCCGAGCTTGCGGAGGTCTCCCGCGCAAGTCAACCCCGCGGGGCCGCTGCCGACGATGGCAACCTTTTTGCCGTTGTTCGGCAGGGGCTTTGGCGTCTCCATGCCGTGCGTCATCGCGTAGTCCGCGACGAAGCGCTCCAGCCGTCCGATGCCGACCGGCTCGCCCTTGATGCCGCGCACGCACCTCTCCTCGCACTGGGTCTCCTGCGGGCAGACTCTGCCGCAGACGGCGGGCAAGGCGTTGGTGGAGCGGATGACGTCGTTGGCCTCCATGAATTTACCCTGAATCACCAGTTGGATGAATTCCGGAATGCGGACGTTGACGGGGCAACCTTCCACACAAGGCTTGTGCTTGCAGTTGAGGCAGCGCGTCGCTTCTTCGATGGCCATCGCCTCGTCGTAGCCCTGCGACACCTCTTCAAAGTTGCAATTACGAATGTTCGGATCCTGCTCGCGCGAGGGCAGCTTGGTCAAACTCATATTCGGCATGGCTCAGTTCCCTCCCCTTTTGGCTTGCAGCTCTACATTTTGGAGGTTGCAGGCCTTGCATTCGAGGCTCTCCGCCTCTTCTTTGCGATACATCTTACCACGCGAGATCGCCTCGTCCCAGTCCACGGCAAACCCGTCGAAATCGGGCCCGTCGACACAGGCAAACTTCATCTCGCCACCGACGGTGACGCGGCAGCAGCCGCACATGCCCGTGCCGTCGATCATGATGGGGTTCATCGAGATCACGGTGGGGATGTTGTATTGCTTTGTGATATTCACAACCGCGCGCATCATCACGAGCGGGCCGATGGCGATCACGTGGTCATATTCTTTACCGGCCTTGAGCTGCTCTTCCAGCGCGCTGGTCACAAAACCCTTGTGCCCGTTGCTGCCATCGTCCGTCATGACGTAGAGGTTGGTGCTCGCGTCCTTTAATTCGTCCATGAGAATCATGAGGTCCGTGTTGCGGAAACCCACGATGACGTCCACCTCCGCGCCCATATCGTGCAGCGCCTTTGCCTGCGGATACGCGATGGCAACGCCCAATCCGCCGCCGATGACCGCGACCTTCTTCATGCCGTCGAGATGGCTCGCGACGCCAAGAGGCCCCACAAAGTCGAGAATGCTGTCGCCTTCGTTGAGGACATCCAGCCGTTTTGTGGTGTAGCCGACCTTCTGGTAGATGATGGTCACCGTGCCGCGCGCGGGATCGGTTCCCGCGACGGTCAGCGGAACGCGCTCTCCGTTTTCGTCCACACGCAGGATGATGAACTGCCCCGGTTTCGCTTTTTTCGCGATGTACGGCGCCTCCACCTCCATGAGCGTGACCGTTTCATGCAGCGGACGCTTGGTTACGATTCGGTACATAGGGTCTCCTAAGTATTGTATTAACACTTCTACTAACTAAGTTATATTTGCTTAAATATTTCGATAAATGAACCATAGTTCGAATATAACATGAAGAAAGAGTCTGGAAAAACGTATTCTCACTACCCAAAAACAGAACGTGCGTTCTTTCTAAAAATAGTATTATGTTAGACGATTCGCAAAGCATAATGTCGTAGCATAAATGCTGACCTCGCAGAAACGGCGATTAATTTCAGCTGCTTATTGATTTTGTTTACTTCGCCAAGACTATTTAGAGAGTTATTTCAATAATAATTAGCACTTGACCATTTCCAAAGAATCGGTAATGAGTTTATGAGAACATATTTGATCAAACGCCTATTCATATCTTTTTCGTTTGGGGCGTTGTAAAGAAAACAACATCAATATATAGATCTGTTTCTCAATCGTTAAATTTCAAACGCTTTTTTCCAATCTTATCGGTGAGTATAGCAAGAATGAGAATCAATCCTGTCGCAAAATTCTGCCAATATATGTTTACGCCCAGCAAATTCAGAGAGTTCGAAAGGATTCCCATCAATACTGCCCCGAGAAACGCGCCAAGGATTGTCCCTTCCCCGCCTTTTAAGCTAGCGCCACCGATGATTGCAGCTGTCAGCACTTTCATTTCCATACCCTGTCCGATTGTAACCGGCGCGTTACCAAGTCTCGCGGTAATCATAATTCCGGAAATTCCCGCCATTAATGCCGTGAGACAATAATTGAACATTTTAACAAACGATACATTGATGCCATTAAGGAATGCCGTTTTTTCATTGTCGCCGATATAGTAGGATTGTCTAAGAAATCTTACGTTTCTGAGCATGTAATCCGCAACAAAAACGAGAAAAACAAGCACATAGATTGGATACTGCAAGCCGAACAACTTCCCCTGACCGATCTGGTTGTATGCTTCTGGCAGATTTGGAATCGATGTCCCACCGGCAAGAATCAAAACAAGGCCTCTGACTGTAATATTTACACCCAACGTAGCAATAAACGGATTTATTTGTACTTTTGCGATCAGGATGCCGTTAATAAACCCGATTGAAATTGCCGACAGTAACCCAAAGATAACTGAAATCACGACTGGAATTCCTGCTCCCATCGATAATCCCGTAATGATACCCGTTAAAGCCAACGTTGATCCAATGGAGAGATCCAATCCTCCGGAAACCAGCAGGATCACCATTCCTATTGTAATCGTTCCTTCAACAGACAACCCAAGAATGATGGACTCCAGGTTTTGACCGTTTAGAAATACCGGGGACGCTATCGCCATGATAATACTCATACAGAGTATTACTCCCAGCAAAACAGTTTCCCGATATTGAAGCAACTCCTTGATTTTCGTAGTGTTAAAGTTGCGCATGAAGCTTCTCGACCTCCCGATGTTTATTCCTCCACAGAGTCTATATTCAATCCAGCCGCATAGGACAGTATTCGTTCTTCCGAAAAATCCGCTCTGGCTATTTCTCCCGTGACTTTCCCCTGCCACATGACAATTACTCTGTCGCACAGACCAATTAATTCTGGTAAATCTGAAGAAATCACGATAATACCTTTCCCTCGGCTTGCGTATTCGTTGATTTTCTCATAGATTTCGGATCTTGCGCCAACATCAACACCCCTCGTAGGCTCATCAAAGATAATCACTTCCGGATCTGTTCCCATCCACATGGAAATCAGACACTTCTGCTGGTTTCCTCCCGAAAGATTTTGAACCTTTTGCATGATACCCGGTGTTTCAATTGCAAATTCCTCCACCTGGTTTTCGGCATATCGCGCGACTTTCTTGTGATCGACTAAGCCTGTTTTTTTAGTAAACTTTTTTAGAGAGGGTGCAATCAGATTATCTTTCAGTTGACTGAATAGATAGAGACCCTCGTTTTTTCTGTCCTCTGTTAAATATGCTATCTTGTTTTTCACTGCATCTTTTGGCGTATGAAACACCAATGTATTGTTGTTAAACTGCAAAGTTCCGCTGTCCGCTTTCATCACGCCAAAGAGTGTTAGCGCCACTTCAGTTCTCCCTGCGCCAATCAACCCGGCAAACCCCAGAACCTCTCCCCTGTGCAGCAAAAAACTTACGTTCTCAAAAACATCTTTCTTTGTCAGATTCTTCACGGTAAAAAACGGCTCGTGAAATTCCTTTTTTACCGTTTCCCGTCCGTACAAGTCCTGAATATCTCTACCTACCATTTTGGAAATCAGATCGGTTTCCGTTACAACAGAAATACTGTTGATATCGATGCATTTCCCGTCACGCATAACGGCGACTCGATCTGCGATACGGAATATCTCCGAGAGTTTATGGGATATATAAATAAAAGACATTCCCTCATTTTTTAGCTCTTTTATGTTTTCGAATAATATTTCCACCTCATGCTCTGTCAATGAACTTGTCGGTTCATCCAATATCAATACACGCGGATTCGCAGAGATGGCTTTCAAAATTTCCAATAGCTGCTGTTGCCCCAAAGACAACCTCTTAGCGAGCAATTTGGGGCTCAGTTTTAAATTGAACCGCCGCAATAACTCCTCTGATTGCCGATAAAGCTTTCTCCAGTCAACGATATTGAGCTTATTCACCGGCTGCCTGTTCATAAACAGATTTTCCGCAACGGAAAGGCTGCCAGCGATGGATAGTTCCTGATACACAATCCCAATTCCTTCTGTGAAAGCGTCGTTTGCAGAGTTGAAGTTCTTTCTTTCCCCGTTCAGATATATGCACCCTTCATCGGGTTTTAATACCCCGCAAATCATTTTCATAATCGTGGATTTCCCTGCACCATTTTCCCCTACAAGCGCAAGCACTTCGCCTTTTCCAAGGTCGAAACTGACATTGTCGACCGCTAAAACTCCGGGGAATTTCTTAGTTAAATTTTGCGCTCTCAATACATTTTCCATAGTTTACCTCTTATTTATGATGCAGGGAATCCGAATTCAACTACTTATTTTGCGCCTTCCGCATACATCTTGTCCGCATCTACATAATATTGTAGATTTGTCGTGTCAATAAAGTTCGGTGGCAGGTAAATGATATCGGGTTCAACAATCGCACCCGCCGCTACATTATCCGAAGCTAAAAGCGGTCTATAGTGATTTCTCGAAATCAACGTCAACAACGCCCAGTACATCATGCCGACGTCATCCTGCGCAACGGTTCCCGTGATTACACCCTTGTTGATCTTTTCGAGTAAGTCCGCGTTTCTGTCCATGCCGATGATTTTAACTTTCCCGACATTTCCAGTTTCCTCCACCGCTGTTGCGGCGCCCATTGCAGCTGTCGAATCGCAGCCAACAAAACCTACCAGATCCGGATATTTTACCAAGATATCCTTAGCCGCCTGCACTGCCGTTACCGTGTCCGCTTTTGTGTCGCCCACTGCTACAACTTCGATGCCGGGATAATTAGCAAACGCCTCTCTGTAACCTTGCTCGCGAACATCCCATTGTTCGAATCCCGGAATGGTCAGAATAGCAACCTTGCCCTTTCCGCCCAACGCTTCAGCCAGTTTTTCTCCTCCAAGCCTTCCAAGATCCTGTCCATATGACCCGACATAAGCCAGTCTCTGAGATCCAACCTGATCTCCAATGATACAAACAACCGGAATTCCCGCTTCTGTCGCTTTGTCGATTGACGGGTTCAAACTGGGATCGACACCAAACAAGCAAATGCCTTTTGGTTTCATCGCTATCGCCTGTTCAATCGTTGTTGCTGTCGCTGGCAAATCAAAATCGGCAGGGCCCATTATGGATGTTTTAACGCCAAACATGTCTCCTAGCTTATTCCACTCGTATTTATGAGCGTTAAAATACTCAATACTATTCAGGCAAAGAATAAATATATACTCTTCAGACGAGTCGAGGGTTGGATAAATCTGCTGAGACCCGGTTTCACTTTGAGTCGAAGCACTCGGTGCAACTGCCGCTTGGCCGCAAGCGCAAAGGCCCAGCAGCATGAGTGTGGCAAGAGCTAAACTAATTAACCTTTTCATCCTTTCATTCCTCCCGTTTGCATTGTTTGGTTCCGTACGTGTTATCCGCTCCCTGCAAAAAATCTAGCGGGTCCTGAACCTGGGCTCCTCGGATTGCATACCGCACAATAGAGCTGTTTCCGGTTTTCTTTTGCGTTTTACGAGGCGGACTTACCCTGTAATACTTTCTCAGTTTCCTCCTTTCTGAACCACGTCTCTTTGCGTGAATCATTGCTGTGATATTATGTTATGGTAGATCGCTTAGATACGGATCATGCTGATCCGTTTAAGATGTGAACCGAGTTTGATTGTGAAAATGCGTTTGCGCAACTTGGCTAGCCGCCTGTTCACTTCTATCCATGCGGAATGTTCAAATCCCGTTTTTAATCATATGCGCCCGCCGAATAAGTCAACTCATAACTATGGCTGTAAACCTCGAATATGATGCCAAACGGGTCTTCTACATAACACATCCGATAAGGCTTTCGGTCTTTGAAATAATAACGAATCGGCATTCTCTGCTTCCCACCGTGATTAACAATATTCTTCACCATTCCCTCGATATCGGGGTCCTGGATCGAAAAATGGAATAGGCCGGTCTGCCAATATTGAAACTCTTTCTGCACAGGCTGGTTGTTCGGAAATTCAAACAGTTCGAATCCGATACCGTCTGAAGTTGATAGGTGTGCAATTCGGAATCGAGTCCAATTTCCCCCGAAAACATCGTCGCACATGACGCCGATATCCGACTCATCCCGCTCTATGGTGGACGGTTTCATGATTTCATAAAATCCCATCACTTCTGTATAGAACCGAACCGCCTGATCCAGATCCGGTACCGATAATCCGATGTGGGAAAATGCCCTTGGGTATGTCATAATAATTCCTCTCTCCTTTCGGCAGAGACAGGACAGGATATCCCGATCTACTGCTGTAACAGATGCACCGCAAATCCTCCGATTTCTCCAGCAATATATATCGCTTTCAACCGGTTATCCGCATCGTACTTCGCTGTATCTTTAAGGAAGCTGACTCCTTTCCGTTCCAAAAGGCATATCGCCTCATTTATGTTGTTTGTCCCTATAGCGATGTGGCCTTTTGCGCCGAGATAGCGGGATTTCATGATCTCAATGCCTTCACCCGCGAAAAAAGAGCTGCTCCCTACTTTCAGCGAAAACCCGAACAAATCGCATAACTTTTCACCAACAGCTTGTGCTTCTTGCGAACTGCTTTGATGTATTCCAATATGCGCAAGCTGAAACGACAATGTTGTTTCCATATTAACCTCTCACTAAATCAAACGGCGTCTGCCCAAGCAGAACAGCTTTCACATTATTGGAAGCAACTCTGCGGCATTCCTCCAGCGATTGTTTGCTGACATATGCCGTATGCGGCGTAAAGAAACAGTTGTCGAGAAGAAACAAAGGATTCAGCTTCGGGCTCCAGTTTTTCATCTTCATCGGCTCTTCTTCCGGATCATCCAACGCTGCTCCAGCGATCACACCTGCTTTCAGCGAGTCATACAGCGCAATGTTGTCCACACATTTTCCGCGTGAAACACAGACCAGATAGGCTGACGTACGCATCCAAGATAGTGTTTCCGAATTGATCAGGTGATGCGTATCCTTTGTGTAAGGGCAGAATACATTCACAACGTCGCTTCGGGACAAGAGTTCCTTCAATTCAACCTTTTTCACACCATGAGAAGCCATCAGGCTTTCTGATACATATGGGTCGTATGCTGATACGATAAATCCAAACGAATGCAATTTTCGCGCCGCATTCTGTGCGATCCGGCCAAATCCGATCAAGCCATACTCAGCCCCGCGATAACGGGGAATCGGCGCGACCCAGTCCTGCCACTGATAGCTGCCTTCATGCACGCACTTGTTATAATGCGCCAGGTTGCGCATCAGCATAAAGGAGAACGATATTGCCTGATCTGCAACTTCGTCCAGACAGTAATCCGGAACATTGGTTACCACAATGCCATTTTCATGGCAGGCCTTAACATCCAGAATGTCCACTCCGATTCCATAACGCGCTATGATCTTGCACCGACTTAGCTGTTCGATAGTCGCTCTGTCGATCTTTGCATATTGCTGCAATATCGCGTCTGCATCCGATGCCAACCGCCCCAGACCTTCGCCGGTTTTACACTTCAACCCAATCACTTCTGCTCCGATTGGTTCGAGTATCGCTTTTTCTATCTCATTATCGGGATAATCGAAGTCACTGATATATACCTTGAAATTACTCATATTTTCCCTTTCGAAATGCGTCACCGCTGTACCCGGCCGGAGCTATCACCACCCATGAGCATGTGTACATCCTCTTTGGTAGACTGGCTGAAATCAAACTCCGTCGCCTGCTTCAGACAGGAAGCAGCTACCGCGAATTCTATTGCCTGCTGATTTTGATAGCCATTCATGAGAGCATATATGAGCCCGCCCCCAAATGAATCCCCTCCTCCGACACGATCCACCAAGTGAATGACGTACTGTTTTGACTGAAACAGTTCCGCGCCGTCGTATAATATACCCGCCCATGTATTGTCGCTTGCCGATAAGCTTCCACGTAACGTGATAGCAACTTTCTCGCAACCAAATCGATCGACAATCTGTTTTGCCACAGATAAATATCCGTCAGTACTGAGTACCCCACCTAGGATATCTGTGTCTGTTGCTTTCATCCCGAGAACCTTTTCGGCGTCTTCTTCGTTGGCAATACAAACATCTACATAACGAAGTAACTGCTCCATTACTTTGCCTGCTTTTTCACAGGGCCATAGATTTTTACGGTAATTCAGGTCGCAGGAGATCTTAATGTTGCGTTCTTTTGCCGCTCGGCAGGCATACTGGCAGATTTCCACAAGGTTATCGGATAGCGCGGGTGTGATCCCTGTGAAATGAAACCACGATGCATCCTCAAATATTTTCTCCCAGTGAAAATCGCTTCGGTCCGCGGTTGCGATGGAAGCGAATTTTCGGTCATACAGTACTTTTGAAGGACGCTGCGACGCTCCCTTTTCCACAAAATAGATCCCCATTCGATCACCACCATAAACGATATCATCGACATCTACACCATATCCACGCAGTGTTCGAACGGCATGTTTGCTCAAATCATTTTCCGGTAACTTGGTTACAAATTTCGATCGACCGCCGAAGTTTGCGACCGCAACCGCCACGTTTGCCTCCCCGCCTGCAAAAGTAAGATCGAAAGAATCGGCCTGTACCGTCTTGAGATATCCCGGAGGGCTGAATCGCCCCATAATCTCACCAAAACACACGAGTTTTCCCATATATATTCCTCCTATAGTCTGGCAATTGCGTCTACGTAATTTTTTGCCAATTGTGTGAGCGCATCGTAATCACCCGCATCAATCAGCTTTTTATCAACAATATTGCCGCCAATGCCAAATCCGCTCACTCCGGCTTTAAAAAAACGTCCCAAATTGTCCAGATTAATTCCTCCCACGGCGGTCAATGGAATATGGCTCAGTGGTGCGCGAAGCGCTTTGACATAATCAGCACCCAATGCATCTATCGGAAACAGTTTTACAAAAGATGCCCCCGCTTCATAGGCCGTCACAATTTCAGAAGGGGTTAATGCTCCGGGCATGCTCAACATGCCCATCTCTACCGTTTTCTGAATGATCGGAATACTAACGTTCGGTGAGATAATATATTTTGCGCCAGCCTTGTATGCAGCCACTAACTGATCTTGTGTGAGTACTGTTCCTGCGCCGACGACAAGATCTCGAAAACTCTTTGTGATGCAATTGATCGCGTTGTAAGTATCTGCGATACATGTCGGGGAGCTTTGATTAAAGGTGATTTCCAGGAATTTCACACCCGCTTTTTGCATGGCCGCGGCGGTCTTGACCGCCTGTTCCTCAGGCAATCCGCGCACGATAACGATGAGCTTCTCTTGCATGATTTGTTGAACTAACGTTTCCACTTTGCTTTCCTCGATCTTCCTTTCATTTCCCTTACTGATATGGAATACTTAACCCATTAAAGTCGTCCAAACTTCTCCAGAAGCTGTTCTACAGTTGCACCTTTGAGTATCTCCGCCCTTGTCGCTTCCTCTTTTTCCGCCTGCTCCTTGACTGCAAGATAGATTTCTTCCAGATTTTCGCTCGGCGCAATACATACACCGATTTCATCTGCAACCACTAGGTCTCCGGGACGAACAATAATTCCGCCACACACAATGGGTGTGTTGATTTCAATGGGTTCCTTGCGTCCGGAGTACGCGGTATGCGCAGCGCGAGGGCTTACAAACGCTGAATAGATCGGGAATTCAAGCATTTTTGCTTCATCCGTATCACGCGCGCTCCCGTCGATCACAACCCCGACAACTTTTGCAGCTTTCGCGAGGCCGGACATCAATCCGCCCCAAATCGATGTCTCCCCTTCTGAAAATGCGTCAATCACGACAACGTCACCGGGCCGCGCGATCTCAAAAATCGCCAGACAATCAACAATATCCCCGGCTGTAAGTTTCACCGTGAGCGCAGGCCCAATGATGCGTCTGTTAATCGATCGTTGTTTGATGTTGTTCCGCATCACATTATCCCGTTCCTGTGCATCCGTGAGGACGCAAGAGAGGCTATAGACATCTTGCAGCGCGCGGAATTTATCGAACATCTCCTGGTTGATTTCAGCATGTTTGTAAATCATAGATTTCATTACGTTGACTCCCTTCAGATTAATATTACATTGGTTTGATTTGGCCGATTATGGATAAAAAGGGTGCAGCAAACAAACTTCCCGCTTTCACAAGTTTAAGTTTCGAAAATTCTATTTTACTTTGTATGGGCTGCTGAGATATATCCCGCGTGAATTCGTTTGCTAATCTATACCTAAAATTCGATACCCGTTTTCGTTAACCAAGACATTGATTTCCAGGCGAACTCCACCAATGCCCGGAATATAAACGCCAGGTTCTATCGAGTGAATCATGCCACTGATTAAGACATCCGAAGATGAGGGGCTGAATATCGGCATACTCTCGTGATAGCAGAAACCAACGCCGTGCCCCAAGTTGTGATTGAAATATGCGCCAAAGCCAGCGCGACTGATCGTGTTCCGGGCGATCGCGTCAACATCGCTGGCATGAACGCCGGGGCATATCGCCATGATAGCATCACTCTGAGCCTGCATGACAGCTGAAAATATTTCTGCCTTCGTTGCATCCATCCTTCCGACACAAACCGTTTCCGTCAGATCGCACCAATAACCATCCGCCACAATACCGATTTCAAGCATAGCCAGATCCCCGTTGATTAACGGACGGTCGCTAGTCACCAAACCTGCAAACCAAGCATCTGCTGTGCGCTCTCCGGATGTCACCTGTGCCCAAGCTTTTGCGTAACGTATTCCGAAATTGCCAGCCGTGCGGGCGACAAATGACTCAATATCCGCAGCGACATCAATCTCTCGCATGTTCGGATTGTTGACTATTGATGCAAATCGCTTCAGCGCCAATTTTCCGAGTCGGTTCGCCTTGCTGATTTTGTCTATGTCGACATCATCCTTGCATATGCGAAGTTTGTTGATCATCTCATTAATTGGCACGATCTCGCTCGCATCGAAGGCTGCTCTTACTGCTCTTACTGTATTGTTTCCCGGTATCCCTATTTCACCAGAGCAAATAGGTACGGAAACAAAATCATTCTCAATATCCATACCAATTCGGCATTGAGAGGGCAAGTTGCTGCTCTTTGCTAGAGACTCCAGCACTCTTTGCAGATTATCATAGGGGTTTCCATCGCATACACGAACCCAGCCAAACGTTTGTACACTTGTAAGCGTGCCAAGACTTGCATCTGAGTAATCACTTTCTGGGCATATGATTGTTGCTGTGCCTTTCTGCGGTATATAAACAAATGAGAAGCCGTTGCGAGGCCAATATCGGCTGAACAGCACAACATTCTCTGATAGGCGCACCACAATGGCGTCGAGATTTTGCTCACACATCATTTTCTGAGC
Source organism: uncultured Eubacteriales bacterium (assembly GCA_942492885.1). Lineage (GTDB taxonomy): Bacteria > Bacillota > Clostridia > Christensenellales > CAG-138 > UBA7703. Next base: position 1,449,640 of record OW818651.1, read on the forward strand.
AGAACTGATCCGCAGCTCCATAATACCCTCCTGAGTATATAAATATTGAAAAGCATTACTCTAATCAATAGACTATTACAACAAACTTCCTTGTTCATCAAAGCATAATGGTAGATATTCACTCGTTCGTTTCAAGTTTGGAATGGTGTTCAGAATCGATTCATATGCTTCTGATATCCAAATCTTATTTAAATGAAGTGTATTTCTAATTCTCACAATTTTTGCATCCTTTAACAAAAGGCGATGGCACAGTCTGACAGCCACGCTAATCGCGTCTCTGTCATTTGGCATAATCATCGGTAATCGCGCTGGACCCAGAAGAGTAGAAGTAATCGCATTGGTATACATAAGATTAAAATCGAGCTGTGCCAGGCACTTGCTTGTAGAGATATCTGCCATTCCTATCCCTACCCCGTTGCCATGTGATTCTTCTGTAATCCCTAAAACAACAATTCCCCCTATCGCGGGAGCTATAAACCCTTCCTGTAGATAAGAGCCGGGACGTCCCGTTACACATGGATCCATCCCCTCGCCGCTCACGTTTTTTCCGATTTGTTCAATGATCAACACGTCGATTTCCGGAAGCAATAATTTGGGAGCGTTCATTTTTGCGATCTCGAGCAGAGCCGGCTCTCGAAGCGGTATTTGCTCGCCCGGGATAAACGCTAAATCCATAATATGGTCATAGGCATTCTCAATTATACCGATGCCCAGTTTCACTGGTGCGTTTTTTACAAAGAGTTCCGCAGCTTCCGATAACAACTGTGCCATTTTTTCAAATCCAAAAGAGTGAATCTCCGATGCGCCCTTATGCTTTCCCAGCCCTACCACCATCATTTTTGAAAGCCCGCTCTCAATCGGTCCCTTGAAATCCGCATGTGGTTTGATCTTGTTGATAATAATGATACCATCGGAATGAAGGGCATTGCTTTGGCAAAAAACGTTCAGCCCGCTTTGAGTAATCCCGATGCACTCAACCTCCATGCTGCAATCTATGGGAGCACTCATGGAATCGCTTGTGATCCCGTATCCTTCCAGTACTTCGCGTTGCCCTTGTTCAGTCGCTCCGCCATGACTTCCCATTGCCGCAACTATGACCGGTTCAGCGCCGAACGTTTTAAGCGTATCCGACAAAGTACGCAGTATCTCAACAATTCCTGTAATCCCGCGACTTCCAGCAGTAATGCTAATTCTTTTATTTGCTAGAATATTCGCATAAGGTTGCAGGCGTTTTGCAATGGTTTGGGAAATATCGATCGTAGGAGTCGGCGGAAATGTCTGTTGTGCTGTCGCCATCAACGGAAAATCAAAGTCCAATCCACCATCAATCTTGATCTGATTATTCGTGAACATTGCTTATCCTTCCTCATGATGCAGCTAGCGATTCAACCGAATTTGCATTTCTTCACCTATTTCCATCATACTATTTAATCTATAAATAGCTATCATCTATCCTAGTACGTTTCTACACTATATAAAGATGCTTGGTTCTATACGAGCGCTGCGTAACTTTTCGCAAGGTTTAGATATATCTGCGCATTGCTTTTATCGACTACTTGTGTCTGTGTTTCGATAAACCCATTCTGCAAGTTTCCTTCCAGCCCACGTTGAATCACTTGAGCGGCTACGCTGCCAAGCTCGTAGGAGTTTGTGCCAACCGTCGCTGTCATTTTCCCCTTCAGTATGTTTTGCAACGCGTCGCTGTCGCCGTCGTTACCAAGTAGCATGATATTCCTCAGCCCTAATTCGTCGATCGCTTTAGCAACGCCTACTGCTTCGTGGTCATTTGCGCAAAAAATCAAATTAATCGATGGCTGTGCCTGAAGCATTTGCATGCCTGCCTCATACCCACCTTGTGCGCTCCAATTTCCGTTATATATAGCTAGTACCTCAAAATTATTTTCACCTTTAATTGCTTCGAGGAAACCACCGCATCGTTCCACGGAATGATACCCTGTCTTGCCCTGTATGATTCCGACGCGTGCGGACAGCCCGCGCATTTTTCGCACCATGTATTCACCCAGCTTGCGAGTCGCCTCCCGCTGGCGGTAACCGATAACCGTATGCACATCAAGCGTCTGCAGTGAGTCATCACGATTGATCAAACAAACCATCTTCCCCTGTTCGATCAGTTTTTTTAATACTGGCGCGATAGCGTATTCGTCATGCGCATTAACAACAATCACGTCGAGCTGTTCGTCAAGCGCACTGTTGAGCAATTTTACTTGTGCGTTTACGTCGTCTTGAGTAGGAATGAACATTTTTGTAGACGCGCCATATTTCTCTGCCGCATACGATAGCCCTTGTCCGACCTCCATGATATATTTGTAAGCTGCTGCAGGAAAGAAGCCAATGCGCGGTTTTCTTGTGAACGGTGGGGTATACGTCAGAACAGTAGTGGAAGGGGCAATAATGTTCGAAGACATCGGCGAAATGAAATCACTCTCTTGTCTAACCGCCGATGCAGCATCGCTGATTCCTTGAATCTTTTGTGATTTGCTTTCGTGCAGTTTTCGATACTGGCCCGGTGTTTGTCCGCAATGGGTTTTAAACACTTTATAAAAATAATTCGGGTTCGTATAACCGATTGAAGTTGCTATTTTCTCAAGGCTGTATTCACTGGACTCAAGCATATGAATAGCCTGCTTAATTTTGTTTGCATTGAGAATTTCTGTAAATGTTTTTCCTGTTGATTCGCGAATAATTTTACAGATGTAATTTGGGTGCAGGTGAACGGCTTTTGCAACTTCACTGAGTGTAACGGTCCTCGTGTTGTCTTGAATATAATTGATTATGCCTGAAATCAAGCGTTTCTTATAACCGCTTTCCAGATCTTCGTTGTCCATCTCATACTCAATTTCGCGGCAATAATCATACAGGCGAAGAAATAAAACAGCCATCCATGAATACAACACACGAGCATTTTGCGATGCGCCATTTTCAGTATTATATTCTTGTAGTAACGAATTGAAAATTTCACGTACGCTGCTTCGTAAATTTTTAACTAAAATATAATCCGTGTTTTGATTGTTTGACCGAAGAGCATTGTAAATATAGTTTGCAAACATATTATCTTCCATGACCAGAGTAAAAAAACGTTGATCGAACTGCTTGCCGTCTATATATACATGAATGGTCCTGCCTAAGTCTTCCAGATCGGGTGTTATAGCCCGTATAACATTTGGGCTATGAATGAGCAGGCTATTTTCCGGAATAATGATCGTTTTTCCATTAATGCTCTCCGTAACGCTTCCGTCTACAACCATCTGGATTTCGATTCCCTGTATTCTATGCGGAATCTGCGCTGATGTTTGCTTTGGAGCATACGGAATAATCTTTAGAGTTTCTTCTGGCCCGTCTGGAAAAAGATACAAATTGGATATGCCGTCTTGATCTAGTTTCCCATTGGCGCGCTCAGTAAAAAAACCTAATATTCTCGAAACATCCTTTGCGTCCAGATAATTGTTCATTTTGACATTCCCCGCTCATACTAGTTGTTCGACACTTCGAGTATGTACTCAGGGCATTATATCCCTCAATTTAACATACATCGAATCGCAAGGAATCCAGTTCGTTTTGTGAACTAACAATATGAAAACTTATATTCACTTCTTTCGTTTCGCCGGGTTCTAAACAATTCAACATCCCTGCATGACGGATCTCCCTTCGCCCGTCGGGAAAGCAGTTACACGGTTCCAACGCAACGACATAATCTCCCTGTGCCATGTTCTTCCATTCACTGATATAAGGGAGTTCGTTTTTATTGTAACATATTAAGATGCCTAGTCCATTCGTTAGTAGAGTTGGATTAAATATTGCCGCATAGGTGTTGCCTTCTATGTCCGCGCCGCGATCATGATAAAACACTGTCTCCGGATAAGTTGGTTGTGGTGCTTCAAATTGATCCAGCCGATCCAAACTCGCAAGTGCACAATCGTCTCTCGCTCGCGTTTCCCCTTCCGGCAAAAAGAGCCTGCTGGTGACATCCAGCAGTGGGAACCCGAAATTGCAATGATAGAGCAGCGTTAATGGTTGCGCAAGGAATCCTTGATTCTCAATGCGATCCGTAATTCGTATTTCATTTGAACCAAGTCGTGTTGTAATTTTCCGCTGTAACACCATGTTCTCTCCGTAGAGCTTGCTTTCTCTCACGGATCCGCTCACCTGCATGATGAATTCGTCTTTATCCCAAAAATTATCGATGCATACATTGTCCGCAGGAATATTGCTTAATCTGCCATGCAAACCGAGAAACTCGCCGTTATCTTCGCAGGAGGAGCCGATGTTCCTCAGCCCGCAAGTAGTCAGTAATCCGGCAAAGAATGAACGATGAAATCCATCATATTCGGTTTCGTAAAACGATGGATGTACAATTCCTGTCTTCGAAACGAAACTCAGCGCATATCCACAATAATCTGCGCTACAAATATCCATTCCACGCCCTGGTACGATCGTGAACCGGAGTCCCGTTCCGGTACGCACTTCAACAGTTCGAGTACCATCCGCTCGACCATCATCTAATCGGGCACTCGTTGCCCCCGCAATTTGTGAAATGTCTCCTACCTTCTGCATTATTTCGTGCCGCGGTCTCTCTTTTCCATACAAAAAAGCCATCACTATTCTCCTTTTGGGCAATTATTCCTGTACGTTCCGCAGCCGTCTGATAGCGTGTGCCATTTGCGGGCGCCAAATGTCTAAAATAACCGCGAGCATAATAATGATGCCAATGACAACTTGCTGCACCGCCGTCTGTACTGAATTCAGGTTCAATACATTCTGCACGACCAGTACCGTCATAGCTCCGATAAACGTACTTATTACACTACCTTTACCACCCGTCATGCTTGCGCCGCCGATAACCGCCGCCGCAATTGCAGTCATTTCCATTCCTGGCCCGTAATTTTGCGATCCAGAATTCAACCTGCAAGCCATCAGTACGGAAGCAATGCCCGTAAAGAAACCGGCAAGCGAGTATGTTGCAAGTAATACTCGCGAGACGTTGATGCCGGACAACCTTGCCGCTAGCATATTGCCACCAACTGCATAAATTTTTCGACCGGTTTGCGAATACTTTAAGAAGAAAAAAGCCGCTCCGTAAAAGATCACAATATAGAAAAGCGTAATCGGAATATTGAGTATCTTAGTGTAAAAGATCGATTCAACTTCTTTCGAGATGGATTGCATCGGCGCCCCGTTATTGAACATAAAGGAAATTCCGCGAAATATCCCTTGCGAGGCCAGTGTTGCAATAAACGGCGGGATGCGCAGGTATGCTACTAACACACCGTTATAAAGTCCCATGATCGTAGCAAGGATGATGACGAGCAGAATCGTTGCGCCGATGGAGAAATGAAACGATTTGATCAAAGTTGCCATCACTATCGTTTGCAAAGCCACCGCAGAACCGCAGGAAATATCAATGCCACCTGTAAGAATAACTAAAGTTGCACCAATTGCAAGAAAAGCGGTTACGCACACCTGCATGATCTGATTGCTTAGGTTTTGCGCATCGAAAAAACGAGGCGTCGAAATAGATGCCACAATAAATATAATGAGAAACGCGCCAAGCGTGCCAATAATCTCTGACTTTAAAATCTTTTTCATACATTTATTCCTCCGGCCGTGTTGATATATCCTGATTACCCAAAGTCATATGCATAAGATCCGCACGGGTAATTTCTTTCGCATTTACGATCGCTTCGATGTGACCATTGTGCACGATAGCAAGTCGGTCGCTCATCGCCATCAACTCTGGGAAATCCGAGCTGATCAAAAGAACCGAATTCCCTTCCGAAGTCAACCGATTAATCAATTGATATACTTCTACTTTCGCTTGAATATCAATTCCTTGCGTCGGTTCATCCATGATAAAAAGCTTTGCTTCCGAATACATCCATTTCGCGATAATCACCTTCTGTTGATTGCCACCCGAAAGATACAAGACCAGTTTATCAAGCGCGAGTTTGGAAATACGAAGTTTTTCCACATAGTCTTTTCCTATCTCTTTTTCCTTTTTCATGCTTAACAGCTTACCGTTTAGAATCCGTTTCAGCTTCACTATTGTGATATTAGGTCCTGCGGAAAAATTCATGAATAAGCCATCCGATTTCCGATTTTCTGTTAAGAATGCAATCCCTTGGGACATTGCATCAATTGGTCTTTTAATTTGAAGAGGCTTCCCGTACAATGTCATCGATCCGGAATTCAGTAAATCGATTCCAAACATAGCCTTAGCAATCTCCGTACGTCCTGATCCAATCAAACCAGCAAGCCCAAGGACTTCACCCTTACGGATGTCAAATGTTGCCTTATGAACGCCATTTTGTGTCGAGATTTCGCTTGCATAAAAAACTATCTCATCTGTAGAATTATTTTCCTTTGGGTAGTGGTTTGCAAGATCACTTCCAATCATAATTCGCACGATTTCTTTTACATTAATATTTTCTTTATCACACGTCCCCGCGACTTTCCCGTCTTTAAGAACCGTAACACAATCAACCAAATCAACAACTTCATCAAGTCGGTGAGAAATATATATGATGCCATATCCATCGGCTCTGAGTTTTCTCGTCAGACGATGCAGACTTTCAATTTCATTGATACCAAGAGCCGCGGTAGGCTCATCCATAATGAGTAATGTCGCGTCCATCGAAAGCGCTTTTGCTATTTCAACAAGCTGCTGTTGGGCAACAGATAGCGTACTCACGATCGCCGCAGGGTCAATTGCAATATCCAGACTGTTTAAGATTGCAGATGCTTCCGCTCGCATTTTTTTCCATGATACTGCTGATAACTTGCCTTCGTTTCTCGGCAATCTGCCGAGAAAAATATTCTCCGCAACCGTAAGTGTTGGTATAAGAGAAAATTCCTGAAATATCGTGGCAACGCCATGCTTACGTGCAATGATGGGATTAGAAATATGCACGACCTGACCGTTATATAAAATTTCCCCATATTCCGGTTGATGTACGCCAGAAATGCACTTGATCAGCGTGGATTTCCCGCTTCCATTTTCACCGATCAAGGCATGAATTTCTCCACTGCGGAACTGTACCGATACCCCATTAAGTGCATGGATACCGGTAAAATATTTAAAAATGTCTTTCAGTTCCCAAAGCGGCTTCGCACTTTTATTAATATTCATCCTATTCTCCTGTGCAGTTTGCAAGCCGCTTTAGCAGGCATTCTGCTAAAGCGGCTTGCTGTTATTCGCGCTTTAGTACACTTTGGAAGGTTTCGGATTCAGCCTATCCGGCTGCTGCAAGAATGACAGTACGTTTTCAGATGTCGCTACATAACCGGGAGATTCCACCCAGCCGCCCGCAAACTTACCATAAAGCACGTCGAGTGCAACTTGGCAGGCGTAAAGACCCATTTCATACGGTACTGTGTTGAGTGTGGAGTATACACTGCCATCATAAATCGCTTCCAGATATTCTGTGTTGCCGTCGTTTGCAACCAGAATGATATCTGTACGACCCAACGTTTTACAGGCGGTCAGCGCGCCCATAGCTTCCATGTCGTTTGCGCAATAAATAAGGTTGATATCAGGATTCGCCTGAATCATATCCATTGCCGCAGTATTGCCGCCGTCCGTGTTCCACTGTCCGTTTAGACGAGATACAATCGTATAATCGGGATGTGCTTTGATGCCTTCTTCGAAGCCACCGCAGCGCTGCGTGCTATGATAACCCGGCAGACCTTCAATAATTCCGATAACGAGCTTCGTATCTTTGAACTTTTCTGCAATCAGTTGCGCCTGCGCTACATTACCATTATATTGGTCATAGCCAATAACACCGGTAAGGCGGGATTCGAAATCGACACTGTCGGAATTCAGGTTGAATACCGGGATGCCAGCGTCAAGCGCCTGTTCGATCAGCGGCGCGGCTGCAGAGTCATCATGCGGGTTGATCAAGATGACGTCGACGCCCATGGAGATTGCATCCTGCAGTTTGCCGATCTGACCATTGATATCGCTGCCGCTCTGGGGCGCCAGTGTTACCACTTCGACACCAAGCTCAGTCGCAGCTGCCTTAATGCCTTCTCCAACCGCCATAATGTAGGGGTATTCTGTGCCGGCAGGCATAAACGCAATCACCGGAACATCGCCCTGCACGTAGGCAAGATTATCAACAGGAGCTTGGCTTGTAATTGCCTGAGGAGCGGGATATTCATATATTTTTTGATATGTAAATCCCCCGGTTGCCTCAGTTGCTTCAACTGCTTCGGTGGTTTCCGCTGTAGCAGCAGGAGCTTCTTCAGCGGCGTCGGTCGTGGGCGCTGCCGGAGCTGCTGTACAAGCCAACATCCCCACGCAGAGCAGTGCTACGATGGCAAGAGTAAATGCCTTCTTCATGTTCTTTCCTCCTTAATCGTTTTTATTCAAGCGATCGAACGTTTGATGCGCCGATTCCGCTTAGAATCCTCTGCTTTTCTATTCGCGTTACAAAATACTTTTTCCCGTCTTATAAAGAAGCCCGATTTGGTCTGCTGTTAAAATTGCAGCCTTGACCAATTCCTTTGTGACAATAAAAGGTTCATTGTGGATTGTTTCGACATCGGCTGTTGCTTTTGTAGCCACTCTGTCCATCTCATCGTCGGTCAGTTTATCCATCTCCAAATCTTCCAGCGTCGTTGGTAATCCAACACTCATACAGAACCGAATTACTTCATCGATTTCCTTGGATGGCCTATTTTCCAGCACTAGCAGGCAAATCGTTCCAAAGGCTACAAACTCGCCATGTAGATATTTTTCATGAGACGGTAGAACCGTAAATCCATAATACACGGAATGCGCGCCCGTAACACCATTGCTTTCGAATCCCAATCCACTTAGTAGAGTGTTCGCTTCAATCACATCATCTACAGCCTTTGTAACTTGCTTGATCTTAACGGCGGCCATTGCTTCCGTTCCACTTTCAAGGAGCAACCGATAGCACAGTTTAGCGAGTTCCCACGATGAGTTGGTGAATTTTCCGCCAACAAAATTATCACGAAAATTCTCAATACATCCGCGAGCTTCAAAGTAAGTGGCAAGCGCGTCACCAATACCTGCGGCGAGCAGCCTTGTACCGGCTCCGACAATTACATTTGTATCGACAATGATGATATCAGGGTTTTTATCATATATTACTACCTCGTCAAGCACACCATCGTCATGATAATAAACGGATAAGGCGCTCAGCGGCGCATCGCTGGATGCGGCCGTTGGAACGATAGCGCAGGAGAATTTCCCATAAAATGCAACACCTTTTGCTGTATCTATAACTTTTCCAGCTCCAATTCCCACAATACAGTTGCATTCCTTCGCTCGCGCTATTTCAACTAATCGATTTACTTCTTTTTTAGTGCACTCCCCATTAAAGTATTCGATTTCCATACTGCTTTCATGACTCGAAAAGGCCTTTTGAATACTCGCGTTTAGCGCAGATAGCCTAGATTTGGTACCGATTAAAAGAAACTTTGTGCCGAGTTTTTTTAAATATTCGTAGAGCCGCTCAATTTCATCTGGCCCTTGAATATATCTGCCAGCACTCGCGAAAACTTGAGACATGTTATTCCCTCTCTTATATAAAGTTTTTTGATATATAGCCTAAGTAGATTAAATGAAAGAAGTGGCCTAGTTTTTAATATTTGGAACTTTTATAATAATTGTGATTTATTATGGTCTAAAGATATCATTACGTATATGCTCATACAATCAACTATATTCTTCTTGTTGTACATTTTTTTATCTTCAGGACAAGAGAAAATTGCAGTAGATTTTGCTTGTTCGATTCAATACAGATACAAACTTTGCTCCTATCTTTATCTAACTGCAATCATGTGATAACCATATCATTAGTTTGTTATTTAAAGTGTTCCATTTTTTGGTCCGCAAGGCGCTATCGCAACTTCAAAGCAACGAAATCACGCTGATTATTACCTTGCACCTAAGTCTTTTCGTAGTATAAACCCACATATCTCTCTAAAAGTCAAAATTCTTTGTTTCATTCCTAAAAAATTTCAATCCCTAATCTTTTCATCTGGAATCTGTTCAAGATATGCTATAACACTTAGATAAGAATTCGGAAAAATATTTGTCTGCATTCAAAATGCACGCTGCAAAAAAACTATAGCCAACGACTAGCACGGATGATGTCATTAACTAGAGTTGCACCTCCATTGGGTCGATAGCTCTTCTTTAAAGCATGTAGAATTGTCCAAATGCGTTTAGTAGTCAAAAACTCGCAATCGTTGAAAAAGCTTTTTACATTGGAGAGAGAGTTTGATGTGATGCATCTGAACATACCCGCTATGTATTCAACATTAGCTCTGTACCGTTGAATATCACGAAACGCATACCTCCATCCTTCCCAACGATCCCCTTCTCCACCATAACCGTCCAAATGGTGTCGTCCCATTCTTCGAGCACCAGCGGACTCTTCTTCAGAGTGCGGATAAACAACGACATCGCTTTGTCCTTTTGCTGCCGCGAAGTTCGTTCCTCTTTTTGTTTTTCCAGTTCGCATACTAAATCCGCATAGCGCTTATTCAAGCTGTCGTATTTCTTCAAATACTCTTCCTGCGATTGAGCAGTCGAGGAGTTTTCTTTGACTAACGACCTGACTAGCTCGGCCACAATCTCGCATTCCTCACTCAGTCGCGCAATTGCGGCATCAATATCTCTCAAATCCGTTAGTGTCCTGCGCATGAGCTCACAATCCGCAATGACCTGCGTTTTATTCTCCATCATCTGGTTATACGCCTGTATGAACATCCTCTGAATCGTTTCGGTGTCAAGAACCGGTGTGCCGCACTTTTTCTCGAATTTATCGTTGCATTGCCAGATTACCCTGCGGTATCGGTCAGTCGAGTGCCACACTTTGGAGCCATAATACCCGCCGCAATCTGCGCAGACCAACTTGGAAGAGAGCACGCTCTTTCCACTATATGCCCTGCCAAGCTGTTTCCGTCTGGCGATTTCAACCTGAACCTGATCCCATTCGTCCGGCACAATGATTGCCGGGTGGCTCCCTTCTACGTAGTACTGTGGAACTTCGCCCTCATTGGCTTTCATCTTTTTCTGCAGAAAATCCACCGTGAACTTCTTCTGCAGAAGCGCATCACCTTTGTACTTTTCATTGGTTAAGATGCTGTCGACCGTCGTTTTGCTCCATTTGTTGCTTCCGCCCGGCGAGGGAATGTTCCGTTGCTCAAGATGTTTGCAAATTCCCGCTGCGGTTCTCCCATCCAAATATAGTCTGTAAATGAGTCTGACAATTGCGGCTTCACTCTCAACGATGGACGGCCTACCATTCTCTCCTTTTTCGTAACCAAGGAATCGCTTGTATGGCATTTGAACCTTCCCGTCCGAGAAGCGCTTCCGCTGACCCCATGTCACGTTTTCGGATATGGATCGGCTTTCTTCCTGCGCCAGCGAGGACATTATCGTGATGAGCAGTTCGCCCTTGCCATCGAAAGAGTAAATGCCCTCTTTCTCGAAATAGCACTCAACGCCGTTTTCCTTCAGTTTGCGTATGGTAACCAAGCTGTCTACAGTATTTCTAGCAAAACGGCTGACCGATTTCGTCACGATCAAATCGAACTTGCCGGCAAGCGCGTCGGCAACCATTTCTTTGAAACCCTCGCGCTTCTTTGTGTTGGTGCCAGATATCCCCTCGTCGGTATACACCTTCATGAACATCCATTCCGGCTTTGACTGGATGAAGTTCGTATAATAGTCGACCTGCGCTTCATAGCTGATAAACTGCTCATCGCTATCCGTGGAAACACGAGCGTAGCCGGCAACGCGCCGCTTCTCTGCCGAGGCTGACGGCAAATGCGTCAGCAGGTTCACTGTCGAAGGTATAACTGTCACTTTGGGCATTGTGCTTTATTCCTCTCAAAGGTTGTTTGTCGGGCGGCTTCTCTCATTTCATCTGTCCAGCTCTGTCTGCGTGATTTGTCTGTCCATTTCACACTGGTCTCGGTTCCGTCCTTTAAGCGAAATATCAGCGTGTTTTCATTGCACGCCTGAATGCGCTCCATCCTGTCGCGAAAGGCTTGTTCGTCAAACGTAGCGAAACCCAGAACCGCGACGGTTGCGCTCATGAGGATATCTTCCGGTATATGCTTTGACGCGCAAGCAGATTTACCAAACCGATTGAACTTACCGCAAGTCCAAACAGGCCCACCATGTGTTTCCTTCCTGTGATAGCTACCGCCACAAACGCAGCATACTAACTTTCCATTGAAGTGATGTCCTGGTTTATCGATTGCTGGCTTTTTGTAACTGTCTACGTGGCGGGATATCTCCCTTTGCACCGCATCGAACGTTTCTTTACAGATGATCGCTTCATGAGCTTCCTCCACCCGGAACATCGCGTGCTCACCTTGATTGAAACGCTTTCGTTTCGTCATATGATTTTCCCGATAGGTTTTCTGCAGCATCAGATCTCCAGTATATGTAGCGTTCCGTAGTATCGCCATGACCGTGCTCTGGTACCAAAGCTTGTCATTGCGTGTTCTAGCGCCTTCCGCGTTCAGCCTTTGGGCTATGGCGTTGTATCCATGCCCTAGCAGGTACAATTGAAAGATCTGCTGAATCAACGTTGCTTCCTCGGGAACGATGACATATTTTCCATTTTCGTAGCGGTATCCGTGGATGGTACCGCTCCATGGTTTTCCCTCTTTAAAGTTCTTAATGATCCGCCATTTTTGATTTTCGCTTGCCGATAAGCTTTCCTCCTGCGCATATGCCGCGAGGATGGTCATCATGAGTTCACCATCGCCGCTCATCGTATGGATGTTCTGTTCTTCAAAATAGATGTCCACCCCCTGCGCCTTGCACTCACGAGCGATCTGTAATAAAGAGACCGTGTTTCTAGCAAAGCGGGAAATGGACTTGGTCAGTATCATATCAACTTTTCCAGCGCGGCAATCGGCTATCAGCTGTTGAAATCCGTCTCGATTGTCTTTTGTTCCGCTCTTTGCTTCGTCAGCATACACGCCGGCATAGATCCATTCCGGGTGGCGTTGAATGAATTTGCTATAGTAGCTCACCTGTGCGGATAAGGAATGGAGCATTGCATCCTTGCCGCAGGAGACTCGGGCATACGCCGCAACTCGCATTTTTTGTTGTAGTTTCGGCGGTTTTGAGATCATCGTCAGGGTTCTTGGCATTCTATCACCTCCTTCCAGTTCGACATATTACCGTCGATCCTAGTGAAATAGCAAGTCTATTCCGCGATATAGGCTGTTCTTAGGAATCCTATACTTCTCAGCCATTATGGCATCAACACGGGCAAAGTCAGCCAATGTGATGATCCCTTTCGCGAGCATCCTTTTTGCCTGCATCACGGAAGCAAGGTAACTCTCCAGATTCGCGCGATACCGATCATCCATCTCCGTCATTCCCTTTGTCAAAGCGATGAGCGATGTAGCAAATATGAGAACAATATCGCCTGTTCATGTTCCCATATGCCGAGAAGGGCTTGCTGCAATGCGCGCAACTGAAATCATAAAAAGCCTTTCGGTTCACGCACTCCAGATGATGATTCCACCAGAATGACCGACATGCATCGGAGCAAAATGTCCGCGGTTTACGCCCGGCCAGTCTCTTAATCCGTTTCCCGCACTGTTTACATGGAGATACTGCTGCTTTCGTACTTTTTACAAGTTCGTTTCTGCGGCAGAAGGAACGTACCGTATTATCTGAAATACCAAGTTGCTGGCTGATTTTTATATACCCATAACCCTGCTGTCGCAGAGCCACAATCTTCGACTGTTGTTTGTCTGTCATACGATTTACTCCTTCCTTTAAATTTCTGTCATCATTACACACAGGAGATGAGTTGAATGATTTGACGAAAAAGGGGAAGGAAAAAGGCTCGGCAGTATTTCTCCAACCGAACCTCTCTTGCTAAGTTTTTCAATTCTCCTTTATCTGGCCAATCAAATGTTCCGCTGTACCCGCGATCAGCGCGGAGATGTCGACCTACCTAGTCGTTAGTACATCCATCACCAAAGCGGACGTCTTCACCGTGTTTTTCAGTTGTAGCATTATAAAGTTTCTTTTCCGTCTTTCGCCGCTATTATCATGACATCGAAAAGGAGGCTCGCGTGAGCCTCCATGTTCGGCAGTGTTTGGTTTTCAGCCGCTATTGGGGTAATTTGTCCTACTTGCGTCGTAAGTCGCTCAGTCGCGGCGACATTGCCCCAGGTTGCGTTGTTTCTGGATTAGCGATATAGCGCTGCCTTTTCAGACTTGGTTCGATTCATTATCATCATCCTTCAGCGTCGCGTAAGAAGAATTCCCTGTGAGGTTTCGCAAAAGGATGCTTCGTGCCGGTTTATATTCAGTGCCAATGAATCCAAGTCGAAGTAGAAAGCAGCGGAACGTGTACTTTTCATTTTCTACCTGCTGTTCCGTCGCGCTGACGCGCTTCTGCGTGCGCGCAAGATCATAGAGTCCCTGTACCAGCAGGAAGTAAGCAGTGATCTCCGTTTGGTCGTCTGTCGGTCGGAACCATGCGAACTCGATTCTATCCGCATGTTCTGTGATCGGCAGACTGTCTGTTCCGAGCGCTTTCTTGAGCAGCGTTGCTTTGCTCGCAACCAGTCGTTGAAAGTTTTCCATGGCAATGGGCGTCATCCCACCATTTGGAATCTCAACCGAGAGCCTGTCGAAATCGTCAACCTGTGATGGTTTAATTTCATCCTTCGGAGTCTCGGTCATTTCCTGTATGATCGGCTTTGCCAGTTCACCGACTCGTTCGCCAACAAACCCATCGTGAACAAGTTCGCGGATTAACATTTCAATTTGTACCTCGTCTGTGTTATCCGGGCAAGTAACCGTACCGTTCTTGTCGACCGTGTAAGCCCCCACCTGAAACGCGAAGCTCGGCGCGCCGAGGTATCGCGTCGTGTCCTGCAGCACATCCCGCATGACCGCGACCAGCGCCTTTCGTCTGTCCCCCGTAACGTCGTACTTGATTTGCATTGTGAATACCTTCCTTTCGATTTGGTAGTCACATACATCACTCTTTCGGGTGTGAATATCAAGCTAATTATCTGTGTTTTAGGAAATGTCATTGTACAGAATCTTTACATCTCCCCTGACGAGCATCACCTGATTGGAACCACCAACCTGTTCGATGTACCGCTTCACGATCACCTCGCAGTACCGTTCGTCCAACTCGACCATGAAACAAGTTCGATCCGTCTGCTCGCAAGCGATCAAGGTACTGCCGCTGCCGCCGAATGGATCAAGCACGACGCAATTCGCCATGCTGGAGTTCAAAATCGGATACGCCAAGAGTTCCACAGGCTTCATGGTCGGATGGTCGGTGTTCTGCTTTGGCTTATCGAACTCCCAAATCGTTGTCTGCTTACGGTCGGCGTACCATTGGTGTTTTCCCTTTTTCTTCCAACCGAAAATAATTGGCTCATGCCGCCATTGGTACGGACTCCGCCCAAGCACCAACGATTGCTTCTTCCAAATGCAGGTGCCCGAAAGGTAGAAACCCGCTTCCGAGAACGCCTTTCGAAAATTCAAGCCCTCGGTATCCGCATGAAACACATAGATCGATGCATCGTTCGCCATGCAGACTTCCAAGTTTTGAAACGAAGCCAGCAGGAAATCGTAAAACGCGCTGTCGGTCATGTTGTCGTTTTTGATCTTACCTGCGTTGCCTTCATAGTTGACGTTATACGGCGGGTCGGTAACCACGAGGTTCGCCTGCACACCGTCCATGAGAAGGTCAAACACATCTCGCTTCGTGCTGTCACCGCATACTAGGCGGTGTTTGCCGAGCAGCCAAAGGTCGCCCAGCTTCGTAATCGCAGGTTCTTTTAGCGCGGCGTCCACATCAAAATCATCATCCCGAACGCCGGCACGTTGAGCATCCTTGAACAGCGCATCCGACTCCGGCGCGTCGAAGCCGGTCAGTGATACATCAAAGTCAGCGCCCTGCAGGTCGGAGATCAGCGACACCAGCTTATCCTTATCCCATTCTCCGTTGATTTTGTTCAGCGCGATATTGAGCGTTTTTTCCTTTTTTTCGCTCATTTCAACGACAACGCATTCCACCTCGGTCACGCCGGTATCGATCAGCACCTTCAGGCGCTGGTGACCGCCGACAACATGGCCGTTAGTCTTGTTCCAGATCACCGGCTCCACATATCCGAACTCCGCAATCGAGCGCTTCAACTTTTCGTATTCGGGATCGCCGGGCTTGAGGTCTTTGCGCGGATTGTAATCCGCTGGTACTAGCTTATCGACCGGCAGCGTTTGAATGACCATGCTGGATTCCTTTCGAGACGATTTTCCGTAAGCCGACCTGCGCCGCGGGAAGGTTCCCCGCGAGCGCTTGTCCGCGCAGTGTCTTTCGCTGCTGGCTCGTCAGGCGGTGGTATTTTAAAGCGCGTATGAACGCTTGTATTTCATCCACATTCATTTCCCCCTGCGCGCGGTCAACAGGCGCTCCATAACATCGTCCTGCGGATTTGCACCCGTGTAGTCGGTCGCGCAGTTTTCCTTTACGATCTGGAAGATTTCATACCAGAGTCGATTCGTTTGCGCCATGTAGTTTTGACTCATAGCCACATACGGAGACTGGATCGCGCTGCCCGTCGTTGGGTGCTTTGCTAAGAAGCCGTATTCCGTGACCGCTTCCTCGCACTGGATCCAACGCGCGGCACTCATGGCATACCGTTCCAGCAGCTGTGGAGAAACGATCCTTGCCGCACCGCGCTGGTCGAGCCAAT
Organism: uncultured Eubacteriales bacterium; assembly: GCA_942492885.1. Lineage (GTDB taxonomy): Bacteria > Bacillota > Clostridia > Christensenellales > CAG-138 > UBA7703. Next base: position 1,466,392 of record OW818651.1, read on the forward strand.
CCCATGTGTTCGCGTAGATCTCCGCCGCTTCGAGGTTGCGCCCATCCTTCTGTCGGGCGGAAAGCAACTCTCTTGGCAATGGCATATCGCTGCCCTGAAGGTTGGCGGTGTTGGGAAACTCCACAACGGTCAGCCTACGCTTGCCGGGGTTACCGTTGAGCATCTTGTCCGCGAGCGGCTTTTTCTTTTGTCCCGCGCCTAATCTCGCCCCGCCGTGACCGTTTGGCATTTGGGTTTCCTCCTGCAAAAAAAATAGAGGCCTATCCGACCTCTTGAAACCGCGAAAGTTTGTACGTGACCCGACCGCGTTGTCCAGTTGGAAAGGTCACAGAGGTAAAATCACCCCACCGGGTCATTCCATGTACTATTCCTGTCTTGAGTTAGTACTACCGATCGTAATCTTCGAATGGCAGCACTTACAAAGCGCCATGAGGTTGCTCTCGTCGTTCGTGCCACCGTTTGCCAGCGGCAGAATGTGATGCACTTCCTCGGCGGCAGTGAGTCTGCCGTCGCTCTTGCACTGCTCACACAAAGGATGCAGCAATATAAATCGCGCGCGGAGTTTCTTCCACGCGCGACCATAACGTTTGTTGGTATCTGGGTTTCGCAGGTATTTGTTGTACTGACGATCGATGGATTGCCTGTGCTCGTCACAGTACTGACTATCTGTCAGCCTCCCGCATCCCGGGTAGGAGCACGGACGCTTGGGTTTCCTCGGCATGATATTCCTCCCGGGTACGGAAAAGAGCCTTCGCGTTCTTCGCGAAGGCTCCCAATCCATCTTTTGCAATTGTATTATCTCACAGGTGTCAGGGTGTCTTTCAATGTCTTTTCCTGTCCAATTTAGAAATTAAATGCTTCCAGCGCCTGATCATGCAGCTTATACAAGTAACGCAGATCATATCCCAATTCTACTGCGATAACCTCCCACCGCTTGAAGCACAGATACCGCAGTTCCAGAATCGTCTGGTACTCCGTGTTCTCCACTCGTTTGATGCGCCGCATAATCTCCGCCTTGAGATCGACAAGCGCGTCGATGTCTTCGTTGATCTCGTTCTCCAGATCCACCATCTTGGCGATGGTATCCTCCATGGAGTGTGGGTTGGGCGTCGCCGCTTTCGGCGAACCGGACAGTGTTCCAGTCGCCTTGCCCAATAGGTCGCGCAGGGACATCACTTGCGCCAGCTTGCTGTTGATCCGCTGGTCGATCCGGTATGCCTGTGAAAGGTAATCCTTTGTGCTCATTTGAACCCTCCCTTGTCAAAAGTCGATTCCCGCGTATGCCCACGGCACGGCTTTCACATCCTCCACCGACCGAACCACATACGCGTGGCCGCCAGCGACCTTGATCTTGTGAATCGTGCGCTCCTGCAGCTTTGTCACACTGCACTCCGGCGTCTTCACCTCAAAGGCGAAGAATTGTCCGTCCAAACAGCAGATCACATCGGGGATGCCCGCCGTCCCGTACATACCGCCATGCTCTTTCCAAGCAAAGCAACGTGGAACCATCTTCAAAATCCGCATGATTGCTGCGGTGATATCTTTTTCCAGCATGTTCGCTGAATGCTCCTTTCTGTATCCGTTACAAAAAAGCCCGAAATTCGGGCTGTTTGAGGTTTGTCGCATCTTGTCGCAGGATTTTAGGTTATACATATAAAAAAGAGCTTTCTTTACACATAACCTATATTACTTGCGACAAGTTGCGACAGAGGGTCAATCAAACGGAATTTTTCCCTTATATTCGGTAAATCCGTCCTTGTCAAATCGCAGCCGAAAACCGATGAACATCGTTGTTTCGCTGCCTCCAGCATAAGGCCGCTTCCGCTCTACGCGCCCATACATTGCCAGAATCTGCTTGAAGTTTCGAGTGTTCTCCGCAAAGCAACCATTCGCGTCGCACCATTTCTTGTATCGGTCGTATACCGCGGAGGTACGTTCTTCGGCATTCGAGATCGGCTCCATTTCATCTTCGATAAAGAGTCCAACCTTATCGCTCTCGTGACGATACCGCTCGGTTGCGAAACGCACCGATTCCGGCAAATTTAAACCTTCCCACTTTACCGCGCAGTAACCTTCAAGCAACCAGTTCAAGATGGCGCTTTGATTCTCCGGTGCGACGAACGTTTGCTTCAACGTTTTGTCCTGCTGGTTCACCTCAAAATGGCGCTCAAACGGAATAATCATGATCCTTCCGCTGGAAAACAGCGTCATATCCGTAATAACCGGCAGATAATTCGTGTTCATGTAGATTTTGAACTGGGGTTGGAAATCGAAGCTGTTTTCATGGAGGAATCGCGCATTGAGCGTATCGTTCCCCGTCATGCTCTTTACCTGAGCAGCATTGAGCAGCAATCCTCTGCTCGGCTCCGAGATGTTGGCAAATCGGATTCCCGCGAGCCGCGCAATATCCTCGGTTGGGTTCTGGCTGCTGACATTTTGCTTCATGCTGATCGTCTCGGGACGCACCGTGCTGCCATAATCACCCATCACATTTAATACGCTCTCCATGAGCGTACCTTTGCCATTGCGCGTCGTCGCACCAAAGAGGATAAACAGGCATTCAAAACGCGTATCGCCGCTCAGAGCATATCCCAACGATCTCTGCAAGAAATCAGCTCTTTCCCGGTCGCCGCTCATGATCTCATTTATGAACGCATCAAACCGTTCGCAATGGGCGTCAGGGTCGAAAATGACATCCGAAATCTTTGTCAGTTTGTCATTGGCATCGTGAGGCAAGAACTCCTTTGTCTTCAGATTCAACGTCCCGTTTTGGCAATTAAGCAAATACGGGTTCACATCGAATTCGGTCATATGAACGGGGTAGACGCCCTGGGCATCCTTTAGGATGGTCTCCCGTGTGCGTCGGATTTGCCACCTCCACCAGTTATCGCCGAATTTCCTTTTTAAATCATCATCTTCAATGCCGGCGACATACACCAATAAGATGTCAGCGAGTTCCATACATAAGTCCATGGTTTTCAGGTTGCCAACATCAGGAATCCATCGCATACCGTCAAAAACGTACCAGAGCTTTCGTTCGGGCACGTATCGAACGATATCTTTATAAAAATCAGCGAACAACCTGCTGTTTCCGATGTCCGAACTCTTAAATCTCTCATTGCTTTCAGGGCATAACGTATATAAGTTCGCTGGCACAGTGATTCCATTTCTCCGAATCCGTTTCTCTATCGGTGGCAGCTCTTTTGCCTGTTCAACTGCATCCCGTAGCCAAGCGCTAAACAAACCCGGATCGCTCATCAGAAGCTCATTGGGATCCTTATAACCTTCCGGAGTCGTTGTGGTAAGGTGCACAATCCGTAAGGCTTTTAATTGATCACAAATCTTTTCTGTTGCGATCGCTCCCGCTTCATCCCGATCCATGCAGACGATCATCGGTGGTAACGATGCTCTTTTCTTCAAAGCACCGATGAACTTATTTGCCGCCGTTCCGTTTGGCGAGACTGCGTAACCACCCTCTTGCATGATCGAAAGAGCGCAAAATGCACTCTCAACGACAAATACAGGTTCATCCTGATCGAGCGATTCCTCGTAGAAAAGCGGTTCGGGTCCAGCAACTTCGGTTCGAGGTTTGAAAAACTGCTTCCCCACTAGGCTACGGGATATGTAATACGTCGATTCAAATCCGTAAGGAATCACAATCGCGTTTTTTCCCGAGTCAAACCCAAATCGAAACCGCAACATGCTTTCGCCGCTGAAGCCCCGCAATTCTAAATAATCCTGCGCCTGACGCGTAACGGCGAATGTTTCTATCGTATTGTCAATATATTCCTGCAAATGCGGCTCCTTAAACTCCGTGGGCTTCCTTGTCGTTGGAGAACATTCATCCAAATGAAATACTTCTGTTACCTGCGTCACGGCTTCCAGCGTACTAATATCCTTCATTCTTGCAACCAGATCGACTGCATCCCCGGAAGCGTCGCAACCGAAGCATTTGAATCGTCCATCTTTGAACGAAAGTGAGGGTGTACGATCTTGGTGAAACGGGCACCTCGCTTTCTCGCCATGTACCTCCAATCCCAGCCACTTTGCTATCGCTACGATATCCGTCGATTGTCGGATTCGTTGAAAATCGATCAAACGTGTTTCCCCCTAAACTGTTGCTTTCGTGGTAACAAAAAAGAGCACATTATATTTGTGCTCTCTGCTTCATCGGACGGCCCCTGCGTTTTACAATGCTTCTGCTGTTATCGTATTGTACCGTTGAGATCAATTCCTGACCAATTGCCGCAGCATATGGGGTAAGATCGATCACCCCATCTTCGCGGCGCGGTTGCATTTCTCCAAAGTAGCGCTGGCGCGCGCTTTGATGTTCTTGCTCCGGTTTGGCCTCTTTCGGCTCCTTCGGATGTGCTTGTCGGTATCGTTTATACTTCCTGCTGCTGCTTCTGGACATACCTATCCCCTGCAATTATTTCGGCTTCGCCAAGGTTTCTCTCCTCAGCCAGGTGCTTGCCGTCGCCCCTACAATCCTTCCTGCGTTCAATCATTGCCTGCGTGCCTCACTATCCAGTCCATGAACTGCTCGACAGGAATGGCGATTCGCTTTCCAATTTTCAATGTCGGAAATCCCGGTCGCTTCGTCAACTGATACGCTGTATAGGCGCTCACCCCCAGATGTTTCGCCATCTCTTTTACATTCATTGCGATCTTGTCCATGTCTTCCTCTCAATCTATAGTGACAATTGCGTTTCTCGCTACTACATGTAGTATATATGCGCTATACGCAATCGTCAATGCCTTTTTATGAACTATATGTTAATTTGCGCAATATTCTTTTCCATATTGATTTTTGCGTTATTCGCAATTATAATGGCAATGAGGTGCAATAATATGTTTGGTGAACGGTTAATCGGATTACGGAAAGAAAAAGAACTCAGTCAAAAAGAATGCGCCGCAGCCTTCGGCGTCGACGCATCCAAATATAACAAATGGGAGAACGAAAAGAACAGTCCAGACTACGAGACGGTTTGTCGTCTCGCGCAGTTTTTCTGCACTACTACGGATTATCTGCTTGGCAATTCCAATGTACGCCATTTGCCGGATCAGGTGGCGTTGCAGGACTGGCAGCGTGCATTACAAGCACAACTTATAAATTCATTACAATCATTTTATATGAAGAATTCTGATCTTCCGATGCCTGGACTTGAGAACGCGCTTCTGATCGGTATCCGCCAAGCCTTCCAAAAAATACTGAGAACAGCCAATACTTTCATTTGTTCAATCAATCAGCTTCCTCAACCGCTGCCGGAGTTAGAAAGCTCAGTCAACCAATTCTTACAGGTGTTTGATAATCTCCATATCGAAGACGGGTTGATGCTGGAGATTATGCTGCGTGATGTACTTGAAAAGAACGTTCCGGGGTATAAAGAATATAGAAACACAATTGTGGATGAGTGGGTTCGGCAGCAGATTGATGAAGTGTAAGTTTGATACTGCACATGCGAAATGTTGTCCTGCTTGCATACGCCTTTAAACTATAAGGAGGTCGCGTTTCGTGACCCCCTTTTTGCTTATGTAAAATTCCCATATCCAATAATAGACTACTCCCTAGCATCGTGTTTCACGGCCCCCTCTCAATATCAAGTTAATATAAAACACAAGTCGAAGATCAAATAATCAAAGAACCCCTATATCGTGTTTCACGACGTAGGGGCTTAAATTTATGAAAGTCTTATAAATTGTTGCTCTGAAAAACAAATCCACTTCTCGGGTATTTATCGATAAACAGTTTGTATATCCATATCAAAACTGTTTTTCAAAAGGTATCGCGAAACGCGATGCCCTTTCCTGTTGAATTGTAAGCGTGCAGACCTATGAATTTAGGTACCCCTACATCGCATTTCGCGATGTAGGGGACCTTGTCGAGCGTTTTTTAAATGACTCACAGATTCACACGAACACATTCAATTCCGATCAACTTTGCCATTTTTTCTAATAGCGATGCATTGTGGCCAACGCTCATGTCGCAGTGATGCGTAAAAGCCGTTTGGAACCATTTGTCCAGATGGTGTAGTTGCGAATGCCCGCGTCGTTGAGCACCTGCGTCATGTCCGGCCAAATCTCGTCGTGCCGTTTGATATACTCGTTCAGCATAACGGGAAGGATGTAAGCTTTCCACGTAAAACGTTCCATTGTTGCACCCTACTTGTATTAGATTGCAGAATATTGGTATGATGGTGTAGAAGAATTTGAAATTGCCGGTTGGCGGAATGATACTTGTACTTCTTTGAAGTTGCACAGTAAATGATCTAATAATACTAGAATATCCGTTATTTCGTGCATTGTCACTTTCCAGAGTTGGCGTAAGATTACGGAATCTTGACAAGGAGAACACCATGACTCAGGTTTCATTAAGCTATCAGCTCGATCTGGATGAGCATTCCATTTGGATCACCGCAACCCCAAGTCAGGTTGCGAAAGGATCCATCGCCTATGTGCAGGAGCTCGGCGATTTCATTGCGGGCAGAAATTACTTCACCCGCCGCGCAAACCTGCCCTCTTACCTGATCAAATATTGCATATCCGGCGAAGGAATTTTGGAATACGAAGGCAACGTCTGCGCCGTCAAGCCCGGTCAGATCTTCTGGATCGACTGTGAAAAACCGCAGTATTACCGCACATCCCCGGAGAAGGGTGATTGGCGCATCCTCTGGGTGCATTTCTACGGGCAGACCGCAAAAGCGTATTACGAGCTGTTTCTCGCCCAGAACGGCGGCAATCCGCTGATGAATATCGACGCGGATGTCGCCGTGCGCAGCACGCTGGAAAACCTCATTGCCCTTTATAAAAACGGAGGCAACAATCTGCTCGATGACGTGCAGGCGTCGGGTCTTCTTACCATGCTCATGACCCGCTGCATCAGCGCGGCCTCACATCAAAAGGAGGCAAGCAGACTACCAGAGTACATCGTGGATGTGCGCTCCTACATCAACGCGCACTATACGGAGCAGATCACGCTGGATGTGCTGAGCAAAACACTCTCCATCAATAAATTTTACATCCAAAAGCTATTCAAGCGCTATATGGGACTTTCGCCCAACGAATATTTGATTCAGACGCGGCTGACGCGCGCCAAGCAGTTGCTGCGCACCACAAAGCTCTCTGTCAGCCAGATCTCGATGGATGTCGGGATCTCTAATATTGGGCATTTCATCAGCCTGTTTAAACAGCACGAAGGAATCACACCTGGTGCCTATCGCCAGCGCTGGTATCAGGGCAGCGAACCCGCGTCTTACGAAAACATGGACTGAAAAATGCAACATCATCTTAGAAAACAACAGGGATGACTCGAAGGCCATCCCTGTTTGTTTTTTACTTCATCACCATCTCCAGCAGATACTTCTCTGCTTCTGCATTCCAAAGCCCGTTGTTGGCCTTCACGAGTTCGTCGAGCTTGGCAAACATCGCGTCCGTCTTGCCTTTTTCGGCAAAGTCGGCAATCGCAGTGAGCGGCAGGTCGATCTGGGTATAGATCAATTTCTTGCCGCCGGGGATCTTCGGCAGGTTTGCGGTGGTCTCGACCACGCAATCGAGCCCTCCGATGTGCGTGATCATCGCGGCGGGGTTGAGGAGCCCGGCGTTCATCATCGTGATCGCCTCGCGCATATCATCCGTGTTGCCGTGGCTGGTTGCGGCGACGTGCGTGCGGTTGTAGTGCACGTTGTAGAAGTTCATCATCGCGGAAAACTGCGTGTCGCCGGGGCCTGCAAAGAAGTTCAGGCAACCGTCCACTGCGAGGATCGCGTCGCTCTGCTCGAGAACGGGTTTCACGGGCGCAAAGCAGATCACATCGTTATAGCCATCTCCGCCGGAAAGAGCTTTGAGTGTTTCAACGGGGTTTTCGAGCTTGCCCGTGTTGACATAGTGCAGCTCCACGCCGCAAGATTTCGCGTGCTCGACGGTATAGATGGATGCAGCTCTAGCCAGACGCGCGTCGTCGATGTCGGTGACAACAAGCAAACTGGGCTTTCTATCGCAGTGCAGCGCGTAGTCGATCGACCCAAGCCCCATCGGACCGACGCCCGCAAGCAACGCCATCTTGCCGCCTTCGACGATGCCCATATCGTGCACATATTCGCCGTCGCGGGTGTGATACATCGCGTGGAAGGTGCCGATGATGCAGCTCATGGGTTCCGCCAGCGAGCCGAAAAAATAGACATCGCTGTTATACGGCAAGAGGCAATCCATGTGCAGCGTTTCCCACGGGATGTTGACATAGGTCGCGTCGCCACCACATTCGCGGAAGGAGTAGCCGGGAGCAGTCAGCGCACCTTGATAGGAGTGCGCGGGCTGGATGACAAAGCCGTCGCCCACTTTGAATTTGTGCGCCCAGTTTTTGCCGACCTCGTCTACAATGCCACAGAACTCGTGCCCAATGATGGTGGGGTTGGTGGCTACGTCGTCCGGCACGCGCTTGTGTGCCGCGCCTTGCATGTAGACCTTATACGAGGACATGCAAAGGCTATCGGAAATGACCTTGCAACGAACGCCATCGTCGCCGACGGGGGTTAACTCAAACTCTTCCAGCCGCAGATCCTGCGCGCCGTAGATGCGAACCGCTCTTGTCTTCATGCTTTTTTCTCCTTTGAGGTTGCTGCTTTTGATGTTATGCTGTCCATCCAGCGTTTCTATTTACCGTTCTCGTGATCGATGAGCTTCCATGTGTTCTCGATCAGATTGCTGAACTGCTCTTCCTTCATCTTCTGTATGATAAAGCTTTGCCGCGGGGAGTTGATGTCCTCTCCGGTGATCTGCATCATGCCGTATCGCTCGCAAAGATTGCGCAGGCGTTCAATCTGCGCTTGCGCGTTCCGCGTTGGCATATAGGTCACCGCGCGGATGCCCGCCTGAAAAACCACCTCAAACAGCTCGTCGAGATAATCGTCCTCAAACTTTTGCGCCTTCTTATCGCCTGTGACGCTGCTGGTCACGTCGCCAAGGTACGCATAGGCGAGGATTCCGCCGACTTCGCCGGAAAACCGCACGAGTTCGCCGAGCGTCGGGCATTCTTCCGTCGCGTCAATGAACACCTGCGGGATGCAGTCCTTTTTGAGTGTGCCGACAAGGTCATATTCCGCGAGCATGATCTCCAGTTCGCTTGCGCCTTCCGGTAGCTTCGCTTTGCCGAGCTTGAGCAGTTGCCGCGCGAGCGCCAGCATGAGGTGCCGCTCGGTGACGCTTCCGCCAGCGGCGGATTGCGACAGCGGCAGCACATCCCGCTCAAAATCAATCGAAACACCGTCTGCGGCGTACAGCGCGTTGATGCGCTCGATCATCGCTTTGTTGCGCGCATTTCGCTTTTCGCGAACGGGCGCGAAATAAGCCTGCACTTGTTCAATGTTCTGATGCGGCACGGCGTGCAGCACCATATAGCTGTTGCCAATCTGGTCGGGGTTGTTCGTCCTTCGATCTTTCAGGGATGTTTTTTCGAATGAAACACGCGTCTCGATGCCGATGGTCGTCGGAATCCCGACGATCTTCCCCGCCTCAATGAACTCCCGTGCCCCGCCGATGCTGTCGTGATCCACGATGCCGCAGGTGGCGAGTCCTTCCGCGCGCGCGGAATAGACCGCGGCACTGGGCGAATAGGGAGAGAATGAATAGCTCGTGTGGATGTGGTTGTTAACCATCCGCGGGTCAACGGGAGGGAAATTGGAGCGCGCTGTCGCGCGCGCAAGCGCTGATAGGCGATCTTCGCTTGTTCCCAAATTCAATTCTTTGAGCAGCGAAAGTTCAATCATCTCAACATCACCTGTCCGCCGGTCACAGGAATCGCCTGGCCCGTCTCGTAGGTCTGCTCCACCGCATAGAAGATCGCTTTTGCGACATCGCTCGGTAGGCACCCGCGCTTGATCAGCGATTTTGCGAGGTAAAATTGCTTTACATCCTCGATCGTCTTTGCACCAGGCACTTTGCCCGTGTTCAGATATTGCACAAACAGACCGCGCTCGGGATCGCTCCAGAGCGGGCCATCGTAGTAGTTCCCGGGGCAGATTGCGTTGACCTTGATGTTGTAGGGCGCGAGCTCCAGCGCAAAGCTTTCGACGAGGCCGATGCCGCCGAACTTTCCGCCCGCGTAGGCGAAATTCTTATTGCTGCCCTCAAGGCCGGATTTGCTGTTGATCTCGATGATATCGCCCATCCACGAAGCATCCGCCGTAAACTGCGCGCGCATGATCCGCTGGGCGTATTTCACACAGGTGAAGAACGCGGTGTAGTTGATGCTCGTGACGAACTCGAAATCTTTTTTCTCCATCTCGTCAAGCGACCCCGCTTTGAGCACGCCCGCGTTGCTGACCAGTAAGTCCAGCCCGCCGAACGTCTCCACGCAAGCTGCGATCATCGCGGCGACGCTCTCTTCGCTCGATACGTCCGCCCTCACAGCGACCGCGCGCTCGCCCAAAGACGCGGCGACATCCTGCGCCAGCGGCTCATTGAGATCGGCAATCACCACGCACGCGCCCTCGCGGTAGAGTTCCTCCGCGATGCCCTTGCCAAATCCCTGCGCACTGCCGGTCACGATCGCGATCTTGCCGCCGAGGCGACCCGTGATCTTCTTCCGATTATGTATTTGCTGAGCAGCGATCTGCTCCCATTTTGTCATGTCGATCATGTGTTATCTCATCTCCATATTGCCTAGTAGCCTTGCGTAAGCATCTTCCCAAGCCTGTGTGTGCTTGGGCTCGTAAATCATCGGTTCAACCGAGCGGCGCACGACCTCGCGTGCCTCGGTAATGTCTTTTATTGCACCGAGCGCTACCGCCTGCATGAGCGCGTTGCCCATCGCAGATCCCTCAGCTGGGCCAGCCACCACACGACGATCCAACACATCTGCCGTCATCTGACAAAGCAGCGTGTTGCCGATGCCACCGCCGGTGATATTGAGTGTGTCGATCCGCGCGCCTTTCATCTTCTCCAGCCATTCCAAGGCCCAGCGATATTTCAGCGCGAGGCTTTCATAGACGCAGCGCGCAAATTCGCCTGGAGCTTCCGGCGTCTTTTGCCCAGTACGCAAGCAATAGCGCACGATCTTGCCGCACATATCTCCCGCGGAGAAAAACGGTACATCGTCCGGGTCGATGATAGATGCAAACGGCGCAGCTTTCGCTGTCAACTCGTCAATCTCTTTCCAGCTCAGTTCAATCCCTTGTCCCACCCACTCACGGCGGCATTCCTGCATGATCCACTGCCCCATAATATTCTTGAGCGGACGGAATCCGCCCTGCACCGTGCCCTCATTGGAAAAATTCGCCTGATAGATGGAGTCCTCCAGCAACGGCTCGTCGTTCTCAATGCCAAAGAGCGACCATGTGCCGGAGGAGCAAAACGCAAAACTGCCCTCGCCGGGAATCGCAGCAACAGCGGAAGCCGTATCGTGCGTTCCGACCGTCGCAAACGGAATCTGTGAAACGCCCAGCTCGGCCGCAATGTTCGGCAACAGCCGTCCACGGAGCGTTCCCGCGCGGTCGATGGGCGTAAAGATGCTACCTGGAATGCCGAGTTTGCGGATCAGATCAAAATCCCAGTCCTGTCGCGAAACATTGTAAAGGTTCGTCGTGGTGACGTTGGTGTATTCGCTTTGTTTCTCTCCCGTGAGTAAGTAGCCCAGCAGATCCGGCATCAGCAGCAGTGTTTTCGCCTGCTTGAGCGCGGAATCCCCCTCTTTGACGCGGCGCACCAGCTGATAAATGGTATTGAAGTTCATCGCAGCGATTCCGGTGCGAGCAAAAATCTCCGCTTTGGAGGCAATCTGCCAACTCGCGAGCATTTCCTCATCCGTCGCGTCGCGATAGCAGCGCGGGTTTTCGATAAGTTCACCTGCCGCGTTCAAAAGGCCGAAATCCACGCCCCATGTGTCGATGCCAAAGCAGTCAATCTGCCCGTTCGTCTCTGCGTTGCATGCCAGAAAACCATGCTTGAGTTGCTGTGTGAGACACTCCGCATCCCAGCGGTGCACGCCGCCTGTTTTCATCATGGTGTTATCAAAGCGATGCAATTCGGTCAGCTTCATGCGCGATCCGTCGAAACGCGCGAGCATGGCGCGTCCGTTGGAGGCGCCAAGATCGAACGCAAGCAGGTTGAGGTGCTTCATGCTTTCGCTCCAAGCAGAGACTTTCGATACTTCTCGCTCTCCCAGTTTGCGATGAAATGCTTGGCTTTCTCGCCCATGGTCGAGAGTGTATACCCCTTTTTTTCAATCTGTTCCTGAATAAAAAGAACCGCTGCGATCGTTTCCGTGACGACGCGCATCTGTGCTTCTCCCGCGGCAGAACGGATTTCTCCGCTGGTTAGGTCGAGTAGTACCTCGCCCACCTGCGGTTCTCCTGCACCAAATCCCAAAGTCCCGATAAAGAACACCATCTGGTCGGGATAAAGCGGCGTTTCGATAAAGAAAGTCCCTTCATACTTGCGCGAATGCAAACGCCTTGCAATATACGCTTCCAAATCCATCGTGTCAAACACATCCGAAGCGATGCCAAAGAAAGCGGCAAACCGCGCATTCACCGCATTGTGCAGTGTGAGGCACTTGTCCGCGGTTTCTTCGTGTACGATCAAGCCGTGGTTTTGCATGAACAGCACGGTGGGAATCTTTCCCGTAGAACGCTCTACACGATCGAGTTCATCCCGAATGGCGAACGAAAGCCGCGCGCCGGGATCGATATACGGCACCACGCCCCAGGAAAAGTCCACACCCTTGAGCACATCACTGAGGATCGTTTGCATCTCGATTGCACAGCAGGCAAAGTTTGTATAGACGCTGTGGCTATGGATCACAAACATACCCAGAAGCGAATGAAACCCCGCTTCGACGGAAGGGCGCAGCGCGGGTAAATCCTCCACCGGGATTGTGTTTGCCATTGCCAGCTCGGAGCCGGCCTTTTCCGCGTCTTCAAAATCTGCGGCTTCTTGGCCGCGATAGAATGCGCGGATGGCGGCATAGTCCATCACCGCATAAGCATGATCGGGCGTAACGTCTCCAAGGCAAAACCCGGAGGCCTTCACTGCCATCAGATGATCATCTAGTTTAGCAGAGGTGTTGCCGCCGCCGCCCTGTACATAATCTTTCCTCGCACCCGCGCTCTGCGAGAGCCGTGCGTAATCATTTAAAAGAGATTTGTGTTTAGTTAGAAAAGTGCTCATCCATAGTTCCCCTGATCCTTATTGTCGCAAGTTCTTCTGCGCATTTCAGCGCTTGCTTAAAACATCCCGTTCGTAGGCTTTCACTTCCTCAAGCCACATTCCATCGGGCGCTATGCCTTTCGATTCGCAATAATATGCCCAGACGAGGCCGAACGGTAGCGTTTTGCGGTCTTCCAGCCGTGCGAGGCGGGCGGTAAAGTCCGCGCTGTATTCCGCCGCGCGAAAATTTTCAACCGGCGCAAGGCAGGCATTCAGAATCGCTTTACGGGCATTGCGCATGCCGACCGCCCAGGCCGCGATGCGGTTGATCGAAGCGTCAAAATAGTCCAACCCGATGAATGCGCGGTTCTCATAGCGATTCCAAACGATTTCATCCATGATGCGCTGCAGCTCGTCATCCAGCGTGATGACATGATCGCTGTCCCAACGCACGCCGCGGCTGACATGCAGCAGAATCTGCTCCACAAACTGGAGCACGGCGGAGATCTTCGCGCTGATGACTTCAGTGGGGTGAAAATGTCCGGCATCCAGCGTATAAAGCACGCCGCGGCTGATGGCATAACCAAGCGAATATTCATGGCTAGCAACCGTGTGACTCTCGACGCCAAGGCCGAAGAGCTTGCTTTCGACCGATGCGAGTACGTTCTTCTTGTCGTAAGGAATCGCGAAAACCTCATCAAGCGCTTGCGTCATGAGCTCCCGGTGCGTAACGGTATCCACGCAGGTGTCTTTGTATCCGTCCGGCATCCAGAAATTCACCGTGCAGGGTTGTCCGGTGCCCTGCGCGAACGCGCCTGCAATCTCCAGACAACGCTTGCCGTGCTCAATCCAGAAACGGCGCTTGTTTTCATCATAGCTGCTCAGGGAAAAATCCCCGTCCATCATGGGATGCGAGAAGTATGTCGGGTTGAAATCCAGTCCGATCTTTCCTGCTTTTGCCCAGTCCAGCCAACCGGAGAACTCCGTGATCGTGTATGCGTCGCGATCAATCGCTTTGCCATTCTTCTCAGCATAGCAGGCGTGCAGATTCAGCTTTGTTTTGCCGGGGATTAGCGAAATCGCCTTGTCGATATCGTCGCGGAGCTCCCCGGGTGTGCGTGCGCGTCCGGGATAGTTTCCCGTTGTCTGGATGCCGCCGGAGAGCGAATCCGAGCCGTCAAAGCCGATGACGTCGTCCCCCTGCCAGCAATGCATGGAGATGGGAATAGCATCCGCTCGCGCAATCGCGGCCTCGACGTCGACGCCGTAGGAAGCGTATGCTTCTTTCGCAAGTTCAAACCCCTGTTGAATCTTCAAATGGCTCACTGGAATATCCTCCGTATTTCTTGCGCGAATGCGCTCGTTTTTATTGTTTTGTGCGTTTTTAATAGAATGATGCGTGTTCTTGCTGAATGCTCTTAACCGTGAATTGAAAAAAGTACGCAATCTTGCAAAGTGCTTTGGGGGAATTGTCATGCGCTAATATGAGTATTACAGATTCTTTCCGCCCTGTCATTTGTCAATATTGGCGATTCATATAACTATCTTGGCTTTGACAAAGCCAGTTGCCGTCAAGCAGAGCGACATCTTTTATCTGAGTCATATGGTTTCACGTCCTACTCGTTTTCCCGGTATGTATGCTCGAACAAAAACTGGTTCATGTCTCTGGATGACGCCAGAGCCAAAGTAGTGCGCTGTCGAAGGGACTACAACGAGTTCCGTCCGCACAGCGCACTAACATACCTCACACCGGCTGATTTTGCCCCGAAACCAGGCTCAGAAGCCGTCTGTCTTGCTTTTGTTGCTGAACGAGTAATATAATGAGAAAAATCAAATACAAAAACAGGTATATCTCAATGGCAAAACGCAACGAAAGCACGATTCAATTTGCGCCAGTTCCATCCGAGCACGCTACCGGCGCGATTTATACACAGATTTCCGAGTTGATCATTTCTGGAGAACTAAAACCAGGCGACCGACTCCCTTCCGAGCGCAAGATGATGGCAATGTTTGAGCGCTCCCGCCCTACCATCCGAGAAGCACTTCGCATGCTGGAGCGTTCCGAGCTGATCAAAACACTGCCGAGCAGCGGCGGCGCAGTCATTGTGGAGCCCACAAGCCTCTCGGTAGAACAACCGCTGGAGACAATGCTGACGCTCAATCAGATTTGCAATAGCGAATTACTCGAGTACCGAGCGCTCAACGAAATTGCAACCGCCGGTTGGGCTGCACAACGCCGTTCGCAGGAAGATTTAGACCATATCCTGCGCCATATCCTTCAATCCGAACTCGTGGGCAACAATTTCTCGGAATTTGTGCGTTATGATCTTCAGTTTCACCGTGCGCTAGCGCTGGCGGGCGGCAACCGTGTATCTAGCATGGTGAACCGCGTCATGCATCAACTCATAACGAATAAGCTGGAGGAAGCATTCATCAAAAAAACCGCGAAAGAAAAGCGGGACATGATGGGACAGATTCTTTCAACGCACCGCGAGATTTATCAGGCGATCGCAAAGCAAGATGTTCCGCAGGCACAGAAAATCATGCGCGATCATATCAACCTTTTTGCAGAGGATTTGACGTTATAGCTTCTGGTCTAATAATCAATATTATGATTGGGACAATACTAAAAGGGACAGATAGTTAACTAGCTGTCCCTTTTCATTTGCAGTTCCGTCACCAGCTGGCGAACGGTTTGATTCCGATTTGTCTCCAGCCAAACCGCGCATACGCTGGACGGCGCGCTATTCGGAATTGGAATGCTGCGCACTTCCGTGTTGTGCTCAAGACGCGTGTTTTGATCAAGCGTCGTGATCCCCATGCCCGCCTCGACACAGAGAAGCAAGCTTTCAAGTGAATTCAACAGCCGCACAATATGCGGCGTAAATCCGGCATTTTTGCATTGCTCCAGCAGCATTGCATATCCGTTCGGAGACTCATCCGGCGATATCGCAATGAAATTCTCTTCTGCCAACATGGAAAGTGATAGCTCGTTGATCATCGCCTTCGGGTTGTGTCGGCTGATTGCGATCACTCCGTATTGTTGCAGCAGCTCGATATATTGCACCCCGGGAATGCTTTTCGCTTCAAATAAAAGAGTAATAATGAGATCGTAGTGGTTGTTGAGCAGCCCATTGCGCAAGTTCGAAAACCCGTTGCGTTCCAAGCGGATGTCCAGCGTAGGCGCTTTCAAGCCGAACTCATGCAGCCTCATGAGGATTGGATCATTGATCTCCTGTCCCTCTAGGATCCCGATCGACAGATCGCCGATTACGCCGCGACCGATTGCGCGCGTGTACTCCAGCGCATGATCCGTTGTTGCCGGCAGATCGCGGAACTGCTCATAAAGATATCGTCCTGCGTTTGTGAGACGCACGCTGCGATTGACCCGCTCAAACAAGAGCACGCCAACTTCTTGCTCCAATTGCGCAATCTGCTTACTCAGCGCCGGTTGCGATACATAGAGCTGACGGGCTGCTTGTGTAAAATTCTCACACTTTGCTGCTTCCACAAAGAATCGAATATTGGTCAGAGTCATGCGGCTATCCACCTCTCCACTATTATTTCATAACCAGTTCGTTTTCGCAAGACGAACACATATTCACAATCAGTTATCTTTTGATATTTCCATAAAATGAATGAAACCATATATATAAAGCTGATTTTTATGAAAAATCAAATCATATATGATCATCAATCATAACCAAATCGCATGATAAACCCGAAAATAGTGATTATGTACTGGTAAGACCAGAGTACTATAATTATATTAGCTCCACTGATGCTCGGTGGACGCTTCAGAAAATCACATTTTTGATTGGAGGGTCTCTCATGTCTAAGTCTGATGGCACAGCAAAAAGCAATTTCGGTAAAAAAGGATGGGTAATTCTCATTCTGGCGTTCTTCAGCATACTGCTGATGAGCTTGATCGTGTACGACTCCCTGAACGTGACCATTCCGGCTTTCGCAGCTCAAAAGGGCTGGAATATGGCAATCCTCTATATCTTCTCCACTATTGCAGCGTGGATATCCGTGATCGGTGCGGCGCTCTGGGGCGGCATCTGCAGCAAGAAGACCAACCGGTTCGGTTGGGTTGCGGCGCTTCTGCTCGGAGCGGTCGGCTGCGTTGTCTGGGCATTTGCGGGAAGCCCCGTGGTTTATCTCATCAGCCTCGCATTGGCAATGGTCGGCGGCATGGGTTTTGCTTACATCGCCAACCTGAACGTAATCAATAACTGGTTCCCGACGAAAAAGGGATTAGTCATGGGTTGGGTCACGATCGGGTTCCCCCTTTCCGCGACCATTGCCGTCCCAGTTTGCTCCGGTCTGCTGGGCGGGCTCGGGTTGCAGGGCATCTACTTTGTTTTCGCCGGCCTCTGCGTCGTACTCGCGTTACTTGTTGCAATACTCGTGAGGGATTATCCGGAACAATCTGGCGCATTTCCGGATAACAACAAGAGTTTTGACAAAGAACATGCGGCAAAAGAGCTGCAGGCCGGTCTTGACTATATGAAGACCTCTCCCTGGAATGGAAAAGCCGTGTTCAAGTCAAAGGAAACCAAGAAAATCGTGTTCTCTCTCGGTGTTATGGAGCTGCTCGCGCTCGGTATAATGACAAACTACGTTCCTAGAATGATGCAGATCGGCTACGCGGAAGAACAGATTATTCCACTTTTGGTCATTGCCGGAGTCGTCGCAATGTTCGGAAGCTATCTCTGCGGTGTTTTGGACGCGCATGTCGGGCCGAAAAAGGCGATCTGGATCACCTATCTTTTCGGTATTTTCTCTCTAATTTTGAACCTCGTCGGCGGCGCGCTGAAGCTCAACGGAATGGACAAAATCGCGTTTATCATGATCATCGCAGCGCAACCGTTCCTTGGCGTCATGCTTGGCGGCGCAGCCAACTACCTCGTCTCGCTTACCGCCACTATCTGGGGGCGCTATGACTTCCCGGCCGCGTACCGCGTGCTCAAGCCGCTGGTTGCCATCGTTGGTGCGCTTGGCATCTCAATCTGCGGCGTGTTAGGAAACACGGTTGGATATGCGTATGCCTATCTATTCTTCGCGGTGCTGGCAGTCATCGCTACGTTTGTTGACATCAAGATCGACGATACATATGTCGGTCGGAAGTAATTCACGGAAGGATTGAATCGAATCATGAAAATTCTCGCTATCTCAGGCGGAACCAAAGACGGAAGCAACGATGCAATGGCAAAAGAAGCGCTCATGGGCGCAAAAGAAGCCGGCGCAGAGATTGAATTCATCCGCCTCCTAGATCTCAATTTAAAGCCCTGTACTGGTTGCATTGCCTGCGTCGTTTCGCTGATGAACGGCGGCAACGGCGATTGCGTGCTAAAAGACGATTTCCGCTGGTTGGATAACAAAATTCTCGATGTAGACGGCGTGATCTTCGTTATGCCGATCTTTGAACAGGCAGCCCCCGGCATCATGAACGTCCTTCAGGATCGTCTGGCAGGCCCCGGACACGACACGGGAACGAATACGGTTGCGGGATTCATCGCAAAGCAGATGGGAAAACCAGGACCCGACCCGCGTAAGTTCAAGAAGAAAGCCGTCTCCTTCATCTCCATCGGCGGCAGCGACTGGTGCACCCGCATCTCGGCGGATATGAACAACGTCGCCATGTGCGGTATGTGGACAGTCATCGATGATGAGCTCTTCCAGTGGAGCAAGTCCATCGTCCTCGATGATCAGGCTGTCTCAAAATGTCACGCGGTCGGCGTACATATTGCCGAGGCTGCAAAAGATCTCGATTCCGCTGTCTATCTTGGCAATCCGGGTGTATGCCCGCTTTGCCACAGCCGCAACTTCTATCTGGATACCGACGGAACCGCGGTCTGCGAAGTCTGCGGCATGGTCGGCGAGCTGAAAAAGGTCGACGGAGCATATTCGTTCTTGGTAGATCCGGTTCAGTACGAACACGCACATACCCTGATGCCCGGCAAAATGAAGCACATGGAAGACATCGGCCGGAACGAAGGCAAGCTCGCCGCGGAAAAGAAAACTCCCGCGTATCAGGAGCGAATCAGCAAGTACAAAGCGTTTATAACGGCATCTAAGCCTGATTAAGTGCCATCCGTCCGGGGGAGCCTCTGCATGGGGCTCCCTTGGATGGACCAAGAGATGCATCCGAATTCCTGCCGAGAGCAGGCTCAATTTTTGATTTTTTCTGGTCTTACCAGTTATACATTTTAATCAAACAAGAAAGCAAAAAGGAGTCAAACCATGGAAAAACGCATCATGAGCGGCAATGAAGCCATTGCCCGCGGCGTTTACGAAGCCGGTTGTCACGTAGCCGCCGCATATCCAGGAACGCCGAGCACTGAAATACTGGAGACTATCGGCGCGCTCTATAAAGACGACATATACTGCCAGTGGGCTTGCAACGAAAAAGTCGCCTTTGAAATCGCCAGTGGTGCGAGCATCGGTGGTGCGCGCGCGTTTTGCGCCTTTAAGCACGTAGGCATGAACGTTGCAGCAGATCCGATTTTTACGATGGCTTACGCTGGCGTTAACGGCGGCTTCGTGTTTGTAAGTGCGGATGATCCCGGCTGCCATAGTTCGCAGAACGAACAGGATAACCGTCTCTATGCCCAGCATGCAAAGCTCGGTATGATGGAACCTTCGGACGCAAACGAATGCCGTGAGTTTACAATGGCCGCATTCGAGCTAAGCGAGCGTTTTGACGTGCCAATGATGTTGCGTATGACGACGCGCGTTTGCCACTCCAAGAGCATTGTCTGCATCGACGAGCGCGCTCCGTTGAGCGTTAAAAAATATGAACGCAACACCGAAAAATTCGCTCTTCTTCCCGGTGTAGCACGCGCCCGCCATTCGATTCGCGAAAAGCTACTTGCTGAAATGGAAGAATATGCCAACGCCTGCACCTACAACCGCTTCGAACTGGCAAAAGACAGTGAAATCGGCGTGATCAGCAGCGGAATCAGCTATCAGCACGCCAAAGAAGTATTTGGCGATTCTGTGAGCTATTTAAAGCTCGGCTTGACCTACCCACTCCCCAAAAAACTGATCGCTGATTTTGCGGCGAAGTTTAAAAAACTCTATGTGATTGAAGAGAATGAGCCGCATCTGGAAACCGCGGTTCGTGCTCTCGGATTTTTTAATGTAATTGGCAAGGAACTTTTCCCGCTGCTCGGCGAGCTGAACACACAGATTATTCGCGATGCGGTCTTTGGCGAAACGGCAGTTGAGAGCGTCACTATCGACGCCCCAATTCCCCTGCGCCCGCCCGTACTTTGCGCAGGTTGCCCGCACCGTGGCTATTATTATGCGCAGAGTACGCGTATCAAACAGCTTATTCCAGTGGGTGACATCGGATGCTATGGTCTTTCAATCAATCCCCCGCTGAATGGTTTTGATTACTCCCTCTGTATGGGCGCAGGTTTCTCCTCGTTGATCGGGTTGGCAAAGGCGCTGGAACTGCAGGGCGACACGCGCAAGGTCGTTGGAACGCTTGGCGATTCTACCTTCTTCCATTCCGGCATCAACTCTCTGGTTGACGTAGTCACCAGCGATGCAAACGTTATTGCCTGCATTCTGGATAACTCCATCACCGCCATGACCGGACACCAGGATAACCCTGGAACTCAAACGAATCTGATGGGACAGTCTTCCCCGGTCATCCACATAGAAGATATGGTATTGGCTACAGGGCTCAGCGAGGATAGTATTCGAATTGTTGACCCTCTGGATATCCCCGCTGTACAGAAGGCACTGGACGATGGAATTGCAACCAAGGGTCCGTTCGTCATAATCACAAAGCGTCCCTGCGTGCTCATCAAGAGCGTGATGAAGGCAAACATCGGAAAATACTGCCATATTGACTCGGATAAGTGCAAGGGTTGCAAGAGCTGCATGAAGATTGCCTGTCCGGCTATCTCCTTTACCAACAACAAGGCATCCATTTACGATCCGTTTTCCTGCACCGGCTGCGGGCTGTGTGTCTCGATGTGTAAATTTGATGCAATCGAAAGGATTGGTGGCTAAAGATGCAAAAAACCATATTACTCGTCGGCGTTGGTGGGCAGGGAACAATTTTGGTCTCCAAAATTCTTTCCGAAGGCCTAATGAAACTGGGATATGATGTTAAAATGAGTGAAATCCACGGCATGAGTCAGCGCGGCGGCTCGGTTACTACGCAGATCAAGTATGGCGACAAAGTATATTCCCCTATTGTAGTAGCTGGCGAAGCCGATCTGATTATTGCATTTGAGAAGGTGGAGGCGCTTCGCGCGCTTCCATACCTAAAAAAAGATGGCCAAATGATCCTCGATGATCACGAAATTCTACCTATGCCGGTTCTGACCGGAGCAGCCCTGTACCCGCATAATGCTGTTGAACTATTGCAGGAAGCCATTGCGAAGGTTTCCGTGATACAGGCGTTTGACCTTGCCGCAAAACTGGGCAGCAGCAAAGCGCAAAACGTGGTTCTGCTCGGCGCGCTGGTAAAAGCCATGGGTTTAGAAGCCGTAGACTGGAAAGAGATCATTGCGCTGTATGTGCCTAAGAAGGCGGTTGAGATGAACATGGCGGCTTACGACGCAGGGTACAGCATGTAGCAGGAGAAAGGGGGCGGCAGCCTTCCTCTCCGTCCCCTTCTTTCCAAATCAAAACAAGGAGATGCAGCATGTATCACAATTTTAATGAACTGGTTGCCAAGCTAAAGGCAACCCCCAAAAAGCGAGTAATCGCCGTAGCAGCAGCAGCCGACGGAGCCGTGATAGACGCAGTTTTACAGGCAGAGAAGATGGGACTTGTGCTCCCGATTTTTGTTGGGAACGCGGTGAAAATCACCGAACTTCTGCGTGAAAGAGACCTCAACGCTTCCTCATATAATATCGTGAACGCTACGGACGATATGAACGGGCAGCGCGCGGTCGACCTTGTTCGGGAGGGAAGTGCACAAGTTCTTATGAAAGGATTGATGGAAACGCGTGACTTCCTTGGTCCCATCGTAAGCAAGGAGAACGCGCTGCGAACCGGAAGCATCATGAGCCATGTCGTCTTTTTCGAGCTTCCGAATTATCACAAACTACTCATGACTTCCGATGGCGGCATGGTGATGTATCCCTCGCTCGATGAAAAAAAGCACATCATTGAAAACGCTACGCACGCATTGCGCAACATGGGGTATTCCATGCCTAAGCATGCCGTTGTATGCGCCATTGAAACAGTGAACCCGAAGATGGTGGAGACCGTAGAAGCTGACGCGCTGAAAAAAATGAACCTGTCGGGAGAAATCTCCGGTTGCGTCGTGGAAGGTCCGATTTCCTATGATGTTGCAATGAGTACCGAAATTGCGCATCACAAAGGATTCATTTCCCCATATATTGGCGATTTTGACTGTATGATTATGCCAAATATGCAGGCGGGCAACATCCTCGGCAAGTGCTTTACGGTGACGGTTGGCGCTCCGATGGCGGGCATTATCGTCGGTGCGAAAGCACCCGCAGTTATGACCTCGCGCGGATCGGATGCCAATGAAAAATTCTATTCCATTGCAATGGCCGCTCTAGCGGCGGAGGACTGAACGATGCAAAAGATACTGGTGATCAATCCTGGTTCCACCTCCACTAAGATTGCGGTATATGACGCGCAGACGCAACTCTGGCAGGAAGATATCGTCCATGACGCCGCCGCACTGAGGAACTATCCCACGATCTATTCTCAAATGCCCTTTCGCCTGCCATTGGTGGTGGAAACCTATCTTTCGCATGGAGACAAGCTAGAAGAACTTGCCTGCGTTATGTCAAGAGGCGGTCTTCTGCCGCCGCTCTCCTCCGGCGCCTACGAAATTAATGAAATCATGCTCGACGTGCTGGAACACAGGCCAATGAATCACCACGCAAGCAACCTTGGTGCGGCGATTGCATATGAGATTGCAAAGCCGCTCGGGATTCATGCGTATATTTACGATCCCGTCACCGTGGACGAGATGATTGACCTCGTGCGTATCACCGGCCTCAAGGAAATCCGGCGTCATGGGCAGGGTCACAATCTCAACATGCGCGCTGCTGCGCTGAAATACTGCCGCCAACATGCGGTATCCTATGACTCGCAAAATCTCATTGTTGCTCATCTCGGTGGCGGCATCACACTATCCTTGCATAGTCAGGGACGCATCATCGATATGATCAGCGACGACGAAGGTCCGTTTTCTCCTGAACGTGCCGGCCTCATTCCTGATTTCAAACTGGCAAAGCTGATCGACAAAAAGCAGCTGAACTATAAGGAATCCATGACCCTTCTTCAACGGCAGGGCGGCCTAACTTCACTGCTAGGCATTGCCGATGTACGCGAGGTCGAGCGACGCATCGCCGCAGGAAACGCAGAGGCGTCGCTCGTTTACGAGGCAATGGCGCTCGGCGTTGCAGAGAGCATTGCGCGACTCTCCGCCGTGGTGAGTGGACAAGTAGATGCAATTCTTCTCACCGGTGGCATTGCACACTCCGCTCAGTTCACCGGGTTGATCTCCTCCCGTGTGCGCTTCATCGCATCGGTGTTTGTGCAGCCGGGTGAAAATGAAATGCAGGCTCTTGCCGACGGCGCTTGCCGTGTATTATCCGGAGAGGAGCTGGCAAAAACCTATGTTGAACCAACAGAACGCCCCTTCTAGCCCTCCCCTTGCAAAGCAGGTGCCCGCAGTCAAGCAGGTTTCCTCCAAGCGAACTTGGGCGCTTCGCATTGTGCTCTATGTCTTCGGGCTGTTTATTCTCGCGTTGGCAGTATCGATCTCTGTTCGCTCAAACCTAGGTGTATCTCCGGTCAGTTCGGTTCCGTTCGTATTCGGCAAGGTTTTTGGAATTGAGTTTGGCAATATGACGATTATCGAATTCGGCGCATATGTGCTGATCCAAATCATCGTTTTGCGTAAAAACTTCAAGTGGATTCAGCTGTTGCAGATTGCCTGCGCGGTCATCTTCGGTAAGTTTGTCACGCTGACAAGTGCCCTGATTTCCGGCTGGACACCTGGCAGCTATCTCGAACAGCTCAGCATGATCCTGCTTGCAACCGTGCTGATCGCCACTGGACTCAAGCTATATCTGCTCGCGGATTTGGTTCCGCAAGCGGCAGATGGTCTTGTGCAAACGATCTCGCGCAAATGGGGATTTAAAATAGCAAACGTAAAGAATATCTTTGATATTTGTAGCATCACGATTGCAGCGAGCGTATCTCTTCTGGTCATCGGCAAGATTGTCGGGCTACGCGAGGGAACCATCATTGCAGCGCTTGGTGTAGGTCGCATGCTTGCACTATGGAACAAACTCGACAATGGAAGATTGCACCGTTATGTATACGGTAGCCCCGAAGAATCGGGTAATTTGGCAGGTGTGAAGGAGGCAATATGAAAAAGTTAGTCAGTTCTGTTGCAAAGAAGCGATTTGATAAATACGATATTCATTTTTCACCCGACTGGGAAGTCCACTACATTGCTTTCCCCTATACTGATGATGAGCTGATTGCAGCATGTCAGCAAGCGGATTATCTGTTCGTGGATACTGTTCATCCAGTATCCAGCTTGGTGATTGAGGCGAGCAAACACCTCAAGCTTATCCACGTGGAAGGCGTTGGCTACAATAAGGTGGATTTCAAAACCGCCGCGGAGTTTAGCATCCCCGTGTGTAATAACCGCGCAACCAACAACGGAGCCGTTGCCGAGCACACAATCGGCCTCATCATTGCAGCCATGCGCAAAACTGCATACTGCAATGAGCAAATCCTTGAAGGCGGTTTTTCCTCCTGTCAGAGCGAGGTTCGCCAGGAGGGAGTGCATGAACTCGCTGGAAAGAAAATCGGGCTCGTTGGCATGGGAGCAATTGGCCGCGAGGTCGCAAAACGGCTGTT
Source organism: uncultured Eubacteriales bacterium (assembly GCA_942492885.1). Classification (GTDB taxonomy): domain Bacteria; phylum Bacillota; class Clostridia; order Christensenellales; family CAG-138; genus UBA7703. Next base: position 1,491,418 of record OW818651.1, read on the forward strand.
CGGTTGGGATTGCACCGTGGTTTATTATGATGCATTTCGTCCGGACATGGAAACCGAGCGCGCACTACATATAGAGTATCTTGATCTGGACGCGCTCATCGAAACCTGTGACATCATCAGCCTGCATGTACCGGTTCTGCCGGATACCATCGGGTTGCTGAGTGCAGATCGGTTCTCGCGCATGAAAAAATCATCTATCGTCATCAACACGGCCCGAGGAGAGATCATCGATCAAGACGCTTTGGTGAACGCGCTGGAGTGCGGTCAAATCGCGGGGGCAGCTCTAGATACACTCACCCCGGAACCGCCGTCGGCAAACCATCCGCTGCTCACGCTCTCTCCCGATGCCAGAAAGCGCTTAACCCTAACCCCGCATATCGGAGGAACCACGGACGAGGCATTCACACGAATGTTGAAAAACGCGGTTGCCAATTTTGAACGTGTTGAACGCAATGAAAAGCCGATCAATATCGTAAACGGACTATAGTAGAAATCAATATGCTTGCTCTCCTTCCATCAAGACAAGCGTAAGGAGAATTCTCAGTCGCTCATACCCATTGTCCAGTTGGAGACCGAACCGTTCCTTAATCTTGTTCATGCGGAAAAAGAGCGTGTTTTTGTGGATAAAAAGATGTTCGGCGGCAATCGTAGGATGGTCTACGTTTTGCAGATATTCCGTCAGGGTTGTGAGCAGTTCGGTCCCGTTTTCTTGATCTGACGAAGCGATTGCAGCAACACCCGGATGATAAAAATCCTGGAGTATATGGGTGTTCGAGACGATTTTCCCAATATGATGGCAAACATAATCGCTGTATTGGTGCAAGGCATATTCAGGATGAATGCGAGCTCCGATTTCAAACGCGACGAGACATTGTTCATATCTTCTCTTGATCAATAAAATATCTGACAGCTGTTCGCTGAGTGCGGCCGTTAGCTTGTTGATCTGCAAATACTTAATGATACCTCCGTCCGCTGCGAGCAGCCCTGATATTACAGATTTATCCGGCACCAAAAATATGAGTTTATTCTGAAATATGACCCAGCGGCTTTGCGGTAGCATCTGATGCAACTGCTCGCCGAGAAGCTGCGCTTTTTTGTCAAACGCACCGAAGTTTTGATCAAACACCGTAAATAACGCCATGTTATTAGAAATTGTCCAGCCAAGCTGACGGGATCGTATCATCGCGGTTTGGCTGTCATGAACGTGCCCTTCCAGCAGTTCGCTAAGCAGCACGCTGTGCATGAGGGCGTTATTTTGTTTGTAAAAATCGTCCTTTTGTAGTTCGAGTGAAACCAGTTTGCATAGAAAATTGCTCAGTTCGTAGTCGTAGCGCGTAAAGGGATGATCGCGCTCCATGATGGCAATCTGTGCAGCTTCCACCCCGTAAACATACACAAGCCCAGTAATCCAACCGACTCCCAAATCAGGGTCTTTGCTGTAGTATGGATATCGTTGCTGCCGGGCACGGTCGTAAAGATTGTCTTTATGGATCGATTCAATCGTTCGGTCAATCAGATATCCCTTTGTTCGCTGCTCTTCAATGTCTGGCCGTCCGGGAATCACTTTCTTGTCCATAGCAAGTATACGGTAGCTCGTGTCCGTTACGATGACAAGGCTTTTGAGCATCTCCGCAGCCATATCGACAATCACCTGCAACCCTTCGGACTGTTCCAGCGCCATCATCAGGCGTTGAATGTCGCTGTTGATCTTCTGTTCGTTGGCGAATACCACCGCAACATCCGCAATCAAAGACCAGAGTTCTCCCTCGGCGAGAAGCACGTTGCAATTTGTTAAAAGACTGCCCGCTTCCCCATTCGAAACACAGAGAAAACAGGTTTCATCCGGCGCACTAATCGGCAAATCAGCGACGGCGCAGAGATACACAACATTTGGATGCAGATGTGTGCCCGGCAGATACGGCTGATAAGCATGCACCTCCAGACGGGGATTTGCCCGATTTCTCCACCGCAAGTCAGGTTTGTTCAATTCATCAAACAACGTCGATAATTTCATATGATGTCCCTCGATTTTCATTGTTCCGCAACACAATAACTCGTGACGCTGTGCATCGATTATTGGTGCGCCGCACATTGTATGTGCTCAATAAAGTCTAATATAATTGGTATACGAACGCAAGCCTTTGTTGTGGAATTACATTGTGTTAAAACTTAATAAGGAGGCCTTTTTTGTGGAATTACGTACCCAAATTACGCGTGAATTGACTGAGCGTGCCGCGCCACTGTTTCAAAAGAAACCGGAAGAAATCACCGAGGAAATGCGGTTTGTCGATGATCTGCATGCAAAGTCCGTTCACTATTCTCAGATTACCACATACCTCGAAGATAAATTTAACGTAGAAATCCCATACATGGCATTCCGCCGCAAGGCGACCATTGGTGAAGCGGTTGACTATGTGTTGACTCTTTGCGAGAACGAATAAAGGAGGCCTCCATGGCTGAATATTTTTCTAAAAAGGAAACCTTCCAAGGCGAAGAGATCGAAGCGATCTATCGTGTTGCCCGTAAACCGATGCCTGTTGATCCGAATAAGGATTTAAGCAAGAGCGATAACCCAATGGACGCGATGGGACACGGGTTCTGCCCCGCGTTCAACCAGCGCGTATACGATGCTGCGGAAGGCATCGTCTGCGAGCAGGATGTCGCGGTCAAGATGCGCGACGGCGCCACGATCTACTGCGATATTCTGCGTCCGAAGGATTTCTCCGCACGCGTGCCTGTTATCATCAGCTGGAGCTGGTTTGGCAAACGCCCGGGCGACGGCATGAGCGAATGGCAGCTGATGGGCGTTCCCCCGCAAACCGTGTCACGGCTTGCCAAATTTGAATCTCCCGATCCCATGTATTGGTGCTATCAGGGATATGCTGTTGCAAACGTAGACGCACGCGGAGCAGGCCACAGCGAAGGCGACGTGCACATGTTTACTCACCAGGACAGCGAAGACGGTTACGATTTTATCGAATGGGTCTCGCAGCAGCCGTGGTGCAACAGCAAGGTCGGCATGTCCGGCAACAGCGGCGTGGCCATGCATCAATACCGCATTGCGGCGTATCAGCCGCCGCACCTCACGTGCATCGCGCCCTGGGAAGCCACCACAGATATCTATCGTGAAGCCATCTATGAGGGCGGTATCCCCGCACTCTCCTTCAATGAGTTCATCGCCGCTCAGGTCACGGGAAACGGCGGCGTGGATGATCAGGTTTCTATGGCAAAAAAATATCCGCTCATGAACGGATACTGGCAGGATAAAATCCCGGATTTCACCAAGATCAACATCCCGGTCTATGCGACGGCGGGCTTTTCACACTTCCATCTGCGCGGCAGCGTACAGGGTTTTCGAAAGATCAAAACCAAACAAAAATGGATCCGTATCCACCGTGATTTTGAGTGGCCGGATTCGTATGCGCCGGAAAACCTTGAAGACCTCAAACGCTTCTACGACCGCTACCTAAAGGATATTCATAACGGCTGGGAGATGACGCCGCGCGTACGCGTGGACATCATGGACGCCTACGATTGCGATTTTCAGCAGCGGCGCGCGGAAAAGACGTTCCCGCTCGAGCGTACGGAATACAAACGTTTCTATCTCGACGCAGCCGGCAAGAGCATGCAACCCACGCCAGTTGCTGACGAAAGCAGCGTTCAGTACGAAGCCAATGCGGGCTTTGTTGAATTCAACATGTTTTTTGCGGAAGACACCGAATTGACCGGGTATATGTATCTGCGCCTCTTCGTGGAAGCGGACGGCCATGATGACATGGACTTGTTCATCAACATTCAAAAGGCAGATACCGACGGTAACTGGATCCCGTGGACAACGCTCAACGAGCCACATCCGGGAGCCTGGGGAAAAATTCGCGTCTCTCACCGTGAGTTGGATGAGTCCCTGTCCACGAAGTTCCAGCCCGTCATGGCGCACCACCGTGAACTCAAACTCCATCCCGGCGAAATTGTACCGATCGATGTTGAAATCGTTCCTTCCGCGCGCATCTGGCACAAAGGTGAACAACTACGCATTCAGATCGCGGGGCATTACATCCGTGAAGGCTGGTTTGAGCCGCTCGCGTGGGATACCGATAACCATGGCAATCATGTTATTCATACAGGCGGACAATACGAAAGCTACATTCAGGTTCCTGTCATTCCCCCGCGTTATCGCAGCGGCGACTACGTTTACCGCTGAAGCATATGATCACGGGAATCGGTGTTGATCTGCAGGATTTGCGCGCGCTCTGCCCAGCCTATCTGGACGTAAGCGACTCGTTTTGCTCGCGCACGTTCTCTCTGCGCGAGCTGGAGGAGGCGGGAAAACGGCCGGATAAAACAAGCTATTACGCTGGCCGTTTCAGCGCAAAGGAAGCCGTGATCAAAGCTCTTGTCCCCACAACTGAACGAATGGACCTTCGTGAAATCGAGATACTAACCGGCACAAGCGGAGAACCGTTGGTCGTGCTCAGCGGGCTGGCGGCAAAATTCGCCGAAGAACAGCATATTGTACGAATTTTGGTTTCAATTTCGCACAGTACACCGTTTGTTACCTCGTTCGCCATCGCGCAGACCAACCCATAACGAGGAGTAAAGAGTATGTCTGAGTCCTTTTTTGAGCGTCTTGAACAGCAGGCGAAAACCGATCCCAAACGGATCGCTTTCCCTGAAACGGATAATGAAATGATTCTGCGCGCCGCTTGCGAGGTTTCCTCGCGCGGCGCAGGGATACCAACCCTCATCGGAAATCCGCAGGATATCCGGCAACTGCTGGCGGGTTACGGCCTCAACGAAACAGGAATCTCCTTCTTTAACAACTCGGACGAAATTGCGTGCGAGACGATTGCAGCTCAATACAGCGCGCGATTCACCGATTTGTCAGAAAAATCAGTGCTTCGAAAGATCAAAAACCCGCTCAACTGTGCGATGTTTCTAACCAAACTGAATCTGGTTGATTGCGTTGCCGCAGGCCGCGTTTACACAACGGCGGACGTCATCATTTCGGCGCAATCTATACTCGGGCTCAAGGACGGCTCCAGTGTGATCAGCAGCCTCGGCATCGTTAACGCACCCCGTTTCTCCGGTAGCGAGGGCTGCATGCTCGCAATTGCAGACTGCGCAATCAACCCGCTTCCAAGTGCGGACGAACTCGCCGATATCGCAATCAACTCCGCGGACACGGTATCCGCGTTGATGGGGTGGGAGCCGCGCGTGGCGATGCTCTCCTTCTCTACCTGTGGCAGTTCGGAGCACGAGAGCATCGATGTGATTCGTTCGTCCATCGAAATTGTCCATCAACGCATACCGGGCCTCAAAATTGACGGCGAGTTCCAGCTGGACACGGCTATTCTGCCCGCTGTTGCAGCAAAAAAAGTAATGCGCGAAAGCGAAGTTGCCGGCAAGGCGAATGTCCTCATATTTCCGAACCTGCACGCGGGCAACATCGGCGTCAAACTCATTCAAATCTTTGGTGGCGCGGATGCCTACGGGCCTATTCTCCAGGGGTTTGCTTACCCGGTCTGTGATTTTTCCCGCAGCGCGCCGCTCTCGGAGATGATGGGCAATATCCTGATTTTACTCGTGCGTGCACAAAAGGAGAGACGACATGCTTAAGATTCTCACCATCAGCCCCGGCTCTACCTCCACCAAGTTGGCTGTATTTGAAGACGACAAACGCGTCTTTAAAGTAAACGTCATGCACGACACGGCTATGCTCAAGCAGTTCTCATCCATTTCCGATCAACTCCCTTACCGGAAACAGACGATTTTTGACGAACTGGAAAAGGCAGGTTTCCGGCTTGTCGACATGGACGCCTTCTCTGCCTTCAGCGGCGGGCTGGAATCGCTCGAAGGCGGCGTTTACTCGGTCAACGATGTGATGCTTGCGCACTCTCGCCTGGGGCGTACGGTCAAGCACCCCGCCATCCTCGGCGCGCAGCTGATCGATCTGTTTCGCACCGAAACCGGAAAACCCGCGTTTGTGGTCAATCCGCCCGACGTGGATGAATTTGAACCGATTGCACGCGTCACCGGCATCAAAGGACTCTATCGTGAAAGCCGCGTGCACGCGCTCAATCAAAAGGAAGTCGCCATGCGCTATGCAGGCGGGATCGGCAAGACGTATGAAACCTGCAATGTCGTCGTTGCGCATGTCGGCGGCGGCCTCTCCGTCTGCGCGCACCAAAACGGTCGCATGATCGACGGAAATGATGTGCTCAATGGAGATGGGCCGATGGCACCTAACCGCAGCGGCAGCGTGCCCGCGGTTCCCATTATCAAGATGTGCTATTCCGGAGAATTCGCCGAACAGGATATGATCGCAAAAATCGGTAAAACCGGCGGGCTCATGAGCCACCTGAACACCGACAACACGATGGAGATCTCCAAACGGATTTCCGAAGGTGACGATTACGCAAAGCTCATCTACGATGCCATGGCGTATCAACTTGCCAAAGCAATCGGCGCATACAGCGTTGTTCTGCGCGGTAAGGTGGACGGTATTCTGCTCACCGGAGGCGTCAGTAATGACACAGACTTTGTTTCCCGCGTGTCTGATCTGGTCGGTTGGATTGCCCCAGTCAAGGCATACGGCGGAGATTTTGAGATGGAAGCGCTCGCCGCAGGTGCTATTCGTGCATTACACGGCACAGAGCGCGTGAAAACCTATACCGGAATACCGGTGTTCAATGGATTCAACATAAATGACCCAATCGAACCATAATGAAAATTTGTAAGGAGGATTTCCCATGATCAAGAGAACCATTTCGGAACTAGAAGGGTATGCCGCCCCCGGCCACTTCGGCATGACGGCAATGCGCATTCACGGGAAAGCGGAAACCGGCGCGGAAAAATTCTGGGTCGGGCTCTCCACCTTCCTGCCCGGCGGCGGTGCGGAATATGCCTACGAAGACAATCCGCTTGAGAAGTTTTACTACGTGCTCGAAGGCGAGATGACCGTGAAGGACAAAGAAGGAACAGAATACGTCGTTCACGCGGGAGAGTCGATCTCGTTTAAGCCTTTCGAAGGCCGCTATCTCGACAACAAGAGCAACAAGCCCGCCGTGATGCTTGTCGTGATCAACTATCCGGCGTAAGAAGGAGAAGACGATGGTTACGAAAGAATTTGTGCAGAACCTGTTCAGTCTTGAAGGCAAGGTAGCGCTGGTCACCGGCGCCACCGGCGCGCTAGGCAGCGCGATTGCCAAAGGATATGCGCTCCAGGGCGCGAAGGTCGTTTTAACCGGACGCAACCAGGAGAAGCTCAACAATCTCGTCGCCGCGTTCGTTTCCGAGGGGCTGACCTGCGCCGCAATCGCGGGAGACCCCGTCGTGGAAGCGGATGCGAAGAGAACCGTCGATTTTGCGATCTCTACCTATGGCGAACTGAACATCCTTGCCGTGTGCCATGGTTACAACGCCCCCAAGGGCATTCTGGAGCAGAGCGCGGAAGAGTGGCAGAAGATTATGGATGCGGACCTCAAGTCCGTCTACATCATCTGCAAGAGCGCCGCAGAGCAGATGGTTGCGCAGGGCAAGGGCGGCAAGATCGTCGTCACCTCGTCGGCGCGCAGCAAGATGGGTATGAAGGGCTACACGGGCTATTGCGCCTCCAAGGGCGGCTGCGATCTGATGATCCAGTCTATGGCGAGCGATCTGGCGCCACATCACATCAACGTCAACACCATCAACCCGACGGTGTTTCGCAGCGATCTGACCGAGTGGATGTTCGACCCGGCCAGCGCGGTCTATCAGAATTTCCTGAAGCGTCTGCCGATCGGCCGCCTTGGTGAGCCGGAAGATTTCGTCGGTATGGCGACGTTTCTCGCAAGCAGCGCAAGCGACTTTTTAACCGGCGGCAATTACGACTGCACCGGCGGATACTGGGCCTGCTGACATGCGGGATATCCAGAATATCCTCATCTATGGCGCAGGTATGATGGGCAAGAGCATAGCAATGGTGCTCTCGTCCAACCCCGCGTGTTCCGTTACGATGTTCGACGTTGTCGATTCAGACGTGTTTCCCGTACTCCGCGCAAACTTTGCGCAGCTGGTTTCCCACGACGTGCTCGCGCAGAGCGAGGTGGACGAGCGGCTCTCCCGCATCCGATTCACCGCAAAGCGGGACGATCCCGCGCTCGCAAATGCCGACTTAGTCGTCGAATGTGTGTTTGAGGACATGGCGCTCAAGCAGGAGACGTTCGCGCAGTTGGAAAGTCTGTGCCGCGCGGACTGCATCTTTTGTACCAACACGTCGGTGATGAGTCCGACGGAGATCTCCGCCAAACTCGTACACAAGAATCGATTCGTCGGCACGCATTTTTGGAATCCTGCGCATCTGATTCCCCTCGTGGAAGTCGTGCGAACGGTACACACAGAAGACGAAGTGGTTGAAACCGTGCTATCCCTGCTGCGAGGAGTTGGTAAAAAAGCCGTGCTTTGCAAAAAAGACGTGCCGGGGTTCATTGCAAATCGCATGCAGCACGCGCTCTGGCGCGAAGCGATCTCCATCGTGGAAAACGGCATCGCGGACGCGGAGACCGTGGACGAAGCGGTGCGCAGCAGCTTTGGCCTGCGCCTGCCGCAGCTTGCCCCGCTGGAAAACGCAGATATGGTGGGGTTGGAACTAACGAAGCAGATTCACGCATACATCCTGCCGCACATCGAAAACTCTCCCGCGCCGTCCCCGCTGCTCAATGAGCATCTTGAAAAGGGCGAGCTCGGATACAAAAGCGGTAAGGGATTCTTCACCCGTAGTCCAGAAGAGATCGCAAAGCAAAAAAGCGATTTGAACGAGTACTTGATTCGCATGATCTATAACAAATAACGATTGGAGAGAACAATCATGGGCAAAAAAGTAATGATCGATTTGACGCATCCATTCAGCGCGGAAATCCCCCGCTGGCCGTATTTTGATAAACCCGTGATCGACAACAACCATACGATGGCAAAGGGCGGCGTGCTGACGCAAAAAATCACCTGCACCATGCACACCGGAACGCATTGCGATGCGCCGCGTCACGTCATGGAGCGTGAGTTTGACGGCCGCCGCGCGCGCTATACGCACGAGATGCCGGTCGACGCCTACACCGGCGAGGCAATCTGTCTGCCGATCGAGGTCGAACGCTGGGGTCTCATCACGCCCAAGCATCTGGAAGCCGCCTGCGAAAAGGTTGGCATCAAACCCAGTGAACTGAAAGGCATGGTCGTCTGTCTCAACACCGGCATGCACCGGAAATTCGACGACTCCAAGGAATATTACCACTACTCCTGCGGGACCGGAATCGAAGCGGGTCGCTGGTTCGTGGAGCACAAGGTCAAGTGCGTCGCGATGGACTCGCAGGCGCTCGATCACCCGCTGCACACCGCGATGGGCAACAACGGCATGACGCGCATGAACCTCATGGGCGCTTCCGGCAGACCGATCACGGAAGAATACGCGGAACTCTTCGGTGCGGAAGCATATGCCGAATTTGACAAGGAAGCCTATATCAAGCTGCACGGCAAAGAGGCGTATGACAAAAAGTTTGGCGACCTCGAAGCCATCGGCTGCTGGGGCACCTGGGAACCCTGCCATAAGATGATGCTGGGTCACGGCATTGTGGGCGTGGAAAACCTAGGCGGCGATCTGGACAAGGTCTCCGGCAAGCGCTTCCGCTTCTTCTGCTTCCCGCTGCGGTGGTATCTGGGCGACGGTTCCATGGCGCGCTGCGTCGCGGAGATCGATGAAGACGACCTCAACGACGTACCAACCCGCACCTATACCTATGGCGGCAACATTTGAGAGGCGCGACATGGCAGATCTGAGCAATAAGCGCATCATCACGGTTGCAACCACCGGCGCATGGCCAACGAAGGAGAACAATCCAAACGTTCCGCTCACGCCGCGCGAAATCGCGGACGACGTCTATGCCTGCTGGCAGGCGGGTGCAGCGGTCGCGCATATCCATGTGCGCGATGACAACGGGAAAGCCTCTATGAGTTATGAGAAATTCGCGGAGACGGTCGGCTATATCCGCTCCTTCAAAGACTGCGATATCATACTCAACCTGACCACCAGCGGCGGAGTCAATCTGCTGGAAGCAGACCGGTTGAAGCCGTTTTCCGAACTCCTGCCAGAGATGGCGTCCTATGACTGCGGTACGATGAACTGGGCGCACGCGACGATCTTTGAAAACAACCCGGCGTTTCTGGAAAAGCTCGGCCTACTGATGCAGGAAAAGAACGTCAAACCCGAGATCGAAGCGTTCGACCCTGGCATGATCTACAACGCGCAGTACTATCTGAAAAAGGGTGTGCTCAAGGCACCTCTTCATTTTCAATTCTGCATGGGCGTTCCCGGCGGCATCGCGGCATCCGCCAAAAACCTCATATTCATGAAAAGTGTCATGGACGAGGTAGCGCCGGGCTCCACCTGGAGCGCGTTCGGCGTCGGCAAGGGCGCGATGGAGATCCTCTATACAGCCATCGCCCTCGTAGGAAACATTCGCGTCGGGATGGAAGACAACGTGCTCTATAAAAAAGGGCAGACTGCGGTAAGCAATGCGGAGTTTGTTCTGCGCGCGCGGCGCATCATTGAGGAATACACCTGTGAGGTGGCAACATCCGCCGAAGCACGCGAAATTCTCGGCCTGAAAAACGCATAATCCTCCGATCTTGCCTAGCAGCAAGATAACCCGAATTTCAAAAGGGAGACCTTCTCTATGAATAAAGTAACCACTGCCGCCAAGGCGGTTCAAGCTGTACGTGACGGCGACACCCTACTCGTGGGCGGATTTTTAGCGGCCGGTTGCCCAGAAACGCTGATCGGCGCCTTGCTGACAGAAAGCGCCGCCAGGGATTTGACCGTTGTCTCCAACGATCTTGGCACCGGGGACATGAACATGTATAAGCTCCAGAGCGCAGGCCGCGTGAAAAAGGTGCATGGCTCCTATGTCGGCGCAAACCCGATGACGGGACAAATGCTGTTTGCCGATCCGGACAGCGTTACGCTCTGGCCGCAGGGCACGCTTGCGGAGAAGATCCGCGCGGGCGGCGCAGGCATTAAGGGATTCTATACCCCGGTCGGCGTCGGTACCATCATCGAACAAGGAAAAGAAAAGCGCAACTTCGACGGCGTTGACTATCTGCTGGAGCTGGGGATGCGCGGTAACGTCGCATTCATCAAAGCGGCGATTGCCGATCAATCCGGCAACTGCTTCATGCGCGGGTCGGCGAAAAACTTCGGCGCGCTGATGGCGCGGGCAGCCGATTATGTCGTCTGCGAAGCACAAAAAATCGTGGAAGTCGGCGAAATCGATCCGGAGCTGGTGACCGTGCCAAGCATCTTTGTCGACGCGGTCGTCCCCTCGGAGGTGTAAAATATGGACAGTAAGAATCTGATTGCAAAACGTATCGCAAAGGAACTCAAGCACGGCGACGTCGTCAATCTGGGCATCGGCATCCCAACGCTGGTCGCAAACCATTTGCCCAAGGATATCGAGGTCATCTTCCAGTCGGAAAACGGTGTGCTAGGCTCCGGCCCCGCGCCGGAACCCGGCAAGGAGGACGGCGAAATCATCAATGCTGGAGGATTCCCGATCACGGTGGTTCCCGGCGCGTCGTTCTTTGACAGTGCGACATCGTTCGGCATCATCCGCGGCGGTCATGTCGACCTCACGGTACTAGGCGCGCTGCAGGTGGATGAACTGGGCAACCTCGCGAGTTGGATGGTGCCCGGAAAGAAGCTATCCGGTATGGGTGGGGCGATGGATCTCGTTGTCGGCGCAAAGAAGGTCATCATCGCGATGGAACACACCGCAAAGGGTACGCACAAGATTCTCAGCCGTTGCGAATACCCGCTCACCGCCGTGAAGGTCGTGGACATGATCGTCACCGAAATGGGCGTGATGGAGATCACTCCCGATGGGATCGTGCTCCGGGAGATCAATCCCGCGTACACGTTGGAAGAGGTTCAGGCCGCAACGGGCGCGCAACTGATCGTCAGCGATCCGCTGGGATCGATGGTTTTTGACCCTCAACCGAACAAAATGGAGGCTTAAGAACATGGCGAATATCGTACTTGCAGGCGCTTGCAGAACCGCTATCGGTAAATTCGGCGGAACGCTGGCCGGCACATCCGCCGTACAGCTTGGCTCAATCGTCATTGCAGAGGCACTCAAACGCGCCGGAATTCAACTCTCGGATGTAGACGAAGTGCTGATGGGTTGCGTACTGCAGGCCGGACTTGGCCAAAACGTCGCCCGTCAGGCGGCGATTCAGGCGGGCATCCCGGTGGAAAAGCCGGCGTTGACCATCAACAACGTCTGCGGCTCCGGCCTCAAGGCGGTCAATCTCGCCGCGGCGATGATCGCCGCGGGTGAGGCGGACGTCGTCATTGCCGGTGGTATGGAAAACATGTCCGCTTCTCCTTACACCCTCCCGCAGGCGCGCTTTGGCTATCGCATGAACAACGGTTCTCTCGTAGACACCATGGTTAACGATGGGCTTTGGGACAGTTTCAACAATTATCATATGGGCGTCACCGCCGAAAACGTTGCCGCTCAATATGGCATCTCCCGCGCAGAACAGGATGCGTTTTCGGCGCTGAGCCAGCAGAAGTGCGAAGCGGCACAGGCAGCGGGTAAGTTTACAGACGAAATCGTATCTGTTCCGATCAAAGTGAAAAAGGAAGTCGTTCCTTTTCTGGTTGATGAATATCCGCGTCAGGGTGTCACGGCGGAAAGCTTGGCAAAGCTGAGTCCCGCTTTCAAACCCGACGGCTCCGTGACGGCGGCAAATGCCAGCGGCATCAATGACGGCGCGGCTTGCGTGATCGTGCTGAGCGAGGAAAAAGCCAAGCAGTTCGGCGTCAAACCGCTCGCACGGCTCGTTTCATCCGCTTCCGCGGGCGTCGATCCGTCCGTCATGGGCATCGGCCCGGTAGATTCAACCCGAAAAGCGCTTGCCAAAGCAGGACTGTCGATTCAGGACATCGATCTCTTTGAAGCCAACGAAGCGTTTGCCGCGCAGTGCATCGCGGTAGGCAAAACGCTCGGCATTCCCGAAGAAAAGCTGAACGTGAACGGCGGCGCTATCGCACTGGGTCACCCGATTGGCGCTTCGGGTTGCCGGATTCTCGTCTCGCTTCTCTATGAAATGCAACGCAGAAGCGCAAAGCGCGGTCTTGCGACGCTATGTGTCGGCGGTGGCATGGGTGTCACCACCATTCTGGAAATCATTTGATCGCAAGGCGTCCGCAGCTCTTGTGCCGCGGATGCACTGCTCTACGATCCGCTACAATCGAGTGTTTTGCCACGTAACGATCTATTATAATGTGCAAGGGGAACGATACATATGAAACAACTCTCAGCAGATGTCATCATATTTGCGGCGGGACCTTCCGGTCTCGCGGCGGCTGCGCAAGCCGCGGAAAACGGCGCAAAGGTGATCGTGTTTGAAAAAGCGAATGTCGTCGGCGGCGCGGCCAATATGGGCATGGGCCCGCTTGGCATCGGAACCCGCCAGCAGAAGGACATGATGGTCGATCTCACCGTCGAGAAGGCATTCAAGATGTTTATGGACTATACGCACTGGCGTGTAGACGCAAATCTGGTCAAAAAGTATTTTGAAAACTCGGCTGCCACCATCGCCTGGCTAGAAGGCATGGGCGTGGAATTCGCGGGCGCGTTTAAGTACTTCCCGAAATCGGAAGCGACCTGGCATATTGTCGCGGTCAACGGCGGCATCGGCCGCAACGGCGGCGCGATCATGAACAAAGCCCTCATGGAATACGCCAAGGGCAACGGCGCGGAGTTTTTCCTGGAAAGCTGCGTCAATAAAATTTTGACTGAAAACGGTAGAGTGGTCGGTGTCCTGGCAACAGGACCAGACGGTGAAGAGATTGAAGCGCGCGCAAAGGCGGTTATTGTCGCAACCGGCGGCGCAGGAGACAATCCGGCTATGATCAAAGAGCGCATGGGCTACACCTTCGGCGTTGATATGTTCAACTTTGCCATCCCCGGGCTCAAGGGCGAAGGCATCCGCATGGCGCAGGATGTGGGAGCCGCTTCCACTGAAATGACTGTGGAAATGATCTATGTACTCCCCAAGAGCGATATGGGTCCCGATTGCGTGCCCGCGGTGTTCATGCAACCGAATCTGCTCGTCAACCTCAACGGCGAGCGCTTCATCAATGAGGAACAAATGCAGAATACCACGTTCACGGGCAATGCCATCAACATTCAAAAGGGTACGCGCGCGTTCTCGATTCTCGATTCCTCCATCCTGCGCGGGTATAAGAAAAACGGCCCGGATGTCGTAAACTTTGTACATCACCCGGAGAGTGTTGCTGATTTTGACGATGTTGTAACGCAGTATGTTGCAGAAGGAAACGACGACGTTTACAAGGCGGACAGCATTGAAGAGCTCGCGGCGATGATCGGTATCGATCCCGCAAAGCTTGCTGAAACGGTTGAAGCGTATAACAAGATGTGCGACTCGGCCGACACGCTGTTCTACAAGCCGCGTGAATACATGAAACCCATCCGAAAAGCTCCGTATTATGCCGGCCGGTTCCGTCCGGGCGGATACGGCACCCTCGGCGGCATCAAGATCAACTGCGACGGCGAAGTGCTGGACAAGCAATGGGAACCAATTCCCGGGCTGTATGCTGCGGGAACGGACACCTGCAACATCTACGGGGACAGCTACATGTTCCTGCTTCCGGGCAACACGATGGGCTACTGTCTCAATACCGGACGTTTTGCCGGAGAATCTGCCGCGAAATTTGCATTGGAGAATGAATAATCCCCTCATGGAACAGACAAACGTCTCCCTGACCATTGACGGCAAGTCCGTCATGGTAGAAAGCGGCAAAACCATACTGGATGCTGCTTTGGAAAACGGAATCTATATCCCGCATCTCTGCAGTCATGAAAACCTGCACCCGGTCGGCGCTTGCCGCATGTGCATGGTCGGGGTACAAGGACGGGATGGCGTTGTTACGAGCTGCACAACGCGCGTCGAGAGCGGAATGGTCATCGACACAAAGGATGCGCTGGCGGAAAAAATCCGAAAGCTCTCCACCGATTTGATGTTCAAGACGCACCCGTCCGAATGCGTCGGCTGCCCGAAGTATGGAAAGTGTCAGTTGCAGTCCATCCTTCAGGTCGTCGGCGACACGGGGCGCAAGCTCTATTCCGCACCGATCCGCATCCCCGCAGACGCGCATAACCCGATGATTCTGCACGAGATGAGCCGTTGCATTCTCTGCGGCCGCTGTGTTCGCGCCTGCTCGGAGCTGCGTGGCGTTGGTGCCATCCATTTTAAAAAAGCGGACAACGGGCGCATGCGCATCTCTGTTGACGGGGCCAGCCTGAACGAAGCGGGCTGCCGCTTCTGCGGCGCTTGCGTAGAGGTCTGCCCGACCGGTTCTATCCGTGAGCACGAAGCGATCGCGGAGAAAGCGGTCGGAAAACCACGCAACGACGCGCTGGTACCCTGCCGGGCGGGCTGTCCGGCGCACATCGACATCCCGCGCTATATCCGCTTCATTCAGGACGGAAACTTTCTAGCGGCTTCGGCTGTCGTACGGGAAAAATCGCCGTTCCCACGCGTGCTTGGCGCGGTCTGTACGCACCCGTGTGAGCTGGAGTGCAAGCGAAACGTGCTCAATTCCCCGGTTTCCATTCGCAATCTCAAGCGATATGCCGCGGAGCACGAGGACGATACATGGCGAAGCAACGTACGCCATAGCCCTTCCAGCGGGATGCGGGTCGCGATCATCGGCGCGGGCCCGGCTGGTATGACAGCGGCGCGCTATCTTGCGTCCAAGGGGCATTCGGTTACCGTGTTTGAAAAGATGCCGAAACCTGGCGGTATGATGCGGTACGGCATCCCGCCGCATCGCTTATCGCCTGAAACCATCGATTGCGAGATCCGGGACATTCTCGATCTGGGTGTAATGCTACAGACCGGTGTCTGTGTGACGCATGCGCCCGATCTGCTGCTGCAGGGGTTCGCCGCGGTCTATGCCGCGGTCGGTACTCACCGCGGCGTTGCGCTGACAATTCCTGGAAACACATTGCAAGGTGTGCTGATCAATACCGATTTTCTTCGGTTGAACGCGCTCGGCACACCGCCACCGATCGGCGATCGCGTGATCGTGCTTGGTGGAGGCAATGTTGCGCTTGATTGCGCATCGGTGGCGCGCAGGCTTGGCGCGCGTGAAGTTCACCTTGCCTTTTTGGAATCGAATGAAACGATGCCATCCACCGAAGAAGAGCGCAAATGGGCGGAGGAAGAAGGCATTCAACTGCATCCATCCGCTTCATTTCTCGAGATTTTGGGAGAAGGCGGAAAGGTTAGCGGCTTGAAAATCGCTTCCGTGAAGAGCTTCCGTTTTGAAGCGGATGGTCGCAGCGTGATCGATCTGGTGCCGGACAGCGAGCAAACGCTTGACGCCGACACGATCATCTTCGCCGTTGGCCAGCGTCCCGACTTGACGGATGCGTTTGGCCTGGAACTCGCACGCGGCAGGATCACATTGGTTGATGGCTGCAATACTTCCGTCGAGGGCGTGTTTGCCGGTGGCGACGCAGTCACCGGGACACAGTCCGTCATTCAGGCAATCGCCGCCGGACGTCTCGCGGCGCAGCAGATCGACCGGTATCTCGGCGGAGACGGCGAGATTGAGGAAGCGCTCGCGCCCGTTCAGTACCGCTGCCCGCACATCGGTAAGCGCACCAACTTCGGCATGTTACCCCGGCAGGAAGCCGAGGTGGTTTCCCCGGAAATTCGCGTGAATGGATTTGATCGTATGGATCTCGGATTCACCGAAGAAACAGCGCTTTGCGAGGCAGCGCGGTGCATGCAGTGTGATCTGCGAACGGATATCGCGCCGCAGCAGTTCTGGAGCAGTTATTCGCAGGGAGGTGGCAAAGCATGACCGATAGAATACAGCTCCTGCGCAAGCACGGGAGCGGACGCATTCTCTGCAACCTCGCAGCGGGAGTTGATGCAGATTCGATAGACGCATACCTCGTCAGAGCGCATGCTCCTGCGGTTGCATCGGGACTGAAATATCTCGCGAAGGAAAGCAATGCCTCCGAGATTTTCATTTATGCGCCAAACGGCATGGAACTCTCCGCGTTGACCGCCGTGCTTAGCGATTACACTGTGACAATTCACTTTGGCCCCGCCTCCCCCGTTCTCCGAGATGAGAGCGCGTTGTATGCGGCGATTCAAACCGGAGAAATCCGTTCTGACCCGGAGGGTTACGCGCTTCGGCGTGCGTATGATGGGGAAGGATTCGATTGCAGACCAACGCTGATCGTCGACGGCGAAACAGCGCGCTATGCCGCGGAATCACCGCGCATCCACAAGTTGATCCGTATGAAAGATGCAGATCCCGTGGAAACATGCATCAGTACGCCCCTGGCCACCGTCTTGCAGAACAACGGTCTTGTTTTTGACAAAGCGTTGCTGCTGGGCGGCAATTTGGGCCGTTTCGTTTCGCAGGAAGCCTTATCCACCACGCTGGTGTCAAGCGACCGCGACTTTGACAGCATCACATTGATTTCTGTGACAGACTGCATGGTTCAGGCGCTCAGCGACCTCTTTGCCACGAGTCGGGAGCAGTCCTGCCAGAGGTGTGTTCTCTGCCGGGAGGGTACCTTCCAGCTTTCTGCTATTTTCTCGGCGATTGCTGGCGGAAAAGGCACACGTGATTCCCTGCCGGTGGTCGAGGATATCTCCCCTCTGATTGCCGAGGGTGCGCTTTGCCCCTTTGGACGCAGCATGGTGCAGCCCGCCCTCTCCGGCACGGCGCTGTTCAAGAGCGAGTTGGAAGCGCATATCATCAAAAAAAGCTGTCCCGCAAATACGTGCACGGCGTTTGCAAAGTACGTGATCGATCCTTGCCGCTGCACAGGGTGCGGAGATTGCATGGATGCCTGTGAATATGACGCAATCGACGGTAAGAGTGGCTTCATCCACGTCATAGATGAATCGATGTGTGAAAAATGCGATGCTTGCAGAAAAGTCTGCCCTGAAAACGCAATTCTGCTCAATGCTCCGCAACTGCGTGTGCCCCCAAAGCCGGTGCGCGTCGGAACCTATCGTTAATAAAAAACCCGCGCGGCATCACACTTGCCGCGCGGCTTTTTGTCACAGTCGTTCTGGATAATAGGAAAACAGCAACCGGATGAAGACGCAGTTTTGGCGTTATGCGCACTGATTTTTTCGATATTCCTGTGGGGATGTTCCAAACACCTTTGTGAATGTCCGTGAAAAATGATCGACCGAATCATAGCCGACAAGCTGGGCGATTTCAAACACCTTTAGTTTTGTATTGCTCAAATATTCCTGCGCACGTGCCATCTTGAGGCTGCGAACGATGGCATTAAAGCTCTTGCCGATGTTTTTTTGTATGACTTTGCACAAATAGGTTTCATTATAGTGAAACGCTTCTGCAAGCGAGGCAAGCGTGACCGTTCGGAAGTTTTGCTGAATATAGCGAAGAATCAGCGTAAAATCGCCGCGATTTTGCATGTTATCGTCCATGCGGTACATCGTGATCGTATTGCTGTATAGCCGCATCGTCTGCGCCAGAAAGAGATTTAGCAGGCACACCGCGCAGACATTGGCGTAAGTGTCCTCTTTGTTGCACTCATATACCAATTGCTGAATCAACCGGCAGATCTCCGGTTGCAGTTCTGTTTTCAACCGAAGGTAGTTCGCCTGATTCGTGCCGTACAGTGATTTGCGAAAGAACGAGGAGACGAGGTCTTTGTTCGTCAGCAGTGCGCCGAAGATGGAATCAAACGTGCTGGATCGCACGGAGATTCCGATCGCAAGACAGGTCGGATCCATCGGTTGATTGTGCGGCGACATCGGAGGAATGATGCACATCTCCCCTTCCGTGAGCAGGATCGACTCGCCGCCAAAGAGCAGCCTGCAACTGCCGGAGTAAAGATATGTGATTTCAAAATAATCATGGGAATGCAGCGTTTCATCCATATACGGAAGATGCTTAAAGCAGAAGACGTCTTTTTCCCAGGGAAACATACTGCCTTCTTTGATCAATGCCTGCTGCATATACTGACCGACCGTATTTAAGATCGTGGTTGCGTTCACAGGAAGCCCTTTGATCATGGTGTCAAACGCCTCCGCTGTTTCACACTCAAAAAAAAGCGGATACGCAGCAAGGTGATCCATGAGTGCCCCGGCGCGATACAACGCATCCAGCGCAACCGGAAATGAAAGGTAGCTTCTTGTCCTCCTATAGTGGTTTTCAACGCATTCCTGCACAGCGCCGACGGTAGTATATAATGTTTGATTCAGCATAACGCTCCTCCGAAAAGATACGAAACGGTATTTTATATGATTAGACTTGAGTATACTTTGTTATTCAGTTTAGGATCAAATCGGTGTCAAAGTCAATAATCATGACAAAAAAAGTCGGATTTACATGAATTTACAACATTTATATTTGCGAATCGTTTTGTTATGATGCAATTATAGAAAAAGCGAATCACGCAAGTCCTACACTCCATCTCAAAATCATTGCAACAATCGTTGCGCGCCGGATTAAATAACACCGAAAAGATGCGAACACGCACAACAAAGGTATAGGAATTCTTTATGGAACAACCAACCACCATTGCTCCTGCTTCAGCAATCATTGAAACGCGGGAACTGTGTAAATCATTCGGCCCGACCCTTGCGGTTGACCGTGTTGATCTGCGTATTTATCGCGGTCAAATCACGGGGTTAATCGGCGAAAATGGTTCCGGCAAATCCACGATCGCATCCATAATCGCTGGAATGCAGCCTGCGAGTAAAGGCGAACTATTATATCAGGGCGAGCCGTACAAGCCTTCTTCCATGATTGAGGCCGGGCAACGCGGCATCGGCATGATCGTGCAGGAGCAGGGCTATGTTCAAGGAATTACGATCGCGCAAAACATCTTTCTCGGCGATGAAAAGCAATTCCGGAAGTTTGGTTTTCTCTCCGCGGGCGCAATGAACATAGCCGCACAGGAGGCGCTCAACCGCATCGGATTCACTGAGGCGGATCCAAGCATGTACATCGACAATCTAAATTTGCAGGATCGAAAGCTGGTTGAAATTGCTCGCGTCATGAGCAGCTCTCCGGAGGTACTGATCGTCGACGAAACAACAACCGCACTCTCTCAGCGCGGACGCGAAATACTATATGGCACCATCCGCCGCATGCGGGAAGAGAACAAGGCGGTCATCTTCATCTCGCATGATCTACAGGAACTCATGGAGCTTTGCGATACGCTCTCCGTGCTGCGCGATGGCAGGCTCATTGCGACACTGGATCGAGCATCCTTTTCGGAGCGCGAAATCAAACACAGTATGGTCGGTCGCGATCTTGGAGACCATTACTATCGCGAGGATTTTGACACGAAGCCAAACGAGCGGGTGTTATTGACGGTTGATCGAGTTACCACCGGAACCGGTTTGTTGATGAATGTTTCGTTTCAGGTACACGAAGGCGAAATCCTCGGCATCGGCGGTCTGTCCCACTGCGGTATGCATGAGCTGGGCAAAGCGCTCTTTGGCGACGAACCATTGCTGACAGGTTCCGTTACACATGAGCCTTACGGCAGGCAGGTCGCCAACCCGCGCACCGCGCTTATGCTCGGTATGGGTTATGTCAGCAAAGATCGCGATCACGAAGCGCTAGTTCTCACCGCATCTATCAAGGACAATATTACGTCTGCGGGGCTGGACAAAATACAGACGGGTCCGTTTATCTTCCCCAAAAAAGAAGCGGAATACGTCGAAAAACAGGTTCAGAGTCTTTCCATCCGATGTGCTTCCATCCGGCAGAATGTTCAGTTCTTATCAGGCGGAAACAAGCAAAAAGTCGTGTTCGGAAAATGGATCGGGCGCGAATGCGACATCCTGATCCTCGACTGCCCGACGCGCGGTGTCGATGTCGGTGTAAAAGCCGCGATGTACGCTCTCATGGAGCAGATGAAACACGAGGGAAAGACGATCATCATGATCTCCGAAGAGCTGACGGAACTAATCGGCATGTCTGACCGTCTGTTGATATTGACAGATGGCCGTATCACCGGTGAATTCAGCCGCAGCCGCTCCATTACCGAGCAGGAAATCATCGAATGCATGATTTGAGGTAACCACATGAAGAAGTACTGGGAGATCATAAAACAATACTTCCCGCTGTTGGGTCTGATTCTTGTTATCGCGATTTTTTCCATTGCGACAAAAGGGGCCATTCTTTCCAAACAGAGTCTGCAAAGCCTGCTCAATTCTGTCATCGCCACAGCCCTTGTCTCGCTTGGCGCGGTGTTTGTTTTCGGCTCCGGCAACTTTGATATGTCGATGGGTGGCTGTCTCGCTTTTTCCGCGGTTATCGGCGGGTACGCCGCCATCGCCAGCGGAAGCCTTCTGCTGGCTCTCATCATCTGCCTGGTCGTCTCCCTCATGTTGGGCTTGCTCAAGGGGATTTTCGCGGCCTATGTCGAGGTACCGCTGTTCATCGTTACCATCGTGCTTGGCTTCATCATATCCGCCGTCGTACTCGTGATCATGGGCGTGAACGTTACCATTCATCTAAACGATTCGGTGCATGAACTCCGGTCGTTCTCGTTTGGAGAGATCTCTGTGATCAATTTGATCATCCTCGGCGCATACTTTCTGCTTACGATGGTGCTCTTTGACTATACCAAGCTCGGGCGCGAAGTGAAAATTCTCGGCGGCAACGCAGTCACCGCACGGCAAACCGGAATGAACGCGCGTCGCATTAAGATCGTGTCATTTCTCATCAGCGCGATCGGCGTAGGGCTTGCCGCTTTTGCGATATTGGTGCGTGTCCGTGCGGTCGGCACAACGACCGCAGGGTCGATGGGAACAGATGTCATGACCGCGCTTGTACTTGGCGGTATGCCTCTGGTCGGCGGCCCGCGCTCCAAAATCAGTGCCGGCCTAGTCGGCGCAGCTACGATTACGGTATTAAATGCAGGACTGACGATGGTTGGTTTCGATTTGGCAACCATTCAAACGGTTCGTGCACTCATCTTTTTGGCAGTGGTCTATGTTGCGAGCGCAAGCTACCGCACCAATCTTCTGCCAAGATAAACAAAAAGGAGGAAATAACATGAAAAAGACTCTTGCGGTATTGCTGGTTGTCATGATGATGATCCCGTTTGCTGCCTGCTCCACCGGCACGACGGAAACAGCCGCTCCCTCAGCCGCTGTTACGGAAGCTCCCGCCGCGGAAGCAGCCGTTACAGAAGCTCCCGTTGCTGCAGGTCCCGCACTCTCTGCAGACGGACGTTACCCTGCAGAAACCATCAAAATTGGTTTCGTGAATTATGATACCTCTGCAGAGCAGGTTCTCGCCATCCAAAAATATTTCACCTATCTTCAGACCGCGTTCAATTTTGAGATTATCTGGTCTGAATCTCTGGACAGCGCGGAGGGTGAATATACCTTTATCGAGCAGTGTGCCGCGGCAGGCTGCAAAGGCATCATCGGCTATTACAACATCGGCAAAGAGGAATCCGTGAAACTCGCATCCAGTTTGGGCATGTATTACTGGGGTACGGCAGGCGGTGCTGACGAAACCTTTGCCGCGGTAGCCGACGATCCTTACTACCTCGGTGCTTTCTTCACCGACACTGACCCGAACTATGCCTGGGGTTATGCAATCGGGCAGGCGCTGATTGACCAGGGCTGCAAAAACCTGATCGTCATGAGCGGCGGTAAAGACTACGGCGTAGACTTCTTCGTGAAGCGCTATAACGGCATCATGGACGCAATCAAGGCCGCGCAGGATGCAGGCTCCGACGTTAAGGTCGTCTATGAAGTGCCCGGCTGGCCCGGAACCGAAGAATTCACGGCGCATCAGACCGCTGCGCTTGCCACCAATGCGGACGGCCTTGCCGGCACGCTGACCTGCCTCATGTGGCTCCAGCCGATGCAGGTTGCCGGAAAGATGGGCCAGATCAAGTTTGGCGACATCGGCGCGGTCTCTGCCGATCTGGTCGATTTGATGGGCGGCGGCATCTATGTATGCCAGTGCGCAGAAGTGACCGATGTGTTCGGCATGGCGATTCCGATGATCATCAACGCGGTTGAAGGTCACGGCGCGCAGCAGCGCACGGCGGACGGAAAAGCCGCGCGTGTGAACTACGGCAGCTGGATCATTACATCGGCCGAAGACATGGCATACTACGCCAGTATTGAGAGCGAAACCGGTACATGGGCTGTGGACATCAATGATGTGAAATCCATACTCGCCGCCTACAACCCCGAATTCAACGTCGACACCATGAGCGCGCTCTACACGGCCATCAGCGCCGCGGAGATTCAGGCTCGTCACGCGGCAGAGTGATTCTCTGTTGATTCCCGATGCCGGAACGGGTGTGATTCCCCGCCCGTTCCGGCAACTTTGATTGCGAGGTGCTTTCAATGCATTCTTCTATGTTCTCCAGAATCGGTAAAAATTTTCTGATCACCATATCAGCGCCTGTTTTGGTGTACCTGTTCTTTTTTGCGCTCACGAGTTTGACAGGGCATCCGGGTTTTGGGGTCGGATCCGATTTTCGCACGATTCTGCTCAACATGGTCTATTCCGGGCTCATTTCACTTGCGGTGTCGTATAACCTCACATCCGGAAGGTTCGATTTCTCCGTTGGCTCTGTCCTGATTCTTTCGGTGATTGCGGGTTGTTCACTCGCGAAAAAGTGGGATTCAAGCGCATTTGTTATGCTGCTTCTCGTCCTCGGATTCGGTCTCGTCTGCGGGCTCATCAGCGGGCTGGTCTACATCTCGCTCCGACTTCCGCCGATGGTCACATCTCTAGGCGTGGCAATGGTGTTTGAAGCCATCGCCTTCAAGCTCAACGATTCAAACGGCATCCGCCTGACCGGCAAGTTCAATATGCTGATCTGGGCGCAACCGCCGTATCATCTTCTGCTGCTTGCAGGCGTATTACTGATTTTAATCTATTTGCTCAACTTCACTGTATTCGGGTATAATTGCCGATCCTTACAGTTTGGTCAAAAAAACGCGGTGGATGTTGGAATCAACGAAAAATTCAACGCTGTGCT
Source organism: uncultured Eubacteriales bacterium (assembly GCA_942492885.1). Classification (GTDB taxonomy): domain Bacteria; phylum Bacillota; class Clostridia; order Christensenellales; family CAG-138; genus UBA7703. The sequence goes on from OW818651.1 coordinate 1,515,510, forward strand.
ATGCTATATTCTGGCTGGCGGGCTAATGGGCTGCGCGGGTGCCGTCTATATCTCCCAATACGGCTACATCGCCCCGCAGACCGGCTTATCTAGCATATCATTTATCATGAGCGCATTCTTGCCGATGTTTATTGGCGGCACACTCGCGAAGTATTCCGACCGCAACATCGGTGTCATCATGGGCGCGTTTGTACAGGCCTGTATTTCTTCCGGCCTCGTCAAGATGGGCGTATCAAGCTCATTGAAATCGGTTATCGACGGCATTATCGTGCTGCTGTTTCTCGTATATGTATCCAACAGCTATAAACTCCCCCTCACCAAACTTTATCGTCAGAAGAAAGCTCAAGCACTCGCAGAACAGTCCACGGGTTTCGTGTAAAAATCGCACCTGCATTCGAAATTGCGGCGTGCTCCAATATGAAGGAGTCCTCACATGCTAAAACAAGCGCCCTACTCCATCCACCCGTCCAAGCAAATCCGACTGATCATCGACACGGATGCTGGCTGCGAAGCGGACGACCAATTCGCCATTGCGCAGGCGTTGATGACCCCAAAATTTGAAGTGCGGGGCATCTGCGCGGAGCACTTTACTGATCGGTTCGAAGCAAACTCTGAGCAGCTGAGCTATAACGAAATTGAACATGTCGTGAGCCGCATGGGGCTGAGTGGCAACGTCCGCATCTGCCACGGCAGCGCACAGATGAAAGCAGACGGAATTTTTGAAAAGAGCGAGGCGTCCGAGCTGATCGTTCAGGAAGCGCTTCGGAACGACCCAAGGCCGCTGTATATCCTTTTACTTGGTGCTGTCACCAATGTCGCCGCCGCGTTCTTGACCAACCCCGCCGTGCAGGATCACGTTTTGCTGGTCGGGGGAATGTATCCAAACAATCACTGGAACTTCAACACCTGCAACGACCACATAGCCTATAATGAATTGTTGAACAGCCGAGCGGAATGGTGGACATTTAACCTCTCGATGGGCATCGGAATGCAAGCGAGTATGATGCAACTGTACAACGAAGTTTATTCTTGCGGCACACTCGGAAAATACCTGTATGAGCGCACCCAATATGCTGTTTCTACGCTGACGGATCGCATCGCGGATGACCGGGCGGCAAAGCGGATGGGCTGCGAGGTAAGCAATTCCGGGTTTGCGGCGTTTATGCCGACGGGTGAAAACTGGTCGTTCTGGGACTGCGCTGTTGTCGGCCTTGCCATGTATGACCACATGGATACATATGTGCTCAAGCCCGCGCCTCTACTTCTGGACGAAAGCGGACGCACGCAGTTCCGGCCGGAGCATCCTCACATGTTGCGGTGTTATCAGGCGGTGGACTCCGCAATGATCATGGAGGATTTCTGCGCAAAATTAAAATTCTATTTCGGTCAAGATTCTACTGACTTGCTGGGTCGCCAGCGCATGTTTTGACCTGAGAAGACGGAGTTTCGTATCATGTTTATTCAAACGATTCAGCTATATGAAACCAGGTCGGACGTCACTTTGACGGCCTATATTTTGGGCGATTCCAAAGAGATGCTCGCAGGTCAAAAACGACCGGGCATCGTCATCTGTCCCGGCGGCGGATACCTGAACTGTTCGGATCGCGAAGCGGAACCCGTCGCACTCCGGTTCGCGGCGATGGGATACCACGCCTTCGTTCTGCGTTACTCTACATTTACCGGTAACACATCGGGTTTTGTTTCGGTGGATGCCGACCTTGCGGTCAATCCCGACAGTATGCACCCGGCTCCCTTGCGCGACCTGGGAAAAGCGTTCTTAACGATCCGTGCGCATGCCGAAGAATGGCTGACGAACACAGATAAGCTCGCTGTTTGTGGTTTTTCCGCCGGTGCGCATAATTGCGCGATGTATTCCGTCTACTGGAATCACAGCATACTCACCGACTTTTTCAATGAACCAGCGGAGGCGTTTCGTCCTGCAGCTTCTATCCTTAGCTATGGATTGAGCGACTATGTACTGCAATCCGGTTTGCACATGAATGACCCGTTTGCACAGTCGCTCCGAGCGGTGTCTTCCTTTGCGTTGTTTGGCACCGCCGAACCGTCGGAAGCGATGCTGAACACCATGAGCCCCGCGCTGCATGTTTCGGCTACTTCCCCGCCGACGTTCCTCTGGGCAACGAGTGAGGATGCGCTGGTGAGCGTCCAGCATACGACGCGTATGGCAAACGCGCTGGCAAATGCAGGTGTTCCGTTTGAGGTGCACGTGTTTGAAAAAGGTCCGCACGGGTTGAGCCTTGCCGATCAAGCCAGCGCCAGCAGCCGAATGGAGCTGGACACGGACGCTGCGAAATGGGTTCCTCTTGCGCAGTCCTGGTTGGGAAAGCGGTTTGCACTCCCGTTGCGGGAGCGACCGTTCTGGATGGATCTGCTGTAACGATTCGCGCCACGGGAGGAAACCGCCTTGCAACTAAACGCAATCGCCCCCGCAATCGAACTTGCGTGCCCGTTGATCTTTCGTGATTTTCCGGCAGCAAACGTTGCGTCAGCCGAATTTCACATCACTGGGCTTGGTTTGTATGTCGCTTTTCTAAACGGGGCGCGCGTCGGGGATTGCTACCTTTCGCCGGGGTTCAACGACTATCAGGCATATTTACGCTATCAGACATATGACGTGACGCACCTCCTTCAACAGGATAACAAACTTGAAGTACTGCTCGGCAACGGCTGGTACCGGGGCAGATTCGGGCTCAACGGCGGTCGAGAGAATACATTCGGCAGCCAGCCAATGCTCGCGGCTAAGCTCATCATCACGCACGCAGACGGCACTGTAACCGTTTTGGAGACGGATGAGAGCTGGCACGCCACCGCGTCGAATATCCTGCACAACGGAATCTACGATGGCGAATCGCGCGATGATACAGCGCTCGCTTCAACTATCATTGCGTGCGTTCCGGTTGAGCTGCCTTGCGAACCCATTCCCGATTTTTCTCCGCCGATTCGCTGCAAGCACACGTTGCATGCTTCTCTGATCGTCTCGCCGACAGGGCAACAGATCCTCGATTTCGGGCAGAATCATACCGGCGTCGTCCGGTTCATCAACCGGCTACCCCGCGGTGAGAAATTGACCCTGCAATTTGGAGAAATCCTGCAGGACGGTTGTTTTTATCGCGACAATCTGCGCAGCGCAACCGCCGCGTATGAATTCATCTCCGACGGGATTGAAAAACCGATCGAACCATATTTTACGTTCTTTGGTTTTCGATATGTCATTGTGGAAGGTTTGAAAGCGGTTGATCCCGCCGACTTTGCCGCGCTTGTACTGTACAGCGATTTAGAGCAGACCATCGAAGCGGAAACCGACAGCGCGGCAATCAACCGCTTACTCGCAAACGCGCTTTGGAGCCAGCGCAGCAATTTTCTGGACATACCGACCGATTGCCCCCAGCGCGACGAACGGCTCGGTTGGACGGGAGACGCGCAGGTGTTTGCCGTTACCGCCTGCTATCAGATGCAGTGCAAAGCGTTCTATCAAAAATACCTGTTCGATCTGCGTATGGATCAAACCCGTTATTATCACGGCGACATTCCGATGTTCATCCCGTCGCTTAGCGGGGCGGCTGACGCGGGCGGTGCGGTCTGGGCGGATGCCGCCGCTATCATTCCCTGGACGGTCTATCGTTTTTACGGGGATCTTGAGCAGCTACGGCAAGCCTACCCGATGATACAGGATTATGTTGAAACGTTGATCGAAAAAGATCGACTATGCGGAGATCGTCGTCTGCTGTTGTCCGGGTTTACCTTTGGCGACTGGCTCGCACTGGACGGCGTAAACGAACAAGCCTTCAAGGGCGGAACCGACGATGGTTATATCCAGTCCATCTATTACTGGAACAGCATTCATCTTTGCGCGTTGGCTGCTGCCGAATTAGAGCGGCACGATGACGCCGCGCGATATGCAATTTTCGCGGAAGAGATTCGTGAAGCGATACAAAACGAGTTCTTCTCCGCTTCCGGACGGCTCTGCATCGACACGCAAACCGGTTATGTACTTGCTTTGCACTTTGGCATCTATCGGGACAGGGATGTGCTGATCAGCGGTTTTCGCTCCCGCCTGAAGCGGGATGCCTACCGCATAAAGACCGGATTTTGCGGTGCACCGCTACTATTGCCCGCATTGTTTCAAAGCGGAATGGCGGACGAAGCGTTTCGGTTTCTGTATAACGAATCGTTCCCGGGTTGGCTATACTGCGTCAATCTCGGCGCAACAACGATATGGGAACGTTGGAATTCTGTTTCAGCGGATAGCACAATATCTGGTACCGGGATGAACTCGCTAAACCACTATGCCTACGGCTCTGTCGCGGAGGCAATATACGCGCATATAGCGGGACTCCAATGCGGGACGCACGGCTGGAAGAGTGCGATCATTGCGCCGCAGATCAACTATCGCATGCGATCCATCCGCGTGGCTTACGATTCTATAGTAGGCAGGTATGAAATCGCATGGTATGTCGCAAAGAACGGTTCGGTTACGTTGGAAGTGAAAATTCCGGCAGGTGGACGGGCGCACATCATTCCGCCGTATCATCCGCAGAATCAAACGTTTGATTCCGGGCCTTGCACCTTCGCGATCACCTATATGCCAACCATTGATCTATTGCACCCATGGTCCGCAAAAACGATGCTGAGCGATCTGCTCGCAGACAATGCAGCCGCCACTGTGCTCCGTACGCATCTGCCCGCGCTGTATCAAGCTGTATCGGGACAGGAGAGCGCCCTGCGTTATGATAAGCTGGAAGACACAATCCACATGCTCCCGTTTGTCGAGAAAACCTGTCTTCCAGAAATTGACGCCCTGCTACGGCAGATTGCCATTGAATAAGAGTACAGGAGAATTTGAATGGGATTCCGGAACGATTTTTTATGGGGTGCTGCGAGTGCCGATTATCAGATAGAAGGTGCCTGGAAAGAAGACGGTAAAGGGCTTGGTATCTGGGATGCGCAGCATCAAGGTCACATCACGCACGGCGAGAGCGGTGAAATCGCCTCCGATCATTATCATCGCTACAAAGAAGATGTCGCCATCATGCGCAGCCTCGGGCTGAAAAGCTATCGCTTCGGAATCAGCTGGCCGCGCGTGCTTCCTGCAGGAAAAGGCGCAGCAAATCCGACCGGACTCCGCTTCTATTCCGATTTGGTAGACGAGCTGCTCAAGAGCGACATCACACCGATTGCAACGCTCTATCACTGGAATCTACCGCAGTCGCTCTATGATATGGGCGGCTGGGAAAACCCAGAAAGCTCGGATTGGTTTGCAGCTTATGCAGGGCTGATGGCAGACACCCTCGGTGCGCGGGTTCCGTACTGGCTCACATTCAACGAACCACAAATGTTTATGGGCCTTGGATATCGGTTTGGCATACACGCGCCGTTTGCGCACCTGTCAGACGAGCGCGTCATCGCAATGTCCAAAAACATCATGCTGGCGCACGGCAAGGCGGTACGTGTGCTGCGCGAAAAACTCGGCGACGCAGTTAAAATCGGCATTGCGCCTACCGGAGATGTGTTTCTGCCGAAGGATGCAACTGCGACTTGCGTCGCTGAAGCAAAAGCGAGAAGCTTCTCGCTCGGCCATGAATTTGTGATGAGCAACATCTGGTGGGGGGATCCGATCCATCTCGGCCACTTTCCGGAAGAGGCGCATCATCGATTTGGCAGCAAGCTGATGGAAATCGACTTTTCCATAGTCTCCCAGCCGCTCGATTTTTATGCTTACAACGCCTATCAAGGATCTGACGATGCGCCTAATCCGCAGAAGTACGGCGAATATGCCTATGCAGGCAGCCCGCGCACCTCATTTGGGTGGAGCATCACGCCCGACGTGCTGTATTGGGCATCAAAATGGCTATACGAACGTTATCAAAAGCCTCTACTCATCACGGAAAACGGCTATGCCGGATTGGATTTTATTTCGTTGGACGGCAAGGTACACGATCCCCTGCGCATCGATTTCCTCAACCGCTATCTGCTCGCGCTGAAACGCGCGGCCGATGAGGATATACCCGTTATCGGCTATACCGTATGGTCGATTCTGGATAATTTCGAGTGGGCATCCGGCTATGATCAGCGATACGGTCTGGTGTATGTCGACTTTCAAACGCAAACACGCACGCTGAAAGACTCTGCAAACTGGTATCAAACCGTTATTCAAACCAATGGAGCGTCACTCTAACGCCCATAAGAATCAGGAGAATTACCATGCACATTGCCATGATTACCGTAGGCGCAACAGGGCACGTCTATTCCGCGTATCCCATCATCGCCGCGCTTGTTCAAAAGGGCGTCCGCGTAACCTGCTTTACAGCGGCAAAATACCGGCAGATCATCGAATCCACAAGGGCGGAGTTTGTTCCCGTTGAAACAAATCTCACGAATCAGGGCGAGGGCGGAAAGGACATCGAAGAAGACATGATGGCCGAGCTACCGCTGCGTTTCTTGTCCGATGCCGATGCCGCAATCCGTCAGATTCTTCCGGTTCTGGAGGTGGACAAGCCAGACGTGATCCTCTCCGATGCACTAGCAATCGCCGGTCGGCTTGCAGCAAAGCACTTTGGTATACCGCTGATTTTGCTGCACACAAGCTACGCCTGCAATGAACATTTCTCGGTCACTTCCTCGTGGCCGGTCATTCCGGATACACATCCGGCACGGGTAGCCGCAAAACTCCTGTCAGAGAACTTCACGCGCGACTTCCACGTACCGCAGATTGGGATCAATGAGATCTTTGAAGGTCGTGGAGACTTAGACATCGTCACTCAAACACGCATGTTCCACCCTGCCGGCGATACGTTTGACGATTGCTTCATCTTTGCAGGTGCGCAAATCGCCGAACGCGCAGGAGACGGCGAATGGAAGCCACCGATTCAAAACGACGAACCGATCGTCTTTGCTTCGCTGGGCACGCTTTTTAACAACTGGCCGGAATTTTTCTCGATGCTTTCCGAGGCTGTAGAATTGCTTCCAATCCGTCTGATCGCGGCAATCGGCAATCAGATTCGCCCTGAAGCGCTGGGAAAGCTCGCAGATAATATGTATGTCGCACCCTTCTGGCCGCAACTCGACGTACTCAAGCAGGCATCGCTCTTCATCACGCACGCCGGCACCGGCAGCGTGATGGAAGGCATCTACTTCGGCGTTCCCATGCTCGCCGTGCCGCAGATGGACGAGCAGTTTTTTACCGCTTCTTTAGTGGAACGATACGGCCTCGGCAAAATGATCCCCGACAAAAGCAAGATAACTCCCGCTCTACTCAGATACTCGATCCAACAGCTTCTTGCTGATGAAACATGCAAAAAAAACGTGAATCGTTTTCAGGATGATATGCAGCGCGTAAACGGCAGCGAAATCGCGGCGGATAACATCTTGCAGTTCATGAGAAACTGAACCGTCGAATAAGTGATATCGTGGAGTTTTAGACATCCTAATTGAACCATATGTAGCCACCTTTTCATGATTCGCGCGATGGTAACACTTTTTGTGGAGAACGGCGGTAGATACCTGAAATCCCCTGTTCAATTTCTCCCGCTTTCATATGCGAAGCCCAGATTTCATGGGGTTTTTTAAGCCGTACATTTTTCATAGCTCTGTTTTGCTTCCGAATAACTTCAAGAATCAATCATCAAAACTCCAATAATGCCGCTTCCGAACTCCCCTTGTGCAATAAGACTCCTGAAAATTCATGGCAGTATTGATCCTTAAATTTCGCAGGTGTCTTGTAACCCATAGCTGTTTGCGGCCGTTCGTTGTTGTAGAATCGAATATTTTTTAGCAGGTTTTATGTTTCCTTATCTGCAACCCCGGTTTTTTGATGCACCCGCTTGCACCCACCCCCACGATTCGCGCGATTGTATCACTTCGTGAGGGTTTAGCCAGACGCGCCACCCGGAATCGAACTATGAAAAGCTTCATTAAGGTATGTTGGACGGGCGTCCGAAAATCACCGATGGATGCTTTTGAGATGACTATGACGTAGCCGCTACCATGTGCACAAATTAATTATTCCCTGCTACCGTGTGCATTTGGTATCAAAATTGGTCACTACTTTCAAACAAAAACCACCCTTTGGGTGGTTTTTTGTTTGGCTTGCGTTCATAGGGGCTCGTAGCCGCGTTAAGAAAACGCCGCAGTGTCTGCGTTTTTAGCGGCCGGGGAGCGCCGCCGAGAGGCTGCGCCGCGCGGAGCGCAAGCTGACCGATGGCGAAGCGGAGAGCCCCTCCGTGAGCTCCACGCGCGCGCCGTCAAACGCGCCAAGCACAACGCGCCCGTTGGACGCACCCAGATCAAACGTGAGCAGGTGCTTATTCTTTATTTGATTACACCCTTTTGCAGGATGATATTGGCATAGACCGCCTCTTCGCCCGTCATGACGAACACGGTGCAGGTATTCGCTTTTTCGCAGAACGCATATTTCTCATACTGCACAACCGCTTTTTCCCCGCGTGCGTCATGTTTTGCAACGATGGCGCGGTATGTATCGAGAATCGGAATCTTCATGCCCTTGTCGCGCACGTCCACATCCATGACCATAGCAGGTTCGTCGGTATACAGATCCAGCGGCATCATGGTTAAAATCGCCTCCAGCAGCGCGGGCATGCCGATGCCGTCCGCGCGGAGGTAGGTTGCCTTGCAGCTTTCGGCGACGCTTTTGCCGGGGTAGTTTGCGTCCGCGAGTAGAATTTTATCGCCATGCCCCATTTCGCAAAGCGCCTTGAGGAGTTCCGGGGAAAGAATCTTCGGTACATTGAGCAGCATACTGTTATCTCCTTCTTAAAAGCATTCGCGCCGTCAGATGCAAGACGCATGACCGGAAGCGCGAACGCATACTATGATTATTATACTCTTTTAGGACAGAGATGCGAGCAATATGCGCGCGCTCCCGCAGGGTTACTGATACATCGGCCTGTAGACGGCGTAGTCTCCACCTTGAAGACGGGTTGATGCTGGAAGTGATGCTGCGTGATGCACTTGAAATGAACATGGTGGTAAGCGTTTCCCCCTACACCGTGTTTCACGGCCTCTTTCGAATTCCTTCGTTGAAATTAACGCAAGTCTATCTTCAATATACCTATATTCTTGCATGCTTCCTTATGGACAATTTGGATTGGCTACACTAAACTGTATAGAAAATATAGGTTGCAAGTATAATCTGCGTACCGTGTGCACAAATTGATGATTCCTAGCCACCGTGTGCATTCGGTATCAAAACAGGTCGCTTCTTTCAAACAAAAACCACCCATTGGGTGGTTTTTTGTATGGCTTGCGTCCATAGGGGCTCGGAGCCGCGTTAAGAAACCGCCGTAGTATTGGCTTTATCCCTTTTTCGGGACGAATAGCGGGAGCGCTGCATAGAAGCGAATCGCGTCCAGCAACTCTGACACGGGGACTTTGTCATCCGTCGAATGGCAGAGCGAGCTGTCGCCCGGACCGTACCCGATCGCGGGAATTCCCATCCTGCCGCAAAGATGCGTCGCGTTGGTGCAAAAATCCCAGCGACCGACCACAGGCTCGCGATCAAACATCCCGCGGTAGGCGGCAACGCCCGCCTGAATCAGCGGATGCTGCTCCTCCAGCACCCACGACGGGAAATAATCCACACACTCCATCTGATAGCCCGTATAGGTCGTCACATGCTCGGTGTCGATGCGCGCGCTCGCGCCCTTGACATCCGCGATCATGGGCTCGATTTCCTTGAGCAACTCCTCGATGGTCTCGCCGCAGGAAATCCGACGATCGCACGTAATCACCGTCCCGCCAGGAATGGTGTTGAGCGAAGGCGTGTCGCATTCGATCTTTGTCACCTCGATGGTGCCGCGTCCCAGAAACGAATCTTCCACAAAATCGTTGTATTTGTCGATGCGCTCCATGATCGGCAGCGACTTGATCAGCGCGTTCTCTCCGCGCCAGGCCGCGCTCGCGTGCGCGCATTTGCCGGTTACGTCAATCTTGATCAGCGCGCGTCCCTTGTGTCCGCGTACGATGCGGTTGTCGCTGGATTCCGCGACGAGGATATAGTCCGGCCGGATGTCCGTGGACTCCTCCATCATCGCCTTGACGCAGGAGCCTTCCACGTCCTCTTCCGAGATCGAGCCGGAAACCCAGAGCGTGAAGTCGGTGTCGAGACCCAGCTCCTTGATTGCGCGTCCCGCGAACGCAGCCGCGGTCAGACAGCCTTTGTCGTCCACAGCTCCCCTGCCGCGCAGCACGCCGTCGGTCACCTGCGCCTCCAGCGGGTTCATGCCCCAGACGGCAGGATTGCCGGGCTCAACCGTGTCGATATGTGCGTCATACAGCAGCGTGGTTTTCCCGCTGCCGACGCGACCCAGCGCGTTTCCAACCGCGTCGATCCGCACTTCGTCAAACCCGAACGCCTTGAGTTTGCCTGCAAAAAACGAAACCGCGTCGCCTTCTTCATAGGTCACACTGCGAATTGCAATGAACTCTTGTAGAAACGCCACAACCTCGTTGGCATGCGCGCTCACATAGCTGTCAATTGCCTCAAGAGCAACTTTTTGATCCATGACTCGTTTCCTCCGCTTGTAAAGTTAGTAGTACTATGTTATTATAGCATCACAAGGTTAATACTACAAACATCCAAATTAATCCATGTTTTGCCCGATTTTACCGCTAAAAACGGTGCGGATTCCAATCTCAAGCTATTTTTAAAAAACATCACTGGAGGAAAAGATTTCATGCAGACCGGACTGAAAGGTAAACACTTACTGCGCGAGCAGGACTGGACCAACGAAGAGCTCGAAACGCTGTTCGCCGTCGCCAGCGAACTCAAGATGCGCTACGCGCTCGACCTCGACACCGAATGGCTCAAGAACAAGTCCCTGTTCATGCTGTTCTTTGAAGAATCCACGCGCACGCGCAACGCCTTTGAATGCGGCATCACGCAGCTGGGCGGACACGCGAACTATCTTACGCCCAAAGCCACCCAGATCGACCACGGCGAAACCCCGAAAGACACCATCGAAGTGCTCTCCCGCATGGGACACGGCATCGGCGTTAGAAACACGCTGGTCGGCGGCAACAAATGGATGCAGGAACTGGCGAAACATTCCAAGATTCCGGTCTATAACATGCAGTGTGACCTCTGGCATCCGACGCAGTCGCTTGCAGACCTTTTCACGATCAAAGAAAAGTTTCATAATGAATTAAAGGGCAAAAAGTTCGTGATCTCCTGGACGAGCGCCGGCAAATACATGCGTCCGCTCTCCATGGCGCACTCCCTCGTAGCTCTCATGCCGCGCTTTGGCCTCGACGTCACGCTGGCGCACCCGAAGGGATTTGAGCTCATGCCCGAGATGATGGACATCGCCCGCCAGAACGCGGAACAGTACGGCTCCAAGTTCGAAGTCGTCCACGACATGGACGAAGCCTGCAAGGATGCCGACATCGTCTACGCCAAAGGTTGGGGCCCGATCATGACCGTCGGTGACGACGAAGTGCGCGGCGTTGAGATGATCAACCAGAACCCCGGCTGGATCGTCGACTCCCGCCGGATGAGCCTCGCGAAAAAGTCCGCCATCTACATGCACTGCATGCCGGCAGACCGCGACATCGAAGTCACGAGCGAAGTCATGGACGGCCCGCAGTCCGTTCTGTATGACGAGGCAGAGAACCGCATGCACACCATTAAAGCCCTCATGGCGCTGACCATGGGCAACATGAGCGCAAGAAGATAATACAGAAAAAGGGAGCGATTCGCTTGAATAACGCTATTACACCCGACTCCAAAACAATCCTGCTTGGGCGCGCTGTATTAACACCAGATGGCCTGCTCTTGGATCACGGCGTCGAGTTTTCCGGCGGCGTGATCGAGCGGGTCGCTCCCGTTTCTGAATTATTGCACGAGAGCGGTCGTGTGCTGGATCTGCGGGATCAGCTTATCCTGCCGGGGTTTGTCAACGGGCACACGCATATGTACGGCGTGCTGTCCCACGGCATTCCCTCCAGCGCTTCTGTGACCGATTTTTCGAGCTTCTTAAATGCCTACTGGTGGCCGTATGTCGAGGACAGGATCGACCACGATCTTGCGGAGTTGACCACCAAATGGGCGTGCGCAACGATGACCGCAAGCGGGGTCACCTGCTTTGTGGATATCCTCGAAGCGCCGTTCGCGGTGCCCGGCGTGCTGGAACGCGTAGCCGCCTCCGTGCGTGAGGCTGGTCTTCGCGGCTATCTTTCTATCGAAGCCAGCGAGCGGGTCACGCCAGAACTTGCTCAAGCGGCGCTTGCCGAAAACGACCTGTTTGCCCGCGCGCATATGGACGATTCTCTCGTTCGCGGCATGATGTCCATCCACACGCTCTTCACCTGCTCCCCCGCGTTCGTTCAGAAAGCGGCGCAGATGGCGAAAGACGCGGGTTCGCTCTTTCACATGCACCTCTCTGAAAGCGTCTATGAGCCGGAGTGGTGCCTCTCTCACTATGGCAAACGCCCGGTGGAGGTCTATGACTCCCTCGGCTGTCTCGACGCCAACGTGTTCGCCTCGCAACTCGTGCAGCTCTCGCAGGACGAGATCGCGCGGTTTGCAGCGGGCGGCGCAGCGGCGGTCAGCATGCCGCTCTCCAACTGCGAAGTTGGCGGCGGCGTTGCACCCGTAACCGAATTGCTGGAGGCCGGCGTCCGCGTTGGTTTGGGCAGCGACGGTTACATCGATAATTTTTTCGAGGTTATGCGCGGCGCATTCCTGATTCACAAAGCGCACCGCCAAGACCCGCAAGCCATGCCCGCGCGGACGGTCTACCGCATGGCGACAAGCCTCGGTGCTCTAGCGCTTGGGCGAAGCGATATCGGCATGATTGCGCCCGGCTGCCGCGCAGACCTGATCAGCGTGCTGGCGGACGCGCACACGCCCGTTACCAAGGAAAATATCTACGACCAGCTGATTCTGTTCCGCAATCCCGAGGACGTGCAAAACGTGTTTGTCGAAGGCGAGCAGCTCAAAGCGGACGGCAAACTCACGCGTCTGGATCAGCAGGCCATCGGCAAAGAACTCCGCGCCGCCTGCAAGGATTTCTGGGCGACGATCCGCTGAAGCAATAGACCCGCACAACCAAGCAACCCATATGGAGAAAAATCATGCCGCTATTCGGTGAAAAAACAGGATTTCGTGTGCTCAACCAGTCCATGCCGCGCATCGACGGTGTGGATAAGGTGACGGGGCGCACGCGCTATGCCGCGGACTACACCATGCCCGGCATGCTCTTTGGCGGCATGCTGCGCAGCGGTCTTGCCAGCGCACGCGTCGTGCGCATCGACGTCTCTCCCGCGCTCGCCATCCCCGGCGTGCACGCGGCTGTCGTCGCCGCCGATCTTCCCAACGCGAAGAGCTGGGCGGGCTATCAATACCTGACCGACATCGTTCGCTATGAAGGCGACGTGGTAGCGCTTGTCGCCGCGGAATCGCGCGAGCTGGTGCGGGACGCGCTGGAAGCAATTGAAGTAACCTACGAACCGCTTGAGGCGGTGTTTGATATCAAGAGCGCGATGCAGCCCGGCGCGCACGCGGTGCACGAAGCGTACCCCAACAACAAGTTCACCCAGTCGGTCTATCGCATCAAAAAAGGCGATGTGGAGGCGGCTTTCGCGCACGCGGACTTCATCGTCGAGCGCGAATATGAAACCCAGTACGCCGAGCACGCCTATATCGAGCCGGAGGCAGTGCTCGCGTATGTGAACCCCAACGAGGGCGGCATGACCGTGCTCTCCTCCTCGCAAAACCCGTTTTTCACGCGCCGCTACGTCGCGGATATTCTGGGGCTTTCGATGAACCGCGTGCAGATCATTCAGCAGACGCTGGGCGGCTCCTTTGGCGGAAAAGAGGAAGGCGTCGGCCTCGTCGCGGCGCGCGCGGCCTATCTTGCGCGCCTGACCGGACGACCGGTCAAGATCGTCTTTTCTCGCGAGGAATCCTTCCTCGAGAGCGCAAAGCGGCATCCCTTCCTGCTGCGCTACAAGGCGGGCATCACGAAAGAGGGGCGCATCATCGCCTGGCAGGGCACGCAGATTGACAACTGCGGCGCCTACAACAACCAAACACAGTTCATGAATTGGCGCGCCAACGCACACAGCGCGGGCGCTTACGCCATCGACAATATCGAGACCGAAACCTTCGGTGTGTTCACCAACAATATCCACGGCGGCGCGTTTCGCGGCTACTCCTCTCCGCAGCTCATCTACGGACAGGAGCAGTTCATCGACGAGTGCGCCGCAGAACTCGGCATGCGCGAGACGGACTTTCGACGCATCAACTGCCTGAAGGATGGCCTCAGCAACGCCACAGGCACGACGCTCAACACCGTCACGCTCTTAGAGGTGATGGATTACACGCTCGCGCAGACCGATTATGAAAATAAGCGCGCCGAGCTGGCCAAGCAGACGAGCAAAGAGTATCGCTACGGCATCGGCATGGCGATTTCGCATCGCAGTTGCGGCTTTGGCGCGGAGGCGCCGGATGCTTCGGGCGCGATGCTGATCGCAAATGAAGACGGCTCGGTCTACCTCAACACGGGTCTTGCCGAAAACGGGCAGGGCTTAAAGACCGCCTATGCCATGATCGTCGCGGAGTCGCTCGGCGTGTGCTATGAAGCGGTGAGCTTTTACGGAACCAACACGCACTCCATCCCCGATTGCGGTATGACGGTCGCTTCGCGCGGCACGGTCATGGGCGCACAGTCGGTGAAACTTGCGGGGCTCAAGCTCAACATGATCATGCGGCAAAACGCCATCGAGCTCGGCTTTTTCAGCGACACAACCAAGATCGAAACCGCGTGCGGCCTCCCGGCCGGAAGCTTGCTCAATCTTTCAGTGGACAATCCCAACCAGATTGTTTTACAGAATAGCGAACTCTATCTGCCGGAGTTTCCGGCCTACCGCGTGCCGTTTGGCGCAGTGACCGGAAGCGGCCTCTGGGCAGGCAAGCAGATGAGCGCGTTCGAGTGGTTCACGCCGCCGCCCTGCATTCAGGATCATAAAACCGGGCAGGGCACCGCCGCGCCGACCTATGCCTACGGCTGCGTGGTCGCGGAAATTCGGGTGGATCTGCGCACAGGATATGTCGACGTGCTGCACGTCACCTCCTCCCACGATGTCGGCACCGCGGTCAACCCCGCGCTCATCCGCGGGCAGATCTACGGCGGCATCGTCATGGGGCAGGGCTATGGCATTTGTGAGGACATGGAGCCGGTCAAGGGCAAATGCGTCTGCACCAACCTCGACAGCTACATCATCCCCACCGCGATGGACATGCCCGACATGCAGATCAACCTCTTTGAGTGCGACGACCCAAGCGGCACCTACGGCGCAAAGAGCGTCGGCGAGCCCGCGACGGAGGCGGTTGCCGCGGCGATTGCCAACGCGATTGCCAACGCGACGGGACGGCGCATACGCACCAACCCCGCCTCGCTGGAGCAGGTTTTGCTCGGCAAAAAGCTTCGATAAAACAGCGCAACACAAAAAGCGCTAACAATAGAATTTACTCGGAAACCCGCTCAACCGCGCTGGATAAGCGCCACGGAGAACCATATGCAGCAATTACAATACGCCTGCCCGACCACGCTGGATGAATGCCTGCTCTTATTGAAAGAATCGGGCGTGGAAGCCATGCCGTATGCGGGCGGAACAGACGTGATGATCCATTTGCGCGATCGCGCGGCGTGCGTGCAAAACATCCGCCTGCTGGTCGATCTCGCAAAGCTCGAACCGCTCCACGGCATCCGTCTGGAGAACGGCATGATCCACCTGGGAGCGATGACCACGCACGCGCAGGCCGCAACATCAGCATTGCTGCTCGAACACGCGCCGTTTCTTGCCGCGGCCGCGTATACAGTCGGTTCGCAGCAGATCCGCAACACCGGCACCATCGGCGGCAACGTTTGCAACGGCTCGCCCGCGGCGGACACCGCCTCCCCGTTGACCGCGCTGCACGCACAAGCAGTTGTGCAGAGCGCGTCCGGCACACGATTGGTACCCGTGCCGGAGCTCTACGGGCGCAACGGCATCACGCTCGCGCCCGGCGAACTCGTCACCGAGTTCGTGTTCCCCTCGTTCGCGGGCTGGCAAACCGCGTTCATCAAGCTTGGGCGCAGAAAAGCCCTCGCCATTTCGCGCATGAACGTCGCCGCCGCGCTTGAATTGCAGGACGACGGCACGATCTCGGGCGCGCGTATCGCGCCGGGCTGCGTCTTTCGCTCGCCGGATCGCGTGCACGAAGCGGAAGAACACCTCATCGGCAAAGCGCCTTCCCGCGGGTTGTTTGCGGAGGCGGGGCTGCTCTCGTCAGAAGAAATGATCCGGCGAACAGGCGTTCGCTGGTCGACCGAATACAAGAAACCCGTTCTGGAGGCGCTCGT
The DNA here is from genome assembly GCA_942492885.1 of uncultured Eubacteriales bacterium. Classification (GTDB taxonomy): domain Bacteria; phylum Bacillota; class Clostridia; order Christensenellales; family CAG-138; genus UBA7703. The sequence goes on from OW818651.1 coordinate 1,531,892, forward strand.
CGAACGCGCGCTCCTGCAAGCGAGCGGCATACCCTTGGAGGAAAACGAATGACCAAGCTTGATTTTACCGTCAACGGCGAACGTATGCAGATTGAAGTTGCGGACAGCGCGCGCCTGGTCGACGTGCTGCGCGAAACGCTGGGACTCACCGGAACGAAGGAAGGCTGCGGCGTTGGCGAATGCGGCGCATGCACCGTCATCGTCAACGGCATTGCGGTCTGCTCCTGTATCACGCTTGCGGCTGGACTCAACGGCGCGAATGTGATCACCATCGAGGGCGTCTCCAAAGATGGCGGGCTGGACGAGATTCAGCAGGCGATTTTAGATCATCACGCGCTGCAATGCGGCTTTTGCACGCCCGGCATCGTGATGAGCGCAAAAGCGCTGTTGGACGCAAACCCGAACCCGACGACTGAGCAGATTCAGGAAGCGATTGCGGGTAACCTCTGCCGTTGCACAGGCTATCAGCAGGTGATCGACGCCATCGCGGACGCGGCAGAACGCCGCGCGGTAGAGGAGTAGACATGAGCGAACAAGTGAAAACTCCGATTTCATTGGAAACCACGTTTTGCGGCATCCGCCTGCAGAGCCCGTTTATCCTCTCCTCCGGTCCCGGTACCTTCGGCAGCGAGGGCATGATTCGCGCGACCAAGATGGGTTGCGGCGCGGTGGTGACAAAGACCATCCGCCTGCAACGCGCGATCAACCCCGTCCGCCACATCGGCAAAATCAGCGAAACGACGCTGATCAACGCCGAAAAATGGGCAGACAGCGACCGCCAACTCTGGTATGAAAAAGAGATTCCGGAGGCGGTAAGGGCGGGCGCAGTGGTGATCGGCAGCGTCGGGCATACGCTCGCAGAAGCACGCGCCATCGTTGCGGACGTAGAGCGCGCGGGCGCGCAGATGATCGAGCTGGTGAGCTATACGGAAGAAACACTCTTGCCGATGCTGGACTACGCCAAGGCGCACGTCAGCGTCCCCGTCCTCTGCAAGCTCAGCGGCAACTGGGCAAACGCGGCAGAGACCGCAGCAAAATGCATTGAACACGGCGCGGACGGCATCGCCGCGATCGACTCCATCGGCCCTGTGCTCTCCATCGATCTGGAAAATCGCCGCCCGCAGATGTTCAGCGACGACGGTTTTGGCTGGATGTCGGGAGCCGCGATTAAGCCCATCTCCTTGCGCATCAACGCCCAGATTCAGCAGAGCGGACGTGTGAAGAAAGATGTTTACGGCATCGGCGGCGTGATGAACGCGCGCGACGCCATGGAATATTTGATGGTCGGCTGTCGCGCGGTCGGCATCTGCTCCGTCGCGATCCTAAAGGGTCTTCCCTATGTGCAGAAGATGATTCAGGAACTCGCTACGCTGCTGCCGGAACTCGGATTTTTCAGTCTGGAGGAGGCAATCGGCGCGGCCTTGCCGAATTTTCCGAAGCAGGAGCTCATCACGGGACTTGATTTTACCTACGATTCCGCGCGTTGCAGCCGCTGCGAACGCTGCGTGCGCGCCTGTCCTTATGGCGCGCGGACGCTCGATTTTCCGCAGATGCGCGTGGATAGCGCGCTTTGCCGCGGCTGCGGTATCTGTGCGGATCTTTGCGCGCGCGATGCGCTCAAGAGCGTCGTACTCCTACAGACCGGAAAAGACATCTCGGACGCCGCGGAATCCGCCGCGTTTTATGAAACCATCGCCAGCCTGAACCAAGAGGGAGGTCACGCATGATCTCCGACGCATTGCAGGAGCGCACGCTAAGCCTCTGCCGCGCACTGATCGGGGCGGAGAGCCTATCCGGCGCGGAAGAAACGGCAGTCGCACGCATGCAGGAAGCGTTTGTGCAGCTGGGTTACGATAGTGTGCAGGTCGACCGCTACGGCAGCATCATCGGTACCATCGAGGGCAACCATCCGGGACCTAGCATCCTTTTAGATGCGCACATCGACACCGTCCCTGTCGACGCAACGCCCGCATGGGTTCATCCGCCGTTTGCGGGTGAAATCGCCGACGGCAAGCTTTACGGGCGCGGCACGAGCGACATGAAGGGCGCACTCGCCGCGATGAGCGTCGCGTGTTCCGCGTTTGCGCAGCGCACAAAGCGCGATTTCGCGGGATCAATCAGCGTCGCCGCAGTCGTCTGCGAGGAGTTGTTTGAAGGGCTTGGCGCGCGCTCCGTCTGCGAGCTGGTCAAGCCGGACATTGTCATCATCGGTGAAGCGTCAGAACTAAACCTCAAGATCGGCCAGCGTGGTCGCGCAGAGGTCGTCGTGGAGACCGCTGGTATTCCCGCGCACTCCGCAAACCCACAAAAGGGCGTCAACGCCGTCACCTCCATGCGAAAGCTGCTGGACGCGATGGACGCGATCATTCCGCCACACAGCGAGAAGTTAGGAGACGGCATCCTCGTGCTCACCGACCTGATCTCCAGCCCCTTTCCCGGCTCTTCAGTGTTGCCCAAAGGTTGTATCGCGACGTTTGACCGCCGCACGCTCACGGGCGAGACGGAAGAAAGCGTGCTTGCGCCCATTCGAGCCTGCATCGAGCAGCTCTCCCGCGCGGACGCATCGTTTCAGGCAAAGACGTACATCCGCGAAGGTAGCATCCGCTGCTACACCGGCGAAACCATCACGGCAAAGCGCTTCTTCCCCGCCTGGGAAGAGGAGAACAGCGCGGATTATGTGGAGAAATCGCTCTTAGCGCTGCGCACCGTTCGCCCCGAAACCGCGCTCTCTGCCTATTCGTTTTGCACCAACGGCAGCTACTATGCCGGAGAAGCGGGCATCAAAACCCTCGGCTACGGCCCTTCGCTGGAGTCTTTGGCGCACACGACGGATGAATATATCACACTCGACGCGCTCTATGAAGCGGTCGAGGGGTATCAGGCAATTTTAGGCGCGCTCACCAATCTTTGATAGCACCGCAATCAAAGTAAATACAAGAGCACAACACAAAGGCTCCGCCGGATCATCCTGCGGAGCCAGTTTTTTCGTCTTATCTTCTGATTACATCAAGCGTTATCCAATGCCTTTTTTGCAAGCGCCTCTAGTATCTTCTCTTTGGTGATTGGCAGGCTGTTCATCTCGGCGTCGATTGCGTTTGCAATCGCGTTGCCGACCGCGGACAGCGTCGGCACCACTGAGCATTCGCCGATGCTCTTCGCGCCAAAGGGACCAGCCGGTTCAAACGAATCGAGCACCTCGACCGTCAGCTCCTTGGGCATATCTCCCGCATAGAGCATCTTGTATCGCTTCAACGTGCGGTTTTTCACCGCTCCTGTCTTCTCGTCCACTCCCATGTCCTCGCTCAGCGCGTTACCAAGCCCCATCTGGAGCGCGCCTTCGATCTGACCCGTGACGGAGAGCGGGTTGATCGCCTTGCCGACGTCGTGAATCGCGGCATAGGAGAGTACCTTGACCTCGCCCGTTTCGGTATCGACGCGAACTTTGGCGATATGCGCGCCATAGGACATCACCGCAGCTTGCGAGGCGAAGGATTCCGCGCACATGAGTTCCTTCTGGTCGTGATCGCGCGCATACAGCACGATCTCTTCGAGAGAAACGCGCCTGCCGTCCTGCGCTATGGCAGTGCGGTCGGAGAAGCGCAGCGAATCCGCCAACACGCCGAGCATGCGCCCCGCAACCTCCGCAAGCAGCGCCTGCATGCTGGTTGCGATCTTCAGCGCGCCATGACCGGAGACAAAGGTACCGCGGCTGGAGTAGTCGCCGAGCTGATAAGGCGTGAGCCGCGTATCCGCCTCGACGCAGTCGATGTCGCCGAGGCGCATGCCGAGCGTTTCCGCGACCATCTGCTTTTGGAGCGTGACGGAGGAGTTGCCCATCTCGTTGGACGGCGTAAACAGCACGCAGGTGCCGTCGCAGTTCATCTTGAGCATCAACCCCGTGATGTCCGCCTTCACGCCGAACATGCCGTTTCCGTGCGCGCCGACGCCGATGCCGACGCCGATGCGGTGTCTTCCATTCGCGCTCTCCCGCTGCTCTTGACACGCGTCCGTATAGCCGATTCGCTCCGCCGCGCGGTTGAGGCAGTCAATCGGGCGCGCGTTGCCGTGCGGCAACTGATTGCGCGGGTCAGCGCCCTGCTGCGTCGTCAAATTCTTTCGCTGGAGCTCCAGCATATCGATGCCAAGCGCTTTTGAAATCGTATTCATCTGCCGCTGCTGCGCAAAGAACAGCTGCGGCGAACCAAAGCCGCGCATGGGGCCGCCGATTGTCGTGTTCGTGATCACCGGATAGCCGACAAAACGCACATTGGGGCATTGGTGCACCTTAAAAAGCCGCCCGCACATCGCCCAGACCACGCTGGTCGTGCCGGATGCATAGGCGCCCGCGTTGACGAACACACGCATGTCCTCCGCGACGATGGTGCCGTCGTTCATCACGCCGGTGCGCAGGTAGAGGCGCATCGCGTGGCGGTTTCGCGTCGAGCAGATATCCTCTGTACGGTTGTAGACCAGCCGTACGGGGCGTCCGGTCTGAATCGCCAGCGCGGCGGCAACCGGCTCCGTAATCAGGTCAATCTTGCCGCCGAATGCGCCGCCGATGGCGGGCACGCTCACGCGCACTTTGCTCATCGGCAGATCGAAGATGTTCGCGAGATTGCGCCGCTTGGCAAACGTATCCTGCGAGGGTGTATAGACCGTCAGCATGCCCTCCGCGTCGAATGAGGCGAGGGAACAATGCGTCTCCATCGCGCCGTGGTGAATCGCGGGGCATTCGTAGACATCCGAGAAGATGCGATCCGCAGTCTGCATGGCTTTGTCTACGTCTCCGCTGCTCTGCGCGACGGTTAAAATCAGGTTGCCGTGTTCGAGTTCGCCGTGATCGTGGATCACATATGCGTTTTCATCCAGCGCGCGCTCGGGATCATAATATGCGGGCAGGTCTTCATACGTGACGTCGATGAGCTTGAGCGCTGCTTCTGCGATCTTCTCCGTTTCGGCGGCAACTGCCGCGACCTTGTCACCCACATAGCGCACGACGGGAGAAAACAACTGCTCGGTCATGAATTCATTCAGCACCTCGCCGCAGCTGTTGTAGTAGCGGCTTGGTGTGTTCTTGTGCGTAATCACCGCGTGCACGCCGGGCAGCGCCTCCGCGCGGGAGGTATCAATGCTGAGGATGCGCGCGTGCGGGCGCGGGCTGAAGAGCACCTTGGCGTGGAGCATGTGCGGCAGCTTCATATCCGCCGTATAGATCATCTGCCCTGTCGCCTTCAGCGCCGCCTGCGCAATCGGTACGTTCGCGCCGATGTATGGATGTTCCTGTTGTGTTTGATCCGCCATCGTGTCCTCTATTCCGCAAGAAGCCGCGCGGCAAGGCGCACTGCTTCGATGATCTTGACATATCCCGTGCAACGGCACAGGTTGTTGCTCAGCGCGTCGATGATCTCGTCGTCCGTCGGGTTCGGCACGCGATCGAGAAGCGCTTTTGCGGAGATGATCATGCCGGGCGTGCAGAATCCGCACTGGATTGCGCCGCTCTCGATAAACGCTCTCTGGATGGGATGCAACTCCCCGTGGAGAAACAATCCCTCGATGGTCACGATCCGCTTGCCTTCGATCGCGCCAAACTTAATCAGGCATGCGTTCTTCGCTTCGCCGTCGAGAATAACCTTGCACGCACCGCAGTCGCCCGTGGAGCAGCCGCATTTTGTGCCGGTGAGGTCGCAAACCTCGCGCAACACATATAGAAGCGTCCAGTTCTTGTCCGCCTGTATTTGGGTCTGCACGCCATTGAGCATGAAACTGATTCGATCCATTTGATTCCTCGTCTAGTTAGTACTACTATTGTAGCATGGTTCCGATTGGATGGCTAGAGAAAATTGAAGCAATCGCGTGATCGCGCGAGAAAACACGCAAAAAAATACGCCTCACGGCGTATGTTAGTTGGTTCTACTAAGTGCTTCTTGATTTGATTTTACTCTGAGAATTCGTCTCTTTTGATGGCGATCAGACGCTTTACCGCCAACTTTTGCGCAAAAACCTCAGGTCAAACAGCGAGCTGCGATAGTAGATAAACGAATGCAACACCACGCGGAAATCGTAGCCGTAGCCGATCTCGTCCAGCACCAGAATGGGTTCCGGTTCGCTCAATCCCATCGCGCGGTTGAACCAATCCTCCGAGAGCGTCGCCTTCACCGCGGAGAGGGAATAGATGATGGGTTCGTTGCAGTAGCTGTTGAGAAAGTCAAAATGGCTTGTGGATTGCAGCATGGCGATGCTTTCCGTATCACTCGGCAGCACGGAGGCCACGATGCGATCCTTGACATAGGCCGCGGGCACGCCGTTTGCGGTGATCATCTTTTCGCTCAGCAGATACCCTGCCATCTTCGCGTTGAAAACCGGGTCCGTTTCCGGCACAAACGCAAGATTGCAGGAGTGGATCGTCGGCGAATAGCCGGAATCCCGAAACGCGATGAAGATCTCCGGGTCGATGTCGATGCGGCATTTCGCGTTGGCTACGTCGGGGTTTGCGATGGTGCCGCGCCCGCGCCTGCGGGTAATCAAGCCCATCTCGGCAAGCGACGCGAGCGAATCGCGCAACACGTTCCGGCTTACGCCAAGCGTCGCCGACATCTCGCCCTCGTTGGGCAACTTATACGGCACGCCGGGTTTCGCGTTTTTTTGTATGATATTGATGATCGCAAGTTTCGTCGTTTGCGAAAGAAGCTTTTGGGAACCGTTTGCGACCGAGTCGGCTTTCACAATGCTCATCCGTTCTGCCGCTGTGCGGCGCAGAATCTATGTGTTGCGGATATTCGGAAAGTGCTACTAACCTATGTTTCCAGCAAGACCTCTTATTCTAGCACGGGAGAAACTGCCCGCACAAGTGCGTCTTTCACAACAGGCGAAAGCCTGCACCGGAATACATGTTTGACCGATTCTGCGGGGCTCTACTGCCCGATTTGCGCCGATACGATCAGTACGCGAGGCTCTGCCACGGGCGGCGCTTGAGCCAGGCTGTCCCCGCGCGCTGGGCGAGCTCGTCCGCCTGCGTACGGCAGCGCTGAATCACGATCTCCTCATCCATCGTGGTGAGGATGCCGTCCTGGAGCACCGGCGCGCCATCCACCAAGACGGTTTCGATGTTGTCCATGGAGCAGGAGTACACCAGTGTGGAGATCGGGTTGTGCATGGGGATCGCCTTGATGTTGCGCTCAGGGTTAAAGACAAACAGGTCCGCCTTCTTACCGAACTCGATGGAGCCGATCTCGCTGTCCATGCCGATGCAACGCGCGCCCTCGATGGTCGCCATTTCCAGCACCTTGTCCGCGGTCATGATGGTTGGGTCGCGATGCGTCACCTTATGCAGCAGCGACGTGATCTTGAGCACCTCCAGCATGTCGTTGGAGTTGTTGCTCGCCGCGCCGTCGGTGCCGAGGGAAACGTCGATGCCCGCCATGTTCATCTTCGGGATGGGCGCCACGCCACTGCTGAGGTACATGTTGCTCACAGGGTTATGCGAAACCTTCGCGCCGTGGTATTTGATCATCCTTAGATCGCGGTCGGTGAGCTGCACGCAGTGCACCAGCAGCGTCTCGTCGTCTAATAGGCCGTATTGCGCGAGAATCTCCATGTCGTCCATGCCGTGCAGCTTGATGGTCGATTCACGGTCAAACATCGTCTCCGCGGTGTGCACCGTCAGGCGAAGGCCCATCTCCCGCCGCAGGCGCGCGGTCATGCGCAGGCATTCCTCGCTGGTGCCCCATGTGATCGCGGGCGCGAGCCAGATCGAGATGCGCCCGTTCTGGGCGCCTTGATACTGCTTGACGAGGCGGCGCACGTCGGCTTCGATCTTCTCGGGTGTCTGCATGATCTCCTCGCGCACGCCAAACTCCGCGCCGCAGTCCATATAACCGCGCCCGAAGATGCCGCGAATCCGCAGCTCGGAAAACGCGCGGATCACCGCGTCGTCGAGTCCATCCATCGGGTGGGGATACATATAGTCGAGCTGCGTGGTCACGCCGCTGCGGATGCCTTCGATGCAGCCGATCAGCGCGCCCGTGTAGCAGTCCTCCGGTTGCAGCTTGCCACCGACGGGATAGGTCATGTCGTTGAGCCAGTCTTTGAGCACCTTGTCGTCGCCCATGCCCTTGAGGTTGGTTTGAAACAGGTGGTTGTGGGTGTTGATCAGCCCCGGAAACACGGCCTTGCCTTCGCCATTGATCACGTGCTTCACGTCCGGATAGCGCATGCAGAGCGCCTCGCTGTCGCCGATGTCGAGAATCCTGCCCTTGTCTATCGCAACCGCGGCGTGATAGAGCACCTCGCGCGCGGGGTTCATGGTCACCACGATGGTGTCGGTAATCAGGCGGTCAATCATATGCTCTGTTCTCCTTCGTTGTCTGGCGGTCGTGTGCTTCCGGCGGTAGCCGGATAAAAGAAAAGCGGGGTGTGACGCATTACTGCGCGCTTCCCGCCATTGCGTCAAGCATGAATTTTGTAATGGATTGTTCCAGCGAATCGCAGATGAAGTCGAAATAGATCTTGCCTTTGTCCGCGTTCGCGAGCGTCGCGTCGCCCATGATTCCGCTTTGAGAAACGTCTCTGGTCATCCAGAACTTCGGTAGCTCGCCCGACTTGCAGTTTCTCTCCTTGAGCGCTTCCTGCGGCACGTTCATGTCCACCAGTTCCGGCGAAAGGTATTGCAGAATCGACGTCTCCAACTCACCCGCGTGGACGTCCGCGCCGATGGGGTTGTCGATGTGTCCCCGCAGCGCGTCAAAGAACCCGTGCTGGAAATATTGCAAGCTCGTGATGCGGCTTTCCGGATGCGCGGCTTTCCACTCGCGCACGAAGATCTCTAGAAGCCCTGAGTTACCACCGTGCGTGTTCAGAAACGCGAAATAGCGAAAGCCGTCCGCCGCCATTTCGTTGACCTGCGCTTCTATCAGCTCCAGCAGCAGCCGTGCGGGCAGCGTAACCGTGCCGGCAAAGCCCGTGTGCTCGGTGTTCAGCCCGAATTGCAGGCCGGGAAACAGCAGCGCGTCGAAACCCTGTGTCTCGCGCGTTGCAAGCTCTTTTGAAATCGCCTCGGCGATCAAATAATCGGTGCCGACGGGCATATGCCAGCCGTGCTGCTCGATCGAGCCGATCGGAAACAGCACGATCGTGCGGTCGCGATCCAGAGCGTCAATCTCTTTCCAACTACACTCGATCAGGCGTTTCATCGTGTTCCCTTTCCGTGTCGGTCGGCAGCAGGCAGTTTTGTTGTAGAAAATTTATGCTTCTTTACACGCGTTTTGATACGTGAGCAACGCTTGCTTGACCTCCGTTGCCGTTGGCAGCGCAAGCACGCTCAAGGCCAGCTGCTTGCACGCATACGTGCGGCAGCCCCGCACGGCGCGCTTCGCGGTCGGCACCAGATTCGGGCTCATGGAGAGCCGGTCGATGCCGCAGCCGACGAAGAACGGCAGCAGCAGCGGGTCGCCTGCCGCCTCGCCGCAGATCGAAGTTTCGATGCCGGAGAGATGCCCGTTTTGCGCAACCAGCGCAATCTGGCGCAGCACGGCGGGATGATACGCGGTATAGAGCGGAGCAACCGCCTGATTGATGCGGTCTGCCGCGAGCGTATACTGAATCAAATCGTTGGTTCCGATGCTAAAGAAGTCCACCTCGCGCGCAAAGAGGTCGCTCATGGTCACAGTTGCCGGAATTTCGACCATCATGCCGATCTTGACCGCTTCACTGTACGCCGTACCCTCCGCGGATAGCGAGGCCTTTGCCTCCTCCAGAACCGCCTTTGCCTCGCGCAGCTCTTCCATCGAGGAGATCATGGGAAACATGATCGCAACGTTGCCAAACGCGCTCGCCCGCAGGATTGCGCGCAGCTGCGTCTTGAACAAGTCCTTGCGCTGCAACGAGAGGCGAATGGCGCGAAGACCCAGAAATGGATTCTGTTCCGCGGGCAGCGGCAGTCCGGGCGCGGGTTTGTCTCCGCCGATGTCCATCGTGCGGATGACCACCTCGCGTTCTCCCATCGTCTCGGCAGCCATGCGATAGGCGCGAAACTGCGTTTCTTCGTCCGGCAGCGTCTTACTCTCCATAAAGAGAAACTCGCTGCGAAAGAGTCCAACGCCTTCCGCGCAGGCTTCGCTTGCAAGCACGGCTTCCGCAGGGGAGCCGATGTTTGCCTCGATGATCACGCGCGTGCCGTCAGCCGTCACCGCGTCCGCCGCTTTTTCCGCATCGCAGGCGCACTGCTCGGTTTCATAGCACTCCGCCGCGCAGACAAGGCGCTTTTGCGTCTCCTCGTCGGGGTTGATAAACACCTCGCCCGTGAATGTATCTGTCAGAATCAGATCTCCGCTTTTGACGGCATCCATGAGTCCGCAGACGCCGACAATCGTGGGAATGCACTTGAGCTTGGCAAGGATTGCCGCGTGGCTCGTGATGTTGCCCTTTTCGGCAACGAGCCCTGCGACCTCACCTTTGTTGAGGCGGATGACAAAGGAAGGAACCAGTTCCTCCACCACGAGCACTGTGCGCGCGGAGTTGTCGCCGCCGTCCGGCACTTCGACTGCGCTGTTGCCTTCCAGGTGGTTTAGCAGCGTTTCGTAGAGGTCGCGGATATCCGCGCTGCGCTCTTTGATGATCTCGCTGTCGATCTGCGAGAGGATGAACGCGAGCCGTTCTCCGACCTCGCGCACCGCCCACTCGGCATTGACACGCTCCTCAGAGATCATGTCGCGAATCGCGTCCACAAACCCCGGGTCGTCCAGAAATGCCAGATGGGTTTCAAAAATCTTTTCTCCGTCGCTTCCGGTGTCCGCAAGCTCCCGATCCAGCAGCGCCTGCACCGTGACCTTTGTCGCTTCATAAGCCGCATCAAAGCGCGCAAGCTCCGCTTCGGGATGCTCGACCACCGTTTTTTGTATGTTTCTGTTTTGCCCGGCTTGAATCTTCGCCCTACCGATCCCATAGCCGATGCAATTCCCCGTACCGCTCAGCAAACCCTAAAACCCCCTGTTATACCGTTCGGCCGGATTACCCTGTCCGGTCGATTGGCTATATCTCTGCCCGTGGCCAATCCAGAGGCGGATGATTTCTATTCCATATCACTTTCGAGAATCGCGCAGATCGCCTGCATGGCTTCCTTCTCGTCCTCGCCGTCGCAGCTCACCTCAACCCGGTCCATGCAGTTGACATTGACCGAGAGGATATCGATGATGCTCTTTGCGTTTCCGCTTTTTCCGTCTTTTTCGATGCGGATCTTGGATAGAAAGGTCTTCGCGGTCTTCATCACGCTGGCTGCGGGCCGCGCGTGTAAGCCACATTTGCATTTTACAACAACTGAATTGTTTTGCATATTGATTCCTGTCTCCAGCGAAGGGCGGCAGGGGCGGTAACCCGCTCCCCGCCGCCTTCATGTTATGTACTTTTGTGTGGCTTAGAAGATGCCCAGTGCGCCGCCCGCGATACCGACCACGGCAACGCCGAGGAGGATCAGCCAGGTCTTAACGCGCTTGGTCGTCAGCCAGTAGATGAACAGGGTCAGTGCCAGCGGCAGCAGATTCGGCATAATCGCGTCGAAGAGGTTCGCCTGAAGGTCAAACGGAACCTGTCCGATGGTGAATGCGATCTTCGTGCTGAAACCGACGTACTGCGAGATCAGGCCGCCCATAACCATGGTGCCGAGGATGCCGGCAGCGCCGATCCAGGTCTTCATTCTGCCGTCCTGGAGCATGCTGGTGATCGCGCTGGTGCCGAGCTGATAGCCCTTCATCCAGGACGAGCGTGCAATCAGAACGAGGGTTGCGGTGAGGCCGAACAGCACGAGCAGCGGGCCCAGCAGGTTGCCGGTCAGGCCGAGGCTGATGCCGATTGCGACGAACAGCGGGATGATGACGCCCTGAATCAGGGAATCGCCAACGCCAGCCATCGGGCCCATCAAACCGGTTTTGAACGCGTTGATCGCTTCGCCGGAGATGTCTGCGCCATTGGCTTTCTGTTCTTCCATCGCGATGGTTGCGCCGTGAATGACTGCGCCGAGGTTCGGGTCCGTGTTGAAGAACACGAGGTGGCGTTCGAGACCGTCTACAAGATCGTCCTTCTTGGGATAGAGCTTCTTGAGGATCGGCGCCATCGCCATTGCAAAGGCAGTACCCTGCATGCGCTCATAGTTGTAGTTCGCGTGAGAGAAAAGCTGCCAGAGCCAGTAGGACTTGTTAACATCTTTTTTCGTCAGTTTGACGGATTGTTCATTGTGCTCCATTGGTCGCAGCTCCTTCCTTCTTCGAGTTCATGAGCATGAAGATCATCGCAGCGGCTACGCCGAAGAGGGCGACGCCAACGATGCTGATCTTGAAATATGCAACAAGCAAGAAACCGATGATGAGGAATGGCCAGGTTTCTTTCTTGAGGATGGCGCGCAGGTTGAGCGCGATACCAACCGCAGGAAGCATACCGCCGACAACACCGATGCCATTGAAGATCGGGCTGCCAACCATGCCATTGACGACGTTGCCAACCGCTTCGCTCACGTAGACGCAGAAGATGGTGACGAGAATCATCTTGAAGAGGAAGAGCATGGTCTGCGCGGGTACCCAGTTCATGAGCATGACGCCGCGGGTATTGCCCTTCTTGGCGAAAGAATCTGCCCAGTGTGCAAACACTGCGGAGATGGTCATGCGGCCGACCCAAACCACGGTGCCGATCAGGCCGATCGGGACTGCGATTGCAAGCGCCACTTCCGTGGTCGTGTGCATCGCCAGAGCAAACGCGGTGCCGACGTAACCGGCAAGCGCCATGTCACTCGGGATCGATCCGCCAACGCTCATGTGGCCGAGGAAGATGAGGTTAATCGTCGCGCCGATGATCGTGCCCTGCACCGGATCACCCATGACTAAACCAACCAGGAAACCAGCAACGATCGGACGCTGGAGCACATAGTAACCATCGCCGAACCAGAACGGTGCATCGGCAAAATAATACAGGAAAGCTATGACTATAGCTTGCCACCACTCCATATGGGTTACCTCCCTTTCGCATTCATATGCAATTTGTTAAACTAGAATTTCAGTTTGTCAAGTTCCATCGATTTTGCCTCGGGCAACATCTGAAAATAGATGTGGATTCCCTGGGCAGACATCCCAACCAATGTGTCGTATTCTTCTCGGGTCAGTTGTGTACTCCGCATTACCGCTTTACGCCCCGGGCCAGCGCCAACATTTCCGACGTTGATCACTTTGATGTCAACGCCTTGATCAAGTAGCCCGCGCAATGCTGCGGGGGATTTGACCAGAACAATCGCTTTCTCATTTGGGCCGCTGGATTGAATTGCAGGCACAGCATCGGCCAGAGTGAGAATTTCAACATTGCACCCGGAAGGTACAGCCATCTTCATGACGTCGCACAGAAATGTGTTCTTTGCGGTTGCGTCGTCCACGACGATGATTCTTGAGATATTGAAGATTCTCGCCCAGGCTGTCATGACCTGGCCATGAACAAGGCGGTCGTCAATACGGTAAAGCGCTATACTCATTTGCTTTCCTCCTTCCTTCTATAATTTGCCAGCAATTCCGTAGAGTTTACGATTCCGGATTTGCCGGTGCTGCAGGCAATCTGCAGCAATTCTTCCATCTTTACTTCGTCCCTGAGGGATAGTATCTCCAAGAGCATTGGCAGATTTGTTCCCGCAATGCAGGCGGAGCCTTTCTTGAGCGCCATCACCATGCCGGCATTATATGGCGTACCAGACTGCAGATCGGACAGAACCAATACGTTATTCGGGTCTCCGGTTTCATCGATCAGCTGTTCGAGCTTGAGCGTGAAGCTATCCGGCGAATCCCCTTGATAAACCCCAAGTACGCTGACCTGCTTTTGCTCGCCGAGGATCATCTCGGCGGCTTCCCGCAGGCCTGCTGCAAAAGAACCGTGGCTCACCAGGATGAGTTCAATCATTGTTAAGCCTTCCTATCTTTTTCCAACTTTTGATCCGGGCGTTTGCGCTTCCGTTGGCCGGAATGCCCGCCCGGTTATTATTTTGTCAGGTCGATCAGCACACGGAACGTATCCGGGCTGGAGGCGCGTTCAAATGCCTTCTGGCATTCGGCCATGGTGTAGCGCTCGGAGATAAACGGCTCGACGTTGATGATCTTGTAACCCAATAGCCGCGTCGCTTCCCAGAATGCTTTCACCGTGGGGCTGAACGAGCCGGTGATGCTCTTTTCGCTGTAGTGGATCTTATTCGGCTCAAACGGCACTTCTCCGGCGGGATGGAACGAACCGTAATAGACGATTCTTCCTTTTTTCGCAAGAGCGTCGATATAATCGCCCGCGAGCTTGAGCACGTTGACGGTGAAGAAAACAACGTGTGCGCCGCGCCCGTTGGTGAGCTCTTTGATGCGCTCGATGGCATTGCACTCCATGGGGTTGATCACGATATCCGCGCCCATCTTCAGGGCGGTTTCGCGTCTTGCTGCATCCGGCTCGACCAGCATCACACGCGCGCCTCGCTTTTTGGAAAGCACGCTGTGCAGCTGACCCATGATGCCGCCGCCGACGATGACCACGTCTTCGCCGAACCCGACATTCGCGTTCTCCATGCTGCGCAGGCAGCAGGCGGTGGGTTCCGCAAACGAGCAGACGTCGAGGTCTGCGTCCGCGTTCGGCAGCGCGAAGACGCGGGTTGCGGAGATTGCGATATACTGCGCCATGCCGCCGGACCCGGGAATCCCGTCATAGAAACGCTTCTTGGATTTGCCGGTGCAAAGGTTGTCGTCCCCACGATAGCACGCTTCGCATGCGCCGCAGCTGTCATAGGTTTTCACGACGACCGGATCGCCGACCTTCAGGTCGGTAAACGTTCCCTCGGGAATGCTTGCAATCCGGCCGGAGACTTCGTGACCCGGCAAAAACGGGAGTTTGACATCCCCGCCGGTAAAGATGCGCTGTTCCCAAGTGCAGATCAGGCACCGTTCAATCTTCACCAGCAGCTCGCCCTCGGTCGGAACGGGGGTTGTAACCTCCCGCACTTGGGCCTGATACGGTGCTGTAACAAAGATTGCTTTCATCTTCTCTGGTATCATATACTCGCCTCGGTTATTTCAGTTCGCTGGCTTTGGCGCCTTCGTGGACAAGGCGGACAAGGTTACGGGTTACGCCTTCGGGATCCGTGCTCTTCCAGACGTTGCGGCCGATGGCGACGCCGCGTGCGCCTGCCGTCATGGCCTGCTCGATGCAAAGGTAGAGTGCGGAGAGTTCGCTGGTTGCTTCGCCGCCGAGCACGATGACCGGCTGGTAGGATGCCGCGATGACCCGCTTATAGGACTCCGCGTCTCCGGCAAACGCCGTTTTGATGATGTGCGCGCCGCATTCGCAGCCGGTGTGCGCCGCAACGACGAGGTTATCGATCGTGTTCGGAATCGCGGGCGAGAAACCGCCGGGCAGCATCTCCGCCATGACGGGGATGCCCATCGCGTCGCCTTTGCGGCAGTAGTCGGCGAGCTGCTTGAGGGACTGGTGCTCATAGGAAGACCCCGGGAACCCCATGCAGATAATCGCATCCGCACCGACGCGCAGCGCGTCTTCGATGTCAAACATCTGATCCTGGCAGTAGTCGTCGTTGTTGAGGCAGGAGTTGCCGCCGTCGACGCGCAAGATCAGGTTGACGTCCTTGAGGATATCTTCATATTTCCGTGCGATGCCGTATGTGGTCAGAATCGCGTCCGCTCCGCCTTTGACGATCGCGCGCAGTTTTGCGCCGATGTCGTCGAGTGCGGGGTTCACGTTCAGGCCGAGGCCGTGGTCCATTGCAACCACAACCATGTTGCCGTCTTCACGAAAGAGTTTGGAAAGTCTTCTCATTGTTCAATTCCTCCAAGATATTATTAACGCTCTTTGCCCTTGAGCCGATTGGATCGTGTTGCACGGCATACCCTGTATCCGCCGCAGTCCTTCTTGTTTCCGTCGTATCGTCTGCTGTTTTCACAGTGTCAAGCGTCTTGCGCGCTCTGTCGCGATTTTGGGTTATACAAAATACTCCCCCCGCACTCTTCGCATTCTTCGTTGAAATGCGGATACGGTGGCTCTTGTGTCTGACCAGCCGACTCATTGGCTACCGGGTTGTGTTTCTTCTCTCCGGTGTTCGAAAAAGACCACGCAAGCCGGAGAGACTCGTCCGCGTCTTCGTTGACGCGCCGCCTGCCGGAGTGAATGAGTGCTTCTTTAGAGTGCTTGGTTGTCAGATGCTATTGGTTTCGTTTGCTGATTCGTGTTTCGTTCGCTTGCTGAATGCCGCGCTGTTTGGAATGACTGTGTCCCAAAACCGGATGCCGGTTTGAGTTTGGCGAGCGGCTTTGTCACCACGTGGTGACCGCCCGTCAGATAAGTAGTACTAACTTTTGATATGTTCTAGTATAATGGCATTCCCCCTTTTGAAACAATATAGCAATCCGACAAGAATTGACCCGGTTTATTGTGAACGATTCACAATCACGTCGGTCAGAGAGATCATTATATGTGATTTTTTGCAACGATTCAACCGCGTTCCCAACGAATTGGACATCCGCTACCTTAATTCCCGGATACTGTTTATAAAGAAATAACAAACGCCGGGATCGCGCCTGTGTACTTGCCGTGACAAAAAGAAGGTGGTACTATTGATTCAGTGTCGCCGTAATCGATGCAGCGTTCTCATCAACACAGCAACAAAAACAGCCGACGGTTAAATGTTATAAACCATTCGACAGTAAACGCGGCAAAATCCACACAGATAACAGTGCCGAGTGATGTCAATTCTATTTCGTCGGCGTTACCTTGCCCTTCTCGTACACGATTTATCACGGGGGTATGCATGAAATCCGTCATCAAAAAATTCACGCGGCAATCTCTGGTGGAGCTTTCCTCCATCGTGGACTGCCAGATTCTCAACACGAATTGCTCGATGGATCGCGAGGTTTTGCGCGCGACGGTTGTCGAGGACGTCAACCTTGGCCGCTGGGCGCAGCCGGGCGACGCGGTCATCTGCTCCGGCTATCCCTTTCACGCGCATATGGAGCTGTTTTCCGAGGCGCTGGAGCAGCTGCACGCGGCGGACGCAACCGCGCTCTGCATCAAGCCCGTGCGCAACAAGCCCTTCCCCGCGGAGGCAATCGAGCTGGCAGACCGGCTGGATCTGATGATCGTCGAGCTGCCGCGCGAGGCGATCTTCGCCAACCTGATTCAGGAGATCTCCGAGAAGATCTTAAGCCTCAAATCCGAGGCGTTCAGCCTGTTGCAAACACAGACCGAGAGCCTGCTGGAAATTCTCTTTCGCGAGAACGTGCTGGAGGATTGCTTCCTGCATATCGAGCAGTTCATCGGCAACCCCGTGATCGCGTTTGTCACCAACAGCAAGCTCTATATGAGCCGCGAAACCCGTGCATGGCTCACGCAAGAGGATCAGGCCGCCGTATTTCATCTCTTCTGCCGGCAGAAGCAGACACAGCAGCTGTCTCTCTCGGCGCAAATCGCCGGGCGGGACGTCACTTTTGATATGATCGAAATCCGCATGACCGGAGACGAGACGCTGCTGCTCGGCGTTGCCGAATGGAATCAGCACACCGACGAGATGGTGTTTTTGGCGCTCAACCGCATCGGAAAATTCCTCGCTGTCGAGGTCAAGAACGCGACCACCGTCGAAAAAGTGCAGCGCAGGCAGGAAGACACGCTGATCAACGACCTTTTTCTGGGAGAATTCGGGAGCGATTCGGAGATTGTCACCGCCGCCGCTTCCTATAACTATCAGCTGGATCGCAACTGGAAATATCGCGTCGCCATCGTCCGCCCGCTCCACCGCGCGGACAGCGCGCCGCTGCACCTGAACATGCCAAGCCTCCTGCAAGGCGCGCGGGAATACCTGCATCTGGATGCGATTCTCACATATTATGCCGGAGAGATCGTGCTGATGTTCTGCGACGGCAGCGAAACGCTCGTGCTGGATCGCTTCACCAAATGGCTCGGCGGCATCGTGAGCGGCTATGATATTCAGGTCTACCTCAGCGCGCCCGCGTCGCTAGTCGGCATCCCCGCCGCGCTGGAACAGGCGAGAAAAGTCGGCACCATCTGCCAGCGCTGCACGATTTCGGAGCAGGTCGTCACCATCGAGCAGCTCGGCTCGCTGTGGCTACTCAACCTGCTGCCGCGCGACGAGACCGTCACTTCGTTTGTGGGTCGATTCTTAAGCCCCCTGAAGCTCTATGATCAGGAGCACGGGAGCAGCCTCATGCGCACGCTGGAGGCGTATCTAGACAGCAACAGCAGCACGAAGGTGACCGCGCAGATCCTCTTTACGCACTACAACACGGTCACCTACCGCATCGAAAAGATTCAGAGCCTGCTCGGCGTCGATATCGAGGACAGCAACACCCGCCTGCAGCTGCAAATCGCGCTCAAGCTCGACCAGCTGCTTGCGCAGCCTGCAACTGCAATCGAGCGCGCCGTTCGCCCGGGCACGATTCAGCCCGACGCGGAACCGATTGCGGCTGCTACGGCAACGGAAAGGCGGTCGATCGTGTGGGATACCTGATCTCGGGCGGCATCATCGTCAACGCAAGCGGACAACAGCGCGCGGATGTGTTGATCGACGGCGATCGCATCCGCGCCGTCGGACACAACCTGAGCGCGGACGGGCGCACGGTTGTCCGCGCCGACGGTTGCCTGATTTTTCCGGGGCTGATCGACCCGCACACCCACTTTGACATGGAGTGCGGCTCGTTCTCGACTGCGGACGATTTTGTCAGCGGTTCACGCGCGGCGATCCTTGGCGGCACAACCACCGTGCTGGATTTTGCGGAGCCTTACGGTATGCAGACGCCGGAGGACGCGTATCAAAACTGGCTTAAGAAAGCCAAACTGAGCAGCTGCAACTACGGGTTTCACATGACCCTGCCCCGCTGGGATAGCGAAACCGCGCGGCAAATGGAGGCGACCATCGCGCACGGCATCACCTCCTTTAAGGTCTACACTACCTATGATTTGATGCTCGACGGCGCCTCCCTTCTTCGCGTGTTCGAGACAGCCGCGCGCAATAACGCGCTCGTCTGCGTCCACTGCGAGGACGACGGCATGATCCGCGCCGCAACACGGGCGCTGGAGGAGCGCGACGAGATGAGCCTCGACTATTTCGCGCAGTCGCGACCTGCGGAGAGCGAAGCCGCGGCGGTTTCCCGCGTGCTGCGGCTGGCAGCGCAGGCGGGAGCACTCGTCTATCTCGTGCATCTCTCCACAGCGGCGTCGCTGGAGCAGGTGCGTTTTGCGCGCGCGCGCGGACAGCGCGTCTACGCCGAAACCTGCCCGCAATACCTTGTGCTGACGCAGGAGCGCTATCTATCTGCCGAGCCGGAGACGTTCGTCATGTGTCCCCCGCTGCGCACGCAGACGGACTGCGACGCGCTCTGGAGCGGACTTGCCGATGGCACGATTCAAACCGTCGGCACCGACCACTGCTCGTTTACCCGCGCGCAAAAGCTCACATCCGGTGCTCGCATCGGCGCGGTGCCCGGCGGCTGCGCCGGGGTTGCGCAGCGCGCACAACTGCTCTATACCTTCGGCGTCTGCACGGGGCGCATCACGCCGGAGCAGTTCGTGTCTCTACTCAGCAGCGAGCCCGCACGCATCTACGGCATCCCGGATCGCGGGCGCATCGAACCAAACATGATCGCGGATCTCGTCATCTGGGACCCCGAAACACGCACGACCATAACGCACGAAAACCACCAGCACGCCTGCGACCGCTCGCCTTATGCTGGCATGCTGCTGCTAGGCAGCGCGCGGACTGTGTTTCTCGCTGGCGAGATCGTTGCCGAAAACGGCAACCTGATTCGGGCTGGCGCAGGACGATATATCGCAAGAAACTAAGTACGCTTTGGATTTTGGTTTGGTTGCGAAACATCTCAAGGCAATATTCGCTTTCTCCAACCAAAAAAATACCACCCATTGGGTGGCTTTTTTGTTTGGCTTGCGCTAATGACGAGCATTGTAGTAATGCTTTATTGGAACTCTAACCGATCGGCATCGATCTCGCCTTGCAAGCAGCGAATTTTCAGCAAAACTTTGCCTGATTGCCGAATTTTGAAGCGATAAGTGCCATTCACCATCAAAGTATCGCAGATCGGCACGCCGTTGCAGGACAGCTCGATCAGACCAGAACCGTATGCCCACAATGTTGCAGAGGCAGACGTATGCAGCACCTGCACCACAAAGCCGATTTCGTCTCCGGCTTTGAGGCGAACTACGATGTTCTCCTCTTTCGGCTGCGGTTCCCCCTTGAGCCGTTTGTAATCTGGCTCACCAACATGCCCGTCGCGAAAGATCAGGCTGGCCGCTTCGCGCATGCGCAGTGTTGCGCCGATGACGCGCTTGCTGAAAATCCGGCTCTCGTCGAACGCTTCGCAGGGTAATACAAACGGCGGGGTTCGAGTCAACGCGCATGCCACAAGCTTGTTGTAGATCGGTTGGCTGATGCAAGCGAGTAGTTCATCGAAGATGCCCTGCGCCTGCTCGTTTGTGAGCATCATCCGTCCGTGGATGTGATCCATCAGCAAGTCCCATCCTACGGGACGCGCAAACGTCACCGGAGAATTCTCGCAGTCCATCTTCTTATAGCTCCAGAACGACCAGCCGATGTTGAGCCTGTCGCAAAGCGGGAACATCGCGGTGTACCAGTCTAGATTATTCTCCCCGCTTTCGCCGAGATACAGCGGCACATCCAGCCGCTTTGCAACCGCCCGATACCGCTCCAGACTCTCCTCGTCCGGCGCGCTCCAATAGCGGTGAAACTGCAACGCGATATGGTCTTTATTCGCTTCCTCGCGGGTCATGTCGTCCAGCATGGAAAAATCCGTTGCCCAGTGCGCACCTTCGAGCATGATCATATGATGTGGATCGATCGCGCGGATCTGCGCGATCAGCCGCCGATAGAGCGGCAGCACGCCGTCATTGTATTGGTGAAAGAAATCCGGCAGCGGCTCGTTGAGCAAATCATATGCCGCAACCACGGGTTCATCTGCGTATCGCGCGGCGAGCAGCTCCCATGCCGCGCAAAGCTGATCCTGATAAACAGGGTTTGTAAAGAGTTCCGGCTGGTCGTTCTCGCTGTCGTCGATGTTTTGCCCGGTCTGACCGCCGGGTGCCGCGTGCATATCGAGAATCACGTATTTGCCGAATTCCCGGCACCATTCAATCAGGTTGTCGACGTGTTTGAGCGTTTTGGCTACAAACTCCGCCTTTTGTCCGTCAAACCGGAACAGCCGCCGCGCATTGATCGGCAGGCGAACGGAGTTGAAGCCGAGGCTTGTGATCCATTCGATATCCGCGCGGGTGATATAGCTTTCCTCATATTTCTGCCAGAACGCGCGCGCGTATTCCGCACCGCAAAGCGACTCAATCAGCCGCTCCATGCGGCGCGGGCGGTCGTATTCGCCCTCCATCTGCCACATATAGCCTTCCGGCAGCAGCCAGCCGCCGAGGCCGAAACCGCGCAGTAAAACCGGCTTGTCACCAAGAACCATCTGAGAAGAGCGGCATTGTAAAAATTGATTCGTCATCCCTTGATTAATCATCTCTTGACTCTTGAATCCTTGATTCGTCATCCCTTCATCGCTCCGTCCGTAATGCCTTTCAAAATTTGCTTTTGCAGCAGCGCGTAGAACACGATCACCGGCAGCGCCGCGATCACCAGCGCGCTGAGAATCGCCGACCAGTCCGAGCTATACTGCCCGAAGAGCGTATTCGTCGAGAGCAAAAGCGTGTATTTCTTGTTGTCTGAGAGGATGATCAGCGGCAGCAGGAAATCGTTCCAAATCCACAGCACATTGGTGATGCAGATGGTCGCCGTCACGGGCTTGAGCATCGGAAACACGATCAGAAAGAAGGTTTGCAGCGGCGAACAACCGTCAATCGCGGCGGCCTCCTCCAGTTCCTTCGGGATGCCTTTCACGAAACCGTGGTAGAGGAAGATCGCCATGCTCACCCCAAGCCCCGCGTAGACAAAGCAGAGCCCGAACAGGGAGTTCTTGATATCCAGCACAAGCACGACCTTGTAGAGCGGAATCATGATGGAGCTAAACGGAATCAGCATAGAGAAGATAAACAGCGAAAGCAGGAAACGCGAAAGTCTTGTCTTGGTTCGGCAGAGTTTCCAGCCAGCCAGCGCGGAGAACAGGACAATTAGCGCAACGCTGCCGCCCGCCAAGAACACCGTGTTGCCGAGACTTCTGAGATAGTGCATCTTCCCAAAGCTTCGAACATAGTTTTCGAAGGTGATCTGCTTTGGCAGAGAGATCACGTTGGTGAGGATTTCTCCGTTCGTCTTAAACGAGTTGACCAGCGCCAGCACCAGCGGAGCCAGCGTAAACAGCGCGCAGAGGATCAAAAATACATAGACGCCCGTGGAAATTATACTTCTCTTTTTCATAGCTCCTCCTCCCTGCGCTTCATGACGCTGAGCTGTACCGCCGTAATTACCAGCACGATGAGAAACAATACCGTGGATTTTGCGGTTGCATAGCCGTATTGGATGTTTCCGCGAAACGCTTCTTCATAGATATTCATCGCTGCGGACTGCGTCGCCCGCCCGGGTCCGCCGCCTGTGAGCGTGAAGATCACGTCAAACACTTGAAACGCGGAGTTGAGCGTCCAGAATACGCAGATGGTCACAGCATGGCGAATCATCGGAAACTCGATCTTCCAGAAGCGCTGCCAGGCGTTTGCGCCGTCCAGCACGGCCGCCTCCTTCATGCTCTCCGGCACGCCCTGCAGTGCCGCCATGTAGATGATCATGAGGTAGCCGACCGCGCCCCATGTGGCGACGATGATGATCGCGACAAACGAATACTGCGGGTCTCCGATCCACATGTGATCTAGAAACGAAAACCCTTTGTAGTTGTCCGCGAGGTAATAGAGCACCTTGGTGAAGATGAACATCCACATATATCCGCCGATGACCATGCTGATCATATTCGGCAGATAAAACACGGTGCGGAACACGCCGCGCGCGCGCCTGCGGGTTTCGATGGCGACCGCGAGTGTCAGCGCGACGAGGTTTGCGGCGACGACCATCACGAGAACATATTTGAACGTAAAAACGATCGACTGCCAGAAATATGCGTCGTCCAGCACGCGGACAAAGTTTTGCAGCCCGATGAACGACCACTCTTTGCTCAGGCCGTTCCAGTCCGTCATGGCATAATAGATGCCCGAGAACGCAGGATACAGCTTAAACAGCGCGTAGACGACCAGCGCCGGAAGCACAAATAGGAGCAAGGATAGGTTTTGTTTGCGCGTCTTGTTGGATGAACCAAGCTGCGCCGAACGTTGTTTCATACGGTTTCCCCAATCACCGCCCGTGAATGGGCGAAGGTGCTGTTGGATTGATGATGCTATACGGGCTTATCCCCAATTCTCTGCATTTCTGAAAAGAGAGGGACTTTCGTCCCTCTCGGTACAGGTGTCTGATTGTTTTTGGGTTAGTTGAGCGCGTTGGCTTGCTTGAACACTTCGTCCATGCGGGCGATGAACTGGTCGACGGTGACGCTGCCGACGTAGAGCTCCTGCAACAGCTTGCCCTGCTCTTCGGTCACGGCGCTGGGCAGGACGAGATCCTGATACGCGCGGCCGGCGGCAACATAGGCGGAAGCGTCCGCAACCCAGGAAGCAGCCTCATACGTGTGGCAGGTTGCGATGGGATTAAACGTGCAGCTCTGGAACAGCGCGGAGGAATCCTGATCGTCGAGCACGTAGTTGGCAAACGCGAGCGCGAGATCCATCTCTTTGCTGGAGGGGTGCACGGCCAGCGTCGTGGAGGTCGAGAGATTGACGCGGGTGCAGTTTTCGTCGTTGTTGATCGGCAGTGCGAACACGCCAAGCTGGAAGTCCGGGTTGGTCTCCATGATGGTGCCGGCAGCCCATGTGCCCTGGAGGAAGATTGCCGCTTTGCCGTTTGCAAAGTCCGCGGCGCCTGCCTGAGAGCCCTCTTCCATCGCGCGGTCGGTGCCGTGCTTCATGATCAGGTCGATGACGTCGAAGATCTCGCGGACTTCTTCATACGAGCCCGCATCCTGATACATGCGATCGACCCAGTCGGTCAGTTCGCCGGAGACTTTGCCGCCGAGGGTGAGCGCGGTCATCAGCTGGGGAACCCACTGTTCCTGGAACGCAAGCATAAAGGGCGTATAGCCTTTGGATTCCAGAACGGAGACGATGTTTTTCAGGTCATCCAGCGTCTTGGGCGCGGTCAGTCCGCATTCCGTAAAGATCGCCTTGTTGTAGAGCACGCCCCATGCCATCGATTCGATCGGAACGGCAAGCACTTTGCCATCGACCGTCACGGTATCGCGGACGTTTTCATAGAGCTTGGAGACGAACGCCTGGTCGCTCAGATCGGCGACATTGCCGGCCTCGTTGTAAACTTTGAGATTGTTGCGGTGAACGGTATAGAGATCCGGCGCATCGTCGCCCGTCAGGCGCGCCTGCAGGACGCTCTCGTACTGGTCGGAGCTCGGCATTTCAAGGTTGATGGTGAGCTTGATGTTCTGCTCTGCAAGCACTTTTGCTTCAAACTGGTTGCAGTAGGTTTCCCACTGGTCCATGTACTGCGGAAAGCTCATCATGATGTTCAGCTCCGCTTCGCGCGGGGCCGCCGCCGGTTCTTCGGTTTGAACGGGCGCCTGTGTTGCTTCTTCTGTGGTGGTTGCCGGAGCCTGTGTGCACGCGAACGAACCGAACGCAAGCAACAGCGCCATGATGCAGATGAATACCTTTTTCATTTCTCTTCCTCCCAAATCGATATGATGTTGTAGAACTGTGATACAACCATATCTCACCTGAGGGCTCCTTCACATTTGTAATTATTTGACTTTTTGATTGCCCATATTTAATGCAATACACAATCATTTGCTATTCTTTTACTTCTTGATTGCCGATATTTAATACTTCGCGCATTCAAATACTATTCTTGATCTGGTTGACTGTTTATATTTAATGCGGCGCGCATTTGCCCCGGTGTGAAGCCGAAGTGTTTCTTAAACACGCGGTAGAAATGCGCGGTGTCAAAATATCCCACCGCAGGGCCGATGTCCTTGATTGCAATATCATATTCACACATCAATCTCAGCGCGCGCTCCATGCGAAGTTTCGTTACATACTCCGTGAACCCTTCGCCGAATTTCATCTTGAACACCTTGCTCAGGTATTCCTTCGTGACGAAGAAGTGCGCGGCGGTCTCCTCCAGCGTGATACCGCGGGTATAGCTCTCCTTAACGAACTCGCGCACCGTATCGAGATTGAGTTTGGTGCTGTTGCGGGTGAGGTCGGAGACCCGAACCACGGCGATTCCCAGCAACTCCAGCGTATAGCGAAACAGCTGATCGCATGTGCTGTCGCGGCCAAAGACAAACGACGTGTTGCTCTTTCCAAACACTTCTTCCACGCTGTAGCCGCTGTCGGATATATACCGCTGCAAAATCCCCATGATCGCGTAATAGACCTGAATCAACGCGCTGCTTTGCGGCGTTTCACCCTCGTTCTGCGTGAGCAGCGTGCGCATCTCACCAAGCTTCTTCTCAACCGCGGTGATTTCGCCGGATTGCAGTGCGAGTTGTAGGTCGGTGCAGAGCAGATAGAACGGCTTTGCCCACGACGCGTCGATAAACCCCGGCGCTTCGGCGATTACCCCGTTGGCTCCGCTGTTGTCCGAAGTCGTTCGTTTGAGCGCCTCAACGCAGGTTTGTAACCGCTCATTGAGTTCGTTGGGTTTGATCGGCTTGAGCAGATAGTCGGACGCGCCTAGGCGCAGCGCGCTGCGGATATAGGACGAATCGTCATATCCGCTAAAGAAGATCACCTGAGACCTATTATTCTCCGCGCGCAGGGTGCGCACCAGATCGATGCCGTTGAGATACGGCATGCGCACATCGGTGAGGATGATATCCGGCCGGAGCTCACGCACCATCTCCAGACCCAGATCCCCGTCGGATGCTTCTCCGATGATCACGAGCCCAAGCTCTTTCCAATGCCCCAGATGCTTGACCACTTCCCGCGTCCAAGGCTCATCGTCGATGATCACGACGCTAAAGTTACACATCCTGCTCCTCGCTTTCCTTGACCGCGCGAAGCCGCACGGTGATGCTGGTGCCCCGATCCGGGTCACTATCGATCGTCAGCCCGTATTCCTCGCCGCCGAACATCAGGCGAATGCGCGCGTTGACATTCGTCAGCCCGATATGCTCCGCGCCGCGCAGGGAGGAGTCGGTTCCGCGTTCGAGCGCCGCGCGAATCTGCTCGAGTTTCTCAAGCGGGATGCCGACGCCGTTGTCGGTGACGCTCAGCAAGAGATCCTCCCCCTGCACCGCAACCGAAACCGTTACCGTCCAACGGCCCGAGCGTTCGGCAAGTCCGTGCTCAAAGCAGTTTTCGACCAGCGGCTGGAGGATCAGCTTCGGCACAAGATACTCAAAAGAATCCTCCGGCGCGTCAAACGAAAGATCGAGCCGCTTGCCAAAGCGCAGATTCTGAATCTGAAGATAGCTTTGCAGATACTTGAGCTCGTCGCCGAGGCGCACGCGGTCTTTTGAAAAGTTCAGCGAATAGCGCATGATGTCGATCAGATTCAGCGTCACCTCGTAGATGCCCGGCACCTCGTGCTTGAGCGCCATGCCGCCGATAGCTTGCAGCGTATTGTAGATAAAGTGCGGGTTGATCTGCGCCTGCAACGCTCTTAGCTGCGCGTTTCGCTTCTCAATCTTTGCGATATACTCGCTGGCGATCAGATTTTGCGTGCGCTCCGCCATGTCCGCAAAGCTGTTTTGCAGCAAGCCGATTTCGTCGTCCCGCTCGCTTCGTTCGAGGTGTTGTGAGCTGTCGAGCCGGATTTTGCCCATGCTTGCGGCAAGCTCGATCAGCGGCTTGGATAAAAATCTGGCGTATGCCGCCGAGGCAGCAACCGCCGTTGCAACCGCGGCAAGCGCAACCACAATTCCCGCGATCACGGTTTTTTTCAGCGAGGAGACGATGGCTTTGTCCGCAACGACAAGCAGGATGCGCAGTTTTCCGCCGTTGACGGTGCGGTAAAACCAGAAGTTGCCGTCCTGCAATGTTTCACGGCTGTCGCTGTCTGCAATTTTGTCAATCACCGAGGCCGACTGCGACATTGCAATCTCGCCGTTTTCGCCGAGATCCGACTCGATCAGATCATCCTGATCGTTGAAGATGAGGATGGACTCGTTTCCTGTGATCTTGATATCCGCCAGAATGTCCTGCAGCTTGTATTGCCGCTGATGAATCGCAATCAGCGCGACGGGCTTGTTGTCCAGAAAGCGGTGAATCTGATGGTAAGCTATGATCTCCCGCCCGTCCCGCAGATAGACCGTGTTGGTCTGCAAGCCTTCCGCACGCGCGTTCCACGCCGTGAGCAGATCGCCGGTGTCCACGAAGCTCGCGCCGGAGCGTTGGGCGCGCAGCACGGTACTATTTCCTAAATTAAAAAGATCAATCGAATTGATGTTGCTGTCCAGACTGATGATGGAATTCAGCGCTTTGATCAAATCCAGCTTCACGGAGAAGTCCGCGTTGTTCCCATCCGTATACCAGGTGAACACGTCGTTTTTCAGTGTCTTATCAACCTCAAACTCATAGAAGCGATTCGTGTCGCTCTTCGTCTCCAGATAGAGCCGGTTCTCCAGCCAGCCGATGTTCGTGCGCCGGTCGTAAATCAGCTGCTCGCGCATAGTGGTGTATGTGCTGATCAGCGCCACGACGGTAACCGCCGCGGTAATACACACGCTCAAAATCAGCATGCTGTAAAACAGTTTTTTTCGAATGGAGCCACGTATGATTGGTTTGTTCATTTTCTCCCCCGGAGGTGTTGAAAAGAAGTGCGGTTGGTGCATCGCATAGTGTGAAAAGCAAATCGGTATTGATCGGATGATCATTCCAGCTTTATTATAATACAGCCGCATGGCAATTTTCCGTGCATCGTATTGTACGAATCCGGTTTATTTTTTTGTACTATATTAATCTCGCAACAGAAACATCGCATTGCAGCAATTCTAACGTGAGGGCTTTATCAAAAAGCACGCGATGTGATGCCACTTCGCGTGCTCTTTTTTTGCTTATTCAGTTCCTGCTTCCAGCCTTAATCAGCCGACTGCAAGCTTTTGCGGATGCAAACGCGATTCACGCGCGATACACCCGCGCCTCATACGGCAGCATCTGTGTGCCGCTTGCGTGCAAAACGTTTGTCAGCGCGCATTCGCCCGTAGGTGTTTGCGGCAGAACCGCAACTTCCCTGCTCATGTTGCACACGATGGTGAAGGTTTCGCCATCCAGTTCGCGCTCATAGGCAAAGAGTTGCGCGTGTTCTGTCCAGAGTGCGCGGTAAACACCGTATTGCAGTGTTTGGCTGCCGTTGCGAAGCGCGATCAGCGCGCGATAGAAAGACAAAACGGAATCTGCGTCTACTTCTTCCGTTGCGGCATTGATCAAAGTATAATTCGGGTTCACCATGATCCACGGTTCACCAGTGGTGAAGCCCGCGTTTGCTTCCACGCTCCATTGCATCGGCGTGCGCGCATGGTCCCGCCCCTTGTGCAGGATGCCGCGCCATGCGGTGTCGTACCAGCCCTGCTGCTCCGCCTGCCGGAGCGAGTTGAACGC
The DNA here is from genome assembly GCA_942492885.1 of uncultured Eubacteriales bacterium. GTDB lineage: Bacteria > Bacillota > Clostridia > Christensenellales > CAG-138 > UBA7703. Next base: position 1,560,542 of record OW818651.1, read on the forward strand.
TTCAATATCGCGAATTGCGCGCTCCTCCGGAAACGGCGTGTTCGTCATGCCGAGCTCTTCGCCCTGATAGACAAACGGCGTTCCGCGCAACAGGTGCATCGCAACGGCGAGCATCTTTGCCGAGCGGACGCGCAACTCCTCGGTTTCCGTGCAGCCATAGCAGGATACTGCACGCGCCTGATCATGGTTCGACCAAAACAGGCTGCTCCAGCCGTGCTCCGTGGCAGTTTGCCAACGGTTGACAATCTCTTTGAATTGCGCCAGCGTCCAAGAAGCTGGGTCGTATTTACCGCGCGTCCCGTCGTCGATCTCCATCAGGTCAAACGGGAAGATCATATCGAAGATGCCCGTCTCTTCATCGAGCATACTTGCGCCCTCTTCGGGCGAGGTAAACGGTGCTTCGCCGAGGCAGAGGCAGTCGCGGCCCGCGTAGCAACTCTGCTTGAGCTCACGCAGATATTCGTAAAACTTCGGACGGTTGGCGAAGTGCTCAAACGCAAGCGTGTAACCCGCGGCGTTCGGCGCGCAGTTTCCATCCGGCAAGCCTTCATCCTTGGCGATGCAGTTGATCACGTCCATGCGAAAGCCGTCCACGCCGCGGTCGAACCAGCGGTTGACCATGTCGTAGATTTCCTGTCGCAGCGTCGGACTCTCCCAGTTCAAATCGGGCTGTTTTTCGGAGAACAAATGCAGATAATATTGCCCCGTCGACTCGTCCAGCTTCCAGGCCGACGGCGCAAAAAAAGAGGCCCAGTTGTTGGGTGTGCCGCCGTCTTTGCCGTCCCGCCAGATGTAGTAGTCGCGATAGGGGTTATCCTTGGATTTGCGCGATTCGGTAAACCACGCGTGCTCGTCTGAACTGTGGTTGACCACAAGATCCATCACGAGCTTGATATCCCGCGCGTGAAGGCCAGTGAGCAGCTCGTCAAACTCCGCCATCGTGCCGAACTCTGCCATGATGTTCTCATAGTCGCGAATGTCATAGCCGTTGTCGTCGTTCGGCGAATCATACACCGGGCAGAGCCAGATAGCTCCGATCCCGAGGTCTTTGAGATAATCCAGCTTCTGGATGATGCCGCGCAAGTCGCCGACGCCATCCCCGTCCGTGTCCAGAAAACTGCGCGGGTAGATCTGGTAAAACACCCGCTCCTTCCACCATGCCTGCTTCATATCGTTTCCTTTGTCCATTGTTTTTTTCATTGAGGGCTTTCGCGGTCTTTTGCTCGCAAGCGGTTACTATCCCCGGATAATATGCGCATCAATCGAGTTTTGAACGCCATAGCACGCGAGCAAAGCCGAAAGCGAACACGCAAACAGCGCGACGAGCGGCAGCGTCCTCGGAAACCACCATGCGCAAGCAACAAGCACCGCCAGCGACGCAATCAGGGGAATGTTCTCCCGCAGTGGGCGCATGAAGACGAGCAAAACCGCGTTTTTCAGCAGCGCCGCGAGCGGTAAACTTACGCGCGCGAGCATATAAAACAGATTGCACGATGCGGCATAGAGAAACACGCACAAAAAGACGCCGAGAATCGTAAACACCGTGGCGGCTGGCGCGGCGGAGGAATAATAGAACAACACGCCATAGCCTGCACCGGCGAGTAGCAGTAAAAGAATCCACCCCGCGGCAAGCGTCTTGAAAAATTCGCTCGCAAAAGCCGAAAAATAAACCTTTCCCAATGGGAAATCTTCATCCTTGAGCAGCAATGCCGTGCATCGATAGAGCGCGGTGAGTGCGTTTGGTATGGTGATCACCGGAATGCAGCAAACAAGAAACAAGAGGTTGAGCCCGATGATCGCGAGTAGCCGCTTGAGCAACACGCCAAAGAGCAGCGCGATACCGCTCTGTTTTTGTTCGCCGCCGTCGAAAGAAGTGCTCATCTTGCCTCGTTCTCCTTTTGCAGCAGGGTATGGGCAGAGCGGTAATAATCCGTAGGGGTCATTCCTGCATATCGCTTGAACAGGCGCGTAAAATAGTAGCGATCCTCAATGCCAACCAAATATGCAACCTCGGCAAACGTCAGGTTGGTGGTCGTGATGAGCTGCTTTGCGTTGCTGATGCGCAGCAGATTGATATAGTAAAAAATCGTGTTGCCCGTCACGCTTGAAAACACGCGGTTTAGGTAATCAAAGTTCATCTCAAACCGCTCGGCGATCTGCTCACTTGTGATGTTTTCGGTATAGTGCGCGTTGAGGTAGCGGATGAGGCTGTCCACAGCGACGTCTGATTTCTTTCGTTTTCCGTCCTCCTCAGAGCAGGCGGCGGATAGATATTCATGCGCAACAGTCATCAAAAACAGATGCAGCTGCGTGGAGACAACGCGTTTATATTGCTCCTCCCGCCGGTCATAGGTGTCCACAGCGGTGTGTAAAAACTGTCGGTAGTCAATACCGGAGACGTGAAACCGCTTTGGAATACAGATCATAGGATCGGTGGGATCAACCTCGTCGAGATTATAGCCGATCATGGATTTCCTGCGCGTTTCCTTCACCATCTCCATGGTATGCTCGTCATCCGCCGCGCGTGTCAGCCGGTCGTGCTTAAAGTGCGCATAATAATAGTCGCAACTCGCGGCCTTGTAACCCGCATGCGGCAGGTTCGGCTCCAGCAAGAGAAGATCGCCCGCCTTGAGATGCATCCGCTCGCCGTTTTCCTCGATATAGAGGTCTCCGTCGCGCACCACATAGAGAATATACTCGTCGATGATACGAGAAAAATGACACCACGGTTCGTGATACCGCACGCGCCCCATCATGCGAACGCGAGGTAAAACGGTGGTGTCATAGTTCAGAAGCATGTTTTTACTCCCATTCGATCCAAATGGTTGAATAATTTCGCAGTTCCGGAAGGATAAATTCCTGTTCCCGTCCGTGCGCCGAGCGCCGCGTTTGATACGCCAGCTCGACGGCGCCAAGCGATGCATTGTCCGGCGAAGCAGTATAAATGCCGGTGATGTTTACATCCAGCCGGAGCGTAAAGCGAATATCCCGAATCGTTTGCGGTTCGTTTTTTGCGGTGTTCCAGAGCGCATCGTTGCCCTTGAGATTCACGAGGTTGAGCACGAGTCGTTTCGGGGACTCGCGCAGCATCATCCAGACCGTGTCCGCGCGGCCATCCGCCGAGAACGCAACGCCGTCCGCCTTTGCCACTACGTCATCATTGATGCCGCCACCCGCGGTTCTGGAGACATCATACCCCTTGTCATCATACAGCAGCGGTGCATAGCGCACAAGAAAATCTGCATACCGTACAATCACATCACAAAATTCCGGTCGGATGCCTGCGTAGTTTGCGTAATAGCTATCGCAAAGCAGGTTCTCGTGTTCACCGTGAACCAGTTGCGTGCCGCCGGAGGCTGTTATAACCGCGTTGGCAAGGCAAAACGCGTGCTCAGCGCCTGCAATCTCCTGCTGACTGATTGCGTTCAAATACGGTTTTAGATACGCCGCCAGCACAACCGATTTTTCCGGCGCGGCTGCTTTCGCTTTTTGAATCAGCAGATACAAATCGCGATAGGTATCGTGCGGCGGCCATACCTCAATATAGAGCGCGTCCTGTGTCCCGCTCGCAATCTTCTCGGTCGGCCAGTCGTTCACCGCGTTGAAGATGACGCCGTTTTCCGCGTCCACCGAACAAACCGCCGCCTGCGCGGCATTGATGAGCGGCAAAAACACATCACCAAATGCAACGCAAGCCCCATCGCTGCCGTAGATGCGCTTCGGGAACCCGTAGGTGTCCATGTGAATGCCGGAAAAGCCGAGCACTTCCACCACGCGCTGAAATTCGCGGATGATGTGGCGGCTCCAGCCGGAGTCCGGCGCAATATTCATATAGTTCAGCCATTCAGCAAAGAGCATCGGCTCGCCGTCGAGCATGTAGGCCGCCCAGTCAGGATGCTCCCGCACGGTCTGCTCCGTTGCGGCATAGACCGCACCGTAGGCAAACGCGCGCATACCGCGCGCACGGCAACCCGCGATCTTTTGCCGGATCACCGATAGAGAACTGCTCCGCCCGATGGGGTCTTGGTAGAGCTCCTCCGGCGAAAGAAGACTATCGTGCCGATACATCCAATCGTAAAACTGCACGGTGTTGATGTGCAGCCGGCAAAGCCAGTCGAGATCCGCCGTGTCGCCGTCCTCCGGCGAAAAGTCGGAGAGAAAGCCGTAGCGAATGACCGCGCTTGCAGACGAAGTCACATCAAAAGCTGTTTCAAATCGTTCAATATTTGTTTCAACAACGACGCCATAGCTGCCCGCAGCCAGCGGCGCAAGGCGGATGATACCTGCCTCCTGAGACCATGTACACGCTTGCTGCTGTTGCAGGGAATAGAGGCGTACATCCGTAACAGCCGGAGCATCAACGCCCTGGCTAAGCAGCAGGCTGACGGTCTCCCCGATGCGATATTGCGCGCGATCCGGACGGCAAAAAGCCGTTTTGCGCGAGATAGTATTCATGTATTTTCTCCTTGACGAAGCTCTGCACGAGTCCGCCAGTCTCCAGTTAAATTTTGTTTTGGCGACTACTAGCGCCGATTGCTTCATGAAAAAACTATTATTCTTTCACGGAGCCTTGCGTCAAACCGCCGATGACCAGCTTCTTTTGAAACACGACAAACAGCGCAATGACGGGAATCAGCGCGAGAATGGACGCGGCAAACACCCACTCCCAGCGGGTCGCATACTGTCCGTGCAGGCGTTGCAGCAGCAGCGGCAGCGTCATCATGGATTCGTTTGCGCCGACAAGCACCTTTGCGGTGAAATACTCCTCCCAGAACCCTTGCAGTGCAAATATGCTCATCGTGCCGATGGCAGGCTTGGAAAGCGGCAGCATCACACGAAAGAAGATATCCCCGTGTCCGCCGCCATCCACGATGACCGACTCTGAAAGCGCATCCGGCAAGGAACGGAAGAAGTTTCGCAAAAAGAACGTGTGTCCGCAGACATTTGTCGCAACATAGACCAATATCAACCCCGCGCGGGTGCCGATGAGGCTCATGTCCATTCCCGGCAGTGTGATCCCTTTGAGAATGATGAACTGCGGAATGATGTTTAAAAAGCTCGGCACCATGAGCGTGAATAGATAGAGTTTAAAGAGCGCTTCCCGCCCGGGAAACTCGATGCGCGCAAAGCCGTAGGCCGAGAGCGTAGAAATAAACACCGAGAGCACCACCGTGATCGAGGTGTTGATCACGCTGTTTTTCACCGCAACCGGAAAGAGCGGCTGCGTCAGCACGTAGGTATAGGCGGAAAAATCCAGCTTTGTCGGAATCAGCTTTGGCGGATAGGGCAGCACGAAGCTAAATTCTTCAAACGAGTTGGTGATCATGAACAAAAACGGTACCGAGAAGACGACAAGCGACACGATGAGCACCGTCCATATGACGCCCTGCGCAAGTGCATCCTTCGCTTTTCTTCCGCGCAATCTCTGCTTCATGCGTCGGCGCCCCCTTTCTCCACGGTGTCCAGCTTCAGCAGGCGATTGAGTATCATCGTGAGAATCACGATGGTGACCGCGGAAATCAGGCCGATTGCCGAAGCCTCGCCAAACTGGAACTGGTTAAACGCCCGGTCGTAGAGTAGATACTGCAAAACGGACGTTCTTCCGCTGGGGTTGCCCTCCGTGAGCATCAGCACCTGAATAAACACGTTGAACGAGCCAATGATCATATTGACCAGCACGTAATACGTCGTGGGTTTCAGGCAGGCGATGGTGATATGCCGAAACCGTGCCCAGATGCCGGCTCCGTCCAGAGCGGCCGCCTCGTAGAGATCACGCGGGATGCTCTGCAGCGCCGCGAGGAAGATGAGCATCGCCCAACCCATGTTCTTCCAGATTCCCATGAGCCAGATGGCCGCGTTGCCGGACCATTCACGCAGCAGCCACGGCACATACTCCTTGAGAATATGGAGTTTGTCCACGAGGATGTAGTTGATGAGACCCCGGTCGGAGTTGTTGAACATATAGGTGAACACCAGACTCACAATCACCCATGAGGTGATGACGGGCAGGTAGAAACCGACCTTGAAGAAGGTTTTCCCGCGCTTGAGGTTGTTGATCAGGTAGGAAAACACCATGCCGCCAAACAGGATGAGCGGTACCGTCACGAGCGCATAAAGGAAGTTGTTGCGATAGGCATACCAGAAGCGCCCCGTTGCGTCTGTGAGCACGTTGATGAAGTTATCCAGCCCGATGAAGTTGATTTGCCCCTGCACAATTCTATATTCGGAGAGCGAAATGCGAATCGTAAACACCATCGGATACAGAACGAACAAGCCGACCAGAATCAGCCCCGGCAGTATGAACGGCAGTGCTGCAAGCCAGCTCTTTACACCTTTTTTCCATTTCCGTTTCGTGGTTGCCTTCACGGGATGTTCTCCTTTATTGCGATGAGTAACCTTGCCTTGTTATGGCTGTGCCGCAAGGCGAAATCGCCTTGCGGCACAGCTTTCGTTTGCGTTTGTTTTAGCCGAGCAATGCGTCCATCTGCTGCGCCGCAGCCGTCAAAGTTGCCTGCACGTCTCCGCCGTTGACGAAGATCTCCGTCATAGCGTCACTCCAGATCTGCTGAATCTGGGAGTTGTTGGGCGTGGGAATGCGCGCGGAGGCGGACTCCAGCTGCGCCATATAGACCGACCAAACGGGATTGTTCAGCACGGTTTCGTTGCTGACGAGGGATTTGAGCACCGGCAGCTGGCCTTTTTCAAGCATCGCAAGCTGGACGGCTTCACCGGTCATAAACTTCGCAAAGGCATAGGCAGCATCGGTGTGCTCGCCGGTTGCAAACACAGCGATGTTCTCGCCGCCGACGACGGATGCACTGCGACCCTCATAGGTCGGAATCGTCGCTGCAATGATCCCCTGCGAGAGCTTTTCTTCATAAGAGCCGAAGAACCACGGGCCTTCAAAGAACATTGCATACTCGCTGTTGATGCCGTCCCAGGCATCCACCGTTCCGTCAACGTCACGAATGGTGAACACTTTCTTGGCGTGCAGGTCGAGCATGGTCTGAATCGCCGCAACGCTTTCAGCACCGTCGAGGTAGCCGCTGGCCTTGGTGAAGCCTTCATCCGTCAGCGTGCCGCCAAAGAGCCAGAAGTAGGGATAGAGATCCCAGTCGCCAACGCCGGAGACATTCAGCGAATAGGTGCCGCGCGTCTCAGCAGCGGCAATGAACTCTTCCATCGTCGCGGGTGCGCCTTCCAGACCGAGTTCTTTCATGACAGCCGTGTTGATGACGGCGGCTTTGCAGTTGGTATCCAGCGGCAGACCGTAATAGCTGCCCTGGTAAAGATTGGTGGAAAGAGGTCCTTCGAGGAATGTATCCTTGAGCGCGGCAAAGTCTTCAAACTCGCTCAGCGCGACGAGGCCACCCTGCGCGGCATAAGACGCGGTGTTGACGATGTCGATGCGGGCAACATCTGGGCTTTGACCGGTGCCAAAGGATGTGACGATCATCTCGTGATACTGTCCGCCATCCTGACGCACCGCTTCAATGGTGATTTCGGGGTGCAGTTCGTTCCACATCGGCAGAACTACATTTTTAAACTGCTCCTCTTCTCCGTCGCCATAGGTATGCCAGAAGGTCAGCGTGATTGGTTCCGCCGTTGCCTCGGGTTCGGGTGCAACCGCTTCTTGCTGTGTTTCCGGTTGTGTCGTCGCTTCAGCTGCTGCGGGCGCGATGCTGCAGGCAGTGAGGCAGCCGACCACCATCATCAATCCAATGATCAGGGCAGTCAATTTCTTCAAAGACATACGTGTGATTCCTCCTCGAAATGATTTGTTTTGTAGATGTGCATGTGCGGCGTTTGTATTTCAGCCGCCTTTCGATAGTTCGATTTTATGCGCGTTTCCTAACAAAACAAATTCATGAGAATGACAATATTTGTATTTTAGCGACATTACATTGTTAAGTTTCGGTTCGGGCACAATATGGCAGTCTTCGCGGACAAAGCGAACACAATGCGCGAAATCGTCCGCAGCAGCATCTGCCCGGTCTGCCTTTTATTTTGATGATAGACAAGAGGTTTCCAATAAAACAAAGAGCGCCGTGCGGCGGGACTACGATGAGTTCCGGTGCACAGCGCTCAAAACTGCTTGCCGCTGGCTGAATTTGCCTGGAGAGCAGGCGCGTTCAATTCAGGCTTGCGTTTTAAAATCCAGATGCTATACGCCCATCGAAATCCCTAAAAACTCTGCATGCTTCAAGATTTGAGAGTCGATGGGTATGCTTTTGAGCTTGCCCGAAACCTCGCTCAGCGGTACCGGGACGATCTCGGTTCCCCTCAGCGCGACCATGTTGCCGAACATGCCTTTTTTCACCAGCTCGCCCGCCATTGCGCCAAAGCGTGAGCAAAGCAAGCGGTCGGTCGACGTCGGGTCGCCTCCCCGTTGCAGATGCCCCGGCACGATTGCGCGAACGTCCTGTTCGAGCCTGTCGGATAGAATGCTCGCGAGCCGATAGCCGGGCGACACGCTGAGATTGTTTCGGTCTTTTTTCGCCATCGCGGCTTCCTCTTTCGTGAGCGCGCCTTCGGCAATCGCGATGATGGAAAAGTTCTTCCCCTGGCTGTTTCGCGTTTCAATCGCTTTGAGCACCAGCTCCGGATCGTAAGGAATTTCGGGAATGAGTATGACGTCTGCACCACCGGCTATTCCGGCGCTCAACGTAATCCAGCCGACTTTATGCCCCATCAACTCGATGACAAAAACGCGGCCGTGGGATGCTGCGGTGGTATGGATTGCGTCGATGACATAGGTTGCTTTTTCTACGGCGCTGTCAAAGCCGAATGTAAGGTCGGTTCCATACACATCGTTGTCAATCGTCTTGGGAATTGTGACGATATTCGCTCCATGTTGGCTGAGTAGATATGCCGTTTTGTGTGTGCCGTTGCCGCCGATGATGACCAGCGCGTCGAAATTATTCTTCTTATAATTAGAAAGCATCATGTTCAGCTTGTTTGTATTATTCTCATTGAGTGTTTGCATTTCTTTAAACGGCTGCCGCGATGTCCCAAGAATCGTGCCGCCCTGACGCAAAATACCCGAGAACTCTTCGGGTCCCATCCTCCGCCATTCACTTTCGATCAACCCGCGGTATCCGTCCAGAATCCCGTACAACTCAAGGTCCTTGATGCAGCCAAAGAGTGTTTTTGCAACACCCCGCATCACTGCATTGAGTCCCTGACAATCGCCTCCGCTCGTTAACAATCCGACTCTCATCTGTCAATCCCTTCCCTTACCGCACTTTGGGTTGAATTCCCTCGTGATGGATCACTACTACTATAGTGTATACTCGAAACAACGTTTGTTCAAGGTTCAACACAACGCTTTAGGAAATCAAAAAACAAGGCGACCCGCTGAAACGCGAGCCGCTTTGTGTTCGACACTGTTTTTCGTTTGGTTTTGCGCGTTTGCGCATCATCGGGGTGTTGTTTCTGCCAAAGCCGACCTGTTCCGCTCAGCCCGCAATCGCCTGATCAAGCACAGCAAAGAACAGCGCGGGATCGTCCGTGATTGGCGAATGTCCGGTGGTTTCGAGCGTGACGAGCGTGGCACCGGGGATCGCGGCAACCGCTCCCTCCGACCAGGCATAGGGCACGACGAGGTCGAGCTTGCCGTGAATCAGCGTTACAGGGCAGGCGATCTGAGAAAGCCTTCCGCTGCCTTCCGCGCTGCCGGTCGCTGCATCCGTCATATTGAACGTCAAGAGCGAATAGTCGATGTCCACGAGGTTTTTCTGCCGGAGCATCGCGTCGAGATATTGCTCATAATCCGCCGCGGGCGGCTGCACCATATTGTAGATCACCGCGTTCCAGATGGCGCGCATCAGCTCGCGGTTGCCCGTGGCATAGGCGCCCAGCACGGGGGCAACCTGCACCGGATCGCTTGCGATCTCCTCCTTGGTCTTGAGCAGCTCAGTCAGGATCGGCTGTCCGGTTGCGTCCTTTTTAAACATCGGATAGCCCGTCGGCGGCACGGACTCGATCAGAATCGCCCGCTTCACGCGCTTGGGCATGCTCACCGCCATCTCCAGCGCGACGCCGCCGCCCGTGGACCAGCCAACGAGCGTGCAGGTGTCTATATTTGCCTCGTCGAGAAAGCGCTCCAGATCCTGCGCCAGCTCGCGGAGGGAATCAAAACGGTTGTTGTATGTGCTCTCGCCAAAGCCGCGCAGATCGGGCGCGATCACGCGATAGCGACCCTCCAGATGCTCCATCGTGGTCTGCCAGTGTACGGAAGAGGACATATTGCCGTGAATGAGAACCACCGTCTCCCCCGCGCCGCCGGTGCGGTACGCGAGTGTTTCGTTGCCGATGGAAATCTGTTTGACTTCATACTGCTTCATTGCTTTTTCCTCTCAAATTTCTATAATTTTGATCCGAAGATCAGTTTTGTGTTTCTAATAAGTTGCTTTTCTTACTGTGACTCACATATTTGCTAGGCGATTTTTGACAAGGTTTGATTTGCAACGCACCTATTATACTATACCGATTGGCGCGTTTCAGCCTGTCGGACGATGATTTTACAATCGTTTTTCAGCAGGATTTCAGCACGACCGCGGTGCCCATGCCGCCGCCGATGCAGAGCGACGCTAGCCCCGTCTCCTCGCCTGCCGCGCGCATTCCGTGCAAGAGCGTTACGATGATTCGCGCGCCGGAGGCTCCCACCGGATGACCCAGCGCGATTGCGCCGCCGTTGGGGTTCGTGCGGGCGAGCAACGTCTCCTTGTCCAGCCCGTGTTCCTCGCCGAGCAGCTTGAGCACGCCAAGAGACTGCGCGGCAAACGCCTCGTTGAGCTCGATGCGCTGCATGTCGGCAAGCGAAAGCCCGCTCATCTTCAGCGCCGCACGCACCGCGGGTACGGGACCAAGCCCCATCACATTCGGCTCCACGCCGCCCTGTCCCCAGGCGACCAGCTCCGCCAGCGGTGTCAAGTTATATTCCTTTAGCGCGCGCTCGGAGACGATGAGCAAAAACGCCGCGCCGTCGTTGATGCCCGAAGCGTTGCCCGCGGTCACGCTGCCGTCCGGCAAAAACGCGGGTCTAAGCGCGGCGAGCTTCTCCAGGCTCGTCTTGCGGTTGGGGTATTCGTCCGTGTCGACCACGGTCTCCTCCTTGCGGATTTTGACCGTGACGGGTGTAATCTCCGCACGAAACGCGCCCGCGTCCACCGCGCGAATTGCCTTTTGCTGGGACGCGATGGCAAACTCGTCCTGCTCTGCGCGGGTGATTCCAAGTTTTCTTGCGATGTTCTCCGCCGTGATGCCCATGTGGATGTTTTCAAACGCATCCGTGAGCGCATCGAACACCATGTGATCGACGATCTCCTTGTTGCCCATCCGCAGACCCTGTCGCGCGCCGGGCAGCAGATAGGGCGCGAGGCTCATGCTCTCCGTGCCGCCCGCAAGATAGAGATCGCCCACGCCGGATGCGACGGAGGCCGCCGCGCTCATCACGGCCTTCATGCCGGAGCCGCACGCCATAGAGATGCCCCAGGCGGGCACCTCGACGGGCGCGCCCGCGAGGATGGCAACCTGCCTCGCCACGCCTTGTCCGCAGCCCGCGGGCAGGATGTTACCGACGATGACTTCCTCCAGCTTTTCCGCCGGAATGCCTGTACTCTTGAGGATGTCGCGCACCACCGCCGCGCCTAGTATTGGAGCGGAAACGGTGGACAGCGCGCCCGAAAACGCGCCGATTGCGCTGCGTTTTGCCGAAGCGATATATACTTTTTCCATACTTTTCTCCTTCATAGACCGCGTCTGGCTGCCAGACGCGAAAATCCGCTTGACTTCCTGCCGTGAACTGTGTTCTGATTATTAACGTCAAAATCGTGTAAAACCCACAAGGGAGGCCGCCATGCCGAATCCAACATTCCATAACCTCTCCGAGGAAAAAAAGGAGCGCATTCTGAACGCCGCGATTCAGGAGTTTCGCGTGCGCAATGTGCGCGAGGGAAATCTCTCCAACATCGTCAAGGACGCAAAGATTGCCCGCGGCAGCATCTACCAGTATTTTCCTTCCAAAGAGGATCTGTATATCTACATCTTCGACACGCTGCGCGCCCAGCGCGCGGAGTTCGTCTTCCCTGCCTACGAGCTCTACAAGAAAGCACCGTTTCTGGAGTTTTTTCAGGCGTTTTACCTGCGCGATGCAGAGTTTCTCTTGATGCATCCGGATCACATTGATCTAGGTCAGCAGCTCTACGGCTGCTCGCACCCGGTTTCGCAGGGACTGATTCGCCAGCAGCAGAACCGCTATCGGGATATGTTCCTCATCGGCATCGAGTTTGACAAGCAGCGCGGGTTGATCGACCCGAATGTCGAGTCCGCAATCCTTGCCGACTTGTGCGTGCATTTTGTGACGGATATCTTCATCTTCCAGAGCGTCTACTCGCAGCTCACCATGCAAAACATCCGGCTGCACTGCCAGCAGACACTCTTCCTGCTCGCAAACGGCACAACGCCGCGCCAGTAACCCTTATTAGAGGCGCATGCCGCCGTTGACTTCCAGTACGTGACCCGTCACATAGCTCGATTCACTGCTGGCGAGGTACAGCGCGGCATCCGCGATCTCTTCCGGCTGGCCGAGGCGGCCGAGCATCGTCATCTTTGCAAACTTATCCAGCAAGTCCTGCGGAACAGTCTTTAAAATATCGGTCATGCAATATCCCGGCGCGATGGCGTTACAACGCACATTCGCGCCTTTTCTTGCGAACTCTTTTGCCCAGGTTTTCGTCATGCCAATCACGCCCGCCTTGGTCGCAGCATAGTTCGTCTGCCCGATGTTGCCGTAGACACCGACCACCGAGGAGATGTTGATGATCGAGCCGTAGCCCGCCTCCGCCATCGCGGGGCCGACAAGGCGTGTGATGTTGAACACGCCCTTGAGGTTGACGGAGATGACCGCGTCCCACATCTCGTCCGTCATCTTCTGAATCAGCGCGTCGCGCGTGATGCCCGCGTTGTTCACGAGGATGTCGATCTTGCCCTGAGCTGCAACGATTTCGTCCACCGCCTGCTGGCAGCTTGCGGGGTCCGTCACGTTGAGGGAGATGAAGCGGACGTTCTCCGCCTCAAACGTGAGCGGACGAAGATCGCCCGCGTAGACGATTGCGCCCTCTTGCGCGAAGCGCTTTGCGCACTCCGCGCCGATGCCCGCCGCGCCACCAGTGACGAGCGCAACTTTTCCTTCCAGTCGTTTCGACATGTTCTCTTTCCTCCGTTCGAATTTTGGTGTTTTATTTCGCACTAGGCGTTGTGTGACTTGTTTTTTGGTTTTAGACGAGCGTCAAATCCGTATCGTTGCTGACAAACCCAAGCACGAGCGAGATGAACTCCGCCGGTTTTTCATACATCACCGCATGGCCGGCATCCATAATCATCGCGTGCGCAGCGTTTGGAATGCCCGCGACGATCTCCCGTTGCTGATAGAGCGGGGTGACATAGTCGTGCTCCGCGGAGATGACCAGCGTTTCTGCCGTGATCGCAGAGAGCCTTTCGCGCACGTCATATGTTTCTGCCGAGCGGATCAGCCGCGCGAATGCTTCATAGATCTCCGGCGTGAACACGCGCTCAAAGAGCGCCTCCCGCGCGCTTGCCCAGGCGTAATGCTTCGTGTAAAACTGCGGGGAATAGACGATCGGGATACAGGTTTTGAAAAACTGCTTTCCGTCGTGGCTGTTACAGGCATATTCCCAGCTGTGTCCGATGTCTCTGAGCCAGTCCGAGGTGTAGGCTGCCGTGTTGGAGAGGATGAGTTTCTCGACCTTCTCTGGATAGGCGCTTGCAAACTGCATCGCGATCTCGCCGCCGTAGGAGATGCCGATGATGCTGCACGATCTTAGCCCCATGTGGCGAAGAAACGCATCCACCAGTGCGACCTGCTCCGTCTGCGAATAGTCCGCCTCCCGCTTTGCCGTTTTGCCCTGATCAAAGAAGTCGAGCAGCAGCAGGCGGCACTGGCGTGAGAACGCGGGAATAAATTTTTCCCACGAGGCGCAGCTCATGAAGATGCCGTTGAGCACCAGCAGGGGTTTGCCCGCGCCGTGGTCTTCGTAATAGATCTCTCTATCTTCGAATAAAAATGTCGCCATAAAACAACCTCCATCTTCAGAAAACACCCGATTTGATCCTAACGCGTAGTGATCCTGCCGCTTACGGCATGATCATGTATTCGCGCGCCGCAACCGAAAGCTCCGCGCGAAATTTCGGGTGCGCAATCGAGATCAACCGCCGCGCGCGCTCCTCCAGATTCAGCCCGCGCAGGCGCACCGCGCCGTATTCCGTGACGACATAATCCACGTCGTTTCTGCTGAGCGAAACCGCCGCACCGTTTTTCAGCAGCGGTACGATCTTGGAGATCTCCTCCCGCTCGCCGGTGTTCGGGTTTTTGACCATCGCGGTGGAGTACAGCGCGATAAACGAGCGCCCGTTTTTTGATATCTGCGCGCCGATGGCGGTGTCCGCCTGCCCGCCTGTGCCGGAAAACTGCACGTAGCCGATGCTCTCCGAGCAGCACTGTCCGGTGAGATCCACCTCGATGGAGGTATTGATCGAAACCTGATTGTCATTGAGACCGATGATGTGCGGGTCGTTTGTCCACGCGCCGGATTTGATGCAAACCTGCGGGTTGTCGTGCATGAAGTCATACAGTTCCTGCGTGCCCATGCCAAAGCAGCAGACGGAGACGCCCGGATAGAGCTGCTTTTTGCGGTTGGTGACGACGCCGCGCTTCATGAGGCGCATGATCCCCGTGGTCATCATCTCCGTGTGCACGCCGAGATCCTTTTTCTCCGAGAGAAACTCGCACACGGCGTTGGGGATGCCGCCGATGCCGATCTGGATGCAATCCCCGTCGTTGACGAGGTCTGCGATGTGCCGCCCGATCTCGCGATCCTTTTCGTTTGGCGTGACGTCCGCAATTGCGGGCAAGAAATAGTCTGACTCGATGATGTAGTCCACGTCCTCATAGGAAACCATGTGGTCTCCCGTGGTGTGCGGAATGTTCGGACTCACCTCAAGAATTACGATATCCGCGCGCTTGACCATCTCCATCTCGTAGACGTTGGAGCAGGAGAGCGTGATTCCCTCTTCTGTCGGCACAGAAGCCGAGCAGACGAAGATATTCGTGTGAACCGCGGCGTTTCGTTTGAAGCCCGCAAGGTGTAGGTGGTTGGGAATAAACGAGACGCGACCCGTGTGCTGCAAGGCGCGCAGCTGCCCGGAATAAAACCAGGAATCGATGCGAAAGGCGTTCTGATAGCGCAGAAAATCCGTCAGGTACGGCGCCTGAACGGTAGAGAGGCTGCTCGTGATGGTCACGTCCTTCACGCGGTCCGCGATGGTGTGCAGCTTCATGAGAAATTCATTCGGCTCCGCGCTGGCCATGCCGACGGTGATGACATCGTTGCTCTTCACCAGCTCGAGCGCCTGCTCTGCCGTGATGCACTTTTGCGGATATTGTGTGCGGTAATCAAACATGAACGAAATTCCTTTCCTGTGTGTGTCGGTGAAAAACGGCTCAGGGTTTGCCGCCCCAGCGGATGCAGGTGGAGGCCCAGACGTAGCCGATGCCCGCGGCGATCATCGTCACCAGCGTACCGTTTGTGATCTTCCCCTGCTCAAGTCCGAGCGCGAGGGAGAGAATCTGGTCGATCTGTCCGATGTGGCCGTAGTCTTCGAGGTAGACGGTCTGCTCGGGACTTAGCCCCAGCTCCGCCACCATCGCCTCATGCTGCGAGCGCTTGAAGTGCAAAATGCCGAGGTAGCCGATGTCTTTTCGCGTGAGGTTGCCGGATTTCCGGAGTGATTCATCGATGCAGCGGTACCAGTTGGCAATCGAAACCTCGTTGAGCCGTGTTTTCATATGTACCGGGTTGAGCAGGCGCAAGGAGCGGTAGCCCTCCGCCACGTTCTCCGGCCTGAAGGGATGCGCGATGCCGCCGATCTCGACCCCCGCGTCCCGCGCGAAGCTGCCGTCGGCTATGATGTGCGTACCCAGCACGAGGTTCTTGTCCATGCCTTTTTTGAGGATCAGCGCGCCCGCACCCGCGCCGAGGTTATACATCATGGACATATCCTTGTCCGTAAAGTCGACAAAGTCCCCGTTGCGGTAACCGCCGACGATCATCACGGTGTGGATGTCCTCGTCAGCGACCATCATGTCCTTTGCAATCTTGATGGCGGAGCAGGTGGTGCAGCAGCGGTTTTGCACGTCGATCCCCCAGGCATTCTCGGCGCCGATCTCTCCCTGCACATACAGCGCGGAGGTGGTCAGCGGATATTCCTTCCACTCTTCACCGACGCAGAGGATGAGGTCGATGCTGCGCGGGTCAACGTCTCCGCGCCGGAGCGCATCCTTTGCCGCGCGGACGGCCATCTCCTGCGTGCCGTCGTCCTCCCCCGGAATGCGCTTTTGCACGATGCCGAGTTTTTGTTTGACCGCGTCCTCGCTCCATACGCCGTTTGTCGCTTCCGAAAGTTCACGCGCTGTCATGACGCGCTGCGGCAGATAGAGACCATAGCTCCATACACCAATGCTGTTTTCTGGCATACGTTGTTTCCCCTTTCCAGCGGAATCTTGCTGGTTATTCTTCTTTTGTTGTTGCGTGTGTTTTCTGTTTGTGTGGCGTTTGCTGAAAACCGAATTGGACGTATTTTCATTAAGAGATTTGCTTTTCCGGCTTGTGTGGTTCGCAATGTGACAACCTTGTCATTTCTCCGTCAGTATAACAGATGGCAAAATGGATTTCAATGGTGTTTTTTTGCTTTTTTCACTTTTTCTCATGATAAACGGCTTACATACGCCGAATAAACGCTATTGACAACGCCATTGCCTGCGGGTTATCATGCAAGTGAGGCCGGAAAACGGCAGTCAAATCACAACGCATTCTATTATTTTTTGCACAATTCGAATTATCATGACATTGATGTCATTTACAAACAGCAAGGCTTTCATCCCGGTGACGATACCGTCATTGATCTACGATCCCAGAAAAAACAGAATCCCAAGCCATTCTTTCAACACAACACCCTTAAGGAGTTGCATTCTATGGTCGAATTCTTCCAGCAAGTGGTCGGCGGCATCGAAACCGGCAGCATGTATGCGCTTGCGGCGATGGGCCTTGTGCTCATCTACCAAACCGCAAAGATCATCAACTTTTCCCAGGGCACGCTGGGCATGTTTATGGCCTATGTCTGCACGGGGCTGATTCTCGATCTCGGGTTACCGATGTGGGTTGCGGTACCCGTCGCGATGGTGATTGCGATGGTGCTCGGCGCGCTGATTGACCGCTTCCTGATGAACGGCAAGCAAAACATCACAAACCTCAGCCGCGAGATGATCACCCTCGCGATCATCATGATATTTCAGGGACTGGCGCCGATGCTCTTTGGCGCAAACGAAACGCCGTTTAGCAAATTCATCTCCGCCTCCGCGATGGATATCGGCGGGGTGAAGGTGCTGCCAAACTCGCTGCTGATCATCGGCATTACGTGCGTGATTATGGCGGTGCTGTTCTTCGTGCTGGAGAAGACGACGCTGGGCGTCGCCGTGCGCGCCACCGCATCCAACCCCCAGACCGCAAGGCTGCAGGGGATTCCCGTCAAGCTGGTCACTATCGGCGCATGGGCGGTTGCAACCGCGCTTGGCTGCCTCGCCGCCGTGATGGTGGCTCCGCTAAAAAACGTGACGGTCTCGATGATGGACAGCATCCACCTCAACTCGTTCATCGCCTCCGTGCTCGGCGGGTTTTCCACCTTCTATGGTCCCGTGGTCGCGAGCTTCATCATCGGCATCGCCAACAATCTGCTGGGGTACTATGTCTCCACCAAGTGGTCGCTGCCGCTGCTCTACGCGTTGATTCTGCTCTTCATCGTGCTGCGCCCCAACGGACTCTTCGGCAAGAAGATCGTCAAAAAAGTATAGAACACGAACGGCGGATCGCTTCCGTCGTATCACGCCGAACCCAAACTTCTTTCTATTGCATTCCCCTCAACCGCTTCCCTCTATCGCTTCTTCAAAAAGAGTACTCTCGATACCACACACATAAGGAGAACCGCATGCGGCTGATTCGAAATAAATACCTGCAATACCTTCTCGTGGGAGTAGCGTTCCTGCTGCCGGTGCTCATCAAAGGCGTACCGACGGCAACGGTCACCCTCGCGGCAAGCATGGTGTATACCGCCATCGCCGGCCTTGGCATCAACGTGCTACTGGGCTATTCCGGCCAGATCTCGCTGGGTCACGCAGCGTTTATGGGCCTCTCCGCCTATCTGAGCGCGTATCTCACCAAGCAGCTGGAGCTACCATTTCTGCTCTCCGTGCTCATCGCCGTTGCGGCACCGCTGATCATCGGTCTCATACTCGGTGCCATCGCCGTGCGTCTGGAAGGGTTTTATCTCGCGATTGCGACGCTGGGCTTTGGCGAAATCCTGCGCCAGCTCTTTATTGAGATGGACTGGTTCACGGGCGGCTTCTCCGGCGCATCGGCAACGTATCCCAAGATCTTCGGTCAGACGCTCACCAAGAGCGGGATGTATGTGTTTATGGTGTGCCTGCTCGTGGTGCTGATGATGCTGGTGTATAACCTTGTGCATTCCTCCACCGGACGCGCCATGATCGCCATGAAGAGCAGCCGCACGGCCGCGATGGCGATGGGCGTAAACGTCTTTCAATACAAGCTCATCAGCTTTGCGATCAGCTCTGTGTTCGCAGGTCTTGCGGGCGTTTGCTATGTGCACTTCTTCCGCCATGTGGACCCGACCGTCTGGACCGCGGCGCTCTCGCTCAACCTGATTGCCATCGTAGTCATCGGCGGTGCAGCAACCGTTGGCGGCGCGGTCGTCGGCGCGGTGGTCATGCACGGCCTGCCGGAGCTCATGAAGGGCATGCCCGTCGTGGGCGAAATCCCCGGCGTGCCGCTGCTCATCGTCGGTATCCTGATGGTCATTATGCTGATCTTCTATCCGCGGGGTCTCATCCATATCCCCCGCGACATCGCAAACGTTCTGCAAAAACGTGCGGCACGCGCTAAGAAAGGAGAGGCATAATCCATGGCTCAGGTATTATCGGTTGACCATCTCTCCATCAGCTTCGGCGGCCTGCGCGCGGTAGACGATCTCTCTTTTACGATCAACCGCCACGAGATCTACGGCCTCATCGGCCCCAACGGCGCGGGCAAGACCACGGTCTTCAACTGCATCACACAGTTCTATAAACCCGACGCGGGCGAAATCCGCTTTACCGACCAAAAAGGACGCGAGCACCTGCTCAACGGCATGCCCGCGCACAAAATCATCGGCCTCGGCCTCGTTCGCACGTTTCAAAACACAGAGATCATCCGCGAACTGCCGATCATCGACAACGTTCTGCTCGGCGCGCATACCGAGTTTCGCGCGGGCGCGCTGGCAAACATGTTTGCCATGCCCTGGGCGCGCAAACAGGAGCGCGAGCTGCGCAAGAAAGCCATGGACGTGCTGGCCTATGTTGGTTTAGACAAGATCGCCAACGAATACGCAGGCGCGCAGCCATACGGCGTGCTCAAGCTCATCGAGCTTGGACGCACGCTGATGTGCGATCCAAGCCTGATCATTCTCGACGAACCGGCGGGCGGACTCAACGACAGCGAGACCGAGCGGCTCACCGAGCTCATCCGCGGCATCGCGCGGGACAGGCACTGCGCCATCCTACTGGTCGAGCACGACATGAAGCTCGTCATGGGATTGTGCGACCGCATCTGCGCAATCTCGTTCGGCAAAAAACTCGCGGAGGGAACGGCGAGCGAAATCCAGCAAAATTCGCTGGTGCAGGACGCATATTTAGGCAAGGAGGACGACGCATGAGGCAGCAAGCAGAGCCAAACCGCGCCGCGCTGACAATCTCAAACCTCAGCATTTCCTACGGGCGCATCGAGGCACTCAA
This sequence comes from uncultured Eubacteriales bacterium, assembly GCA_942492885.1. Lineage (GTDB taxonomy): Bacteria > Bacillota > Clostridia > Christensenellales > CAG-138 > UBA7703. The sequence continues at coordinate 1,580,466 of OW818651.1, forward strand.
GCGCGTGAACATGGAGATTCGCGACGGCGAAATCGTCGCCATCCTCGGCGCAAACGGCGCGGGAAAATCCAGCCTGCTGCGCGCGATCTCCGGCCTTGTGCCCGTTTCCGGCGGCGAAATCCTCTCCTACGGCAAACCCATCCACACGCTGCCCGCGGAAAAACTCGTCTCGCGCGGCATTGTGCAGTCCCCCGAGGGACGACAGATCTTCGCGGAGCTCACGGTGGAAGACAACCTCATCGCGGGCGGGTTTACCGTCTTAGCAACAGAGCGGAAGGCAAATCTCGCGATGGTCTACGAGCGCTTCCCCATCCTCGGCAAGCGCGCAAAGCAGGTCGCGGGCACGCTCTCCGGCGGCGAACAGCAGATGCTCGCCATTGGGCGCGCGCTGATGGCAAACCCGAAGATACTGCTGCTGGACGAGCCCTCGCTGGGGCTAGCTCCGCTGATCGTGCGGGATATCTTCAACATCGTCGAGTCGCTCAACCAGCAGGGCGTCACCGTCGTGCTGGTGGAGCAAAACGCAAAGCAATCCTTGAAAATTGCGAACTATGCCTACGTGCTGGAGGTTGGCAACGTCTCCATCGAAGGCCCGGCGGAGGAGCTTCTGCGCGACGAGCGGGTCATCGACGCCTATCTCGGCAAAAGCTGATCTCGCGAGATGATTCAAGCAAGTAATCTGTTCCGATGTTCTATTTGATTGATATGGCAATTACGCCATTCATAACCCAAACAATAAAAGGAGGAAGAATATGAAAAAAATCGTATCGTTACTGTTGGTGGTTCTGATGATGGGTTCGCTCTTTGCCTGTGCTCCGCAGGCTCAAGCCCCCGCAGCAGAAGAGCCCGTTGCCACCGAAGCCGCCCAGGAAGAAGTCGCCGCCGAACCCGCTGCTCCCGCAGAACCGCAGCAGGGTGTGACGGACACCGAAGTGCTCATCGCCAACAGCATCGCTGTCTCCGGCGCATACGCGCCCGTCGGCGTGCCGTTCAAATTCGGCATGGAAGCCTATTTCAAGATGGTCAACGACAACGGCGGCATCGCCGGCAGAACCATCAAATACATCCATACCGACGACGAATTTTCGCCCGAAAAAGGCATCGCGGCCTTTGAGAAATTCTTTTATGATGACAAAGTCTTCGCCATCGTTGGCCACTTCGGCACGCCTGTTGTCGCAGCCACGCTGGAAGACATGAAGACCCTCGGTATCCCCACCGTCTATTACGCAACCGGCGTCGGCCAGCTCTATCAGGAAAAGGCAGAGGGAACCAACCGCTCCTCGTTCCCGATTCAGCCGATCTACACCACCGAAGGCCAGGTCATGATCGCCTATGCACAGGGCTACTTCAACGCCAAGACCATCGGTGTTGTCTACACCAATGACGACGCAGGCAAATCCCTGTTTGAAGGCATTTCGCTTGCCGCAGAAAAATACGGCGTAACGCTCGTCTCCGAATCCATCCAGGCGGGTGCAACCGACGCCTCCGCGCAGGTTGCCAAGATCAAGGATTGCGACATGGTCATTGCGGCCATGATTCAGGCGACCTTCCCCGTGCTGATCAAGGAAATGGAAAAGCAGGACATCATGAAGCCCGTCCTGACCACCTACGTCAACGTCTCCAAGACCCTCACCGACGCCAACGCCGAGCATGTGCAGAAGCTCATGAAGACCGAAGGCGCGGGCATCTACGGTTTGGGCTGGGTGGACACCACGGATCTCACCACCGAAAGCTTCGTCAACTTCTATAAATATATGGCAGAAGTCGGCGCAACTGAAGCGGACATGAACGCCTTTGCCATGACCGGCTGGATCGCGGGCAGCGTGTTCTGTCAGGGTCTGGAGCGCACGGGCAAAGACCTCACATGGGCCAGCTTCGAGGACGCCATGGAATCCGCCCCCATCGTGAACCCCTTCGGCGGCTCGGTCGATTTCTCGGACGGCCAGCGCAAGGGCACCACGGAGATGAACCTCTCCAAGATGGATGACACCGCTGCCTCCGGCTGGACGCTGATCATCCCGATCAAGAGCATCGACGACATCCTCGCCGGCGTGAAATAACGACCTCCTACTCCTCCGCGTTCCCCGTCAGGCGGCAACCGAATGCCGCCTGAGCGGGCGCGCAAGGACTTTTTACAAACCGCTCGTGCAACAGGCAAAGCGCATGCGCCAAGCAGAATGTTGCAAGAGCAATACAAAAAAACAGCACGCAAAAGACCTCCTGCCGATTGTTTGTCGACAGGAGGCTTTGTGTTTTATATGCTGATTTTCGCTTTTGTATTGTGAATTTTGTTTGGCAGTGGCATCCTGCGCCTTAGCTTACCCCTCAACGCGTTCCATCACGCATTCGGTCGGCACAAGGTTTGTCAAAAACGCGAACGAAGCATTGATGCTTCTGCGTGAGAAGGTCAGCCCATCCCCGCTGAGTTCGAGGCAATACTCCTGCTCGAAACAGGTTTCAATCCAGCGTGCGGTGACGATTAGCCGCTCCGGCGCTTCAAAATATCCGCTCAGCAGCACGCGGGACATCGGAGACCCTTCGCAACTGTAGGCATTTTCACGGCGGGAGCCATCCAGCGCGACGATCAGGATTTGCTCCGTCCGATTTGCAAAGCGCAGGGTGAGCTGGCAGGCCGTATCCAGAAAGCCCACCGTGCAGCCCGTGACATCCGGCGGAAACGGCATCCCGCCCATCATGCTGCCCGTCACTTCGCCGAAGATGAGCTTGCCGCCGCAGGTGTTATAATTGCCCGCCAGCGCTTCGCGCGCGCCGTGCGGCTGATAGGTGGGCTTGGGCAGGCTCAGGCGTTGCATCCGCATGAGCAGCCGCGCGTCCGCCGCCGCATCCGCGGCAAACGGCTCCGCTTCCAGTCGCTCAAAGAAGCGCCAGACGCAGTCCAGCGTCTTCTGCGCCCAATGCGCGTTGCCCGCCGTCTCGTTGATCGAGACAACCATGTCCAGCTTGGGATGCACGATGGAATACTGCCCGAACGCGCCGTCCGCGCGATAGCATCCGGGGTGTCGGCACATCCAGATCTGGAAACCGTAACCCACGAAATTATCCAGCGCGGGCGGGTTGCCGGTGGATTCGCTCGCGGTGTCGATCTGCTTAGTGGTGGCAAGGCGCACGTATTCCAGCGAGAGAATCCGTTCGCCCGCCCATGTGCCGCCGTTATGATACAGCAGCATGAGCCTGAGGTTGTCTTCGGTTGTGGCGAATAACCCGCCGCCGCCGACCTCCGTGCCGTCCTGCATGGTTCCAAAGCGCAGGTTGGCTGTATCGATGCCGATCTTGTCAAACAGGCGTGTCTTGAGGTATTGCATCAGCGTTTTGCCGGAGCGGCGGCGCACCATCGCGGCGAGCAGCGTCGAACCCGTGCTGTTGTAGAAAAACGCGCTGCCCGGCTCATGTAGAACGGGAGTCGCGAGAAAATCGCGAATCCAGTCCGCGCCGGGACGCGGCATCGTCTCCATGCCGGTGCCCATACAGAGCACGTCCCGCACGGTCATCTTGCTGAGGTTTTCGGACACGATTGCTGGCATCTCGCCGGAAAAAATCTTAGAAACCGGCTCGTCCAGATGCAATATCCCCTCGGTACAGGCGATGCCGACTGCGGTTGCCGCATAGGTTTTGGAGAGCGATTGCAGCCCGTGGCGAATGCCCGGCGCATAGGGAGACCACCAGCCCTCGGCGCAAACCTTGCCGTGGCGAAGGATCATCACACCGTGCGGCTCGGTAAAGCCGGACTCCAACTCATCTAAAAACGCCTCAATTGCGGCGGCGGAGAGCCCCACCGCGGATGGCGTCACGCGTTCCAGTTCCGTTCGTATCATCGTGTCTTCCTCTTTTCTCTGGCTCTGTTAAGCTTCTGTCATCTCAAAAATCGTCATTCCCTGCGGGTCAATTCCCTTGACAGAGAACGTTGCCTGCGCAAAATCCGCGCGCAGTTTCGCGGTAAATCCGTCTTTTTCCCAAGTGAACTGGAGCGACGATTCATCTTCCTGTGTGAGCGTCAGCTTCGCGTCAAACCCGAACGCGGGAAACGCATTGCGAAAGCGCAGCAACGCAAGCTGCTGTTGCACGACGTCCATCTTGAGCGCGGCGTCAACCTTCTCTTTGGAAAAATTGGTACGGTTGATCTCCTTGTGCCCGCCCGCGCCCGCGCGGCTGACCGCCTCGTGATCGTTCTTGCCCGCGAACAGATCAAGATACCACACCTGTGGAATGCCGGGCATAAAGAGCTGCACCGCGCGGCAGAACAACAGCCGTTGTTCGCTCTCGCCCAGCGCGGAAAAATACGTCGCGTTCACCTGATAATACGCGTTCTTCTGCCCGTAGAGGTTCTTGACGTAGCCACCACGCGAGACGACGGTCTCAATGAGTGACTCAATCCGCTCATCCGGCACCAACCCGCGCAAGTCCAGCAGCGGGATGCCGTCGTGACAACCCAGCATGTTGACCACGCGGATGTCGTTCGTCACGAGCTCCTCCGCCCAGCGGCGGATCAGCGCGCCGGAGCCGGTCTCCAGCGCGTCCAGCAGCAGCCCCGGCAGGAAGAAGTCATAGGTCATGTAGCCGCGTTTTGCGATTTCGGCATACGTCTGCTCGGCATAGGTCGCGTGGATCTCCGGCAAAAGCGAGAGCCCGTTTTCCGCCGCCATGCCTCGCAGGCGCTCCAGCATATCCCACGTCTCCGGCTCGTTGAAAAAGTTTCGCCTGCCTGCGATCTTAGAAGCATAGGCAAACGCGTCCAGCCGCACGATCTTTGCGCCGTAGGAGGCGAGCTTTTGTAGCGTCTCCTCATAAAACGCCCAGACGAGCGGCGCTTTCACGTTCAAATCCATCTGACCTAAGTACGTTCTGCGCGATTCCAGCGCGTCGATCGCGACTTCGGCGGTTCCCTCCGGCCATTCGATTTCAGTGGGCTTCTTCCCCGCGTCCAACGCTGCATTTGCATGTTGTGCCAGCGTTTCAGCTTCGCTCTGCGGGAGCGAGAGAATCTCCGCCCATTCACCCGCCGTCAGGCGCGGATAGCGAATCTCCTGATAAAACGTGTTCCAATACGGGCGCTCGGTTCCGTCCGGAAAGCGCACCATGAGGATCGGCAATCCAGGCTTTCGGAAGAACATATCCTTTATCAGCTCCGCACCCGGCTGGATATAGCCTTCCTGCGTCATATCTCCGAGATCCTGCCAGAACGCGTTCCAGTCGATGAAGAAATCGCGATAGGGGGAATCGTCCCCGCGCGCGATCATATCCTGAAATTGCGGGGACTGCACGGAGGCATGGTTGAGCACAAAATCAAGCTTGAGCGAAACCCCGCCCGCGCGGATGGCGTCGAGGTCGGCCTGCGTCGCAAGCGTTCCTTCAATGCCGTAGTCGATCACGGAAAACCCGCGATCCAGATCGGTATGAAACAAACTCGGCAGCACATAGAGCGCGGAAAACGCGCCGCGCACCGCATCGTCGTTTAAAAACGCGGCGGCTTGGCTCAAGTTCGCGCTTAAGCTGTCGGGATAGAGATTCAGCATCGCTCCGCCGAGCGGGTTTGCTTGTGTGTTCTCGTGTTGCATGTGTTCTCCTATGACAGGCTTGCTACCTGTTCCGGCGTGAGCAGTTCGCCGTTTTTGCTCACGACGATCTTCGCCTTATGCGCCTGCGACTGCAACAGCCCCTGCTCGATCTCCAGCACCATTGTCGTAAACGGGCTATCCGGCGCGCCGTCCCGCGCGCGTAGCTTGCGGTGGGCAAGCGTTTCCTCCGGCGTGCTGTTGAGCAAAATCGGGATATCCACGCCCGCCAGCAGGTCGTTGTTGCCGTGCGTCCACTCGACGACGAGAACGGAGATGTTTCGCATATCGACCGAATCGTACCAAAGCGCGGTCTCTTCTCTGCCCATGCGCTTGAGGAATATCTCTTCTGCGCCGCTCTTGAACTTGGCGAGAATACCCGAAAGCTCTGCAAAATCGATCTCGTTTTGCGTACCGAGATAGCCCGATAACCCCGATCTTCCCGCCTGTTGATAGGTTGCTATCCACGGGAATTCTGCTTGTAAAGTCGGGTCGACTTCTCTGCCCTGTTGCATCAGTTTCGCCAACGTTTCCGCACGCGCGGCGTCGTATTCCCCCGCCGCGAGCAACCCGCGCAAAGCCGAAACGCGAAACACGCGCAAGCGCTCTGCATCGTTAAAAAACGGGATCCGGTGCGGATAGTTGTCGCCGGAGAGCGTATACGCGCCGATGCCGAGTTGATTCAGATAAAAGCTCAGCAGCGACGCGGTCTCGCTCTTGCCCACGCCGGAGCCGCCGCAGACCGAGATCACCGCCCGTTGCGCTGGGTTTTGCGAGAGCACATCCGGCAGTAACGAGAGCAGCCGCGGAAAAATCACGTTTGCTTTTGCGACATGGCCTTCGTTGATCGAAACCTTATCCCCCGGCATATCGCCGTGCGGGATTTCGTTCGGGATTGCGGGCGCGACCCAGCCGCGCGAAAAAATCGAAAGATCGAGCATAAGTTTTCTCCTAAATCAGTGGTTCCAGTAGCTTTGCGAGCTCTCTGCCCATGCGCAGCTGTGTTTTTGCGTTCGGGTGGCCAAGTCCGCCCATCCCTTCGCCCCAGGGGTCGATGGCGCCAAACTTGAATGGGACGACGCGCTCGTCTCCGGTTGATGCGCGGTACTCTGCGGCTGCCTTTTCAATATTATCATACAGGAAATAGTCCATGGAACCGAGTGTGCAGACGAGCAGGGCCTTCTCCCCGTTGACTGCGCGCAGGTGCGCTAAGAACGCGACATACCGCGCCTGAAAATGCGCGGCCTCGGCGGGATCGTTGCCCGAAACGCGGATGCGAAACGCGTCGTTGGTGCCGAGATTGATCACCACCGCGTCCGGCACAAGGCGCGAGAAGTCCCAGCGGGTGAAACCGTCGGTCTTGCCTTGTTTCTCCTCGTGAAAACGATCCGCATAGTCGTAATAGCCTTCCATCGTGCGCACGGGAGGACGAAAATCCGGCACCCACGGCAGCGTCATACGATAATTCTCGTCTCTCGCCCAGCACAACGGAATGCCGGAAACGCTGATGAGCTGATAGTCCGCGTCCAGCAGATCCGCCGCAACCGCGCCATAGGACAACAGCCCGTTTTCCTGTTCCGCCGAGAACTGCGTGACCTCCGGCGGCATCTCGTTGCCAAACCCGCAGGTGATGGAATCGCCCACAAACTCGATCCTGCGCCGCGTTTGTTCCGCAGGCAGCTCCAGCAGCTCGCCTTCGAGCGTGAGCGTGCGTAAACCCGCACGCCCTTTGGAGCCTTCGGAGCGCTTGATGAGTTTTAGTGTGTGCGCTTCAGCGATTTCGCTCTCGTAGAGCGTGACCGTTTGCTCGCCCGCCTCCAAGCAAAAGATTCTAGCGGGTTCCTTTGACCCGTCCAGAAACAGCGCAAACCACGGGAGGCTGTCGGTCTCATTGGGATACGTTTCCGCAAACGCAAGCGTGTCCATCGTCAGCCGTTTACCGAAAAAGCGCAGAGCAAAACCCGCGCATGTCCAGTTGAAAAACAGCGCGTCCAAACTTTGATCATAGAGCGTCCGCCCCGACCAGCGCAGGCGTGAACTGCATTCTTTTGCTGTGAGTTGCATGATTTCCTCCATAGTGTAAAAAAGCCCTTAATCAAGTAAAGCGCAGTCGCGCAGAAAGCACAGTTTAATCAATCCCGTTTGCCGGCGAGCCAGTCGAGGCTTGCGGGCAGAGATGCATTCCAGAAGTCGTAGTCGTGCACGCCGGGTTTCGTCCACCATTCGTGTTCATAGCCGATACTCTCGAGATGCGCGTGAAACTCCGCGTTGTGCTCAAAGAGAAAATCTTCCGTTCCGCACGCGAGAAATAGCTTCGGCGCGGTGCCGTCTTTGAGGCGTTCTGCGGCAAGATGCATCGGGTCTTTATCGGAACCCGGCAGTGCTTTGGGATCGCCGAACGTATGCCGGTAATAGGCGTACGGCGCCATGAAGTTACCCTCGCCCTCCTTCATTGCCGCCACTTCGTTTGTGATCAGCGCGGCGGAATGCGAGAGTATCGCGCCGAAGGTATCCGCGTACTTTAGCCCGTTTCGCACCGCGCCGTATCCGCCCATCGAGATGCCGCCGATGACGGTATCCTCGCGCTTGTGCGAAAGCGGAAACATCCTGCGCGTGACATCCACGAGTTCGCGGCCGATGAACTCTCCGCAGAGCTCAAGCGATTCCTCGATGTCGAGATAAAAATTGTTTCGTGCATCCGGCATGATGACCGCGTATCCACGCCGCGCGGCAAGCTCTGCGATGCGCGTGTTGGTGATCCAGTCGTTACGGTTGCCGGAAAAGCCGTGCAGCAGGTAGAGCGTCGGAAACGGCCCACTCGTATAGGACGGCGGTTGATCCGCCATCGGCGGCCGCTCCACGGGCAGGATCGCGTTGAAGGAGACGAACCCCCTCCGCGCGATGGAATAGTAGTCGATATTCATGGTTGCCATGGGTGCTTCCTCCAAAGAGAAATTTAGCTGATTTGAGCCTGTAGGAATATCTATTGATAGGTTCTTTGCGAACATGTTTTTTTCGAGACATATGATAGAACCTAATTGCCCAGAAAAATCATATCACTTCCGTTTTCCGGAGGATATTGCTTTTCCGGCGATTCTTATTCGCTTTCTGTCGTCATGTACTGGGCTCAAAGATAAGTAAACGGCTCCTCTGCGTCCAGAAACACCACATGCGTGCCGTCTACGATATCACTCAGCCAGCTGCCCAGGTGCTTCATCCCCGGTTCCTCGCTGCGCTCGTGCCCGAGCACGAGGATCGCGCGGTTGAGCCCGAGCTGGAAAGCATCCCGCACATAGGCGGGCAGCGTCCACTCGGTGATGTCCCCGCAGACGAGCACATCTGCGTTTCTCAGGCGCATATAACGCATCGGCATATGCTCTGTACCCAGCCCAAGACTGCCGCCGCCGGGCAGAACGCCCACGCGGGAGACCTTCATCTCCGGGTTGCCGATGATCTGGATCACGGGCATGTTCATCTGTGATTTGAACAAATCAACGAGCCCGCGTAGCGTTGTTTCGGGAATCTCATAGCAGCCGTCGGGTTTTCCGGTGACGCCAAAGCCCAGCGTATCGGTGGTCGGCGGTGCCATACGATACGTTTCCCAACCCATCTCCTGCTCAAACCCGCGGAAGATGCCGTCCTCCTTCGCCATGTGCATATGGTCGTGAAAGCGCCAGATGGCGATGTTGTGCTGCTCAATCAACGCTTTCTTCGCCAGATACACCTCATCTTCGGCAAGCCAGTCGGTGCCGTCCATGCCGGTAAACCACGTCGGTTCGTGCGTGATGATCAGGTTCACGCTCGCTTGTGCCGCGCGGCGGATGACATCCACCGTCGCCATGAACGTGGTGGCGATCTTGGTCACTTCCGTGTCCCAGCTGCCCGCGATCAGCAGATCGCAGGTGTGCTCCTCCGGCAATCTCGGCGCGCCTGTCTTTCGGATGATTGCGTCGGTGATCTCGCGAATAGTCATACTTGTTTCTCCCTCTCTTTAAAAAACCCCGCAGCGACGCGGGGTTATGGGTCTTTCTTGTTTTGCGGTTTCTCTTAGCCCTTTACTGCGCCGAGTACAACGCCCTTAATAAAGTGCTTCTGCACAAACGGATAGATGATCACAATTGGTAGAATTCCGATCACCGCCATCGCCATGCGGACCGACGTGCCCGGCAAATCGACGTTCATCGTGCCCAGTAGCGCGACATTGGAACTCACCTTCAAAAACTGGATGTTGTTCATGATGCGAATCAACAAGTTCTGGATGCCGTAGAGCTTTGCATCCGTCAGGTAATACAAACCGTTGATCCAGTCGTTCCAGTAGATCAATCCCGTAAAGAGGCTGATGGTCGCAACGGATGGAATTGCCAGCGGCATCATGATCTTAAAGAAGATGGTCAGTTCGCTTGCGCCGTCGATCTGCGCAGATTCGATGATCGAGATCGGCACAGAGGTCACATAATAGTTGCGCACAAGGAACACGTTAAACGCCGTGACCAGGTAGTTCGGCACGATGAGCGCCCAGATCGTATCCTTGATTTGGAATACCCGCGACCACATGATGTAGGAGGCGACGATACCGCCGTTGAACAGCATCGTAAAGAACACGAAGAACGCCAGCGCGTTGCGATAGCGGAAGTTTGGCCGCGACATCGGGTACGCCAGCATGGTGGTGATCAGCACGCTGATGATCGTACCCAGGCACGTGACCGTGATGGTCACGCCGTAGGCGCGCAGAATCATTTCGCTCTGCTTGATCATGTAGTAGTAGGAATCCAGGCTGAGCTTTTTCGGGAAATAAGTATATCCCGCTGAGATCAGCGCGTTTTCGTCCGTCACGGACGAGATGACCACCAGTATCACCGGCAAGAGGATTAAGAACGCCAGCACGCTGAGAATGATGGTGGAGCCGAGGCGGAAATGGGTTCCGTCGTCTCTGAATTGTTTTTTCATATGCTCCCCCTTTCTTAAAACAGCGCGTTTTCGCGGTCTACTTTACGCACAAGCGCGTTTGCGCCCAGCACGAGCAGGAAACCGACAACGGACTGATACAGCGCGGCAGCAGCCGACATGCCGATGTTTTTGAGCTCCATGAGTCCGTGATACACATAGGTATCGATGGTCTGCGTCACCTCAAAGAGGCGGCCGGAGTTCTGCGGCACCTGATAAAACAGGCCAAAGTCCGAATAGAAGATGCGCCCGATGGACATGAGAGTCAGGATGATGATGGTAGGCTTGAGCATCGGCAGAGTGATCTTGAAAATCTGCTGCATCTTGCTGGCGCCGTCGAGCTGGGCTGCCTCAAAGATACCTTTATCTATGCCGGATATGCTCGCCATATAGATAATCGAGTTGACCCCGACGTATTTCCAAAGGAAGGTGACTATAATGATAAATGGCCATGGTTTTGTGGTGCTGTACCAGGAGATCGGCTCGATGTTGAGCGCCTTGAGCACGGTGTTGTTGATAAAGCCCGTGTCCGCGTTGAGGAACGCATAGACGACAAAGCCGATGACCACCCAGCTGAGCAGGTTTGGCAGCAGCATGATCGACTGAAAGAATTTCACGCGGGAGCGCTGACCCAGTTCATACATCAGCACTGCAACGAATATTGCCGCAATGGTTCCGATGATGATAAACGCGAAGTTATACAGGAGCGTGTTGCGCGTCATCACCCATGCATCATGGGTTTTGAAGAGGAATTTGAAGTTGTCCAGTCCGCACCACGCGCTGCCGAAGATGCCCTTTCGATAGTTGAAATCCTTAAATGCCAGAAAGACACCGAACATGGGAATATAGTTGTTGATGAGCAGATACAGTATGCCCGGTGCTGCGATCAGCAGCAGAGGCGCGCTGCTTGCCCGCTGTTGCTTTTTCTTTTTTTTCGTCATAGGTGAGCGGCCCTCCGGTCGTAGATTCTTGCGCGGCGCAGGCGCTTTTGCGCGGATTCGGGAGCGGAGAGGGGTAACCCCCTTCCGCTCCCGCAGATTCGTTCAAGCAATCGGGCTTGCTTTATTTGCCTGCTGCCCAGGCGTCCAGCTGCGCTTGCTTTTCGGCAATGATTGCGCCCATTCCGGCATCTGCCAGTCTCTCAAGGAAGACCGGGATTTCCGTGGTGGGGTCAACGCTGCCACAGACGAGGCCGAAGAGATACTGCTCGATCACGTTGGCAACCGCTGTATACTCGGTCTTGACCGCGCTGTTGTCAAAGGTGAAGCCCATGGCAACAGAGGTCTTGGCGCTCTGGTTCTGCTCGAGCTCCCAGGCGAGGGATTCCACATTGGTGCCCGCCATCGGATACATGATGAAGAAGTTGCCCAGCGTGCCGCAGGAAAGCTGCGAGGTGTAGGGCACTGTGGTCGCATCCTGACCCTCGGGATAGCTCATGAAGCCGTCCGCGCTCAGGACATAGTCGCGATCCTGCAGACCGTAGATGATCAGGTTGGTGATATCCGGATCTGTGAAGGTGAGGTTGAGGAACTTCAGCGCGGCTTCCGGCGCATCGCTCGTGGAAGCGACCATCCAGGTCAACGCGTTGATGGAGGAGGTGTCGAGGAACGCGGCGCCGATTGTCTTGGCTCCGAGGTCAAAGCCGCCGCACTGCGCTTCCAGAGAAGCTGCGGTGTCCGCTTCCGGATAGCTGTAGGAAGCGATGTAGCAGAAGTAGTTGCCGGAGGCCATGAGTTCCGCCGCGGTGCTGGAGGTGGTGGCGGCGTCCTTCATGACGAGGTCCTTGTTGTACCAGTCACGTGCGAGGTTGCAGATGGTCGCGAATTCAGGCGAGGCAAAATAGTCCACAACCTTGAGTTCGTCGCCCATCAGCACGCCCTTGGGCGCATACATGCTGTCGGTGAGGTAGTCCACATTCTGCGGGGAAAGGCCAAGGTTGCCCTGGTTGACGGCGGCGACCGGCGTCATATCCGGATAGGCCGCTTTGACCTGCTCAAGAACCGCAGTCACGTCAGCGACGCTGTTGACCGCGCTCATGTCGATGCCGAGCGCATCCACGATGTCCTGACGGTAGACAACCATCTGGGTCAGCGCGATCGGCTTATAGGTCGGGAAACCGTAAAGGCTACCGCCGGAGGTGCAGGCTGCAAGCCAATTCTCGCCGATGAGGGCTTTGGCTTCCGGCGCGCAGGTGTCGACGATATCGGTGATGTCAAGGCACATATCGGTGCTGATTGCGGTGCTCAGATCGCCAAGGCTCTGGAAGATGTCGATCTTCTCCCCGCCCTGCAGCGCGAGGCTGACGGTGCTGGAGTAGTCCCAGATCACGATGGGCTTGAGTTCCACTTCCACGCCGATCTTATCGCGGGTGATGGCGTTGATCGCCTCTTCCACTGTCGCTAAGGTCTCTTCGGTGGGGATGTTGTTGAACGTTGCATAGGCATAGACCACTTTTTCGATGGCCTTGGGTTCTTCAACGGCCGGAGCTGCCGCTGCAGACTCTTCGGTGGCTGCGGGCTCTGTCGTTGCGGGCGCCGCTGCTTTGCAGGCAAACGCGCCGAACACCATGAGGGCGACCATCGCAAGAACGAAAAGACGTTTGGTTAGTTTCATCACGGGTATCCTCCTTTTTTGATACTACGAGTATAGCAAGACGCGGGGTTTCACTCTTTTGAAATTGAGCACTCTTATTTTGAAAACGAGTGCATGTTAAGTTTGTGTTAAGTGGGCTTGGATGCACGAAACCACGCCTCCCCTTCCCCTGCCTTTTGACACGGCGGATAGGGATGCGCAAGCATTTTTTGGCGTTTGCTTCTTTCTATGTCAGCGCGTGCCCTCACGCGCGAAATGCGAAATTGGTGTCCGTTTTGCTTCTTCTATTACGTGTCTAAACGCAATCTTGCTTACTTTTACTCTCCGCGGCGGAATTCGTTTGGCGTGACGCCGACGTATTTGCGGAAGATCGTGGAGAAATAGCTGAAGTTGTCGAACCCGACCGCGCCCGCCACGTCGCTGACCAGGACATTTTTGTCCCTTAGTAGGCGCTTTGCCTGCTCGACACGGTATTCGCGGATGTAATCCTTGAGGTAGACGCCGGTCTTTTTCTTATAGAGCTTGGCTAAGTATTCGGGCGCCAGGTGAAACGCGCCCGCAATCTCGTTTCGATCCAGCTGCTCGCTATAGTGCTCGTGCACATAGGTGTTGATGCGCTCGATGAGCCCGCTCGCCTTTCGCACTTCTTCCTCATAATCATAGGCGCGTTCAAGAAGATAGTTGACCCAACGGATCATATCCACGGACGACTGCGTCGCCAGATCGGAAAGGCGCATGGAGTTTTCGTCGTGAAACAGGAGCGTCGCCTGAATGCCGCATTCGGAAAGATAGCCGTAGACCGCCTGCAAAATCTCCTGCTTCATCAAAAACATGCTCCGCTCATTGAGCGTGCGGTTGTCCGTTCGAATCTTTAAAACATCCTTGATGTAGGTCAAAAGCGACATCTTGTCGCGCTCGCTCAGCCATTTTTCGAGGCGGTCGAGGTCGAGAATCACCGGCTCCCCACAGGAGGCGCCAAGCGCGCCGCTCTCCGAAAATGCCTGTCCGTAAAACGCGGCGCTGCGTTGAATCATCCGGTGCAGCTGGTGATGCTTCTCCGGCAGCTCCTCGATGGCGCAGGCGCACCCCACGCAGCAGGTCGCCTTCACCCGCGCGCGCTCCGCGCAGGCCGCGGTCACCTGTTCACAGCGGGCGATCAGCTCCTCCTCCGGCGCGTCCAGAACGGTGGTCATAAACCACAATCCGGTGTCGCCTACGCGGCGCACGACGCTCTCGTTCTCCTCCGTCTGGCAGATCAGGCTGGAATGGATGTTCTCCAGTAGAAAGAAAAACAGGTCGTTGCCGATGTCCTCGAGCGGGCGCTCGTAGTCCGTAATCTTCGTGACGATCAAGCGAAACTTCTGTTTGGTGTCGATGGGCAGCTTGCGCGCCGCGATCTCGTTCTTGATCGATTCATGCCCGCTGCTGACAACGCCGCTGTAGAGCGAAAGCCAGAAATAGAGCTGCTCCTGACGCAGGTTCTTGCTGTGCCACTCGCCGTATTCGCTTTTTTCACGCATGCGCTGCGCCTCGTCAATCTTGGCGATGACGCGCTTGAGCGAGAGCTGCATGATCTCCGCGTCAAAGGGTTTGACGAGGTATTCCGCGGCGTCGAGCTTGATGGCATGCGCGGCATAATCAAATCTCTCGTGGCAGGTGAGCAGGATAAACTCCGTCTCCTCCCCGCGCTGGCGAATCCATGCGAGCAAATCGAGTCCGCTTCCCTGCGGCATCTCGATATCGCTGATGACGATGTCCACCGCTTCTCGCTCGATGACAGCCTTGGCCTGCGCAACGCTGTGCGCAATTTCGACCTCCGCAATGCCGATGTCGCGCCACGCGATCGAGTCCCACACCGTTTCCACGGTCGGGACGTCGTCATCGACAATCAAAAGCCGCATGCGTTGCACCACCCTTGTTGATTCCATCCGGTTACACTCAAAGCTCCATTGCTTCGCCATCGTCCGCAAACTCGTGCACCGGCTCAGCCGGAATCCAGATGCGGTTGAGGCAGCCGTGGGGTTCGATGTTTTTAAGCTCCAGCAGATCGTCGCGCTCATACATCAGCGACATCATGCGCTTGACGCTCCAAAGTCCCACGCGGGAGCCGTCCTCGGTCTTTGGTTTGCCGTGCCCGTTCATATAGCGCAGCACGTCCCGCGGATAACCCTTGCCGTCGTCTTCGATCTCCACGAGCAGCATCTCTATGCCGTTTCGCTCGCTCAGGCTCACCTTGATCAGCACTGTAAGTACGGTATCGATCGAAATAGCATACTTAAACTCGTTTTCCACAAACGTCTGAATCAGCATCTGCGGAATGCGCCAGCCTTCCAGCGCCGCCGGAAGATCGATGAAATAAAACGCGCAGTTGGGATATTTAAACGCCTGCATATCAAAATAGTTCTCGATGTGGCGAATCTCTTCCTTCACGGTGACCGTGTGCAGGCCGGACTTGAACATATAGCGAATGTTTTTGCTCAGCGCCTCGACATAGCCCTTGATCTGCTGGCCGCGACCCTGGCTGTTCAAGCTTGAGAGCGTGCTGATGGCGTTGAGGAAGAAATGCGGCTTGATCTGCAGGCGGATGCTGCGAAGCTCCATATCCTTGAGCGAGATGATCTTTTCGTAGCTCTGGATTTTGAGGTTGACGACCTCGTCCATGAGTTTGTTAAACGTCTCTTTGAGGTGGTTAAACTCACTCGTGTCAAACTCGCCCTCGATGCGCAGGTCATATTCTCCCTTGTCGATGCGCTCCATGCCGCCTGTGATCACCTTCATCGGCTGGATCATTTCTCTGGTCACATAGCGAATCAGCAGGAACCCAAAGAAAATCGTAAACACGATGGTCGCAAGCGCGACCGCCGTGCTGCTGCGCACCTGCCGCCAAACACTGAGGTTTTGCACCACGGAATGCAGGAATATCTGATTGGGAAAGACGGAATAGCTCACCACCAGCGTGCGCGCGGAGGAGGACAAACTCATCTGCTCTCCTGATTCCAGCATGGAGAGCGGTTCTCCCGCCGTGTCCGCAACGGTGTTTTGCGCGTCGGTGAGCACAAACGTCTGCTCGCCATAGTCGCCCGCGGGAATGGTCGCCAGCACGTCATCCGTGCTCGTAAAGGCGCTGACCGCGCGGCCGTTGTAGATATAGGATCGGGTTAGATACGTCTGGTTGTTGAGCTGAACAAACGACCAGCCAACCGGCGTCTCTTCCGCGCGGGCGCAGGCGGTTGCGTAGTTCCGCATGGCGTTACGATCCCAATAGTTGAGCGTCGTCGCCGCCGCGTCCACGCAGATGTCGTAGATGGCATCCGCAACCACGATGCAGCCGACGGTATCGTCGCTGCGCAACAGATCCGCGATGTAGCTCTTGATGTTAAGCGCCGCATAGACGCGCTTGGACTCCTCCGCCCCGCGAATGATCTGCAGCTCCGTATAGTTCTGCACCAATAGGTTTTGCAGTACGCGATCCATCTGCTGGACGCGGCTTTTGAGCTCGCCGCCGTAGACCTGCAGAAAGTTTTCCGCGCTCTGCTCGATTTCGCCGCGCAAAATGGAATAGGATGACGTGGCGTATACCACCAGCACGACGGCCAGCAGCATCACCAACGCAGCCAGATACAGGATGATCTGACGGACGAATGCACGTTTTTTTCCATGAACAACAGTGTTTTTTTTCATGCGAATAAAGGCACGTTTTTTCTGACGAGTATGAGTGTCATTTTTCATCTGAACGCCTCCCCGTGATCTGCTCGGATCGGCAAATTATGTGGATATGTCATTCCAATGTTAGAATACCGCGCTTGGCGGGGAAACACAATTTCACAAGGCAAAGATATCCCGTTTTGGAAACAGATTCACTCGTTTTCAATAGTTACTCTCGTGTTTTCTGATTTTTTCAAGAAACATATATCGCGATGCTCAGATCTGCTCACAGTAAAAGTGCTTACTCCAGCTCCGCATATTGCTTGAACACCCGCAAAAACAAGCCGCTGGCCAGATACGCGGGTAGCGAGATGCCGAAAAACAGCCAGGCGAGCAAGACAAACGGCGCTTGAGAGGGCAGAAGAAACATCAATAACACCCAGCTCGCCTGCATCGCGAGCACGAGCAGCGTTAGCGGAATATGGCGGATGCTCATGAAAAACGCGTTGACGATGGTCTTCTTGACGGTGTTTTGAAACTTCGCAAACAGCGGGAAGACGAACGTCATCGGGAAAAAGAACAGCGCGCCGACGGCGGCAAGCGCAATCCACGCCCAGGCAGATTCTGCCGCCAGCTGTTCATAGAGCAGATAGAGATATCCGGTGTAGGCCACGATTGCCACAAACGCCAGCAGCCCCAGCGGCAGCGCGGGGCGAAACTCCGCCCGAAACGTCTGCCAAAACCCGAGCACGGTGCGCCCTTTTTGCTGGCGAATGTCAAAGAGGGTTTTGTGCAGCGCCGTCATGGCGGCGCCCGCGGTGACAATCGGGATGCAGAGCAGCAGCGTCATGAGATTGAGCACGATCAGGTCAAACACACGCTCCAAAAAGCGCATGATGGGAGACTGATAAGAGAGCAGATTCAAGTTGGTTTCCACCTTTTTTTGTTCCGATTGGCAGCGCTACTGGAAGGATGCTAGATTCACAAACAGCGCAAACCCAATTTCAATATAACCGTCTTTCCCAAGATCGTCAACTCACCCGGATGCGTACGCGCACAGTTAAAAAGCACAATGCGCGCTTTGGGTTAACGCTCTTCGGGATAGATCGCCGTGCGTTTGAGCGGCAGAAGCTTGTCCAGCGCGAGCTCAATGTAGTCGTTCCACATAATAAAGTCGTGATCATACCCTTCGGCGACGATATAATCCACGTCGAAGTCAAGTTCCTTGAGGATGCGCGCGTCGTTCTCCATCCGCGCGCGGATGAACTCCTTGCTTCCGCAAACGAGGATGAATTTGCATTCCGGCATGCCGTTTGCGCGGTTCTTCAGCGCGACGGCTTTCAGGTCAAATCGCGAGCCGACGACTTCCTCCGCCGGCCCGAACGTCGCGCCATAGAGCGGAAAGAACTTCGAAAAATGCTCGCTGAGGATCTCGCTCTTCAGTGCTTCGGCGTCGAGCGTCATGCCGATTCCGCCGGAGAGATCCACACAGGCGGTGTAACGATCCGGCCGCGTGAGCGCGGCGGCGAGAGCCACGTTGCCACCCATGGCATAGCCCATGATGAAGTTATCCTCGCGCTTGGGCGACGAGGCAAACAGCGTCTGGATTACCAGCGGCAGTTCTTCCGTGATAAACGTTTGATACGGCACGCCGTAGCACGCGTCCGCGCCGAAGCTATTCGCGATATTCGGGGTCACCAGCATCACGTGGTTACGCTGCGCGAACGCCTCCGCGTTGGTGTAGCGATAGGTCAGCGTGTCGTCGTCCCCGCCGCCGTGCATGAGATAGACCGTTTGAAATTTCATGCCCGGCGCGAAATAATCCTTCTTCTCGCGGATCAGCAGCCCGTGGGAGCGGTTCTTCAGCGCGTCCGTCTCCGGCAGGCGATAGGTGTCCGTGGGATAGACGACGGTGATGTCGACATAATGCCCAAGTACCTCGCTGCGGTAGTTAAAGCGTAGTTTTCCCAAGTGTGCCTCCTCCGATCTGCCGTGTTCTCCTCAGCCCTGCTCAATCACGAGTGAGCCGTCCGGCATCCGGCGAAACTGCTTTACATAATTCCAGCCTAGCCACGCTTCCTCCGGGTTGCAATCGTGCCCTTTGCCGTCGGCAAGAGAGTAGTTGTATAGGTTCAGCGGCACGGCGTCGTTGGAAAAGAACCGGTGCGTCACGTACTTGCGCGCGGGATACCGCGGGTTGGGATAATAGGTCTCGATCACGTCGCCGGGCACGCCGACGCCGGAACTATCCGCGCTTGCGAGATACGGCGTCTCTTTGCAGGTGATATTGTTGTACGACTTCCAGAAATCATACTGCACCTGCTGCCCGCTGCCGCGCACGGCGGGATATTCAATATCCCGCGTGCCGTAGGTGTAGAACACCGGCATGCGATAGTCATATTGAAGCTTTTTGCATCCTGCGATAGCAAACGGCCGCGTGTTGCGGTTCTGGCAAAAACGCGTATTATCCGCAATCACGGCGGCAATCACCTCCGGGTTGGTCATGGCGAACACCTGCGCCATCGCCGAGCCGTTGGAAAACCCGCCGATATGGACGCGCGTTTCGTCCACGGCGTAGGCGCCTTTCATATACGCAATCAGCGCGGAAAGATACGCCACATCGTCGTGCTGCTCTGCGACCATGTCCTGATTCCAGCCCCAGCGGGCGGTTGCCCACGGATAGACGAGCAGGAACCCCTCTTTTTCCGCGATCTCGTGCATTTTGATCGTGTTGGCGATGTTGCCCGGCGTATCCGCGCCGCCGTGGTTGAAAAGCATCAGCGGTACAGGCTTCGTCGGGTCTTGCTTTACACAAGTTGGAACATATTCAAACCATGTATGCGCGATGCCGTTGTTGTCGCCAAGGCGCGTGTCGTCCGCATGCACGACAAATCCGCTCTCATCGCGGACGGTGCGCGGGCCCATGTCGCCAAGTTCGCATGAATTCGGTCTGCATACGTTCGAGAACAGCCGTTCCCAGCCGGAGCGGATCACCGCGGCGTCGATCTCACCGGATTCCGACCATTCCGTGATCACAAACGCCGCGTCGTTCACGGGGTTGACGAAAAGGCCGTCGCCCTGACTCTGTGCCTGGTTCAGCGAAACAAAAAGCTCTCGCGTATCCGCATCCGCGTTGCGAAGAATCGCAGAGACGGCGGCTCCGGCAGATTGCGCCTTTGCGCGCGCGGAGAGCCTGCCGCCGAGCGTGTAGATGCCCGCGACGTTGACGGGGTTGCTGCTAGCTAGCGCGTGCAGGAGCGAGCCGCCCGTGCCGCTGCCGATAAAATACCGCGCGTTGTGCATGTTGTGATAGATGCCGACATCGACAAACCCTTCCTGATGGTTGAACAGGCGCACGAGTTCTATCACGTCATTCAGGTCGTCCCTCCCGGCGGGATCGAGCTCCCAGTTCCATGTTCCGCCGACGGGGTTTGGAAACAGCAGCACAAACCGCTGTGGGTCCGCCAGCGCAGAGAAGTCTGCATCAGCGAGCAGGGATTTGGGCAGCGCGTCGCTGTCATCCTCCCGCAAAATCGTGATCAGCGTGTTTTCATAGCAGCTTAAGCGTTCGCCTGCGGGATAGAGCACAAACATGCTCCTGTCCAATTCAGGATATTCTAAAAACTCCAGTCTCATCGTTCTCTCCGTTTCTTAAAGTTCCATCGCCTCATACGCAAGATCCCGAATCGCAGGGTGAATCTCGCTGTAGGCGGTGATCATGCCGAGGATTTGATGCGCATAGAAAATGCTCACGCCGTTAATCGGGTCAGCCACCGCATAGGCACCCGCCGCGCCGTCCCAGCCGAACTCGCCGACGGGGCTCTTGCTGCATTTGCCGTCTACGAGCGTACGCACGCCGAGACCATAGCCGTAGCCGACCTTGCCCGCGCGCGAGAAATCCTGCATCTGCTGCCCGTTGAGGCGGTTTTCGCGCAGGAGGTCGATCGACTCCGGCTGCAAAATACGCGCGCCGTTTGCGCCGACGCCGCCGTTGGCGAGAGCTGAGAGCACCACGCTGTAGGAATCCACCGTGCAGGTCAGCCCCGCGCCGCCGCTTTCGCTGACCTCCGAGAGGCGGAAGATCATATCCGGACATTCGGTGATTTCTCCGGTTTCAAAGTCCTTGCGATACTGCGCGGAGAGCCTGCGCCTTTCGGTTTCCGGCACATGATAAAACATCTCCGTCAGCCCCAGCGGCGCAAAGACATGCTTGTGCATGTATGCGCCAAACGTCATGCCGGTGACCACCTCGATCACCGCCGCGAGCACGTCGTGCCCCAACGCATAGGAATAGCGCGTACCTGGTTCGGCGATCAGCGGCATTTTCGCAATCGCGCGAACGATCTCCCGCGTGGTGGCGCGGTTGTTTTTCTCGCGGTTGACCTGCTGGATCGGCTCGGAGAACACGTCGTAGGAAAGCCCCGCCGTCATCGACATCAGCTGATGGATGAGAATCGGGTTTTGCGCGCGCGCAAGCGGAGAAGAGAGCGTCGGCCAAGCAAACGGCCAGTCGCCGATTTTGAAATCTGTCGCCACGTACATGGTTTCAAACTCCGGCAGATATTGTGAGAGCTTGTCGTCGAGGCCGAGTTTGCCCTGTTCGACCAGCTGCATCACCCCCGCCATCGTGATCACCTTTGTGCAGGAATACAGATCATACAGATCGTTGTCGGAGACGGGTTTTGTCATCGCGTAGTCGCTGTGCCCCGCCATGTGGCGATAGAGCACCTCATGCCCGCGCATGATCTTGCAGTCCAGCCCGTGGACTTCATATTTGCTCTCCAGAGAGTCGAGATATGCTGTGAGTTTCAAAAAATCCATCAGTTCCTCCGCTTGCATCTTTCCTGATGCACAATCAAGATTTTGATTTTGATTTCGCAATCCTATTTCCGGTGCGAAATCATCCAATCAAGAATACCATATTCATTGTGCAGCACAAGCACCCAGCTGTTGTGATTCGCGGCGCGAATCTCCCGCTCGCTGAGCGTGGGCAAAGCGAATATGCCGTATGCTTCCAGTTCTTCCGGCGTGAAGAGCGTGTATTTCATGTCCTTGCGACCCTGCTCCCAGAGTTTGGTCAGCGCGCGGAGGATATAGGCGTGCCTGCCTGCCTGATGGTCGATATACGCGGTTGCAATATACGCGGGCACCTCCGGCCAATTCTCGAGAAGCGGGTAACTATCCCCGTTCATGCTCGGGCAGATCGGCACCGCGGCGGCAAAGAGGTCAGGAGCGGAGGAAACCGTCGTGATGACGCCCGCGCCGCCCATGCTCATGCCGATGACGTAGACGCGGCTTGCATCCACGCGGCCGTCGGTGATCATCTTGCGAATCAGGTCACAAACCCGACCGACATAGTCCCGGTTCCATCCGCGATCTCCAAGGCTGATGTTGGTGGGAGAACCGATGGAAACACGAAACGGATCGCCCGTTGCGATCATCTTGGCAAACATCTCCTGCATGGTGATGCCGTAGTCCGGCGCCTGGGGAGCCAGCACGAACATATCCGGAAAACGCTTGGCGAGGCTAATCGCCCCGATGGTTCCCGTGAGCTGGAGCAGGTTATCGGTTCCGCATTCGCCGCCACCGTGCAAAAACAGGATCAGCGGGCGCGGCGCGTCGGCCTTTGGTTCATATAGGCGATAAATTACATCGCCATCGACACGCTTGGCAAAGAGTTCCTCGTCACGCACGGTGATGTCCGCGATGTCAGCTTTGAGGATCGTCTGTCCCTTGATCTCCACCGAAAAATCGATGCGATAGAGAAACGGGTCGACCTTGATCTCGGTCTCGTTGCCGGATTGCTTGACCGAAAGCACGCCCTTAGACGGAATCGTGCCGCAGCAGTCGGTATAGCATTCTTTAAGGGTAATGTCGGCGGCGGTGACTTCCCCGGAAAGCCCCGTGATGCGGATGGTCTCTACCATCTGCCCGAAATCGCCGATGAAGGTATCAATGTTTGTTTTAAGTTTTGCGCTCATTTTCTTCTCCTCCTGTATGCAAAAAATCTTGTGTTATATGTTCTAGATTACTTGGCATTATCGCGCAGCAGATCCTGCAGCAGCCACGACAGATGGCGCGAGAGCACGGAATAATG
Organism: uncultured Eubacteriales bacterium; assembly: GCA_942492885.1. GTDB lineage: Bacteria > Bacillota > Clostridia > Christensenellales > CAG-138 > UBA7703. Next base: position 1,603,314 of record OW818651.1, read on the forward strand.
ATCGGTTGCGTACAGCACGCCGTCATATTCCGACACCTGCCAGTTCAGCGCAAAGCGGCAGAACCATTCCAGCGAAATGTAGAGTGCGCCGTTGCGGTAGATCGCCTCGCAGAGCATCGCCTCGATGCGGTTGTCCACCGTGCAGCCGATGCAGCCTTCAGCAAAGGTAAAGACCCTGCCGTCTGCTAGCGTCAACGTTGCACGTCTGCCATTTTCCTCTTGAGCAACGATGCCGTCGAAAGCATCGGCAAGAAAACCGATCGACACGCACAGATAGCTCCCGCGGACAATCTGGTCGCCGTTTAATCCGTGGTATTTTAGCTTTTCCCAGCGGATTGCCGGAGCGGTCATCGGCACGACTGCGCCGTTGACCCACGCTCGCGTTGCGCCTTCGCAGACAGCAACAGCCGCCGCATCGCCCGCCTGTTCTTGGAGCGTCGGGATATGCTCCAGTGTTCCGTCCGCCTGCTTCCGCACGCTGGAGAAGAGAAAGTCCCAAACCATCTCAGCGTCGTCAAACGTCTGCCCGTGGTCGCGGTTCTTCACGTCCATCAGAACTACATTTGCCTTGCTGCCTTGATAAAACGCGAAGTTCTTCTCCCCGCGGATACTGATCTTCGGCAGCACGCTTGCTTCATTGATGATCTTCCAATAGTCCAGATTCTTCCGCACCACTGTGCGGTCTTCCATCCCGTAATGAAACGGCGTTCGGTCATGCTCCAGACGCGATTGCCAGATGTCCATCGCACCGCCATGATTGATCACGCTTTCGTCGGGAGCAAACATCAGCAGCGGATTCGTTGGGCAGCCCGATCCGGCTGTCGCGGCAAAGTGTTTGCCGCAATAGCGCGCAACCTGGCTTGTCATGCAGTCCCCCATCGACATGCCCTGCATGAATACGCGCCCTTCGTCGATGTTGTAGCGCTGCTTCATGCGATCCAGCAAAGCGAGAACAAGCCTGACGTCGTGATACTCCTCCACCGTGCCCGTGGGCTTATTGAGCGAGGGGATTCCCTCCGGCATCGGCTGCGATAGCTCGTCGATTGTCGCGGGATCACACTCGATCATCCACATCCGCTTGTCATGCGCGTTTGGAAACACGCAGATAAACCCTTCGCGGTCGGCAACATGCGTCCATGAGGTGTAGATGCACTGTCCCCATCCGGTCATCAACCCGCCGTGCATGGAGAACACAAGCGGTGTTTTCTTTGCGGGATCATAGCTTTCCGGCACGTATTCAAACCAAGTGTCTTCTAAACCGTCGTCCGTGATGCTCTCGCAAAACTCCTGTAAGTTCTTTGGGTAAACCTGCGAGTTGTTGCCGTTTTCGTTGACGACCATGCGGCTTTGTTTAATCGCCTCCGGCAGATACGCACGGTTGTCGTCGTTCGGCTCGCCCGCAAGCAGTGTGATGTTGTTTGCCATGTTGTTAAAAAACCCTCTCTATTCCGGCTGACGGAACTGTGTGCTCCTGCGCTCGATATACTCCACCGGAAGCACCACTTTTTCCGGCACGGTTTCCCCGTTGATGCGGCGGATCAGCAGCTCTACCGCGCGCTCACCCATCTCAAAAATCGGTTGTGCGACGGTAGAAAACGCGAACAGGCGCGAGATATCGAGGCCGTCGAACCCAACCAGCGGCAGGCGCACACGGCTTAAGTCCGCGTCCTGCAAAACCATATGCAGATAGCCCGCGGCGATCATGTCGCCCAATGCAAAAACGCCGTCAATCGGCGAGTCACCCTGTAGTTGCGCTTTGATCTGCGCCGTTTCCGCCTCGCCAAACCCCGCGTCGCGCAGCACGGCGAGCCGCGCCGTCATACCGTGCGCGGCGCATGCGTCCAGAAACCCGCGCTGGCGCTGATACATCGCCATATACTCCGGCACCTCGGTGGTCAGGATCAGAGGGATGCGGCAGCCCGCGCGAAACAGCGCCTCCGCCGCCAGCACGCCGCCGCTGTAGTTGTCCGCGGTGACGGAAGGAACGCCGGGTATCTCGCGGTCGATGCTGATGATCGGAAAATCGTTTTTCGTGTAGAGCGAGGCGTCGCCAAGCCTGCTGCAAAGCAGGATGCCGTCGACCTTGTTCGCTTTGAGGAGCGCCACCATCTCTAGCTCTTTTGCGGCGTCGTGCGCGGACTGGCAGAGCAGGAGCTTGTAGCCAAAGCGGCTGCAAGCCTGCTCCACCGCGTCCGTCAAACGACTAAAAAACGCATAGTCCACCACGGGCACCACGAGGCCGATCATGCTGCTCTTTTTGCTCTGCAGCGCGCGCGCCGTAGGGTCGGGCTGATAGTCAAGCTGCTCGATGGCGCGGCGCACCCGGCTCAGCGTTTTTTCGCTGAGCATGTCGCGCTGGTTCATGTAGCGCGAGACCGTCGCCGTGGAGACGCCCGCGCGTTTTGCGACATCTTTGATGGTGATCAAGCTTCCGCCTCCGTGCAATGTGCCCGTTGCTGTTCTAATGCTTCTTTTTTTCGAGTGAATTATTCCTCGATGACCGAGAAATCCTTTGGCATGGCGCGGCCTTTGAGCAGGTCCTTGATCAAATCCGCCATGAACATTGATAATTCGGCAAAGTGATCGGTGACATAAACCACGTCGTTGCAGACGGAAACCTGCAGGTTCATGATGTAGCGGCAGAACCATTCCACACCGACCAGCAGCTCGCCGTTTCTGTGCAGTGCTTCGCAATACATGCTCCGAAGATCGTTGTCGATCACGCAGCCGATGCTGCCGCGCGCAAACTGGAGCCTTCTGCCGTCCGTCAGCTTCGCAACAGCGGTGAGCGTGTCCAAACTCGGCTCATATTTCGCGCCGAACACCTCGCACAAAAACGAAAGCGGCACACAGAGGTATTCGCCGCGTACTTTCTCGCCGCCGTTGAGGCCGTGATACTTCAGCTTCTGCCAACGCACGGCTTTCGTACTCATCGGGCAAACGCGGTTACCAAACCACGCCTTATCCAAATCGCGGCTAAACGCCGCGGCAAACGCGTCTCCCTTGCGCGGCAGGATGCTCTCCGCGTGGGTGATGCTTCCGTCCGCCTCGCGCCGCGTACCGGAGAAGAAATAGTCCCAGTAGAGGAACGCTTCGTCCAGCGTCTGTCCGTGGTCGCGGTTTTTGATGTCGAGATACACCAAATCCGCCTTTTTGCCGTGGTAGAAGGCAAAGTTGTTCTCACCCACGATGCTGATTTCAGGTGTGGGGTCGCATTCGTTGAGCTTCATCCAGTAAAAGCGATTGTATTTATTGGTGGCAAACTCGCTGTAGTTCTTGCCCGGTGGAGTGCCGTTCTGTTCCGGACGGGAATGCCAGACGGCAAGATGCCCGCCCTTATTCTTGATGTTGCCCGCCTCGTCAAAGAGCAGATTGGGACGGGAAGGGCCGCCGCTGCCTGCGGCGCCCGCGAGCAGATTGCCGTAGTTACGCGCAAACTGGTCGGTCATGAGGTTGCCCATGGACATGCCCTGCATGAAGATGCGGCCTTCGTCGATGTTGTATTGCCCCTTCATCTGCTCGATGAGACCCAGCAGGAACTTCATGTCGTGGTTGTCCTTGATGTCCTTTGGCACCGCCTGAATCGGCAGATCCGGCGCGTACTTGGGGTCAAAGTCGTCAAACACGCCCTCGACGATCCACATCCTCAGCGATTGCGCATTCGGGAACACGCAGATGAAGCCCTCGCGGTCGGCCACCAGCGTCCAGCTGGTATAGATCGCGTGGCCCCATCCGGTCATGAGTCCGCCGTGGTTGCCGATCACCAGCGGCGTCTTCTTCGCGGGGTCATAGCTCGCGGGGACGTATTCATACCAAACGTCCTCCAGCCCGTCGGCGATGATGCCGCGGCATTCCTTCAGGCGCTCGGGATAGGGCTGGGAGTTGTTTCCGTTTTCGTTGACCACCAGATCGCTGCCTTTGATCGCCTCCGGCAGATAGGTTCTGTTGTCGTCGTCCGGCGTGCCCGCACGCAGTTTCACCTTGTACTCCATGTTTCCCTCCAACTATGATTTAATTTTTTTGATGTTTTTCGTTTGTCAGGCTTTGGGCGCGGAGATTTTCTCGTAGTCCGGCAGCGTGCCGCCGTCTTTGAGCAGATCGCGGATCAAGTCCGCCATGTTCGCGGAAAGCACGTTGAAGTGATCTGTCGCGTAGGCTGCCCCGTCGCACACGGACACATGCAGATTCATCAGATAACGGCAAAACCACTCAATGGAGACTAAAAGCTCGCCGTCCCTGTGCAGCGCCTCGCAATACATGCTGCGCATGGTGTTGTCGATCACACAGCCGATGCTCCCGCGCGCAAACTGGAGCCGCCTGCCGTCCGGCAGAAACGCAATTGCCGTGAGCGTGTCCGCGCTCGGTTGATACTTGGCTCCGACTGCCTCACAAAGAAACGACAGCGGCACGCAGAGATATTCGCCGCGCACAACCTGCCCACCGTTGAGGCCGTGATACTTCAGCTTTTGCCAAAGCATGGCTCGTGTCTTCATCGGAACCACGCGGTTGTTGAGCCAGCCATAGCTGCAACCGTCCGCCGCGGCAAAGGCATACCTGTCCCCCGTACGCGAAATGTTGGATTCCGTGTGCTCAATGGTGCCGTCCGCTTTTCTGCGCACGCCGGAGAAATGATAGTTCCAGATCAGCGATGCGTCGTCGAGCGTCTGCCCGTGGTCGCGGTTTTTGATGTCGAGATACGTCACGTCCGCCTTCTTGCCGTGGTAAAACGCGAAGTTATCTTCGCCGACGATGCTGATCTGCGGTACAAGCGCGCAGCCGTTGATGCGCATCCAGTAATAGCGGTTGTAGCGGTTGACATTCAGCGCCTCCAGCTTGTTCGGCGGGATGTCGTTGAGCTCCGGCCGGGATTGCCAGATATCCACGTGACCAGCTTTGTTTTGGATCGTTCCGTCAGGATTGAACAACAACGAAAGGAACGTCGCACAGCCGGAACCCGCCGCGCCCGCGAGCACGTCGCCATAGTTTCTGGCAAACAACGCGGTCATGAGGTCTCCCATCGACATGCCCTGCATGAAGATGCGCTCCGTATCGATGCTGTATTTCTGCTTCATCTTTTCGATCAGCGCGCGCGCCATCTGCACGTCGTGATTTAGCGAGATGTCGTCCGGCGTCTCCGGCAGCTCGCCGGGTGCTTCCTCGCGTCCGGTGTTGCCGTCGTCAAACTGCCAGCGGCCCCATTCCACGCTCCAAACGCGCTTGCTCGACGCATTCGGAAACGCGACGATGAAGTTGTGCTCCTCCGCCATCATCGTCCAGGAGGTATAGATCGCCTGACCCCACCCGGTCATGAGTCCGCCGTGCATGGAGACCACCAGCGGCACTTTTTGCGCGGGATCGTAGCCCGATGGTACGTATTCATACCACACATCGGTGATGCCGTCATTCAAAAGCGCCTCCTGATACTCCTTCAGCCGTTCAGGATAGGGCTGGGAGTTATTGCCGTTTTCGTTGACGACGATATCGCTGCCCTTGATCCGCTCCGGCAGATAGTCGCGGTTGTCGTCGTCCGGTGTTCCGGGTTGTAGTAAAAACTTTGTCGTTTCCATATGGTTCCTCACTATTTAAAATATGTGTCTATTCACTTAATCTCTTAAATGTGTCTTCTATCGCGAGCCAGTCGATGAATTTCTTCACGTGACGGTCACAGTATTCCCAGTTGTGATGCCCGTGGTCGATGGTGCGCTCAAACTCCAACCCCAGCGCCGCGTATTTATCCATGTACTCCACATTGCCTTCGTAGTGCGTGTCCTCCACGCCGGTTGCCATATATCCCTTGGGAAATTTCTTTCCCGCTGCTTTTTGTTTTTTGATCATATAGCTGATATCGTCCGCCGTGTGCTCGACGTTGGACTTTTTTCCAAAGGCGCTGGCGAACATGTAGAAGCTATCCGTGTTGTCCTCGACCTCCGGCACGAACTCCACCGCGTTTTTGTTGCCGGAGAAGGTGCCGAACGCCGCGAACTGCTCCGGGTCGCGCAGCATCCACTTCAGCGAGCCGTAGCCGCCCATCGAAAAGCCCGCAATGTAGTTGTGCGCGGGGTCTTCGTTGAGCGGGAAGAGATGGCGCACTACGCGCGGCGTCTCGATCGAAAGTTGAGTGAAATACTTGAAGTCGCCGTGCTTTGTGTCCATATAGCCGGAGCAATACGTTCCGCTGCACACAACCGCGATGCCCGCCTCCGCGGCGTAGAGCTCGATTGCGGTATAGCGCTGCCAGTCGGTATAGTCAAACCCGCCGCCGGATTGCAGCCACAGCACGGGATAGCGATAGCCCGCCGGACGATCTGCCAGCGAATGCCCCCATGTGTTTTCGGGGATGATGATGTTTACCCCGACCTTCATCTTCAGCGCTTCGGAAAAATAGTACAGTCTGATGTTTGCCATATTCTTTGTCCTCCCCGTTTACACGCTAGCCCAGCGGACAGCCTCAGGCAGGCTCTTTTGCTGGCTGAAACAGTCCGCTCCGGCAGGCAGTGTGACGATTCTTGCCGACGCGCCGAGCACCTTCGCGAGAGATTCGCTCTCGTCTTTGCGGGCGTAACCCGCCTCGCACGCGAAAAGAAACTTGCCTTGCGCAGGCTTGTTTGCGAGCGCGTAGAGGTCGTTTTCTCCGCCGGAGAAATTCTCAAGATTGCCGAAGATCGCTTCTAATTGTGCTTCGCCGAGGCCGATGCCCGTATCCTCGCCGGATTTCGCTTTCGCGATGATCGCGCCCATATCGAGCGTGCCATCGACGGAGAATGCTTTTGTAAACACCTCGGGATGGTGCAACGCAGTCTTGACCGCGCCGTAGCCGCCCGTGCCGATGCCGCCGATCCACGTCTTAGCGGGATCCTGCGTGATCGGGAAGATGTTGCGGCAGATGTTCAAAAGCTCCGTGCTGATAAACGTTTCATACTTGGGTCCGTATTCCATATCCGTGCCCAGCGTGTGCTGCACATCGGGAGCGAGGATAAATATGCCGTGTTCGGCAGCGAGCCGCTCCGCGGGCGTGCGCTGCAGATCCATGCTGGCTCCCCCTTCGTCGTGCTGCAGCACGAGCACGGGATATTTTTGCGTGTGGGCTGCGTCGTCGAGTTGTAATTTATCCATCTCCGGGATGAACACCCGCGCGGCAAACGAGCCGCCAAGGATCACCGAGAGCGCGTTGAACTCAAAAAATGCCATCTATCGTTCCTCCAAAAAATCGATCAAAGCGTAATTCAAAACAGAATTAGAACGGATTTCCGCCCTCATCGGTCAGGCCAAAGAACGTCAGCGCTTCCTGAATTGCGAGATCCCAGAACCGCCACTCGTGCTTGTAGCCCGGCTGTTCAAACCAGTGCGCCTGAAGGCCAATCTCCCCCGCGTGCGCCTGAAACTTCTTGTAGAAGTCATAGAGCATCACGTCCTCCTGCCCGCAGGCGAACATCAGCCGCGGCAGCGTTCCGGTGGCTGCGAGGCGGTCGATGATCGCCCAGACGTTTTCGTTGGAGTTTTGGAACGCCTCCAAACCACCCGCGTTTCTGAGCGTCGCATGCATGCGTTCGTTATTGGTGTTCAGCATCGGGCAGTCGTTCTCCGGCCCCATGTCGCTCATGTCCATTGGAGTAGCCGAAAGCACAGCGGCAGCCGCAAATTTTTCAGGATGGTTGACCGCGAACTTGATCGTGCCTCTGCCGCCCATGCTCAAGCCCGCAATGAAGTTGTCCTCTCGCTTGTCGGAGACGGGGAACCAGCCGTAGATGAGCGGCATGAGCTCCTCGGTGAGAAAATCGAACATGCGGAAACCCAGCATGGTGTCGTTCCAGTTGGAATAGTTGGAGTTAAGCGCGCTGGGCATCACCACGACGAGGTTCTTCTCCGCCGCGTATAGTTCGATGTTCGTCTTGCGCACCCAGTCGGTGTGGTCGCCAAACGTGCCGTGCAGCAGCCAGAGCACTTTGTACTTGTGTCCGCTGCCGTAGAATTCGGCGGGCGTGATGCCGCGCGGCTTGTCCGGCAGGATCACGGTGATCTGTGTGTTGTTGTTCAGGCACTCGCTCTCAAACGTATATTGAAAAATCGACATGTTGTTCTCCTCTTTCTGAACAGATTATGCTTCCAGCGTGTAGACAAACGGCAGCATGGGCAGACCCGCGCTGTTGTAGACATTGTCGTTGCAGTACGGATGCTGACAAAACGCGACCGTCACCGACTTTGCATCTGCGATTTCGGGCGCGGTGATGCTGAGTACGTTTTCGCCGACGTTGCCGGTAAACGCGCTGAGCGCAATTCCGTCCACCGTAACATCCAGCGTTTCGGGCATTTCTCCGCGGCAAACAAGTCCACTTCCTGTGTGCACAAAACGCAGGACAAGAGTGTTCCCTTTCCGCTTTGCCCCTTCCGGCGCGGGCGAATCCGCGAGGATCGCCCGTCCGTATACCTTCGAGAGCGCCTGCAATGCCAGCCGCTCGCCTATGGGTCGCTTGTGCTTGGGGTGGATGTCATAGCGCATGCCCGCATCCATCGCGCAGGCGAGCCATGTCTTCTCGCACGACCGGGTCAGCTGCTCTTGCGCGGCGCGGATCGGCACAAAGTCCAGCGGTTCCATCATCTCTTCAAACGTTGCGAGCTGCACGATCAAGAACGGTAACTCCGCTTTCCAAAGATTCCGCCAGCAGGCGATCATAGCTTGCATCAGCAGTTCATACGTGTCCGCATATGCCGCGTCGGACTCGCCCTGATACCAGATCACGCCGCTGACGGTGTAGGGTGCCGTCGGTTTGAGCATGGTTTCGTACAATCCGCACGGGCGAAACGGCGAGTAGCGCGAGAGAAACAGCGCACCCATATCCGCCATCGATGCCATCATTTCAGGATCGGGCTTGATGGGAGCTAAGTTACTCATGCTGTTGTCAAACGGCATGTTGTCCATGGTGTGTTGCAGCTTGCGGTAGCGATCCTGCTCGGTTGCGGGATCGAGCTTTGCCTGCACCTCCGCCGCGCGGTCAAGATACGGCTTGAGCGCGCCGGTCAAATAGGATTCCGCCAGAAACGCGCTTGCGGACGTGCCGCCCCACGTGCAGTTGACGATGCCGACGGGAACGTCCAGCTCCGTCTGTAACTTCTTTGCAAAATAGTAGCCCACGGCTGTGAAATATTTCGCTTCCTCGCCACGCGCCTTTCGCCAGACACCGACCTTGGAATAATCCCTGTCGTTTTCCTGCCCCGGATACGCGATCTTCGGCACCTCAAAGCAGCGAATCTCCGGACAATCGCCCGTGATCTCGCTCTGTACTTCCGCGTCGTCCCGCAGTAGGAATTCCATGTTGGACTGCCCGCCCGCGAGCCAGACTTCACCGACGGCGACGTCGCCAATCGAGACCGTCTCGCCGTCCGATGATACAGAAAGCGTAAGATTGCTCCCCGCTTCCATTGGCGGCAGAAAGGCTGCAAATGCGCCACCCGTTGCGACGGCATGCGCCGTCTCACCCGCGAGCTGGATGGACACGAGGGTGTCTTCTCGCGCGGTGCCCCAGACGCAGACGGGTGTTCTGCGTTGCAGCACCATGCCGCTTTGGAATATCATCGGGAGTTTCAGATTGCCCATGTTACGCCTCCTGCGCGAAGAACGTGTGTTCTTCGGTTTCATCGCTCGTAGTGATCGAAAACGCTTTTGTCGCAAAGTTGGCATCAAGCCGCGCGGTGTGCGTGCCGTTTCTCCAAATGATGCTCACCTTGCCGTCCAAGTTGTCCTGACCGATCTCCACCGCGCCGGAAAACGCGGGACACTCGTTTCGAAAGCGCATGATGCGATACAGCTCCTGCAGCATCGGCTTTTGAACCGTCTCGGCGATCTCCTCTTCGGTGTACGAATGGCGGTTGATGCTTCTGGGTTCCTCGCCGCGCTTGAGCGCCTCGACGTCGTTTTCCCCCGCGAGCAGACCAACATAGTAGACCTGCGGAATGCCGGGCATGAAAAACTGCACCGCACGGGCGAGCAGATAGGCGCGGTCATCCGCGCCAAGCGCAGAATAAAAGCTGCACATGAGCTGATAGCGCTGCGCCTGCTTACCGGAGAGCTTGATCATGCTCGGGAACTTCATATACGGCTGCGCGGGCAGGGTGATCTCGTCCACACGCGTGCGGACTTCTTCAATCTCTTCGTCGCTGAGCAGCCCGACCACGTCCACAACCCCGATGCCGTCGTGCGTGTCCAGCGTGGTGAATTGCTTCCTCGGGCAGATGTTCAGCCAATGGATCAGGCGGTCGGTTCTGCCGCTCATGAGTCCGTGTAGCAGCAGCATCGGCAGCGCAAAATCATAGACCCAGTAGCCTTTTTCGGCCATCTTGAGCTGGATGGTATAGTTTTCGTGAATCTCTGGCAGCATCTCGGTTCCGCTTTCGCGAAGCGGCTGCATGCCGGTCTCCAGGACGTCCCAAATCTCCGGTTCGACGAAGAAGCACGAGGTGCCAGGTTTTTTGGAAGCGTAGGCAAATGCATCAAAGCGAATCAGCGGCACATGCTTGGCAATCAACCCCAGATTGCGGCGGTAATAATCCTGCGTGGCCTCGCTGTAGGGGTCGATATCCACCTGCTCCTGAAAAAACGTGTTCCAGAGGTTGACCGTCTTGCCGTCCGCGCGGGTAAAGGGCATAAACGGCCCCTTTTCCTTGCGGCGGTACATAACGTCGAGCTCCGCTTCCGTCGGCTCGCCGTCCGGCCAGAATTTGTTCCAGTCGATGAACATGTCACGATACGGCGAATCATCTCCGTTTTTCATATAATCCTGAAACTCGGCGCAGCGAATCGAGACATGGTTGAGCATGAAATCCGCCATCAGATAATACTGCTCGCCGAGGCGGTCGATGTCGTCCCAGTCGCCAAACTCGGGATCGACGATGTCGTAATGAATGACTGCAAAGCCGCGATCTCCCGACGAAGGAAAGAACGGCAGCACGTGCACGCCGCCGAACACGCCGGAAAAATGCCGCTTGAGCACGCGATCCAACGCCTTGAGATCTTCGCCCATGGTGTTGGAATAGGTGATGAGCATGATCTTGTTTTCCACTTTTTTCATTTTGCTCTCCAGAATACAAATGTTTTAATAACTGCAATTACGGTAACTTGTTCTATCGCATCTTGAACAATAAACTATTGTAAACGTTTTCATTTTTTCGGAAAAATAAACGCCGGACAATGTGTTTCATTCGCTCCGCTTCGAAAGGGATCGCCCGCGACAGCCGCCCGGTGTTAAACCGGGCCACGGTAGAGCCAAATCGCAGAACTCCAACAGAGCGGTTGCGCTTGCCTGGCGCTCATTTTCCGCGGCGCGTAAGAAGGAGCAAACGCGCCGCGGCTGAACAGGGAAATCAGCCCTTGACGGAACCGAGCGTGATGCCCTTGACGAAATATTTCTGGAAGAAGGGATACGCCACCATCAGCGGCAGCACCGCGATGACCGCGATTGCCATACGCACACTGATGTTTGGCACGGCTTTTGCGTTGATCATGCCGTTCATGTGTGATTGCAGGAACGCGGCTTTGTTCATCACGTCGTTGAGATAGTTTTGGATACCGTAAAAATCCGTCCGCGTGGTGAGAAAATACACGCCGTTTGTCCAGTTGTTCCAGTAGGCGATCAGCGTCATCAGCGCGATGGTCGCGATGATGGGCTTGCTCATGGGCAGCACGATCTTGAGCAGGCTCTGCACCTCGTTTGCGCCGTCGATCCGCGCCGCCTCCAGCACCTCGCCGGGTATGCTGGACGTAAAATACGTGCGCATGATGATCACGAAAAACGCGTTCATCAATAGATACGGCACGATCATGCCCGCCAGCGTGTCTTTGACGTTGATGAGGTTTGTGTAGACCATATACGTCGGTACCAGACCACCGTTGAAGAGCATCGTGAAAAACAGAAAGAACGAGATCACGCCGCGCCCCGGCAGGTCCTTATGCGAGAGCGGATAGGCAAAGAGCACGGTGAGCACGATGTTTGCAATCACGCCGATGCCCGCGATGAGAACGCTCATGAGATACGCTCTGCCGATGGAATCCTTAGCCTCCCAAAGATACTTGTAGGCATCGAAGCTGAACTCCTTTGGCACAAGCGAGTAGCCGTGCTGAATCAAGTAGCTTTCCGACGTCACCGAGCTGACAAACAGGAGCCAGAACGGGATGATGCACGCGGCAATCAACACCACCAACAGGGAGTTGACGAAAAAGCTGAATACTTTGCTGTTATTAACCATTGTTTCTTTCCTCCGCGAAAAGGGAGTGCGTGCGTTGTTGAGTGAGCTCTTTCATGTGCTTACGCATAGCATCTCTCCTTCGTCAAAACAGTGCGCTCTCTTTGTCCAGCTTGCCGACGAGCAGATTTGCGCCAAACACGAGGACAAAGCCGAATATAGATTGCAAAAACCCTGCTGCCGAAGAGCGCCCGACGTCGTTGAGCTCCAGTAGCGCCCGGTAAACGAAGGTGTCGATGGTCTGCGTGGTGGCGTAGAGCAGCCCGCTGTGCTGCGGAATCAGATAGAACAACCCGAAGTCCGAATAGCAGATTCTACCAATCGAGAGTAGCGCAAGCGTGATGATCGTGGGCTTGATGCCGGGCAGCGTGATGTGCAAAATCTGCTGCCAGATGCTTGCGCCGTCCACCACCGCCGCTTCATAATAGGTTTTATCGATGCTGATGACGCTGGAATAGTAGAGAATCGAGCTGTATCCAAACGACATCCAGAGATAGACGATGTTGAGGATTACCGGCCAGTATTTTGACTCGTTGTACCATTTGATCGGGTCGTCCACGCCAAGCAGCGGCAGGATCGTGTTGTTCATAAAGCCGTTGGACGGGCTCAGGAACGCAAACGCGATGTAGCTGACGATGACGGTGGAGAGCAAAAACGGAATCAGGAAGACGACCTGGCTGACCTGCTTGAAGTATTTGTTCTTCGCGCTGTCCAGAGCGATGGCCACAACGATGGCTAGCAGGTTGCCGATCAGGATGAAGCCCAGGTTATACAAAACCGTATTGCGCAGCGCAAGCAACGCATCCGGGCTGCTGAAGAGATATTTGAAGTTGCTCAAGCCTACCCAGGGACTTTTGAAGATGCCCAACGCGTAGTTGATCTTTTTAAACGCGATGAGTAGCCCCGCCATCGGCAGGTAGTTGTTGATGATCAAATACACAGCTCCCGGGATGAGCATGATATAAAGCGGCAAAAAGCGCAGAAACCGCCGCCTTCTTCTCAGCCTCTGATACGACTTTTCAGAAGGGGTCAGCTGCCGTTTGACCGACGCCTTTGTCATTTTTTCCATTTATAATCCTCCGTGAAGGGTTGCATTACGATATGCCTTGTGATGAATGTGAGACAGACGATGGTGCGACATGTGCGAGAAACTGCACCCTGACAAGATCGTATCAAAAAGAAATCCGCCGAACTATCAAAATTCCGACCAGATTTGTTAGATTTCTGAAGGGTTCTGATCAAATAACTTGACTTCATCGTTTTTCGTCTGTTTTCCAAAGCGAATTCGTGCCTATCTGCCAAAAAACTCATCTCCCCAAAAAACTCAAACAAGCCAAGAAACGCATTCCAATCACACGTTTTTTAACAAAAAGCGTAGAAGCGATGATTTTTATCGTGCTCAAACAGGAATTTTACCTGCATCTGATCGGAAATATGATAAAAGGAGCCAGAAATGTGATGGCACCGCCGTGAAACGCTTTGCTATGATTGCCTTGTCAGAGGCGGTCTGCCTCATCTTGAAACACAATGCCACAACGAACAAATTCATAAAAGGAGAGAGACCACATGAAAATGCACAAGGCCCTATTGTCTATTCTTGCGATGCTCCTGCTCGTAGGAATGCTCGGCGCCTGCGCCGCGCCCGCCGCAACCACCGAAGAAGCGGCAGCCCCGGCAGAAGCCGCAGCGCCCGCAACCGAAGCCGCCCCCGCGGACGGCCCGCTGCCCGTCATCCGTATGGCGTACACCAGAATCTTTGCGACCGATTCGGAAGCGAAGATTGAGGAAGCGCTCAACGTCATCATGCGTGAAGAAGCGCAGGCCGAGATTGATCTCGTGCCCGTCGATTTCTCGAGCATGAACACCCAGTTCAACCTCATGCTCACCGGCGGTGAAGATTCCATCGATATCTTCTCGTCCTTCTGGTATATGCCGATGAGCACGCTCTACGCAAACGGCCAGCTGGCTCCGCTGAATGACCTGCTCGAATCCGACGGTCAAGGCATCCTTGATCTGTTTGCAGATGTGCCCGGCGTGCTCGCGTGCAGCCAGATCGACGGCCAGTACTACGGTCTGCCGTCCTACGGCCCGTATTCCTCTCCGATGATCTACATCGTCAAGGAAGGCTCGTCCACCGCCGCGAACATCGACTGGTCGACCATCAAGACGCTCGACGACGTGACCACCGCGCTGGTTGCCATGAAGCAAGCAAGCCCGGATAAGTTCTACGTCCCCGGCGCAACGCAGACCTACTGGATCCCGAAAGACATCGATTACCTTGGAGACACCAACTACCTCGGCGTTCTGACCGATCCGCTCAACAGCACCTCGGTTGTGAACTACTACGAGTCTGACTATTTCCTCAACCTGCTCGACAACGTAAAAGTCTGGGTTGACAACGGTATCTTCAATCCCGACACGATGAGCAACACGAACCCCACGCTCATGAGTCTCCAGTTCGGCATCACCGAAGGCACCCCCGGCTATTGCTGGAACCTCGATGAATTCATCTATGAAGCCAACCTCCAGCAGACCTACGGCGACAACATCGTCGGCACCACGCTGGGAGACAGCCTCATCACCACCGGCAACGCCACCACGTATCAGTGGCACATCACCAGCTTCTGCGAAAACAAAGAAGCAGCCATGCGCGTACTGAAGGTGTTCTACACCAACGCGGAAGCCGCAAACCTCCTCGGCAACGGCATCGAAGGGGAGAACTACATCGTCGACGACAAAGGCTTAGTCCGTTTCCCCGAAGGCAAAGACATGACCAACTGCGGTTGGACCGGCCTTGGCGCTTCCTACAACCTGCCCAACTCCTCCGGCTGCCCGGTTTGGTACTATCAGCCCGACAATATGTGGGAAATGATGGTCGAGTCCAACAAAGCCGCGAAGGATTCCCTCGCGCTGGGCTTCACCTTTGACAGCACCCCGGTCGCAGACCAGATCACCGCTTGCAGCAACGTCATCGCGCAGTACTATCTGCCGCTGATCAACGGCGAAGTCAACATCGCTGAAGTGCTGCCCGTCTTCCAGCAAGCGCTCCGCGATGCAGGCATCGAAGCCGTCATCGCAGAGAAACAGGCACAGCTCGACGCCTGGCTCGCCGCGAACTAACCCGAACGAACCACAAACAAGAGCGAGGGCACCCCGTGCCCTCGCTTTTTGAGAGGAACCAACCGTGGAAACGATACAAACAACCTCCGCTCCCGCAAAACTCTGGAACAGGCAATACATCCTCGTGCTGATCATCAGCACGCTGAGTGCGTTTTCCTTCTTCATGGTGGTCACAATACTTTCCAAATACCTCACCGGCATCGGCATCACAATTGCACTAGCCGGCGTCATCGTTGGCCTGTTTTCGCTGACCTCGCTCGTGAGCCGCCCGTTTTGCGGGCTGATGGCAGACCGACTCAACAACGTCTGGCTGCTGGTTGCGAGTAATATTCTCATGGCAATCGGCCTGCTTGGCTTTGCATTTACGACGAATTTAACGCTGATCTTCGTCTTTCGTATCCTCAGCGGACTGGGCTTCGCCGTCGGTAGTACGGTGCAGGTTTCCCTGATCATCCGCTTTATTCCGCAGGAGAAGATGGGCGAAGGCATCGGCTATATGGGCATCAGCCAACTCATCGGCTCGGCCTGCGCGCCCGCGGCGGGGCTTGCCATCGCAACCGCGCTGGGCATGAAAGAGACGTTTATCGCGGCGGCAATACTGCCCACGCTGACCTGCGTGCTGCTGGTGTTTATGAAAGACCTGCATCAGCCTAAACCCACAGCGAATCGGAAAATCACCGCGCGCGACATCATCGAGCCGCGTGCGCTTCCCTACACGCTGCCGTACTCCACGCTCTCGTTTGTCAACGGCATCATCTCGTCGTACCTCGTGCTGTTTGCGGATGTGCAGGGCGTTGTCGGCATCAGCGTATACTTCACCGTATACGCGGTGTTTCTCTTTCTCATCCGCCCGCTTGCGGGAAAACTCATGGACGCAAAGGGCATCCAATACACCGTGTTCCCCGGCATGATCATCACGGCGCTCTCCATGTTTCTGCTCGGACACAGCAGCTCGCTCTGGTTGATCCTGTTCACCGCCTTTCTGCGCGCGGTCGGGCAGGGCGCGGCGCAACCGTCGCTCCAGGCGGGCTGCATCAACCACGTCGGGCGCGAAAAAAGCGGCGTTGCAACCAGCACCTATTTTCTCGGCGGAGACGTCGGTCAGGGCGTCGGCCCAATGGTCGCCGGCGCGATTCTGGGGCAGGTTGCGGGGCTTGCGGGCTATCAGCTGGTGTTCACCCTCTGCGGCGTGCTGATTTTGCTGGCGATGACGTATTTCTATTTCGCGCAGAAAAAGGAGCGTGCCAATGGGTAAACAGGATTTGCCGCGCTGCACGCCGGAGGAAATCGGGCTCTCCAGCGATCAGGTTGCGCAATGCATAACCGCGCTGAGCCATGACCTCACCACCATGAACGGCCTGATGATGGCACGCCACGGCAAGGTGTTCGCCGAATGCTGGTGGTCGCCCTATCGCGCAGAACTCGTCCACAGCAACCACTCCTTTGGCAAGAGCTATACCGCAACCGCGATCGGCATCGCCATGCAGGAAGGGCTCCTCTCGCTCGACGAGCGCATGGCGGACGTGTTTGCCGGGGAGATCGCGCAGCGCAACCTCACTCTCGACGAACGGACACGCCGCATCACCATCCGCCACGTGCTGACGATGACAAACGGCATGGCGCACCACCCCGACATGACCGGAGACTGGATCGGCAACTATTTCGCAACGCCCATGGCCTATGAGCCGGGCACGCACTTTGCCTATAACTCCGCCGGCTCCTGCATGCTCGGCGCTATCATTCTCAAACGCACCGGGCAGAACATGAAGGACTATCTCACACCGCGCTTGTTTGACAAGATCGGCATCGATGCGGATCACTTCGTCTGGCTGAAATTCCCGAACGGCATCGACGGCGAGCCGGGCACGTTTGCGACAACGGAAGACAACCTGCGGCTGGCGCAGCTGTATTGCAACGGTGGAACGTGGAACGGTGAGCAGGTGCTCGACGCGGGTTTCGTCAAAGAAGCGCTTTCGATTCAGATTGAGAATCCCTATGCGCCGGAGCAAAAGGACGGCAGATGCGGCTACGGTTATCAGCTCTGGGCATGCAGCATTCCCGGCGTGTTCCGCTTTGACGGCGGGCAAGGGCAATACGGCATCATCTGGCCGGAAAAAGAGCTCGTGATCTCGCTGCACGAGGGCGCGTTTGCGCCCGTCGGCCCGCAGAAAACACTGGACACGCTCTATGAGCACCTGCTCCTCCAACTACAAGACGAGCCGCTCCCGCCCGCTGAGGCGGCGCACCGCGCGCTGCTCGCGATGGAACAATCTCTGTCGCTATCGCTCGGGGAAACAAGCGAGACACTTCCTGACGAGCGCTGGAACGGCACATACACGATGCGATCCGGCGTGTTCGATCCGTGGTTTGCCGTGGCTCCTCCGGGCGTGGGAGATCTCTTTGCCGCGTTTCGCACCCCTTCGCACGATCTCCCCATTCACGACTTCTCTCTTGTGGTCTCCGGCGGACTGCTAAAGTTGACGTTGGAATCCATCGCGGAGATTTGCGCATCTCTCGACGGCACACTGCAGAAACGCTATGCTGCCTCTCCGTTTCCCGGATTGGGCGCCTATGCCGCCACCGCGCGGCTGACCGAGGACGGCGCGCTGGAGCTACGCATCCGCTGGCTCAACGGCTGGTTTGAGACGGTTTTGCTCTTTGCGCAGTCGGCGGAAGGACTCGCGATCACGACGAAAAAACTGCGCCTCAACGAGGCGGATAACTATTTGATCGATTCCTGCTTTGCCGTCCGGCAAGGCTGAAAAAGATTACGCAACAAGCTTCCTCCTACAGAGCAACCAAACGACCAGACTCCTTCCTGAGAAAGACACGGCAGACGAGAAATCGTCTGCCGTGTCTTTTGTTTGCCTATTGTTTTTTGCGGGAAGCCTGTTTATTTCTCGATCAAAGAAGAGAACTTACTGCGGTAATCGCTCGGCGTCATGTTTTCGTATTTCTTAAACACCTGCGTAAAATGCGAAAAATAAGAATACCCCAGCTCCAGCGCGATCATACCCACGGAGATGTTGGAGTGCTCGAGCATCTCCTTTGCCGCGGCAACCTTACTCAGCGCGATGTATTCCTTGATGTTCTGCCCCGTCTCGCGCTTGAAGAGCTTTGTGAAATACTCCGCGCTGAGGTTGACATGATCTGCAACGTCCTTGACCGTGATGGGGTTTGCGATGTTGTTGGCGATGTAGCTCTTTGCGCGCTCCACATCGCTCTTTGGCATGTTGTGCCGCTGCGCGCTGTCGACGGCGTTGAGCATGAAGCTCACGCCTTTTCTGAGTGACTCCACGTCCTTGAAGCTATCCATATAGTCGGTATAGGTATAGCCCTCGTGAAACAGCTCGCTCATATCCGAATTGTTGTTGTAAAAGAACCCGAGGAAGATATGCGTGAGTTGCTGGTGCAGTTCGCAGAGGGATTTGAACTTGTTCTTGCTGTTGGCGATGGTGTTTTTCAGGAACGAATCGATTTCGCTCTCCAGAATTCGTTTCTGTCCCGCGGCGATCAGTGTTTTCCAGCGCTCCGCGCTCTCGGCAAGGTTGGTGGAGGCGCTTGCTGTGATGTTTTGCCCGGAGATGAGGTAGATGCCGCTGGTGTTGCTGATGTTTTCGTCGAGATACTGATGAATCACCTTGATCTCATCCCGCATGTTCTTGCAGGCGACCCAGTTGCCCGCATAGCAGGCCAGTGTCTCGCCCGGCATCTCGGCGCAGAGCATCTCGTAAAACGCCTGATACTGCTCGGACGTGATCACAAGCTCCTCCTCCGAGGCGGAGAACAGCACCAGAACAAACAGACGAAACCGGTTGACGGTGCTGAGCTTGAGCACGGGATAGATCATGTTTGCCTGTTTGAGGGCATTGGAGATGGCTTTGTGCGTGGCTTTTTCCGAGAAGATCGGCTCGCTGGAGTTGCGAAACGACTGCACGTTGATGAAGATGATCTGCACCCGCTTGTCCTTGTGAATCGGATACCCCATCTTGTTGAGAAACTCCAGCGAAGATTCGAAATCCTCTGGAATGCGGGAAAACAGCTGCGTCACCACATGGTTCATCAGCTCTGTTTCGTTGGTCTCGAGCAACTGCCCATATTGCTGCAATCGCTCGCGCTTGCGCTGCTGATAGAGGTGCTGCAGGGCGCGGCGCAGGCACTCCTCGATGACCTCATAGGGAGCCGGCTGCAAGAGATAGTCAAAGCAGCCGAGCTTGATGCTCTCCTGCGCATAGGCAAACTCCGCATGCGACGTCAACAGGATTCTCAGCGTGTCCGGATAGCGCGCCTGCACCTGTCGGTTGAGCTCCAGCCCGTTTTCGCCGGGCATCTCGATATCGGTGAGCATGATGTCGATGGGAATCTCGGCAAATACCTCCAGCGCCTGCTCCGAGCTCGTCGCGGCGCGCACCACGTCGATGCCCAGCTCGCGAAAGCGCACACCGGAGAGGATACTGTTGAGCACGGAGATTTGATCGTCAACGATCAGTACGTTCATGCTCTTCTCTCCTCTCCTCGGTTTGCAGCGGCAGATAGATCAGCGAACACGCACCACCGTTTGGCGCGTTGAAAAACGCCACCTGAAAATCGTTTTGATAGATCAGCGCCATCCTGCGCTTGAGGTTGCTGATGCCGATGTGATACTGCTCAAACTGCTCGTCCGGCTCGGAGAGCTTCTTGAGCACCTCATTGCTGTATCCCGCGCCGTTGTCGCTGAGTCGCAGGCGCATGTAAGGCTTCGACTCGATCTCGATCCGGTCGATCTCTACACCAAAGCGCAAAAACTTCTTGCTGTTGGTGTTGTATTTGTAGGAGTTTTCTAAAAACGTCTGCACGACCAGCGGCGGCACGCGGCAGTCCAGCAGGGTCTGGTCGACCTCAAGGTCGAGAAGCAGCGGGTGCGCACGATCCATCTGGATGATCTGATAGTAATCCTGCGCCTCGTCCAGCTCGGATTTGAGCGTCACGAGCAGCAGATTGTCGTGAAAGACGTATCTCAGGTGGTTGGAAAACGCAAGGATCATCAGGCGTATCTTTTCGATCTCGCCGCGCTCGGACATATGATACAGGCTCTTTAGGCAGTTCAGGAAGAAATGCGAGCGCGTTTGGAGCTGATAGTATTGCAAGAGCGCGTGCTCCGTCTCCTGCGTCTTGGTCTGGTTGTCCTGCTCGAGCTGCACTTTTTGCTCGACGAGGCGATCCAGCGCCACGCGGATGGTGGAGAACTCCAAAAGGTTCTCCTGATTGGTCTTTACCACCTCCGCCGAACCCGAAAGCTGACGCGAGGCGTTGGTAATCTGGTTGAGCGGGTAGATCAGGATGCGGTCAATGAACGCATAGATCACAAAAAACAGCCCGCAGATGACGATGAACACGATCAAAAACAGGATCACGGAAATGCGCGAATAGCTCCAGATGCCCTGCAGCGACATGATGCCGGAAAGCCCGATGCCGAACGCCGGATAATAGTCCGATTGAATGATGTTGCCGATGTAGAAATTCTTCACGAGGTTTGCATCCGCGCTCTGGATCATCTCCAGCGTGATGCCCTCCTCGGCGGCGTAGTCCGCGTTGGTCAGGATTCGATCCTTCGTGAAAAACGAATACTTAATCGAGTCTACCCCTTCCGTATGCGTGCTGATGAACGCGTTGAGATCCAGAATCGAGCAGATATAAAGATCATTCAGACGGTAAGCGTTCATCATGAGCACGGTATCCTCATCGGAAAACGCAGTCCAGCGCATCATGTCTGACTGATTGCCGTCGAGCCACTGTTCGCAGATCTGGCTCATATACTGCATCAGCTGTGGTATGAAAATTCCGCCCACAAAATCCGAACCGAAGCAATAGAAAAACTCCGAGCGGGATTTGTTGAACAGAAAGATCGCGCCCGCGTTCGGCACGCGGTTATTCATCAGCTTGCGCAGGTTGTATTCCGGCAATATCTTTTGATCGTCGGTCAACGTATCTGCCTTGTTGGCGAGCAGCCGGAAGTCCGTATCGCTGGAATAGATGTCCTGATTGAAGGAAGTCAAATCCTGCAACTCGTAAATCAGGCTGTTGGAGTAGACGTCCAGCGCGGCCTGATTGCTGAAGATCAGCTGTTGTTCATACATCCAGACGGAATAGACGCCGTAGGAGACAAGGCAGAGCAGCGTGATGAGCAGCAGGATCAAAAAATACTTGATCAAGCTCTTTTTGGCGGATCGAACCCGTTTCACAACTGCACCTCCCTGGCTCTGGTTTTTCTAAACGGCTACTTAATCATTCTATCAACGTGGGGTGTTATGAGCAAGGGAATTCGTTTTTCGGTTCGTCGGGCGGCGCTACCGCGCGATAATGAGGCGTTTTTTACGCTGAAAAAGATTCCCTGTGTGATATTGTCTCTTCCATGCTAGGCAGATTTCTTATATGCTGAACATAGCTTCTACCAAAGGAGGATTCCGCATGAACAGCAACCCGCGTGCATTCAAAATGCCGTTTTCGGACGTCTATCCGCTCTATATCAAAAAGGCGGAGAGAAAAGGCCGCACAAAGGAAGAGGTTGACCAGATCATCTTCTGGCTGACCGGATACGATGCGGCTGGCTTGCAGCAGCAGCTTGACAGCGCGGCTTCGTTTGATGCGTTCTTTGACGGCGCGCCGAAGATGAATCCCAAACGTGAACAGATCACGGGGCTGATCTGCGGCTATCGCGTGGAGGAGATACAAGACCCGCTGATGAAGCAGATTCGCTATCTGGACAAGCTCATCGACGAGCTTGCCAAGGGCAAGAGCATAGAGAAGATATTGCGGGCGTAGCCCGTTTGATTTGATTTGAATTCAACTCAGAACAAAGCGCGGAGGCAATATTGCTTCCGCGCTTTTGCATGCCATTTTCTTTATGTTCTCGCTTCCAGCGCCGCCAGCGCGCGAAAGAGGTTTTCGATCGTCAGGCGATAGTCCTGCTTACTGCGCAGCTTTGCCTCCGAAAACGGAATCGCCAGATGATTCGTGCTGAAGATTGCGGTGACCCCCTCGCGATACGCCTCGTCGATGTCGTCGCCAACATCGCCCACCACCGCGAACACGGGAATACCGATCCGCTGTGCGCGGCGGGAAACGCCGATGACGACCTTCCCCCGCAGGCTCTGGCTGTCCAGACTGCCCTCGCCGGTGATCACGAAGTCTGCGCCCGCAACCCGCTCCTCAAAGCGGACGGTATCCAGCACGGTCTCGATGCCGGGATTTAGCCGCGCGCCAAAGAGCGCAACCGCGCCCGCGCCCATCGCACCCGCGGCACCCGCGCCGGGTATGCTGGCAACGCTTCTGCCAAGCTCACGCGCGAAAGTTTGATCCAACGAGATCAGCTGCTGATCCAAGAAGTGTACCATGCTGGCATCCGCTCCCTTTTGCGGAGAGAAGACGTAAGCCGCGCCCCGTTGCCCGTGCATGGGGTTGTCGATATCGCACATGGCGACGACCTCTACGCCGGAAAGCAGGCGCAGTGTCTCCGCGTTGTCGATGTGCGCAATCTTCGAAAGCGTGCCGCCGACGGGCACGAACGTTTCCCCTGCTGCGTCGAAAAATCGTGTCCCCATTGCAGCCGCTACTCCGCAGCCGCCGTCGTTGGTTGCGCTGCCGCCGAGCGCGAGGATAATCCGCTTCGCTCCGTGCTCCAGCGCGTGCCGCATCAGCTCGCCCACGCCGTAGGTGGTCGTGCGCGTCGGGTTCTTGTCGTCGCCAACCATCGGTAAGCCTGCCGCCGCCGCCATCTCGATGATTGCGGTCTCGCCGAATCTGCCGTAGAACGACCCGACGTGCGCAAAACACGGCCCAGCCACCTCAGCAAAAACCTTTTCTCCCGCCATGCACTCCAGAAAGCTATCCACCGTGCCCTCGCCGCCGTCCGCAACCGGAAGGCCGACGATTTCGCACGCGGGGAAAAAGCGCGCGGCTTGCTCTTGAACGATCTGGCAAATCTCACTGGATGTGAGCGATCCTTTAAAGGAATCCGAAACGACGGCGATCTTTTTCATATCTACCTCTGAATGCTTGTAAAAAGGATTCATTTCTTTCATCTTATTGTATCAGATTCTATCAAACATACATCTGGCATAGACAAAAAACAATGCGCGGAAAACTCCCGCGCATTGTGTTGTAGTTATGCAATTACTTGTTTACGCAAACCAGACCTTGACGCAGAACAGGACAAACAGCACGAGGATCAGCGAAAATCCGGCTGAAAAAAGAAACGCCCATTTCATGCTGGCCCATAGAATCATCCGCGTTTCGCGCGCGGAAGGCATCTCGCGTTTCTTTGCGTGCTCCGGTGCTTGCCAGCCCGCCTGAACATCGAGATCCCGCCGGTAACCAGGCATTCCATCGACATTCATGTTGACGATGGTGCGCCCGTCGTCTTCCCAGGCGCCTTCACGCGCTTCCCGCCGCGTCACGGGCTTACTTTCCGTAGAGGTGGCAAACGACAAAGTGTTCGTTGCCTGCCTCATAGCGCTTCGGCACGACAGTTTTGCAAATCTCCATGCAGTGCTGGCAGCGGGTGTGGAACTTGCAACCACTCGGCGGATTTGCGGGCGAGGGGATGCTGCCCTCGAGTATGATGCGGTTCATTTTCACCGTGGGGTCCGGCACAGGAATCGCCGAAAATAGCGCCTGCGTATAGGGATGCATCGGCTTAGCGAAGATATCCTTCTTGTTGCCGTATTCCACCATGTCGCCCAGATACATAACACCCACCGTGTCTGAAATATGCTCCACGACCGACAGATCGTGCGAGATGAACAGGTAGGTCAGCCCGAACTGCTTTTGCAGGTCTTCCAGCAGGTTGATGATCTGCGCTTGGATCGACACGTCCAGCGCGGAGACCGGCTCGTCGCAGACGATGAAATCCGGGTTGAGCGCGAGCGCGCGGGCGATGCAGATGCGCTGGCGCTGCCCGCCGGAGAACTCATGCGGATAGCGATCCTTGTGATACGGCTGAAGGCCGCAAGCGCGCATGATCTTGGTGATATAGTCGTCAAAATCCGACTCCGGCACGAGCTTGTGTTCGCGCACCGCCTCGCCGATGATCTCGCCGACCGGCATGCGCGGGGAAAGGCTCGAATACGGGTCCTGAAAGATGATCTGCAGCTGCGGGCGGATTTTGCGAAGCTCATGGTGTGACAGATCAAACAACTCCGTGCCCTTGAAGAGCACGGCGCCGGAGGTCTTGTCGTTGAGGCGCAGGAGCGTCTTGCCGATGGTGGTCTTGCCGCAGCCGCTCTCGCCCACGAGACCCATCGTCGTGCCGCGGCGGATGCGGAAGCTTACGCCGTCCACGGCGCGCACCTGCCCCACCACGCGGCCGAACATGCCGGCCTTGATCGGGTAATATTTCTTGAGGTCTTTGACCTCCATTACGATATCGTCGTTCATTTGCTCACCCCCTGATCCGCGTAGAGATAGCAGCTCACCGAATGCGTTTCGGAAAGTTTGATCTCTCCGGGATATTCACCCTTGCAGCAGTCGCAGCACCGCTCGCAGCGGTCGCGGAAATAGCAATAGTCTGGCATGTTGATCGGGTTTGGCACCGATCCGGGGATGCTGTAGAGCCGCTCCCGCTCGCGCCCGACGACAGGCTTGGATTCCATCAGTCCGATCGTGTACGGGTGCGCGGGGTGCAGGAAAACCTCCTCGGTCGTACCTTTTTCCACGATGCGGCCTGCGTACATGACGACGACCAGATCCGCCATCTCGGCAACCACGCCGAGGTCGTGGGTGATGAGCATGATCGAGGAGTTGATCTTGTTTTTGAGGTTTCTGAGCAGGTCGAGAATCTGCGCCTGGATGGTGACATCCAGCGCAGTGGTCGGCTCGTCTGCGATGATCAGGCGCGGGTTGCAACTCAGCGCCATGGCGATCATGATGCGTTGGCGCATGCCGCCGGAAAGCTCATGCGGATACATCTGGTAAACACCTTCGCAGTTTGCGATGTTGACCAGCTCCAGCATCTCCAGCGTTCTGGCCTTCACCTGCTCTGGCGTCATCTCCGGGTTGTGCAGCTGGATGACCTCGTCGATCTGCGCGCCCGCGCGAAACACGGGGTTGAGGCTCGTCATGGGCTCCTGAAAGATCATCGAGACATAGTTGCCGCGGATGCGCTGCATCGCCTCGGTGGGCGTTTTAGCGATGTCGTAGACCGCTTCTCCGGTGTTGACGCGGATGGCGCCTTCGACGATCTGCCCCTGCGGACGCTGCACGAGCTGCATGAGCGAAAGGCTTGTGACGCTCTTGCCGCAGCCGCTCTCGCCTACGACGCCGACGGTCTTGCCCATCGGGATGTCGAACGTCACGCCGTCCACGGCCTTGACCGTGCCGATGTCGGTGAAGAAATAGGTGTGCAGGTTGTCAAACTCGGCGACGTTGTTAGGGTCGCGCATGGTGGTGATGTATTCTTCCTCCGGGACATGCCTGCGGTTGCGCTCTTTTTCAATGCGGTCGGTGATGCGCCTGTTGTCGCGCGAAATCTTGCGCGATTCACCGGCGGAGATATAATCCTGACCGTGCCCGTTTGCTTTTTTTCCAAAGATTGCCATACTTTTCCCTACCTCTTCATCTTGGGATCAAACGCATCCCGCAGTCCGTCGCCGACGAAGTTGAATCCAAGCACCGTCAGCACGATGAGCAATCCTGCCGGGATCCAGATGAACCAGTAGTTTGTCATCACGTGGACATTGGTTGCCGCGTTGATGATGCTGCCCCAGGAGGCCAGCGGGTATTTCACGCCGAGGCCGAGGAAGGAGAGCGTGGCTTCCGTAATGATGATGCCGCCGAGGCTCATCGTGGCCTGCACGATTAAGAGCGGCATGACATTCGGCACGAGATGCCGGAAGATTCTGCGCGAAACGCGGATGCCTGTGGCTTCGGTTGCGACCATGAAATCCTGCTCGCGCAGCGAGAGAATCTGGCCGCGCACCACGCGCGCGATACTCGTCCAGCCCAATATGCCCAACACCGCCATAAGGATAAATATTCGCTTGATCGGATCGATCTCCATCTTGTCCATGACGGTACCGATGATCATGACGATCGGATAAAACGGAATACAGTTGAAGAGATCGACAAAACGCATGATCGCCGTATCGATCCAGCCGCCGAAGTAGCCGGAGATTCCACCGAGCACGACGCCGATTAGCGTCTCTAGAATCACAACGACAAAGCCGACCATCAGCGAGATGCGCCCGCCGTACATGAGCCGGGTCATGACGTCCATGCCGTTGCTGTCGGTGCCCAGCAGGTGCTGCGCCGACGGGAACTCAAACATCGTGATCACGCGGGATTCCTTAAGCGTGCGCACGGTATAGGTGGTGTTGACGCGGTCGATGCGATAGTCCACGTTTTCGCCCGTCTCGTCCGCATAGACAAACTTGGTCTCTTTTGCGCGGATCGCCTCGCGGATGATCGACTTGAACTCCGCGGTGAGGAAGATGTCGTTTGCGTTCGGCGAAACGAGGATATCCGAAACCGAGCAGATCGGCGCGAGCGTGCCGCCATCCTGAATCGAGACGGTCAGGTCATTTGACTCGCCGGAGATGGCATAGGTCACGCCGTCGAGCGTGAACTCCGTGAGTCCCTTGACGCGCGCAAGCTCGACCGCGTAGCGAAACGCAAAGCTCGTCGTGAGTGTCTTGTTGGTCTCGTCATAGGGGTCGAACACGCGGCGTGTCGCAAGAGCGATAGACTCCACGTGATAGATTGCGCTGCTCTTGCCCTCGTTAGACATGGTGTAGATCGTGCCGTCTGCTTCAAATTGCGTCTGCTTCGCCGCAGCTGCGGCTTGCGCTGCCGCGGTGAACTCGTCCGAAGCAACGAAGCCCGTCGCCTCCACCACGCTGAGCGAGAACTTACCCGCGAGTGTGCGCGCATTTGCAATCATCAGCGCGTCTCCGATGGTATAGAAATCCTCACCTTCCTTGACGAGGGAATACGTCCTGTCCGAATAGACAAATGACGCAGCGTTCTTTGAGATGGCGAGTATTGCCTGCGCATACGCAACCTCCGGCAGCACTGCACCCGGACGCACGGTAAAGCGATAATCCGTGCTGAGCATGCAGGTTGCGTATTCCTTCATGATCTCTTCATCATGCTTGAACACCTTGCTCTGGCTGTACGGCGTGATGATTCCGCCCAGGAAGGAGAACGCGAACATCACCACGAGTATGACAAGGCCCGTGATCGCAAGCTTATTGCGCATAAAGCGCTTGAAGACCAGCATACCCGGGGATAGAACGCGGACGCGGCGCTCGTCGTCCAGCTTTTGTGTGCCAAAGGATCCTTTGTTTTTTGTTTCCATGCCGCGCCTCCTTTCAGTTCGCCCGGACGCGAGGATCAGCAACCGCGTACGAAATGTCCGCGATAATCAAGCTGAACTGCGTCAAGACTTCGATAAACACAATATAGAACATGGTAAACGGAATATCGCCTTGTGTAATCGCCTGATAGGAGATGTAGCCGATACCCGGAATCTGAAACAGTGTCTCCGTGATCATCGAGCCGCTGAACATAGCCGGCAGCAGATAGCTCATATACGAGATCAACGGAATTAATGTGTTTCGAAATGCGTGCTTGTTGATGACCACTTTTTCGGAAAGCCCCTTGGCGCGCGCGGTGCGGATATAGTCCGCATTGAGCACCTCAAGCATATTGGTGCGCGTATAGCGCATCAATCCACCAATGGAGAGTATCATCAACGTAACCACAGGCAGCACCAGATGGTGCGCGATATCGAGCACCTGCTGCCAGCTGTTCATCTGCTCGTGCATTCGCCCTACGATGCCGTAGAGGTCAAACCAGCCGAGCTTGATGGAGAAGAAATATTTCAGCAGCGTCGCAAGAAAGAACGTGGGCAATGAGATACCCATCAGCGCAACGACGGTGACCGTATAGTCCGTCGCGCTGTATTGCTTGCGCGCGGCGAGAATGCCAAGCGGAATGCAGATCACAGCCTGCAGAACAAACGTGAACACATTGATGATCACGGAGTACCAGATGACGCTGTTGAACTTTTCAACAACGGGCTGGTTAAACTTCCAGGAATAACCGAAATCCCCGCGGATCGCATACCCGAACCATTTAAAAAATCCTTCGAGCACCGAGCTGTCGAGGCCGTACATCTTGTTGAGCTGACTGATCAGCTCCGTGTAACTCTTTGCGCCCGGCAACGCGCTGAGTTGCCGCGCCATGCGCTCTACAAACGAGGTCGGCAAACTGCGGACGACCGCATAGGCCACCAGCGCGCCGAAGAAAACGATAAATAAACCCAGTATCAGCCTTCGAACAATAAATTTTGTCATGGCTACCCCTCAATAACGACAGGAACTTTGCGCCCGCCGCAGATACGCAGCGGGCGCAAAGTTCGGTTTGATTTAGATGCAGTTATTACCGCATTGCAACTTTCTCGACTTCTTTGAGCCAGCTCCAGAAGGTCGTGATGTCCGGCGTGATCGTGTCGGTGTTGACACGCGCCGTGGAGAAGACCGTGCTGTTCTGGCGCTGATAGGCCGGGACTTCGACCGCCCAATCGGCAACCACGTCGAGCGCCTGGCGATAGATCGCCTTGCGGTAGCTCTGGTCGTCGCTCTTGCGGGCGTCGACAATCAGCTGATCCAAAGTTGCGTCGTCAAGATGGTAGTGGTTGGAATCAGAGCCGCCTCTGCCAATGATACCGGAGCTGTGATAGACCTGGTACATATCCGGATCGATGGTGGCCTGCCATGCTGCGCACCA
The DNA here is from genome assembly GCA_942492885.1 of uncultured Eubacteriales bacterium. Classification (GTDB taxonomy): domain Bacteria; phylum Bacillota; class Clostridia; order Christensenellales; family CAG-138; genus UBA7703. Next base: position 1,632,432 of record OW818651.1, read on the forward strand.
GAGTTCCTGAGAGCCTGCATCAAGCATGTCCCAGAGCACGGAGGTGTCGGTGAGGTCGTTGATCTTGAGTTCAAAGCCGATGGTGGCAAGCGCCGCCGATGCGTCCGTGAGAACCGCGAACGAGGGGTGATCGCCGATGCCGTCGCCGCCGATGACCGCTTCATAGCTCAGCTTCGCGCCGGCGGGTGCCGCCGTGAGCATGCCGGTTGCTTCGTCATAGGTGTAGCCAGCCGCTTTGAAGTAGCCGACAGCTGCCTGAATTGCCGCTGCGTACTTCTCATCGATCGTCATGGCGGAGGTATAGATGTCCTTGCCGTCCACATCGGTGGAGAAGGCAACCTTGTAACCTTCGTCGGTCGCCTGCGGGGCGGCCCAGGAGGTGTTGGAGATCGGGTAGTTGATGACGGAGGCAGCCTCGCCGTAGTAGCTGTCATACGCCTCATCGCGGTAGACGGACAGCACGGTGGCAATCGCCTTACGCAGGGCCTTGGACTCTGCGCTCGCCGGATCGGTGCCAACGAGGACGGTGTCCGCGTTCATGCCGATATAGCCGTAGCCGAGGTTATCGACCTTGGTGGTGTGGATCACGTCGCCGGAGACTTCGCCGTTGGTGTTGTAGCCGGCGATTTCTTCGTAGTTTTTCTTGGAGCCGTTCATGTCGCCCACGTCAACCGTGGCAGCAACGATACCGGCAACGATTTCGGAGTCGATCGTCTCTTTGAACTGCACAAACTTCGTGGCGGGTTCGCCCTTGAAGTATGTCTCGTTCGCTTCGAAATAGACGATACGGTTTTCGTACTTCACGAACTTGTACGGGCCTGCGCCCATGGGCTCGGTCGTCTTGGCCTGTGCGATCGAGAGATCGCCAAACGGGTGGCCGAACATATTCTTGTCGTAGTCATACTGCGCAGCATCACCGTAGTAATGCATCGGAGCGATATATCCGCCGAAGAGGGCATAAACCGCGGGTGCTTCATAGCCCTTGGTCTTGATTTCAACGGAGTACTTGTCGATCTTCTTGATGCCTTCGATGCTCGGGATACCGCCAGCCATCTCGGGGTCAAGCGAGCCCTGCGCGGAGATGAAGACGCTCTTCACCGTGCCAACGACATCGGTGCCGTCGACGCTGCCGGCGTTCTCGGTTGCCCAGTATGCAGCGGGATCGCCTGCATAGATGGCAAACGCTTCGTTGTATACGTCTTCGACGGTCGGCATTGCTTTGGTCAGGTCATAGACGGTGCCGGTACCGTTGCCGGTCAGTGTGCCGTCCGCGTTGACTGCCGCAAAGTTCCACATCGCAAGCGCGTATGCATAATACATGTCTTCCGTCACGTCTGCCGCGGTCTTGTCCGCGAACACGCTGGGAACATAGTCGTCAACGAGGTAATTGGCGATGACATAGTCCACAATCGCCTGCACGTCGAGTTTCCATTCTGCGGTGATGCCATCCCACAGGGCAGTCTGCTGCTCCTGGGTCCAGGCATCGGTGGCGGCCCAAACGTGATCTGCGCCTGCTGCGAAGATGGTGTCAAACAGGGCATCATATTTGGTGTAGATTTCATCGGAGGTCTGTGTCTGATAGTTCTTCAGACCAATGATGTTATAGGAACCGAGGGTCGTGGAGCCGACATAGGACGGGTCGGCAAACACATAGTACGTGAAGATGATGTCATCGGCAGTCGCTTCCACGCCGTCAGAGAAGAGGATGCCCTCTTTGAGCTTGACGGTATAGGTCGTGACATCAGCCGCTTCATCATAGCTGACAGAGATGTCGCAAGGTCCGGTGTAGGTGTAGTCTGTTCCGTTGTACGGAACCGTTTCACCCTCAATGGCGTTGTAGACGATGCCACCAAGACGATCTGTCGTCATCATGATAAGCTGCGTCATTTCCATCGTGTTGACGTCATACACCGTATCCGCGAAGAACGGAGAGAACTTCTCGGAGAACTCACCTTCCGCTACCACAAGCGGAACCGTGCTTACCTCTGCTGCCTCGGTCGGGGCTGCTGTGGCCTCTGCCGTCGGTTCGGGCGTGGTCGTCTTCGGCTGGCAAGCCGTCAGAACGCCGAGGCACAGGATGAGTGCCAACAACGCCGCCAGGACTTTGCTGCTCTTTTTGTTCATCGTACTTCCTCCTTAGTTTTTTTTGTGGGGTATGCATAAAGAATGAGATAGCCGACTAGTAGCTATTATCATATATCATATCGAACGCTGACAGGTTCGTCAATGGATATACACCCGAATAATGCATCATATTGACGAAAAGCGAAAAATATACAGATCGCGCAAAATCCGGTTTCGACGAGCGCCACCCATTGCCTAGCGGCATCCGCGCCACCAAAAAACAGAAACGCAAGCATGCCCAGAAGCAGAACGCAGCACGTGATCAATGCAGAGAGTAGAACGGCTTTTTGTTGGATGAGATACTTGTCATATTCCGCATATTCCAGCGGGCGGGAATGAAACGCGAGCAGCACCGCGCGCGCTAGCCCCAACCCCAGCGGCAGCAACAGCAGCACATACGGCAGCACCACATAGATAGGCGTCGTGCCGCCGCCCGCGCCGAGCGCAGGCGAGCCGGAGAAACCGACGGCGAAGAACAGGACAAGCGCTAATAGCAGCAACAACGCATAGAGCGCCTTGCGCCGGTTCAGCGCGGGCTGCTCCATGGTCAATCGATAGTGCTTTCCTTTATATCGAACCGTACTGCCGATGCGTTCGTAATCTTTTGCATAATTTCGCGTGCGCTGAAACATGTGTGTTCTCTCCTCCAGGCGCCGCTGTGCGAACGCAGATCATTCATCCTATGTATATTAGTTGGGTCACAGGTTTGATTATATCCGCCACCATCTAAAAAAGAAAGGAAACAGGGCAAAATATATCGTATATTCGCGCGCTGTTTGTATATTTTATAACAAAGCATCGTTCTGTTCAGAAATGCTTTGCTCGCCACGCATTCACATTGTGTTTTGACGGGGCTCTTGATATACTGCCCTCAAGGCTTATCTTTCATGCAATTCATTTTTATTTTACGGGGGGACACATCCATGCGGGTCATCGCGGTGACAACCAGGCGGCAGATGAGCGAGTTTGTTCGCGTACCACAAACGATCTTTGGCGCGCACCCGTGCTATGTGCCGCCCATCTGGCTCGACGAGGCGCAGGCGTATACGAAAAAGGCAAATCCCATCCTGCGCAATTCCGATTTTGAGCTGTTTCTGGCGCTGGACGACGCGGGCAAACCCGTCGGCAGAACCATTGCGTATATCGACCATACGTTCAACAACTATTATCAGACAAAGATTGGCTTCTTTGGCGCGTTTGAGTGCATCGACAACGCAGAGGCCGCGACTTTGCTCGTTCGCGCGGCGGAAGAGTGGCTCACGGCTCGCGGGATGGACGCCATCCGCGGGCCGATTCACCCCGCTGCAGAAAACTGGGGATTCGTGCTGGAAGGCTACGACACCCCGCCCGTCTACATGTCCCCCTGGAATCCGGCGTACTATCACCCGTTTTTCACCAACGCCGGCTACGAGAAGGTGAAAGACCTCCTGGTATACGAGGCGGACATGGCAAAGGGATATGAGATTCCCAAGCGGCATGAAGACTTTGCCGAGCGCTTTCTGGCGCGGTATCCGGGTATCACGATTCGAAGGCTGGACATGAAGCATCTGCGGGACGACGCGCGCGCCATCTGGGAGATCTCCAACCTCGCGCTGGCGGATAACTGGGGCTATGTGCCGCTGGAGCTGCCTGTTATGGAGGATATGCTCAAAAAGCTCAAGCTCATCGTCGATCCCGACGCGGTGTGGATGGTGGAGTTCGAGGGCAAGCCCGTCGGCTTCTGTTTGGGCTTTCCGGATATCAACATCCTGCTCAAAAAGATCAAAGGCAATCTGCTGCCGTTCGGCTGGGCGCGGCTGATCTTCGGCGTAAAAAAACTGCGCGACTACCGCCTGTTTGGCCTCGCGGTCGATCCCGCGTGGCACAAGCGCGCGCTGGACGCGCTGATGTACATCCACCTCTACCAAAACCTACGCCCGAAGAACATCCGCATGGAGGCAAACTATATCCTTGAGGACAATCTTCATATCAAGAATGCGCTTGAGCGGCTTGGGATGGAAAAGACGAAGACGTATCGGATTTATGAGAAGGAGCTGCTAAAAACGCAGCCTGAATAACCTTTCTATGAAACCATCTCAATTGCGGGTATCACCATGCTTGAAGAACTTCCACCTCCCTTCCCCCTCACCCCCGCTCCCCTGAGCGAATAACACAACACACGTAAATACAAACAAAAAGGCCGCGAGGCCTTTTTGTTTGTATTGCAATATTGGTTTTAGCCGTTGAGCGACTGCCTGTGCGCATGCCGCTTTGCGATGTTGATCGCGTCCGCAAACCCGTGACGGATGTGAACCGCACGCTCCGGGCAGGCCTGCTGGCAGAGGCTGCAATGGATGCAATCCTGCTCGCGCTCCGGCTTTGACCCATCCGCCTGCATCGTGAACACCTGCATCGGGCAAACCGCGGCGCAATTGCCGCAGGCGATGCATGCCTCGGTGACATGCACAAAATGTCCCTTTGGCACTTTGGTCAAATCCACCGCGTATTGCGGCAGTATGCGGCGGACAAACCGCATGGCTTTCCCGGCGTCTCGCTCGTTCGGCCTGCCCTTGTTGCCGCCGTTCACGAGGATGAACGGCCCCGTGCAGTCATACCCCTTGGTCGAAAACCCGCCGAGCAGACAAACCCCCTGCTGCTTGAGCGTTTTTTCGATGGTGTGATGATAGCGCCCAACCATCGGCGCGCCGTGCGTCGAGAAGACGAATGCCTGCTGCGCGGGGGTGAGCCGCTCCGCCGCTTCGATGAGCAGCGGATGGTGCGCGGTGAAGTAGATGCCCGATCCAAGACCGACCACTTTGTATTGCGACAAATCCATCGCGAGCGCTTCGCCCGCGGAGACGACGCGGCAGTTGAGCGCAAACGCCATCGCCTTCGCCAGGCGCATCGTGTTCCCCAGATACATGGATTCGCAAATGATGATTGCTTCCTGATTCATTTCTCTTTCCTCTTGTTTATCTTGCCCTGTGCATTTCGCGCCGGAGTGGGAGCGAATTGCTTCGCTGCACCGCCTGCGGCTTTACGGCGCGTCTTGCTGCCTGTTATGTTCGATCCCTTATGGTTTTATCCGGCTCCTCTCACGATTGCGCGAGAGACTGCACCCACTGCCCATAGATCTCCTCTTCGCTAAAGCCGAACACCGCTTCATAATCGCCGTTCCCGGAAGCATAAGCGACGACCTTGTCCCAACCGTAGGTCTGCTCCAGAAACTCGATGTAATCATAGGAAAATGCGTAGCCGCCCATGTTGCCGAAAACCAGACCGTTGTCCGTGTGCATGTCGGCAATCGACGGCACCGGCATGGAGGATAGCATCCCTTCCTCCGGCGTCTGTCCGGAAAGGTAGGTCGCGAGCCCGTTGTCCCAGAAATAGGACAGCTCCGGATTGATGTGGAACACGATGGAATGCACCAGCTCGTGCAGGGTTGCCAGCAGGATGCTGTCGTGTGTATGCACACGCACCGGCGTATACGGCGAGACCATCATGATGTTGCCGTTGTGGCTGTCGCCGATGTGCCACGGGGGAGCGATGATCAGCGTTGCAAACCCCGCCTCGCGGATGGCAAGCTGCCATTGGGTCGGATACAGATTGACCTCGATTTGCTCAGGATTTGTGAAGTTCATCTTCTTGTAGATCTCGTCCGACTTTGCGTTGAGCAGGTCAAACACCTCGTTTGCGCCCTTCTCGTCGCCCGGCAGATAATACAGGCGGATGCGTTCATCCTCGAGCACCTTGCTGCCAAGCGGCCGCGGGAAGAACACGGGCAGTGTCTGAAGCACCAGCAGCACTGCAATACTTAGGAGGACAATCCATACGGTTTTGGGTTTCTTCTTCATCTTCTTTTTTTCTCCGTTATTTTTGGTTTGTTATTTGTTTTGTCGTTTTTAAAAGCACTACGCTTTGGTTTGTTGTAATGTTGACCGCTTAGTCCGCAAGGCTCGCACTTCCTGTGAGCACATCGCTCAAAAGTATCTCAATCATGCGCTCCGGCTCCTCAAACAGCGGGCTGTGCGCCGAATTCGCAAAGGTGTAAAACCCCTTGACCGGAGCCGTGATGCTGCCAAGGAACTCCCGAGACAGGTCGTAATTCACCGTGTAGTCAAATGCGCCGCTCATGAAGTAGACCGGGATTTCGAGCGCGTGCACCTGCTCCATCAGGTTTGTTTGCAGCACCTCGTCATGCAGGCTGGTTTGCCTGACAAACGTGAACTTGGAGCGCCAGAAGTCGATCTTCTCCTGCAACGTATAAGCCCGACAGAACAGTACCGGCAAAAACACATCCTTCATGACCGAGCGCATGTTTCGCATGGTACCTACGCCGAGGGCGTGCATCGACTGATCCCTGAGGAGCGAGCGAAAGAACGGCTTGATGGCGGATTCGCTCTCCAGCACCGGATAGTCTGCAAATTTCTCCAGCGTTTTGGTGTCGCCCATCTCCTGATAGCGCTGCGTCAGATATTGATAGGCACGGCGCTCCGACTCCGCCTGATTCGCAATCTGCGCTACTCCGATATATGCCTCATAGAGATCCGGGCGCTCAGCCGCGGCTTGAATCGCGAAAAACGATCCGCCCGAATGCGCCATGAGATAGATCTTGTCCTGCCCGAATCGCTGAGTGAGATATTCGCTCACCGCGATGGTGTCCGCCTTGAGCTGCTGCATGGTCACGCTGTCCGGATTCATCCCCTTGGTGTAGGATAGCCCGCCGCCGCGCTGCTCCCAATAACAGACGGTAAACAGCTCTTCCAGACCGGTATCTATTCGATCCACAAGGAAGTACTCCGAAAAACAGGGCCCGCCGTGGACGAAGAGCAGCACAGGACGACTTGTGGCCGTACCGCGGATGAACATCCCCTGCCGAACGCCGTTGATCTCCACAAACGTTTTTTCCGCGATGCTGTTTTGCATGATCGTACCATCCTCATTCCGAACTTGTTCCAAGCGTCCGGGGCTGTTGATCCACATAGAAAGCACAAAGATCAGCGCCGAGGTCACTAGCGCGCCTATCAAACTCAGTATCCAGAACAGCGGCCTTTTCAGCAGCGGTTTTTTCTGCCTGCTAGACGTTGGTGATGATGTCTTCAATCTTATCGCTCCAGTTCTTGCTGTAATGGATGTTGCTCATGGTCGCAATCGAGGTCAGCCCGTGCACGGTCGACCACATGGAGATCAGCATGTCCTCAATCCGCTCGTCCGGAATGCCGGCCTTTCGAAAGATGCGCAGAGAGTGGGTCTTGAGGAGCTGATACGGCGGAAAGTTATCCTCCGCATCATTGTTGATGTCCAGATACACCTGCATCCACGGCTGAGAGTAGATGAAGTTGAAGTACTGCGGGTTTTCCAGAAAAAACAACACATACCGTTTCCCCATCTCTAAAAGAAGCTTGGGATCGTCTTCGTCCGGCACAGCCTGCTTTGCGTCCTGCAACGCCTGCGTGAAACGCTCTGTTGCATAAGCGCGCATGGCGTCCAGCAGCGCCTCCTTGTTTGCAAAGTGTGCATACGGCGCGGCCTGACTCACGCCGCAGAGGGAAGCGACCCGACGCAGCGAGAGATGGTCTACGCCCTCCTTGTGGATCAGCGAGATGCCGACCTCAATTAATGAATTGCGCAGATTTCCATGATGATACGGTTTTTCCTGCATACGTTTCTTCCTCCGTTGGTCAATCTTAACAACGAACAGATTGTACATCGCAATCTTAACGCTGTCAAGATGTATTTTGAAATTTTTTTGGCTTTAGATCATATGCCAACAGATCACTCCAGGATGAAGCGCAAACGCAAAAATGCCGCTGAAGTGCGGCATTTTGATGCGTGATTTGACTTTTAGAACATGCGTTTCGCTTGTGATCAGCCGCCGATTCCGAAGCGCACCACATCCAGCAAGCGATCCACCGCGCCAAGGATACTCTCGTCGTCCCAGTCCGCTGGCATCAGCTCGTCCATGTGCACCAATAAGGTTTCGATGACGAATACCGCGGTGGACGTGTTCAGCTCCGATCGAAATTCGCCGGAGGCTTTTGCGCGCTCTACCATATCCGTCAGCACGTCCGCGCGCATATCCCCAAAGCAGTCAATAATCCGCTCGCGTACCTGCGCCTCCTCCTGCAAAATCCGGCGGGAAAACACGACAAAGCGCGCGTCTTTTTTCGCGAGCTTGAGCCCGATGATCGCCATATTGCGAAACTCGTCAAAAAATCCGTTGGACGTGCGCGAGACATCCTGCTCCTGAAACAACCGCACCTTTTCCGCGCCGACGCGATAGAGCAGCGTTAGATACAGATCCATCTTATCGCGAAAACGATAATAGAAGCTGCCCTTGTTCATCCCCGCGGCTTTGAGGATATCGTTGAGAGACGCATCCCGAAACGAATGCGCCGAAAACTCCGTCAGCGCAGCCTCATAGAGTGCGGGCGATTCATCCAGCGGGTTTGACCCGCCTTCCTCCAGCCACTTAAGCTTTGGCGCGATGCCCATCTCAGTCTTCCTCCTCATTGCGCGCGCGCGCTTCGCGCTTCTCATTCATCTTCATCATGAATTTCGGCACAAACAGGACCTTCAGCCACACGATGAGGGCAACGCCGATCACGATCAATACCCACCAATACCATGCCATTTGATTCACCTCCCTTTCCGAAAATTCGTTCTTCTCGTAAACAGCCACAACGTCGCCGCAAACCACGGCACGCTAACCAGCAGCGTCAGCACTGTGAAGAGCAGCGCGGGCGCGCCATGCAGAATTGCATCCAATGCGCGATATTGCCAATACATCGGCAACCCGTAATAGGCAAACTGCCATTGCTGCGGCACGAACATCGCCGAGATCGGCAGTATCATACCAATCGGCACCAGCACCTTAAGCACGCCGACCGCCGCCACCTGATTGCCCGCAAACGCGCCGACGGCAAACGTCATCATACCCGAAACCAGCACGCTAGATAACGCAAGCAGCAGATACTGCGGCACAAGGCTAGCCTTACCGATGATCAGCGCCGCGGCCGTCATACCAAAGAGCCCGAGTATCAGCGCGGGGACAAGCTTTGTCGCTACATAGCCGCCAAGCCGCATCGGGCTGACCGCGACGGCGCGGATGGCGCCGCCCTCGCGCTCGTCCACGATCGAGAGCCCGACCGTCGCCCCGCCGATGAAGAGCGACATGAGCAGCATCGCAATCATGGAAAGCGAATACGTCATCGTACCCTTTGCCGCGACGATTTCGCTCTGATACGGCATGAGTTCGCCGGTTGTTCCGAGCGTGAGACCGACGATCATGCCTGTCGCCTGCTGGAACGCCGCGCCTTCATTGCCCTCCACGAGCACGCGCACCGCACCATCCACCATCACAACGCCCGCGACGGCGTCTGTCTCCCGCACACGGGCTTCGAGCGCGGAAGTATCGTCAAAGCGCTCTACATCGGCAATCCGGAGGAGCTGTTCCTCCGCCGCAGCGCTGACGGAGGGGTCCACCGCGAGGTGCAGCGCGGTTGTGTTCACCGCGCCGAAGACGAGGATGAACACGAAAGCGAGGATGGCGGGCGCTGCGACCATAAAGATCGAGATGCCGTTGCGAAAGATGAGCTTGAACTCTCTTGCGAAAGATGCGAGAAACGCCTTCATACGCCCGCTCCTTTCAGGTGCTTTTTCGCGACGAAAATTCTCGCAAGCAGATATGATACGATGCCCCATGCGCCGAGCGCGACGACGGTATAGACCCAGTCAACCGAGCCGCCGAACATTGCCGCGCGGTAGACCATCAACATTGGATAAGACGGAATCAGCCGCATCCAGAACGGCGTGAATGCCGGAGAGGAATAACTGATCACCGGCAGCATGTTGACGCTCAGCAGCACCACCATCGAGAAAAACCAACCGCTCATGTCGCGAAACGGCGAGGTGTATGCAAGACCGATCATCGTAAACACCGCCGTGCCGAAGAACGACAGCGGCAGGAAGATCGCCCAGTTGACCGAAATGCCTACCGTCAGCAGACAGATCAGCGAGGCATAGAGCGTACCGATCAGCGAGAACAGCAGCGTCTTGGAGACGATGTAGCGCGGCACGGAAAACGGGGACACGCGCAGCACGCGGACGGTTCCGTCCTGCTTTTCCGCAAGCATCAGCGCGCCGCCGAGAATGAAGCCGACCATCAGCGCCTCAAACGCGATAAACACCGGCGTAAAGAGCAGGTTGAACGGAATCTCCTTTGCCTCTGCATTCAGAGACTCGACCTGTACAGGCGCAGGATCGCCGTGCATGAGCTCCAGCACGTAGACATTCAAGCTCTTTTCCGAATAGCCGGGGTGCACGATGGTTAGGCTGTCTTCGTCGAACACGAACCCGATCGAATCGCCCTGCCGCACCGCTTCGCGCAGTGCCGCCTCGCTCCCGGCGGGTGTGCCAAACGGCACGTCGCCAGGCGCGTTCCAGGTCAGCGCCGTGATGCCACCGGAGGAGAGCTCCTTGGGCAGCGCGAGATCGACCACGAGCACGATGATCAGCAGCGTCACGGTCAGCACCCAGAACAGCGCGTTGGTCAAAAGCCGCTTGCTGTCCTGTATGCAGGTGGAAAGAATGCTTTTCACGCGGTGAGCTCCTTTCCGGTGACGCGCAGGAATATCTCCTCCAGCGTCGCCTCCTGTGAATGCAGCTTGACCACGTCCGCGGTGTTGAGAAACGCGGCGAGCGCTGCTTTATCGTCCATCGGAATCGCGCGCTCGCGCTCCTCGCCGTTTTCGCGGTAGACCACACGCACCTCGCGCTTGCCGTAGACGCGCTTGAGCGCCTCCGGCGTGTCCATCGCCGCGATCACACCGCCGTAGAGAAACGCAACCGTGTCGCTCAACGCGTCCGCAAGCTCCATGCTGTGCGTGGTGAGAAACACCGCGGCTCCCCGCGCCTTCTGCTCCAGAATCAGTTCGCGGATGCCGAACGCCGTCTTGGGGTCAAGACCGCTGGTCGGCTCGTCCAGAAACAGATATTGCGGGCGGTTGATCAGCGCGCGCGCAAACGTCAACCGCTGGCGCATGCCCTTGGAGTAATTCGAAACGCGCTTGTTCGCGTCCCCGCGCAGACCGACGCGCTCCAATAGCTCCATCGGGTTGACGGTGGGCACCGAGAACAGCGCCGCGTAATACTTCAGGTTCTCCAGCCCGGTCAAGGAGGAATAGAGGTTGTTTTGCTCAAACGACACGCCGATCTGGTTGAAAAAGTGCGTTCGCAGGTTCCTGACGGACTGGTTTTCATACAATACTTCGCCCTGTTGAATCGGCAGAAGCCCCGTCATGATGTTTTGAATCGTGGACTTTCCCGCACCGGAAGGGCCGAGAAAACCAAAGATGCTGCCGCCTTCCACAGAAAACGAGATGTCCGAAACGGCGCACTTGCCCTTGCCCTCATAGTCGTGAAACACATGGTTGACCTGAATCATAATTCCCTCCTGCACTGATATCATACGGCTGATTACGCCGCATTTGACCACTTGGTCAAGAACAATATAGCACCACTTGACCACTTGGTCAAGAGCCCTGCGGAAATATATTCTCGCGCAGTGCAAGCAAAAAAAGGCCTTGCGGCCTTTCTTGCTGGAAGATGCGTTATGCTTGCGTTATTTCACGTGCGCCTGTACGGTAAGTTTGATCGTCTTGATGGTCTCAGCGATCGCGCCGATGATGATCAGTACACTAAACGCGATGACAAGCACGTTTGTACCGTTGACGTTCGGCAGCGCCTGTAGAACGCCTGTGTCCGCGAGAAAACCGTGGAACTCCGCGCTCAGGATGTTCGGCTGATTGATCAGATACAGCGTCAGCGCCATGTCGACGAGTTTTTTGACCACAACCGACGCGCAGACGAGCACTGACCAGCGACGATCCTTGATCTTCGCGACTGCCTGCACCAAGGAGAGCAGCAGAGACACGAGGATAAACGGAATCAGCATGTTGAGGAAGCTCTGGCTGAAGATGTTGTAAAACACCATATCACCCTGCACGAACATCATCGCAAACGGCAGCCTGCCCGTGCAGAATAGAAGCGCAAAGATGGAGAACACCACCGAGAGCACCAGCTCTGCAATGCCTTCGGAGAGCGGGATTCCTGCCTTGGCGCTCTGCACCTCGGGCAGGTCTTCGATCCGCCAGCCGTGCTCGCCGATCTTCGGCTTTTTCTCGCCGCTGTGCTCGGCGATTACGAAGCCGATCGTCGTCCAGACCAGCGCCTGGAACGCAGCGGAAACACCCATGCTGATCCCCTTGGACATGATGCCGCTGATGACAAACGCCACATGGTTCGAAACGGTCTTTGCCGCGTCAAACGCGCCGACCGCGAAGCCGATGAGCATCACCAGCACGCCGACAAGCGGCACGACCCACTTCAGCACGCTCACGTATTCATCAAAATACGCAGGCGAGATCAAATAGCGCGGGCGTGTGCGGTATTTTTCCGCCAGCGACACAGGCGAGCCCAGCTCGTAAAGCACCTTTTTCACGGCATCCTCGCTTGCCCCCTCCGGCAGCATGTCGTAAATATTGGCGCGGAGTTCTTTCTTGACGTCCTCCCGGTCTTTCTCCGGCAGGCGGCGCGCCACGTCGTATACATAGCGCTCAATCAGGTTATTGTTCGTGCGTTCCATTGTCCTCTCCCTTTCCGCAGATGGCCTCAATGCTCCTCTGCATGTTCCCCCATTCCGTCAATAGTTGGCGCAGGACCTCCCCGCCCTTTGCGCTGACGGTGTAGTATTTCCTCGGTCTGCTCTCGCTCGTGTCCCAGTCGCTGGTCAAGAGCTCCTGGCTTTCCAGACGGCGCAGCAGCGGATAGAGTGTGTTCGCCTCGATATCGATGTGTTGCTCCTGCAAGGTTTGCAAGAGCGCGTATCCGTATCTTGGCTCCCTGAGGCTTCCCAGTACGGCGAGCGTGAGGCTGCCGCGGTGAAGCTCTGTCAGGAAATTTTGTAACGTATCATTTTCCGGCATTTCGTTTCACCTCGTGTGTATTATAGTGTGTGACACACATCATTGTCAATACAATTTTAATAATATTCTCGCATTATATTTCAAACCATATTGTTACAAGAAAAAGAGGCGCAGAATGCGCCTCTGATTGGTTCTTTGAAAATCCGACTTAGAAATACAGCATCGAAATTGCACCGCCGTCGGTTGCTGAAAAGGGCATGTTTATATACTCGATATCCCCATCATTGTACGTTAAGCAGCAAGAAGCATTCCAAACCGGAATCATAAATGCCATATCACGCTGTTCATCGTCGAAATACGTTTCTGAATCCAGCTCATCCGGATATGCAATCAATAAAGAAGAGAGCCGGATTTCAAAGAGCTCGATCTCTGAAACCCCTGTGTAACCATCGCCAAATATCCGAGCCAACCGTGCTTTTGCCAGCGTTAGCGCGGCATCTACACCAATGATTTCAACATTCGTGTACATCACTTCCCGCGGTTGATATCGGTTGATCCAATAAAAGAAGGATACCCCATGATCATCCACGTAGATCCAAAGCAAACCTGCATCGGAAGCACAGTAATCCAATGAATCATACTTCATTCCGAGCCAGCCGGAGTTCCCGCGCGCGGGAAGACCCGCGCTGCTCAGCACGTAGCCGAAATCCCACCCGCGAGACAATACATTCGATGAGTTCCCTTCTTCAAACATACAGGCGCGTTCTGCTTTGTCAAGCTGCCAGCCGCGAATCCCGAGATTGGCCAGCACTTGATCCGCTTGCGCCTGCGCCACTTCTCGCGTCAAAGTAATCGGTTCTCGAATGACCGCACCGAAATCGCGTTCCATCTCCTCATCGCCGACAAGATACCCTTCTCTGTACACAATGCCACCAGCGCGTCTAAAACTGAATATGTGTTGATCCATTCCCACAGCGACAGAGAACATCTCGCCGTCCTGTTCCACAGATAATGTTGTGTTCGAGGAGAAATCTATGTCCGCGAAATCGTACGCACCATTGGTTTGGAATCCCGGCTCGGATTGATTCGGTACCCATTTCGCGTTCGGGAGAAAATAGTCGATCATCCTGCGATAGTCATCTATCGTAAACCCAATCCCATCACATTGGCGCACGCCGTATCCCGCCGCCTGAGGAATGACCACATCCGCATTCACCACAAGCGATACACCGTTACCGTAATCAATCTTCGGCTCGTCGATATGATCCGGTGAAATCGGATACTGAAACGGACTCTCTATCATGGAACCAATCAGATACTGAAACGTTCTCCATTGCATCGGCGCCGCCGTAGAATCCGGCTCCTCTGCTGCACTTGCCTCTGGTTCGCTCTGCGGCGCGCTGCTCTTCTCCTGCTCCACCGGAATCGGCGTGAGCGTCAGCGCGGCTTTCCCCGGCTGACATGCCGTCGTGAACGCGCCAAAGCCCAGCGCCAGTGCGAGCACAAGCGAAAGCGCAATCACGCCCTTTGCGCTCGTTTTACGCGCGAAAACGCCGCGCACGCGCCGCTCCATCGATTTTTTGTCGGTGGTCAAAGCCATGCCGAGAGTGAGGAGTTGGTCGGTGGTTCGGAGCTTACTCATGCTTGCACCTCAATATCCCGTGTTGCGATCGATCTGTCTGCCGTCAATCGCGCTGAGTGTCATCGCAGTTGTCATGTATGGGTAGCCCCAGAAATAATCATCTTCACTTGTTGATATCCAATCTTCATTTGGATCCGTGCCCGAATAATAGAAGAAATTCCAAATCGGTTCATAGGTGAACGATCCGGCTCCTGAAGCGCCGACGCGCGTCAACCCGAAAGTCACAGCGGTGATCGTGAAATTGAGCTTGGTTTCGTTTTCTATCGATGATTGATATTTCATATTGAACTCATAAGGTAAGCGGTTGACGATCTCCTGAAACGACAGAAGCCCTGCGCTCTTTTGCTCCACGTTCGTCACCGTCATCGGGTTGACCCACTTGAAATCGGCTAAGCCTTGATCGTCGATGATAATCGTCATGGTCTCGTATTCCTGCGCATAGGGAACATCCAGCCCGATGTCACTGTTGACATCTTCCGAAACAAATGCCGTCGGGAATCCGTTGATTGCGCGCATGAACACGCACGCCCAGCCTTCTTTACGATCATTTACATCGTTTCCGTGCACTGCTGCGGAATAGCAGAGCTGGAGTTCGTCGGTGAGCTGCGACGCGATTGTCTTTGCCTGCCGCTCCGCCTGCGCTTGAGAGATGGCAACGCCCTCCGGCGCGAGCTTTACTGTGCCGTAATAGGGGCAGTATCCCTCATAGCCCATCGAAGCGTTGACATAGTATCTTGCGCCGTAGAATGCGTCTTTACTTGCAGTGTCGTTCTCGACCACCAGATGGAACAGATATCCGTCCTTTGTGATGTCTCCAAAGAACCCGGTGGCGTCGGTGAACACGGGGCTTAATTTCTTTGTCATTTCCAGCGCCATTGCGCGTTGCTCCGCCGCCGCGGGTGCATCCGGCAATATTTGCTCATGGAAGTCAATCCACTTTTGACATTGTTCTATAAATCTGACATTCGGCTCCTCTTCCGATTTTAAATACTCTAGGTGTGCGCGTTGTGATGCCAGTGCGTTGGAGATCGATTCCTTCATTTGGTCCAGCGGATAAGAGTAAACTGCTTCCTCGCCAAAGAGCACACGGGAAACATTCACCAAATCTTCCTCTGTAAACTCCCGAATGCTGGCGGTGGCAACCGGCACGCTCGAAACATCCGGCAGGACAATGTCCACATCCGCCGTGTAGTGAAAAATTCCGTCGAAGCCATCCTGATTCCAGGAGAAATGCTTTGGTACATCCAGCATTCGATACAGCGGAGATAACGTGGAGAGCTTCGCCTCCGGCTGCTTGCCGAGTATGCGCCCCGGCACGTCCACTATTGCCTCCGGCTGACACGCCGTCGTAAACGCGGCAATCAAAAGACAAAAAAATAGGCAGGCTACAATAGCTGCCGTCCTGTGTTGATTTTTTTCGCGATCGATATGCTTAATCATTCATCGTCTCCTGTTCTTGATTTTGTCGGAAAACCTTTTTGGATAGATGAGGATGGATGCACTTACCGCATGTAAAAAACGTTAAAATACCATCAAATCGCGCAAGCGCGGCATCCGGCAACGCGAAGGGGTCCCGCCTTTGCGTATCTGCCAGATGCCGCGGCTTACGACGCGCATCGCCGCCGACGACCCGAACCGTATATCGGGCGTTGCTGCCCCCGGCGCCGTGAGGAGAGAGCTCTCACGCGAGGCACAAAAGCAGGCGGTCGGCGAATTCGAATAACGGCGTGTCTGCCGTTTTCCACGAATTGGTGCCTGCTACAAGGCGAATGTACCAGACCCGACTTGTAAAAAATCACCCGCGTGGAATTTCGTTCTGCCTATTAGACGGTTTGAAGCACCGCTTGGTGACAGATTAATTTATGAACTTTCTGTGAACGAACCGGATTCAAACACAACTTGTGGGAGAAACAGCGCATGTAGCACTATGCCACAGAATAGGTTTGTGTTATTCTGAGCGCATCAAGCACTGCATGAAAATCGTGTGTTTCTAACGATTTACAAAAAAACATTGGAAGCGGCGGTAGGAATATGAAGCAAGCCATCCAAATCCACCAAATCGGCAGCTACATGCTGCGCAGCTATCTGATCGAGACACCGCTGGGCTTCATCGCACTTGATTCCGGCTATGCGGGCGGCTTTGCGGCGTATCAAAAGCGGCTCAGCCGATTGATCCCGCTCAGCCAGATTAAGTTCGTCTTTTTGACCCATGCGCACAACGACCACACGGGATTTCTTGGCGAGTTGGCGAAAAACAGCGGCGCACAGCTGGTGGTGAGCGAAACCAGCCTACCCCGCCTTGCATCCGGCGAAAACGCGATGCCGGAGGGAACGGGGTTCACCACGCGCATGGGGGTCATGCTCAGCGCAATGATGAAACACGCTTCGTTTCCGCCCGTCCTGCCGGACGAGACCACCGTGATCCTCAAAAGCGAGGCGGATCAGCCGTTTCTGGCGGCGGGATTGCCCATCCGCGTCGTGTTTCTGCCGGGGCACACGGCGGACTCGATTGGGTTATATTTAGAGGAAACGCGGGAGCTGCTCTGCGGCGATGCGGCGGGCAACGCCGTTATCGCGCCCGCGCGACAGGCGGTTTTGATCGAGGACGTGCCGGAGTTTGCAAAGTCGTGGGATAAGATCATCGCGTTGAATCCAGCGCGCATCTATCCCAGCCACGGTAACCCGTTTGCGCCGGAGGACTTGGTGAAGTTCAGGAGCCGATTGGATAACCTCCAGCTTTACTATCCTAAGAAAAACTAAAAACAACACAAGCACAGATAAAAACACACCGCCGCCGGAACCTCCGGAGACGGTGTTTTGTTTTACATGCTTGTGTTCAAACGGTTCTAATGGGATCTACAACATTTTTCGATAGCTGACGCTCTCGGCAACGTTCTCATACGGCGGATAATTGGGGATTCGCTCGTACCCCGCCGCTTCATAGAGCCGGATGGCTTCGGGTTGGAGGATGCCCGTTTCCAGAATCGCAACCTCGTAGCCAAGTTCACACGCCCAGGCTTCCAGCTCAGCCATCACCGCGCGTGCAACGCCGCGTCCGCGAAATTGCTTGGGAACAAAGATGCGTTTCATCTCGACGGTGTTTTCGGAATACGGTTTGAAGCAACCGCAACCGGCGCGTTCGCCGTCGATCCACGCAACCAGCGCGGTTGTCACGTCCGACGAATGATTGTACTGCCCGAAAAAGTCCATCTGTGCGCCATAGCGCTCGTTCAACTCCTCGTCCAGCGCGTCAATCAACGCGCGAAATGGCTCGTCTTTGCCCGTGCAACGGGTGATACTCAGCATGATTTATTGTTCCTCATATTTGGATGCTTGATCGGCATCCGGATTTATGCTCTTTTAATGTTCTTCTATATAGCAATCCAGCTCGTCGTGATAGACATCCAGCCGGGTTTCCTGCACTTCGGTCGCCTCGCCCAGCACAAGGTCGAGCATGTGGTGCGGCGTTTTGCCGCCGATGTGCATGGACTTGATGCAGGACACGCAGTAGACCGCGACATCCTGGCAGGGCATCTGCGACGCACGCTTTTTCTGGAACGCGTTGACTTCCTCCATCGGAATATGCCCGTAGAAATTATCTCCGCAACAGATGGATTTCGTTCCCGCGTACTGGCTCTCCACCACTTCGATGTGCATCTTTTCCAGCAGGCTGCGCACCGCGGCGTGCACCTGCGGCTTCTTGCGAAACGAGCAGGAATCGTGCACAGAGAGCTGCATGCCGTCATACGTCGGCAGCGGCAGGGCGGGGATTGCGTCCAACACCTCCCAAAGCGAGATGGTCTGCACGCCCTCGTAGAGCGAGCGAAATCTGCGGTCGCACCCCGCGCAGTTGTTGATGACGGTGGAACCCGTTGGCAGCTCCGGCTCATGCCGGCAGCAGATGGTGTGCAGCTGAGTCGGCAAAAAGCGGCGGTTGAGCAGATGGAGGATTTCCTCCACCGCCTCCGGCTTATACAGGCTCATCGCGCAGCCGGGGTTAAAGTAGCATTTGTCGGGGTCGATGTCTTCCAGCGCTATGCTGGGGATCGTGTCCATATTAGGTCGCCCGGGGTCGTCCATTGAGAAATGATTCCTCCTGATTATTTATAATTTTTCTATTGATATTTCGCTATTAGCGATAAACTTTAATATCTCTCTCGTTGACGCTGTAGCGCATGCGCAGATGCTCATACAAACTCGCGCAGGCAAGCGCGTCGTCCAGCGCATTATGGTGGTGCTCCAGCGGGATATTCAGCCCCGCGCAGAGGTCGTTGAGGCGGTGGCTGCCGAATGTCGCCTTGGGAATGTGCTTTCGAGATGTTTCCAGTGTGCAGATATACTTCCAGTTTTTTGCGTGGAGGTTTTCTCTGAGCAACGCTTTTCGAATCACCGGCAGGTCAAAGAGCGCGTTGTGCGCCACGAGCAAGCACCCGGTGAAATACGGTTCAATCTTCGGCCAGAGCTCATAGAGCGAGGGTTCGTTTTCCACATCTCTTGGGCGGATGCCGTGGATGGATATATTCGCCGCGTCAAACTCGTCACACGGATTCACGAGATAGTGCAGCCGTTCCGGCTCCCCCTCGCCGTCCACGCGGACGATGCCAATGGAGCAGATCGAGCGGGAATAGCGGTTGGGGGTCTCCACATCCACAGCGGTGAACACGTCTAGCTCATCTCGTAAAAACAAACCCGGCAAGCGTGTTCTCCTTTCGCGCAACTCAGCATCAGACAATTCTTAAACGGTATTATACCACAACAGCAGGCGAAAAAACGCCGATTTTCAGGCAACGAATTCGGTTTTTTCTCCGCGCCGTTCACGCTTCGCGCTTTTCTTTGGTCGGCAAACATGATATAAATACGTGTAAAGTGATACGAAGATGTGGGAACACGAAGTCTCGTTCGTATCATCCAGCGTTAGGCGAGTGTTTTTTATGCGGGCGGATGATATCCGCCCCTACAGCAGCTTGAGCGCTTGCTCCATCAAACGTCGTGAACGTTTCTTTGCATTGTCTTTCACAAATTCGCCCGCCGTACAACGCGGGCTCTGTAGGGGCGGATATCATCCGCCCGCGCCTTCGTTCTTTCACCTTCGTTCAAAATCTCGATCTTCGCCATCCAACCGCAAAAAGGATTTTTTTCATGCAACAACCCCCGATTTGCTACATCGTCTGCGCGCTGCCGCAGAATCATAAACTCTCTCCCGCTCCGGGCGATCTGGTCATCGCCGCGGACGGTGGCTATGCGCACCTGAACGGCATCCATGCCGACCTCGTGGTGGGAGATTTTGACTCGCTAGGCTTTATCCCCGCGGGCGAAAGCGTCGTGCGCCATCCGGCAGAAAAGGACGACACGGACACCATGCTCGCCGCGCGAATCGGCCTTTCACGCGGCTACCGCGCGTTTGTGCTGCTCGGCGGCGTGGGCGGAAGGCTCGACCACACGCTGGCAAACATTCAAACCCTCGCGTTTCTGCGCGAAAACGGCGCGCGCGCCGCGCTGCGCGGCGAGGGCGAAACGATTACATTCCTTCAGAACGAAGCGCTGCATTTTCGCGCGGGGATGAGCGGCATCGTATCGGTCTTTTCCTATGGTGCAACAGCAGCCGGTGTTTACGAGCGCGGACTTGCCTATGCGCTCACCGACGCGACGCTCACGGACACAAACCCACTCGGCGTGAGCAACGCCTTTACGGGCGAGGCCGCTGAGGTAAGCGTGCGGGAAGGGCGACTCATCGTGCTCTATGCGGGTTTGCCGGAGGACAGTGACCTGTTTGTCGTATGATTGAAAACATACTTGGTTTTTAGGATACTGGCATCAAGCGATCAAAAAACAAAACAAACAGCAATTTGAATCTAAATTGAAAATAAACTGCTATTTTTATAGTTGGCGCGTAAATGGACGCGCAACACGCTTTTCGTGATCAATTTCGGGGGGATACGATGTTTCACATTCTAGTCGTGGAGGACGACCGGGCGCTACGCGAGCTTTTTTGCACCGTGCTTTCCAAAAACGGCTTCGTCTACCACGAAGCACGGGACGGCGCGGACGCCTGGGACGTGCTCGAAAAACAGTATATTGACCTCATCGTCACGGACATCATGATGCCGAACATGAACGGCTTTGAGTTCGTGCGAAGCCTGCGCCAAAACGCGCTTAATACACCGGTTTTGATGATCACCGCGAAGGACACGTTTGAGGACATGCAAAGCGGGTTTCTTGCGGGGACGGACGACTATATGGTCAAGCCCGTCAACGTCAACGAGATGATCCTGCGCATCAACGCGCTCTTAAAGCGCGCGCAGATCGTCAACGAAAAGAAAATCCGCTTTGAAAACGCGGAGCTCAGATATGACGACCTTACCGTCTGCATCGGCAGCGACTGCAATGTCCTGCCGCAAAAGGAGTTTTACATCCTTTACAAGCTGCTCTCCAACCCCAACCGTGTGTTTACCAAGCAGCAGATCATGGACGAAATCTGGGGTATGGACACCGAGAGCGACCCGCACACGCTGGATGTTCACATCAGCCGCCTGCGGGAGCGCTTTAAGGACAATGCGCAGTTTGAGATCGTCACCATTCGCGGCCTTGGGTACAAGGCGGTGAAGAAGCATGCGTAAACTGCCGGAAATCAAAGCCCGCCCGCGCGTGGCGCAGATCTTCGCTGTGATCATCGCCGGCATCATCGCGGTGTCCACCGTGCTGACCTTCGGCGTCGTCTATGTGTTGCTCAAGCTTAAAATCGGTACGATTACGGCGATTGTCACCTCTACCACCTATATGTGGATCTTCACGACCGTTATCGGCATCGGCATCGCGGCCTACACGAGCACAAAGATGCTCTCCCCGATCATCAAGATCAACGATGCGGCAAAAAAGGTCTCCCGCGGGGACTTCTCCGTCCGGCTGGAAGAGAAGAGCATCGCAAAAGAAATCGAAGAGATCGCGACCAGTTTCAACATCATGGTCAAGGAGCTCTCCAATACCGAAACGCTCAGAAGCGATTTTGTGAGCAATGTTTCGCATGAGTTCAAAACGCCGCTCTCCGCAATCGAAGGCTACGCCACGCTCCTGCAGGACGAGCGCCTGAGCAAGGACGAGCAGGCGCTGTATGTCTCCCGCATTCTGGAAAACACCAGCAGGCTTTCCAAACTCACCCAGAGTATCCTCTCGCTCTCCCAGCTGGAAAACCAGGAGATCGTGCTCCAGCAGGAGAGCTTTATGCTCGACGAGCAGATCCGCCGTGTGCTGCTGGGCTATGAGCCGCTCTGGGAAGAAAAAGAGCTCAACATCGACCTCTCGCTGGAGGCGACGCAATACTACGGCAGCAAGTCACTGCTGGCGCAGGTTTGGAGCAATCTCATCGACAACGCCATCAAATTCTCCCGACCCAACGGCACGTTGTTTATCTCCTGTGGCGCGTTTGACGGCAAGGTCATCGTCCGCATCCGGGACACCGGCGTCGGCATGTCCGAAGAGGTGCGCCTGCATGCGTTTGATAAGTTTTATCAGGGCGAACGCTCACATTCCGGCCAGGGGAGTGGCCTGGGGCTGGCACTTGTGCGGCGCATCGTCTCCCTCTGCGGTGGCACGATCGGCCTGCAGAGCAAGGAAGGCAAGGGCACGGAGATCACGGTTACGCTCAAGATGGAAACACCAGCCGTCGTCTGACGAAAAATGAGATCGGGTTACACACAGCCGGACGCAAACGCGACGGCTGTTTTTTCGCTCTTGTGAAACAAGAAATAGAGCAAGTATTGATTCTTTCACAGTTCATATACTTAAAGCACAACACCATCACGCGTGAGAGTTGAGGATCCGTTGAAGTTCTATTGAACTTTGTTTGAATGAAACCTGCTAATATTTTATATAGTGTTCTCGCGCAAAGCGGAACGGAAAATTGGAGATCTCAAATTTTATGAAATATACGCTCGTTGCCGACAGCTGCTGTGACCTTACAACAGAATTGCGAAACGAATGGGGCGTCAAGAGCGTTCCTTTGACGCTGACGCTTGGCGAAGACTCCTATACGGATGACGACTCGCTGGATCTGCCGGACTTCATGACGCGCATGAAAGCCTGCAAAGCCCGCGTCGGCTCCGCCGCGCCCGCGCCGGGACAGTATGCCGATGCGTTCGGCACCGACGATGCGTTTGCCGTCACGCTCTCGAGCAGCCTTTCGGGCTCCTATGCCAGCGCGATGTCCGGCAAGCAAATTGCCGAAGAATCGGGCGCAAAGGTGCACGTGTTTGACTCGCACAGCGCAGCTGCGGCTGAGGTGCTGCTCGTGATGAAAATCCGCAAATTCATTCAGGAAGGGCTGCAAAAGTCTGAAATCATCCAGAAAATTGAGAATTTCATCAAGGAAATGAGCACGTTTTTCGTGCTGGATAACATCGACAACCTCTATAAAAACGGCAGGCTCAACCGCATCACGGCGACCCTGATCTCCACGCTGCACATCCGCCCCATCATGGGCGCGGACAGAGACGGCAACATCTCTCTGGTTTCGCATGTGCAGGGCTGGAAGCAGGTGGTCAAGAAGCTTGCGGACACGATTGAGCACGCAGGGCGCGACACCACGGGTCAAAGCATCGTGATTACCCACTGCAACAACCCAACGTTTGCCGATGAGCTCAAGGCCGAAATCGAGCGGCGCTATCATTTCTCCGAGATTCTCGTGCTGCCCACGCGCGGGGTCAGTTCCCTCTACGCAAACGAAAAGGGCATCATCATCGCGTTCTAATCCATCTTGGTCTATTTGGCAAACTGATGTCGTGATCCAGCCGATCTGACATCTTTTTGCTGCCCACAATCACATCAACCCGGGAGGTAAATCATGCAAGCGTTTGTTCTGACCTGCTGCTCGACAGCCGATCTATCCAAGGACTACTTCGAAACCAGACAGATCCCCTACGTCTGCTTCCATTTCACCATCGACGGCGTAGAATATGCGGATGATCTTGGTAAGAGCATGCCGTTTGAAGAGTTCTACGCAAGGATTTCAGCGGGCGCCATGCCCACCACCTCGCTGGTCAATACCGAGCAGTTTATCGCATTTTTCGAGCCGATGCTCAAAGAAGGCAAGGATATTCTGCATCTTTCGTTTTCCTCCGGGCTCTCCGGCACCTATGCCAGCGCACTGCTGGCGCAAGAGGAGCTCAAAGAGCGCTATCCTGAGCGCACGCTGACCATCGTCGATTCCCTCGGCGCTTCCTCCGGCTACGGCCTGATGGTGGATATGCTGGCGGACATGCGCGACAGCGGCGTGTCTTTGCAGGAGGCGGCAAACTGGATTGAGGCGCACAAGCTCAATCTGCACCACTGGTTCTTCTCCACCGACCTCACGCATTATAAGCGCGGCGGGCGCATCTCGCAGACCGCGTTTGTCGTCGGCTCCATCCTCGGCATCAACCCGCTGATGAACATGGACGACACAGGTCACCTGACCCCGCGCTTCAAGATCAACGGCAAAAAGCGCGTGATGCGCGAGATCGTCAAGCAGATGGAGCTGCACGCGGAAAACGGGTTGGATTACGACAAAAAGTGCTTCATCTCCAATTCCGCCTGCATGGAGGACGCGCAGAGCGTCGCCGCGCTCGTAGAAGAAGCCTTCCCGAAGCTCAACGGCAAGGTGCTCATCAACAGCGTCGGCACCGTGGTGGGTTCGCATACCGGCCCTGGGACGGTCGCGCTGTTTTTCTGGGGAGATTCCCGAAAGAAAGAATAAGCCTTCCCTTGTAAGTAACGGAAAACAGCTTTGACTCCCGCACGCAAGCGCGGGAGTTTTTTTGTTCCCAAAAATACCTTGACAAGTTCCTTATTATTCCCTATTATGCCAATATAAGGAATTTTAAGAAATATTATGAGAGATACACAGAACGGAGAACCCCATGCAGGAAACCTATTATACGGTAGAACAGATTGCGCAGATGCTCCAGATGCACCCCAAGACCGTCCAGCGGTACATCCGCGAAGGAAAGCTCCGCGCGGTCAAGGTCGGCAAGGGCTGGCGCGTCAACGGGCATGATTTGAGCACTTTTACCGAGAGCGTACCCGAACAGGGTGGCGAGACGCTGACGGCGGTTGTCTCCTGCGTGGCGGACATCTTTGCGGCTAGTCAGGCAGACGCCATCCGCATCACGAACACCCTCTCCGCAGGTCTCACCAGCAAGCCCGCGCATATGGGCAAGAGCAGCATGCACACACAGTACATCCTTGAGGAGCAGAAGCTCCGCGTCACGCTCTACGGCGGCGCGCGCACTATCGCCATCCTACTCGACGCCATCGCCATGCTGACGGAAGATCCGGAAGAAGAATAAAAACCAGTGTACTAAAAAATTTCAATATAGAGGAAGCAAGTATATGAAGACCAGCGTCTATCAAAGCGCGGAGAAGAAAGAAACCTTCCGCGCCGTTTACAACAATTTTCTCAGCGCGATGCCGTTTGCCAAGCGCACGATCGACACGCCGTATGGCGAAACCTTTCTGCTGGAGGCGGGCGAACCTACAAACCCCGCCGTCGTGCTGCTCCACGGGAGCTGTAGTAACAGCGCGTTCTGGTTCAACGACATCCTGGCGCTGATGGGCAGCTATCACGTGTTCGCTGCGGATATCCCCGGCGAGGCAGGCAACAGCAGCGAGTTCCGTTTGAGTCTCGACACCTCGGACTATGCCGACTGGCTCGCGAGCGTGCTCGACGCGCTGAATCTCCCGTGCGCAAGCATCGCGGGCAACTCGCTTGGCGGCTGGATGGCGCTGAAGTTCGCGACGGCGTATCCCGCACGGGTGGAGAAGCTCATGCTCTTTGCCAGCGGCGGGCTTGCCCCCATCCGCGCGGATTTTCTGGAGCGCGCGCAGGCGGCGGAGGAGGCGGAAGAATCCCTCGAATTTGATGAGAGCATCACCCACGGCGAGCAGATCCCCAAGGAGATACTCGATTTCATCAACTTGATTCTGGACAGCTACTACCCGCTGAATATTCCCATGCCGCTGTTCTCGGCGGAACAGCTCAAGCGTCTAACGATGCCCGTGCTGTATGTCGGGGGACTCAAAGACGATCTGCTCGATTCCGAGGCGGGCGAGCGCGCACTCAAGCAGAGCGTCCCCCACGCAATAATCCATCTGCTGCCGGATGCGGGGCATATGATCACAACCCCGTATATGTGGATGCTGCCGTTTCTCGCGGAATAAAACCCGCATTACACAAGACGTGCCGAAAGGCGCGTCTTTTTTTGCGCACAGATACCCACAGAAAAAGCTTCATCATACCCGCAAGAACCCATCACGAATTCATCACAACTGGGATTTATCATGAGAGCATAACAAGTGACCACAGGAGGTACACAAGTATGAAACGGAAACTTATGATCGCACTTGCTGCGATTCTCACATTCTCTCTCGTCCTTTCCGGATGCACCGTCGCATCGCAAACAGCTGAAGTAGCTGCGGATGAGTCCCGCCCGTATGTTGGCAACGTCGACCGCGAGGACAGCGAAACTTACGGCTACGGTTCCCGTGGCAGAGGGGCAAGCGTCGATGGCGGCTCTGTCGCAGAAGTCGGCAACGGCGGCTACGGCGGCTACGGCATCGCAAGCGAGGGTGCCACCGATGATTGCGACCCGGTCTATGACGGCACAACCACCGCCGACCCCGACTTTGCACTCAGCGAAGCGGACAAGACCCTTTCACTCTCCGGCTACGGCGCAGAGGGCGCGCTGGACGACGCGGCGCTGACGCTGGCAGACATGCTCACCTACGCCATTCAGGACGAATATCTCGCCCGTGCAGAATACGACTGGATCACAACCACGTTCGGCAGCGCTCGTCCGTTTTCCAACATCATGCGCGCCGAGGAGACGCACATTGAAGCGCTAAAGCCACTGGTTGAAGCTTACGGTATCGCAGCCCCGGCGGACGAAGGCGCAAGCCATGCCGTCGCGGTGGGTTCGCTCACGGAAGCATATCAGGCGGGCGTGAACGCAGAGGTGAACAACATCGCCATGTATGAAACGTTCCTGGCGCAGGAGCTACCGGACAATGTCCGCGCTGTGTTTGAAAGCCTGATGCGCGCCTCGGAAAACCATCTGCGCGCATTCCAGAATCAGCTGTAACCACACTTAACGAACAACACGACAACAGGAGGTAACGAACATGTCCGCCATCGCAACACCGCGCAGCGCCAAAGACAAGCGCCTCTCCCTGATCTCCCGCATCATCCGCTGGGTGACGCTCGGCAGCCTGCTGGCTTTTGTCCTCGCGGCAACCGCGCTGCACACGCTAGGTTACGTAGGACCCAGCATCCACGCGCTCTGCCCCTACGGCGGGTTGGAGTCGATGCTCTCGCTCCTCGCAATGGGCACATTCCTCAAGCGGATCGTCATCGGCACATTCGTGCTGTTTGGTTCGACGGTTTTGCTGAGTGTCGCCATGCGCCGCTCGTTCTGCGGGCAGATCTGCGCGCTGGGCGCCCTACAGGAGTTCTTCGGCAAGATCGGAGCGAAGCTCTTTAAAAAGCGCCCGGTGGTGCCGCAAAAGCTCGACCGCGTGCTGCGCTATCTCAAGTATGTCGTGCTGGCGGTCACCGTTGCGATGGCATGGATCACCGGCGAACTCTGGATCACGCCGTATGACCCATTCAACGCGCTGGGGCATCTCGCGGACTTCAACGCGCTGGTGACCAGCTATCTCATCGGATTCATCGTGCTGATCGTAACCCTGCTGGGCAGCGTCGTGTATGACCGCTTCTTCTGCAAGTATCTGTGTCCGGCGGGCGCGCTCTACGGCGCAATCGGCAAAGCCAGCCCGTACATGGTTCGCGTGGAAGAGAGCGCCTGCATCCGCTGCGGCAAATGCAATCGTGCCTGCCCGATGAATGTCGAGGTTATGGACGCGAAAAGCGGCCGCGTGACGAGCGCGGAGTGCATCAACTGCAACGAGTGTGTGCATGCCTGCCCCGTCGAGGGCGCAATCCACACCGGATACTCGAAAAAGGCGAAGATGCATCCCATTGTCGCAACCATTCTTGCGCTTGCGTTGTTCTTTGTTCCGATGGGCATCGCAGCCTTGACGGGAGACATGCAGCTGCTGCCGAACAAGTATGAAGGACTGCCGTGGTTCTCGACTGCGGACTCCACCGAAAGCGGCGGCGAAGGCGAAGAATCGCATGAGGAAGAAGCCTTGCCCGCCTCCGAATCGGAGGAAGAGGACTACGTTGCGATCAACGGCTATGCGCCGAGTGACCTGCGCGGCTCCTACACCCTCGAACAGGTGGCAGGATTACTGAATCTCACGCTCGACGAACTGTATTCGCGCCTCGGCCTAGCGGCGGACTACCCCTCCTCTGCCTCGCTGAGCGACGCGGCAGCGCAGATGGGTCTTGGACTGAGTGATTTCAAGCATCAGCTCTTCAACTAGCCCGCTGCGCGAAACAAGAGCTCCGGCTGACGCCGGAGCTCTTTGTTATGTTGCTCAAGAGGGTATTTTACACCTTATTTGCCAACTCTTGGTACACCTCGGACAATTTTTTACAATTTTTAAGCTCTAATATGAACTCTTCAAATTTCATCGATTTTGGTGCCGGAGAATGGGATAATTGGGTGTTGAGCGGCAATACATCACACATATTAATAATCGCCTTCTCTCGATCACCAAGTTTATCAATCGGACACTCTTCCAGTACAACACATTTGACTTGATATTCTCTTTTGTACTTGTCATCTATTGCCTTAGTGAGTAATTCATACTTTGCTCTATCATAACCTTTAGTGGTGTATCGAATATGGTTCCTAACCCTTCTTCTTATTTTCTGTGCTTTCCCAACATAGGCGACAAAATCGTTTACCGTTATTGCATAGATTCCAGAAGTTTGCTTCACATCTCCAATGTATTCTTCGTATTTCGAATGTTTCGTTAAGCTCTCTTGTTCCATAAACTCCCTCACATCTACGTTATATTACAAAAAGCAAGTTCCCTTACATCATGCTGAACCGACCGTCTCAAACCAAAACACCGTCCGCTTCTCATCGCTCTCTACGCCATAGTTAACCCCGTGGCGCGTGAGGATGCTCTTGACGATGGCGAGGCCGAGGCCGGTGCCGAGGCCGCCCGCTTCGCCCTGTTTCGGCGCGCGATGATAACGATCCCAAATCTTCGGGAGTTCCTCCGGCGCAATGGGTTCTCCTTCGTTTTCCACCGAGATGCGCATCATCGCGCCCTGCGCTTCTCCGCGGATTCGGATGCGTGAGCGCTCCCGTGCGTGCCGCACGGCGTTGTCCAGCAGATTATTTACCACCTGCGCAAACTGCCCGCGGTCAAACAGCACTTCGCCCTCCGGACACGTCAGCTCCAGCACGATATCCCGCTGCCCCGCCGCGAGCGCAAACCGCCCGACGAGTTCCCCAAGCGCCTCCGCGCAGGAAAACGCCTGCTGATGCATGCTCTCCGCGCCGGATTGCAGCTTGGAATAGTCCAGAATATCGGTCACGAGCGAACCCAACCGCGCGGATTCCTCGACAATCGAGTTGAGCTGATCCTCGCGTTTTTGCTCAATAGGCCAGGTGACGTCCCGCACCGTCTCGGCGTATCCGCGGATGATGGTCAGCGGCGCGCGCAGCTCATGCGACACGTTTGCAATCAGCTCGCGTCTGAGCTCCTCCGCCTTGCCCAGCTCGTCGCCGAGTTCGTTGAGTGCCTGCGTGAGCTGGCCGATCTCGTCGCGTGCGGTCACGCGCGTCTTCACCGTGTAATCCCCCGCTGCCATGCGCTTTGCCGCGCTGGTCACCGCGACAATCGGCCGCGAAAACAGGCGCGAGAGCACGAGCGAGAGCAACAGCGCCGCCGCCACCAGCACGACGGTGATCACCCAAAGCTGCTGCAGGAGCACGCGGGATGCTTCCGACACATCCACCAGCGAAAACACGACGAGCAGCGTGCCGCCCTCGACCGAACGGCTTAACAGGGCGTATCTTGCCTGCTCCGTCTCGGTCTGGAGCATCTCTACACCGCCGCCCGCAGATTCGGTTAGCTCGGGTATGCGCTTGACGATCTGCCCGCGCATGGGCAACCCGTCGGATTGATAGACCACGCTGCCCGCGCTGTTGAGCGCAAGCAGACTGATGTTGAGTTCGCTCTCCAGCGCCGCATAGTCGGTGTCCGCCGCGACGGAAACGCCCAAGATCGCGGCGTCGATGCTCTTGACGCGCTGATTCAGGTAGCTGTCGCTCAAGAACACCGCCTGAACGAGCCAGACGAGCGCGACGGCTAGCGCCGCCATGCCAAAAAACGCGAGCATGAATTTTGCGCGGATGCGTTTCATACTTTGCCTCCCGAAAAGCGATATCCCGTGCCCCAAACGGTCACGATGTGCTCGCGATAAACGCCTAGCTTTTCACGCAGGCTTTTCACATGTGTGTCCACCGTCCGTGCATCGCCAAAGAAATCATATCCCCAGACGTGGTTGAGCAGTTGATCCCGCGTAAAGGCCACCTCCGGCCGCGAGACGAAAAACGCGAGCAGGTCAAACTCCTTGGGGCTGAGGCTGACGCTTTCCCCGTCGATCTGCACCGTGTGCGCGGCGGCATCCACGCGAAGACCTTCGAGAGTGAAAACAGCGCCCGTTCCCTGCGCCACGCCTGCGCGCTTGAGCAGCGCCTTCATGCGGGCGATGAGCTCCCGCGGACTGAAGGGCTTGCCGATATAGTCGTCCACGCCCAGCTCAAAGCCGAGCAGGCGGTCGTATTCCTCGTTTCGCGCGGTGAGCAAAACCACGGGTACGGCGCTGCTCTTGCGGATTTGCTTGAGCGCACCCCAGCCGTCCAAATGCGGCATCATCACATCCAACACAACGAGCGCATAGCTACTCGCAGCAAACAGGCGGAGTGCTTCCTCTCCGTCTCCCGCTTCGTCAAACACCCAGTCCTCCGCCTGCGCATATTCGCGCACGATGGAGCGAATCCGCGCGTCGTCATCCGCCAATAAAATTCGGGTCAAACCGTTCACCTCCGAACCCTGACTTGATCGATCGATTGAAACTCTATCGCTGTTATGTATTTCTCTGATTCATACAATGAATTTGATATGATCGTAACATCGTTTCTTCAAAAAAGCACGAAAAAACAGCCGCCTTGATATCAGCAGCTGTGTTGTGGCGTGAAGATTGTTCCGAAAAAGCGCATGCCTGATTCCGCACTATACGCGATTTCGGCGCGCAAGCATAAAGATGAAGATCGGCACGATGAACACGATCACCGCAATTCCGCTGGCGATAAAGCCCATCCGCGCGCCAAACCAGCTGTCCATCGCGCCAACAAACAGGCTGCCGATGGGTGACGAACCCGCGAGCACGAGCGAATAAACACTCATCACGCGCCCGCGAAAACGATCCTGCGTGTGAATTTGCAGGTTGGAATTCGCGGTGGAAAGATAGGCCACAAACAAGAACCCGCCGACCGCAAGCGAGAGCGCGGTGGAAAGAAAGCTGTTGGTATTGCCGATTAAAATCAGTATAATTCCCGACAGCGCAGGCAGGAAAAAGAGGATGAAGCGCCGTGGCCCGTTCTTGCTCAGCGCCGCGACTAAAAGCGCGCCAAGCAGCGCACCCGCGCCCAGCACGGACATCAAAAACCCGTAGCCCGTCTCCGACAGGCCCAATATCTGCGTGGCAAACACGGGGATGGTCACGCCGTAGTTGAGCGCAAAAGTGGAGATCACCGTCATGAACAAGAGCGTGGTAAACAGCGTTTCGTTATGGAAGATATACTTAAGCCCTTCGCCGATGCTCTCAAACACACCCTGCCGCTCGCCCTGCTCCGGCACGACGCAGGCGACGGGGCGGATGAAGAAGAGGCTGATGAGCACCGCGCCAAAGCTCAGTGAATTGACGAGAAAGCATGCCGAGACGCCGAGCGTACCCATCAGAATGCCCGCGAGCGATGGGCCGATCATGCGCGCGACGTTGAAGGTTAAGGAGTTGAGCGCGATGGCGTTCATGAGGTCGTCATGCCCCACCATCTCCACCACAAACGACTGGCGAAGCGGCATATCGAGCGTGTTGACAAGCCCCAGCAGCGAAGCGGTCACCAACAGATGCCAATATTGAATCTCTCCGGTGCGCGAGAGCAGCCACAGCACAAACGTAATCACCAGCGAGAGCGATTGCGTGATGATCAGCATCCGCTTTTTCGGCAGGCGGTCGATCAAAACGCCCGCAAACAGCGAAAACAGGAGCGCTGGCAAAAACTGAAGCGCGCTGACTACGCTCAGTAGCAGCGCGGACTTCGTCAACGAATACGCCAGCCACGGCTGCGCAGTGTTCTGCATCCATGTGCCGATGGTGGAGACGCACATGCCCGCGAAATAATAGCGATAGTTTGCGTGTTTGAGAGAGAGAAACGGGTTGTTGAGCCCCGTTTTGCGCGGTAGTCGGGTAGCCAAAGCGCGCGCCTTTCCTGCTCCGCAAAGTCTCGCGCAATCTAGATGAGCGCGGCGGAGTGAATTTGATTATAGCACCGGAACACGCTTTTGCGAATGCCAACTGAAAAACTTTTGCCGCTTGAGCTTGCCTCCAGGGACGATCTTTGCCCAGCCAGCCGCGCTCGCTCCAATACGTTTTTTCAACCGGAGAAGAGCTCCAGCCGGCTTTTTGCATGCCCGCCATGATGGCGAATATGAACCGCGTTTTGATCCCCACGCGCGCTGGTTTGTTGTTGCCGAGCTTTCTTGCGAGCTTGGCGGTATCCCGCTCGATCTTCTGCTTGATCTTTGGTTTCACGCTTTCCCAGTTCATCGCCGATACGCGAGCGCCGTAGCGATAGATCTCCGGCACACCCCAGTAGAACAGGTTTTGCGCGACGGGTTTCGTCGCACCCGCGGTCGAGCTGCCCGCCGCGGTGGAAATCACGACCGCCTTTTTGCGAAACATAGACGCGCGCGGGCGGTGCGCCATCCACATCGTAAACGTCAGATCGAGCAGGGACTTCATCGGCGCGGACGGCGCCATGCAATACGTCGGCGTGGTGAAGACGAGTAGGTCTGCCGCCTCCATCGCGTCCGTGATGACTTTCTTCTTTTCGTGCCAGGGACAGTCCGCGTCGTTTTCGATGAGGCGATAGCAGCCAAGGCAGAAATGATTCAAATCGCGCGGCAGAAAAAACTCCGTAATATCGTGCTCGCCCGGGATCTGATCGACCATGAGCCTGCCTGTGTGATAGGAGCTGCCCTTGTGATTTTGTCCGTGGATGATGGTGATATTCATGTGTAAGATTCCCCCCGTTTGGCGCAAATAGCCGCGCCTGAAGCAATTATAGCGAAACAAAACGCGCGCTACAACGCGCTCTTCCTGCAAAATTTTGTTAACAAACAGAAAATTACGCGCGGATGTTTCATTTTTTGTATACATTCTTGCAATACTCTTGCCCTTCTATTGCATTACACTGCTATAATATGGTTGTTACCGCGAGAAAAGCGGATTTTTGTGATGGACCGAGGAACAGTATTTTGATGCAGCAAGTGCAGGAGATCATCAATCAGGTTCGAAAAGTCGTCGTGGGCAAAGACCCCGTCATCGGCAGTATTCTAATGGCAATGCTCGCGCAGGGACATGTTCTCCTGGAGGACGTGCCGGGTGTGGGCAAGACCACACTTGCGCTCGCCTTTTCGCGAACGATGGATCTTTGCTATAAACGTATGCAGTTCACGCCGGATGTCATGCCGTCCGACATCACCGGTTACACGACGATTCAAATCGGCGAAGGCGCGGGCGCATATGTGCCGGGAGCGGCGATGTGCAACCTCTTTTTAGCGGATGAAATCAACCGCGCGTCGAGCAAGACCCAGTCGGCTCTGCTTGAGGTCATGGAGGAGAACAGCATCACGGTAGACGGCGTTACCCGCGCGGTGCCGCAGCCGTTTCTCGTCATCGCCACCCAGAACCCCGCGGGATCTTCCGGCACGCAGCCGCTGCCCGAATCGCAGCTGGATCGCTTCATGGTGCGCCTTTCGATGGGCTATCCCGACCGCAGGAGCGAGGTGGAGATGCTCCGCCGCCACCAGAACGCGGTCTCGCTTGACTCCGTCAACCGCGTCATCACGCCACAGGATTTAACCCTCATGCAGCGCGAGGTCGAGAGCATCTATGTTTCCGACGCGCTGTTTGCCTATATCACCGAGCTCTCCGGCTGGACGCGCGCGCAGAGCGCCATCCGCGTCGGCGTGAGCCCCCGCGGCACCATTGCGCTCTTGCGCATGAGCAAGGCCGCGGCGTATCTCTCCGGTCGCGACTACCTGATTCCGCAGGACGTGCAGCTGGTGTTTGAGAGCGTTGCCGCGCACCGCATCCAGCTCAGCCCCCGCGCGCTGGTCAGCGGAGTAAACGAGCAACAGCTTGCCAAGCGCGCACTCACGCAGGTGCAGGCGCCCGTCGCGGTATAGTCGTATGGCCGGAAACCGGATTCTGTATACCTACGCGCTGTTCTTCACGTTTATTTTGTTCGTGTTGTTTGATCTATATCTGTTTCACATGCTCCTGATATTCCTGATCATTTTACCGCTGGTGTCGCTATTAGCGGCGCTTCCCATGCGAAAAAACCTGAGATTCGCGTTGGAGATTGAAGACGACATCATGCCAAAGGGCGTCTGCGGCATCCGGCTTTCCGCGCGCAACAACAGCCCCTTTCCCTGCGCGGGCGTGCGCTTTACGCTGGAGCGGCACAACGCGCTTGGCCGCGTGGGCGAGCGCTATACCGAATCCGCAGAGGACATCGTGCAGTTTCCGCTGGGTCCGATGGGCACGCATTCCATGCAACCATCGGTCAAGATGGCGCATTGCGGACGCGTGGATCTCTCCATCCAGCGCGTGCAGGTGCTCGATACGCTGGGGCTGTTTGCGCTGAACATCCCACCGAAAAACGGCGTGTCGCCCGCGGGCAGCGTCTATGTTTTGCCGGAGCTGCAAAACCGCAGCATCCAGACCGACGAGGCCGCCGATCTGGGACTCGACAGCGCAAGCTATTCCACGCACAAGGCGGGCGGCGACCCTTCCGAAATATTCCAATTGCGCGACTACCGCGAGGGCGACCCGCGCCACAGCGTACACTGGAAACTCAGCAGCCGCATGAACCGCCTGATCGTGCGCGAGTTCGGCCTGCCGCTGAATCCGTCGCTCCACTTTTTATTAGAACTGCGCGAGGATTCTACGCCCGACGCGGCGGAAGCCATGCTCGGCACCATGCTCGCGTTTTCCGAATATCTCATGGCGCGTGACATCACCCACTCCATCAGCTGGATCAGTGAGGAGGGCGGGCTTGTCACCATGCCCGTCACCGGGCCGGAGGCGCTGGCGAGCGTGCTGCACGATTTGCTCGCCCTGCCGGGCCAGGCACGCTGGAGCACGCTGGAGCGCTTTGCAACCGAAGGCACTGCGCGCGCGGACACGCACCTGATCTATCTGGTCGCGGGCAGCATCCTTGGCGCGACGGGAGACGAAAACGGCGCGCGCCTGCTGGCTTCGCTCACCGATCTTGGCGTTTGCAGAAGGCTGACGCTGATGCCGGAGCAGTGCGACAATGCAACTGCAAACGTACTGCGTGACCTGGGCTGCGAGGTGCAGCTGCTCGACGGCAGCGTGCCCGGCGCGGAAGCGGAGGCGGAAGCATGAGCGAAAAAGCGCGCAAGAAGCCCGCATCTTCCCTGAAAAACCCCGCGCAGGATGGCGCATCGCTTTTCCTGCGGCTTACGCAGGAGCTTGCGGTGCTGCTGCTTGCCGTGCTGGGGTTCCTGTTTTGTTTGCTCACGAGTTATACGCTCGATCTTCCCACAACAAAGCTCGTCTGGACAGCAGTCGCGTTTTCGCTGCTGTTTCTTGCGGTGTTTTCGTTGCCCAAAAGCGGTTTTTTTGTGCTGGTCTGCCTGCTAGCGGGCATCGCCTACGGCGCGCTTGAGGCGAACGATCTCCTGCAGGGGATTCTGCTGCTCATCGAGCGCGTGGTAACACCGCTGAATCTGCAACTACCGCAAGTGATACAGCTGCTGCTCAAGAGCACGATGGCGGACGAAGCCATGCGGCTGATGACGCAGGCGATGCAGGCGATTCTGTTTGCTGTGTCGTTTCTCGCCGCGTTTTTCATCATCAGCCAGCCCAGCGTGCCGGGGCTACTGCTTTCCACGCTGCCGCTGCTGCTGCCCGCGCCGTTTTATCTGCTCTCCCCCGGACGCGTGCCGTTTTTCATGCTGTTTGCGGCGCACATGATGGTGTTTGCCTTCAACAACGCAAAGCGCGCGCAGACCACATTCCGCGCGGGGGTCTATGTGCCGCAGAGCAGGCGAAAGGCAAACCAGCTTACGCAGCGCGCGGCGCTGCATTCCCTCTCGCTGCTCGCGCTGCCGCTCATCGCGCTTGCCGCGCTGCTCTCCGGCGTCGTCCTCCCGCAGGAAGGATATGAGCGACCGGAGGCAATCGAGTCCCTGCAACAAAAGATCTTTTCGCTGGATATCGGCAAGGATGCGTTCTGGCGCAGCAACGACGGTCTCACACGCGGAGACCTGAATAGCCTTTCCTCCATCCGCTTTTCCGGCGCAACCGTGCTCCAGGTACGCGTCTCGAACCAATCTTCGCTCTATTTGCGGGACTACGCAGGCGCAGTCTACGAAGATAACAGCTGGGCGAACGTCTCCGCCGGAGACTTTTCCAAGCTGTCAAACAGCGTAGCCATCGCGCCGCAAAACCTCCTCGCTTCCGCTGCATCAGCGAGCGGGGAAATGCCGGAAACCTATACGCTCTCCGTGCGCAACATCGCCGCCACGCCGCTTTCCATCTGGGCGCCGCCGGGTCTTGTCACCCGCGCGGAAGCGATCGAAAACGCGGGCTATGTGCAGGACACCGCGCTCGCGTTTGCATCCTCTGCCTCCTCTTTGGAATACACGCTGGAGGCGGTTCCCGTCGGCATGGCGCTGTATTCCGTCTCCGGCGCAAACGACGGGTTTGAAGACGCCTATCAGCACGTTGCGGGCATGGCATATCAGCTCAGAAACGCGGACGGCGAAGGCGCAGAGAGCACGCGCAACGCGGCGAGCGAATATATCTCGTATCTGTTCGACGTCTACACCGCGCTGCCGGACGAAACGCAGGCCGCGGCAGATGTCTTGTTGCAGACCTACGGCATTCAGGCCGTCTATGACGACAGCGCACTCAACCTTGCCGCAACGTGCCAGTCGATCCGCGAACTGCTCTCCGCGCGCTGCGCCTACAGTTATTCGCCGCCGGATATGCCGGACGGGGTGGATTTTGCCACCTGGTTTTTGCAGGACGCGCAGAACGGCTATTGCGTGCACTTTGCCACCACGGCAACGGTGCTCCTGCGCGCGCTCGGCATCCCCGCGCGCTATGCGGAGGGCTACATCGTGATTCAGAAGGATTACGACAAGAAGCCGGACGCCGAAGGATATATCGACATTGAGGACACGCACGCGCATGCCTGGGTAGAGGTGTTTGACCCCTCTCTGCTGGAGTGGGTGCCCGTCGAGATGACCAAGAGCGCGACGAGTAACAGCCAGCCTTCGCCCGCCGAATCCGGCGAGCCAGGCGAGGAAACCACGCCTTCGTTCAGCGAAGCCACACCCGAGCTCACGCCCGAACCGACTCCGACCCCGACGCCGGAACCCACCCCGGAACCCACGCTCCCGCCGGACGGCAGCACACCCGACCCGAACGCAACGCCGGACGCGGCGCAGGGCGCCGGGGGCGAAACGACACCCACGCCCGCGCCCACCAACGACGGCACGCAGGACAGCAACGCCACGCCGGAGGGCGAGGACGCGACGGCAAACGCAAGCGCAAAAGAGCGTCCGCCGCTCTGGCCGGTGTTTGCGCTGCTCGCCGCGGCGAGTGTTCCGCTGCTCGCGTTTGGCTATCGCAAGCTCAGGCACGACCGTCTGCTGCACGCCTTCGTGCAAAAGGACGCCAACGCAGCGGTGCTCGCCGCCGTTCGATATGCGCTCAGCATCCTCCGCTTTGCCGGCGCGCCGGAGATGCAGCCGCTCGAATCCCCCGAGCAGCACGCCTACAACATCGCCAAAAAACTCCCCTCGGCAGACCGCGCGCGGCTTGAGATCGTATTGCTCACAGCGCAGCGGGCGCATTTCTCGGGCAGAATGTGCACCAAGAAAGAGCGCGACGCGGTGATTGGTTATGTCAACTCGCTCATCATCGTGCTGCCCGCGGACATGAAGCGGCTCAAACGCCTGGTGTTCAACTGGCGTTTCCCGACGGTTTAACGCTATAGAAACCGGACTTCACGTATTCTAAATCTAACATATGCATAACACAGAGAGGCTGTCCAGAAATGGTAGCCCCGTTGTGTGTTTTGCATGCGGGCGGATGGTATCCGCCCCTACAAAGACTTGAACCGATCTTCAAACAAACGTCGTGAAAGGTTCTTTATCTTTCACCAAGCAACCCGCACTGTAACGCGAGGTCTGTAGGGGCGGATACCATCCGCCCGTGCTCACACGCAAAAAGGAGCTATCCATTTCTGGACAGCCCCTTTGTGGAGTAACGATTCTATTACGCTTCCGGCGTTTCCGTTTCTTCGCCTGCGCCGCCCTTGACGAAGATCTCCTCATAGCCCGCCGCACTGATGAGCCCCATCAGAAGCGGCACGACCAGACCTAAGAAGATGCTCACGAGAGCCGCGATGATCATGAACACGACGCCGACATATGGAATCATCGAAAGCCCGCCGAGCACGAGCATCACACCCGCACAGCAAAGACCTACGATCAGATCCGCAAGGAACATCCTTCCCTTGAAACCTTCGGTCTTCTTCATCGAGAGGCGCAGCGCCTCCGTTGCGGAAATCTCCGGGTTCTGAATCACGATATACGGTACGAAGCGATAGGAATACATTTTGATGACGGCAAACACGGGACCGACGATGGGGATCAATCCCCAGATGAAGATCCAAAGTGCCATCCAGCCCATGCCGCCCGCCACCTTGAAGAAGTGTTTGAATCCGGCAAACAGCGCGTCGGAGTTGACCTCCTGCCCGCGATATCCCGCGAGGAACACCGCCGTCATGCCCGCGCTGAGCACGAGGGCAATCGGGATGGAGATGATCGGCAGCATACCAAAGGCAGCAGCCAGCGCAATGAGCAGCTGGCACAGCAGCGAAACACCCCAAAGGCGGATCGGCTTTTGCTTGAGCACTTGCAGCGCTTTTGCGATCAGATCGCGGGCGCGGATGCCCTGCGCTGTTTTTGCCTGCCTTGTCGGGCGATATGGCTTCCCGCCTTCGGCGGGCATGCCACAGTTGGGACAGAATTTCTCTCCCTGTAGTTCTTTTCCGCAGTTCATGCAAAACGGCATAACAGTTCCTCCTTCTGATGATTGGTGTGTTCTGTCTGGTTGGCGTGAAACAAGAAACGTTGTTTGATTCGGGTTGATTGGTTGGTGTAAATCAAGAATCGAAGATTGCGTTTGTTGTGTTCTGCTTGTTTGTATGAGTGACGTGATGAAAACAGTATACTATACCGCTGGTACAACTTCTACACGCAAGCGAAAAAAAGCCGTCGTTCCGCGTGTTTTTGCGGTTTTTTACGGCGATTCCGGTGCGCGCAAGCTGATTCGTTGCGCAATGCTGAATTTTCGTTGCGTATTTATGAATCTATCGATAACCGCTCCCGTTTTCCCCGGAATTGCGTTATGATGGCCAAACGCGGCGCAAAACCCAAGAGAACGGCACCATTTTCCTCCTACGAAATCATGACACGTCACCGGGTTTTCTGCGCACGAGTGCAGCGCGCGCCGCATAGGAAAGCTCCTGAACCAAGCGGAGGTTCAGGAGCTTTTTTTGTGCGCTGTGTTTTGTATGTATGCTTTTTTCTGTTTGAAAGTCTGTTTTGCAAGGATAGTCGCTTAGCAAAAGTCTGTCTTGTTCTTGTGTGCTTCAGCCGTGCCAGCCCAGCTCGGTCGAGATCGCCTCCGCGGTGTTCTTGAGCGCCTGCAACGTCTCCGGCGAAACCGCCGTCTTGCGGTCACCCGAGTGCAGGAAGCACACGATGCCGATGGCGGAGACGCAAACGCCCTCATAATCGAAAATGGGAGCCGCAAACGAGCACATGCCGTTGTGATACTCTTCATATTCCGAGGCGAATCCCGCCTGACGCACGAGCTTGAGCTGCTCAAGATACGCCTCCGCGCTCTTGATCGTTTCCACGGTGTAGCTCTTCATGTCCGTGCGCTTGAGGATTCTGCGCACATTCGCCGCGTCCTGATAGGCGAGGATCGCCTTGCCCTGCGAGGTGCAGTGCACGGGCAGGCGATTGCCGAGCGTGGACGCCACGCGAAAGACATTGTTCGGCTCGGAGCTGTCCACGATGAGCAGCGTGTCCGCGTTCATTTGCGCGAGGTAGGCGGATTCCCCCGTCTTTGCCACGAGCGCGTTGAGATGCGGACGCGCAAGCTTGACGACGTTCCAGTGTTCGGAGATCACGCAGCCGTACTCAAACAGGTGAAGCCCCAAGCGGTATTTTCCATCCGCAGCGCTTTGCTCCACCACGGCAGAATCCATCATGGAGGAGAGCAGGTTGTGCACGGTGCTCTTGGGCCAGCCGGTGGCGCGGCTGATCTCGGTGAGCGACATCGGCCGTTTTTCACGCCAGAAGCAGTCCAATAGCGCAATCGCTTTTTCCACCGCGTGAACCTTATGGCTGTTGTCGGGCATATCGTCTTCCTCCTTAGTGCGTTTGCTTGTTTAATCAGTTGCCGCCCTGCTCGTATTGCGTCAAACGGCGCGTTGCGCGATGCTGACCGGGCGTTTGTCTTTTTGATTGTATCATATTATAATAGGTTCATCAGCATGCAACGCAAATTCAGCGTTGCGAATAGCTGAATCGTCATTCAGCAATGACAAACAAATTCTTCAGGGGTTTCTCCGCGCCGGTTTCGGGCGTATACTCTTACGAAACATCGTGCGTGCGCGATGCCGACGCGGCGGGTTCTTCGCCGCCCGAACACCCCGAAAAACCGCAATCCGAACCGAAAGGATCTGCCATGGCCTATTATTTTGACGAACCCTCACATACGTTTTCCGAGTACTTGCTGGTGCCGAGCTTTTCCGCCGCCGCCTGTACGCCGCAGAACGTATCGCTCAAGACGCCGATCTGCAAATTCCGCGTCGGCGAACAGAGCCCGCTGAGCATGAGTATCCCGCTAGTCTCCGCGGTGATGCAGTCCGTCTCCGGCGAAAAGCTCGCCGCGGCGCTCGCGCGGGAAGGCGGCATCTCCTTCCTATACGTCTCCCAACCCATCGAGTCGCAGGCGAACATGGTGCGAACGGTGAAGAAGTCCAAGTCCGGCTTCGTCAAGAGCGACAGCAATGTCACCCCCTTGCACACGCTGGCGGACATCGCGGCGCTCAAGGCAAACACGGGGCATTCCACTGTGGCGGTCACCGAGGACGGAACGCCCTACGGCAAACTTCTCGGCATCGTGACCAGCCGGGACTATCGACCCAGCCGCATGGAGCCGGCGACGCCCGTTCACGAGTTTATGACCCCCGTCGACCGACTGGTCTACGGAAAAGAGGGCATCTCGCTCACCGAAGCCAACGATATCATCTGGGAGCACAAGCTCAACGCACTGCCCATCGTCAACAAAGACGGCAACATGGTCTGCTTCGTATTCCGCAAGGATTATGATTCCCATAAGGAAAACCCCGGCGAACTGCTGGACAGCCAGAAGCGCTATATCGTCGGCGCAGGCATCAACACCAAGGACTATGAGGAGCGCGTTCCCGCGCTGGTCGAGGCGGGCGCAGACGTGCTCTGCATCGACTCCTCGGAGGGCTTCACCGAATGGCAGGCGCGCACCATCGCGTTCATCCGCTCCCGCTATGGCGACAAGGTCAAGGTCGGTGCAGGCAACGTGGTAGACGCGAACGGTTTCCGCTATCTCGCGGACGCGGGCGCGGACTTCGTGAAGGTCGGCATCGGCGGCGGCAGCATCTGCATCACGCGCGAAGCAAAGGGAATCGGACGCGGTCAGGCAACCGCCGTGCAGGACGTGGCAGCCGCGCGCGATCAGTACGCCAAGGAGACCGGCATCTACGTGCCCGTGTGCTCCGACGGCGGCATCGTGCTGGACTATCATGTCACGCTTTCTCTTGCCATGGGTGCGGACTTCTGCATGCTGGGGCGCTATTTCGCCCGCTGCGACGAGAGCCCGACGAGCAAGGTCTTCATCAACGGCAGCTACATGAAGGAATATTGGGGTGAGGGCAGCGCCCGCGCGCGCAACTGGCAGCGCTATGACAGCGGCGGCGAAGCAAAGCTCACGTTCGAAGAGGGTGTGGACAGCTACGTTCCCTATGCAGGATCGTTGCACCACAACGTGGAGCAGACGCTGAGCAAGGTTCGCTCGACGATGGCCAACTGCGGCGCGCTGAGCATCCCCGAACTGCGCGAAAAAGCGCGGCTCACGCTCGTCTCCGCCTCTACGCTTGCGGAAGGCGGCGCGCACGACGTCATGCTCAAGGACCGAACCTATTTCCGCTCGTTTGAGTAAATATAAATCTACACACAAAAACGCCGTAGGCTTCTCAGCCTACGGCGTTTTGTTTGCTTATCATCGCTCTTTTGCTCAGTGCCCTTTTGCGGGGATGATCTCGATCCAGTATCCGTCCGGATCCTCGATGAAGTAGATGCCCATCTTCTCGTTGACGAACACCACGCAGCCCATCTCCTCGTGCAGTGTTCGGGCGGCTGCCATATCCTCCGTCGTCAACGCAAGATGAAATTCTGCCTCGCCGATATCGTACGCTTCCGTGCGCCCCTTTATATAGGTAAGCTCTAGCGAGAAGGTGCCGCTGTCGTCGCCGAGAAACACCAGTGTGAAGTCGTCTGTATCCACCGTGCGCAGGGGATTGAGCGCCAGGGCTT
This sequence comes from uncultured Eubacteriales bacterium, assembly GCA_942492885.1. GTDB lineage: Bacteria > Bacillota > Clostridia > Christensenellales > CAG-138 > UBA7703. The sequence continues at coordinate 1,675,029 of OW818651.1, forward strand.
TCTTGTAGAAATCGAGGCTCTTGTTTAGGTCGAGCACGTTGAAATTAAAGTGGTTAAATCGAAACATCGAAAGTACTCTCCTGTTCTTAATCTATCTGGTTCTATCTCTTATTATAACAGAACGCTGTTCGTCAGAAATCGCATTTTTTGCGCCTTCACACGGGCGCATAGGCTGCAACGCGTAAAAAAGCGAGTTTTGCGTATTTATGCTTCTTTCCGTCGCTTATGCACTCGACTTCCGTTGCAAAACGCGCAAAAAAGCCGCAACGTTGCGGTCGTTTTCAAGATTTTGTGGCATTGTAACCAACGATGTATAGATACTGGGCCGATCATTCGTACCCCTCCTGTGTAAAAACCGCACGCATACAAGCTTCAATTTTTCGTTTTTATACAGTTTGTTGCATGTTTGTTGTGCAAATGGCCCGGATATCCAAAAAATGATGGTATATTATATAAAATTAAACATATATAATATATTGACAATGCATTCTCGGTTCTTTATAATCATGCATAACACATTGGCGTGTGATTATTAACAGGATAGTCATAGCCATTTTTGTTTATTATCGAAGGAGGAATTCGAAAATGAGGAAACTTTTCAGTTTGCTGCTCGTCCTGGCCCTCGCATTCAGCGTGGTCGCCTGCGCAGCACCCGCCCCGGCAGCAACCGAGGCAGAAGCCCCCGCAGCGGAAGCCACCGAAGCCCCTGCCGCTGAAGAAGCAGCAGCACCGGCCGGCGATGGCATCACCCTTGGCGTTATCTCGCCGAACACCGGTGCCCTTGCGGTCTACGGCGCAGCCGTGACCACCGCCGTCGATCTCGCAGTGAGCGAAATCAACGCAGCGGGCGGCATCCTTGGCCAGCAGATCACCGTCATCAACACCGACGACCAGTTTGACCCGGCAGAGACGCTCAACGCGTTCAACTCTCTCGTGTCGCAGGGCGTTGGCCTCATCGTCGGCTCCGTCACCTCGGGCTGCACCTCCGCGATCACCGGAGCTGCCAACGAGGAAGGCGTCGTGCTGCTTACGCCGTCCGCAACGGCCGACAGCATCACCACCGAAGATGACTACGTGTTCCGTGCCTGCTATGCAGACGGTTTCCAGGGCGCAATCGCGGCCTACTACGCCAAGAGCGCGGGCTACACCGATGTCGGCGTTGTCTACTGCGCAGCTGACACCTACTCCAAGGGTCTGTATGACTCCTTTGCGGCTGCCGCCGCGACCTACGGCCTGAACGTGAAGGCTGTTGAGTCCACCGCCTCTCTGGATGTTCAGGATTACACCAACCAGTTTGCCTCCATGGTAAGCGCGGAAGTGCAGTTCGTTTATGCTCCGTACTACTATGATGTCATCGGCCCATACATCGTCACCCAGGCACGTGCTGCTGGCTATACCGGCATCATCATGGGCGCTGACGGTTACGACAGCACGCCGGACTACGTTGTCGAAGGCGCAGACCTGTCTGCTTTCAACGATGTTTACTGGACCAACCACTATGATCCCGCCGATACCGATCCCGCCGTCCAGGCATTCGTTACCGCTTACGAGGCCATGTTCAGCTCCACGCCGAACGCGATCTCCGCGCTTGCGTATGACGCTGTCTACATGTACAAAGCGGCCATCGAAAAGGCCGGCACTGCCGATCCGGCAGCCGTCCGCGATGCCCTCGCAGACACCACCGCCGTGTACTCCGGCGTCACCGGTACCTTCTCGCTGGATGCAGTCGGCACACCGGCAAAGGGCGCTGCCATCCTCTCCTTCGCGTCTGACGGAACCACCGTCACCACGAAGCTGGTTGACGTCGTCAAAGAGCTCAAATAAAGAAGCATTCGCAAACAGCCCTATATTGGCCGAGGGAGGCGAGGCTCACGCCGCGCCTCCCTTTGCCGTTAATTTCGAAAGGCGGAACGAACAAGTGAGCACATTTTTGCAAACACTGTTTGTCGGGCTTCGACTCGGGAGCATCTATGCACTCGTCGCACTCGGCTACACCATGGTCTACGGCATCATCCGTTTGATCAACTTTGCCCACGGCGACTTTATCATGGTCGGCGGTTACACGATGATCTTCACGATTCCGGTGATGATGTCTCTTGGCCTTCCGGCTTGGGTCTCTGTGTTTCTGGCCATCCTGGTTTGCGCGCTCGTCGGCATGTCGACCGAGTTGATCGCTTACCGGCCTGTCCGCAAGAAAGGCACCTCGATGACGGCGCTCATTACGGCTATCGCGGTCAGCCTTTTACTTGAAAACCTTGCGCAGGCGATTCCCCAGATCGGACCGAACCCGAAAATTGCCAGTCAGATCTTCGCAGCAGGCGGCATTCGCATTGCGGATGTTACGCTGGACTGGACGACGATGCTCACCATCTGCATCAGCGTTGTCGTTATGGTTGTCCTCTATCAGTTTACGCAGAAAACCAAGATCGGCCGCGCGATGCGTTGTGTCTCCGAGGATAAGCCCGCGTCCATCCTCATGGGCATCAACGTTAACCGCACCATCGTGACGACGTTTGCCATCGGTTCAAGCCTCGCCGCGATCGCCGCTCTGATGTACATCGCCCAGTATCCCAAGGTCTACACGACCATGGGTTCCATGCTGGGCCTCAAGGCCTTCGTCTCCGCCGTGCTCGGCGGTATCGGCATCATCCCGGGCGCTATGCTCGGCGGTTTTGTCATCGGCCTTGTCGAATCCTTTACCACCAGCTATGTCAGCTCGAGCATGGCGGATGCGTTTGTGTTCCTCATCCTCATCGTCGTGCTGATTCTCAAACCCGCCGGAATCCTCGGAAAGAACATGGGTGAGAAAGTATGATCAAGAACAAAACAACACAGGGGTATATCCTCAATACGCTGGTCATCGCCTTGCTTCTGATCGGTTTTTCGTTCATCAAGGAAGCGTTTGGCAAAGCGGGCGATTTTAAGCTCATCATCGCGCCAAGCATCTGGCAGTGCTGCTACCTCATCATCCTCGCGGCCTCGCTCAACCTCACTCTCGGCTTCTTAGGCCAGCTCTCGCTGGGGCATTGCGGCTTTATGGCCATCGGTGCCTACTCTGCGGCGTTGCTCTCGCTGGCTGCGGAGCGCGCAGGCATATTCACCGAAAAGAGCGGCACGGAGTTTATCCTCGTGCTTGCAGGATGCATTCTCGTAGCGGGATTGCTTGCGGCTATCGTAGGCCTGCTCGTCGGCATTCCGGCGTTGCGCCTCAAGGGCGACTATCTTGCCATCATTACGCTGGGCTTTGGCATGATCATCGTCAACATCATCAACAACCTGCCCTTTGCCGGCCAGGAAGGCCTCGCGATCGGTTCCGCCTCCCCTTCGCTGTATAAAAACGGACTGGGTTTTGGCACCGCGCTAAAGGTCACCTACATCTGGGTTGCCATCGTGGTGACGCTGGTCTGCATTGCGATGATGTTCATGTTCGTGCGCTCCAAGTATGGCAGAGCCATCCGCGCCATCCGTGACGACGAGATCGCGGCCTCCGCCTCCGGCATCAACACCTCGTTCTACAAGGGCCTCACGTTTGCCTACTCCGCGTTCTTCGCGGGTGTGGCCGGCGCGCTGTATGCCTGCTCCAACGCGACGCTCTCCACCGCCTCGTTCGCGTTTTCCAACGGCGGCATCCTCAACTCCACCTTCGTGGTCGTCATGGTCGTGCTCGGCGGCATGGGATCGCTGACCGGCTCGATCGTCGCCGCGGTTGTGATGTTCCTCGTCAACTACCAGATCAAAAACGGTCTGTGGGTCAAGCTGCTGCCGATGTGGCTGCAGAACATCTTCGCTTTCCCGATGCTGGTTTACGCCGTCATCCTCGTCATCGTGATCATGTTCCGCCCGAAAGGCATCTTCGGCAACTATGAACTCTCGCTGCGCAATTTCTTCTCGGACATGAAAAAGCAGCGTCAGGACCGGCTGGCTCAAAAACAGGAAAACAAGGAGGCGCTGAGCCATGAGTGACGAACTTAAGCCCATCCTCGAAACGCGAAAGCTCGGCATTACGTTCGGCGGACTTGTCGCCGTTTCGGACTTTAACATCAAGGTCTTCCAGGGCGAACTGGTAGGCCTCATCGGCCCCAACGGCGCGGGCAAGACGACGGTGTTTAACATGCTCACGGGCGTGTATAAACCCACCGAAGGCTCGGTTTTGCTCGAAGGCCAGGTATTAAACGGCAAGAAGACGCATCAGTTTGTCGCAGCGGGCGTTGCGCGCACGTTCCAGAACATCCGCCTCTTTAAGCAGATGACGGTGCTGGAAAACGTGCTTGCGGCGTTCACCAAGGACATCAAATACGGCATGCTGGATTCGCTCTTCCGCACCCCGCGCTTCTGGAAGACGGAAAAAGAGCTCAAAGAAAAGGCGCTGGATCTACTCTCGATCTTCCATCTGGAAGAAAAATCGAACTATATCGCAGCAAACCTCCCCTACGGCCAGCAGCGCAAGCTCGAGATTGCCCGCGCACTCGCGACGGACATGAAGCTCCTGCTGCTGGACGAACCCGCGGCCGGTATGAACCCCACGGAGACCGCCGAACTGCTGGACTGCATCAACGCCATCCGCAACCGCTTCGGCATCGCGATTTTACTCATCGAGCACGATATGTCGCTCGTCATGAACATCTGCGAGCGCATTCAGGTCATCGACTACGGCGTCACCATTGCCGAAGGATTGCCCGATGAAATCGCGAAGAATCCCAAGGTCATCGCGGCCTATCTGGGACAGTAGGAGGCAGACATGTTAGAGATCAAAGACATCCACGTTTTTTACGGCGCCATCCACGCCATCAAGGGCATCACCATCACCGTCAACGACGGCGAGCTGGTCTCCCTCGTCGGCGCAAACGGCGCAGGCAAGACGACGATATTGCATACCATCTCGGGACTTTTGCACGCGACCGCCGGAGACATTCTGCTGGACGGAAAAAGCCTGCAAAAGGTGCCCGCAAACACCATCATCAACATGGGGCTTGCGCATGTTCCCGAAGGGCGCCATATATTTTCCCGCATGACCGTAGAGGAAAACCTGCGCATGGGGGCGTATATTATTAATGACGCAAAACGCATCAGCGACAACATGGAAAAGGTGTTCCACCATTTCCCGCGGCTCAAGGAACGCGCTCGCCAGCTTGGCGGCACGCTCTCCGGCGGCGAACAGCAAATGCTCGCGACCGGCCGCGCGCTGATGACAGACCCCAAGATCCTGCTTATGGACGAACCCTCGATGGGTCTTTCGCCCATCCTCGTCAACGAGATCTTCACCATCATCGAGCAGCTGCACAACAGCGGAATCACGATTCTGCTGGTCGAGCAGAACGCCAAGAAAGCCCTCGCCGTTGCGGATCGCGCATACGTGCTGGAAACGGGTAAGATCTCCATGCAGGGCTCGGCCAAAGAACTAGCCGAGGACGACAGGGTCCGCAAGGCATACCTCGGCGCGTAACGCGCAAACCGGAAAGGAGACTGGATTTCGATGGCACACTATGTGATCACGATCGCACGCGAAAAAGGCAGCGGCGGGTACGACATCGCGAGAAAACTCTCCGACAAGCTGAACATTCCGTTCTACGACCGCAAGCTCCTGCGCATCGCTTCCGACGTGAGCGGCATCAACGAGCGGCTCTTTGGCGAGGTGGACGAACGCCTCGGCAAGCACGAGATGATGCGCGCCGCGCAAAAGGTGTACACGGGCGAGATTTTGCCGCCGGACAGCGACAACTACACGAGCCAGCAGAATCTCTTCCAGTTTCAGGCAAAGATCATCACCGAGCTTGCCGAGATCAGCAGCTGCATCATACTAGGCCGCTGCGCAGATCAGATTCTCAAAGGCAAGCCGTATCTGATGCGCACGTTCATCCACGCACCCATCGAGGCGAGAATTGCGCGCGTTGCCAGCTATTCCCTCGCCTGGACGGAAGCAGAGATCAAGAAATACATCTGCGATCAGGACGAGAACCGCGCGGAGTATTACCGCTTCTACACCGGAGAGAGCTGGCGGGACGCGAGCCATTTCGACATCAGCCTGGATTCCGAAGCGCTTGGCGAGGACGGCTGCGTCGATCGTATCATCAAAGCGCTACCGGTCTTTACGAAGGCGTAAGGTTATCAACTGTCTCTCGCCGCCCGCGCCATTGGCGCGGGCGTTTGCTTATTCCGCCAATGCAGGAGGCATCATGAATTTACAAATATTGCCGCAGGCGTTTACCGTTTGCCAGATTTCTGATTTAACGGGAGTTGATTTCTCGCGCGAATTTGTATTTATTGCCAAGACCGATGAAGAGGTTTCGCTCGTTTGCGAAACGGAATTCGTTCCCCAAAACACCATCGCGCGGGAGGACGGCTGGCGCGCGTTTCGCGTGAGCGGCGTGCTGGAGTTTTCGTTAGTCGGCGTGCTCTCCTCCCTCTCCGCCGTGCTCGCCGCGGCGGGCATCAGCATCTTCGCCGTCTCCACCTACAACACGGACTATCTGCTGACCCGGACAGATGTGTTTGACCGCGCGATTGCGGCGCTTTCCTCCGCGGGGTATGCTATTTTGGAATAACGCTTGGTTTTGCGCGTTTTTTCACACTTGCGCTCTTGCATCGCGCGCCCGGCGCACATAAGATGGAGACGTAACAAGTCGTATGCGCAGCTCTGCGCGCCATATAAGGAGAAACGCCAACTATGACACAAGACGAACGGTTTATGAAAGAGGCCATCCGCCTCTCTGCGCAGGCGGTTGCCCACGGCAACGAGCCCTTTGGCGCGGTGCTGGTCAAGGACGGCGAGATCGTGTTCACAAACGAAAACCAGATCTACACCGGTTCCGACCCGACGTATCACGCCGAAGCGGGGCTTTTACGCAACTTCTGCTCTGCCGAACGCATCACAGACCTCACCGACTATACGCTCTATTCCAGCTGTGAACCGTGCTTTATGTGCTGCGGCGCGATGGTCTGGACCAAGCTTGGCAGGCTGGTGTTTGGCGCAAGCGACATCGAGCTTTGCAACATCATCGGGGAAGCGGGCAGCGACTGCTGCGGCATCGTCTTCTCCCGTTCTGCGCACAGGCCGCAGGTGACTGGCGGCGTACTGCGTGAGGAAAGCCTCGCCATCCTTTCCGGTTATTTTTCGAAAAACGGCAAGGGCTGAACGATTATTATAAACCAACGCTCTCTCTACACCGCCCTCCGGCGGTGTTTTTCTTTGATTCTACGACCCGTAGGTACCCATTCGAACAATCCTGTTGCAAAATAAGGATAATCGGCGTAGAATATTGCTTGGTACCTAACTACTTGGTACAGAGCGTTATGGAATCGTTAACCGTTTTTGCGCGTCGGCATCCGGCGAAAAAAGGAGCAGAGCTGCATGAAACATCAACAGGAACACGTCCTCGCCATCCGGCTAAAAACCTGCGGCCGATTTTTGCATTATCAGGTGGGCGGAAAGGCCGGGCAGCAACGTATTTTAATGCGCCTCAACTCCCACGGGCATACCACGCAAAAGGAGCTGCAGGACGTGCTGGAGATCAGTTCCGGTGCGCTGAGTGAGATATTGCAAAAGATGGAAGACAGCGACTTGATCCTGCGCACCAAGAGTGCGGAGGACAAGCGGCAGGTCGACCTTGTGCTCACCGCCAAAGGCCTCGACACAGCCCGCTCGGTCGAGGAACACTATCACCGCACGCTGGAACGGATGTTTGAATGCCTCTCACAGGAGCAAAAGGAGAAGCTGGAGGAAACCCTCGGCATCCTCACCGCGCATCTGGACGAGATCAAGTCCGATCCGGCGTTTGCGCAAAACCTCGAAAACTGCTGCTTCAAATAATCGCGAACCCGTTTTAATTTTATTCCCCGCCCGCAGGAAACCCCGCGGGCAGCAAGGAGAACACACACGCATGTGGAGAACAATGATCAAAAGCATTCGGGAATACAGGAAACCGACGATTCTTGCGCCGGTCTTTGTGACGGTTGAGGTCATCATCGAATGCATCATCCCCTTTATAACGGCGCTGCTCGTCAACCAAATTCAGGCAGGATGCAGCATAAGCGTGATACTGCGCTATGGATTGATTCTGCTCGTGCTCGCGAGTGCATCGCTCTTGCTGGGCTGGCTTTCCGGCAAGGCGGCGGCAACCGCGGCAAGCGGCTTTGCGCGCAATCTGCGCAAAGATCTGTTTTACAGCATCCAGTCCTTCTCGTTTGAGAACATAGACCGTTTCTCGTCCTCCTCCCTGGTCACGCGGCTGACCACGGATGTGAGCAATGTGCAAAATGCGTTTATGATGCTCATCCGCGTTGCGATTCGAAGCCCCCTGATGCTCATCTTCGCGATTGTGATGTCGTTTATCATGGGCGGCAAACTCGCGCTGATCTTCGTCGTCGTGATTCCGATGCTCGGGCTTGGGCTGTTCTTCATCATCCGCGCTGCGTTTCCGATCTTTAAGCGCGTGTTTCGCAAATATGACGCGCTCAACCGCTCGATTCAGGAAAACGTGCAGGGCATCCGGGTGGTGAAGTCCTTCGTGCGCGAGGACTATGAAAAGCAGAAGTTCGGCGTGGCTGCCGAGGAACTCCGTCAGGAGTTCACCAAGGCCGAGAAAATTCTCGCATTCAACGGCCCCATGATGCAGTTTTGCCTGTATATCAACATGGTGTTCATCCTCACATTCGGCGCATACACCATCGCGACCACGGGCGGGCTGACGTTTAACGTCGGCCAGCTCTCTTCGCTGATGATCTACAGCTTTCAAACGCTGATGAGCCTGATGATGCTCTCGATGGTGTTCGTTATGGTCACCATTGCGGACGAATCCAGCCGACGCATCGTCGAGGTGCTATCCGAACAGAGCTCGCTCGCGAGTCCGGAGCACGCGGTGCTCACCGTTGCCGACGGCTCGGTCGATTTTGACCGCGTGAGCTTCCGCTATTCCGAAAAGGCGGAGCGCATGGCGCTCTTGGATATCGACCTGCACATCCGCTCCGGCGAGACCATCGGTATCCTCGGTACGACGGGCTCCTCCAAGACGTCGCTGGTGCAGCTCATCCCGCGGTTGTATGACGCAACGAGCGGCACGGTGCGCGTGGGCGGACACGACGTAAAGGATTATGACCTGACCGCGCTGCGCAATCAGGTTTCGGTCGTGCTGCAAAACAACATACTCTTCTCCGGCACCATCGCGGAAAACCTCCGCTGGGGCAACCCCGCTGCAACCGACGCGGAGCTCACGCAGGCTTGCGTATTGGCGCAGGCGGATGATTTCATTCGCTCGTTCCCGCAGGGATATGACACGCGCATTGAGCAGGGCGGCACGAATGTTTCCGGCGGACAGAAGCAGCGCCTCTGCATCGCCCGCGCGCTGCTGAAAAAACCGCGCATCCTGATTCTTGACGACTCCACCAGCGCGGTGGACACGAACACGGACACGAAGATTCGCCGCGCGCTGCGGGAATTTTTGCCCGAGACGACCAAGATCATCATCGCGCAGCGCGTCGCCTCCGTGATGGACGCGGATCGCATCGTAATGATGGACAAGGGCGGCATTTCCGCCGTCGGCACGCACGAGCAGTTGCTCGGCACCGACGCGGTCTACCGCGAAGTATATGAATCCCAGAACAAGGCAGGTGAACAGGAATGAAGCCGAAGAACGTCTATCAAAAGGGCACGCTTAAGCGCCTGTTTCGCATGCTGCTCTCCTTCTACCCGGTTGCGCTACCCGCGGTGATCGTTTGCATCATCATCTCCGCCGCAGTCTCCGCGATTCCGGCGGTCTTTACGCAGAACATCATCGCCGTGCTCGAGCAAAACGCGGGCGCGGGCTGGGGCGTAATCGGCCCGCAGGTGATCCGGCTGGTCATGCTGCTTGCGGTGCTGTATGTGCTCTCGCTGATCCTGTCGTTCGCCTACACCCGCGCGATGGCGATTCTCTCGCAGGGCGCGCTAAAAAAGCTGCGTGAGCAGCTCTTTGGTCACATGCAGGATCTGCCGGTAAAATACTTTGATACGCACGAGCGCGGCGACATCATGAGCCACTACACCAACGATATCGACACCCTGCGCCAGCTAGTCTCACAGAGCATGCCGCAGCTGCTTGCCTCCGGCATCATGGTGCTCACGCTGTTTGCCATCATGCTCTACTACAGCGTCTGGATGACGATCGTAGTCATCATCGGAATCCTGTGTCTGCTGCTGGCGGTCAAAAAAATCGGCGGCAACTCCGCGAAATACTTCATGCGCCAGCAAAAGGCAATCGGCAAGACCGAAGGCTTCGTTGAGGAGATGATGGCGGGTCAAAAGGTCATCAAGGTGTTCTGCCATGAGGGCGAGGCAAAAGCGGGCTTCGACGCGGTCAACGACGAGCTGTTTCACGATTCGGAGCAGGCAAATACGTTTGCCAATATTTTAGCACCGATCATCATGAACATCGGCAACCTCATCTATGTCATGGTTGCGATGGCGGGCGGCGCGTTTCTCCTCAGCAACGCGCATAATCTGAGCATCTCCGGGCTTGCATTCAGCATCAGCATCGTGGTGCCGTTTCTCAATATGACGCGCCAGTTCTCCGGCAACATCAACCAGGTGTCCCAGCAGCTCAACGCGGTGATTATGGGTCTTGCGGGAGCGGGACGGATGTTTGCCCTGCTTGATGAGCAGCAGGAGGTCGACGACGGCAGCGTGACGCTCGTGAACGTTACCGAGTTAAAAGGCGATCTCGTTGAAAGCGCGGAGCGCACAGGTCTCTGGGCCTGGAAGCAGCCGCTGCCGGACGGTACCGTTCGCTACACGCGGCTCAGCGGAGATGTGCGGCTACATGGCGTGGACTTTGGCTATGAAGCGGAGAAACCCGTACTCAACGACGTTACGCTGTTTGCCGAGCCGGGACAAAAGGTCGCGTTTGTCGGCGCAACAGGCGCGGGCAAGACGACGATCACCAACCTGCTCAACCGCTTTTACGACATCGCGGACGGCAAAATCCGCTATGACGGCATCAACATCAACAAGATTCAAAAATCCGACCTCCGGCGCGCCATCGGCATGGTGCTGCAGGACACGAACCTGTTTACCGGTACGGTGCTGGATAACATCCGCTATGGCAGGCTGGACGCGACGGATGAAGAGTGCATCGCTGCGGCGAAGCTCGCGGGCGCGGACGATTTTGTGTCGCGCCTACCGGAGGGATATTTCACCACGCTGACCGCAAACGGCACCAATCTCTCGCAAGGGCAGCGGCAGCTCCTAGCGATTGCGCGCGCGGCGGTTGCCGACCCGCCGGTGATGATTCTCGACGAGGCGACATCGTCCATCGACACCCGCACGGAGGCGATTGTCCAGCGCGGGATGGATGCGCTGATGAAGGGCAGAACGGTGTTTGTCATCGCACACAGGCTCTCGACGGTGCAGAATTCCGACGTGATCATGGTGCTCGAAAACGGGCGCATCATCGAACGCGGCAGCCACGCGCACCTCATCGCCGAAGGCGGCAAGTATTACCAGCTCTACACGGGCGCCTTCGAGCTAGAATAAACGCAAGAAACACACAAGAACCCCGCCTGCGGCGGGGTTCTTGTTGTCTGAACATTCGATTTTACATCCCCAAAACCTGCGAGACAAACGTCTGCGCGATGTCGGGGTCAAACTGCTTTCCTGCGCAGTGCAGAATCTCCTCTGCGGCCTCCTCGTGGCTTTTAGGGTTGCTGTAGATGCGTTCGTTGGTCATTGCATCAAACGCGTCTACAATCGCCAGAATGCGCGCGAGAACCGGTATCTCCTCGCCCTTGAGCCCGCGCGGATAGCCGCTGCCGTCCCAATGCTCATGATGCGAAAGTATGTATTCCGAAATCGGCGCAAGGTCGACATTGTTTTGCGCAATGCGAAAGCCAATCTCCGAATGTTTCTTCATCTCGAGCCACTCCGCATCCGTCAGCGCGCCGGGTTTTTGCAAGATCGCGTCGTTGATGCCGACTTTGCCGATGTCATGCAGCATCGCAAAGAGCGACATCTCGTCGAGCTCTTTATTGGAGATGCCGAGGATCTTTCCGAGCTGCGCGCAATAGTGCTGCAATCTCTCGGCATGCTCCTCCGTCTCCTCGCTCTTGGCGGCCAGCGTTGCCAATAGCGCATTGATCACGCTGCTGCGGAAGCTCTTCTCAATCATCAGCTTGCGGCGGTAGGTGAGCTGTTCCGCCTCGCGCAACACGTCGTGAATGCTCTCCCCTTTGCTCGTGCGCAGCGCATAGCCAAGCGCGATGCTCAGTTGAAGCTTCTCATCGCTCTGTGCCTTGCAGCGCGCAAGCACGCGCTCGATGAGCTTTTCCGCATCCTCCGCCCCGGCCTCCGGCATCAGGATCAGAAACTCATCTCCGCCCCAGCGGCAGACCACATCCCGCGCGCCGCTGCTGCTCTTCAAAATCGTGGCGATTTTGCGGATGAACCGGTCTCCCTCATAATGCCCGAACGCGTCGTTGACGAGCTTGAGCCCGTTGAGATCGCCCATGATCAGCGCGCAGGTGCCCTTTCTCGTCTCATCATAGCCATTGAGCAGCTCCTCCATATACCAGCGGTTAAACAGCCCCGTCATAGAGTCGTGAGACATGATGTGCTCAATCTTCTCGCGCTGTACTTTTTCCTGCGTCACATCGCGAAACACCATAACAACACCGTAGATCTGCCCGTTTGCGTCTCGAATGGGTGACGCACCGTCCGCAATCGGCGTTTTGTGCCCCTGCCGGTTGATCAGCGCGGTGTGGTTGGCTAGCCCTACGATCTCGCCTGTTTCGAGCACCCGTTCAATCGGGGAACTCACGGGTTCCTCCGTCTCCTCGTTGATCAGCCGCAGCACGGTGGTGAATTTCTCGCCCAACGCGTCGTCTTCCCAGCCTGTCATGCGCCGCGCGGTGGGGTTGAGGAGCGAAATCATGCCGTTTACATCGGTTGCCACTACCCCGTCTCCGATAGACTGCAGCGTGATGCTGAGCATCTCTTTCTCGCGCAACAGCTCCTGCGTTTTTCTGCGCACTTCTTTTCTGAGGCGCTGATTCCAGAGCGACACCCAGAGGATCACCGCGCCGACCAGCGCCACGGCGACGAGAATGTACTCCAGATAATACTGCACATAGATCCATGTGCTCTCGCGCCCGAACCATTTGTCATCGATCCGATGCAGCTGTTCCGAGGAAATCCGGGAGAATCCGCTCTCCAGCAGCGCGAGCATCTGCGCATCTCCCTGCTGCACTGCGCGGTGGAATTGTCCCGAATAAAGCGACTGGCTTCTGCTGTAGTCGTCGATGATGTCCTTTTGATAGAGAAAATACAGCGCGGCAGGCTCATCTACGACAAAAACGTTTGCCTCCCCGCGCTTTGCCGCGTCGACGACGGCTTCATAGCTCGGATACTCGACAATATCGTTTACGCCCGCATCCTGCAAAATCGGGATGCACGCATCCCCTGCCTTGACCGCGACAGAGAAACCGGCGAGCGACGCCGCGTCCGTAATCCCGCCGATCTCATTGCTGTGGAAGATCGGCACGTCAATGGTGACATACGGCACGGAAAAATCCAGCCAGGTTTCGCGCTCTTCGTTCTGAAACGCGGTGTCTATCACGTCATATTTGCCCGCGCGCATGCCCTCGAGCGCATCCGCCCAATCCATGGCATACAGCTCGGCCTTCACCCCGGTCTTCTCGCTCCAGAGCGCCCATTGGTCGACCAATATGCCCTGCAGGGTTCCCTCCGCATCGCGAAAGACATATGGCGGATAGTTGTCGTCCAGCACGACGGAGATCGTCCTGCCTTCTGATCCCAGCTGCTTTGGCATGTTCACCAGGCGCAGCAGAAGATACCCTGCCGCCGCCATCACCGCCAAACACAGGATGATCAGTAATAAGAAAGCTGGCTTTTTCTTCAAGCCGTTTCACCGCCTCTGTTCTCATTGGGTGGGGATATCAAGAAACGTTCCCCTGCTGCTTTGCTCCGCCCTGCCGCGTTTTGATCACGCCAAACGTCCAATAACGGTAGAACATTTACTACGTGAGAAGAATTACTGTTTCCTTCATTGTATGCGGTCAGGAATAACGCGTCAATGGCTGATTTCCGTGTTGAATAATAATCCTACACGACAAAAGTGTATCAAACAAGACAAAAGCCACCCGACAATCGAGTGGCTTTGATTCTGATGCATCTATACTCCTCAGCGTTCGAAAAAGCGGGAGAGAAATTCCGTGGTCTCCGGTCGCTCAGGCGTGCCGAAAATCTGTTCCGGTGCGCCTTCCTCCCAGATGATGCCGTCCTTCATGAAGACGGTTCTGCTCGAAACATCCCGCGCAAACGCCATCTCGTGCGTGACCACCAGCATAGTCAGGCCCTCCTTCACGAGGGTCTTCATCACGTCCAGCACCTCGCCCACCATCTGCGGGTCGAGCGCGGACGTCGGCTCGTCAAAGAGCAGTACCTCCGGCTCCATCGCCAGCGCGCGGGCGATCGCGACGCGCTGCTTCTGCCCGCCGGAGATCTGGCGCGGCTTTGCGTGGATATACGGCAGCATGCCCACCTTATCAAGATACCGAAGCGCGGTCTGCTCCGCCGTTTCGCGGTCCAGATGCATGACCTTGCGCAGCCCTACCATGCAGTTATCCAGCACCGTCATGTTGTTGAAGAGATTGAAGCTCTGAAACACCATGCCGACCTTTGCGCGGTAGGCAGGCACAGGATAGCCGCGCCGCGTGATATCGTCCCCGTGAAAGAGAATCTGCCCTGCGGTGGGCGTTTCCAACAGGTTGATGCAGCGAAGGAGCGTGCTTTTGCCGGAGCCGGACGCGCCGATGATGCTCGTCACATCTCCCGTGCGCACGGAAAAATCGATGTCCCGCAGCACTACGTTTTTGCCGAACGATTTGGAAAGGTGGCTGACGGATAAAATCTGTTCGCTCATACTTCAGCGCCCCCTTTCTTCCTGCACGGTGTGCTTTGACTTGTGATGAAAGCGAACCATTCCGCTGGTGTGCGCCAGCGTATCGGTGGTCGCAAGATCGTAACTGGCGCTGCCGTCCATCCGCTTTTCCCACAGGCGAAGGAGGATGGAGCTCACCAGCGTCATGAACAGGTACCCCGCCATCTCGATGGTCGCGGAGGGAAAATAGAGAAACGTCGCGCCCACGACCGCCTTGTGCGTGGCGAAAAAGTCCGTGTAGCCGATGATGAACATCACGGACGTATCCTTGAGGTTGATGATGAAGTTGTTGCCGATCTGCGGCATGATGCTCCTGAGCGCCTGCGGCAGGATCACGCTCGTCATGGTCTGCCAGTGCGTCATGCCGATGGCCTTTGCGCCCTCGGTCTGCCCCGGATCGACCGAGAGGATGCCGCCGCGCACGGTCTCCGCCATGTAGGCGCCCGTGTTGACAGCGACGACGACGAACGCCGCAAGCCAAACGCTCTTCCACTGCAATACGTTATTCGTAAAATACGGCAGGCCGTAATAGACAAACACCGCCTGCAGAATCATGGGCGTGCCGCGAAACACCTCGACATAGGCGCGAATCAGCCCGCGCAGCGCGCCAAGCAGGCCTTTTTTGAGCGCGTTGTCCTTTTTCCCGACGGGGATGGTCTGCAGCACGCCGCACAAAAAGCCGATCAGGCAGCCGACCAGCGTGCAGATCACCGCAAGCGACACAGTCTTCCACATGCCGTTGAGATAGACAGCCGCGTAGTTGTTCCAGAGTTTGACGATGTCGCTGCCAAGCTGAGCAAGATTGCTCATGTGCGCACGCTCCTTTTATAAATAGATTCGCCTCAAACAACAAGGCAAGGCGAGCCGCAACTTGCGGCACGCCTCTACCCCGTTGAGATCGATGTGGAATCGTCAGCCGGCTCGTCTTAGCCGATGGGCTGAACGGCGATGGCATCCGCCATGATTGCGTTGAAATCGTCCGCCGTCATGCCGGAGAGCACTTTATTCAGCGCGTCGAGCAGAACGGTGTTGCCCTTGCGAACCGAGATGCCGATGTTGACGTCGCTGTCGGAGACGGTGAAATCATCGCCACTGCCCGCGAAATCGAGAATCGTCATATCGGGATAGGCGGCAAGTGCGCCTTGAGCTGTGGGCATATCGGTGCAGACAAAGTCCACCGTGCCGGTCTCGAGCGCCATGAGCATCGCGGGCGCGGTTTCGGCGGCGGGCTGGACCTTTGCGTCCTTGATCTGCGGCAGGCAGGTGTCATACCAGATGGTGCCGAGCTGGCTTGTGCAGGAGCCGCCCGCAAGCGCGGAGATGCCAGTGGCTGAGGCAAAGTTCGAGCTACTCAGCGTGACGCAGACGATCGAGGCGTAGAGATACGGGCCTGCGAAGTCGACAACTTCCATGCGCTCCGGCGTCATGCTTTGTCCCGCGATGACCGCGTCGATCTGACCTGTCTGCACGGCGGGAATCAGCGAATCCCAGTCGAGGCGGACGACTTCGAGCTGCCAGCCGTTGGCTTCACAGAGCTTTTTCGCCATCATGACGTCGTAGCCGTTGGCGAACTCCTTGGAGTCCTTGATCGAAACCGCGCCATTGGCGTCGTCCGGCTGCGTCCAGTTATAGGGTGCGTAGGCGCACTCCATGGCGACGGTGAGAATACCGTCTTCCACGCCGGAGACGGACTCGCTTGCGGCGGGCTTTGCGGTGCAGGCAAAGCTGCTGATGCAGAGCATCAGGGCAAACAACAGGGCAATGATCTTCTTCATTTTGGTTTTTGTTTCCTCTCTTACTTTTGTCTTCGGGTCTTATCGCACAATTTCAGAGAGATGAGCAAATAAAAAACGCGCTTCCACTTATTAAAAATGGAAAACGCGCGGTCATGCATGCGATGATGCGGTGCGGAATCTGATTATCCCGCCCCTGACCGATGACAGCGCTCCACTTTCGTGACAGTCTGCGACATATTCTCCCGCAGCCCAGCAACCTCGCCCCCGCTTATACGGTGGGTTAGATGCTTCGGCGGCAGCCCCTTTCGCGTGTTTCACGCTACTCTTGACAACCGCGCCTCTCTCATCAGACCTATGAAATTGTAGTGTTAGTTTATCATATATGATTTGTTTGTCAAGCGAACGATCCCGAAAGAGGGCATGATTGCGCAGATAGCACACACGCTGTGATTTTTCTGCGGGTGTTTTGGCACGGGCGGATGATATCCGCCCCTACAAAGCTTGCGCGGGTGATCCATCCAACGTCGTGAGCGTTTCTTGGTATTGTCTTTCACAAATCCACCCGCCGTACAACGCGGGCTCTGTAGGGGCGGATATCATCCGCCCGCGTTCTAAAAAGCCCCCTATCCTCCAAAAATTTCGAATTCCTCAACGGTCAAAACAAAAGGCGGCTGCCCGTTCGGGCAGCCGCCTTGCGCTTGGTCGTTTTGTCGTTCAGGTGCCGAGGTATGCCGCCTTGACGGCCTCGTTGGTGAGCAGTTCTTTGCCTGCGCCGGACATCGTGATGCGCCCGGTCTCCATGACATAGCCCGTGTCCGCCGTCGAGAGCGCCATGTTCGCGTTTTGCTCGATGAGCAGGATGGTGACGCCCCGCTTGTTGATCTCCTTGATGATCGAGAAGATATCCCGCACGATCAAGGGAGCCAACCCCAGCGACGGCTCGTCCATCATCATGAGTTTCGGACGGCTCATGAGCGCGCGCCCGACCGCGAGCATCTGCTGCTCTCCGCCGGAGAGCGTGCCGCCCGCCTGCCAACTACGCTCCTTGAGCCGCGGAAACAGCTCGTAGACCCAGTTGATGTCGGGCGTGATGTCGTCGTTTCGCATATACGCACCCACGCGCAGATTTTCCAGCACTGTTAAATCGGGGAAAATCCGCCGCCCTTCGGGAACCAGCGTGATGCCGCGGCTGACGATGGTGGTCGTGTCCTTGCCGGCTAAGCTGTCGCCCTCAAACTCGATGCTGCCGCTCTTGAGCTTGACTAAGCCCACGATGGCGCGCAGCGTGGAGCTTTTGCCCGCGCCGTTTGCGCCGATGAGCGTGACGATGTCGCCTTTGGGCACGTCAAAGCTGATGCCCTTGACGGCCTCGATGCCGCCGTAGTTGACCTTAAGGTCTTTGATGCTGAGTATAATGTCGCTCATTCCGCCAC
The DNA here is from genome assembly GCA_942492885.1 of uncultured Eubacteriales bacterium. Lineage (GTDB taxonomy): Bacteria > Bacillota > Clostridia > Christensenellales > CAG-138 > UBA7703. The sequence continues at coordinate 1,693,122 of OW818651.1, forward strand.
CCCCAGATACGCGTTGATGACCTTCGGGTCCGCCTGCACGACGGCGGGCGTACCGTTGCTGATGAGCCGGCCAAAGTCGATGACATAGATGCGATCGCTAAACTGCATGACCAGATCCATGTGGTGCTCGATCATGAAGACCGTAAGGCCGTATTTGTTCTTGATCTGCACGATGAATTCGCCCAGCTCCTGCGTCTCTTGCGGGTTCATGCCCGCGGCGGGCTCGTCCAGCAGCAGCAGCTTCGGGTCGGTCGCCAGCGCGCGTGCAATCTCCAGACGGCGCTGCAAACCGTAAGGCAGGCTCACCGCGAGGTCGTTTGCGTATTGAAGGAGGTTTTGCTCCTCCAGCAAGGCCGCCGTCTCCTCGCGCATGCGCTTCTCTTCCTTGTAGGCGAGGCGCAGCGTCGCGGTAAACACGTTTTGCTTGGCGCGCATGTGCTTGGCGGTGAGGACGTTGTCAAACACCGTCATGCTCTTCCAGAGCCGGATATTCTGGAACGTGCGCGCGATGCCAAGCTTGGTCACCATGTCGGGTGTGGGGTCTACCGTACGCGAATTCACGTAGAGCTTCGCGTTTTCGCCCGCGTAGAGCTTCTTCATTTTAGCGCGCGGATGGTTTTCCACGATGGTCTTGCCGTTGAACGAAATCTTGCCGTTCGTAGGGTCATAGATGCCCGTGACGCAGTTGAACGCGGTGGTTTTGCCCGCGCCGTTGGGGCCGATGAGAGCGACGATCTCGCCCTTGTTGACCTCCAGCGAGAGGTTGTTGACGGCGACGACGCCGCCGAACTGCATGGTTACGTTTTCGAGTTTCAGCACATTCTCAGCCATCGATACCGCCTCCCTTCGCCGCCTTTGCGGGTTTTGTGCGCTTGCTAAACCGCCTAACGAGTCCCGCAAACGAGATCTCTTTGTCCCCCATCAAGCCTCTCGAGAAGAACAGCACGATCATCATGATGATGATGGAGAACACGAACCGTCGAAAGCCGGAGCGGAAGAGGTTCGGTGCTTCGATGCCGAGGAATTTGCCCATGTCCAAGCCCCGGAGCCACCATTCCGACGCCGCAATGTAGAGGAAACTCGCGATGCAGCTGCCGGAGACGGAACCGATGCCGCCGATGACCACGATGAGCAGGATTTCATACGTCATCGCGCTCTTGAATTGCGCGGCCTGCACGGTGTATTGATACATCGCCAGCAGCGCGCCGGATACGCCCGCGAAAAAGGAGCTGATCACAAAGCTCATCTCCTTGTGCTTGAGCAGGTTGATGCCCATGGCCTCCGCCGCGATCTCGTCGTCCCGGATCGCCTTAAACGCGCGCCCGTAGGAGGAGTTGATCAGCAGTACGATAAGCCCGATGCAAACCCCCGCCGCCAGGAAGACATACAGCGTCGGCGGAAACGGCTTGTCCGTAAAGGGAATCTTCACGTCCGTGAGGTCTAGGTAGTTGCGCATGACGTTTGCGCCGTTGGTGATGGGGCCCAGCACGTCCCACTGAAAGATCGCGCGGATGATCTCGGCAAAGCCGATGGTCGCGATGGCCAGATAGTCCGACTTGAGGCGCAGCACGGGAAGCCCGATCAGCGCCGCGAACAGCGCCGCGGCAAGCCCCGCGCAGACGAGACCCACGAAGATGCCCGTATCAAACTTGACGGCGGCTTCGTAGTATTTATAGACCGACTCGGTGAGCTTGATCTCCGTCGGCATGGTGAAGATCGAGTAGGTATACGCGCCAATGAGCATGAAGCCCGCCTGCCCCAGCGAAAACAGCCCCGTAAAGCCGTTGAGCAGGTTCATGCTGACCGCGACCAGCGAGTAGATCGCGCCTTTTTTGAGCACGGTGAAGATGATGTGGTTGGAATCCACCACCTGCTCGAGCACGGCCACCACGACATAGATCAGCGCGATTGCGGCAAACGCGAGCCATAGCTCGGCTTTATTTTTCTTTTTCATGCAATCGCCCCCCTTATGCCTTGTCTGTGGCTTTTTCGCCAAACAGACCGGTGGGTTTCACCACGAGGATGATGATCAAAAGCGCAAACGTGAACGCATCCGAAAACGTCGTCCAGCCGCTGCCGCCGAAGCCGAAGATCGACGTGCCGCCCTTGATGACGTTCTCCGCGATGCCGATGATAAACGCGCCGATGACCGCGCCCGGAATGCTGCCGATGCCGCCGAACACGGCCGCCACGAAGCACTTGAGGCCCGGCATGCCGCCTGAGACGGGGGTTACCGACGCGTAGTTGGTGAAGTAGAGCATGGAACCCACCGCCGCTAAAAAGGAGCCGATCACGAACGTCACCGAGATGACGGTGTTGATGCGGATACCCATCAGGCGGCTGGTTTCAAAATCTTTGGAGACGGCGCGCATCGCCATGCCGACCTTGGTGTACTTGATGAGCAGCGTGAGGAGCACAACGAGTACGAGCGTAAGAATCGGCGTGACCACAGTGACCATCTTCGTGGTGGAGCCCCAGATTGTCACCGTCTGGCTCAGCCACGGGATGGCGGGATATACCTTGGCAAGACCGCCGGTGAAATACAGCGCGGCGTTCTGCAGCAGGTAGGAGATGCCGATTGCGCTGATCATGACGGACATACGCGGCGCCGTACGCAGCGGCTTATAGGCAGCGCGCTCGATGAGAAAGCCGAGCAGCACGGTCATGAAGAGCACGAGCGGAATCGCGACTGCAACGGGCAGCGCGGTTGAGAGGTATACCATCATCAACCCCGCGATCATGAACACGTCGCCGTGTGCAAAGTTGATCAGCCGCAGGATGCCGTATACCATCGTGTAGCCGATGGCAATGAGCGCATACTGCCCGCCGACCGATATCCCCGAGAGGATATAAGACAGGTTGGCGTGTAAAAAATCAAGCATTGATTAGCCTCCATCCATGCCGCATCCCGAAAGGGTAGCGGCTCTATCAAAAACAGATTGAAACCCTGTATCAGGATTTCATCTCTTTGCAAAGCGGGAAATAACACGGTTCCTCTAGCATTTCTGCCCCCAAGCAAGGCGAAACCGGATGAGACACCCGCTCCGACAAAGTGCGGCGGGGGCAGTCGCCCCCGCCGCATCGGATTGTGCGTCGATTAACCAATCGTTACCGGGGGCAGGGCGTCCCACATACCGGTTTCATTGTTCGCGTGCTTGACATACGCGGTGTTGCGGATGGCATCGCCGTTGACCTGGTCGAGAGCGATCGGTCCGGAAACGCCTTCAAAGGTGGTGCTCCAGATGGCAGCCATGACGGCGGCGGGATCGATGCTCGCGGCCTTCTTCATCGCTTCGAGGGCGAAGAAGTACGCGTCGTAACCCATCGCGGTGACTGCGGCAACGGTGTCGTCTCCGCCGTTGTTGGCCAGCTGCGTGGCGTCGGCATTGACCCAGGCTTTAAAGCCCGTGTCGAATTCGGCATTCGCGCCTTCGGGATAGAACGTGGTGACGGTGACGTCAACGCTCTTGCCCTTTGCGGCCTGGAGGACGACGTTGCTGTCCCATGTGTCGCCAGCGAGAATCGGCATGCCGAGGGCTTGCGATTCTGCCTGGTCGATGATCAGCTGAGCCGCTTCGGTGGACACCGGCGAGAAGAAGACCTGCGCGCCGCCGTTCTTTGCGTTGCTGATGTAGCTGGTGAAGTCGCTGTTGCCATCGGGGAACGTATCCTGAATGCAGGTGCCGCCGAGGGCTTCAAACGCCTTGACGAAGTAGTTCACCAAGCCGCCGGAATAGTCATCACCGAGCTTGGAGAGGCAGTATGCCGTCTTCACGCCGAGGGTGCCAAAGGCGTAGTTTGCCAGAACCGTGCCCTGGAAGGGATCGAGGAAGCAAACGCGGAAATAGTGCTTGTTGCCTTCGGTAACCTGCGGGTTGGTGCAGGTGATACCGATTGCAGGAATGCCCGCTGCTTCAAACGTCGGAGAAGCTGCAATGGACACGCCAGAGCCGTAGGAGCCGAGTACGACCGACACACCCGCCGAAACCAGCGTGGACGCGGCGGAGGCCGCTTTGTCGTTGGAGCTCTCGTTGTCGACCTTGACGAGCTCAACATCATACGTCATTCCGTTGATTTCAACGGTCGGGCTGACGGAATAAGCGTACTCGATGCCAAGGGTTTCCTGCTTGCCGCCCGCGCCATTGTCGCCGGATGCGGGTTCGTAGATGCCAATCTTCACGACAGGATTGCCGGAAGCGGGCTCTTCTGCGGCGGCGGGGGTGGTCGCGGCGGGTGCTGCGCAGGCAGCAAAGGACGCGACGAGAACGAGCGCAAGTACGATCGCTACGATCTTCTTTTTCATTTTCTCTTTCCTCCGTTTATTTTGATTCGAACTTCGAGATAGGGCCTCGATGCCGGTTTGGGTTTTACCCGGCGTCTAAAAAAAATTATAAACTTGAATGCACTGTAGTGCAACCCTACTATGCACTCTCTATGCAATATATAATCTTGCGCCGCGCAAATTGCAACCGCGTTTGACCCATTTGCAGGAATGCCTTCAAATCCAGAGAAATCAAGCGTTTTCTTGTACCTGCGTTCACTTTTTAAGAGGGTTTTGCAGGAGTGCATGCGATAATAAAAAATGTTTGGCGCCATGAATATTGTTGGAACAAATGGTGGTGTTTTGCATTCGTTTGCGCGCAAAACACGCTGTTTTCAAGACGCAGAGAAATCCTATCATACTGTATTGACAAGCGCCTGATATCCTTATATACTACTCAAAATGAGTAAATTCTGAGGGAGAGGCAGGGCAAAGGATGAGTCCGCGGGTGCAAGCACAAACGATTCAAAAACGCTTCCGCGCTCCCCGTATTCCTTTTCTCCTTTTGAGTTCCGATTTGGTTTTAGAGGCTTTGACGAAGAGAGATATTCTTTTCGATCAAAGCTTTTTTATTGCTCACGTGAGCAGGGTCGCCGATCTATTCAGAATTATTGTTTTCGAAAAGCTGGCGTTCAAGAAGCATTCGTTCAAAAAACTATCGTCCAAAGATATCTTCCCTCAATACTATATTTGTTTCCCAACATCGGTTATATAACCGGTGTTTTTTTATGACCAGCCCCGCCCGCGTGCGGAGGAGCGAAAAAAGGAGAGAACACACCTATGCTGAAAGACAAAAGCCTGATTGCGCCAAGCGACTTCACCCTTGCGGAGATCGAGGAAGTCCTGCGCCTGAGCGAGAGTATCATCCAAAACCCCGGTCGCTACGCCGACACCTGCCGTGGCAAGCTCATGGCAAGCCTGTTTTACGAACCCTCCACGCGCACCAAGTTTTCCTTCGACGCGGCGATGCTCCGCCTGGGCGGCAACACGCTGGGCTTCTCGGACCCGAACACCAGCAGCGCGGCAAAGGGCGAGACCATCGCGGACAGCGCGCGCACCATCGGCAAATACGCCGACCTGATCGTGGTGCGGCACCCGAAAGAGGGCACCGCGAAGCTCATGAGCCGCTACGCCGGTGTTCCCGTCATCAACGCGGGCGACGGCGGACACCACCACCCGACACAGACGCTCACTGACCTTTTGACCATCCGCCACTACAAAGGCGACTTCAACGGCCTCACGGTCGGGGTCTGCGGAGACCTGAAATTCGGGCGCACGATTCACAGCCTCGTCACCTGCCTCGCGCGGTATGAAAACGTGAGCTTCCGCTTCATCTCGCCGGAGGAGCTGACCATGCCCGCCTTTGTCAAAGAAGAGCTCAATGCAAACGGCGTACCCTACACCGAAACCACCGACCTCGAAGGGACGATCTCGCAGCTGGACGTGCTGTATATGTCCCGCGTGCAGCGCGAGCGCTTCATCAGCGAGGAGGAATACCTGCGCCTCAAGGACTACTTCATCCTCACCGCGGACAAGATGCAACTTGCCAAAGCGGACATGATCGTCATGCATCCCCTGCCGCGCATCAACGAGATCGCCACCGAGGTGGACGACGACCCGCGCGCTGCCTACTTTGAACAGGTGCGCTACGGCATGTTTGTGCGCATGGCGCTGATTATGAAGCTACTTGGTGCAGAAGAATCGGCGTAACAACGACAATATCAGCGGGTTTCAATTAAAAGCTATTAGGCGCACAAGACCCCGCTTAAGCAAGACAGAAGACGGAGGAAAATAAAATGGTCAACGTATCCAAAATCAAAGAAGGCATCGTGATCGACCACATCCGCGCCGGTCACGGCTATAAAATCTTTCAGCAGCTCGGCCTCGACCGCCTCGACGACGTGGTCGTGCTCATGCGCAATGTGGACAGCGAGAAGATGGGTCACAAGGACCTCATCAAGGTCGAATCCAACCTCGACATCAACCTCGACGTGCTGGGTCTCATCGACCCCGGCGCGACGATCTCCTATATTAAAGACGGCGAGCGGGTCAAAAAAGTCAGCCTCACACCGCCGCAGACGGTCACGGGCATACTCACCTGCAGAAACCCGCGCTGCATCACGAATCAGGAGCACATCTCGGACGTGAAGTTCCACCTTGTGGACACCGCAACCAACCAGTACGCCTGCGAATACTGCGACGTGCGCACACGCCTGTAAAACAAGAAGAACAGCCCCGCCATCACGAAAGGAGAAACGGTATGATCACGCTTTATCGAAATGCCCGCCTCATCGATGCATCGGGTGACCGCTACGGAGACCTCTGCACAGAGGACGGCGTCATCACTGCCTGCGCGCCGCTCTGCTGGCAGCGGGTTGACCGCGTCATCGACATGCGGCGAAACGCGCTCATGCCGGCGTTCATCGACCTGCACTGCCACCTGCGCGATCCCGGCTATCCGGAAAAAGAGACCATGGAGACGGGCATGCGCGCCGCGCTCAAGGGCGGCTACGCGCACCTCATCGCGATGGCGAACACCGACCCCGTGATGGCAACCCCCGCGCTGGTCTCCGCCAACCACGAGAAAGCGAAGGGCCTGCACCTCTGCCACCTGACGCAGGCGGCCGCCGCGGGCGAATCGCTCGGCGACGAGCAGCCCACCGACCGCGCGGGTTTAAGCCGCGTGACGCGAGTGCTCAGCAACGACGGCAAGACGATCTTCTCCGACGAGTTCATGCGAAACCTACTGCTCGACTCCGCCAAATACGGATTCCTGATCAGCACGCACTGTCAGCCGGAGCGCAAGATCGTCGAGCGGGATATCAACCTCCTGCGCGAGGTCGGGGGCAATCTGCACATCGGCCACATCAGCCGCGCGGAGACGGTGGAGATGGTTCGCCGCGCGAAGGCGGATGGCTTACAGCTCACCTGCGAGGTCACGCCGCACCACCTCTTTGGGTGGGACAGCGACTACAAGGTGAATCCCCCGCTGCGCACGCGCGCGGATGTGGAAGCGCTGATCGCAGGAATATCGGACGGCACGATCGACTGCCTCGCCACCGACCATGCGCCGCACACACCCGCCGACAAGGCAAACGGCATGGCGGGCATTTCAAACATCGAACACGCCTTCCAGATTTATTTAAAAGTCTTTCAGGAGAACGGGATTCCGTTGACAAGGCTCTCGGAGATGCTCTCCCTTGCCCCAGCAAAGCGGCTGGGAATCAAAGCAGGGCTCTTCCTGCCGGGATACGCCGCGAGCGTCACCGCCCTCTCGGTCGAGGAAGAGAGCGAGATCGACACGATGACGATGATCTCCCGCTCGCACAACACACCTTTCCACGGAAGAAAGGTGATGGGACGTGTGCTACGCACGGTGATCGACGGCGAAACGAGATACGAATACAGCACTGCGATATAATACGAATACAACCTGCGATACATAAGAAAGACTAGGAGAGAGAAATGCAGCAATTAATTCAAGCCGTACAGAAAAAAGGCCCCGTCTGCGTGGGGCTGGACACGCAATATTCCTTCCTGCCGGACTACATCAAACAAAAGAGCGGCACCGAAGGCGAAAAGATACTCGAATTCAACCGCGCAATCATCGACGCCACGGAGGACATCGCGGGGTGCTTTAAACTCCAGATCGCCTGTTACGAGGCGCTGGGGCTCGACGGCATGAAGGCCTTTGCAAAGACTCTGCAATACGCGCGCAGCCGCGGCAACGTGACCATCACCGACGCAAAGCGCGGAGACATCTCCTCCACCGCCGCTCAGTACGCTGCCGCGCACTTCTCCGGCGACTTTGAGACCGATGTGATGACCATCAACGTCTTTATGGGAGAGGACGCGGTCTCCCCGTATTATCCCTACCTCGAACAGGGCAAGGGCGTGTTCGCGCTGGTGAAGACCAGCAACCCCAGCGGCAAGGACTTTCAGGATTTGATCGTGGACGGCGAAACACTCTATGAGCGCACGGCGCGCAAAGTCTCCGCGTGGGGCGAACGCTTCATCGGCAACAGCGGATTCTCCGCCATCGGCGCAGTGACGGGGCTGACATACCCCGAGGAGTTTGAGCGCATCCGCCCGCTGCTGCCGCACACCTTCCTGCTCATCCCCGGCTACGGCGCGCAGGGCGGCACGGGCAAGGACATCGCGGGATTCTTCCGCGATGGCGTACGCGGCGTGGTCAACAACTCCCGCGGAATCCTCACGGCGCACAAGGGCAAGAGCGAGGATTTGCGCTTCACCGACCACACCCGCAAAGCCACGCTGGACATGAAGAACGATATCCTACAGCAGCTGTAAATCCAGCATAAAGGAACTAGATCTGTGGCAATCATAAAAAGCAATCAACAAATTTCAAACGGCATCTGGCAGATGACCGTCTCCGGTGCGCCGCTTGGCCGCGCGGGGCAGTTTTATATGCTCCGTGTGCCGGGCGCGCTCGATCCGCTGCTCGGCAGACCCATCAGCATCTGCGAAATCGATGCCGAAACGGGCGAAACCACGTTTGTCTACCAGACCGTCGGGCGCGGCACGGCGCAGTTTGCGCGGCAGCTTCCGGGGCAGGAGATCGACGCACAAGGCGCATATGGCAACGGATTCCCGCTCAAGAGCGGACACGCTGTGCTCATCGGCGGAGGAATCGGCAACGCACCCATGCTCCAGCTATGCAAGGAGCTCCGCGCGAGCGACCCCGCGCGAAGAATCGATGTCTATTTGGGCTTTCGCGAGGAAGCGTATCTGGAGAGAGAGTTTGAATCTTACGCCGACAGCGTGACTCTCAACATCGGCGGTTATATCGTCAGCGACGTGGACTTCTCGCTTACCGCTACCTACTACGCCTGCGGACCTTCCCCAATGCTCCGCGCGGCGGCAAGCGCGGCGGAAGCCGCAAACGCGAGTCTGTTTGTCTCGCTCGAGAAACACATGGCGTGCGGCGTTGGCGCGTGCCTCGGCTGCACCTGCCAGACGAATAGCGGCAGAAAGCGCGTCTGCAAAGACGGGCCCGTGTTCGACTATCGGGAGGTGCGCGATGCAATCTAACCCACTCCTTCTCGCCCTCTGCGGCGTGACGCTCAACAACCCCGTGATCGCGGCCAGCGGCACGTTCGGCTTCGGGCGCGAGTATGCCGAAGTGATGGACATCTCCCGCCTCGGGGCTATCTGCGGAAAAGGGCTGACGCTGAACGGCAGCGCGGGCAACAAGGGAATGCGCGTCTACGAAACCCCGTCCGGCATGCTCAACAGCATCGGCCTCGAGAACCCCGGCGTACGGCACTTTGTGGATCACGAAGCCGCCTATATGCGCACGCTTGGCCCTGCGGTGATCGCCAATCTCGGCGGGCATTGCGAGGAGGATTATCTGGAAGGCGCGCGTCTGCTCAACGCGGCGGATATCGACATACTCGAACTCAACATCTCCTGCCCGAACGTCAAGGCGGGCGGGATGGCGTTTGGCATGCTGCCGGAGACGGCGGCGGACATCACGCGCAAAGTCAAGGCGGTCTCGCGCCATCCGGTCATGGTGAAGCTCTCGCCCAACGCGCCGGATCTCGTCGCCGTTGCGCGCGCTTGCGAAGGCGCGGGCGCGGACGCGCTGAGCTTAGTCAACACATTCCTCGGCATGGCGATCGACGTCAAGAAGCGGCATCCTGTGTTTGAAAACGTCTATGCAGGGCTTTCGGGCCCGGCGATATTACCCATCGCGCTACGGATGGTGCATCAGGTGGCACACGCGGTAGCCATCCCCGTGGTCGGCATGGGCGGCATCACCTCAACGGAGGACGCGCTGAAGTTTCTGATGGCGGGAGCAAGGGCAGTTCAGGTCGGCACCATGACGTTTGCCAATCCCAAAGCAATGCCGGAGATTATCGACGGCCTCGCCGCCTACTGCGCGAGCGAAGGCTTGAGTAACCTGCAAGAGATCGTCGGGATTATATAATCCATTGGCATCATTTAAATAGAAAATAACGTTAAGGAGTATCGATATGAAAGACAACCTCACCATCATGAAAAGCTGCGAGGCATTTTTAGAAGGGCACTTCCTCCTCTCTTCGGGGCGGCACAGCGGCGGCTACTGCCAGTGCGCAAAGCTGCTCCGCTTTCCGGAACTCTCGGCGGAAGTTCTCTCCACCGTCACCGAGCAGGTTAAAAACCTGCCGATCACGAAAGTCTGCGGGCCTGCGATGGGCGGCATCATCGTCTCCTACGAGCTCGCGCGGCAGCTCGGCGTCGAGAGCATCTTCACCGAGCGCAAGGACGGCGAGATGCAGCTTAGGCGAGGCTTCTCCGTCGGCAAAGGCGATAAAATTCTGATCGCGGAGGACGTCATCACCACGGGAAAATCCACGATGGAGACCGTTCGCGCGCTGGAAGAGATGGGCGCGGAGGTCGTCGGCGCTGCGTGCATCGCGGATCGCCGCGCGGAAGATTGCGACTTTGCGCTGCCCGTCTACGCCGCGCTGAAGCTCTCCATCGACTCCTACGAGCCGGACGATTGCCCGATCTGCAAAGAGGGCAGGCTAAAGCTGGAGAAACCCGGCAGCAGAGAATTGCCGGTGACGAAATAACCGCTTCCAAACAAACAATTTAAAACAACCGATTTTAACAAGCAATTTCAAACAATCAGCCGTGCGCAAGCACGGTTTTTTTTGTTTTCGTGTGCTTTCCAACGAACTTTGTCGCATTTCTTTTATGTTTGTTGTTATTACAACATAAATTCCATTTCGATTGTCCTATACTCAGTTCAGAAAGGCTAGTAAAACACTAGTGATTAAACAGTAGCCTTTCACCATCGAACCAAAGGAGGGGAACAATCATGGAACTGATCCGGATTGACCTCAACGAAACCGTCTATACGCTGTGTAGCAACCATCCCGACCTGATCGGGATACTCAGCGCGCTGGGCTTTACGGACATCACCAAACCCGGCATGCTGCAAACCGCGGGCCGGTTTATGACCCCCGTCAAGGGAGCGGTGCTCAAGCACATCCCGCTCGAGCAGATCGTCGTCACACTTGCGGCGCACGGCTACGCAGCTGAACTATAACAAAGACCGAACAGCCAAAATAGGAGGCAAACATATGAGTCAGGAAATCAACAACCGCGAACGGCGCAAAGAGGCGATCAAAGACATGCTGCGCCAGCTGCACGAAGGAAAGAGCGTAGAAGAAGTACAGGGCATATTCCATGACGCGTTTGACGGCGTTGCCGCCAGCGAAATTTCTGCGGCGGAGCAGGCGCTCATCTCAGAAGGGTTGCCGGTAAGCGAGGTGCAGCGGCTTTGCGATGTGCACTCCGCCGTGTTCAAGGGCAGCATTGAGGAGATTCACGCGCCGTCGGATGTTACAAAAATCCCCGGCCACCCCGCGCACACGCTCAAGGCGGAAAACGCGGCGATCATGACGCAGATCGACACACGCATCCGCCCGCTGCTTGCGCGCATTGCGGAAGGCACGCTCGCCAGTCAGGCGCTGCTGCCGGAGATTGGTAGCTTGCTCGCCATCGACCTGCACTATTCCCGCAAGGAGAACCTGCTGTTCCCCTATTTAGAACAGCACGGCATCACCGCCCCGCCGAAGGTCATGTGGGGCGTGGACGATGAAATCCGCGCGCTGCTGAAGGATTCCGCAAAGCTTGCGGCGCAGGGCAGCGCGGAGACGGCTGAGAAGCTCACCGAAGGGCTCACCCGCGTGGAGGAGATGGTCTTCAAGGAAGAGAACATCCTCATCCCGATGCTGATCGATACACTATCCGCTGAGGAATGGTCGAACGTCGCGCAGGAAAGCGGAGAGCTCGGCTATTGCATGATCGAAACTCCGCCGGTCTGGAGAGCAAAAGCCCCAGCGGAGCAAACTTCTGCGCCCGCAGCCCCGACCGCTAACGCAAACGGCACGATCCAGCTCCCGACCGGGGTTCTCTCCGTGCCGGAACTCAGCCGCATGTTCGACACGCTGCCGATCGACATCACGTTCGTCGGCGCGGACGACACGGTGCGTTATTTTTCGCAGGGCAGTGAGCGCGTTTTCCCGCGCACCAAAGCGATCATCGGGCGCAACGTGAAAAACTGCCACCCGCCGGCAAGCGTGCACATCGTCGAGGGCATCGTCAACGACTTCAAGAGCGGCAAGAAGGATCACGAGGATTTCTGGATCAAGCTTGGCGACAAGTTCGTCTACATCCGCTATTTCGCGGTGCGGGACGAAGCGGGCACGTATCTCGGCGTACTCGAAGTCACGCAAGACATCAAGCCCATTCAGGCCATCGAGGGCGAAAAAAGGCTGGTGTCGCTCGCATGAAGAAACCGAACGGACTCACGAGCATCACACTGAATAAGACAAGACCAAACCCGAAACAGGAGGAAAAAAATATGACGAATCAAATCATGAAGAATATCGATCTGGCAAAGCCGCTCGCGCTTAGCACACTGGTGACTTACCAGACAGGGCAGATTGTCAGCCGCACGCTGGTGCAGAATCGTTCCGTGAGCCTGACGCTGTTTGCCTTCGACACCGGCGAGGAGATCAGCTCGCATGAATCCAAGGGCGACGCGATGGTGCAGATACTCGACGGCACGGCCAAGATCACCATCGGTGATGGCGTGTATCGCCTCACCGCAGGCGAAACGGTGGTCATGCCCGCGGGTGTGCCGCATGCGCTGGAGGCGGTGGAACCGTTTAAGATGCTGCTGACGGTCATCTTCCCCGGGTAAGAGGAGAGGGTTATTTTGCGCCTGCGGGGCAGGCTATTAATTCTTTTGCCCCTGCGGGGCAGGCTTGAACGAGAGAATAGTGTTTTTGTTCCTGCGGAGCAGGCTATATTTAGATAATAAAACATCAAAACCGCATCCTACCAGAAGCGCATAAACGTTGTGTTGGTAAGGGCGAAGCCCTTATCCAACCAACTAAAAAACCAAAAAATCAAAACCGCATCCTACCAGAGATGCGGTTTTGATTTTTGGGGGGACTCGATTGTTGGGGGGAAAGATTGTATCTCAAAAGCAACCGGTTGCTTTATGAGCAAGTGAAAAATCAGATGACCGCGTTTCTTCCTGCATGCTTGGCTTGATAGAGCTTTTCATCCGCACGGTGCAGTAGCATGCGCGCGGAAAGCTGAAAATCGTTCTTCTCCACACTCTGCACGCCAAAGCTGCACGTCAGGTTGATCAACCCGTCTTCCAGCGGAAAGCGCTCGCACATGATGGCGACGCGGAGACGGTTTGCGATGCGCTGCGCCGAGGCTTCGTCCACCCCCGGCAGGCAGATGATGAACTCATCCCCGCCATAGCGCGCAACCCAGCAGTCTGTACTGCGGATTTTGCTTTGCAAGAGCCCCGCAACGTGCTGCAGCGCAAGATCGCCGGCAATATGCCCGTGGTTGTCGTTGACCAGCTTGAACCGGTCGATATCCGCAAAGATCAGGGAAAGATGCTGTCCCCGGTCATAGGCCGCGCTGAGCGCCGCGGGCAGATATTCGTCTATATAGCGGCGGTTATATAGCCCCGTGAGCGTGTCCTTTAAAATCAGGCTGTCGATAGTGTCGGCAAGATACCGCTGGGCGCTCAGACCGCCCGTTTCGCCGGAGACGGCCGAGATCACGCGGCGGTGCGGCTGAATCATCTCCAGAGAGCAGGGCTCATCTCCGATGAAGACCGGAACGCGGGTAATCTCATAGGCTTCCTTGTTCTTGTCAAAATAGAGGCTGTGTCCGCTCTCTTTGGGCGCGTGCTCCGTCGTCTCCTCCGGCTCCGCGCCGTTACGGCTGCGGGAGAACTCCTCGCTCACGGGCGGTAGGGATGAATAAAGCTCAGCCCCGTCTTCCTGACGGATGATGCGAACGCCAAAGCAAAGCTCCTTTAAAAACGCGGCCTTTGCAACCGCTTCTTCCAAATGATCAAACTTCAGCATCCGATGATTCCCCTTTTAAACCGGACAGCGCCGGAACTCTGCAAGCCATGCGGATTGCAATGGTGAGATCATACGGCTGTTGTCTACACAGGAGCAGGTTGATGTAACGAACCCTCGCTAAAATGATTCAAACGATGCTGCCGTGGTTTTTTTGTGCCAATGAAACACAATAGTAACCGATTGCCACACACCTAGAGCATATAAACTAGTAAATTTTAGGTCAATTGTGTTCAATTTTATGTAGTGATGCATGTATAATAAAATAAATAAATATGGCTATATGGTAACTGGCTGCTGACCAAGACCGCCTGCGGGCGGTGCAGGGATCGATTCTTGACATCAAAAACACGTTTTATGACATGCATCTGTGTTTGGGTGCAAAAAGGGGTATCATGCGAACAAGGGTAATTTTGACAACAAGGGCGGAAGGCTACGCAACGCCGATCAAACCGGCAACGGAAAGGACGGCGTTTGACAACGATGAATATCTTCATCTGTGACAGCAGCGCGGAGCAAACCTCGCTGTGCAAAAAGACGCTGGCGCACCTCTCCAATCGGCACAACGTCCACACAAGCATCAAGACCTTTCCATCCGGCGAGGCGCTGTTGTTTGAGGCGGAGGATGCGTATGCAACCCTGGACCTCATCTATCTGGATATCCGGATGTCCGGGCTCGACGGCCTCACAACCGCAAAGCGCCTACGCGAGATCGGCTATCTGGGAGACATTGTTTTCTTTACCTTTTCGCCGGATCACGCCATCGACGGCTACGATGTCAGCGCGCTGCACTATGTGGTCAAGGACAAGACCACCGCCGAGAAGTTTGAAGAGATCTTCCTGCGCGCCTGCGAGCGAAAGCAGAGGCGCGAGCGCGAGGTGCTTGTGCTCACCTGCGCAGGCGAGAGCCGCTGTGTGCCGGTGGAGGACATCCGCTATTTTGAGATTCAGCAGCGCATCGTCACCGTCTACTACGGCAGCGAACAGTTTGAGTTTTATTCGACGATGCTGCGTTTGGAAGAGCAGCTCTTCAACAAAGGCTTTGTGCGCACACATAAGTCCTTTCTGGTCGGCAAACGCTTTATTTGCAGCATAGACAGCACGCGCGTACTGCTCGACTCCGGCGAGGAGTTACCCGTCGGCAAGCGATACTATGCAGAGAGCCTCGCCAGCATCGGCGTGGCAAGCTGAGGATGATTTCTCGCTGCTCGCGGCACGAAAAGCAAAAGCCGAACGTGAACACAAATCTCCTGATTTAAGATAGAAGCAAACGCGAGGAACGCGATGATGAAACGAAGAAGGCATTCCCGAATAACCACAGCGCTGCTGGCGATTTTGCTGGTTTGTTTCATCCTGCCCTCCTCCTCCCTCGCCGCGAGTACGGAGAGCAACGACAACCACACGGATACCGACGACTATTGCCTTCGTGCGTACGATGTCACGATCGGGCTGAGCGATTTTGCCAGCAAGTCCCGCTCCGAGCTGGAACACGACATCGTCTCCGCCGCCGCGTTTGCGTTTTTAGTTCGCGACACGGTCAGCGGCACGGGGAGTTTCGAGCCCGTCTCCTCCGGCTACTCGGTCGACTTTTCCAACCTCGCGGAGGCGGCCAGCAGCAGCGGCTATGTTATTACAGTTTCGCTGCCCGCAATCTCTTTGAGCGCGCCTTCCGTCATCACCTTTCGCGTGTTTGTGACCGATGATCTGCCGCACCCCCGCGCCGTGCACTATGAGTTTTTGAGCGGGACCGCCGGACACACACTGCCCGCGGGCGTCGCCGCGCAGCTGCCCGCAGACGAGAGCATCCTCTCCGGCGAGACCGTGACCCCCGCCGCCGTGTTCGCTCCCGTGCGGGACGGCGCCGGGCAGTGGACCTTCTCCGCCTGGTCCCTCTCCAGCATCACGCTTTCGGAAACCGATGTGACGTTCACCGGCACGTGGGTCTGGACGGCGCTTCCGGTCTATTCGGTCACTTATGAATTCGTCAGCGGTACTCAAGGGCGCGCGCTGCCGGACGGCGTACTCGAAAAATTGCCCATGGGAACGACGGGTATCGATGGGGACACGATCACCGCACCGGATGCCTTCCGCGCTTATCATATGGTCGGCGGTGTGTGGCGATTTCACGGCTGGAATGCTGCAAGCCAGACCATAGCGGGCGGCAATCTGACCTTTAGGGGAGAATGGCACTGGCACAAAAGCAGCATCGTGGTCACGCCAACCCCAGCAGAAACCCCGACAACAACGCCGTCGCCAGCACCGACCGCTACTTCTTCAGTAGTAGCCGCTATCGTCACATCTTCCCCGGCGCAACCTCCCGTTTCATCGCAGGAGCAGATTCCGAACGATATGCAAGTACCCGCGGCAAACAGCACAACAGGAGGAACGGCACAGATGGTCATCGCAACTCTATTGACCGCGCTCGTCGCCACGCAGGCGTTTGCCGTCGCCTCCGACCTCAAGGTGCTCAAGTGGTACAACGCCAAGAAGGCGGCGCGGAGGGCAGGCGCATGAACTGGCTGCTGAATGTGATCATTGGTATACTCGCCGTCGTGCTGATCGTGCTCGTCGTCGTGCGCGTTCGCCTCAAGCGGCGGCTCGATAGCATCGACGGCATAGCTGGCATCACCACGCACGGCGCATACACGGGCAAGGTGATCGGCGGCGAATTCACGAAGGTCTACCAACACAAGAAAGAAAAATAAGCGTATCAGAAACGATGCACGTTTGCGCCCCGCCCTCCGGCGGGGTGTTTTTTTCATTTGTCTGCGACAGCCTCGATCGTTAAAAATTATTACCCTGTATGGTATTCTATGTGCGCTAGAAAAACGGCCTTAAAATAAAGGCGTTTTCTTTTGCTAAAATACCATTTGTGGTAGATTCGCTGCTCTGTATTCTATTTCTTATATTATTATGATCGGCGAGCACGCAATTGTCCGTATGCTATAATGAAATCGCACTCTCTTTTGCGAAAGGAGTTTGTTATGGAACATTCTTCCCCCATTTTAGTCAGCGCGTGTCTGCTTGGCATCCCCTGCCGCTATGACGGCACAGGTTTTGCCGACGAGCGCGTGCTTGCGCTCGCAAAAAAATACCACCTCATCCCCGTCTGCCCGGAGCAGATCGGCGGCCTGCCGACCCCGCGCCCGCCCGTGGAGCGGCACGACACGCGCGTGCTCTCGCGAGACGAGCGGGACTTCACCGCTGCCTTTGCGCGCGGCGCGGAGGAGACGCTTCGCTTAGCCCGCCTCTTCTCCTGTCGGATTGCCGTGCTCAAGGCAAACAGCCCTTCCTGCGGCAGCGGGCAGATCTACGATGGCTGCTTTCGCGGCAGGCTGATCCCCGGAGACGGCATGACCGCAGCCTTGCTCAAGCAGGAAGGCCTGACGGTGCTCAGTGAGAAGGATGATCTGTCGAATCTATTGTAGTTTTTTTTAATATCCTTTACCTTCCAACTTTCATGCGTGTAACTATTGTTTTGTAAACTTTTTTCTTGGTTGATTGTGAAACCAAATTGATTAATTGCAAGAATCTTCAAACAGCCCATTTCTGTGGCTGTTTTTGTTTTTATCGCGAATCGTCGGGCTGGTTTTTCACGCGCGCGTTGGTGGCGCGCGGCATTGCGAACGCCCATATATTGTGCTAGTATGATTTCAAGGCACAACCAGTTGCGATTCGCAACGTTATTTTACACAAGACAACACACGCAGGCTCGACCCGCGCGCACAACAGCGGGTCAGTCTTGCCGACAAGTTTAGAAAAGGGGCGGAAATCACATGATGGAGATCATCAAACGAAGCGGGCTTGCCGAAACGTATGACCGGGACAAGATCACCAACGCCGTACGAAAGGCGTTTTCCAGCACGCAAACGGAGATTTCCGTTTCCGCGCTGGAGGCGATCACCACCGCGGTGGAATCCCGCATTCCCCTGCTGCCGCCGCCGGTCTCGGTCGAGCAGATTCAGGATCTCGTGGAAGAAACGCTGATGCTCAAGGGCTATTTTGCCCAGAGCAAGAGCTATATTCTCTACCGCAGCGAACGCACGCGCATGCGCGCCCAGCGCAAGAGCATCTGCTCGGTGTTTGCGGACGGAGAAGCGCTGGAGAATATCCTCGACAAAGTGCAGACGGACTATCCGCAGGAGATGTATGAGCTCTCACGGCTGGATGAAAAGTTCCGCTCCTTCCTCAAGCCCGAGATGGGCGAGAGCGCAAAGCGCGCGGTGCTCACGCGCGCGGCGGCGGAACTCACCACTCAAGAAGCACCGCACTGGGAATTCATCGCGGCGCGCATCCTGATGCACGACTTTGCGGCGGATCTCTTCCGCGCGCTGGACGAGCTCCAGCTGCACAGTTACTTCGAAAAAGTCAGCTATCTCTTCGAGCGCGGGCTTTACGGCGACTATATCCTAAACAGCTATACCAAAGCGGAGCTCGACGAGGCGGGGACGTTTATCAACCCCGTGCACGACGAAAAGCTCACCTATTCGGGGCTGGAGCTGCTCTTGCGCCGCTACGTCATCCGCAGCCACAAGGGACAGCCGCTGGAGACCCCGCAGGAGATGTATCTGGGCATCGCGCTGCACCTGGCCATGCCGGAGCCCAAGGATCGGCTCGTGTGGGTCAAGCGCTTTTACGACATGCTAAGCACGCTAAAAGTCACCATGGCAACGCCCACGCTCGCCAACGCGAGAAAGCCGTTCCATCAGCTCTCAAGCTGCTTTATCGACACCGTGCCGGACAGCCTCACGGGCATCTATCGCAGCATCAACAACTTTGCCCAGGTCAGCAAATACGGCGGCGGCATGGGTCTCTATTTCGGCAAGGTGCGCAGCAAGGGCGGCACCATCCGCGGGTTTGAAGGCGCGGCGGGCGGCGTCATCCGCTGGATTCGCCTCGCCAACGACACAGCGGTCGCCGTCGATCAGCTCGGCGTACGGCAGGGCGCGGTGGCGGTCTACCTCGATGTTTGGCACAAGGATCTGCCGGAGTTTTTACAGATTCGCACCAACAACGGGGACGACCGCATGAAGGCGCACGACGTCTTCCCCGCGGTGTGCTACCCAGACCTCTTCTGGAAGACCGTGCGCGACAACATCGAGGCCAACTGGTATCTCATGTGCCCGCACGATATCTTCGCCACCAAGGGCTACAGCCTTGAGGACTTCTGGGGAGATGAGTGGGAGGAAAAGTACCGCGATTGCGTAGCGGACAGCCGGATTGAAAAGCGCGTGATCCCGATCAAGGAGCTTGTGCGCATGATCCTCAAGAGCGCAATCGAGACCGGCACGCCGTTTGTCTTCAACCGGGACGCGGTCAACCGCGCAAACCCGAACCACCACGCGGGCATGATCTATTGCAGCAACCTCTGCACGGAGATTGCGCAGAATATGAGCGGGATTCAGGATGTCAGCCAGGAGATCGTGCAGGCCGACGGCGAAACCGTCATCGTCACCGTCACAAAGCCGGGCGATTTCGTGGTCTGCAACCTCGCGAGCCTGTCGTTAGGTCAGATCGATCTGGACAACGACGAGCTCGAGACCATCACGGGCCATGTCGTCCGCGCGCTGGACAACGTGATAGGCCTCAACTTCTTCCCCGTGCCATATGCCAAGGTGAACAACCTCCGGTACCGCCCGATCGGCCTCGGGGTCAGCGGATATCATCACCTGCTGGCGAAAAACCACATCGGCTGGGAGACCGAGGAGCACCTGAAGTTCGTTGACAAGGTGTTTGAGCGGATTAACTTCGCTGCGATCTCGGCCAGCTGCGATGTCGCCGCCGACAAGGGCAAGTATGAACTGTTTGATGGCAGCGACTGGCAGACGGGCGCATATTTCAAAAAGCGCGGCTACAAGAGCGAGCGCTGGCAGCAGCTTAGCAAGCGGGTTGCAGCCACAGGCCTTCGCAACGGCTGGCTACTTGCGATCGCTCCCACCAGCAGCACGAGCATCATCGCGGGAACCACCGCGGGCATCGACCCGGTGATGAACCGCTATTTCCTCGAAGAGAAGAAGAACGGCCTCATCCCGCGCGTCGCGCCCGATCTCACGCCGGAGACATTCTGGTATTATAAGAGCGCGCATCTGATCGACCAGACGTGGAGCATCCGCGCGGCGGGCATCCGTCAGCGGCACATTGACCAGAGCCAGAGCATGAATATCTACATCACCAACGAGTTCACGTTTCGAAAGGTGCTGGGGCTGTACATTCTCGCCTTTGAGCAAGGGGTCAAGACCGTTTACTATGTGCGCAGCAAGAGCCTTGAAGTAGAAGATTGCTCGGCCTGCTCGTCCTGAGCGTTTCGCGCTGATCCGTAAGAATAGTAATTGAGCGATGGGAGCAACAGTACATGGAAATCTTACAACAAAAACCATTATTTAACCCCGACGGCAGCATAGACCTTGCCGACCGCCGCATGATCGCGGGGGAAACGACAAACCTCAACGACTTCAACAACCTCAAATACAGCTGGTCGCACGACTGGTACCGGCAGGCGATGAATAACTTCTGGGTGCCGGAGGAGGTCAACCTCTCCACGGACGTGAAGGATTACCCGAACCTTGCCGCGCCGGAACGCCGCGCCTATGATAAAATTCTGTCGTTTTTGATCTTTTTAGACAGCATCCAGACCGCGAACCTCCCCGCCGTGGGCGAATACATCACAGCAAACGAGGTGAACCTCTGCCTCGCGATTCAGACGTATCAGGAGGCCATCCACAGCCAGAGCTACAGCTATATGCTCGACACCATCTGCGAGCCGCAGGGACGCGACGCGGTGCTCTATCAATGGAAGAGCGACGAGAGCCTGCTGAAAAGAAACACATTCATCGGAGACGCGTACAACCATTTTTATCAGGAGCGCACGGCGGAAAACCTCATGCGCACCATCATCGCCAACTACATCCTGGAGGGCGTGTACTTCTACAGCGGGTTCATGTTCTTCTATAATCTAGGGCGCAACAACCTCATGCCCGGCTCGGTGCAGGTCATCCGCTATATCAATCGCGACGAGAACACGCATCTTTGGCTGTTTCGGAGCATCCTATTAGAGCTCAAGCAGGAGAACCCGGAGCTGTTCACGCCGGAGAAGGTGGAGCTCTACCGCGACATGATCCGCGAAGGCTGCGAGCAGGAGATCGCATGGGGACACTACGCCATCGGCGACGGCGTCGCGGGGCTGACCTGCGAGATGATTACGGACTATGTGCAGTATCTCGGTAACCTCCGCAGCACGAATCTCGGCTTTGAAAAGCTCTATGAGGGTCACGACGCGGAGCCGGAAAATCTCAGCTGGGTGAGCCAATATAGCAACGCAAACACAATCAAGACGGACTTCTTCGAGGCGCGCAGCACCGCCTATGCCAAGAGCGGCGCACTGGTGGATGATCTGTAAGGATTTTCACATTGCTGAAACACAAAAAAACCCGCGCGCCTTCCGGCGCGTGGGTTTTTGCTTGCGTTTTTATGTTTCTTGTAAATGAGACGATTATTCTTTCTAAATAAAGTGTTATCTCTTTTTCACGGAATTGATGCAGCCAGCGCCGCCGACGCAGCCGCCCGCGCAGGCCATGCCCTCGACGAAGTTGCCGACATCCAAGCCCTTGGAGAGCTTCAGCAGCGCGACACGACATTCCTCGATGCCGTTGCACTTGGTCGCGACGAGCTTGAACTCCTCGTTGCCGCGTTCCTTGATCGCATGCTTGATCGCCTCGGTCACCCCGCCGGAGCGCGCGAACCCGCGCCCGAAGCTCGTCGCCTCGTCCACCTCTTCGATGGGCAACTGCGCAATGTCGATATCCCGGCTGTCAAAGAGCGCCTGTAATTCTTCAAACGTGATCACACAGTCGATATACGGCGAGACGCTTTTTTTGTGCGCCTCCGCCTTTTTCGCGGTGCACGGGCCGACAAACACGATCTTTGCCTCCGGCTCGCGCTGCTTAATCCACTTGCCCAGCGTCGCCATAGGCGAAAGGCAATGCGAGAGATGGTGCGTGAGTTTCGGAAAATTCTGCTCGACATAGCTCACGAACGCGGGACAGCAGGAGCTCATCACAAACCCTTTTTCGAGCAATTCCCCGCTCTCTTCACCGGCTACCATATCCGCGCCGCGCGCGGCCTCCGTGACCGCGTCAAACCCCAGCGCGCGAAGACCGGCGTTGACCTGTCCCGGCCAGGCATAGGTAAACTGTGTTTCGATCGCGGGCGCAACCATTGCATAGAGTGTTTGCCCAGGCTGCTTGTGCTTGAGCAAGTCAACCGCGAGCAGGATTTCGGATTTATCCATGATCGCGCCGAACGGGCACTGCGTCACGCAGGCACCGCAGGCGGTGCACTTGCTTTCGCGAATCAGCGCGCTCTTCTCCTCGTCCATCGTGATGGCGCGCGGCAGACACGCGCTCTCGCACGGGCGCTTGGTCTGAATGATCGCGTGATACGGGCAGGCCTTTGCGCAGAGTCCGCATTCAATGCACTTGTCTTGGTCGATGTGCGCCTTCTGGTGCGAATCTAAGTAGATCGCATCGCTCTTGCAGGCCTCCTTGCAGCGGTGCGCAATGCAGCCGCGGCAGACGGCGGTTACGTCGTAGCCGGAGACGGGGCACTCGTCGCAGGCGATGTCCAGCGTCTCGATGATGTTCGGGTTCTTGCGGTTGCCGCCCATCGCGAGCTTGACGCGCTCGCCCAGAATCGCCCGCTCTTTGTAGACGCAGCAGCGCATGGTGGATTTTTTGCCCGGCACGATGGCCTTCGGGATATCCAGCAGGGTCTCCTGCAGCGTGTCGTCAAAGGCGCGCCGCGCGACCTCACAAAGGGTTCGATACTTTAAATACTGTACTTGGCTCTCAAATTCTCTCATGGATTTTTTGTTATTTTCTCTCTCTATTCCGGTTTTTGTCGGTTCATCTCAAACCGAGTGATTGTAAGTCATTGCGAATCAAATTGCAAGTGTTTTAACGGCGCGGCGCGCGAAATCGCCCATTTGGGCGCGGATATGCCCGATAATCGCCATAAAACCCGACGTTTTTTCACGCAACATACCAGCTATATCGGATTGTTTCTTGACAAATTTCTAAATAAGCGTATAACAAGAATGGTTTTATACCCGAAAAAAAGCGGAACAGTGAAACCCAAAGCTTTACAAGTGGGATGCAAAGTAGTAGAATGCTCGTGATTATAATCCCTTTCTTGGCGTCGCAGCCGAATCCGCGCATCCTTTCTGCGGATTACGGGCGCACCTTCGCTAAGCGGGATTTTTGTCTTGATTAGGGGACGTTTTTAAAGAACGTCTGGAAGCGATTGCAGGAGGTGCAGGCGGATGACCGGTTTCTTGATAGGCCTGGCTTGTGGAGCGGGTGAGCTGTTTTTGCTCACGCGCCTAACGAAGGCTCTTTTAGCCGGAAACACGCTGCAAACCCTCGGCTTCGCTCTTGGTAAGATTGCGCTTTTGACCGCCGCGCTGGTCAGCGTTACCATTTGGTTTCGTGATGATCTGGTCTGGTGCGGCGTTGGTGTCTCGTCCGTTTTGGTGATTGGCGCGTTTGTGATCAACCTGCTGAAACACCGCAACGGGAAAGGAGAGAAGTAATGCAGTTTCAAATGCCTTCCGTCGGCAAATGGATCGCCATCGCGCTGTCGCTGATCATTGGAGTCGCGGCGCTTTATCTGCGTTCTCGCGTCACACTGCCGGAGAAGACGGAAGAAGGATTTAAGGCCGCCAAGAAGAAACGTAACCTTCTGATGATGGCGGGCGTGCTCCTGCTCTGGCTTTGCAGTGGTTTGATTCTCGGAAGCTTCGTCATGAATGAGCGCGAATTCACCGTCGCCATCAGCCCGGCACGCGTGGATATCCTCGGCTTCTCCGTGAGCTCTTCTGTGGTGATGACATGGATCGTCATCGCGGTTCTCTCGGTGGTTGCCGCCGTCATTCGCATCGTTGCAATCCCGCGCTTTAAAGAAACGCCGCGCGGCCTTCAGCTGGTGCTTGAGACCGCAGTCAGCGCCATCAGTGACCTAACACGCGAAAAATACGGCCACAAGAACGAGGGGCTTGCCTCCTATTTCTTTGCGATGGCTGTGCTGTTCGTCGGCTCCGCCGTGGTCGAGCTGGTCGGCTTCCGTCCGCCGACGACGGACCTGAGCATGACATTTTCCTACGCGCTGATCACGTTTGTGCTGATCAACGTATTCGGCATCTTTAAAAAAGGCATCAAGGGCAGGGCGCGGGCGTATATCAAGCCAAACGCGATCATCGCGCCGTTTAAGCTCATTTCCGATATCGCTGTGCCGATCTCGCTTGCCTGCCGACTCTTTGGCAACATGCTCGGTGGCATGATCGTCGTCGAACTGATCTACTATGCGCTTGGCGCGTTCTCGGTCGGCATTCCGGCGTTGCTGGGGTTGTATTTCAACGCCTTCCACCCGCTGATTCAGTTCTTCATCTTCATTAACCTCTCGCTTACGTTTATCGGCGAGGCAGTGGAAGAGACAGAATAACGCAATCGCAAACCAATATCAAAACGCACCGGCTGAGCCGGAAAAATATTACCACTATTACTTTAGGAGGAATCTTACCATGACGGATATCGGATTGATCGCAATCGGCGCAGGCATCGCGGTGCTCACAGGTGCGGGCGCAGGCCTTGGCATGGGCATCGCCACCGGCAAAGCCGTGGAAGCGATTGCACGCCAGCCGGAAGCGGGCGGCAAGATCAACGCGCTGTTGATTCTCGGTATGGCACTGACAGAGTCGACCGCCATCTACGGTTTTGTCATCTCGCTGATCATGATCTTCACGATGGGCAAATAACGTCGCCAAAGAGGGGTATCCATGGAATTTCACCTGATCGATTTTATCGAGCATGCGCTTAACCTCCTCATCTTCTTCCTCTTGCTGCGCCACTTTTTATATAAGCCGGTGAGCAAGTTCATGGCGGAACGAGAGGCGAAATTTGCGCGCGAACGCGAACAGCTCGACGCAAGCCGGAACGAGGCAAACGTGCTCAAAACCAAATACGAGACCTCGATGAAAAACGCGAGGCTCGATGCGGAGCATATCGCGGAGGAGCGCCGCAAGGCCGCCGAACGCGAAGCAGACGACCTGCGCAAAAAAGCCAAGCAGGACGCACAGGGCATTCTCTCCGACGCGATGCATCAAGCCGTCACCGAGCGTGAGGGTATGATGAACGAACTCAAATCGCAGACCGCTGAGCTTGCCGTGGACATCGCGGGCAAGATCCTCGAACGCGAGGTCACCCAGGAGGATCACCAGCGCATCATCGACAGCTTTTTCGACAAGGTCGGCTAAAGCTTCGTTTGACTGCCGGCGCGGGCAGAACCGCCTGCGCAGATTTGTCCCATGTTGCGTCTTCGCGACGCATGCGCGCATTGTTTGCGCATATTTTGAACTGTTTTATTAGGAAAGTGAGCTCCGTATGGCTCTAAGAGGCGAATTATACACCGCCGGCCCGTTCGGCGAAGATCAAATCGAGTCCGTCAAGCGGCACTTTGTTGAATTGCTCGGCCAGGAGGTTTCCTTCGAGGTCAAGCGCAACGAAGCGCTGATCGGCGGTTTTCTCGCCATCATCGACGGGAAGATCTATGACGCGAGCGTTGCCTACCGTGTCAAGGAAGCGCAGCACCTATTGGTGACCAACAGCGTCTCCGGCGCGGAGATCACCGCCGAAAACGTTCGCCTCACGGGGAGCGAGCAAAAGCCGTTCCACAGCAGCGCGGCAGACATCGGCAAGACGCTCAAGCGCCGCATCGGTTCGTTTGAAAACAAGTCCGCCGTCTATGAATACGGCATCGTCACCAGCGTTGGCGACGGCGTGGTGCGCATAGAAGGCCTTTCGCATACCCGCTATGGCGAGCAGATCGCCTTTGAAAACGATGTGTACGGCATGACCATGGACCTTGAGCTCGACGGCGTAGGTGCCGTGCTACTCAACGGTCAGGACAATGTCCACGTCGGCGAGCGCGTCTATGGCACCGGCCGCGTGGTCGAGGTGCCCGTGGGCGACGAGATGCTTGGCCGCGTGGTCAACCCCATCGGCATGCCGATGGATAACAAGCCCCTCAGCGCCGCGCGCTACCGCCCCGTGGAATCTCCTGCGCCGCGCATCATCGACCGTCAGGCGGTCAACGAGCCGCTCATGACCGGTCTTCTCGCGGTGGACGGCATCATCCCCATCGGACGCGGACAGCGCGAGCTGATCATAGGAGACCGGCAGACGGGCAAGACCACCATCGCCATCGACACCATCATCAACCAGCGCGGCAAGCACGTCTATTGCGTCTATGTCGCCATCGGTCAAAAGCTCTCCACCGTTGCGCAGATCTACGAGACCCTGCAAGTGGCGGGCGCGATGGACTATACCGTCATCGTCGTGGCAAACGCGAGCGACTGCGCGGCGATGCAATATCTCGCCCCCTACGCCGGCTGCGCCATCGCCGAACAGTTTATGTATGACGGCAAGGACGCGCTGGTCATCTACGACGATTTGAGCAAGCACGCGGTGGCCTACCGCGCCATGTCGCTGCTGCTGCACCGCCCGCCGGGACGCGAAGCGTACCCCGGAGACGTGTTCTATCTGCACAGTCGGCTTTTAGAGCGCGCGGGTCACCTCAGCGAGGCAAACGGCGGCGGGTCTCTCACCGCGCTGCCCATCGTCGAGACCATGGCGAGCGACATCTCCGCCTATATTCCGACCAACGTGATCTCGATTACGGACGGTCAGATCTATCTCGAGCCGGAGCTGTTTCATTCCGGTGTGCGCCCGGCGGTCAACGTCGGCCTCTCGGTCTCCCGCGTCGGTAGCGCCGCGCAGAAGAAGGCCATGCGCAAGGTGGTCAAAAAACTCCGCCTGACGCTGGCACAATACCGCGAACTACAGATCTTCGCGCAGTTCGGCTCCGATATCGACAGCGTGACCAAGGAGATCCTCGACAGCGGAGACCGGCTCAGCGAGACGCTCAAGCAAAACCAGCATGAGCCGCTGCAGATGAGCGAGCAGGTGCTCGTGCTCTACGCGGTCATGAACGGATACCTCAAGGAAGTTCCTTCGCAGCATGTGCGCGCCTTCCAAAAAGGGCTGCTGCAATATGCGCGCCGCAACTACAGCTCCCTGCTGGACGAAATCGAGGAAAGCGGAGACCTCACCGATGAAATCATCTCTGAGTTGCGCGCCAGCATTGAAAACTATCATCTGATCTGCAAGGCGTAACGGTTTTTACACCGCACCCACACCCAACCAAAATCAAGCCCGAAAGGAGGCTCTGCCACATGCCAAACGTCAGCGACATCCGCTTTCACATCAAGAGTGTGAAACAAACGCGCCAGATCACCAACGCCATGCACATGGTCTCCGCGGCACGCATGCGCAGAGCACTCGACGGGATCGCGAAAAACCGCGCGTATTTCTATCACGCGCTGGATATCATCGTCGACATCCTTAACCACACGGGCGACATCTCCCATTCCTACCTCAGGCACCGCGCGGGCAACAAGGTCGCCTATATCGTCGTCTCCGGCGAAAAGGGGCTTTCGGGTTCCTACAACCACGCCGTGCTCTCTCTGGCGGAAAGCCTGATGGCGCAGCAGAACGTCGTGGAGGTCTACACCATCGGCAGCGTCGGCTCCTCGCATTTTCTGCGCCGCGGCATTACGCCCGACCGGCACTTTGAGCGCCTCGCGGAAAAACCGAAGCTCGACCAGGTGCGCAGACTCATGACCATCCTCATCGAGCAATATGACCGCGGAGAGATCGACGAACTCAGAATCGTCTACACGCGCTTTATCAACACCCTCTCGCGCGAACCCATGGAGCAAAAGCTCTTGCCCGTCGAGCTCAGCGATTTTAAGCGCGGCAGGCCGGTGAGCGAGGCGGATTTGGTATATGACCGCTCCTTCATCCTCTATGACCCATCGCCCAAAGAGGTGCTCAACGCACTGATCCCGCAGCTTTTGATCGGCTACGTCTACGGCGCAATCGTACATGCCTATGCCAGCGAAAACTGCTCCCGCATGGCCGCGATGGAAAACGCCACGCGCAGCGCGGACAAGATGATTGAAAAACTGACGCAGCAGTACCACGCTGTGCGCCAGCTGACCATTACCAACGAGCTCGCCGATATCATCGGCGCTGCCAACGCGGCGAACGCGTCAAGATCTGCTGACGCCGCCTATTATCCGGAGGAGTATCACGCATGACGGAACAAGAACGTACCGGAAGCATTATCCGCATCATCGGCCCCGTGCTGGATGTGCGCTTCAAAGAGGGCACCGAGCCGCGCATCAAAACACTGCTCGTCACCAAATCTGAGCCGCCTGTCCACATCGAGGTTGTGCAGCACCACTCCCCCGGCGTGGTGCGCGCCATCGCGCTGGAGCCCACAGAGGGGCTTTCCTGTGGCGTGAGCGTGCTCAACACCGGCGGCGGCATCCGTGTTCCCGTCGGCGAAAGTGTGTTTGGACGCGTCATCGACTGCTTAGGCCGGCCCATCGACGGGCTTGGCCCGATCACCGCTCCCCTGCGGGACGTGCATCAGGCGCCGCCGTCGTTTTTGCTGCAGCGGCCTTCCACCACGCTCTTTGAAACGGGCATCAAGGTCATCGACCTGCTGGCTCCCTATCCCGTCGGCGGCAAAATCGGCCTGTTCGGCGGCGCGGGCGTTGGCAAGACGGTGCTGATTCTTGAGCTCATCCACAACATTGCAAAAAACCGCGGCGGCTACTCGGTATTCACCGGCGTTGGCGAGCGCAGCCGCGAGGGCACGGATTTAATCGCGGATATGCGCGAAAGCGGCGTCATCGCGCGCACATCCCTCGCATTTGGACAGATGAACGAGCCGCCGGGATCGCGCATGCGCGTGGCACTCGCCGGGCTTTCGATGGCGGAATACATCCGCGACGAGATGCACCAGGACGTGCTGCTCTTCATCGACAACATCTTCCGCTTTGTGCAGGCGGGCAACGAAGTCTCCGCGCTTTTGGGACGTATGCCCAGCGCGGTTGGCTACCAGCCGACGCTTGCCAATGAATTGGGCGAACTCGAGGAGCGCATCGCGAGCACGCCGCACGGCTCGATTACCTCCGTGCAGGCGGTCTATGTGCCCGCGGACGACCTGACCGACCCCGCACCTGCGACGATTTTCTCGCATCTGGACGCGACCACGGTGCTCTCCCGCGCGATTGCCGAAATCGGCATCTATCCCGCGGTCGATCCGCTCGCCTCGTCCTCGCGTATCTTAGAGCCTGCCATCGTGGGTGAACGGCACTATAACGTCGCCCGCCGCGTGCAGGAGACATTGCAACGCTATCACGAATTGCAGGACATCATCGCGATTCTGGGCATGGACGAGCTTTCCGACGACGACCGGCAGACGGTCTACCGCGCAAGAAAGATTCAAAACTTCCTGTCTCAGCCGATGCACGTGGCAGAAGTCTACAGCGGACAGCCCGGCTGCTCCGTCTCGCTTGCGGACACGATTTCGAGTTTTGAAGAGATCGTGGAGGGCAAGGCGGACGAGATTCCGGAGTCGCTCTTCCTGCTCGCGGGTGGCATCAGCGAAGTGCACGAGCGCTACGCCGAGATGAAGAAGAACGAACAGGCGTAACCACCGCATCAGCAAACGATACTTGCGCACAAGCGCGCATGCGTCAGCCAACTGGAGATGATATTGCATGGCAAAGACCTTTAACCTCATGGTGGTCACACCGGAGCGGGAGTTTTTCAGCGGCGAGGCCGTCTATGTCAGCGTGCAGTCCATCGCGGGCACGCTCGGCGTCATGGCGGGTCACGTGCCGATGGTCTCCGCGCTGGATGTCGGTGCGCTTGAAATCCATACTGACGAGCACACGACGCGCACCGCATTTCACTCCGAGGGGTTTATCGAGGTTCGGCCGGAATGCGTCTATATCCTCTCCCAGGCCTGCGAATGGCCGGAGGAGATCGACGAAAAGCGGGCCCTCGAAGCCGAGCAGCGCGCGCAGGAGCGCCTCCAGCAGGAGCGCGGTGACGAGCTGGGCACCATGGGACACAGCAAGGTTGCCCTCATGCGCGCCATGACGCGGCGCAAGGTCAAATCGATGTCGTCGAAGTAAAACAAGAATTCAACCCAACTGCGCTCCGGTCAAACGGGGCGCGGTTTTGTTTTGGATTGCGAAGTCGCGTCGTATTCCATATAATAAAGTAAGTGCATCACAAAAATCGTTTGAAGACGGAGGCAGAGCATGCGAAAACGGCGCATCACAAAAACGGTTGTCGCGGCGTTTTTTGTCACGCTTGCGCTCTGTCTTGCGCTCAGTGCGTATATCGAATACGGCAGGCGCGCGCGCGAGGACGACCAGATGAAATTCATCGCGGGCACCGTTAGCGCGCAGGCGTATGAGGTGCTCTCCACCCAGCTCAATAAGGCAAAGACGCTGGAGGCGTTCGTGGTGCAAAACGAAGGCGGCACAGACGGCTTTGAGCGCGTGGCAAGGCTGCTCGTCACCGACAGCACGGTGAGAAACGTGCTGCTCGCTCCCGGCGGCGTGGTCAGCGAGGTCTACCCGCTCAAGGGCAATGAGACCGTGCTGGGGCACGATCTCACGGGCGCAAAAGCGGGAGACAAAGAGGCGCAGGCCGCCATCGACCGCGGGGATATGATCATGGCGGGGCCGTTTAGCCTCGTACAGGGCGGCTTAGGCATCGCAGGCAGGCTTCCCGTCTATCTGAACGGCTCGTTCTGGGGCATCGTCTCCGTGACGCTGAACTACCCCGATGCACTCAGCGGCCTCACCGTGCCGGATTCCGTCGCGGCGCAGGGTTTTGCCTGCCGCATCTGGCGCGTGAACCCCGACACGGGCATCGAGCAGACCATCATCAAAAGCGGTGAGGGCATCTCCTCTCGCGCGTTTGACTACGCGTTCCCGATCTATCATTCCGAATGGCACGTCACTGTCTCCCCCGTGCAAGTCTGGTACACCAACGACAGCGTGATCTATTCCGCGCTGGTGAGCCTGCTGTTGAGCTTCTCCGTCGCCACCGCCGTGGTAAGCACGGGCACCATCCGCCGCATGGAGCAGGAGGCCGCTAAAACGCGCATCGCCTCGCTGCAAAAACAGCTGGAATACGACCGCACCAACGTGCTGCTGGCGCAGATCAGCTCGCACTTTTTCTATCATACGCTCAACGCGATTCAGGCTTTGATCGTGCTCGACCCCGACGCGGCTTACAAGATGACCGAGGATTTTTCGCGGTTTCTGCGCTTCAAGGTGGACAGCGTGAGCGCGCAAAGCGGGCTTGTGCCGTTTCGCGAGGAGCTGCGCACCGTGCGCGCCTATGCGGAGATCAACAAGGTGCAGCTGCAAGGGCGGCTCAACGTGGAATACGACGTGTTTGACGCGGATTTTCTCATCCCCGTGCTGACGATTCAGCCCGTAGTGGAAAACGCGATCATACACGGCATCAAACCAAAGGTCGGCGGCGGCACGGTTCGCGTCAGCCTCAGCCAGGGGTACGGACGCTATGTGGTCCGCGTGTCGGACGACGGCGTGGGCTACAAACCCGGCGAGGAGACGAGCGCGCACTCGGTCGGCATACAGAACATCCGCACGCGCATGGAGCAGTTTTCCGGCTGCTCGATGGAGGTCGAGAGCGAGCCGGGGCGCGGCACAACCGTGTCGCTCATCTACGCCAACAACCTGACCAAAGACCGCGCAAGCGAGCCGGAGAGCCTGAACAAGGAGGCCACATGAAAACGATACTGGTAGACGATATGGCGCTGGATATGCAGCTGTTAGAGCTCAAATGCGCGGACATGCCGGAGATTGAGATCGTCGGTAAATTCACCGTGCCGGAGGAAGCGATTGCCTACGCCAGCGCGCATGAGGTGGAGTTTGCGATGCTGGATATCGACATGCCGGGCATGAACGGCATCGAGCTGGCGATGCGCCTTCGTGAAATGCGGCGGGATATCATCATCGTCTTCATCACCGCGCACCCGCGCTTTGCCGTGGAGGCGTTCCAGATGAAGGCGGACTACATGGTATTCAAGCCCTTTGACCGGGACGATATTCAGGATGTGCTGGAGCGCGCACGCCTGCTGCACACGCGGCAGAAGAAGCGGGTGGCGTTCCACACCTTCGGCAATTTTGAGATGCTGGTGGACGGCAATCCCGTGCGCTTCGTCTCCGCCAAGGCAAAGGAGCTCATGGCGCTATGCGTGTTTTACGAAGGGCGCAACGTCGGCATCTACGACATCATCGAACATCTTTGCGAGAGCAGCGAGAACAAAACCGCCGAGAACACGGGCTATCGCAGAACGATCAAGGAGCTCACCGACACACTCAAAAACTGCAACGCGGAGGAGATCTTCGTGCGTGAGCGTGGCAGCTGCCGCATCCGCCGCGAGCTGGTCTCGTGCGACTATTACGACTTCTGGGCAGGCAAATCAGACGCTCTCTCCCGCTTTGACGGCAGGTTTATGAGCGACTACGCCTGGGCGGAATCCGCCATCTACCGCATGTGCGAGAAGAAGGGGTTGTCGTAAGTATTCTCGCGAGAATCTATAAAACAAGAGAGCCGTTTTTCGGCTCTCTGTTTGTTTGCGTTTAAATTTGGCTTACACGTTAATTCGAAACAGCGTCACGTCGCCATCCTGCATGACATATTCCTTGCCCTCGCTGCGGATAAGGCCTTTTTCTTTGCAGGCGGCCATCGAGCCAAGCTCCACGAGTGTGGCAAACGGCACGATCTCCGCGCGGATGAAGCCGCGCTCAAAGTCCGTATGGATCTTGCCCGCCGCCTGCGGCGCCTTCGTGCCGCGCGCAATCGTCCATGCGCGAACTTCCTTGGGTCCGCCCGTGAGGTAGCTGATCAAGCCCAATAGGCGATAGCACGCCTTGACGAGCTGATCTAAACCGGACTCCTTGATGCCGAGTTCCGCGAGAAACGCGCCCTTTTCGGCGGGGTCGAGCTCGGCGATCTCTTCTTCCAGTTTGCAGCAGATGGTCAGCGCTTCGGCTTTTTCGGCTTTGGCGATCTCATACAGCGCCTGCACATGCGCGTTCGGCTCCGCGCCGACCTCGTCCTCACTCACGTTTGCCACATAGATAATGGGCTTACTGGTGAGCAGGAAAAAGCCGCGCATGAGCTCCGCTTCCTCATCCGTGATGTCGAGGCTGCGCGCGGGTTTGCCGCTCTCCAGCGCCTTCTGGATGCGCTCGAGCAGCTCGACTTCCGCGTGGGTTTTCTTATCCCCCGCCTTGAGCAGCTTGCGCGCGCGGTCAATGCGTTTCTCCACCGTCTCCATGTCCGCAAAGATCAGCTCTAATGAGATCGTCTCCACGTCCCGCGCGGGGTCAACGCTGCCGTCGACGTGCACGATGTTCTCGTCCTCAAAGCAGCGCACGACATGCACCACCGCGTCCACCTCGCGGATGTGCGAGAGGAACTTGTTGCCGAGGCCTTCGCCCCGACTTGCGCCGCGCACCAAGCCCGCGATATCGACAAACTCGATCGTCGTGGGCGTGTATTTTTCGGGGTTGTACATCTTGGCCAGCACGTCCAGCCGCTCGTCCGGCACCGCAACGACGCCGACATTCGGCTCGATGGTGCAAAACGGATAGTTCGCGGCCTGTGCGCCCGCCTGTGTGATTGCGTTAAAGAGCGTGCTCTTGCCGACATTCGGCAGGCCGATCACTCCAAGTTTCATAAAAGGGTACCTCCTTTTTCTTTTCTTTCAAAAGAAAAGAAACAAAAGAAATTATATCTTACTTCTTCCAAAATTCAATCTTCTTAACGATTCTTCTCTACCGAGCAACGCCGCGATCTCGATAGCTCCGCCGGGCGTTACCACCTTGCCCGCCAGCGAAATGCGCACCGGCCAGAGCAGCGTTCCGTTCTTCATTTCGCGCGATTCCGCCATGCCAAGCAGGGTCTCGTGCAGCGCGGTTTCCGTCCACTCCGGCAGCGCGGTGAGCGCGGGAATCACAAAATCCAGCACCTCGGCGGACACGACAGAATCCGTCTTGCTCTTCTTATTCGTGAAAAGCTCCGCGTCGTATTCCGGCATGCTAGCTAAGAAATCCACAACCTCCGGAATCTGCGAGAATATCTCCGTGCGCGGCTGGAGGATGCGGCAGAGGATGTCTTTATCCATTCCCGCAACACCTGCCTGCTCATAATACGGCAGAGCATGGCGCGTGAATTCCTCCGGCGAGAGTTTGCGGACGTATTCCGCGTTCATCCACGTGAGCTTGTTTACGTCGAAGATCGCGGGAGATTTGGACATACCGGTCACGTCAAACGCTTCCTTGAGCTCATCCAGTGTGAAAAACTCGCGCTCGTCGCCGGGGTTCCAGCCCAGCAGCGAAACATAGTTGACAATCGCTTCTTTGAGATAG
The DNA here is from genome assembly GCA_942492885.1 of uncultured Eubacteriales bacterium. GTDB lineage: Bacteria > Bacillota > Clostridia > Christensenellales > CAG-138 > UBA7703. The sequence continues at coordinate 1,727,743 of OW818651.1, forward strand.
CCCTTCTTCAGATAATCCTCAAAATACGCGTCGCCGTCGCGCTTGCTGAGCTTGTGGCTCGCGTCGCGCATGATCGGCGTCATGTGGATATAGACAGGCTTTTCCCAGCCGAACGCGTCATACAAGAGGTTGTATTTCGGCGTGCTGGAGAGATATTCGTTGCCGCGCATCACGTGGGTAATCGCCATCGTATGATCGTCGATGACGTTTGCGAAATTATACGTCGGCATACCGTCCGCCTTGATGAGCACCATATCGTCGAGTTCCGCGCAGTCCACCGAGATATGCCCGTAGAGCACGTCGTCAAAAGATGCCTCGCCCGTGAGCGGCACGTTCTGGCGAATCACGTAGGGCTCGCCTGACGCGATGCGCTTTTGCACTTCGTCAGGGGAAAGATGCAGGCAATGCTTGTCATATTTCCAGACTTCGCCCTGCGCGGAGGCCGATTCTCTGCGCGCGTCCAGCTCCTCGTTCGTGCAGAAGCAATGGTACGCCTTGCCGGATTTCACCAGCTGCTCAGCATACGGCAGATACATGGCTTTGCGCTCACTCTGGACATACGGGCCGTACGCGCCGCCGACATCCGGGCCTTCGTCCCACTGCAGGCCGATGTCGCGAAGCGTGTTGTAGACCACGTCTACCGCGCCCTCGACATAGCGGCTCTGGTCGGTGTCCTCGATGCGGAGGATGAACGTGCCCGCGTGTTTTTTTGCGTAAAGAAAGGTATACAGCGCGCTGCGCAGATTGCCCAGATGCATATAGCCCGTCGGCGACGGGGCAAATCGGGTTCGAACCATGGTTGATTTCTCCTAAATCTTACTTTTCTAATAGAAAAGTAAGCAAAAGATTTTATTTGTGATTAAGCTTTATAACTGTCTTTCAAGCCAACCGTGCGGTTGAAGACGGGGGTTTCGGGCGTGGTCGTCAGATCCGCGCAGAAATACCCTTCACGCAGGAACTGATAGTGTTCTCCTGCCGGGGCACTTTTGAGCGCGGGCTCGACAAAGCCGTGCATGGTCACGAGCGAATCGGGGTTGAGCTTGTCGATGAAGTCCTTCTCGACCGCTTCTTCCTCTTCCTCCGCGTCATCTGTTGCCGCCACCTCGCTCTTCATGAGCGTGTCGTAGAGGCGGAATTCCGCTGCGACCGCGTCGTCCGCGTTGACCCAGTGCAACGTACCCTTGACCTTGCGGGATTCCTCGCCGCTGTGGCTCGCGGGATCATAGGTGCAGACAATCTTCGTGATGTTTCCCGCCGCGTCCTTCTCCCAACGCACGCACTTGATGATGTACGCGCTCTTGAGGCGCACCTCGCCCTCCGGCTTGAGGCGGAAGAACTTGTTCGGCGGCACCTCCGCAAAGTCGTCCCGCTCGATGTAGACGCGCTTGCCAAGCTTCACTTTGCGCGTACCCATCTCGGGATGGTTCGGGTGGTTCTCGAGTTCAATCTCCTCGACTTTGCCATCGTCCCAGTTTTCGATCTCCACAAGAATGGGATCGAGTACCGCCATCCGGCGGGCGGCATGGTCATTGAGGTCTTCCCTCACGCAGTGCTCCAGCATAGCGGCGTCTACGACGCTGTCCGCCTTGGAGACGCCGATGCGGTCGAGAAAATCGCGGATCGCAAGCGCGGTATAGCCGCGCCTTCTCATGCCGCAGAGCGTCGGCATACGCGGGTCGTCCCAACCGGAGACAAACCCTTCCTCCACGAGGCGGCGCAGATAGCGCTTGCTCATGATGGTATCCGTGATGTTCAGGCGCGCAAACTCGATCTGGCGCGGCTTGGGATTAAACTCGCACTCTGTTATGACCCAGTCGTACAGCGGGCGGTGCGCCTCATATTCCAGCGAGCAGAGCGAATGCGTCACGCCCTCGATGGCGTCCTGAATCGGGTGGGCGTAGTCATACATCGGATAGATGCACCACTTGTCGCCCGTCTGATGATGACTCACGTGCTTGATGCGATATAGCGCGGGATCGCGCATATTGATGTTCGGCGACGCCATGTCGATCTTCGCGCGGAGAGTTTTGGTTCCGTCCTCAAACTCGCCCGCGCGCATCCGCTCAAAGAGATCGAGGTTTTCCGAAACAGGACGGTCGCGGTACGGGCTGTTTTTGCCCGCCTGCGTGAGCGTGCCACGATAGGCGCGCATGTCTTCCTTTGTCAGCTCGTCTACATAGGCGACGCCTTTTTGGATGAGCTTGACGGCGAGGTCGTAGCACTGGTCAAAGTAAGAGGAGCCAAACAGGATCTCGTTCCAGCGAAAACCAAGCCACTCGATATCCGCCTGAATCGCGTCGACGTATTCCACGTCCTCCTTGGCGGGGTTCGTGTCGTCATAACGCAGGTTGCAGATGCCGCCGAAGCGCTCCGCCATACCAAAATCGATTGCGATGGCTTTCGCGTGGCCGATGTGCAGATAGCCGTTCGGTTCGGGTGGAAAACGGGTCTGCACGCGTGGCTCCTTCGTGCGCATATCTTCTTCGATGAACTCCTCGATGAAGTTCTTTGGGCGTTTTACCTCTTCCATTGCCGTTTGCCTCCAAATTTACTTCATACATTATCCGGTAACCGCCCCGAAATGTCAATTCGCGGGGTAAGAGAACGTTATTTTCTTTTCTTAAAAGAAAAGAAACAAAAGAATTTTTACGCTATCTTTTCTTCGCTAGCTGTATTAAGCGTGTAAGATTATTATCCTGCGGGTGCTTCACGCAGTGCAGAAATAGTTTTTTCTTTAATTCGCCGAGCTCTTTGCCTTCGGGCAAACCCGATGCTTCCATCAGTTGCTGCCCCGTAATCGCAAGCTCGCGCTCGGAAAACGGCGTGCCGTCGTGCAGCATGGTCTCGTAGAGCCCGCGCCAATCGGCAGCTACATAATCCACATCATACCCGCAGCCCCGGACATCCGCCTCCCGCAGGAGAATCTGATCCCACGTCCGCTCTCTGCCCCAGGTGGCAAACTTCACGCGCAGTGTGTCCGTCTTTGCCATGTGCTGGATGTCATACATGTGCCCTTCAACAAGTTGGCTGACTTCCGTGATCGTCCGCGTCGGAAAGCGCAAATCGCTCAGCACACGCTTTGATATGCGCTCGCCGTATTTGTCGTGTGCGTACTGTACGCCCGTCTCGCGCTTGCAGTCGGGCTTGCCAACATCGTGCAGCAGCCCCGCAAGGCGCAGTTTCTCCGTCGCCGGTGCCGCCGCGCAGACGCGGAAGCTGTGCTCCAGCACGTTGTAGCGGTGATGATCCGGCCGCTGCTCCATGCCGCGCGCGAGGTTGAATTCCGGCACGAGAAACGCCCAAACGTCCAGCTCGTCCAGCAATCGCAGCCCGCGCATGGGCGAGCGCAGTTCGTCTCTGCCCAAAACGGGATAGCGCGCGTCGGTGAGCAAAATCTTGACGAACTCCTGCCGCCTGCGCTCTTGCGCGATATCCGCAAGCTTCGGCGCGTTTCGCTTCGCAGCCTGCCATGTGCTTTCGTCGATTGCAAACCCCAGCTCGCAGGCAAAGCGCACGAGACGCAGAACCCTGAGCGCGTCCGAACGCATGATGTCGTCCGGGTCAGCGCTCGTGGTGCGGATGATTTGTTGTTCCAAATCGGGGATGCCGCCCGTGGGGTCGCTGACCTCGCCTGTGCGCATATTCGCGTACAGCGCGTTGACGGAGAAATCCCGCCGCCACGCGTCGTCCACTAGGCTCTCGCCAAACGCGACCATGCGCGGGCGGTGCTCCCCGCCGTCTGCATATGCCTCCCGCCGGAAGGTCGTGTGCTCAACGATCACGCCGTCAAAGTGCAGCTCCACGGTGCCCATCTCGGCGGCTTTCTCGATCACGCGGATGCCATAGCGCGGCATCTTCTCCACGATCTCCTGCGGAGTCAGCCGCGAGCAGACGTCGATATCCGACGGCGGCAGGTTTAACAGCGCGTTGCGAACCAACCCGCCGACGGCAACCACCTCTATATTTTCTTTTGCAAACGCCTCCGCCAATACAAGGAGGTCTTTGGGGATGGTAATTTTCATAAAATGCTCTCTAAAAGAGAATCTCCTTTGACATACAGTTATTGTACATCAAAGGAGAATTTTTTTGCTCGTTTTCTTTTTTAAAAAGTAGCGAGGTTATAGTTTACTCAGTTCCTCGTGGATCGCGGCGGCGGCCGTTTTGCCGGCGCCCATCGCGAGGATGACCGTTGCGGCACCCGTGACCGTGTCGCCGCCCGCGTAGACGTGGTCGCGGCTGGTCTTACCCGTGCATTCGTCCACGATGATGCCGCCCCACTTTTCGGTGGCAAGGCCCGGCGTGGTGTTCTTGATCAAGGGGTTTGGGCTGTTGCCGATGGCGATGACGACGGTATCCACGTCGATCGTGTGCTCGCTGCCTGCCTTGACGACGGGGCGCCTGCGTCCGCTCGCGTCGGGTTCGCCAAGCTCCATCTCCACGCAGGTCATCGCCTTGACGTAGCCGTTCCCGTCGCCGAGAATCTCCGTGGGGTTGGTCAGCATCTTAAAGATGATGCCCTCCTCCTTGGCGTGATGCACCTCTTCCACACGCGCGGGCATCTCTGCCTCACCGCGGCGGTAGACGATGTACACATTCTCCGCGCCCAATCGCTTAGCGCTTCTCGCCGCGTCCATCGCGACGTTTCCGCCGCCGACGACCGCCGCGTTTTTGCCGACCTGCACGGGCGTGTCCGATTCCGGGAAGTGATACGCCTTCATCAGGTTGATGCGCGTTAAAAACTCGTTTGCGGAATACACGCCGTTGAGGTTTTCGCCGGGGATTCCCTGAAAGCGCGGAAGCCCCGCGCCGCTGCCGACGAAGACCGCGCTGTAGCCCTCTTCATTGAGCAGCTCGTCAAGCGTAATGCTGCGACCGACTACCATGTTGGTCTCGATTTTGACGCCCATGTCTTCAAGGATTTTGATCTCGTCCCGCACCAGCTGCTTGGGCAGACGGAATTCGGGGATGCCGTAGACCAGCACGCCGCCGGGGGTATGGAGCGCTTCAAAGATGGTTACTTCGTATCCAAGCTTCCGGAGGTCTCCCGCGCAGGTCAGCCCCGCAGGGCCGCTGCCGACGATTGCGACCTTTTTGCCGTTGTTCGGCAGGGGAACTGGCGTCTCCATGCCGTGCGTCATCGCGTAGTCCGCGACAAAGCGCTCCAGCCGTCCGATGCCGACCGGCTCGCCCTTGATGCCGCGCACGCACCTCTCCTCGCACTGGGTCTCCTGCGGGCAGACTCTGCCGCAAACGGCGGGCAAGGCGTTGGTGGAGCGGATGACGTCGTTGGCCTCCATGAATTTACCCTGAATCACCAGCTGGATGAATTCCGGAATGCGGACGTTGACGGGGCAACCTTCCACGCAGGGCTTGTGCTTGCAGTTGAGGCAGCGCGTCGCTTCCTCGATGGCCATCGCCTCGTCGTAGCCCTGCGACACCTCTTCAAAGTTGCAATTACGAATATTCGGATCCTGCTCGCGCGAGGGCAGCTTGGTCAAACTCATATTCGGCATGGCTCAGTTCCCTCCCCGTTTGGTCTGCAAATCTAGGTTGGTCAGGTTGCAGGCCTTGCATTCGAGGCTCTCCGCCTCTTCTTTGCGATACATCCTGCCGCGCGAGATCGCCTCGTCCCAGTCCACCTGGAACCCGTCGAAATCGGGCCCGTCGACACAGGCAAACTTCATCTCGCCGCCGACGGTGACGCGGCAGCAGCCGCACATGCCCGTGCCGTCGATCATGATGGGATTCATCGAGATCACGGTGGGAATGTTGTATTGCTTTGTGATATTCACAACCGCGCGCATCATGACCAAGGGGCCGATGGCGATCACGTGGTCATATTCTTTACCGGCCTTGAGCTGCTCTTCCAGCGCGCTGGTCACAAAACCCTTGTGCCCGTTGCTTCCATCGTCCGTCATGACGTAGAGGTTGGTGCTCGCGTCCTTTAATTCGTCCATCAGGATCATGAGGTCCGTGTTGCGGAATCCCACGATGACGTCCACTTCCGCGCCCATATCGTGCAGCGCCTTTGCCTGCGGATACGCGATGGCAACGCCCAATCCGCCGCCGATGACCGCGACCTTCTTCATGCCGTCGAGATGGCTCGCGACGCCAAGAGGCCCCACAAAATCGAGAATGCTGTCGCCTTCGTTGAGGACATCCAGCCGTTTTGTGGTGTAGCCGACCTTCTGGTAGATGATGGTCACCGTGCCGCGCACGGGATCTGTCCCCGCGACGGTCAGCGGAACGCGCTCTCCGTTTTCGTCCACACGTAGGATGATGAACTGCCCCGGCTTCGCTTTTTTCGCGATGTACGGCGCCTCCACCTCCATGAGCGTGACCGTTTCATGCAGCGGACGCTTGGTTACGATTCGGTACATAGGGTCTCCTTTCCAGTGCTGCTCCAGGGTTTGCGTTGAAAACGCACGGGATTATTCTGAATTTTTTACTTTGATTATTATACTGCGGCAAATTCAAAAAGAAAAGCTAATCGGTATTTTTTTATCGATACTAACTTTTCGAGCGTTTCGGCTGTCAAATTTAGTTTCCGTCGATTACCGTTCAGGAGAAGCGCACAAAAAATGCGTTTTGTTGCATCTATTTTTTTCAGATGGGTTCATTCTAGCACGAAGCGGCGTTTCCCTCAACGGGAAATTCCGAAAAAAGCGGCTTTATTTGAGACATTTTTCTTGATAAACCATTATGTTGACCCCAACAAAATGGTAGCTGCGATGTTTTCGCTTTCAATAGCCTTCGAAACCAAACGGATCATATTGTTGACGTCAACAAAATGATCGGTAAAAAAAGAGTCGAAACCCGGCGCGCGGATTCCGACTCTGTTCTCAAACCTTACGTTTATTCCCAGTCGATGAGTCCGAGGCTGTCGAGATAGCGCTCGTTATAGTCCATATAGTCTTCGACGAGGCGGAGCATGTACATCTTGAGATCTGCAAACTGCTCGCTCATCTTCTCATGCATGTAGTCATAGGCTGCGTCGTCATCATAGACCTCGCCCTCGTCCGCGCCGCTCGTTTTCATATACGCCGCGTCGTGCGCCATCACGGCGCTGACCATCGCGTCGAGCGTTTTCTCGTCCGTGATCTCGGCAAAATCGCCCTGCTCGCGGAAGCAATTGAGGATATACGCTTTCGCTTCCACTTCGTTGTATTCTTTCGTCTCCATAATCAGAAACTCCTTTATCGTAATTACTTTTTTACACTCTGTTTGTGCGCGATTATTGCATCAGCGCGTCCAGCTCGTCCACATACTGCGCGAACACGCGAAGGGACGCGAGGATGCTCTCCTTCTTGGTCAGGTCGACGCCCGCGGCCTTCAGCTCCTCGATCGGGTAATCGCTGCCGCCGCTCTTGAGGAAGTTGATGTAGCGCTCCACCGCGCCGCCGTGGAGGATGTCGTCCGCGAGCTTGACCGCGGAGCAGAGTCCGGTTGCGTACTGATAGACATAAAACGCGTTGTAAAAATGCGGGATGCGCATCCACTCCAGCGCGATGTTGTCGTCCACATGCGCGCCGTCATAATACAGCTCGTTGAGCGCGCGGTACATGTCCGACAAGCTCTCGACCGTCAGCGGCTCTCCGCTCTCCGCCATACGGTGGGCTTTGAGCTCAAACTCCGCAAACATCGTCTGCCGAAAGCACGTCGTGCGGAAGGATTCGAGGAACTGTGTGATGTAGTTGGCGCGCTTGACGCGATCGGTCTCGCCCGTGAGCAAGTGGTGCGTCATGAGCGTTTCGTTGACCGTGGAGGCGACCTCCGCCGCAAGGATGCGGTAATGTGAGGTTTCAAACGGCTGCGCGGTCTCGGAATAGTGCGAATGCATCGCGTGACCCAGCTCATGACCGAGCGTAAACGCGTCGTCCACCTTGCTCTGGAAGTTTAAGAGCACATAGGGGTGCGTGCCGTAGGTCTCCGCGCAGAACGCGCCGCTGGTCTTGCCCGGCGTTTCGTACACGTCGATCCAGCCTTCTGTATAGGACTTGTCGAGCAGCTGCTGATACTCCTCGCCGAGGGGTTTGAGCGCCTCTTTGACTAGCGCCTTTGCGCTTTCATACGGCATGTCGGCGTCATCCTCGGTGATGGGCACATAGAGGTCATACATCTCCAGCTGATCGACGTTTAGCACGCGCTTGCGGATGCCGAGATATTTTTTGAGCACCGGCAGCATCTCGTGCACCGCCTCGATGAGCTGCTCATACACCGCGACGGGTACGCCGTTGCCGTGCAGCGTCGCCTCCAACGCGCCCTCAAACCGGTGCGCCCGCGCCTGAAACACGTCTCCCTTGACGGAGGTGGCATAGGTTGCGGTGAGCGTGTTTTTCATACCGCGATAGGCTTTGTAAAACGTCTCGTAGGCATCCTTGCGCACGCGGCGATCGGGGCTGACGAGGAACATATTATAGCTGCCGTGGGTGAGCTTGACCGTCTCTCCGCTTTCGTTTTCCACGGTGCCGTAGTCGAGATCGACATCCGAGAGCATGGTGAAGATGTTGTCCGCGCCGGAGAGCGGCTCCTGCGCCATCGCCATGAGGCGCTCTTCTTCTGTGGAGAGCGTGTGCGCGCGGCGGCGGTCTACGTCCGCAATGCGGAAGCGGAAGCGCGAAAAGCGCTCCTCGGCCGCCCAACCCAGCAGGGTGTCTTCGGGTATAGTCAAAATTTCCGGATCGAGAAACGAGGAAGCCGCCTGCGCGGAAACATAGAGCTGCATCGCGCGGTCGGTCATGCCCTGATATTTCGCGCTGCCGTTGTCCTCGTCCTTGTGCAGGTGCGCAAAGGTGTAGACGCGCTCAACCAGCTGCCAGATGCTGCTGTCGTCACAAAGAGCTGCATACAGCGCGTCCGCGCTGAGCGCGAGCTTGCCCGCGTGCGTCGGAAAATGCGCTACGAGCGCCTGCGCTGCTGCATAGTCCGCCTCCCAAAGCTCCTCGGTAGCGTAGATGTCTGTGAGCTTCCATTTCAGCGATTCTTCGATCTGGTCTCTGGTATTCATACAGGTGAGTCCCTTTCGTCTTTATTGGTTCTGCTCGGCGCGTGTTGCGCCGCTTTTGATTTCGCTATGCTGCCGTGCATTGCCGCGCGACGATCTTTTTCTTGCATATGACACTTTAGTATAACATATCGCATTGCATAAAATCGACCCGTAGACGGGAAAGTTTGGCGCGCTTGCCACCGCTTTTTGCGTATTTCTACGCGTGGAACCCTTCTTGACAACACCTGAAAATGGGATATACTATAAATACGAACATTAGTTCGCATTTTAACATTGCCGCGTTTCCCGGGCAGGGCGGCGGAAAGGGCGCGCAACCATGGGACGCAGGATTCTCCACGCGGATTTCAACAGCTTCTACGCCTCGGTGGCGTGCTTTCTCGACCCCGCGCTGCGCGCGCATCCTGTCGCGGTGGCGGGCAATCCCGAGGCGCGGCACGGCATCATCCTCGCCAAAAACGAGCTGGCGAAAAAGTTCGGCGTCAAGACGGGCGAGGCCATCTGGCAGGCAAAGCAGAAATGCCCGCTTTTGGTCACGGTCAAGCCGGATTTTGCGTCGTATCAGAAATTCTCCGCGCTGGGTCGCGCGGTCTACGGCGAATATTCCGACCGGGTGGAGGCATTCGGCCTCGACGAAAACTGGATCGACGTCACCGCCTCCACGGCGGACATGGCGGACGCGCACCGCCTCGCGCAGGTAATTCGTAACCGCGTCCGCGAGGAGCTTGGCATTACGGTGTCCATCGGGGTTGCGGACAACAAGGTGTTTGCAAAGCTGGGCTCGGACATCAAAAAGCCCGACGCGGTCTCGCTGGTCTCGCCGGACAATTACCAAAGCGTCGCCTGGCCGCTGCCCGCGCGGGAACTGCTATACGTCGGCCACGCCACGGAGGCGAAGCTGCTCAAATACGGCATCGTCACCATAGGCGATCTTGCGACCACGCCGGAGGCTTTCCTGCGCGCGCAGTTCGGCAAGGCAGGCACCATGCTCTCCGCGTTTGCAAACGGGCTGGACGCATCGCCCGTGGCGCGCACGATCGACCAGCAGCCGGTGAAATCCGTCGGCAACGGACTCACCACCCCGCGGGATCTGGTCAACGACGAGGACGTGTATCTGACCATATCGATGCTGGCGGAGAGCGTTGCGATGCGCTTGCGCGAGCACGGCATGCGCGCAAAGACCGCGAGCCTTTGCGTGCGGGACGTCGGGCTGTTTTCCTTCATCCGCCAGACGAAGCTGGACAGACCTACGAATATCACTATCGAGATCTCCCGCGCGTGCATGGCGCTCTTTCGCGCCAACTACAACTGGCAGACGCCGATCCGCTCACTGACGGTGTCCTGTTCCGACCTGATCGGCGTGGACAACCCCATCCAGCTTTCGCTGTTTGACGACGAGGCCCCGCGCAGAAAAGCGGAGGCGGCGGAGGTCGCCGTGGACGATATCCGCAGGCGGTTCGGCTACCGCGCAATCGGGCGGGCGATCTTTTTGAAGGATCGCGAGATCGGATTGATGGCGCCGAAGGTCGACCACACGATCCATCCGGTGGGATATCTGCAAAACGCGACGATGGACAGCGTCGTGGGCAAACGATGAGGCATATCACACATTTTTATCACGCGCATCTGCGTACACTGGGAGGAATTTTGTTATGAAGGGCTATGTCACGATAGCATTGAGAGTTTCAGGGGGATTGTTTTTATGAAGGTCTATGTCGCGGTGGAGTTGACGATTGATGAAGCGGGGGTCATGCACCCGCAGCGCATCCATTGGGAGGATGGGCGAAAGTTCGAAATTTCGTCGATTTCGGATGTGCGGCGCGCGGCGAGCCTGAAGGCAGGCGGCAGCGGCATCCGCTATACCTGTCGCATCGGCAAAAAGGACGCGTATCTCTATTATGAGGACCCGAAGTGGTTTGTCGATCCATGAGTATGATTTTGGCAAGGCTGGAGCTGTTTCTTTTTCTCCAGAAGAGGAAAAATAAAAAACGGATTCGTTAAAACCCGTTTAAAACACATGCATAGAAATTCTTTTGCTTACTTTTCTTTTAAGAAAAGTAGATATAGAAAGCTCTTTTGCAACCTTTTCTTTTAAGAAAAGTAGATTACCGTATCCTCAAGCCTTTGGGGATATGGTTTTTTAATGTGCCGTCAACTGCTTTACCCCAGCCAACCGGATGACCAAGCACCGTCGCGGGGCACCAGCCGGAGAGCGCGGGGTCGCACGCGACGGTTTCTCCCGCGAGAAAGCGCATGAGTGCGCCCGCTTCCAGCGGCATGGTCGCGCGAAATGCGCTGGCGGGATACGCCATCCCGAGCGCGTGATCCGGCGTGAAGCGGTCGTTTTTTAGTTCCCCCGCGAGCACACCCGCGCGGACGATGTGCAGGCTTTTGAGATCGCGCGGCAACAGCGCAGGCGGGATGAGCACTCTGCCATCCGGCAAGAGCTTAGCTGCGGGCGGCTCAATCGTGAACGTCTCCCGCCAGAACGCATCAAACGCGGGAACGAGTTCGCCCGCGGGTGCGCTCAGCGCGGCGGATTCGACAACGCGCGCGGCCAGCGCGGAAAATTCCCCCGCTCCCGCGCGAACGAGCACCGCCATAAACTGCCCCTCGCCGACGGAACTGTGCGGATACATCCGCCGTGATTCGATCCATGAAAAATCCGCATGCGCAGACAAAAACCGCTCGATTGCGCCCTCGTTTTCCTCGCGCGAAAAGGTACAGGTGCTGTAGACCAGCCTGCCACCGGGGTTTAACAGCAGCGCCGCACTCTCCAGAATCTGCTCCTGCCGCGCGGCGCAGGAGAGCACATGCTCCGGCGACCATTCGCGAACCGCGGTTTCGTCCTTGCGAAACATGCCCTCGCCGGAGCAAGGCGCGTCCACCAGCACCACGTCAAAACATGCGCCGAGAGAAAGCGCCAGTGCGTCCGGGCGCATGCTGGTGACCAGCGCGTTTGTGACCCCCAGCCGCTCAATGTTCCCCGCGAGAACCTCCGCGCGGCTGCGCACCGGCTCGTTGGCGACGAGCAGTCCCGTGTTTTGCATCATGGCTGCGAGCTGCGTGGTCTTCCCGCCCGGTGCCGCGCAAAGATCTAGCACCGTCATGCCCCTACCCGCCCCGGTCAGCGCAGCAGGTGCCTGCGCGGCAGGCTCCTGCACATAACAAAGCCCTGCAGCGTGCAGCGGATGGCGGCCGATGGCGACATCGTCCTCAAAAAAGAAACTCTCCGGCAGGATGCCCGTGGGAGTGAGTGAGAAATCCGCCTGCGCAGAAAAGTCTTCCGCCGTGGTCTTCAGCAGGTTGACGCGCAAAGCACGCCGCGGCTTTTCTTCCATCGCGGCAAGATACGCGGCAAATTCGCTCTCTCCCAGCTGCGCGCGCATGCGGGTGAGAAATGCCTCAGGCAGATTCGGCATTCGTTGACTCCTTTGCATTCCAGATACGATCTTCGTTGAAACCATAGATCCGTTCTGATCAAATCAATATCATTTTAACATAACAACGGCTCCCCTGCGGGAGCCATTGTTTGTTTCGTTATTCTGCGTGCGTCGCGGGGATTGCGTTGAGGTCGTACGGCGTCTCCTGATAGACGAAATAGTTCAGCCAGTTGGAGAACAGCAGCGAGCCATGCGCGCGCCAGGTGATCATCGGCGGCATGGTGTCGTCGTCGTTGGGATAATAGTTGCGCGGAATCTCGATGGGTTTGCCCGCGGCCTTGTCCCGGCGGTATTCCAGCTCCAGCGTCTTCGCGTCATACTCGCTATGCCCCGTGACAAACACGCGCCGCCCGTCCCGCGAGGCCGCGAGATACAGCCCTGCTTCCTGCGAGGTCGCGAGGATGTCGAGGTCGCGAATCTTCGCGGCGTCCGAGACGAGAATCGTCGTGTGGCGCGAATGCGGCGCCATGAACTGCTCGTCAAACCCGCGCAGGAGCCTGTGGGAGCGGTCCAGCACCACATGCGGGAAGATGCCGAACATCTTCTTGGGCAGCGGCTGCTTCTCCACGCCGTAAAAATGATACAGCCCCGCCTGCGCCGCCCAGCAGATATAGAGTGTGGAAAACACGTTGTGATCCGCCCAATCCATGAGGCGCACCAGCTCGTCCCAATAGTGCACGTCCTGAAAATCGAGGTTTTCCACGGGCGCGCCTGTGATCACGAGCCCGTCGTAGTGCTCCTCCTTGACCTCGTCAAACGTGCGGTAAAACGAGTCCAGATAATCCTGCGAGGTGTTCTGGCTCTGGTAGCTGCCGGTGCGCAGCAGCGTCACCTCCACCTGCAAAGGCGTGTTGGCAAGCAGGCGGAGAATCTGCGTCTCGGTGGTTTGCTTGGTGGGCATGAGGTTGAGAATCGCGATGCGCAGCGGGCGGATGTCCTGCTTGGCTGCGCGCTCCTGCGGCATGACAAATATGTTCTCCTGCGCGAGCAGATCAACCGCGGGTAATCCGTCCGGAATTTTGATCGGCATATGTTAAACCTACTTTCGTGTTGTTTCTTACTTATTCTTTGGCTCTATGGCATTTCTCTGTTTGCCCACTTCTACTGTTTCTTTCTTATTCTTTGGCTTTGTGGCGTTTCTCTGGTTTGCCCACTTCTACTGTTTCTTTCTTATTCTTTGGCTCTTTGGCATTTCTCTGTTTGCCCCGTCCTTTTTTGAACAGAGGCACAAAAAAACACCGTTCGGCTTCTCCGCCTGCACAATTGGTGCAGTCAATCGGTTCAGCCTTCGGCGCCCTCTTTTAAAATCGAGTTTTCGCACGCTGCAAACGCAAATTCTCCCGGCAGGCGGGCGCATGTGCCCTGCCCGGCCGCGGGAACAGCCGATATTTCCCCCTGTCTAGAGGGCAGCCGCCGCCGCATCCGCTTGCTTCGCGTGCATTCGCATTCGCATGGCAAGCAGCCCTTCGGCGCGGGCAAACGCGGCGCGCGCAGCAAAAACACCCGCGGTTAAATGGCGCAGGTGGTCAGCGTTGCGGTTTTGCTTTGGCGCGTTTGCCGTTTGCATGGTGCGGTTCTTCTCCCGTGTTCGGGTTTTTGTTCACCCGAATCGATGTTTTTACCATCCTACCAGAACTTCTGCCCTTTTTCAAGCGAAATCACACCGGTTCACGCGCTGTTTTCGCCCTTTTCCTGCGCGGCGCGTGGCTTTTTCCCCAAACTCCATTTATAATGAAGCAAACTAAGCTTCTGATCGATTGCGCCGCATTGCCAACCGGAAGACCGCGCGAATAGACGATTTTGTGTCCAGCCGTTAAAAATTCTCTGCGATTGCATTATTCTTTGCTGCGCCGCATTGCCGGATGAAAACCATCGCGAACAAGCAATTACATCCCCCGTATTCAAAAATTCTCTACAGTGTGTCTTTGATGAGTTTGCATTTGCGTTGCATTCTCCGGCTGTGGGAGCGTTGACAGGACGAAAAGCGAGGCGTATGATATATGCGTATTAGTACGAGTAATACACCTGTTTCACAGGACGGCTTTCAACCGGCAAACGTGACGGATGTGTTACCCGTGAGCGACCAGGGAGGAACGATGCAGGAAAACACGCTGATTGACGTGCGCAACGTCAAAAAAGTCTATCACGTGGGCACTGTGGATGTGCACGCCCTGCGCGGTGTGGATCTGCAGATCGCCTCCGGCGACATCTGCTCCATCATCGGGCGCAGCGGCTCCGGCAAGTCTACGCTACTCAACGTGCTCGCGGGACTCGAGCAGGTCAGCGGCGGCGAGATCGTCATCGCAGGAAAGCATCTCGAGCGCATGACGCAGGGCGAGCTGATCATGTTCCGCCAAAAGCGCGTGGGCTTCATCTTTCAGAGTTTCAACCTTATGCCGTATTACACCGCGCTGGAAAACGTTGCGCTCCCGCTGTCGTTTGCGGGCGTTCCGCTCGCGGCGCGGCTCAAGAGAGCCAAGCGCATGCTCGACCTTGTGGGCCTCAAGACGCACATGAACCACAAGCCCGGTGAGCTGAGCGGCGGACAGCAGCAGCGCGTCGGCATTGCGCGCGCGCTGGTGACCGACCCGCAGATCGTCTTTGCGGACGAACCGACGGGCAACCTCGACAGCAACACCTCTGACGAGGTCATGCACGTGATCATCGACATTCTGCGCGAGCAGAAAAAGACGCTGGTCATGGTCACGCATGATACTCACATTGCGGAATTTGGCGACAAGGTCATCCATCTGCTGGACGGCAGGATTACGGATATTAGCTTTACAGAACAGGAAAGCATCAAACAAAACGAACAGCGTGTTCGGGAAACTGAGGGTATTTTGAATGCGTAACACAAGAAAAATCAAACTTTTTGCGGTACTGCTGGCGGTGACGCTGCTGCTGACGGCTCTGCCGTTGTCTACCGCGCTGGCGGCAGACGCAAACCACATCGAACTTTTTACCGATGTGACGAACGACGAGGAGAAGAGCCTTCTGCAAACGTATTCTCAGTACGCCGGAGAAGAGATCACATTCTACGTTCCGATCATCAACAAGAATCTGGCAAATGCATCTAGTCTGACCTGTGCCCTGCAATACACAGACCCCACGGATCCAGCACAGAATCCGTTTGCAGCCACACCCGTGCTGGAAAGCAGGACATATAGAACGTGGAATTCCGTCGCCAACACGCTTGACGGTTGGGATGGCGCAGTTCTAGCCATCGGCGATCGCGCATACTTTCAGATTAAAGGTACGTTGCTTCCGACCTTGGCCGCAGGCCCGCTCAACCTGAAATTCACCATCACCTACAGCGATGGCAGTTCGACTTTAACGGATACCGTCAACGTATCCATTGAGGTGAGAGAAAGATCTACCGATAGTGGCAGTTCCAGCAGCGGCGGCAGCAGCTACAAGAGCAAGCCCAAGGTCATCCTGGAGTCCTACAGCTTCAGCGAAGACCCCATCTATGCGGGTAGCACAGTCACCCTCCGCCTCGTGATTGCCAACACCTCCACGCGGGAAGCCATCACCAACCTCACACTTGACCTCTCCAACGAGGCTGGCGTAATCCTCCCCGCACCGGGCGGCAGCAACAGTATCTTCGTCGGCACCATCGAAAAAGACGAGGCCCGCGTGCTCTCGGTCAAGCTGCAGGTTGACCCCGGCGCAGAGCCGAAGTCGCAGCTGCTCGCCATCAAGCTGGCCTATGAGGGCACGCGAAACCGCAGCGCGTTTGATGAAACCGCAAGCGTGAGCATTCCCGTGCAGCAAAAGGCGCGCGTGCTGATCAACGATCCCAAGATCTATGACGATCCCTGGGTCGGCAGCAACGTCGCCGTGGGCGTCACCCTCTACAACCTCGGCAAAACCACGCTGTATAACTGCATGGTGGATGTCGTAGGCGACGGAGTCACGCTCGAAGAGAGCTACTTTGGCGGCAACATCGTCGCCGGCGGCACGATGCGCGCAGACCTGAACATCATCCCGACCATCGCAGGACAGTCTGACGCGAAAGTGCGCGTGACCTATGAAGACGTCAACGGCAACGCCACCGAAGAGCTCCTGCCCATGAACATGCTCGTCAACGAAGAACCCTCGGGTGAGATGGTCTCCCCCGGCGACGGCGGTATGGAGATTCCGGGCGACAAACCCGCCAGCGCAAACATCGGCTGGGTGTTCTGGACGCTCGGCGGCGTGGCAGCCGTCACCGGCCTTGTCTTCCTCGGCGTGAAGGCGAAAAAGAAGCGCGAGCGCGCGCTCGAAGAAGAGTAAGCGTCCGGCGCGATACCGCGCAACTGGAGGAACAATGAGCATCAAAGATCTGCTGTTCACAGCGTTTTTAAACCTGTGGCGGCGAAAACTGCGGGCATTTCTGACCGTTCTGGGCATGATTATCGGCGTTGCTTCCATCGTGGTGATGGTGTCTCTGGGCATCGGCATCAAGCAGGCAACCATCGAGAGCTTTGCCGGAACGGGCAGTTTAACCACCATCCGCGTCAACTCGTATTCCTACGTTTCAAACGGAAACGGCGGCGGGTCTTCCCGCCAGAAGGAACTCAACAAAAAAGCGATTGCATCGTTCAAAAAGATCGAGGGTGTACAGGCCGTCATGCCGCTCGTGGAAACCTATGGCATGATCAAGAGCGGCAAATACACGGTGGACGCTTCCATCCTCGGTGTCACCAAAGAGCAGGCGGAGTTGTTTAACATCACGCTCGCGGAGGGTGAATTCCCCGGCGCGGGCAGCGCAACCACCTACGAAATCGCGCTCGGCGCCTGGACGCTGCAAAGCTTCTACAGCCCCGATAACTATCGTCAGGCGCTGGACAAAGACGGCAACCCGAAGGTGAAGACGGACTCACGCATGCAGCTGACCTTCGACTATCGCAATATCTACAAGCAGATGGCGATGGCAGTCGGAGAAGATACATCCGGCGAAACGCCGGTACCGCCGGGTGAATTTTATAAGCTCAAGGTCACCGGCATCATGGACGAGGGCAACAACGACTTCTCATACTATTGCGTGATGGACGCGACAGCGCTGGACAGGCTCGCCAAAGCCAACAAGGAATTCACCAACTTTGAGGGCGGCAAGTACCAGACCGTGCTCGTCAAGTGCGCGGATATCTCAACCGTCAAGGCGGTCAAAAACGCGATCTCCGAGATGGGCTACGGCACCTACAGCCTCCAGGACGCGGTGGAGATGGCGGAGAAGAGCACACAAAACGTGCAGTATCTGCTCGGCGCCATCGGCGGCGTTGCGCTCCTGGTTGCTGCCATCGGCATCATGAACACGATGATGATGAGCATCTTCGAGCGCACCAAGGAAATCGGCATCATCAAGGTGCTCGGCTGCCGCATCGATAACATCGCGGGGCTGTTCCTCGCGGAGGCTGCCTACATCGGCCTGTTCGGCGGCGCGCTGGGCATGGGACTCAGCTTTGGCATCTCGGCGCTGCTCAACGTGTTTTTAGCAAGCTCCGGCATGCGCAGCATCATCCCCGCGTATCTTGTGTTCGGCGCGGTGGGTTTCTCAATCGTCGTGGCGCTCGCCGCGGGCATGTATCCCGCCATCCGCGCCATGAAGCTCTCACCCCTCGCCGCCATCCGAAACGAATAACACGTTTTCAACGCGTATTCTCTCAGGCTCCCGCTCAAGCGGGAGCTTTTTCTCGCGCTTGCCTATGTAAAATTTCGCTTTGCGTTTTGTTGCAATGCAACGTATAATGAATTTTGTTTCAAAAATCATGGCCACAACAGGCAAAGAAAGCCGCTGAACACGCTCCGCGCACCCAAACGACAATAGCAGGAGCAACAGCCAAAAAAGGATTGACCAACATGAAGATATATGACATTTCGCGCGATCTGATCAAGGCGCTGCCCTATCCGGGAGACGAACCGCCGAAGCTGCGCGCCGTGCACCGCATGAAGGACGGGGAGAGCTATAACCTCAGCCGTCTGGAGACGAGCATGCACGCGGGCACGCATGTGGACGCGCCGCTGCACTTCATCGCAGACGGCAAGGACATCGCCTCCCTGCCGCTGGAGCAGTTCGTGGGCGATTGCGTGGTGCTCACGGTGCCAAAGACGCCGCTGGACGCGATGTACTTCATGAAGCGGCCGTTTGCCCCGCGCATCCTGCTGCACGGCGAGGGCCAGCTCACCGAGAGCGCCATCGGCTACCTCTACAATCAGGGTTGCCTGCTCATCGGCACCGACAAGCAGTCGATCGGGTCGTATTCCGACGAGCTCTCCGTGCACGTTGCCCTGCTGGGCTACGGCGTTGCCGTGCTGGAAAACCTCGACCTGCGCGCCGTGCCGGACGGGCGGTATACGCTATACGCCGCGCCGCTGAAGATCTCCGGTGCGGAGGGCGCGCCCTGCCGGGCGATTCTGGTTGCGCTGGAAGAATAACGCGCTGTTTTTTATAAGCAGCTCCACCGATACGCAGAAAAATTGAAGTAAATAAACCGGGGGATTCTATGAAGCGCTTGCAGAACACGTTTCTCAGTCTGGCCATTCGCATGATCGGGTTCGGACTTCTCATCGGCATCATCTTTCCGTTTTTCATGCTACTCTTTGGCGTTCCAAAATCGATTGCACTCGGCGGCCTGTTCATCGCCGCCTGCATGCTGGCGGGCGTGCTGGTCGGCTTTGTCAACATTCTAATCTCCCGCGTGACCGTCAGACGCAAACTAACGGTTTTAACGGAGAAGATGATCGAAGTCAAGGACTCCGTCATCATGATCTCCGAAAGCGGGCGGCTTGGCGACTGCAACCCGGAGCATTGCAGCATTCCGGTAGAGACAGAAGACGAGTTCGGCCAGAGCGCACAGGCGTTTAACGAGCTGATCTCTTCGTTTGCCAGCTCGCTGAAAATGCTGGACGACATCAAGACGTTTACGGCGATCTTTTCCAGCCAGCTGGATCTGCATGCGCTCTCCAACTATGCGCTCGACCGCGTCATGAAAGGCACTCTGGCGGACGCAGGCGCAATCTTGCTGGAGCAGGACGGCGAGGTCGTCGTGCTGGAATCGTTCGGCATTCGCGAAGCGAAAACGCTGGCTATCGATCCGCACGTTCTTGCAACGTTTTCCAAAGGCGAGTCCTTTTCCGTCACCCACCCTGCGGAGATCATCGTGGAGAGCACGCTGACGCAGTTTCACCCCAAGGAAGTCGTCATTGAGCCGGTCAAGTTCAAAAACGTGCCCATCGCCGTCATTCTGCTTGCAAAGGCCGAGTGTTTTCAGGCGGAGAATATCCGGATGCTAGCCATTTTTACGCAGAGTCTCGCCGTCGCGCTGCACAACGCGATGGAGCACGAGCAGCTGCAAAAGCTTGCCGCGCTCGACCCGCTGACGGGCATTCTCAACCGCAGGTTTGGCATGGTCCGGCTGCATGAGGAATACTCGCGCGCCGTACGCCGCGGGATCCCGCTTGCCGTGCTGATGTTTGATATCGATCATTTCAAGCAGGTCAACGACACCTATGGCCACGTGGTCGGCGATCGAGTGCTTAGAAACATTTCCGGCCTGATCCGTCAGGGCATTCGCGAGGGCGATATCCTGTTGCGATACGGCGGAGAAGAGTTTGTAGTGATCTTGCCGGGCGCTTCCAAGGATGACGCGTTCACGATTGCAGAGCGCGTGCGGCATATCGTACGCGATAACGCAACGATCTATGGTGAAAACCAGATTTGCGTGACCATCAGCATCGGTCTGGATTCCATGCCGGAAACTTCGATCAACAATGAGCAGGAGCTTATCGCAAACGCCGATGAGGCGATGTATCTTTCCAAAAACGCCGGCAGGGACAAAACAACCATTCACTGTTGATTTACACATCGCAAACGGCACCCGTTCGGGTGCCGTTTTTGTTTCCCTATTTACAAAAAATTCTAGCTTTTTCGGGCGCGATCAAATGTCGTAAAAAACGCGCCAGCCAGCAACAGCAACAGCGCGAGCAGAAACAACCCGTTCGGGCGCTCCCCCAGCAGCAGAAACGAAAACAGCGCGCCGATAAACGGCGCTGCCGCATAGTATGCGCTGGTCTTTGCCGCGCCGAGCGTGCGCTGCGCGCGAATGTAGCAGGCGATGCTGAGGCCATAGGTGAAAAACCCGACCACCAGCGCTAGCAGCACCGCGCCGATTCCGCCCAGGCGCTCTCCCACCAGAAACCCGATCATCAGCGAAACCGCGCCGGAACCCAACCCCTTGATCGTGACGATCAACACCGGATTATTTTGCGAAAGTTTTCTCGTGCAGTTGTTTTCCAGTCCCCAGCAAATGGTTGCCAGCAGCACGAGCGCCGCCCCGCCGGAGAAGACGAAAGCGCCGTCCGCATCAAACGTCAACACGCAGCTGCCGAGCGTGATCAACCCCAAGGCAATCCAGAGCCGGACGGAGACAGACTCGCGAAACAGCAGCAGCGCAAAGAGCGCGGTTGCAACGATTTCAAAATTGCTCAGCAGCGACGCGCTCGCGGCAGACGCGCTACGAAGCCCGAACAGCAACAGGATCGGCGCGAGTACATCCAGCAAGATCATCGCGAGCACATACGGCCGCTCCTGCCGCGAGAATGCAGCGGATGCGCCGCCAATCTGCGCGCGCTTTCCGCCAAAGAGCAGCAGCGCGCCCGCCCCCGCTCCCGCACCAAGATAGAGAAGCCCCGCCAGCAACACGGGCGGCACGCTCAATAGCAATTGTTTGGACAGCGGCACAGAGCACGCAAACAACACCGCCGCGGCAAGCGCAAACAAGGCAGCCTTGCCGGATTCACCGTTCGTGTTTCGCTCCATACCCCACCCCCTGATTTGTTTTGCGCGTTCGGTCAACCGCCCGCAACGCTATCCCAGAAGAACGCCCGATACGCCTTTTGCAACCGTCGCATGAGCGCCTCGTTCCGCCCGCAGACGGGCTTGTCGTCTACAAAGCCGACGGGTAGGCCGTGCGCGCTGGTGCTGGTGATCATGAGCTCGTCCGCCTCCATCATCTCGTCCAGCGTAAAGGCGGTCTCGTCCACGGGGATACCCAGTTCGCGTGCAAGCATCAGAAAATGCGCGCGCGTCACGCCCGGCAAAATCTGCTCGTCTGCGGGCGCTGTGCGCAGCACACCGTTTTTGAGCATGAGCAGGTTGGAGCTGGAGCATTCGCTGACCAAGCCGTCCTTGTGAAACACCGCCTCGCTGCCGCCGCGCTCTTTTGCGCTCTGCGATGCGAGCACGCTGGGAATCAGGTTGAGCGACTTGATGTTGCAGTGCCCCCAGCGCGTATCCGGCAGCACGACGACGCGGCGGTATTCGTTTAGATCCGCCAGCGGCACCCCGCGCGAGAAGATCATCAGGTTTGGCTCAGCCGCCTCCGGAAACGAATGTGTGCGCATTGCCGTGCCGCGCGTTACCTGAAAATAGAGCTGCTGGGAGTCGCTGTCTACGCGATCCGCCGCCTCCTGCAAAATCGCTCTGAGTGCTTCATCCGGCATCACAAACGGGATCCGCAAGAAATCGAGGCTTGCGCGAAAACGCGAGAGGTGCTCGTTCAGCGCAAAAAAGCGGTGCCGCTCTACGCGGAGCGCCTCATATACCCCGTCGCCAAAATAGACCCCGCGGTCGAGTGCGGGTATCATGAGCTGCTCCACGGGCGCAAATGTTCCGTTGTAATACCCGATGTTTTCCATTTATATGCCTTTCTGTTGATCAGCAAAACAAAAAACGGATTTGTGCCGTTACTTGCCTGCTTAATATTTATGTGATTCTCTCAGCGGCGCACGTTGCAAATTGTTTGCTAAATTGCCGTTTTTCTCCCGTGCAAAACCGCCCGATTTTGCCTGTTTTGACGCTCCTGCGTCAGCCGGTCAAATTGACTTCGACCGTTTTTTGCTGTACCATATAACAGACAGTTTTTCTGTGTCCTATCATACCGTTTTTAACTATGAGGTGCAATCGATGAAACGTACGCTTTTGTTTTTGATGGCTCTACTGCTTGCAGTATTATTCGTTTCTCCCGCGCAGGCGCATGCAGAGGACGAGAGCGTCATGATTCAGGTTGACACCGTGAGCGGTGAAGCCGGAGGCCAGATCGACCTGCCCGTGCTGCTGGACAACTGCGTAGGGGTTGACTCCGTTCAGTTTGACCTCAACTACGACAGCGCCGTGCTGGAGTTTGTCTCCATGACCCCCGGCGATCTTTTCCCCGCGCAATACACCGTCGCCAATTCGGATGTGCCGGGCCGTGTCCGCATCGCCTGCGCCAGCGCGCTGGGTCTTGAAGGCGCGGGCACGTTGCTGACGCTGCGCTTTCGTCTGCTGGGTGAAACCGGCAGCGCGGTTGCCGTCACCAGCGGCATCGTCACCCGCGTGGACGCGGACTATAATCAGACCACGGCGTATGTCGCCATTCAAGACGGAGGCGTAACCCTTGGTGAATCCCCCCTGCCTGCGCCCGCGGTGACCCCGTGGGTTCCCGCAACGCCCGTGCCGACGCCCTCCCCCACGCCGGAGATCACCGCGACGCCGGAGGTTACGGTTGTACCCGAGTCCGCGGCGCCCGCAGCGGAAACCGCGGAACCGACGGTCGCGTCCAGCCTCAACCCGATGGTGCTCTATATCGGCGGCGGTCTGCTGCTTGCCGTTGTGCTTCTGGTTGTAATCCTCGTCTCGCGCAAAAACAAAAAAGACTGACACAACGCCCCACAAGGCAGTTGCTAATAGCTGCTTTTCTTTCAATTAGATTTTTTTGTGTGCTTTTATATTCAGCAAGTTTTATATAGAACATGTTCATTTCCCCGATGAAAGGAAGCGATTCTTTTGATGATACAGACGCAGCCAACGCGACAGGCAAACGGCGGGAAACTGCCTGCTCTCTACGCCGGCGTTCTCGCTTTTGCGCTGCTGCTTGGCGGTTGTTCGCCCGCTCCAGCGCCCGCGGCAGAGACCCCGGTCCCAACAGAGATACCCGTTGTCACTTTCATACCCACAACGCCAACGCCCACGCCGGAGCCTTCGCCCACACCGGAGCCCAAGAACCGTTCCCTCACCTCCGGACGCGAGGTGCCCGAAGGAACGCCGCTGCGCCCGTTCATCATGTCCATCGACAACTCCAACGGCGCAAAGCCGCAGACTTCGTTGATGGAGGCGGACATCGTCTACGAGTTTCTGGCAGAGGCCGCGATCACGCGCTTTCAGGCGCTGTATAACGACACCTATCCGCTCTACGCGGGGCCGCTGCGCTCCACGCGCTACTACATCATCGACATGGTGCAGGAATGGGATTGCATGTATCTGCACGAGGGCTATGTCGTGCTCAGCAAGCCCTATCGCCGCCTTCCGCAGGATCTCATCACGCTCTATCTGCCCAGTGGAGATTTTCGCGGCTACAGCAAGACGTTTTACCGTTCTGAAAGCGCGTATGACGACTTTGAAACGCCAAACGGCTATAAGTTTCGCGCCAGCGAGACGAGCAGAAGCAGCGTGCACTCACTGTATTACCGCGTTGCCGCGCTGGTAAACCGCTTTTACGGCGAGCACGAGGCAAGAGCCGCGCAGCGCTTCAATTTCATGGAGGGCATCACCTATGAAAATGGCACACCGTTTACCAAGGTGACGCTGCCGTTTGACAACAACAAGGATCCGAACTGGATTCAATTCACCTATGACCCGCAGACAAACCGCCTGCTCCGCTTTGAGAGCGGGGAGGCGAGCATGGTTCGGACGCTGACTGACCACGCAGACAGCTACATCACCGAGCAGATGAACGTGCAAAACCTCATCGTGCAGTACACAAATTATGGCTCGGTTGAAGACGACGACAAGCACCGCCGCTCCTGCGAGATGATCGGCAGCGGCAAATGCGATTATTTCATCAACGGCGAGCATGTGACCGGTACCTGGTCGCGCCCGACCGCGGAGGATTATACCTCCTATCTGCTGGACGACGGCTCACTCGTCACGCTCGAACCGGGCAACACCTGGATCGCCGTGCACCCGTCCGCCTTCCCGGTGACGTTTGAATAGCGCGGCGCAAAAGGGAACACGCCGCATGCTGCGCCTGCTACCGCTGGCTGCGGGGCTTTTGCTGCTGTTTTCCGGCTGTTCAGTGATCGAAACCATTACGGGTAGGCCGATTCAGCAGGACAGCGCAACGAGCGACGCCCAGATCGTCGTCGTGACGGACGCACTCAGCAGCGATGCCCTCGATGCCGAGGCAACCGCAACGCCGGACACGGCGGAGGCAAAGGCGGAGGCTTCCCCTTCTCCTACGCCGCTCAACGAAGGCATTTCGCCCACAACGGGTCGACCGCTGCCGGAAGGCGCGGTCTACCGCCCCGTGATGGTGGCAATCGACAACGCGGCGCAAGCGCGCCCACAGACCGCGCTGATGCTTGCGGATATCGTGTATGAGTTCCCGCTCGACCGCGCAGACCACAGCACGCGGTATCTTGCGCTGTTTGCGGACAATCTGCCGTCCCGCGTCGGGCCCGTGCGCACCTCGCGCGCGTATCTGGCCGATGCTGCGCTGGAGTGGGACGGGCTGTATGTCTCGCTTGGCGATCCGGAACAGGCGGCGGAGGGCTATCCGCTTCTCAAGAGCAGCGCCCTACGCTATCATATCGAAAACGCGGGCGACGCCGCAGCGTTCTTCTATCGCGACAAGACCATCACCGCCATCGAGGAGCACACGACGTTTTTCCAACTCCTGCCGTATGTGGAGGAGAACAGCGATTTCACCGCGGCCTACAGCGAAACACGCTTTGCATTTGAAGAGGGCGTGTATTACGAAAAGGGTAAAGAGATTAGAAGCGTCGGCATCGCGTTTACGAGTTCCGATCCGGAGCGCGTGGTGTTCACCTATGACAACGTGAAAAACGTGCTCTTGCGCAGCGACAAAAACTCCAAAAAAGTGCTGGGCGAGAGCAAATCCTTAACGCCAACGGACGATGTGCTGGGCTATGTCAACGAGCCGATCACCGCGCAAAACCTCATCATCCAGTATGTGCGCGTCTCCGCCTATGACGGCAATTATCGCAGCGTCATGCTCACCGGAAAAGGCGATTGCCTGTACATCGTCAACGGTCGCGCGGTATTTGGCACCTGGAGCAGGCCGACGCTGGCGGACACCACGTCCTATACGCTCTACGACGGCACCATCCTGCGCCTCGAGCCGGGCAACACATGGATTATGATGATGCCGAGCACGCGCGAGATCAAGGTCACCTACGCGGGCTGATCAGCTGGTAACACAAACGGCGGAGTGCATTGTGCACCCCGCCGTTTTTTGTTGCGTTAATTCGTTTATTCCGCGGGCTGATAGCCCCTGAGCTCGGTGGGCTTTAATACGCCGACATCCGTCGCCACACCTGTAACCAGCTCCGGGGGCGTGATGTCAAACGCGGGATAGAACCCCTTGACGCCCGCTTTGCAGGTCAACACACCCATCGCGTGGCGCACCTCGTCTCCGTTTCGCTCCTCGATGTGAACGGAGGCGACGTCCGGGTGCGTGCGGTCGGGAAATCCCGCAACATAGTATGGCACGCCGTAATAATTGGCGCAGAGCGCAATCTGGAAGGTGCCGACCTTGTTGACGACGTGGCCGTCGAGCGTGATCACATCCGCCGAGGTGGTGAAGAGATCTACATGCTTGTGACCTAGCACATAGCCGGGCATGTTGTCGGTAATCAACGTGACGTCAAACCCCATGTCGCAAATCACGCTCGCGGTCAGGCGCGCGCCCTGCAGATAGGGCCGCGTTTCGGGCGTAAAAAACTTCGCGTCGTCACCGCGTTCGCGCAGGGCGCGCAGCATCATGCCGACATCCGCGTCGCCATAGCACTGCGTCATGATGGTAGGGTTTTTCGGAATCTTCTCGACAAAATAGCGCGCCTCGCGGTCGATGCGGTCATATTGGCGGGAGAATTTTGCCACCGCGCCCGCCATGATGGCGTCGCAGGCGTTCCCTCCCGCGTCGAGCGCGGCAAACGCGTCCCGCTCGCAGTCGTCCGTCCAAGTGCGCATTTTGCGCGCGGTGGTCGGGCGCGCGTTGGCAATCACGTCCGCTGCGGCCTTGAGATACGCCCGCTGCTCTGCGGCTGTCTTATCCCGGCATTCATAGGCTGCCAACGCCATGCCCATCGCCGCCGCGTGAAACGGGCCGTAGCTCTGGGTAACCATGTCGGTGATGGCTGTTGCGACTTCCTGATGCGTGCGGCAGGTGACAAACTCTTCCCGCGCGGGATAGATGCGGCGGTCGAGAATGCACACGGCACCGTTTTCGTACCAGGCTATATTTTCAAAGAGGAATAGGAAAGCAAGGTCGTGGTCGGCTCTTAACATGGTTTCGCTCCTTTTGTTGGGTTTCGGGCGTTGCATCGCGTCGATACATAATGGGTTAAAAATCTTTTAGGCACCATTTTTAAAAAATTATCTGTCTCTATATTGATGATAAATATGCCATATGTCTTTCTAGTATACACTTTTTCAACCTGCTGTGGTATAGTCATTAAGAGGTGAACTGGTTATGAAATACGCAATCATCGGTGGCACGAACCTCGAATCGCTGCCCATCCCTTATCATGAAGAAGCAATCGGTACGCCGTATGGCGACGTGGTTATCTACCGTGGAACGCTCGACTGCGGGCAGGAAGTCATATTCCGCTTTCGCCATGGCGTGCTCTTTCACCATGACTCGGCGGACGTCAACTACCGCGCGAATATCTACGCCATGCACATGCTGGGCGTGACCCATATCATCGGTCTTTCATCCGTCGGCGCATGCGACTACGGCTTCAAGGTCGGCACCGTCTGCTTGGTCAACGACTTTATCGATATGACGAAACGGCGTCCGTCCTCCTTTGAGCAGGAGCACCGCCTTGCGCTCCACACAGGCATGGAGGATGTGTTCAGCCCCGAACTCAACGACGAACTCGAGCACCTCATCCTCGCAAAGAAGCTGCCGTACTCCGGCCGCGCGATCTATTGCTGCACCGAAGGCCCGCGCTTTGAAACCGCGGCGGAAGTGCGGATGTTTCGGATGTTTGGCGCGCAGATCATCGGCCAAACACTGGTGCCGGAGGCGCCGCTCGCGCGCGATCTCGGCATCAACTACGCGGCAATCGGCGTGATTTCCAACTATGGAACGGGCATGATGTCCGTGGTCACGGACGACAGCATCGGCAGCGTCATGCAGGAGATGCGCGACAGCGTGTTCAACCTCTGCTTTGAGCTGATTCAAAACAAGGCCTGCTAGAAAAAAACAGCCCGTCTCCGAGCTGAAGCAAGAATGCTATTTTAAAAATCAAAACGGTTTTCAGCAAAGCCCGCGCAAGCGGGTTTTGTTTTACCTTTAGTCCTCCGCATAGACCGGCGGCTCGACCACCAGCCCCGGTTTGCCGTCCTTCTTCGCCTCGATCAGCACGCGCAGCGCCTGCCCGCCCGCCTTTGCGTAGACAAACTTCACGCGCTTTGGCGTAAGCCGCGCCTGCTGCAGCGCGGCAAACAGCTCTCCCAGCGCGCCCGCCGGATAGATGACGAACAGCTTTCCGCCGTTTTTGAGCAGCGCAAACGCCGAGGCGAGAAATGTTTCGAGTGTGTGCCCCACGTCGTGCCGCGCGAGACTGCGGGAAGGATTCTCCGCCCTGTCCCCACTCGTGAAATACGGTGGATTCATCACGGCGGCGGTAAACGCACCGTGACCCAGAATCCCCGGTGTCTCCGTAACGTCCGCGCAGACAAAGCGGATCTCCTGATGATTGTACGCCGCGCTCTTTTGCGCGAGGGCCGTGAGTTTCTCCTGCCGTTCCACGCCGGTAAAGCGCGCCTTTGTGTTGTCCGCGCCGAGCACGCAGATTACCCCCGTGCCGGAGCCAAGCTCGACCACGGTGTCCTTTGCGCTCAGACGCAGGAACGCAGAGAGCCAAAGCGCATCGGCATTGAAGCGCTCGTAATTCGTGTCCTGATAGAGCATCAGCCCGTTGTGTTGCAGGTCGTCCAGTCGTTCCATGAGGAGATTATAGCATGTTTTTATTGCAGGGCGTCCACCCGTTCTGTTGAAAAGCATAGATTGGATATGAACGCAAAAAGAGAGGGGCTTCCCCCTTCCAAAATGCAATTCTCTCTTTAGAAAAATCTCTTGATCACCAAGAAGCTCAACAGCGCGGTGACGCCGCTCACGAAGCTGCCCCAGACGAGGTCGATGGCTGTGATCAGCACCGGCCAGTCCTTCACCGTCGCGAGGTTGGTCAGGTCGTAAGTCGCGTAGGTGACAAGTCCAAAGAACATGCCCGCAAACAGGGCTGTTTTCCAGCTGCCGCTTGCCAGCGCGGGGTTCAGCACAAAAAACTGTAACCCGACCACAAACAGCAGATAGAAAAGAAACGCCACCAACAGCTTTGCCTTGGGCGCCATCAGGTAGCCAAGGTGCTGGGCATAGAGCGACTTTGCGATCAGCGTGAGCCACACCATGTCGATTGCTAAGAATATCACGAGCGCGATGGCGTAGTTGCGCGCGCCCGCCCAGGTAAACGAGAAGTTCATATGCCGTTCTCCTTTTATTATTTTGATTTTATCCAGCGCGTAAGCGCATTTTGCTTTCTAACCTATTTCTTCGGAAACCACGGGACGAAGATGCTGGTTTTTGCCGCATACTCCGCATAGCCGGGCTTGTCCTTCATGCTCTTTTCAAGCAGGGGCACGCCGGAGACGAACAACAATAGCAGCGTGATGGTGACGGGACCGATCACCGCAAACGGCGTAACCCCGCCGCTCAGCGCGATGAGGAAAATGCCCCACCAGAGCGTCGCTTCGCCGAAATAGTTCGGGTGCCGCGTATAGCGCCAGAGCCCGCTGCCCATGATCTTGCCCCGGTTGGCGGGGTCGCCTAAAAATGCCTTGAGCTGCGCGTCGCCAACGGACTCAAACGTGAACCCAAGCGCAAACACGAGCACGCCAATCGCGAAGAGCACATAGTTGACCTGCGCCAGCGTGTCATTCAGCAGGATAAACGGCAGGGCGATGAGGAACATCAGTAGACCTTGCAGCATATACACCTGCAAAAACGCGCGGGGGATGACCCACTTGCCCCATGCTTTGCGAAACGCGACATAGCGGAAATCCTCCGGCTTGCCGTGATTGCGCTTGAGGATGTGGTAAAACAGCCTGAGTCCCCAGAGCGAGACGAGCAGCGTAATGCTCACGCGCACCAGCGCCGCAGGCAGCCGCAGGAAGAGCAGAATCCACGCGAGAATCACAAAGCCGATGCCCCAGCCGATATCTACGATGCTATTGTTTTTCAGCAGGGTGCCGACCACAAAGAGCGTGAAGAAATAGACGAATATGATGATTGCAGCGGTTGCCATATGGGGCGCTCCTTTCGAATCAATCGTTCGATTATTGTTTCTATCTGAACCGTACCACGGCCTTGCTTTGGGCGGTTAAACCGCGCCTTCCAGCAGGCAAACCGCAACGGTGCCGGGGCCAGCATGCAGGGCGACGACCGAGGAAATCCGCGTGATAAACGCGGGCTGTTTTCCGGTGATGCGGGCAATCTGCTCGGCATACTCCCGGGCAAGCGGTAGATTGTCCCCATGCACGATGCTGTAGTCCGCAATGCCCTTGCGCTCCATGGTGGTTTTCACGAGGTTGAAGATTTTTTTCGTCAGCCCCGCCTGACTAAACGCCACCCCGAACGCCGCGCCGTTGCCGCTGCTGTCCAGCGTCATGATCGGGCGCATGCCGAGTTTGATGCCGATCTTGCCGACGGTATCGGGCACGCGCCCGCCGCGCACAGCATAAGCCAGCGTGTTGAGGCAGACATAGATCTTCGTGCGCGGAATCATGTCTTCGATGCGCGCCACAATCTGATCATGCGGCTGCCCCTCGGCGATCATCTCCGCGGCTGCCTTGACGAGAAGCCCCTGTGCGCCGGAGTTGAGCTTGGTATCGATCACCGTGATATTTTTATCCGGCGCGATGACGCTCGCGGCTTTCAGCAGCGCCTGATAGGTTCCGCTGAGGCGATCCGCCACGCTGATCACAATCAGGGAGTCAAAGTGATCCAGCAGCGCCAGAAGCGCCGCCTGAATCCGCCCGGGCTCCGGCTGCGAGCTGGTGGGATACCCCTCTTTTTGCCCCATCCGCGTGAAGAGCTGCTCAAGCTGAATGGTCGACTTGTCGAGATAGGCGCTTCCGTCGATCATCACGCCCATGGGTAGCGTTGTGATCGCGTGCTCAAGCTTGTATTCATCCGGAATGTCGGCGATGGAGTCCGTGAGGATGCCGATGCCGCCCCGCGGCTGCGCGCGCAGGTGGTTTTGCAGCGCCATATCGTCCGCCTTTTGTTCGATGAACGGGCCGAATCTCTCAAGCCGCGCCATGAGCTGCTCAGGTGCGTTGGTGTGCAGGTGAATCTTCAACCTGCCGTTTTGGTTGTTGACGATCAGCGAGTCCCCTAACTGGGCAAGCTCGTGCTTGAGCGCTTCCGCATCGACCGCGCCGAACGCCGACGTATCCACCAGCGCCTCGGAGCAATAGCGAAACGCGGTCTTCTCTTCGCCGGTGATGACGGGCACGCTCGCCGCGTCTTCCACCGGTTCAGCCCCGCGGATACGCGAGAATGTCAGGTTGATGCCTTGCAGGAAGCGCACAAACCCGGCCGCGCCGGAGTCCACGACGTTGTGCTTCCTGAGCACCTGCAATTGCTCCTTTGTTTTTTCCAAGGAGGCCATCGCGCTTTGATACGCTTTGGAAAACAGCTCGTGAAAACCGGAGACGTGATCCTTGTTGGACTCCAAAAACGCCGCCCAATCGCGGATGATGCTCATCAGCGTCCCCTCAACAGGGTGCTCCACCGCTTCGTAGAGATGCCGCACCGCGCGGTTGGCGATACCGGAAAACTCCTTGACGTCGACCACCTCGGCCATCTGGCATTCCTGCGCGATGCCGTTGACAAACGAGGCGAATATAATGCCGGAGTTGCCGCGCGCGCTCTCAAGACCCGACTGCGAGATGCCCTTTAGCATACCCGCAAACGAGCGCGCGCGCGCGGGCTTTTCCACCATAGCGCGCAGCGTTGTGGAGAGATTGGTTCCGGTGTCCCCATCCGCCACGGGAAAGACGTTGATGTCGTTGAGATATTTTTTATGCGCGGCAACTTCCTGCGCGCCGGATGAAAACCAGTCGAGCAGATCAAAGCCGTTTGCTTCTTTTAAATCCAGTTGGTAATCCATGTTTGTTCCTCCATGAATGCTTGGTCGAATCTTGTGACATTGAAACAATCATCTATAGTATTGCATCGGCAACAGTATTTAGGAGTTCCGCCAAATGGCGCGCGCCGCGCGCTGCTTTCCTTGCGGGATTCGCTAAAAATATCCTGCTGCCGCCGACAAACCGGTTCCTGCGGCCCTTAGATGCTTTTATTGACTATATACCCGTTCATTCAACGCAATTGCAACTGGCTTTCATGACTGTTTTTCGAGCAGTCGCTGGCGTTTTTCGCCTTGTTCAGGGCAACTTCTTTTTGCCCGGCGCGGCTGAAACGGATCACGATTTTCATTCAACCATTACCATCTATATCATTATCAATATAGATTACTATTACTATATCAACCAAGATCTTTGCTGTCAATCCGGCAATAAGATGTTTTTGCGCTCTGGCGTAGGCCGGATGTTTTACGGGGCTTGTATTTTCTTTTTTCCCGCGCCATGATAGAATGTAAGTTATGTTTGACGCGGTTAACGACACCGGCAATCTTTTGCGAAGGGACGGGATTTATGATCACGAATGACCTGCAAAACCGCATTCATTTCGGCGACCGGGAGGCATTCCTCGCGGTCTATCATGAATACGGCCCCGGCGTTTATGCCGCAGCAAAAAAGTCCCTCTCGTCCGAAACCCTCGCAAAAAGTGCGGTCAAACAGACGTTTCTCACGCTCTACGAAGAGATTCTCACCCAGTCGGAAGACTTCGATATCCCCGTGCGCATCCGTGAGCTGACACAGCGCGAAATACTGCTGCTGCGTCTCGTCAGCGGGGACGCACCGATTTCTGATGGCATGGCAGGCGCCGCAGGCGAACCGCTTGAACCGGATCAGTTTTCCGCGCGCGGCGCATTTGCCGAGCAGGAGAGCCAATTGCCCGTTCTTCCGTCGTTGGATCGGGAGCGAAACTTCCGCCGCCCGCGCAAGGGACTGTTCATGGCGAAGAAAAGAAACGCCGGCATGGATGCGCAGATCGCGCCCATCTGGAAAGTTCTGCTGGTGCTGGCCGATTTGTTCCTGCTCTGGGTGCTGGCCGGCATGCTGATGAGCCTTGGCTATCTGCCCGTGGTCGATCTGGGCTATTCGTGGTTTAGCAACGTGCTTTCCCAATTCGCGCAGCGCTTCGCATAAGCATAAGGGTGCGGGTTCGCACCGGAAAGACTCCATACCAATATGATCGTTCGCTTTTCTCTCGACACGGCGCGCAGAAATTTCACGCCCGTGGACAACCGATTTATCCTCGACTATCTGCCGCACGCAAGCGAGCTTTGCGTGCGTGTGTATCTCTACGGCTTGATGCTCTGCTATGCGGGCGCGGGCGCGGAAACATCCCTGGGCGACGCGCTCGGGCTCTCCGACGCGGCGGTGACGGAAGCCTATGTCTACTGGCAGCAGCAGGGTCTGGTGCGCATCCGCAGCGAAGTACCGTTGATTGTGGAATATCTCGACACCGAACCCAGCGAATCGGGCGGCGTGGTGCCGGGCAAATATGCAAACCTTGTTGCGGCGCTTGGCTCGCTGATTGCGCCGCGGCAGTTCGATTTTCGCGAACTCAAGCACGTATACGACTGGATCGAGGTCTACGGGCTCGACGAAGAGGCCGTGCTGGAGCTGGTCTCCCACTGTATGGATCAAAAAGGGCGGCGCGTCTCGGTGAACTACATCGACGCGGTCGCGCGCTCCTGGTCCGAGGCGGGCGTTTGGACGAGGGAAGCCGCGCGCGCCTACCTCGCCAAATACGAGCTCAAGAAACACGGCGCTAGCGAAATCCTCCGCCAGTGGAACAAGCAACGTAAGCCGACCAAAGCCGAGACCGCGTTTTACGACAAATGGATCACCGAATGGCGCTTTACGCCGGAGGCGATCCTGTCCGCGCTGCCCAAGCTTGCCGTCAGCGGCACGCCAAACTTCGTCTATCTCGACGAGCTGCTCGACAACCTCCGCAAAGAAGGGCAGACGAGCCAACCGGAGATGGAGCGGGCGGACGCGAAAACCGCCGAGGAGCAGGTCTTTGCGCGCCTCGTCTTCGAGCGCGCGGGCAAGCTGGAGCCCGCCTCGCGCACACAGCGCGCGCAGATCAGCATGTATCTCAAAGACTATGCCATGCCGCGGGAGCTGCTGCTCTTTGGCGCGGAGCAATGCCGCGGGGCAAACGAGCCCTTCGGCATGATGAAAAAGCTCTGGAACGACTGGCACGATGCGGGCATCTCCTCGATTGAGGCCGCCCGCGCGCGGATGCAGTCGCGTCCGCAGGGCTTTTCGGCCAAGCAGTCTAAGGTCGAGTATGCGCAAAACGAGTTGACTGATGAACAGATCAATCGAATTCTTGTGGATTTAGACAAGGACTTATTATGATCAACGAATCCTTGGAGAACCATTACACAAAAATTCGCGCGGAGGAGAGGGCTTCACTCGAGAAACGAATCGAGCAAGCCTATTTGCTTGCGCCACGACTAAAAGAGCTTGATGTTGCGCGTGCTAGACTATTCTCTATGATTGGTAGCCGTGCAATCACAGCCGATCAAGCAAAAAAAGAGTTGGAATTAATCTCACTGGAGGAGCAAAGACTTTTAGCGTCTATTGGTTTCCATCCTTCTTCGTTAACACTTCAATATAGATGCAAGACTTGCGAAGACACCGGTTTTATTGGAGCTTCTAAAAAGCCATGCTCTTGTAGATTGCTGATACGCGAAAAATTACGTGGACCTGACGGAATAAATGACAGAGAGGTTTTTTGTAACTTCTCTGAAGATATCTATTTATCAGCAGAACAAAGAAAAAGAACCCTTGCAGCAAAAACTGTTTGTGAGAACTATGCTATTTCCTTGCCTAATCCCCTAAAGCCGAATATCCTGCTTTATGGGTCGCCCGGTTTAGGCAAATCATTTCTTGGGAATGCTATTGCTCATTCCGCAATCGAACAGGGCATTGAAAGTTTGCGAATCACAGCTTATGCATTCACGCAGAAAGTATTTGATGATATTCGAAATCAAACCGAACATGTAAAGGTGCTTCACTCCATTCCCCTTCTAATCATGGATGATTTAGGTAGTGAGCCAACTATCCCAAATGTATCAACAGAATGGTTGTTCGCAGTAATTAACGAACGTGTACTACAGAATTTGCCCACAGTTTGCATAACAAATCTTGATTTAAGGGGATTGCAAGCAAAGTATGGCGATCGTTTAGCAAGCCGTCTTTATGATGTTAACACTACGCTGGTTTTGCACCTCACGGGCGAAAATCTGCGGACGGTGCGGTAAACTTATGTTATTGTTGTGCGCGACCCCGATTGGAAACTTAGGCGACCTCACCCCGCGCGTGCGCGAGGCGCTGACAAACTGCGATGCGGTCTATTGCGAGGACACACGCAGGACGCTGACGCTCCTCAACCACATCGGCATCAAAAAACCGCTCATCAGCTGCTATCGTGAAAACGAACGCCAGCGCGCGCAGGAAGTCGTCACAAGGCTGCAAGCGGGCGAGACGGTGGTCTATGTTTCCGACGCGGGCATGCCCGGCGTATCCGATCCCGGCGAGGTGCTGATCTTAGCGTGCATCGAGCATGGTCTTCCCTATAGCGTGCTGCCCGGCGCCTCCGCCGTGCTCATGGCGGCGGTGATGAGCGGGCTGCCCGCCATGCCGTTTTCGTTTTTCGGATTCTTCCCGCGCGAGAAAAAGGCACAAAAGCCACTCATCGAGCAACTCAAGCGCCTTGACCACACCGTGATTTTCTATGAAAGCCCGAACCGCGTCCACGCAACGCTCACCGCGCTGCTGGAAGGCCTTGGCGACCTTGACGCTGCGCTGCTGCGGGAGCTGACTAAGATGCACGAGGAGACAGTCCGCGGGAAACTCAGCGAACTAGCCGCGCGCTATGCGGAAACTGCCCCGCGCGGGGAATGCGTGCTCTGCGTCTATTGCCGCGCGATGGTGAACGCCGCAGACACACCCGATTTAGAGACACTACTCAAAAATCTGCTCTCCTCCGGCCTCTCCGTCCGCGACGCCGCCGCTGAAGCGGCAAACGCCTGCGGCGTGCCGAAGAAGGAAGCATATGCAAAGGCACTGGAGCTAAACAAAACCTACTTTTCTTGAAAGAAAAGTAGGCAAAAGAATTGTTTACTCGGGCTTCTATTGCAGAAGCTCTTTTTTATCCTCCGAAGTTGTAGGTGCTGTTGAAGTTGTACATCACCGTGTTCCAATCGATGCAGATGAAGATCGCGTACCAATAGACCAGTGCAAATGCACCGATGCGCAAAAATGGTGTCTTTTCGCGAAACACGCGCACCGCGCCCACCGCCGCGAGAAACGCGAAGTAGGTCATCAGCCAGAGCGGCAGCACGCGGCGCATGGTCAGGCCGTAGGCGCTGACATACAGCAGCATGCGCCAGACCGCGGACGCAAGGACGATCAGGCTTGCGGCAATCAGGAGCGACTGCAGTACTTTGATTGCGGGTTTGGGTTCGCTCTTCGTTAGGCTCAGCCCCAGCAGCGTAAAGTTGATCATCGTCACCGCGACAAACTGGCCAAAGCCGTCCCGTGCGTACTCACTGTAGGTCATCTCAACCGGCAGTGAATTGCCAAAGAGATAGGTGAACTGCACATAGGTAAACAGCGCGTAGGCAGCCAGCAGCAGAATCATCACCACGCCCGGGCCTGCGAATTTCCAGTTTTGCCGCACAGGCATGAGGTCCCTATCCGGCTTGCCCCAGGTGAGGTTGTAAAACAGCGAGTAGAAGAGCATGCTGCCGACGAACACGACCACCAGTCGCCAGAACCATTCCCAGAGGCTGATTTTCTCAATCCAACTGCCCAGCAGTTTTTCCATGCCCGCGTCCGCGCCGGCAAGCAGCGCCAGCACGATGATCATCAGTGGAATGCCGACCACAAAGCCGATCCAACCATGCCGGTTCGTGCCATCCTTCTTTCCGCCGAGCACGCCCGTATACGCGCGAAAATATGCTCCAATCGCGGTAAATGGCTTCACGAATACCGCGAGAAGCACGCTAAGCACCGCCT
This sequence comes from uncultured Eubacteriales bacterium, assembly GCA_942492885.1. Taxonomy (GTDB): domain Bacteria; phylum Bacillota; class Clostridia; order Christensenellales; family CAG-138; genus UBA7703. The sequence goes on from OW818651.1 coordinate 1,764,461, forward strand.
TGCCTTCGCGCTTGAAGGAGATCTCCTGCGTGGTGAACACGCCGATGGTGATCAGCAGCGCCGGAATGGCAAGCGAAGTAAAGCCCAGCAGCTCAAAATGCATGTAATCAAACATCAGGATACCGATGAGCACCAGTGTCGGCACAATCAGCGCGAGCACGGTCTTGTTGGCAATCACGCGCTTGAAGTTGAACGCCACGAACACGCCAAGCGTCACGAGCCAGAAGATCGAATACAGGCGGTAGTAATCCAGCTCCATCCAGAGCTCCAGCGCAATGCCGATCAGGATCGCGCCGCCAAGCAGCCAGAGTTGCGGCTTGGTCAGCGGTGCGCGCTTGTTCGCGCCCTGCGCGTCATTCAAAATCGGATTCTGTTCCATCGGGTTCTTCTCCTTTCACATAAACGAGGATATCCCCCGCCTCACATTCGAGCGTTTCACAAAGGCGACTCAGGGTTGAGAAGCGAATCGCCCTGCATTTGTTGTTTTTGAGAATCGAGAGATTTGCCAGCGAGATGTCCATGCGCTTTGCCAGATCGTTGAGGCTCATCTTGCGCTTGGCCATCATCACGTCCAGATTGACCTGAATCATATCATCACCCCGCTAGACCGTGAGGTCGTTTTCGAGCTTGTACGCAACCGCCTGTGCAAACACGCGGCTGAGCACCAGAGAAAACAACCCGCACATGGCAACGGGCAGCGCCGCGATCACCGCAAGCGGAACGGGATGCAGCAAAAGCGTAGATAAGCCAAGCAGCGCGATCACCAGCGCAGTGAGCCCCATGCGCCGGAGTGCGTTTACGTTCTTCTGCACAAATGGATCGCGTTCTAGCGTGCGCATCATGCAAAAAAGCGTTACGGCGATGAATTCTCCGCCGAGAATGCAGAGCGTGGCGATGATGCCGGAAAGCATCGGAAACCACACGGGCTTCCCCTCTTTTGCGAAGAAATCCACGATGATCGGCATCTCCAGCACGTAGATCTCCACGATCAGAGCGATGCCTGCGAGTATGCCAATCACGATACCCGCCTGTACAAATAGATTTAAGAGTTTACTACTTTTTTTCATCCTATTGTTCTTCCTCCAAATGAATGTGTTTTATTACTATCAAAAAATCGTGAAAAGAAATAGACCATCGTCTGTTCTGACGACAGTCTACTTCACTATTTATCGTTTGTCAATAAATATTTATCGTTGTGCGGTTATCGCGTGCGGAATACCGTGCATTTTCCTGTGCCATTGAGCAGGTCTGCAATGCGCTGCTGCGCGTTTGCGATGTAGACCGTCGTGCCCTCTCGGATGGGCTGCTTGATGAAATCCAGCTTCGCCCGCGCGCCGTTGGAGCCGGGGCGGCTGGTGCCCACGCAGCTATCGGACAGCAGATCGATCTGCTCGATGATCTCGTCTGCATCCTTGCCCTCGACCACAGGGACAATCGTGCTCGGGTCGTTCGGGTCGCGATAGATGCCATCCGCGCTCGTGAAGATCACGAGATATTTCGCGTGCACAAGCGAGCAGATGACCGAGGCGGTCTCGTCGTTGTCGATGCACTCTACAACCGTCTCGCCCTGCTTGCGGAGGTTTGCGAGCTCCATCTTGCGGATTTCCTCGATGCTGACCGGATCGTTGTAGTTCACGATCGGGATTGCGTTCTGCTTTGCCGCGCGCAGCAAAAAACCGCGGATGTGCTTGCGCTTCTCCTCGTCGTTGAAATGCGTGTGCTCGACCAAGAGCTGGCGCACGCTGTAACGATCCGGAATATATCTGCGGTATTCCATCATGAGGATGGTCTGCCCCTGTGCGGCGTAGTCCGCCTTGATTTCCTCGCGATCGCCCGTGAGCTCTTTTCCGTTGCGGCGGATGTAGTCGAGGCGGCCGATTTCGGTCGCGCCGCTGCTGACCCAGATCATGCCGGGCCTGAGCTCCGCACCTAAGCGGGAGAAGATGTTGTAGTCGATGTCGTGATCGGCCTTGCGGATGAGCGCCATAGAGCCGATCTTTCCGACGAGATCATAATCAAATTTCATACAAGTTTTCTTCTACTTTTCTAAAGAAAAGTAGCAAAAGATAAATGTGCGTGCTCTCTTTCTTTTTCTTGTAAGAAAAAGAAACAAAAAGAATTTACGCGTTTAGGATTGTACGAGGTATGCGTGGATGAAGGGCTCGAGGTCGCCGTCCATGACGGCCTGAATGTTTCCGTTTTCCGCGCCGGTGCGGTGATCCTTCACCAGCGTATACGGCTGGAACACATAGCTGCGGATCTGGCTGCCCCACTCGATCTTCTTCATCTCGCCCTTGATCTGGTTCATCTGCTCCTCGCGCTCGCGCTCCTGCAGCTCCAGCAGCTTGCCGCGCAGCATGCGCATGGCGGTCTCTTTGTTCTGCAGCTGGCTGCGCTCGTTTTGGCACTGCACGACCGTATTGGTCGGTATGTGCGTGATTCGAATGGCGGAGCTCGTCTTGTTGATGTGCTGGCCGCCCGCACCGCTAGCGCGGAAGGTGTCGATGCGGATATCGTCGGGCTCAATCTTGATGTCGCCCACGTCTTCATCGAAAATCGGGGTCACGTCCAGCGAGGAAAACGACGTGTGCCTTCTTCCGCTGCTGTCAAAGGGCGAGATGCGCACGAGCCTGTGCACACCCTTCTCCGCCTTGAGGTAGCCATAGGCGTTCTCCCCGGCCACCTCGAAGGTGACGGATTTCACGCCCGCTTCGTCGCCGTCGAGCATGTCCAGCTCGCGCACGGTCCAGCCGCGGCCTTCGCAATAGCGCGTATACATGCGATAGAGCATCTCTGTCCAGTCCTGCGCCTCTGTGCCGCCCGCACCCGCGTGCAGCGAAAGAACGGCGTTGACCGCGTCATAAGGGCCTTTGAGCATCTGCTCCATGCGCATGGTTTCGATGGCATCGCCAACTGCGGCGCTCTCCGCCTTGATCTCGTCGACGAGGCTGTCGTCGAGCTCTTCCTCCGCCATCTCGATCAGCGCGCCGAGGTCGTCAAAGCGCGCCTTGAGCTTGTTGTAGCGCGCGAGCTTGTTTTGCAGCTGGCGCGAACGCTGGGTGAGCTTATTGGCGGTCTCGACATCGTTCCAGAAATCGGGCGCGGCCATCTGGTCATCCAGCGCCTGAACCTCTTCTTGAATGCTCTCGGGGCTGAGGGCTTTGCGGCACTCTTCGAGCTGCTCCCCGAAACCTCCAAGGTTCATTTTATATTCGTCCAATGGGATCATATGGGTCTTGACTCCTCTCGATCGTACTGTTGTTTATGATTGGTTGCAGTGCGGTCAATGTTTCGCTATCCGCCCGAAAACAAGGCGGCGCGCGCCGTGTCGAGTCACTCGTTCTTGCCGTGGCAGTTTTTATACTTTTTGCCGCTGCCGCAGGGGCAGGGATCGTTTCTGCCGACCTTCTTCTCGCTGCGCGAGTAGGAGGCGTTTGCGCTCTCGCCCTTGGGCTCGATGGGCTTAGCCAGCTGCACGCGGCGGAGCGGGCCACCCGTGACCTGCATGAGATACAGGCGACGCACGGTCTGCTCGCGGATTTCGTCCACCATCGCGTCAAACATCTCAAACCCTTCGCTCGTGTAGGCATAGACGGGGTCTTTCTGCCCGTAGGAGCGCAGGCCGATGCCCTGCTTGAGCTGATCCATGGAGTCGATGTGCTCCATCCAGTTTTCGTCTACCGTGCGCAGCAGCAGCACGCGCTCGTTTTCGCGCATGTCAATCTCCGCCGATTTCAGGCGCTCTTCGGTTTGAATATACGCCGCGTCCGCAAAGGCATAGAGCTTTTGCAGCACCTCTTCATATGAGAGCCGCTTGCGTTCGTCTTCCGAAATCAGCAAACGCGCGGGCTGGAGCGTGAGCTTGCAGAGCTCTTGCGACAGTGCGGTGAGATCCCAGCTCTCCTTCGGCGCATGCGGATTGCATTTTTGCTGTGCGATGCCGTCGATGGTGTTGTAGATCATGGTCTTGATGCTGTCGGAAACATCCTCGCCCATCAGCACGCGGCGGCGCTGACCATAGATGATCTCGCGCTGCTTGTTCATGACGTCGTCGTACTTGAGCACGTTTTTTCGCGTCTCGAAGTTCATGGCCTCTACGCGCTTCTGCGCGGTTTCAATCTGTTTGGTGAGCATGCGCATCTCGAGCCGGATTTCGCCCTGCTCGTCCGCCGTTGTAAAGCGGTTGAGCATGTTGGTGACGCGCTCGCCGCCGAAACGGCGCATGAGCTCGTCCTCAAACGAGACGAAGAACTGCGTCGAACCCCGGTCTCCCTGGCGTCCCGCGCGTCCGCGCAGCTGGTTGTCGATGCGTCGGCTCTCGTGCCGCTCTGTGCCGAGGATGAAGAGGCCGCCAAGGTTCTCCACCTCGTCGTGCTCCTTTGTGGTAACTGCTTTGTGCATGGCGAAAAGCTCAGCATAGCGCGCGCGCGCGGCAAGAATCTCCGCGTCGTCCGTTTCCGCGTGGCCGACTGCTTCTTCGATGAGCCAGTCCTCCATGCCCTCGTTGCGCATGTCTCTGCGCGAGAGGAAGTCCGGGTTGCCGCCGAGCAGGATGTCCGTGCCGCGGCCTGCCATGTTTGTCGCAATCGTGACCTGGTTTTTCTTGCCTGCCTGGGCGACGATTTCCGCCTCTTTTGCGTGCTGCTTTGCGTTGAGCACCTCGTGCGGGATGCCGATGCGCGTGAGCCTGCTGCTGAGGTATTCGCTTCTCTCGACGCTGATGGTACCCACAAGCACCGGCTGACCGGTTGCGTGAATCTTCTTGATGCTCTCGACAATCGCGTCAAACTTGCCCTTTTCGGTGGGGAAGATTGCGTCGTCCATGTCGGTTCTGCGCAGCTGTTTATTGGTCGGAATCTCCACGACGTCGAGGTCGTAGATGCTCATAAATTCACTCTCTTCGGTCTTGGCGGTACCCGTCATGCCGGCGAGTTTTTTATACATACGGAAATAGTTCTGCAGCGTAATGGTGGCGAGCGTCTGGTTCTCTTTTTCTACCTTGACGCCTTCCTTTGCCTCCAGCGCCTGATGCAGGCCTTCGCTGTAGCGGCGGCCGATCATGAGGCGGCCCGTGAACTCATCAACGATCAGCACCTCGCCGTCCTGTACGACATAGTCTTTGTCGCGCACGAACAGGGCGTTGGCGCGCAGCGCCTGCACGATGTGGTGGTTGATCTCCATGTTGGCGGGGTCGCCGAGGTTCTCGAGGCCAAAGCGCTGCTCGGCCTTATGGATGCCCTCCGCGGTGAGCTGCACGGTGCGCTTCTTGATGTCGCACTGATAGTCGCCATCCTCCGCAATCTGCTCGCCCATGATGCGATCCGAGCTGGACTGCGCCGTGAGGTCGCTTCCGCGTGAGAGCCCGCGCACGAAACGGTTTGCCTCAACATACATCTCGCTGGACTCTTCGCCTTCGCCGCTGATGATCAGCGGGGTGCGCGCTTCGTCCACGAGGATGGAGTCCACCTCGTCGATGATGGCATAGCTCATCTCCCGCTGCACCATGTGCTCACGGTAGACCACCATGTTGTCTCTAAGATAATCAAAGCCAAACTCGTTGTTTGTGCCGTATGTGATATCGGAATTATAGGCCGCCTGCTTTTCGGCGCGCTCCATGCCGTTGACCACGCAGCCGACGCTCATGCCGAGGAAGCGGTAGATCTTGCCCATCCACTGCGCGTCGCGCTTGGCTAAGTAATCGTTGACCGTAACCACATGTACACCGCCGCCGGAGAGCGCGTTGAGATAGGCCGGAAGCGTCGCCACAAGGGTTTTGCCTTCGCCTGTCTTCATCTCGGAGATGCGCCCCTGATGCAGCACCATGCCGCCGAGTAGCTGCACGTCAAAATGCCGCATGTCGACGGTACGAACCGCCGCCTCGCGCACGGTGGCAAACGCTTCGACCATGATGTCGTCCAGCGTTGCGCCGTTTTTCAGTCGTTCGCGAAAGAGAGCGGTCTGTGCGCGGAGCTGATCGTCCGTCATCGCCTTGAGCTGCGGCTCCACATCGTTGATCTGCTTGATATACGGTTGCAGCTTCTTAAGCCTGCTTGTGCTGGTGTTGCCAAGCAATGTATCCAAAAATCCCATTCGGAAAACTCCTTTGTGATATATTCCGTGGGCGATTGCAATTTTTTCTTGAATCCTTCGCGCAACGCGGCGGTTGATTCTGCGCCGGTTTTGCGTTCAAAAAGGCATTCGTCCGCATAATATCCTAAGTGTGAAGTATAGCAGAAAACGGGCTCACTCGCAACAAAAAGCCCCCGAATCCACGGGAGCTTCACAATGCACGGCCAGTCGTGGCAAGCGTGTGGCAATCCGGCGCGATTCGCGCAAAATCAGCCGTTGACGCTACTGTTCCAAACGCAGTTTGCGCGCGCGCTGCACCATGCCGATGGTATACAGCACCAGCGCCACGGCGATGAACGCAAACGCGATGATACGATCCTGCGTGAGCACCTCTTTGAATACCAGTACGCCGATGAGCATCTGAATCGTCGGGCTGGAATATTGCAAAAACCCGACGGTGGTCAGCGGCAGACGATTCACGCCAAAGGTGAAGAGGATCAGCGGGCTAGCGGTGACGATGCCCGAGAGTAGCAGCAGCACAGTCGTCAGCGGCGTGAGCGCCGCAATCGAGGCGTGGCTCTCCGGCGCAATCGCGACAAACAGCAGCGCAAAAGGCAGCAGCAGGAGCGTTTCTACCGCGATGCTGGTTAAGCCCCCGACGCCGGCAAGTTTTTTGAGCGTGCCGTAGATGCCAAAGCTCAGCGCGAGCACGATGGCGATCCACGGAAACGCGCCATACGCGATGGTCGCAATCAGCACGCCGATGGTCGCAAGACTCAGCGCGATCCAGTCGATCACGCCGCTGGTTTCATGAAACAGCACAATGCCGATGGCAAACACCATAAGCGGGTTCATATAATAACCGATGCTGGAGTCAAGCAGGTGCCCCGCGTTGACCGCCCAGATATACACGCCCCAGTTGATCGTAATCGCAATGGCGGCGGGAATCATAAAGCGCATCTTCTTTTTGTCGCGAATGACGGCTTTTACCTCGCCAAATCGTTTTGAAACAAGCAGAATGGTGACAGTGAACACCGCAGACCAGATGATCCGGTTTGCGAGGATGAACACCGAATTCAGATGCTCCAATGCATGCCAATACAGGGGCAGTAATCCCCAAAGAAGGTAGCACGCGAGCGTGCTGAGTAGCCCGATGTTGCGATCTTTCATGTTCCGTTACACTCCGTTCCGACTATTCTAACACAGCCGTAACCAAGCGCAAGCGATTTTTCGCGAAAACTCACAATTCACTTTTGCACGATTCTTTCTTCACGCCGCTAGAGTAGTTATGGAGGCTGCCTGCCGCACACAAAAATGCGGTGAGCTATAAAAAATCCCCCGAATCTCTTCGGGGGAAACGGAAACTCCATGCGTTCGCGCCGGGAATGACTCCGGCGGAAAGCAGGGAGGAAAAAACGATTCAGTTGCGCTTAGCAGCTAGCCTTCGCAATCGGGTGACGAAACTTCATCTTGAACAGATACGCTATGATGTACAGACGATCCAACATTTCTCTCACGCTCTCTTTCATTCATCTTTTGTCATGGCAACTCTTATCTCTTGCAACAATTTGTATTTCCCATACATCTTGTTTCTTCGAAAATCTGATTTCTTAGTGCAATCAGGTTTCCCATACATCTTGTTTCTTCTATAATCTGATTTCTTAGTGCAATCAGGTTTCCCATACATCTTGTCTCTTCTATGCTGCTATCATACAACATATATGTGAACAGACTTTTATTTGAAAATGAAGATTCTATTATTTTCTGTAAACAGTCTGTATCTTCGATATGTCGGGTTTGTAAAAAAGAACAATTCTTTCTGATTTCTTCGGCGGGAATCATATGGGGAATTCTACAAAAAGCACTGTAACAATTGGTTTTTTTGAAGATCTTCGTCTCATTTAACTTCTATAAAAGCCTACACCGTTCTCTTTTTTTCGTTCACAAATTCCGTTCACAAATAATTCTGCGCGTGAGAATATTTTGCAAAGCGGACTTGACATTCTCAATCGAGAACGGTATTCTATTTGCAAAGCTGGCTTTGCACATATTCAGGAGGAACCATTGAATACGAAGATAAAAGAGTTGCGAAAAGAAAAAAAGATTTCTCAGGAGCAACTGGCGAATGCCGTCGGCACCACCCGCCAGACGATCACCTCCATCGAGGTTGGTAAATATACCGCCTCTCTTGCGCTTGCGTACAAGATCGCGCGTTATTTCGGCCTGACGATTGAGGAAGTGTTTGATTTTTCTCAGATCGATTCAGAGTAGAACCCCAGTAGCAAAAATATGAAATTTAATTTCAGTTAAATATCGAAAGGACACACAGAAATCATGGAACAATTTAGAAAGAAAATCAAAATTAGAATGATCCTGATCAGCATCGTGCTGCTGATCTTTGTTGCAATCCTCCTTTACAACCAGTTTGGCGCAAGCGAAGCGCTGAAAGACAGCCTCGCTTTCTCCTTCCAGTGCGGGTTATCCGCGTCAGGATCGCTCGTTCTCGTGTTCTGGCTTATGAAAAATCGGCGTGCGCTGGCGGATGAAGCAAAATTGCGCTTATTGTACAATCAGGAGAACGACGAGCGCATGTCCGCCATCCGCGCCAAAGCAGGGATTCCGATGGTGCTGATTCTCTCGATGGCGCTGGTGCTTGGCGGTATGATCATTGGGTACTTCAACGAGACGGTGTTTGTGATATTCATCGGAGTAGCGCTGTTTCAGCTGCTGGTGAGCTTGGGTGTGAAGTTGTATTTCAGATGGAAGATGTAAAGCTGCACTTTTGGTCCAACTTGCAAAGCGTCCGCTTCAGGCGGCGCTTATTTTTGCGCCATCGAGAATGTGAACTGTAAGAAAGATAATCAAGATGCTTGAATACAGTTGATGGCTGATATATAATAATTTCGTTTGTTTCAAGGAGTCAAAATGTGCTTTCCCTAAATATCATAAATGTTAGGATGAGACTGCATGAATTTAGATCAGAATCAACAGAATAGCAAAGGCGTTAGTATCAATGTTGAAATATGCGAATCTGGTGATCCGCATACTAAGCCTCGAAATTCAGCACCACGTTCAGTGTGGTTCATATTTTTATATCTTATTTCTCGTATAACCTTTGTAATCATCTTGGGTGTTAATTATTATGTTTCACCACATGACTTCAACAGTCAAACAATACTAGCCCTAGCATCGTTCATCAGCACATTTATTAAACTAATCCTTCCAGCAATTCTTATCGTCTTACTCTACCGCAGAAGATACTCGTTTCTAAAAGCCACAGTCATATTTGCAGTACTCGATGGCATTGCTCTATTGCAGTTGATACAGCCTGTCTTTTCGGCAGATGTGAATCAGGAATCTTTATCCGCGCTTTCATATGTATCGATTTTCTTTCACGTTATGTCGATAATTCTCGCAATATACTCAAATAACAGCAAGAGGATTCAAGCACACTGCAATTGCACACCCAATAGCGACCGGAAGAAACTTCTAGACAACTCCCATTCAACAACGGCAGAAGATACCAAAAAACTATTTAGTATTCGCGGTTGGCTTGGTTTGTTTGCGTTCTTCCTAATATTCTTAATTGTTGCGACTATCGGTATATTAACTTGGTTTTGGATGCAAATGCATGCAAATAGCGGAGAAGTAAACTTTGGCTCTGATCTATCTACCGCTATTGTCCTTGGAGTAATGTTCTACATCTTTCCTTTAATTTCGTTGATCCGCCTTTTTTACAAACGGCTAGATTTTCGAAATAGTTATGTTACCGGAACAACAATCGATATTATTATGTTTCTCATTATTTTAGTTGTACCTGATGGTAAGATGCTTTTGCCATTTGTGCCATATATGTTGATTGGAGTTATACTGATGATTGTGTGGGGGTTCTATCTTTTCCACTCAAAGCGTGTGATACTAAGTTGCCCTAATGGTAAACCAGATAAAGGTGCACGCATTGACGGACAGAAATGGCGAAAGCTTTATTAAATTGCAGAATTTATTAGGTAAACACAAGTATGCAGACAAAACAAAGACCATGCGATGCATGGCCTTTTGTTTTGTTGGATCCCGGCAGGCGGAGCCGAGCGCCCGCAGTGCGGGAACAAGCGAGGCGTAAGCCCAGTGAGCAACGAGCGATGCAAGCGATAGCGCAGTAGCGCGACGATTGCGAACTGCAATACCTACTCTCCCGGGTTCACAGTTCGCAAAGATCGTCTTCCTTCGCCGCTGAAGCGGCTCGGGATACTCCCTTGCTCACTGGGCTTTCGGCTCGCTTCATCGCCCACCGGGCGCGCTCGCCTACAGCCCGTCTTCAGTCAAGCGCTTTGGGCTATAAGTAATGACTCCATCATTGTTACCGCGCTATCTATCTCAAGGTACGGGGGAGTAGGTAAACGTAAGTATGCAGACAAAACAAAAGACCATGCTGTGCATGGTCTTTTGTTTTGTTGGATCCCGGCGGCTACCTACTCTCCCGGACCGTCGCCAGTCAAGTACCATCGGCGTATGAAGGCTTAACTTCTGTGTTCGGAATGGGAACAGGTGGAACCCTTCAGCTAAACCACCGGAAAGGTGTGGTGTTTGTTAAACACCTTGAAAACTGCATAGAGCGTAATTCACTTTGATCAAGCCCTCGACCTATTAGTATCGGTCAGCTTCACGCGTTACCGCGCTTCCACCTCCGACCTATCAACCTTGTAGTCTACAAGGGGTCTTACTTCGTTAACCGAATGGGAGATCTTATCTTGAGGTCGGCTTCACGCTTAGATGCCTTCAGCGTTTATCCGATCCGCACGTGGCTACCCAGCTATGCCGTTGGCACGACAACTGATTCACCCTTGGTGCGTCCATCCCGGTCCTCTCGTACTAAGGACAGCTCCTCTCAAATCTCCTGCGCCCACGATGGATAGGGACCGAACTGTCTCACGACGTTCTGAACCCAGCTCGCGTGCCGCTTTAATTGGCGAACAGCCAAACCCTTGGGACCTAATCCAGCCCCAGGATGCGACGAGCCGACATCGAGGTGCCAAACCTCCCCGTCGATGTGGACTCTTGGGGGAGATAAGCCTGTTATCCCCGAGGTAGCTTTTATCCGTTGAGCGACGGCAATTCCACTCTCATACCGCCGGATCACTAAGTCCTACTTTCGTATCTGCTCGACCTGTCGGTCTCGCAGTCAGGCTCCCTTCTGCCTTTGCACTCTGCGAATGGTTTCCAACCATTCTGAGGGAACCTTTGAACGCCTCCGTTACTCTTTCGGAGGCGACCGCCCCAGTCAAACTGCCCACCTGGCACTGTCCGAACGCCGGATCACGGCCGCTCGTTAGAACCTCAGTAACACAAGAGTGGTATCCCAAAGTTGGCTCCACAATGACCGGAGTCACTGCTTCAAAGCCTCCCACCTATTCTGTGCATATGTTACCAAAATCCAATGCCAAGCTACAGTAAAGCTCTACGGGGTCTTTCCGTCCAGTCGCGGGTAATGTGCATCTTCACACATACTACAATTTCGCCGGGTCCCTTGTTGAGACAGTGCCCAAGTCGTTACGCCATTCGTGCGGGTCGGAACTTACCCGACAAGGAATTTCGCTACCTTAGGACCGTTATAGTTACGGCCGCCGTTCACCGGGGCTTAAGTTCCGTGCTTCGGTTGCCCTAACACTTCCCCTTAACCTTCCGGCACTGGGCAGGCGTCAGCCCGTATACGTCGTATCTCTACTTCGCACAGACCTGTGTTTTTGCTAAACAGTCGCTTGGGCCTATTCTCTGCGGCCTCTTTCGAGGCTCCCCTTATCCCGAAGTTACGGGGTCATTTTGCCGAGTTCCTTAACAAGGGTTCTCCCGTTCGTCTTAGGATTCTCTCCTCGCCCACCTGTGTCGGTTTGCGGTACGGGCACCACAATTCTCCTTAGCAGCTTTTCTTGCCAGCGTGAATTCAACAGCTTCCCTACTTATTTTCGGTCCCCATCACGGCCCAGCCTTAGTGTGCGTACTTCACTACACACCAGCCTCACCGCTTGGACAGGGTCTACCATCGCCCTGCTCTGTCTATCCTTCTGTGTCACTGCGTCAGTCAAACAAATTGTCGTGGTACAGGAATATCAACCTGTTGTCCATCGCCTACGACTTTTGTCCTCGGCTTAGGCCCCGACTTACCCTGAGAGGACGAACCTTCCTCAGGAAACCTTAGGCTTTCGACGGCAAAGATTCTCACTTTGCTCTCGCTACTCATGCCGGCATTCTCTCTCCAATACAGTCCACGGTCTCTCACGATTCCGCTTCAGCCCGTATTCGTTGCTCCCCTACCGATTGCTTACGCAATCCCAAGACTTCGGTGTGTGGTTTAGCCCCGGTACATTTTCGGCGCACATTCACTCGACCAGTGAGCTATTACGCACTCTTTAAATGAGTGGCTGCTTCTAAGCCAACATCCTGGTTGTCTGTGCAATTGCACATCCTTTCCCACTTAACCACCACTTTGGGACCTTAGTCGTTGATCTGGGCTGTTTCCCTTTTGACGACGAAACTTATCTCCCGCCGTCTGACTCCCGATGATAATTATCCGGTATTCGGAGTTTGATAGGGTTCGGTAAGCTTTGTGGCCCCCTAGCCCATTCAGTGCTCTACCCCCGGTAATCTAACAATCGAGGCTAGCCCTAAAGCTATTTCGGGGAGAACCAGCTATCTCCGAGTTCGATTGGAATTTCTCCGCTATCCACAGCTCATCCCCGCATTTTTCAACATACGTCTGGTTCGGTCCTCCACGACGTCTTACCGTCGCTTCAACCTGTCCATGGATAGGTCACCCGGTTTCGGGTCTGCTATACGCTACTCAAATCGCCCATTTGAGACTCGGTTTCCCTACGGCTTCGGTGCTCTACACCTTAACCTTGCAACGTATAGCAACTCGCCGGCCCGTTCTACAAAAAGTACGAGGTCGCTTTCGCTCCCTCTGCTTGTAAACACAGGGTTTCAGGTTCTCTTTCACTCCCCTCCCGGGGTGCTTTTCACCTTTCCCTCACGGTACTCTTCACTATCGGTCACCAAGTAGTATTTAGCCTTAGGGGGTGGTCCCCCCATGTTCCCACCGGATTTCTCGTGTCCTGTGGTACTCTGGATCCCCGCCTTGTCATTCCCGTTTCGCTTACCGGACTGTTACCGTCTCTGGTCCCGCTTTCCAACGGTGTTCAACTACAGGAACTCTCAATTACGCAGGTCCGAACCCCGACTGTCCGTAGACATTCGGTTTGGGCTCTTCCCATTTCGCTCGCCGCTACTTTGGGAATCGATGTTTCTTTCTCTTCCTCCGGCTACTTAGATGTTTCAGTTCACCGGGTTCCCTCGATCACACTATGTATTCATGTGAACGTGACACGATTACTCGTGCCGGGTTTCCCCATTCGGATATCCATGGATCAATGCTTGCTTACAGCTCCCCATGGCTTTTCGCAGTTAACCGCGTCCTTCATCGGCTCTTGGTGCCAAGGCATTCACCCTGTGCTCTTATTAGCTTGATCTCTAGTTCTCTATTTAGACTCTCTCGAGTCTGCATGAGTTTTTCTCGGCATTTGAAATTGCAGTAGAATAATTTTACAATTACCTACTATTTTTTTCTTAATGTCTTTTTTTCTCCGCGAATTACTTAGCTTTACTTCTACCGCTTCCGCTTCCGTCCTTGCGAACTTTAGCTTCCACGATAAATTTAACGCTCTCTATGCAGTTTTCAAGGTGCTCTTGGTGGGCTCAAGTGGACTCGAACCACCGACCTCACGCTTATCAGGCGTGCGCTCTAACCAGCTGAGCTATGAGCCCATACAATCCGACCCCGGCCGATTCCCTCCGCGCTGGAAACTTCAGCTCGTGAGCTGCGCTTCCTTTGCCCAACTTAAAAAGTTGGTGGAGATGAACGGGTTCGAACCGATGACCCCCTGCTTGCAAAGCAGGTGCTCTCCCAGCTGAGCTACACCCCCACGGTGATCCCGGCCTTCGTCCTTTTGCCCTTTGAAAGTACTGTCTCCAGCACCCTCAAAACTATACAGTGCAATCTACTCAAACTCGAATTTGTTTTCTACGCTGTTCTAAACCGTGATCGCTTAGAACACTTTTTTGTGTACTCCCTAGAAAGGAGGTGATCCAGCCGCACCTTCCGATACGGCTACCTTGTTACGACTTCACCCCAGTCATTGGTCTCGCCTTAGACGGCTTCCTCCTTACGGTTAGAATACCGGCTTCGGGCGCTCCCAACTCCCATGGTGTGACGGGCGGTGTGTACAAGGCCCGGGAACGTATTCACCGCGGCATGCTGATCCGCGATTACTAGCAACTCCGACTTCATGTGGGCGGGTTGCAGCCCACAATCCGAACTGGGACTGTTTTTGTGAGATCCGCTTCAACTTACGTTGTCGCTTCCCTTTGTTTCAGCCATTGTAGCACGTGTGTAGCCCAAGACATAAGGGGCATGATGATTTGACGTCATCCCCACCTTCCTCCGAGTTGTCCCCGGCAGTCTCACCAGAGTCCCCGGCATAACCCGCTGGTAACTGGCAATAAGGGTTGCGCTCGTTGCGGGACTTAACCCAACATCTCACGACACGAGCTGACGACAACCATGCACCACCTGTCTCACTTCCTCCGAAGAGACCGCATGTTTCCATGCGTTTAAGTGGATGTCAAGCCTTGGTAAGGTTCTTCGCGTTGCTTCGAATTAAACCACATGCTCCGCTGCTTGTGCGGGCCCCCGTCAATTCCTTTGAGTTTCAACCTTGCGGCCGTACTCCCCAGGCGGAATACTTATTGCGTTAGCTCCGGCACAGGGGGAGTTGATACCCCCTACACCTAGTATTCATCGTTTACCGCGTGGACTACCAGGGTATCTAATCCTGTTTGCTCCCCACGCTTTCGTGCCTCAGTGTCAGTTACAGTCCAGAAAGCCGCCTTCGCCACTGGTGTTCCTCCTAATATCTACGCATTTCACCGCTACACTAGGAATTCCGCTTTCCTCTCCTGCACTCTAGCCTTCCAGTATTAGATGCACCCCCCAGGTTAAGCCCGGGTATTTCACATCCAACTTAAAAGGCCACCTACGCACCCTTTACGCCCAGTAATTCCGGACAACGCTCGCCCCCTACGTATTACCGCGGCTGCTGGCACGTAGTTAGCCGGGGCTTCCTCCTTGGCTACCGTCATTTTTTTCGTCACCAAGGACAGAGGTTTACAACCCGAAAGCCTTCTTCCCTCACGCGGCGTTGCTGGGTCAGGCTTGCGCCCATTGCCCAATATTCCCCACTGCTGCCTCCCGTAGGAGTCTGGACCGTGTCTCAGTTCCAGTGTGGCCGATCAGCCTCTCAGCTCGGCTACCCATCGCTGACATGGTGGGCCGTTACCCCGCCATCTATCTAATGGGACGCGAGCCCCTCTCTCAGCGGATTGCTCCTTTGACCTCGTCATGATGCCATGTCGTGGTCTTATGCGGTATTAGCACCCGTTTCCGAGTGTTATCCCCCTCTAAGAGTCAGGTTGCTCACGCGTTACTCACCCGTTCGCCACTAAGATACAACCGAAATCGTATCTCCGTTCGACTTGCATGTGTTAGGCACGCCGCCAGCGTTCGTCCTGAGCCAGGATCAAACTCTTGAGTTTAATCTCTGACAAGTCCTTTCGGACCCGTTAGCTCACTTACTTTGTACGCTCACTCAAATTCGTTGCGTTATTTCATTCTTTAACTTGGACACCTTTCGGCATCCTTGCCTCAGAATTACTGGCTTGTTTTTTGTCTATTGCACTATATAGTTTTCAAGGTGCTCACCCGCTTTTGCTCTTGTTCAGGGCTCTTGCGGCGCCGTCGTTTTCGTTTGTCTCTGTGACAGCTTGCTTAGTATAGCAGCGAAATGAACTCAAGACAAAGAGCGTTTATAGGCGTATTTCGCCTTAATCCGTTCTTACAATTGATCTGGACGCTTTATTGTAAAATATTCTTCTTGTTTGTTCTCAATCTCTCGTTTTCTCCGTTTTTCAAAATCAAATCACCAGATGGCAAAACATACTCTTTCCACACCGTTTGAGGCCGTTTTTCACCTGCCGGGAAACGCAAAAGCCTGCCCGCGGAAACCCCGCAGACAGGCTTTTTTTGATGGATGCTCCGGTTTTCAAGCGTCTGAAAGAACAGCCGGAAACGATACGGATTATTTCACCGGCTTCATGGTCGGGAAGAGCAGCACGTCGCGAATGGTCGCGGCGTTGGTTAAGAGCATCACCATGCGGTCGATGCCGATGCCGATGCCGCCCGTCGGGGGCAGGCCGTACTCCAGCGCGAGGCAGAAGTCCTCGTCGATCATCATCGCCTCGTCATCGCCTTTGGCGCGCTCGTTTGCCTGCTGCGTAAACCTGCCACGCTGATCCACGGGGTCGTTGAGCTCCGAGAACGCGTTTGCGTACTCGTGGCCTGCGATAAACAGCTCAAAGCGCTCCGTCAGGTGCGGCTCTGTAGGCTTGCGCTTGCTCAAAGGAGAAATCTCCACCGGATAGTCGATGATAAACGTCGGCTGAATCAGCGTGTCCTCAACAAACGCGTCAAACGCCGCGGCAAGCAGCTTCCCGCGAGACGCGGTCTTGTCCTTGCTCTCCAGCTTGAGTGACTTTGCCTTTTCACGCGCTTCCTCATCGGTTGCGCAGCCGTAGAAGTCCACACCCGTGACCTTTCGCACCGCCTCGTTCATCGAGACGCGCGCAAACGGCGGCGTCAGGTCGATCGCCTGATCCTGATAGGTGATCTGCGTCGTGCCGTTGACGGCGATGCTGCAACGCGAGAAGAGATCCTCCGCCAGCTCCATCATGCCGTTGTAGTCGGTATATGCCTGATACGCCTCGATTGTTGTAAACTCCGGGTTGTGCATGGCGTCCATGCCCTCGTTGCGAAACAGCCGACCGATCTCGTAGACGCGCTCCAGCCCGCCGACCACACACTCTTTGAGGTGCAGCTCGGTGGCGATGCGCAGGTACATATCCAGATCCAGCGTGTTGTGGTGCGTCACAAACGGGCGCGCCGAGGCGCCGCTCGCGGTCGTGTTGAGCACGGGGGTTTCGACCTCGATGAATCCGCGCTCGTCCATCCGGCGGCGAATCTCCGAAACGATGCGGCTGCGCTTTTGGAACATGTCGCGCACATCCGGGTTGACGATGAGGTCGACAAACCGCTGGCGGTAGCGAAGCTCTGGATCTTTTAAACCGTGAAACTTCTCCGGCAGCGGGCGAAGCGACTTGCTCAGCAGCGTGACCTCCTGGGCGTGTACGCTGGTTTCGCCCGTTCTCGTGACGAATACATAGCCCTTTACGCCTATGATGTCGCCGATGTCAAACGTCTTAAACGCGTCGTATTCGGCCTCTCCGAGGTCGTCTCGCTTCATATATACCTGAATGCGGCCTCTGGCGTCCAGCAGGTGGGCAAAGCTCGCCTTGCCCATGATGCGGCGGGATACCATGCGGCCTGCGATGGATACCTGCATGCCGTGCTCGCCTTCCTGCGGTTGGGGCGCTGCCAAAATTTCGGTGCTGGAGTGGCTCACGTCATAGGTGGTGTTGGCAAAGGGGTCCTTGCCCGCCGCCTGTAGAGCGCTGAGCTTGTCTCGGCGCACCTGCAGCAGCTCGGAGAGCTGCTCTTGCGTGAGTTCCTGTTCGGGTTGATTTTGTTGATCTACGGGCTGTTCCATATTCTCTCTCCTAATTATATCTGCTTTGCCAATTGATTGGCCCGATTACAAAAAACAAGGGGGCTTGAAAGCCCCCGTAAGACCGGTTTGCGTTACTTGCCGATGGAAGTGACCTTCAGCTTGAGTATGCCGCCGGGGGTTACCACCTCGACCACATCGCCGGCTTTATGCCCCAGCACCGCTTTGCCGATGGGAGATTCATTGCTGATTCGCCCGTTGACCGGATCGGCTTCCGCACTGCCTACGATCTGGAAGGTGTATTTTTTCGTCTTGTCGTTCATGTCGGCGAGCTTCAATGTGCCGCCCACGCCAACGGTGGTCATATCTACGGCGTTCTCGTCGATGACCTTCGCGTTTTTCAGCTCGTTCTCGAGCTGCTGAATGTCATATTCGTTTTTCGCCTGTTCGTTTTTCGCCGCGTCGTACTCCGCGTTTTCAGATAGGTCTCCGAACGCGCGCGCAATTTTCAGCTGCTCGGCAATCTCAAGGCGTTTCGTCGTCTTGAGGTGTTCCAGCCGCTCCTCGCGTTTTGTAATTTCTTCAGGCGTAAGCCAGATATCTGCCATCGCTCATTACTCCTTCATGGGCAGGGCTTCGGTATAGCCCCTACCGTGTTTACCTATTATATTGGTGCAAAAAAATCGTGTCAACCCCATATTTGCTCGAGTTCTTCCAGTGTTTTGCAAGAGTTGATGCGGGTTCTAAGTTTTGCCGCGTCGTGCATGCCCCGCAGATAAAACGCGAGGTGCTTTCTTAGCTCAATGATCGCATGCTCGCCTTTTTCGATTAACGCCATCCGCGCGTGCCGCATCGCTGTCTCCCGCCGCTCGTCCCAGGTGGGCGGCGTGTAGCTTTTGTCCTCCAGCGCGCAGATGATCTCTTCAAACACAAAGGGGTTGCCCAGCGCGCCGCGCCCGATCATCACCCCGTCGCATCCGGTCTCTTGTAACGTGTCCAGCGCACTTTGCGCGCTGTGCACATCTCCGTTGGCGATCACGGGAATTTTCACCGCCTGCTTGACCTGAGACATACACGCGCGATCTGCAATGCCGGAATACATCTGCTCCCGCGTTCTGCCGTGGATGGTCAGGAAGCTTGCTCCGTTTTCTTCGCACACGCGGGCAAACGCTACAGCGTTCTCGTGAGCGGCGTCCCAGCCTTTGCGAAACTTCACAGAGACGGGCACATGCGCTGCATCCACCGTCGCCCGCACGATCTGCCCTGCGAGAACCGGGTCTCGCATCAGCGCGCTGCCGTCGCCGTTTCCGGCGATTTTCGGCGCGGGACAGCCCATGTTGAGGTCGATGGCAAGCAGCTGCCTGCCCAGATCCCGCTCCACTACGGCGACCGCATTTGCAAGCGTCTCCGGCTCGTTGCCGAAGAGCTGGACGGCATAGGGCGCGTCTCCCTCCTCGGGCAGATACAGCGCGCGGGTCTTTTTGCTCATATAGAGCAGACCTTTTGCGCTGATCATCTCGCTGGTAACGAGGTCTGCCCCGCGTTCGCGGCACAGGAGGCGAAACGTCCGGTCCGAAAACCCCGCCATGGGTGCCAGACAAACCGCCGGCCTCCCTGCGGGAAAAATACGCTCTGTCATGGCGCCTCGGTGGGCTTGGGCGTAGGCGTCGCCGCCGGAATCGGGGATGTGTTCGGGTCCGGCGTGCCGAGGTCGGAGGTGTCGGGATTCTCCTCCAGCAGCGTCAGCTCGGAAACATACCAGCGCGCGTTGACGTTGATGAACTTGATCTTATAGCGCTTGGGTGTCCACACCGGCAGAGGATAGTCGGCAACGTTCTGATCCTCGCTCAACTGATCGGCGTTGATATTGCCCTTGAGGGAGACGCGCTCCGTGGCAATAACGGTTGCGCTCATCGACCAGGGCAGCACGCTGATGCGGTCGATCGCGAGGTCGTAGTTATAGTCCGTAATCGTATAGTTGGCGTAGGTCGCGTCCGACATTGCGGGGTCGCTCTCCAAAAACGTCAGCGTAAAATATTCTTCCTGATCGTTGCGCGCGCCGTCTGCAAAGACGCACTCTGCGCGCAGCGCCATTCCCTCGGAGGTCAGGATATAGAGGTTGGAATACCGCTCCGCGGTCAAAAACGCACCGATGCAGAGAATCACCGCCATGATGACGAGCAGCAGCGTGCGCACGATATACATCATCGAGCGCCGCGCAACGCGGAGCCTGCGGACATCTCTTGATTCTTGATCACTCATATTTGTCATTTCTTCACCTTCGAAAGCTATGATAGCATATTTTCTTGGCGCTTGGCAAACCAACAAATTGGAAACAATCGCCGAAGATTGCGCCATATTTCGCGTGTTTTTGCGTGTTGCCGCGCGCAGGAGCGCATCACATGCGCCGTCGCACCTGCGATCTGTCTGCGTGATTTTCTCACGCTCCGGATGCCCCGCTCGATTGACACACCGTCTCAGCGGCGTATAATAAAATCGCTGGGGTTTGCCCGGCAAAAAATTGAAACAAAGGAAATCCTGTCGATATGGAAGAATGCACCCACGATTGTTCAAGCTGTTCGTCCAACTGTGACAGCCGCGAGAAAACCAGCCTCATCGAAAACCCGCATGTGATGACCCACGTGAAAAAAGTCATCGGCGTGGTCAGCGGCAAGGGCGGCGTCGGCAAATCCATCGTCACCTCCATGCTCGCGGTGCTCCTGCGCCGCAGAGGCTACCGCACCGCCATTCTGGACGCGGACATCACCGGCCCCTCGATTCCGCAGGCGTTTGGTCTGCACTCCCGCGCGGAGGGCTCCGATCAGGGCATCTTCCCCGTGATGAGCAAGACGGGCGTCGAGGTCATGAGCATGAACCTGCTGCTGGAAAAAGAAACCGACCCCGTCGTCTGGCGCGGGCCGATCATCGCGGGCTCCGTCAAGCAGTTCTGGACGGACGTGCTCTGGGGCAGTGTGGACGTGATGTTCATCGACATGCCGCCGGGAACGGGCGACGTGCCGCTGACGGTGTTTCAGTCGATCCCCGTGGACGGCATTGTGGTGGTCACCTCTCCCCAGCAGCTGGTGAGCATGATCGTTGAAAAAGCCGTGCGCATGGCGGATATGATGAAGATCCCCGTGCTCGCGCTCGTGCAGAATATGAGCTATGTTGAGTGCCCGGGCTGCAAGGAAGTCATTCGCCCGTTTGGCGAGAGTGACATCCACACGCTGGCGGACAAGCACAACATCACCGCCACCGCCGAGCTGCCGATTCAAAAGGCGCTCGCCACCGCCTGCGACGCAGGCCTCATCGAACTCTTTGAGGGAGATTGGCTCAATGAGCTTGCGGATAAGCTCGAAGCGATGATCAAAGACGAGAAGAAGTAAGATTGTGATCGGATTGTTGTGGTTTTGATTCTCAATTCAACACAAAGGAGATATGGCATGAGCATATCGCACATTGATGAAACGAAAATCGTTACGCTTCCCGACGGACTATACAAGAATGTTCAGGGGCAAGTCCTGATCTCTCCGGCCAACGGTTCCGAGCAGAATGTGTTGCGGCTGTTTCACATCGCGCAGGGCGGCTTTTCCGCCAACCACGAACACGATTTCCCGCACTACATCTATGTTCTCGAAGGTGAAGGCACGATAGAGTTAAATCATGACAAGTTCCCGATTCGAGCCGGATCGTACGCCTTTGTTCCCAACAACGTCCAGCATCAGCTGGTCAACACCACCACAACCGGGCAAACGCTGAAATTCCTTTGCATGGTTCCGGTCGAAGGGCACAAAGGATTCCCGGAATAAACAACCATTTTATCTGCAACAAAAAGGGCTTGCGGCTTGTAACATACAGGCAGCAAGCTCTTATGTTTTGCATGGATTGATCGACTATTGTGCCAATTATTGTCCTGTGATATCCCGCACCCAGGCAAGCAAGCCCTCGTATCTCATTTCGCCTGCCGCAACCGCGAGGCCAACGCGCACAACCTCTTCGTTGGTCGGTCTGGCCTTGAGCCCGTTCACTTCCAGAAACGTCAGCATGATGTACATGCCGATGCGCTTATTGCCGTCCACAAACGCGTGGTTTGCGATCAGCGCAAACCCGATGCGCGCGGCTTTTTCCACTTTCGACGGGTATAAATCAACCCCGTCGAAGGTAGCATATGCGCCCTCCAGCGCAGAATCCAACAAACCGATATCCCGCAAACCCGGATCGCCACCCGTCTCCTGCGTGATGAGCTGGTGCAGCAAGAGCACTTTTTCCTGCGAAAATTTGATCACTTGGCGAGTTCCTCAAACGCCGGATGATACAGACGAAGAATGCGGGTCGCCGCAACGTCAATCTTCTCCTCGTCTGTCAGCTCAAAATCCGGCTCCTTCTCAAGATCGACAAGGCGGTATTTCGGCTTGTTGCTGCGAAAGATGACCGCCTCGCCGAACCGATCTGCGATCCGCGCGACGCGAGAAAAATTCTGGTTTGCTTCTGTAATCGAAGCGATTGTTTCCGTATTGATGCGCATAATCATCCCTCCACGCATAGTTTACCGAATAAATAGGCTGAAATCAACCTATTATTTCGCGTGTCTCTCCTGCCTTGGATTCTTTGCCCTTTATATCCCCATCTCCGCTTTGACCGCGGCAAACGCCGCGACCGCAAAGTCGAGGTCTTCTTTTGTATGCGCGGCGGAGACCTGCGTGCGGATGCGCGCCTTGTTCAGCGGCACCACGGGATAGAAAAATCCCACGACGTAGACACCGTGCTCCAGCATCTTCTGCGCGAAGGTTTGCGCGGTCTTAGCGTCATAGAGCATTACAGGGACGATCGGATGCTCACTCTTGGGTACGTCGAAGCCGAGCTTGCCCAGCTGTTCGCGAAAATACCGCGTGTTCTCGTGCAGCTTATCTCGAAGTGCGGTCGATTCTTCCAGCAAATCCAGCACCTTGATGCTTGCGGCGCAGATGGAGGGAGCCACTGTGTTGGAAAACAAATACGGGCGCGAACGTTGGCGCAATAGATCGATGATCTCCTGCTTGGCCGCCGTGTAGCCGCCGGAAGCTCCGCCAAGCGCCTTGCCCAGCGTGCCGGTGATGATGTCTACGCGACCCATCACGCCGCAATATTCGTGCGTGCCGCGCCCGTGCTCACCCATGAACCCGACCGCGTGGCTGTCGTCCACCATGACCAGCGCGTCATATTCCTCGGCAAGGTCGCACACGCCGGAAAGGTTTGCGATGAATCCATCCATCGAAAACACACCGTCGGTGGCGATGAGCTTGATGCGCGCGCCGCTTGCCGCCTCCAGCTGCTCCCGCAGGCTCGCCATGTCGTTGTTTTTGTAGCGATAGCGCGCGGCTTTGCAGAGGCGCACGCCGTCGATGATGCTCGCGTGGTTGAGCTCGTCGGAAATCACCGCGTCCGCGTCGGTCAAGAGCGTTTCAAACAGCCCGCCGTTTGCGTCGAAGCAGGAGCTGTAGAGAATCGCGTCGTCCATGCCAAGAAAGCGCGCGATGTGCGACTCCAGCTCTTTGTGAATCCCCTGCGTGCCGCAGATGAAGCGCACGGACGAAAGCCCGTAGCCCCACTTATCGTAGCTCGCTTTTGCCGCCGCAATCAGCGCGGGATGATCCGCCAAGCCCAGATAGTTGTTGGCGCACATGTTGAGCACGCCGCTTGTTTTCGTCGTGTCGATCCGCGCGCCTTGCGGCGTGGTGATCACGCGCTCGAGCTTATAGGTACCAGCGGCGCGAATCTCGTCCAGCGTGCCGTTATAGATTTCATAAGCTGATTTGTTCATGCGCGCTCCTCCGTCCAGTCCAGAACGACCTTGCCGCTCATGCCACTGTTCATCACGGCAAAGGCTTCCTCAAACTCGGTGTAGTGATAGCGGTGCGTGAGGATCGGGGACAGATCCAGTCCGGATTCCACCATCGCCATCATCTTATACCAGGTTTCGTACATTCTTCTTCCGTAAACGCCCTGGAGCGTGAGGCCTTTGAAGATGACATCGTTCCAGTCGATGACCGTGCCCGGGCCCGCGATGCCCAGCAGCGCCACCTTGCCGCCGTTTCGCATGAGTTTGAGCATCTGATTCAGCGCCGCGCCGTTACCGCTCATCTCGCAGCCGACGTCGAAACCTTCCACGATGTGCAGCTCCTTCATCGCGTCCTCCACCGTCTGCGTCTTGAGGTTGACGGTGGCGCTTGCTCCCATCTTTTTTGCGAGGTCGAGACGATAGTCGTTCACGTCCGTGATCACGATTCTGCGCGCGCCGTTTTGCCGGCAGATGCCGACCGCCATCATGCCGATGGGGCCAGCTCCCGTGATCAGCACGTCTTCGCCCGTGACGTCAAACATCGTCGCCGTGTGGCAGGCGTTGCCGTAAGCGTCGTAAAACGAAACGATCTCCTCCGGCGTAGTAGATGGCACGGCGATCACGTTGGTTTCGGGAATGCAGAGATATTCGGCAAACGCGCCGTCGCGGTTCACGCCGACGCCCTTGGTAAACTTGCACCAGTGTCCGTTGCCCGCGCGGCAGTTGCGGCAGTGGCCGCAGACGATGTGCCCCTCGCCCGTGACGATCTGACCCACGTGATAATCGTCCACGCCGGGGCCTAGCGCCGCGATCTCGCCGACGTATTCGTGCCCAACGGTCATCGGCGGCACGATGGTCTTCTGGCTCCAGGCATCCCAGTTGTAGATGTGTACATCTGTCCCGCAGATGGCGGTTTTGTGGATCTTGATCAGCACCTCGCCGATCTGGGGAACGGGTGTTTTCACCTGCTTGAGGGTGAGACCCTTGTCGGCGGTTTCCTTGACGAGCGCGCGCATATAGGCCGGAATCATAAAAAATTTCCTCCGAACTGTAACATTCAACTATTTCGTAGAATCAGATCTCTCCAATAGAACTTTAGCTTTTTTAAGCACGGTTTTCAATGCGTTGACAACAATATAAGATTTCACTGAGATTCACAAATGATCATGAGAAGCTTATTTATCTGTAATATTCTGAATCTCAAACCGAAAAGCACACCCGCCGAAGTTTCCTCCGGCGGGCGTTTCTTATCCTATCTGCAATTACATCCCGCTCGTGGTTGCGAGGGCGTCCAGCGCCCGGTTGACCGCTTCGTCGCTGAAGCAGTAGCCCAGCGTGGTATAGCCCGCACGGAGCTTGGCAACTTCGCTTGCGATGGGCTTGTTTCTCAGCACGCAATCCGCAATGAGATTGGCGAGCTGTTCAAACTCCTTGGCCCCGAAGCCAAAGCGCGTCATCTCGGAGACGCCGAGGCGAAGCGCGCCGCTGGCGGTAAAGCCCTCTTCCTCGGGCGTCGCCTGATAGTTGACGATGACGTTGTTCTCCTCCAGCCGCTCTGCCACCTCCGGCCCCGTGCCGTAGCCGGTCTTGACGATGACCTGATGCGTCTCGGTGTACTCTATCGCGGGATCGCCCGCAACGTCCAGCCCCGCCGCCTTCAGGCTCCGCGCAAACGACTTTGCGTTGGCAATCACGTTCTGTTGATACGTGTCGCCAAACGCGTTCATCTCGTATGCCGCCATCAAAAGCCCCACAACCGTGCCGAGGTGGTGATTGCTCACAGCTCCCGGGAACGCGCGCGTCTGAATCGTCTTCCAGAGGTCGTATTTCAGCTCGTCTTCCTTATAGTTGACCGCGATCACGCCGCGCTGCGGGCCAAAGAACGTCTTGTGCGTGGAGCCGGTAACGATCTCCGCGCCCTCTTCAAACGGCATCTGGAAATGCGGGCCGACGAGACCCAGCACATGCGCCATGTCGTACATGATCGTGGTGGGGATCTTCATCTCATCCACAAACTGCCTAATCTCGCGGACGGGCTCCTTGTGCAGCACCATCGACTTACCGAAGATGATGAACTCCGGACGATACCGCTCGATGACCTTCTTGGTCTCCTCGACGTCGATCTTGAAGAGATTCTCGCGCAACACGGGGAAATTCACCACCGCGGAGCGCTCCGTTGCGGGATCGACCGCAACATAATCGTGCAGGGCGCCCATCGGCTGCGCGCTGAGATGCCCGCCCTTGATGATGTGGTTGTTGAGGATGTAGCCAAGCCGCTTGGGCGTGCGCTTGCGATCGAGGCGGTTTTTGTAGTCCATCAACGCCGAGAACACGGTGACGTTGCTCATCTGACCGCTGATCACGCGCGCCTCGACTTCGGTGCAGTGGAAGTATTTGACCAGCTCTGCAACTAGTTGGCGCTCGACTTCGTCGATGAACTTCGTACCCTGATAATAGAACACTTCGTGGTCATTAAACGATGCAGTCCGCTTGTGCTCGGCATAGCGAAAACTCGGATCGCTGCCACTGAGCAGCCGCACCGCGCGTGAGGCGGTCATCTCGCTCGGAATCAGGTTGATGCACTGCTCCTGCCGCCAGGCGTGGTTGTCCGCGGCTTTTTTGAGCAAATTCAGCGCGCTGACGGGCAGATCGGCGGAAGGCTTGTCCTTCGGCTCTTCCGGCGCGTCCAGCACGATCGGGCGGGCATACGGCGGCGCGTCGGAGCGCAGGTGCCACGCGGGCACTACGGCGCTGATCTTGCTGCCGCGGATATCCACCTCGACGATATCGTCGGTCAATACATCCGAATCCAGCAGCGCAAGCCCAATCGAGCGCATCGCTTTCTGATCGGTGAAGGTCTCAAGCAGGCTTCCCTGATTTTCGACCACGTAGCGCGGAATCATGGTACCGCTCGTCACATAGCCGATTTCTTTTCCATCTTTGTAGACGGGGAATCCCGCGCGGAGCACGCCGCGCCCGGTTAGGGCTATGGGCCGTACCCTGCGTGGTAGTTTTCGCAGGTCGGAGAAGTCGCGTGCGAGGATGCGGCTGCTCGCGGCGAACTGCCGCTCCAGCGGCGCGCGCCCGATCATACCCTTTTTCTCCTCCGCAAAGCTCACAGCAAAGCGCGCAAGCGAGATGGCGAAGATCGGAATCTCATTTCCGTCCTTGTCCTGCCCCAGCTCGTGCCCGTAGAGCGGCAGCCCCGCCTCCATGCGCAGGGTATCGCGCGCGCCGAGACCGATGGGTTTTGCGCCGCGCTTGACGAGCTCGTCCCAGAGGAACACGCCGTCCTCACGCAGGGCGAAGATTTCGTAGCCCACGGGTTCGCCCGTATAGCCGGTCTTGGCGATGTGCACGGTTTTGCCACCGAGTTTCACGGTGCCGAGCGCGTTTTTGACCGGTTCGGTGAGGAACGCGCCATCCGCCATGTCGCTCAAAATCTGCTTGGACTTCGGCCCCTGCAAGGAGAGCAGCGCGACGGCTTCGGATTTGTTCTCGATCTGCGCGTCAAACGCCTTGATCTCGCGCGTCATGTGCGCCCAGTCCTTCTCGGCATTCGAGGCGTTGACCACGAGGATGTACGCGTCCTCGATGAAGCGATAGAGATACGCGTCGTCGATTGCGCCGCCGTTTTCGTTGGGGATGATGGCGTACTGCGCCTGATGGAGTTCCAGCGCGGAGACGTTGCTGGTCAGCACATGCTGCAAAAACGCCTTTGCGTCGTTGCCCGTGATGCGAAACCGACCCATATGGCTCACGTCGAACAGTCCGCAGCCGCTTCTGGTTGCAAGGTGCTCAGTCACGATGCCGTCGGGATATTGAATCGGCATTTCCCAGCCGCCGAAATCGACCATCGTCGCGCCCGCTTCCACATGGCGCTCATAAAAGAGTGTGCGTTTTAGTTCGCTCATCTGACTGCCTCCGCAAATTCATATCGTAGGATGGGGTTGCGCGCAGCTCCCACTTCGTCCGGCCGCCCGATGGGCGTGGTCACGGGCGAAAGATGGAGCGCTTCCGGCTCGGTCTTTGCGCGCAGTAGAATCTTTTTCACCGCGTCCACCGCAGCATCCAGCGTCTCCTTGCCCTCGGTTTCCGTCGGCTCAAACATCAGCGCTTCGTGGACGATCAGGGGGAAATACATCGTCGGCGGGTGCATGCCAGCGTCGATCAGGGTCTTTGCGACGTCCATGGCGGAGACTCCCGTCTCCTTCTTCAGCCCTTCGAGCGAGACCACGAACTCGTGCATGCAGAAGCCATCGTTCGCGGCGGGCAGCACGTCACTCAGCCGCGCGCGCATGTAGTTTGCGTTAAGCACTGCGTTTTCGCTCGCGTGTTTTAATCCGTCGCCGCCGAGCATGGTGATATACGTCAGCGCGCGGAGCACGACGAGGAAGTTGCCGTGGAAGGACTTCATGCGTCCAACCGTGCTCTCGATCTCGGCATAGGAGAAGGTGCCGTCGGCGTTTCGCGTCGGCAGTTTGTCCGGCAAAAATGGCACGAGGCACTCCTTGCAGCCGACCGCGCCCGCGCCGGGGCCGCCGCCGCCGTGCGGGGTGGAGAACGTCTTGTGCAGATTGAGGTGCACCACGTCAAAACCCATGTCGCCGGGACGTGCGGCGCCCATGATGGCGTTCATGTTCGCGCCGTCATAATAGCAAAGTCCGCCCGCGCCGTGGACGATCTCGGTGATCGCTTCAATGTTTTTATCAAAGATGCCGAGTGTGTTGGGGTTGGTCAGCATCAAGCCCGCGGTATCGGGGCCTGCCGCCGCGCGAAGTGCGTCGAGGTCGACGGTGCCGTCTGGCGCGGAGGAGATGTTGACCACCGTAAAGCCCGCCATGCTCGCGGTAGCGGGGTTGGTTCCGTGCGCAGAGTCCGGCACGATGATCTTCTTGCGCGCGCAGTCATTGCGTGTCTCGTGATAACGCTTGATGAGCAAGAGTCCTAAAAACTCGCCGTGCGCGCCAGCCGCGGGCTGGAACGTCATCTCGTCCATACCCACGAGCCCGCAAAGCAGTTCCTTTGCGCGGACAAACATTTCGATGGCTCCCTGCGCGGTCTCGGCGGGCTGGAGTGGATGGATCTCGCGGAAACCCTCCAGCGAGGCCGCCTGCTCGTTGACTGCGGGGTTGTATTTCATCGTGCAGGAGCCCAGCGGATAGAACCCGACGTTCACGCCGTAGACCTGCGTCTCGAGTTCGGAATAGTGCCGGCTGACGTCGGTTTCGCTCAACTCCGGCAAATGCAAGAGTGTTTTGCGCAGCAGTGCGTCAGAGATGCTTGCCCCCGGCACGGCGGTCTTCGGGATCATGACGCCGCGACGACCGGCAATGCTTCGTTCAAATGCGAGTTTCATTCGATCACCGCCTTTTTCAGCGTCTCGACCAACAGATCGATCTGCGCTTTCGTGTTGCGCTCCGTGGCGCACCAGAGGATGCCGCCTTCGACGGGCAGTCCGCCGAGAATGCCTTTTTCTTCGAGCGCTTTGAGCGCCTTGTCGGTGTTGGCGGGCGCTTGGGTTAGGAACTCGTGGAAGAAGGGTGCGTCGGGATTGACCGGCGCAAAGCCCTTGATTTTGTTTAGTTCGCTTGCGAGATAATGCGCGTTGTCATAGCACGCGCGGGCAACTTCACTCATTCCCTGCGGGCCCATCGCGGAGCAGTACGCCGCGGCGGTCAGCGCGCAGAGTGCCTGATTGGAGCAGATGTTGCTGCTGGCTTTCTCGCGGCGGATGTGCTGTTCGCGCGCCTGCAAGGTCAGCACAAAGCAGCGTCTACCCTGCGCATCCGTGGTTTGACCCACGATTCTGCCCGGCAGCTTTCGCACCATGTCCTTTTTGCACGCCATGAAGCCGAGGTATGGTCCGCCGAAGCTCAGCGGAATGCCGAGCGGTTGCCCGTCGCCGATGGCGACATCCGCGCCCATCTCGCCGGGGCTAGACAGCAGCGCCATCGCCGTGGGGTTCATGCTCAGCACGAGCTTTGCGCCCGCCGCGTGGACGAGTTCGGCAATCGCGGGCACATCCTCGATCACGCCGTAGAAGTTTGGCGACTGGAGGATCAGGCTCGCGACGCCGGTGTTGAGTGCCGTTTTCAGCGCGTCAAGATCGAGCCTGCCGTTCTTGTTCGGCACGATGGCATATGCCACATCCGCGCCGAACGAGTAGGTCTTCACGGTCTCGATGGATTCGGGGTTGAGCCCCGCGGCAAGCAGCGTCATGTTGCGGTTGCGCTCGCGGCACATGGCGGCGGCTTCGGCGGCTGCGGTCGCGCCATCGTAAACGGAGGCGTTGCCCGCATCCATACCGGTGAGCTCGCAGAGCATGGTCTGATATTCGAAGATCGTCTGCAAAATGCCCTGGCTGATCTCCGGCTGATAGGGCGTATACGCGGTGACAAACGCTTCCTTTGCGGCAACGCGGTTCACCACGGCGGGCACATAGTGCCAGTAGGCGCCTGCGCCACGGAAGATCGCGTCAAACACGCGGTTCTTTTTGGCGAGCTGTTTCATCTGCTCCAGCGCTTCAAATTCGGATACGCTCTCCGGCAGGCCAGCTACAGCCTCCGCCGCGAGTTTTCTCAGGTCGGCGGGGATATCCGTATAGAGTTCGTCAATCGTCGAAACGCCGACGGCATCCATCATCTCGCGCCGTTGCGCGTCGGTAGACGGCAGAAAATTGCCCAAGGCAATCCCTCCTTAAATTCTCATTTGTATTTTTGCAAGTCTTAACAACTAGCAACCTCCCCGCAAGGGGAGGCTGTTTTGATTACGCGTTTGCGCAGAAGGCTTCGTAGCCAGCGGCGTCCATGAGCTCGGCAAAGGCGGTAACGTTGCTCACCTCGACCAGCCATGCGCCGTAGGGATCGGAATTGATGCTCTCCGGCGCGGCGGAAAGCTCTTCGTTGGTGGCGGTCACGGTGCCGCTCACGGGGCTTAATACTTCGGACACGGCCTTGACGCTCTCCACGTCGCCCAGAGAAGCTTCCGCGGTGACGGTGTCGCCCGGCTGCGGCAGGTCTATAAAGACGATGTCGCCCAGCGCGGATTGCGCAAAGTCGCTCAGACCCACGCGATAGCTTCCGTTGCCGAGGTCTAAGAGCCACTCGTGGGAGCTGGTGTACTTGCGGTCGTTTTTCAGTGTCATTGTTGTTTCCTCCAAATAAAATAAGATAGAACTCTTGCGAAGAATGATTTGCCGTCTCTACGGCTTTTGTAAAACCAAAACAAAAAAAACAGGACGCGCGAACAAAGTCGCGCGCCCCGTATCTGTACCTGAAAGATTCTTTCGCAATCGTATTTGATAGGAATTGCGAAATTGCCTCGTCGGTGCCGGCATAAAATCCAGCTTTCCGAAGCTTCGTCGGGTATCGGTCCTTTTGCCTGAGAGTTTCTTGCGCAATCCCCTTCGGCTCTACTCTTGTGTAGTCTCTCCCGATGCCGTCATCCGAATATTCAATTTTTACGTGGTAAGTGTATCGTATTTTTATAAGAGATGTCAACCGTGAATACAGACATCCTCTCTTGCTGGGTTCCCTCGCAAGCAAAAGACCTCCGGCATTCGCCGGAGGCCTTACGTTAGCATGCGTTTTACTATTTTGCCTTCTTCTTAAAGATGTCGCGCCGGAAGAGGATGACGTTCATCACGATAAACAGCACGGTCAGTGCGGCAAGCGTGATCCAGACGTTGGTGAGGTTGCTCGTCGCAGGATCGGCGGTGAGGCCGATGGGCGCGTAACCCAGCAGCAGCAGCATCGGGAAACCGAACACGATTGCCCAGAGTTGCTGGTAGACGAGGTTGCTTGCCGCAGGCGTTTTAAACAGCGGGTCAATCTCGCGCAGGAGGATGATGCCCGTGCTCGCCGTGCCCGTTAGCATGCCATAAAGCGAGAGGAACGACTCTGCCTGATATTCCGGATAGATGCGCTTGCTGATGAAGTCGAGCTGGATATAGGTCGCAACCGCGCCGACGATGCAGACCGCCAGCAGCGGAATGATGAACTCGCGATGCGAGAACGCCGTCAGGTCGATTGCCGCGATGCTAGCAACCACCATCAGATCAAACATCACGCCGGAGATGCGCGCTAGCATGAAGTTGTTGAGATACTGCCTGCGTCCGCGGTTGGTCAGCCCTTTGAGCAAGTTGCGCACGAGGATTGCCATCACGGTGCCGATGAGGAAGTTGAAGCCCCAGATGAGCGGCTTGACGGTGCTGGTAAAGAAGCCGCCGAGCGAATCCAGCCCGATGGAGAGCAGATACATCACGCCATACGCCGCCATGTAGGTAAACACCACAAGGCCGATCTGCACGGTGAGCTTGTCGAGCGATTCGGAAAGCGGGATTTCGCCCTTTTCCGTAATGGATTCTGCGGTGAGGTCTTCCATCTCGTCCGCATTGTCGAGGAAAGACTTGATCAAGCCCTTTTTCCGCATCCGCTGCAGATAGACCACGCCGCCAAGTCCTGCGGAGACAAAGCCCATCGCGGCGACGGTGAGGCCGAAGCTGCCGCCATACTGGAACGGCGCATAGGCGGTTGCCGTCTCGTAAACGTGTCCCCAGTTATATGCCTGCCCAGGACCCTGACCGTATCCCATCGGCAACAGCAAGCCGGAGACAGGCCAGTTGCCGATCAGGAAAAACAACCCGACCGTGATGGCAAGCCCCAGAATGCCCTGCAAGAGATAGGAAGAGACGGTGGTCACACCCGCGTCAAACACGGCTGTGTTGGATTTCTTGTTTTTCTCGCGCTTGGAGGAGCGCAGCGCCATCGCGACAAAACCAAGGCCGAGACCATGATAGGTCAGCGTCTCCATTGTGACCCGGTTAAAGAGCGAGACGCCTGTGATCTTTTCATATGCGATGTTGGCAAACAAGATCAAAAAACCGCCCAGAACCGAGCTGGGGATGAGCGACTGCCGAAGCGGCTTGATCAGGCGGCGCAGCATGTTGGCGGTCAACATACCCACCAGCAGAATGGTCAGTTCGATCATCAGCGACCATACGCCTGCGTCCCAGAAATTGTGTCCTGTTGTCATGATGGTGGCTCCTTATATATCTAAATTGACGAAAGAAGTCGTTGGGATTTGACGCTATCTATATCTAAATTATCGAAGCAGTCTTTGGGATGTAACGCTATCTTTATCTAAATGATCGAAAGCAGTCTTTGGGATTTGACGCTGTAATCAGCCGCGCCGCTAAAGCTGTTTCGTCCAATATACCATCTTGGTTGCCACATGGCAAATCATGTTCTTTTGACAAATCAACAAAGGGTGTCGATTAAGTTGCATATTTTTGTCTTTATTTGCAATGCGTTTGCCTTCGTTTCCGATGCGTACGCGCAATATCAAGCCTTAGCCGCTTTCTCCTCCAGCATCTTGTTCGTGTCCTTGTCGATGTTTAGAAAGAGGATCACGACCATCATCACCGCGGCGACAACCATCGGAATCCAACCCAATATGGCGTTGATGGCGGCAATTGCGCCCGCAGGCTGCGCGGGGAGCTTTGCGTCAAAGCCGTTGAGCGAGAGCGAGATTGCGACAAGCTGCGTCGCCCCCGCGACCGCGAGCTTGCTTGCGAGATTGTCCGCCGTGGAGACGAGGCTGTCGAGCCTTCTGCCGGACTGCCACTCGATGATGTCCACGATGTTGTTGCGGTTGGTGTTAAACATCACAAACGTAATCGTCAGCGCGATGCCCACCGAGATGGCGTTGACATAGATCGCGCCCAGCGAAAACGGGTTGATCACGAACCAGACTTTGCCGAGGATGAACAGCGCCGCAGCAAAGAGCATGGTCTTCTTCCTGCCCAGCCAACGGTCGATGGCGGAGACGAGGAACGAAGAGCCCAGCGCCGCGACGAGATAGGCCGCCTGAATGGCGGTTGCCGCCGCCGTGCTGCCGAGCACATAGGTCGCATAATAGGTGATACAGCTCATCAGCAGCAGGTTGATGACGCCGTAGCAGATGATGTAGAACATGTTGAGCACCCAGCTCTTGCAGCGAAACAGCATGCCAAACACCGTCTTTGCCGAGAGCTTCTCGTCGTCATCGCCGATGGGCTTGACACGCTCCTTGGTGGTAAAAAAGTGCACGATGCAGCCGATGATGCAGACCACACCCATCACGCAGGCGGTGAGCAGAAATCCACGGGAGCTGGCGGCGTCGATCAGGTTTCCCTTCGTGTCCATCGCGCCAAATGCTCTCAGCAGCGGCAGACAGGCAACCGCGCCGATGCCCGCGCCTAGCGCCCCGCCGAGGTTGCGGAATACGTTGATCGAGCGGCGATCCGCGTCGAGATTGGTCGCGAGGCTGCCCATGCTGTTATACGGAATGCCCACAAACGTGTTGAACAGCTCAAAGAGCAGGTAGACGATCAGCGCCACCGCGACGGCAGCCTTGTTTGGCAGGCCGAAATCGGTAAAGAGCAACACGACGGTGATCGCCCACGGCACGGCAAACCAAATCGCCAGCGGGCGGACGCGCTCCCCGTTTTTGAACTTGTGATTGACCGCCCAGAAGCCGATCAGGGGATCGTTGATCGCGTCCCAGATGGTGCCAAGCGTGAGGATTGTCCCCGCGATGAGGATATCGATCTTAAGCACATTGGTCAGAAAAAAGAGATAGTAGATGCTCTTGAACTGGTAGACGACGTTGCTCGCCGTCGAGAAGGTGCAAAACCCCAGCTTCTCGGGAAAGCGCGTGCGGGGGATTTCCTGTGCAACGGGGTTATTCATACGTTCTTCTCCTTTTTCGCGATTGTGACTAGGCGGTCTACTAAAAGTCTTTTAAATTTTTCCGGCTCGTCACCCATCGGGTTGTGACCCGACTGCTCAAACCAGATCAGCTCCTTTTCGGGGGCTTCGATGCTGTCAAACCAACCTTGCACGAGTGAGGCGGGTGTGTTTTGATCCAGCACGCCGTCAAATACGAAATACGGCACGGCAAACTTCGTGCAGGTTTCGGGGAAATTGGTCGCCCCGACCGCGTCCCACATTTCGGTGAGCACATATTTGTAGCCCCGCACGAGGCCGTAGAGATCTTTGATCGAATATTCGCCGCTGAGCAGCACCGGCACGACGAAGGAGGAAAAGTAGCTCCGCTTCTTTGCGCTCTTGCTGTAGCCGCCGTATTTCATCATAATGTTTCGCTGCGCCATCATGCCGTCAAACCCGCCCTTGTAGACGCCCTTGACCGGAGGCCCGACCTTGTTGAGAATCGCGATTGACTTCTCGTCCCCCGCCTTCTTTGCCTCTTCCATGGCAAACGCAAAGCTGATCTCCTCATTCTTGGCGCCGTCCACGACCTGTCCAAAGCCGACATAGGCCGCGATGTGCTGTGGATACCGGTGGGCAAGATAGGTGCCAAGCTCGCTGCCCCAGCTGCCGCCGATGATGAATATCTTATCCTTGTGAAACCGCTCGCAGAGCCAGAGCACGAGGGCGTTTGCGTCCTCCACCATCTGATCGACCGTGAGCGTTTCTTTCTTTGCGCCGTAGTAGGAGCCGCCGCTGCCGCGCTGATCCCACGCGACGACGGTGAAGGTCTGCGCCAGATCCGCGTGGTTCGTCATCACCGTGTGGCGGTTGCAAACGCCCGGCCCGCCGTGCAAAAACAGCAGTACGGGGTTGCGTTCATCCGCACTCTTGATGTGAATTTTTTGCGGCAAGCCATTGAGCAGGACCATGCGTTTTTCGTCCGTCACAGCGCGTTTTCCTCCCGGTTTTGTACAATTGTATAATGTTCCATACCAATATAGCGTAAAATAGGTGTTTTCGCCAGCTTTTATGCAGATATCTTCATAAAAATCCAACCGTTTTGCGCGCG
Organism: uncultured Eubacteriales bacterium; assembly: GCA_942492885.1. GTDB lineage: Bacteria > Bacillota > Clostridia > Christensenellales > CAG-138 > UBA7703. The sequence goes on from OW818651.1 coordinate 1,799,837, forward strand.
GGACAAATCGTGGTTGTCACAATGGCGTCAAGAGTGCCAAAGTCACACAAAACGGGCGCTTTTCCGGGTTGCAATGCGACATTTCCTATGTTAATATTGTTTGATACTGGCGAATTATGCCAATTTCGTAACAAGATTTTTTGATATACAGTTGGAGGAGCACATGTCAACCTTGGAAAAACTCGAGAATAACCGCGTAAAACTGACGATTTCCGTTTCGCCTGAGGCGTTCGGCGCAGCCGTACAGAAAGCATACCAGAAAACAGCAAACCGCTTTAACGTGCCGGGCTTCCGCAAAGGAAAAGCCCCGCGCAAAGTCATTGAAGGCATGTATGGCGAGAGCGCCTTCTACGAAGAAGCGTTCGATCTCGTCTGGGGCGATGCGTACGACGCAGCGCTGGCAGAGCACAAGCTCACCGCCATCGACAAGCCCGCGCTGGACATCACCACCATCAGTGCGGACGGCGTCGTCTTCACCGCAGAAGTGCAGCTCAAACCCGAGGTCACCCTCGGTGCCTATAAAAAGATCGAAGTGCCGGAACCCGACTTCGCCGTCAAGGACGAAGAAGTGCTGGCCGAAATCGAAAAGGAGCGCGAGAAGAGCGCGCGCTTCATCGAAGTGGAACGCGCCGTGGAAAACGGCGATCGCGTGATTCTGGACTATTCCGGCAGCGTGAACGGCGAGAAGTTTGAGGGCGGCACCGCGGAAGACCAGCTGCTCGTGATCGGCTCCGGCTCGTTCATCCCCGGTTTTGAAGAGCAGCTCGTCGGACTCAAAGCCGGCGACGAAAAGGACATCTCCGTCAAGTTCCCGGAGGAGTATTCTGCTCCTCTCGCCGGAAAAGACGCCGTGTTTGCCATCAAGATCAAGGCTGTTCAGGTCAAGGAACTGCCTGCGTTGGACGACGAGTTTGCAAAGGACATTTCGGACTTTGACACCCTCGACGCACTCAAAGCGGACAAAAAAGCCAAGATGGCTGAAAAGGCCGCGAAGAACCGCCAGACCGCGATTGAAAACATCGCCCTCCAGCGCGCCGCGGACAACGCCATCGTCGAAATCCCCAACGTGATGGTCGAGCGCCAGATCAACTACATGCTGCGCGACATCTCCTATCAGCTCAGTATGAGCGGGCTCTCGCTGGAAGACTATGTGAAATACACCGGCACCGACATGAACGGCCTCAAGGAAACCTATCGCGCGGAAGCGACAGCGCGCGTCAAGATGCAGCTCGTCATCGAAGCCATCGGCGAAAAAGAGGGCGTGACCTGCAACGAAGACGACATGAAGGCCATCATCGCGGAATACGCGGCCGGCAGCGGCAAGAGCGCGGAAGAGTTTGAGAAGACGCTCAAGGAAGAAGACCGCGAATACCTCAGCGACAACGTGCTGGCGAGAAAAGCCGTCAAAATCGTGACGGACAACGCCGTGCTCGTCAAGGATGATTCCGACAAGAAGCCCGCCAAGAAAGCCGCCAAGAAGGCCGACGACGCAGCCGAAGCCGAGAAACCCGCGAAGAAAGCGACGAAAAAGGCTGAACCCAAAGAGTAACGCTTAAAGCTTTTCAAATAGAGACACCCATTTCCCCTAAGAAGGAGGGAGCAAAAATGAACCTCATCCCAATGGTCATCGAGCAGACGAGTCACGGCGAACGCAGCTATGACATCTACAGCCGCCTGCTCAAAGACCGCATCATCTTCATCGGCGGTCCGATCGACGACGACGTTGCCAACAGCGTGGTTGCCCAGCTGCTCTTTTTAGAGGGCGACGACCCCGACAAGGACATCAACCTCTACATCAATTCGCCCGGCGGTTCCGTGAGTGCGGGACTCGCCATCTACGATACGATGCAGTACATCAAGTGCGAAGTATCCACGATCTGTATCGGTCTTGCCGCCTCCATGGGCGCGTTCCTGCTCGCAGCGGGTGCCAAGGGTAAGCGCAAGGCGCTGCCCAATGCCGAGATCATGATTCATCAGGTCAGCGGCGGCGCACACGGCCAGGCCACGGATATCAACATCCAGGCCGAGCAGATTCTAAAGCTCAAGAAGCGGCTCAATGAAATCCTGTCGGCACGCACCGGACAAAGCGTCGAGCGCGTGACACAGGACACCGAGCGGGACAATTACATGAGCGCTGATGAAGCGCGCGCGTACGGATTGATCGATGAGGTCTTTCCCCCGCGCAGATAACCCGGAAAGGGGTAGTTTATGACAAAAGTTGAAGATTCGTCCACCGTGCGCTGTTCGTTTTGCGGCAAGGCGCAGGAGGACGTTCACCGCATCATCGCGGGGCCCGGCGTGAACATCTGCAACGAGTGCGTCGAGCTTTGCCGCGAGATCATCGAGGAGGATGTAGAGGCCGAACCCATCGACCTGACGAACATCCCCAAACCGCAGGAGATCGTAGCCCAGCTCAACCAGTACGTGATCGGCCAGGAGATGGCCAAGCGCGCTTTAGCGGTTGCGGTCTATAACCACTATAAGCGGATTCACACACCCGTGAACAAGGACGACGAGATCGAGCTGCAAAAGAGCAACATCATCATGCTAGGGCCAACGGGCAGCGGCAAGACGATGCTGGCGCAGACGCTCGCGCGCATCCTCAACGTGCCGTTTGCCGTTGCGGACGCGACCAGCCTCACCGAGGCGGGCTATGTCGGCGAGGATGTGGAAAACATACTCCTCAAGCTCATCCAGGCGGCGGATTACGACGTGGAGAAGGCCAGCAAGGGCATCATCTACATCGACGAGATCGATAAGATCGCCAGAAAAGGCGAAAACGTCTCCATCACGCGGGATGTCTCCGGCGAAGGCGTGCAGCAGGCGCTGCTCAAAATCCTCGAAGGCACCGTCGCCTCCGTTCCGCCGCAGGGCGGGCGGAAGCACCCGCATCAGGAATTCATCCAGATTGACACGACGAACATCCTCTTCGTCTGCGGCGGCGCGTTCTCCGGGGTCGACAAGATCATCGAGAAGCGCATCGGCCACAAGATTCTGGGTTTCGGCGCAGAGATCACGAGCAACGTGCAAAAGGACATCGGCGAGACGCTCAAGAGCATCCTGCCGGAGGATTTGCTCAAGTTCGGATTGATTCCGGAGTTTGTCGGTCGTATGCCGATTATCGTCACGCTCGAAAACCTCGACGAGAACGCGCTCGTGCGCATCCTCACCGAACCCAAGAACGCGCTGATGAAACAGTATCAGCGGTTGTTTGAGATGGACGGCGTCGAGCTGAGCTTTGACGAAGAAGCACTGCGTGCCGTGGCGAAAAAAGCCATCGAGCGCAAGACCGGCGCGCGCGGACTCAGAGCCATCCTCGAAGACGTGATGCTGGACATCATGTTCGACATCCCCTCGCGTGATGACGTCGGCTACTGCCGCATCACCAAGGATGTCATCGACAAGGTCTGTCCGCCGTTGCTCGTCGAGAGTACAGGCGAAAAGAAGGCCGCAAAGAAACCCAAGCAGTCGGCTTAACGGGAGTAACGCAAGAGAGCGGAACCTGACGGTTCCGCTCTCTTTTTGCGAAATCTTATAAGATTTTGATGAAGTCACCACCTGTAACAATGCATATACAATCAAATTTACCACAAGTGGTATATCCGTCAATCCTACATTCGCAGGACCATTCAAATTACCCCGCGTGGTAACATGCGCCGCAGGCGCAAATTTCCTCTACAGTTTCCCCTGCACGGTGACGGTGGTAAACGTGCGGAGCGTGTGCTGCATCCTCTCCTGTTTGAGCAGGGGCAACACATTGCGCACAATGTCCATGCGGGTGATTCCCGTGAGTTCCATCAACATTTCGGAGGCATCCTTGATGCTCGGGTTTTCGTCGAACACGATTTTCAGCGTGTCCTCCCCCGTGATCGTGATGCGTATCAGTCGCGTAAACGGTGTCTCGATAAAGTGCGACACGATGTTCAGCGAGAGTTCGCCGGTCTCCGAAATCTCCGTCTGCACGGCAAAGCGTGCCTCAAACACATCCCCGCGCTGCGTAATCGTCGCCTCAGTGTAGCCGCTCTCGATCAGCGTGAAGCGGTGCTTATACTCCCCTTCCACCATCTCGACGGCGAGCGCGCCGTCCTCCGCGCGGGAGAAGACGATTTGCTTAAGCCCCGTGGTGAAGTTGTTGTGCACACTCTGCAGGATAAACGGCATCAGCCCGCCGATGTTGCTGTCAAATGAGTAAACCCGATCCGCCAGAAGTGCGGTGATCTCCTCCAGTGGGACACTCCTGCGCTCCGCGAGGAAGAACGGCGCACGGGAGCGGGAGCTGAGCGCTGAAATCGTGGTCTCCAGCGCATCCTCCGCGCGCGCGTCTCGCGGCAGGGGTTTCTCGCCGATTCCGTCAAACGCGCTGGTGACATAGTCCATCACGCCGCCCTGCGCAAAGAGGCGCGAGGTGCCGGAAAACAGCACGACGATGGCGTTGAGATCCGGCAGGGCGAGCATATATTGCCCGAACGCACCGTTGAAGAGAAACGCGCCCTCTCGCGCGGTCATCCAGATCTGGTGGCCGTAACCAAAGGTGATCTCCCCGTGCGGGGTGTCGATCTGCGAGCGCGTCGCCTCCGCGATCCATTTCTCACTCAGCAGACGTTTCTCGCCAAGCAGCGTCTTCCAAACGCCCTTGTTCAGGTAGAGCTGGCCGATTTTGGCAACGCTCTCGGGCGTCAGCGAAAGTCCCCAGCCGCCTTTCTCCGTGCTGTTGGGGCAGGTTTCCCAGTAGTGCGACTCGATCGCCAGCGGCTCATACAGGCGCGGCTTGAGATAGTCCGTGAGCGTTTCGCCCGTCTTGCGGCGGACGATGGCAGCGAGCATGTAGGTGTTCATCGAATTGTATTCAAACGCGCTGCCTGGCTCAAACTTCACCGGCGCGTGCAAAAAGTCACGCTCCCAATCCGTGCCGACCGCGGAACCCGCCTCGTTAAAATACGTGCCCGTGCTCATGTTCAGCAGCATGCGCACGGTCATCTTCTGCGCGGGATGCGTCGCCGCCTCCGGTGCTTTGTCAAAGAAGATATCGCAGATGCGCTCGTCAAGATCCAGCAAGCCCTCGTCTGTGAGCATGCCGACGGCGGTTGCGGTGATGCTCTTGCTCAGCGAATAGAGCTGGTGCGGAAGGCGGCTGTCGTAGGGCGACCAGTTCGCCTCGGCAATCACCTTTCCGTTGCGCAAAATCATGATCTCGTGCGCCTTTGCCGCCTCGTCGGAATGGATTGCGTCGAGCAGCGCGTTGATGGCAAGAGACGAGATGCCCTCTTTCTCCGGCGTGCTGCGCGGCAGCGGCTTTGATTCGGGCTGCGGCAGAAACACAGGCTTCTGCGGGCTGTGCGCATAGGGATAGAGATGCTGGGTGTCCTGCGTGAGAAACTTCCAGATCATGTCCATCGCGCGCTTTTGCAAGGTGAGATCCACCTTGTCCATCTCTTTGCGGAAGAGTCCGCGCTTGCGCCTGAGCTGCGCGCGCTCCATCCCCGCGAGGGATTCATATCTTGCGTTGACACGGGAGATCACCGCGTCCCACGGGACGGGTGCCATGGCGCGCGCCTGCGCACGCATCTTCGCCTGCGCCGCCGGGTCGCTCAAATACTGAGCAATCGCGTCCGCCATGCTATCCGGCGTGTCCCCGCAGGTGAGCCCGTTGACGCCGTCGGTGATCAGCTCGCCCGGCAAACTGCCCGCGATGACGAGCGAAGGCGTGCCCTGCACCGCGGCCTCGCGCACGACGAGCCCCGCGCTGATGCGCTGCATGGGAAACAGGCAAAGCGCGCTTTCGGCATATAGTCCGCTGAGCAGCGATTCATCCGCAATCTGCCCCAGAAAGCGCACGGTACCCAGCAGGCTCAAATCGCGTGCCAGTGTGCGCGCGTGCTTTTCCTCCGGCCCGCTGCCCGCAATGAGCAGCTGGAACTCCAGCCCGCGCTGGCGCAGCAGCGCCGCCGCTTCAAACACGTGCGAGAGATTCTTTTGTTGGTCGAGACTGCCCGCAAACAGGAGCGTTGGCGTTTGGGAGAGGTGAAACGTCTCCCGCGCGCGGGTTCTCGTCTCCTCGTCCGCCTCGTCAAGCTCGGTGCCGTTGTCAAACACCTCAATATTTCCCTCAAACCCGCGCTCGTAGAGAAAAGACCGCGCCTCTTCGCTGACGACCCAGATCTCGTCACAACGGTTGAAAAAATCAAATGCGAAATACTGTGAAAGCTGGCTTTGCCGCTCGTCCTTTGCATTCATCAGGAATTCGCGGATGTATTTCGTGTGGAAGGTGCCGACCAGCGGCACATGGCATTTGTCCGCTATGCGCACCGCCTCCATACCGGCAGAACCGGGGCTGTGCGCGTGCACAATATCAAACTCGTGCGCATTGACACGCGTCAGATAGTGCATATCCAGCGTAGCGGCGGTTGCCCGCATCTGCGTGCCGCCGGGCATATTTAACGTGACATAATCGAGGATCTCATACGGAAGCCTGCCGCGATATCCCTGCGTGACAAGCGGGGTGATGACATAGACTTCCTGCCCCAGAGCGGAGAGCTCCCGCGCGTAAGCATTCACCACACGGCTCACACCGTCCAGGATGGGGTAAAACAGATCGGAACATTGCGCAATTCTCAGCATGGCATTCATTCCTCCGCATTCATTCTAGCACAGCGCGTATCTCCCCCGCCAGAGCAGACGTGTGTTGTATGCAATTCTTTACGAGTACACGCAGATCATGTATACTAATCAAATCAACTGGATACGGGGGGAATATTTCTCGATGGAAACAAACACGGCAAAACAGCAGACGCTGTCTGAATTTATAGCGCCCAGCAAGGGCATGCGCATCTGGCAAATCATACTCGCGGTCGTGCTCTCGCTGATGATTCTCGGCGCGGCATATGAGTTTACAAAACCCAAGCCGGAGCCTGTGCGCATGACGCATGCCACGAGCGACGACACCTATTCGTATATCGATGTACTGCTGCTCTCCGACTGGGTCTATCAGGTGACCGGCGACGAGAACTATACCTTCTACGAAGCCATGGACCCCGACGGCAACTGGTTCCTGATCGATCTGGACGACAAGACATTTGAGTCGCTCAAGCCGCATGTGGACGCATATAACGCCTACGGCACGGATGATTATATGAACTACACCTATCCCACCCCGACGCGGCTGAGCGGTATGCCCACTTATATTTCCTATGACGACACGCAATCGATGAGCGAGTATTATGGCTTCTCGTTTACGGAGTTTGAAGAAGTCTTCGGCGGAAACTATCTCAACGAAGGCACGAGTAATGCGGACGTGAACGCCGTATTATACCTCGTCGGTGCGGTTGTTTTCGGGCTTTTCTTCCTCGCGGTTGTTCTGCAGAGCTCCTCTTTGCGGCGCAATTATCAAAAGAGCGAACAGCGCCTCTATGAACTCGGCAAGCTGGACGAGTCGGAAACGGAATTCTCCTCGCCGGAGAGCATGTCCTTCCCGAAAGCCAAGCTGATCCTCTCCAAACAATTCGTGTTTTGCGGCAGCAGCGGCTGGGTTCTGCCATATGAGGACATCGGCTGGGCCTATCAGCGCACACAGCGCAGCTATGGCGTACCCGTCGGCAAGCAGATCATGGCTGGGTTGACCAACGGGAAAACGATCGTGCTCACCGCACGCGGCGTCAACGACCAGGTGCTCACCGACACGGCGCGCGCCATCTATACGGCAAACCCGAACTGTCTGATCGGCTATTCGTTTGACAACATCAAGCTCTACCACCAGCGCGTCAAGGAATATAAGCTGAGCCACCCGAAGTAAACACCAGGTACAATCACGGGAGGCGGCAAGCACACCGCCTCTCTTTTTTGTCGCAATTTCTGCTCAAGTTCACGTTGTGTTAACACCATTTTCATCTATCTGTGTTGATTTATAAGCAGGTTTCGTTTATATTGAGATGAGCACGGACGGAGGATATCCGCCCGCAAGAAACCTTTTCATTGGGTAGATTTTTCATCTGCCCGCATGACACGCAAAACATAATATGATAACGGAGGTCATCTCCCTTGGAAAACAAGAAAATGGATCGCCGCGTGCGCAAAACACGTATGCAGCTCCGCGCAGGGCTCACGCAGCTCATGCGCGAAAAACCGATCAAGGACATCACCGTTCGCGAGCTGGCGCAGCTTGTGGACATCAACCGCTGCACGTTTTATCTGCATTACCGCGATATCTACGACATGGTAGAGCAGGTAGAGCAGGAAGTGTTTGACGAGTTTGAGGAGATTGTCCGCGCGCACCCGGCGGAGGATCTGGAATCCAGACCGCTGTCCTTACTATTGGACTTGTTCGAGTTCTTCTCCGTCAATGCGGATTTGAGCTCTGCTTTTCTCGGCGGAAACGGCGACATGGCGTTTTTCAACAAGCTCATCGACATGATTCGTGACCGCGTGCTCGAATTCTGGCGGAAAGAGCAAAAGAAGGATCCGGAGCAGTATGACTACTATTTCTCCTTCCTCGCCTCCGGCTTCATCGGTATCATCCGCGAATGGTTCACGCGCGACATGAAGGAAACGCCTGTGCAGATGGCAGCGATGGCGGAGCAGCTCGTGCTCCACGGCATGGGTCGCTGATTTTGCGGGTAATTTCTGTATAGTACAACTATTTTTGCTACACTGTTTTGGAATATTAGAAGTGTAGTTTCTGTACGGTACATCTACTATTGCTATACTTTTTGGAATGAAAGAATTAAGGAAATAACTAAACATAAATGAAAGAACATACACCGTCTAAAAAGCCGATCTATTACTATGCAGTCATCGCGATGATCGTCTTACTGCTGCTCAACGCCTTTGTGTTTCCCGAATTGCTGCAAAACGAGGTCAAAGAGGTCGGCTACAGCGAGTTTCTCTCCATGGTGGACACGGGTAAGATCGACGAAGTCTCCCGCGACGAAACGACGCAGACCATCACATTTACCAGCGGAGAGGGCGACAAAACGCTCTATTATAAAACCGGCATCTGGCCGGATGATACGCTTGTGGAGCGTCTCGACAAGGCTGGCATCAAGTTCACCGCGAGCATCCCCACGCAGGCTAACCCGCTCATGAGCTTTTTAATCACCTGGGTGCTGCCGATTTTAATCTTCGTCGGCCTCGGACAATTTTTGATGAAGCGCATGCAAAACGGCATGCCGGGCGGCATGGGCAATGCGCTCGCCTTTGGCAAAGCCAACGCGAAGATCTATGTGGAAGCGCAGACCGGCAAAACCTTCGGCGACGTTGCGGGACAGGACGAGGCGAAAGAAGCGCTCTTGGAGATCGTCGACTTTCTTCATAACCCCACGCGCTATGCCGAAATCGGCGCAAAGCTGCCCAAGGGCGCGCTGCTCGTCGGTCCTCCGGGCACGGGTAAAACACTCATGGCAAAGGCCGTTGCGGGCGAAGCAAATGTGCCGTTTTTCAGCATCTCCGGCTCCGCGTTTGTCGAGATGTTCGTCGGCATGGGCGCGGCCAAGGTGCGCGACCTCTTCTCCCAGGCGGAGCAGAAGGCGCCCTGCATCGTGTTTATCGACGAGATCGACACCATCGGCAAAAAGCGCGACAACGGACTTGGCAGCAACGACGAACGCGAGCAAACGCTGAACCAGCTGCTCACTGAGATGGACGGGTTTGACGCGCGCAAAGGCGTCGTCATCCTCGCCGCGACCAACCGGCCGGACTCGCTCGACCCGGCGCTTCTGCGCCCCGGTCGCTTTGACCGCCGCATCCATGTGGAGCTGCCGGATCTCAAGGGCCGCACGGATATCCTCCGTGTGCATGCCCGCGGCGTAAAAATCTCCGAAGCCGTGGATTTTGAAGGCATCGCGCGCGCAACCAGCGGCGCCTCCGGTGCGGATCTCGCCAACATCATCAACGAGGCCGCCCTGCGCGCCGTGCGCATGAAGCGGGAAATCGTCGAGCAGGAAGATTTGGAGGAAAGCGTCGAGGTGGTCATCGCGGGCTATGCGCGAAAGAACGCAGTCATCTCCCCCAAGGAAAAGCGCATCGTGGCGTATCACGAAATCGGCCACGCGCTGGTCGCCGCCAAGCAAACCGAGAGCGCGCCGGTGCACAAGATCACCATTGTACCGCGCACAAGCGGGGCGCTGGGCTACACCATGCAGGTGGACGAGAGCGAACACTATCTCATGACCCGCGAAGAAGCGGAGAACAAGATCTCCACCCTCACCGGCGGCAGAGCCGCGGAGGAAGTCGTGTTTGGCACCATCACCACGGGAGCGAGCAACGACATTGAGCAGGCGACGCGAATCGCCCGCGCGATGGTCGTGCGCTACGGCATGAGCGATGCGTTTGGCATGGTGGCGCTGGAGTGCAACAGCAACCCCTACCTCGCGCAGGAGGGTGCCATGACCTGCTCTTCGGACACGGCGGCGCGCGTCGACGCGGAAGTCATCGCCATCGTGGAGCGCTCGCATCAGCGGGCAAAGCAGATTCTCCGGGAAAACGAACCCACGCTGCACCGGCTTGCGGCGCACCTGCTGGAGCGCGAAACCATCACAGGCGAGGAGTTCATGCAACTCTTAAAGGATGTTTCTCCGGAAATTCCTGCGACGGCAAACGCATAAAGCAAATCACTTTGATAGACGGAGAAAACCTCCGTCTTTTTTTTGCGTTTCTTCCCGGCAAGATTGTGAAAATATTGTAGAAGCGCGCGTGTGCGCTTGAAAACAGCCCGATGGCGTAGTATGCTAGATTAGCACTCGATCCATTTGAGTGCTAATAAGAATTTGTATTCATGATGGAGGCGTACTTCCCATGGCAAAAAAACAATTCAAGGCGGAATCGCGGCGCATTCTCGACCTGATGATCGACAGCATCTACACGCACAAGGAGATCTTCCTGCGCGAGCTCATCAGCAACGCCAGCGACGCGATGGATAAGCTCTATTTCCTCTCGCTGACGGACGACAAGGTCGGCAAAAACCGCGAGGATTTCGAAATCCGCATCTCTGCAGACAAGGACAAGCGCATTTTGACCATCACCGACAACGGCATCGGCATGACGAAGGACGAGCTCGACGAAAACCTCGGCACCATCGCCAAGAGCGGCACGCTCGCGTTTAAAAAAGAGCATGACGTGGGCGACGCGGTGGACATCATCGGCCAGTTCGGCGTTGGCTTCTACTCTTCTTTTATGGTGGCGGACGATGTGCAGGTGCTTTCCCGCGCCTACGGCAGCGACGAAGCGTGGCTCTGGGAGAGCGAAGGCCGCGAAGGCTATACCCTCACCAAGTCGGAAAAGCCCGAATGCGGTACGGTCATCACCCTCAAGATCAAGGCCAACACCGAAGACGAGCAGTTTGACCGCTTCCTAGAGTTTTACACCGTCTCCCAGCTGGTCAAGCAGTATTCGGACTACATCCGCTACCCCATCCGCATGGAGCACACCCACACCCGCCCGAAGAACGGCGACCCCAAGGACACGGAGAGTGTCACCGAGGACGAAACGCTCAATAGCCAGATTCCGCTCTGGAAAAAACCTAAGAGCGAACTCAAGGATGAGGACTATAACGCGTTTTACAAGAGCAAGTTCCACGACTACGAAGACCCGCTTCTGACCATCCATTTCAGCGGCGAGGGCGTGGTGAACTACGACGCTCTGCTCTATATTCCGAAAAACCCGCCGTATGATTTCTACGCGAAAGAATATCAGCGCGGTTTGCAGCTCTATTCCAGCGGCGTGCTGATCATGGAAAAATGCGCGGATTTGCTACCGGACTATTTCGGCTTTGTCAGCGGGCTTGTGGACAGCAGCGATCTTTCGCTGAATATCTCCCGCGAGCTCTTGCAGCACGACCGCCAGCTCAAGACCATCGGCGTGACGCTCAAAAAGCGGATCAAGACCGAGCTCAAGAAGCTCATGGACAACGACCGCGAGAAATATGAGCAGTTCTATAAGAGCTTTAAGCTGCCGGTCAAATACGGCCTCTACAGCGACTACGGCATGAACAAGGACTTCCTCTCCGACCTCGTTTTGTATCACAGCGCGGCTCAAAACAAACTCGTCTCGCTGAAGGAATACGTCGAAGCGATGAAGGAAGACCAGAAGCACATCTATTATGTCTCGGCGGAGACGGTTGAGCGCGCGATGAAGCTCCCGCAGACCGAGCGCGTGCGCGATCAGGGTTACGACATCCTCTGCATGACGGACGACGTGGACGAATTTGCCGTGCGCATGCTCGGCACCTATATGGAAAAGACGTTCAAGTCCGTTTCCGATGCCGACCTCAACATTGTTTCGGACGAGGAAAAGCAAGCGCAGGAGCGCGCGCAGGAGGAGAACAAGGACATCCTCGCCGCGCTGAAAACGTCTCTAAGTGGCAAGGTCAAGGACGTTCGCCTCAGCGACCGACTCAAGAGCTCGCCCGTGTGCCTGACCAGCGACGGTCCGCTCTCCATCGAGATGGAGAAGGTGCTCGCCAATATGCCGGTGTCCGACGGAACGGTGAAAGCCGAACGCGTGCTGGAGATCAACCCCGCGCACCCGGTGTTCACGGTGCTCGCCAAGCTCGGCGCCGACGACGCGCGCGTAGCAAAATACGCCAACCTGCTCTACGATCAGGCACTGCTCATCGAGGGGTTGCCGATCGAAGACCCGGTCGCGTTTTCTAATTCTATTTGTGAATTGATGGTCTAAACGGGATTCACAGGAGCTATGCCCGGCTCCAGTGCCCTAACAAAATGGCAGGCCTCCCGGCCTGCCATTTTTGTTGCAATCATGAATTAGATGATCTCCATGCGCTTTGCGCGGTTGATCGCCGAAAGTATGCCGCGCAGCGGAGCAAGGCTAATGTTGTGCGAAATGCCAACGCCGAAGACATCCTTGCCGTTGAGTGCGCGCAGGTGGATATACGCCACCGCCTTGGAATCCGAGCCGCTGCGGATTGCGTGCTCCTTGTAGTCCACAAACGTGAACTTGTCCATCTTCTGCCCGCGGATGGCGTTGAAGAACGCGTCGATGGGTCCGTTGCCCTCGCCAACCACGTCAAACATCGTCTCTTTATGCGCCAGTGTGCCGGAGAACGTCACGTGGGAATTGCCCTCCGCGTCCGTGATCTCGTTGAAGGTATGCTTGACCATGCGGTACGGCGCGCTGATGTCTACATATTCTGTCATAAACAGTTCGTAGATGCGATCGGGTTTGAGCTCCTTGCCCACGCGGTCGGTCTCCTTCTGCACCACCGAGCCAAACTCGGGATGCATCGCCTTTGGCAGCTCGAAGTCGAAATTCTGCTGCATGATGAACGCAGCTCCCCCTTTGCCGGACTGGCTGTTGATGCGGATGATCGGCTCATACTGCCGCCCGACGTCCGCAGGATCGATCGGCAGATACGGCACCTCCCAATAATCGCTCTTGGATTCCTTCATATATTGAAAGCCTTTGTTGATCGCATCCTGATGCGAACCCGAAAACGCGGTGAACACGAGCTCGCCCGCATACGGTTGCCGTTCGCCGATGCGCATCTTGGTGACGCTCTCGAATACCTCCTTAATCTTGTTGATGTTCGAAAAGTCCAGCTGCGGGTCGACCCGCTGGGTAAAGAGGTTCATCGCCAGCGTCACAAGGTCTACGTTGCCCGTGCGCTCCCCGTTTCCAAAGAGCGTGCCTTCGACGCGATCTGCGCCCGCGAGCAAGCCCAGCTCCGCCGTGGCAACACCGCAGCCGCGGTCGTTGTGCGGATGAAGCGAGATGATCGCGCTGTCACGGTTGGGCAGGTTTGCGATGAAATACTCAATCTCGTCTGCAAAATAGTTGGGCATGCAGTTTTCTACTGTAGATGGCAGGTTGAGAATCACGCGGTTCTCCGGTGTTGCGTGGAGCTCTTCCATCACGCGCTGGCAGATCATGACTGCGTTGTCCATCTCAGTGCCCATGAACGATTCGGGAGAATATTCATATCTGAGGTTCACGCCGGACGCGATCACGGGAGCAGCGAGTTTGCGAATCAGCCGCGCCGCTTCCACCGCGATGTTGACGATGCCGTCCATCTCCATGCGGAAGACGACCTTGCGCTGGAGTGTCGAGGTGGAGTTGTAGAAGTGCAGAATGACGTTTTTCGCGCCCGCAATCGCCTCGAACGTGCGCTGGATGAGGTGCGCACGCGCCTGCACCAGCACCTGAATGGTCACGTCGTCGGGGATATGCCCGCCTTCGATCAGCGTGCGGATAAACGCAAACTCCGTTTCGGAAGCGGAGGGAAAACCCACCTCGATCTCTTTTAGCCCGATCTCGACCAGCATATGAAACAAACGAAGCTTTTCTTCGACGTTCATGGGATCGACCAGCGCCTGATTGCCGTCCCGCAGGTCGACAGAGCACCAGGCGGGTGCCTGGGTGATCTGCTTGTCGGGCCAGGTGCGCTTTTGCATTTGGATCGGTACAAACGGGACGTACTTATGAAATGTGTGTTGCATGGGTAATCTCCTCCTCTTTGGCTTCACGGTCAGAATCACAAAACGTTCTGATCAAATTGTTCTCTTTCGCGGTCAGAGGATAATAAGAGACTCCTCTAACCAAATCAAATTCTAATGGACGATCAGAGGATATAAAAAAGCCCCCGACCAAATCGAATTGGTCAGGGGCGTGTGTCACGCGGTACCACCCTGGTTTAGCCTTCGGTTTCCCGAATAGCCCTCATTGGCCTCCATCAAGGCCTAGACCGTTAACGGGGTCAGTCGTTTCACCCTAACGCAATGGTTCAGGCGAAAAGCTCCGGGATGAGCCATACACATGGACTGCCGCACCGGTTCGCACCAAACCACCGGTTCTCTGAGCGGAAGAGGCCACGTCTTGTTCCCTTCACAGCTTTTGGAATATCATATATTGTTTGCTATTCTAGCCACTTATCACTCGGTTGTCAAGTAAAATATCTGTTCTTCTTTATTCTTTTGGGGAAATACTTCAGGGCATAATCGATATTACTTGCTTTGTATATCACCTTCACGAGCGAGCGGGCCGTCAGGCCCGCCGCCCGCTTTCTAGCCCAAATCTCAGTATAGAGGGATTATTACTTGCTTTGTATTTCACCCTCACGAGCGAGCGGGCCGTCAGGCCCGCCGCCCGCTTTCTGCCCCGATTTTAAGTATATAAGCGATATTACTTGCTTTGTATTTTACAAAAGGATAGAATAATTGTGTATGGCCATGATTGATGAAATAAGGCGCGCAACACAGGCGGAAGCCTGCGCAAACCCGCGGCAATTAGCACCGCTGGCGCTGGCACAAATCGGCGACACGGTTTGCGATCTTTACGCGCGTATCTACCTCAACGACCAGTTCGCGCGCTCCCCGCACGAGCTGCACCTCGCCGCGAGCAAATTTGTTTGCGCGGCGGGACAGGCAGCAGCCTACCGCAGGATGGAACCCCATCTGACCGACGACGAAAGCGCAGTCTTTCGCCGCGGGCGCAATGCCCACAGCGGCACCATGCCCAAAAATGCCTCCGCCGCGGACTACCACACGGCGACAGGGCTTGAGGCGATGGTCGGCTGGCTGTTTTTAAGCGGGGCGGACGAGCGGCTTAATGAGCTGATGACGTATTATTTTCAGCCGGAACCCAAGCCGGAGCAAAAAAAGCCATAAAATACAAGCATGAGGTGATGGATTGTTTCGGGCTGAACCATCAGCCGGAACAATATCGCCATCCCCAAAAAAGACTATTTTGAGATTGAAATGAGGAAACAATTCCATGCCGAAACAGTACGGCTCCGGCCAAGGTGGCCAGAATAAGGGTTCTTCTTCGCGCCCCGGCGAGAAAAAGGGCGGCTACCCGAAAGCGGGCGGCTATCAGGGTAAAAAAACATACGGTGACAAACCCGCCGGCGCGGGCTATCAGGGTAAAAAAACATACGGTGATAAACCCGCCGGTGCGGGCTATCAGGGTAAGCGCGACTTCGGCGACAAGCCGGCTGGCGAAGGCTATCAGGGTAACCGCTCCTATGGCGACAAGCCCGCGGGAACAGGCTATCAAGGCAACCGTCCGTATGGCGATCGTCCGCAAGGCGGCGGCTATCAGGGCAAAAAGCCGTACAGCGATCGTCCGCAAGGCACTGGCTATCAGGGCAAGCGCGACTTTGGCGACAAGCCCGCCGGAGAAGGCTATCAGGGTAACCGTCCCTATGGCGATCGTCCGCAGGGCGGCGGCTATCAAGGCAAAAAGCCGTACAGCGATCGTCCGCAAGGCACCGGCTATCAGGGTAAGCGCGACTTTGGCGACAAGCCCGCCGGAGAAGGCTATCAGGGTAACCGTCCCTATGGCGATCGTCCGCAGGGCGGCGGATATCAGGGCAAAAAGCCCTTCGGCGACCGTCCGCAAGGCACGGGCTATCAGGGTAAGCGCGACTTTGGCGACAAGCCCGCCGGAGAAGGCTACCAAGGCAATCGCCCGTATGGCGATCGTCCGCAGGGCGGCGGCTATCAGGGCAAAAAGCCGTACAGCGACAGACCGCAAGGTGCTGGCTATCAGGGTAAGCGCGACTTTGGCGACAAGCCCGCAGGCGAAGGCTATCAGGGCAACCGTCCGTATGGCGATCGTCCGCAGGGTGGCGGCTATCAGGGCAAAAAGCCGTATAGCGACAGACCGCAAGGCACCGGCTATCAGGGTAAGCGCGACTTTGGCGACAAGCCCGCCGGAGAAGGCTATCAGGGCAACCGTCCGTATGGCGACCGTCCGCAGGGCACGGGATATCAGGGAAACCGCCCCTTTGAGAAGAAGCCCTACAACAAAACATCCGCATTCGACGACCGCCGCGGCGAAGATATGCGCCTGCGCAATGCGCCCGGCGAAGGCGAGCCCGACGCCGTCGAGCCGGACGAGCTCCCGTTCCTCATCCTCGGCCGCAATTCGGTCAAGGAAGCCATCAAGAGCGAACGCAGCATTGACCGCGTGGAAGTCGTCGGCGAGCCGGATGGTTCGCTGCGCGAAATCCTCGGCCTCGCACGCGAGCGCAAGCTCGTCATCCGCGAGGTGGACAAGCGTCATCTCGACGAAATCTGCCTGCCCTTTGGCCACGGCGGCAAGCCCGGCAACCATCAGGGCATCGTGGCGTATGCCGCGGGTGTGGAATACTGCACCGTTGCGGATATCCTAACTGTTGCGCGCGAAAAGAACGAAGAACCGTTCGTCGTCGTGCTCGACGGCATCCTCGACCCGCATAACCTCGGCTCCATCATCCGCAGCGCGGAGTGCGCGGGTGCGCACGGCGTGATCATCGGCAAGCGCAGAAGCGCCTCTGTGACCGCGGCGACGGTGAAAGCCAGCGCGGGCGCGACGGAGCACGTCAAGATTGCGCGCGTCGTGAATATCCCCGCAGCGATCGACGAACTCAAGCGCGCGAAGCTCTGGGTTGCGGGCGCGGACATGACGGGTCAGCCCATGACAAAGCAGGGGCTCAACGGCCCGCTCGCGCTGGTCATCGGCGGAGAAGGCGACGGATTAAGCAAGCTCGTCACCGAAAAATGCGACTTCCTGATCTCGATTCCGCAATACGGCCAGATCGGCTCGCTCAACGCGGGTGTTGCCGCCGGCATCCTCATGTTTGAGAAAAAGAGACAGGATAAAGCCGAATAAAGCAATCAGTTGTGCCGCGTGCTGAAATAAGTGAAACAGGACAGGATTGAATGAAGAACTACGAGACGCTGAGTGACGAGGATCTGCTTTTGCTGCATCGCGCAGGCGACGCACGCGCCGAAGAGGCGCTCTATGCGCGCTACAAGCAGATCGTCCGCAGCAAGGCGCGCACGTATTTCCTCATCGGCGCGGACCGCGAGGACATCATTCAGGAGGGCATGATCGGCCTGTATAAGGCGGTTGTGGACTATCAGTTTGACCGTTTGGCGTCGTTTCGCGGCTTTGCCGAGCTGTGCATCACGCGGCAGATCATCTCCGCCATCAAGGCAGCAACGCGCAAGAAGCACATCCCGCTCAACACCTATATCTCCTTCAACCGCTCGGTCTACGAAGGCGAAACCGAGCGCCCGCTGATCGACGTGCTCACCAGCACGCGCATCAGCGACCCGGAGGAGGTGCTCATCGGCCGGGAGAACTATGCGGCGGTGGCGGACAGCATCGAGCATTCGCTCAGCAAGCTCGAACGCGGCGCGCTGGGGCTGTATCTCTACGGATACTCCTACCAGCAGATTGCGGATCATCTTCAAATCACCACCAAGAGCGTGGACAACGCCATCCAGCGGGTCAAGAAAAAGCTGGAAGCGCGGCTCAAAGAGATGGAATAAGAGACAAAACAAAACAGGATGGCACGCGCCATCCTGTTTTTATGTGTAAATCGTTTGTTGTCTCGAATCAGTTAGTCGATGTAGAACAGCGGGTTGTAAGGGATGCCGTCGATGATGAGCTCGTAGTGCAGCACAGGTTTGCCGCCGTCCGCGTCCTCCGCGAGGGTGCCAACCGTGTCGCCGATGAACACGCGCTGGTTGAGCTCTACCTGCACGTCGGCAAGATGCGTCAGCCGCGAAACAAAGCCGTTGCCGTGGTCGATATCCACGACGAAACCATATGCCCCGCGCTCCGCGCAATACACCACAACGCCCTCTCCGGGCGCGACGATGTTGGTGCCCGCGCTGTTGCTGATCTCCAGCCCGTAGTTCATCTTTCCGTTGACATAGCCAAAATAGTGCACCACCTGCCCGCGCATCGGGTAGCCGAGCAGAAGGTCTCCCCCGCTCTTGCCCTCCTCACCCTCCAGACGATCCGGCGTGCCGGACGTGTCCTTCTTGGTGTAGGTTCCCGTGCGGACGATGGTTGCGCGCGCGAGGCGCAGCGTCCGCGTCTCCGGCGCACCTATCTCCAGCAGCACGCCCGCGCGATAGACCGCCTGCATGCGCGTCTGCGTGACCGCGCCCGTGCCAAGCTGAGCAATGATGCGCGTGCCTTTCGGCAGGGCGGGCTCGCTGCTTTCGCTGATCTCCGGGCTGGTTTCGGCGTCTTCGCTGCGCAGCGTGGTCACGCGAATCGGCACCAGTGCCGGATTTTGCGCAAGCATGCTCAGCGCGTCGCTCGTCTCCATGGGTTTCACGACCGGGTCACCCTGCGCCAGGATCAGCTCGCAGTCAAACTTGGCGGAAAGGAACTGCTCCCCCTCCGGCGCTGTCGCGCTGCTGTTTAGATATTCCCATAGCATCTGCTTTGCCGCGAGTTCGGAGGAGAGCGTCATCACCGGCACGCGATCGACCAGCAAAAGCACGGTGTTTGCATAGGTCACCGGCTCCTCTGTCGGCGCGGGGGTGGCTTCCACCGTCTCGACGTTGACCGTATCGATCTTGGCCTGCTCCATGACCACAGGGCCTGTGTCCACCACCGGACGAGCCGCGCGCAGGGCACCGATGGCGCCAAGCACGAGCAGCACGCCCGCCGCCGAAAGCAGGAATATGCGGTTGAGGAGTTTTTTATCCAATCGGTAGAAAGTCCTTTCGCATACAAATGCACGAAAGATTCGTCCATTTGCAGCTTAAAATTATTTTAACCAACCTTGAGGTAAGACGCGGAGCAATAGCCCTTTGTGCCCTGATAGTCGACATAGCACCAGCCGTTTGAGGTGGAGTAGATCGTCACGATTGAGCCCTTTGGCATCGTGAGCAAGATCCGGGAAGCCGAGCCGGACGATGCCTGCGCGCGGAGGTTCAGGTTCCCCGTTACCACGCCGGTGGTGGAGTCCGTCTTGACCGTGCTGGTCAACGTGACATATTTTGCAAGCGTGTATCCCTCCAGCTTTGCCGACGGCACCTGGATTTGATACCAGCCGCCAAACGAACCCATGACCTTCACGCTCGTGTTGCGTGCAAGTTTGCCGAGGCTGTTGTAGCGCGTGTCCGGACCTGAACGCAGCATGATACCCGATGCGTTGATATAGCCCGCGCTGGAGGAGGTGCCCGTGCTGCTGGTGTTGCTCAGCTGCGTCAGGCTGACGTATTTGGCGTAGACATAGCCGTCCAGCCCCGTTGCTGTCACGCGAACATGATACCACGAGCCGACTTTTTCATAGATGCTCAGAGCCGTGTTCTTGATCAGCCTGCCAAAGCTCTTGGAGGACGTACCCGCGCCCGCGCGAATATTCACGCCGTTTGCGTTGATCGCACCCGCGGCAACGAGGTTTGGCTCCAGCGTCGGGCCGGGTGTCGGCGTCGGCGTGGGTGTTGCGGTGGGCGTTACCGTCGGGGTTGGTGTTGAGCCGTCCGCCGCCGTGGGGACGGGGGTTGCCCCGCCTTGCGGGGTTGCCGTAGGTGTTGCGATTGCGCCCGTGTTGTCGGCAACCGCCTGCGTGATGATCACATAATCCTTGCTGATGAAGCCGTCCTGACCTGTGGACATGGCCCTGATCTTATACCAGCCGCCAACCATGCCATAGATGCCGACCTGCGTATCCTGCGAGAGCTGGCCGACCGCGCCATAGCTCGTTGCGGGGCCGGAGCGGAAATTCACCGCGCTTGCGGAGACCTTGCCCTGCGCAATCAGAGATGCGCCCGTAAGCGTGATGTAGTCATAGCGAATATAGCCCGTATTGCCGCTGGGCGTGGAGACAAAATACCACTCTCCGGTCATGCCAAGCAGCGTTACCTGCGTATCCTGCGTGAGTGTTTCCACCACGTTGCCGCTGGTAGAGGCCTTGGAGCGCACGTTGACCGAGCCGCCGCTGACCTTGCCCGCGGAGGCCGAGGTCTGCGCGGAGGAAGGCTGCGTCGAGCCGACGGTCTCGGGGAAGACATATGCCATGGTGCCGAGCGTCGCGCCCGGATAATAGTAGGCGAGAATATCGCGGTAGGTCTTGCCGATGTTCGCCATATACTGCGCGCCGCGCTGGCTCATGCCAACTCCGTGGCCATATCGCGCGTGGAGCAGATACCACCCGCCATTGGTCGGCGTGGCGTAAAAAATCTTGAGCACGGTTGAGGGATACAACCCCGCGGCAACCATGTCCGCAAACGTGAAGTTGATGCTCACCTGGCTCGTCTTCACCGTCTCGATAGCGGGTGTCGGCGAGGGGGTGGGGTCAAACTCCGGCGTGGGGCTGGGTGTGGGATCAAACGTCGGTGTGGGACTCGGCGTTGGCTCCATCGTCGGCGTCGGGGTCGGGGGTTCCCCGTCCGGCAGCGTTGGCGTCGGCGTCGGTGTCTCGCCAGCCGGCAGCGGTGTGGGCGTTGGTGAGGGCGAAACCGTCGGCGTCGGGCTCGGTGTGGGCGCAAACGTCGGCGTGGGAGACGGCGTCGGCGCGAATGTCGGAGTCGGTGACGGAATCAGCGATTCAAGCATGTTTGCCCGAACCGTCGCCGTCAAGCTGATGTTGAGGTGGTTGAGATCGTCTGCATAGCCCGCCGTACCGGAGGACGTGACGCTGTCGACGGACTGCACGCCGCCGAAATAATAATTGCGCGGAATGATGCCGCGCGCGGCGACCGCCGCCATCAGGCGAGAATCGATAAACGCGTATGCCGCGGTGCCCATCGCCTTGTCGCTGTAGATGTTTGAGACAAACACCTTTTCTACAGGCGAGGACGGGTTCATGAGGTCATATTGGTCTGCGCCGTAGTTGTAGGCACCGTCATAGATCGGGCTTGTCCATCGATCGGACGGCAAAATCATCCAGCCGCCGTTGCTCGCGGCATAGTAGCAAAGCAGCGGCACGTTGTTATAATACAGCACGTCGCTCATAGTTGCATCCACGGCGGCGATGACGTTTGTGTAGGTGGGATCATAGCCCTTGTAGACCTGATCGTCCGCGGTGTCGAGAATGTCATACGCCCCGCTCTGGCGGATCTTGAGCAGACCGTAGCCCTTTGCCGCGAGAGATTGCGCCTTGAGCGCCTCCACGGGGAAGAGGTTACTCATCTCGTAGCCGACCACACCGTAGAGATAATGCGAAAGCGGCACGCGGTTGACCACCGTCAGCACACTGTTGCTCGCGCTGAGCTGAATGTTGCCGAGGTAGTTGCGTGTGCCAGCAACCGTCTTTATGGTAAGATACCCCGCGTCGCGCGAGAGGTTGGTGCGCTCAATATTGGCATTGCTGCCGGAATAGAGCTGACCTTCGCTGGAGTGGCTGACCGTGACCGTGCCGCCGCTGGCGGAGAAGGTCAGCGTGCCGTCCGTAAACGTCCGCTGCGTCTGCGCGAGCGTGTAGGTGCCCTTGACGGGAACGCTCATCGACTTCACTCCCTGGGTGGAGAGCAGCACGCGAATATACTGCACACCGGAGTCCGCAGGCGCGGAGGAAAGCGGAACGGTGAGCAGCAGGAACCCAAGCGCAAGCACCAGGGCAAATCCTCTGCGAGAGCGAGTCGGTCGTTTCTTCATAAGCCCCCCGAATTGATCTTTGAAAGAACGGGTATGTAACACATGTCCGTATCGTGATTGTATCGAATCTTATGTAGGGATTGCACCTGTTTTCGAGAATTTTCTCGGATTGTTCACTTTGACGAAACAGCGCGGCTACACCCGCGCACTATCTTACTTGGCCGGAACTGTCTATCGCAGAAAAGTGTCGCTTTTGACGCAGAGAGAAAACATCACTAAATGCTTTCGCAAACGCGGGCAAACGCGACGTTTTCGAGTCTCGATAACGCAGCCTCCGCCGCATCCTTGTCCGCAAAAATACCGAAGACCGCGCTGCCGCTGCCGCTCATGCAGGCGGCCTTTGCGCCAAGCGTGAGCATGTCCGCCTTGATGCGCCCGATCTCGGGCACGAGCTCGATGGCTGGCTCCTCCAAAGCGTTAAACAAGAGCGCACAGAGCGCGTCGAGATTGCCGTCCGATAGCGCCTTGAGCGCGGGGATCGTCTCCGGCATCGTGCGCGGCAGCTTTAGCAGCGAAAAGAGTTTTTTGGTGGAAACGCCCGCCGCGGGTTTGGCGAGCAAGAGATGCAGCTTCATACCACGCACGGGGGTGAGCACTCCGCCGATGCCCTCCGCGCGTTGGGTGCCGCCGCGCAGGCAAAATGGAACATCCGCGCCGACCTTTGCGCCGATCTCGAGCAAGGTTTTTCCGTCCACCTCGCCGAATAGCTCCTGCATGGCGTTGAGCGTTGCTGCCGCGTCCGCGCTGCCGCCGCCCAGGCCCGCCTCAGCGGGGATGCGCTTGACGACGCGGATGTGCGCGCCTCTGCCTGTGAGCGCGCGGTATTGCTCCGCCGCTCTGCGGATCGTGTTGTCGTAAGGCAGCACCATGCCGGTGCTGGTGACCAGGATGTCCCGCGCGCGCTCCACTGTGACGGTATCGAACAGATCGATGGTCTGCATGATGGAATCCAGCGCGTGATAACCATCGGCGCGCTTATAGAGCACGCCGAGCGTGAGGTTGAGCTTTGCATATGCGCGTTTTGTCGTTGTGTCCATACTCTATATTATACCGATTATTTTCTATAAATCATGGGTAAGTCGCGAAAGAATACTCAATCCATGAGATTCGATTTCGTTTGCGTTTCATTATACCAAATCAAAACGCATTACGCTAGTAGAATCATGTGTCTATACGCATGTAGACAGCGTCGGTTAATGTCGCCGTCACTGTCGTTTTATTCAGGCGTGTGCTATACTAGATGTGCTTTATTTAACACAAGCATCTACAGGATGTTGTTTCCACCGTGCTTTGGCGGTCTGAAATAAAAGGAGCAAACACACTATGTTGTTTTCACCGTTGTGCAGCGGTTCGTCGGGCAACGCCTCCTATCTGGAGGCGGGCGGCGTGCGCCTGATTATCGACGCGGGGGTCACCGCCAAGCGCCTGCGCGAGATGATGGCTTTGATCGACCTCAGCCCGGAAGGGCTTGACGCGATCCTGGTCACCCATGAGCATTCGGATCACGTCTCCGGCATCGGTGTTCTTTCGCGCAAATACGATATCCCCGTCTATGCCGCCGCCGAGTGCTGGGAGCACATGCCCAGAAGCATCGGCGAGATCGCGACCAAAAACATCCGCGTGTTTGAGCCGGACCGGGATTTTTACCTGAGGCAGCTCTGCGTGCATCCCTTCTCCACCCCGCACGACGCGGCGCACGCGGTTGGCTATGCTTTCGTCCACGGCGGCAAGAAGCTCTCCATCATGACGGATATCGGGCATGTCTCAAGCCGCATGATCGACGCGGTTGCCGACTCCGACCTGATCCTGCTGGAAGCAAACCACGACGTGGACATGCTCAAGGCGGGCAGTTACCCCTATCCACTCAAGATGCGCATCCTCTCCTCCCATGGGCACCTCTGCAACGAGGACGCGGGGCTCGTGCTGCAAAAGCTGCACGCGCGCGGGGTCAAAAACGCGATATTGGGGCACCTCTCCGAGGAGAACAACACGCCCGAGCTCGCGCTGGTCACGGTGCAGTCGCTGCTGGAGAGCGCGGGATTGCTCGATAGCATGTTTGTCACCGTGGCCGACCGATTCCGCCCCTGCGGGCTGTTTGAGCTGTAACATCCAAACAAGAAAAAGAGTCACATGAAGATTAAAATCGCCTGCGTGGGAAAAGTGAAAGACGCCTTTTATCGGGAGGCCGTGGCGGAATACGCCAAGCGGCTCTCGCGTTTTTGCACGCTGGAGATCGCGGAAGTTGCCGACGAAAAAGCGCCTGAGACGCTCTCCCCTGCCGAGGAAGCGCAGGTGATCGAGCGCGAGGGCGAGCGGCTGCTCAGCCGCATTCTGCCCGGCGAGTTTGTCGTGTGCCTGACCATCGACGGCAAGCGATTTTCCTCTGCGGCGTTTGCTCAAACGCTGCAAGCTACGTTTGACCGCGCGTATTCCTGCATCACGTTCGTCATCGGCGGCTCGATTGGGTTAAGCCCGGCGGTCACCAGCCGCGCGGATCTGAAGCTCTCCGTTTCGGACATGACCCTGCCACACGGGCTTTGCCGCGTGGTGCTGTTAGAGCAAGTCTACCGCGCGTTTAAGATCAACGCCCGCGAACCGTATCACAAGTAGCAACTCGCCGAATTCGGGTGTTCTACTCGAATCAATCTTGACAAAAAAGTGTTATTTTGGATTTGGCCGCCAAAGTATTTGACACGGCTATTCCGATATCATATAGTAGGCATACAACCAAATAGCTGAATCTTCCGTGTCGCGCACGGAAGAGCGGGAGAACCAATTATTGGGGTGAATCCGGCGGCATCGCCGGTAGGACAGCTTTTCGTCCGAATCCGTCAGCTAATCTCGTAAGCGTAGAAAGCATATGTTTTTCAACGTCTATTTTCTTTTGGAAAACCGATCTGTTTTTTCTTGCGCTTGCGATTCGTCCGCGGGCGCATGTTTTTTTGTGTGCATCTGCCACGCCGCGCGGACACCCCCTCACAGGACTGAAGAAAGGAGATGTTCGCATGATACAAGTAGCCGTCTGCGGCGTCGGGCGTACGGGGAGCGAAGTGCTCCGCGCACTGCTCGACAGCGAGCGCTTTCATCTGACCGCGGCGTTCTGCCGACCCGGCAGCGAAAAGGCCGGACGGGACGCGGGAGAATTCATCAACCGAAACAACACGGGCGTCATCATTCGCGAAATCACCCAAATCGAACAAGTGCTTGGCGAGACGCCTGTCGATGTACTCATCGATTTTTCCAACCCGGCGACGGTGCGGACGCTTCTTCGCGCCTGCAAGAAGTTCCGCGTGCCCGCCGTGCTCTGCACAACCGGCTATTCGGAAGCGGATATGCTCTGGATGACCGACTTCGTGCGCTACAACAAGATCGGCGTGGTATTCGCGCCAAACGTCACGCTGGGCATCAATGTGCTGCTCGCCGCGCTCCGGCTCGTTGCCCGCGCGCTGCCTTCGTTTGACTATCACATCACCGAGACGCATCACAATAAGAAACGCGACATCCCATCCGGCACGGCAAAGAAGCTCGCCGCCGCGCTGGAGGACGAGCTGCCCGCGGGTGCGGACGTGCCCATCGACGCTGTCCGCGCAGGCGGATATGTCGGCATGCATACCGTTTTGCTCGCAAGCGATTTTGAGCGTCTTTCGCTCACGCACGAATCCTTCACCCGCCGTGCGTTTGTCGAAGGCGCGCTGACCGCGGCAGAGTTTGTCTACGGCCGCATCGGCTGGTACGAGATGGAGGATGTGCTGGGCATGCGAATTGCGCAGGAGCACGCCGCCAGCGCGGTTTCGTAACCGCAAAAGCCGCAATCATCCTATCTTTTTTCACCTTTTCTTCGTAAATACATACGCCGAAAGATTTGACTTTTTGTTAGACCGTGATTATACTTAAAAGTACTTTCGGTGAGACCCGGGAAGCAGTAACGCCACCTAACATCCGTCCAAGAGAGCCGCGCATTTTGCTGGAAGCGCGGCGGCGGATCACAGCGCGAAGACCGCCCGGCGACCAAGAGCGGGAAGCGCCCGATACAGCGGAACAAAGCGCGCGAATATTCAAAGTTCGCGAACACGGGTGGAACCGCGGTAGAGACTCTATCGTCCCGAAGTTATAACAGACTTCGGGGCGTTTTTATTTGTTCCGGCAGAGAATTTTGAAGAAGTCGCAGCAAGACTTCAAGGCGCTTTTATACTCCGGTAAACAAGTTTTGAAAAAAATTATGACAGACGAAAACAGGAGGAGAACCCATATGATCATCACATTTCCCGACGGGAACAAACGCGAATTTGCCGACGGATTGACGGGGCTTGAGATCGCGAACGAAATCAGCCCGGGGCTGGCGCGGGCTACATTGTCCTGCTCCATCGACGGCGCGCACAGAGACGCTTTCCGCCCCATCAGCGGCGACCACCAGGTCACGTTCTATACGTTTAAGGACGAGAACGGCCGCTGGGCCTACCGCCACACGGCGAGCCACGTGCTCGCGCAGGCGGTCAAGCGCCTTTGGCCGGAGACGAAGCTCGCCATCGGTCCCGCGATCGAGAACGGCTTTTATTACGACTTTGACACACCCGAAACCTTCTCGCCGGAAGACCTCGCCAAGATCGAAGCCGAGATGTCCAAGATCGAGAAGGAAGACCAGAAGATCGAGCGCTTTGAGCTGCCCCGCGAAGAAGCAATCGCATACATGGACAAGCTCGGTGAGCCGTACAAGGTCGAGCTCATCCGCGACCTGCCTGTTGACGCGATCATCAGCTTCTATCGTCAGGGCGATTTTGTCGACCTCTGCGCGGGCCCGCACGTCAAAAGCACGGGCGTGGTGAAGAACATCAAGCTCCTCAACGTCGCCGGCGCCTACTGGCGCGGCAGCGAAAAAAACAAGATGCTCCAGCGCATCTACGGCACGGCGTTTGAGAAGAAAGCCGACCTCGAGGCGTACGTCACCGCGCTGGAAGAAGCCAAGAAGCGCGACCACAACAAGCTCGGCCGCGAGCTGGAGCTCTTCACCACCGTGGACATCATCGGTCAGGGTCTGCCGATCCTGCTGCCGAAGGGTGCGCGCGTCATTCAGCTGCTGCAGCGCTTCGTCGAGGACGAGGAGCAAAAGCGCGGCTACATGCTCACCAAGACGCCGTTTATGGCAAAGCGCGAGCTCTACAAAATCTCCGGTCACTGGGATCACTACCGCGACGGCATGTTCATCATGAGTGATTCGCCGGACATCGAGGACGAAAACGCGGAGGTGTTCGCGCTGCGTCCCATGACCTGCCCGTTCCAGTTTATGGCGTATCTCAACCGTTCGCGCTCCTATCGCGACCTGCCGATGCGCTACAACGAGACGAGCACGCTCTTTAGAAACGAAAGCAGCGGCGAGATGCACGGGCTGATTCGCCTGCGTCAATTCACCATTTCGGAAGGTCACCTTGCCTGCCGTCCGGATCAAGTCGCGGAGGAGTTCAAGGGCTGTCTCGATCTGGCGAAGTTCATGATCGACACCCTCGGCTTTACCGACGACGTGAGCTATCGCTTCAGCAAGTGGGACGAGAACGACACAGATAAGTACATCGGCGACAAAGAGGACTGGGAATGCACGCAGGACATGATGCGCGAGATTCTCGACGGCCTCCAGGTGCCGTATCACGAAGCCGACGGCGAGGCCGCCTTCTACGGGCCGAAGCTGGATATCCAGATTCGCAACGTCTACGGCAAAGAGGACACGCTGGTCACGATTCAGATTGACTTCCAGCTGGCGGAGCGCTTCGGCATGCAATATATGGACAGCGACGGGCTCAAGAAGTACCCTGTCGTTATCCACCGCACGTCGATTGGCTGCTATGAACGCACGCTGGCGCTGTTGATCGAAAAATACGCGGGCGCGCTGCCGACTTGGATGGCGCCGGTGCAGGTGAAGGTGCTGCCGATTACCGATCGCACGGCGGATGCTTCCGTCGAAATCCAGAAGTCGCTGGAGCTCTACGGCGTCCGCACGGAGACCGACCTGAGGAACGAGAAGATCGGCTTCAAGATTCGCGAGGCGCAGATGCAGAAGATTCCGTATATGCTCGTCATCGGCGACAAGGAGATCGAACAGGGTCTTGTTGCGGTGCGCAGCCGCAAGGACGGCGATCTTGGCACCATGACGCTCGCAGACTTCCGCACAAAGCTGCTGGAAGAAATCGCGACGAAGGCAAAGTAAGAATCAACGAGAGACACAAAAAGAGGGCGCGAATGCGCCCTCTTTTTCAAACCAATATGAAATATCTGACTCAACAACCTCTATTCATCATTCTCATTCCTTGGAAATAGTCCTTTTTTTACATTGTCACAAATCAACAATTTGACTGTGCCATCATTAGGAATGATTGAGTGTACAGAATAATGACACCGTGGACACTCACCTCCTATATAACTATGAATAAGTGGGGTATTGCAGCGTGGACATATTGGGTGTAAATTGCAAATTTTATACTTGCTATCATACTGTTTCTCCCAATCCCATTCCCAGTTCCAGTCCTTTATTTCATCTTTTGTATACTGCAAAAATGAATGTTGGTTCGTTTCAGAATGTTTTTGCTCATCAATCTTGGCAACTACATATAAGATAAGAATTAGGCCCGCGATTGCTAATAAAACCCACCATACCCTCAACTGAAAAGTCAAGCACTGAAGGATAAATCTCCAAATGCTTTGCAGAATGGCCCAAATTGTGGTTAACACAGGTTTAGTTTTAATCAGGTCATATAATACGGTTAAGGCAAAGCCCAACACTGTAACGCCAACGCTTATACCAGCAGGCGATTTTAACCATTTTTTGATGCGTCTCATAAGTATCATTATCCTTTACTATGTAATAACAAGGAGGGAATTTGAGGAATTATCTTAATCGTCTTATTTTCACATACTTGCAAAATAAGGTTTACTTTGGTGTGAACACCATTGCCGCTTCTGCACAGTTTCGTTTAGCCAATTCATAAGATAAATAAATATTACTACACATTTTAATAAAAACAGTTTATCATTGAGTTGTTATGAATACCACATTATACAGTTAAATACTCTTATAAAACAAGAGGGCACAAAAGCACCCTCTTTTACATGCATACAAAAAAGACTGCCCTCATCAGGCAGCCTTTTGCTTGTTATCCCAAATGTCACGGCACTGGCGTTCCGGTCGGAACTGCTGTGCTGGCGGTGATGTATTTCGCGGCGGCGTAGCACTTGAGGCCAGTTGCCGTCACCTGAATGTAGTAGAAATCCCCCGTCTTGAAGTAGATCAGCACCGCGTCACCCTTGACCGCTTCGCCAACGGGCGTGTTATCCTCCGTGGTGGGCACGCTGCGCAGCGCAAGCTTGCTCGCGCTGACGGTGCCGGGGATGGTTCCCGCGATGGCTTTGGGCGTCGGCGTTGCGTTCTCGCCGGGTAGCAGCCCCGCTTTGTCTACAAACTTTGAGGCGATATAGCCCACGAGGTTTTCCTTCACCACGCGGACATAGAAATAATCTCCCGAAACCTCATACACCTTGAGCTGTGTGCCGGAGGAAAATGTGCCGAGGATGGTATACGTCTTGGCGGGGCCTTGCCGCAGCACAACGCCGCTGGCATTAAGTGTTCCGTCCACTGCCGCCGCAACCTGCGCCGAAGTCGGCGTCTTCACGGCGGGTTCGGGCGTATCGTCCTGCTTGGGCGTTACGGTCGTCGCCGCTGACGTAGTCGTCGCCGGTGCGGTCGGGACGGCGGTCGGCGCGGTGGTCGCCGCATTGACCGGAGCGAGGGACGGCGTCGGTGTCGTCGTCTGGACAGCGTTGCTGTTGAGGTTGCCTTCCGGCTGTTCGCTTCCGGCGTTACGCATCGACCAGACGATGAAATAGATACTCACCACCATCACAAGAATGATAATGGTCAGCACAATATAACCCAATGGTGTAATGCGCACTGTTCTTCTCTTCATGATACCCTCCCCAATTGCATAGACGCGCGCGTCGTGACGGCGCAACAAGACCCTGCTCGATTCCTATGGACAGTATATTGATTTTGGCTATCTTTTCAAGGGGTTTGCCCGAAAAAGAGTAAAGAGTTACAACCTTTTCCAAATGATTTCACTTTTCCGATTGTTTCCGCATGTCGCATGCTCTAGTAGACTAGTCCGCGCGGGCGGCATCTTTTCCAACAGCTTGGCGTTTTTTGCCTGTTTTGCATCGTAATGCAGCATAAAATAAGGAACGATTTCTGATAGAGTATACCACAAAACGACACATTCGGCGAGTGCTCACGCGTTGAGCATCACCACGTCAACGTCAGCCCCACGCCGACCTCCACAGTCTCCATCACGCCGTAGAATGCGCTCTTGACCGCAAGGCTTGTGCAGTGCGCGGGATAGACCCGCTCGACGCCAAGCGCGCCAAGCGTCAGAATGGTCTGCGTCAGCGCGTCTCCCGCTTCAAACAGATGAAACCCGCCGAGCACACCCGCCACGCGCTGTTTGCCCGACACCTGTTTGGCATAGGCAACCGTGTTGCAAACGCCCGCGTGCGCGCAACCCGTAACCACGAACACGCCGTCTGGCAGCATGAGCGCAAGAGACGTGTCGTCCACCAGCGCATCCTCTTCCCAACAGCAGCCGCAGGCCGACGATGCTTCGCCGATTGCGCGATCCTGCTCAAACGGATACGTGCGCGGGATCTCGCCCAGAAACGTCACGTGTTCGCTCACGGCGCAGGGCTTGGTCAAAAGCCGCGCCTGCACCTGCTTCGGCAGCTGATCGAGCGAGAGCGGCGCGCCGATGGAGAGCCCCTCCATTCGCTTGGGCAGCAGCGCATTTGGGTGCGCATAGAGGTGCACACTCTGCGAAAACCGCTCGAAAAACGCGGGTAGCCCGCCCGTGTGGTCGTTGTGCCCATGCGAGAGTACGATATCCGTCACGCGGTTAAGGTCAATACCCATCCGCGCGGCGTTCTCGATAAAAACGTCCGAATACCCCGTGTCGAGCAGGATGACATGATCCCCGTCCTCGATGAGATAGCACACCGCCGGCTCGCCGAGATAGTAGCGGTCGATATACGTGTGGTTGTCCACCAAAACCGTCAGCTTCACGTTGCCTCCCAAATGCGCCGCGTGCCGTCCAGCAGCGCGCGCAAACTCGTTTTTTTTGTTTAAAATTGCTCCGCCGGTATCGGTTTCTCCGGCTCAAACGGCGTCACGACCCACTTGATGCAGCCGTCCTTCTGGTTTGCAAAGATGTCGTAGCCCAGTATGATGTCGTTGAGCGGCGCGCGGTGCGTGATCATCAGGCTGGTATCCAGCCGTCCCGCTTCGATCAATCTCATGATCTCGGAACAACGGCTTGCGTCCACGCCGCCGGTTTTGAACGTCAGGTTTTTGCCGTACATCCGGTGCAGAGGAATCGACTGCGCCTCTTCGTAGAGCGCAACGACGACCACGACCGCGTTGGCTCGCGCCGCCTGCCAGGCTAGCTCAAACGTGTTTTTCGCGCCCGCGACCTCAAACACGACGTCCGCACCGCGACCGTCTGTCAGCGCGCGCACGACTTCGACGACATCTTCCCGCAGCGGGTTGACGGTCACATCGCACAAACCCCGCTCTTTGGCGAGCGCTAGCCTGTCGTCGTTGACATCGCTGGCTACGATCACCGCTGGGCCAAACAGCCGCGCGGACATCATCGTGGTGAGTCCCGTAGGTCCCGCGCCGAGCACGAGCACCACGTCCGCGGGTTGGATCTCGCCGATCCCTGCCGCCCAGTAACCCGTCGCCAGCACGTCACCCACGAACAGCGCCTGCTCATAGGAGATCGCGTCAGGAATGCGCGTACAGCTCATGTCCGCCGTCGGCACACGGACGTATTCCGCCTGCCCGCCGTCGATGCGGCAGCCGAGCTCCCAGCCGCCCTCGACGCAGTTGTTGACATATCCCCGGCGGCAGAAGAAGCACTCGCCGCAAAAGCTCTCGACGTTGACCGCAACCCGGTCGCCAACGGAGAATTTCTTCACGCCCGATCCGGTCTGGACGATCTCGCCTGCGAACTCGTGCCCGACCACCACGCCCTCTTTCGCGCGGGCAACCCCGCCGTTTCGGATGTGCAGGTCGCTCGAGCAGATCGACGCGCGCATGACCTTGACAATCGCGTCGCGCGGCTCCAATATCGTCGGCATGGGCTTGTCCACGAGGCGGACAACACCCTTTTTCTCAAAAATAACTGCTTTCATATTGCTCTTTTCTATGCTTATATCAGATCTTTTATCAGAAAGTCTTTGCATGCGCTTCTGCGCGCGCGACAGCGCGTCCTAAAATATTCTCTACCGGCTCAAGCCCCATGTCGAGGCCGTCCGCCGCGATATGGTCAAACGCAGGGATGCCGAAGAATTTCGCCATATCCCCCAGATACTTCGTGCCGTTGTCCATCGGGCTTCCTTCCATAGAGCCGCCGCGCGTGGTCAAAAACAGCATCTTCTCCGCGCGGCAGACGCCGAAGCAGCCGCCCGTTTCGTTGCAGTCGAACGTGATCCCCTGCACGCAGAGGTTTTCGATGTAGACCTTCAACAACGCGGGAAAGCTCAGATCCCAGAACGGAGCCGCGATGATAATACGCTCCGCCTGCTGAAACTGATGCGCATAGCGAAAGCGCGGATGATCCAGCTCGCCGCACTCCAGCATCTGCTCCCGCTGCCAGAAGAAACCGTTGGAGAACGGGATGATCGGCTCATCCATGAGCGTCAGCCGCGCGATCTCGACATCTTCCCACGCGCCGTATGCCGCGAGAAATGCCTCCGCGAGTTTTCTCGTGCGGCTCTGTTCGCCGCGAATGCAGCAGTCGATATACAGTGCCTTCGTCATCGCCAGCCACCCCACTCACCGAGTTTTCCGAGCGTACCTTGTTTAATCGCCGCGAGCACATCCGCGCGCAAGGGAACCGAGTCCGCCGCGCCCATCACGCCCACACAAATCGAAGACGCAGCGGTGGCAAGCGCGAGCGCGTCAGTCAGGCTCTTGTGATCCAGCGCTTCCGTGAGAAAGTAGCCAAGGAACGTATCCCCCGCCGCCGTGGTGTCCACGACCTTGACGGAGTAGATACCGATCTTCGCCTGCTCCTCTGCCCGCACGCAGACAGCGCCGCGTTTACCGAGCGTGAGCAGCACGTTTATTTTCGGATAGAGCTTCTTGAGCTTCGGCAGGATGTCCACTTCCAGTTCGCACTTGGCGATACTTGCGCCTTCAATCTCGTTGACGATCAGCCAATCCACCAGCTCCAGCGGGTAGGCGAACACCTTATCGTCCATGGGAGCTGCGTTGATTGCGACCTGCAATCCCCGCGCGTGTGCTTTTTTTATGATGCTGCCAACGAGATTGGTCTCGTTCTGCACGAGCACCATGCCTTCTCTGCCGAACGCATCCAGCGCACGGTCGATATAGTCCTCCGTCAGCGCCTGATTGGTGCCGCCGTAGAGCAGGATGCAATTCTGCCCGTTGCTATCCACCTGAATGATCGCGTGGCCGGAGACGCCGCCGGAGCGCTCTAGAAGCGAAAGATTAACCCCGTTTTCGCGGAGTTTCTCGTAAAGTATGTCTCCGTCGCAACCGATCTGACCCGCGTGCCACACCTCCGCGCCCGCGCGGGCAGCGGCAACGGATTGGTTTAAGCCTTTGCCGCCGCAGTGGGTTTCCAGCGACAGGCTGGATTTCGTCTCACCGGGCTGGACAAATGCGTCCACGCGGTAGACCTGATCGAGATTGAGGGAACCGAAATTGAGGATTCTGGCCAAAATAGGTGCCTCCGTTTCGTTTTTGATCGCGCATATGATAAAATAAGTGTATTCCAACAATAAATCTTTCCGAAATAAGGAGCGAACGTATATGCCGCAACTGCAACCGCATATCCGGCTGGACAGCAACCACGGCGCACTTTGCGCGCTCTTGCCGGGCGATCCCGCGCGGCTCGATCGCATCAAGACGTTTCTTTCCGACGTGCAGGAGCTGGCTTACAACCGCGAATACCGCAGCCTTGTCGGCAGCTATCGGGGTGTGAAGGTGCTGGCGGTGTCCACGGGCATCGGCGGGGCTTCCGCCGGAATCGCCGTGGAGGAGCTGAAAAACCTCGGCGTGAAGAACATGATCCGTATCGGCAGCTGCGGCGCGCTTCAGCCGCAGGTGAAGATTGGCGATCTTGTGCTCGTCTCAGGTGCTGTGCGCGACGACGGAGCCAGCAAGACCTATATCGACCCGATCTTTCCCGCCGTGCCGGACAGCGAACTGCTCTTTGCCTGCATTTCCGCGGCAAAAACGCACAAGTTTCGCTATCACACGGGCATCGCGCGCAGCCACGACAGCTTTTATACCGACCGCGAGGCGGAGATCGACGCCTACTGGTCCAAGCGCGGTGTGCTGGGAGCTGACATGGAGACCGCAGCGCTCTACACGATCGGGCACCTGCGCGGCATTCGCACCATGAGCATACTCAACAACGTCGTCTCGTTTGAAGAGGACACGCTGGATGCCATCGGTTCTTACGTAGACGGCGAAACCGCCGCCATGCAGGGCGAGGAGCACGAAATTCTCATCGCGCTGGAAGCGTTTGTGCAGATTATAAAACAGGGTTAACGGTTATTTCTAAGTGACAAGTTAAACAAACGGCCTTTGCCAGCGGCAAAGGCCGTTTTGTGTTACTCCCCGTATTTTGCCATGATATCGAACACGCGTTGTTTAAAGATATCCCGATCCAGATTGGTCACCACATATGCGTTGTGCTCCATCTGCTTGTCGCTGTAGAGATCAGTGACGGTCTTGCCGCGTGTGAGTTTTCCCTTTGTCTCCACGCGAACGCCCGCGTGATCGGTCTGAAAATAGCTGTCGTCGTCGGCATAAAGCACCGTCACAGGATCGTGAAACGCCACGCCGCCAAGCTTGTAGGTGCGGTAAAACTGTAGGATGCCCTGCATCACGTCCCGCGCGAACACAGCCTGTTTGGAACCCAAGCTAGCGATTTCGTCCAGCTCCTCTGCGGTGAAATATGCGCGCATGGTCACGTCCAGCCCGCACATGTAGACGGGAGCACCGCAGGTGAACACCATGTCGGCGGCTTCCGGATCCGCATAGACGTTGAACTCCGCAGCGGGAGTTACATTTCCGCCGACCGCCGCGCCGCCCATGATGACGATGCGCTTGAGTAAACCGGGCAACTCCTTATACTTCGCAATTGCGAGCGCAAGGTTCGTCAGCGGTCCCACCGCAACCACAGTCAACTCGCCTTTGTAGCGCTTGGCGTATTCATAGATCGCGTCCCACGCTTTCATCGTTTCCGGCGCGCGCTTGGGTGGCGGCAGAATCATGTCGTTCAGACCGTTTTTTCCGTGGACGTGGTGTGCGTTGTACGGGTCGCTCATGAGGGGCTTGCTAGCGCCCGCAAAGACGGGAACGTGCTCCATGCCCGCGAGCTCCAGCACCTGAAGGGTGTTTCGCGTGGTGTGCTCCACCTCGACATTGCCCGCAACGGTGGTCACGGCGACCAGCTCAAGGTTGTTGAGATATTTGGTGAACAGGATGGCGACCGCGTCGTCCACGCCTGTGTCGCAATCCAGCAGCATCGGCAGTTTGTTCATCCGCTTACGCCTCCTTTCCGTAGTGTGCGGCGGCTTCGGCGAGCAGATCGACAAACCCCATGCGATCGATCCCCATGATGACGCGCGCGTTGACGGGTTTGTTCAGCACACCGAGCTTGTCTCCAACCGTCGTGCCGCGGCAATATTCACCCGTGAGCTCGATAGCGACATACATGTCCACCATCGTCATGATCTCCGGCTTGATCAGCGCCGCGACGGCGACCGCATCATGCACGGGCGCGCCCGGATAGCCAATGCTGCGGTGGAAGCCGTAGAAAAAGTCCAGCCACTCGGCAACGACGGTTGCCACGGGGTTGTGCAGCGCGCGGATGCGCTCGAAGTCTTCCGGAAACACCAGCGCTTTTTCTGTGACATCCAAGCCAGCCATCGTGATCGGTACGCCGCTGGTGAACACCACGTCCGCGGCCTCCGGATCGACGAGGATGTTGAACTCTGCCGCGGGCGTCCAGTTGCCAAAATCGATGCCGCCGCCCATCAGGTAGATGTGCTTAATCTTGCTTTTCAGGTGCGGATACAAGAGCAGCAGCGTGGCGATGTTGGTGAGCGGCCCTGTCGGAATCAGCCCCACCGGCTCGTCGCTCTGTTCGAGAATCTGCGCCATGAGCGTGCAAGCGTCGATCTCTACCGGCTTGTTTTTGGGTTCGGGCAGTACGGGGCCGTCGAGACCGGAGTTACCATGCACCGTAGGTGCGATGATCGCGTCCGCGACGAGCGGCTTGACGCGACCCATGGCAAGCGGAACGTCGAGCCCCACCAATGTCATGATGCGCCCCGCGTTATAGGTCGTCTTTTCTATCGTCTGGTTGCCGCAGACCGAGGTCACAGCCTTGATGTCCAGCAGAGGGCTGGCCGCGGCAAGCACCCACGCAATCGCGTCGTCGTGACCAGGATCGCCGTCCAGAATGACGGGTATACGTTTGATCATTGATTAACCTCGGACTTCGTCGAATTTCTTTTCTTTATCGTCAAAATCAAGCTTTTACCTCTGGGTTCTCGGCGCGCGCTTTTTTCACGCGCTTGAGTGTGCTTACGGCATAGATCACAAGCCCCAGAATCGTGACCACATAGGGAATCGACGAGACGAGATAGCTCGAAACGCCTTGCAAGCCGCTGACTTTTGTCCTGAGTGCCTGCGCAAGCCCGAAGAGCAGCGAGCTAAACATCGCTCCAACGGGTTCGCCTCTGCCCATCGCCTGCGCCGCGAGCGCGATGAAACCGCGACCTGCGACCATGCCGCTGTTCCAACCCTGCGAATAATACATGGACATAAACGCGCCGCCAAAGCCCGCCAGTGCGCCGGAGAGCGCAAGCGCGATGTATTTGATCTTGAGTACGCTCACCCCGACGCTGGAGGCCGCGTTTGCGTTCTCGCCTACCGCGCGGATGTTGAGACCCAGCGGCGTACGGTAGAGCAAAATCCAGATCAGCCAGACCAGCAGGAACGCAACATAAGTCAGCACAGCGTGACCGGAGAGGATGTCGCCCAAGATCGGGATATCCTTGATCAGCGGGATGTTGACGGTCGGAATCAGGATATTCGGGCTGACCAGCGCGCCCGTGTTGCCGCGCATGCCGGTGAACATATACAGCAGGAAGATCGTTCCGCCCGCGCCCATCATATTCACCGCGATACCGGCGAGTATGATGTCGGTTTTCATCTTGAGTGCGAAAAAACCCATCAGCAGACCCAGCAGCACGCCGATGAACATCGCGCCCAGCACGCCCACGAGCCAGCTTTGCGTCCAGTAGCTAAACAGCACGCCAAACAGCGCGGAGATCATCATGATGCCCTCAAGGCCGATGTTGGTCACGCCCGCTTTTTCGGCGATAACCGCGCCCAGCGCCGCAAAGAGAATGGGAGCGGTGATGCGGATGACGGAGAAGAGAAACTCCGTCTTAAAGATGGTATCCAGCAATTGTTCCCACATTATTCGGCACCTCCCTCGGCGGCTGCCGCGGCTTTTGCCAGATCGGCGCGGGTGTTCTTCACCACGATCTTCTGGCGGAATCCTGCGAGGAACTGCTCCGCCGCAAAGAAGAGGAAGATCGAAGCCTGAATGATATCGATCATTTCGCTCGGCACATCACAATACGTCGCCATCAGCTGGCAGCCCTTGTTAAGATAGGCGATGAAGAACGCAGCCAGCGGCACGAGCAGGGGATTGTTCTTTGCGAGGATGGCGATGGTTACGCCCGTCCAGCCGTAGCCCGGCAGCTCCTTCCAAAGGAAGGTGGAATAGCGACCCAGCACCTCGATTCCGCCGCCAAGTCCGCTGAGCACGCCGCCGACTACCTGCGCCAATACGATGGTGCCGCCGACCTTCATGCCTGAATATTTCGAAAACGCCTGATTGATGCCGATCATGCGAATGGCATAGCCCCAGCGGGTGCGATACATCAACAGCGCGATGATTGCGACAAACGCAAGCGCCACGAGGAAACCCCACGTGAGCTTGCTGCCGCCCGGCACGATAGAGCCGATTTTCGCCGTATCCGCAAAAGCAAACGTCTGGGTCGAGCCCTTGCTGCGATCCGCAAAGTTGAAATTGAGGAAGTGCAGCACGACATACATGCAAACATAGTTGAGCATGAGACTCGTGACCATCTCGCTGGCTCCTAGCTTGACCTTTAACAACGCCGGAACCAGCATGATGATGCCGCCGATGACAGCCGCGATGAGCACGCAGACCACCGCGTGCAGGCCGCTGTTCATGGTTAGATAGATGCCCGCAAGCGCTGCGACAAACCCGCCCACCATGACGATGCCTTCACCGGCAAGGTTAAATTGATTGCTTGCAAACATCACGCAGACCGCAAGCCCCGTGAAGATCGTCGGAATCATCGCGGCAAGGATCGTATAGAGCCCTTGCGTGTTAAAGCTCGCAAGACCGCCCTTGATGGAGACGAGCGGGCCGATGAGCAAGTATCGAAGTGCGGTAAACGGCTCGTCCGAGCTTAAAAAGATGAATATCGTACCAACGCCGAGCGCGAGCAGGATGGCGGCGGCGCCGCGCACCAGCTCAAAACCAAACATTCGCCTATCTTTCATGACACACCCTCCCGATCTCCTCGTCGCTCTGCCGCTTGAGGCCGAGCATGTATTCACCCATCACCACGTCGTCGAGCTGGCTCGTGTCCTCAAAATATGCCGCGATCTTTCCGCCGTAGAGCACGATGAGGCTGTCGCTGAGCTCCATGACCTCGTTGAGGTCTGCGGAGACGAGCAGAACAGCCGTGCCCGCACGGGAGAGGTCGACCAGCTTTTTGCGGATGAACTCGGTTGCTCCCACGTCGATGCCGCGCGTGGGCTGGTCGGCGATGATCAAGGTCGGATCGCTCGAAAACTCGCGCGCGACGACCACCTTTTGGATGTTGCCGCCGGAGAGCATCTTGACCTTTTGTTTGCGGGATTTGCAGAGCACCGCGTAGTCCTTGATGAGCCGGTCGCTTTCCGCGCGGATGGCCTTCATATTAAAGAGCGGACCATGGTTGAAGCGCTTCTCCTCAAACCGGTCGGAGATGATGTTCTCCTCGATCGTGGCGCTCTCCGCGATGCCGTAGGTCATGCGGTCTTCCGGCACGAGGGAGACGCCAAACGCGCGAATCTTCGCCTGAGACGCGTGGATCAGATCCTTGCCGTTCACCGAAGCAGAGCCGGAATCCGGCTCCCGCAGGTCAAAGAGCATATCGACCAGCTCCCTTTGCCCGTTGCCCTCAACCCCCGCGATGCCGAGGATTTCGCCTTTTCGCACGTCAAACGAGATACCGCCGAGCATCTTTTTGTTCCATTCGTTGGTGTATTCCAGCTTGCGCACACGCAGCACCACGTCCGTTGGGACAGCGGTGTCCTTCTGCACGTCGAGAATCACGTCTCGCCCGACCATCAGACGGGAGATCTCCTGCTCGCTGATCGAGGCGGTTTCGTAAACGCCCATCGATTTTCCGCCGCGCATGATCGTCAGCCGGTCGGTAATCTGCTTGATTTCGTTGAGCTTGTGTGAGATGAAGATGATGGTATAGCCCTGTTCCTTGAGGTGCACGAGTTCGCGAAAGAGCTCCGCGGTCTCCTGCGTGGTCAGCACCGCGGTGGGTTCGTCGAGGATGAGGATCTTCGCTCCCCGAATCAGTGCCTTTAGTATCTCCACCTTCTGCTTCATGCCAACGGGGATATCCACGACCTTCGCAACCGGATTCACCGCGAGGTTGAACCGCTCGGCGTACTCGTTTGTCAGCTCGATGGCTTTTTTGGCGTCGACGAACAGGCCGCCCTTTTTCGGCACCATGCCGAGCACAATGTTCTCCGCAACCGTCAGGCTCGGAACCAACATAAAGTGCTGGTGCACCATGCCGATGCCGTGCGCGATGGCGACGTTCGGTGAGGCGAGCGAAACCTTTTCGCCATTGACGATGATTTCACCCTCGGTCGGTTGCTCCAGGCCGAAGAGCATCTTCATCAGCGTGCTCTTGCCCGCGCCGTTTTCGCCCATGAGCGCGTGAATTTCGCCGCGGCGCACGGTAAAATCGACCCCCTGATTGGCTGCGATTCCGTTGGGATACACCTTGGTGATGCCCCGCATCTGCACGACGAGATCGTTTGGGTGTTGTTCCATACAGTGGATGCCCCTTTACATGGAATGTGTATGATCAGCCGACAAGTGGCGGATATTCAAATGAACATAGAAAAAGAAAAGAACCCTATAAAAAAGCGACGCGAGATTCGATTGATAAGTGCTGTCTAAATATAATTTATCACTGCTATCTTAATATAAAAGAAGCGTTTATTCAACGCTGCGCACGAAAGCGGTTTGGATGCCGCAAAACAAGTCCTTTGGGTGGAACAAACCGGGGAAGGGTTTGTCGCCCTCCCCCGGTGTTGAATCAGCTCTATTTACTGAATGGTATGTGTTTTTGAATTGCCCTTACGGCTGCATGGCGTCGCGCAGCGCGATGACGGCATTGGTGTCGTCGCCGATGGCGGTCGGCACCACGATGC
Source organism: uncultured Eubacteriales bacterium (assembly GCA_942492885.1). Lineage (GTDB taxonomy): Bacteria > Bacillota > Clostridia > Christensenellales > CAG-138 > UBA7703. The sequence continues at coordinate 1,840,794 of OW818651.1, forward strand.
TGCCGTCTTTGATTGCGGCTTCCGCGGCAAGGACTTTGTCCTGCACGGCTTTGGGCGCCACGGCTGCGAAGTTCTTGTCGGTCACGATGCCGACACCGCCTTCGGTGAGGCCGAGGTTGACGAGCTGACCCCAGTAGGTGCGGCCGGCATCCCATTCGTCAAAGATCCAGACGATGGAGTTGCCGACGTTCTTGAGGCCGGAGGTCAGCGTGATAGCAGCAAGCTCAGGCGAGAAGGTCGCTTCCTGGTCGGAGTCCACGCCGATGAACCAGGCTTTGCCGGATTCCAGCGCCGCTTCTGCCGCGCCGTTGCCGGAGAGGCCCGCAACACCCCAGATGATGTCGGCTTTGTTGTCGTTGATCATCGACAGGCCCAATTCCTTGGCGATTGCCGTGTCAACATAGCTTGCCGCATAGCGGGTGTCAACCTTGACGTCCGCGTCGGTCGCTTTCGCGCCCTCGAGGAAGCCATAGAGGAAGTCGTTGATGACGGGGCTGTCCATGCCGCCGACGAAGCCGACGACTTTGTCCGCGTTCATGTTGGCAACAGAGGTTTCAGAGGTCATCGCCGCAGCAAACACGCCGATGAGGTAACCCATGTCGTTTTGTTTGTAGCTGATGTTGACGACGTTGGCGTTATTGCCGACATAGGAGGTGTCGTCATAGATCAGGAATTTCTGATCCGGATACGCGGTGGCGACTTCCTTGAGGTAGTCGGGCATCTGATACGTACCGCAGATGATCAGGTCATATTCGCCGGATTCGGCAACTTCATACATGGTCTCCAGCCATTTGGGCTGGTCTGCATCCGTGCCGCCCATCTCGATGGATTTGTAGGTGATGCGCCCGGCATCCTGAAGGGCTTTCAGGCCGGACTCAGCGGAGTCGAAGAAGGACTTGTCGCCGAGGTTGCCGTTGACGAGGCTGACGACGTTGTAAACCTTTTTGTCTCCCGCGGCTGCGGATGCATCGGTGCCGGCGGTCTTACAGGCAAACATCGAAAACGCCACCACCAAGGTCAGCAGGATCGCTACCAGTTTCTTCATTTTGATTTTCCTCTCTTCTTATGTGTTGATCGATTTGCCAAGGATACACGGTTGATTTGATGACGTGTTTGGCAAATCTACATAGTCAGTTTAAATGGTATCAAATGAAAAGTCAACACGCCCAACTTTCTGTGATGTGATGAAATCACGCCGTTTTTCGCCGTCACCGCGCACAAATCCTGCATTTATTGCCTGTAACTGCAGAAATAATATACTCTTGTTTTGTGCGAATAATTCGCGCAATTTGCGCGCGTAACCCCTGTAAACATTGAGCTTTTCCGGGAATCGGTGCAGAGAGAAACGCCGCCCGGATAAAGATCCGAACGGCGTCTATTTTGAAGGTTGAGCCACAGAAAACTGCTTTTTGAATTTTACTGAATTTTCCGCGGTACTGTGTTGCTTATTCTGCTTCCTTGGAGAGGCTGCCCTTCTTCGGGCGGATTTTGGCGTATGCAAAGAGCAGCAGCGTGCCGATCACGCCGCAGGCGATCATGTTCCAGAGGCAGGCCATTGCGCCCTGCGTGAAGACGAGGTTCATCGGCTCGGCATAGATGACGATATCGAGCACCGGAGCCACGACGATCCAGGCGATGACGTTTGCAAGAATCTGATAGATGTTGAAGCGCAGCACGTCTTTCCACGTGAATTCGCCTTCATCCGCCTTGATCTTCGTGTAGACCAGGCCGACGAGGAACATAGACACGCCGCTGGCGATCACCCAGCTCCACCACGGAGAGCCGTATTGCAGCGCATCCGAGAGTGCATGTCCGATAAATGCGATAAGTCCGCCTGCGATGGGTCCAAACAGCGCGGCAAAGAACGCGCCGAGGCCATACGCCGTCTGAATGGATGTTTCGGGAATGCCGGTCGGAACCTTCACATACATGAACAGCAGCGCAAACAGCGCGGCTCCCAGTCCGGTTGCAACGATGGTTTTGGTCGATACCTGGAACATTTTCTTCATCTGACATTACCTCCCTTATTCTGTTTCTGGTTTTGGCTGTGAACTGGATGGATGTTTCATTGAGCGAAATTGTATCAGTTCATCCTCATATTAGGCTTATCGTATACGATTTGTCAAGCGACCTCAAGCCTCTCAACAAACCCTTGCGACCGATCGACTGCCTCACGCTTTCGTGAAGCGCACGCGCCAATCTGCGCCAAACGAAAGCGCGTATTTTTCCTCAAAACTACCGCAGCTCACCGCGAGCGCAACTTTCATGAGCTCGTTGTTGTAGATGATGGGTTCGCCCTGTTTGGCAAAGCCGAAGCTCTGGTGGAAGAGCACGTTTTGATCAAACACCGTCTTATCGTCGTGCAGTACCTGCACGCGCACGGTGTCTCCATAGGCAAAGCCGCTGTCAAAGAACAGGCGCGTGGGGATATTCGTCCAGAGATTGCCAAAGTTCGGGTCGTCGATCTCGAAGATGCCCTCCACCTTGCCCGGTTCTGCAGCGGGTTCGTGAATCTTGTGCCGCACGATCTCGCTTACGGGATACGCAGGACCAACGCCTTCAAAGTCGATGATACCGCTGGCGAGGCGCGCCGCCGTGTAGCCAAAGAGATCGCGCCCATGGAAGATCGCAACGCCCTCGGTGTCCTTGCCGCGCAGGCGATTGACGGTTTCGTCGATTTCGCGCACCTCGAGTATGCCCATCTCGCTCTCGATGTGCGTCAGCGCGCCGTTGTCGGGCGTGACGACATAGTAGCCGCCCGCGACCTTGGCGACGCACGCCTTGCGCGCGGTGCCCACGCCGGGGTCAACCACGGAGACATAGATCGTGCCCTCCGGCCAGAAGCGGAGGCTTTGATAGAGGCGATAGCTCGCGCTCCAGGTGTCGTATTGCGGCAACTCGTGCGTGCCGTCGAAGATTTCCAGCTCGCGGTCAACGGTCTTTACCACGCCGTACATGGAGCTGACTGCGCCTTCTTTATAGGTAAAGTCTGTTTGGAATACTAAAATTGGTTTCATGCGTAAACTCCTTGTTTTAAATCAGATCAATCAAACAAACGGGTTCCAGAACTTTCCGTGATTCACGAAAATGCTCAGCGCGATGGTGCCTAGTAACAGCGCCAGTGAAAGCCCTAGAGCAAACACATCGTTGCCCTTCATCGGCTTTGCCGCGTACCATGTCCGCTTCTTCTCTTTGCCGAATCCGCGCAGATCCATCGTGTTGGAGATGGTCTCGATGCGCTCCAGCGTCGAGAAGATCAGCGGAATCGTGATGTTGAGGATGTTCTTGAGGCGTTTCCCAAGCTTTTCTTTTTTCGAAAGATCCAGTCCCCTACTCTGCTGCGCGGCGGAGATATCTTGATAGTCCCGAATCAAATCCGGAAAATAGCGCATGGTCAGCGAGAACGCAAACGCGGCCTTATAACTCACCCCCGCGCGGTTGATGCTCGCGGCGAGTTCGCTCGGGTTGGTCGAGAGAAAGAAGATGATGCCCAGCGGAACGACGGAAGCGTATTTGAGCGTCTTGGTCGCCTGATAGAGCATCTGCTCGCTCGTAACCACATAGCGCCCGAAGATTTTAAAGAGCACATGCTCCGTGCCATAGATTTGGGTGCCATAGGTAGGGCTAAAGACGAACGTGAGCACGAAGTTGAACAGCAGGAAGATCAGCACATAGATCAGCATGAGCTTGATCTGGCGAAACTGAATCTGCGACATGGCAAGAAACACCAGAGAGAGCACCATGATCAATGCAATCGCGCGAATATCATAGGAAAACATCACCGCAGCGGTGAGAAAAAGAAAGCAAAAGAGCTTGGTCACGCCCGAAAGGTTATAGACGGCATTGTGCCGCTCGACATAGTCAAAGAGTTTCGCTTTCATCGCGCTGTGCTCCTCTCATAGTCGATAAAGTGCTGCACAAACGCTTCGCAGTCCACTATCCCCGCGCGCGTCGCGAGTTCATAGAGCGAGGTTACCTTAAGGCTCGCTTTGGTTGCGATTTCACTGCTGGTCAGCGCGCGCACCGCCGTGCCGTCGTGCAAGATTTCACCCGCGTGCAGAACAATCGCGTGCGGCGTGTATTCCAGCATCAGGTGCATGTCGTGGGTGATGAGCAATATCGTCGTTCCGCTCTGGTTGAGCGAGCGGAGGAATTCCATGATCTCCGTATAGTGGCGATAGTCCTGCCCCGCCGTGGGTTCGTCGAGTATGATCAGCTCCGGTTCCAGCACCAGCACGCTTGCGATGGTCACTCGCTTTTTCTGCCCGAAGGAGAGCGCGGAGATCGGCCACTTTCGAAACGGAGACAGTCCGCAGATTTTAAGCGCCTTTTCCACGCGCGGCTTGATCTCTTCCTCGGAGAGTCCGCGGAGCTTGAGCCCAAGCGCAACCTCATCATAGATCATCGATTTGCAGATCATCTGGTTGGGGTTTTGCATCACGTAGCCGATCTTGCCGCTGCGTTCGTGAATCGTCCAGCCGTCCATCGGCTCTCCGCGAAAGAGCAGGTTGCCCTCCGGGTCTTTGCAGATGCCCGTGATCACCTTGGCGAGAGTGCTCTTGCCCGCGCCGTTGGTGCCAACAAGGCTGACCATCTCACCCGCTTCGATTGAGAAATTCATGTTTTTGAGGATCGGGCGCTGCTCGACATAGCGATAACTCAACTCAGTCGCCTGTATAATCGGTTCGTTTGCGGGCTTCTTCTCCCGCTCCGGCTGCGCCGCATCCCATTTTTGTATCGCGCCGCGCACAGCGTCGACATCCAGCGTGTCGATGCGCCCTGTGTGCAGTTCCTCCGTCACCGGTACGCCCGCGTATTTCAGCGCGGTGACGTAGAGCGGCTCGCGGATGCCAAGCTCGCCTAAAATGTTTGCAGCCATGAGCGCGTCCGGCGAGAGGTCGGCGACGATTCGCCCGTCCGACATGACGATTACGCGATCCACGCGGCGGTGAAGCACATCCTCCAGACGGTGTTCGATGATCACGACCGTCTTGTGATAATCCAGCGAAATCTGATCGATCAGCTCGATTGCGGTCTTGCCCGTCGCGGGGTCGAGGTTTGCCAACGGCTCGTCAAAGAGCAGCGCCTCCACGTCGTGCACCATCACGCCCGCGAAAGACACGCGCTGCTTTTGCCCGCCACTGAGTTCAAACGGAGAGGCATTGAGCAGCGTGTCCATGTTGACCATCGCTGCGGTCTTGCGAACAATCTCCTTCATCTCTCCTTGCTTCATGCACTCGTTTTCCAGCGCAAAGGCGATATCCTCACCAACCGAAAGGCCGATGAACTGGCCGTCCGGGTCCTGCAGCACGGTGCCGACATGCTGGCTGAGTGCAAATATGCTTGCGCTCTTTGTCTCGATGCCGCAAACCTTGAGGCTGCCCTTGATCTCACCGGGATAAGAAAACGGAATCAGGCCGTTGATGCAGTTGCCCAGCGTGCTCTTTCCGCTGCCGGAAGGCCCCACGATGAGCACCTTTTCGCCTTCATAGATGGTCAGGTTGATGTCGTAGAGCGTAGGATCCGCCTGCGAAAAATATTGAAACGAAAAATCCCGAAACTCGACGACAGGTTTGCGGCTATTCTCCACGATGCGGCCCCTTTCCCGCGGACTTCTGCACCGCGATGGTCCACGGAGCCCCGGTGCCGACGTTGTAGGCGCGCGCAAAGTCGCCCTGATTGATTGCAACCGCCATGCGATCGAGGCTGTTGACATAGACCAGCGGCTCGCCGACGAACGCATCCGCAAACGAGCGGGCATAGATCAGCGAGTTGCGATAGACCAGCCGCGCGCCGTTTTGAATCTTGATCTCGACAAAGTCCCCGTGCTTGACGCCGAGCTGGAGGAAGAGTTCCCGCGGAATGCTTGTCCAGAGGCTGCCGAAACGCACATCCAGCACGTCGATATCCCCGCGAATCCAATCGCCGTCAAGCACGGGCTCGTCCATCGGCAGCTCGACCACGCTAGCAGGGTCTACCTCGGGGCCGACGCCCGCAAAGTCGATAATGCCGGCGGCAAGGCGCGCGCCGGTATAGGCGTAGATATCCCGCCCGTGGAAGGTATAGCTCTCACCCGAACCCGGCAGACGGTTGACCCGCTCGTCGATCTCCCGCGCGGCGACGATGCCGCTGATGCGCTTGATGTGCGTGAGCGTGCCGTTATCCGGCGTGATGATGTATTGCCCCGCGCGGGTTTCCGCCGCGATGCTGCGGCGCGTGGAGCCCACGCCCGGATCGACCACGGAGACGAATACCGTGCCCTTGGGCCAGTAGCCGACCGTTTGAATCAGGCGATAGCTCGCCTCCCAGGCGTTGTATTGCGGAATCTCGTGCGTGAGGCTGGAGATGCTGAGCTGCTCGCTGACGGAATACGCAACGCCGAACATGGCGCTGACCGCACCGTCCGCAAGTCCAAAGTCGGACATAATGACGAGGGGTTTCATAGTCGTCCTCCCGATTTTTTTGATTTTTTATGATAACCGTGCATTGTATTCACGCACGGGTACTCGCTCTTTTTGATCGCGCTAGATGCGCACCGTGTAGCTGATCTTATAATACTCCGGACGCATGTAGTGCTTGCATCTGGCAAGCGGGGTCCCGTCCGTGCCGTAGAGAATGCATTCCAGCAGGTGCACGGGTGTGCCCTCCTCTACCTGCAAATACTCCGTCTCGGTTTCGTTGACGAAGATGAGCTTAAACGAGATCGTCTGGTAGCTCGCCGCGGCATACAGCTCTTCGTTTAAAAAACGGTTCATCGCGTCCGCAGACGACACATCCACCTGCATATGCGAAAGCAGCTTCACGGGCACCTGCACAAACGAGTAGCCGACGACCGCATTCTCGCTTTGATACACCAGATAGCTCGCCAGCAGGATGTCGCTCTTGCCCAGATCGAGCTTGCTCTGCGCGATGTCCGTCGGCGGCGTGAAATTATACGAAATCTCGGTTTTGTCGATGGCGACGGTGGGAAACGCGGTGAGTGGGTTAGAGGACGCCGCGTTCTTCGGCTCGTCCTTTTTTTCCACCACCAGCGTGCCTTTGCCGCGCGCACGCACCAAAAGACCATCCTCGCAGAGGATGGCCATAGCTTGCCGCAGGGTGTTGCGGCTGACGTTGTATTTTTGCGCAAGCGCGATTTCGCCGGGCAGGCATTCGCCCGCCGGATAGACCCCGTTTACGATGTCCGAAAACAGGGAGTTATAGATTTCAACATAGGCCGGAACGCTTGTGGGCTGCAAATGAATGTTCATACCCTGCGCCTTTCGAGTTGTCAACGCAATTGTATGACATGTTCAACATTTCGTCAAGCGGATATTGGCGACTTTCTGCATTGTTTTCAGAGAATCTTTGCGTTTTTACGCTGTATGCGTCAAGTTGTTCACCATTTTAGACAACTACGCCTCACCATTCCTGATACACCGTCCCGGGAACGATCTTTTCGCCGGAGCAATTCAGCAGTTCCCACACTGTCACCAGTTGATATCCCTGATCGATAAGCCTTGGCACCATGATCTTCACCGCATCCACCATGCATTGCGGGGTGTCGTGAAGTAGGATGACATCGCCGTCTTGCAGCTCCCGCCCGTCGACGATCTGTTTTTCTACATTCTCGGCGATCCGCTTCGGGTCGTATTCCTGCACGTTCCCGCTCTGCGACCAAAGCACGATCACCATGTCGTTCTCCCGCGTGACGCGCATCGCCTCATAAGAATTTTGCCCGCCGGGCGGACGAAAGCAGCGCGGACGCACGCCCGTGGTCTCAAATATAATGTCGTTGGTGTTCTCGATCTCATAGCGAACACCGACATAGTTTTGCCCCGGAATCTTGGCGTGCGACCAGGTGTGATTGCCGATTTCGCAGCCGTGCGCGGCGATCCGCCGGAGAATCGTCTTGCATTCCTCGCGTTCAAAGCGCCAGCCGCAGACGAAGAACGTTGCGCGCGCATTGTACTCAGCCAATACATCCAATATTTGATCCGTGACGCCGGGGGCTGGGCCGTCGTCAAACGTGAGCGCGACCATCGGCTTGTTAGGATCGATCGCCATGCGCGCAATTTCGCGCTCGATTTGCTCTTGTGACGCCAGCGGGTTATTGCGACGGATGGTTTCGGCGAGTTCGCGGTTTCGCTCTTGATACCACGGTGCGTCATAGGTGGGGGCTTTGTGATCCGGCGCAAGCATGGCGGGGCTTGGCGGCTCCTCCTGCCCGGCGCGCGGCTTTTTGATTGTTAAGTGCGGCGCTGCCGTTCTTTGCGCATGGTGCGCCTCCGGCATCTGCGGCGCGTGTTGGCACGCGGTAAAGAGCCCGCACAGGAGCAACACAAATAGACCCACCCATATTCTTCGCTTCATTTTTTCATCCCCCCAGGCACATCGAATTGCATTGAACCACAACTGTGTTTGAGCGCTGACAGGGAGAGAAAAAATCTGCGTAAAATGATTGATTTTGCAATCTTTCTTTATTAGAAGTTGCGAGTCTTACTTCGTTCTGCGGGGGCGTTGCCCGGCTTTACGCCGCGCATTGCTCAGACTTTCACTTGACATTTGCCCGGTAGATTTGTAAGGTTATTGTGTTCTATCCAATTGATATATAAGGAGACCCTCCTATGAAGCGTTTGTTGTCTGCCCTAACAGCAATATTTGTATTATTCTCGTTTGCCGCCTGCGCCGCGCCCGTTGCGCCCGCGGAAACCCCGCTCGTCACCGCCACGCCGGAGGCGACCGCTGCACCCACACCGGAGCCGACGCCGGAACCCACCCCCGCGCCGACACCGGAGCCCGTGTTCACCGAAACCACGCTCAGCGAAACGCTATTCAAAGCGGATAAGGTCACCGTCATCGCGACAGGTGTTCGCTTCTCTGAAAACTATATGACGTATGTCGATCTTTCGATCCAGAACGCCGGCATCGGCGCCGTCTCGCTCCTGCTCGACGGGGTTTGCCTCAACAAGTGGCAGGTGGACGGTGTGCTGGAAAACGCCGCCAACATTCCGGCGGGTGAAACGCGCACGGCCAGCGTGGTCATCAGCTTTCTGGACGATCCCAACGCGGTCTATATGAACCTTACCTCCGTTGCGGATGTGACGCTTGGGCTCAGCGTGGCCAACGACGCCGACGCAGGCACGATCATGAAACGCAAGAGCTTCTCCTTTGCCGTTCCGGACGCTGCCCCCGCGGGAGACCCCACGCAGAGCACGCAGCTGGTCTATGAGGACAACGCCCTCTCGATCTACCTGCAGGAAATCGACGGCACGCTTCAGCACACGCGCGCGCTTCTCTATAAGAAGCCGAACGCAACATGGATGAGCGTCACGATCGATCCCGTCTATGCGGGATACACCAACCTCGTCAACCGCGCCTATTCCGTGGAGCCGGGCAAGTTCCTATTGCTCACGCTGGATGGCACAGAGGTCATGACGCGCCAGAACATCACGGCATTAAGCCAGCTGGATCTATATCTCTCGCTCAATCAATATGACGGCAGAATCCTCCGCCCCGTGATCGCCACCATCACCGACCCGAACGTCGCCGAGACCGTCATGAGCGTGCCGGACCCGGGCCCGATTGTCTACCAGAGCGAACTTTCCTATTTTATCCTGCGCAACATGGGCGTGACGGAGTTTGACGGGCATGAAGCCATCCTGTTCGATTTCGAGAACATCACGCAAAACTACATCAAGCCCCTCGACATCACGGCGTATGCGTCCAACCCTGAGATCACGATCGACGGGACTGCTTATCCGCTGATGACGTACTGCACGAACTGCTATCCGACCACGCACGGTTACCTGATGCTCTGGCCGGAGGGCGCGCCGGAAGGCACGCTTGCAAACGCCGCCAGCGTCACCGTCGGCCTCAAGGTCGCCCGCATCAACGGCGGACATCTTGACCCCATCGTCGACACGGGTGATTTCTCGTTTGATCTGAAGTAACGATCACACAAACTTAAAACAGCGAGGGTGCTCCCCCGCTGTTTTTTTGCGCGGAAAAACGCGCTGCCATAATGCTGCCCCAATGTTCCATACATTCTTCAAACGCGGACTATTGAAAGTTCATATTGATTTTCTATACTGATATTACACAGTTAAGAAGATCAGAAATTCATATTGATTTTCTACACTGATATCACACAGTTAAGAAGATCAGAAGTTCTTTTTGGTTTTCTATACTGTCAGCACACAAAAAGAACAATCAGAAATCAATCGACGGGAAATGTGGAAACAAGAAACGTCAACGGAAACTTCCGTTTTCTGATAATCACCGAAAGGAGCGACCTATTTATGGATCAAAACAACGATTGGTACGAACGATATTCCTCCCCAGCCCCGCAAGACAGCGGCGCGCATGCGCCTCACCGCGAAAAACGCGGCGTGCGCTTCTCCACGCTGATCGTGTTCACGCTGGTCGCCGTCCTGCTCGGCGGGCTGCTCGGCGGCCTCTATACGCGGCAATATGTAGCGGATCAGCTCACCGCACTCAACGCGCAGACCACGCAGGCGGCAAGCGCGGCGATTAGCGAGGTTCAGCCTGCCGCAAACGCAGGCCTGTCCACCGCCGCCTCCGGCAGCTTTGCCAGCACGTTTAGCAAGGCGCAGATCATCGAACTCACCGCGCCCTCCGTCGTCGGCATCGACACCTACTACACCGCAAGCAGCAACCCCGGCTTCCCGTTTGGCAGCGACTCCGGCACCAGTTCCGAAGGCCAGCAAGTGCAAACAGGCAGCGGCAGCGGCATAATCCTCACGAGCGACGGCTACATCGTCACCTGTAAGCACGTCATCGACGGCGCGGAGACCATCAAGGTCATCCTCAACGACGACACGGAGCACGTGGCAACCTTGGTCGGCTCCGATTCGCGCAGCGACCTCGCCGTGCTCAAGATCGAAGCAACAGGCCTCTCCCCCGCGACGCTGGGAGATTCCGACATGCTCACCGTGGGTGAGGACGTCATCGCCATCGGCAATCCGCTGGGTGAACTCCGCGGGACGGCGACCAGCGGCATGATCAGCGCGCTGAGCCGCGAGGTCACGGTGGAAAACGCCTCCATGACCCTGATTCAGACCGATGCCGCCATCAGCCCCGGCAACTCCGGCGGCGGGCTCTTTAACGCCAGCGGCTCATTGATCGGCATCGTGAATGCGAAAGCCAGCAGCAGCGGCTCCGAAGGACTCGGCTTTGCGATTCCGGTGAGCAGCGTCAAGACCATCATCTCCAACCTGATTGACCACGGCTATGTGCTCGGCAGGGCGTACCTTGGGGTCTATACGCAGGATGTCACCCTCGCTTCCGACACGAACAGCAGCCAGAACGGCTTCTTCGGCAACTTCTTTGGCGGCACCACCTGCGTGCAGATTGCGCAGATCGTCTCCGGCAGCGCGGCGGAAACCGCGGGTCTACTGGCGGGCGATCTGATCCTCAGGGTGGACGATACCACGGTCGATTCCAACACCACGCTGGCGGGCATCATCGGCAGCTTTAACGCGGGTGACACAGCACAGCTGACCATTCAGCGCGACGGCAAGGAGCAGACCGTCTCCGTCACCTTCGGCGAATACAAGCCAGTCGAAGAGTAACATAGCATCAAGCTACGCACCACAACGGTCATCTCGCCTGTCGCTTTCATGCGGGCGATGACATAACGCAGCAGGGTCCCCTCCCCGCGGCGACCCCCGCAACACCATGCGTGCAGACCGCCCATCCCCCCCGGACGATCTGCGCGCGGGGGAAAGACAAGAGATCCCGCAAGGCGCTTCGGCGCTTTGCAGGATCTTTTTATCGCGATCGCCTTGGAAAACTTTTATCTCCGGCCTGCTCGTTATGCATGTGAAAAGCTTACGCATCAAACAGGCTGATTTGTTCTTCCTTTGGCTCAAACGTCCAAAGATAGCGAAACACATCGTCAGCTTTGTAGAGGATGTTGTGCTGCTTGCACGCGCGCCGGAAAACCTCCATGAGTTTGCCGTTGTTCGGACTGTTGCAGCTATAGGCGTTGCCAAAGGTTCGGATATACTGCTGCTTGACGCCGGGAAAATCGCGATCCAGCGCGGCGTAGAAATACTCCCGGTCGCCCTCGCGCAGGGTCACGCCAAAGCCGAAGTTGAGAATGCCTTTCACACCCGCCTGTGCACAGTAGTCCATGAGCCCCAGAAGGTTTTCTTCGGTGTCGTTGATAAACGGCAGGATGGGGCAGAGCCAAACCACCGTCGGGATGCCCGCCTCTTTGAGCGTCATCAGCATCTCAAAGCGCTCCCGTGTGCTCGAAACGTGTGGTTCGATCTTCTTACACAGCGCCTCATCAAACGTGGTCAGCGTGGTCTGCACGACGCATTTGGTGCGCGCGTTGATCCGCTTGAGCAGGTCAAGGTCGCGCAATAGCCGCGCCGATTTGGTCAGAATCGCAAGACCGAAGCCGTATCGCTCGATGACCTCGATGCTCTGGCGCGTGATCTGCAATTCTGTCTCCAGCGGAATGTAGGGATCGCACATCGATCCGGTGCCGATCATACACGGCTGGCGTTTTTTACGCAGCTGTTGCTCCAGCAGCTTCACCGCGTCGCGCTTGACCTCGATGTCTTCAAACTCGTGATCAAACTGATAGCATTTGCTCCGGCTGTCGCAATAGATGCAGCCGTGGGTACAGCCGCGGTAGAGGTTCATGCCGTTCTGCGGTGAGAGGATGGTCTTGTAGTCGGCATAGTGCATGGGGTTATTCCTCTCCTTCCGCATTTGTTATCAGTATAGCAAAGATAACCTGACAAATGCACGTCAGGGTTTCTTTCAGATGAAGCCTAGCGCCTTATTAAATCCGAAAAACCACATCAAAATCATTTCGTTTACAAAAAAGCAAACTCTATTAACACTCAGTTAGCCATTATTTCGCATTCGCTCCACAAGAGAGGCGTATCATAACGCCATGATTGCAAAAAACAAAACCAAACCCTCCAAAAAGAAGCGCGTTCTGCGAACGCTTGCCGTGCTGATACTGCTTTCGGTGCTGTTGCCTCTGGCGACGAGCTATTACGTGATGGCATCGACGGAAAACCAGATCATCACGCTTGAAGAAGCTGCGGATTTAAACGCAGACACGATTCTCGTACTTGGCGCGCGCGTCTGGGACAACGGGCAACCGAGCGGCATCCTGAAGGACCGCATCAACACGGGCGTGGATTTATATGAAGCGGGCGCATCCGAACGCCTGCTGATGAGCGGCGACCACGGGCAGGACGAATATGACGAGGTCAACGCCATGAAGGATTTCGCCATCGAACAAGGTGTGGCTCCTGCCGTGATCTTCATGGATCACGCGGGGTTTTCCACCTACGAGAGCCTATATCGCGCGCGGGATATCTTCCAGGTCAAGACCGTCGTCATCGTCACGCAGAAATATCACCTGTATCGTGCGCTCTATATCGCCCGTGCGCTGGGGCTCGACGCATACGGCGTCTCCTGCGACAGGCGGGACTACAACCCGTACATCCTCTTTAGCGTGCGCGAGATCTTCGCCAGATGCAAGGATGTGCTTTACGCAATCTTCCAACCCCTGCCGACCTATCTTGGCGACGTGATCCCCATCACGGGAGACGGCAACGCGACGAACGGGTAAGCACGCTTCATGGCGGCGTTTCCTAAATTTAAACTACACATGAAATAAGAACCAATCTTCCGCAAAAAAGCGCCACTCAATCGAGTGGCGCTTTGTGTTGCTTGCGTGATCAGCGGTTGCGCAGGAAGGCGGGGACATCCAGTTTGCTCTTGGGCTTTTCCTGATAATCCCGGCGGATGTCGTTTTCGCCAAACACCTGATCCTGACGCGGCTGCGGAATCGGGGCCGCCACCGGCTCGTCCGTCATGATCGGGCGGCGCGGCGCATAGGACGCGGAGGTGTATTGCGGCGCCTGCTGCTGCGGCTGACGCATCGGCTGCTGCTGATACTGCGGCTGCGTCGGATACGGCTGCGGCTGCGGCTGTCCCTGCATGGGATAGGGTTGCGGCTGCGGCTGGGGCTGCGCCATCGGCTGCTGCTGTTGCTGCTGCTGATTTGCGCCCATGCCCGTGCTGCCATACGGCGAGCGGAAGGTGCTAAACGCGCCAAAGCCCGGCACACCCTGAATGCCGCCGATGCGGTCTGGGCGGTCAAAGCCCGTGGCGATGACGGTGATGCGCAGCGCGTCGCCCATTGCTTCGTCGATATCCGCGCCGAATATGATGTTGGCTTCCGGATCGACGTTTTCGCTGATGAGTTCGGCTGCTTCGTTGACCTCGAGCAGGCTCAGATCCGGGCCGCCCGTGATATTCATCAGCACGCCGCGCGCGCCGTTGATGCTGGTTTCGAGCAAGGGGCTTTCGATGGCCTGACGGGCCGCCTCCGCCGCGCGCTTCTCGCCGCTGGCGTTACCGATACCCATGTGCGCCAGACCTTTTTCGCGCATGATGGTCTTGACGTCTGCAAAGTCGAGGTTGATCATCGCGGGAACCGCGATCAAATCCGAAATACCCTGAATACCCTGACGGAGCACATCGTCCGCAACCCGCAGCGCGTCTGGTAGGCTCGCGCGGCCGACGAGGTCGATGAGTTTGTCGTTGGGGATGGTGATGAGCGTATCCACGGCGGGCTTGAGCGACGCGATGCCGATTTCGGCGTTGCGCATGCGCACCTTGCCTTCAAACGTGAAGGGCTTGGTGACCACCGCGATGGTGAGTATACCGAGCTCTTTGGCGCACTCCGCTACGATGGAGGTGGCGCCCGTTCCGGTGCCGCCGCCCATGCCGGCGGTGATAAACGCCATGTCGGTGCCGCGCAGCGCCTCAAGGATCTGCTCGCGGCTCTCGTCCGCGGCTTTGCGTCCCACTTCGGGATCCGCGCCCGCGCCGAGACCCTTGGTCAGCTTTTCGCCGATCTGAATCTTAATTGGCGCTTTCGCCAGAAACAGCGCCTGTTTATCGGTGTTGATGGCGATAAATTCCACGCCGCGCAGACCATACTGCACCATACGGTTGATGGCGTTACAGCCCGCTCCTCCGACGCCGATGACTTTTATCTGCGCAAAAGAGGTGTTTTCGAAATCCGGTTCAAACATTGTTTGTCCCCCTTATTTGGTAAAAAGGTTACGAAGCCTGTCCACAAGCGTGCCCGGCGACGTATTGGTCACCACGTCGTCGCTCGTGGCTCGTAAAACAAAATCGAGCGCTGAAAAGGAGCTCGTATAATTTGGCGTATCCATATCCGCCACCCACGGCGTATCCCGCTGAATGTTCAGCTGCAAGCCGCGCTTGAGATAGTCGATACCGCCCTTCATCATGGCGATTCCGCCGCCGGTGAGATAGGTGACGGGGCTCGCCTCGGGCGAAATACCCATCTCCTTGAGTGCCGCGCGAATCAGCGAGACCAGCTCGCCCGCCCGCGCTTCTAAAATCAGCTCGATGGCGGCGTGATCGACGCGCTTGGCTCCCGTTGGTGTGCGCACGATCTCCGTGCTGCTCAGCGGGGCCTGTAAAAAAACGAACCTCCGCTTGACCTGCTCCGCCGTTTCCAGCGGTATATCCAGCCCGAAGGCGAGATCGCTTGTTAAATGCTTGCCGCCGACATCGAGTGAACGCATGTCGGTGAGCGCCGCGTTTTCCACGATGGACACGTCTGTGTGCGTATACCCCACGTCGATGAGAATCGCGGGGCGCACGCGCTCTTTTTCCGGGATGACCGCAAGCGCCGCGCAAAGCTGCGAGGAGACGCTCATGGAGATCTCGATATCCAGCGGGGAAAGCGCCTGCTCCATGGCGCGGACAAACTCCTCCTGCACATACATGTGCGAAACGAGCGCGCCGAGTTCTTCGGTCTTCGCGCCCGTCGGGAGAGCGGAAGACACCACCCCGCCGACCGTAAAGGAGACGGGCGTGCTGTGCATGAGCACATATCCGCTCAGCTTGACCTTTTTGAGGGAGAGCGAGATGACGTCGTCAATATCCTCTGCCAGCACGCGTTTGCTCCTGCCGCCGATGGGCAGCGCGGCTTCGGTAAGGATAATCTTGCAAAACGGAGCCGGTACGCTGATGGCGGCTTCACGGATGCGCATGCGCGCCTCCTGCTCCGCCTTGGAGACCGACTCGACGATGGCGTTGTGTAAAGAGCGATGATCGGAGAATGCACCGGCCTGATACCCGTTATATGGGCAAACGGAAACGCCGTGCACGGTTATGCCATCGCGATTGACAAAACTGCCGCACAGACAGACGATCTTGGAACTTCCGATGTCCAGCACCGCAGCCGGCTTCAATGCGGTCTCCTCCGCTTACTTTGCAACATACACTGCGATATTATATCACAGCGCAGGAAAATGGCGCAACCCAGGAGCATTGTTTCATAATTGTTCGTATTTCCGTCATGGTTTCGTTTTTGGGGCCTACGCCTAGCGGAACACACGCGTGAGGGACACTAAGGATGGTTCTATCAACACAGGCGCAAAGCGGCTTCGTCACGCTCTCTTTACATTCTCCCGCTTTTCCTTTTCCGCCGCGTGATTGAGGCGCAGGGCGCGCAGTGTCATGAGCCGCAGAGACTCGTTTTCCAGCAGGGAAAGCAGGCGCTGCTCCTCGTCCGCATGCGGCACAAACAGCCCCAGCACACCGTGCTTTTGCGTGGCTTCGCGCGCACAATAGAGCCTCCGGCACATCTCGCCCGCCGCAAGCAGATACGCTTTCTCCTGCGTGAGCAGCGTGTTTTGCTCGTCGATTTTTGCGCGAAACGCCTCATTCTTCGAAAAATCGAGCGTGCCGTCTACGGTTTGCAGCGCGCGCGCTTCATAGCTCAGGTGTCCGTTTCGCTGGAGCGTCAGAAACAGACCGAGCGCATCCGCGCCCGCCGGCGAACCCAGCCCGTAGAACACAAGCCCGTTTTGATACGCTTCCCAGCCACGCGCGCGTCCGGTATCGAGCACGATGCTCGCACCCGCGTCGATGAATCTTTTATAGCGCGCGCGCCATTCCGGCAGGGGCAGCTCGCCCGCGTCGAGACCTGCGTGCACCAGAACGATCACATGATCGCACTGGTTGATCATCATGCGCACACGATCATTTGCATGCAGGCTCATCACATCCGCGCGTCCGGTAAACACGCCCGATGGCTGCTCGCCAAAGGAGACGATGCCGAGGCGAATGCCGTTGATGGAAAGGATATGCGGGCGGTTTGCCATCGCTTCCGTCTCGCCCATGCCGATGGCAGTTGCGCCGATGAACCCGATCGCTGACGCGTCCTTGCTCTCGTTTCGCATGGCTGCAAGGGCGATGAGCTCTACGCCTGCCTGCATCAGCCATGCCGCAGCGGCAGTATTGCTCTCATGCAGCGCGCCGACGCGCAGATCTTGTGCCTTTAGTTGTTCCTGCAGCGCTTCGCTTGCCCGAAACTCCGTCGTATTCTCTTCCAACCCGCCTAAGATGAGTACGCGTGCAGCATCCTCCTGCTCCGCGGGAAGACCGTTTTGTGGCCCTGTCGCGCCCGTGGTTGTCAGCTCTGCTTCCATGATTTGATTCCTCCGTCCGTCGCGTTGCGGCGGCGTTGCCTGTTTTTTCTTCTCTCACTTCGAGAAAACAGCGCGGAGTACACCCCGCGCTCAAAAGTCATTTCGTAAAGATCACCGTTTGGTTATGGCCGTTCGACGGCTACCGGGACGCTGTCCGACTCTGCGCCGTCATAGCATTCGCTCGACCACATCAGAATCACCAAGTCCGACTTTCCCGTGTTTTCGACGCAGTGCGTATAGCCCACCGGAATATCGACCGCGACGTGCTTCTTCCCGCTGACGGGGTATTCGATCACGTCGTCCATGTCGATCCTGCGAAACTTAATCACGCCAGAGCCGGAGACGACGAGAAACTTTTCCGCGCGGATATGATGCCAGTGGTTGCCCCGCGTTGCGCCGGGTTTGCAAACGCTGACGGAGATTTGCCCGCAAGCGCTCATGCGCAGAAACTCTGTCATGCTGCCGTTTGCGTCCTCATGCATCTCCAGCGGATAGGCAAACTCCATCACGGGCAGAAAGCTCAGGTAGGTTGCGTAGAGCTTTCGCGTAAGCGGCTCGTTCATGTCCGGCATGGTGTTGCTCTCTCGGATGTTGCGAAACGAGCGGATGCGTTTTGCGATATCCCCAAGCGCTGCATGATACGACAGCGGCACCACGCAATAGGCGCCTTCTTTTGTCGTCTTATCGTTCAGCAGATCGCAAAGCGACTCCGCCACATCGTCGATATACGCAAGATGCATCTGCGTGGATTCGTCGTGGATCACGATCGGCAGATCGTGCGCCACATTATAGCAAAACGTGGCGATGGCGCTGTTGTGGTTTGGCTTTGCCCACTTGCCGAAGACATGCGGAAAACGATAAACATATACCTTTGCGCCTGTTTCGTGCGCATATAGGTCTAATAGCTCTTCTCCGGCTTTTTTACTGCGCCCGTAGAGGTTTGGCATTGCCGCCTGGGTCGAGCTTGCGAACATCACGGGGCAACGGTTCTTGTGCTTGTTGAGCTGGCGAAGTAGGGTATCGGTGAAGCTGAAATCGGCCTGCATGGATTCGTCCTGCTGACGCGCGCGGTTCGCTCCGGCGAGGTGATAGACAAAGCCGCATTCGCCGCTGTAGCGCTCGAGGAGTTCGATGGGCGAGTCCGCGTCAAACGTCAGCAGGTCAATATAGCCCCGCGAACGAAGCGCTATGATCAGGTTTTTGCCAATGAAACCCTCGGCCCCCGTGATCAGGATTTTCATGTATGAAATCTCCCGTTATCCCATCCCGTCTGTTCGTGCCCAACAAGTCTTTATATGAAATTATACTGCTCTCTACGTGAGCAGCCTGCGCCGCAGGCGCGAAAACTATCCTTTAATCCAATCGAAATATGCTTTTGTTGCCTGTGCGCGGGAGGCATGTTCGCAGGCATAACTGCGCGCGCGCTCGCCGAGCTCACTCAGCGGAACCGTGCTGGCATGCAGCCGCAAAATCGCATCCGCCATCTCTTGCGGTTCTCCGGGCATGATGCACAGCCCGAAACTCTCGTGCTCGATCGACCGCGCCCATTCACTCCCCGCCTCCGCGCAGACGATGAGCGGTCTGCCAGCCGCGAGCGCAAGCTGCGTCTCACTCGGCACTGCGATGCGCGTCATCCCCTTTTTCAGCGGAACGAGCACCACATCCGCAAGGGAATAGACGCTTGCGGTCTGCGTGCTGGAAAGCAGCGGAAAGAGCAGCACGTTTTCAATCTGCTCCCGCTCGATTCGATTCTCCAAATGCTCACGCAGCGCACCGTCTCCAAAGACGAGGATGCGGATATCCTTTTCGTTTTTCAAAAGCTTCGCCGCGTCGAGGATGACGTCCGGCTCCTGCAAAAACCCAAGCGTGCCCGCATAGACGGCGTAAAACCCATCACGCGGCAGATTGAATTCGTCAAACAGCGCGTTATCCTCGCGCAGGATCGGCAAGATCGCCTCGGTATCAGCCCAGTTGGGAATCACGGCGATCTTCTCCTGCTCTACCCCGCGGGCAACCAGCGTGCGCTTCATCTCCTCCGAGAGCGTGATAAACGCGCTGTTGCGGCGGTAGATGTGCTGCTCCATCCGGCGGCAGAACCGCACAAACGGGTGCCATTCGGTATATCTGCCCGCGGCAACGAGGTTGTCCGGGAAAATCTCCTGTAAAATATAGACCGTCCGCGCCTTGCGGCCAAGCCGCGCGCCGACCATGCCAAGATATGCCGGCTTGCTGCAAAGGATGTAGACATCCGCTTTGAGCTGTTTTGCCGCGCGGTAGATGGCCAAGGTGTTTTGAACGGCGCGAAACGCGCGCTCGATCAGCGTTGCCCCGCGCCTCGCTTTTTTACCGACGCGCTGAATGCGATAGCCTTCCGGCGCGATCTCGTCCCGCCTGCTATAAAACGCCGCGCGCTCTTCCTCGCTCATCTCGTGACCGGGCAGCTTGGTCACCACGCTCACGCGCGCGCCAAAGCGGCAGAGATCCTCTGCAAGGTCGGCATACAGATGGGTAATCGGCGTGACTTCCGGCGCGAAATGCGTCGAAATCAGCGCAATATGCAGTTGCTCTTCCATCCTCGCCGCCCCTCTCACCCATGCCGAAATCGGCCTTGTCTGCCGTGCTGATCGTTCTAACTTTGCCCGCCGAATAGGCCGCGTGTGCCCTTTTCCCGGTTCAGACACCCGTCTTTTCGCTATAGTAACCAAACGGGCCTATTGCCCCGCTTATAGCGCAAATTTTACCATGCAAGAGCGTGGGTGTCAATCAAACCCGCCGCTGTGCTCAAAACGTCTTCCCCCACTGTTTTAGCGGCAACTCATCCGATAAAAACGAGCGGAGGAAGCCTGTTCCCCCGCCCGAATATGTGATTCTCTTGCGTTATTCCTCGTCCTTGTATTCCGCGATTTTCTTTGGCAATACCGCGTCGTATTTGTTGATGCAAAGCGGGCGCAGCTTGTAGGTGAGCACCACGCTGGACTTGACATATTCGTTGTAAAACGCCTTTTTGATGCGATCCATGACGAGCCTGCCCGTCTCATAGGTGACGGAAGGCAGCAGCACGACGTATTGCATCACGCTATAGCGCGAGATGGTATCCCCGCGGCGCAGGTTGGTCTGGGACACATGCAGCAGCTGCTTCATGATGTTATCCAGCACGAGGTTGTCAAATCTCTGCTCATAGGTGTTGCTGATGGTCAGGAGAGCCAGGAACATCGTGCCGTTATAGCGCTCGAGCATGCGGCGCTGTAACTGGTAGATTTCCTTGAAGATCTCATACTCGCAGACGAAAGCGCCGTGCCCGTCGGTGTCCTCTTCAAGCATGTTCTGCACCTTCTCGATGTCCGCCTCCATCTCCTGATCCGCCTGTACGATGAGTTTATACACCGCGCGGATCTCGCCGGAGGGCTGGATGCCGAGTTGCTTGTAGTGCAGGTCGGTCGCAAAATAGTACTGCGAGAGCGCCTCGCGCTTCTTGCCCGTCTTGACCAGCGCCATCATCAGCTCCAGATGCAGCCGCTCGTCAAACATATCCACGTCCATCGCCTTGCGGCAAACCTGAACGATCATGTCATGCTCTTCCTCGACTTTGAGCAGATCGAGCAGGGTAAACACGCTCTCTAAAAACAGGTCGTGATAATACACGCTCTTGGGCACAACCCACATCTCCTCCGCGGAGTTGGTGAGTAGCGGCCCCGTGTAGATCTGCAACATCTGAAGATAGCGCTCGATGCATTCGCGGTTGCTCATGCCGGGCGTGCGCGCCTCCTGACACAATCTCTCAAACTCAAAGACGTCGATTTCGCAATCGAGGTTCGGGTTCCACTGATACGCGCCGCGCGCGGTCAGGATGGAATCCGCGAGTTCCGGCAGGTTGCTCTGATCCACGAGCGAACGATAGCGATGCAGCAGCGTTCTGAGTGCCGTCGCCGGATTGCGGTTTTCCTTATCCGACCAGAGCATCTCCAGCAATTCCTCGTGCGGGACAGCCCGATCCTTTTTCAGGATCAGGTATTCGAGAAACTGGCTCGTTTTCTTTGCCTGGCGAAGTTGCGTGAGCGCAACGTTTCCGTTGACCACGATTTCAAAATTGCCAAACATCTTTATTTTGATCTTTGCGTTAGGCATGCCGTCTCCTCCTTGCGTTCTGGCGTGGTGTGGTGTGGCGTGCGGAGCGCGCCGCCGGTGAATCATGATTGGGACCTGTTTCACTGGTTTTATAAGAGAACTCGCGGTTTTGTCGCCTCTTTATAGCTTCTTTTTGAGCTGCTCCGGGTTTGCGGCAAACAAAAGCGCTGTTTCTCTTGTGATTCGTTTTTCGTCATACAATCGGAAGATATCCGCGTCCATCGCGCGCATGCCCTCCGAAAGACCGGAGAAGATGACGTTGTCCATCTGGTGCGCTTTTCCGTCGCGGATCATATTCTGAATCGCGCTGTTGACCAGCATGATCTCAAACGCGGGTTCCAGCCCGCCGTCCACCGTCGGCAGCAGCTGCTGGCTGACCACCGCGCGGAGCACCATGGAGAGCTGCACGCGAATCTGCTGCTGCGCGTTTGCGGAAAACACGTCGATGATGCGGTCTATCGTCTTTGCAGCACCCACGGTATGCAGTGTGCTGAGCACCAGCTGCCCCGTTTCCGCCGCGGTGAGCGCGGTTTGAATCGTCTCCAAATCCCGCATTTCGCCCAGCAGGATCACGTCCGGTGCCTGCCGGAGCGCGGCGCGCAAGGCGGTTTGATAGCTCAGGGTATCGTGCTCAATCTCGCGCTGGCTCAGGACGCTCGCCTTGTGCGCGTGGATGAACTCGATCGGGTCTTCGATGGTGATGATGTGCCCGCGGCGGTTGGTGTTGATGCGGTCGATGATGCACGCTAGCGTGGTCGATTTTCCGCTAGCCGCGGGCCCTGTGACCAGCACGAGGCCTTTTTTGATGTCCGCAAGGCGCAAAATCTCGTCGGGAATATGCATCTTTTCGGGGTTCGGCAGCACGAGCGACACCACGCGCAGCACCATGGCAAGCGAGTTGCGCTGCTGATAGGCGTTGCAGCGGAAGCGCCCGACGCCGCTGACCGAAAACGAAAAATCATCGTCTCCGTGCTGCGTCAAGCGATCCATATCGCGATGATCCAGCTCGTATACCTGCTTGATCAGCCGACGCGTGTCGTCGGGACGAAGCACCGTGTCGAGAAGCTGCTGCACCTCGCCCGAGACCTTGAGCCGCACGCAGGAGCCGGGGATGATGAACACATCCGAGCCGCCGCGTTCGATGGCAGACTGCAAAATATCATGAATTTCCGACATCTCTTCAGCCTCCCTGCCAGAGCGTATCTTCGTCCTGGCTGATCCACTCTTCCGCGCTCTCATAGCGATACGCGAGGATGTTGCAGCGCCCGCCGGAAACGTCCACCGCAACGTTGAGCGCGTGCCCGTCGCTTGCGTCAATTGAGAACGCATAGGTTCCGTCCACCTGTTTGGTCACGCCGTCCAGGCTCTCAGGCGGGAGACTCTGCGCGAGCGCGTCGTCCAGCGCGGCGAGCATTTCCTGTGCGCGCGCATCCGCTTCATAATATGCTGCGGTGCTGAAGGCTGTTTTTTCGGTGAGTGAAGCGTCCGCGCGCGCCTGAATCAACGAAAGCGACGCAAATAACGTCAGGCTCACCACCACGAGGATCAATAGGATACTGGAGGTTCCAACCCCCATGCGGGAGGGGTACTGCTTCATGGCGCTACCTCCGCATCCGGCAGATAGCGCGCCGCATCCAGCGCATAGACCTTGCCCTGCGGCGAGGTCACTGTCAGTTCAATGTCATACAGCGTGCCCTGCAAGGGGGAATCATCGCTCGTCACCACGCAGTCCACGGTGAGGTCTTGGGCCATATCGACCGAAAACACACGCGCGCCGCAGGTGTTGCAGGTGTTGTCTCCCACGGGGTCCGCCTTGACCTGCTCCGCCACGGTCTCCATGGCGAGGATGGCGCGGGATTCATATTCGCTTGTGCGCGCGGTTGCGCCCGCCGCCGCGATGAGGCGGACGATCACGCTCGCCGAGAGCGCAAAAAACAGGATGACGATGGTCAGCTCGATGAGCACCGGGCTGAAGATACCGCGCTTCTTGGGCGGGAGCAGCATTTGCTGTGTCATGCGCCGCCCTCCTTTGCCGCCAGCAGGCAAAGTGCTTGTTCATGCGTTTGATTGCCGGCGTCGATGATTTCAATCTCAAGCAGATTGTCCTGCAGCGAGAACGTCAGGCTGTTTGCCGCAAAGATCAGCTCGCCGTAATCCGGCGAGAACGGCAGGTCTGCCCGCGCGAAGTATTCACGTACCTCGTTCTCTGCGCAATAGATATAGGTGTTGTAGCGCTCTTGCTCGATCTCCTGCCCCAGAACGAGGACGCTGATGCCCGATTCGTTGCGAATCTCGAGCGCGCCTGCCGCGTCCGCGCCGCGCACTTTGCCGATGAGATAACTCATCCCCGTGCGGGAAACATACGCCTGTTCGGCGATGGCGTTGATCATGCGATAGGATCGCGCGCCGACGACGACCACGACCAGAGAGAGCAGCGCAAATGCCGCCAGCAGCGCGAAGATAAACACCCCGCGCATTTCACCGCGATTTTCAGCACCCGGACGCGCGCTCATGAGCCGCCTCCGATGCGCGTAACCTGCACGCTCGGTCTCACGTTGGCCGCGATCACATCGTAAAACACGGCATAGCGGCTTTCATCCACCGAAACGCCGTAGTTGTCATACAGATATGTCATGCTCGGCGGATACTTTCCCTCCACCGCATAACAAGTGACGATGGCGCGCTGAATCGCGGCGGAGACCATCTCGGTTTCGCGCGCATCGCTGCGCCTTTGCGTGGAGACAAGAGCCGCGAAAAAGAACACGGCAAGCAGCACAAACACAACAACAGCGAAAAGCAATCCGCGGTTCTGCCCGCGCGGTCTCTCGTAGAGATGCATGCCGGGTTCTCCTTTCTGTAACGATATCCTAGCAGGCAAATGCCGGCAGGAAGAATACGATGTAACAAAACGCCTGTTTTCTGTTGCCAACGGCAAATACTTCAGTGAAATTCAGTGTTTTCTGCCTTGCCTGTCTTAAGTAGCGAGATCAGCCCACCGCCGACAAAACCGACAACAACGGCAGCATGACAGAGAGCAATATTCCGCCGATGACGATGCTCAGCACCGCAACCAGCGTAGGCTCGATCATGGCGATGACGTTGTGAATCGCGTCGTCCGCCTCGCCCATATAGATTCCGCTGAGCTTTTCCATCACGGCGTCCAGCTTACCCGCCGCCGTGCCAAAGCGAATCATCTTCTCATGCATGGGTTCAAACAGCCCGCTCTTCTCCACCGCGTCCGGAAAGCTTCCGCCGCTGATGAGTTCCCGCTGCGCGAGCTCCGCCTGACGACGGTGCTTTTCGTCCGTCACCACCGAGGGAGCAAGCTGCATCGCATCCTCCACCGGATAGCCCGCCGTGAGCATCATCGACAACGCGGAGGCATACCGCGCGGTCGAGAGACGCGCGTTGACGCGGCGCACAGAGGGAATCACGCCGGAGAGCAGCGCGAGAATGGATTCGCGCCGGCTGGTACGCAGCAGAATGCCGACCACGACCAGCACCACCGCAAACACGCCCACAAGGATAAGCATGCCTTTGCCGACACCCACGCCGATCTGCATCGCTGCAGAGGCGGGGCTGCCCGCCGCCAGACCTAAGCTATCGAACACCCGCTGAAACACGGGGATGACGCTGATGACGAGGATTGCGATCACCACCGCGAGCATCATCACCAACACGCTCGGATAGAGAATCGCGTTTTTGACCGAGGTTTTGATCTGCGCTTCCCATTGATAATAGTTGGCGAGCGAGGCCATCACTTCGTCGAGCTTGCCGGAGCGTTCGCCGATGCGCGTCATGGCGAGCAGATATTTCGGGAAGATGCCCGCGTCCTCCAGCGCTTTTGAAAAAGCGCCACTGCGCTCCAGCGCCACGCGCATGCCCTCAAAGCGCGCGCCATAGCGGCTGCCCGCATAGCTGCGCGCAAGGGTCTCGATGCCGTCGCCCAGCGGAATGCCCGCCTTGAGCACCATGGCAACCTGCTCGCAAAAGAGCGCGGTTTCATCCGGTGGAAGCGTTTTCTGCGTCGATTTCTCCTGCATTCCGGTTCCCTCTCTGATCGAATTCTGCCCCGTTGATTCGTCTGTTTCCTCTGCCTGCGGCTGGTTGCCCCGGCAGTGATTTTTCTTATAATAAGATTAATAAATACGTTCCGTAATATAGTCGCTCTCTTTGTGGCGCGTGCCGTGCAGCGTTGGATCCATCCAAACCCACTTGCCTTCTAGAAACACGGTGTTCCAGGCGTGATAGAGGTTCTCGGGTGTGACATTGCCAATCATGATCCGCGCGGGAATGCCTTCGGTGCGGAGCATCGCGGCAAGCAGCGCGGCATAATCAAAGCAGATGCCGGTTCCCGTCTCGAGCGAATTGTCCACACTCGGCAGATACCCCTTGGATACCGTTTTTGCCTTCTTCGTGTCATAGGTCATGTGCTTGACCACATAATCATAAAACACCTGGGCAATCTCGGTTTGATTGCTGATTCCCCGCACAAGCTCGCGTGCTTTTTGTACTGTTTTCGTATCTGCATCATACCACACATATTGATTGGGATACAAAAATGGAACTGTTTCATCCGCCAGCTGCACCGTAATCTCAACGCCGTAGCGCAGGGCATAAAGGTCGTCTTCCACCTGCTCCATCACGCGGACGGTATAGTCACCGTCTCCCATTTGCAGGGGATATACGCTGTAGCCTTCGCCACCCGGTAAATCATAATAATACGTTTGCGCGCTGGTTGCAACCCGCGCTTTGAGCCGCTTTTCGCCCGCTTCACAGCGGATCATCACATAGCCCTGATCGGTATGCGAGGCGTCGATGACGACACCCGCCCCTTCATATACCACTTCTCTGGAGGCTTCCGGCAGCAGGAGCGCTTTTTCTTGCTCCGCCGTGTCCGTTCGCGTTGGCGCAGGGGAATATCCGGCTTCTGCCGCATCCGGTGCCGCGGAATCGCTTGCCGCGCAGGCCGTCAGGCAAAAGAAGCCGAAAAAAAGCAGCCACAATATACCCTTTTGCAACCGTTCGGCCACCGAAGCTCGTTTCATGTAATGATTATAACGCTGCAAATCACGCAAATGCAACAGATTGTTACTTCGACACGGTGTCGCCTCCCCAATTCTACCCAATCCATAGCGTTCAGCTGTTACATGTTTCTCGTTTCCAGCCATTTATCGCGCGATTGTTACAGAACAAAATCCGAAAATTAACAACGGGAGTTCCGCTGTTTTTCCCGTGTGACGATTCGGCTTCTGCCGTATAAAAAGCAACAGAACGATGCCACCTGCTCACGCAAAAACATCCGGCACTCCATCGAGCGCCGGATGCCGGTTTCGTTCAAGATTGCCGGTATTAAAACGGAGTCTGCGGTCACACTGAAACAACGAACGATCAAAACAGCCTGATAAAGTGTTGAAACACATCGCCCAGCGAATTGATCAACGCATGCGTAGCCATGGAATAGGATATGCTCTTCGTCTTCAAAACGACCACCCCCAGGACAAGCGACCCGATTGGGATCACGAGCCAGAAGTTGATCCCTGTATTGTAATAATAGATGTGTGCCAGCCAGAATAACGCAGCCTGAACAACACAAACAGGCTCAGCCCGCATTCCCGTTTGGCGAAAGCTACCCCACAAAAATCCCCGGAACAGTGGTTCTTCCATCACCGCCGCAAAAGAGAGCTGAAAGAGGATGCCATTGGTTAACATCGACAGCGTTACCGTACTCTCTGTTCCGGAAAATCCTCTTATCCAGGCGAATAAAACAGTCGTGATTCCTACCGCTGCCAACACGAAGACGCTATTCCAAAGAATCGTTTTCAAGCTGCTCTTGACTGCGTTCAACATCTTTCTGTTGCGAATGATAAATACAGTAAATGCAATCGCCATTGCAATTCTGGCAAACGCGGTAACATCACTCGGATTGCTGATGATTGCCATGAACGGTGACAACAGAAACAGCACCAAAGCCGGAATGGAAACGCAATATTGGTCTAGTGTTGCGATGTTTCTGCACAAGAGGATGCCTGAGCAAAGATAGGTCCCCGTCAAAAACACAACCACGGATACAGTATTGTGAATCAGTCCAAACTGCGCCGCAATCAGCAACGGGAATCTTAGCAGAAGCAAGAGTATCATCAAAACCGCGGAAACCTTTTCCGTGAACAGCTGTCTTGTCTGAGGCATTCCTTCGCTCCTAATCATTCATCTTCACGATCATTTCGATTGAATTCTATGTTTTTCAATTCCTAGCTTGTCTCTACAACAATCGAATCAACCGATCCATTATAGCACTCAGAAACCTGATACGGAACACAATCCTATTGTGAACGTTGAGTCTCTAGGTGCCTCCCTGACTACGCAAAAGCATCCGGCACTCCATCGAGCGCCGGATGCTTTTTGTTTGTTGTTTGATACGTTGGTTTTGTGCTAGGTTCTTGCCTTTTGCGTTACTCCGCTTTGGGAGCTGAGTCCATCTTCTCGGAATCGGGGTCTTTGTCCGTCTTTGCGCCGAAGACCACGAGCACGAGCTGCACGAGCGTGATGATGATCATCAGCAGCGTCCAGCGGTCGGTGAAGACCATCGGATTACGCATATTCTCCGTGAGGATGAATGCGATGATGGCTCCAATGCCCGGCACCAGCGTGAGCACGCGGGTGAACGGATGCTTCTTCGTCTCGCGGACAAGCATGCCGTCCTGTTCTTCCTTCTTCTTGCCGATCAGGCCCAGCAACATCAGAATCGATGCCAGCGCTGTCGCAATCGTCAGGATCAGGTTGAGCAATGCCCAGACAGGGCCGCCTGCCAACGGGGTAGTCTCTTCCGGCACCACCTCGGGGTCTTTGTCCGTGCCGGTGATGCTCACCGTACCGTAGATCACAAGGTCGCCGTCCGGCACCGTCGCCGGGATCGCTGTCGTCCAGCCGTCGAAGGTGTAGCCGTTGAGCGCCGGATTCGTCGGAACCGGCATCGCGTCTCCATAGCCGAGTTCGGTGTAGACCGCATACGGCGTGCTGCCGTCGAGGTTGCCCGTGCCGCCTGTGACGATGTAGGTCACGGTGTAGGCGAGCTTCTCCCACTGGGCGTAGAAGTTCACCTGCCGCGGCGGCATGTTGAACGTATTGCCCGGCTGCGAGGAAACACCCGCGGTGGCGCTGCGTTCGCTCCAACCAAGGAAGCGATAGCCGGGCCGCGCGAACATGTTGCCTGCGACGTTTACGATCGAGTCGGTGAAGAACCTGCCGTCTTCCACCGTTCCACCCGACGCGCCGTTGGCGTGGTAGTAGACAGGAGATGAGCGCGGCTCCCAGACCGCCTTGAGCGTCAGGTCGTTGTCCGGCATGTTGAATGCCGTGCCGGGTGTGAAGGTCATCTCAGTACCGTCGATTCCGGTCGTCGTCCAATAGAGGAAGTCGTAGCCGGAGAGATACGGGATGTTGTCCGCAACCGCGAGCGCTGTGCTGTAGGCCTTGCCCGTCATGTTCGCCGGCATGGACACGACCTTGCTGAGCGTGTTCGCGTCATAGATCACATCGTAGAGCGCGACTTCCCAAACGGCGTCGAGCGTGTGATTCTGGCTGATGGCCGGAATCGTGCCGCCGAGCGCGATCGAGGTATGCGTTGTTGCGTCTTCCCATCCGGTCAGGCGGAAGCCGGGGCGTCTCACGCCGTCCGCCGTGGCGACGGTGGCATTCGTGCCAAGGTCAAACCACTGCGTCTGCGGGAATCCGGTAACCGCGTCCGTGGTGTTGAGGTTGTAGACCACCTGCGGGTTGATCGTGAGGGCCGCGTTCTGCGTGGCAAACGTGTAGTTTGCAAGCACTGCTGCGCTCGCGGTCACATCCGGCACCAGCACATCGGCATATGTTCCGACGACGCTGTCGCTGCCCGCGCGGTTGACGACGATTGTGATGCCCGCGAGATCACCCGCGAGAATCGGGTAGTACATCGTACCGCCGATGTTGCCCGTGGGCAGCGTGTAACCGAACACCGGATCGGCACTGCCGAAGTTCTTGTCCGTGTCGACCGCCGCGATCATGACCGCACGCGGTGTCACCGTGAGGGTTCCCTGCGTGATGCTGATGCTGTAGTCGGTGCTCCGTGCGGTGCCGAGCGTGTAGGCAAAGCCGTTGTTCGCCGTGCCGACGTTTGTGATGCTGCCCGTGGTTGCGGCGGTTGCAAAGCTGTCGCCGCTGACGAAGCCGTCACTTGCCGGATCAATGCTCCAGCCGCTTGCCGTGAGCGCGGTTGAGTCATAGACTCGCGATGCGCTTGCGGTGTTGACCACCACATCGCGCGGGGTGATCGCGACCTGTGCGTTGCCGAACGCAGGCGCGTAGTTCGGGTTTGTCGCCACAAAGTAGACCGTGCGCGTGTCGTCCACGTGCGTCGCGGTCGGGCTGGTCTCAAGCGTGTAGCTTGCCGGATCCGTGCTGTTGGTCAGGCTGTAGCGGATCGTGGTGCCGGTCGGCACGTTGGCAGCAGCGGAGACACCGTAAGGCGTTCCGTCGTACATGTGGGTGACGTCAGTCGCGTCGACCGTGAGCAGGTTGGACGGGGTGACCGTCAACTCGCCTTCGGTGACGTTGAATGTGTAGTTGTCAGCATCGGTCAAAGCCAGCAGCGTGTAGCCGAACGTGTTGTCCGTCGTGCCGACGCTCGTGATCGAGCCGTTGGCGGTCGCGGTGGCGAAGTCCTGTCCTGCGACAAAGCCGTCGTTGCCCGTGGAATCGAAGTCCCAGGCGGGGTTGGTCAGCGGGTTGCCGTCGTACATCTTGGTCGCGTCGGACGTGGTCAGCGCGACAACTCTCTTATTAATGGTGACCACTTCGCTGCCGAACACCGGGTTGTAGTTCGGGTTGGTGACCACGAAGTAGACCGTGGTTCCGGGCGTGTAGTCCGTCGCCGTCGGGCTGGGGATCAGCGTGTAGGCCGCCGGGTCGGTGCTGTTGGTCAGGCTGTAGCGGATTGTCGAGCCGGAGATCGCAGGTGTGACCGTGATACCGTGCGGGAGATTGTCGTAGGTGCCCGTGTAACCGTCGGAGTCCGCGGTCGTGTTCGCCGGGGTGATCGCGATTGTGGTCGTGTCTTCCGCCGGATCATATCCCGGGCGGGTGACGACAACCTTGACCGTCAGCGGGCCGTCAGAAACGTTTGTCACCGTCGGCGGTGTGCTTCCGGTGCTTGTCCAGCCGCCGGAGCCGTCGGGCACGAAGTACTCGACTGTATCGGTGGGCTCGGTGCCGGTGATCGACGTGCCGTGCGGGTTGCCGTCATATGTCCAGCTGCCGCCCGTGAGGTCGACGGTGAATGTGCCGTCGACAACCTCGAGGTCGCCGGAGCGAACGGTTAGCGAGTAGTTGGACGCTTTGAACGTGCCATTGTTGAGCAGGCCGAGCGTGCCGCCGACGATTGCGTCGGTGTACGTGTCGGGCACGAGCGGATCAGAAGCCAGCGCGGCGTCGTAACCGAGTACGCCGTTGAACGCCGGGGTTTCGCCCGCGATGCTGCCGCTCTCAAGTGTGTACGTGAGCGTCGCGTTCGCCGGACGATCTGCCGGGTAGGCGATCTGCTGATTGTCCGCCTGGACGATCAGCTCTCTGGCCGTGACGCTCAGGCTGCCCGCGATCGGGTTGATCGCGTAGTCGTCGGGGTCGGTAGCTGCGTTGAGCGTGCCTGCCGCGACGGGGTTCGTGACCGAGCCGACGTCCGTGATGGTTCCTGTTGCGGTCGGCAGTGTCTCGTAGCCTTCGCCCGCGAGGAAGCCGTCGCCCGTGATCGTCACGGTGGCGTTGGTGAGCGCGTTTCCGTTATACACGCGGGTCTGCGTCGCCGCCGTGAGCGTGATTGCGCGCGGGGTGATCGCGACCTGTGCGTCGCCGAATGCAGGCGCGTAGTTGCTGTTTGTCGCGACGAAGTAGACGGTTTTGTTGTCGTCAACGTGCGTCGCGGTCGGGCTGGTCTCAAGCGTGTAGCTTGCCGGATCCGTGCTGTTGGTCAGGCTGTAGCGGATCGTGGTGCCGGTCGGCACGTTGGCAGCAGCGGAGACACCGTAAGGCGTTCCGTCGTACATGTGGGTGACGTCAGTCGCGTCGACCGTGAGCAGGTTGGACGGGGTGACCGTCAACTCGCCTTCGGTGACGTTGAATGTGTAGTTGTCAGCATCGGTCAAAGCCAGCAGCGTGTAGCCGAACGTGTTGTCCGTCGTGCCGACGCTCGTGATCGAGCCGTTGGCGGTCGCGGTGGCGAAGTCCTGTCCTGCGACAAAGCCGTCGTTGCCCGTGGAATCGAAGTCCCAGGCGGGGTTGGTCAGCGGGTTGCCGTCGTACATCTTGGTCGCGTCGGACGTGGTCAGCGCGACAACTCTCTTATTAATGGTGACCACTTCGCTGCCGAACACCGGGTTGTAGTTCGGGTTGGTGACCACGAAGTAGACCGTGGTTCCGGGCGTGTAGTCCGTCGCCGTCGGGCTGGGGATCAGCGTGTAGGCCGCCGGGTCGGTGCTGTTGGTCAGGCTGTAGCGGATTGTCGAGCCGGAGATCGCAGGTGTGACCGTGATACCGTGCGGGAGATTGTCGTAGGTGCCCGTGTAACCGTCGGAGTCCGCGGTCGTGTTCGCCGGGGTGATCGCGATTGTGGTCGTGTCTTCCGCCGGATCATATCCCGGGCGGGTGACGACAACCTTGACCGTCAGCGGGCCGTCAGAAACGTTTGTCACCGTCGGCGGTGTGCTTCCGGTGCTTGTCCAGCCGCCGGAGCCGTCGGGCACGAAGTACTCGACTGTATCGGTGGGCTCGGTGCCGGTGATCGACGTGCCGTGCGGGTTGCCGTCATATGTCCAGCTGCCGCCCGTGAGGTCGACGGTGAATGTGCCGTCGACAACCTCGAGGTCGCCGGAGCGAACGGTTAGCGAGTAGTTGGACGCTTTGAACGTGCCATTGTTGAGCAGGCCGAGCGTGCCGCCGACGATTGCGTCGGTGTACGTGTCGGGCACGAGCGGATCAGAAGCCAGCGCGGCGTCGTAACCGAGTACGCCGTTGAACGCCGGGGTTTCGCCCGCGATGCTGCCGCTCTCAAGTGTGTACGTGAGCGTCGCGTTCGCCGGACGATCTGCCGGGTAGGCGATCTGCTGATTGTCCGCCTGGACGATCAGCTCTCTGGCCGTGACGCTCAGGCTGCCCGCGATCGGGTTGATCGCGTAGTCGTCGGGGTCGGTAGCTGCGTTGAGCGTGCCTGCCGCGACGGGGTTCGTGACCGAGCCGACGTCCGTGATGGTTCCTGTTGCGGTCGGCAGTGTCTCGTAGCCTTCGCCCGCGAGGAAACCGTCGCCCGTGATCGTCACGGTGGCGTTGGTGAGCGCGTTTCCGTTATACACGCGGGTCTGCGTCGCCGCCGTGAGCGTGATTGCGCGCGGGGTGATCGCGACCTGTGCGTCGCCGAATGCAGGCGCGTAGTTGCTGTTTGTCGCGACGAAGTAGACGGTTTTGTTGTCGTCAACGTGCGTCGCGGTCGGGCTGGTCTCAAGCGTGTAGCTTGCCGGATCCGTGCTGTTGGTCAGGCTGTAGCGGATCGTGGTGCCGGTCGGCACGTTGGCAGCAGCGGAGACACCGTAAGGCGTTCCGTCGTACATGTGGGTGACGTCAGTCGCGTCGACCGTGAGCAGGTTGGACGGGGTGACCGTCAACTCGCCTTCGGTGACGTTGAATGTGTAGTTGTCAGCATCCGTCGTCGGCGTCAGCGTGTAGCCGAACGTGTTGTCCGCGGTGCCGACGCTCGTGATCGTGCCGTTGGCTGTTGCCGTGGCGAAGCCCTGTCCGGCAGCAAACCCGTCATTGCCCGTGGAATCATAATCCCAGGCGGGGCTGGTCAGCGGGTTGCCGTCGTACATCTTGGTCGCGTCGGACGTGGTCAGCGCGACAACTCTCTTATTAATGGTGACCACTTCGCTGCCGAACACCGGGTTGTAGTTCGGGTTGGTGACCACGAAGTAGACCGTGGTTCCGGGCGTGTAGTCCGTCGCCGTCGG
This sequence comes from uncultured Eubacteriales bacterium, assembly GCA_942492885.1. Lineage (GTDB taxonomy): Bacteria > Bacillota > Clostridia > Christensenellales > CAG-138 > UBA7703. The sequence continues at coordinate 1,874,461 of OW818651.1, forward strand.
GCTGGGGATCAGCGTGTAGGCCGCCGGGTCGGTGCTGTTGGTCAGGCTGTAGCGGATTGTCGAGCCGGAGATCGCAGGTGTGACCGTGATACCGTGCGGGAGATTGTCGTAGGTGCCCGTGTAACCGTCGGAGTCCGCGGTCGTGTTCGCCGGGGTGATCGCGATTGTGGTCGTGTCTTCCGCCGGATCATATCCCGGGCGGGTGACGACAACCTTGACCGTCAGCGGGCCGTCAGAAACGTTTGTCACCGTCGGCGGTGTGCTTCCGGTGCTTGTCCAGCCGCCGGAGCCGTCGGGCACGAAGTACTCGACTGTATCGGTGGGCTCGGTGCCGGTGATCGACGTGCCGTGCGGGTTGCCGTCATATGTCCAGCTGCCGCCCGTGAGGTCGACGGTGAATGTGCCGTCGACAACCTCGAGGTCGCCGGAGCGAACGGTTAGCGAGTAGTTGGACGCTTTGAACGTGCCATTGTTGAGCAGGCCGAGCGTGCCGCCGACGATTGCGTCGGTGTACGTGTCGGGCACGAGCGGATCAGAAGCCAGCGCGGCGTCGTAACCGAGTACGCCGTTGAACGCCGGGGTTTCGCCCGCGATGCTGCCGCTCTCAAGTGTGTACGTGAGCGTCGCGTTCGCCGGACGATCTGCCGGGTAGGCGATCTGCTGATTGTCCGCCTGGACGATCAGCTCTCTGGCCGTGACGCTCAGGCTGCCCGCGATCGGGTTGATCGCGTAGTCGTCGGGGTCGGTAGCTGCGTTGAGCGTGCCTGCCGCGACGGGGTTCGTGACCGAGCCGACGTCCGTGATGGTTCCTGTTGCGGTCGGCAGTGTCTCGTAGCCTTCGCCCGCGAGGAAACCGTCGCCCGTGATCGTCACGGTGGCGTTGGTGAGCGCGTTTCCGTTATACACGCGGGTCTGCGTCGCCGCCGTGAGCGTGATTGCGCGCGGAGTGATCGCGACCTGCGCGTCGCCGAATGCAGGCGCGTAGTTGCTGTTGACTGCCACGAAGTAGACCGTGCGCGTGTCATCCACGTGCGTGGCCGTCGGGCTGTTCTCGAGCGTGTAGCTTGCAGGATCCGTGCTGTTGGTCAGGCTGTAGCGGATCGTCGTGCCGGTGGGCACATTCGCAGCAGCGGAGACACCGTACGGCGTTCCGTCGTACATGTGTGTGACGTCAGTTGCGTCGACCGTGAGCAGGTTGGACGGTGTGACCGTCAGCGTGCCTTCGGTGACGTTGAATGTGTAGTTGTCAGCGTCCGTCGTCGCGGTCAGCGTGTAGCCGAACGTGTTGTCCGTCGTGCCGACGCTCGTGATCGTGCCGTTGGCTGTTGCCGTGGCGAAGCCCTGTCCGGCAACAAACCCGTCGTTACCCGTGGAATCGTAATCCCAGGCCGGATTCGTCAGCGGATCGCCGTCGTACATCTTGGTCGCGTCCGACGTGGTCAGCGCAACGATTCTCTTACTGATTATAATCTGCTCGCTGCCGAACACCGGGTTGTAGTTCGGGTTCGTGACCACGAAGTAGACCGTCGTGCCTGCCGTTGCGTCCGTCGCCGTCGGGCTCGTCGTGAGTGTGTAGGCCGCCGGGTCGGTGCTGTTGGTCAGGCTGTAGCGGATCACCGAGCCGGAGATCGCGGGTGTGACCGTGATTCCGTGCGGGAGATTGTCGTAGGTGCCCGTGTAGCCGTCGGAGTCGGCGGTGGTGTTGGCCGGCGTGATCGCGATCGTGGTCGTGTCTTCCGCCGGATCATATCCCGGGCGGGTGACGACAACCTTGACCGTCAGCGGGCCGTCGGAAACGTTGGTCACTGTCGGCGGGGTGCTGCCGGTGCTCGTCCAGCCGCCGGAGCCGTCGGGCACGAAGTATTCGACCGTGTCGGTCGGCTCTGTGCCGGTGATCGACGTGCCGTGCGGGTTGCCGTCATATGTCCAGCTGCCGCCCGTGAGGTCGACGGTGAATGTGCCGTCGATGACCTCGAGATCGCCGGAGCGAACGGTGAGCGTGTAATTGGAAGCCTTGAAGTCGCCGCTGTTGAGCAGGCCGAGCGTGCCGCCGACGATTGCGTCGGTGTACGTGTCGGGCACGAGCGGGTCAGAAGCCAGCGCGGCGTCGTAACCGAGTACGCCGTTGAACGCCGGGGTTTCGCCCGCGATGCTGCCGCTCTCAAGTGTGTACGTGAGCGTCGCGTTCGCCGGACGATCTGCCGGGTAGGCGATCTGCTGGTTGTCCGCCTGGACGATCAGCTCTCTTGCCGTGACGCTCAGGCTGCCCGCGACCGGATTGATCGCGTAGTCGTCGGGGTCGGTGCCGCTGTTGAGCGTGCCTGCCAAGACGGGGTTCGTGACCGAGCCGACGTCCGTAATGGTGCCTGTTGCGGTCGGCATTGTCTCGTAGCCTTCGCCCGCGAGGAAGCCGTCGCCCGTGATTGCCACGGTGGCGTCGGACAAGGCGTTTCCGTTATAGACGCGTGTCTGCGTTGCCGCCGTGAGCGTGATTGCGCGCGGGGTGATCGCGACCTGCGCGTTGCCGAACGCAGGCGCGTAGTTCGGATTGGTCGCCACGAAGTAGACGGTTTTGCTGTCGTCCACGTGCGTCGCCGTCGGGCTGTTCTCAAGCGTATAGCTTGCCGGATCCGTGCTGTTGGTCAGGCTGTAGCGGATCGTGGTGCCGGAGGGTACGTTGGCAGCAGCGGAGACACCGTAAGGCGTTCCGTCGTACATGTGGCTTACATCGGTCGCGTCGACCGTGAGCAGGTTGGACGGGGTGACCGTCAGCGTGCCTTCGGTGACGTTGAATGTGTAGTTCGCGGCATCCGTCGTCGCGGTCAGCGTGTAGCCGAAGGTGTTGTCCGTCGTGCCGACGTTGGTGATCGTGCCGTTGGCGGTTGCCGTGGCAAAGCCCTGTCCGGCGACGAAGCCATCATTGCCCGTGGAATCGTAATCCCAGGCGGGGTTGGTCAGCGGGTTGCCGTCGTACATCTTGGTCGCGTCCGACGTGGTCAGCGCAACGATTCTCTTATTAATGGTGATCACTTCGCTGCCGAACACCGGGTTGTAGTTCGGGTTCGTGACCACGAAGTAGACCGTCGTGCCAACCGTCGCATCCGTCGCCGTCGGGCCGGGGGTCAGCGTGTAGGCCGCCGGGTCGGTGCTGTTGGTCAGGCTGTAGCGAACAACCGAGCCGGAGATCGCGGGTGTCACCGTGATCCCGTGCGGGAGATTGTCGTAGGTGCCCGTGTAGCCGTCGGAATCCGCCGAGGTGTTGGCGGGCGTGATCGCGATGGTGGTCGTGTCTTCCGCCGGATCATATCCCGGGCGGGTGACGACAACTTTGACCGTCAGCGGGCCGTCGTCCACGTCGGTGACCGTCGGCGGGGTCGAACCCGTCGAAGTCCAGCCGCCGGAGCCGTTGGGCACGAAGTACTCGACTGTATCGGTGGGTTCGGTGCCGGTGATCGAGGTGCCATGCGGGTTGCCGTCATACGTCCAGCTGCCGCCCGTGAGGTCGACGGTGAATGTGCCGTCGACGACCTCGAGATCGCCGGAGCGAACGGTCAGCGTGTAGTTGGACGCTTTGAAGTCGCCGCTGTTCGTGAGCGCCAGCGTGCCGCCGACGATTGCGTCGGTGTACGTGTCGGGCACGAGCGGATCAGAAGCCAGCGCGGCGTCGTAACCGAGTACGCCGTTGAACGCCGGGGTTTCGCCCGCGATGCTGCCGCTCTCAAGTGTGTACGTGAGCGTCGCGTTCGCCGGACGATCTGCCGGGTAGGCGATCTGCTGATTGTCCGCCTGGACGATCAGCTCTCTGGCCGTGACGCTCAGGCTGCCCGCGATCGGGTTGATCGCGTAGTCGTCGGGGTCGGTAGCTGCGTTGAGCGTGCCTGCCGCGACGGGGTTCGTGACCGAGCCGACGTCCGTGATGGTTCCTGTTGCGGTCGGCAGTGTCTCGTAGCCTTCGCCCGCGAGGAAACCGTCGCCCGTGATCGTCACGGTGGCGTTGGTGAGCGCGTTTCCGTTATACACGCGGGTCTGCGTCGCCGCCGTGAGCGTGATTGCGCGCGGAGTGATCGCGACCTGCGCGTCGCCGAATGCAGGCGCGTAGTTGCTGTTGACTGCCACGAAGTAGACCGTGCGCGTGTCATCCACGTGCGTGGCCGTCGGGCTGTTCTCGAGCGTGTAGCTTGCAGGATCCGTGCTGTTGGTCAGGCTGTAGCGGATCGTCGTGCCGGTGGGCACGTTGGCAGCAGCGGAGACACCGTACGGCGTTCCGTCGTACATGTGTGTGACGTCAGTTGCGTCGACCGTGAGCAGGTTGGACGGTGTGACCGTCAGCGTGCCTTCGGTGACGTTGAATGTGTAGTTGTCAGCGTCCGTCGTCGCGGTCAGCGTGTAGCCGAACGTGTTGTCCGTCGTGCCGACGCTCGTGATCGTGCCGTTGGCTGTTGCCGTGGCGAAGCCCTGTCCGGCAACAAACCCGTCGTTACCCGTGGAATCGTAATCCCAGGCCGGATTCGTCAGCGGATCGCCGTCGTACATCTTGGTCGCGTCCGACGTGGTCAGCGCAACGATTCTCTTACTGATTATAATCTGCTCGCTGCCGAACACCGGGTTGTAGTTCGGGTTCGTGACCACGAAGTAGACCGTCGTGCCTGCCGTTGCGTCCGTCGCCGTCGGGCTCGTCGTGAGTGTGTAGGCCGCCGGGTCGGTGCTGTTGGTCAGGCTGTAGCGGATCACCGAGCCGGAGATCGCGGGTGTGACCGTGATTCCGTGCGGGAGATTGTCGTAGGTGCCCGTGTAGCCGTCGGAGTCGGCGGTGGTGTTGGCCGGCGTGATCGCGATCGTGGTCGTGTCTTCCGCCGGATCATATCCCGGGCGGGTGACGACAACCTTGACCGTCAGCGGGCCGTCGGAAACGTTGGTCACTGTCGGCGGGGTGCTGCCGGTGCTCGTCCAGCCGCCGGAGCCGTCGGGCACGAAGTATTCGACCGTGTCGGTCGGCTCTGTGCCGGTGATCGACGTGCCGTGCGGGTTGCCGTCATATGTCCAGCTGCCGCCCGTGAGGTCGACGGTGAATGTGCCGTCGATGACCTCGAGATCGCCGGAGCGAACGGTGAGCGTGTAATTGGAAGCCTTGAAGTCGCCGCTGTTGAGCAGGCCGAGCGTGCCGCCGACGATTGCGTCGGTGTACGTGTCGGGCACGAGCGGGTCAGAAGCCAGCGCGGCGTCGTAACCGAGTACGCCGTTGAACGCCGGGGTTTCGCCCGCGATGCTGCCGCTCTCAAGTGTGTACGTGAGCGTCGCGTTCGCCGGACGATCTGCCGGGTAGGCGATCTGCTGGTTGTCCGCCTGGACGATCAGCTCTCTTGCCGTGACGCTCAGGCTGCCCGCGACCGGATTGATCGCGTAGTCGTCGGGGTCGGTGCCGCTGTTGAGCGTGCCTGCCAAGACGGGGTTCGTGACCGAGCCGACGTCCGTAATGGTGCCTGTTGCGGTCGGCATTGTCTCGTAGCCTTCGCCCGCGAGGAAGCCGTCGCCCGTGATTGCCACGGTGGCGTCGGACAAGGCGTTTCCGTTATAGACGCGTGTCTGCGTTGCCGCCGTGAGCGTGATTGCGCGCGGGGTGATCGCGATCTGCGCGTTGCCGAACGCGGGTGCGTAGTTGCTGTTCGTCGCCACGAAGTAGACCGTGCGCGTGTCGTCCACGTGCGTCGCGGTCGGGCTGGTTTCGAGTGTGTAGGCTGCCGGATCCGTGCTGTTGGTCAGGCTGTAGCGGATCGTCGTGCCGGTGGGCACATTGGCAGCAGCGGAGACGCCGTAAGGCGTTCCGTCGTACATGTGGGTGACATCGGTCGCGTCGACCGTGAGCAGGTTGGACGGGGTGACCGTCAGCGTGCCTTCGGTGACGTTGAATGTGTAGTTGTCAGCATCGGTCAAAGCCAGCAGCGTGTAGCCGAACGTGTTGTCCGTCGTGCCGACGCTCGTGATCGAGCCGTTGGCGGTCGCGGTGGCGAAGTCCTGTCCTGCGACAAAGCCGTCGTTGCCCGTGGAATCGAAGTCCCAGGCGGGGTTGGTCAGCGGGTTGCCGTCGTACATCTTGGTCGCGTCGGACGTGGTCAGCGCGACAACTCTCTTATTAATGGTGACCACTTCGCTGCCGAACACCGGGTTGTAGTTCGGGTTGGTGACCACGAAGTAGACCGTGGTTCCGGGCGTGTAGTCCGTCGCCGTCGGGCTGGGGATCAGCGTGTAGGCCGCCGGGTCGGTGCTGTTGGTCAGGCTGTAGCGGATTGTCGAGCCGGAGATCGCAGGTGTGACCGTGATACCGTGCGGGAGATTGTCGTAGGTGCCCGTGTAACCGTCGGAGTCCGCGGTCGTGTTCGCCGGGGTGATCGCGATTGTGGTCGTGTCTTCCGCCGGATCATATCCCGGGCGGGTGACGACAACCTTGACCGTCAGCGGGCCGTCAGAAACGTTTGTCACCGTCGGCGGTGTGCTTCCGGTGCTTGTCCAGCCGCCGGAGCCGTCGGGCACGAAGTACTCGACTGTATCGGTGGGCTCGGTGCCGGTGATCGACGTGCCGTGCGGGTTGCCGTCATATGTCCAGCTGCCGCCCGTGAGGTCGACGGTGAATGTGCCGTCGACAACCTCGAGGTCGCCGGAGCGAACGGTTAGCGAGTAGTTGGACGCTTTGAACGTGCCATTGTTGAGCAGGCCGAGCGTGCCGCCGACGATTGCGTCGGTGTACGTGTCGGGCACGAGCGGATCAGAAGCCAGCGCGGCGTCGTAACCGAGTACGCCGTTGAACGCCGGGGTTTCGCCCGCGATGCTGCCGCTCTCAAGTGTGTACGTGAGCGTCGCGTTCGCCGGACGATCTGCCGGGTAGGCGATCTGCTGATTGTCCGCCTGGACGATCAGCTCTCTGGCCGTGACGCTCAGGCTGCCCGCGATCGGGTTGATCGCGTAGTCGTCGGGGTCGGTAGCTGCGTTGAGCGTGCCTGCCGCGACGGGGTTCGTGACCGAGCCGACGTCCGTGATGGTTCCTGTTGCGGTCGGCAGTGTCTCGTAGCCTTCGCCCGCGAGGAAACCGTCGCCCGTGATCGTCACGGTGGCGTTGGTGAGCGCGTTTCCGTTATACACGCGGGTCTGCGTCGCCGCCGTGAGCGTGATTGCGCGCGGGGTGATCGCGACCTGTGCGTCGCCGAATGCAGGCGCGTAGTTGCTGTTTGTCGCGACGAAGTAGACGGTTTTGTTGTCGTCAACGTGCGTCGCGGTCGGGCTGGTCTCAAGCGTGTAGCTTGCCGGATCCGTGCTGTTGGTCAGGCTGTAGCGGATCGTGGTGCCGGTCGGCACGTTGGCAGCAGCGGAGACACCGTAAGGCGTTCCGTCGTACATGTGGGTGACGTCAGTCGCGTCGACCGTGAGCAGGTTGGACGGGGTGACCGTCAACTCGCCTTCGGTGACGTTGAATGTGTAGTTGTCAGCATCCGTCGTCGGCGTCAGCGTGTAGCCGAACGTGTTGTCCGCGGTGCCGACGCTCGTGATCGTGCCGTTGGCTGTTGCCGTGGCGAAGCCCTGTCCGGCAGCAAACCCGTCATTGCCCGTGGAATCATAATCCCAGGCGGGGCTGGTCAGCGGGTTGCCGTCGTACATCTTGGTCGCGTCGGACGTGGTCAGCGCGACAACTCTCTTATTAATGGTGACCACTTCGCTGCCGAACACCGGGTTGTAGTTCGGGTTGGTGACCACGAAGTAGACCGTGGTTCCGGGCGTGTAGTCCGTCGCCGTCGGGCTGGGGATCAGCGTGTAGGCCGCCGGGTCGGTGCTGTTGGTCAGGCTGTAGCGGATTGTCGAGCCGGAGATCGCAGGTGTGACCGTGATACCGTGCGGGAGATTGTCGTAGGTGCCCGTGTAACCGTCGGAGTCCGCGGTCGTGTTCGCCGGGGTGATCGCGATTGTGGTCGTGTCTTCCGCCGGATCATATCCCGGGCGGGTGACGACAACCTTGACCGTCAGCGGGCCGTCAGAAACGTTTGTCACCGTCGGCGGTGTGCTTCCGGTGCTTGTCCAGCCGCCGGAGCCGTCGGGCACGAAGTACTCGACTGTATCGGTGGGCTCGGTGCCGGTGATCGACGTGCCGTGCGGGTTGCCGTCATATGTCCAGCTGCCGCCCGTGAGGTCGACGGTGAATGTGCCGTCGACAACCTCGAGGTCGCCGGAGCGAACGGTTAGCGAGTAGTTGGACGCTTTGAACGTGCCATTGTTGAGCAGGCCGAGCGTGCCGCCGACGATTGCGTCGGTGTACGTGTCGGGCACGAGCGGATCAGAAGCCAGCGCGGCGTCGTAACCGAGTACGCCGTTGAACGCCGGGGTTTCGCCCGCGATGCTGCCGCTCTCAAGTGTGTACGTGAGCGTCGCGTTCGCCGGACGATCTGCCGGGTAGGCGATCTGCTGATTGTCCGCCTGGACGATCAGCTCTCTGGCCGTGACGCTCAGGCTGCCCGCGATCGGGTTGATCGCGTAGTCGTCGGGGTCGGTAGCTGCGTTGAGCGTGCCTGCCGCGACGGGGTTCGTGACCGAGCCGACGTCCGTGATGGTTCCTGTTGCGGTCGGCAGTGTCTCGTAGCCTTCGCCCGCGAGGAAACCGTCGCCCGTGATCGTCACGGTGGCGTTGGTGAGCGCGTTTCCGTTATACACGCGGGTCTGCGTCGCCGCCGTGAGCGTGATTGCGCGCGGAGTGATCGCGACCTGCGCGTCGCCGAATGCAGGCGCGTAGTTGCTGTTGACTGCCACGAAGTAGACCGTGCGCGTGTCATCCACGTGCGTGGCCGTCGGGCTGTTCTCGAGCGTGTAGCTTGCAGGATCCGTGCTGTTGGTCAGGCTGTAGCGGATCGTCGTGCCGGTGGGCACATTCGCAGCAGCGGAGACACCGTACGGCGTTCCGTCGTACATGTGTGTGACGTCAGTTGCGTCGACCGTGAGCAGGTTGGACGGTGTGACCGTCAGCGTGCCTTCGGTGACGTTGAATGTGTAGTTGTCAGCGTCCGTCGTCGCGGTCAGCGTGTAGCCGAACGTGTTGTCCGTCGTGCCGACGCTCGTGATCGTGCCGTTGGCTGTTGCCGTGGCGAAGCCCTGTCCGGCAACAAACCCGTCGTTACCCGTGGAATCGTAATCCCAGGCCGGATTCGTCAGCGGATCGCCGTCGTACATCTTGGTCGCGTCCGACGTGGTCAGCGCAACGATTCTCTTACTGATTATAATCTGCTCGCTGCCGAACACCGGGTTGTAGTTCGGGTTCGTGACCACGAAGTAGACCGTCGTGCCTGCCGTTGCGTCCGTCGCCGTCGGGCTCGTCGTGAGTGTGTAGGCCGCCGGGTCGGTGCTGTTGGTCAGGCTGTAGCGGATCACCGAGCCGGAGATCGCGGGTGTGACCGTGATTCCGTGCGGGAGATTGTCGTAGGTGCCCGTGTAGCCGTCGGAGTCGGCGGTCGTCGTGCCGGGGTCGATGGTCAGCAAGCCATCAACGGTCGAAACGTCATATTGATACGTCACGTCCGTAGCGCCGCTCATGACCTTCACCGTGCCGAGCACGACGCTGGTTGTGTAGCTGCCGACATTCGTTCCGCTGCCGGAGACGGTGTAGCCCGTAACCGTCACACCGGGTACGTTTACCGTCCCCGTGGTGACTGAGCGCAGGCTGCCGTTATAGACATAGCTCGCGCTGTCCGCGGTGATCACGAGCGTTTTGTTTTGCGTATAGCTCGCATAGATCGTCGTGTTATCGGTCAGGTCGTTTGCCGTGGCGGGGTTATAGGTACCCAGCCAATAGAAATTCGTGCCGCTGACGGAGATGCTCTGCGGCGGGGTGACGTTATATGTCGCATCGCCCGTGCCGTAGGCCACCCATTCGGTGCCGATCAAAGAGCCGTCTGCGCTGGCGCGATAGGTCACCTGCGGGTTGACGGTCAATGCGCCGTCAGCCCAAGTGACTGTGTATTGTTCGGTGACATCCACTCCGCCGCTGCGCAGCACAAGCCCTGCCTGATTGGTAAAGCTCGTTGCATACACGCCCGGATTTGTGCCGGAGGCGCCTGCGGTGGTGTTTTCCACAGTGATCCCGGCTACGCTCGGGGTTATGCCGGAGACGGTTTTTTCTGTTCCGTCATAGTTCTGCGTTGAACTGTTGGCGGTCAGGATCAGCGCGGTTTTCGCCGCCCAGACAGCGTAGAGCGTCAGGTCAGAAGACGGCATCACCACACTGCTGCCCGGCGCATAGGCCACTTCCGGCGTGGTTGCGCCGGCAGAGGTGCTCCAGCCGAGGAAATAATAGCCTTCGCGCGTGAACGTGTTTGCGTCCACGGCGAAGCTCGTATTCATGGTCTTGGTCGAGCTGTAGCTTGCGTTGCCGCCCGCTGTTCCGCCGTTGCCGTCATAGGTCAGCGAAAAGAGCGTCATCTGCGTGTGAATCACGATGTCGTGATCCAAAGCAATGTCGGTGAGCGCATAGCTGTTGCCCGTGTAAGAGGCGGCGGGAACGGTTGTTCCGTTGTCCGTCACACTCGTGATTTCATAACCCGCGGCCAGCGTCCATGTTACGACGGGGTCTGCTCCGTAGACATAGGTGCCAGCGCCGCTCTTGGCGCTCACGCCCGCGTCCGGATCGGCAGTAACGCTCACGCTGAACGTCTGATCTTCCCAGATTGCGTACAGCGCGCCCGGTGCCGTCGGAACACTCACGCCGAGCAGCACGCTTTCGCCGGGGTAATACCACGAACCGCTGCCGTCAGAAGCCGTGTTCCAGCCGGTGAAGTTCTTGCCCGCATATAGGAACGAGTTGCCCTGAACGGTATGGTAGGTGTTGTTCACCGCCCCGCCCGTGAAGGTTGTTGCCCCTCCGCTGGTCGCGCCGCCGTTGCCGTTGTAGGTGATCGTGACGTTGATGGAAGGATAGGACCAGACAGCGGTCAACGTCGTGTTTTCCATCATCGTGATCGCGCTGTTGGGGTAATAGATCTTGTTGTCCACGCTGGAACGCCAGCCGATGAACACCTTGTCCGCGGGCGGAGTAACGGAAGCAACGGCATACGCCTTTACCTGCGCTTGGCTGCCGCTGCCATAGGTCACACTGTCCACAGGCGCGGTGCCTGTTGCTTCGCCGAGATTATAGGTCACAGAGAAATTCAGCGTGCTGAGCCAAACGGGGTAGAGCACCACGTTTTCGAAGATCTGCATACTGGAATTAAACAGGATCAGAGATCCGTTTCTCATGATCTGCCAGCCGCCGAATGTATCCGTCGGGAACGGCTTATTTGCTTCGGCTGCCGCCTGCGCAGCTGCAAGCGCGCTTGCGTTGATGGTTCCGCCATATTCAATCGAGCCAAGGTCGACGACCGTGCCGCCGCTCGTGCCGAAGGAAACCGAATGCGCGATGCCGGTAAACTGCGGGGGAATCCAGTTTGCATACAATACCAGATTCTTTGCCGGCATGATTTTACCGGGCCAAGCGAATTCCGTCCCCGCAAACGCATCTTCCGTTGTAAACCAACCGTTAAACGTGAACAGCGGGTCAACGCCGCTTGGTCTGATGGGAACATAGTTTAGATTTTCAATAGGCGTCTCAAAACGGATACTTCCGGCTGAATTGGTTGTATCTCCGTTGATAAACGTCAGATTGTAGCTAGCCCTGCGATAGAACAGCGACGCATAATATACCGTGCCGCTTCTCACGAACGACGGCACGCTGCCGTCACGCTGATAGAATCCCGTAATCGGAAAATAATCTTCCGCATACGTCAAGTGGATGTTCGTGCCTTTGATCGTCGTTGTCTTGTAAAGATAATACGTAATCCCATTGCTGGTGGTTGTCGTTGATCCTGCCGGAGCTGTTGCGGCTGTACCATCCAGAGTCTCCAGATAGTAATACCAGGTATATGTGCTTCCGCTCCAAAGCGTAGCAGACAAGATCAAATCACTGCCCGGCATCTTCAAAAGAAGCGAATAATAGTCTCCCGTCAGGTTCGACTGCCAGACGTAACCCTGATTGGATAGATTCAGAATTGCGGGCACATCCCATACCGCTCTGATGTTCTGATCGTACTTGTACGTCTGATTGTAGAGCGTCGTATACCCGTTTCTGAACGTAAGTGTGTAGGTTTTACGGGCGTGATAAACGTTGACAATCGAAGAGCCGTCGCCTTTGATCGTCGTACCCGCGGTATACGTGCCCGTGCTAAAGTAGGCTGCATAACTTGCGTTCAGGTTTGTGGTTGCGGTATCGGCCACGGAGAGTGTGATCACCGCCCCGGATGTTCCGGTTTTATCAACCGTCTTCTCAAACGAATACCCGTTGTCATCGGCGTTCTCAATCCAATACACCAGTTTGTATGGCGTGTTGGTGTTTGCCGTCCAGTTGGCGGTCAGCGAGACATTCCCCGTCGGCGTGTTGCCAAAGGTAAAGCCGGACCAGCTGGTGAAGCTATAGCCAACCTTGTTGATCGTACTGGAGCCTGTCTGCTGGGTGATATAGCTGCTCACCGCCGCTTCCGTCAGCGGCGTATTTGGCAGGATGTACATCGGCGTGAGATACGTTCCGCCGGTAGAGTCAAACGTAATCCAGATAACCTTCTGGATGATCGGATAGAGGTTGATGCTTGCGCCGTCAACTGTCACGCTTGCGCCGACATCGGTCGTGTCGCCCGGTGTCAGTGTCCAGCCAACGAGCACTTCATCGGCCGCAACCTGCAGCGCCGCGCTGTTGGGCATCGTGACGATGTTGGAGGCATCCGGCGTCACGGTCATGAAGACGGAACCAAACTGATTGTAAAAAAAGACATAGTAGGCAGTTTCAAACTTCGCAGTCAACGTGGTCGCTCCGTCTACTGTTACTGTTTGCGTGCCAAAGGAATTAAATAGCGTATCGCCGGATGTATACCAGCCGGTGAATTTCTGGCCTTCCGGTGCGCTTGGCACTTCCGGTTCGTCGAGCGTATCCCCGTTGGCGACGATCTTGGTAGACACCGTCACGCCGTCGACAACAAACGAGTATGTCCAAAGAGGCGTGCTCTCCGGCAGGATACCGCCCTCCATCGAAAACGCGGAGAACAGGATTCCCTCGTCCAGGACGGCGGGTTCCTCCTTCGTCTCAGGCGCTTCCTCGGTCGAGCCGAATTTCGCATAGAGCGTCAGATTATCCGTAACGGGCGTGCTGAAATCGTATGGATCGTTTGCGTGCGCATACCAGTAGAGAAACACTTGGCCCACATACGCTTCGCCTTCGGGTACGGCGGGAATGCTCGGCGATTTCGCCGTCTCACCCTCTGCAATCGTCTGCTGCAGATCCCACTTCGTTTCGCCGTCGATTACGAAATTGACGACAAACGTTGCCGGTCCCTCAGGAATGACCTCCGTGGGGGTTGCCGTGGGCTCGGGCGTTGCTTCCGTCGAGTCTGATGGCGCGGGCGTGGGGGTTGCCTCCTCGCCTGCTGCGGTTGTTTCCGCGGCGGGGGTTGGCGCCTCCGTGCTCGTTGCCGTTTCAGTCGGGGTGCTCGTTTCCGTAGGCACCGCCGCTTCTTCTGCCAGGGTGCTGGTCGGAAGAAGAGAAAGCACCATCAGCACACAAAGCGTCAGGCTGATGACTCGTTTGATTTGCGACCATTTCATAATTTCTGCCTCCTAAGGTATCACGCGCACGGGCTTTTGCCCGGTTTGTCAGATATATTTTCGGACTCTAGCACATTGTATGGAATCCGCATTACATATCTGTTGCTTTGCGCATGTTTTATTCATCACGTTTTTGTAAAATCTCTACTAAATAAGTGTGTTATTCTCTTGAACGGCATTGTATGTTACATGCGCGTTGCATTGAAAAACTACGAAACTCCTTTCTGTCTTGTTACATCGAAACAAATCGTCATCACGTATAGACATCCCGGTGTGCCGCACGTGACACCATGTAACGAATCATCCGCACCAATCCTGCAAAAAAAGAGCCGCCGCCCGATTTGGGCGACGGCGCTTGAGCGTGCGGAATATTACAAAAGTGTTACACCGGCGTGCTCGCAAAGAGCCATGGTTTCCGCATCCCAAAGGGAGCTTTGCACCTCTCCGATGTGGGCTTTATTGAGCAGCAGCATGCAGAGTCGCGACTGTCCTATACCACCACCAATCGTTTGCGGCAGTTTGCTTTCCAACAACATCTTGTGGAATGGCAGTGTGCGCCTGCTCTCGCAGCCGGAGAGTGTAAGCTGCTGACTCAATGTTACAGCATCCACGCGCACACCCATGCTGGAGATCTCAAACGCACAATCCAGCAAGGGGTTATAGAAGAGAATATCCCCGTTGATCGACCAGTCGTCATAGTCCGGCGCTCTGCCGTCATGGGGTTTTCCGTCGGAAAGCTTGCCGCCGATTCCCATCACAAAGGTGGTGGGATGTTGCTTGACATAGCGATATTCGCGCTCCTTCGGGTCACAATCCGGGTAAAGATCGAGCAGCTGCTGCGCGGTGATGAAGGAAACGTCCCGGCTAACGAACGGGGTGAGCACGTCATATTTCGCACAGATGATCTGCTGCGTATAATAAATCGCATCAACGATATTTAAAACCGCCAGCTTGAGCGTCTCTTCGGAGCGCTCTTCGGGCGTGATGACCTTCTCCCAATCCCACTGATCTACATAGACCGAGTGCAGATTATCTAGCACCTCGTCGCGGCGGATGGCGTTCATGTCGGTCACGAGCCCCTTGCCGGAACGGAACCCGTAGCGCCCGAGGGCGTAACGCTTCCATTTCGCGAGGGACTGCACAACCTCGCCATGGCCTCCGGTTGCGGGAATGTCGAAGGAGACCGGGCGCTCCACGCCGTTGAGGTTGTCGTTTAAGCCTTCCGCCGGGTTGACGAAAAGCGGGGCAGATACGCGCTTGAGGCGCAGCACCGCGGAGAGAGACTCTAAAAATGTGCTCTTGATGATTTCGATGGCGTTCTGCGTGTCGTAGAGCCCCAGTTTGGAGCGGTAGCCCTGCGGAATGAACGACTTGGACATGGTTTCTCCTCCTTTGATCCCTGTGCGGGTTCCAAAATTAGTTTAGCCTTGCTGAAAAATGGTTGTCAAGGGAATTGTCCGTTTTTGTCAAAAATGATATATAAAAAAGAATCGCGCACGTTCACACGGCGGTTGGACTACGCGCGCGCGGCATTGACACGCCGTAAACCGACGGATATATTATACCCAGACGGCGGAATTTCATTTCCGCACAAACGTCACTACTATTTGCGATATATCACAGGAGGAACCGATGTCGAGCAAGCCGGTCAAGCACAAAAAAAATGTATGCGCTGCGCTGTTTTTTGCGCTCTCCGCGCGCAAGCTGCTCAACTGGATGCGGGACGAACTGTATCTTTCTACAATGTGGCGCACCTACTTTCACAAGAAGTTTGACTGGAAAAACCCGCAGACGTTCAACGAAAAAATCCAGTGGCTCAAGGCGAAGGATCATAACCCGCTCTACCCCACACTGGTCGATAAATTCGCCGTGCGGCAGTTGATCCGCGACGCCATCGGAGAAGACTGTCTCATCCCGCTCGTCGGCGGTCCCTGGAATAGCTTTGACGAGATCGATTTCACCCGCCTGCCGGAGCGATTCGTGCTCAAAACCACGCACGACAGCGGCGGTGTCGTCATCTGCCGCGACAAGGCCACCCTTGACCTGCAAGTCGCGCGGGAGAAGATTGAGCGGAGCCTCTCACGCAACTATTACTGGGGCGGGCGGGAATGGCCGTATCGCAACATCACCCCGCTCATCATCGCGGAGACGTTTATGGAGGGTGAAACCGGCGGCGAGCTGCTGGACTATAAGTTTATGATGTTCGGCGGCGAGCACCGCTGCGCGTTCGTCTGCTCCAACCGCTTTGCGGGCAGCAAGCTCAACGTCACGTTCTTTGACCCCGACTGGAACCGGATGCCGTTTGAGCGGCATTATCACGCCGACCCGCAGCCGCTGCCAAAGCCCGCGTGCTATGACGAGATGATCCGCATCTCCAAGCGGCTGAGCGAAGGGTTGCCGTTTGTGCGTGTCGATCTATATGAGGTCGCAGGGCGGGTGTATTGCGGCGAGATCACGCTCTATCCCGGCAGCGGGATGGAGACGTTTCAGCCCGAAGCGTGGGACTACACGCTCGGATCATGGATCGATTTGAAGAAGTATTTCCCGCAGGAATTTCAGGATAAAGCGTTCTAAAGAGCAATTTTCTTCCGAAGGAGTTCGAATCATAAATGGAACAGGTTTTCTACGGGCGTTTGCAAAACGCCGTCTATCCCGCCGGTGATGCTTGCTGGTCGCCTTCGGACCGCTACCCGGAATACCCCTATGCCGAACTCTCCGCTGCGGACAACGGCGTATACCGCCTGATTCGCGACGGGTTTCGCGCGCTGGGATACGACGCGGCGCACGACGGCCAGTCCGACTGGAACCCGTTGGGCGAGATCATCCGCCCGGGCATGACCGTGCTGCTCAAGCCAAACTGGGTGCTGCACAAAAACGACGACCCCTCACACGACATGAACTGCATCGTCACCCATCCGAGCGTCATCCGCGCCATGCTGGACTATGTGCTGCTCGCGCTCAAGGGAACAGGTCGCGTGATCGTCGGCGATGCGCCGATTCAGATTTGCCACTTTGAGGCGCTGCATCAGACCATGGGATATGACCGCCTCTGGACTTATTATCGCGAAAAGAACGTCCCGCTCGAGATCATGGATTTTCGCGGGCTGGTGGCGCACGAGACAGGCGCGCACATGAACGTGCTGCGCAATACGTCCGCCGGGATCGTGGTCGACCTTGGGAACGAATCGCTCTTCTCTGAGTGGTCAAAGGACAAGATCGACCGCATGCGCGTGACCAACTATGCCACATCCCTCATGAAGGAACATCACTCTGTGGAAAAGCACGAATACATGATTCATCCCTGCGTGCTGGAGGCAGACGTGATTTTAAACCTCGCCAAGCCGAAATCGCACCGCAAGGCGGGTTTGACGGCCTGTGCGAAAAACTTCGTCGGCGCCTGCATGCGAAAGGAAGATCTGCCCCACCACACCGTCGGCTCCAAAGTGGAAAACGGGGACGAATACCGCGACAAGAGCGCGCTGCACAGGCTGCAAAGCCGCCTGCTGGATAAAAAGAACGACAGCGACTATGCAGGAGAGAGGCGCTTCTTTCTCTACAAATGGCTCTACAAGGCCGTGCGCGCGGTGCAGAAGCTCTCCGGCGCGGAAAGCCGGGAGTTCTTTGAGGGCAGCTGGTATGGCAACGACACCATCTGGCGCACGATCGTAGACCTTAACAGAATCCTGCGCTTTGCGGATAAGTCCGGAACGCTACAACAAGAGCCGCAGAGAAGCGTGTTCAACGTGGCCGATCTCATCGTCGCGGGGGAAGGCGAAGGCCCACTCAAGCCCTCGCCAAAGCCGATCGGCGTCATCGTGATGTCCTCTCACATCTGGGCTGCGGATCGCTTCATCTGCCGCCTCGCGGGGTTTTCGGAGCGGGCGGTTCGCTATATTGGCCATCTGCCGGATCAGCAGAGCGCGGATGCTGCATTGCTGGTTGCGCAGACGGACGGCCGCAAAACACCCTTTGATTCGTTCGTCTTTGATCCCGCCTGCTATCTTCGCCCGACGTCGGGTTGGCGCGGACACATCGAATCCGACGACCGGCAGCCATAATATATAGCTGATTTCTTCATCTGCCCGCGGGCAGAATATGGTATACTGAGTTCGTATTTTACATCGATTGTTTTCGGAGGTATCGAAATGAAAACCGCCAATTTAACCCCGCACATCAGCTGCAGCCCGGACGATTTCGCCAAGACTGTGCTCATGCCCGGCGACCCCCTGCGCGCAAAGCACATCGCCGAGACGTATCTGACGGACTGTGAGCTCGTCAACAACGTCCGCGGAATTCAGGGCTATACGGGCTATTTTGAGGGCAAGCGCGTCTCCGTGATGGCCAGCGGCATGGGTATGCCGAGCATGGGCATCTACTCGTTTGAGCTCTACAATTTCTTCGGCGTGGAGACCATCATCCGCATCGGCTCTGCCGGCGGTATGCATCCCGATCTGAAGCTATTTGACATCGTGCTGGGACAGGGCGCCTGCACCAACTCCAGCTATTTTTCGCAGTATGGCATCAGCGGCAATTTCGCACCCATTGCGGACTTTGCGACGCTCCGCCGCGCGGTGGATGAGTGCGAGAAGCGCGGACTCAACTACAAAGTCGGCAACATTCTCTCAAGCGACATGTTCTATTCCGAAAAGGGCATCGACGGCACATTGGAGTGGGCAAAGCTCGGCGTGCTCGCGGTGGAGATGGAAGCAGCGGCTCTCTACATGAACGCCGCGCGCGCAGGCAAGAAAGCGCTCGCCATCTGCACGATTTCGGATCTGCTGATCGGCGGAGCCGTGACCACATCCGAAGAGCGCCAGACAGCCTTCCACGATATGATGCAGGTTGCACTGACCATCGCAGAGTAAATTTTACGGCTCGTACTCATAAAGAAATTCACCGGTTCCGTTTCCAAACAACTATTCCAACAAAAAGGTTCGCCGGGCGAAGCCCGGCGAACCTTTTTCTGTCCCCCTCCCCCGTCCGTGACGGCTTTGTGGCATTCCTTCCAGAGCCTTGTGAACTTCCTGTTGCTTTTGGCTGGGATTCTTGCTTTTACGCGCGCGCGATACTATCATCATAAAGATTATTGACATCGATTTAATAAAGGGCACACCCCCGCTCTTCACCGGAAAGGAATCCTTATGCTCCACAAAAAACCGTTGCCCGGAATTCTAGTGATCCTGCTGGATTTGCTGGGTATCGGCGCCGCGCTCGGCATATTTGCTCTCTTTCTGTTTGTGCTGCCCGCAAACAGCAATCAGCCGCTGCAAAACATCGTCCTCTTTGGTGCCACGCCGAACGCCGCGCAGGCAGAGGCAACGCCGTCACCCGCGGCGCAGTCCGCGCTTGATCCGGCGGCAACCCCCGCACCAACGGCAACACCGACACCATCGCCAACACCCGCGCCGGGCGATTTTTCGGCGACGTTTCCCGAGGATGCGGTGGATGTAGAAGGCGCAATTGGCGCCTATTCCGACGAGAACCTGCGCGTGGTCGTAACCGAGCACCGCACCGACGACGCGGTCTATTATGTTGCAGATGTCTACATTCGCAACATTCAGGGCTATAAAACCGCGTTTGCGGGAAACAACTACAACGGCGGCTATGCGTTGCCGAGCGATGTGGCAAGCGACAACAACGCCATCCTCGCGCTCTCCGGCGACTGCTATAAGGCACGCCCGGAAGGCATCATCATCCGCAACGGCACGCTCTATCGCGACACGGTCTCCGGCGATGTTTGCATTCTCTATGCCGACGGCACGATGGAGAGCTATTATGAGTCCGACTTTGATCTGGCCGCTGCAATCGCGCGCGGCGCTTATCAGGGCTGGTCGTTCGGACCAAAGCTGATTGACAACGGGCAGATTCCCGCTGGCTATAACACCACGGACGCGATCATCTCGCACAACCCGCGCGCCGCCATCGGCTATTACGCGCCCGGACACTATTGCCTGGTCTACGTAGATGGTCGGCAGGGCGACTACTCCAAGGGCATGACGATGCAGGAGCTCTCGCAGACGATGATCGACCTTGGCTGTGTCGACGCGTACAACCTCGACGGCGGACAGTCCTCTATGATGGTGTTTCAAGGCGCGGTCGTCGGCCAGCCGTACAAGGGCGGGCGCGAGATCAGCGACATCATCTACTTTGGCGGCAACGACCCGCAGGCATAACCGAAAAGCAAGCTCCTGTGTGCCGGAGGCACAA
Source organism: uncultured Eubacteriales bacterium (assembly GCA_942492885.1). GTDB lineage: Bacteria > Bacillota > Clostridia > Christensenellales > CAG-138 > UBA7703. The sequence continues at coordinate 1,894,321 of OW818651.1, forward strand.
AGGCGAGCCGCGCAGGGGCGCAACACAAACAATCTGGAGGAAACGCGTTTATGAGAACGTTTCGCAGCATATTTTCGCATCTTTCGATCATTTTTTCCGGCGTGTTCATCACGCTGACGATCCTCAACCAATACAACCCCGGCATGGGCTTTTTGACCAGCAGAGTGAGCATGGTGTTTATCCTGCTGTTCTGCCTGTCGGTCGTCGCGCTCGCGGTTGCCACCATCGCGGAAAACCGCCGCTATGCCAAGCACATGCATCAGCGCGCGGAGGAAGCAGCCCGTTGGAAAAAGATCAGCACCAACAACCGCCGCCCGCCGCAGGAATAGCGCAGATAAAAACAAAAACGGCCTTTCGGCCGTTTTTTTGTTGCTCAGTTTACATCTCCATATTGGCAGTCGTGCGGGGGAATGGCAGCACGTCGCGGATGTTTTGCATACCGGTGACATACATGATGATCCGCTCAAAGCCGAGGCCGAAGCCCGCGTGCTTCACGCCGCCAAACTTGCGCAGCTCGAGATACCAGTCGTATTGACCTAGCTCCATGCCCATCTCAAGAATGCGCTTTTCGAGCATATCCAGCCGCTCTTCTCTCTGGCTGCCGCCGATGATCTCGCCCACGCCCGGCACCAGCAAATCCGCCGCGGCAACGGTCTTGCCGTCGTCATTGAGGCGCATATAGAACGCCTTGAAGTCCTTGGGATAGTCCGTCACGAACACGGGGCATTTATAGATCTGCTCGGTGAGATAGCGCTCGTGCTCGGTCTGCAGCTCCTCGCCCCAGCCGACGGGATATTTAAACTCCGCGCCGCTCGCCAGCAACAGCTCGACCGCCTTGGTGTAGCTGAGTCTCACAAAGTCGTTCTTGAGCACGACATCCAGCCGCTCTAAAAGACCCGGATCGATGAACTTGCTGAAAAACTCCATCTCCGCGGGGCAGCGATCCAGCACGGTCTTGATGATGTATTTGATCATCGCCTCGGCGACGTCCATGTTTCCGTTTAGATCGCAAAACGCCATCTCCGGCTCGATCATCCAGAACTCCGCCGCGTGGCGCGCCGTAAAGCTGTATTCCGCGCGGAAGGTCGGCCCGAATGTGTAGATATCGCGAAACGCCATGGCAAACGCCTCGCCGTAGAGCTGACCCGAGACGGTCAGGTTCGCGGGCTTGCCGAAGAAGTCGCCGGAAAAATCGATGTTGCCATCCTCGCCTTTGGGCATGTCCTTGAGTGGCAGGGTCGTCACCTGAAACATCTCGCCCGCACCTTCGCAGTCCGAGCCCGTGATCAGCGGGGTGTGCACATAGACAAAGCCGTTTTGCTGAAAGAACTCGTGAATGGCGGCTGCGACTACAGAGCGCACGCGAAACGTCGCCTGAAAGGTGTTTGTGCGCGGACGCAGGTGCTGGATGGTGCGCAGGTACTCCAGCGTATGCCGCTTCTTCTGTAGCGGATAGTCCGAGGGGCATGCGCCCTCGAGCACGATCTCGCTTGCGCGGATCTCAAACGGCTGGGGTGCGTCCGGCGTCATGACCAGTTCGCCGCTGACCGCGATTGCGCAGCCCGTGGAAAGCCCGTTGCCCAAATTTCGGTCGTCGCGCTCAAAGACGACCTGAACGGGTGTAAAGCATGTTCCGTCGGTGAGTTCGACAAAGCCGAGGGTCTTGCCTTCGCGCACGGTGCGCACCCAGCCGCAGACCTCGATTGCGCCGACAAATGATTCCGGCGACTTTTGAATTTGAGACAATTTGAGCGCCATAATACAGTACCTCTCCGTTAAAAATTTGGGATTTAGGGTTAAGGGATAGTATACCACATTTTTCTGCCGAGAAAAGCCCCATTTCGCCGTTTTTTGCGCACTGCGCGGGAGAATTCTTGCGCGCTTGCTGGACAATTTGATCAGAATTTGGTCGAATTGCAAACGATATTGAAATCCTCTTCCCCCGCGTAACGGTTATGATATACTGGTGTTATTGTATCAGGAGGGGATTTTCCCATGTATTATAATCTTGGATCGGGCGACGGCATCTATATCATCCTGCTGCTTGCGGTGATGGTCATCAGCCTGTTTGCGCAGGGTAAGGTCAAGCGCACGTTTGAAAAATATGCAAATACGCCGGTTTCCAGCGGCCTGCGCGCAGACGAAATCGCGCAGCAGCTCTTAAACCGCGCGAACAGCCCCGTGCAGATTCAGCCGGTGCAGGGCGCGCTGACCGACCACTATGACCCGAAAAACGGCATCGTGGGCTTGAGCACAGAGGTTTACGGCTCGCAGAGCATTGCAGCCATCGCGGTTGCGGCGCACGAGATCGGCCATGTGATGCAATATCAGGAGGGCTATGTGCCGATTCGCCTGAGAAACGCAATTCTGCCCGTGGCTTCCATCGGCTCCTATGCCGCGCCCTGGATCGTGATCCTGGGTCTCTTTATGGGCAGCTTTAATTTAGCGATGGTCGGCGTGGTGCTCTTTGGCGCGATGCTGGTGTTTCAGGTGGTCACGCTGCCGGTGGAGTTCAACGCATCCGCCCGTGCGCTGAGAATGCTCGAAGATGGCAACTATATCACCTATGAGGAGAGCGACGGCGCAAAGAAGGTACTCAACGCTGCCGCAATGACCTATGTCTGGGCGGCGGTTGCCTCGCTCATCAGCTTCCTTAGGCTACTCGCAATGGCGAACCGGTCGCGGAGGAATTAAAGTAGAGGGATTCTTGGGGCGTTGCCCCAAACCCCGTCGACAAATAAAATTGAAAAAGAATGAAGGCGATTGTCTTCGTTCTTTTTTATGAAAATGCCGCGGCAAGATTGCCATTCCCAAATTCAAATGATACTATGCTGTTAGCATGTGTAGGAGGGCGTTTTGATGAAGAGGCTGTTTCGGGGCTTGGTCATACTCTCGTTTATTTCGATCATCTTTGTGATCGCGTATTTCATTCTTTCCGCCATGAAACAACTCTATATCGAGAGCTGGTTCTTTCTGGATCGAACCGTGGTCATCGGCTTCTTCTCCGGTCTTGGCCTGACGTTTGTCATCTCGCTCGTCAACTATCATCACGCGCTTGGCGACCACGCGCGGGAGCGCGCCACGCTGCTTAGAGAATTCACCACGGAGGCAGACGCGTTTCTACGCACGATCGAACCGCTGCAAAACGGCAACGGCGTGTTCGTCATTCCGGATCAGCTGCAACCGGAGCTGGAGCGCGCACTGGCGCGGCTGGACGACCGCGCAGGAAAGATCGTCCGCTGCGAGAAAATCTCCCCGCTCAAGAACGCGACGATTGAGAAGCGCGGCAGATGCGCCTCGAAAATCGCACGGACGGAGCTCGCGTTTGACCGCGCGTTTGCGCCGTTTGCGGAAAGCTGCGGCGCGGCCTTTCACGCGCATGGCGTCATGCCCTACTTAAAAGACGGAGCGGAGCTGCAAGCCGCGCAGGAGGAGTTTCTCCGGAATCTGAACAGGATTTCCGACGCGCTAAAACAGAAGAGTCCGCTGCGTATTGCTCTAGTCGCCTATCGCGAAAGGATCGATCGTTTCCTCGGTATCCGGCACGGGAAGAAGCAGGACGCCTGAATAAAAATCATCAAACACACAAGGAGCTGCCTAAATTTAGCGGCTCCTTTTTTCACGGGAGCGGGCGAAAAGCGGGTGCGCGGGAACGCGGGCGGATGGTATCCGCCGCTACAGAGCCCGCGTTGTTCGGCGGGTGAATTTGTGAAAGATTGCAGAAGAAACGTACACGACGCTTGACGGAGCACCCGCGCAAGCTTTGTTGGGGCGGATACCATCCGCCCGCATGCAAAACTCATCAACCACGCTTCTTTTCCTCAACAGCCGCTTTTTATGCACGTTTGGGGTGTTGAAGTTCGGCAGTTTTTACTATAGAATAAAGCGTAGCGTGCATAAGGAGGAACCAGTATGCGTGATGAACGGCTCGATCGCTTAGCCGATCTGCTCTTGAACTATTCCCTGAAGCTCAAAAAGGGCGACCTTTTCGAAATCAACGGCGGCATCCCCGCCAAGCCCCTCATCAAGTCCCTGCTCAAGGGCGCGCACGCCATCGGCGCCGTGCCGTTTGTGAAGCTTTCGGACGATGAGCTCAGCCGCCTGTTCTTTGGCTTCATCGACCCGAAAAACCCCGAAGCCTCCCGCCCTGCCATCGACGCGCAGCTGGAATGGGAAACGAAATATTGGGATCACCTCGTGGCGCACGTGGACATCGGCGTGGACGAAAACGACGCGGAACTCTCCGCCGTGGACACCACCGCCATGACCTACTACCGCAACATCCGCAGACCGCTGCGCGACAAGATCATCGACGAGCGCCGCTGGGTTTATCTGCATTGGCCGACCATGGCAGACGCGCAGAAAGCCGGCATGTGCTATGACGACTTTTACGAGTTTTTCCTCAACGCCGCGCTGGTGGATTATGTGAAGATGGAACACGACATGCGGCCGCTGGTCGAGCTCATGGAAAAGACCGATATGGTGCATATCCTTGGCCCCGGCACCGACCTGACCTTCTCCATCAAGGATATTCCGGCGATCTCCTGCAACGGTGAATTGAACATTCCCGACGGCGAGGTCTATACCGCGCCTGTACGCGACAGCGCCAACGGCACTGTGCAATACAACACCCCCGCCATGCGCTACGGCAAGCGCTTTGACAACCCGCGCCTGGTCTTTAAAAACGGGCACATCGACGAAGCGAGCTGCGACGGCGACATCGCAGGCTTCAACGAAATGCTCGACGCGGACGAAGGCGCGCGCTACCTTGGCGAATTCGCCATCGGCGTGAACAACGCGGTGACGAAATCCATCGGCAACACGCTCTATGACGAGAAGATCGGCGGCTCCTTCCACCTCACGCCCGGCTGCGCCTATGCAGACGCCTTCAACGGCAACAAGAGCCAACTGCACCTCGACATCGTCTGCATCCAGACGGCGGCGTTTGGCGGCGGCGAGATCTGGTTTGACGGCAAGCTGATCCGCAAGGACGGCGTCTTCACCGTCGACGCGCTCAAGGGGCTCAATCCGTAATGCGGCGCATTGTCTCCTCCGCCCGGCTATTCGGGCGGTTTTGCGGAACAAGAAGGACGTGATTGTATGAAAGAAACCGTTCGCAGCTGGATTTTTGATATTTTTGCGTTCGTCATCGGCAGCGCAATGGTCGCGGCGGGGTTGGTGCTCTTCACCATCCCCAACGACATCGCGCCCGGCGGCGTCTCCGGCCTTGCCACCGCGCTGGCCTATGTTTCGCCGGTGTCGGTCGGCCTTTGGACTCTGATCCTCAACATCCCTCTGATCATTCTCGCGTGGTGGAAGCTTGGCTTTCACCCGCTGGCAAAGACCATCCTTACTACGCTGTTGCTCTCCGGCTTTATCGAGCTGTTTATGCGGATTTTGCCGCCGTACAGCAACAATATCCTGCTGGCCTCCGTATTGGGCGGCGTGCTCTGCGGCGCTGGTATGGGGTTCATCTTCGTGCGCGGGGCGACCACGGGAGGCACGGACCTCATCAGCCTGCTATTAAACCGCGCGTTTCCGAACATCTCGATGGGTTCGCTGCTGTTGATCGTGGACGCGGCGGTGGTCGTGTTTGCCGTGTGCGTGTTTCGCGACATCGAGGTTGCGCTGTATTCCATCGTGACCATCTTCGTCACCTCGCGCACGATAGACGCCATCATGCAGGGCGTGGATCACGCAAAGGTGATCTACATCGTCACAGAACGCTCGGAAGATATCCTTTCGCACTTGGCGGAGGAGCTTGGCCATGGGGTGACGGTGTTGCAAGGGCGCGGCGGCTACACGCGGCGGGATAAGCACGTGTTGATGCTCGTCGTGCGGCGAAACTCGTTTGCCCAGACGCTCAAAGCGATCAAGCAGATCGACAAGGAGGCGTTTATCTTCGTCACCGATGCAACAGAGGTGCATGGAGAAGGGTTTAAGCCGATGGAATAAGGGGGGATCATTTTGGGCTTCGCCCAAACCCCTTTCACAAAAAATTACGCAAAACAAAAGAACCTCCGAGATGAATCGGAGGTTCTTTTTGTGTTCGTTTTATTCTTCCGCCTGCATTTTCGCGAGTTCTGCCTGTCCTTGTTTGTTGGTATACATATCGTTGCGAAAGACGATGAAGCGATAGACGCTAAACTCGGTCACGAGGTTGATCACCATGGTGCCAAACAGCACGATGTATTCATTCCAGCCGGCTCGCGTCAGCACCTCACCCCACCACGTGGAGAGCGGCGTAAACACGATGTAGTAAACGATGATCTGCATCATCGCCAGCGGCACATTCTTGGCGGACTTGAAGGTAAACTTCCGGTTGAACGTGAAATTAAACACCACCGAGAGCGTCAGTGCGATGAGATAACTCGGCCAATAGCCCCAATGGATCGTTTCGTTCATCAGCGTAAACGACGCCACCTGAATGATGCCTGCCGAAGTCGCAAACAGAAGATACTTTAAGCCTTGCAGCAAATTCTGCTTTTTGGTGAACTTTGCCGGCAGTTGCGCGCCCGTCTCCAGCGTGCTCTCTGCACCATCCTGCGCGGATTCTTTCACCGCGCCGTTGTTTTGATCCTGCGTTGTCTTGCCCTCCTGCGGTTATTTTGGTTCTGTATCGTTCTCGCACATCCCGTCGATGTCGCACAGTTCGTCGCCTTCGTCCATCTGCGGGCCTGGTTGGTTGCGCTCCGCTGGGTCCGTCGCCACGGAGAAGAACGAAATCGCATCCTTGCCGCTGCGCTTGACCTGATAGAGTGCCTCGTCTGCGGCTTTGTAGAGCTTCTCAAACGTTTCCCCGTCGCGGTCATACACCGCGATGCCGACGCTGATGGACACCGGAATGCCGATCTTGCGGCTCAGGCTCGCCATCTCCGCACGCAGCGCCTCCGCCTTGTCCAGCGCGACGGTGTCATGCCCCGCGTTCTTGATAAACAGCATGTATTCATCCCCGCCGATGCGGCTGAGATAGTCTCCCGAGCGGAAAAGCCTGCGCATGCTGTTTGCAAACGCCACAAGCAGATGATCGCCCTTTGCGTGGCCGAGGGTATCATTGACGGCTTTAAAATTATCAAAATCGAGCATCAATAGCGCATGCCTGCCGCCGAGGCCTTCGCCAGCGAGGAACGACTTGATGTTGCGCTCCATCGCGCCGCGGTTTAATAGCCCCGTGAGCGGTTCACTGTCCGCCTGCCTGACCAGCCGCTGCATGCTCTGCTTTTGCCGGTGGATATCGGCGATTTTGCCGACAAGCTGAACGGCAAGCTTGTTTTGATCAAGCACGGAGAAAATCTCCACGCGTTTCCAGCGGACAACGCCGCGGAAATCGACCATGCGAAGCTCCGCGCGCGCCTCGGTATCCCCAGCTCTCAACTGGTTGATCAGGCTCAGAAAGATCTTGCGATCCTCCTCAAAAAAGAGGCTGCTGCAATGATCTGCGTTATCGATCGTACATTTAGGAGCCGGGAATCCAAACATCGCCTCAAACGTGTCGTTAAACGAGATCACTCCGTCGTCCAGCGTAATGTGGAAAAACACTTCGTTGGAAAGCCGGGTAATCAGTATATAGCGCTGGGCACTCTGCTTGATGAGGTCTTTATCCGCCTCCAGTTTTATCACCGTCTCACGCTCATGCCGGTATGACTGCGCCGCCATGGAAACACCGACAAGCAGGATGATGAACAGCATCACCATCTGATACATGCTCACCTGATGGGCAATCGCGTCCGCCACATCCCCCGGCACCACTGAAAAAACATACCAATCGTATGCATTCAGTTTCTCGCAGACCGCATAGTAAGGCACTCCTGCGGAGCTGAAGCGGAATGAGACAATTTGATTCTCATGAAGCTTCATCTTCAGTTGTTCGATCGTAAGCCCTTTTCCCAGCACCTGATAATTGATGATCGTTTGAACGCGATCACCCGCTTTGATAAAATCAAGCGTGCTTTCTACAAACAGGATGCGCCCGGTCGAATCACTGACAAACGAATTCGCTCTGCCCTCGTAGGCGAGCGTTTTCAAAAGACTCGAAAAATTCCTGTTACTCAATGTTGCAAACAAGACGCCGCGTACGCCGGATTTCGTACTGACATAAGCGGAAACGCGCACATCCGTCAGCCCGTCGTCCTCGTTTTGCGTGCCGAGCGTTACGACGGATTCCCCGTCAAGGCTTTGCTGAAACCACTCCTCCGAGGCGACGTTATATTCTGTCTGATCGCTGTAGAATAAGTCCCCCATCGGATTTGCGTAACCGATCTCCACATCGACTGCTTCATCCTTGAGCACCGTGCGCAGCGACTCCACAAGCGTGTTCGGGCCTGTGTCCGCGTCATAGTTTGCGATGAGCTGCACGCGCGTTGTCAGCAAATCGACATATCGTTCAAGCGAGATGGTTTGCTGGCGCGCCGAGTCCTCCAGAATCTGATAGGTGCCCTTGCGGATCTCCTCGACGACCTGGGCTTGCAGCAAAAAGAACGCAAGCACCATCACGCCTGCCGCGGCGAGCGGAAAGCCAAAGTATCGCAGGAGGTCTTTCAGGAAAGCGCGCTTCGAATCATTCTGCTGCACGGTATCCCACCCTTCTGTGGATTTGGTTTCGATTGTGTGACGGTGAATTGCTTTGGTATCCGGTCATAGCTTGAGTGAATTATATCGGGTATTCCGGCATTTGTCACCTTTTGTGTTGTATTCTTTTGAAAGGCGAACGCCCCGACTCTCCACTGTTCTGCTTTGCGACGCTGTTTTTTTTTCTGAACGCGAAGGCCAAAAAGGCCAAGCCCACTGGTCTATTTCTGTTTTACTCGGAAGAGAATCTGCTCAAAAAAGGGCGGTAGCCGCCCGCGCAAAGCAGACAGCCACCGCCTCATTCTGTTGTGTGTTTGGATTGCGCTTAGATGCGCGCCACTCCGCTCTTTCTGGCTGCCTCTGCAACCGCGGCGGCAACCACCTTGCCCACGCGCGGGTCAAACGCCTTGGGGATGACGTAATCCGCATTGCGTTCTTCGTCTGAAATCAGGCCCGCCAACGCATACGCCGCGGCAACCTTCATCTGGTCGTTGATGTCGCTTGCGCGGACGTCAAACGTGCCACGGAAGATGCCGGGGAACGCCAGCACGTTGTTGATCTGGTTGGGGAAGTCGCTTCTGCCGGTCGCGATGACGACGGCGCCGCCCTCTTTCGCTTCGTCCGGGAAGATCTCCGGCGTGGGGTTGGCGCAGGCAAAGACGATCGAGTCTTTTGCCATACTCTTGACCATATCCACGCTGACCATCTTCGGTGCGGAAACGCCGATGAACACATCCGCACCCACCATCGCGTCCGCAAGCGAACCCTGGCGCTTTTCACGGTTGGTGATCAGCGACATCTCCTCTTTGATCCAGTTCATGCCCTCTTTGCGGCCCTCATAGATAATGCCCGCGCGGTCGCACAGGGTCACATCGGCAAAGCCATCCGAAAGCAGCAGCTTGGTGACGCTGATGGCGGCGGCTCCTGCGCCGTTGATGACGATCTTGACGCTTTCCTTCTTTTTACCGACGACTTTCAGCGCGTTGATCAAGCCCGCGAGGGTGACCACAGCGGTGCCGTGCTGGTCGTCATGAAAGATCGGGATATCGCACTTTTCCTTGAGTTTGCGCTCGATCTCAAAGCAGCGCGGGGCGGAGATGTCCTCAAGGTTGATGCCGCCGAAGCTGCCGCTGATGAGGTAGACCACGTTGACGATGTCGTCCACCTCTTTGCTCTTGACGCAGAGAGGGAAGGCGTCCACGTCGCCAAAGGACTTGAAGAGCACGCATTTGCCCTCCATGACCGGCATGCCGGCTTCGGGGCCGATGTCGCCCAGACCTAGCACCGCGGTGCCGTCCGTCACCACGGCGCAGAGGTTCCAGCGCCGGGTGAGTTCGTAGCTGAGGTTGACGTCCTTCTCGATCTCGAGGCACGGCTGCGCCACGCCCGGCGTATAGGCCAGCGAGAGGTCTTCGCGCGTGGCGACGGGGACGGTGGCGGTGACTTCGATTTTACCCTTCCACTCCTTGTGCAGGCGGAGGGACTCTGTTGCGTAATCCATATTGTAATCTCCTTATCGATCAATTCTAAAAAACGCGATTACTGCTCAAATGGGAACTTATACGGGAGATTCTGTTAGAATGCCCGCCGATTACTGCTCAAACGGGAACTTATACGGGAGATTCTTTTTGTCGCGGATGGAGATGAACTCCTTTTGCACCGCTTCGCCGACGGGCACGCCTTTGTCTTTGCGATCCAGCCACACGTCGTGCTCCTTTTCGCCCGCGGTGTAGATGCGCTCCTGACCCGGCGCTTTCTCGGAGGCGCGCAGCTCGCGCAGGATGTCTCCCGCGATCTTTTTGAACGTCTCCAGTCCGCAGAACGCTTCGGGGTCGATGACGATGAAAAAATGCCCCAGATGATAGGGCTTCTTGTTGCCGTTTTCGTCGCGGTCGATGCACATCTTGAGGAAGCTGCCCGCCTGCAGGGCCGCGGAGAGAATCTCGACGACGGTTGCGTAGCCATAGCCTTTGTAACCTGCGAGGTCTTCGCCGATGCCACCCAAGGGTGCCAGCGCCGCGCTACCGTCGGTGAGTCCCTTGAGAATCGCGGGGCTGTCCGTCATGGCGCTGCCGTCGCGGCCGATGACCATGCCCGCGGGGGTGTCTTTGCCGTTTCTTGCGTAATATTCAATCTTTCCGCGCTGGCTGATGCTCGTGGCGCAGTCCAGCGTAAAGGGGAAGTCCTCATCCGTCGGTAGGCCGAAGGTGAGCGGGTTGGTGCCGAGCATGTTTTCCACGCCGAAGGTCGGGGCGATGCTGGGGCGCGCGTTGGTGCCGGAGATGCCGATCATGCCTTCTTTGACCGCCATGCTGGTCCAGTAACCCGCGATGCCATAGTGCGAGCTGTTGCGGATGGCTGCCATCGCCATGCCGTACTTCTTCGCCTTTTCAATGATGGTGTTCATCGCCTTGTAGCTCGCGACCATGCCCATGCCGTCGTGCGCGTCCACCACCAGCGTGGTGGGAGTTTCGCGGACGACTTCGTATTCTGTCGTGGGCATCAGGATGCCCTGATCGATGCGGTCAAGATAGATGGGCTTGAAGCGGTTGCAGCCGTGGCTTTCGATGCCGCGGCGGTCGCTCTCCAGGAGCACGTCGGTGCAGATCTTGGCGTCCTCAAGCGGTACGCCGTAGGCCACAAATGTGTCGATCATAAAGCCCTGAATCATGTCCCAAGAGATATACGGTCTGGTCTCTGCCATAAGTCATTCTCCTCCTGTTGTCGTGTCGTTTTTGTCAGATCAAAAGTGGATTGCCTGTTCGCTGGGTTGTGTAAAGTGCTCCGCGCGTGCTGCTTTCCTTTTCGCGCGCGGGCATGAAAAAAGGAGCATACGCAAAACAAGTCGTGCGCCGCTCCGAACTCCAAATCTCAAGTGGAACTTTGGTACAAGATTATCATATCGTGAATTGCATCACCTGTCAAACCTGATTTTTTCCATGTTTTACTTCAAATATTACAGGCTTTGCTTGCGCTTTTTGCGCTGTTCCCATATGCTAATGGTATCCGAATTTCATTCGAAGAGGTATGCCTTGGAACACGCCGCACAGCAGCTGCTGGAACAGATTCAGATCAATCCCGTCATCGCCGCCGTCTGCAATGAAGACGAGCTCGCCCTCGCGCTCGCTTCCGATTGCCGCGTGGTGTTTTTGCTGATGGGCAACGTGCTCGACATCGGCGAATTAACCCGCCGCGTACACGAAAGCGGCAAGCTCTGCGTGGTTCACCTCGACCTAATCGACGGCTTGTCGAGCAAGGAGATCGCCGTGGACGCGGTTTTGAAAGCGACAGGCGCGGAGGGCATCATCAGCACGCGCGGTTCACTCATCAAGCGGGCAAAGCAGCTTGGCATGGCAGCGGTGCAGCGCGGGTTTATGCTCGACTCCCGCTCGCTCAACAGCTTTGAGCAGCAGATTGCGCAAAGTAAGCCCGACTTTGTGGAGATTTTGCCGGGGCTGTTGCCGAAGGTGATCGCCTCGCTGAAAGAACGCATCCATATTCCGATCATCGCGGGCGGGTTCATCCACGAAAAAGAGGATGTCATCGCCGCACTTCAAGCAGGCGCGCTCGCCGTCTCCGCCTCCAGCCCCAAAATTTGGTCGGTGTAAGAGTAAGATTGATCATGAGCTGTCATTCTGACAGTTCATTTTGAGTGGTAAGATCTGGTCGGTGTAAACAAGAGAAACGCAAACAACCCCACGGCTAAGCCGTGGGGTTGTTGTTATTTGCGTCGATATACTTTTTTATCAGCGCGGCAGGCTCGCGGCGGCGACGGACTGCCCCACGCGGCGGGACTCCTCATCCGGCAGCAGCAGGTTGATCTTCCGTGCCAGCGCGGGATAATCGCTTGCGAGTGTCTCGCGGCAGGCGCTTTCAATCAGCTTGCCACCCTCGCCGGATACCACGCGCCCCAAGAGCAGCAGGTGGCGGATTTCGTAAAACATGTCATAGAGCGCGAGCGCATGCGCCAGATACACGCCGATGCTGCGGTAGATTCCCTCCGCCGCTGCCCAGCCCTCCGACAGCAGCTTTTGCACTTCCCTGAGCTTCTCCGCGGGTGTCAGCGCATTCGAGAGCGTAATCCCCGCCGCGGGAGCAAGCTTGATCACCGCGTCCTGCGAGAAATACTTGCAACCAACGCCACTATCGCCAGACCACTCATCCAGCATGGCGCGCTCGCTCAGGTCAACCGGCGCAAAAGCCAGCTCGTTGAACCAGCCTAAGATATTCCCCTCGGCGTTGACATAGCCCACCGCTTCGCTCGTGCCCATCGCAAGCCCCATCACGCAACCATCTTCCAGCTCCATCGCGCCCGCAAGCGCGGTTACGTCGCCGTCGTTTGCAACCGCAATCGGCGGATTGCCGAGCGTGCGGGCAGCCAGATTGTAGATATCCTTGACAAACGCGCGCTCACTGCGCGGCACCTTTAGAAACAGCGAGGACACCATCGGACTATTGCCGACAAACACGCCAGCGGATGAAACGCCGATTGCGTCCACACGCGGCATCCTGCTCGCCGCGGTCTGAAACGCCCTGACGATCTCTTCATAATGATAGCGCGGGTCGCTCTGCGTCTTGGGATGCCAAGTGACCTCCTCGGAATAGACCGCCTCGCCGTCGATCACCGCGGAGACCTTGCGGTCGCTTCCGCCCGCGTCAAAGCCGATGCGGCATCCCGCCGTATGCCCGCCGATGGACACCGCCTCGCCGCAGGCCGCGGGGAACTGAGCTTCTTTGCAGGAGACAATCACAAACCCGCGCTCAAACACGTCGTCCATGAACCCCGCGTCAAACGCACGCGCACCCGACGGCGCATAGTCGCGCGCGAGGCGTTCGGTGAATGCATCCGCGCCGCAGACGGTCACGCGGAAACCGCCGACGCTCCAGAGCAAAAACTTCACCAGCCGCTCGAGATATCGCTCGTCCGCCTGCTCATGCACGCCGTCGCAAATCAGCGCGGTTTCGCGCGTGACGATGCGCCCGTTTGCCGCCTCTACAGCAATCTTCACTGGTTGCGTTGCCTCTTTCTCATATGCGCGCATCCACGCGCCCATGGGGATAAACGCCGCGTCCAGCTCCGGCAGGCGGGGACTGCCATAGTCAATTCCTAAATATTGCATGCTACGCCGCCCTCCGCGTTTTATTCGTGATACCCGATATTCTCCGCCAGCGCGCGGTCGATGATCACCGTGAGGTCGGGGTGCGTCTTCACCAACGTCGCGGGGTTCTGCACGTCCAGCTCCTCGTTGAGCAGCAGACCCTTCATCGCCTCGGCTTTGCTCTCCCCCGTGGCGAGCAGCAGAAGCTTCCTGGCGCGGAGAATGTCGCCCATACCCATCGAGATGGCTCTGGTCGGCACCTCGTCCCGCGTACTAAAAAACCGCGAGTTCGCGTCGATGGTGCTCTCGTCGAGCTCCTCGACATGCGCGCCGTCGTAGAGCACCTCGCCCGGCTCGTTGAAACCCACGTGGCCGTCCACGCCGATGCCAAGTAGCTGCACGTCGATGGGCTTTTCGGCCAGCGCTTCGCGAAATGCCTTGACGTTCTCCTCAATATCTCCCGTGCCCTTGGCAACGACGGTGTTTTTCTTATCGATATTGATTTGGTCAAACAGGTTCTGGTCCATAAAGCTGCGATAGCTCTGCGGATGATCCACTGTTAGACCCACATACTCGTCGAGATTGATCGTACTCACGCGCGAAAAGTCGAGTTCTCCCGTTTTGTTTGCCGCGACGAGATACGGATAGACACCTTGCGCGGTGCTGCCCGTGGCAAGGCCAAGCCGCGCGTCCGGCTTGCTGCGAATCACATCCGCGATCTGCTCTGCCGCGATCCGGCAGGACTCCTCAAAATTGTCGGTGATGATGACTTTCATATTGTTCCTTATCCCATCAAATCTTGTTTATGATTCAGCCGTGACGATCAAATCCCCGAAGAGATGTGGCACGTGGAAATCTACTTTTTCCACAGGCGCCCAGCTGCCCCAGTGGGGAATTGCCGTGTGGTCGCCGCATTTATAGAAGTTGCCGCGCATGCGGTGCCCCGGCAAAAACGTACAATCCCGTTCATACAGCGCTTCCAAAAGAGCCGTTTTCAGCAGGCACGTCGCCCGCCAATAATCTGCTCCGTCTTCCACAAATCGCTCGATTGCGACCTCCGGATGCGACAGCCCGCGCTGGAGTACATAGTCTCGCTTGTGCCGGTCGGTGCCAAACGAGCAATGGCAAGCGCCGTTTGCGTTCATCTCCAGAGCGATGTAGCCGTATTGCGACAGGTCGGGAAAGCAATCGAGAAACGCTTCCATACAGCTATCCGTGTGCACAGGGTCGTTGGGGTTGTGGTAGACCGCGCGGGGGTTTGTCTCGCGGCAGGTCATGATGACCTCCAGCCCCGCGCCCGGCAGATAGACGAGCTGTCCGCGCGTCAGCGAAGAGGGCGCGCCCTCCGGTCGATCGTGCGAGATGGTAAACACCTCGCCCGTGTGCGCTACGCCGGGCGATATGGTTGCGATGTGACACATCGGTCTTTGTTCCACGGCTTAGTTCTCCAACAACTCGCTGCCCGCAAGAAAGACGCGGCTCAGCGTAAAATCTGTGTTCAGTACGAGGAAGTCCGCGCGCTTGCCGTCGGCAATCGTACCGACCTCGCCGTCTACGCCCAGCGCGCGGGCTGGTGTTTCGCTCGCCATGCGCACCGCGTCCTCAGCGGGGATGCCGAAAGACAGCGCGAGCCGGAAGATGCCAAAGAGGTTGTTGGCGGAGCCCGCGAGCGTGTCCGGCGCGTCGGCAAGCCGCGCCACCGTGCCGTCGAGCACGATCTTCTGCCCGCCGAGCATGTATTCACCCAGCGGCATACCGCAGCAGGAGAGCGCGTCGCTGATCAGGCAAAGCCGATCTGCGCCAAACATCGAAAGTGTGGCGCGCACAACGCTCTCGTGGACATGCTGCCCGTCGCAGATCAGCTCCGCCGTCACCCACGGCGATTCGGCAGCGGCGCCCACCACGCCCGGCGCGCGGTGCAAAAACGGCGGCATGGCGTTAAAGAGGTGCGTGATGTGACCGGCGCCCGCGGTGATCGCGGCCTTGGACTCTTCATAGTTCGCGTCCGTGTGCGCAATCGACACCCTGCAAATCTTGCTGACCTGCTCGATATAGCCAATCGCGCCCGGCAGCTCCGGCGCAACGTCGGCGATCTTGATCAGCCCCTCCGCCGCCGCGTTGAGCCGCAGAAACATCTCAAAATCCGGGTTTTGCAGATAGGCGCCGTTTTGCGCGCCCCTCTTCTTCTCGGAAAAAAACGGGCCTTCCATATGAATCCCGCGCAGCACGGCGCAGCCCGCGGGTGCATCTTTTGCAAATCGCGCGGCGGTCTCGTAGGCCGTCTTGAGCTGCGCTTCCGGCAGCGTCACGGAGGCGGGCGCAAAGGAGGTGATGCCGTGTTTGGCGAGGTAGCGTGCAAGTACAATCAGTCCTTCAAAGTCCCCGTCCGAAAAATCTTTCCCGGAGTTGCCGTGATTGTGCACGTCGATGAATCCCGGCACGACATATGCGCCATCGAGGTCTATGCCCTCGCCGCCATCCACGTTGAGCACGCGCGAAAAACGCCCGTTCTCCACCGCGAAACCGCCCGTGTGAAAGCGAAAATCGGAGCCAAACACCATTGCGTTTTGATAAACCATCGTCTTTTCCTCCGTTGCTGTTGCTCGTAGGCTGATCGTCTACAGAAACGATTTCGTGCGACAATCCTGCAACTCTACTATGCCCAAGACGGCGCAAAAACGCAAGCAATCGTGCGAAACACGGCAGAATTTGCCACAAACAAGATCGGATTCGACACGCGCGTCGGGGGCTTGTTTTCGTCCGCTTCATCATTCATTTGTACCATACATATTATATGCCTGATCGTTTCGCTTCGCAAGCCTGAATCGCATTCTGCCAAGCAGAAACAGAATAACGCCAAGCAAACACAAGCGCGCACCGCTCCCCCGGCAAATAAAAAACGGCCTGCATGTTGCTGCAAGCCGTTCTGTGTGATTCTGTATCAGCCTTCCCCGCGGTGATAGATCGGGTCGTCCTCGCTAGGCACCGCATCGGAATAGCCCCAGACGAGACCATCCGGAATCCTGCGCTGATAGGTGTCCTCCACCGTGCCAACGCGGTTGTTGCCGTGGCGGTTGAGCTGCTCGCCCATGAAGAGCATGCAGGCGGAGACGCCGCCGTCGAGGTTATACGCCTCGACACAGCCTTCCTTGACGAAGAGCTGGCCAAACGCGGAGAGGAGCATGCCGTAGCTGTATTCCTTCTGCCGCCCGTCCGCGACGATTGCCACAAAGTGGCCGGGCTCGACCATGCCCAAACCCGTGCGCGGGTTCGTCTCGTTGCCGATGCGCCCCATGTGGTCGATATCCTCGGGGTTAAGCGTGCCGCCGCGGATATAGGTCGGCGCAAACGAGAATGCCTCGCGCACGCCGTCCATGAGCAACTCGGAAGCGTTGACCTCGCCCGGGGAGAAGATGCGCAGCGTCATATCCGGATACAGCGCCATGATGTCACACTTCGCGCTGTCTAAAAAGACCTTGCCGTCGCGAATGAGTATGCTCTTGTACTGCGTGTCGCTCTCGGTGAGATTGTCCCCTGTGATCATCAGCACGGCACTGTTGCGCCGCGCGAGAACCCAAGGCTTGATCGCGCCCGCGCCGTTGCGGTTGTCCGCGGACTGCACAGTGCGAAACGCGTTGATCTCGCGCATGCGGATATGCGCCACAAAGTAGACCAGCGGATAGGTCTTGCCGCCCATGTTGGTGTATTCCGTGATCACGCGGTTGATCACGATGGAGAGCGTGTCCGTGCGATATTCCCAGTGTCCGTTTTCCTCGTCTACGAGGACGACCTCTTCTGGGCCACCCTCCTGACGATAAAACTCGTCGCTGGCGGACGCCGCAACCGCTGTATCCTCCGGCTCTGCTGCTGCTTCCGGCTCCGCGGTCGGTTCCGGCGTACTCGTCGTCTCCGGCGTTGCAGTTGCGGTTGGCACGGGCGTTTCAGCAGGCACAGCCGCAGCAGCCGCCTGATTGGCCAGATAATACAGCGCGCCGGACGCAAGCAAACATAGGATCAACGGCAGGAATGATGCGACGACTTTTCCGCCGCGCACCTTGCCGCGTCTGCGCTTGAGCCCGTAGGTCGCGAGCAGGATTACCGTAATCAGCGCACCTGCCACCGCGATTCCAATCAGCACCAGCGGCGAAGCGCCAAGCGACGTGATCAGCAAGTTGCCTTGCGAAGATGCGCCCTGCGTCTCTTCCGGTGTCTGCGGTTCGTCTGCGGTTTCCGGTACTGCTGCCTCCGGCTCCGGCGTGGGTTCGGCGGTCGGTTCCGGCGTGGGCTCCGGCGTCGGCGTTGGCTCAACATAGGCGCCTAGCGTCGCGTTGTCGATGTTTTCAAAGAGGTTGTTGGCTAAGACATCGTCCCCTACCGCGCTGTCTTCGAGCAAAAACACAGAGGAAAGCGTCAGCGCGGATTCGTAAGTATACCGCGAGGTGCAAAACGCAAACACATCGCCGGCAAGCTCTTGCACGCTCTTACCGAAGCAGCCGTTGAGAGGAACGCTGTAGTCCAGCGTCGTAGCGCCGGTTGTCGAGGCGAAATAGATCTTCTGAATGTCCGCATCTTCCACGGCGCGGAGGACGTATTCACTCGTAAACTGGGCGGAGCCGCTCGGCGCGGTCTCGTCGTCCATATGCGTCACCAGCACTTTGGGCTGCAATGCCGCGATGTGATCGGTGAGAAATGTCAGCGTCGGCTTTCTTCCCCAGTCGTTCTTGGCAAATCCGTAGACGGCGTCGTTAACACTGGTGAAGTCGCCGAAAAACGGATATTGATCATAGCCCGTGTACCACAGCGCCGCAAGCAACTCCTGCTGCGCGCTGCGCGTGCCGGGGGACATGACTAAAAGCGCGGTAGGGATGTCGTGATTGCAGGCGTAGGTGGCAATCACGCCGTAGAACTCGTCCAGCGCGGTCACGGGGCTGGACGCAACCACCATAAGGTCCGCGGCGGCAGGCGTGTTCCAGCGCTGTATTGTGGTGGGCAAATCCCCCGCGCCGTAGACCGCAAACGTGCTCAGCTCGCCCGCGCCTGTAAAGGCAAGGGTGACGTGCTTTGTTCCCTCTTTGAGCGGGTAGTACGCGTTGAGATAGGGTGACGCCGCATCTTCAGAAAGCGTCGCGCCGCTCTGATCAAGCTGCGTGAGCGTATACTGGCTCGCGGGGGTATACCACTCCAGATACACACCCTGTGCACCATCCGCCAGATCCACCTCAACCGTCTGCCCGGATTGGAAGCTTTGATAGCTCTCCACCAGACCGTCGGTGATGCGGTATTCCTTGCCGGCGAATTCCTCCGGCATGGCGAATGTGCAGTTAGCGGTAATCGTTCCGATCTGTTCGGTCTGAATCTCTGCCGACTCCGCCAGCGCGCCGGAGAGGGGCACAAACCCCGAAAACAGCAGCAGCAAAATGGTCAGGGCCGCTGCGCCCCGGCTCAAAATCTTCGTTTTTCTCATCTTTTTTTGCATGGCTTTAGTATACACAACACAGTCTCGTAAAGTCAAAACGATTCTAACCGTCGTGTGAAATTCGGGTGACAAATAATCGAATTTTCTGTTTGTCCGCGCTGCTTTTGCGCCATATTGCAAGTTTGCTTTCTGCCTGTTTGTGATTGCGCGATCCGTCGCCTTGCCGCGCGGCTGTCCTGAGATCGCCCAATCTGCTCGCTTTGCGTCCTTCGATCAAAACTGACCTCACCCCTGCCGCGAGCCGCTCGTTTTATCCGCGGATCAGCAAAAAACGAACGCGGCAAAGTCGCATCCTGTGCGAATGATTGTAATAATCAGAAATTTCTACTATAATTTTCCTGTACCCTCATCAGAGCCCGGACACATGCGCCGGAAAGGAGAACCCCATGTTCCAGAGAAAAACACGTGCCATCGCGCTGATTTGTTTTGCGCTGCTCTTTCTCGTCGGCTGTTCCGCCCTGCAAGAGGTGGCGGCGCAGCCCAGCCCCACCGTACCGGTGACACAGCTGGATCAAAGCAGCCAGAACCTGACCGACGCGGACCTGGCCGCACTCTATACGCAAACGCAGCTCGTTTCGCTCGACCTGCGCGGAAACGAGCTCTCCCCGGACGCGGTTGCGGCGCTGATGGCGGCGCTGCCCAACTGCGCGGTCACGTGGAGCATTCCGCTTGGCACTGCGCGCTTTGACAGCACGAGCACAACGCTTGTTTTGCCCGCCGATGTCGCGGCGGAAGAGCTCGCCCGCCTTTCGCTCTTCCCCGCGCTGACGACGGTTGACGCGACGGCGGTTTCCGACTCCGCCGCGCTCAAGGCGATTGCGGCCGAGCTTCCGGCACTCGCCATCAAATGGAACATCGACGTGCTGGGGCAGAGCTATCCTTCCGATACAACCGCGCTGGATCTCAAGAGCGCTTCGATTACGGATGCAGGGGCTCTGGCTGAGGCGCTGCTCGCGTTCCCGAAGCTTGAGACGGTCGACCTCACGGGCCAGACACTCACGCCCGAGGCGATGACGGCGCTGACCACCGCGCTGCCGCAGACGCAGTTTCTCTGGAGCGTAGACCTCTTTGGCACGACGGTGGATTCCGCAACAACCGAGGCGGACATCAGCAATATTGTGGTGGAGAGCACGGATGCCGTGTCTCAAAAGATCGCATTTCTGCCAAACCTCACACAGCTTGTGATGTGCAACTGCGGTTTGAGCGATGAGCAGATGGAGACGCTGATTGCCGCGCACCCAAGCGTGAAGTTTGTATGGCTGATCAAGGTTGGCGGCTGGGAGATGCGCACGGATGTCAAGGCGTTCTCCAAGGGCAACCGCAAGACGTTTGAGGGCGGAGAGTATGTCGGCGACGGCAAGACCAACTTCACCAGCGAAGACCTTGCGCCGCTGAAATATTGCACAGACCTCATCGCGCTCGACCTTGGCCACGGCAGCCGCATCACGGATCTAAGCATACTGCAATATCTGCCCAAGCTGCGCTTTTTAATCCTCGCGATGAACCGCATCACCAGCATTGAAGAGCTGAAATACTGTCCGGAGCTGGAGTATGTGGAGATCTTCCAGAACTATATCTCGGACTGGTCGCCGCTAACATCGCTCAAAAAACTCACGCACCTGAATTGCAGCACCAACTACGGCAAGGACGAGGACGGCAACCGCACATACCCCGACTACACCGTGCTCAAGCAGATGACCCAGCTACAGCGGCTTTGGGTCATCCGCAGCGGGCTCACCGAGGAGCAACTCATAGACCTGCGCGCGGCGCTGCCCAACACGGTCATCAACACCAGCGGTTCCCACTCCACCTCCGAAGGCTGGCGGGACAACGACCTATACGTCGAGATGCAGGGGCTCTTCAATCTTCCGATCTCGGAGTAACCTTTTCCCCTTTTTGATACCACGACAGGAGAACACATGAAACATCGATCTACACTTGTCATTCTGGCAATCACGATGTGCCTTTCGGTGCTGATCGGCTGCGCTCCGGTGGAGCCGAGCCAGAGCGCGGAGGCAGCAACCGCGACGCCCGCCATCAGCGCTACCGCGCAGCCGACCGAGGTGCCCACGCCGGAGCCCACACCCACACCGGAACCCACGCCCACGGTGATCACCATCGGCGCCATCGGGGACATCATGATGATGGCGGCGCAGGTCAACGGCGCATATAACGCTGAGACGGACGCCTATGATTTTTCGCGCAGCTTTCAGGGCGTCGCCAATCAGTTTCGCTCGGTCGACCTGATGTGCGGCAATTTCGAAAGCACGCTCGCCGGAAAAGACGCGGGGTACTCGGTTAAAAAACGCGATGACGAGCCGGCGGACACCTTCAACGCGCCGGATTCGGTCATCGACAACCTGAAAGATATCGGCTTTGACTTCTTGAGCACGGGCAACAACCACGCGCTGGATCGCGAGATGCCGGGGCTGTTGCGCACGCTGGACGTGCTGGACGAAAAGGGCATCTACCACACCGGCACCGCGCGCTCCAATGCCGAGCGCGACACACCCCTGATCATCGACGTCAAGGGCATCAAGATCGGACTGATCGCGCCCACGGAGATCATCAACAAGCACGACCGCTACATGAACGATGAGGAGACCGAATATGCGGTCACCCGCCTGTATCTGCAGCAGGAGCGGCTGGTTGCCGAAATCAAGGCGCTGCGCGCGGCGGGCGCGGAATTCATCATCGCCTATCCGCACTGGGACAAGGAGCACAAAAACGCTGCCAACGCGCGCACGCGTGAGTCGGCAAAGCTCCTGCTTGAATCCGGTGTTGACGTAATTTTGGGCTCCCATCCGCACGTGGTGCAGGACATTGAATACATGACGGTTGAGCGCGACGGCGGATCGTACACCGGACTTGTCGTGTATTCGATGGGCAACTTCATCTCCAACATGTCCAACAAAAAGGATGTAGACCCGCTGAAATACGGGCTGTATGTCCAACTCACGGTGGAAAAGGCACTCGATGGCACAACCACGCTCAAGAGCGCTGCGTACATGCCGCTGCTCTGCTTCTACCGCTCGATGGATGACACCTATCTGCATCAGGTCGTGCCCGCGCTGACGGATACCACGCGGATTCACTCCTATTCCGAGATGACCGAGAGTGATTTGGAGCGCGCGCAGACCGCGCGGGAATACGTCCTGGACATCTGCACGACGGACACGATCCCCGTGATGGACGACGCCGACTGGATCGACTGACCCCTCGCCAAACCGACAAACGCAAAGCCCGCGGCACCATGCATGCCACGGGCTGTTTTTATGGTTTGTTTGCGTTTATTAAGGGATCGACGAAATTAGTTGAGTGGGGTTATGCGTCTATCGCCTGCTCCTGCGCGGCAGATTCCGTTCGACTCAGATGAATGATGAATCCCGCGGCGATCATGAACCAGATATAGGCGATGTTGAGCGAGGCATAGGCGAACAGAAAATCTTCCATCATCCCCTCCGCCACCGCAAAGATCAGCACGGCGGGCAGCATCCGTACCGCCAGCGGCAGAGCGCGCATGCGCTTGCCAAACGAGAGCCGGAAGGCAAAGACCGCCACGAGTACGAGAAACGCCAGAACAAACAGCAGCCCGACGACGCCGAAGGAAACCAGTGTACCCAACAGCGAGTTGTGGAAAATGCCGACTGGCAATCCCTCCGGAAAATACGGCACCATCACGAGCCCGGCCATGCAGGGTCCCGTGCCGAAGGCGAGAATTTTCGGGTTTTGCAGGAGCCCCTTCCATATGCCAAGCCAGATATCCGTTCTGCCGCTGAAGCTATCCACACCGGTAAGCCCCCGTGCGATGACCTCGTCGGCAGCGGAATCTGTGGGAAGTAATTGCTCCGCGAATACAATGTTGCTCACCTGCGCGGTGAGCTCCGCGCCTTTGTAAAACACGACGATCACAGCGCCCGCGACAGCCAGGCAAAGCAGCCAGCGAAGCACCGCGCGCATGCGGCCTTTGAGCGCGTCACGTAGCGCGAGAAACACCTCAAACCCAACGGCGATGCCTGCGCCTAAGATTGCGGTTCTGCTCACGGTGAGCGCAAGCGGCACAAAGCACACCACACCGCAGACGGCGGCGAGAATCCGCTGCCAGTTCTTCTTGGATGCGGCGATCAGATATCCCGCAAGTATGACGCCAAGCGCGGGAGCAGGTGCGCTTCGGTTCGGGTGGGTGTCTATGGTCAGGCGACCTTCCCAGATGCCGATGCCATCAAAGATGGACGGTACCTTTGCCGCAATGTCATTTGCAAACACTGCAATCAGGCTCACGATACTCAGCAGCACAATCGCAAGCAGCGTCACTATCGCAAGCAGCGTCAAAACGCGCTTTGCCGCCTCTTTTTCAAACGCATAGGGCAGGGCGAAGCACAGAAACAGCGCCGTGCAAGCGCAGGCAAACCACTCATAGGAATCGACCAGCTGCAGGCGGGCGAAGTTGAGCACCACCACGATGCAGGACCACGCCAGAAAAGCCAGCAGCAGCTTGATTTCGAAATGTTTTGCAATGTGAAGATTGAAATACAGCTGGGAAACCAGCAGGAGCGCCGCCGGAAAGAACCAATACAGCAGCGGCGTGCCGTGGTCGATGGGCATGATATTAAACAGCACCTCGACGGCGATGCAGCCCATCAGGGACAGCACGGCCACCAGGCGCCACGAGAACACGCCGTCTTCGCGCAGCGGTAGTACACGGTTCTGCTTGGAATCGATCTTTTTAGGTGTTGCGTGATTCATTTCAGCCTCTCAAACACGCGTGCCGAAACACCCCGCGCCTGTATGATGCATTCTACACCAAGGCGAAAGAAACGTCCACCCCTTGTCTTCGGTTTTTGCTTTTTACGAGTTGAGACATACGATTGGCGTAAAGACCGGATTCTTGCTGGATTTGCACGGTTTTTCGTGATTTTACTCGGATTTTGCGCAACATGCGCCACCGGAATTGTCGATTATTTACACGGGGCTGCTTTGTGTTTTACACAGATTTGCTCTGTCCGGCGCGGATGGTCTCGGTGATTCTGCTGATGATCTGTGCATCCACCGCTTCATCAAACTTTCGCGCAAAGAGCATGCCGCTTTGCAGGAGCGTGTCATAGTCCGCGCTCGTGAGCGTGCGCGGGGACGCGCCGTCGACATTCCAGTCCACAAAGCGCATGGTAGCCGCTAACTCGTCGTCCCAGCCCATGAACGCGCGTTTTTCCATAAACGGAGAATTGGCAACCAGCGTTTGCAGCCAGATCTCGTCCGCACAGGAGGAATGGCGATAATACGCGCGGTATTGCGGCATGGTGTCTACCACATAGCACGCGAGCGCATGCGTGATAGAAAACCACACCCCGCCTTTTTGAAACACCACCGGCGCATTTTTGATGCGGTTGACGCCGAGCAGCTTTTGCAGCCTGACGGATACGGGGCTGAGCCTTCGATCCAGCCGCTTGAAAAACGGATGCACCGGTTTTTGCCAGTGCCAGCGGGCGATTCTGCCTTCGATCACATGCGGCTTTGCCGTCTCCCGCTCAAAGGAGACAAACTCCTCACCCGCATGCGCGTCAAAAAAGCGGTGAATCTCCGCCTGCGTCTTGAGCGGCAGGTCTACGCCGGAGAGCAGGTGATAAAACGCGTGCTCCTCCCGGCTGGCCAGTGTGATCAGCGAGACGATCACGTCGATGAACACCTCACTGCCCCAGCGCGCGTCCTGTCGCGGCGCGAAGAAAACGCGGCTGTCCGGCGCGGCGGCGCGCAAAAGCGCTTCGTCAAACCCCTGCGCTTTGTTATCGATGTGGAGATAGATGTCGTTTGTCGGATCGTTCAATAAGTTGAGCAGGTTGAGCAGCTGCGCTTTTTTATTGTGCGCTGTGATCAGATAGGCATGCCGCAGATGGGTTTCGCGCTCCATATGCCACGTCCTTTCGCAAAAAATCGTCCTGCGTCAAATTTCGTCCCGTCGCCGCGCAGCTATAGCCGCACAAAGCGCTGGCTCATTCGCCCTTGCGCCAATCCTGCGGCACAAGCCCTTGCAGCTGATACGCCTCGTCCTCAGACGGTACCAGCTCGGAATAGCCCCAGAGCAGCTGATCCGGCACGGAGCGATAGTGGTTCTCCGCGCGTTTGTTGATGTATTCGCCCATGAACACCAGCGTTGCGGATGCGCCGCCATCGAGGTTATAGGCCATCACACAGCCCTCTTCGAGAAACAGCTGAGCAAAGTCGGAGAGCATCATTCCGTGGCTGTAGTGCGGCAATCTCCCGTCGGCTACGATGGCAACATAGTGTCCCGGCTCGACGAGGCCAAGCCCCGCGCGCGGATTGATGCGCCCTACGCGGTCCTGATCGACATCCTCGCACAGCACGCCGTTTAACAGCAGCGGCGGGCCAAAGGCGAATGTGTCCTGCGTGCCCTCTTCGATTTCGCTGAGCATGCTCGCGTCCTTGGCGTTGTAGATGCGCATGGAGAGATCCTCCGTCAGCGCCATCAGCGACACCTGGGTCATTCCGCGGAAAATCCGCCCGTCGCGCATCATCATGCCGCGGTTATAGTCCGAATGCAGCAGGTTATCGCCAGTCATGCCCAGCACCGCGCCATAACGGCGCGCCATGACGCAGGCATCCTCTGTGTCCCGCCCGTTGATGCGCACCGAGCCAAAGCCGGAGCGATAGGAATCGATCTCGCGCATGTAGATATGCGCAATGTGATAGGCCAGCATCGGATCGTTTAGCTCCACGCGGCGAATCTCGACGGCGAGCGTATCGTTTCGGTATTCATAGATGCCGTTTGCCTCATCGAATACGACTACCTCTGCCGGATCGCTCTCTTTGCGGAAATGCGAGGCAAATTCACTCTCATTCACCGGTTCCGGTACGCTTAGCATGGCGGTCGGTGTCGGTAGTGCCTCGGTCGGCGCGGGTGTCGTTGCCGCGGGCGTCGGTGTGATTTCGGCCTGCACGGCAGGCTCCGGTTGCAGCGCGCGATAGAGAATCCCCGCGCCGCCGAGCAGCATGAGGATGCCAATCGCGATTGCCAGAACGACCAGCCAGTGTTTCTTTTCCTCTCTGGCTTGCTTGCCTGAAAACAGCCCAATCAAAAGGCAGACAACGCCCAGCAGCGCAAGCCCCGCGCCCACATAGATCATGTAGCCGGGCTGTTCGCTTTTGGGTGCTGTGCCTGCTTGCTCCGCCTGCGTTTGATTATCCGCGGGTTCCTCCGCGGTCTCCGGCACGGGGGATTCACTTGGCACGGGGGTAACGGCGGCGGCGGGCAGCGCGGCGGGCGCGGCAAGCGAGGAGAGCAGCGACATCAACTCGCTCGTGCTCTGCTCCTGCGCCATCTCAACCGCCGGATAGGTTTGCACAAAATACGGCGTGTCAGTTATCGAATAATGCGTGACCCGAAGCGACGAGTAGCGATCGTATGCCGCCTGCGCAAGCGAGACGGCGCTCTCGCCGCCAAACGCCGCAATGTGCGCTTGTGTGTCATAGAGCCTGCTTGTGCCCGACTCTTGATGCTGATAGACCGCGCGCACCTGCCATACGCCATAGGCGCGTTCGCTGATGTATTCCTTGCCGTCGTCCGCTGCCTGTTCGGCGGCGATGAGCACATGCGTACTCGTGAGCTGGTGCATGCCGATGGCGTCCTCGGCAACGTCCGCGTGGGTGATCAGCGTGTCCGGCTGATAGCGGCGGAAAAGCCCGATGAGCCAGTCGTTGACGTCTCCCTTGTCCACATAGGAATACAGGCGCTTGAGGTCGATCGCGCTTGGATAATACGGAAAGCTGCCGAAGATCGGCTGCGTGCGGGAGCCCAGCGCATAGCGCGCGGCGATTGCCTCCTGCTGCGCCTGCCTACTCTCGCTAGAGAGAAACACCAGCGCCGCGTCGTCGCCGGAAAGATACGGCAGCAAGCTGCCGAAATAGTACGATTCATCCGCGGTCATCGCAACGATCAGCATCACCTTTGGCTGCGCCTGCTGCGCCGCCATGATGCTGAGCGACTCCGGCGGGGTTTCGGTGTCAAACACGCGCACCTCGGAGACGGCGAACTCTTTTTCGCCGAAGATGCGCACGCTGCTGCAGTTTGCTGGCAGCGCGAAATAATCGTTGAGCAGGTCGGGATTCGCGGCGAGGCTGGCAAGCGCTTTGCCGCTTGCGTCCGTCATCTCGATGGTTGCCGCTTCCGGCGCGGCATACCAGGCGACATAGATGCCCTTTGCCCCGTCCGCAACCTTGACCTCGAGCGCCTCGCTCTTGTCAAACGAGATGCGGGAGTTATAGCGCTCGTCCGTGAGCCGCGACGCAAAACTGATCGAGTCTTCCGGCAGCGTAAACGTGCACTCAGCGGTCAGCTCGCCCGCCTCCGCGCTGGTTTCGGCATGTGCGGCGGGAAACGCGGGCAAGAGCATGGCGCACAACAGAAAAAAAGCGGCTGCGCTCCTGAAAAATTTAGAACCGTAGACGCTTTTCAAACTCATGTACCGTACTCCTTGATGTTGCTCATTTGCTGAAATGATGGCTTGTCCGTTTGTCGCTCGTCTGCGCCGTGCGGTGCGAAAACTCCCGCAATCCGGACGGATTACGGAGCCGTTTGCGTGACCGCAGGCGTTTCCTGTGGAATGGGTTTTCCGCCGGTCTCAAGTAGATTGATGGTGATCACAATCGAGAGCACCAGAATCAGCGCGTTGAAAATCAGCAGTTTTTTGAGTGAATCCGTTTTTTGTTTCATGCGTTTTACCCTCTGTATTATGATAGTGACAAGCGCAAAAAAAGTCAAATCTGAGGCCCGGTTTTCTTTCATCTGCGCAGGCATTTTTACAAATGGTTCACCCAAAGTGTAATTTTCCGTGAACTGTTCTGCAAAACCATGCCGTGATTTGCAATTCTATAGTATGATACGAAAGAACTATTTTTCGTTTGATGATTTTAAACGATTTCTCTGTTAGTTTTTTCGCATGATACGAAAGAACTGTTTTTTACTAGATTATTTCTACGATTCAATCTTTTTGTTTTGCAGTATAATACGAAAGACCAGTTTTTCGCTTATTAAATTCAACGATTCAATCTTTTTGTTTGAGGACATCAACAACCATGAATAAAGTTCTTTCCCTCGTGATGGCGGCGCTGATGCTGCTGCCCGCGGCCACAACAACCAGCAACGATCCGCCGGATGTGGAGCTCGTCGCGCCCTACTATATCGTAGTGGACGCGGACGATCCTTCTATCGTTCTGTACGAGCGCGATCCGGACGGGCGCTGCATTCCCGCCAGCACGATGAAGATCATGACCTGCATCTTAGCGCTTGAGCACATCAAGGATTACAACGAGCTGGTCGAGGTGAGTAAACAAGCCGCAAACCTCAAGGACTCCAACTCGCTGATGGGCGTTTACGCCGGCGAAATGCTGACGGTAGACCAGCTGCTCCACGGGCTGATGATGGTCTCCGGCAACGATGCGGCGCTGTTGCTTGCCTGCCATGTGGCGGGCGATGTGGAGGCGTTTTCCGCGCTTGCCAACGCCAAAGCGCTGGAGCTTGGCATGGTGAATTCGCACTTTGTCAACGCCAGCGGCGCGTTTCGCGGCACGCAGTATTCCACCGCGCGGGATATGGCGATCCTGACTGCGTACGCACTCAAAAACGAGAAGTTTTGCGAGCTGATCGCCACCAAGACATACACGCTGGAAGCCAACGACATTCGCAAAAAAACCGAGGTGTTGGAGAACTCCAACCGCCTGATCTCGGACGATCCGGCGACGAGCGAGGTCTATACCGACCTGTGCATCGGCGGCAAGACGGGCAGCACCGTCAACGGCGGCAAGTGCCTTGTGGCAGCGGGTGAGCTCGACGGCGCGCGCATCGTCGTCGTGCAGATCGGTGCGGAGGATGCCACGAGTTATGACGTCCACCGCCGCATGCCAATGGTGTTTGCAAACGCGAAATACCTTCTGGAATACACGCTGAACAACGACTATGTGCCGGTTTCGCCGACCTCGCTGGGCTTTACTTATACCGAAAACATCACGCCGGAAGGCGAAGCGAATTCCTTCCCCGTCTCGGCGCAGTTTGATGAGGATGCGGTGCGCCGCCTGCCAAAGGCGATGGCGGAGGCGCTGGACAAAGACCCGAGCAAGATGGCGGTCACAACCGAACTCAACGACGAGCTTGCCAGCGCGAAAGCGGGCGACGTGGTCGGCACCATCTCCTGCGTCTATGAAGGGCGCGCACTCTTCACGGGCGATCTCGTGGCAGATACAGACGCCGTCCCAACCCCCGCGCCCACCGTTGCCCCGGCGGAAATCACACCGGAACCCGCGACCGACAGCGAGGGTGGCAACATGGTTTCGAACGTCAGCATTGGCGTCTACATCTTCGGCGGCCTCAGCGTACTCCTCACCGCCAGCCTGATCTACCTGATCGTGCTGAATCTCAAGAAGCGCAGATAACTTACTTTTCTTAAAAGAAAAGTAAGCAAAAGAACTTTTTCGCTATAAAAGACACGAGTAACCTGTCACTTAGCTTTTAGTAACCCCAAAAAGACATAAAAAGAGGCTCGCGCAGCGAGCCTCTTTTGTGTGTCTCTTGTCTCTTACTTGTCCAGGATCTCGGTGACGACGCCGGAGGCAACGGTTCTGCCGCCTTCGCGAATGGCGAAGCGCAGGCCCGGCTCGATCGCGATCGTCGTGATCAGCTGGATGTTCATGTCGATGTGGTCGCCAGGCATAACCATCTCAACGCCCGTGGGCAGTTCGACGGAACCCGTCACGTCCGTTGTGCGGAAGTAGAACTGCGGACGGTAGCCCGTGAAAAACGGGGTGTGACGGCCGCCTTCTTCCTTCGTCAACACGTACACGCGACCCATGAAATGGGTGTGCGGGTGGATCGAGTTCGGCTTAGCCAGAACCTGACCGCGCTCGATGTCGCTGCGCTGCACGCCGCGGAGCAGAAGGCCGACGTTGTCGCCTGCCATCGCCTGATCGAGCTGTTTTCTAAACATTTCAACGCCGGTCACAACAACCGAACGGGTGGCTTCCGCGAGACCGACGATCTCGACGGTTTCGCTGATCTTGACGGTTCCGCGTTCCACGCGGCCCGTCGCGACCGTGCCGCGACCCGTGATGGTGAAGACGTCTTCCACCGGCATGAGGAACGGTTTGTCAACCGCGCGCTCCGGCGTCGGGATATAGCTGTCAACCGCATCCATCAGGTCAAACAGGCACTTGCACTCCGGTGTTTCCAGAGCCTTTTTGCCTGCGATCAATGCTTCCATCGCCTGCAGCGCGCTGCCCTTGATGATCGGGATATCGTCGCCCGGGAATTCATACGTGCTCAGCAGTTCGCGGATTTCCATCTCGACGAGCTCAAGCAGTTCCGGATCGTCAACCTGATCGATCTTGTTCATGAACACGATGATGTACGGCACGCCAACCTGACGCGCAAGCAGGATGTGCTCACGGGTCTGGGGCATCGGGCCGTCCGCCGCGCTCACAACCAGGATCGCGCCGTCCATCTGGGCGGCACCGGTGATCATGTTCTTGACATAGTCCGCGTGGCCCGGGCAGTCGACGTGCGCATAGTGGCGCGCTTTCGTCTCGTACTCAACGTGCGCGGTGTTGATCGTGATTCCACGCGCTTTTTCTTCCGGCGCTTTGTCGATCTCGTCATAGCGCATCGCCTTGGCTTCGCCCTGCTGCGACAGCGCCATGGTGATCGCCGCCGTCAAGGTCGTCTTGCCGTGGTCAACGTGACCGATGGTGCCGACGTTTACGTGCGGCTTATTGCGTTCGAATTTTGCCTTTGCCATTACAATCATTCCTCCTAAAAAATCTGTTGTTACCCGCATGCGGAATTTGTAACGGCAGCGGGCTAAATATGTTGTGCACCTGTTCTGGATGCTGGAGCGGGTGATGGGAATCGAACCCACATAGCCAGCTTGGGAAGCTGGAACTCTGCCACTGAGTTACACCCGCGCGGTTGCGCATCCCCCCATGCCGCTGGCGCGCGCGGCAAAGGCGTTTTTCGAGCAGGTTGTTTCGGTTAAAAATCAGTGAGAAAGGAAACGAATTCTGCATCGAAAATCCACCGCACAGAACACAAGCGTTACCCATGCGCCTCCACGGTAGCAACAACTATTCTATCTACTTTGCCAGAAAAAGTCAACATCCCAAATCGTGTAGTTCGGCGGGGTCTGTACCGCAAAATACAGCCCCCGCCGACGTTTTTTACCTCGGTTATTTGGTGTTCTTCCCGCGTTTTCCGGGGTTACTTTTCTTCCCAACCCATCGCGCGACTCAGCGCGCGCCGCCAGCCGATGAGGCGCTTTTCGCGCTCCTTTTCCTCGATCTGCGGGGTAAAGACGCGCTCGCTCTCCCACTGATCCGTGATGTCCTGCAAGCTCTTGAACACGCCGACGGCAAGCCCCGCAAGGCAAGCCGCGCCCAGCGCCGTAGACTCCACGCACTTGGGGCGGTTGACGCGCGCATTCAGCAAGTCCGACTGAATCTGCATCATGATATTGGAAACCGAAGCCCCGCCGTCCACCTTGAGCTCGCAAAGCGTCACGCCCGCGTCCTTTTCCATGGTTTCGACTAGGTCGCGGATCTGATAGGTGATGCCTTCCAGCACCGCGCGGGCAAAATGCGCCTTGGTCGTCGCGCGGGTCAGCCCCAGCATCGCCCCGCGCGCATACATGTCCCAGTGTGGCGCGCCAAGTCCCGTGAACGCGGAGACGAAATAGGCCCCGCCCGCGTCCGGTACGGACTCCGCGAGGGCGTCCACCTCCCGCGCGCTGCTGATGAGTCCCAGGTCGTCTCTGAGCCACTTGATCGCGCTGCCCGCGTTGAAGATGCTGCCCTCCAGCGCGTATTCCACACGGTCGCCGATACCCCACGCGATGGTGGTGAGCAGACGGTTCTTGCTCTCGATGGGTTCCGTGCCTGTGTTCATCATCAAAAATCCGCCCGTGCCGTAGGTGCACTTTGCCATGCCGGTTTCAAAGCATGCCTGACCAAAGAGCGCCGCCTGCTGGTCTCCCGCCGCGCCCGCAAGCGGCACGCCGCCGAGTGCTTCGAGGCCGAGGATGTGTGGCTGCACCGTGCCGTAGACATGGCTGGAGGGCAGCGCCTCGGGCAGCATGCAGCGCGGGATATTCAGCCGCGCGAGCAGCTTGTCGTCATAATCCAGCGTGTGGATGTCAAACAGCATCGTGCGCGAGGCATTGGAGTAATCCGTCACGTGTTCGCCGGTGAGGTTCCAGATCAGCCACGTATCCACCGTTCCAAAGAGCAACTCGCCGCGCTCCGCGCGCGACTGCCCGTCTTCGATGTGGTCGAGAATGTATCGAATCTTCGTGCCGGAAAAATAGGCGTCGATCAACAGCCCCGTCGTCTTCTGCACATGCTCGCTCCAGCCCTCGGCAATCAGCACTTCGCAAAGCGGAGCCGTTCTGCGGCACTGCCAGACGATTGCGTTATACACGGGATGCCCCGTCGCCTTGTCCCAGACGATGGTCGTCTCGCGCTGGTTGGTAACGCCGATGGCTGCGATGTCGCCGGGCTGAATCTCCGCGCGTTTTAACACATCCGCCGCGGCCTGCTTCTGCGTTTCGAGAATGTCAAACGGGTCGTGCTCAACATAGCCCGCGCCGGGGTAGATCTGGCGAAACTCGTACTGCGCGCTGCTGATGATCTTACCCGCGAGGTCAAAGAGGATCGCGCGCGAACTGGTCGTGCCCTGATCGAGTGCAAGAAGGTATTTCGGCATATGAGAGTTTCCTTTCAATATGGTTGATCTATGGAGCAATTATTTGTGGTACGTTTGATCTGTGAAACAGTTGCTCGGCGATTAGGTCTATCTATTATGCTATGAAAATAAAACCGCGATTGGAGGAAGTGATAATCGTGATCTGACTTTACTATTATGGCACAGAACCGCCGCCGCTTCAACGGATTTATTCATCCTGCGGAATGTATTTTAACTCTCTTTTCTCACGTTTTTCACCCGTTTTTTGGTCAGAACGCTCCTGTAGAAGGATTTGTGTAACTTTCTTACTTTCTTTTTTCGCAAAGTCGGGCTATCATACATAATATGTCGACAAACCAATCAAAACCGAATCCGGTTCCTGCGGGCTTCGTGCCCAACAAGGCACTGGGGCAAAATTTTTTGAGCAGCGAACCCATCATCGAGGCGATTCTCGAGCAGGCGCAGATAGACGGCAAGCGCGTGCTGGAGATTGGCCCCGGTACGGGCGCGCTGACGCAGGGATTGATCGAGCGCGCCGCTTCCCTTGCCGCAGTAGAGCTGGACGCGCGGCTTTGCGAACTGCTCGCTGAGCGATTTGGCGAAAAGCTTCAGCTTCTCCACGCCAACGTTCTTGATGCCGACATCCCCGCGCTGATGGGTAGCGAACCCTGGCACGCTGTGGGCAACCTGCCGTATTATGCCACGACGCCCATCGTGCTCCGACTCTTGTCCCTCTTGCCAAGCAGCATGACGCTGATGGTGCAAAAAGAGGCGGCCGATCGATTTTTTGCAACCGCGAGAGACCGCGTCTACGGCCCCGTCGCGGTGATGTCCGGCTGCTGCTACACGGCAAAGGTCGTCGTCAACGCGCCGCGCAGCTGCTTTACGCCCCCGCCGGAGGTGGATAGCGTGGTCGTGCGTCTCGCCAGAAACGACCGCGCATTGCAGGACGGCGCTGCGTTTCTCTCTTTTTTGAAGCAGGCGTTTTCCATGCGCAGAAAGACGCTGTTCAACAACCTTGGTAAGGATGAACGCGTCACCACCGCACTCGTTGCGCTGGACTGCCCCGCGGACGCACGTGCGGAGGCGCTCCTGCCGGAGCAACTGCTTCGCGTTTTCGAAGCACTGGCCTGACAAAAAAACAATAGAACGATAGTTTTTTATACACTTGCTGAACGAAATTATTAAATTCAAACCGAAACGGAGGACAACATCATGTCAAAACTCACCTATTTCTATCTGCCCAGCTGCCCCCACTGCCGCATTGCAGCACGCTATCTGGAGGAGCTTTGCGCGGAGGACGCCTGCTACAAAGAGGTAGAGATCGAGCGGATCGACGAAAATGCCGAGAAAGCGCTCGCCGCCAAGTTCGACTATTGGTATGTTCCCTGCTTCTACCTGGGCAAGGAGAAGATTCACGAAGGCCACGCCGAGAAAGCGGACATAAAGGCCGTGCTTGACCGCGCGCTGAAATCCTGAATTAACCCGTTTTTACCCGCAAGCAACCCGCCCGCAGGCTGTTCAGTCCGCAGGCGGGTTTTTTGCGCAGGAAAACCCGCGATTGTCACGCAAACTTCACGCAGAAAGCCGACACGAAGTTGTATAATACAGGTAAATAGTCTCAACAATTAGTCCCGCGTGATTTACGCGGGCTCGCGAAATTAGAATAGAAACCAAACAAGAAAGCGAGGAAGTGTCTGCCATGCTGATTGCCATACTTATCTTACTCGCGCTGCTGGCAGCGCTCACCGCGTTTTCGGCGTTTGTGGCGTGGAAGGTCTCCGGCATGATCCTCTATCCACGCGTGTTTGCCTACGACACCGTGATAGACGAAGAGATCAAGCGCGGACACTTCACGCAGGAGTGGTTTGACGAAACCGTCCATTTGGAGGAGTTCACGCTGCGCTCCGGCTTTGGCTACGACCTGCACTGCGCGCTCTGGCCGCGGGACGCGGGCGCGTCCTTTTCCGACGGGCGCAGACGCGTTGCGGTGCTGGTGCACGGCTTTACCTATTGCCTGCTGGGTCAGATCAAATACGCCTCGCTGTTTCACGAGATGGGGTTTGATTGCGTGCTGTACGACCACCGCAACCACGGGCTCTCCGGTCGCGCGCCGACCACTATGGGGTTATTGGAAGTAACGGATCTCGTCACGGTCTGCGCCTGGGCGCGGGAGCGCTTCGGCGCGGACGCGGTGCTCGGCACGATGGGTGAGTCGATGGGCGCGGCAACGGTGATGCTCCACGCAAGAGACGACAAGTGCCTCGCGTTTGCGGTGGAAGACTGCGGATTTTCCGATTTTAACACGCTGCTAAGATACCTTTTGCCGCATCGCTTTCATCTGGCCGTGTTCCCCATTCTGCCGATGGCGCGGTTGTTTTATCGCATGCGCGCAGGTGTGTTTTTCGAAAGCGTGCACCCGGCGGCAGCACTCAAGGATGCGTCTCATGTGCCGATGCTCTTCATCCACGGAGGCGCGGACGAACTGGGGCCCGACTATATGATGCAGACTTGTTATGATGCAAAAGCGGGCGAAAAGCAGCAGTGGCTGGTGCCGGGCGCGCCGCACGCGGGCTCCTGGCGTACGGATACGGCGGGCTATCGCGAACACCTCAGCTCGTTTTTGAAGACTTATCGCGTGATCTAACGAGTCTGCGGTTTTCCGTCGCCGTCGAGCGCAATCGATACCATCATAAATCCGGCTGTTTCTCGCCTGTTTTTGCGCCGGAACTCGCTTGCAAACACAGCAAAACGCTGTTATCATGAAGGTAGTATGGAGGACGAAACTATGACCAAACCGTTCCAAAGGGCCATGCTCATCACATCTGTGATTTACCTCGTTGTCGGACTGGTGTTAATCATCTGGCCGGACGCCGCGCGGCAGATCATCATCTACGCCATCGGCGCCGCCGCCCTGCTTTACGGAGGCTTCCGGATCGTGGATTTCTTCGTGCGCAAGGAGCATCTCTCCGGCACGGTGCAGTTCGGCGTTGCGCTTGGCATCGCCTGCGTGCTGCTGGGTCTGTTTCTGATCTTTAAGGTAGACATGATCGTTGCCCTGCTTGCCGCCGTCATCGGAGTCGCGGTGATTGTGGATAGCGTGCTGCGCCTCCAGATTGCGCTCAACCTGCGCCATATCGGCGCGCGGTATTGGATGATCTTGCTCGTCACCGCGTTGGTGACGCTCGGCTTTGGCATCCTGCTGCTCTTCAACCCCTTCACGGCGGTCAAGGTTGCGACCATCGTCGCGGGCATTCTACTGCTCATTGACGGCGGCTTTACCCTCTGGGGCGTGCTGCAAACGCAGAACGGCGGCCCGCAGCGGACGGTGACCATCAAGTAAACTACGAACCCATGCGGCGCATTGCGCCGCTTTTTTTATCCACGCTGGCATATTTTTGACGCATGGCACAACGCAAATTTTAATCGAAGGGGGAATTATGAGCGCGAATCTCGACCTGGCAAAGACGCTTTTTAACGAAACCTGGGACCTCATCGACAAAAAGAACCGCACAGAGGCGGAGACCATCACCATGCTGCACAAGGCGCATGCCTCGTGCTATCTCTGGCGTGAGGCGAACAGCCCGCTCAACCACGCGCGCGGCGAATGGCAGGTCTCCCGCGTATACAGCCTGCTGGGCGAAGGCCGACTCGCGCTGCTGCACGGAGCATGTTCCCTTGCGCTCTGTCTGGAACACGAAATCGGAGACTTCGACCTTGCGTTTGGCTATGAGGCGGTTGCGCGTGCCTACAAGGTGCTCGGCGACGAAGCGCTCAAAGAGGAGCACAAGCAGCTTGGCCTTACCGCCTGCGAAGCGATTGCGGACAACGATGATAGAGACTATACCCTCGGTAATTTTGCGGATCTGTAATATGAATCTATAAACTCAGAGCAAACAAAACGCCCGGCTGCCGCCGGGCGTTTATGATGCGCGTTGCCGCGTTTTATCGATTGATATACCGCCATAAAAATCTACAAATCTCCTGTTTCAAACAGCGGCATCGGCCGCCCCATCTCCGGCTCATAGATCCGCGTGCAGTTTCGTCCGGCTTCCTTTGCGGCATACAGCGCGGTGTCCGCCTTCCAATATAGTTCCTCAAACCCCGTACCATCCTGCGGGCAGATCGCTGCGCCAAAGCTGCACGTCACGCAGATATTGTCGCTGATGCGCTGGTTGAGCTGCTGGCAGAGGGTATCGATCTTTGTTTGCAGCGCCTCATGGTTGACCACGTTTTTGAGCAGCAGCACAAACTCGTCTCCGCCGATTCTGCCGACGAGATCATCCGCGCGCAAAGCGTTTCTGAGCAGGTCGCAAATCCGTGATAGCACGCGATCTCCGTAACCATGCCCGAAGCGGTCGTTGATCTGCTTAAAGTGGTCGACATCCACCATCACAAGCGCATGCAGCCCGCCGCTGCGCGGCTGGGCAAACACGGCATTTGCCGTCTCCATAAACGCCCCGCGGTTGAGCGCGCCCGTGAGGGTATCCGTGCGCAGCTGGTCCATCAGCGTGAGCTCCTCGCGTTTGTGTGCGTCGATATCCCTCAGCAGGATGGACGCACGCACGTTGCACGAATACGGGTCCGGCAGCATTTGCACACTCAGCCGCACCCAGACATACCGTCCGTCCTCTTTTAGATGGCGATACTCCTGTTTTTCGAGTCGCGCGCCGCGGAAATATTCCGTCATCAGGTGTTCCCGCGCAGTGAATGCGCGAATGCGCTCCCGATCCTCTGCGTGCACATAGCGCGATAGATAGTGCCTTAGCACGCTCTCCATCGAGCTGCGCAGCTTCTCCGGCACGGGAGAGAGCAGCGTGCCCTTCTGCGTGTCCAGCCGGTTTTGTGTGAGGTCAAACTCCAGATACGCCGTGCTGCTCTGCGGCATGGATTCATATGTTTTTTCCCAGCGCTGGTAGGCCACCTCGCGCGCGTGCTGTTCCGTCACGTTTTCCAGCGAAATCACCGCCTGCGCGGGCACACCGCCGTCCCGATAGATCAGCGAATACGCCAGACGGTACCATTCAAACCCGCCCGACTCACAGTGCAGATTCAGCTGCAGCACCGCGCTGCCCGTTGCCCGCGCGCCGCTGACGATCAGGGCGCCCAGCTCATGCAGTGTATCCTCGCTGTCGGGATTGATCACATGCCTGCTTTCCAGAAATTTGGGCACATCGCGAATTGAGCTGCACCCGAAGAGCTCCGCCGATTCCGGCGGAAAATATGCTGTCCGCTCGGCGATATCATAGCGAAACACGAGCTTGTCACTCTGGCGCACGGCGATGCGGTATTCCTCCTCGCGCACGCGAAGCTCCTCCTCCACGCGCTTTTGCGCGGAGATGTCCATAAACGCGCAGATCCACAAGCCCCCGCTGCTCTCCGCACGGGAGGCGTGGATGATCGACCAGAATATGCCACCGTCGCGCCGCTTGATCTGCGCCTCCAAAGAAACGGCCTGCTCCTGTGCTTCATTCAGCGCCGCCATGCGCGCAAAAATCTCTGTACGGGTCACCGGCTCAACGCAATCCATCGCGCCGATCACCCCGTTTTCGCCGGCCTGCGCCGCGGTGTCAAAGCCGAGCATACGATAATAATTGTTGTTGGCAAACACGACAGAAAGCCTCTCGTCCTGCCGCGCGACGCAAAGGCCGCAAGGCAATTCAGAGAGGATGTGCTCGCGCAAATCCGCTGTCAGGGGGAATTCTTTATCGTATTGATGCATTTCTCGCTCCGGCATAGATGGGTTGTGATGAGTTTGTGACATTCTACCAACGATTCTGGTTATCAGTATATCATTGCTTGTTGGTATTGCAAGTGAATTTTGATGTTATCGGAATAATTCAGTCGTGGTTTAACCAATAATTCAGTTTTTCACCTAATATTTACTCGTTTATAAATAATTAATCGGTTCTAACCATTGTTGCCATGTAACAAGTTACTTGCATAACCTGTTTTATTGCATGGCTTCTTTGCTAGCCGTCTTATTCATGTAAGAAGCATAGGCGTATTTGTCACGCGCAGCGCGCCTTGTGCCGCCCGACGGAAACCGATATAATGCAGGAAAGAAGAAAATCGCGGTTTCGCGTTTGGGAGGAATACCAGTATGAAGAAGTTACGCGCGTGCATCGTCGGTGTCGGATTCGTGGGCGCGGCTCACATCGAGGCGCTCCGCCGCATCGGCAACGTGGAGATAGCGGCCGTCTGCGACAAGCCGGACCCGCAGAAAAAAGCGGATGCAAACTTTATCCCCAAGGGGTATGAGGACTACCGCCAGATGCTCGACGAGGAGAAGCCGGATGTGGTGCACATCTGCACGCCCAACGACTCTCATTTTGAAATCGCGATGTATGCCATGCAGCGCGGCATCTCGATTGTCTGCGAAAAACCGCTTACGCGCACGCTGGACGAGGCACGCACGCTTGCAGACTACGCCAAGGCGCACAACATCGTCACCGCCGTCAACTTCAACTGCCGTTTTTACCCGCAGATCCTGCAGGCAAAGGCGATGGTAGCCTCCGGCGAGATGGGCGAGATTCGCACCATCACGGGCGGATACCTGCAGGACTGGCTGTTTCTGGACACCGACTACAGCTGGCGTCTTGAGCCGGAAGTCAGCGGAGAGAGCCGCACCTTTGCGGACATCGGCTCCCACTGGATCGACATTGCAGAGTCCGTAACCGGGCTAAAGGCGATTGAGGTGTTTGCGGACTTTGAGACCTTCCACAACACCCGCAAAAAGCCGCTCAAGCCCGTGGATTCCTTCTCCGGCATGGCACTGCGTCCCGAGGATTATCAGGAAGTGCCCATCACCACGGAGGATTTCTGCATCGCGCTCTTCCGTTTTGACAACGGCGCCATCGGCAATTGCACGGTCAGCCAGTCTTATGCCGGGCGCAAAAACCAGATTCAGCTCTCGCTCTCCGGCAGCAAACGCTCCCTGCTTTGGGACAGCGACAACAGCAATGAGCTCTGGATCGGCCACCGAGAGCAGTTCAACCAGACTGCGACAAAGGATCCTTCCATCCTTTCCCCGCTCGCGCGCACGGCCATCGGCTATCCCGGCGGCCATGTCGAGGGATATCCGGACACCTTCAAGCAGGGGTTTCACGCTATGTATGAAGCCATCGCCGCCAAGGACACGGGCAAGCACGTGTTTGCCGACTTTGAGGACGGCTACCGGAAGATGGCAATCGTCGACGCGGTGATTAAAAGTTCAAAATCCGGCGGTTGGGTAAAGATCGAGGTTTGATCGTTATCGCTCCGCGTGGTAAAATCGGCAGCAATTGACGCGTTTTCTCTGATCCGCCCGCATCCGGGCTGATTTTTTGCGCGGATTTTACTGATTTTCGCGCGGATTTTATCGCCCGAAGCCCCGTTTTTTTGATATACTCACATGCAGGCCGCAAGCACGCGGTCTATTGGGATATTGGCGCAAGTGCAAAAACACGAATGGTCGTTCCGTTCGAAAGGATATACCCATATGAATTCTTCCCGTGAGGGCGCGTCTTCCGCCCGCTCCGTCAACCTGCTCACCGGCGGCGTGATTATGACCATCGCCACATACGGACTCTTGAGCAGCTATCAGAGCGTGGTGCTCAACCAAGTCGTTGAATCTTACCACCTCACCGGCGGCGGACAGGGCATCATGAGCAGCTTTATCAACATCGGCGCGGTTGCGGCGTTTCTCATCTCGCCCATGATGCAGGGGCGCATCAAGAAAACCACCATGATGCTACTCGGCGCGTGCATCCTCGTGCTCTCGTTCTTCCTGCTCGGTGCGGGACGCGCGCTGGCTGCACTGATCTTTGCGAGTCTGCTCACCGGTATCGGCTTTGGCTGGGTGGACGCAAACTGCAATGCCGAGATGGTCGATTTACACCACGACGACAGCGCGAAATACCTCGGCTTTTTACACGGCGGATTCGGCGTCGGCGCGCTGATTGCGCCGATACTGATCGCGTCCCTGCTGATGCTCGTGAGTTGGCACACGGTGAGCTATCTGCTGGCCGGGTTGATCGGGCTTGCCGCCATCGTGTTCTTCCTGCTTCTGTCAAACGCGAAGAAGGGTCTTCCCGCCGTTGTCGCAGAACCCAAGCTCACTTTTGCGGGGGTCAAGGCGTTTCTCTTCCACCGCAGAAACGCGCTGATGCTGCTGGCGACCATGCTCTACGCCATCTCGCAGGCGGGTTTCCTCGTCTGGATTGTGCGCTATATGACGCTGCAATACAACGCGGAGTCGCTGGGCTCCGTCGCGCTCTCGCTCTACTGGTTGTTTGGTACGATCAGCCGCGTTTTTGCGCCCAAGCTCAAGGTTCGCCCGCTGGTGCTCATTCTCGTCGGCGTCGCGCTGACGTTTGTGTTTCAGGTGGTCGGTGTGCTCTCCGGCAGCGCGGTGGTGATGTGCATCGCAGGCGCCGCGATCGGCCTCGTCTCCGGACACTGCGTACCGATGATCCTCAGCGTTGCCAACGCGGAGAATCCCGGCAACTCGTCGCTGATCGCATCATCGTTTTTGATCAGCATCTACGCCACCAACAGCATCTCTCCGCTTCTGATGGGCGCGCTGGCGAGCTGGACCAGCCTGAACACCATGATGCTTGCCCCCGCCTTTAGCGCCGCGCTTGCTGCAATCGTCGTTCTGGTGTTGCTGCGCGACGAGCGGAACAAGCATGCGCTTGGGGTTGCATAAAGGGCGTTATATCGAATCACATACCAAAAAGGCACGCCGGAAGGCGTGCCTTTTGTTGTCTAACTGTGTTTCTTACAAAAGCGCCGGAACCTCGCAAAGTGTACTCACCAGCGTGGCGCCAAGCGTGGAAAGATGCTCGATGGTCTGGTGCCCGGCGGTGAGCAGCGCGCAACCACAGCCGATCGACGAGGCGATCTCAAAATCGTGATCGGTATCCCCGACGAACAGCGCCCGCGCGGGGTCAACACCGCTTTCGCGCAAAAACTCCTTGGCGTAGTCCGCCTTGCCGTGGGCGAGATTGTTGCTGTTGCCAATCACGCGCTCAAAATAGCCGTTCAGCTGAAAAAACTCCACCTGCTCATCCAGCCTGTCCTGACCGGTTGCGGAGAGCAGCACCTGTCTTGCTCCCGTTTCCAGCACGGCTGCGAGCGCTTCTTTTGCGCAGGGTTGCAGTGAAGAGGTGGGATAGCGCGCGGCATACAGCGAGACAAACTGCCGCGAGATATTCTCAAACGGCTCGGTCTCAAACGAATAGCCCATGCGGCGATAATAGTCGACCACGGGGAAGGTGAAATACCTGCGATATTCCTCAACGCCCTGCATGAGCGACATGCCGCGCTCCTGTCGCATCTCGTTTGCGATGGTATAACACATCTGAGTGTCGTCCAGCAGGGTGCCGTTCCAGTCCCAGATCACGAGGTCATAGTTTCGGGTAAAGTTCATTCCAATATCACCTGTTTCCGTCCGCACGCGTTGCGGGCTAGCGATCGATTACCACTTGTTGTGCACCTTTTCGGCAAAGCACAGGAAGTGGTTGAGTTGCAGTTTTTTGCCGTCATCGAGCGTGATCGTGCCGTCCATATGCCCGAACACCTGATGCTGGTCGGAGAGCAAGGGTCCAATGTTGGTATACGCCGCGCGGTCGAGCACGGGCGTAAACGCGGCCTCAAACCTTTTATCGCTGGAAGTGAACGTCCATGGCGCGAGGTAGTCCTCTTTGCCGTCCTTCATCGGGATGTTGAACGTCACACGATCGAGTTTGTGGGCAACGCCGTCGACGAAGAGCATGTTCTCTGACGCAGCCGACACATCGCCAAAGCCGTAACCGAGGTTAAAGCCGACGACGTGACTGTCGACGATGCCCTGACCCGCGCCCCAGTACCATGTATTTTCATATGTCCAGACACCGCGACCCCAGTCGAGAATGCCGAACGAATCCGCTGGGTCAAACGAGCGTGTCACGCCGCCGATGGTGAAGCTGCCCGCGGCGCGCATAGCGATGATCTTCTGATTATAATAGAACGCGGTCTTCTTCTCGGCAAACGGGGTTGCGATGACCATCGTATCCCGCGGGGCATCGGTGAGCAGGATGTCGCAGTCAAACGCGTTGTCTCCTTCGAATTTGTCGAGATGGAACTGTAACCTGCGCGCGCCGTTTTCCAGCATAAACGAGCCGGACGCGCCGGGGATGCTTTTCACGATATCGCCGCTTTCCGAGCTTGCGGGAAAGCATGTGCTGCCAAACGGAAACCAGAACATCGGAGACGTGGTCTTCTCCGTTCGCGCTTCAAAATCCAGAAACGTCGCGGAGAGCATACCCATGTAGGAGTTGTCCGCAATCGTCATCGCCACGCCGTAACGTCCGTTGTGGATCAGATAATAGTCCCATTCCTTGATACGCGCGCTGCCTGCGCGAATCGCTTTGCGGTCATAGGTTTTCGCCAGCGCGGTGGCGTATCCGGCTTCGCTGAGCGCGCCATTGCTGTCCAGAAGCGGGCCTTTTGAGAGAAGATGCTGCATGGGTTGCGGCCTCCTGCTATTCTTTTTTCGGATGTGTCTGCGTCGATATTAATCCTCTGCACCGTTTTGTGGGGGATGGTTTCATTATACGCCGCCGCGCGCGGGCGCGCAAGAAACGCAGCGCAAGCGTTTCGCCGGAAAAACAACGCACGTTTACTCAGGTTTGTTTTTACCCGAAAGCCAGAGTATGTTATAATACCCGAATGGAAAATCATGCCCCCGAAATCCTAAATAACGGAGTAAAACACACAAGTAAAATGGAAACGCGCGCGCGCATTCAAAAAACAGTCGGCATTCTTCTCGTGAGTATTGCGTTTGCCGCGATGCTCTGGCAGCTTGTCGCCGTCTACGCCTCCGGCATGCGGCATGTCACCCACGGGCTGCTGCTGATCGCCGGGATCTGCGTGCCCCTTGCTCTTGGCACCTATCTCTATACCCGCGCGCTGACCACGCGGGAGGAGCGCCGCCGCGCGGTGCGCTTCTCGTTTTTTGCGTTGTTTGTGTTCTATGCCGCGGTGCTGCTCGGCGCGCTGATCGTCTCCCGCGTGGACTACCAAACATTTGCCCAGACCAAAGCCGAGTATTGGAATAAATTTGAACTGATGACGAATTTTCGCCCGCTGGAGACCGTGCGCCTCTACATCAACGCAATCAAATACGACTACATCGGCATGGAGATACCATTAAGCAACCTCGTTGGCAACACCATGCTGTTCATGCCCATGGCGGTGTTTCTACCTTGCCTGTTTCGCCCGATGCAGCGGCTCTGGCTCTTCGCGCTGGCGATGTTTCTGCTGCTGGTCGCGGTGGAGGCGCTGCAGCTCCTGCTCGCCTGCGGCAGCTGCGATGTGGATGATGTGCTGCTCAACCTCGCGGGCACGCTGATCGTATTCGGCATCCTCAAGCTTTCGTTTTTACAGCGACTGCTCAGGCAACTTTATCTGCTGCCGGAGCCGGTGGGTCAACAGCCCGCTGAGGCTTCGGAGGGCGCACTGCCGCCGGAGAGCACGCTGCCAGACGTTAGAGCCTGATCTCCCGCGTGGCGATCTCGTCCACAAACGTCCGGTCGTGCTCGA
Organism: uncultured Eubacteriales bacterium; assembly: GCA_942492885.1. Classification (GTDB taxonomy): domain Bacteria; phylum Bacillota; class Clostridia; order Christensenellales; family CAG-138; genus UBA7703. The sequence goes on from OW818651.1 coordinate 1,938,764, forward strand.
CGAACAGCATCGTGGGCTTTGCGGCAAGCAGCAGGTCGCGAATCTGCATCCGCGAGAGCACGTCCACAAAGTTCAACGGCTCATCCCAAACATAGAGATGCGCGCGTTCGGAAAGCGACTTCGCAAGAAGCGCTTTTTTCTTTTGTCCGCCGGAGAACGAGCGCATGTCCTTCTCAAACTGCACGCGGGGAAAGTCCAGCTTGCGCAGAATGGTCAAAAACAGCGTTTCGTCCAGCCCGTTGACGCGGGCAAAGTCGGTCACCGTGCCGCTGAGAAACGACGTGTCCTGCGGCATGTAGGAGATGACAAGTCCGCTTGCCGTGCGCAGCGTCCCCGTGTGCGGAATGCTCTCATCCATCAGGAGCTTGACGATGCTGCTTTTGCCGCTGCCGTTTTTGCCGAGCAGCGCAGCGCGCTCGCCCTGCCGCAGGGTGAAGTTGAGCGGGCCCGTGACCGTCCTCTCGCCGTATACAATCGAAAGATCGAGCGCTTCGACGAGGATGTCCGCGTGGTGGCGAAGCGGCGTAATCTTGAGTGTGTCATTTCTCTCGATATCTTTTAGCAGCTTTTCTTTCTCCTTTGCCGCGTTGTCCTGCCGACGCTCGGTGGCCTTTGCGCGCTTCATCATCCGTGCACTTTGCGCGCCGACAAAGCCGCGGTCGGCAACATGCTCGCCGATCTTGCTGCGCTCCACGCGATCCGACCACTCCGCCGTGCGCTTTGCCGCGACGTGCAGGCCGTCAATCTCGCGCGCGAGGCGTTCGTTCTCCGCTAGCTCAAAATTATCCTGCCGCCTGCGGTTTTCCTCCCAACTTGAGAATGTGCCCTTCTGCACGTCGATGCTCGCGCGGTTGATGGATAGGATGTGATCCACGCAACCGTCGAGGAACGCGCGGTCGTGGCTCACGAGGATGAAACCCTGCTTGCCGCTGAGGTAGCGGCTGACGACGGCGCGCGCTTCCATGTCGAGATGGTTGGTGGGCTCATCGATTAAGAGAAAATGCCCGCTTCTGGAGAACAGCGCCGCGAGCAGCACCTTGGTCTGCTCACCCGGGCTGAGCGTGGAGAATGCGCGATCCAGCGCGTCCGGCTCCACCTCCAGCAAATTCATCTCCTTCTCCAGCCGCCATCTGGGTGCATCCGAAATCGACGCAAACACCGCCTCGGTGGTCAAGCTCGCGTCCGCGACGGGAAACGGAAAATAGTCAAACACGACTGAGGACGAGATCATACCTTCGTAGTCGTGTTCTCCCATAAGAAGCTTGAGGAACGTGGTTTTGCCGCGCCCGTTTCGCCCGACGAAGCCGAGCTTCCAGCCCGTATCGATGGAAAAGGACGTGTGTTCGAAGATATTGTCGTAGCTGCCTTCATAATGAAAGGTCAGGTCGTTGACGCGAATTTGGGACATGTGAATCCTCCTGTTTGCGCAAAAAGAACAGCAAGGCCAAACGTGTTTGCTTTAATCGGCGGGTATAATTAGAAAATAATCGCCCATCGTTTCAAGCAACAAAAAAAGAACCCGTTGACGGTTCGCACACACGTTTGGCATTGCAAAACACGGCAGGTGCAGCAAAAACCGCTCCCGCGTTTTTCATCAATACCAAGGTGTTTAGCGAATCATCGGAGTCCTCCTGAATAAGATTACGAGAATATTATAGGCATTTCAGCTTTAAGCTGTCAATATTGAACTATTCTTCATAGAAAACTCGTTCTTGTTGATTACCGCTAAGAATTTCTACTTCTCTAACTAACCCGCTTCGCTATAGCTACTATTAGCCAGCTGGATTACCCTTATAAAGTGCTAAATTCTCAAACTCACTTGAAGATAATGGAGTGTATTGTTATTTTCTCAGCTCGTCCGTCTGGTTCGTGTCATATTAAATGTTGATATGTATTTATTGTGAAATCCAATTAATAATTACTGCAACTCCCTGTAATACTGCACAAATCGCAACAATAATCTCGATAACTAGTTTAAACACCCCAATAGAACGCGCCTTCTCTTTTAACTTCTTCGTGTTATCTTTTTCAGATATAGAGACTTCAATTGTGTTTGCATTTTCTCTTGGTTTATTTATTACGATCTCAGACGGCTTTTTTAAAGCATTGTCCAAATACGTTTTCTTTTTAGCCACTACTAATTTTGTGTTAACTAGAGACAAGAAGAAACCTAAGGCTAATGTGATCGCCAAAGTGATAATGGCTATAAACAAATTGTTCTGAAATATAATTGACATCGAAAATGACAGTAAGGTAATAATTATAGCAAGTATTGTCATAATATCTATTTGCTTTTTCATGCTCACCTCATTATTGTAGAATGTCACTAAATGGCGGTTCATTGCTAATAAAGTAACATTCACTACTATCCATTGTCAACGGCCATGTTGAGAAGTACTGGGAAATACATTAGTCACGGAACTAGAACACCTTTGTTATGCTATAATCAATTGTACTTCATTGTACACAACACCAACGGATACACACTAGTTTTGAAATAATTCTAGCTCCACCGCAACCTCCCGCCTAGATACGGAGTGTTATGGGTGGAAGAGAGAGGTACCAAGCGCTTATGGAACAGCTGGCCAAGCCAAACGTGCCAATTCCCGCCGACAACGTGGACGCGCTCTTTGCGCAGTATGCCGATACGGTATACCGCCTGGCGTTTCTGCGCACCAAAAGCGGAACGGACGCGGACGACATCGTGCAGGAGGTTTTCCTAAGGGCAATGCGCGCAAAGCCCGTATGGAACAGCCCCGAACACCAGAAAGCATGGTTCATCAAGGTGACCATCAACTGCACCAAGAGTCTGCTAACCTCCGCCTGGCGGCGAAACACCGTACCCGAGAATGAAAATCTCCTCACCGAGATGCAGACAACCACCGAGGTTTACCCTTATGTGCTGGCGCTTCCTCAGAAGTACCGCACGGTGGTGCATCTGTATTATTACGAGGGGTACCAAGTCTCCGAGATCGCCAAGATCACGGGAACAGCGGAAAACACGGTGAAATCCCATCTCTTCCGCGCACGCGATATGCTGCGGGAACAGTTGAAAGGGGAGTTTCAGGATGTTTAAAGAGCAGTATATCCGTGACAACGACAAGCTAAAAGCAAAGGAGACGTTGCTCATGGAAATCAAGGAAAAAAACACGCGTGAGAAAATTGCCCTCACGCCAAGTCAGAAGTTCGTCCGGTACGGGGCGGTGTTCGCGGCATTCCTGCTCGTGGCCGTCAGCGTATTCGGCATCATCAACGCAAACAAGGGCACATCCGCCACGCCCGCAAACGTGGCTCTGTCCGCCGAGGCCGCAAGCGATGCTCTCGAGGTCAAAACCGTTGAGAGCTACGACGACATCTACGGCCTCATCGAAACCATACAGACCAAGAACGGCATGTACGGCGGCGGAGTCGTCATGGAAGGCGCGCTCACAGACAGCGCCGTGGCAGCCCCCTCTGCGGGCGAAGCCAAGACCGATATGGCGGCGCAGGAAGTCGCAGCGCCCGCAATGGACGCAGGCGGAGTCGATTACTCCGGCACAAATGTGCAGGTCAAGGGTGTGGATGAAGCGGACATCGTCAAAACCGACGGCAGCTACATCTACTATATCGCAGGCAACCAGCTTAACATCCTCAAGCCCGACGGCGCCGCAACCCGCCTCATCTCCAGCACATCGCTGAGTGCCGAGGACACCTGGTGGGGCTATAACTCGGAGATGTTCCTGCTGGGCAATCGCCTGATGATCATCACCCAGAGCTTCAACACCGTCTGGGTCAACGACGCCAGCGGCAACTATGAAACCAACACCGACCAAACCAACGCGGTGATCTACGACATTACAAACCCCGCAAAGCCCGCGCAGGTTGTTTCCCTAGGTCAGAGCGGCAACTACGTCAGCTCCCGCATGATCGGGGACTATGTCTACCTCGTGACCTCGCAGTATATCTACAGCCCGGTCAAGGGAACGCCGATCACCTACATCCCCTCGACCACCGACGGCGTGGAGAGCAAGCTGCTGCAGCCCACCGATCTCTACATCGGCGGCAACCCGCAGAACGCGGCCTATACTGTGATCGGTTCGATCAACCTCAAGGATGGATCGAACTTCACCTCCGCTAAGGCGGTCTTCGGCGGAACGAGCGAGCTCTACGCCAACGCGGATCATCTGCTGCTCGCGTTTGCACGCTATGAGGAGGAAGTCCTCCCCATCGCGCCGGACAAGGACGGCAAGAACGTCCAGATCACGCGCAGCTCCTCCAGCACCGACCTTGTGCTGCTTGGACTAAATGAGGGACAGATCAGCAAGCTTGCCGAAGGCAACGTGCCCGGCAACCTGCTCAATCAGTTCTCGATGGACGAGTACAAGGGCGCAATCCGCATCGTGACCAACCTCAACAGCTGGGAACAGCGGATCTTCACCGACGGCGTTGACACCTATGAATACGACAGCGCAAGCGCAAACGCGCTCTACACGCTAGATCTTGACCTCAACATCCTCGGCAAGATCGAAAACCTCGCCAAGGACGAGTTCGTCAAGAGTGTGCGTTTCGACGGCGAGATCGGCTACTTTGTGACCTTCCGCCAGACCGACCCGCTGTTTGCGGTGGATCTGTCTAACCCCGCAAAACCCCGCGTGCTGGACGCGCTGAAGATTCCGGGATTCTCGGAATACCTCCACGTGTTCAAGCAAAACCTGCTGCTGGGCATCGGCTACAGCGCGGATGAAACCACGGGCGCCATGCAGGGCGTGAAGCTCTCCATGTTTGACACAACGGACAAGACGAACGTCAAAGAAGTCACCACCGCGAAGGTGGACGCAAGCTGGACAGTCGTCGGCAGCAACCACAAGGCAATCCTTGTGGACGCGGAAAAGAACCTGATCGCCTTCCCTGCGGACAGCAACTACTACATCTACCGCTACACGGCGGACAAGGGCTTTGAGCTCGCCGCGCGCGTGAGCATGACGGCGGATCTCTCGAGTTGGAACCTCCGCGGCATGTTCATCGGGGACTACTTCTACGTCCTCGGCGATTCGGGTATTACGGTCATCTCGCTGAGTGACTTCTCCGTGCTCACCACCGTGAAACTCGGCTAAACCAAAGCAACACAACACACACAACAAGAGCGGGCTTCGGCCCGCTTTTGTTGTGCCGGTGATTCGATCAATCACCGATTGTCATTTTCTATAAATGTGCGTAAAACTCCGCGATTGAGCTTGTTTCTAACCGATTTTTCCGGTAATATACATATAGTTTATGTAGATAACCTGATCTGATTCAACCGTTGAGTCAAACCCAGATCAAATCGTTTGCGGGTCACCATCCGGCAGGAAAATCTCTGCTGCGCGGCGTGATCCGGCTTTGGAGGGGAACCCATGTGGAAGTGCCAGTACTGTGATAAGATGAACTTAGACGACAAAACCATCTGCCCGTATTGCTGTGCCCCGAATCCCGCGGCGGCAAAAAAAGCACCCCAAGCAGGCGGCGTTTACACCCAACCGCAGGGCGGACAAAACCCGCCGTTGCGCGATCCGTCAACGCTGTATAATCCGGCGAATGGTCCGGCACCCGCCCGGGGGAATAAACGCAAGGCGGTGTTTCAATACGTGATCATCGGCGTCGCGACGCTGCTGCTGCTGGTGCTCGTGACGCTGCTCTTTCAGAAACCCGCACAGGGTAGTGACGCGATCGATACCGCGCATCAAACCAAAGGGGAGCTGAAAAAACCGAATAGCGACTCACCCTCCGCGGCAGAGGAAACACCCGTGCCTACCGCCACGCCGGAGCCCACCAGAGAGCCGGTTGTTGTCGATGCGGTGGCGGAACTCTATCTGGACTTTGGCCAGACGTATCAATGCTCGACCAGAGACTTCAATTTGCCCACGGATATCCCGGACAACGAAATCACATGGCGCTGCGCAGACAACGACGCGGAAACCACCTGCACCAAGAACGGGCTGATTCTCGCCGGTAACATTCAGCTGGACAGCGAATTGCGCTATAACGAAGAGGTCATCGTCACGGGTACCACGGAGGAAGGGTCCGTCTTGACCTATCACGTGATCACCGGCGACGGCGAATCGTATACGTTTCGTTGGTCCAACACCAGCCGCTCAATGCGGGGATACATCAGCGGATACGTCATCGTCTCCGACAAGATGATTGAGCAGTGCAGTGGATTTTCGGTTTACTATGAGTATGAGATCACGGATGGCAAGCTTGAAGCCAATGCGTGGTCTGTTTGGGTGCGGGAGGACGGAGATACCTGGGTTCGCGTGCAGGATATCGCGCCGGAAAACAAGGTTGGCGAGGTGTTTGATATCACCTTTGATCATCCGATTACGTTCAACGAGATCTGGATCATGCCGGAAACATACAGTCCGGAATTCGGCTTTACCTCGGCCTTCTACGTCGGTTACATGATCTTCAACTGATCCGTCTGACCATAAACGCCACCAACCCAACAGCAACTCCAACAAAAAAAAGCGGGCGAAAGCCCGCTTTTCTGTGCGCGTGAGATGCGCTATCCCAAGATAAACTTCTGAATCTTTTTTTCTTCTGCCTGTGGATTGATGAGCAGCACCTGCTTGGTAATCGCCTTGATCGCGTCGTCTTTTTGAATCTTCGCGGCTTGTGCAAAAACCTCTTCTCCCCAGAATTGCTCCGTGGTGCAAAACACGGTGGAATACCAACCGTACTCCTCACCCCTTTGCGAGAGCTTCTGCTGACGACCGCACATGGTCAAAAACATCCGCATTTGCAGCTCCGTCAACGCGCTGTCAAAGCGGCTCTTCTCCTCCGCGCCAAAACTCGCGAGCTGCTTGATGGCGTGCAGCGGGAGTGTGCCGTATTCGAGCACCACATTGTAGATGCGCTTTGCCGCGTGGCTCAGCGTTCCGTCTGCATATGCCTGAGAAAACGCCTCGTCCCCGCGCCGTGCGGCGAGAAAATACGGCGCCCACGCCCGCGTATAAAATCCGCTCTTTTTGAAAAAGACCTTGCCGTAGGCGATGTCGCTTCGCTCATCTAGCACGCGCATGCGCCATTCCCAAGGGTCGGTCTCCGGCGCGCCTGTATGCCAGCGAACGGGGGTTTCGTACGGCGGGGTTTCGTCCCAGCTCCACGGAATCAGCGCGAAGATGCCTTCGTCGTTGCCTCCGCCCATGGAAAAGCCGGCTTCCAGCAGATTTTCGACAAATCCAGTAAAATCTCTGATTGGAATCATGCGAGGCGCACCCCGATTTCTTTTTTTCTTCCAGTATACCAGAAGAATGGAAAAGCGACGCCTTAAATTTACGCAAGTTTATCCCTTTGGCGCGACCCGCAGACGGATGAGTTTTTTCACGTCCTCCAGCACCTGTGCATCGCTTATGCGGATCATCAGCCACCGCGCACCGTTGAACGTCTGCGTGCGCGCAAAGAGTTCGCGGATGTAGTCTGAGCAGGTGGGCAGCAGCAGCTCCGCCTCCGGCGCTTCCTTTGCGCCGACGCTGATCAGCGCCGTAAACTGTCCCCGGTCAGGATAGAGCGTGCAGAGCGATCGCCCGCTTTTTTTGTACTTGACGTTCCAGCCGGGAGCCCCGCTGCAGGTGCTGTATTCCACCTTGGGCGAGACGGTATAGGTCGATTCCGCCCAGTCGCAAAGCCCGTTCCAGAGCGGGCTGTCGATAAAGTGTTCGATGTCCTGCAACGTGGGTTCCTTATATTTCGGGTATGTTTCACACCAGTTCAAGCGCGTGTCCTCCCTTTGCCGATTGGATGCTGCCGCCCGCAGCCGCTGCAAATTCCGTCGTGCAGGTTGATCAGATGCCCACAAGAATCGCACGTGTGCGCCTCGATCTGCTCGCGCAGAAGCGCCTCCGCACCGACCTCGCGTATCTTTACGGCATCAGCGGCTAAATCGACACCGTATCCGTCACGGTATCGCTTGCCGAACGTCTTGACCCGCTTGCAGGGGCGATCCGCGCAGTCCGCACAGGAGAAGAGCCCGCGCTCATGCACGCAGGCGCGCATGATGCACTTGCGCTGATATTCATCCGGCTCGCTCTGCCGCGCGCGGCATCCCGGGCAGGGTTTTTTGCCCAGGTGCCGGTAGCAAAGCAGGCAGTTCAGCCCGCACGGAGCAAACATGCTGACATCGATGGTGTCCGGTGGTTTCATGCGCAGATTCGCCTTTCTGTCGTTTCCGATTCAGATGTAATTCTGCGTTGCGGCTATGCCTGCCAACGCTTGAGTTGGGGAAAGTGTTCCTGCATCATAGCGCGAGCGCTTTCCTCCGTCATACCCGGCACGTTCTCCAGCATGGGCTGCACGCAAAAATCGATCATCTCTTCCATCGTGCATTCTGCGGGAAACGCCCCATTCATATAACAATAGCTGCAATAATCCTTACTCTTCGAGCCGTCCGCTTCCGTTCCGTAAAATTCGTCCGTCGGCCCCATCGGCATACCGCAGCTCTGGCAATAGCGTTCTTCCATGTTTTTGTTCCTCCTGTATGATTGATACCCTGATTCTACCGAAGAAACCCTGACAACAGCTGTCATGTTTTGCGCGCCTAATATCATTCTTTCCCGTGGTGCGCCCAGATGGCTTTTGCGTGCGCGGCAAGCTGCGCGCGGAGGCTCTCCGGCTCCAGAATCGTCAGCTCTGTGCCAAACGAGTGCAGGTAGCCTGTCACCCAGCTGTCATGCGGCATCTGTACGGCAACCAGCAGACTGCCGTCCGGCTGCGATTCAATCATGGAGCGCTCAAATTCATCATAGACGCGAAACGCGACGGCTGACGAAAACAAGAGGCGCATCGACTGCATGGCAGGCATGGAATAGAGCGTCTGCTCCAGTGGCGGAATCTCGTCCGGCAACTCACCAAAACGTTCGTCCAGCACCATCATCTCCACGATGCGGTTCACCTTAAACAGGCGATAGTCCTCCTGCATGCGACAATACGCGTGCAGATACCAGCTCTTGTCCTTGAAGATGAGCTTCACGGGCAAGATCACACGGCGGGTCGTCTCCCCGCTGGTGGAGCAATAGACGATCTCCAGCACGCGTCTCCCGGTCAGCGCGGTCTTGAGCCGCTCAAACTTCACGCTGTCCGTGCTGCCCATGCCCCAGCGGGAGAAATCCACCTCAATCCAGTTCGTGTTCTGCTTTTGAAACAAGCCGCCAAGCTTGCCCAAGAGCGCATCCACGGGCTGATCCACCGCGCGGAGGCTCTGGATCGCGTAGAGAATCTGGTTTTGCTCCTCGTCGGAGAGCAGCGCCTTGTCAAACGAATAGTTGGGCAGAAGCGACACGCCGCCGTTTTTTCCCTGCGTGGCGTAGACGGGCACGCCGGAGAGCGAGAGCGCGTCGATATCCCGATAGATCGTTCGCACGGAGACCTCCAGCGCGCGGCTGAGCTCCGGCGCGGTCATCGTGCCGCGCTCCAGCAGCAGATATAAAATTTGAAACAGCCGGTCGTTTTTCATCGTCTCTCCCACACCCGATCATCTTTGCTTCCAGTATAAAACAAAAACCTGACAGGTTCTATGTCAGGTTTTGTTTGTTTACTGATTTTTTCGCGTTATGCGACCTTCGCTCTGCCCGCAACCACATATTTGTGCAGCAGGGCGCGGAGATTATTGAGCTCGCTTTCGCTAGTGATCTGCGATTTGGGGATGACCGCCGCGCGCTTTTCGCCCGCGATGAGATAGATGGCGTGTCTTGTTTCGCGCGCAAGATAGATCATCTTCCACGTGAAGTCTGTGTCCCCGCGCTCGCTTTTTGCGTGCACGCCGTTTTTATCGATGCTGTACTGCACCGAAAAATCGCTCATCTTGCCCGACTGGTATTCCTTGTTGACGCGCACCACGACGGAGATGAGGTTGAAAGCGACCATCAGCCCCGCACCGCACGCGGCAGCGATCAGTCCGGTCCCGCCCGCGTTCATCACGGAGATGCCCTGGCCATAGCGGATTAGCGTGACCAGCAGGCCCATCAGAATAAACGTCATGATCGCAAGCCCTGCGAGCTTTCGCTTCATGCGGAAGTAGTTGTATTGAATATTGTCCTGTTTGGTGATGGTGAACCTGCCGGAATATGTCATTTATTTGCTCCTGTTTTATCTGGTCGAATGCGGTCTTCAGTTTATGTGCGCTTGATTTTCAGGCGTGCGGCCTCCATGTTTTTCTCCAACAGCGCGCGGAATTCCGCAATCTCTGCTTCGCTGGAAAACTGATCCTTGGGCAATACGTTTGCGTGCGCATCTGTGATGAACACATAGAACGCATACCGCGTTTCGCGCACCTCAACAATGCGGTTCCACGGCAGATCGGAATCCCCGCGCTCGCTTGCAGCATGGATGCCTTCTTTATTCGTGGTGAAGGTGACGGTGAAATCAGTAATCTTTTTCTGTTTATAAAAGCTGTTGATGCGCATCACTGCGGTGATGATGTTGATGCCGATGAGAATCAGCGTGCCCAAGACCGCCATGACCAGCGCATTGATCAGCGAAACCGCGACGCTCGCGGTCTGCGCGTATTTCAGCAGGCCAATCATCGCCGCGATGATGACGAACACCAGCGCGCTCGTCGCGATGAGCTTTTTCTGCATCAGGAAAAAGTTGTAGCGCAGATTGTCCTTTTTCGTGATGGTAAACGTATGGGAAAATTGCGTCATATCAGAAATGCTCCTTTTTTTATTGGGAACTGCGAAACGATCACTTATTCATCGATCTGCTCTTTTTGCGGATGCATCCATTATATCCTTCCCTAATGATACTGTCAAAACACAGTGTCGTGTTGATATTCTCTCTTTGCACAGAACCGTCGGCTTAATTAAAACAAATCCCCGCAGGCATCACCCGCGGGGACGTTCGCTTGAGTTGATTGAGGATAACGGGGTTTAGTTTCTCTGGAGTGCCTCGATGGGCGTCATCTTGCTCGCTTTTGCGGCAGGATAGCTGCCGAACGCCACGCCGATGACCACACAGAACAGCAGGGCGACGATTGCCGCGCGCCACTCCATCGCGATTGTCATATCCGAGATGATCGCGAATATCTTGAGTCCCAGCGCGGAGAGCCCGAGACCGATCAGGCCGCCGAGGATCGAGAGCACGCACGCCTCGATCAGGAACTGCATCATGATGTGGCTTCTGCGCGCGCCGATGGCTTTCCGAATGCCGATCTCCCGCGTGCGCTCCGCCACGGACACAAGCATGATGTTCATGATGCCGATGCCTCCGACGAGCAGGGAGATTGCCGCGATGCCGCCGAGCATCAGCGAGAGTGTGTTCATCACGTCGTCCATGGTCTCGAGCAGCTCACTCATATTGTATACGTCGTAGCTGTCCTCGTCTCGCGTCAGGAGCAGCATTTGATATTCCGTCTGCGCCTGTGCGATGTCTACCGTGTTGGTCGACGAAGCTTTCACATACGCGGTGGTGATCGCCGTGCTGTCCGCAAAGCGCTGCGCCGTGGTCAAGGGAATGAGAATCTGCGAATCTGTGTCCGAGCCGGTCTCACTCAGCAATCCCACGATGGTAAACGTATGCCCGCTCATGGTGAACGTTTTGCCGAGCACGTCATAGCTTTCAAACAGCTCTCCCGCCACCTCGGTGCCGATCACCGCGGTGTAGGTGCGCCAGTCAAGGTCGGAATCCACGATCGAGCGGCCGGATTCCATGTCGCGTCCCGCGATCTCCATATAGTCCCCGGTGACGCCGATGGCGGAGACGCTGGTATAGTTGGAGCCGCTGCGTGCGGTGCTGCTCACGGTGAGATAGGGCGCAACGCCCCCAATCGCGTCATACTGCTCGATCTCCATGAAGTCGTCCACACCGAGGGTAACGTCCTCGTCCGTCACGGTGACGGTCAAGAGATCCGACCCCATCGAAGCGATGGCGCTGGTGATGCTGCTCGTCGTGCTCTGCGCGATGGAGACAAGCACGATCACGCTCATCACGCCGATGATAATGCCGAGCATGGTTAGAAACGAGCGCATTTTGTTCGCGAGGGTAGAGCGAACCGCAAGGCGAAGCGAATTGAAAAACATCGTCATACCAGCTCCGCCTCCTCCAGTGAATCGAACAGCCTGCCGTCGCGCACATAGACCGTACGCTGCGCCTGCCGCGCAATCTCGTCGTTGTGCGTGATCAGCACGATGGTATAGCCCTCCTGCGAAAGCTTGCGGATGAGCCGCATGATGTCGGTTCCGCTCTTGCTGTCGAGGTTACCTGTAGGTTCATCCGCGAGGATCACGCGGGAGTTGCTGGCAAGCGCTCGTGCAACCGCCACGCGCTGCTGCTGGCCGCCGGAGAGCTGACTCGGACGGTGCTGCATGCGGTTGCTCAGCCCCACCTGATCGAGCGCGGCCTTTGCGCGCTCAACCCGTTCCTTTTGCGAAAGTCTTTGATAAATCAGCGGGAGTTCCACGTTTTCCAGCGCGCTCATTGAATCGAGCAGGTTGAACTGCTGAAACACGAAGCCGATCTTTTCGCTGCGAATCAGCGAAAGCTCCTTGTCGGTGCACTCCGCAATGTTCACGCCGTCGAGTATGTATCTGCCGGAATCCGGCAGGTCAAGGCAGCCCATCACGTTCATCAGCGTCGTCTTACCCGAGCCGGATGGCCCGCAGATGGCAACAAACTCCTTTGGCTTGACGTGCAGCGTTGCGTCGTCCAGCGCGTGAACCGTCTCGTCGCCGACGTAGTAGGTCTTAAAGATGTGTTCAAGCAGCAGCATGGCGCGCTCCTTTCCCACACAGGTGTGTTAGACTGTTACGTTTTTGCATTTGCGTGCCTCAGTTGCCGCTCGGGGGCTGGAAGCTGCCGTCGCCCATGTCACTCGGAGGCTGGAAGCTGCCGCTCTCGCCGCTTGGCATCGTCATGCCACTGCCCATAGTGAATGACGTCACGGTGGTCTCATCGTCCTCGGAATAGGTGGCGGTGCTCGTGCGCTCCGGCACCCAGATGACGTCGTTTGCTGCGAGACCTTCTGCCGTAACGGCGATATACGATCCGTCCGACATGCCGGTGGTCACGGTGATCTTTGTGAGCTTGTCGAGGTCAAGCGCGCCGTCGGCAAGGGTGCTGCCCGCCTGTACATCGTCGCTTGCCAGGTAGACAAACGCCGTGTCGCCTTCATACTGCACCGCGGAGACCGGAACGATCAGCGTCTCTCCGCTGGTTTCGGTGATGATCTCGGCGGACGCGCTCATGCCGGGAAAGGCGCCGTCGATGGGTTCTGTGGAGATGGTCGCGGTATAGCTCGTGACATAGCTGCCGCTGCCGGAATAGGAGATGTTGGTCACGGTGCCCGTGAACTCTCCCTCCAGCGCGTCCAGCGTCACCGTCGCGCTCTGGCCGAGTTTCACGCTGGCGATATCCAGCTCGTCGATCGACAGCGCGAGCGTAAACCCGCCCGTTCCGGTGAGGGTGCACACCGCCGTGCCGGAGGCAACGGTGTCGCCCGCGGCCACGGACAGCGCCGTAAGGGTGCAGTCTGTCTCCGCCTTGACGGTGAGCAGCGCCTCAAGATCCGCAATCTTGGTGAGCAGTTCTGCTTCGGTGTTCTTGAGCGTGGTATACGCCGCCGTCGGCGCGCCTTCTGCCAGGGTGAACACCGTGGAGCTCTTGCTGATTCTCTGGTTGTCCTCTACTTTGACAGCGGCGATTTTGCCGGAGGCAGCGGTGACCTCAACATATTCGTTGACGGTGATCTCGCCCGTGCCGAGCGTAGCGCCGCTTTCGCTGAGCACCGTGGCGCTGGTCCCGACGGGATAGTAGTTGTCCGTGAACACGACCGTCGCCATGCCGCTTTCGATAACAGTGATGTAGCCTTCCTGCGTGTCTTCGCCGATCTTCACGCTGACCGCGTCATATTGCTCCATGCCGTCGGTCTTGGGGATGGTCAGCTGCATCTTGCCGTCGGTCGCGATCAGGCAAAGATAGTCCATGTCGTCTACAATGGTGCCGGCCTGCGCCTGGATGTCCTTGACGATGCCGCCCTTTGCGGCGGTAACGTTCAGGTTGGTGAGCAGCTGTTTTGCGCTGGCAAGAGAAGTGCGCGTGTCGCTCAATTCGTCTTCCAAGTCGCTGAGTTGGCTTTCCACTTCGGTAGACGTCATGGTCATCACCACTTCGCCCGCCTTGATCACGTCGCCGGGGGCGAAGTTCACCGAGGTGACGGTGGCTTCTTCCGTGGTGGTGATGCTCTGGCTCTCCAGCGCGGCTAATGTGCCGCTGCCGTCGATGGTTGCGTTGATCTCGCCGCTGCTCACCGCTGTTGCGCGGTAGGAGAGCGTGCTGGTCATATCCCCGCTCGCCTTCGTCAGGCTGACGATGAGAATTGCCCCGACCGCAACGAGGACTGCTGCCGCGCCGATGATGATGATATTGCGCGTACGTTTCTGTTTCTTTTTCTTCTGTTTTGCTGCGGTAAACGATGTGTCGAAAGATTCCATACGGTTTTATCGCCTCCAAATTCATTCGCCTTTGATCATATTGGGCTGTTGTGGCACAAACATGGCACACAATTGCTGAAAATATGTACCATTGCGACAAGAACCGCCAGTGGTTTCTGCTTTTGCGAAACTCACGATAAAGCGTCGACATTCTGCCAAGTTTGTGCCAAGATCGCCGGATACTATGGAGGAAAAGAAGTATTCTACGCGCGTCGCGCGAAACTAATGATGGAGTGTTCAATATGAATCAAACCCGATCGAACCCACTTCCCCGCGCGCTTGTCGCGCTGCTGCTGAGCGTACTGTTGATGAGCCTCTGCTTTGCGGGAACCTCCGCCGACACCGTCATGGTCTCCAGCGCGGACGAGCTCACCGCCGCGCTCAACACCGCCGCAACCAGCGGGGATGCAACCACAATCTATTATGCGGCCGGTACTTCCGTCATTGAGCTGAGCAGCTACACCACCATTCCTTCTAATGTAACGCTGGATCTCAGCGCGGGCGGCGGCGTGCTGCGCGTGTCCGGCGTGCTGGGCGTCGGCGGCGTGATCTCCGGTGGCGCTGTCGAGGTCGCGGGCGGCACGCTCCTGCGCGAAGGCGGCGGCAGCATTACCGCAACCATCACCACCAGCGGCGGCGGGGTTGTGCGAGGCGCGCGTGTGCTCACGCTCGAAAACCTCAGCACAACGGGCAGCGAGACGATAGCCGCAATCTCCTACGCCGGGGAATCGAGCGCGGACACGAGCAGCTATGTCACCCGCGCGGCAACCGCCGTGCTCTATGTGAAGATGACCGGCTCGAATTATTCTTCCTATAAAACCATCGAGACCGTGGTGACCAGCGCCGGAAACGTCTTCCGCCTCGGCACCAAGTATACCGACACCCTCTCGCTCACCTACACGCTCACCTACGGCGGGCTGACGGGCGCGACACTCGCCGCGCTCAACCCGACGAGCTATACCGCAAGCGACGCGGCAACCCTGCTCAACAACCCCACGAAGGAAGGGTTCGTCTTCGCGGGCTGGACGTGTGACGCGCTGGGCGCGAGTGTTCCGCAGGAGAAGATGGTGATTCCCGAAGGAACGACGGGCGCGCTCACGTTCATCGCCATGTGGGTGGAGGCACCCGCGGGAGGCGGGATGAGCGGCGGAACCCTCTCCGGCAGCGGAACCGGCACCGCCACGGACACGGGAGACGACGCGGAAGCGCAACAGGAAGAAGCCGCCGATCAGGAGCAGGCAGACACGCAGCAGCAGTCCACGCGCCGCACGCGCACGGCTTCCTCCTCCACCAAGGTTGAGTTCACAAGTGAAGTGGACACGGTTGTGCCAACGATCGAGAGCCTCAGCGGGAATCAATCCTTCCCGTGGGGCTGGGTGTTCGGCGGGCTTGGCGCGCTGGGAATCGCGGCGTATTTGATCGCAAGGTCGATGAATCGCAAGCAGCGATAGTTGGGCTGGAAGTGCGGGCGAATACTATCCGCCCCTACAAAGATATCGATCAACCTGCGCGAACGCACGCAAGAGGGCTGCCCGTTAGGGCAGCCCTCTTCTTGTTTCGTGTGAATCCGTTTTTTTGTGGAGACGCTTACTTGGAAGATTCTTCTTTCTTCTCTTCCGTCTTAGTCTCCGGTTCTTTCTTCATGTTCTCGGCATAGGCGTGGAACGAGGTTTTGCCGTCCTCTTCCCACCAGTCGTCATAATATTCCCAGTCTTTCCAGTCGCGCTTCTCGCCTTCACCGTGATGATGGGGGCGCTTGCCGTGCTTGGGGTGTTTCTTGTCTCCATCGCTGGAGCTGCTGGAGCCGCCGAATCCAAACAGGATCTTCGCCAGCAGGAAGAGGCCGAGGCCTTCCCAGAAGCCGATGGTGCGAAGCCCGAAGAGGCTCGGCATCAGCCAGTTCCAGAGCCACATGATCAGATTGCCAAACAGCAACCCGAGCAGGAACGCGCCAGCGATGCCGAGCACCGCATAGAGCGTGTATTTCGCCCAGTTGGGAACGTCGTCCCAGCGCTTTTTGATGTTGCTCATCGTGATTTCTCCTTTTCTTGTCTTTGCTTTTCTATTATTCAGTCGTGTGGTTTTGTTTTGGAGCCTTACAGCTCCGTTCCTTCGAGTAGTTTGCGCAGGGTTTTCACCGCGCGGCTCTTGCGCGAAAGCAAGGTGCCGATGGGTTCCCCCCACTCATCGGCGAGGTCGCGGAAGGATTTTCCCTTGAGTTCGGTGGCAATCAGGATCGCGCGCTGCCGGGGTTCGAGTTTGCCGATGGCATCGGTCAGGCGGTGCATGCGATCCGCCCGTTCTTCCTGCGCAAACGGCTCCTCGTTTTCCGCGGCGAGCAGGCTGAGTAGCGGCAACTCGCCGTCCTCGTCCGCCATGCCGTCCAGGCTCAACTCCCTCGCCTTTTTGCGCTCGTGATCCGCTATCTTGTTTCGCACGGCGCGGTAGGCGTAGGCTGCGATGTTCTCCACAGGGCCGTTGGTCTCCAGCCGACTCACAAGAGAAAGCATCACATCGGCGACGATGTCCTCCGCCTCCATCTCGCTGATGCGGCGGGTCTGGCTCCGGACAAAGCGAACGAGCTTCTCCCCGTCACGGGTGAAGAAGGAATACCATCTGTTGTTTACGCCTTGTTCCATCGTCATCATGTCCCCTTATGCTATATTGACGGAAAAAACGGGGATTTATTGCAGGGTCTTTGAAGAAAATCTAAAAATTTGTTCAGACAAGATATATCACAAAAGAAACAAAAAGAATAGAAGAACGCATCGCCGCCTCACAAAAAAGCTCCCACACAAAAATGCGGGAGCCTTTGTTTGGTTCTTTACCGGAATCAATACACCTTGCGCTTGACGTAGGTCGTGTGCAGGATGTGGTGTGCCTTGTGCGAGCCCGGCTTCTCAAGGTAGGTGTCATACAGTTCCTTGATGAAGGGGTTCTCGTGGCTCTTACGAAGCTTCATGTTCTTGTCCTGACCATAGAGGCCCTGGGCACGCTCGGCGCGCAGATCGTGGAAATTGCGCACCTCGCCCGGCTGGTGGGGCTGTCCGCCGCCGTTGACGCAGCCGCCCGGGCAGGCCATGACTTCGATGAAGTGATAGTCCGCCTCGCCTTTTCTGACCATCTCAAGCAGCTGGAAGGCATTCTCCGTGCCACTGGTGACCGCAACGCGCACCTTGGTGCCCGCAAGGTCATATTCCGCTTCCTTGCAGCCTTCCACGCCGCGCACGGCGGTGAAGTCGAGGTTGTCCAGCGGTTTGCCGGTGACGATTTCGGCAACGGTACGAAGCGCCGCTTCCATGACGCCGCCGGTCGCGCCGAAGATGTGGCCAGCGCCCGACGCAACGCCCAGCATGGGATCGAAGTCCTCGTCCGGTAGGTCGGTAAAGCGAATGCCGGAGCGCTTGATCATGTTCGCGAGTTCGCGTGTGGTGAGTGAAACATCGATATCCGGCACGCCCGCCGCCGCCTCGTTGTCACGCGTGCACTCGAATTTCTTCGCGGTGCAGGGCATGATGGAGACAACGTAGAGATCTTTGGGATCGATGCCCATCTTTTCGGCGTAATAGGTCTTCACCAGCGCGCCAAACATCTGCTGCGGGCTCTTGCAGCTACTAAGATTCTCGATCATTTCCGGGAAATAGTATTCACAGAACTTGACCCAGCCCGGTGAGCAGGAGGTGATCATCGGCAGCTTGCCGCCGTTTTGCAGGCGGTGGAGCAGCTCGGTTCCTTCTTCCATGATGGTGACGTCCGCGGCAAAGTCCACGTCGAACACCTTGTCAAAGCCCAGTCGGCGGAGCGCCGCGGCGAGCTTACCCTGCACATTGGTGCCAATCGGCATGCCGAAGCATTCGCCGAGCTGCACGCGCACAGAGGGAGCGGGCGCCACGATGACATGCTTGGTCTTGTCCGCAAGCGCGTCCCAGACGAGGTGGGTGTCGTCGCGTTCGCAGAGCGCACCCGTCGGGCAGACGGAGATGCACTGGCCGCAGTTGATGCAGCTGGTGTCGTTGAGCGGCATATCAAACGCGCTGCCGACATGCGTGTCAAACCCGCGCTCGTTGGTGCCGATGACGGCGACGTGCTGGTTGCTTCCGCAGACCGCCACACAGCGGCGGCAGAGGATGCATTTGCTGTTGTCGCGCACGAGGTGCGGTGCGCTGCGCTCATACTGGGGCTTGAGGTTTTCGTTGCCCATGTACTTGTACTGATCGACGCCATACTCGTGAGCAAGCGATTGCAGTTCGCAATCCGGGCTGCGGTCGCAGCTCAGACAGTCCATGCGGTGGTTGCTCAGAATGAGCTCCAGCGTGGTCTTTCTTGCCTGACGCAGGTCGGGCGTGTTGGTCTGAATCTCCATGCCGTCGGCAACCTTTTGCACGCAGGCTGCCGCGTGGCCGCGAACACCCGTCGCCTGCACGAGGCAGATACGGCAGGCCGCGATGGCATTGATTTCACGAAGATAGCACAGCGTCGGGATACGGATACCCGCGACATGCGCCGCCTCCAGAATGGTTGCGTTGGCGGGAACCTTTGTTTCGATCCCGTTTATCTTGACTGTTACCTGATCCATGTTCCTGCCTCCTTACTTCTTGGAAATGGCGCCGAATTTGCAATTGTCCATGCAGGCGCCGCATTTGATGCACTTGCTCTGATCGATGACGTGCGGCTCCTTCACCTTACCGGCGATGCAGCTCACGGGGCACTTGCGCGCGCAAAGCGTGCAGCCCGTGCACTTATTCGGATCGATCTTGTATTGCAGGAGTTTCTTGCAAACGCCTGCCGGGCAGCGCTTGTCTACCACGTGCGCCAGATACTCGTCACGGAAATACTTCATCGTGGAGAGCACGGGGTTCGGCGCGGTCTGGCCGAGGCCGCAAAGCGCGTTATTCATAATATAGTGGCAGAGCTCTTCCATCTTGTCGAGGTCTTCGAGCGTGCCGTTGCCCTCGATGATCTTGTTGAGCATCTCTAACAGACGACGCGTGCCGATGCGGCAGGGCGTGCACTTTCCGCAGCTCTCGTCGACGGTGAACTCGAGGAAGAAGCGGGCGATATCCACCATGCAGTTGTCTTCGTCCATGACGATCAAACCACCGCTGCCCATCATCGAGCCGATGGCCTTGAGGTTTTCATAGTCGATCGGCGTGTCGAGGTGCTCCGCGGGGATACATCCGCCCGAAGGACCGCCGGTCTGCGCGGCCTTGAACTTCTTGCCGCCGGGGATGCCGCCGCCGATTTCAAAGAGAATCTGCCTAAGCGTCGTGCCCATAGGAATTTCGACAAGGCCGGTGTTGTTGATCTTGCCGCCCAATGCAAATACCTTCGTGCCCTTGCTGCACTCTGTGCCGAACGAAGAGAACCATTCCGGTCCCTGCACGATGATCTGCGGAATGTTGGCGAGCGTTTCGACGTTGTTGATGATGGTGGGCTTGCCAAAGAGGCCCTTGACCGCCGGGAACGGCGGCTTGTTGCGCGGCTCACCGCGGAAGCCTTCGATGCTGGTCATCAGCGCGGTCTCTTCGCCGCAGACAAACGCGCCCGCGCCAAGGCGGATGTCGATGTCAAAGCTAAAGCCCGTGCCGAAGATATTTTTGCCGAGCAGGCCATAGGCGCGCGCCTGATCGATTGCGATCTTGAGGCGCTTGACCGCGATGGGATACTCCGCGCGGACATAGATATAGCCGTGCGTACCGCCGATGGCATAGCCCGCGATGGCCATGGCCTCGAGCACCGCGTGCGGGTCGCCTTCGAGCACGGAACGATCCATGAACGCGCCGGGGTCGCCCTCGTCCGCGTTGCAGATGACGAATTTCTCGTCCGACGCGTTGTTGGCGGCAAACTGCCATTTCGTGCCGGTCGGGAAGCCCGCGCCGCCGCGCCCGCGAAGACCGCTGGCTTTGATCAGGTCGATCACCTGCTGCGGGGTCATCTCGGTGAGGGCTTTGCCCAGCGCGAGATAACCGTCGAGCGCGATGTATTCGTCGATCTGTTCGGGGTCGATGACGCCGCAGTTGCGAAGCGCGATGCGCAGC
Source organism: uncultured Eubacteriales bacterium (assembly GCA_942492885.1). Classification (GTDB taxonomy): domain Bacteria; phylum Bacillota; class Clostridia; order Christensenellales; family CAG-138; genus UBA7703. The sequence goes on from OW818651.1 coordinate 1,959,240, forward strand.
TGGCTTTTATAAAACGGCGTTTCCGAAAGCGAGGTCACGCCGTGGGGCATGTCTTCGGTCTTGGGGTTGTAGACGAGGCGCTCGACGGGACGGCCCTTGAGCAGGTGCTCGCTGACGATCTCCGTAACGTCCTCTTCCGTGACGCGGCTGTAGAATGTGCCTTCCGGGTAGACGATCATGATCGGACCCAATGCGCAGAGGCCGAAACATCCGGTCTGGACTACCTTGATCTCCTCGTCGAGACCCTGTTTCTTGAGCTCTTTTTCGAGGTGCTCGCGAATCGCCGGGCTGCCGCTGGACGTGCAGCCGGTGCCGCCGCAAATTAATACGTGTGAACGAATCATTGGTTACTCCTCCGCCTATTTCTCACCGATCGTGTATTCGTAAACGGGCTTGCCGCCCTTGATGTGCTCGCTGACAATTTGCTTTGCCTTTTCGGGCGTCATCTTAACATACGTAATCTTTTCTTTGCCCGCTTCGAATACTTCCACGATGGGTTCGAGGCGGCAGATGCCGATGCATCCCGTCTGCGAAACAGTCGCCTTCACGCTCATGCCCTGCTTCTCGACCTCTTCCACCAAGGTGGCGAGAACCGGACGCGCGCCTGCCGCGATGCCGCAGGTCGCCATGCCGACGACGATACGAATTTCGTTGTGCCCTTCGCGGAGCGCAACCTTACCCTTGCTCCTGTCGCGAATTTCTGCCAATTCCTGCAATGATTTCATGTTCTTCGTTCCTTCCTCACTGATGATAATCCCAAAGTTTTCTGCTCTTGCCGTGCAAACGGTTTTCGTCTGCGCGGTACTGTATAAAAAAAGCAATTCTGCTGATGCTTGACCTTGTTGGCGCGGCAATCGTCTGCCGCAGTTTACTCTTCCCCGTTTAAAAAATCTCTTGCCCAGGCGAGCACCTCGGGGCTGTCCAGCCTAACCTCGTCCCCCAGAATCTCCCGCATCTCATCCGTGCTCAGGCGCTGCTCTCCCGCTTCTGTTTGATAAACATAGGTCAGCGAGAGATCGGGGTTGCCCTGAATCAGCGTGAGAATCGTCTCGGTGATATCCCCCAGCGGCTCGCAGTCCACATGTTCTGTGTCAAACGTTGCCGTCACGGTGGTGCCGTGCGCGTCGCCTTCGCTCTGCGCCTGCTGCGATGTGAGCAAGAATGTTCCGCCCGTCTGCTCCGCCGCCATCTTAAACAGCGGCAATCCCATGCCGACCTTTCTGGTCGTACGCGTGGTGGTAAAGGGGTTTGCGGCTTCCGCCGCGAACGCCGGGCTCATGCCCGTGCCGTCGTCCACAATCGTGATCGTGAGCCAGCTGCCCTTTTTCGCGAGCGTGATCTCCACATGTTTGGCATTGGCCTTGATCGAATTCTGCGCGATATCGAGGATGTTGAGCGAGAGTTCTTTCATATATTACTCCTGCGCTGTCCGACCAAGTAATCGATCAGTGCGTCGCGCACATCCTGTGCACTTGCTCCGCGCTCACAAGGCAGGTTGAGCGGAAACCCCGGCTCGGCAATCTCCCAGAGGCGGTGTGCGTCCGAGGAGACGATTGCGCGTTTGCGCTGCAAAATCGGGTGTTCACGTTCCAGCTCCGGCAGCGTCTCCGGGTCTCTGACCTCGATGGTCGGAAAATCCGGTTCCTCCGGCACGCCGCCGAGTGTGGAGAGCATGCCGTTTGCCTCGCGGTCGATATGCGCGGGGATTGCAGCGCCGCGATGGTCGATGCAGAGGCGCGTTGCCTCCTCCAGCGTAAGTGTCGTGGCGTTGATCAGAAGAAATTCTTCCACGCCGCAGGGTTCGTCGTCCAGATCGATCAAGAGCTGGCGACCGAAGATCTCAGGCTTGTTCCTGATCCTGATGCGTTTATGTTCCACTGCCTCCCAAAAGGCGGTTGCATCCGCAAGTGTTCGAAAGAGGCACAACAGGTGCACATCTTCGCTGGTGGTGAGCTCCATGCCCGCAACGGGCACCACACCATAGGTTTCGCACGCGGCAAAGAACGATTTGCAGTTGCCACAGGTGTTGTGGTCGGTCAGCGCGACGATATCCAAGCCGTTGAGCCGAGCTATCCCCGCAATGTTGCCCGGCGTCATCTCCTCCTCCGCGCAGGGCGAGAGGCAGGAGTGTATGTGCAGATCGCACCGAAGCGCGCTCATAGCAGGCTGGAAATCTCGGCGGCGAGCGCAAAGGCGGATGATTCGCTACCGAGCAGGTTGATCTCTTTCTCAGTTGCCAGCGCGGCGACCCCCGCATCCGGCACGACGCCTTCGCAGAGAATCACGCAGCTCACGTCCGTCAGCGTCGCGACCGCGATGATGTTGGGATTTGACATGATGGTGAGCCAAGCGCTCTCCGCTTCGGCTCTGCCCATGACCCAGCTCAAAAGATCGCCCGCGTATCCGCCACGCACTTGCTTTTCGCCTTGCGGCAGGGCAAACACGGTGAGGTTGAGCGCTTCTTTCAGGCCGAGCACCGTCATGTCTGTTCCTCCTCGGGACTTTTGACCAACTCCTGAATCCGTTCGCGCATGTAGACGATGCACTCGTCCACACTGCGCCCGCCAAGGACAACATCCTCGGCAAACGCGCGGCACGTCGGCGCCCCGCAGGAGCCGCAGTCCAGCGCGGGCAGAGAGCCGGCAAGGGTTTCAATCTCGCTCATCTTCTGCATCGCTGTGGTCAAATCGTCGTCAAACTTTCCGACCGGTCGATATTCGAGGTCTTTGGGGAAGAGGATTTCTTCCGGGTAGCCTTCGATATCGTCCTTTTCCAATCGATTCTGCGATACCGGCAAATAGCGTCTGAGCGCCTGGAGCCGTACCCGCGCGATGTATGGATTTTCCACCGTCGCCACGCCGCCGACGCATCCGCCGGGGCAGGCGTTGAGCTCTACAAATTGCAGCATCGGGAAGTGCCCGGTCTCGATTTCGTCCAGCACGCGAATGACGTTTTCAATGCCGTCCGCCGCAAGGTACTTGTCGTTGAAGAGCGCACTTGCTTCTCCGCCGGTGCTCGCCCAGCTCATGCCGATCATGCCGCTCTTGCTCGTCGCCTTCGGGGTCACGTTTTTCTTCATGACGCCGATAAGCTTGAAGTAGATATCGCTCATGGAGACCACATAGTCCACATGGCTCTTCTCGCCCAGAAACCCGTTTTTGACGTAGCTCGCCTTGGCCGGGCACGGAGAGATGAACACGATTGCGATATCCTCCGGCTTGAGCTCGGGGTGCTTTGCCATCGCCTCTTCGCGTGCCATCTTGCCCGAGAGCTCGATGGGCGGCATCATGGGGATGACATGGTCGCAAAGATAGGGAAAGCGCAGCGTGATCAGGCGAACGACCACGGGGCAGGCGGAGTTGATCACGGGGTAGCTGACGTTTTCTTCGTGCATGTAGCGGCGCGTGTATTCGGTCACGATCTCCGCCGCGCGGGCCACCTCGAACACATCGTCAAAGCCGATATCGAGTAAGCCTTGCAGCACATAATCCACGTCGTCGAGATCTACAAACTGCCCGTAAAACGAGGGCGCGGGCAGGGCGATGCGATATTTTTTCGCGTCGATATCCTCAAAGCGATCGAAGATCGCCTTCTTCGCCTGATAGGGGCAGCGGCGGATGCACTCGCCACAATCGATGCAAACATCCGAATTGATCACCGCGTGGCCATCGCGAATGCGGATGGCTTCGGTCGGGCAACGCTTGAGGCAGTTGGTACAGCCCTTGCATTTTTCGAGATCGAGCGAAACCGAATGCTTGTATTGCTTCATGCGCGCGTTCTTCGCCTTTCCGCAGACCCGGCGTGCTCCGGCGCCGTTGCCGGAATCCTGCCTGCGTTTTCTTCCGGCGCGCTGTGATGATTTGTCCTGCGCGCGCCTGTATCTGCGGCAAAATGGATGATGAAAAAATCTTTGCCTGATGGGAATGGTTCGTTAGCTTTGCTTTGCCTGGTTGATATAGACCTTCATGGTCACGGTGGTGCCCTTTTTGAGCACGGTGTCAATCTTCATCTCGTCCGTATAGCGCTTCATGTTGGGCAAGCCCATACCTGCGCCAAACCCAAGCGCGCGGATGTTATCGGGTGCTGTGGAGTAGCCTTCCTGCATCGCAAGGTCGATATCCGGTATTCCGGGGCCCGAATCCGCAAGAATGATCGTGATACAGTCCTTGTCCACATACACATCGGCGCTGCCGCCGCGCGCATGCACGACCATATTGATCTCGCCTTCATACATGGCGATGGAAACCCGGCGGATCGTCTCCGCGTCAAAACCCAGCTGACGAAGCTTTCGCTTGACCTCGACAGAGGCCGCGCCAGCTGAGGTGAAGTTATCGCCGTCTACATCGTAATGGAATCGAAGCGCCTCAGCCATTGGCGCAGGCCCCGTTTCCCAGCCCGCTTGAATAGAGCTTGCCGCAGGCTTCATACATCCGGCTTTCGCTTGCGAGCACGGCCATATGGTGTTCCCGAGCGAGATCCAGCATCTCCGGCGTGGGGCGTTTGTTGCGGACAAACACGATGCAGCGCATGTCCATCATCATGGCGGTTCGGATCACCTGCGGGTTGACAAGCCCCGTGACCAACACGCCCTGATCTTTCACATAGGCGAGTACGTCGCTCATCATGTCGCTTCCGCAAGCGCTCTGCACCTCTTCATCGAGCAGAGCATCTCCGCAGAGAACATCCGCGCCGAGCAGTGATGCGATTTCACGAATCTTCATTCGATTCCGTCCCTTCGTTCCGGTTGCATGGGGGCTAGTATCACAGTCCCGTTTCAGGCTTGCTTAGTTATATTTGGCGAGGATGCCTTTGATGTCCGCAGGAACGAGACGGCCGTAGACGTCCTCATCCACCACGATGACCGGGGCAAGACCGCAGCAGCCCAGGCAGCGCGTGGCTTCGAGCGTGAACACGCCGTCGCCCGTGGTGCCGCCGGCTTTGACGCCGAGCTGCTTTTCGAGTTCTTCGAGAATGTTTTGCGCACCCTTGACATAGCAAGCCGTGCCGAGGCAGACCGCGACGCGGTGCTTGCCGGTGGGGTTTAACGAAAACTGCCCGTAAAACGTGGCAACCTGATAGACTTCCTCAAGCGACAGGCCAAGACCTTCTGCAATCTTGGTTTGCACTTCGATGGGCAGATAGCCGTAGAGCTCCTGCGCCTGCTGAAGCACGGGCATCAATGCGCCCGGAAGTTGCTTGTTGTCCGCGATGATCTGTAAAAGCTGTTTCTCCTGCTCCTGCGTTCCGCGAAAGGGAACGACAGTTTTCTGCTTTGCCATAATCTTCCTCCTCGGCGTGATTCAAAAAACCGGCACCAGGCCGGTATAAGCCAAGGTGAATTATACCATAGCAATATTATTTAGGAAAGCTGAAAATCGATTTTAGAGGCTAAATCCGTCCTCTTTTATCGATTTTCTTGTATTTATTCACGCCTTTGACAGACTTTGCCCGCGCGCCTATAATAGAGGTGCGTGGATCGTCTATTTTTTATCCCGCGCTGTGCTCGTCGTTATTTTTCCGAGCAATCATCGGTTGTATGGACAACCGCAGGCACGCAAATACGCGTTCACGCATCCTGCCTTTGGCAGCACTACCGAAAGGAGACCCTTCGATTATATGCGAATTCTCGTGACCGGCGGCGCCGGATACATCGGCAGCCACACCGTTCTGGAACTCCTGGATGCGGGATATGATGTGCTGATTGCCGACAATTTCGTCAACAGCAAACCCGCCGCGCTCAACCGTCTGCGCACGTTGGCAAGCAGACCTTTTCAATTTGAAGAAGTCGACCTGACGGATGCCGCGGCGACGGATGCGCTCTTTGCCCGCTACCAAATCGACGCGGTGATTCACTTCGCAGGCCTCAAAGCCGTCGGCGAGAGTGTGCAAAAGCCGCTGGAATACTATCGCAACAATCTTGCCTCAACGTTCAACCTGCTGCTCTCGATGCAGAAAAACGGTGTGGAGCGCTTCGTCTTCTCCAGCAGCGCAACGGTCTACGGCGACCCGGTCAGCGTACCGATTCGCGAAGACTTCGCCCTCTCGGTAACCAACCCCTACGGGCGCACGAAGCTGATGATCGAGGACATGCTGCGTGACGTTGCGATTGCTAAGCCGCATATGCGCATCTGCCTGCTGAGGTACTTCAACCCGGTCGGCGCGCACGCCTCCGGCCAGATCGGCGAGGACCCGAACGGAATTCCGAATAACCTGATGCCCTTTATCGCGCAGGTCGCGGTGGGCAAGCTGCCCGCGCTGCGCGTGTTTGGCAACGACTACCCGACCCACGACGGCACGGGAGTGCGCGACTATATCCACGTGGTCGATCTGGCAAAGGGCCACGTCGCCGCGCTAAAGAAGCTCGAAAGCGGCGCGGGTGTGCTGACCTACAACCTCGGCACCGGCGTGGGCTATTCGGTGCTGGACGTGCTGCACGCGTTTGAAAAGGCCTGTGGCAAGACACTCGCCTATGAGCTGGTGGGCCGCAGAGCCGGCGACATTGCCGCCTGCTATGCCGACCCGGAGAAGGCCGCAACCGAGCTTGGCTGGCGCGCGGAGTTCGGCATCGAGCGCATGTGCGCGGATGCCTGGCGCTGGCAGTCCCAGAACCCCAACGGGTTTGATGACTGACGTTAGTCGATTTGGATTTTCTATTTATCTTTTTATTGCATCTTTTTGAGATGTGTTTTCAGAACATACGCTTTGGTTTACAATAAATCTGTAACCCCTGCGATCAATTATCAAAGGAGATTTCTATTATGTTGAAACCGGCTCTTGTCGTCATGGCAGCAGGCATGGGCAGCCGCTACGGCGGGCTCAAACAGATCGATCCCATCGGACGCCACGGCGAGATCATCATGGATTATTCGCTCTACGACGCGCTGGAGGCGGGCTTTGAAAAGGTCGTCTTCATCATCAACCGCAAGATCGAGCAGGATTTTTACGATGTCATCGGCAGAAGAGCCGAGAAGTACATGGAGGTGCGCTACGTCTTCCAGCAGCCGGATGCCATGCTGCCCGCGGGCTTTTCCGTGCCGCAGGACCGCATCAAGCCCTGGGGCACCGCGCATGCGATCCTCTGCTGCAAAGACGTGGTGAACGAGCCGTTTGCCGCGATCAATGCTGACGATTATTATGGCAAACGCGCATTCTCCGCGCTGTATGATTACCTCAAGACCGCCAAGGACGGCGCAAAGGCGGATTTCTCGATGGTTGGCTACCACGCGAAAAACACGCTGACCGACCACGGCTCTGTTGCGCGCGGCGTGTGCGAGGTGGACACAAACGGTGAGCTGGTGAATATCGTCGAGCGGCTCAAGATCTTCAAAACGCCGGAAGGCCCCGCCTATACCGAGGACGACGGACAGACCTTTGTGCATTTCCCCGGGGACAACCTCGTTTCGATGAACTTCTTCGGCTTTACCCCCTCGCTCTTTGACGCGTTGGAGGCACGTTTTCCGGAGTTCCTCACCGAAGCGCTGGAGAAAAACCCGCTCAAGGGCGAGTTTCTAATTCCGCAGGAGGTTGGCCGCATGCTGCAGGTGGGAAAAGCAACGGTTCGCGTGCTCTCTTCTCCCGATCGCTGGTATGGCGTCACCTATCGCGAGGACAAGCCGGAAGTCATGCAGGCACTCAATGCCCTCACCGACGCGGGCGCATATCCGAACAAGAAACTGCTGGACTAACAAACAACGGGTGCGACGTATGCCGCACCCGTTGTTTTTTTCACCCGAATCCGCGCCTCCCGAGCGCAGATTCTTTTCGTCCATGAAACCAGGAGTAACTTAGCCCGCGTTGCTTGCGGACGCGACGTTGCCGCCAGAGGCGACGTTGCCGTAGGATGCGATTGCGTTGCCGCCGGATGCGGTCTTAGGTCCGCATGCCGTAAAGAAGAATACGCTCATCACAACCATTGCAATTAAAATGATACTTTTTTTCATGTTCTTACCCTCCGAATGTCTTGTTTTTCGATCACACTAAGTGTACTATATGTGTTAGTACGCTTGTATGATAATCCTTGCGAAAAGGTTTGTCAAACAAAAACGCCCGCTTTCAGGGAAGGTTCACAAAAGATACACACTTTTTAAAAGTGCAATTAAGGGAAATTCGAATGCCAGAACAAAACACCGATCCAAATCAAAATAAACTTCAACCCGAAGCTTCGCCTCCTGCGGAGGCTGTCCGCGCGCAGCGCGGCACCCCTCCCCCTTATCCCCTTACCCTTCAGCAAAAGTTTCTGCGCGCGGCGGCCTTGCTCACCACGGTGTATCTTTGCGCCGTGTTTCTCGGGCATCCGCTGGTGTTCAGTAACTTCTATTTCAACATCACCGAAACCAAGCAGTTCTATTTTATGATCGTCAGCGGGTTGTATCTGCTCCTGCTGCTCTTTGCGCGGATTGCCCTGCCGCCGGATTTCGGCGTTGCGCGCGAGAAGCGCCGTCTCCACCCGGCGGTCATCGCGCTGTTTGCGTTTTTCGCCGTCAGCCTGATCGGCTCGCTGATCAGCCAATATGCCGGAGAGGCCTTCTTTGGCGAGAACAACCGCTATCAGGGCTTGCTGACGCTGTTTTGCTATGCAGGTCTCGTCTTTGCGCTCTCGCGACAGGAGATCGACCTGCGCTGGCCGGAATGGGCGTTCCTGCTCGGCGCGTGTCTTGTGAGCCTGCTGGGCGTGCTGCATCACTTCGGCGTCGATCCGCTGGGCTTTACCGACAACCTCCGCGCACAGGATCGCGGGCGGTTTCTCTCCACCATCGGCAACGCGGATTTTTACGCGGGCTACGTCGTGCTGGCGTTTGCCGTCGCGCTGGGTTTCTTCCTTCGCGCAAAACGGCGAGTCTCGCGCGTGGCTAGCGTGCTGATTCTTCTGCTGGTCTGCTTCGGTGTGCTGGTCGCGGGCAGCGACAGCGCGGCGCTGGGGCTGCTGGCGGTGTTTGCACTTGCGCCGCTGTTGCTCTTTTCGGATGCCGCGTCGCTTCGCCGTCTGCCGCTGGGTTGGGCGGTCTTCTTCCTGAGCGCTTGCGCGTTCGGGCTGCTTTCCTCTCTGCTTCCATCCACGACCTATCTTTCCTCGTTCTTTGCCGTGCTGCGACGCCCCGTCGTCTCGCTGACGCTTGTCGCGCTTTCGGTCGCGCTGTGGTTTGCGCTGTCGCACATCCAGCCTGAGCGTCTCGCGCGCGCAGGGCGTCCATATGCGCTTGTGCTGCTTGGCGCGCTGCTGACGGGCGCTCTCGCGCTCGTGCTGCTCAACACGCTCCTGCGGGAGCTTCCGCTGGGCAGCTTGGAGCGGTATCTGCGCTTTTCGGAGAGCTGGGGCACCGACCGCGGCAAGATCTGGACGTTTGTGCTGCACGTCTATGCGCGGCTGCCGTTCGTTCAGCAGCTCTTTGGAGCATCCTCCGGCGCGCTGTTTCACGCGGACGCGGTCAGCCCGATCTTCTCCGACGCGGCGCTGGACACCGCGCACAACGAATATCTGCAATATCTTGTCACCAACGGCGCGCTGGGGCTCGTGTGCTATCTCGCCGCGCTGGTATTCGCCGTTCGCGCGGGATTTCGCCGCAGCAAGCTAGATCCGGCCTATCGCGGGCTGACGCTCGCGGTCGCGGCCTACGCCGTGCAGGCGACGGTCAACATCGCCCAACCCATGACCACGCCGCTGTTCTTCGTTCTGATCGGGATATTGATATCAAGAAAAACGGAGCCGACTCTCCCGTCAGCTTAGCCTGCGTCTCTCCTCCTCAAAGAAAACAGCGCTTCTCCCGAACGGGTGAGGCGCTGTTATTTTTCGATAGAATATTGTCATAGGAGATCGTATGCCATGTGTTACAATAAGCACTGCAATTTTACACCAGTTAGACCGGAGGATAAGTATGAACAGCTATGATGAAGCCATGCGCGTTTTGCAGGAGAAATTTGGCAATCAGGACGCGTTGATCTCTCTTTCCACCATTGCACTCTCTCCCAACGGGCAAGGTAACCCCGTGCCAGCGGCACGCCTCGTCAATGTTTATTACGAAGACGGCGCTTTTTATTCCGTAACCTATGCAACCTCAACCAAGATGCTGCAGATCGCGAAAAATCCGGAAGTTGCCGTCTGCTTCATCGTGGAGAACTTCACAGCCAGCGGGATCGGTGAAAACCTCGGCTGGGTCTGCGACGAAAAAAATGCGGAACTCATGGCAAGGATTCGCCCGATCTTCGCCGGATGGTATGACGACGCCAACAACGATAGTGACCCGAACACGTGCCTGTTGCGCATTCGGCTGACAAAGGGCCTGTGGAACGATGCGCACAAAGGAATACGGGATGAGATTGATTTTGCAAACAAGACGGCGGAAACGTTCCACGATCGCGCCTGATCCGAAGACTTTTTCCACCAACTATCATACAAGCACAAAAAAACATCGCTTCGCAAATGAACTGCGGAGCGATGTTTTGTATTTCTGATTCTTGGGGAGGATGGTATCCTCTCCGACTAAGCTATAGTTCGTATGCCGCGAGAACCTCGCCGACGTAGAGCACATGCGGGTCGCCGTCCGGCAGAGCCTGATTGTCTCCGTAGTATTTCGCGCGGAAATCGGGGTCAAACGTATCGAGGTCGAGCAGTTGCTTTTGCACGATGCGGCACTCAAACACCAGTCCGCAGCCCGCAACCGCCTCCGCGCCACCCGCGCGGGCAGCAAGGCGGGAAAGATTCGCTTCTTTCTCCTTGTTGACATCCCGCCCGGAGCGCACACCGCAAAAGGCAATCTCCTTGCCCATCTGCTTTGCGCGCGGGAAGCTGACGGTGAATACATCTGTTTTCTCCATCAACGAATAGGTGTATCGGCTCTTTCGCACCATCACCGTGACCACGGGGCGCGACCAGACGATGCCAAACTGCGCCCAGCCGATGGTCATGGGGTTCCAGACCGCTCCGCCGGCGGTTAAAAACGCACCGCGCGGCAACTGTTCGTTTGCCTGCGGCAACAGCGCGGAAAATTCTTTCACGTCCATGCGTATGCCCTCCTGTCAGGATAGTCTGCTTGTGTGAATCATTCTTCTGAACGCATGACTCTATTTAGCTTTAGTCTTCGTCAAAAATATATCCGGTTTTTACAAAAACTTCGAAAACATCAGTCTTCTTCAAAAATATAATCGATCTTCTTGTCCTTCTTCTTCTCCGGAAAGATTTCGAGTTCGAAACGGTCAAAGTGAATGCTCTCGATGAAATCCGCCTGCGTAAACCAGGTGCGGTTAAAACGAGCGAGCTCCTGTACATGTTTGTTCAGCAGCACCGGACAGGCGAGGTCCAGCGGCTTTGCGATATCCGCAATCAGCCGCCCCCAGTCCTCTGCATCCGAAGGCCGCGCGGGATACTCCCGCACGGCCTCCAGCATAATCTTATGGTGTTTGATGATCTTTGCCCAAATTCTCACGCGATGGTTACTTGTTCCAGACGAACCAACCCCAGAGATACGGGGTGAGGCCGTCTGTGTAAAGTCCCTTCAACGTGCCCGCGATCTGCTTTTTCTCCTTTATGTCGGAGGAGTTGATCGTGGACTTCGCGCTGCGGTTGGCGACGATGACCTCTACGCCTTCCGAAATCTGCACGCGGAAGATGGTGTACGGATCGGTGGAGAGGATCTCCGTGATCCTTCCGGTGACGACAAAGTCTCCGCTCGTGGTCGCACCGGACTTGATCTTATCGATGTTCTTGGCGATATCGGCCGCGGCTTTTTTAAACGTGCTGGAGGAGACCGACGGTGGACGCTCCACAATAACGGGCGCTGTGCCGTCATAATAACCCTGCAGCTTACCCACGAGTGTCACATCATACCCGCCAACCTTTGCAATGGTCGCCAGCATCGTGAACGTACCCGTCTCGGTGACGGTCGCTTCGCCGAAGGTGACATCGGGAGAGGCGCTGGTTGCGGTGATCACGGCGCCGGGAGTGCACGTACCGGTGATGGTGACTGTGCCCTCATCGGACGAGAGTGTCGCGAGCTCATTGGTGACCGTGAACGACATGGTCTGCATGACGTACGGCTCAACGGTGATCACTTTTCTCGCGGTGACGCAGTTGTTTTTGCGCGCCTCGATGGTGATGGTTTCGGTGCTGCCGGAAGGAACCGTTGCGTCAGTGGTTGCCGTTTCGTCCACAGCGGGCGCTTCGGTGGTTTCCGCTTCTTCGCCGGACACTTCGGGAGAAGTGCTGGCGTCCGGAGACGTGCTTGCGTCAGGATCCGGCGTTGCGTTAGGATCCGGTGTTGTTGAGGGATCGACGCTTGCAACCGGCGTGCTTGCCGGCAACGTCAGCGCGGCGGCGGGCGCCTTGGGGATATAGCTTGCGGTGAAGAGGCCGGTGCTGTCCACATAGACCTGCTCATCGTTGACAAATACCTTGGTTTCGATGTCGTAGTTGTTCACCTGGCCGATGATCGCGATCGGGCTGTTGTCAAACGTTGCGTTGACGGTGTCCGCCGCGGGTTCGGTGACGCTCATCGAGAGCACAGGCACGGTGACTGTGATCGGCGGTACGGCAACCTGCATGGTCTGGCCATCCGGCGAAATCGCCTGAATATTCGGCTGGAGCGTCAGGGTTTCGGTGTCCACCGGCGCGTTGGGCATGAAGACTCCCCGCTGGATGTGGAGGATGATGCGGTTGTTTGCGGGAACCTTCACGGTGTCCTGCTCCAGCGTTGCGTCCGTGATCATGCGGATGGAGTAGCCGGTCGGCGCCGCGATGTCGATGTCGTACCAGACTTCGTTCGTGGCGGCATCGGTCGACTCCGTGATGGTCGCGGTGTACATCTCGCTCTCGGGATCGATGGTCGCGGAAGGATCGTCGGCATTCACGTCGTCCGAATTATTCTTATTGAAGATGCTGCCGATGGAGGCAAACATCGCGCCGACGTCGCCGTCGAAGTTCTTCTTGGCGATGTACATGCCAAACACCGCGATGAGCGCCAGCAGCAGCGCGATCAAACCCCAGAAGAGGATGGTCGTACCCTTGCTGCGCTTGGGCGGCAAATCGTCATATTCTTCGTCGTATTCTTCTTCGTCATCCTCGTCGTATTCGTCGAGGTCTTCGTTGCCGCGGCGCGCGAGCTTGGCGGGACGCTTAGCGGACTTGGCGGGCTTGTAATCGTCCTCGTCGTCCTCGTCGTCATAATCGTCTTCGTCGTCGTCAAAGTCGTTTGCGGCATAGGTTGCACGCGGCGGCTGCGCGGCGGGCGCGGCCTTTGCCGCGGGACGCGCGGAAACAGCAGCCATCGAGGATGCTTCTCCGGCTAGGCGCTGGCCGCAATAGGCGCAAAACGGCGCGTCCGAAAGCACCGGCTTGCCGCAATGCGGGCAGGTCGGAGCGGCGCTTGCCGCGGTGCGCGGCGGAATGGTGGGGCGAAAGGCGCTCGAAGGCGCGGGTGCATCACCGGAAAATGAGCCAGCGGGTTTCTCGGGCGCGCCGCTAAACGCGCTCTTCGGCCAGGCCGGCGGCTTGACAAAATCACGTGCGGGCCGGCCGTCCTCGTTGGCGGAAACCTGCTCGCCGTTGTTGGCGCCCGTATCGTCCTCACGAAGCTTTGCGCCGCATTCTTTGCAGACGCTTAGGTTCTCGGCATTATACGAACCGCATTCTTTACATACCATCTATCCACTTCCTCCGTTCTGAAGCGAGAGTAACCTCAATCGCATAGTCCAACCAATATAACGCAACTATTATACAACCCGCGTATGGACTGTGCAAAGAACATTTCGTGAACTTTTCGGCAACTCACGCGCATTTCACGCATGTGTCACAACAAAATCCCCGCAAAATACTATCGCTTCTTTTTGCTTGACAATATATCTTATATTATTTTATACTGCATAGTAATCGGATCATCCAGATGATCCACTGTCACGATTCCGGCAACTGCATAAAAAAACGAATCAAAAAAGGCTATGACTGCGAAGAAGTAACGGATACGGCGGCTTTTTTAGCCCCAAGCGCCCGCAAGAGAACTGCCGGATGGTGCAAGGCAGCCGGGAGCACCCGTGAATACGCGCAACCAGCCGCCGCCTGAACGGGCAAGCCGACGAGAGCCGGGCGCCTGAGTAGGGATGCGCCGGGGTTCCTCCCGTTATCAAAGGCTGGGTATCGATGCGTTGTTTCTTCTTATTCTAATCCATCCGTACCCGTAAAGGCCGTAGCCCGCGAGGGCACGGCAAACCGAGGTGGTACCGCGAAGCACAGTTCGCCCTCTTGCAGCAGCAGGAGGGTGTTTTTTTATTCTTTTCCGTGTCAAATCCGGCACAAGTGATCAAGTAGGCAATGTTTTAAAAATAATAATATGGAGGAACTCTGGGCAATGGGCGAAGTGAAACTGTTTTCGGGAGCCAAGCTCCCACTCGAAATGCACAAGGTGCGCGTGGTACAAAAGCTGAATCTGCTCCCCGTGGAGGCGCGGCAAAAGGCGATGGCGGAGGCAGGCAACAACACGTTTCTGCTGAAAAACGACGACGTGTTTCTAGACATGCTCACCGACAGCGGCGTCAACGCCATGAGCGACCAGGCGGTCGCCGCCATGATGGTTGCCGACGACAGCTATGCGGGCAGCGCAACCTATTACCGCCTGGAGAAGAAGATTTGCGAGATCTTCGGCACAAGCCTGTTTCTCCCCGCGCATCAGGGCCGCGCCTGCGAAAGCATTCTTGCCAGCGTATTCGTCAAGCCCGGCGACGTGGTGCCGATGAACTTCCATTTCACCACCGCAAAGGCGCATATCACGCGCTGCGGCGGACGCGTGGAGGAGCTGGTTTCGGACGCGGGACTCGAGCCGGAGAGCAGCCTTCCCTTCAAGGGCAACATCGACCTGGACAAACTCGCGGAATGCATCACGCGAAACGGCAAGGAGAACATCCCGTTTGTGCGGCTTGAGGCGGGCACCAACCTCATCGGCGGGCAGCCCTTCTCGCTGGAGAACATGACGCAGACGGCAAAGCTCGCCCACGAGAACGGCATCATGGTCGTGCTGGACGCAAGCCTCCTGCAGGACAACCTCTATTTCATCAAGGTTCGCGAGGATGCCTGCAAGGATATGACCATCCGCGAGATCACGCGCGCGATCTGCGACAACGCGGACATCATCTACTTCTCCGCCCGTAAACTCGGCTTTGCGCGCGGTGGCGGTATGGCGATGAACAACCGCGACTATTACGAGCGCATGAAGGATTACATCCCGCTGTTTGAAGGGTTTTTGACCTACGGCGGCATGAGCGTGCGCGAGATGGAGGCGATGACCGTCGGCCTTGAGGAGACCATGGACGAGACCGTGATTTCGCAGGGTCCGCAGTTCATCGAGTTCATGGTGGCGGAGCTCATCAAGCGCGGCGTGCCCGTCGTTACCCCCGCGGGCGGCCTCGGCTGCCACATCAACGCGAGAAAATTCCTCTCGCATATCGACGATCACGCGTATCCTGCGGCGGCGCTGGCTACCGCGGTCTACATCGCCGGCGGCGTGCGCGGCATGGAGCGCGGAACGCTTTCTGAGCAGCGCGAGCCGGACGGCACGGAGCCCATCGCGAGCATGGAGCTGCTGCGCCTTGCGCTCCCGCGGCGCGTGTTTACGATGAGTCAGGTGCTCTACGCGGTCGACCGCATCAGCTGGCTGTATGACAACCGCAAACTCATCGGCGGTCTGAACTTTGTCGAAGAACCCAAAACCCTGCGCTTCTTCTTTGGGCGTCTCGAGCCCATCGGAGACTGGCAGGAACAACTCGTCGCCAAATTCCGCAAGGACTTCGGGGATAGTTTGTAAACCCTTTTTATAACACGTTGAACAACAAGAGCTCTTCCGCAAGGAAGAGCTTTTGTTTGTGAAGCCACACAAAAAAACTCCCCTTTGCAGAGGAGCTTTCTATCGTTACTTCTAATTTTTACGCGAATGCGCGGTAGATGGCTTTGACAGCGGTGTTGAGGTCGTCGTTTTCGATGCCGACGATGATGTTCATCTCCGAAGAGCCCTGATCGATCATGCGGACGTTCACGCCCGCCTCATACAGCGCGCCAAAGAGCCGCGCCGCAACACCGAGAGAGCGGATCATGCCCTTGCCAACCGTGGCGACAAGCGCCATGTTGGAATAGACCTCGATGCTCTGCGGCTCGCAGTCACGTTGAATCTCTCTTAATACCTGCTCGAGATGCTCCTTGAGTTTGCCGTCCGAAATCACGAGGCTCATGGTGTCGATGCCGCTGGGGATATGCTCAAAGGAGATGTTGTAGCGATCCAGCACCCGAAGCATGCGATAGCCAAAACCGACCTCGTTGTGCATGTTGTCCTTATAGACGGTGATGACCGTGAAGCCCTTGCGTCCAGCCACGCCTGTGAGCACACCGTCGCGCTTGTAATACTTCAAAAACGCGTCGGGGATGACCATCGTGCCCTCGTCCTCGGGGCGATTGGTGTTGCGCACATTGATCGGAATCTGCGCGCGGCGCACGGGAAAGATCGAATCCTCGTGCAGCACGGTCGCGCCCATGTAGCTTAGCTCCCGCAGCTCGGAATACGTCACCACGGAGATCACCTTGGGGTTTTCGACAATGCGCGGGTCCGCCATGAGAAATCCGCTCACGTCGGTCCAGTTTTCGTAGACATCCGACTGCACCGCGCGTGCAACAATCGCGCCCGTGATGTCGCTGCCGCCGCGCGAGAAGGTCTTGATGCTGCCGTCGCGCTTTCTGCCGTAGAAGCCCGGCACGACGACGTTTTGCGTCTCCGCGAGCTTCTGCGTCCACTTCTGCGTGGTCTCGTCGTCATAGGTGCCGTCCGCGTGGAAGCTGATGAGCTCCGCCGCATCGTAAAAATCAAACCCCAGATAGTCCGCGAGCAGCAGTCCGCTGAGGTATTCCCCGCGGCTTGCGATATAGTCTTCGCTCGCTCCCGAGAGGATGTTTTTCTTGATCGCGGAGAGTTCCAGCGCGATGTTGGTCTTTAACCCAAGGTCCTTCTCGATGCCGACATAACGCTCGGCAATCTGCTCATACGTGTCGTCAAACGAAAGCCCGTTGGAGTTTTTGGCATAGCAAAGATACAGCAGGTCGGTGATCTTCTCGTCGCCGGGGAAGCGTTTGCCCGGCGCGGAGGGTACGACGTACTTTCGCGCCTTGTCGGCCAGAATGATATTCTTGACCTTTGTGAAGTTCTCGGCGTTGCAGAGGCTTGTTCCGCCGAATTTTACCGTTTTGACCGCCATTGGTTTTCCCCCGTTCTATGTTACGTCAAACAACTCATAAAGTTTTTGCCGTGAGATACCGATCCGTGTACTTGTTTTACTTCTTCTCCAGCGAGCGGCATTCGAGATAATAGCGCTTCTCGTTCGCCTCACCCATGGAGAATGTCTTTCTCGGCAGTGCGCCGTCGAAGATGACCGTGGAGAAAAACTCGCTCTTTTTCAGCGCGGGCAGCAAAAATCCAATCGCGCCGCCTTTTTTCGCCAGCTCTTTGACCACGTCCGCGCCGTGGATATAGTCGATCTCACAACCGCAGATGTCTTTGACCGCCTCGTCCAATGCAGACTGAAGCGTACCCACCGCAAGCTGCGACGTCGGGCAGCTGACGATAAACGCGCCCTCTACCTCGCCCGTGAGGAACGGCAGGATGTGCGTGTCCCCGCTCTGCGCGCAGGGCATGCGCCCAAGCTCGACCCGTGCGCACGAATGCTGCTCCTTCAGGTGGCGGAGGATGGTCTCAATCGCGCGGTTGCCGCTAGCGCCAAACACCACGCGGTGGATCGGCTCAAATACGATACCGTCGTCATGGACGTTTTCCACCTCGACCAGCGCATAGCGGGCGGGATGATCCGCGCGCTCGTCTTCCGGCAGCGCGGCCTTGATCTTCTCCCAGTTGGCTTTCGCCGTGGCAAAGCTGTGGTTGCCGTCGCCCATGGCAAACAGCATCGGCGCATGGTTGCCATAGAGCTTGGCAAAGCGCTTCTCGTCCTTGAGCACGCCGAGCGCGGCAAGCACGCCGTTGATGTCGCTCTCCCCGTCCACGAGGTGGCCGGTGATGTGCCCGCCCTCAAGCATGAGGTCGGTGTCGTAAAGCTTCGTGAGCTTCGCTTTCTTCTGCGCAAGGGGTTCGATGACCGTCTTGTCCGGGTCGTCGATCAGCACTAGGATGTGCGGCAGCTCGATGGGCGCGCCTTCGCGGATCTTCAGCCGCGGCGGAATGCGGGAGACAATCGTCCCCTCCGTCGCGCGAATCAGCGTGGTGGAACCCTTGGAGTAATCATACGCCTCCAGATCCAGCGCCATGACAAGCCCGGTGCGCGCAGCTCCGCCGACCGTACGGGTAACCAGAACAAAGCCCTGCGGCTTTTCTTCCAGAACGCCTTTGTCGAGATAGTCGCGCATGTGAGATTTGATGCTCGCGATGCGCTCCTCTTCGCCGGGCTTTTCCAGATACGCTTCCGGCAGGATCAGCTCCAGCGTGGACGGCGCCTTGCCGACGATGCGCTTGGCGTCTTCCCAGTAGGCGGGCTGGGATGTGAACTGGTCGCATGCGACAACAGCCCACTTGTAATAGTCCGTGCCTTTTTTCGGCAGTAATACGCGCGGCACTTGCACCGCGACGTCGTTACGATACCGGTCTTCGATCATTTTGATACCCCTCTTTAAACTCTTATTGTATTGTATTTACCGCGTTCGGTCGCTCCTCCGAATTTTCGGCATCATTCCGCTGATTTTAAACGTAATGCGGGTATTATACCTTATATTTTTTTTGCTTTCAATAATATCTATTCGAATTTGTGCCCGTTTGCATATATATTCGGCATATTCGAATAGTCTACAGAATATATGCCAAAAAACCATTATTCTCCCAGCGTCGCGACCATGACCGCCTTGATCGTATGCATGCGGTTCTCCGCCTCGTCAAACACCACGCTGTGGCGGGAGCGGAACACCTCATCGCTGGCTTCCATCTCTTTTAAGCCGTATTTTTCGAAGATCTCTCTGCCGACGACCGTTTCCAGATCGTGAAAGCTCGGCAGGCAGTGCAAAAACAACACGTCCGGATTGCCGGTCTTGTTCATCAGCTCCATTGTCACGCGGTACGGCTCCAGCAGCTTGATGCGCTCGGCATACTGCGCCTCTTCACCCATAGACACCCACACGTCGGTATACACTGCGTCCGCTCCCGCAACCGCGTCGAGAGATTCCGAGAATTCAATCTTCGCGCCCGTGGTCTTGCCAAGCTCCAGCATGCGCGCGGTCAACGCCTCTTCCGGCCAGAGTGCGCGCGGGGCAACCGCGGTAAACGCCATGCCCATCTTCGCGCAGCCGATCATGAGCGAGTTGCCCATGTTGTTGCGCGCGTCGCCCACGTAGCAAAGGTGAATCTGGCTCAGCGGCTTGTGCGCATATTCTTCGATGGTCATGAAGTCCGCGAGAATCTGCGTCGGGTGGTCGGTGTCCGTAAGCCCGTTCCAGACCGGCACGCCGGAGAACTGCGCAAGTTCCTCGACGATATTCTGCCCGAAGCCGCGGTACTCAATCGCGTCATAATAACGCCCCAACACCTTCGCCGTGTCCTCCAGCGATTCCTTCTTGCCCATCTGGCTGTTGCTCAGGTATGTGACATGCGCGCCCTCGTCCAGCGCCGCAACCTCAAACGCGCAGCGCGTGCGGGTGCTGGTTTTGTCGAAGATCAGCACGATGTTTTTGTGCTTGAGGCGTTCGGGAAACACGCGCTCGAGTTTCTCGCGCTTGAGCTTGTGGCTCAGATCAAGCAGGTAGCGGATCTCTTCGGGGGAATAATCGAGCAGGGTCAAAAAGCTTCTTCCGCGCAGGTTCATACGTTCCTCCAAAAAATAGTTTTATCGAAGAAATTGCTTATCTTAGTTTCATCTTATCTAATCTTCATCAGGCCGGCATCCACACCGTCGATATAGAGCGTATAGGCAAGCCCGTCATCCAGAAACGATCCCGCATAATAGGTGAGACCGTTGTAGGTGAACGCCTTTTCAAACGTTGTTCCCTTGTTGTCCATAATCGTCTCGGGCGAGCGATCCGTCTCCAGCATCGTCACCTGCACAAAGCGCTCCTGCGTGCGCTGATCTCCGCGGATGATGACGCTGGCAAGCTCGGAGAACGCGTTTCGCCTCGTCGTATACATCGGGCTGATCAGGTAGAATCGCCCCTGCTCCTTTTGCAGCACCTCGCTGGTCTTGCCGGAGAGTACAAGTGCGGTTTCCTCACCTTCGACGGTATAGAGCCAATCCGATTTGCCGTATTGATACGCAATCGCCTGCTCGGCTGTTGTAAACCCGCCGAACTGGTTCTCGACCGGCCACTGATACAGAAACACGCCGAACACAAGCGCCGCCGTGAGCGCAGACACGATAAAAAACGCCCTCCGGTTCTGGAACGTGTGCCGGAACACCGGAATCAGAATCACCGGAGACGCGAGAAGAGTCGCGGCAAGAACACGAATTAAACCATACATGAAAATAAAACCTTTACTGTGAATTCGGGCTTCTTCTCAAAATTGCCCTGATTCATTCTAGCATAGTTGCACAAATACAATTTTGAACGTGTTTGAAACTATTCCCGCCAGAGCGGCATGCTCATACATCTGGGTCCGCCGCGCCCGCGGGAGAGCTCCGCGGATGGGATTTCGTGCACCGTGACCCCGTGTTCGCGCAGGATGCCGTTGGTAACGTAGTTGCGCGAAAAGGCGATCACCTCACCGGGCGCTACCGCGAGTGTGTTGGTTCCGTCGTTCCACTGCTCCCGCGCCGCATCGATCACGCTGCCGCCGCCGCAATGAATCATGGTTACCTTATCAAGGTGCAGCGTGTCCGCCAGCGCCTCGGCAAGCTTGCGCTTCTCCGGCTCGATGACGAGCTGCCCTGCCTTCTTCGTGAGCGAAAACGTCCGCACCGCGGGCAAAATCGACGGATGAATCGTAAATTTATCGTGGTCGATCATGGTCATCACGGTGTCGAGATGCATATAGGCGCGCGTCTTGGGGATATCGATGGCAAGCACGCGCTGGATGCCCGTCTCCTCGCAGATGAGCCGCTGGGCAAGCGCCTCCACCGCGTGCGGATCGGTGCGCTGCGAAATGCCGACCGCAACCGCCTCAGGCGAGAGCACGAGCACATCCCCGCCCTCGATGGAAAACGGATCGGTTCTCGCGTGCAGCATCGGCGTGTTCTTGTACAGCGGGTGATGCGTAAAGAGATAGTGCCCGAAGAGCGTCTCCCGCGCGCGCACGGCGTTTGCCATGCTCGAGACGCAGACGCCGCCGTCGATCATAAAGAATGGATCGCGCGTGAAATAGAGGTTTGGCATGGGGTCGACATAAAATGGATATGCGTCGTCGATATAATCCACCAGATGATGCTGCCCGCTGTGGCCAAGGTCGCTCTTGCGCACGCCGCGCACCATGCTCAGCAGCATCTGCGGCACGGGTAGGCTTAACAGATACTCCTGCACCGGCTCCTCCATCCCGCGAACGGAAAGGCCGATCTCCGCGAGAAAATCCGCAACAAACTGCGCCTGCACGGCGGGGTCTGCCACCGCCTCCGCGACGAGATCTAAAAGATAACAAACCTCAACCCCGCTTTGGCGGAGGGTTGCGGCAAACTGGTCGTGCTCCTCGCGGGCGTGCACCAGATACGGGATGTCCTCGAAGAGCTGGCGGGAGAGGTATTGCGGCATGAGGTTTTCGAGCTCCTGCCCCGGACGGTGCAGCAGCACGCGCTTGAGCTTCCCGACCTCGCTTTTGACCCGAATGGGTGAATCCATGCAGTTCCTCCTGACAGGGGATATTCAACACATCGCACCGATCCGTTAAATATCCTGAAACGTATAAAACTGAAATCTGTTTTATGGCAATCGTCAAAAACCCCATAAAATCTTGCGTCTTTCAACGCATATGTCTATTCTATCAGGAATTTTATGCATTGTGTGAAAATACCGCAAATATATATTTGGGGTCTTGTATAAAACGCAAACAGGTCGTCCAGAAACGATTCTGAATGATCGTGATGGGAACATTCATTTTTACAATATTGTCACGTGCGGTCGGAACGTTTGTTCGGTATAATCAAAGGAACAGTTCTCCAAATTGAACGGTTCATCAGTCTTATCTCGTCAGCAAGCTCCCCAAAGATTTTCCCTTCGCGAACTGGGAAGGCATGAACACAAAGCAGCAACTTCAGCAGATGAGATACAGCGGGCTAAACAATCAAGATCAATGGTCTTTGTTGAACTCGAATGTCCCGCTCAGCGTTCTGGATCAGCACAATCAAGCGCAGGACGAGATTGATACTAGAGCAAGTGCCACGAGAATAGCCACTACCCTGATGAACGCAGTTGCCAAGGCCGCTGTTCCGCGCACGCAAGCAGCTGTCGGTAAACCAACAGTTTCTACCTCTTTACAAACGAATGCTCAACAACGAAAATTAGACATGAAACAAGAGGAGTATGAGACGAGGTTTTATGAAAAAGCGGCTGCGCGAACAAACAACACGAGCAAACCCACCAACCCAATTAAAACGCCGACCACCTATAAACCGGTAGAGAGCAACACACAACCAAATGATTCCGACGGGGATAACGGAAAGAAGGAAACGTGGATAGATAAGCTGGCTACATTGTGGGATAACGTAGTCGATTTCTTTACCCCCGAGAAGAGCAACCCTGAAATCGTTACGATAGCCACCGTACCGCCGATCAAAACGCCAAGAATAACGCAGCCGCCTAGCCCAACACCGAAACCGACTCCGACGCTGATGCCGAAACCAACCGCAAATGTGGATATGATCAGCCAGTTTGTCACCGAACAGCGTGATCAGAGAAATCCATATTACCTGAAGTACAGTCAGGATTCGGGCGACAGAAGCGATTGTTCAACACAAGTTTTCGACTTTTATGAGATGAAAGGCGATAAGAACCCTCTACTTGGTGCTCAACATGAAACCTGCAAAAGTTATTATGAAAAACTACATATCCCTACCGAATCATTCATTGATAGTGGTGGAACGGTGTGGTCAACCGTGCCGCGTGATATCGCAAAAGGAGATCTCAAAGTGCCAGACAATTGGCAGTCAACTACTCAATTTGGTGATATGGTAATATGGATGAAAGACCCAGAGTATGATAGCGGCAAAAGACTAGTTATTAATTCGTATGACGATTTACATATAGGACTATGCTTAGGCAACGAACAAATGCTAGACAGGGCCCAGTGGAAAGAGAATAATCCAAACGGATACGAGGAAGGGCTCTTTGTTCGCGGACTTGATACTATAAAGAGTAGCTATAAGCTCATATTGATTATCAGCCCCGGCGATGAAGCAAGACTCACACCCGACGATATTTATAATTACCTACTGGAACACCAAGATTAGGAGATCGATATGAAGAATCCATTCAGTATAAGACAAGCATGGCGCATAATACTCATCTGCATTCTACTGTTTACTGGATTAGCAAAAACGGCATACGCTGATGAGTATGATTACGCAAGCGACGAAAATTTAGCGATCTATGTTGACAACCCGGATTTTCGGTTCGAAAATGGTTTAGCCATCAACATGACAACGAATGCGGTTGAAAACGGTCGAGTGGATTTGCGTGAGGCGATCATCCCAAAAGGAGTAGAAGAAATCGCTTCAGTTGCATTCACAGAATGCGAGCTGCTTGAGTCCGTAGTTGTACCGGAAGGTGTTAGGTTTATAGGCGGCGGGGCTTTTATGGGTTGTGTCAACTTGACATCTATCACATTACCAACAACGCTGGAAGTGATTATCAATTATGCGTTTGTGGATTGCAACTTTGACACACTGATCATCCCACGCAATACACACCTTGAACCAGGGCTAGGTCAATCCGAATGGTACGGCGTGCTAGATGCCTGCAAAGTCAAAACACTTGTGTTCTGCGGAACGGACGGGCTTTTTCTGCCGACGACGTTCGGGAACATTATATTCCCCGCCGATGGCAGCGGAAGAATCGTATTCTGGGGCAACCCGCCCGAATATATCGATGTGTCCGGTTTGCAATTCAACTACAAAGGCGGCGAGGTGGAGAGTGGGACATTCACGATCTGTTATCCCGCGCAATTTGCGGATGCATGGGCGCCAAACGGCGAAACGGAATGGAACGGTGTGCCGATTCGCGCACTCTCCTGGTCGGAAGAACAAAAGTTGATACAGAAAGCGCCCAAGTTATTCTCCGACGAAGATCGAACGGATGTGACGGAAAATCCGGGCTGGTCGTTCGATCAATATAACAACGTCACCATCTATTCAGAAGAAGGATGGTATCGCTACTGCATTGCGAACTGGGAGATGGAGATCAACGATCTGCGGTTTGCGGAAGGCGTGGACTTCATTCTGGAGTATTTCAATGCTGATTCAGACGAGGGAATGTATCCGGGGCCATCCGAGATCACCATGAAACGGTTGATCTTGCCGGAATCTCTCACAAAAGCAAATCTGGATCACATGATCTTTCAGGAGATCATTGTTGCCGAAGGAAACAAATATGTGCAGGCGAATAACGGGAGGTTGATTGACCCCGATTCGGGCGATATTATTTGGGCGCCAACGGAACCAGCCGCCGAGCAGACTATATCGACACCCGTGCTCTCTGCGACTCCCGGATTGTTGCCTACTGATGAGCCTACCCGAATACAGCAACCCGGTTTGCAGAAGGAAGCAAACAATCTTGAGCCATGGATCATTGCGGCTTGCGTTGCGGTGGTTGTTGCTGCGGCTGTATTGGTCGCAGCGTCGATCCAGAAGAAAAAATTCTCAAAGTAACGAGACGTTAATATTCATGAACATGTTTCGCCTGAGAAACGGAGCCACCCGGCTCCGCTTTCTCTACAATATTGTCACGTGTGGTTGAAACGTTAGTTCGGTATAATGAACACATTACAGAACGTATCTAAAAATTCCACACACAATCATCAAGCGAGGATACACCGTGAAGTTACTGAAAAATACAATCCTGTTTTTTCTCGTCTTGCTGCTTTTATCTGCACCCGCTCTTTCCCTTGCCGAAAGCGATTATGAAGCAGGCGACGGGTGGTATTTTCAAGATGGCAAGTTGGGTATCATAGATAATGATGGGTTGACGGATTTTATATCGAATTTCAAGAACAGTGAAACCGGAGAATGGAAGTATCAACATTCCATTATAGATGTAGATTGTCTAGTCATTGGAAAAAACGTAACCGCCTTGACGAATGAAGTATATGAGTGGGGACAAATAACACCAGCAAAAACCACCATTGAATCTGGAAACCCAAGTTTTATCATTATGGATGGTTGGGTCGTAAATACCAAGACAAAAACTTTGTATGGAGCAGCAGATGTTGTATCAATGCAATCTCGCACTCTGATCGATGACATTCCCGACCAAGTAGAACATATCGGTGATGGAGCTTTCTTTGATTATCGAAAACTCACGTCGATATCCCTCCCAAAGAAAGTGGTTTCGATCGGAGAGCGTTCTTTTATGTGGTGCAAAAGTCTGAGCTCCTTCGAATTTCCTGAGAAACTAAGCTCGATAGGTTCCCAAGCCTTTGAAGGTTGTGATAGGCTCAATCAAATCTTCCTCGATCAAGGCATCGGCTATATTGGGTCTTCCGCCTTCGCGGGTTGCAACAACATACAAACAGCAAACATACGCAACACGAATTTGACTTCAATCAGTTCGGATCTGTTTGGCGCATGTTATAAATTGCAGATTATAGAATTACCGGTAAGTATATCCAAAATTGAAGAACTTGCTTTTCGAATTTGCTACGAGTTAAATACATTGATTATAAATTCTAGCGATTTGGTTATTGAGGGAAAAGCATTCTCAAGTTGTGACGAATTGGATCAAATCGTTTTCACAAAGGGTACCCCAAAGGCCTTTGGTGAGTCGCTGTTCGGCGAAACGGACAAAACCACAGACGGAAAGAGCTATATTTCTGACTCGTCGGACAGACGCGGCGATGTCATCCCCTACCCCACCCTCTACTACACCGCCGCATACGCCGACGAATGGGCGCCCAATGGCGAAACGGAGTGGAGCGGCTACACGATCCAGCAGATTTCGCAGGAGGAGTTGGACGCGATCCTTGCCGAGGCAAGGGGAGAAGAGGGAATAGAGGCTAGCAACTCGCCCGCGTTAACTGCCACCCCAGAAACCGAAGGGCAACAAACCGAGACGGCAGCGCCAGAGAAAGCCGAGGCGGATGCCGCACCTGTAACGGGAGGCGCAATCTTACTTGCGGCAATCGGGACTGCTGCGGTATCGGTTGTTGTGGTGTTTATGATCCGCAATCGAAAGATAAAGCGATAAGAAAGCACCATCTGAAAATCTATTTGCAATTCACAAAAGAGGGGCTGTCCAGAAACGATTCTCAGGAATCGTGCAGTGGACAGCCCCTTATTCAAACATTCTTACCGGATAAAACTCGTCATGACTCTCGGTTCGTCCTGCGGCGGCTCCACCGTTCCTTTGCCCGCCTCGATGAGCTTGAGTAGCCACGCCATGCTTGCCGCGTTTTTCACGAGGGTCTGCATGCCTTCGCCGTCCCCCGCGACCTCGCCCTTATCCCGCCCGTAGGCAATCGTCCAATACTGCGACGGGGGAATCACGGTCTGCGCTAGGTTGAGGTAGTTGTTGAGCTGGTGGACGACGTCCACACCGCCCGCGCGGCGCACCACCGCGCAGCTCGTCGCCACCTTCAGGCGAAAATAGCGGGAGCTTGAATAAAACACGCGGTCCAGAAACGACTTCATCGTACCGGGAATCCCCGCGTAATACGTCGGACAACCAAGAATGAACCCGTCGCAATCGCGCAGCTTTTGCGCGATCTCGTTGACGCAGTCGTCGTTGAACACACAGCGGTTGCCTTCGGACGATTTGCAATGCCCGCAGGCGATGCACCCGCGGATGCTGAGCTTGCCGATCTGAATCGTCTCGGTCTGGATGCCCTGGCGCTCCAGCTCGTCCGTCATCGCTTTGAGCGCCATACTGGTGTTGCCGTTTGTTCGCGGGCTGCCGTTGATTGCGATCACATTCATCTGTGTTGCTCCTTCTCTTGTCCTAGGGGTGTTGACGGCGCGTGCTTAATCCAGCGGAAACGGCGAAAGCGCGTCTCCCTTGACCATAACCGCATTGCGCGCAAGCCGGGCGAGCGGGGAATCGCTCCTGCTGTCGGAATAAAACGCGTCGATCTGCGCCTCGGGGTATGCTTCGCGCATGCGGCGCACCTTCTCCTCGCCGTGGCAGTTGAGACCCATATAAACTCCGGTCTGCGGCACCACGCGGGAGGCGATCATGTTGAGCGCCAGCCGCTTCATCAACGGCTCCAACAAAAACTCCGGCGAGGCGGAGATGATCAGGTCATCCTCCCGCTTCTGCTCGAAATACCAGTCTTTTAGTTTCTTGTCGTGCGTGAGCCAGAAGCGCTCCACCTCTTCGCCGACGTCCGGCACGTGCCTTAGATATCGGTAAAAGCGCTCTTTCACGCGCGTCTTCTCCGCAACCCCCAGCAGCATCAGCAAAAACCACGGTGCGGCAGCGAGTGCGCTCAGGTGTGCGCGCGGAAATTTTGCCGCGCAATGGCGAAAGAAATCCACGCTGGAATCCCCGCGATAGATCGTGTTGTCAAAATCGTAAACGTTTCTCAGCAAGCGTTGCCCTTTCCCGGAACAGCCGTGTGTCGGCTCCGGCAGATTGATTGTTTCGTGTCAGGAATGCTTGTGCGCCGCTTTAGCAGACGCCGCACTCGCCCGGGTCATGCAGCACCAGCTCCGGCACCTTGTGCGGGTCGCTCGTGATGCAGGTTGCCCCCGCCGCTAAAATCTCCTCCACCGAACGGAAACCCCAATCGACGGAGACGCAGCGCATGCCCGCGTTGTGGGCAAACTTGACGTCCACGTCCGAATCGCCAACGTAAACGGATTCCTCCGGCGAGACCTTGAAGAAGTTCATGATGAAGTGCAGCGCGTCCGGCGCGGGCTTGATGGCGAATTTGTCCATGCGACCTAGCACGATGGAAAACAGATCCTTGGGGTAGAGCGTCTCCACCACCTTGACCGTGTCCATATGCGGCTTGTTGCTCGCGATGGCGACCGTGACCCCGGCGGCTTTGATCGCCTCCACCGCCTCGATCATGCCGTCATAGGCATGCGAGCGGTCGAGGTTGTGTTCCTTATACCGCTCGGTATACAGCTCCAGCACCTTGCCCGCCTGGTCTTTGTGCTCCGGCGGGACGGCGTGTTCACACATATAGTTGACGCTGTGTCCAACGATTGCGGCAACGCGGGATTCGGACAGCGCGGGAAAGCCGCACGCATCGAGCGCGAAGTTGACGCTGTCTGTGAGGTCGTGAAGGGTGTTGACGAGCGTGCCGTCAAGGTCAAATACGCAGAGTTTTACCATGGCTTCTTATTATTATCCTTCTTGTTCTTGCGAACTATTCTCTCAAGTTTTGATTAGCCTGCGCCGAAGGCGCAAATCCCCAAGCCTACAGCCCCATCAATATGCCAAACTGCCCCAGAATGACCAGCAGCGTGCCAAACAGCGAGGAACCGGGTTGTTTCTCCTTTTGAAACATCCGCGCAAAGAGCATCACAAACACGCTCGTGAGTACGCCGATGGGAGCCAGCTCGTTACTATCCCCGCGCAGGGACGAGAAGTGCGTCGCAGCGACGCTGCCCGCGAGGAACAAGGCGGCAAAGAGCACCCCGATCCACGCACGGGGCGAAAAATCCCCCAGCGTGCTCTGCTTTTTGCGCACGAAGACGAATATCCAGAGAAACACGGCGGCAGACGCCGCGCGCCAGAACTCAAACACCGTGCTGTCGAACGATTCCCCGATCATGCCGCGCCGCAAAAGCTGTGACCCCGTGGCGGCAAGCACCGCAATCAGCGCATAGACAAACCAAAGCTGGCTTTGAATCTGCTGCGAGCTGCTCTCGATAAACACGATGCCAAGCAAAATCAGCACCATGCAGCAAATCTTCCACAGCCCCATCGGCGCGCCAAAGAGAAAATGGGATGCCGCAAGCGTGATGAGTTGCGAAAGCAGGAACACGGGCATGACCTTGCTCACTTTGCCGCCTGTGAGCGCGGTAAAAAGGCTCAGCCAGGCGAGCGCGGAGAGTAGTCCGCAAACGCATATCCAGACGAGCTGTATGGGAGTTAAGATCAGCACGCGCGGGATTCCGCCGGAAAACTGCAATAGAACAACATAGGACAGCGCCAGCAGAAGCGCAAACACCGCAGCGGCAGCGGAGGGGTCCGCCCGGCGCGCCGTGCAGCGAATCCAGCTTGGCACGCCGCCGAGCAGGATGGTGCTCACAACCGCAAGCGCAACCCAGATGAGCAAATTACGGATCGCCAACGGGTCTAAATCCATACGCCGCCTCCTGTTCTTTCCGCAAGGTATTGTATCATACCTGACTCTTTGCTTCAACCGTTCGCCCTGCCTTTGCGCGATGATTGCCCGCGACGGCACCCCTTGCGGTTTCGTTTTGAAGCGCGACACGCATATGATATACTAAGGAAAAATCTCACCTGTTTCGGCTTCTTTGTCTCTTTTCCGCGAACGAGTTATCACCGTCAGGAGGGTACCCATTATGTGCGATACACTTGGCGTTCTTCACGGCTCCTATGCGCTCTTTGGCAAAAACAGCGACCGCAGCCCCAACGAGGCGCAGGTCACCGAGCTTTACCCCGCGCGCATCTATGACGGCGGCGAGGTCGCCTGCACCTATCGGCTCATTCCGCAGGCGCCGGAGACGCTGGGCGTGCTGCTCTCGCGTCCGAGTTGGATGTGGGGCGCGGAGATCGGCGTCAACGAGGCGGGCGTCGCCATTGGCAACGAGGCGGTGTTTACCAAGGGGAAATATGGCTCGCCGTCGCTCACGGGCATGGATCTGCTGCGTCTCGCGCTGGAACGCGCGGAGAGCGCGGAGCGCGCGGTCAACGTCATTATCGAGCTATTGGAAACCTATGGCCAGGGCGGCAACTGCGGCTTTGACCACACGTTTTATTATGACAATGCGTTTCTCGTTATGGATCAATACAAGCTATTCGTGCTCGAAACCTACCGTAAAAATTGGGTGGTAAAATCGTATCCGCGCGCTTCGATCAGCAACCGCCTGAGCATTGGCTCGGACGGCGAGCGCTACGGCGGCGGGGTTTGCGACTTTGCAAAGACCCATTCCGACCCGCTTTACAACTTTTTTTCCGGCAGCAAACAGCGGAAGATGGCAACCGGCTGCGCCCTTCCCACGGCGCAAACGGAAGCAGACCTGATGCACGCACTCAGGGGTCACGACGCAACGATCGCAAACCCGTTTGCAGAAGGATCGGTCACCAGTAACTGCATGCATTTTGGCGGCATGGTGGGTGACCACACGACAGCGAGCATGGTCATCCGCCTTGACGGCGGCGCACCGACGGTGTTTCTCACCGGAACTTCGACCCCCTGCGTTTCGCTCTACAAGCCCTATCGCTTTGGCAACCCCGCGCGGCTGCCCGTCATCCTCCACGGAGACGAGGCGGGCACGCGCTACTGGCGCGAGGCGGAGGCGTTTCGCCGCCAACTCGTCGGCAAGGTCGTCCCCGCGGAGTTTTACGCCGAGCGGGATGCACTGGAAAACAGTTGGCTTGCGGAGGTTTCTTCCGACGCGAACGCGATGGACGAATTGTTGACGCGCGCGATTGCCGAAGAAGCGGAGTTTTACGCGAAATATGATCCGGCAACGTTCGCTGCTGTCCCTGTCAAAAAAGCATTTGTGAAAAACTGGGATAAAAAGAACGCGGCGTTCGCTTCGATCACCGCCGCAGAACCCGAAACACAGGAGTAAAAGAGAAACGCATGACGACTGACCCAAGACAACAGCTGGAAGCGGGCGTTTCCCATCTGGTAGACGAGCGAAGGATCATCAGCGGCATCGCGGTGTCCTATGGCGATCAATCGCGCGGCGAGGCGTTCTGCCGCGGCAACCTGCGCGAGGTGCGCTTGCTAGACGGCGCTTTCGTGCCGGATGTCGCGCCACTGTTGACCGACTCCGTCTTCGACCTCGCTTCCGTCACCAAGCTTTTTACCTGCATCGCGGTGTTACAGCTCATGGAGCGCGGCAAACTCCGGCTGAGCCAGACCGTCGGGAGCGTGGACAAGCGCTTTTCGCATATTCAAGACGTCACATTCGAAGACCTGCTCTGTTTTCGCGCAAATCTGCAAACCGCGGGACGGATGGACGTGGCAACCACCGCAGACGAAGCTGAGGCGCTGCTGTTCGATATTCGCTTAGGTCCCCCGCCCGTGCGGAAATACTACACCGACATGGGATCGATGGTGCTCAAATACATCGTCGAATCCGTTTCAGACACGCTATTTTGGGAGTTTCTGCGGGAGAATATCATCCTTCCACTCGATATGACGCGCACGTTTGCCGAGGTGCCGGAAACGCTGCTTTCGCAGACCGTGGACTGCAATTATGAGCGGCGGATCGTGAACGGCGCATTTTGGCTGGACACCGCCTGCCCGCCGGGCACGGTGCATGACCCGAAGGCGCGGCTGCTCAACACCGCCAGACCCGCGGCCTGCGGTCACGCGGGTGTGTTCGCCAGCCTCGACGACATGACCAAACTCGCGCGCGGCTTGCTCGGCGGCGCTCTGCTCAGCCGCAAGACTCTGCTCGAAATCGGCGTCAACCGCACCGGAGGCAAGCTGCCGGACGGGAGCGATTCGCAGTATATGGGCTATCTTTGCTATTCCAAGCAGCCGGAGCAGACCTTCAGCGAGGTGCCCGCGTATTTCGGCGAGCGTACCATCGCGCTCAACGGCTTTACGGGCAATCATTTCTCGGTCGACCCGGAGAAGAACCAGTTTATGATTTTGCTCGCAAACCGCATCCACAACCGTGCCACTACAGTCACTGGGCGCGCAAACCCCGAGGACAAGACCGAGACCATCCTCTGGGATGACGGACATACCTACATCGTCTCGCAAAACTTTGTCTACACGAAGGATAAGTTCTTAAAGAACCATATCGGGGATATTCTGGCGGGGTACTAACCCCAGATTCTATATAGAAAGATTTAAATCAGGCAATCAAAAAAACCGACGCGCTGGTACAGGCGCGCCGGCTTTTTTGGGCAAGTGCGGGGGTTACTCTTCGGCTGCGTTTCTTTCTGCCGTCAGCCGCCGGGAGGCGCGCCGCTCAAACAGCAAGTTCAGCGCAAGGCCAAGGGCAACCAACACCCCGCCGATGATATTCTCGGTAGAAAA
Source organism: uncultured Eubacteriales bacterium (assembly GCA_942492885.1). GTDB lineage: Bacteria > Bacillota > Clostridia > Christensenellales > CAG-138 > UBA7703. The sequence goes on from OW818651.1 coordinate 1,991,525, forward strand.
TGCGCCGTCGATCAGCGTATCCATGAGTACGCCCGTGAACACCTGACCCACAAACATCAACAACGTGATATACAGCTGCGGAATCTTCACGACCACGAGGTTACTTAGCCACACGGTGGCTACGCCAATCGCGCCGCCAAGATAAGACCACCAATTCGGCGCGAGCACAAGCCCTGCCCAGACCGGCTCTTTCATGCCAAGCAGCAAAAACACGGGAATCACGGTCAACAGCCCGCAGAGATAGTTGAAAAATGTGCTGACGTACATGCTGGTCGCGTCCGCAAGGCGAGAGTTATACGAGCGCGAAATCACCAGCAGTACACCGGAGAGGAACACCGCAAGCACAGGCCAGAACACGAACCCGCCGTTCATCATCCAGACGATGCCGCCGAGCACGAGCAGGATGCCGGGGATTTGATAGGCGCGAAACGGATGCTTCTTCATCCCGAACAGGCCGAACTGATCCGTCAGCACGCCCGCGATGCTCATGCCGAACAGCCCGACCGCGAGAATTGCGGAGACGCTGATCTTCCCGAACGCGAAGTTGGTGCTCGCGGTGGTCGCGACGCCCAACACGCCGCCGATATAGAAATACCAGGGATGTCGCTTGGCAAACGGTTTCTCGCGCCGCGCGAGGATAATCCCGCCGATGAGGATTAAACCCACGATATGGATGATGACCGTCGCGGCATACATGCCATAGACCGCGGTCAAGCCGCCATTGACGGTGATCATCACGGCGACGAGTATGCCGATCAATAAGGATGCAAGATAATACATACTGAGGTTTGCTCCGGGTCAAGGTTCGCCTGGCAGCGCGTTTTAATAATTCGCCCGCTGCGATAGATGACACCCTGAGTATAGTACCTGTGCTTGACGTAGCATATGACATATGTCACACTAATAAAAAAGTAGTCTGAAGGGAGATTTCGCATGCAAAAGCAGAAATTACCCGCGCTATATGCTCCTGTGCTTGCGGAATACGGCCTGGAATGGCTGGACGATTCCGCGGCGGTTTTGATTCGCTATGACCGCTGCGAATGGATGCTGCTGGCCGAGCAGGAGATTCCGTATCTCTATATCCTGCTCTCCGGCAAGGCGAAGGTCTGCATGAGCGACGAGAGCGGACGAAACCTGCTGCTGTGTTATTACATCTCGGAAGGGATCATGGGCGATATCGAGCTGCTGATGGGTCGCCGCGAGGCGATCTCCTCCGTACAGGCGGTCTCCCCTGTGGTCTGCATTGGTCTGCCGCTGAGTGTTTATGCGCCCGCGCTGCTCTCGCATCTACCGTTTGTGCTGCGCCTAGCCAAGGGGCTTTCCATCAAGCTGCACTCCAGCGTTTCGAGCACCACAGAGATCATCCTTCGCCCGTTTGAGGCGCGGTTGAGCATGTATCTATTGCAGAGCGCGCAAAACGGCGTGTTTTCCGAGCGATTGATCGACGTAGCAGAGCAGCTGGGCGTGAGTTACCGCCACCTGCTGCGCTCGCTCAAGGCGTTTTGTGAAGAGGGGATATTGGAAAAGCGCAAGGACGGCTATCACATCCTCGAGGAAGCGAATCTGCGCAAAAAAGCCGTCGGATAATCCGGCGGCTTTTGTGTTGCGTGCGTAATTGAGGTTGCGGACGGATGCTATCCGACCTTACAAAGATATTCTTATTTTCCCGGTTTGATCGCACGGGTGGCGACAAACGTCGGGATATTCATCTCGTGCAGTTTTCCCTCACCGTTGATATCCTCAAATAAATGCGTGAGCACAAGCCCCGCCTTGAGTTGGCCGCCGACCTGCTCCTCAAACGTATGCGAAAATTGCACGCCGTCGTCGGTCTTTTGCAGTTCTTCCATCAACGCGGGATCGCTCAGTGGGTCAAACGGCAGGCTGTGCAGCAGCTGAGTCTCTTCATTGTTAAAGATATAATTGATGCCGTTGTCCATCCCCGCGAGCAGCACGCCGCCGGGCTTGAGGATGCGGAAGCATTCGCGCCAGAGCGGCTCTACCTCGCGGATGTAGCAGTTGGACACGGGATGCACGATCACATCGAAGCTTTCATCCGCAAACGGAAGTGTTTTGGACATATCCGCGCGCACGATGTTGATACTGTACCCTTCCCGCTGAGACACCATGCGCTCGCTCTCCAGCTGTCGCTCGGAATAGTCCAGCACGGTGCAGACGGCGCCCGCCGCGGCAAAGATCGGCATCTGCTGGCCGCCGCCGCAAGCTAGCCCGAGTAGTTCTTTTCCTTTCATGTCGGGAAACCAGTCCCGCGGGACAGGCTTGGTGGGCGTAAGCACGATGCTCCAATCTCCCGCTTTTGCCGCGAGAAACTGCTCATGCGTGATCGGTCTGCCCCATTCCCAGCCGTTTTCCACCCAGCGGTCGACGGTTTTGGCGTTGATCTCCTGATAGGATTCGCTCATTTTGGATTCCCCCTGATTTGTATCTGGTTTGTCGTGTCGGTTTTATGAATGAACTTTATCCGTTATTCCTGCTCTTTTGGCGCGTTCTCCGCGTCCATATGCGCATAAAGTCCACTCAAAGAGCGGTTTGTCTGCACGCGCCCCGCGTTGAGCGGATGAAACGCGCCCGCGTGATCCAACCCCGCGTCGGTCGGCGGAATGTCGCCGAGGTTCAGCGCGCCGCGGTTCACGCAGGAGGCGTATTTCGAGAGCTCCTTTGCCCGCGGTTCTGTGCCGACGATGGCAAACATGCCGTACGCCGCAACGATCATCAGCAGCGGCAAACCCAGCGCGCGTGTGATCATCTGTCGATCGCTAAAGAGATGCGAAACCACCCACACGAGAAACACCCAAAGCAGCAGATCCCCCGCGCCGCCGCGCCGCCGGAGCAGCCCGCCGATCCACGCAAAGAGCAGCACGCCCGCGATGTAGAAAAAGTCCAGCAAACGAATCCCCTGCATGAGGTTACTAAGCCCCGCTGCGGAAACCGCGGCATTGCTGCTTGCGGCAAACAGCGCCGCATCCTTATCCAGCCAGAGCAGGGTGAGGTTGTGATCCAGCCGAACGGGATTGCCCTGCAGGTCATATCCCTTTTGCAGATTGTCCCAATTGAGAGAATCCAGAAGCGCCGCTCCCTCCCGCGCCTGCTGCGCGGCGTCCGCCTGCGTCGCCTGGGTTAAATCCGCATCGATGCTGCCCCAGGCGGGCAGATCAACCGAAACCGCGCGCAGCGAAAAGAACACGGCACAAAACGCGAGCGCGAGTAGCGGCACGCGAAGCGGTTCCTTTTCGTGCCCGAACGACGCGAAGAACAGCACCAGCCAAAACGCGCCAAACGCGAGCGCGACGAGCCAGACGGAAGCAAGCACAACACCGCAAAGAGCAAGCGCGAGCCCGCTGAGCGCGGAGAACGCCATCGCCCGCCCGCGCCGGAGCGCGGAAAACGCCACGAGCGCAAACAAGATCGAAAGAAGCGCAAAGAGCAGCACGACCTGCATCACCCATTGCCCCTGCGAAAGCACGATATTAGCGGGATACAGCGCGAACAACAGCCCCGCCGCGGGTGCGCTGCCGTCGTCTATCCGGCGGGCGATGAGATAGACCACCACAGCGCTCAGCGCGGAAACCGCGCAGAGCGCGAGCGCGGACAGATTCTCCGGCAGCACAAACGCATGAAGGTTCAGCCGCCCGAACAGCGCGCCGCCATATGCAGGCGCACGAAGCGCGAGCAACAGCATCGCGCGCGGAATGAGCGCCACAAGAAACACGCTCACCGCCCAGAGCGCGGGATGCCTCCGCACGCGGCAGTTTGCCCAGCGGAGGAGGAACACGAAAACAACCGCAAGCGCAACATAGGAGAGCAGCAACCACCCAAACATCGGCGTGGTCATCAGCTCACCTTTTAGTAAATAAGTAAAGTGTTCATATCGAATGAGGATATATCCCATCAGCACGAGAAACACAACCGTGATGATCATGGACACCGTGCGCGCAAGACCCTGCTTGCCGCCGCGGTCAAAGAACAAACTGTTCGGGCGCATGCGCCGGCTCCTTCGTCGGGTCTGCTGTTGAGACCGTTTAAAAACAGTATACGGGATTCCGCCCACCATCGTCAAACGTTGTGTGTTTGCGGTTCTGTGCGCAAGTCACGCTAGGCAAGCGCCGCGCGAATTGCTTTCTTGCCGAAACTTCGTTATACTAATAAGTACTTTTAGAGTGAATCGTGGAGGTTTTTTTCGTATGCATTCTGATGTAGCAATCATTGGCGGCGGCCCCGCCGGATTAACCGCGGGCCTGTATGCCGCACGCGGCGGCGCAAGCGTCACCCTCTATGAAGAGCTCTTCCCCGGCGGGCAGATTGCAAAAACCCCGCTCGTGGAAAACTATCCCGGCTTTCCGGACGGCGTGGTCGGCTATGAAGTCGGCTCTTTGATTCAAAAGCAGGCGGAGAAATTTGGCCTGAAGGTCGAATATGCCGGCGCCACCGGACTGATTCTCGAAGAGAATCCCAAGCGGATTCTCCTGCCGGATCGCGAGGACACGGCAAAGGCCGTCATCCTCTGCATGGGTGCGCATGCGCGCTCCCTCGGCGTAGCGCGCGAAGAAGAACTCACGGGAGCGGGCGTCAGCTATTGCGCAACCTGCGACGGCGCGTTCTTTAAGGAAAAAGCAGTCGCGGTAGTTGGCGGTGGCGACACGGCAATCTCGGACGCGCTCTATCTTTCGCGTTTCTGCACGAGTGTCACGGTGGTGCACCGTCGTGATGAGTTCCGCGCGGCCGCGGTATTGGTTGAAAAAGCGAAATCGGTGCCGAACATTCACTTTGCGACCTCATGCGTTCCGCTCACCTTGATTGGCGACAAGTTTGTAGAAGGCCTCGAAATCATGGATCTGAAAACGTCCGTTCCGCGCGTGCTCCCCGTCTCGGGCGTGTTTGTCGCGGTCGGCATTACGCCGCAGAGCGCGCTGGTCAAGGGCATCGTCACTATGAATGAGGGCGGCAGCATCCTCACCGACGAGTTTATGAAGACCAACATCCCCGGTGTCTATGCCGCGGGAGACATCCGCAACACGCCGCTAAGACAGGTGATCACCGCCTGCGCCGACGGCGCGGTTGCCGCAACCAGCTCGCTGGAGTTTATCTCCTGCCATTGAGCGGCTGATACGGGGTCGTACCCCCGCTGGGTTTCTCACGCACAACACCGAAACACACGTTAGGAGAACAAGCAGTTCTATGGGTAGACTTTTTGGAACGGACGGCGTGCGCGGCATTGCAAACCGCGATTTGAGCTGTGAACTGGCGTTCAAGATCGGAGCCGTCGGCGCCTATGTGCTCACCAACGAGGTGCACTCCCCGCGGATTCTGATCGGGATGGACACGCGAAAGTCCGGCACCATGCTGGGCGCCGCGCTATCTGCGGGCATCTGCTCCGTCGGCGGAGACGTGCTGGATGTCGGCATCCTGCCCACGCCCGCGATGGCGTATCTCGTTCGCCTGTATGAGGCGGACGCGGCGGTGATGATCTCGGCCTCCCACAATACGATGGAATACAACGGCATCAAATGGTTTGACAAAAACGGCTTCAAGCTCCTCGACGAGATTGAAGACCGCATTGAAACCATCATCCAGAGCGGCGAGGAGCTGCCCCGCCCCGAAGGGCGCGAGGTAGGCCGCGTGATCTCCGCCGTCCGCGCCAAGAAGGATTACTGCGACTATCTCGTGGAGCAGTCGGAATATCGCTTTGAGGGCTTGCGGATCGTGGTAGACTGCGCGCACGGCGCATCAAGCTTCATCGCAAAAGAGGTGTTCGAACGCCTCGGCGCGGAAGTCATCGCAAAATCCTGCGCGCCGGACGGCATCAACATCAACGACCACTGCGGCAGCACGCATCCCGAGCGCCTGCAGGAGATGGTGGTCAACTACGGCGCGGACCTCGGCTTTGCGTTTGACGGAGACGCGGATCGATTGATCTCCTGCGACGAATACGGCAACATCGTAGACGGCGACCAGGCCATGGGCATTCTCGCCATCCACATGCACAGCAAGGGCACTCTTGCAAAAGACACGCTCGTGCTGACCGTGATGAGTAACCTCGGCTTGAAGAACGCACTCAAAGAAGCGGGTATCAGCGTTGTGGAGACCAAGGTGGGCGACCGCTACGTGCTTGAGAGCATGCTGGCAAACGGCTACTCCATCGGCGGCGAACAGAGCGGGCACATCATCCAGCTCACGAAAAACACCACGGGCGACGGCATCATGAGCGCGATTGCGCTGCTGGGCGTCGTCGCGGAGACAAAAAAACGCCTGAGCAAGCTCGCCGCGCGCATCCCGCAATTTCCGCAGGTGCTGGTCAACGTCACCGTCGAAAACGGCAACAAGGCCGCCGCGCTGGCGGACGATGAACTCGCCAAATCAGCCAAAGAGATTGAGGACAAGCTCGGCAAAAACGGGCGCGTACTCATCCGCGCCAGCGGCACGGAGCCACTCGTGCGCATCATGATTGAAGGGCAGGACGAACAGTCGATCCTCGACCAGGCGCTGTCACTCGCGCACATCATCGTGCGCAAATACAACGGGAAGATTCGGACCTAATGCTGACGCGCGCGCAAAAAAACGAGGCGCTTTCCATATTAGCCACGACGTATCCGAACGCGAAACCCGCGCTGGATTTCACGTCCCCGTTTGAGCTGCTGGTTGCGACCATCCTCTCTGCGCAGAGCACGGACGTGATGGTCAACAAATGCACGCAAGAATTATTCCCCGTCGCCAACACACCGGAAACAATCGCCGCCATGACGGAGGAGGAGCTCTTCCCCTACATCAAGCGCTGCGGCTTTTTTAACACCAAGGGACGGCACATCCTCGAGACCGCGCGCATCCTCGTCGCCAACTTTGGCGGCGAAGTCCCCGCGAGTATCGAGACGCTGCAAACCCTGCCCGGCGTTGGCAGAAAGACCGCAAACGTGGTCGCCAGCAACGCCTTTGGCATCCCCGCCATCGCGGTAGATACGCACGTGTTTCGCGTCAGCAACCGCATCGGCCTGGCCTCTGCCAAAAACGTCGAAAAAACCGAGGAACAGCTGCAAAAGGCGATTCCACACGAAAACTGGACGGCAGCGCACCATTGGCTGATCTACCACGGGCGGCAGATCTGCGACGCGCGAAAGCCGAAATGCGAAATCTGTCCGCTGAGCCACATCTGCCTGTATTTCCAGGGTGGCAAAAATGCGGCAAAAAAGCCCGCCGTGAAAAAAGCAAATCACAGCAAAACCACAGCAAAGACTCCAACCAAAACCAAGCCCGCGGCAACAGCCGCAGCAGAGAAAGAATAAGGTGTATCATGCAATTTGTCGATAAAGCGCGCATCGTGGTCAAGGCCGGAAACGGCGGAGACGGGCACGCCTCGTTTCACCGGGAGAAATACATTCAGCAGGGCGGGCCGGACGGCGGCGACGGCGGACGCGGCGGTGACCTCGTGTTTTTTGCCGATCCGCACATGTCCACACTGCTGGACTTCAAGTTTCAGCGCTTTTATCGCGCGGAAAACGGCGGCCTTGGCGGAGCCGCGCTCTGCACGGGCAAAAACGGCAAGCCGCTGGTCATCCGCGTGCCCGTCGGCACCATCGTGCGGGACGTGGAGAGCGGCGCCATCCTCGCAGACATGAGCGAGGGAAGCAAGGAGCGCATCATCCTCCGCGGCGGACGCGGCGGAAAGGGCAACGCACGGTTTGCAACCGCGACGCATCAGTCGCCGCGCTTTGCGCAGCCTGGCATCAAAACACTGGAATACGAAGTGGAGCTGGAGCTCAAGTCGATTGCGGATGTCGGCCTCGTCGGCCTACCCTCCGTCGGAAAATCGACCATCCTTTCCGTGCTCACCGCGGCAAAGCCGAAGATCGCAGCGTATCATTTCACCACGCTCTCGCCCAACCTCGGCGTAGCGTCGCGGCACAACCGTTCGTTCGTGCTCGCGGATATCCCGGGTCTGATCGAAGGCGCGGCGGAAGGCGCAGGCTTAGGCCACGACTTTTTGCGGCACGTTGAGCGCACGCGTATGCTGGTGCACGTCGTGGATATCTCCGGCAGCGAGATGCGCGACCCCGTGGAAGATTTTCAGAAGATCAACGACGAGTTAAGCAAGTTTTCACCGTTGCTGGCGGATATTCCGCAGCTGGTCGCCGCGAACAAGACCGATCTGCCGGAGTCGGAAGAAAACCTCGCGCGGTTTAAGGAAGCGTATCCCAACGTAGAAGTCTTCCCCGTTTCGGCGGCAACTGTGCAGGGGTTTGAGGCGCTTTTAGATCGCGTAGTGCAAGTGCTCGACACCCTCCCGCCCGTTTTGCGCTATGAGGAGACGGAGCTGGCCGAAGCGATCGGCTATGAGGCCGGCTTCCACATCAAGCGCGGGGACGACGGCGTGTTTGACGTCACCGGCGGCGAGATTGAAAAGCTCCTCGATTCCACCGATCCGGACGACGAAATCTCCATGCGCCGGTTCCAGCAGATGCTGGTCAAAAACGGTATCATCGCGGCGCTCCGCGAGATGGGCGCAAAGAACGGAGACAGCATCCGCCTCGGCGAATGGGAGTTTGACTTCATCGATTAACGCAATCTGCTCATTGACGAGCATGATCCTTACGGCTGCTAAGCATTCTTGATCCGGAAAGGCGGTAGGAACCATGGAAGAACAAAAACGAGTCAGCATTACCGTCGAGACGACGGTTCCTGTTTCGCCGGAGCTGGCCTGGGCTTACTGGACGGAACCCAAGCACATCACCCAATGGAATCAGGCGAGCGAAGACTGGCACACGCCGCGCGCCGAGAACGACCTGCGCGTCGGCGGCAAATTCTCCTCGCGGATGGAGTCGAAAGACGGGAAATTCGGCTTTGACTTCTGGGGTATCTACGACGCAGTGGAGCTGCACAGCCTCCTTGCCTCCACACTTGGAGACGAGCGGACGGTGCGCACGACGTTTGAATCCGTAGCTGCGGGCACACGAATCGTCGAGATGTTTGATGCCGAGAATGAAAACAGTGTGGAGTTGCAACGACAGGGCTGGCAGGCGATTCTGGATAGCTTCCGGCGATATGTAGAGAAGCAATAGCGATTAAACAAACGAATAACGCACGCAAATGCCCGCCTCACGGCGGGCATTTTTGCGCAAAACGCACGATAGTTACTTTTTGCCAATTCGAAAATAATCCAGATATAGCTTGAATTGATCCTGTGCTGCAATGCAGGTGTCTCGTAAAAACCCGCGCTCATTTGGCCATTGCTGTAAGCCGCGATAATAGAAGCGCTTCAATTCATCGTCCAGAATGAACGGAACAATGCCGTTATGCAGACATTCTTTGAAAAGAATAAGCCGCCCGACGCGCCCGTTTCCGTCCTGAAACGGATGGATCATCTCAAAGCAATAGTGAAACTCCAGGATGTCGTCCAGCGAATGCACCTTCGCGGCATTGTATGACCTGATCAGCCGTTGCATCTGAGCAGCGACATCTTCCGGCGCCGCAGTCTGTTTGCCGCCAACCTCGTTGGGCAGGCGCTTATATCCACCGACAACAAACCAGCCCTTGCGCGCGTCGCTGGTGCCACCTTTGAGCAGCTGATGCAGTTGCTTGATGAGCTTTTCGCTGAGCGGAACATTTGCTTGATCAATGATCAAATCAATACAGCGGAAATGGTTGGCTGTTTCCACGATGTCGTCAACGTTGACGGAATCGTCGCCCATCCCGATCGTGTTCGTCTCAAAGATATAGCGCGTCTGATCCTGCGTGAGCCGGCTGCCTTCGATGCGGTTGGAGTTGTAGGTCAGCTCAATCTGTACCTTATGATAGATCCCGCCGGAAAGCCGCGCTATCTTTTCCGCTTTGAGTATATCCAAAAGCGTAGTCGGGTTTTCTGTGTGTTTGTTGATGCGCTCCGGTTGCTGCGCCGTTTCGGGGATATTCCACGTCTTTCCCGTTAGGAACGCATCCGAAATCTTCCCGTTTGCGCAATAATTGCGCACGGTACGTTCCGCGATTCCCCAGCGCTTCGCCAGTTCCGATACGGATAGATATTTCATCTCTCATGCCTCCTGTGTGCTACATCCATCATAACACATTATCGGCAAGAAACATATCTCGTTTTTGCTTCTGTTTTGCCGTTCCTTGCCGATATCGGCAAGATAATCGCCCATTTTCACTGCTCTTTTGCCGTTTCTTGCCGATACCGGCAAGTTTTTTGCGCAAGCACTCATTCGGATTGCTTGCTTTCACCTGCCGCTTCCCGCCGGATCAGCTCCTGCGCAATCTCGAACGCCCGCAATCTTCGTATCGCAAGCGTATGCTGCGGCGTGCCCGGGGCGAATTTCGGCAAGATGCTCTCCACGCGAGTGGTCGCAAAAGCGAACGCGTCGGTTGCCTGTTCCAACGCTTCTCTCGCAAGCGCTGTCTGCTCCGACGTCTCCCCCAGCTCCCGCGCTATTAGTTGGAGCGCAAGTGAATACGCCGCAATTGCGCGCGCGGTCAGGCGTTGCTGCGGAGAACCATCCTTCAGCTTGAGAATCGCTTTTTCGCTCTTCATCCGCGTGGATTCAATCGCCCGCGCGGCCTCGTGCAGCTCTCCTTCGGCAAACAAACACATATCGATTTCCTCCTCAAAACGCTTCTGTGATTAAGTCATAGAGCATATAGATTGTATGCTATACAATATATCTATAACAACGATGGAGGCATTCATATGAACATAGATTATAAAACCACAGCATACGCAACCGGCGGACGGGACGGACACGTCAAGGTAGAAAGCAGCCCGATCGATTTTGAAATGGCGCTGCCTGCCGGTCTGGGCGGGAAAAAACTGGAGGGCGTCAATCCGGAGCAGCTCTTTGCGGCGGGTTATGCCGCTTGCTTTGGCAGCGCGTTGCAGCACGCAATCCGCGTGCGCAGGCTGAAACTCCCCGCGTCGGATGTGCAGGCCACCGTCGGCATCGGCCGCAACGAAGCCGGAAACTTCCAGCTGGAGGTCGATCTTGTCGCCATCATCGACACCGACGATGCGTCTCTTGCCGAAGCCCTCACGCAGGAAGCGCACCAGGTTTGCCCTTATTCCCACGCGACGCGCGGTAACATCACGGTGAATCTTTCCAGCCGCACCCGATAAAAGCAATTTTGCGCAAGTTTACAAAAGGGGCTGTCCTAGGACAGCCCCTTGTTTCTTTATTTCTCTTCTGAGGCAAGCCTGCGACCCATGAGCACGCCCATGACCGAGGCCATCATCAGTCCCCGCGTCCATCCGCTGGAATCGCCCAGCGTGTAGAACCCCTGAATGTTGGTCGTGAAATCCTCATTCATCTTCACGCGGTTAGAGTAAAACTTCAGCTCCGGCGAATAGAGCAGGGTCTCCGCCGCGGCAAAACCGGGCACGACCAGATCGACCGCCTGAATGAAGTTGATGATGTTCGTCATGGCGCGATACGGCATCGCCGCGGTGATGTCCCCCGCGATGGCGTCCGGCAGGGTCGGCACCACGTTGGAGAACGAAAGCTCCCGCTGCCATGTGCGCTTGCCGTCGAGAATGTCGCCGTAGCGCTGCACGAGGATGTGACCTGCTCCCAGCATGTTGGTGAGTTCGCCGACCTTTTGCGCGTAGGCAATCGGCTGATCAAACGGCACGTTGAAGTTATGCGAGCAGAGAATCGCGAGGTTCGTGTTGTTGGACTTCTTCTCCTTATACGCGTGGCCGTTGACCACGGCAAGGTCGTTGTCGTAGTTCTCCTGGCTCACAAACCCGCCGGGGTTCTGGCAGAAGGTGCGCACCTTGTTGCGAAACGGCTGTGGATAGCCGATGAGCTTGCTTTCGTAGAGCACCTCGTTGACGGTCTCCATAACCTCGTTGCGCACCTCGACGCGCACGCCGATATCCACCGTGCCGGGTTGATGCGCTATGCTGTGCTCCGCACAGATATTCTCCAGCCAGTCCGCGCCGCGGCGACCGGTTGCGATGACGATGGTCTTTGCAAACAGCTCAAACCCGCGCGTTCCGTCGTTGAGCAACACGCCCTTGCAGACGTTGTTTTCGAGGATCAGGTTTTCGCAGGCGTGACCAAAGAGCATCTCCACGCCGTGCTCAAGCAAGTATTGCTCGATGGCATAGTAGATGTCCTGCGCTTTTTCGGTGCCGAGATGGCGAATCGGACAGTCGACGAGCTTTAAACCCGCCTGAATTGCGCGGCGGCGGATCTCCTTGACTGCGGTGTTGTTGTTGATGCCTTCGATGTGGTCATCCGCGCCAAACTCCAGATAGATGCCGTCGGTATAGTCAATCGCAGCCTGTGCCTTATCGGGGCCGATCAAAGAGGGTAAGTCTCCGCCCACCTCGAAGGAGAGCGAGAGCTTGCCGTCGGAAAACGCACCCGCGCCGGAAAAACCGGTGGTGATGTGGCAATACGGTTTGCAGTTGACGCAGCGGCCTGTTACGGCCTTGGGGCAGCGGCGCTTTTCCACCGCGAGGCCTTTTTCCACGATGACGATGCGCTGTTTTGTGCCGCGCTTGATCATCTCAAGTGCGGTAAAAATGCCCGAAGGGCCTGCGCCAACGATCACAACGTCTGTCTGCATGTGTATTCCTCCCAAATCAGTCTCCGGTTCTGCTTATTTATCTTTTGGTGCTTTGAAGCGAATTTTTGCTTCCATCACACCAACCAACAAAGTATTACTATTTTCTTTGCCGACCTTCGGCGTATGGCAGGCATCTTCATACCGCTATCACGTCAACCAACAAAGTATTACTTTTACCAGATATTGCACGATTTGTCAAATAAAACCTGATAAAAACCCGTTCCTTGCCTCCGCTCTTTTCAGCCACCTCAAAGCATGATATAATAATGCATCTTATAAGCAGGGAGCGCCTCAGGCATGCAGCTATCAGAATTGGTCCGCCGCATCCGACGCGGTGAAAAAGAAGCCGTCAAGGAGCTCGTCGCCGCATACGGCAGCGCGGTCTATCAGCGCGCCTTTGAGCGCACGGGCGACAAAGAGCTTGCGCGGGAAGCCGCGCGCCAGACCTTCGGGCAGTTTGTTGCCATCGTGCAGCAGCAGCAGGAGGACGACGGCTGGTCGCTCTGGTTTGGCGACCTGATTGAGCGCAACATCTCCACCTATGCGCAGATCAGCACCGACATGCGCACCATCGAGACCGAGCTGGATCACGAAATCGTGAGCAATCTTGGCCCCGCTTCCGCGCCTGTTGCCGCCAAGCAGCAACCGGTCCCCGAGGAGGATTCTTTCATCTGGCGCCCCGAGCCGGAACCCACGGCGCGCAAGGCGGACACGGAACCGCTGGCCTGGCGCGCAGAGCAGGAGCCGACGCCGACGCGCGCCCCGGAAAAGCCCAAACGCAACGAGCGCGGGCGCAAACAGGAGCCGCGTGTTCACAAAGATAACATCCGGGACGAAATCTTTGACGAGCCTTATCGCAAAAAAGGCAAGAGCAGCGGACACGGATTCTCGATCTTTTTGCTGATCGTCGTGACGCTGATGCTGCTGTGGGTGGTTGCGGGCGTCGCCATGACGCTGCAATGGATTCCGTTTTACGACCTTGGCTTTAGCTGGTTTAACCAGCATGTATTCAAACTTTTCTAAACCAATAACGCTTTTGCGAAAAAAAGATCGGGAATTTCCCGATCTTTTGTTTTGCTTAATTCTCTTCCGGTTTCTTTTGTTAGAACCACTTTTGAAAATCAGTTCTCTTAGTTTTCTTCCGGCTTTTTCCGATAAATGACGAATTTTCTGCCGATGCTCTGAATGACCTCTGCGCCCAGCGCCTCCGCCAGTTTCCCCGCCGCATCCTTTGTTTCCAGCGAGCAGCTCTCCAGCACCGCGATCTTGATGAGCTCCCGCTTGTTTAGCGCCTCATCCACGCTCTTGATCAGGTTTTCCCCGATGTCCTCTTTGCCGATCTGAAAAATCGGTTTCAGCGTATTCGCCAGCTTGCGAAATTCCGCGCGTTGCGCACCGTTCATGTGATACTATCCCCCTCCCGCCTTGTGCGGGTTTGTTTTCTATTTGGCGTTTGATTATAACACGGGTTTTCTCAAAAAGCGAGTGTTTGCGCCCAAACCGCGTGGTTTTGCGGGAGATCAGATGATCGGCGCCAAAAACCCGCCGCCGGGAAGCATAAACGATTGACTGCCCAGGTAGGCGTTCTCCGCCGCGCCGGAATCATAATAAAGATTGAACCCGTTGGATTCGATGTTTGCATGCTTCAAATCCGCATTGACCAGAGCGGTCAGATACGTCTCCGCCGTGAGGATGAGTTTGCTCGTCGCGTCGAGATGGACAGAGGCTCTCGCGGGCAAAGCTCCGCCCAATGCTCCGGTAAATGAAGCGCCGTTGCTCAGCCGCAACGTCAGCATTGCCCCTTCTTCAATCGCGGGACTGCTATCAAGCGACATACTGTCCAATAATAGCTCGTTTATCCCGGACAGTGCGCGCACCAGCACACTGTTCTTTGCATACATTGTTTCTTTTGCAAGCGAAACGCTTCCACCGTAAAACAATACACAAGGTGAATCCACGCCTTCGGTGGTTAAGTTTCCGTTTGTATAAGTCAGATTGCCCCCGTCTTTGACAACCAAAGCGGGGGAAGAGTCACTCGATGTGCTTATAAAATTCATATCTGCAGTCAGCACCGAGCCTTCGCCGGCCACCAGCATCCCCACCGCGCCAATTCCGTTGGTGGTGATGTTGCTTTCATTCAGCGTCATCTGCCCTTTTGTCAGCACGGCAACCGCCGCGTTTTGCCCGCCGGAAAAATCGCCGGAGGAATCACCGGTCTTGTTGATGTCCGCGCTCGTCATCGTCAGCACGCCCGCGTTTTCCACGAGAACGGTGTTGACGTTTGCCGTGTCCGATGCATACGATTCGCCGGAAGATTCTTCCGTGGTGCCGTCCACCGCATAAAGGCTGCTGTGTGTCACGCTTGCGGCATCCGCCTCCGGCTGGGTGCCGATGACCACGGGGTCCGGCGCGGTGTCTTCATTTTTTCCCTCTACCGGAGATTTGCTGCAACCTGCGGCAAGCAGCATCAGCGCCGCGACGAACAGCGGAAGAATGCGTTTGAAGAAAGATCGTTTCATATAAAATACACGCTCCTTGTGCAGATTATTCTTGTCCGGATAGACTTCTTTTGATGCTATCATACGATTTGATCTTATTAAACACTTGTGTCAGGCGCATGACGCCTGTATGAATGTTCTGTCAAAAAAACCCGCGCAGTTTATCCGCGCGGGTCTTTGGTTGTGCGTTTCTTAGGCGTATTTTGTCTCGAGGCGCTTGCGGATTTCGCGGATGAAGGCGATGCTCGTCATCGCCGTGGGAATCATCCCCTCGACCAGACCCACAAGGTCCTTGGTCATGATGCCCGCGTCAAGCGTCTCGATGGACGCTTCTTCGAGCTTCTTACCGAAGTCAGCCAGCGCGGGCAGGTTGTCCAGCTCGCCGCGCTTACTCAGTGCGCCGCTCCAGGCGAAGATGGTCGCCATGGGGTTTGTGCTGGTCTCCTCACCCTGGAGGTATTTGTAATAGTGCCGGGTGACCGTGCCGTGCGCAGCCTCGTACTCAAAGTTGCCTTCGGGAGAGACCAAGACGCTCGTCATCATCGCAAGGCTGCCAAACGCGGTGCTGACCATGTCGCTCATCACGTCGCCGTCATAGTTTTTGCAAGCCCAGATGTAGCCGCCCTCGGAACGGATCACGCGCGCCACCGCGTCGTCGATCAGCGTGTAGAAATACGTCAAGCCCATCGCTTCAAACTTTTCTTTGTAGTCCGCTTCGTAGATCTCCTCAAAGATATCCTTAAACGTATGATCATATAGCTTGCTGATCGTATCCTTGGTGGAAAACCACAAGTCCTGCTTGGTGCTCAGCGCATATTGAAAACAGCTGTGCGCAAAGGAGCGGATGGAGGTGTCCTTGTTATACATGCCCTGCAATACGCCGGGGCACTCGAAATCGTAGATGGTCTTGCGGAAACTCGCTCCGTTTTCGCCCGTGAACACCAGCTCCGCCTTGCCCTTTTCCGGCACGCGGTATTCCGTTGCGCGGTAGACGTCGCCATAGGCGTGACGCGCGATAGTGATCGGCTTTTTCCACGTTTTGACCACGGGCTTCACGCTGTCGATCAAAATCGGCGCGCGGAAGACGGTTCCGTCGAGAATCGCGCGGATGGTGCCGTTGGGGCTTTTCCACATTTCGCTCAACTTATATTCCTGCACGCGCTGTGCGTTGGGCGTGATGGTTGCGCACTTGACGCCCACGCCGTACTTCTTAATCGCGTTTGCGGCATCCGTCGTGATCTGATCCTTCGTTTTGTCACGCTCCGGCAGGCCAAGGTCGTAATACTCCGCCTTGAGATCGACAAACGGTAAAATCAGCTCGTCCTTGATCTGTTGCCAGAGGATGCGCGTCATCTCGTCTCCGTCCATCTCGACGAGCGGGGTTTTCATCTTGATCAAATCCATATCCGTTTCCTTTCGGTCGTGTCTCGGCTCTGTTAGTTTCGGCTATCGCATTTCTTGCGTCTTGTATTGGCGCAAACGTTGCACGTTTTATCCTGCGCTTACTTGCCCGAATGCGCGGCGTAGTAGTTCATCAGGCACCCTTCAAGCAGGATCTCCCGCTCGTCCGCGGTCAGCGGCGGCAGGTTGAGCGTGATGGCTTCCGTCGTGCCGTCCGCACGGATTGCGGTGGCGGGAAGCGTATCCTTCTGCCCCTCGATGGCGGCGCGCACATCCGGCACGAACACGTGATCGCCCACTTCGTAGGTGAAGCTTGCGCCCACGGGAAGCGTAAAGGGCAGAATGCCCCAGTTGATGCAGTTGCTGCGGTAACGCTTGGTGGCGTATTCATAGCAGATGTTCGCCGAGCCGCCGAGCACGCGCTGGCTGGAGGCCGCCTGTTCGCGCGCGCTGCCGTCGCCGGGTTTGTTGGCGAACACGCAGGAGCCGTAGGCAGTGTTCTTCAGCAGCTTGTCCACGTCGCCCACTTTGCCCAGAAGCGCCTTGAGCGCGTCGGGCGCGGCGCCTTCTCTGCGCGCGGCCTCCGCCTTGGCAACCGCTTTGCTGCGGCCGACGTAGTCCGGCGCTCTGCGCGAGAGCGCAAACTCCGCGAGACGCAGCGGGTTGCTGCGATAGGAACTTGTCTCGCCGGAGGGAATCAGCTCGTCCGTGGTGGTCACGGGGTCGCGAATCACGGCGGAAAGCTCCACGAGCATATTGTCCGCGAGCGGGAAAATCTTCGGCCAATCGGCGATGTTCGGCCCAAACACAAGTTCCACGCTGGGGTCTGCCTTGCCAAAGCCGTTGTAGCAGCGTTTTTCATAGTTGGAGCGGTCGTAGCGGTAGCGGATGCGGCGCTTTCTGTAGACCACGTCGGTGGCAGGCGTGATGCGCCCGCCGTTTGCCGCGGTCGCCGCGATGCTTCGCGCGTCCATCAGCGCCACGAACGCCAGCTGCCCTTCGCCGGGCTTGCTGCCCTCGCGGTTGGGGAAATTGCGCGTGGTGTGGCGGATCGAGAACCCGTTGTTGGCGGGTACGTCCCCCGCGCCGAAGCACGGGCCACAGAAGCTGGGCTTCATGACCGCGCCCGCGCGAATCAGCGTCTCGGTGGCTTCCGCCCGCGTGAGCGCGATGCTCACCGGCACGCTGGTGGGATAGACGGAGAGCGAGAATTCGCCGTTGCCCGTCGAGCCGCCACTCAGAATCTCGCTGGCTTCGATGATGTTGTCAAACAATCCGCCCGCGCAGCCCGCGATGATGCCCTGATCGGCATAGACGCCGTCGGGCTTAACTTTGCTCCTCAAATCGAGCGCGACTTTCGGGAAGGTTGCATGCGCCTCCGCCTCCACGCCCGCTAGCAGCTCGTCCGCCCGCGCGATGAACTCGCGGATGGGATAGGCGTTGCTGGGGTGGAACGGGAGCGCGATCATGCACTCGACCTTGTCCAGCTCGATGGTGATCATGCTGTCATAATACGCGCCCTCTTCCGGCGCGAGTTTGGCGTAGGCTTCCGGTCGCCCGTGCGCGCGGAAAAACTCGGCGGTCTCGCCGTCCGTCTCCCAGATGGAGCTTAGACACGTCGTCTCCGTGGTCATCACGTCCACGCCGTTGCGGTAGTCCGCCGAGAGGTGCTTGATCCCCGGGCCGACGAACTCCAGAATCTTGTTCTTGGCGCGGTTTTCGGCAAAGCCTTCCTTGACGAGCGCAAGAGCAACGTCGTGCGGGCCGACGCCGCGGCGGGGCTTGCCGGTGACGTAGCAGAGCACGACTTCGGGCGCGGCGATATCGTAAGTGTTCTTGAGCAGCTGCTTGACCAGCTCCGGCCCGCCTTCGCCGACCGCGAGCGTGCCTAGTGCGCCATAGCGCGTGTGGCTGTCCGAACCCAGGATCATCCGTCCACAGCCTGCGAGCTCTTCGCGCGCGTAGCTGTGGATGACGCTCAGGTTGGCGGGCACATAGATGCCGCCGTATTTTTTCGCAGCGGAGAGCCCAAAGACGTGGTCGTCCTCATTGATCGTGCCGCCGACGGCGCAAAGGCTGTTGTGGCAGTTGGTCATCGCATACGGCACGGGGAATTCTGTCAAGCCGCTTGCACGCGCGGTCTGCACGATGCCGACATAGGTGATGTCGTGTGAAATCAGCGCGTCAAATCGCAGCCTGAGCTTCTCCATGTCGCCGGAAACGTTGTGCGCGCGGAGAATCGAATACGCGATGGTCTTCTCTCTTGCGGCGATGGCGGACTTATCCGCGGGGTGCGGCCTGCCGCCGCGCAGGGTCACGGGATGGTCATGATAGCGAATCATAGGTTCCTCCTCAACGGGTTATGCGTAATCATCTTTCCTCAAAACGGGAATGCACTTGCGCAAAAATCCATATGTAAAATTGTACCATGCCGCACCGCGCAAGAAAAGCCGAAAGAGCGGTATATTATCGCGATCTGTGTGAAAAAATCGAATGCACAGAATCGCAGATGTTGCTCTTGACAGAGATTTGACGGACGGTTATAATATTCCATGTGCCGCCGAAAATCGGCACACACAACAGCATATGGCGGCGTAGCTCAGCTGGCTAGAGCATTCGGTTCATACCCGGAGTGTCATCTGTTCGAATCAGATCGCCGCTACCATGAAAAAAGACCCGCAAGGGTCTTTTTTGTGTTGGGGGGTGGGTATGGGCGGGGTCTTGCATGTTGCTTGATAATTTCTTGCCTTTTCAGCAACCATTGACTGCAGTGCATCCGAATAGCGCGAAAGTGCAGCCTTATGACCGGTTGAATTTCTCATGAAAAAGGTTTCTAAATTGCATATAAGTTGGAGTCCACTAAATTTGGAGTATTATAGAAGGATTCCCGTTTGATTTGTTTCGCAACCTTCAATTTCTAAGGAAGACGGAATATCTTTATAGAATCATCCGTGTATCCTTCATTTTCTTTCAAATAGTCGATTTTCTCTTGAAGCAAGGCATCCGCTTTTTCCGACGTAGTAACGTTCTTATATCTGCTCCACTCACCATCGGTAACAGAAAAAGTGAAAGTACCCGATCCAACTATCAAGAAACTGCATCCTCCATTTTTTCCGGTCTCTTTGTTGCAGGAGAATCCCCAGCTCTGACCCACTATGATTTCATCTTCTTCAAGTGTAATTTCATACTCTATCTTTGTATTTTTACCGGTATATTCTTGTGGTGATACAAGCTCTACGTTGGGTTCGGGTGTAACGGTTGGTAATGATTCGTTTTGAATTATCGGGGTCGATTTTTCAGGTTGACTTGTCGAATTTACAACTATTATCTCACTTGTTTTCTCAAGACCCGGACTCACTTCTATAAGTAGAATCCCATTGCTTATTAGTTGAATTACGCTCACAAATAACAGTGCTCCGAGAAATGCAAAGAACTTTTTGCTTGTTGTCCAATCGTCGTTTTTAAATGGAAAACTGAAGAAGACCTAGTATTGCAGCAACCCCCGTGACAATATCTAAAATCAGTTTAGTAGTCATTTCCTCACCCCTCTTTTCTAATCATATCAACTGTTTACCACTATATTTATATGTTTTCCCAATGTCAATATTATATCGTTCAATTTACTGCGTAAGTAGACAAATCGGTTTGCATTTTCAAATAATGGAAATAACTATTTCAATGCAATGCCGTTTATACTTAAATTGCGTAAAATATCCTCTATTCTATCTCATTCTTCTCTCTCGCCAGTTACATAAAGAAAGTATTTTCTTTAAACAAAAACAGCGCCCCCGCGGGCGCTGTTTCCTACTCTCCCTATTCCCTTACCCCACAACAACCTTCCCCCGCTTGGCCACCGCCTTGACCTGATTGGTTCCCATACGGTAGAGGAGCATCTCCATGCCGTCCGTGTTCCAGAGGGTTAGGTCGGCCTGCTTGCCGGGTTCGATGGAGCCGAGGCGGCTGCCAAGCCCGATGGCGCAGGCGGCGTTGAGCGTCAGCGCGGTCAGGGTCTCCTCCGGCGTCATGCGATAGCGCAGATAGGCGAGGTTCGCCGAGAGCTGGAGATTCAACGACGGGCACGAGCCGACAAAGAAGTCGAAAAATCGCGACAGCTAAAACTTGTATATGCAATGCGAATTTGGTATAATAAACGACAAAGGGCGCGGAGGGTTTATGGAAGCTATCAACCCGCAAAAAATCAAATTGCTGAAGCTTTATGAGATACTCCGTCAGCATTCTGATGAGGATCGACCCTTGTCGACAAGCCAGCTCTGCGCTATGCTCGAAGCCAAAGGTATTGCCTGTGATCGACGCACGTTGTCAGAGGATATTGACACCCTGAACGCCAACGGATTTGAAGTGCTACATCGGCGCACCCGCTATGCGAAACTCTACTATATTGTCGATCGTCAATTTGATCTCGCCGAGGTAAAGATATTGATCGACGCCATCCAGGCGGCCAGCTTCATCACCTTTAAATATCGAGGTTAAGTTGGCAAGTATTTTTATTAATGGCTTGTCAACTAAGCATGAAAAAAGCGAAGGTGAAAAGCTACTTGCAGAGTGCCAAGAGCGTTGTAACCAAACGAAGACACTGGCTGTTGTGCCTTACACAACTAAAAACCGATATACCTTCTATAGAGTTGTTTCTGGAAGGAAATAAATAGATCCTTGTCACCATTATTTAGCGAGGAGTTTTATTGACGGTCATGTCTTTTCGTCACCTTTTTTTATTTGGAACGACTCATCAACTTTTATATATATAATGCTAGGATCGTCGAAAAACACATCCAAGTGGGTTACAAAGTGGGTTTTGGGTAAAATGAAAGAGCCGATAACGTTATAGTTTATCAGCTCTTTTATTGGTGGGGATGGTGGGGCTCGAACCCCCCGATTCTCATAACTCATAGTCCTGATAAAAAAATTACCCCTTGTGCGTCAAAAATGCGACAAAAACCAAAATTGGCCTGCGAGCTTACCCTCTCGCAGGCCTTTCTCTATCAATCCTGAATAACGCTTTTTTTGAATTTGTCGCATTGTCGCACAAATTCAAAAATGGGCTAAAATTGAACCCCCTAAAAAGTCGCCTAATTAGGGGGTTTTTGGCGTGCCTGGGATGATTCGAACCTCTGACCTTTGGAGTCGGAGTCCAACGCTCTATACAGCTGAGCTACAGGCACAAGTATGTAGTTGTCAATTTCTCGCCTGCAACCAGCGGAGTCGGAGTCCAACGTTCTATCCTGCTGTGTACAAGCACAAGTCCGTTGGCTTCAACTCTTATCGGCCCCCAACAGAACCGAAGATAATTGGTTATTATCAACCTTAGTGAGCATCTGTTTTAGTAATTATAATCATCATCATTCCAAAGGCCGACAGACAATCCGTACATCGAATCTACGGCAGAAGCCCCCGGGGTTAGTGACAAAATTGACGCGCAAACATGTACTGGTTCAAGTCTCTGGAGTGAGCCAGAAATACATTAGAGCGATGGCGAAGGGACTATATAATAAGCCCCCGTCCGCACTGCGCTCTGAAATACCTGTATCGGCTGCATTAATTCTGAAATCGAGCCTTAAAGGCATATAAACAATAATTTATCATCATTCCATTCGAACTGCTCCTTGAGAGGTACTAGAAATGGCGCATCCATTTCCATCAATTGATGATGATAAAACGGGGCAAGGATGGAACTTGCCCCTCTGAGTTAATAGAAATTATCTAACGTTTTGTGTATAAACAAAATTTTAGGCACTGCAGAGTTATCTTTTATTCTGCGACTACACAATATTTTCAGCATCAAAAATTTGTTGAGTTTTAGCATTTTATGATTTCATCATGAAGCGTAAACTTTTATAAATTCTTGCCTGCGGCACATTTTTGACAGAAATTACAATTTGATACTTCCATAGTTGATTGAGCATAATCCATCGTTTCACAGTTTTCATTGATTATTAGTGAAAAAGACAGAAATCCACATTGCCTCGTAATATTTAGTACACGCGAATCAATATATCGTCTAACAGCCATAACTCCAGCATCACATGAAAGTACAAGTACGCAATCGGGTTTATAATCTAACTTAAACAGTTCAAGAAAGCTTTTCTCATCTGAAATGCATAATACAAGCATATTGTATGATGGCATAAGTATCTTTGTAGTATACCCATTACTAATTAGAATATTCGCAACTCTCTCAGCTTCCGCGCGTGCTGAATACGCTACAAGATTGCCATCCTCTAGTTTTTGAGTGATTGGCGTGTGACAATCATATGCTAGAGACTCATTCATGCACCCGCCACAAGCTACAATCAGGACACTTTCAGATCCCTCCGGTATTGTATTTAGAAGTTCTGAATCATTTATTGTTCTGCTATATATTGGCACTATCTTCACTTCCGTTTCGTTTATTAATTAATGAAACATCTGCATGTTTTATATATCGCATATACCCATTCTCTTTATAAACAATTGATAAATAACCAACATGCTTTGTAACTATTATAGCCTTGATGTCAGTCAATTTTTTAATTCCGAATAATCCTGCTTTGCATGATATCGAGAGAATAGTATCTGGTTTAAAGCTCTTAATGGATTCTAGTAAGAGCGTTTTATTATTATCTCTAATTATACATATACCATCAACAATTATCTTTGTCTCGTACCCTAAATTCTCTAATTTCGCTGCAAGTTTTTGTGCAGTGTAAACGGATGCTATCGAAACATTTTCCCCTTCTTCAGTGTATATACTAATAGGTAATTCATTTTCAAATGCTAACGATTCATTCATGCAACTTCCGCACGCGACTATTAATATTCGTTTGCTTTCATTAGGAAGTGAATCGGTTATCTCTTGTTCATTAAGCATTTTTGAATATATTGTCACTTTTATCACCTTCCATATTGTCGAACTTCAAAAGGTTACATGCAATTATGCCTTCAGTAGTGTATTAGGTATTACAGATACTACGCATGGTATTGTTGTTCTTCTGTGCTGTCGATTAAAGTTATTAACGGCATAATACCTAAAACTATCACAACAATGTTGTTTTATGAAATGAAACATGTGAACGGTCAGTTTATGTTTTGTTAAAGCTATCTGCTTTATTCGGCAATTTCTATCTGTCAATGCATTCAATTGAGGCGATCAAAGTATGGTCCTAGTTATAATTCAAAATGGAGTTACTAGCTTTAGCAATAATATCACATAGATTCTTCAACGGATTTTCTTGTGTTCATATGTCTAAAAATTCTAAGTTATAGATAATCTGAATAGTAGTCGATAAGCCCTCCAAGAAACGCATCACCCAAAACCTATTAACAATCTTAGGATGCTTTACCTCCCCCCAATATTCCTCTCTTGTTAGTAAATTTTCTGTCTTTGGTTTACTATAGTGTATATATAAAAAAGAGCTCCATCTCATACCCCTTTATTCATTCATAATATTCCGAAAATGTTTGATTAGCTAATAATTTAACCAACGCAAACAACACACAGCCTGTTAGAGTAATATTACCAGATAGAGACAGCCGCAACCACACAATTAAAACCTTCTCTAGTTATCATAGAAATAGTTCCCTTCTCGATGTCATATTCAGTAATACCTCTTTCTTGCATCGCAATTCTTACCATTGTGCAGGCTATTTTACTGGCAGTTTCAGGTTCATAATCCCCAGAAACTTCCATTATAACTCCTGAAATTGCATTGTTTTTGGGAATTGCAATAGCTACTGAGGCAGAGATAATAATTCCAGGTCGATTCTCTATACACCTAGAGAATGCAGTGTGTAAAAACATTCCTTTTGGCAGATCAACAGAATCTACGCGCTGACAATTTGCGGGGAGAATACTACTAAGCTTTACTAAGTTATAATCCGCTATCCCCGAAGCTAAAAGCGCATTATCAAATGCATTCAAATCGTATGTTGAGTTTCCGCTGCCTGTGCCTATGAAGTATTTGTTCATATTAAAACCGCCTGTCATTTCAATTGGCAAATGCACCCGATTTGAACTATAAATTTTTCTATATCGGTTGATAAAAAATAAATTAGTAAACTAAGTGAGCCAGTTATCCATGCAAACACAGGCAACAAAACTATAATTTTTTTGTAAAAACCTTTCCAGTTGCCCAAATCCCAGCCGGTAGCGCTATTCAAAAAATATTCTTTTTTCTTGTTCTCATCGGTAAGTGAGCCATACCAGACCTGCAGTTCATGGATTTTCGATGCTTCTATAAAAAACAGAACACAGGATGCAAACATCATTACCATAGCAAGCATCTCGAAAATGTGTAAGCGGGATGTGCTGTTAGTAAGAATATTTATTGCGCTGGTAAGAAATATGCCGCTAAAAAATGTTGGTACCATTTCATTTTTTGTGCGATATTTGAGCAACTTCTCATTATGAATCGCTGCTGACCTGCTATTCATTTTGGATACCTCTCTTTCGCATGTGATAAAATAGTGTCCAGGTGGTCGTTTATTTCCGTAGTCATATAGTCACCCCATGGTTGCTTTTCCTGTAATGTCTTCAAAGAGTCAAGGAACACCACCTCCATAATTGGCGGAGTGGATTTCCCCTTCGATAAAGCAGTATTAACGTTACTAATAAAAACTTTAATATCCGATGAGATGCGCTTTGCGTTGTCCTTAACATTATTTGCAGTTCCATCGATTTTTGATGCCTTGCTTGATGACTCTTTGGCCTTTTCAAGTTCCTTCTTTAAGTCAAGTAAAGTCTCCCAAATAACATGATCCGTTGCAAACTGTATGTGACTCGGCGGTACAGGAATCGGATCATCATAATCTCCAATACTTCTGTGAACAGCCCTACAGATTTGTCGCAACTCTTTGGAAGATGCTTCCAAATAGTCTGTGATAATAAGTAATATTCCCTTTGAATTAGTGTATTCAAGGTTTGTGCAAATGCAATGTACGTTTTTCTTTACTTCAATTAATGAAAATATATTTTGTAATAGTTTTTTCGTTTGCTCAGCGCAAGGTGATTTCTCTTGCAACCCAACACAGAGGGAGTTGCAATATTTGTCCGGGCAATCATCTGAACAGCAAAAACAACCCGGCTTACGAGCTTCTGCAATTGTGGTATCTGCATCCTCGTAACCAGCAACTGTTTTATACATCGAAACTAGTGCATACTTTTCCAATGGTGTCCCAGGGCAAATATATTCAATGCATTGCTTTAAACTTTCTTTCAATAAAACATATGAAATAGTATGTAGTTGAGAGTTACTTGTGGACTGTTCGTCAAAAAAGGCGATGAACGATATATCACTTTGGTTTTCAAGTAAACCTTGATATTTCTCTAATACTTCCTTCGAGTTTTTAGGAAACTGGTTCTTCTTGTGAATATTCAATTGAATCGAATCAAGTTTTTTAATAATACTTACAAGATTATCACATAGTTGCCTATCAGTCGCATCAAAAGAAGGCGGTAACAACAGGTTAGGAATACGCTCGCCTGCCTGAAATGAATATGACTTGCTTTCTACTAGCGGAGCGAGTCCAAGCATCGGTGTTGGAGAAATTAGGTTTTTGCGCATTAATTCGTATATCCCCAAACAAAATGCCATTTGTAGCGCTTCGCTTTTATTTATAGCACAATAAACGGGCGATAAGTTCTGACCTCTACCATTAACAACTTTCGCTATTTTCGCTGCGGTACTACCAAGTGCAACAGCACAAACACCAGATAACATTATTTCTCTGAGAACCTTCTGGCGCGGAGCATTATTTGCAAATTCTTCTGTTGGAGCAAGAATGAGTACATCTACATGTTTATTACTTTTAAACTGCTCAACAACTTCATTCTCGTATTCTTCCTTCAATTTTCCGCGAAAAGATACATTATAAATCGATCCTATGAGGTTTCTGTAGTCACCAAAGCAGACAACTCTTAACCCTTTATATTCTATAAAGAAAATCTCATCATCAGCTGTTTGTCTGAATCTTCGAATCTCTACTTCATTATTTCTATTATCTTCACATTCTGTACTGTGATCGTTTATAGAAAGAAGCCATTCTTGTTTTAGCTCAAAATTACTATATGAACACTTTTTATCTCGAATATATACCAAATACTTACCAAGATTATAAAAAGCTTCCTCAATTCCATCAGTCCAAGAAGACTTCCCATCGATGATGCTTCTCAAGGCATAAAACGTGTTAAGTGTTAGAATGATTCGATCACGTTCTGCAGCAACCGACTTTGGCACATATTTTGAAAGCCGATAAGCAAGAATCTCATCTAGCATTTTTCGGAATTCAGCTAGCTTCCACTCATATAGTTTTGAGCCTGATAGTAAAGCTTTAGTTTTAATTATGCGATACTGAGCTAACGCATCTTCGTTATTTGTTTTTTGGCAATAATCCTCAAACTTAAGCCAGTACGGATTTGCAGAATTTATTCCCGCGCTTGCAGATATCGACTGCGCATAATAGAACAGTAACTCTAGACGCAAAGCGTCACTGCAATTTACATCAGTTATCAATAAAGCCTCTTCGTATATCTTTGTAGCACGCCCAAAATCATTATCCTCAAAGCACATTAATCCATGGCAAGAATGTAGTGAATTTTCATCATCCATGCTTTTTGCAATAGAGATATACTCACGAGCAATTCTAATATCTTCTGCTGTATCAACTGCCTCGGAATAAAACACAGCTCGCTCATTGTAAAAATGAGCAAGCGCATGGAAAATTTCCATTCGCGTTCGACGGTCACACACATTATAATCTATATAGCATTGTCCATCTGGTTTCTCGCTCGTTTTACCGTAGATTCGCGACATGTGCTTTGTTGAATTAAAAGCATCGACAGGTATATTTTTCTTAACTGCCTCGAGAATGTTGATTGCTTTATTGATAGATTCGGAATTATTAAGCTTTTCAAAACAGTAGGCTATACTGATTAATATGTAGACAAGTCCGCACTTTGTTGAAACAGCAGCTACGGCGAATTCTTGATTAATCAAGTTTTCCGCATACTTTTGAAGCAATTTTATCGCTTCATTATAGTTATTCAGTCTATAGTTGAGCATCCCTAAGCTATAATAGACATCCAGCTTCTTTTTTGACGCGAATGTTGCAACCGATGCCTTACCTGTTGCTTTTTTCAATAATCCGCAAAATTCTGATTGCGAATAGGCTTGATTGCCCAAATGATCAAAAACGATGCACTTGTTAATGAGTGAAAAAATGTCATTACCCGCAAGGTTTTTAAGAATCGCTAATATAATTACTAGATATGCTTTTTGTAGGTACTTTGAGAGGTCATCTTTATCGAATATATCTTTGTCTACAAGAACTGCGCAGGATTCCAAAATGTCACTTGAACCAGTCTTTGTGGCAGACGCTGTATCACGGACATTTTTAACAATATAATCTGGGATAAGTGAGAAATCAACCTCTTTTTCGCCGATCACCTTTGCCGCAAATTGTAGCGTATTAACTGCTTCTTTCCACTCAGAAGCTGTAAAACGATCGCTTTCGTTTTGAATTGTTTTGTAGCATCGCCATAAAGCATTTGCCATAAAGTAAACCGATTCAGCCGTATCTCGAGTATTATCATAAGGTTCGATTACTTTCTGAGCTATCCCGAAATTGGTACTGATAATCGGTTTTTCCATTCTCTTATACTCTCCCTTGACTTAATGAGATTATTTCAATCGCCATTTTCTCAATAGTATTTCTGTCACTATTCGTTAGTTGAGTCTGCTGAACATCCTGCTCAACGCGTAGTACGTGACCATTCGCTAGTATGTCGTATTCGCATATTTCAGCAAACGTTTCCAAGCCGTGATAGCATTGCTCCAAACTGTCTTCTTCTGTCTGCCCAGAAACCCATGCCCCGAAGTACAGTCTTTGTCTCTCGTCGATCGTCAATAACAAATTACTCCTGTCAATGAAGTTCTTCAAGATTGCCGGTGGTAAGTTGAAGTAGGTAGGCGTAAATATGATCAGCGCTGTACTTTCTTTGATTGCTGGCAATATCTCGTCAGTCAAAATATCAGAGTAGATACAATATCCCGAGTTTTGGCAAGGTTGATTCCCACAACAGAAATCAAAGTGATAGTCCCTCAAGCTAAAAAACTTAACAGGTTCACTTTTGCTTTCAAGATAACTCTTAAGGTTCTGTGCAGCATTGTAACACAATCCTTCGCGATGCCCGCCGTGAATAATTGTAACCATGATTTCTCTCCTTTTTATTCAACTGTTATATGTCAGCTGAAAGACAGATTCAAGAGAACACCCGCCACATTTCGTGCACCCCCCCTGATTGCCAGCAACTAACTTTTCTGCTCTCAATAATTCGTTTACTTCTTCAGCTATGCGCAAAACCTCGTCAGCAGATGCTATTGGATGTTCACTCATTTGGCAACCATCAAGTGGTTTGAATGGAATAATGGTTGGCACTACACCCATCGGAATCAGCTTTTTACATAGTGTTAGAATATCCTCAGACGGCTGAATTCCTGCAATTAGTACGCTCGATACTTTCCCCCGCCCAAATATAGAAACCGCTTTTTTCATCGCTGAAAAATATCTGCTTAAAAGAATATTGGATTTGCCTGGACAAATGGTCTTACGCAGCATTTCGTTAGCGATTTCAATGTTCATTATTAGCGCAGTTGCACCTGCATCAAAAAGTTTCTCTATATACTCATCCCTATCAGGCGGCGCCATCTCAACGGAAATTTCATACTGAATGTCGTGATGATCTTTTAGCATCTCACATATCTCAGAGAAATATAGCGCAGATTTGTCATCTGAACTACAAGTTCCACCGCTCAACGCAATCTCATATTCAGAATTATATTGAAGAGCTTCCTCTATCATTTTTACAACCGTGGTTACAGGCAATACAGCAGTAAATTCATTGCTATCTGCGCGAGCACCTAAGCTGCAGAACTTACACTGAGTCCCGTTAGCATAGTATGTACATTTCAGTACAGGGCAACAAGAAATACAGTTAGGTGAATGTGGCCTTAAATAGTCTCCAATCATATATCCATCTACTTTTTCCAAACACCAGTCTGGTAATGGCAAAACTTCGATACGACTAATGAACTCGCCATCCCTTCTTAATACGGACTCGTCATTCTCGATTGAAATTTCATAGGGCGACCGTTTGCAGAAATCTTCAGATATACAAGTATTTATAACTATCCCATCAATCAAAAAATGAGCCGCATGTACGAATCCGCCGTCGAGCAAATACGAGTTCTTAATTGTACTGATTTCCTTTGCCCTAGTTTCTAACCTAACACCATAGCAAAGCAGATCCGCTTTAATTTTAGCGATTTCGGTCAACCTCATTCTTCCCTCCATATAATGCAAGATATGCTTGAGTTTCACATTGGCACATGTACAATAGATTATCTGCTGCTGATTGAGCAGTATCACAATCATCTGATAGTGATCTTATGTAAGCATTGTATTTTACATAACAATTGCACTTTTTGAGTGTCGCGAAGGTCGCTAGGAATTGATCAAAAAGCCGAGTGGTCCTCAATTCAACAAGAGCCTTGTAAATAATATCCGAACAATTATTACAAGTATATATTGGCTTTCGAAATATGTGGCTTTCTGGTTCAGGCGGTCCCCCAACCGGGTCGGCTATAAGCCAGTAAGACGGTTGTTTTTGTAGCAGTGCCAAAACATCTTCAATAATCCAAGCAACGGTCAGAGGTTCGAGTAGCTTAATTTTACCTTGTTTCAGTAAAACATCAGTAATTGTATAAGGTTGCACATTTTGAAACATCAATACAGGAAATACTCTCCTTCTCAATAAATATGAAACAGTATTAAGCACATCGTTACGTGTCTGCAAATCATTGAATGCAAACAAGCCTGCAAAGACAAAAGCACCAGGTGTTAAGCCTAGACTTCGTAACTTCTCCGTTGCTGTTTCGAAGTCGGATAATGCAAGATGTTTATTATATAAGACATTTCTAGCATATTCATTTTTACTCTCAAAACCAAAAACAACTTTAGTATTTAGTTTTTTTAAAAGCGCAATTTCATCACAACTTATTTTGTCGGATAAACTGTATTGAATGAAATCTTCGCAGTGTGACTCGATATGTAGTTGTATGTCTATATGCAACTCCTCTGCTATTTTTACAAGTCGTCGTTCCATATCAAGTCTAATTTCGATAGGGAACTCATAATCATCGAAAAACGAACCCGTAGGGGTCAGCACTAAAGATACCACTTGAGAATTTTCGAAGACTTTCCCATATTGGCGTTCAATAACTAACTTTCCGAAATTATCAATAATATAGGATATTTGTCTTGATATCATATCCAGATAGGCTGAACGGCTCTGGAAAGATATTGGCGACCGAGAGTAAAAACACGGAGAGCATAGCCCCATATATGAGCGTTTACAAAAAGTCCCACGGAGTATGAACTCAGGCCACGCTCCAATGGACTCGGTCATTGATCCACCCAACGGAATAGTAAAACAATCTGCTGTCTCTGTTTCCGATTCATGATAAGCGTTTCTTAGTTGTAACGAGAGGCGATTGATCTCATCCCTCTGTATTTTAAATTGTTCCATTGGCCGGCTCCACAATCCCCTTTACTCTAATAAGGCAAAATCTCTTATGTAGAAACTTTTCAAAGTTTTCAAAAGACTTAATAAAATGGATTGTCAATAGTAAGTCCAACAGGTTGTATAAGGTACGGGATCTCATATACTATGCAGATGACAAGTATCCGAGCATTCCGTGTAAACGGATGTTGTTGAACCAGTGAACATACTCCAGCGGCTCCAACTGGAGTTACCCCATCTTTTCGAAGCGACGAGAATGGATAAATTCGGCCACAGCACAGTCGTAAGAGACTTTCCATGCTCAGCGAGTGGTTTATCTGAAAGCTGCCGAGCAATTCGTCGATCAGCATATTATCGAACTTACTGCCCCGATCCGTGTGAAACATTGGGATATCGAATAGATTCCTCTTTACCGTTGAAAACATTTTGTGGACCAGCTCGGCGTTTTATTTTGCGCTTGCGCTTTATCCAATGATCTCACGAGCCCCAAGCTCAATCAGGATGCAGACATACGCCCATCTCGTTCCAATAACGCACATAAGTCAAATCACTCACGACACAGGCTCTAGGTGTCTGATTGTCAAAATCTCTTTCCAGAAAGTTCGGAATAGTTGCTTCGTTACTCCTTGATGAATGGACAAGGTATTACTTGCAAGTATAGGCCGAAACTAGGCCGCGTTTCGCCATGATTCGTCCGATACTGCGGTGCAAACAGTCCATCCTTCCCAAAATAGCACACGCTTCAGCTTTCGATGACCGTAGACATGACGGTTCTCGTCGTATGCCGTTTGAACCGCATCTGCCAAGGAGCTTTCATCTCGATGATCATGGTATTCGTAATAATAGGTGCTCCGCGCAATGCTTAGACATTTGCGCAGCGCTGATATTTAGTATTTACGGGCATTGGCTTTGATCACTATTGCTTTCGTGCGAATATCAGCGCCGCTTGCTTTAAACGTCATTCTCCATTCGCAGTTGCTGATATCCCATACATAGCCGTATCAATTCCTGCACTTCGATGGTACTATTGTCTTTCTCGTTGTTGGAACCCGTTTCGTTGATCCGCTTCGTCCATTTGTCAAGAGCAGAGGCTGTCAGATCATACTCCCGGATGATTTCGCTTCTGGGTTTGCCGTGGTGGACAGTTCAACCTACTGCTAACTTCTGTTCTTCGCTGAACATTCTTCCTTCTCGTTTTTCGGTCATGGTTTTTCCCTCCTTTTCTTCGTCGAGAGAATACCACTGCCTCATTTTTCTACCCAATTTAGCATAGTTTATCAAGATGATAATATGCCTTTCTCGGTGATGACTTCACTCGGTTATCTTTGAAAACTAGCAATATAGCATTGTATTTAAGGGGTAATTTATTAGATATATATAAACAGGTATATTCTATCAGAACTTATAGTGATTGTAAACGCTGAATCGCCTTCTTCAATCGATAGATTAATAATTATTTCGCCGACTCACTCATTCAATTTTTTACTGTAAATGGACTCCTTTTTTTAGTTTACAATTCAATCTCTGTGTTCCTTCCCCTTGACGTATTTTGTTCTCTTATCTGCGATTCTATTGCACCGGTTCACATCATTACTATCAAACTCAATTCTTGATTTTTACCCTATGTTTTATCAATTTTACTGACTAATAAATATTTACTATTATTTGTTTCCCATGTTACTGGTTTCCTTGCTTCTTCAAATAGTTTTTGTTGTTGATGATATATTTGTTCGAAATCTACTTGCGTTTTCTTTCTATACCATGCCTGATCCTTAGAATACAGCCAATCAGCATAATCATACAATTCAACAAGTTCAGCCAACTCAAAATGCTTAGCAATTACTAGATCAAGTTGTTCTGTATTCGTGTTACTAAGATAATTAAAAAAAAGGCATACTAATTCTCTCATTACGTTTATCATGTCAACTTCCATTGAAAAAGCTGACTTAAACTGCAATTCGATATTTGTACAAGCGCGGACTAGCTTTACTTTTATTTCCTCACTGTTTTTGTTTGCGTAGCTACTTAAAAGTATTGGATTAGTATTCGAAAGGATTATCGAAAAATTTTCTCTTGTGAACAACATATTGCTTATAGTCTGTTTTGTTATTATTGATGCATATCGATTTTTTCGATTTTCCCTTATTTCAACAATTCTCGCAATAAGTAAAGCTATAAAAGATATCGTAGCCGTAATTAGTGCAACAATGATTTCAACATTCATGATTCTCTCTCCTCAAGTTTGAAATTCTGGTAAAAATCACAAGAAAAGAAATGCAATATTCTTCTTAGCTGGCTACGAGTAAATTTTCTTGATTTGTGTTAATAAGGATAATCATCGGATAATTATGATAGTTTAAAATCAATCGGAACAATCATTTGAAGTAATGTTATCATAAATTATACAAGGAAGCGAGCTGAATCTGAGAAAATCAAAAACTGCTCTCT
This sequence comes from uncultured Eubacteriales bacterium, assembly GCA_942492885.1. Taxonomy (GTDB): domain Bacteria; phylum Bacillota; class Clostridia; order Christensenellales; family CAG-138; genus UBA7703. The sequence continues at coordinate 2,025,011 of OW818651.1, forward strand.
GAGTCAGACTGAATCACAATTCATGTGCAACAGAATACTAATAGATAATTACTGAACCGATAATACACTCTTCTCAAAGGATATAATCTTCAGCTTTGCTAAATTTATATTTTCTATTTTTCTATGGTCAAAGTCGATCTACAAGGATGTTAAAAGTGGCTTCGTACAATACTCCTTATTGCACGTTCACCCCGTTTCGAGCGATACTATCAGTCGTGAAGGTTTATTTAGCACCATTAGTAGGCTTTGAACACTAATTCCCTATATAAATTGTATTAATGTAACCTACTACCTGATGTTTATTTGATGTTTATCACCATCAATAATGGCTTATAATCGCTCACGATTGCTAAAAATACATTACGAAATATCCGCAAAGATCGGCGATTATCTTCGATTAAAGTCGTATGTATAATGATTCCTCGCATAAATACGAACTCATAACCCGGAGGTCGTTGTTTAAAATCTACTTAACAGTTAAATGGTTGGTCTGCACGCCCTCTTAATCTCATTTGCACCCAGTAATATCCATCTGCATCCACCCCCGTGATTCGCGTGATTGTATCACTTCGTGAGGGGTTAACCAGTAAGGATGGAGGGACTCGAACTCCCCGATTTCTCAACACTCATATTCATGATTAACCCCCCCCTTGTGCGTCAAAATGTGACAAAACCAAAAATCGGCTTGCGAGCTTACCCCGTCGCAGTAAAGCGATTAGAGACGGTTTATTGGGGCTGTTTAAGCATTAAATGTAAGCCAAGTTAATCTGTTAGCCACTCATGTATAATCCGTTTTCTTCAAAATGCATAGCGAAGTGAGATATACACCTGACACAAATCTGACACAGAAGGTGTAAAAAGGTACTATAAGAAACATTACGATAAATGCCGAAAACCCGCATAAGACGGGAGTTTTTCAAAATTACATAACGTTAAAAAACACGAATTCTCTGTTTCATACCCGAAGTGTCATCTGTTCGTATATGATCACCGCAGCCATAAAAAAAGACCCATAAGGGTCTTTCCTTTAAATACTGATGCGCCCTCTCAAGCGCTGTTTCCATATCCCCTATTCCCCTACCCCACAACAACCTTCCCCCGCTTGACCACCGCCTTGACCTGATTGGTTCCCATGCGGTAGAGCAGCATCTCCATGCCGTCCGTGTTCCAGAGGGTCAGGTCGGCCTGCTTGCCGGGCTCGATGGTACCGAGGCGGCTGCCAAGCCCGATGGCACAGGCGGCGTTGAGCGTCAGCGCGGTCAGCGTTTCCTCAGGCGTCATGCGATAACGCAGGTAGGCGAGATTCGCCGAGAGTTGAAGATTCAGCGATGGGCACGAGCCGGGGTTGAAGTCCGACGCGATGGCGACCGCGACACCTTGCGCAATCATCTCCTGCGCGCGCGCGAAGTTTTTATTGAGGTAGAGCGACGTCTGCGGCAAGAGGCACGCGGTGACGCCACCCGCTGCCAACGCGAGTATGCCCGCGTCGTCGGTGGCGATCAGGTGTTCGGCAGAGACCGCGCCTAGCTCACCCGCGAGAAGTGCGCCGCCGATGGCGTCGATCTCGTCCGCGTGAATCTTGAGCCCCAAGCCGAGAGAACGCGCCGTTTCCAGCACGCGTCTGCTCTGCTCCGGCGAAAACACGCCCGTCTCGCAAAACACATCGCAGTATTGCGCAAGCTGCTCCTCTGCCACGCGCGGCAAGATCGTCGTGCAAACATAGTCCACATACGCATCCGTGCGCCCGGCAAACTCCGGCGGGACGGCGTGCGCCGCCATGCAGGTCGGCACGATATCCATCGCGTGCGCCGCATTCAGGCGGCGGATGACGCGGAGCTGTTTCAACTCATTCTCCAGATCCAACCCGTAGCCGCTCTTGATCTCCGTCGTGGTCACGCCAAAGTGCAGTTGTTCGTCGAGAAATCCCATCGCGCGGGAGAACAACTCGTCCTCGCTCGTCTGTCGCGTCTGGCGCACGGTGTCAAGGATGCCGCCGCCGGATTGCAGAATCTCGAGATAGCTAGCTCCCTTGAGCTTGAGCGGAATCTCGTGCTGCCGCCAGCCGCCGAAGACGAGGTGCGTATGCGCATCCACCCAGCCAGGGGTCGCGAACGCGCCCTGCGCGTCCAGCCGAATGGTGTCCGGCGGGCAGACGGGAAGCGCACCATCCTGCGCGATATCGACGATGGTTTCGCCGTCGATGAGCACGCTGGCGTTGCGAACTTTGCGGTTTTCGCACTGCGAAACACCCCGCAGGCTCATGTTGCCGACGGGGGTTTGCAGAAGGCTGATGTTGTGGATGAGGAGCATTTTTTCGCCCTCCGTGATGCCGATTGAAACAATATGCAATTCAATTGCGATCTAAAATAAATCGAACTTAGTTTAGCCGATACTCCAGCACCTGATTTTCGGGATCGAAGTTTTCTATTCCTAAATAATACTCCGCGCTGTCGATCAAGGCGCGCATGGGAACTAAGCCCACAATCTCCGTGCCGATGATGCTCACGCCGTAGCGCGCCGCCTCAAAGCGGACGAACTCCACCGCGCGGTAGAGCGGTGTCTGGCAATAATTGGTCATGTTGATCGACACCTGCGCGCAGTTTTTTTCTTTGAGGAACACGCCCAGCGCCTTGACGCAGTTGAGGCCGCCGCCGGACTGGCGAATCACGCGGGCGATCTTGTCCGCGATGGCGACATCCGCCGTGGAAAGGTTGATGTTGAACGCAATCAGCGGCGCGCGCGCGCCGACAGCGACCACGCCCGCGGTGGGGTGGATGGTCTTGCCGCCGAAATCCGGCTCCCAGTCGGGCTCTTTCACCTTCTGAGCCATGCCCTCAAACTGTCCCTTGCGGATGGCAGCTAAATTCTCGCGGTGCGGCGCGGATGCAGACGCTTCATAGAGGAACACGGGCATGCAAGCCTCTTCCCAGATGCGCGCGGCAACGGTCTTGGAGAGCGCGATGCACTCCTCCAAACTCACCTCGCGGATGGGGATAAAGGGAACCACGTCGATGGCGCCCATGCGCGGGTGCTCGCCTTTGTGCTTTGTGAGGTCGATGCAGCGCGCGGCAAATTTCGCGAGCTGGACGGCTGCTTCCTCCACGCCCGCGGGATCGCCGACGAACGTGATCACCGTGCGGTTGTGGCTTGCGTCACTCGAGGTGTTGAGCAGCGTCACGCCCGGCGTGGAGCGAACTACGCCTGCGGCCTGATTCACAAGGTCGCCATCCGCGGTTGAGATATTGGGTACGCATTCGATAATCTTAGCCATAAATATTTCTCCTAATTAGTTCTCTGATAATACTCGGTCAAGCAAATCTTCATTTGCTAAAAATGGCAACGTGATGTGCGCTCTGTTAGCTTCTCTTTTATTATATCGTTGTGCAGTGGCGATTGCACCCGCGTTGCCCGCCCAACTGCGTCGCGCGACGCCGCCCATGACGTCCCAGCTCATCGCACTTTTGATGATCTCATCCACGCGGCTGCTTCCATCCAGCAGCAGGCCAAATCCGCCGTTGATCGACTTTCCGATGCCCACGCCGCCGCCGTTGTGCAGTGCGCAGAGCGTCATTCCACGCGCGGCGTTGCCCGCGAAGCATTGTACCGCCATGTCCGCCATGACATTGCTGCCGTCCTTGATGTTCGCGGTCTCGCGAAACGGCGAGTCCGTGCCGGAGACATCGTGGTGGTCGCGACCTAGCATGACGGGGCCGATCTCGCCGCTGCGCACCATGTCGTTGAACCTGAGCGCGATGCGGCACCTGCCCTCTTCGTCCTGATACAAAATCCGCGCCTCGGTGCCGACGACGAGCTGATTACCTTCCGCGTCGCGAATCCAGGCGTGATTGTCCCGATCCTGCCAGCAGCGCGCGGGGTCGATGCAGTCCATCGCCGCGCGGTCGGTCTTGACGAGATCCTCATGCTTGCCGCTGAGGCACACCCAGCGAAACGGGCCAAAGCCATAGTCAAACAGCAGCGGACCCATGATGTCCTCGACATAGGACGGAAAGACAAAGCCGTCCTTCGCGTCCGTGCCGTTTTTCGAAACCTCCATCACGCCCGCGTCAAACACTGCCTTGAGGAAGGAGTTGCCGTAGTCAAAGAAGCGCGTGCCGTGCTCCGCCAGCGCAACGATCGCGTCAAAGTGCCGCCGAAGCGAATCATCCACGCGTTTGGCAAACGCCGCGCGGTCTTGGTGCAGCAGCGCTGTGCGTTCGTCAAACGTCAGCCCCGCCGGACAATATCCGCCGTTGTAGGCGTTGTGGCAGGAGGTCTGGTCGCTGAGCATGTCGATGTTAAAATTGCGTTGAATCGCGGCTTCCAGTAGATCGACAATGTTGCCATGATACGCAATCGAAATGCGCTCGCCGCTCTGTCTTGCCGATTCCGCGCGGGAGAAGACTTCATCCAGATCGCCGGAAACCATGTTGACCCAGCCCTGATCTAGGCGGGTTTGGATGCGGGAAGCGTCCACCTCCGCAAACACGCCCACCGCGCCCGCGATAAACGCGGCCTTGGGTTGCGCGCCGCTCATGCCACCGAGCCCCGACGAGATGAACACCTTGCCGCGCAAGTCGCCCTCGCTGGAGACGCCGAGATATTTGCGCCCGACGCCGAGAATCGTGTTAAACGTGCCGTGGACGATGCCCTGCGGGCCGATGTACATCCAGCCACCCGCGGTCATCTGGCCGTAGTTGGCGACGCCCATCTGCTCGGCGATCTCCCAGTCGTCGATGTTGTCAAACATGCCGACCATCAGCGCATTGGTGAGGATCACGCGCGGGGCTTCCGGCTTGCTCGGAAAGAGACCTACGGGATGCCCCGACTCCAGCACCAGCGTCTGCTCGTCAGTGAGTTCTTCCAAATATCGCTTAATCAGGCGGTATTGCAGCCAGTTCTGGCAAACCTGCCCCGTCTCGCCATAGGTGACGAGCTCGTAAGGGTAAAGTGCTACATCAAAATCCAAGTTGTTGTCGATCATCACCTGCAGCGCGCGCCCGGCAAGGCAGTTGCCCTTATATTGGTCAATCGGCTTGCCGTAGATGCGCCCCTGCGGACGATAGCGATAGGCATAAACGCGCCCGCGCGTCTTGAGCTCGTGCAGGAATTCCGGCGCGAGGGTTTCGTGGAGCGACTCCGGCACATACCTGAGGGCGTTCTTCAGCGCCTGCCGCGTCTGCGCGGGGCTGAGGCGAAAGCCGCGATCCGGCGCGCGGCGCTTGGTTGAGTCAAAGTCCGGCATGGGCGGCAGCTCCCCGCCGAGGCGGATCGTTTCCGCTCGCGCGGTAGTCTCGTTCATACTCGCGTACCTCCTCGCCTGCTCAATTGAGTTCGCCCGTGATGGCTTCCACAACGGGAATCAGCCGGTTCTCGATTACGATGCGCTCGCATTTTGCCATCTGCTCATACATCACCACGTCGCGCTCGATCTGCGGTACCTCGGCTCTTAGCACGTCAAACGCCGCGCGGGTCGCGGGCGAAAGCTTGTCCGCGCCGATCATCCCCGCCGCCTGCCCCGCCGTGAAGAGCTCGATGGCGAGCACGCGCTGTGCGTTTTTGAGGATTTCGACCGCTTTTCGCGCCGCAATGGTGCCCATGCTGACGTGATCCTCCTGATTGGCGGAGGATGGAATCGAATCCACACTGGCAGGGTGCGCCAGTATCTTATTTTCCGAAACCAGCGCCGCCGCTGCGTATTGCGCGATCATAAATCCGCTGTTGAGGCCCCCGTTGGGCGCAAGGAACGCGGGCAGGTGATTGTTGAGCGCGGGGTTGACCAGGCGCTCGGTTCTGCGCTCGGAGACATTCGCAAACTCCGCCAGCGCAATGGCAAGAAAATCGAGCGCAAGCGCCATCGGCTGCCCGTGAAAATTTCCGCCGGAGATGACGTCTCCCTCCTCCGGAAAGATCAGGGGATTGTCGGTGACGGCGTTGATCTCGCGACCCACCGCGTCAAAAACATATGCAATCGCGTCCCGGCTTGCGCCGTGAATCTGCGGGATGCAGCGAATCGAATACGCGTCCTGCACCTTGCCGGGCATGCTCGCCAGCGAAAGACTGCTGCCCGCGAGCAATCCCCGCAGGTTCTCTGCGCATGCAATCTGCCCCAGATGCCCGCGGAGCGCATGCACGCGCGGGTCAAACGCGCTGGTGATGCTGCTCTGCGCCTCGCAGGTGAGGGCGGCGATGATGTCCGCGTTTTTACTTAAGGAAACCGCGTCATAGACGCAAAGCGCGCCGATCCCGGTCATCACCTGCGTGCCGTTGATCAGAGCCAGGCCTTCTTTTGCCGCAAGTTGGATGACGGGAATGCCCGCGCGGCGCATCGCCTCGCTGCCGTCCAGCACTTCACCGCGATATTCCGCGCGACCAAGGCCGATCATCGGCAGCACCATGTGCGCCAACGGAACCAGGTCTCCGCTCGCGCCGAGACTGCCTTTTTCGGGAATCACCGGATGCACGCCGGCGTTCAGCATCGCAAGCAGCGTTTCCATCGTGGAGATACGGATGCCGGAAAAGCCACTGGTCAGCGCGTTGAGACGCAGCAGCATAACCGCGCGCACCGACTCGCTTGGCAGGGGCTCGCCCGTGCCACAGGCGTGGCTGACGATCAGGTTGCGCTGCAGCTCCTCGGTGTCCGTGTCCGCAATGCGCGTGTCCGAGAACTTGCCAAAGCCGGTGGTGAGGCCATAGACAGCCTCTCCGCTCTTGAGCATCGCCTCGACATGCGCGCGTGAATGGTTGATGGCCGTGAGCGCTTCTTGCGGAATCTCCGCCTTTTCATAGAGGCGCGAAACGCGCACAACCTCGTCAATGGTCAGCGTAGCGCCGTTTAGTTCAATCATATGCTATACTCCGTATCCAGGTGAATTTCTTCGGATAAACAGAGTCTATCCTGCATAATCATCCACGTCAATACAGAACCGGAAATTTCACTCCCGCCGATTTATTACCGATTTATGGCTTTTTCTGTGCGCTGCATTAACGCGCTAAAGTGCATAATTTAACAAACCAACCATTAGAACCCGAAACGGGCACAAATCTGCCTTGCGGCTTCCTCCGGCGAAAGGTCGGTGTTGTTGAGGCGCATGTAGCGCTCCTTCTGGATTTCGCCGGGCAGGGAGTTTAACCGGTAGCGGCTCTCCAGCGCGGAGAACAACGTGTCCGAATGCTCCAGATTCCGCTTGCTCGGTTTATTCATCAAGCGGTTTTCGGTGCGGTTTCGTTCGCGCCGGATGGATTCCTCCGCCTCCAACTCAACATAATAGACCTCCGCTCCGGCTTCGGAAAACAACTCGTCCACATGGCGCACATACGCCCAATCGCTCTCGGCATCTAGCGCCCACATATAGGTAAACACCATGCCTTTTTCCTCGAGATTGCGGTACGCCAGAAATACCTCCTCCCGAAAGAGATTGACCAGTCTGCCGCCGACGTTCGGATGGTTGACAAACAAGTTGCCGAGCGCTTCGATTGTCATATGGTTGTGAAAGAGCTTCAGCCCCGTCATCCGGCAGAGCTCCTGCCCGACCGTCATTTTTCCTACCGCATGCGGCCCGAATAGGATCACCAACTGCATCTGAAACAAACCCCCTTTTTGCGTTTGGATTCGGGCAGAAAATGTCCGAATCATGCTGTATTTTCAGTGTAACATAGTCACTGTATCTATGCGTCAATTTTCGTACAATGATATCATCAACAGCAAAGGAGCAAACGCAATGGCTACAAAGGTCATCACGAAGGATAACTTCGATGCAGAAGTTTTAAAAGAGAGCAAACCCGTTCTCCTCGATTTCTGGGCAAGCTGGTGTGGCCCCTGCCGCATGGTTTCCCCCATCATCGATGAGATTGCCAAAGAGAGGGCAGACATCTCCGTCGGCAAAGTAAACGTCGACGAGCAGCCCGAACTCGCCGCTAGGTTTGGCGTCATGAGCATCCCCACGCTCATCGTCATGAAGGACGGCAAAGTGGTCAACCAGACCGCTGGCGCTCGTCCCAAACCCCAGATTCTCTCCTTAATCCCGTAAGAAATCTGCAAGCAACGCAACAAGCGCCGCCCGGCTCCACCCGGACGGCGCTTTGCGTTGAAAGGGCAAGGCCTTCGGCCTTGCCCTTTCAACGCAGCTAATATAAAAAGATAAAATATCTAATTTATCCCGCCTTTGTGTCCAGCTTGCAGCGGTCGACGAGTGTGACCCCGCCGCGCGTGAGCGTGACCATGCCCTCTTCCTGAAAATACTTGAGCATGCGCGTGACCACTTCCCGCGCGGTACCCATGTGGTTTGCAATCTTCTCGTGGGTGATATCCAGCGTATCGCAATCCTCAATCGTGCTCTCTTCCAAAAGGAAGGTCGCAAGCCGCGCGTCAAAGCGCTTGAAGAGAATCTGATCCATCAGCCACATCACCTCGGAGAAACGCGAAGCCAGCACCTGACAGGTGTAGTTCGCCAGCGGCGCGCTGCGCTCCATCACCGCGTGATATGCTTCGGTTTGAATCAGCCAGACGTCGGAATCCTTCTCGGTCTCAATCGTGACCTCAAAGCGGATGCTGGACATCATGCACGCCGCAGAGAACAGGCAGATATCCCGCTCCAAGAGTCGATAGAGCGTGACCTCTTTTCCCTCATCGGATACGATATAGGATCTCAGCTGCCCGCTTCTGATCACGAGTACGCCGATGCAGTCCGCTGTACCGTTGTGGATGATCGTGCCCTTGGGTACGCTGCGAAACACAGCGGCAGCCTCCAGCGCTTGCTGATCTTCCTTGGTGAGCTGTTTCCAAATTGGCAGATATGCGTCGAGTCCCATGCTGTTCCTCCCGAATACTCTCTTGTCTGATTATACCTTGTTTTTAGGCGTTTTGTGATCAAATTTCTAAAAGTTACCAATTCAAACATGCCGTTTCTCCTCTTTCTGCGCGATTTACGGGCAAAAGAGCATCGTCTTACCCCGGCTTAGGTTAAATACAAGTCAGAAATGTCAACTTTTGTGGATTGACTGGCATTCTCGCGCAGAACTTCGTATAATAATAGTAGCACGTATATATGTCGCTAACAGGAATTATTATTATATAGTGACATTGTTACGGATTCGGTGTATCATACATGATAGAATCCCTCAAACGCAGGCAGGTATACACCGGCCTTGCAACAATCTCAACTGCCTTTGCGCAACGCGGCAACCGCCGCACCCGAATGCGAGCTTTCAATGGAACAAAATAAGATCAAACCGATCAAGGAGGAACTTCATCATGACTTGTGAAACCCGTTTCTTCCGCTGCGATATCTGCGGCAATCTCGTTGGCATGATTCACGATTCCGGCGCACCCATGAGCTGCTGCGGGCAGCACATGACCGAGCTCATCCCCGGCAGCGTTGACGCAAGCCAGGAAAAGCACGTCCCCGTCATCAAGGTGGAAGGCGACAAGTGCACCGTCCATGTCGGCAGCATCGACCATCCCATGCTTGAAGAACACCACATCGCCTGGATCTATCTGCAGACCGACGACGGCGGACAGCGCAAGTGCCTCGCCGTTGGTGGCGCACCCGAAGCCGTGTTTGCTCTCGGCGGCGCAAAAGTCGTCGCGGCATACGAATACTGCAACCTCCACGGCCTCTGGAAAGCGACGCTGTAACGCGCGAACATTCAGAAACAAAGCTTCCGCAATGCGCCTCCCGGACGAGCTCCGGGGGGCGTTTCCTTGCGTTTGTGCCACCCAAGCTCGCTTTTTCTAATTTTATTTAGCAAATGTGCAAGAAAACTCTTTACAGCAGGCGTAAAATGTCATATGTTCAAAACACCACTTTCGCGTGCCGTCCCAGTGATCCGGCGTGTCGAAACAAAGCTGCTTCGGGTTTCAGCGCCGTTGATAGCCTAGAACGTTGTGTCGCCCGCCGATTACTGCTTTAATGTGTTTTTATACGTTTCTGATTATAGTGTATGCAATTTGATATTTTGATTAAAAATCGTTTCCCGCCACTTTTGTTGGAAAAAAGCCGAAGCTTGCGATAAAATGGCATGAAATCGCCCGCTTTCCCTTGAATTTAGGCGCTTACACTGTTATAATCTGTTACATAGGCATGATTTATCCAATCGCTTTTATGCAATCGTTTCGGTATTGCGCAATCGCAAGAGAGGGGCGGCCAAATTGACGACAATTCTCATCTCCCTGCTCCTGCTTGGTTGCGCGGCGGAGGCGATCTTCATCGTATTGGAGCACCGCAAACGCATGCTCTCAGCGCTGCTGCTCAAGGGCACCGCGTCGCTGCTCTTCGTGCTAGCCGGTGTGGTAGCGTTTTCAATCTCGCCGGATCGCGTGTTTTCGCGTTTGATCGTGCTGGGCTTAATGCTCGGCGCCGTGGGCGATGTTTGCCTGAACCTGCGCTTTCTGCTTGCCGGGCGCGCGCGAACGATCTTTCTGCTTGGCATCGGCGCATTTTTGTTGGGTCACGTGGCCTATCTCATCGCATTGATTGCAAAACAGCCCGGCGCGCTGCTGTATGCGCTGCCTGTGGCTGCCGTTGTTTCGTTTTTCCTGATTCGCTTCGTGCTCTCTCGCGTAGAGGTCGGCGGTGTCATCAAAATATTCGGCATCGTCTACCTGAGCGTGGTCTTCCTCATGGCGGCGGCTGCGCTCACGCTGTATGCGCTAGCGCCGCAGAGCACCGGAAGAGCGCTCTTCGCCGTCGGCGGGCTGTTCTTTGCAGCCAGCGACGTGCTGTTGGTACTCAACCAGTTTGGAAAGCGGGCATATCCCGCCTTCCGTGCGCTGAACCTCTCGCTCTATTATCTGGGGCAGATCTGCATCTGCCTGACCATCGTGTTTCTGCGCTAAGCCGGACGAGTATTCGCGCGCAGAACGCCGCCGACAGCGGCACGTTTTTTTGCTTCCCCACAGGCGCAAACGAAGCGCTTGCCTGTATAGATTACCTTGCGGCGCATGGGAAAACCCCGTGCGCACCGCGTGCAAACACGCCGCATCCAAACAATCAGGAAGGAAGCCAACCGGTTAACAGAATACTATGAAACAAGAAGGCTTAAAAAAGTCGTTTGTACACGCGATGCAGCAGAAGATATTCTCAGGAGAATATCAGATCGGCCAGCAGCTGCCGCCCGAGCGCGAACTCGCGCAGGAGCTCGGTGTGAGCCGCTCTCTGGTGAACACCGGCATTCTGGAGCTGGCAAACCAGGGCTTTATCCGCATCATCCCGCGGCAGGGCAGCATCATTGCCGACTATAAAAAGCACGGCACCCTGCAGGTGCTCGCCGCCTTGATGAATTGCGACAGCTTCCGGCTGGATTATTCGCTGTTTTGCAATCTGGTGGATCTGCGCGTGCTCATCGAAAGCGAATGCGCACGGCTTGCCAGCCTGCATGCCTCCGCGGACGATATCGAGACGCTGCGCGTACTTTCCCAGTGCATCAAGAACGCCTCTAACCCGCTGGATGCGGTGGAGCCGCTGGTGCGCTTTCATTATCTGCTCACGCAGTATTCCGGCAACGCCGTCTACGCCATGACGTTCAAGAGCTTTGAGGGCACGATTACGCGGCTGGTCCGCCAGCATCTTACCCTCGCGCCGGATATTCCGAAGTCCGCCAAGCTGCACGAATCCCTTGTGCGCTCGCTGGAGCTGCACGACGCGGAGGCCAGCGCACAGAACGTCCGCCTCTGCATCCTGCACGGCATGACCGCGCTCAAGAAGCTCTATCACGCATAGCATCGCCCACGCGCAAATTTGCTCATGCGAATATTTTCACACGCGAACGCCCCGCCCGCGGGCAACCCGGGCGGGTTTTTGTTGCGGTAAACCCCGCTCCCGCGCTTTACAGAAACGCAAAGAGCGTGTATCGTTATAGCAGGACAATTCACTGATTTGCGGTACGCAGCGCCATCCATTCCACCACTATCTCATTCAGAAACGGAACGATTCAAAGAGCATGAAACTCAAAGCCCTGGTCTTATCTGACCATGAAAGCGAATTCATCTGGGATTTTTTTGACGCAAAAGCCTTCACGGGCATAGACGTCATGATCTCCTGCGGCGATCTCAAGCCGGAATACCTCTCATTTCTTGTCACGATGATTCCCGCGCCGCTCTTATTTGTCCGCGGCAACCACGACACGAGATATGAGCAGAACCCGCCGGAGGGCTGCATCGATCTGGAAGAGAAGCCCGTAGTCATCAAGGGTGTGCGTTTCGTGGGCTTTGGCGGCTGCAAGAGCGAGCGCTACGCGCCAAACCAATATTCCGAGCGGGATATGAACCTCCGCGTGCTCAAGGCAACGCTGGCGCTCTCGCTGAAAAAGGGGTTTGACGTGTTGGTCACCCATGCGCCCGCAGCGGGACTGGGCGACGGGGACGACCGCTTCCACGAGGGGTTTGAGACGTTTGTAAAGCTCATCGACAAATACAAGCCGCGCTATCATCTGCACGGGCACCAGCACCTGACCTATTCCATCGGTTCCAAGCGGATTTTGCAATACAACGACACGACCATCGTCAACACATATAACTATTATATTTTAGAGATGGAATTTCCGGACAAGCCGTGATGGATCATCCAGTTTCACACATTCATAAGCATCCCCGTTAAACCAGTACCCCGGAGGGAAACATGAGCCAGAACACCAACGCAAACGAAGAATACGACCGCGCGCGAAAACGCGGCTTAAAAGAATTTTCCCTGCGCCGCTCGCGCGGGGAGAGCGGGCTGCTGCCCGTCATCCACGCCCGGCGCGAGGAGAACGGCGTACTCGCGGTTGTCGACCAACCCATGCGCGCCATCTCACTCAACCGCATCACAGGCACCTATCAGGCAAGCCGCGCCAACTCCTTTGCGCATAATTTTATGCCGCTGCTTGGCTCCGACACGGAGTTTGCCTATAAGTGGATCAACCTTTGTGATGCACACCTGCAAAGCGGCATCCGCGACCCAATCCGCGTCTACGAATACCTCTGGAAGTATTATGTCGCCGAAGGCAACAAGCGCGTGAGCGTGCTGAAATACTTCGAGGCGAGTTCGTTTGAGGCGGAGATCATTCGCCTGATTCCACAATGGGACGAAAACGACCCGGAGATTCAGCGGTATTACACCTTCCTTGCCTACAGCAAGAAGGGCGTATTTTCGGACATTGAGCTCTCCGAATCGCGCAAGTACGAGCGGCTCTACCGAATCGAACAACGGCTGATCGCCGAGATGGACCCCGCCCTCGACCAGCCGGACTACAACGCGCTCTACACCCGCTTTGAAGGGGCCTATCTGCACACCAACTGCACGCTCTCGTTGGGCGATGCTTTCTTAGAATACCTGCACGTGTTTGGGTTTCCGATGAACATCATGCCGGAGGAGCTCACCGCGCGCATCGTCACGCTCAAGCCCCAGCTGGATATCCTTGAACACCCGCCCTCTCCCCGCGTCGTACTGGAAGAGGACGCCGAGGCCGCGGAACCGACGTTTTTTACGCGATTGCTGCCGGTGCACCGCAACCCCAAGATCGTGTTTGCCTACGCAGGCGAGCGCGCGCAGAACAACTGGCTCGGCGCACACGAGCAAGGCCGCCTCGCCATGCAGGCAGAGCTCGGCGAAAAGGTCGATTCCCGTGTGCTGGATTTGCAGGATCGCGACGACGCGTATGACATGCTCTCCGCCGAGGCGGGCGACGCGGGGCTTTTGTTTGTGACCACGCCGTCGCTGATGAACCCCGTGTTGCGATTCGCGCTGGAGCACCCGAACTGCCTGACGCTGGTCTATTCCCGCATGCAGCACCATTATCGCCTGCACACCTATTTCGGGCGGTATTACGAGGCGGTGTTCCTCTGCGGCGTTGCCGCGGGGCAGCACACCAAGACCGGCGTCGTTGCCTACATCACGCCCAAACTGAGCTATACGCGCTTTACGTCTGACATCAACGCCTTTGCCGTCGGTGTGCGCTCCGTGCGCCCGGACGCGCGGGTGCTTCTGCTCACGCGCGGCGTTGACCCAAAGCAGATGGAGACCTGCGAGCTTGGCGTCCAGATTGCGGCAAGCCTCGGCGCGGACACGGTTCTCACCCCGCATTACGCCGGGTTGTCCCTTGCGGAGCTGCCGTACGGCGTGTTTACCGCGCTCATCGGCATCGACCCGGAAGGCAAACCTACGCGATATCTCGCCGCGCCCGACTGGAACTGGGAGCGGTTTTATACCGCGATCGTGAAGAGCTATCTCAACGGAAGCCTCAGCGCGCTGCTAGGTTCGGATCGGGACGAATCCCCGATTGCGAGCTTCTGGTGGGGGCTTGGCGGCGGCGTGGTGGATGTCCGCCTCGGCAGCTGGTCGCGCGGGACGCCGAACAACCTCATCCGCTATCTGCGCGGAAGCATGGCGCGAAACCTCTATAACCCCTTTCACGGGCCGGTGACGGACACCGAAGGCGTTGTCAGAATCCCCGCGCACAGTGACGCTGCGCCAGCGGACATTATTAAAATGCGCTATATCGTCGAAGGCGTAGAGATTATCGAGTAGTTTTATTATTGCTTCGCAATTTGCGTTTTCGGGAAAATGTAGTAAAATAGCTTTTAACCTATTCTCTATGCCACAAGTGGCATCCAAAGGAGACCTATGCAGAAGAAAGACCCGCCGATTCTGGTCACGCGCCCGTCGCTGCCGCCGGTGGAAGAATATGAATCCCTCGTGCGGGAGATCTTCTCCTCGCGCTATCTCACCAATGGCGGCGCGCAGCACCAGAAGCTGGAGCTTGCGATGAAGGAGAAGCTCGCAACCCCGAACCTGCGCTTCTTCTCCAACGGGCATCTCGCGCTGGAATGCGCCATCTCCGCGCTGAACCTTGCGCCGGGCGAAATCATCACCACTCCCTTTACGTTTGTCTCCACCACGCATGCCATCGTCCGCTGCGGCTATACGCCTGTGTTTTGCGACGTGGAGCCGGACTTTTTCACACTCGACGCGGCGAAGCTTGAGGCAAAGATCACCCCGCGCACGCGCGCCATCCTGCCCGTGCACGTCTACGGCAACCCCTGCGATATGGAGGCAATCGAGCGCATCGCGAGCCGCCACAACCTGCCCGTGCTCTACGACGCGGCGCACGCATTCGGCGTCACCATACACGGACGCGCGGTGGCGGACTACGGCACGGCGTCTATGTTTAGCTTCCACGCCACAAAATGCTACAACACCATCGAAGGCGGCGCGGTTGCGACCAAGGACGCCGCGTATGCCGAACTGCTCAACGGCTATAAAAACTTCGGCTTCCATGCCGACGAGGAGATTCGCGAGATCGGCGGCAACGCCAAGATGAACGAGTTTCAGGCGGCGATGGGGCTTTTAAACCTCAAGTATTTCGATCGGGAGATCGCAAAACGCGCACTTGTCGCCGCGCGGTATCGCGAGAACCTCTCCGACATCGCGGGGCTGAGCTTCCGCCCGATTCGCGACGGTGTCTCGCAAAACTATGCCTACCTGCCCGTTTCGTTTGACCCGGCGGTGTTTGGCGCAGACCGTGATCAGGTCAGCGACACGCTCAAGGAATACGGCATCTTCGCGCGCAAATACTTCTATCCGCTCACGAGCGAATCCGCCTGCTACGCGGGTCGGTTTGATCCAAATGAAACCCCCGTTGCCCTCGCCGCCAGCCGAAACGTGCTGACGTTGCCGATGTTTGCCGACCTTGCGCTGAGCGATGTGGACGATATCTGCGAAATCGTCGCCGGATGTAAGAAATAATTTTTTGGATAGCACCCTGAAGAACGAAAGAGCCCAACACAATAAAGAGCAGGAAAGCATTTCGCTTCCTGCCCTTTTGTTTTACACGCTTTTTTCTGAAAATCTAAGTCCTAATCAAACAAGACTTCCGCTGTCTCCCGCTGCGCCGTGTGCAGATATTCCACCGCGGGGTAGCCAAGCACCAGCGTGGTGACCGCCTTTTCGCCCGCGCGAATGCCGAGCTTGCGACGGAGTTTGCCGGAGAAGCGCGTGATCATCGAGAAAAACCCGCTGTAAAACACGCCTAAGCCAAGCGACTGCGCCATGAGCTCCATCGAGGAGGCGGCAAGTGCCGCGTCTACCGCGTCTGCACCCTTGATCACGATGACCGCGTTTGCATGCTTAAACAGAAAATGATCGTCGATCTCGATTGCGCGAAGCCCCGCGTAGACGAGGTCTACAGCGCGCTTGAGCCCGCGAAACAGCTTGATTCCAGAGGACTCATATTTCGCAATGTTTTTTTGCAGCACGGTATAGGAAACGCCCTGCTTGTTGGTGCCGCTGGGCGTATAGCGCCCCGCCTCGATGATCTGCCGGATCAGCTCCGGCGCAATTTCCCGCCCGGAAAACTGTCGCACCGATCTGCGCGCCTTGAGCTGGCCCAACAGCGCGTTTGCCTCCACGCGCATAGCCGGGGTGATCGCCTCCGGCGCTTCTTCAAAGCCGGAAAGCGACACCGCGCCCTGCGGACAGATCGCCTGGCAGTGTCCGCAATGGATGCAGCTAGCCCCAACGGCGATGGCGGAGTCGCCCTGCATTTGCATGGTGACGGTCGGGCAGTCGCTCACGCAAAGGCCGCAGCCGATGCAGAGGGACGGATCAACTAAGACGATGTGTTCGCGGTTCATAGTGTTTACTTCCTTCTTTGTTCGGTTGCTAGGGTTAGTTCGTCAGCGCGACGCCGTTGACATAGACCGTAAAGCCGTTGGTGACGATGCCGCCGACGCGCCCGGTAAACGCGGTTAGAAACGCGTCGCCCGTGAGCACCCATGTCGCGCCGTCCTCCAGAGAGACCTTAGCCGCGCGCGCAGTGTTTGCGGCGTTGATGTTGCCCGTATACACGGTGGTTCCGCGCAGCGTCAGCGAAACGGAGGAGAGCTCGTCGATGATGATGTCGCCGCCGAGCTCCTGATTTTTTGCAATCACGGCGCAGTCGGCTCCGTTTTTGCCCGCCTCGCCCCAGCCGCGCATGCCGTCGTTTCCGCCAACGCGCAGGAACGCGCGCCCTTCGCCCTGCGAGAGCGAAACACTTTCAAGATAGATGCTGGCGCCCGTGTTGGTCACGTAGAATAAATCTCCGCTGATTGCGCTGAGCGCCCCGCGGATCATGGAAAACGAACTGTGCGCCCCGCCCATTCCGCCGCTCTCTAAGAGCGCGACGCAATAAGGCGATAGCTGCGTTCCGGAGGAAGACGGATCTCCCATGCGACCGGAAACCGCGCAGTCGGTGAGATTGACACTGCCGCCGGAGAGCGTGATCGCCTCCGCGTTGTTGGCGCGCAGGGTTGCGTTGCTGGCGGTGACGTTACCCTCACTATAGATCACCGGCGAGCCTTCGCCACCGGTTGCCGCCATGCCGCCTTCTAAAAAGAGCTCCCCTTTTGCCCCCGCAACCAGTGCCGGCGAGAGCGTGCCTTGTGTGGAGAGGTTGGACTCCTTTGCGCTGATGCTGCCGCCGCTGGATGCTGCAAGCGAGTAGGAGGACGCGCCCGTGGCGCGCACCACGCTGTTCTCCAGCTGCACCCTGCCGCCATAGGCAAACACGCCTCCGGCTCCGAGGGCTGCGGCGGTGACTTCGCTGTTGACGAGCAGCAGCTGCGCGTTGCCGCGCGCGAGCACCGCGGCATTCAGGCCAAAGAGTAAACTGTTTTCTAAGCTGGAGGAGTCACCCGCGCGTTTCTCCACGCGCGCGCCGTCTACGCCCGCGATCGCGCCGTTTTCCACGCGGAGGGCGTTTTCGTCCGGCAGCTTGGAGTGATAGGTTTTCTGGCTCTCGCTCACATCCGCCGCAATCGTATAGGCGCCCGAGCCATTTGCTTCATCCGGCGATGCATCCGGCAGGATCGGCGCGCTGCCCTGCGGCGTTACGTCGGATTTGGCCGTCGGTGTTTCGATTACAGCGGTTTCCTCCGGCGTTGCGCTAGAAGACAGCGCAGGTGAAGGCGAGCCGACGGAGACGACGGGGTCAAACAGGCTACAGCCCGTGGCAAACGCCAGCGAAAGCAGCGCGAGCAGCACAGATGTGATGCGCCGGATCGGTTGGATTCGTTGTTTCATGCGTTCGCCTCCTTTTTTGTACCCAGAAAGTATATCGTATGGGTTTGAACGAACTATAGAGGAAATGTGAACTCTATAGATTCTTTATATGATCGGGTGAGAAATCGCCAAATCTGTAACAGAATTGGATAAAATTAAATGCGAAATAGTATCAATGGTTCGCCGCGCTTGTGCGCGTTTTCGAAACGTGGTATGCTCATAAGAGAGAAAATAAGAAGTTAAGTTGAAAATAAGAGAGGACATTCATGGATACCTTACGCAGCAAAAAAGGCTTCATCTGCGATATGGATGGCGTGATCTACCACGGCGAACGGCTCCTGCCGGGCGTCAAGGAGTTCGTCGACTGGCTGTATCATGAAGATAAAAAGTTCCTGTTTCTGACCAATGCCAGCGGCAAAACGCCGAAGGAATTGCAGGTCAAGCTTGCCCGCATGGGTCTGGAGGTGGATGAAAGCCACTTTTACACCAGCGCGCTGGCGACGGCAAACTTCATCCGCTCGCAGGCACCCGGCAGCAGCGCTTATGTCATCGGCGCGCCGGGGCTCTTTAATGCGCTCTATGAAGCGGGCATCATGACCAACGGCGTCGACCCGGAATATGTGGTCGTCGGCGAAACGAACAACTATAACTATGAGAGCATCCTAAAGGCCGTGCACCTCGTGCAGGGCGGCGCAAAGCTCATCGGCACCAACACGGACATGACGGGTCCTTCGGAATCGGGCATCATCCCCGCCTGCCGCGCACTCATCGCCCCCATCGAACTCGCCACCGGAAAATCCGCCTACTTTGTGGGCAAACCCAACCCGCTGATGATGCGCACCGGCCTTCGCATGCTGGGCGTGCACTCCTCGGAAGCGGCAATGATCGGAGACCGGATGGATACGGACATCGTCGCGGGCGTGGAGAGCGGGCTTGATACCGTGCTCGTGCTCTCGGGCGTGACCACCATCGAGGAAATGAAGCGCTTCCCCTACCGTCCGCGCCTCGTGCTCGACGGCGTTGGAGACATTCCCGGCTGAGACCTTCTTTAACAACACAAAGGCGACGCAGAAAACTGCGCCGCCTTTTTTGTTTGTCTTGCCTTGTTATATCGCCTTACCGGAAATCGACCCTTACTTCGTTGAACGAAGAATCCTTGTCAAACCAGTAGGTCCACGCAAACTGGCTGGTGGAGTAGCCGAAATCCAACGCGAGCTGCAGGGCATTCGTCTTGACATGCGAGGAGTAATCCTTGACGTCCTGCGTCGCCTGCTCGAGATCATTGTTCTTTCCGCTGACGTAATATTGAGCTTCTTTGCGGGCGATTGCCTGCGCTTCCTCCAGCGCATCCAGCGACATGAGAAACTCGTTGAACAGCTCGCGCGAAACGAAGGAATAACGCTGATACTCTTCCTCGCGGATCGGGCTCTGCGCACTCAGGCGCACGACGGAGAACGAGCCTGCACCCCTGTTGGCAGCTCCGGTTGGAGAAGTCGACGCGTCAGGCGACGGTGTCGGCGTTTCCACCGGCGGGGTGAAATACTCCGGCGTAATCTCAGGCGTAAGCTCAGGCGTGGGTTCCATGGTCGGCAGCAGGTCGTCCGCCGCAAGCTCCTGCGAGACGAAGTCTACCAGCGGGCGCGTGGTGTCGAGGTACTGCGTCGCGAGGACGTCCGCCCAACGGTATTGCGCATAGTCTGCGGTATATTCCAGCTCGCGGGGAACGTCGATGTCATAGACCTCTTTTACGATTCTGACACGATTCTCCTGATTCGTAATCACGAATTTCCAATTGAAGATATTGGTTTCGCTTCCGCCCATTGTGTACATGCCGATGTTGTTTTTATCCAGCGTATAGGCAAACTTCGTGAGCGCGGCGGTTTGCCCCAGCGTGCAGTTGGTGAACAGCTGTCCTTCAAACGAGCCGAGGATATCGGGGATCTTGAGGATCAGGTTCTGGCTCTGCATGGATTCAAACAAAGCGATGAGCATCTCCTTCTGGCGGTTGACACGGTTAAGGTCACCGCCCTTGGTGCTGACCTTGCGCACGCGCAGATAGTCCAGCACGCCTTGGCCGTTGAGGTGCGTCGGCCCCGCCTCGTAATTGCGCCCCGCCATCGAAAACGAAAGCTCCAGGTTATAGTCTACGCCGCCGACCGCGTTGACAAGCTCCTTCACCGCCGGCATGGTGACCGCATAATAGTAGTTGACCGGAATACCGCCGAGCATCCAGCTGGCGGCATCGCAGGTCTTCAAAAACCCTGCTCCATTCGGCGCGTCAAACCCGCCGCCGCAGTTGATCGAGGCGTTGAGCTTATAGATGCCCCTTACGCCGGGGATATTGGCATAGGTGTCACGCGGCAACGAGATCAAATCCACGCGGTTTTCGTCAAAGTTGATGGCCATGACCATCATCACGTCCGAATGGTATTCATGCTTGCCGTTCCAGGTTTCGCGCTCCGCGGCATAGTCCACGCCGATGAGCAGCACGTTGACGATGTTTTGCATCATCGATGTGTCGGCTTTTGCGCTGATCACCTCGTAGGGATCGAGCGTAGGTGTCGGCGTAGGCGCGTTTGGTGCGGCGGATTCGTCCGGATTCACAACGGCGATGACCTCCGTCGGGTTTTGCTGCACCTCACCCGTAAACTGTGTGCTGGGGTCCAGTAAAAGCGCGTAAGCAAACACACCGCCGACGGCCAGCAGTAAAATACCGCCGACGAGCATCAGCACCCAGAGCGCGCGTTTCTTTTTCTTCGTGTGGCGGCGCTTGCTGCGTACCTGTGTGGAGGGAAACACATCCGTGGGCACAAAGGGCTCTACCTCCATGCCGTGATAGCCGTATTCCGGCAGCGCATCCTGCGCAGGTTGATCCGTTTGATCCTTTGCCGCGCGCGCTTTTTTCGATTTATCTTCCCCGTCAGGGGTATTGTCAGGTGTTCGGGTCATTGCTTTGCCGTGTCCTTTCCGTCTTTGCATACCGTCTTTATTATAGCAGGATTTCCTAAAAAACCGCGTTCGTTTCCAATTATTACAAATAGTTTACAAAGTGATGGTGTGAAAAATCCCAAGAAACGGCGTTTTTTCGCGGAAAATTCTGAAAATTGACATTCTTGCGGCAAAGGCGCTGCATGCTTTTCACGCGCGCGGAAATAGGATATACTATACACGCGTTCCAAGCAGGCGCTTCTTGTTTTGCGCCCGCAAAGCAAAGCGCCCGCACAAGCAAGCATAACAGGCGGGCGCCGCTGACCCCAAACAGCCAGCAAAGGAGCAACCAAATGGTCGTTATCATTCCGGCCTATCAGCCAGATGAAAAGCTATCCCGCCTCGTGCTCGAACTGCACGAGAAGACCAGCTATGACCTCATCATCGTCAACGACGGCAGCAGCGCGGACACGCGGCCATTGTTTGACTCGCTCGAGCCGTATGCCAAGATCATCCACCACAGCGCAAACCGCGGCAAGGGCGCCGCATTAAAGACCGCGCTGACCTATATTCAGGATCAGTATCCGGCGGACGAAGGTGTGGTCACCATCGACGCGGACGGGCAGCATCTGCCGGACGACATCATACGCGTGAGCAAAGCATGGGAAGCCGCCCCCGAAAAGCTCGTGCTTGGCAGCCGCCAGTTTACGGGCAACGTGCCCTTTAAGAGCCGCGCGGGCAACGCCATCACGCGCACGGTGTTTGCCATCTCCACCGGCATCAAGATTTTTGACACGCAAACCGGCCTTCGCGCCTTTGGGGTGTTTCGCATCCCGATGATGCTCGAGATGAAGGGCGATCGCTACGAATATGAGATCAACGTGCTCCTTTACGCCACCCGCCACCGAATTCCGATAGAAGAGGTACCGATCGAAACCGTGTATATTGAAGACAACAAATCCTCGCACTTTAACGCTGTTCGCGACGGCTGGCGCATCTATAAGATGATCCTGTTCTTTGTCGCGTCGTCACTGGTTGCCATGCTGCTGGACTATGTGCTCGTGCTGCTGCTCTCCTCCGCCACAAAGGGCATGGCGCAGTCGCTGCTCATCAGCGTCGTCGGCGCGCGTGTACTCAGTTCGCTGACCAACTATTTCATGAACTGCAAGCTGGTGTTTGAAAACCGCAACCGCTCCAGCATCATCCGCTACTATCTGCTCGTGACAGCTATGCTATCCATCAACTACGGGCTGATGGTGGTGATTACGAAGATCATGCCGATTGCCATCGGAAAAATCCTCGTCGAGCTTGTGCTCTATCCGCTGAGCTTCTTCATTCAGCGCAAATACGTTTTTCCGCCACAGAGCGAGGAGATCGGGCCTGAGGCCTGATCGTTTACGCCTCGATGGCTTAACACCTACATTCCAGTCAGGAGGATCGTTTTTTACATGATGCATCCGAAAAACAAACGCGTGCGGCGGCTGATAACGGCGATTATTGCCGATTTATTGGTGCTTGGCGCGTTTCTTGGCGCATTTACGTATTTTTATTTTTTACGTGAGCGGGACTATGTGCCGCGGCAACTAGGCAGCCCAACCCCGGCGGTCACCGCCGCGCCGGACGCCGCCGCGCAGACGAGCACTGCTCCGACAGAAGTTACGGCCTCCCCGACACCGGAAGTCGTCGACACCGGTCTTCTCGGCGGCAAGTACGCCGAGAAATTCACCACGGGTGAAGTCGAGCAGACCGAGACGTCCTATAAGAGCGCGAATGTGTCCATCGAGATGCAGCAGGTCGTCGCCGGGACGGAAGACAAGCCGATCACCTATTATCTGGCGGACATCTACATCAAGGACATCAGCAGCTTCCGCACCGCGGTTGCGCTGGACTACAAGGATCAGAACGAGGGCGACCGCAAGAACGTGATGAGCACGCTGCAGCTCTCCCAGATCACAGGCGCGCTGGTCGCCATCTCCGGCGACAACTTTGCGTATCACCAGAGCATCGCCGTGCGCAACGGCGTGGAATGGGAGAACAAGCTTCCGGTGTTCGGCGATATCTGCGTGCTCTACTATGACGGCACGATGGAGACCTATCCGCAGGAGCTCAAGCGCGCGGATGTAGACGCGATCTATGCCAAAGAGCCATTTCAGATCTGGACTTTCGGGCCGGAGCTGCTCATCGACGGTCAGGTTCCCGCCAGCTTTGCAAACGGCAAGGCAAACCCGCTGAGCGCGATTGGCTACTATGAGCCGGGGCACTATTGCTTCGTGCTCGTCGACGGGCGGCAGAAGGGCTACTCCTGGGGCATGACGTATCCGGAGCTCGCGCAGGTGTTCTTTGACCTCGGCTGCAAGGTCGCCTTCAACCTCGACGGCGGCGACACCGCGGTGATGACGTATCTGGGCGAATGGCGCAGCCAGCCGGAGGAATCTTCCCCGCGCGAGACCAGCGACATTCTCTACATCGTCGAGCCGACCGCGGCAGACAAGCAGTAAGGGAGGAAAACGCATATGAAACGGATTTTATCCCGCGCGCTGCCGCACCTGACCATTATCCTTGGTGTCATGACGCTGGTGTTCTACGTGGTAGACGGCTTCAACGCCGTCATGGCGTTTATGGCGAGCGATCTTTCCAAGCAGGTGTTTATGGTGCTCGCGGTCTGCGCCATCATTAGCTCGGTGATGCTCATCGCCCGCCAATGGAAAGAGGACGACCGCAAGGCAAAGAAGGCCGCGCGGCAACAGGACGGCGCGGAGCTTGCCGCAGCAGAAGCGCTCTTTGAGCTGGAAGAACTCAAAAAGTCCGGCGAATCGGGCAAAGACGAATAAGCGTAACTAGCACAAAGGAGCAGAATGATCTGCTCCTTTTTTTCGCGAAAAATCGCGCCAATATCACGTGACAATATTGTAAAGAAAACGGAGCCGGGTGCTCTGTTTCTTTGATCATTACGACCCGATATATACTTTCTCGATCAGCTCGTCACGTTGGGTCTGCTCGTTGAAACGGTAGAGTAACAGCCAGCCGCCTGCGGTGTCGGCCTTGTTCGCGCGGTCGACGATGTTGTGATCTATCTCAATTGTGCGCAGCAGTTCGGCCTTGTCGCCGCTGATGTCGTAGATGGAGATCGTTTTTCCGCCTCCGGTGACGGCGGTTTTCGCGTCTGCGTAGAGGAAGGCGTTATTATACTCAAGTGTCAGTAACAGTTGTTTCTCTCCGGTTTCGGGATCGACACGGTAGAGCGACTCCGCCAGCGCGCGAGTTTGTTTCAGGTCGTTGGAGTAATGGTAATCCAGACCATAGGTTTTTCGTAAAAGCTCCGTGAACACGAGAAAGTGATCCCCGCAATCGATTTGCGCATACATGTTTTCCGGTTGGTCAAAGGTGACGATGTCTGAAACAGTGTTTGTCGCAACGTCATATTTCTCCAAGCCGTGAACGGAAGCAAGAATGAATCCGTTGGAACTCCCTCTGCAAAACCACCGCAGATAATCTGCGCTGTCATTGTTGTAGCCGAGATACCAGTCCGTCAACATCTTGACAACATTATCCTTTGCGTTTAGATCGATCACAGAAAGGCATAAGCTAAGAAATTCTCCGTTGTACTCGGGGTATGAAAAATAATCTGGTAGAAAGTATAGTCCATCCAGTTTTCCAATCTCAACTCTGTTCTGATTGAAACCAGTGTAATGAATTGAGGGATCATATTTCACGCCCTTATAGTCGGCCATAGGAACGGCTTGGCCGTTTTTAAAACTTACAACTTCGCGCAGTTGGGCTTGCATATGATGATTGATATCGGCAAAGCAAATCACAACAACGCCGTTATCGGAGATATAAAAATCCCAAACATTGCCATCAAAGAATGAATTTGGGATTGGGTACCCTACATCTTTCAAGAAATCCGCAATATTAGTTTCATCATTCTTGCGAATTAGTAAATGAAATTGGCGAAACGGACCAGATGCATTTTCTTCGATTCCGGTAAATCCTGCGTAATAAACACCATCATCACGGACATTGATCGAGCGGATGTCCTCGACGGGGATTTCCAGCACGATATCCTCACCCTGTGAATTCATGCTGTAGATGCCCTGCGTACCTAGTTCGGAGGAAAGGTAATAGATTCGTCCATCGTAGTAAGCCGCTTTTTTCCCAATATTCGAAAAGGCATCCGCTTTCAGGTTCGCATAAAAGCCGGTGTTATCAAAGTTGTTGATATCGGGATCTCGGATGGTGCAGGCGTCTAAAAACAGAAAACAGAGGATTATGCAAATGCTACTGTATACGTAACGCCATAAATGTAAGTATCCTGATTTCGTTTGTTTAAGTTCCATGTGTTCCTCTCATCCTGATTATTTTATTTGATCATTTTTAACCACCGTCCTGCTTTCCCAGCAGTCGGTCCTGTTTTCTTAACTATAGGTTGCTTGGGTTTGTCAATTCCCCAAACAAACCAACCATAAGATCTGTTATCTTGTTTCTGTGCAAATGCGCTAGCAGCATAAGCTGAAGGTGTAAGAGTAGACCATTCTTCTGCTTTAGATTTTTTAAAATTATTGTATACAAGAAAAACATCTTTATCGCTATCATAACTGGCTGCAACATAATGAGCCCCTGATGGATGCCCAAATAATACAATATATGCTTCATGGCTTTTTGATATTTTTGAGAGATCATCGTAGAAAGTAACTTGCATACCTGCTTTTTCGTAATTTGCTGTAATTATGAGTGGATTCATACCTAATACCCCAAAAAGATTGGTTGTCAAATTGGAGTTGCTTTGAAGTGCAAACAGCAGATCATCGTATCTCGTGTTAAGTCCTAATATATGATTTACGTTATGAATCGCAACTGCTCCGCATGCATTCATGTTTAAGTTGCCAGCGCCTCCGAAAGTTCCTTCTTCACTACTATAAATGTGCTGGTTATAGATCATTTCTGTTCCCCATGTTGCTTTCAGATCAGCGGCGGTTTTAATTGTTGCGAAGTATTTGCCTTTTTCCTCTTCCTGTTTTACATCTTCCTGTTTCGATTGCATTTCAGCTGTGATTTTACCAATTTCGTTCAGGTAAGTCATAAATAGTTCTTGAGGAACAACACCATCACCATAGAACTTCCTGCTTATAAAATATAGACGGTTTCGACTCTCTTCTGATAACAAGGTGGTGTCGATGCCGAATAAATATTCTATAGGGTCGTTCTGATATGCAGTATTTGGTTTCGCTGTTTCATTCACCCCCGCGTTTTGTGGACTCCTATCAACGTATGGAGTGGATTCAGGCAAAGATCCTGGTTCTGGGAGAGGCGTTTCATTCGGAATCGTCGATGGTGTAGTCGTTTGATTCGGGTTTGGTGTTGGCGTAGGAGATGATTTCTGATCCGATTTGCGTGCCGTTGCCGACACTTCTCCCCCGATCTTCGCTGATAAGGTGCCACTCTTCTGCTCAAATGCATCTTTAGAAGAAGACGCGGATTTGAAATTTTCCGAAAGAGCATCTATAGATCTCTCCAATTGTCCTTTCAAAACGGCGTTTTGTAAAGAGGTAGAAATTGTGGGTTTGTTGTCAGTTGCCTGCGCGCGCGGAACATTAGCCTGAGCAACTGCGTTCATCAGAGTAGTGGCTATTCTCGTGGCACTTGCTCTTGTCTCGACCTCGTCCTGCGCTTGATTGTGCTGATCCAGAACGCTGAGCGGGACATTCGAGTTCAGCAAAGACCATTGATCTTGATCATTCAACCCACTGTATCTCATCTGCTGAAGTTGCTGCTTTGTGTTCATGCCTTCCCAGTTCGCGAAGGGGAAATCTTTGGGGAGCTTACTGACGAGATTCGCTTGTGCAATTTGTTCTTTGGTGAGTGTCGGCAGCTCACCCGGTCTGTAGAGTGCGCCTCCTTTGGCGATACTGTCGGTTAGGTTATTGTTCAGTAGTTTCTTACGCATGCTTATATCCTCCTGCGCATTTTTCTTGAGGATATAACATGATTGACATGGAACATTATAAGAATTCGCATACGAGAAAAATGTAAGAATGTATACGACACTATTATACCGAACAAACGTTTTAACCGCACGTGACAATGTTGTAAAGAAAACGGAGCCGGTGGCTCCGTTAAACTGCTATGATTGCTTGTCTCTTTATTTCCCGATTGCGGCTTTTAGCACCTCAACGCGATCCAGCCGCTCCCACGGCAGGTCGAGATCAAGCCTGCCGAAGTGGCCGTATGCCGCGGTCTGGCGATAGATCGGGCGGCGGAGTTTCAACGCGTCGATGATCGCCGCCGGACGGAAGTCAAACACCCGCTCCACCGCGCGCTCGATTGCGCTATCCTCCACCGTGCCGGTGCCGAAGGTATCCACACGGACGGAAACCGGGCACGCAACACCGATGGCGTAGGCCAGCTGGATTTCGCACTGTTTGGCGAGTCCCGCGGCGACGACGTGCTTGGCAGCATAGCGCGCAATATATGCGCCGCTTCTATCCACCTTCGTCGGGTCCTTGCCGCTGAACGCCCCGCCGCCGTGCCGCGCATAGCCGCCGTAGGTGTCCACGATGATCTTGCGCCCGGTGAGGCCGGAATCGCCCGTCGGTCCGCCGATGACGAACCGTCCCGTGGGGTTGACGAGGATGCGCGTGTGTTCGTCCACCAGCGCGGCAGGCAGCACGGGGCGGATCACCCGCTCGGTGATATCCGCGCGGAGCTGATTCATATCCACGTCGTCATGCTGCGCGGAGACGACAACGGTGTGTATCCGCACAGGATTGTAGCCGTCGTATTCTACCGTGACCTGGCTTTTGCCGTCGGGTCTGAGATAAGCGATCTCGCCGCTCTTGCGCGCGCGGGTCAGCTCACGCGTCAACGCGTGAGATAGCGAAATCGGCAGCGGCATCAATTCCGGCGTCTCGTCGCAGGCATAGCCGAACATCATACCCTGATCCCCTGCTCCGGTGGAAAACAGCGCGTCCTGATCGCCGTTTTTCTCCTCCAGCGCGTGATCCACGCCAAGCGCGATATCGGGAGACTGCTTGTTCAGCGCGGTGATGATCTTGAGTGAATTTGCGTCAAAGCCGTATTCGGGGTTGTTGTAGCCGATCTCGTCCACCACAGAGCGGACGATCTTCGAGACATCCACATGCGCGGTGGTCGTCACCTCGCCCATCACGAGCACGAGGTTTGTGCTTGCCGCGCATTCGCACGCTACGCGCGCGTTTGCATCCTCAGCAAAGATTGCGTCCAGCACCGCGTCCGAGATGCAGTCGCAAACCTTGTCCGGGTGCCCTTCCGTTACGGATTCGGAAGTAAAGAGTCTGGTTGCCATGAACTTGATTCCTCCAATGTTTCGGATACAAAAAAACCTCATCCGCGGATGAGGTTTCACAAAGTCGATGGTGCAACGCTCATCTTTCAGCTTTCGCTGCCGGATTTGGCACCTTATTTGCTCTTCACAAACAGGTTGCCGGGCTTCATAGGGCCGGTCCCTCTGCCACTCTTGATAAGGCGGTATTCAGTTTTCTGTTCGGTGATTATTCTAGCACGGGTTTCTCTTCGCGTCAACCGCAAAAACAACGAAGCTCTTTTCGTATGCGGCAACCATCAGTTTTGATTGCCTTGGTTGCCGTTGTTGATCACAGGATCGTCGACAGAAGGCACCTGCTCGCTATAGCCAAACATCAGTCCGTCCGGCACGGCGCGCTGATAGGAGATATCGTCGCTGCTGCCCGTGCGCTTGCCGGAGTGGGTGTTGAGCTGCTCGCCCATGAAGATCATCGCCGCGGAAAGACCGCCGTCGAGATTGTAGGCAATCGTGCAGCCATAGGTCGCAAAAAGATCCGCAAACTCCCAGACCGGCATACCGACGCTGTAGTCCTTCTGCCGCCCGTCAACCACGATCGCGATATAGTGCCCGGGCGAGAGGTAGCCGATGCCCGCGCGCGGGTTTGAGCGGCGAACACGGTGAAACTTCGCCTGGTCGTTGATGATGCCGTTGTCGATGAGCGTCGGACCAAAGGAATAGGCGTTCTCCACGCCGTCTTCCAGCAACGCGCCGGGGCTCATGGTGTTCTTTTTGATGATGCGCATGGATAGATCGGGATAGAGCGCCAGCGTGTCCTCTTTTTCTGCCGACCAGAACATACGCCCGTCGCGGATCAGTATACCCTTTTCCTCGCGCTCGTCGTTGATGAGGTTGTCTCCCGTGAGCCAGAGCACGGCTTTTTCCCGCCGCGCGATCAGCCAGGGATGGATCGCGCCGCGACCCGTATGCCCCTCCGCGCCGAAGCCCGGGCGGAATTGACTGATGTCGCGCATGTGAATATCCGCGACGAAATACGTCAGCGGTTTGCCCTCGCTGTTTTTCGCGCTCACGCGGTCTATCGAGATGCCGAGGTCGTCCGTGCGATATTCCCAGTGGCCGTTTGCCATGTCCACGAGGATCACTTCGGCGGGCTCGTCTGCCGCGCGGTAATACTGCGCATCCTGCGAAACGGGCTCTGCCGTTGGTTTCGGTGTTTCTGTCGCTGCGGGTGTTTCGCTCGGCAGCGGCGCTTCGCTCGGTTGCGGCGTCTCCTGCACGGCGGCGGATACCGCGATTGTCTGCGTCGCCTTTTGCGGCAGGGTCTCCGCCTTTGCTCCCGCGAGCACTGCGCCCGCCGCGAGGCCAAGCGCAAACGGAATCAGACACAGGCAGACTGCGTCGCCCTTGCTGCGCGACTCGCGCAAGCGTTTGTAGAGCAGCATAAACATCAACACGCTCAGCGCCGTACCGCCGCCGATGAGCAGTAGGGCGGGCATCGTAAGCAGCGTGTCAACACCGTTTGTTTTGTCTGTTTCGGTTGTTTGCGGGATCGCTGCTTCCTGCGCGCCCTGTGCTTCCGGCGCGGGGGACGGCATTGCCGTCGCTTCCGGCGCGGGAGACGGGGACGGCGTTGCGGGCGCATAGGTCAAGAGCGTTGCCGTGTCGATGTGCTCAAACAGGTCGTTTTTCGCCTCGTCCTCGCCCACCGTGCTAAAGCTTAGCGTATATGCGCTGGTTTGATCGATGGTAAGCCCGAAGATGCGACGGGAAACGTGCTCTTCATAGGCGCTTTGCGCGACCTCCGCCGCGGTTTTGCCCGCGTAGGCATTCAGCGGAACCGTCATGTCCACAACGGTCGGGCTAACCCCTTCCGTCGCGCCGAACGAGTAGAGCTTCTGCACGCCTGGGCATTCCTCTATCGCGATCAGCACGCATTCGGCTACGAGGCTGTGCGCGCCGGAGACATCCGCCGTCCCGTGGGTAACGATCACCTTGGGGTTCAGCGCTTGAATCTGCGCCTTGAGATATTCGGTAAACGAACGGCGGTTGAACTGCCCTGCGGTGATATTGTAGGAATCATAGTTGTCGCTCAAGTAGCCGCCAAACAGCGGATATTCGCTATAGCCCGCCTCGGTTAAGCCGGAGAGCGCCTCATAGGCGCGCGCGCGCTTGCCGTAGTCGGAGACATACAGCACGGCGGTGGAGATGCCCTTTTCCTTTGTGTAGGAGGGCAGCACCGCGCCAAACTGGTAAAACACCATACCCGGCTCTGCGCTGATGATGAGAAGATCGCACGACGCGGGCGCGGAGGAAAATGTGCCCGGCGCAGCGCTTGCGTCAGCATAGGCAACCACGCCGCCAAGCGAGCCGTTTTCTAAAAATGTAATTTGGATTGATTGACAGGAGGTGTCAAGCGAAATCTGCCGCCCAAGCTGCTTGTCGGTGATTGTCTCCTCGGAAATCGTCTCACCCGCGGCACCCAGCTGGGTTACGGTGTAGGACGCGGGCGCGTCATACCAGTTGAGCACGAGCAGCTGCGATTGCGCCTCCGGCGTGATGACCAGCATATCCTTCTTGCGAAATGACACGCGGGAGACGACATAGTCGTCCGTCAGACGGTAGGCATACTGCGCGGTATCCTCCGGCAGGGTCAGCACGACGCCCAGCGGTTCGCCGGGCTGGTCTGTGATTTCGGTTGTTTCCGCACGCGCGGCGGAGGGCAGGAGAACCAGCGCCGCTGCGCATGCAAGGAGGGCTAAGGTTTTCTTCATGCGGTATTTTTTACTCCAAAGTTTCTTTGGGAAAATTCGTTGGATTGCGCTTTACTTGCTCTTTTTCTTGCGCAGCACGACGACAGACACAGCGGCGGAGAATGCGGCGACAAACGCCGAGATTCCGGCGATCAGGAAAAGAGAGAGATGATTGCTCTGCATCGGTTCCTCCGCTTTCGCCGTCTGTTCCGGCGCAGATGTAGGCACGGGTGTTGCAGTCGCGGCGGGCGTCGGTGACGGCGTCGGGGCAATATAGTTGCTCAAACGTGCGGGATCGACGTGCTCAAAGAAATCATCTTTCGTCTCGTCCTGCCCAACAACGGTAAACGCCAGGCCATAATTGAGCGAGCTGTAATCGCCCTCGCCATAGACATTTCTGTGGTATTCCAGCTGGGAAACGTGCAGTTGGTATGCCTCGTTTGCCACCTCCAGCGCGGTCTTTCCGCCAAAGCCGGAAAGCGGCCGGTTCCAGTCCATAGTTATTCTATTTTCAGGGTAAAGATGCAGATAGAGCTTTTGCACCTGCCACGCGCCATAGGCTGCAACAGAATCGGGAAACGCCGTCTCATCCGCCGCCAGCGGCACGGCGTTGACCATGCACGCGGCGGTTGCCATATGCGCGCCGTGGCCGTATTCGCCGTCCAGATCGTGGGTGACGATCACCTCCGGCTGAAACCGGCGGATCTGTTCGACGAGAAGCTGCGTGGTCTCCTCCTCGCCCCAGTTCAGCAGAGCCATCCGGAGCGTCTCGGTATAGACATCCTTGAGCGGCAAAAACACGGGAACATTGCGCACGCCGGCGTACCAGAGGCCGTTTAACGCCTCGTCCACGCGCGCGCGTTCGCCGTTTGCCATGTAGACAACCTGCACGGCAAGCCCGCGCTCGCCCGCATAATAGGGAATCGTTCCGCCGAAAAAGATCAGCTCGTCGTCGCAATGCGCGGAGACGACCAGTAGATCCGCCTTGTCCAGCGGCGGCTGCCAGTCGTGAACATCGTCCGGCAAAACACCTTCGGAGTAGAGCGTTACCTCCGCAATCTGCATACCGTTTTCGCAGGAGATCGAGAGAGATCGCGCCTCCGGCAGGATCGCGTAGACGTCGTTATAGGTCGGCTCGTCGATCACTTCGCGGGAGAGCTCCACGCCCGTTTCGTCCGATTGCACCAGTATAGCACAATCCGGTAGGGTGTACCACTTGACGTACGCCGTGCGGACGACTGCCTCCGCCGTCCAGACCAGAGTGAAGGTTTCGCCCGCGTCATACTCGGCATATGTTTCAACCCTGCCGTCCCGCGTGCGTTTGACGGCTCTGCCGTCCTCTTTGGTCGCAGACTGCGTGGTTTCTGTGACATCCTCTGCCGCGTCCGCGCTTTGCGCAAGCGAAATCGCCGGCGTGGCTAACATAAGCGCAGCCACGCCGACGAACAAGATCGCCTGAATGTATGTTTTGCTTGGTTTCAAATCGGGAGTGTTCCTCCGTTTGGCGTTCGTTTGCCTGTTATTATAGCATATCCCGCGCAAAACGCGCAGAACTTGCCGCAAACGGCATTATTCCTCCGCCAGCATCCGCGCGTTTGCCTCGCGCATTTCGATCTCGGTCTTGGCGAGTTCTTTTCTGCCAAAGATCAGCAGCAGTCCGCCGCTAGCGAACAGCAACAGCAGGCTCAGGATGCCGATCGATGCGCGATCGGTGAGGAAATAGAACATCGCGTACAAGAGAGGTCCGATGACGGTAGCAAACTTGCCGAACACATCGTAGAAGCCGAAGTATTCCGCGCTTCTCTTCTGCGGCACGAGCTTGCCGTAATAGGAGCGGGACAACGCCTGAATGCCGCCCTGCACGGTGCCGACCAGCACCGCAAGCACCCAGAAGAGCGCGGTTGCTGTGGTCTTGGCGCCAACATAGTTTGCCTGCTTCTGCGCATCCTTTGCGTAGACGGCAAGCTCTGTGCCGACGGCTGTGATTGCGCCCGCGGCTGTCGTGCGGCTCCGCTCAGTGGTAAAGGCGTAGCTTACCCCCGTGGGATCACTCGCTTTTCGCACAGAGTCGGCAACCGCTTCGTCAAACGCGACGGTGCGATCCTCCGCGGAAAGCGCGGCGCGCGTGTCCTCCACAAAGTCGCGCTGGAGCGTTTCCCATGCCTTCTGGTCTTCCTTTGTGTTGAAGGTAACGCCTTGAGCCGCGATGCTCGAGCGCGTGGTATCCACCAAATCCAGCTGATACGGCTCGACCAGTCTACCCATAAAGAAGCCTACGCCGCAGATCACGAAATACATCGCAATGGCGGCGATGATCATCCGTATCGCGCCGAATTTGCCACTCAGCTTACTAAAGAAAATTGCGCACGGAGCCGCGACCAGCTGGGTGACCAAGAGTGCTAAGATCATGCCCGTGGTGCCAAGCCCCAGCGTTGCGCCGTAATTGGTCGCCAGCGAAATGACTGCGCCCACGCCGTCGATATAGAGGAAATACGCGATCAGGTAGATAAAGAGGCCCTTGTTGTTCACGCAGCGCTTCATCGTCTCTGCCAAATTCCGGAACGCATGTTTGGCGAGTTCGTTCGGCGGGGTTTCAACATAGTGCACCTGTTTGACGTTTTTGAGAATCGGGATCGAGAACACCAGCCACCATACGGTGACGATGAGGATGGCAAATTTCATCGAGAACGCACTGTAATTGTTGAGCAGCATCACCGCAATCGAGATCACAAACGGAATCGTGCTGCCGCCGATATAGCCCATGGCGTAGCCCCAGCTGGAGACGCGATCCATGCGCTCCTCGGTGGTGACGTCGGTGAGGAACGAATCATAGAACACGCAGGAGCCGCTAAAGCCGATGTGAGAGATCACATAGCCGATGAGCATCCACTTCCAATCGTCAAAAAACGCGAGCGCCGCGGTAGACAGCGCGCCGATGAGGATGAACGCGAACAGGAGCTTTTTCTTGTTGCCCTTGAAGTCCGCGAGCGCCCCCAGCGTGGGCGCAATGACGGCACCGATGAGCGAGGCAATCGAGACGCCGATGCCCCACCATTTGTTGCCGAGATCCCCCGCCTGGCTGGCGTAATAGATCGGGAAAATGACCGCCATGATGTTGGTTGCATAGACGGAGTTTGCCCAATCGTAGAAGATCCAGCTCTTCTCCACCTTGGTAAAGCGCTTGGTCAAGTCGCGCTGACGCATGTAATAATCCACCTTCTCCCAAACGAATTTTGAATTGTAAATGATGATAACAAGGACTGATTGCAGTATAGCATTCTTGGAATCAAGGAACAAGGAAGATTACTGGTCTACTACCTGCTTGGCAGGTGAATGGTGAAATTTTACGGTTGCTTGATTCAATCCTGATCGAAGGCAAATATAACACCGTTGAAGCGAAAGCGTACTTCTTTGTTGCGAAAAAGAGGGGCGCAGCGCGCCCCCCTTACGGTCTTTCGTTATTCCTCGGTCTTGGTTTCGATTGTTTCGGTGGTTCCGGTTGCTTCTTCACCCTCCGGAAGGGCGGTGATTGCTTCGTCGGTTTCTTCCACATCGTCCACATGCGGCACGATCTCGACGGAGACCACGCGGGTGCCTGCTTCCACACGCATCAATTTTACGCCCTGCGTGTTACGGGAGATGATATTCACCTGATCCAGCGGCAGGCGGATGATGGTGCCGTCGTCGCGAATCAGCATGACGTCTTCGCCGTCCGCGGTCATCTTCAGGCAGGCAAGATCGCCCGTCTTTTCTGTCAGCTGGGTTGCAAGAACGCCCTTGCCGCCGCGATGATGCACGGGATACTGATCCTCCGGCGTGCGCTTGCCCATGCCGAGCTCGGTGACGGTGAGCACGTTTCCGCCCTTGACGACCTTGACCATGTCGACCACGGAGTCATCTTCGGAAAGATTGATGCTGCGCACACCCATTGCGGTTCTGCCCATGGGGCGCACATCATCCTCTGCAAAGCGGACGCACTTGCCCTTGCGGCTGGCGATGATGAACTCGTCGTCACCCATGCTGTATTCCACGGCGATGAGCGCATCCCCTTCGCGCAGGCTCTGCACGATGAGGCCGCCCTTGCGGATGTTCTGCAGCTCGCTCACCGGCGTCTTTTTGATGATGCCGTCGCGCGTGGCCATCACGAGATAGCCCTCCGTACCCTCAGCAACGGGGAACATCGCGGTGACCTTTTCCCCTTCGCCGAGCTGGAGCAGGTTGACGATCGGCATGCCCTTTGCGTTTCTGCCCGCCTCGGGAATCGCGTAGCATTTTTTCTTAAACGCGCGTCCGAGGTTTGTAAAGAAGAGAATATTGCTGTGCGTACTGGTGACAAACAGCCGCTCGACAAAGTCTTCCTCATGCGTGCCCTGACCGATGACACCGCGCCCGCCGCGGTTCTGCGCGCGGTAGGTGTCGGGCGTGAGGCGCTTGATGTAGCCGAAGTGGGTCATGGTGACCGCCATGTCCTCTTCCTGAATCACGTCGTCAAGGTCGATGTCGTCGATCATCTGCGTGATCTCGGTGCGGCGCTTGTCGTTGTGCTTTTCTTTGATGACGAGCGCTTCTTCTTTGATGATGGCGAGGAGCTTGCCCTCGTCGTCCAAAATGCCCTGCAGATAGCTCACGCGCTCGCGGAGCATGCGGTCTTCGTCCATGATCTTGTCGCGCTCCAACCCCGTCAGGCGCTGGATGCGCATGTCGAGAATCGCCTGCGCCTGCCGCTCGGAAAGGCCGAAGCGGTCGATGAGCTTGAGCTTTGCTTCCGCCGGGCTTGCGCTCGCTTTGACCAGCTCGATGATCTCGTCGATGTTGTCCAGCGCGATGATCAGGCCTTCTAAAATGTGCAGGCGCTCTTTCGCGCGGTTGAGGTCATAGATCGTGCGGCGGGTGACCACCGTTTTCTGGTGCTCCAGATAGTAATACAGCACGTCACGAAGCGGCAGCACCTTGGGCTCGCCGTCAACCAGCATGAGCATGATCACGCCAAACGTGGTCTGCAAATCCGTGTGCTTATAGAGCTGGTTGAGGATGACGTTTCCGTTGACATCCTTCTTGAGCTCGATGACCACGCGCATACCCGTGCGGTCGGTCTCGTCTCTTAGATCCGAGATGCCCTCCACGCGCTTTTCGTGCACCAGCTCCGCAATGCGCTCAACCAAACGCGCTTTATTGACCTGATACGGCAGTTCCGTGATGATGATGCGGCTCTTGCCGGCGCCGTATGCTTCCACCTCTGCGCGCGCGCGCACGATGATGCGGCCTCTGCCTGTGCGGTAGGCGCTCGCGATGCCGCTTAGTCCCATGATAATGCCGCCCGTGGGAAAATCCGGGCCGGGCATATACTGCATCAGCGCGTCGTTGTCGATCTCCGGATCATCGATCAGCGCACAAAGCGCGTCGATGGTTTCGCCCAAATTATGCGGGGGAATGTTCGTCGCCATGCCGACGGCGATGCCGCCGGAGCCGTTGACGAGGATATTCGGAAAACGGCTCGGCAACACAGAGGGTTGCATGAGCGTTTCGTCAAAGTTCGGGATAAAATCTACAGTGTCTTTTTCGATATCCGCCATCATTTCGCTGGACATCTTACTAAGCCGCGCTTCTGTATAACGCATGGCTGCCGCGCTGTCGCCGTCCACACTGCCGAAGTTGCCGTGCCCTTCTACGAGCATATAGCGCGTGGAGAATTCCTGCGCCAAACGTACCATCGCGTCGTAGACCGAGCTGTCGCCGTGCGGGTGGTATTTACCCAGGCAGTCGCCGACGATACGCGCGCTCTTACGAAACGGTTTGTCGGGTTGCAGCCCCAACTCGTCCATCGAGTAGAGAATGCGCCGATGGACGGGCTTTAAGCCGTCCCGCACATCCGGCAGGGCGCGGTTGATGATGACCGCCATCGCATAGGCAATGAAGCTTTTCTTCATCTCCGCTTCGAGCTTGATGGGCATGATGCGGTTTGTTGTCACCGTCGGCGTGGGGATCAGGATTGTTGTATCTTTTTCTTCCATACTTTTACTCTCAATTCTCTCTTCGCTTGCCTTACACGTCCAGATCGACGACGAGCTTGCTGTTTAGCTCAATGAACTCGCGCCGCGGCTCGACCTTGTCTCCCATCAGGAGAGTAAA
This sequence comes from uncultured Eubacteriales bacterium, assembly GCA_942492885.1. GTDB lineage: Bacteria > Bacillota > Clostridia > Christensenellales > CAG-138 > UBA7703. The sequence goes on from OW818651.1 coordinate 2,062,129, forward strand.
GAGCTCGTCCGCCTCGATGGCGTCCTCCACCGTGACCCGCAGCATGATGCGCTGCTCGGGGTCCATGGTCGTTTCCCAGAGCTGTTCGGGATTCATCTCGCCGAGGCCTTTGTAGCGCTGGATGGTCGGCTTGGGTTCGCGGCCGATCTCGTTGAGCGTCGACTCCAGCTCTTCGTCGGTATACACATACTTGAGGAAGTTGCCGCGCTTGATTTGAAACAGCGGCGGCTGGGCGATGTAGACATAGCCGTTGTCGATCAGCGGGCGCATATGCCGGAAGAAGAACGTCAGCATCAGAATGCGGATATGGCTTCCGTCCACGTCGGCATCCGTCATGCAGATGATCTTGTGGTAGCGAAGCTTGGTCTCATCAAAGTCCGCGTCCATCCCCGCGCCAAAGGCGGTGATCATCGCGCGGATCTCGGTGTTGGCGAGAATCTTATCGAGCCGCGTTTTTTCGACGTTCAGGATCTTGCCGCGCAGCGGAAGGATCGCCTGATTCGCGCGGTTTCTGCCCATCTTGGCGCTGCCGCCTGCGCTGTCTCCCTCAACGATGAAAATTTCGCACTTACTGGCGTCCTTCTCCTGACAGTCGGCGAGTTTGCCGGGCAGCGAGGTGGAGTCCAGCGCGCTCTTTCTTCTCGTGAGCTCGCGCGCTTTTCTGGCGGCGTCTCTGGCGCGGGAGGCGGTGATGCATTTTTCGATGACTACCTTCGCGCAGCCGGGGTTCTCCTCGAGAAAGCGGGTTAAGCCGTCCGCCACCGCGCCGTCCACGAGCGGGCGGATGTCCGCATTGCCGAGCTTGGTCTTGGTCTGCCCTTCAAACTGCGGCTCCGTGAGCTTGACGGAGATGACGGCGGTCAAGCCTTCGCGGATATCTTCGCCGGAGAGCGTCGCGTCGTTTTCCTTGAGGATTTTATACTTTTTCGCGTAGTCGTTGATCACGCGGGTGAGCGCGGCCTTAAAGCCAACGAGATGCGCGCCGCCCTCGATGGTATTGATGTTATTTGCAAACGTGTAGATGTTCTCGTTGTAGCCGTCGTTGTACTGCATCGCGATTTCGACCGAACCGGTCTCCAGGCCGTCCTCGAGCCGTTTTGCGGTGTAGAAGATCGGGTCGGGATGCAGCACCTCTTTGTTTTTGTTGAGGTATTGCACAAACGAGATGATGCCGCCCTCATAGCAAAACGACTTGACGTGCGCGGGTGTCTCGCGCTCGTCGGTGACAGTGATGCGCACGCCGGCGTTGAGAAACGCCAGCTCGCGAAAGCGGCTGCTCATCGTGTCGAATACAAAATTGACCTCGTCAAAGATCGTATGATCCGGTAGGAACGTGATGATCGTGCCGGTGTCTGTTTCGGCAATGTCGCGCTCGATGTGCACGTCGTTGATCGGTTCGCCGCGGATGAACTCCTGCACATAGGCATGCCCGTCGCGGTGAATCTCCGCGCGGAGGGTTTCGCTGAGCGCGTTGACGCAGCTCACGCCCACGCCGTGGAGACCGCCGGAGACCTTGTAGCCTCCGCCGCCGAACTTACCGCCCGCGTGAAGCATCGTCAGCGCCACGGTGAGGGCGTCCTTGCCCGTTTTCTCGTGCAGGCCGACGGGTATGCCGCGGCCGTTGTCCACGACGGATACGGAGTTGTCCGTATGGATGAAGATTTCGATATGCGTGCAATAGCCCGCAAGCGCCTCGTCGATGGAGTTATCGACTACCTCGGTGACGAGGTGATGTAGTCCCCGCCCGTCGGTCGAGCCGATATACATGCCCGGACGGCGGCGCACCGCCTCCAGTCCCTCCAGTACCTGAATTTGAGACGCATCATATTGTTCTTTGTTGGGCAGTTCCATAGTGTGCTTCCTCTCTGTCTCGCAGCGCAATCGCCGATTGCGGGCTTGCGCATCCATTCTTTCTCTTTTTATTAAACCTGCCGCGAAGCGGCTAAAAAACTATTTTATTATCTTTTCCCTTAACCTTGATCCACTGCGGAGATGGTCAGCACCGCGATCTCGTTTAAATATTCTCTGCTGATCTCGCTTTTCCAGCGCTTCTCCAGCGTAGCAGAGGCGATATGGGAGGCAAAGACGCGCTCTCGGTTTCGCTCCTTGAGCACGACGTAGGATTTCGCCTTGCCCACGCACGGGGTCAGCCTGCGCTCGCGCCGTGCCTTCTCGATAAACGCCTTTGTCGGCGGTGTCATGCCCGTGTCGTTGATCACGAATAAAATCTTATCCAGCGGAATACTCACGTCCGCGCCGATGTGCAGCTGCATGCCGTTTTTCTCCCCCCGTCTCTAGAGCTCTACCACGCGGCGGTTTGCCACCTGATAGACCTGCATCTGCTCAACCCCCGCCGCCGCCACCTCTTCGAGGTGTGTACACGATAAAAACGTCTGGCAGTCCTGCGCGGCGATGAGCAACATCTTTTGCCGGTTGCGGTCGAGTTCGGAGAAGACATCGTCCAGCAGCAGGATGGGCGAATCCTCCTTCTCTGAGCGGAGAATCTCCAGCTGCGCGAGCTTGAGGCTCAACACCGTCGTGCGCTGCTGCCCCTGGGAGCCGTAGACGCGCACATCCGTTCCGCTGACCTTCAACCCAAGATCGTCCCGATGCGGACCCACCGAGGTGCTGCCGCGGTAGACGTCGCGTTCGGCGGTGTCTGACAGCGCGAGGCGTAATGTTTTCGCTAGATCGCTCGACGACTGCGGGGCAACGTTCGGCTCATATTCTACCAGCAGGGTTTCCGCGCCGTCGGAGAGGGTTTCGTGCTGCTCCGTGGCGATGACGCTCACGCGGTCGACCAGCTCCATACGGTTGAGGATGATGGAGGCGCCGAGGACGGCAAGCTGCTCGTCCCAGCTTTCCAGCGCGTCATAGTCCAGCCCGTCCGGGTCTTTGAGCAGGGCGTTTCTTTGCTTGAGCGCGTTGTTGTATTGCTGCAGGGTGTAATAGTACGATGGCCGCAGCTGCGAGATCGCCATATCGAGAAAGCGCCTGCGCTCGCCGGGGCCATCTTTGACGAGGGAGAGGTCTTCGGGCGCGAACATGACCACGTTGAGACAGCCTAAGAGCTCGCCCGAGCGGGAGAGCGGCGAACCGTCGATGGTAATCTTCTTGCGCTCACCGGGAAAGAGTTTGCATTCGATTCTGCGCGGGCCTCCGCGTGTGTCTACATCCACCGCGACGCTGGCAAACGATTCGCCTGCGCGGATCATCTCGCTGTCGCGAATCGTGCGGTGGCTGCGGCCGAGTGAGCATAAAAAGAGCGACTCCAGCACGTTGGTCTTGCCAGCAGCGTTTTCACCCGTCAGCACACAAAGGCCCGCATCCGGGCGTAGGGAGAGAGACGGATAATTTCTGAAATTGACAAGTCGAAGGCCGGTGACGCGCATGCTGCCGCTGCTCAAACTTCCCCTAATTTATTCCTAATTAGTATACCACGTTTTATAGATACTGTATATATATTATAGATAAGAACTGCCGTTTTTTGGTGAATTCAGGTGAGTTTTATGCAGAAATACACGGGTTTTTCGCGTTCTTTTTCCACTGCCTGCGCCGCAGGCGCAATCCCCCCTTTTCTCCGCGCAAAAACAGCCGGAAAGACGGGAAATCCGTCTTCCGGCTGTTTTGATTGAATTCCGCTTTTCGGAAAAGTTTACGAGAGCAAGTCTCCCTGATGCGCGACAAGTGTTGCGTCGAAGACGCCCGGCACACGCAGGAACTTATCGACAAAGTCCGTGTCGCTCTCGCGGATGCGCAGCTCGATGGTGAGCTCGATGCCGTCATGCTGGACGGTCTTGCTCTTGATGTGCGCCTTGGGCAGCTGGCGGATCAATCCCTTGATCTGCTGGCTGGCGCGGTCGTCAAAGTGCAGGATGAGCAGGTACGGCATGGTGCCGCTGCCCTTGATGGAGGTGATGATGACCATGATTACTCCGATCACCAGCGCGCCGATGAGGCCGACATCCACAAACCCTGCTCCCAGCGCAAGCCCTTCGCCCACCGCCCAGAACATATAGACCGTATCGATCGGGTCCTTGATCGCGGTTCTGAAACGCACGATGGACAGCGCGCCGACCATGCCCAGCGAGAGCGTGAGGTTGGAGCTGATGAGCATGATGACCATCGCGGACACCATCGTCAGCAGAACCAGGCTCAGGGCAAACGAGCGCGAATACACAACCCCCGCGAACGTCTTTTTGTAGATGAAATAGAGAAATCCGCCGATGCCCAGCGCGATGACCAAAGTCAAGATCACCTGCAGGGGATTGAGCGTGCTCGAAAAGAGCTCCTTGATGTTGAACGCGGTTGTGAGAGAATCGCCCTCCGCGTACAGAACTGAATTCATACGTTACCTCCTTAACATCATCCTGATGAAGAAATCTATGGCTAGCGCACCCGCGCTTGGCTTAAAACTCAAACTGGCGGCAGAAGACGTATTTGCTCGCCGCCGTGCGCTGGGCTGCTCCCAGTGTGAGCAGCTCCTGCACATACTGCGGCATGCTCTCGTTGAACTTAATCTCGAGTATCATGCAGTTGCGCAAATCCCAGACGGGATAGGTGATCACGTTCGGGTTAAACAGGTCTGTGCTGCGCATCGCGGTGCGAACGTCTTTGTCAAACGTGATGCGCACATCCTCCGCGGGGAACACATAAGGCTCCCGCACATAGTCCACCAGCACCTTGGGCTTGAGATGGTTTGCCTTGAAGATGCCGTAAAACTGCATCGCAAAGGGGCTGTCGTTGTGCTTGAGGCACTCAAGGTTGCCGCGGACGATCTCGTCGCAGTCCTGCCGGCTTAAAGTGACGCTGTCCTTCTTGATGTATTGTCCCTCTTTGTGCTTGCGCTCGAGCTTGATTGCGCTGTCCGAAAGATTGTAAATCCGGATGCGGAACTTATCGCGCGAACCCACGCCGCTGGATTTTTCCCAGAGCGCGGTGTCAAACGGGTCGTCGAAATACAAGCTGCGGATGGCATACTCTCCTCCGTTGATGGAGGCATGATAATCCTGCTTGAGACACGCCTTGATGCGCATACTCAAGAGTTTATGCTCCCCTTCGGAGATGATATATTTCAATTCGTGCCGGTACTGCTTGCCGGGAAGCGCTTGTTTATCCGCCATTTGTTGTTTCTTCCAATGTCGTTGTGCGGCCGAAGATCGTGTTCATCTCCGAATCGCTGAGGCTGAAATAGTTCTGCACGTATTTCAGGGCGTAGTTTTGATAGTTATCTGCGTAGGCGCGGATGTGGTCGCAGTGCTGCTGCCAGGAGGAGTAATTGATGCCGTCCCAAAGGTCGACGTCATACTTCATCTCCGCGTCGATGTTGCCCTGCAGGCGATCCACCATCGCGTTGATCTTCTCCGGCGTATACACGTCGTTGATCATCAGCGCGACTTTTTCGAGAAACATCTGCCGGAAGGTCGCGTTGTTCAGCAACGCACGGATGAGCACCGTGGAAGCTGCTTTTGCATTACCGTGTCCCTCCGGATGAAAATAACGCGAGAAGAAGTCCCTGCGATAACCCGAGGTAGCCGTATCGGAGTTGTCGTCATTCCGGTTCATCGCCCAGCAGAAGTCGGTGAAGATCCAACGCCATTTGTTGTCGTATTCCGCGCTTCGCCAATACTTGATGTTCGCCGAATCCGTGTTGCCGACGATGATCTCCGCCGCGACATAGGTTGCGTAGTTCTCCGCGTCCATCATCGTGTTGATATAATCGTAATTTGCCGAATCGCTTAGGTCGTGGCTACCGGCCCACTCAACCATCTCGGTGTAGTCTTCCCAGCCGTCGCCCGCGAGCACACAAAACTGGTTTCCGTTACCAAACAGCATGTCGACCGATTTTGGGTTAGACAGGTGGAATCGCGATGCCACAAAGTGCTCCGTGATCTTCTCCATGAAATCGTACACGCCCCAGTACTTGCCGTTGAGCAGTACGACGACCTGCTTGTGCGCCTGTACGATGACCGCGCGGTCTTCCGGCAAGCCTGTGTTGCCCTCTTCAAAGAGCGAGGTCATGAGATTGTCGCGAATGCGGCTAAAGGTCGAGTCTTGTCCGCTTGCGCGAAGGATCAGGGATTTATAGCTCGTCGCCGTTCGATTCTCAAAGAACGGATAGCTGAACACGGAGTCACCGTATGCGCCGCGCGCGATCAGCGCGAGACCCTTTTGTTCACCAAATCGTGAAAACTGACCTTGAATCTGAATTGCCCCATCGCCACTATAAAGGGTTTGCCCGTTGGCGTCGATATAGTCAAAATGTACGTCCCGTTCCCAGGTCCTGCCAAGCGGATCGGGATGCGACTTTGGTTGCGCCCAGAAGTTCAGCAAATTCCAGTTCGTATCATTTTTTGCAATGGTGATTTGCAGCGGATCCGTTCCTACACCGGTGGCTTCCGCATAATCGGCACCGGCGACATAGATCCCGATCTCCGGATCCCAAAGGTTCTTCGGGTCGGTGACGATGCTCACCACCGGCAGCGTATACTTATGGCTTTCCACCGTGGTTTGGCCGGTATAGATCACATACGTCTGGCTGGCGGTGTCACTGCCGTTGTAGCCGCTCTTAAACGCGCGCACGCGCAATACCGTGGTCTTGCTGAGCGAAATTGAGCCGTTGTAGCGCGGGCTGCTTTCCAGCGGAACGGTTCCGTCCGTGGTGTAGGTGACGGTGCAGCCCTCCGGCACCTCGACGCTGACGCTCTGTGCGCTATCAAACGTGCCGCCGGGGGTTGTGATCTTGGGCTCCGGCGCATAGCCCGCCGTGCCGTTGCTGTTGGCGGCGTCCGGCGTGGGCTTTGCGTAAAAGAACAGGTTAGTGTCCGTGCGCCCGTAGCTCACGTCCGCGTGACCCTTTGGCACGAGCAGTTTATCGAGAATCACGCCGTCCGGCTGAAAGAGAAAAACGACGTCCCCGTCCGCAGACAGTCCGAAGTTCGTCTCTAGATTATTTTTTTTTTGCGCATCGGCAACGTTTTTACCCGACGCTTGAACCGTTAAATATTCGCCCGCATTGAGCGTTACGTCGGGAAACACCCACTTGGCGGGGTTCTTTGCGTTGTTACTCAGCGCATAACCCGCCAGTGAAACGGGAGAGCTTGAAGTGTTGTGGATCTCGATCCAGTCGTAATACTCGCCGTCGGGCTGTTTGAGCAAGGAGACGTTTGCGTTGGATACCTCGGAGATGACGATATTGCCCTTTCCGTAGGAGAGCGTGCGCATAAACGCTTCTAGCCCCGTGTTGTTGTTGGTATAGCCCGGCGTGGGTTGGGACGTGGTCGTCCATTCGCCCGTGCCGTCGGGATTACGCGTAAAGCTGATGTCCGTGTTGGCGCGGGTGTAGTCATATTGATCGAGGATGCGTCCCGCGGGCGTGGAGAACACCACGCTCTCGGAATAGGCGGCAAGCCCGAAAGGCGCCTCGATTTTGTCCGCGCCGTTTGGCGTCTCTCTGCCGGTGAGGTAGATGAGCAGCACGCCGTTAGCGGGAATCATCGTGCCCGCGGGCAGCGTGTATTTCAGCGGCTGGGTCGGCGAATCCGAAATGCCGAATCCGCTTAAATCTACTTCCGCGCCTGTGGTGTTGTAGAGCTCCATCCAGTCGCAATATGCGCCGTCCGGGCCAACGAGCGTGGAGGCGTTGCTCGCCATAAACTCGTTGAGGTAGACGCCGTTGGTCTCCTCGGCGGAGGCGGACAAAGTTGCGAGATACTGTGCCGCGCCGTCGGTTGTGTTTGCGTAGCCGGGGCTGGGCAGCATCTCGTTCCACGCGGTGGTGTCCTCCGCGCCGCGCCCGAGCGAATAGCCGCTGGTGACGGGCTTGAGGGTGATGCTGTCCACGAGCTTGCCCGAGACGTTGGAGAGAATCACATCGTCCGAGGCGGAGAGCTTAAAGGGCGTGTGGAGTTTTCCGCGCGTGGGGTCCCCGCTGCAAAACACGACAAGATACCCGCGCGGTTCGAGAACCGAACCCTCGGGGAATGTCCACTTCGCGGCAGAGATCAGCTCGTCCGCCAAACCAAAGCCGGAGATGTCCAGGCGGCTGTCGGTGTTGTTATACACCTCGATCCAGTCCGGAAAATCGCCTGTTTCGTCGGGAACGGAGCCTTTGTTGCTCGTCATCACCTCGTTGATCTGAATCTGTCCGAGGTTCTCGTTTTCAACCTTTCCGCCACCCTTTGTTAAATAAAGAATGAGCGCAACCGCACTGACCGCAACCAGTACGACAACGAGCAGCTTTCGCGCGCCGGATGCTCTCCTTCTTCGTTTTGCCATGAATTGGTGCTCCTTTCGCGAAACTGCGGCTGAGCAATTTCGCAACGTCTAGTGTACCATAAGCCCGTTGCCGTGCCAATGATACCCCATGATTATTCACAAAATGTCCGAAATATCAACGTATTCGCTCCACAGGTGTGTTTTTGTCAATTTTCACGATTTTCCACCCTGCGAACGGTCAAATCGCTTACAAAACCCCCAGCAGCACCACCGCGACCACGAGTGCGATGCCGAAAAACACGCAGCCCAGAATCGTAAACACGCGGGTAAACGTGCGCATCTGCCGCGCGTCTTCTTCGATATAAATGCGCCCGATGTTCGCCGGATCATAGTAGACCCCGACGCTCTGACCTACGAGCAGGTTACTCATGCCCGTGTAATTGGAGACGTATTGCAGCGGTCTGCCGTCGATAGTGAAGCTATACACCGCGCGAAGGCCCGTCGTGCCAAACTGCGTCTGCATGGCGCTGACCGTTCCCTCGGTATAGGCGGTGCAGAGGCTTTGCTTGTGGTTCATCGAGGCGTTGACGGCAAAGCCGACGATCAGGAAGATCAGCCCCAGCAGCCCGAACGTGCCGGAGAAGATGATCGTAAAAAGCGCTGCGAATGTGATATTGGTTGCCGGAATCATCATGTCCATTTTCTTTACTCCTGTTTTGCGAATGTCTCGCGTGATTCTTCTGTCTTCTCCTGCGGCGGTTCTCCGTTTCGAAGTTTTTCCCGCCGCTGGTGGTTTTCCAATATCTTTGCTTCCTGCCCCTGATCGGACGGGAGATAATACCGCCTGCCCTTGAGCGAGGGCGGCATATAGTCCTGCTTGACCCAGTGGCCGGGGAAATCATGCGGATAGAGATAGCCTTTGCCGTGGCCGAGTTTGCCGGCACCCGCAAAGGAAGTATCCCGCAGATACACCGGCACCGGCTCGTCAAAGCTCGTCTCCGCGTCCGCCGCCGCATTCGTCAGCGCCATGACGACGCTGTTGCTCTTGGGGGACTCGCAGATGAAGATGATCGCCTGCGTCAACGGCAGCCGTGCCTCGGGAAGGCCGATGTGCTCCAGAGCATCCGCCGCCGCAACCGCCTGCACCATCGCCTGCGGGTTGGCTAACCCTACATCCTCGCTCGCGTGGGCGATGAGCCGCCGCGCGATGATCCGCGGATCGACCCCCGCATAGATCAAACGCGTGAACCACGCGATTGCCGCACTGGAATCTCCGCCGCGGAGGGATTTACAAAACGCGGAGAGCATGTCGTAAAAGAGCTGCTCGTCGCATTTGATCACTTTCTTCTGGCTGGACTCTGCGGCGATCTCCCGCGTGATGCGGATTTCGCCCGACTCGTTTTGCGCGGTGGTCAGCACCGCGAGCTCCAGCGCGTTAAGGGCGTTGCGGCAGTCTCCGTTTGCAATCGCGGAGATGGTATGCAGCGCTTCTTCCTCCAGCATGACGGGCAGCTTGCCAAAGCCGCGTTCCTCGTCCACGACCGCCGCAAGCACCGCCTGCTCGACGTCCTCGCTGGACAAAGGATAAAACTGAAACACGCGGCAGCGCGAGACGATTGCGCTCGTCATCGCGATCATCGGGTTTTCCGTCGTGGAGCCGATGAAGCGGATGATGCCCTTTTCCAGCGCGGGTAGGAGCGAATCGCTCTGCGTCTTGTTCCAGCGGTGGCATTCGTCCAGCAGCAGATAGGTCGGCTGACGGTAGAGGCGCAGGCGGTTTTCCGCCTCCTCCACGATGGCGCGCAGCTCCTTGACCCCCGCCGTAACGGCGTTGAGTTTGACGAACGCACCGCCCGTTGCGTTGGCGACGATGGCGGCAAGGGTGGTCTTCCCCGTGCCCGGCGGGCCAAAGAAGATTGACGACTGCAAGCGGTCGGTCAAAATTGCGCGCCGAAGCAGCTTGCCCTCGCCGACGATGTGCGTTTGCCCGATGAATTCATCGAGCGTGCGCGGGCGCATACGATCCGCCAAAGGCGCGTTTTCTTCTATTTGTTTTTGAAATAAATCTTCCATACTTTAATTAATGATTCTCTTTTTTGTCCCGTTTTTATAATAGCTATTCTAAAGTTATCTTTCTAAAAAAATGATTCTCTATTTCTTCCGTTACTTCATCCGCCCGGCAGCTCACGAATTGCCAATATGTCGCTCACCGCCCTGCCGCCGTGATAGGCATCGTTCACCAGACCTGCCCGCGTCATCAACACGCTCGACTGACCGCCGTCCATATTATACGCGGCTGTATACCCCAGATCCTGACAGAGTTGGGAGAGCTGCTCCATCGTCATCCCGTCGGATTCGCTGGATCTCCCATCCACGGTGAGAAACGCATAATGCCCCGGCTCGTAATATCCCAGCGCGCTGCGCGGGTTGGACGCCTGTACATTGCTTCGAAACTTTGTCTTCGCGAGGCCGTCCTCGTCCAGCAGGGCTGGGCCGAACACCCATGTTTGATAGGCATTCATCTCCAGCAGCGCGGCTTTTCTGAGCACGCCGTACGGATAGACATCCAGCACGCCGTTGCTTTGCAGCACGGCGATGTCCCAATAGTTCGAAACGTGGTCTTCGTAGGCCACGCCGTTTCGCACCACCGGACCGTATACATGAATCGAATAATAATCTCCGTTCATGGCGACGATTGCGCCCGGAACGGCATCAAACACCTCGCTGACTCCCTCCGCACTGCCGAGAAATTCACCGCTGCTAAACGCGGTGACAAAGCAGGAGATGTCCTGAATGTAGATCTCGGCCATGTGATAGGTGCTGTTGTCCGCGCGGCCGGAACTCAGGCTGACGCTGATGCTGTCGCTTTTATAGTTGCCAAGCGCGTCTTGTGTCGTGCCCGTATACGAAAATTGCTCAAACAATCGCTCGTCGCAAAGGCCGCTGGAGACCCGCTCGCCAAACGCGACCCAGTCCGAAATACCGCCGCAGGAATAGAACAGCGCCGCGCGCACATCCGTTCCGTCGATGTCGCCGTTTTTCGTAAAATCAAGGTCGGGCCGCTCCTCTTCGCTGAGCCTGCCAAACGCGAGTGCGCGGAGCATGCATGCCGCATCCGCAGCGGTGGTCTCGGCGTCTCCCGTCATGTCGCCAATATACGGCGCTTCTTCGGCAAGCGCAGGCATCGCCGCAGAAACCGCAATCAGCAGCAGCAGCGCGAGCAGAAAGGTTTGTATGTTTCTCTTCTTCATCAAGTCGGCAAATTCTCTTTTTTTGTTTTCCGTTTGCACGCTCAAACAAACACGTTTTCTGTCCGGCTGCTGCGCGTCGCGCGCGACACAATAGTTCACAACGTATTTGGTAAAACCTTGCCTTTCATCATAACACGTTTTGTAGTCTTATGGTAGAATGAACGTATCCCCTAAAAATGTCGTACGGAAGGCGCGCGACGCTGCGGTTTCTGTCAATTTTAACTGCGGCAACAAAGCTGGAAAGGCATGGCATTTTTCTATGAAAATCGGACAGTTCAGCGACACATTTTTACCGATTGTAGACGGCGTAGGTCGTGTGGTCTATCATTACGCGTCGGCGCTCGCCCGCCGCGGGGAGGAATGCTACGTCATTGCCCCCATGGCTGCCACCGGCTATCGCGGCGGATACCCCTTTGAACTCGTGGATTTCATCAGCTCGGAGCTGCCGAGCCACCCGCAATACAACACGGGCATTCCCCGGCTGGATCAGCACTATCACGCGCGCATGCGGGATATCCAGCTGGATGTCATCCATGCGCATGCCCCGTTTATCGCAGGGCTCGAGGCGCAGCGCCTGGCAAGGCGCCTCGGCATCCCCATCATCGGGATGTTTCATTCGCGCTACTATGACGATTTTTACCAGATCACAGGCGCGGAGATGCTCGCAAACATCGCCGTGGCGACCATCGTCGGCTTCTATCAGCGCTGCGACGAGGTTTGGACGGTGAGCCAGAGCTCCAAAGAGACGCTCTATGATTACGGCTATGTCGGCGAGGTGATCGTCATGCCAAACGGCACGCCGGACATCGACCCCAACCCGCAGCGCGCGGCCGCGGCAAGAGCGAAATTCAACCTGCCTGACGAGCCGATTTTGTTCTACTGTGGACAGATGAACTGGAAGAAGAACATCCTGCGCATCCTCGAAGGCTGCGCCTGCTATGCGCTCAGCGGAAAACCCTTTACCCTCGTGCTCGCAGGTCAGGGGCCGGATGTGCAATCGATCCGGCAAAAGGTGGATGAGCTTGGGCTGACGGATCGGGTGCGCTTCACGGGTCACATCACAGGAGAAGAAGACCTCTACGGACTTTACGAAATCGCAGACCTGTTTGTGTTTCCCTCGCTCTACGATACCTCCGGCATGGTGGTGCGTGAAGCCGCCGCGATGGAGACGCCGAGCGTGGTTGTGCGTGGCTGCGCCACAGCGGAACCGATTCTCGATCGCGAGAACGGCTTTTTGTGCGCCGACACGACGAAGAGCTTTTGCGAAGTACTCCATCTTGCGCTCAGCGACCCGGAGGGGACAAAGAAGATCGGCAAATCCGCGCGAAAGACGATCTATCTTTCGTGGGACGAGATCGCAACCGCGAGTGTTGAGCGCTACGCTGCGCTGATTGAGCGAACCAAGAAAAACCAGAAGTAAGACATGTCGCGTCAGCCAAGCACCGCGAACTCTAACAGAATCTAACCATACGATCTACAGATGCAAACTAAAAAACGGAGCCACGGCTCCGTTTTTGTGTTTCTCTCGCTATAGTTCCCGCAGAACGAGATCCGTCGCGCTCTCGCTGACGGCCACCGCGCGCAGGACAATCGGGTTTGCCGCGTACTCCTGCCGCACCAGATCCCGCAAGACCGTTCCGTTGTGGAACCCGTGGACAACGTGGATGCGATAGACCCCGCGGCTGCGCCGCAAGGCCGCATCCAGCGCGACCCGCGCCTGATATTGCGTTTTTCCGTGGAGGTCGAGCGTCACCGTTGCCGGCGTTGCCCCCGCTGGTTTTTGCATGTGTTTCCCCCGTCTGTTCTGCCGAATTGCATGTTACGCGTAGGTATCCGCCCACGGGAAATTCTTCCATTCGCCGCCGTGCATGCGGTGCAGCTCCTCCGTTGCGAGCAGCCATTTTGCGATGCATTCCGTCTCGGGATAAAACTCGTAAAACTCGCCGTTGAAGAAGGTATACACGCGGGACACATCCGTGCACATACCGTAGGTCGGCAAGAGCTCCGGCTCAAGATGGAACGAGAACGGTTCTCCGTTTCGTGTGCCCGTATAGGTAAACCCGTTGTGATCGAGGCGGATTTCGCCTTCACCCACAAACTCGCTGGTGGCGAGATTTTTCAGCGGCTCATATTTGGGCAGCATGCCGAGGCGCACCCGCTCGGTGAGCACAAACGCGGGGTCCTTGAGCGCGCGGTAGACATGCTTTCGCTCCTCGTCGAGCCAAGCTTTCGGCGACTCCGGCAGTACGCAGGTTTCATCAAACGGGGTAAAGCTGTAGTCCGCGTTGACGCGGGCGCCGTTTCCGCAATCCAGACAGCGGATGGTGTCGCCCTCGCCGCGCATGGTGAATTCCTTGCCGCAGCGCGGGCAGCGATACAACAGCGTGTGCATTTGGTGGGCGATTCTGCCTTGCGCGTCATAGGCGACCTTCGCGGTCTTGTTCCATGCGTAATCGTCGTTTTGAATCGCGACATCGAGCGCGCGCTGAAGCTCGTCCGCGCTCATGTCTTTGAGTTGCTCCGGCGAAAAGAGCTTGTCCACAACCACATGCACCTCGCCCGGGCGCTCGTCGAGGCAATATTTCGTGCTGGTGAGGTAGCCGCCGGAGATCTTTGTGATATAGACCGGCACGCCGAAGTGCTTGAGCAGCTTGCCGCTGCCGATGGCACAGGGCTGGTTGCCGCCGCCGATGCTGCTCATCCCCTCCGGGAAGAGGATCACGCGGCCGCCCTTGCGGATGATGCGGGCGATCTCCTTGATGGTATAGATATCCGGCGTAAAGTTCTTTTTCGGGATAATCTGCAAGAGGCGAAAGATAAACGCGAGGTGCGAGCGGAAAAACTCGTTGTATCCCGCAACATAACTCAGCGTGTCCGGCAGCAGCGCCGCGCCCGTGTAGATATAGTCCAGCCGCGAGGCGTGGTTGCTCACCACGATATAGGCGCCCTTTTGCTTTCTAGGGTCGGCCTTCATCTCGATTTTTACGCCGAGCTTCTTAAAATACATCAGCTTCCAGAGGTAGCCTAAGATGCAATAGATCAGCTTCGGCGGCTTGTGCAGCTTTCGGCTGTGGAGTTGTTCTGCCAGCGTCTTTTTTGTCTTTGCCATGCGGTCTTAATCCCTCCGGTATCATATTGTGTCCCATCCATGATGTGCATTTTAACAGATGCAGCGAAAAACGGCAAACCTGAGGTGCGAAAAAAGGCGGCGCTGTTGCGCCGCCGTGATCGTTCGTGAATATCTTTAGTTAAAGTGATCCAGGCTCTCGTCATCACCCAGCAGATAGATGGAGTCATCATTGTGGAACGGATCGTTCGGGTTGATGTTCACGGTAACATGACCATCCCGCCGCAGGGCGATGATAGACACACCGTAGCGGTTGCGAACGTCGATCTGCGCCAGAGAGCGGTTGATCCAGTCCTTGGGCACGGCAACCTCGTGGATGCTGTATTCCTCGGAGAGATCCAGCGCGTCCAGCACGCCGTCGGAAACCAGCGAGCGCGCAAGGCGAATGCCGCCGTCATGCTCCGGCTGCACCACGCGGTCCGCGCCGGTCTTGATCAGCAGTTTCTGGTGCAGGTCGTCCTGCGCCTTGGCGACGATCTTTTTGGCGCCCATCTCGCGGCAGAGAACGGTCGCCAGCACGGAGGCGCGGATGTCGTCCCCGATGCAGATGACAACGCAGTCAAAATTGCGCACGCCAAGCTGGGCGACCGCGCGCTCATCCGTCGTGTCCGCCTGCACCGCGTGCAGCACGCTGTCCTTGACGGCGCTGACGCGATCCGCACGCTTGTCCACCGCGAGCACTTCGTGCCCGAGGGTGGTCAGCATACGCGCGGTACTCTGTCCAAATCGTCCAAGACCGATGATGACAAAACTTTTGCTCATAAATGCCTCTCCGCTCCTTGCAGATGAAATTCTTTCTAAGTGTAAACGCTTTTCATGTATATTCTACTGACTTAGTGTAAACGCTTTTTATCTATATTCTACTGACTTAGTGAATACGTTTTTTCTGTATTTTCTACCGACCGGTTATCCGATCAGGATATCTTCCTGCGGATAGTGCAAGACCGCTTCTTTCTTGTTTGTGCTCTCAACGAGGGACACCGCAACGGTGATGAGCCCCACGCGGCCGGCGTACATCAACAGGATCAGGATCACGCGCGTCACGGGAGAGGTTGCCGCCGTTACGCCCGTTGAAACGCCGACGGTGCAAAACGCGCTCGTCGCCTCAAAGAGCTGATTGAGTAGCCCAAGGCTCCCCGCGGGCATGTCCTGCTCGGAAAACGAGAGCATGGTCGCCATGCCAAAGAGGAACAGCACGCCCAGCAGCGTAATGGTCAGCGCGCGGCGTACCTGCTCAATGGAGATCGTGCGCCCGAAGATTTCCGTTTCAAACGTGCCGCGGATATAGGCACGCGCTGCAAGCAGCAGCGTAAACACCGTTGTAATTTTCAAACCGCCCGCAGTACCCGCGGGGCCGCCGCCGACGAGCATGATTAAAATGCTCAAGCCCTTGCTTGCGTCGTGCATGGTCAGTTGGTCGATGGTATTAAACCCCGCCGTGCGCAGCGTGACCGACTGAAACATGGAGTTGACGATCTTGTCAAACAAACCCATGCCGCCGATGGTCTTCGGGTTTTCATATTCAATCCACAAAAACGCGAGCGTACCCAGCAAAATCATAACCGCCGTACCGGTGAGCACCATCTTGCTGTTGAGACGCAGACGCCGGAAATCGCGGGTGTTGCGCATGTTGATGATCACGGCAAAACCCAAACCGCCGGAAACGATCAGCCCCATGATCACGAACATCACATAAGGATCGTGGCTGTATCCCGTAAAGGAGCGATAGCCGCCGATGAGGTCAAACCCCGCGTTGCAAAACGCCGAGATGCTATGAAACACCGAATACCAGATACCCTTTGCCACGCCATACTGCGGAATAAATCGAATCGAGAAAAGGATTGCCCCCGTGAGCTCGATGATGCCCGTGACCAGCAGCGCACCGCGCGCGAGCCGGACGACGCCCTGCAGGCGGCTTTCGCCCAGACCTTCCGCCATGCTGATGCGGTCGTGCAGCGATATCTTTCTGCCCGTAAACGAAAAGAGAATCATCGACATGGTCATGATGCCAAGGCCGCCGACCTGAATCAGCAGAAGCACCACGGTTTGACCGAACATGGTAAACTGCGAGGCTGTATCCGCTACCACAAGGCCGGTAACGCAGGTTGCGCTCGTTGCGGTAAACAGCGCGCTCAGAAACGGAAAGTATGCGCCGTCTCGATTCGAAATCGGTAGCATCAATAAAAGCGCGCCGGTTAAAATGACCGCGATGAACCCAAGCGGCAATACATTGATCGGCTTTAACCCCATCCTTGCCTTATGCATACGCCAGTTACTGTCCCCCCATGCGATTGCTTTCGCGCCCGCTTTTGCCCCGTAGAACAATTTAGTCGAAAATTGCCCTGACTATCTCTTTTCAAAACCGGATGTCTGTTCGTTCGAAACCGACTGTGTCAACAGAGCATCACTCGAAGCATTATGTGCTTTTCATCGTTTTTTAGTAGGGATTGTTTTTATATACGCCTGCTACCGACAGTATATACCCACATTCCAATGGATGATTATATCACAAATTTACGGCAAAAATGAGCCGAACTGCCTTTTCTCGCTAGAGTGTCGGCTCTCCGCCACTTTCGATCAGCGCTTCCTCCCGATCGATGGGCTCCGGTTGGGTCACGGGCTTGATCCACTTCATCGTACGGTAGTAGGGAATCGAGATGATGAGCTTGGAGACGTCGTCCACCACGAGCATGATGACATACGTGGTGATGAACGGGAGTTTGAAGACGAGGCCCGCGAGGATCACGGCTGGCGTAATGAATACATAGTGACTCACCAGATCGATAATCAAGCCCATCTTCGTGTCGCCGCCCGCGCGGAAGATACCGACTACCTCGACATACGGGATATAGCGCACCGCAGCGTCGATTGCAAAGATCACCAATAGCGTGCGCGCCGTTTGCATAGCGGTTTCCGAAAGATCAAACATTCCGACCAGCGGAAAGCGCAGCAATACGATCACCAGACCCGCAAGGATGCCGATAATCGGCGTCATCACCATGAACCTCCGCGAATAGAGGATGCCCTGCGCGTGATCCCCTGCGCCGATGGATTTCCCCACGAGGATGTTGCAGGCGTTGCAGATGCCGACGAAGAAGACGAACACAAGGCCTTCTATCGTGCGCTCGACGGTCAGCGCGGCGTAATTATCCGTACCCATGCGACCAAACACCATGTTGACCACAAGAATCGAGACGCTCCAGAAAAACTCGTTGAGCAGCACCGGCAGCGCGCGACCCCAGAAGGACTTGACGAAGCCTTTGATCGCAAATATTTGCTTGAGGGGTGCAATGATGATGGTCTTCTTCACAAAGGAGAGGATCAGCATCAAAATCGGGTTGAGCAGCGCCGAGATCGCCGTTGCCAAGCCTGCGCCCGCAACGCCCATGGCGGGAATGCCGAACGCGCCGAAGATGAAGATATAATTGAGTACGGCGTTGAGCGCCGCCGCGATTCCGCTGGTGACCATCGGAATCTTCACCTGCTCCGTGCAGCGCAGCATGGTGGAAATCGCGAGGTTGATCGTCAGCGACAAATAGGAAACGCAGGCAAACTGGAGGTACTTCGCACCTTCTGCAATCAACGCGGGATCATCCGTGAACAGCCGCATCACAAAATCCGGATAGAGACCTACGCCAAGTGTGAAGACGAGTCCCAGCGGCACCATGAACAGGAGCATCATGCCGTAGGTGCGCAGCATGCCTTCCTTATTATTCGCCCCGTGATATTGCGCAACGAAGACGGCGGCCCCGCTGGACATGCCAAACGCGAGCAGCTCGACAAAAAACGAAGCCCAACCCGCAAGCCCGACCGCGGCGATGGAGACATCGCCAAGGCGGCCGACCATGAGCGTGTCGACCAGGCGAAACGAGGTCATCAATAGGTTTTGCAGCGCAATGGGTATGATCAGCGGAAGAGCAACCGACCAGAAGGAGCGGTCAAAGAGTTCCGCAATTCGTTTTCTCAGCATAAAATGGTTCTCCCTGCGCGCGCAATGATAGCGCCGCGCGTTGTCCAAATCGAATGCATGCCGCAACAGCTCGCGGCTAAATCATGCATTTTAAGTAATCTTGCCAGTATATCAGGTGCTTTATCCTACCGCAACTCTGCGCCTCTTTTCGGAAGAATCGCACCAATTCATGGTGAATTTGAGCTATTCTCACCGCGCGGTCTTTGCCACGCCGACGCCCGCAAGCACGCTCAGCAGCATCGCGTCCATCCAAACATCGGGAGCGGCGACAAACGGTAATAGTCGCGCCACCGCGCAGCCCGCAAGCGCCAGCAGAACGGGGATGCACGCATCCTCCCGCCGCGCAAACAACCGAACCGCGAGCAGCAGGAGCCCAACCGCCAGCGCGCGCAGCAGATGCACGCGGATGATCGCGGCAAATTCCCCCGCGACCGCCGTGTTCCAAGCAAAGAGCGGGTTCCCCTCCGGCAGCAGCGCACGTGCGGCAAACCAGGCCGCGACGGGCAGCGCTGCCATCAGCACGGCAGCTAGCGTCCAGCCCCCGCGTTTTCGCTTCGGCGAGAGCAGCAGCGCGCCAACGCCCGCACCCAAGCCGGCAAACGCGGCATATAACCCCGCGGCTCCGGCAACCGCGAAAGCGGCGGCGGCGAGATAGGCAAGGCCGACCACCTTTTGCCGCACGGCGAGCACCGCCATAAAAACCCCCGCCATCACGAGCGCACGCAGCAGCTCGTCGATCAGCCGCGTGTTCGCGGCCAGCAGCAAGGGCAGGAAGACGGCGATCAGCAGCGCGGTGAGCAATACCCCGTCGGGCTTGTTGTCCATCTGCTGCGCGGTGAGCAGCGCAAAGGCAGCAGCGGCGGCGAGGCACAGCGCCCGCTCAAACGCCGCCGGAACATCCGGCAGAGAGAGCGAACCGATCAACGCGATTGCCGCAGGCACCGCGATGATGCAAACCAGCGAAACCCAGTTTGGCAGGCGGATCACGCAGAGCAGCCGGAGCGCGAGCAGCGCACAAAGGGCTATTATCAGCTCCTCCACAAACAAACCCCAGCGGAACGGATCGATCGTCACCGTGCCGTAGACGAGCCAGGCGGCGATTAGAATCCCCGCGATGCCTGCGGCAAAGGACGCGGCGTTGACCTTTCCCCCGCTGCGCGTGGTGCTTCGTTTGGTTGTGGTCTTCTTTTCCAATGCTTCTCCCTAAAACTCTTTTTCCAGTATCTGTGCGAAACGTCTTTTATAAAGGCTTCTTCGCTGGCGTACCCGCTTTGCGCGGATAGATCTTCGCCGTTGTACCGTTCTTCGTCAAAATCACCAGTTCGCGCACGCCATAGTCCGAGGGGATGATCACCCGCTCGGCGGTTGCGTGCAGCAGCTCCAGCGCGTTCTGGCTCGCGGCAAGCTCCTCAGAAGAATCCCCCTTGTAGGCGATGCTGATGCCGCCGACCTTGACCAGCGGCAGCGTGAGCTCGCAAAGCACCGGAAGACCCGAAACCGCGCGGGTCAGCGCCGCGTCAAATTGCTCCCGATAGCGCGGGTTTTGCCCCGCGTCCTCAGCGCGCGCGTGTACGCATTCCGCCGAGAGCTTCAGTTCCTGTAAGACAGCCTCTAAAAACACCAGTTTTTTTTGCTGGCTGTCCATCAGCGTGACTGTCAGGTCCGGGCGCAGAATCAGCAGCGGAATACCGGGAAAGCCCGCGCCCGTGCCAACATCCATGATGCTCGCGCCGTTTTTTAAATAGGGCGCTGCGGCAAACGAATCGAGAAAGTGTTTTTTTGCAACATCCTCAGGCGCGATGATCGTGGTCAGGTTCAGGCGCGTGTTCCAGTCCGCAAGCATGGCATAATAGGTTTCAAACATGGCCAGCTGTGCACTCGATAGATCCGGGCGCAGCGGCGAGAGAATTTCTGTGATCATGCGCGTTCCTCCGTTTCGGTCTTTGCGGCGGGAAAGCCGCGCTTGACGTAGATGAGCAGCACGTTGACATCCGCGGGCGTCACACCGGAGATGCGCCCCGCCATGCCGATGCTGGCGGGCTTGTGCTTGTTGAGCTTTTGCCGCGCCTCTAGCCGGAGGCCGTCCAGCGCGAGATAGTCCAGATCCTGCGGTAAGACCGTGTGCTCCAGCGCGCGGTTTCTTGCCACCTGCTCCTGCTGCTTTTGAATATAGCCGTCGTACCGTGCGAGGGTTTCCACGCGCTCCTCCGTCTCCCAGTCCAGGGGTGTCAGCGCGGAAAATACGCTGAGCAGATCGGTATAGCGGATGTTGGTGCGCTTGAGGAGGTCAAAGAGCTTCACGCCCGAGACGGGCACGCTCTCCCCGCGATCCGTGAGCAGCTGGCGCAAGGCCTCGCTCGGCGGTGCGGATTTGTCCAGAGATGCCAGCGCGGTTTCCACGCGGTCTCGCTTTTGCATCAGCCGCTCATACCGCTCGCCGGAGATCAGCCCCGTGCGCAGTGCCTTGTGCGTGAGCCGCTCGTCGGCGTTGTCCTGACGAAGCAGCAGGCGATATTCGCAGCGCGAGGTCATCATCCGATACGGTTCGGGCGTGCCCTTCACCGAAAGATCGTCCACCAACACGCCGAGATACGCTTCGTCGCGACCCAGCGTCAGCGGCTCTTCCTCTTTACAGTAAAGCGCGGCGTTGATGCCCGCGAGCAATCCCTGCGCCGCCGCTTCCTCATATCCGCTTGTGCCGTTGACCTGCCCCGCGAGATACAGGCCAGGCACTTCGCGCACGGCAAGTGAACGATCCAGCGCGGTGGGATCGATACAATCGTACTCAATCGCGTAGCCAAGGCGCATCACCTCGCAGCGGTGCAACCCCGGCATCGTGCGCAGCATCGCAATCTGCACATCCCCGGGTAGGCTTGTGCTCATGCCCTGCACATACATCTCGTTTGTCGTGCGCCCTTCCGGCTCAATGAAGATCTGGTGTCTGTCCTTGTCCGCAAAGCGCACGAGCTTGTCTTCGATGCTGGGACAATAGCGCGTGCCGGTGGCGTTGATCTTCCCGCTGTACATGGCGGATCTATGTAGGTTTTCGAGGATAACGCGGTGTGTGTCCGCGTTGGTATAGGTGAGGTAACACGGTGTTTGCTCGCGCACGAGCCTGCCGTTGAGAAACGAAAATGCAGGCGTCGGCACGTCGCCGTCCTGCCGCTCCATCTCGTCGTAGTCGAGCGTGCGCCCGTTGACGCGCGCGGGTGTACCGGTCTTAAATCGCTGCAGCGGCACGCCGAGTTCCTTGAGTGCATCCGACAGCGTCTCAGAGCGAAGCAACCCCGCGGGGCCGCTGTTGCGCACAAAGTCGCCAATCAGAATCCGGCTTTTCATGTATACGCCCGCGCAGACAACAGCCGCGCGGCAGGCGTAGACGAAGCCTTCTGCGGTTTCCACGCCGGAGATCCGCCCGCCTTCGGTCAAAAACCGACTTGCTTCACCCTGCGCAAGGGTTAGATGCTCCTGCTCCTCCACCGCGTGCTTGATGCGCTCGTGATAGCGGCGCTTGTCCATCTGCGCGCGCAGCGAATGCACAGCCGGGCCTTTGCCCGTGTTGAGCATCCGCATTTGAATCAGCGTGTCATCCGCGGCCAAGCCCATCTCGCCGCCGAGTGCATCGATCTCGCGCACAAGGTGTCCCTTGCCCGTGCCGCCGATTGCGGGATTGCAGGGCATCAGCCCCACTGAGTCCAAATTCAACGTCAATAGGAGCGTCTTTTGCCCCATTCGTGCGCTGGCGAGCGCGGCTTCCACGCCCGCGTGCCCCGCGCCGATGACGACGATATCAAATTGTTGTGTGCGGTTTGTTTCCATCGTTGCTCTTCTTCGTTCCATTCCGCGCAGGCGCGCGCTTGTGTCTTTCCCCGCGCGATGCACACGCGCATTTTATCACAAGCGGGGCGATACGGCAACGCACCGCGTGGTTACGATTGGTAGCGGCTCGATTTTGCGCGCTTTGGCGCACGGCTTGCCAGAATACTCTGCAAATATGCTATACTGTTAAAAAGTATGTTGATTCGGCATTTCGAACAAGGGGGACACAGCCATGAGCCGCATGCGGTTGTTAAACGAAAGTAGCGGTCAGTCGTTTGAGGGGTTCTGCCTCGTCAAGAGCGCGAGCGTGAAAACCAACATCAAAGGCACGGAATATCTCGACCTCATCCTGGCAGACTCGGAAGGCGACTGCGCCGCCAAGCTTTGGGATTATAATAAGGAACTGCACGGCGTGTTTGACGCAAACGATGTCGTCAAGGTGCGCGGCTCCATCAATATCTGGAAGGATACCGAACAGCTCAAGATCGACAAAATCCGCCGCACCACGCCGGAGGACGATGTCGACATGGCAAAGCTGCTCCCCTGCGCGCCGTTTGATCCTGAGTGGCTCTATGACGAGCTGTTCCAACTCGCGGAAAGCTTTACGGACGACGATCTAAGGCGTCTCGTACAATACATCATGCGCGAGAACAAGGAAAAGCTCCTGTTCTATCCTGCGGCGGTGAAGCTGCACCACGCGACGCGCGGCGGCTGGCTGCACCACACGTGGACGCTGACCAAGCTTGCAAAGGCGATCATCGACATCTATCCCGCGCTGGACGGCGACCTCGTCTACACCGGCGCGATTCTCCACGACATCGGCAAGCTCAAGGAGCTGGAGACGGGCGAACTCGGCATCGCGAGCGGATACACTCCTCGCGGTATGCTGGTGGGTCACATCTCCATCGGTATTTCGGATATTTCCGCCGCCTGCGAGCTGCTGGGCGTTGCGGAAGAGACCGCCATGCTGGTCGAGCACATGTTGCTGGCGCACCACGGGCAGGCGGAGTTTGGCAGCCCGAAACTGCCGGCGTTTCCGGAGGCGGAAGTCCTCGCGGAGATCGATTTGCTCGACAGCAAGATGTATGAGATGTTTGACGCGCTCTCCGGCGTCTCCGTCGGCGCGTTTTCCGAACGGCAGTGGGCGCTGGACAACCGCCAGATCTATTGCCACGGGCACGGGCATCTGAAAAAAGGCGAGAGCAAATAACGCAAAAACCCGTCATTAAAACGATTATTGATTGTAGACGCACGTTAATTACACGTGCGTCTCTTGACATTCCGCCGTATAGGGCGTAACGTCACAATGTTTCCGATACATTGAATCTGGTTTCCCCGCGTGCGCGCTTTCCTCCGGACATTCTGCCGCCCGATCACCGCCGCTCTGGAACCAACGCAAGGAGTTATTAATATGCAGCTGTTCGTACACATCACCACGCTTGAAGAGAGCGTAACCCCGATCTTTCAAAAACTGATGGAGGCGGGTTTACAGGGCGCATCCGTCGTGGACTGTCAAGGCATGCTCACCACGCTGAGCGCCTGCGGAGAGGATGCGCCGATCTTCGGCTCTCTGCGGCAGTTCATCAACCCATGCCGCCAAACCAACAAGATGATACTCATCGTGCTCAAGGATGAGGATGTGCCCCTCGTCAAGGACATCATCCATAGCGTCACGGGTGACCTTCGCAGCCCCAACACCGGTATTCTCTTTACGTTGCCGGTCATGAACTGGGAAGGAGTTTCGCACAAGTAATATGCACACACTTTTTACGATTGCCCTTGCGATGATTGCGGGGCTTCTGCTCACACGCGTCGTAAAGCTCGTCAAACTCCCAAATGTGACGGGCTATCTGATTGCAGGCCTCTTGATCGGGCCTTATTGCTTTAAGCTCATTTCCGCGGAAGCGCTCGAAACGCTGGATATCATCACGGTTGCGGCGCTGGGCTTTATCGCCTTTTCCATCGGCAGCGAGTTTAAACTGGCACACTTGAAAGCCATCGGCAGCAAGATTTTGATCATCACCGCCTGCGAAGCGCTCGGCGCCGTTATCCTCGTGGATATCGTGGTCATCGCGCTCGGGTTCCCGGTGCCGATGGCGCTGTGCCTCGGTGCGATTGCCGCCGCAACCGCGCCCGCGGCGACGCTGCTCGTTGTGCGGCAATATCGCGCAAAAG
Source organism: uncultured Eubacteriales bacterium (assembly GCA_942492885.1). Taxonomy (GTDB): domain Bacteria; phylum Bacillota; class Clostridia; order Christensenellales; family CAG-138; genus UBA7703. The sequence continues at coordinate 2,086,688 of OW818651.1, forward strand.
GTGAGCTCACCAGCACGCTGCTGCCCGTGGTTGCGATGGACGACGCCATTGGGCTGATGGCGTATGCGCTTTCGGTTTCCATCGCCAAGATGATTCAAAACGGCGAAGCGTTCAACGTGATGGCCACCGTCGTCAGTCCGCTGCTGGAGATTGTATTCTCCCTCGGCGTTGGCGCGATCATCGGAGCCGTCGTCGCGCTCTCCAACCGGTTCTTTCAAAGCAAGGGAAACCGGCTGACCATCGGCATTGCCGCTGTGCTGCTCGGTGTCGGACTTGCGCAGCAGTTCGAACTTTCGCATCTGCTTTTGTGCATGGCAATCGGAGCGACTTATGTCAACCTGCGCGATGACGCAATCCATACGCTCGAGCAGGCGGATGCCTGGACGCCCCCGCTGTTCATGTTGTTTTTCGTGCTTTCCGGCGCGGAGCTCAACGTCTCCGTTCTGCCCTCGCTCGGCGTAATCGGCGCGGTCTATATCATCACGCGCGTGGTGGGCAAATACTGCGGCGCGTATATCGGCTGCACCATCTCCAAAGCCTCTCACAAGATTAGAAAATACCTTGGCTTGTCGCTGATTCCGCAGGCTGGTGTGGCAATCGGCATCGCGCAGCTGGTCGTCAAGGAGCTGCCGGAATACGGCGCTTCCATTCAGGCGGTCATCCTCTGCGCAACGCTGATCTATGAGCTGGTTGGCCCCGTCATCACGAAATACTCGCTGATGAAGGCGGGCGAGATCGAGATCGAGCCAAAGAAAGCCAAGGCTATCCCTCCCGCTGCAAACTAACCCCCCCGTTGCCTTTGGTGTACGCTGCCCGATTGATGCAATGGATCGCAATCCGTGATCCAAAACCGGAACACGTTCACCGCGCTTGTCCGTTTCGATTGCAGCAAAGAAAGGTTTCGCTTGTATGAAACTCCGCGTTGTTTCCCCGCGCGAAACGATCATCAAATATCTGCTGATCGAAGTGTTTGCGATCCTGTTTTTTCTGCTGGTCTTGCGAAACCTGACGCCCTTTCGTTATTTTTCCGTGATACAGTTGCTGCAATACGCGCTGTTGAGCGTCGTGGTGCTGTTTATCCTGCTTCCGGTTTGGGTGGAGCTGTTCGGGTTTGGTTCGCTCCGGTTCGTGCTCTCCAAACGCGGGGTGAGCTATCAAAAGCGCAGGCTGAAATATCGTCTCGCATGGGACGAGGTGCAGCGCATCGTCTTAACCCCCAACATCTACGGCAGGGTGGCAAAGGGCAGCTATCTCGTGTTTTACGCGGACGACACACCAAATAGGGTCAACGGGCGCACTGAATTCAGCCCTCTCGCATTCGGCCTGCAATACCGCAAAGGATTGCCGGAGTCAATCGCGAAATATTGCGATCTGGAGATTGAGAATTTGAGTGTGATTGAGAAGAAACGATAGGGTAGCTTCGATTTGTACCATTGTTTCGAAAGGAGGCGGGAGAATGCCTAAGCAACCAACCATCGAAATCCGGCAGGCGACGGACGCGGACATCCCCGCCATCGCGCATATCATCAACGAGGCGTGGAAGGCGGCCTATGCGGGCATCATCCCACAAAGCTATCTCGACGCCATGCGCACGGAGGACAAGGCAACTCGTCTCCGCGAAGGATTGGAGCGCGTGTCGCACATGCGCTATTTCGTCTTCTGCAAAGACGGAAGTGTGGTGGGCGCGGCCAGCCTGCACCGCGCACGAAACGACGACATGCCGGACGCGGCGGAATTCAGCTTTTTCTATTTTTTACCTGAAGTCTGGCGGCAGGGTTACGGCACGAAGCTGCTCGATTTTCTCAAGCGGGAGTCCGCCAACGCCGGATTTCTGCGGATCTGCTGCTGGGTGCTGGAGGAAAACCAGCGCGCAGTCTCGTTCTACGAATCGCAAGGACTCCTGCGCGACGGCACGCGCCAGACGGAGACCATCGTGATTCCGCTGGAAGAGGTGCGCTGCGTGGGGTTTTTGCTGAAAGAGCCCACCGCCACAAAGAAATAAATACAAGCAACAAACACAAAACCGGCGGGGATTCCCCCGCCGGTTTTTATTCTACCCGAACCTTAAAAGAAATAATGCGTCACATACTGGTCGACCAGAACCAGCGCGCCGAGCACAGCGGTATAGATCACAAACCCCAAAAGCTTTTTCTTCTTGATGGCGTTGATCATCACCTTGATGGCAAAATAGCCCGTGATCCCCGCAACCAGCATCCCCGCGACCAGCATCGTCCAATGTAAGCCGCCAAGCCCCGTCGCCAGCGCATCCGGAATCTCGAACACCGCGCCGCCAATGATTGCCGGAATCGACATCAGAAACGAGAAGTCCGCCGCGGTCTTTCGATTCAGCCCCGCAAAGAGTGCGCCGGAGATTGTGCTGCCGGAGCGGGACACGCCGGGCAGTACGCCGACGCCCTGCATGCAGCCGATGATCAACGCATCCTTGACCTGCATCGTCTTGAGCTTCTTGCCCTTCTTCTCGACCTTCTCGCCGTTTTCATCGAGTTCCGTATGACGGACATGGTCGCTGATGAACAGCAGCAGCGAAGTGAGCAAAAACCCGAAGCCGAGATATTGCCCCGCACCAGCCGCGTCAAAGAACGCTTCGACGGGCGCGATCATGTTCGAAAGTAGCGCGATGAGTACCGCGGGTAACGTTGCGATAATCAAGAGCCCTACGGTCTTTTGAAACGGTTTTTTGATCAGCTCGATCAACGTCGGCCAATACACGATGAACACAGCGATCAATGTCGCCAGATGGAGCATCACGGTAAAGAACATTGCCCCTTCTGTAATTCCAAACATCTTTTGAATCAGGAGCAGATGCCCGCTGCTGCTCACCGGCAAAAATTCTGCAACCCCCTGCACCAGACCCAGCAGCATCGCAATCCAAATCGTCATAACAACCTCATTTGATCTGTTTATTCCAAATATTCCCGTACATCATACACGCGTTGCAAAAGATTCGCAAGCACACGAAACCTCTCGCGCTGAGCCAAATCGATTACTCCACGGCAAGCAGTGTTTCGTCAAAAAAACCGATGACACGCGAAACGTATTCTTCCGCCGCGACAGAGAACCCCTGCGTGTGCCCCGCGCCGGGCACGACCCAGAGCGTGGAGCGATCTTCAGCAGCCGCGGCAAACAACCCGCCGAACGTCGATTCTTTTTCGACGTTGCCCGCCGCGATGAAGAGAAAGTGCGTGTTTGTTGCGTCCGTGACCGACGAAAGCAGCGTCCGCTCCGGCGGAATTTGCCCGCTAAAGAGACGAACAGACGCGTACATGAGCCGCGTCGTCCAGCTGCGCCAGAGTGAGCGATTGCTTTCGAGCACAAAATAGTCTGCCAGCGAGCGCTGGCTCGCGCCGTCGGCAACGATTGCTGTTATCTGTGGCTGATCCGCCGCGCTGCCGAGCAGCACCTCTGCGCCGAGCGAAAGCCCCAGAGCACCGATGCGCTCCAAACCCTCCGCCTGCAGGAAGTCTACCGCGGATGCAACATCCTGACCGCACTGCCAACCGAACGCGTTGCCGCGCCCGCCGCTGCCGCCGTGCCCGCGCAGGGTCAGCGCAAGCACGCCGTAGCCTGCCTCACGCAAAAACGCCGCGTGTTCGGTCAACGAGGCGAGGTTGCTCTTGGCTCCGTGAACGAGGATGATATCTGCGCCGTTTTCGCCCGGCAAGTACCAGCAGGCAAGCGCTGTGCCGTCTGCAGCTGTCAGCGAAACCGCCTCAAACCCGTCCGGTGCTGGCTCGGTTTTCTGCGCGCTTCGTGTCACCGCGAGCGCACCCATGGTCACGGGAAAAAGCACGTAGAGCGCGAGCACGAGACAGAGGACGACAATCCCCAGCGTTCGAAACAAGCGTGCGACTTTTCCCAAAGTTTTCTTATTGGTTCGTTGTGTTTGATCCGGTTTCACGCAAACCCCCCCTTGCGTAAAATTTGCTTAGATATCGCCACGCAGCGCATAGACGCAGATGCCGACGCACTCCCGCAGGAAGTTGTTGAGCCTGAGGTACCAGACGTCCTCCGCCGGAATGCCGACGGCGTTGACGCCCTGCTCGCGCGCAACCTGCCCCGCACGGTACACGTGAAAATTGGTGGTCACAAACGCGATGCGCGCATTGTTGCCCAGCAGCTCGTCGATGATCACCTTGGAATTCTCAAAATTCTCCAATGTGTTTCTCGCCTTTTCCTCGGTATAGACGCGGCTTTCGTCCGTGCCGCGCTCCACCATATATTTCTTCATGGCCGAGCCTTCGGTGACGGATTCGCCCTCGCCCTGTCCGCCGGAGACGATACAGATTGCATTCGGGTGTGCCTCCAAATACTCCATGGCTTTGTTGAGTCGGTTTTCGAGCACCCAGGTGACCTTGTCCCCGTGCACCGCAGCACCCAGGACGATCACCGCGTCCGCCTCCACCGTTTCGCCTTCACTGCTCGCGCGGATCATCAAAAATCCGCACACGAGGAAGATGCCGAACGCCACGGCATAGCAGACCGCGATTAGCCACTTGAGAAACAGTAGGAATCCCTTGTCCATCTTCGGCAGCATGAACGCTAAGAACACGAGCGGCACGCCGAAGAACGCGGGCAGGATGACCCCGAGGTTATAGTTGGAGAGCGTGGAGACAATCAGCGTCTCCACGATGAGCACCACGCCGAGGATCAGAAACACCTCGCGCAGGACGCTGAACGGATGCCCGCGCTTGCGCCAGATCCGGCAGCCGAAGAGCAGCGCGCCGATCACGATCAGAAACACGGCTAAGATATAGAGTCTCCATCTGGTATACATATCGTTTCCTTTCAAATGCCTGTATCGAACACCATACAGACTTGGGGAATTCGTTTTCAACCATGCGCGGGCGGTTCTCCCGCAGACACCAGCATTATATAATACGAACGGGAACGCGCACATACGCAGTCCCGTTTCGTCACAGCTTTGTTACAAAATCATATGGTAGCGGTTTTCTACCGCATATCTCGAAAACAGCGCTTCTGACCGCAGGATCGTTACAGAACATCCTTCAGGAACTGCCCCGTATAGCTGCCCTCTACCTTGGCGACCTCCTCCGGCGTGCCGACAGCTACGATATTGCCGCCCGCGTTTCCGCCCTCGGGACCGAGGTCGATCACATAATCCGCGCACTTGATCACGTCGAGATTGTGCTCGATCACCAGCACGCTGCTGCCCGTTTCGCAGAGACGCTGGAGAATCTCCAGCAGGCGTTTCACGTCGTCGACATGAAGACCCGTCGTCGGCTCGTCGAGGATATAGAGCGTGCGTCCCGTGTCCCGGCGGCTGAGCTCGGTTGCGAGCTTGACGCGCTGCGCCTCGCCGCCGCTGAGCTGGGTGCTGGGCTGCCCGATCTTCACATAGCCCAAGCCTACGTCGTAGAGGGTTTCGAGCTTTCTGGCGATTTTCGGAATCGGCTTAAAGAAGCGGAGCGCTTCCTCCACCGTCATGCTCAGCACGTCGTAGATATTCTTGCCCTTATAGTGCACCTCCAACGTTTCGCGGTTGTAGCGCTTGCCGCCGCAGACTTCGCACGGCACATAGATATCCGGCAAGAAATGCATCTCAATCTTGATGATGCCGTCTCCGTTGCAGGCTTCGCACCGGCCGCCCTTGACGTTGAAGCTGAAACGCCCGTTGCTGTAGCCGCGCATGCGGGAGTCCGGCGTGTTGGCAAACACCGCGCGGATAAGGTCGAAAAGTCCGCAATAGGTCGCGGGGTTAGATCGCGGCGTGCGCCCGATGGGGCTCTGGTCGATGTCGATCACCTTGTCGAGCGCTTCGATTCCCTCGATACGGTCATGATCGCCGGGTCTCGTATGCGCGCGGTTGAGGTCACGCAGCAGTGTCTTTTTGATGATCTCGTTGACGAGGCTGGATTTGCCGCTGCCGGAAACGCCCGTCACGCAGACAAACTTGCCCAGCGGAATCTCCACGTCGATGTTTTTGAGGTTATGTGCGCGCGCGCCGTGGATGACGAGTTTTTTGCCGCTGCCGGGTCTGCGCGCCGCGGGGATTTCGATGCGCTTTCTGCCGCTGAGGTAGTCGCCCGTGATCGATTTTTCGTTAGCGGCGATCTCGTCCGGCGATCCAACGGCAACCACTTCTCCGCCGTGTTCACCCGCACCAGGCCCGATATCCACCACATAATCCGCCGTTCGGATGGTTTCCTCATCGTGTTCCACCACAATGAGCGTGTTACCGAGGTCGCGCATGCGCTGGAGCGTCTTTAATAAGCGCGCGTTATCCCGCTGATGCAGGCCGATACTCGGCTCGTCGAGGATATACAGCACGCCCATCAGCCCGCTGCCGATCTGGGTGGCCAAACGAATGCGCTGCGCCTCTCCGCCGGAAAGCGAGACGGCGGAGCGCGAAAGCGTCAGATAATCGAGGCCGACGTTGACGAGAAAGCCCAGTCGCGCGTCGATCTCCTTGAGGATCTGTTCTGCGATCATCGTCTGCGTCTTGCCCAGATGCATGTTATGCAGAAAATCCCGTGTACCGCGCACCGGCAGGTCGGATAAGTCCGCGATGTTGATGTCTCCCACCGTGACCGCGAGGCTCTCGCGCTTGAGGCGCTTGCCCTTGCAGACCGGGCAGGGCGTTTGCGTCATAAAGCGCTCGATCTCCTGTTTGCTGTAGTCGGACGTGCTCTCGCGGTAACGCCGCTCCATGTTGACGGCGATGCCCTCAAAGGGCGCGTCGAAGCTGCCGCTGCCGAATTCCTTTTTGTAGGCGATGTGCAGCTTTTCCTTGCCCGTGCCGTAGAGGATCGCGTTTTGCACCTCGACGGGAAGTTCTTCATACGGTGTTTTCATCGAGACGCCATATTGCTTGGTCAGCGCGTCAAAATACATGCTGGCAATCGTTCCCTTGCTACCGCTGTTCCAGCCCATGACGTTCACGCAGCCCTGCGCGAGCGAGAGCTTCTGGTCGGGAATCACGAGATCGGGATCGATCTTGAGCAGGGTGCCGAGACCCGAACACGTCGGGCACGCGCCAAAGGGATTGTTGAACGAAAACATGCGAGGCGTGAGTTCTTCAATGCTGATGCCGCAGTCCGGGCAGGCGTAGTTCTGCGAAAAGAGCATCTCTTCGCCGTCCACAATCGCCACGATGGCAAGCCCGTTGCCGAGGCGGAACGCGGTCTCGAGAGAGTCCGTCAGCCGCCCTTCAATGCCGGTCTTGATCACCACGCGGTCGATGACCGCCTCGATGGTGTGCTTGGTTTTTTTATCCAGCGCAGGCACATCCGCGATGTCGTAGATCGTGCCGTCCACGCGCACGCGGACATAGCCTTCGCGCTTGAGCTCGTCAAACAGCTTCTGATGCTCGCCTTTTCTGCCGCGGATGCAGGGCGCGATGATCTGCGCCTTGGTGTCCTCCGGCATGGAGAGCACGCGGTCGACCACCTGATCGATGGTCTGCCGCTCGATGACATTCCCGCAGTCCGGGCAATGCGGAATGCCGCAGCGCGCGTACAAGAGGCGCAGATAGTCGTGGATCTCCGTCACGGTGCCGACCGTACTGCGCGGGTTGTGGCTTGTGCTCTTTTGATCGATGGAGATTGCGGGCGAAAGCCCGTCGATGCTGTCGATATCAGGCTTCTCCATCTGCCCTAAAAACTGGCGCGCATAGGAGGAGAGGCTCTCGACATACCTGCGCTGGCCTTCGGCATAGATGGTGTCAAACGCGAGGCTCGACTTTCCGCTGCCGGAAAGCCCGGTGAAGACGACGAGCTTGTCGCGCGGGATGACGAGGTCAATGTTCTTGAGGTTGTGCTCCCTCGCGCCTTTGATGATGATGTCCTTCATGAGGAGTCCCTTTCGTTTTGCCGTCCGGCAAATCTCCGGCAGGCGAAGTGATGACCGTTATCCGGTCGTTGATTTCGAAAAAGTTCGATATTCTAGTATATCACAAATTGGTCAATGGTGTTTATGACGTTTTGCATGGTTGCTTTGTTTTTTCAAACACTCGTTCGCAATGATCACAGTATACACCGAAACATGTTGGTTCGCAAACACTTGTTCGTAGATTTTTCTGAGTTTCTATAATTTGAACGATGCGAAGAATTCTGTTATAATTATCGCAGAATACTACAGGAGGTGAAGACTTGTGTTTATAAAATCATCGACCACGCTGCGGAACGACTACGGTGAAATTTCCGACCTCGCACACAAGGAGGAGGAACCGATCTATATCACCAAGAATGGCGAAGGTGATCTGGTTGTGATGAGCATTGACGCGTTTGAGCGGCGCGAGGAGACCCTGCGCCTGCGTGCAAAGCTGGAAGCCGCCGAGCAGTCCCGCCAGCATGGCGAGCCGACGTATTCCGCCGAGGAATCCAGACAGCGCCTGGAGGCGATCTATGCCCGAACCGACATATAAGCTCACCATCCTCACCCCCGCGCAACGCGAGCTGGAAGAGATCGCGCGCGTATATCTGGAATTGGCGGGCGCGGATTCCGCGCGCAGAATCACCGACCAGATTTTCGACTCGTTGGAGCGCCTGAAAACGTATCCCCTCTCCGGCTCACTTCCGCGTGATCGCTGGCTGCGGGAGGCTGGTTATCGGCTGATCATCAGCGGCAAATACATCGCGGCTTACCGGCTGCTCGGAGACACGGTGTTTGTCTATCACGTCGCACACGAAGCAACGGACTACCCGACACTCATGAAAGGGATTTGACTTATCCACACCTTTATCCACCATTGTGGATAACTTTTGTGGACGGGTTGTGGATAGCTCATTTTGCCTTGTGGGCGGGAAAAACCGGACCGCAAGATCATGTGGTCGGCGCGTTTTCGCCTGCAAAAACTCTTCTTTTCGTTCATATAACCATCATGCAAAAACAATCCAAAAAAAGAAAACCCGCAGGCATATTCTGCCGCGGGTTTATGGGTTTTTCGCCAGATGACGGAAGATTACTCAGCGTCTTTCTTTTCTTCTTCGTCTTCTTCTTCGTCGTCTTCATCTTCCATGGCTTCAAAGCGTTCTTCCACGATCTTGGACAAGGCTTCCATCTTGTCTTCGTCCGCGGGCAGGAACTCTTCAAATTCGCCATTGACGACGATTTTCATGATATAGACTTCCGAGCCGTGCTCATGATCATGCTCTGCTTTGTCTTCGCAAGCTTCGTCTTCGCACTCACAGCCGCAGCCACAGCCGCAACCGCTCTCGGGATCGACGAGTACCGCGTACTCCTGGCCTTCATAATCAAAGTAATCTACGATCTCAAGTTCAAACTCATTGCCCTCGTCATCGGAAAAAACCACCAAATCGCGTTCTTCTTCCATGCGGTTCACCACCTTTACGTTACTGCCTGTATTCAGGTCAACTTATTTTAACGTATTTCGTGAATAAGCACAAGAAAAGAAACGTGAGTTTGTTACGCACAATTCGTGACAAACGCTTGATACTCCGCCGTTTTTTTTCGTTTTCATCAAACAATCGCGCCACAAATCATGAAAATCCGACGCGCGGGCGCGATCCCTCAAAAATTTTTGGCATCAGCATTTGATTTATGCTACAATAAAATTAATATTTAGAGCACGGGAACAAAAAATATTTAAGGCCTCAAAAAATATATTTGTTTTCCTGCTTGTTTTTTCGTTTTGTTCTGTATATTATTTATAAGGAAGAGGGTTCGCGACATGGATTTGGAATTTTTGCAGCGGCTCGCCAAGGCCATCACTTCGGAGTTTGGCGAGAGCAGCGAAGTCGTCGTGCACGACATTTCCGGCGATGACACCGAGCACACGATCGTTGCGATCGAGAACGGGCATGTCTCCCATCGTCAGGCAGGCGGCAGCGCCTCCCGCGTGGTACTCGAAGCGATTCAGCGCAAGCACGATCCGTCTCTGGTGGACGAGCTTGGCTACCTCACCAAAACGCGGGACGGCAGAGTGCTCAAATCCAGCACCGTCTATCTGCGCAACGACGAGAACGTGATCGAGGGCGTGCTCTCCATCAACTACGACATCACCGAGCTTCTTATGGCGGAGCGCGCGATTTCCTCCGTTCTCCACCACAACAGTGAGCCCGCGATGCCGGAGCGCATCCCGCAGAACGTCAACGATCTTCTCGATGATCTGATCGAGCAGAGCGTCGCCATCGTCGGCAAACCCGTCGCGATGATGACCAAGGAAGACAAGATCGCAGCGATCCAGTTTCTCTATCAGGCGGGGGCTTTCCTCGTCACCAAGAGCGGCGACAAGGTGTCGAAATATTTCGGCATCAGCAAATACACCCTTTATTCCTACATCGACGCAAAAAAGGACTGACCTCGGCCGCTCGCTGCGGCCTAGGCCACAGCAGAAGAAAGGAAGTTCAACGCACCATGGATTACAGCAAGGTCAAACAGGCGGCGCAAGCCTACGAGAAACAGATGACGAAGTTCCTCCGCGATCTCATCGCGATTCCCAGCGAAAGCTGCGAAGAGGAAGGCGTCGTCCGGCGCACCATTTTAGAGATGGAAGCGCTCGGCTTTGATAAGGCCGAAATCGACCCCGAAGGAAACGCCCTCGGCTGGATGGGTACCGGAGATAAGATCATTGCCTTTGACGGCCACATCGACACCGTCGGCATCGGCAACATCAATAACTGGGAAAAAGACCCCTACGAAGGCTATGAAACCGACGACGTGATCTATGGCCGCGGCGGATCCGATCAGGAAGGCGGCGTGGTTTCCGCTGTCTACGGCGCGAAGATCATGAAAGACCTCGGCCTGATTCCGGAAGGCTATAAAATCCTCGTGACGGCAACCGTACAGGAAGAAGACTGCGACGGGCTCTGCTGGCAGTACATCCACAACGAAGACAAGATCAAGCCCGAGTTCGTCGTCTCCACCGAGCCGACCGACGGCGGCATCTATCGCGGTCATCGCGGCCGTATGGAGATCCGCGTCGACGTCAAGGGTATCTCCTGCCACGGCAGCGCGCCGGAACGCGGCGACAACGCGATCTATAAGATGGCGGACGTGCTCAAAGACGTCGAAGCCCTCAACTTGGGCGGCGCTGCGGACAGCGATGTGATCAAGGGCCTCGTCAAGATGCTCGATCCCAAGTTTAACCCCAACCACTACGAAGACGCGCAGTTCTTAGGCCGCGGCACCTGCACCGTTTCGCAGATTTTCTTCACCAGCCCCTCCCGCTGCGCTGTTGCGGACAGCTGCTCGATCTCGATCGACCGCCGCATGACCGCTGGCGAAACGTGGGAAAGCTGCCTGAAAGAAATCGAAAACCTGCCCGCCTGCAAAAAGCACGGCGCGGTGGTGAGCATGTATCAATATGACCGTCCCGCCTGGACCGGTCTTGTCTACGAAACCGAGTGCTATTTCCCGACATGGATCAACCGCGAGACCGCCCCGCACGTGCAGGCGCTTGCCGACGCGCACAAGGCGCTCTACGGCGAAACCCGCATCGGAAACACCGGGTCTATGCACCTTAGAAACCGCCCGTTGATCGACAAATGGACGTTCTCTACCAACGGCGTCGCCATCCAGGGCCGCTACGGCATCCCCTGCGTCGGCTTCGGCCCCGGTGCGGAGAGCCAGGCGCACGCGCCCAACGAAATCACCTGGAAACAGGATCTTGTGACCTGCGCTGCGGTCTATGCGCTGGTTCCCTCTATGTATAAAGGCAAGGGCAACGAGGATGTCTGCCAGTTCCGCGCGGGCGGCACAGACACTAGCTCCGACAAGTCCGCCTGCTGATTGGGTGCGATATGCAGAGCGGGCCAAAGCCCGCTCTGCATTTGTTTTCTGATTCGACCACACGAAGAAGCCACCAGTAACAACAACAGAATTTAGGAGTGAGTTTTATGGGTAAAAAGGAAGACATCAAGCAGTTCACGAAGGAACTGGAAAACCTGAAATTTGACGGCATGTACGAAAGCGACTTTTTCCTGACGTGGGAAAAATCCCGTGACGAGCTGGACGCGGTGTTCACCGTCGCCAACGCCCTGCGCAATCTGCGCGAGCGCAACATCTCCACGAAGATCTTTGACTCCGGCCTCGGCGTCTCCCTGTTTCGTGATAACAGCACCCGCACGCGTTTCTCGTTCGCGTCCGCTTGCAACCTGCTAGGTCTTGAAGTACAGGATCTCGACGAAGGCAAGAGCCAGATTGCGCACGGCGAAACCGTCCGCGAAACCGCCAACATGATCAGCTTCATGGCGGACGTCATCGGCATTCGCGACGACATGTACATCGGCAAAGGCAACGCCTATATGCACGAGGTTGTGGACTCTGTCAAGCAGGGCAACATCGACGGCGTGCTCGAGCAGAAGCCGACGCTGGTTAACCTCCAGTGCGACATCGACCACCCGACGCAGTGCATGGCCGATATGGCGCATGTCATCCGCGAACTCGGCGGCGTGGAAAACCTCAAGGGCAAGAAGATCGCCATGACCTGGGCATACAGCCCCAGCTACGGCAAGCCGCTGTCCGTCCCGCAGGGCGTGATCGGGCTCTTCACCCGCTTTGGTATGGACGTTGTTCTGGCGCATCCGGAAGGATACGAAGTCATGGACGACGTCATCGAAGTTGCCAAGCGTCAGTCGCAAGAGAGCGGCGGCAAATTCACCGTCACCAACGACATGGCGGAAGCGTTCAAGGACGCGGACATCGTGTATCCCAAGAGCTGGGCGCCGTTTAAGGCGATGGAAGAGCGCACGGAGCTTTACGGCAACGGAGATTCCGACGGCATCAAGCACCTCGAGAAGAAGCTGCTCAAGCAGAACGCCGAGCATAAGGACTGGGAATGCACCGAAGAGCTCATGGCCTCCACCAAGGACGGCAAGGCGCTCTACCTGCACTGCCTGCCTGCCGACATCACGGGCGTGAGCTGCGAAGCAGGCGAAGTCGCCGCGACGGTCTTTGACCGCTACCGCGACCCGCTCTACAAGCAGGCTTCCTTCAAGCCGTACGTCATCGCGGCTATGATCTTCCTCGCGAAGGTCAAGGACCCCGCCGCCATGCTCAAAAAGCTGGAAAAGAACGGCGTGGAACGCCAGTCCGGTCTGGAAGACTAAGACTCAACCTAATAGCAATCGAAACGCAAAGGGCGCACCGGAAACGGCGCGCCTTTGTTCGTCTGTGAAAGTAACGTTTTCTGATTGGGTTTCGTTTTGTGCGGGAGGATGATATCCTCCCCTACAAAGATTTCTCGCAAAAGTTTGTCAGATTTTCTCTTTTCCTAAGAAAAGAAGTGTTATTTCGCGCTCTTCACCGAAATACACGACACTTGCATGCTCGGCCAATGCATCGCGATCCAATACACTTCCCCATCCCGCGTTATAACATAATACCAATTTGCAAATGTTGTTCTAACGGGATCACCCTGCATCCTGTCGAGGGTTGCTTCTAGCACGATGGGGTAGGATTCATCCAGATTCGCAACCGCCCAATCATTACAAGCCTGCTTCAACAAGGAGAGCGCTTTTTCATGCTGATTCCCCCATGTCGGTTCCTCCGCAAGGAGTTGCTCCGCCTGTTTCATCTGCTCGTCGGTCAATGTGATATTTGCGTCGCTTTGCGAAACGAAGATCACCTCGCCCGTGCTCGCGACCACATACGCTTCATATTTGGAGTCATCCATCGACGGCGCATATACAATGTAGAGCCAGCGGGCGGTTTCCCCCGCGTTACCGTTGGTCGCCATCGCGCCGACCTGATCCGGCAGGCATCCCATCTGCTCACGGGAGACGGTTGCCTCAGTCTGATTCGTATGGAACATCTTGTTGATGTTGTCCAGCGCAAGCTCTTTCGCTTTCGCTTCGCCGATGTCGCCCTGTTTGCAGGCGACCATGCTTAGAGATAACGTTAGTATGATTACGGTGAGTAAAAATATCTTTCGTTTCATGTTGCCTCCTTTACTCGTTTCCTTCGGAAAGAGTGTCATTCGTTACTTTCAACGTCGCTTGGGAACAAACAATTATGACGAATGTTCCACAGCGATGCTCAGCACCTGCATCGACGGCCACTGCATACGTACGAAATAGATCGTGCCGTCCCGCAAAACAACGTAGAAGCTTTCGATAAACGTAGTCGTCAATGTACCGCTTCGATAATCGCCCATTGACGCGGACAACAAAATATCTGATTTGGGGTTATATGTTTCTCTCACGAACTGTTTGCTTTCTTCTTTCAACTCAGCAAGCGCCGCCTCATGCTTTTCTCCCCAATTGCGTTCTTCTGTAAAGAGGTTGTTTGCCATTTCCTTTTGCTCGTCCGTCATGACAAGATTGATTTCATTCCGCTGCGCAAAATATGGCATTCCCGAGGAAGCAATCACCCCGGCTTGATACTGCCATAGTGATTCACGCTTAGCCACGCGGACAGTATAAACAATGCGTGTTCCGATGTTGGGATCTCCCGTAACCACTGCGCCGTCGTTTTCGGGGAGACATTCTTCCATGTATTGATATACCGTCGCTTCGGTTTCGTTTACATCGAAGATCTGGTTGATATACGCTAACCCAATCTCTTTCGCCTTCGCTTCGCTGATGTCCTTTTGTCCACAAGCGGTGAGAAGAAGGGAAAGAGAGAGAATAATTGCGGTGAGAAGAAGAAGTTTTCGTTTCATGCTATTTTCCTTCGTTAATATTCCTGGTTGCAGAGATAGACGCCTATCACTTCCATCGCAGGCCAGCATACCTCAACGTTGTAGATCGTTCCATTGATGAATATCACAGAGACATCCACTCGGATCAGAGGAAAATCTTCACTATCCGTCATCGTGCTGTTTGGTACTGTGCGCAAAACGGGAATATCCGACTCAAAATGCACGCGCACCCAGTCTTCTCCGGTTTTTAGTGCGTTTGCCTCATCATCTTCAAAGTCTTCAATCGGCAAATCTTCCACTTTCCCAATCGCGGCGGCGTGCGCCTGCTGTTCCTCTGTGAGGGAAATGAGCGATATATCCTTATCCGCGCGATACGCGACGCCCGACACCGCATTCACTTCGGCACAGTAGTCCGCGTTTCCGATTTCATCCGGATTCACTCGGATGGCATAGACCCGTATCGGCTCTTCGGTGCCATATTGTATCGTAAATCCATCATCGAATGTAACGCCCGCGCGTTCCTGATACTCAACAGTCACCTCAGCGTCAGCCAGATCAGCACCATACGCTTGATGTATCATCGCCAACCCCGCCTCTTTCGCCTTCGCTTCGCCGACAAGGCGCGGGGAGCAAGCGGAGAGTAAAACCGCAGCACAGATTATGATGATCAGAAGTGTCTTTTTCATTACGGCAAATCTCCGGTCGGTCTTGTTTGATTCAGAATCGTAATTTCGGTGACGATCATCTGAGGCCATGCTACCGTCATATGGTAGATTGATCCGTCACGAATCACGATATAGAAATTTGAACTTCCGCCGTTGTTGTCAAATCCGCTTCCGCTATCCACACTGCCGAGGATACCCGCCTGCAGATCGAATTTTTGCGGAATCCATTCCCGCGCAAAGACATAGCAGTCATTTATTAAATTCCCGAAGTCGGCGGTCTCCGCATCTCCGTTTCCGTATGCTTTTTTCCACTCCTTGAATTGCTCGCTCGTCATCTTCGGCACAAGAGAATAGCTCTTCTCAGCAAAGTATGCCACTCCTGTTTCCGCGTTTACAAAAGCCATATAATCCGATAGGCCATATTGATCCGGCGGGGTTGCAACAGCATAGTAAGTAATATGCTGCTCGTTCCCCGTCTCCTTATATTCCCCATCAACATATGTAGTCCCGGCTTTCACTCCCTTGGTCACCGTAACCTCAGAAATATTCACATCAAACACATGGTTGATGAACGCAAGCCCTGCTTTCTTCGCCGCATCTTCGCTGATGAGCTTCGGTGAGCTGCCGAAGAGCACGAGAAACAGGCAGTTGATACAAATTAATGTTGCGAATACTCTCTTTTTCATCGTCATGACCCTTTTATGACCGGTTGACTCAAGATTTCAATCTGAAAGATCTGCTTCGTCGGTAGTATGATTCCAATGACATACACCGCGCCATTCTCAAACATCACATGACAATCCATACTTACAATATTCTCATCGATAAGACCTTCTATCATTTTGCCATACTCGACGGTCTTGATTTTCGATTGCTTCTCAAACCGCGCGGACATCCAATCATTGATGGTTTGCGGCAGTTTTAGTTCGTATAGGCGGTTCATCACTTCCCTGTGTCCATATGGGAGTTTCACAAGCTCTTCTGCCTGCTTGATCTGTTCGTCTGTCAACGGCGAACGCGTTTCCACAAATCGCTGCGCGCTATATACAAAACCGCTGATTGCATCGACTTGCGCATAATACAGAACATTGTCTGTGTGCTCCTTCAAGACGGTGACATCATAATACCGTATGACAGGGACATCTCTCTTCTGTTTTGCGCTCTGGTCTTGAGGCTGTGCATCAACCGTATACTCGCCATAGTACACCGTAGCTTCGGTCTCGTTCACATCAAACACTTTGTTGATGAACGCCAACCCCGCCTCTTTCGCCTTCGCTTCGCCAACAAGGCGTGGAGAACAGGCGGAGAGAAGAATGGTAAAACAGACGATGATAATCAAAATACTCTTCTTCATTACTGCAACTCCTCAGTGGGACGCGTCTGGTTCAACACGGTAACATCCACCACCATCAACTGCGGCCAGGAGAACGTGGCGTGATAGATCGTTCCGTCCCGAATCACAACATAGAAGTTTGCGTTCGCGCCAGCTCGTTCAAGCGCGCCTCCGCCATCCAGAAAGCCTAGGATGCCAGCCTTCAGATCAAATTTCTCGAAGATCCATTTTTGCGCGGCATGCTTGCATTCCGTTGAGATTTTCGTATAAACATCATTTTTATTGTTTCCGCTTTTCCGCGCTTCATCCAGGGCTTTTTGCTCAGCAGGTGTGAGCTCCGGCTCGTACACCGTATTTCGGAAGGCCGCGAACGCAATTCCCGTTTCAGCGTTCACATGCGCATAGTATAGATATTCTCCGTCCGCTTGCTTGCCTGCTACGACAACATAGACGCAAATCGGTTGCTCTTTACCCGTCACTTGATAATCTCCGTCGATGAAGGTAGATCCCGATTGCTCCTGATAGGAAAGCGTCGCTTCCGTCTCGTTCACATCAAACACGTGGTTGATGAACGCAAGCCCTGCTTTTTTCGCTTCGTCTTGGCTGATCAGCTTGGGTTTTCCTCCCGTGAGGAACAGCGACGCGCAGAGGATGCATACACCCAGAATTGCCAGTTTTCGCTTCACGGTCTTTCTCCTTTGGGAACGGTGCCGAGCACCTGTACTTCATTCATATCCATCGCGGGCCACGAGAACCCGACGCGGTAGAGCCCGCCGTCCGCAAACGTCACAAAATAGCCGATGCTCATCCGCGGGCAATGCGCGTTGTCCCGACGGTTGCAGCCCTGCGCGGAGATCAGCGCGACTTCTTTTTGGAAGCGGCGCACAACAAAATCGCAAGCGGTGTCCTTTGCGCTGTCGTTTTGCAGCGACTCCTCCGCTTCCGTTTCGTCGGTTGGTCTATTGGTTTGTGTGGTCTGTTTCTGATTTGGAGAAAGAGGCGCAAGCAGCCATTCATTCTTGGTTGCATAGTAGGCGACGCCTGTCTTTGCGTCCACCTCCGCATAATAGAGGTCTGCGCCCAGCGTTTGATCCGATATGGTGACGATATAGAGTTGATCCGGTGCGTCTTTGCCCGGCTGGACTTCCGTGTTGTCCACAACGCTGGAGCCCGCCCGCTCGAAGTATTCGACATGCGCGTCATCCGCGACGACGCCGAACGCCTGCCGCAGCAGCGCAAGCCCGGCTTTCTTCGCCTGTTCTTCGCCGACAAACTCCGGCGCGCAGGCGCAAAGCAACATCAATAACAACGCAAAGACCAGCGCAATCGCCACGCGAATGTGTTTTCTGCCCATGCCTTGGTCCATCCTTTCAGCATAGTATTATCGTGTCTATATGATAAAGAATGGGACCTTTCACACATAGTAACATAGATTACATGGTTTCGTTGTGAACCGGCTGTGAATCTAACGCGAACAGCGGGTAAACGAATCGCGAACAAATCGTGCACAATGCACACAATGCAACAGAAGATTTTCTCTCTGTTTAGCAACTCACTTTTTGGTGAAATTTGTCGATGATCGCGCTGCTCTATCTTGCGATTACAAAAATCACTTCGCTCTTCGTTCCCTCAAGTACCCGAACGCACCCGCATTTGCCTTTTTCCACAGAAGTGTCGTAAAATGTGGATAACAAGGTGATTAACCGGAGGAATCCACATGATACACATCTATTGCGGAGACGGAAAAGGCAAAACCACCGCGGCGCTGGGGCTGATCTGCCGTCATGTCGGCGCGGGTGGCAAGGCGGTGCTCGCGCAGTTTCTCAAGAGCCTGCCGACGGGCGAGCTCGCCACGCTGAAAACCCTCGGCGTGCCCGTCTACCGAAACGAACTGCCGCACGGCTTCTTCCCCAACATGAGCGAGGAGATGCAGAAGACCGTCCGTGAGATGCACGATAGAACCCTCGCGGAAGTGACGCAACTCGCGCGAACAAACACGTGTTCGCTTCTTGTGCTGGACGAGCTTTGCGCCGCGCTGTCGCTGGGGTTGATCGACCGGGAGGCTGTGCTCGCGCTGCTGGACGACCACGGCAACGCCGAGCTGGTCATCACGGGGCGCGATCCGGAAGACGCGCTTCTTGCGCGCGCGGACTACGTAACCGAAATGAAGCTCATCAAGCATCCGTATGAAAAGGGTATTCTGGCGAGAAAGGGAATTGAGTTTTAACGCGTTCTTTGTAGGGGAGGATATCATCCTCCCGCACAATCAGATAAATGTTTCCCGTGAAACAAAATCCACCGATCAACGGTGGATTCTTTCTCTTCGGTTCATCTTATTGATTTAGATTAGGTAGAATGATAGTAATGAGAATTTCTTTTTAGAAAAGAGGACGCACGATGGAGAAACACCAACCCGATAAAATCAAGCTTTTGCCATCTCCTGTCGACAACCAGTTTCGCGGCATCAAACTTTCGCAATACGCGTTCTTGCTCATTACGGCGATGACGATTGTCCGCAGCCTGATTCACGTAATTGCGGCGGACGGCGGAGCGATGAGCATCGCCACCATTCCGCTGAACACCTATCCGCCGGAAGCAGCGGCGACGGTTGTTTTGATGTTCTCCTGCTGGGGCTTGTCGCAGTTGTTGATGGGGTTTGTCTATCTGGGCGTTTACCTCAAGTACAAGTCTCTGATTCCGATGATGTATGTACTGCTGATCATCGAATACGCCATGCGCATCGTCATCGGGCAGATGAAGCCCATCGTCACCGCGGGTACCGCGCCGGGCAGCGTCGGCAACTGGATCATGGTTCCGGTGTGCGCGGTCTTGCTCGCGCTGAGCCTCATCAAGTCCAAGCGGGATTTAAGCGAGACGCCCGCCTACTCCGGAAAATAATGATTCGGTTATAACCTGCTGCGCGGTTTTTTCTTTGCGCTCAGCAGACGCTGAACAGAAGAGAGATCGCTCGCTTGAGTCACACGAATCCATAGCCATTTACCGTCATGCAGCTGCTCCGTCCGGTCAAAGACATCTCTGACCGATGGATTGAGCAGCTGTTTTTGCGCGTCTACCCGCTGCGCCTCGTCTTTACCGAGTACGATCAGCATGGAGAACGATTCGCATTCCGGAAACGCGTAACACATCGTTCGGCTGGTTTTTTTGTATCGAACCGCCCAACCGTAGTTCTTGGCGAAGAAAATCGTCTCCTGCGAGAAATCGTATTGTTCCTGCATATAGGCGTGCAGCGCCAGCCACAACGGTTTTGCGCCGCCCAATGCGTAGAGTATCGCCTCGTCGGAAGGTTTTTCCGCCTTCACGAGAAACCGTTCATTCGGCTTTTTGCCAGCTACAGAATCGTGATCTTGAATTTGCATGATTCCGCCCCTCCAATGATCGATTGCAGGATCTCCGCACGAACATCCCGATTCAGTGCCGCTGAAAAAAACTGCCGGTTAAACTCTGCGGAACATTGGCAGTAGGTCAGCGTTTCAAATCGCGTTGAACAATGGGCTACCTGCTGGCAAAAGCAACGGTTATGCTCGGCAATGATGGTGTTTTCGTCTATCATCGTATAGGTCAGGTCGCCTTCCTTGACGTCATGCCTGCTGATTTTATCCAGAAAGCGCTCAATCGTCCCTGCCGCCTGATACAGCCGTCTTGCAGTGTTGCGCTGTCCTGCCCCGCAGCATTTGCTGCCGCACTCCCGCATGATCGCAATCGTTTCACCCATCCCAAGCCGCCGCTCTGCCTCGTTGACCGTTTTGTTCCACCAATTCGATTTTTCGTTTGGCTTTTGAGAATTGTATTGTTCTGCATCGCGCAGGATCTCCGCGGCAGCCTCCGCCCCGGCGTGCTGCTTTAGTATTCGAATGAATCTGCCGATTCTGCCGGTCTGCGGGACTGTTTCAAAGAATGCTTCAGTTTCCGAACCCTCTTTCATCGATCTTTTTCTCCTTATGTTGCTATCTGCTCTTACTCAATATAGCAACGCAATGATGACAGATGGATGTCAGGTTTGAACAAGAGGGTGTATCTTTTATTTAAAATTCGGCGCGGATGTTTATCTCGCTATCCCTATACCTTCAATGAATACGTCACAATATCCTGATACTTCCAAAACTTCATGCCGACCTCCGGCACGGTGCCGCAAAAAACGAACCCGAACTTCTCGTGCAGCTTGCAGCTGGCCTCGTTTCCGGCGGTGATCACGGAGACGACGGTGTGCGTGCGCGGGTCGGCTTTCGCGAGGTCGAGGATATATGCCATCAGCGCGGTTGCGATGCCGCGCATGCGAAACTCCGGCGAGATATAGATCGACAGCTCGACGGTGGATTTGTACGCTTCCTTTTCACGATAGGAAGAGAGGCTGCTGTAGCCCGCGACGCGGCCATCGATCTCCGCGACATAGAGCGGATGGTTTTTCACATTGTGGCGGTCAAACCAGGCTTGCCATTCATCAAGCGTGCGGGGGGTGAGGTCGAGGGTTGCAACGCCGTTGATCACCTCATAATTATAGATATCCAGCAACTCCTGCAGGTCTTTCTGCTCCGCTTTCCGAATCAACATAGATATTGCCTCTTTTTCGCTTAATTTGTTCCATTATATAGAAAATCGAATCTTTTGCAATCAAAAAAGCCTTTCTTTTCAGAAAAGCTTAGTCTGATTGTTTCAATTCATTTCTAACGAAAAATACTTATACTTTCAAAGTGTAAGTTCTTTTGCTTACTTTTCTTTTAAGAAAAGTAGGTTATCTTGCTGAAGGGAGAGACGCGGAGACGAAGCACCGCCTGAATGTGGTCAAAGGGAATGCTGCCGACGGAAGCTAAGCGGCTGTCATACATCTCCTCGCGATTGTCGCCAAGCACGAAGACGCTACCCGCGGGCACTTCGACGGGCGGCATATCGCCAACATAGTTGACGGCATAGCTGCTCTCGTCTAGCGGGATGCTGTTGATGAAGACGCGGCCTTCCACGATTTCTACGGTTTCGCCGGGCATGCCGACAATGCGCTTGATGAAAAGCCCGTCCTGTGTGGAGAAGAGCACGATGTCCCCGCGCTCGGGCATGCGAATGAACTTCCCGATCCGGTCGCAGAGCACCATCTCTCCGCTGTTGAGGGCAGGGGCCATGCTCTCGTCTACGATGCGCAACGGAGAAAGCCAAACAAAAAACACAAGGCAAAGGACGGCAATCGTGACCAGCACGGAAAACAGCCATCCGATTCGTCTTGCGTTTCGATAGGTTCGCGCGCGCCCTTCGGTGCGGCGGCGCCTGCGAGATTCACTCACGGGTAGACCACCCGCGCGAAGGTTTCAAACTCGTTAAACGGATAGACCACAGCCACGACGCGACCGACCACCTTGGCATACGGAATACTGCCGACGGTGGGGTTTCTGCTGTCCTTGCTGCCGTTTCGGTTGTCGCCAACCACAAACACCTCGCGCGCGCCGACGGTGACGGGGTCAGTATCTCCGACGATCTCCCCGCTCCAATAGGCGCTCTCGTCCAGCGCGACGTCGTTGATGTAGATCTTGCCGTCTTTGACCGATACGGTCTCGCCGGGCAGGCCGATCACGCGCTTGACGCAGCTTTCGGTATAGCCCGGATAAAAGCAGATGATGATGTCCCCGCGCAGAGGGTCACTAAACCAGTAGCTCATCTTCTCGACGAGCATGTCTTCGTTGTGCACCAGCGTGGGAATCATCGAATCGCCGTCCACGCGGATGGGTTCGGCGATGAAGGAGCGAATGGTGAGCGCCACGAGCACGACCAGCGCGATATACAGCAAAAAGGACACGTTGCGAAACGAACGTGATCCATGCATGTTTTCATATTGTTCTTCGGCGCGGTCGCGCAGATATCGAATCTGGCTCTGCGTAAATGCTTTACGCTTCACTCGGTTGTTCCTTTTTTATCAGTATTTTTTTGCCCATGCGCACAAAATCCGCGCGGTCAAGCATCACGATTCGCCCGCAGTGGTTGCATTTGATTTTGACATCCGCGCCAACACGGATGATCGTCCACTCGTTTTCGCCGCAGGCATGCGGTTTTTTCATCAGCACCACGTCGCCAAGGCCAAAGTCTGCTATCATTCTTGGTCTTCCGCGAGGTTTTGCGTGTAGCGGTACACATCATAGCTCGGCACGGCGGGCGGGATGTAACTGTAGAGAATCTCGAGTAGTTTCATCGGCGCTTCCTCCTGCAGGAGGTGGCCCGCGTTGCGCACGAGATAATATCTGCCGGCTCTGAGCACACTCTGAAAATACACGCTGCCCGCGGGCGGATGCCAGCGGTCATTTTTGCCCCAGAGCACGAGCACCTCGTGTTCCACGGGCAGGAGCCCTTCGGCAATCGCTTCCTGGTCATAGTTGCGCAGCGCATACATCAGCGCCTCGCGGCTAAGCCCGTCCGACATCGGCTCATAATATTGCTTGACCACATAGTCGTCGATCAGGGCGGGATCGGTCACGCACTCAAGGAGCATCTTTCGCACATCGTTTGCGGTGTAGAGGTTGCGCGCAAAGGTGGCGATCAGCGGCTTTTGCATGTTGTGAACAAGCTGCGGCATGTGCTCTGTGATGCCGCCGGGCGAGATGGCGACGCTATTGGCGACGCGCTTGGGATAGAGCGAAAGAAAGCGCATCATGTACATGGCCCCGATCGAAAACCCGACCAAATGCGAGGACTTGATGTTGAGCGCGTCTAAGAATCCATTGAGTATGAACGCGAAGTCGTCGGCCGTGTATTGGAACGTATCCGGGCGGGAGGAATATCCGTGCCCGGGCAGGTCGATGGCGATCACGCGGTAGTTGTCCGAAAGTTCAGCAAAGACATTTCGCCAGGTGTAGAGCGACTGACCGAGCGAATGAATCAATAGTAGCGGCTCGCCGACGCCTGCTTCCAGATAGTGAATGCGCGCAATTTCGCCTTCCTCATCCTCCCCGGCTGCGGGTAGGGTGATTTCGACGAAGTCGCCCACCTTTTCGGAGTTAATGAATAACTGACTGCGCAGCGATTCTCCCACGGGCATATTTCCCCCGATTACTATATTCTTCTTCTATTGTAAACCCTCAAAAGTTGCAATGCAATCAAACGGACTGTTTGTCACAGATTGTTAACCCATTGCCCTCGATTTCAGGCTGATTTTGCCCAAAAGTGGGGAATTTATCGCTGTTTTACGCTTTTGGTGCGTGATTGCGGATTTCGATATTTTAAATTTCTGAAAATACCCTTATTTTCACCCGTTTTACTGGTTCAGGGCGTGAGGTTGCGCGCAGCAAGATTTCGGCGGTTACGCCGCAACATTCCCGGAAATCGGAGTGAATACTGCAACTTTTTATGCTTTTTTAGGCAGCGTGAGACGCTTGTTTTCGCGGATTGCCGGCGCTGCTTCGTCATGCAGCTATCATGAGAACCGCTGGGGGGGCGGCTTGTAAAACGGTTGCGTTTTTGCTATGATGAACATTAATATAGGGGGTATAGCACTATGGACCAACTGCAATCGATTTGGGCGGCTGCGCGGGAGAATATCCGGCCTCAAATGACGGGGCTTTCTTTTCACGCCTGGATCGACGTGATCGTACCCCTGGCGCTTCAAAAAGATATCCTTGTTCTCGAAGTCCCCACGCCGGATATCCAAAAAACGCTGGAAGACTTCTATTTTGAAAATCTCAGAGACGCGGTCAAAGCCGCTAACGAGACCATCTCCGACATCAAAATCATCCTGCCGGAAGACCGGGATATCTATATCAACCCCATCAGTTCCGAGCCGATCAACGTCTTCGCGCTCAACCCGAAATATACCTTCGAAACCTTCGTGGTCGGCGGGTCCAACCACTTTGCGCACGCGGCGGCGCTCGCGGTTGCGCAAAACCCGGCAGCCGCCTATAACCCGCTCTTCCTATACGGCGGTGTTGGTTTAGGCAAAACCCATCTCATGCACGCCATCGGACACTCGGTCAAGGGCAACGACGCCTCCGCGCGGGTGATGTACGTCACCAGCGAAACGTTTACCAACGAGCTCATCACCGCAATCCAGCTCGACAAGCGATTGGAGTTTCGCAAGCGCTATCGCAATGTAGACGTGCTGCTCATCGACGACGTGCAGTTCATCGCCAAGAAGCAATCCGTGCAGGAGGAGTTTTTCAACACCTTCAACACGCTGCACAACGCCAACAAACAGATCATCATCAGCTCCGACCGACCGCCCAAGGAAATCAGCAGTCTGGAAGAGCGTCTTCGCTCCCGTTTTGAGTGGGGCCTGATTGCGGACATTCAGCCGCCGGATGTGGAGACACGAATCGCAATTTTGCGCAACCGCGCCAGACTCGATAATCTCGACGTGGACGACGAAATCATACAGTTCATCGCCGAGCACGTGGTGAGCAATATTCGTGAGCTGGAGGGCTCCTTAACGCGCGTGGTGGCCTATTCGCAGCTGCGCCGCCGACCGCTGACGCTGGAGCTGACCATCGAGGCGCTGCGCGACCTGCTGCCGGACGTGAAGAAAAAAGAGATCACGCCGCAGATCATTAAAACCACTGTGGCGGAATACTATTCCATTCCGGTGGAGAGCCTGCTTTCCGAAAGAAGAGATCGCGAGATCGTTCTTCCCCGTCAGGTTGCGATGTATCTGTGCCACGACATGCTGGGCATTCCCTATAAGCGCATCAGCACCCTGTTTGACAAGAACGACCACACCACCGCCATCAACGCCTGCAAGCGCGTGGAAGAGATGATCGACGGGGACAGCTCGTTTGCCTCGGTTCTGGAAGACATAAAAAAGCGTATGTCCTAAGTTTTTTTACGCAAATAGAAATTGCTTTTTAATAGAGCTTTTCTAAATAGAATCTTCCCTCGGTTATCCACAATTTGTGGACGCTCTCTGTGGACGCAATGTGTAGAGTGTGGAGTGTATGGAGAGTGTGGATAAGGTGGAAAGAAAGAGAACGCTTATCCACGATTTGCTCCACAGCCAAAACGGCGCACCTGCGCGGGAAACGCGTGTTCTCCACACGGTGCACAGTATACTACTGCTACTACTTCTATATTACTAGTTAGTATAAACACTCTTTCACGCCACAGGGTGTGGATAACCTGAAACGGAAACGAACGTATTGATGCTGCTATTACCTCTTCCCCTGCTTGATCTCCTTTGTTTTATCTAGTTTCCGCCGAGTAATGGTATTAATATCTGGTTGTTTAAAACAAACCAGAAAGTGAAATGCAATAAGTCATTAAAACTAGAACAATAGATAACAAAGCACCAAAAATTAGAACAATAGAATCAAACTAGCCGAACACTGAGAAAGGAAGTTAAAATATGCATTTTTACATCGACTCGAAAGAATTGACAGAAGGCGTTCTTTCTGTCATCAAGGCGTTGCCTGTACGCACCACAATGCCGATTTTGGAAGGCATCTATATCGAAGCGACGGCAGAAGGCGTCAAACTCAAGTGTTCGGATCTCATGCTACAAAAAGAATGTCTCCTGCCCGCAACCATCGAGGAAGAGGGTTTTGCCATCGTACCCGGCAAACTGTTTTCTGAGATCGTCCGCAAACTGCCGGAATCGATTGCCGAAGTAACGCTCTCCGGTAAATCGCTCGATATCTCCTGCGGGAGAGCAAAGAGCAGTTTGCAATGTGTGGAAGCATCCGAAGAGTTTCCCGAGATGCGATTCACGGGAGAGACCTTCACCGTCAAGATGGATCACTCCGATTGCCGGGATATGATCAACACCACCGTCTTTGCCACCGCTCAGGACGACAGTAAACCCATTCTCACCGGCGTACTCATGGAGCTCGGCGAGGAGATCACCATCGTCGCGACCGATGCGTTCCAGTTTGCCAAGCGTTCCATGCCGCTGAAAAATCCCGTGCCGGAGCGCAACGTCGTCATCCCCGGAAAATCCATGATGGAGATATCTCGCATGATGGATGAAACAGAAGCGGATGTGGAGCTGACATTTACCAAGACGCACGTCTGCGTGAACATCAAGCATTCTCGCCTGGTCGCAAGATTGCTAGATGGAGACTACATCAAGTATAAAAACATCCTGCCCAAAGATCACACCACGAGAGTCATGATTGACAAAGGCGAACTCATGGAGAGTATCGACCGCGCGCAGCTCATGGCGAGAGAAGGAAACAACAACATCGTCATGAAGTTCCACGACAATAAACTCACCATCACCGCAAACAGTTTTGCCGGAAAGATCAACGAAGAGATCGACGTGCAGATCAACGGCGAGGATATCGACATCGCGTTCAACCCGCGTTTTTGCATCAACGTGCTCAAAAACGTGCCGGATGATAAAATCTACATGGATTTTACAACCAGCATCAGCCCCTGCGTGATTCGCCCAGCGAAGACAGAGGGATTCTATTATCTGATCGTTCCGGTGAGAATCTACTCAAATTTCTAACATAAAACTAATATATTTGAAGAGTTGTCTGAAAAGGCAGCTCTTTTGTTATTGTAATTATGGAAATGAATAAGAATGTTTCACGTGAAACAATGCTTTTATAGTAGAAGAAAGAAAACGGCATTCAAAACCAAACACATAGTGTTTAAGTAAAGACAAGACCACAATCCATTGTTTCACGTGAAACATTTTGGAGAAGAGAAAGATGAATAAAGGAGAGTATAACCTCCAAATTATGATGTGTCATACTTTCATCAATCTTCTTTTACCCTATTTGTTTCACGTGAAACATTGAATAGACATCCTGTTTCTGCTAGAATGGCGATAGCGGCTCTTTTGCCGGAAAAAACAACAAAGTCTCTCTGCAATCAGAGAAAGTGAATATCGGAGGAAAATCTCTGTCATGAAAATCGTAGCGATAGCCAATCAGAAAGGCGGCGTGGGTAAAACGACCACCGCCGTAAACCTCAGCGCGTGCCTTGCGGAGCAGGGAAAGCGCGTTCTGCTCGTGGATGTCGACCCGCAGGGCAACAGCACCAGCGGCCTCGGTATGAAAAAAGATGGCGACGTAAAATCCATCTATGATGTATTGATCAACGACGTTACCGTCGACGAAGCGACCAAAGACACCATGATCGACAACCTCAAGCTGCTCCCCGCCCACATCTCCCTCGCGGGCGCGGAAGTCGAGCTGGTCAACATGATGGCGCGCGAACAGATCTTAAAGCGCGCGCTGAACGCAACCAAGGGCGGCTATGACTATATCTTTATGGACTGTCCCCCGTCTCTGGGTCTGTTGACCCTCAACGCGCTGACCGCGGCGAACACGCTGCTGGTTCCCATCCAGTGTGAATTTTACGCGCTGGAAGGCTTGAGCCTGCTCATGAACACGGTCAAACTCGTGCGAAAGAGCCTGAATCCCGATCTGGACGTGGAGGGTGTCGTACTCACGATGTTTGACTCCCGCACCAATCTCTCCATGCAGGTGGTTGAGGAAGTTAAAAAATTCTTCAAAAACAAGGTGTATGATACCATCATCCCGCGCAGCGTCCGCCTCGGCGAAGCGCCGTCGTTCGGATTGCCGATCTCGATGTATGCGCCCAACAGCGCGGGTTCCACCGCGTATAGCTCGCTGGCAACCGAGATGATCTCCAAGGAGGGCAAATAATGGCCGCGCAAAAAACGGGACTTGGCCGGGGATTGGATGCGCTGCTGGATCCATATTCCGCAACGGTTGAAGAACAGGTAAAATCCGGCGCGGGCATTTTGAGCGTCAACGTGCGCGAGATTGACACCAACGCGCTTCAGCCGCGCAAACAGTTTGAAGAAACCTCGCTCAACGAGCTCGCAGAGTCCATCCGCGTACACGGCATCGTGCAGCCGCTGATCGTCAAGCAAAAGGGCAGCCGCTATATGATCATCGCGGGCGAGCGTCGTTTTCGTGCCGCGCGCCTGGCCGGGCTGACGGAAGTGCCCGTACTGGTGACGGATTATGACGAGGCGCAGATTCACGAAGTCTCGCTGATTGAAAACATTCAGCGCGAAAACCTCAACCCCGTGGAAGAAGCGGCAGCTATCCGCTTTTTGATGAAGCAGCACGACATGACGCAGGAGGAAGTCTCCGGTCGTCTCGGCAAGAGCCGTCCGGCAATCGCCAATGCGCTGCGCCTGCTGCAGCTGCCGGAAAGCGTGATTGAGCTGCTCAAGAGCGGTGCTCTCTCCGCAGGACACGGCAGAACCCTTGCGGGGCTAACCGACAACGCGCAGATTGAGCAGCTTGCCAAAGAGTGCGTCGAGAGGGAATATTCCGTCCGCACGCTGGAGGAGAAGATCAAAGCACTTTCCGAAAAAAAGAAGCCCACACAGGCGGTGAAGAAAGAAAAACCGCGCCTGCCTGCGGAGCTTGCGAATCTGGAGGAATCCTTCCGCGAGTCGCTGGGCACAAAGGTTTCGCTCGCCGGAACCAACACACGCGGCAAGATTACGATTGAATACTTCTCCCGCGAGGATCTGGAGCGGGTGTTTGACAAGATTTCCGGAAGAGAGTAACGCTCTCTTCTCTTTTTTTCCGTGTTATTCCATAGAAACAAAAGACAAATGAACGATCTAAGGAGAAAGAGACGATGAAACAACCGAAGATTCCGATCGACACCGTCATCAAGTTTGGATATATCTATTACGCAATCGTGTTTGTTACGCATGTTCTCATCCTGTTGGGAGTGATTCCTTATCAATGGGTCAACGGCGGCAGATCCCCTTCCTTTGCGGCGCAGACGCAGCTCTCCTATGTCAGCTTGGCTATCGCGCTGGTAGGCACTCTCTACATCTTCCTGACAGATCGGATCAAACCGCTGCGCTATCACATCGTGTTTCGCATCTTCACCTGGCTCGTGACGGCCTATTGGGTGCTCGGGTTTTTCATGCAGCTGCTCGGCACGCCGTTTGAACGCTACCTGCTCTCATTTGTGCTTCTCTTTGGCATCTGGATTCACGCGCGAATCGCACTGGTGAAAAAACCGCAGACGGAAAGCGCAAAATAACAGCATTCTAAATAGAGGCACGCAAGCAGAGCGCGATTCATTGGATGACGCAAGACGATGCAATAAGGAAGATCGCACGATGGAAAACAAGCAGAAAAACAAATGGAGTAGCGTCGAGAACAGGATCATCCTCTATTCTCTCGTGTTCTTTCTGGTATTCGCGGCGATTTTTTATTATTACGTGTTCTCGAAGAACGGAGCTGCGCAAACCGCCCAGTCGCCGTTTTGCGTCGACTTCGGTCTTTTCTACGCGGCGGGAAAGATGACACTCTCCGACAACGCGGCGCAGATCTACGACATCCCGGTGCATCACGCCGTTGTAGAACAGGTACTCAATGCGAAACTGCCGTTCTATCTGCCGTGGCTCTATCCGCCGATCTTCCTGCTTGCCATCGTGCCGTTCGCGCTGCTGCCCTTTCATTTTGCGCTGGTGCTGTGGCTGCTCGTCACGCTGGCGCTCGCGCTGTACGCCGTCTATCGGATGCTGCCGAGCAGAAAGGGACTTGCGGTTGTGCTACTGGGCTTCCCCGGTGTGCTGATGAACCTGCGTTGGGGGCAAAATGGATTTCTCAGCGCGGCGCTGCTTGCCTTTTCCATCGGATTTCTGGAGACAAACCCATTGCTCTCCGGCGCTATGATCGGCATGCTTGCCTACAAACCGCAGTTTGCGTTTCTTCCGTTTGTGATTCTACTCCTGAGCAAAAAATGGAAAGCGGTTCTTGCCGCGGTCTGTTCGGCGGTTGTCGTCTCATTATTAAGCCTCGTAATGTTTGGCGTGGAACCGTGGGTGCAGTTCATCGGGTCGTTCTTCCACGCCTCTGCTTCTTTAAGCGGAACCCAACAACAAGCCATCGCCGCCATACAGACGTCGCCCTACTCCGCACTGTTCAATATTTGGGCAGATTCGCGCTTCAGCATTGCCGGTCAGGGCGTGATCACCGTCTGCGTGATCCTTGCCGTGCGCTGGGTCTGGAAACACACCAAGCGTCTACCGCTCAAGGGCGCGATGCTGGTGCTCGGCATTCCGCTCTCGATTCCGTATTTTTTTGCAGTACGATCTGGCGATTCTCGCGCTGCCGCTGGTCTTGCTCGTCTACGACTTCTTTGAACACGGTTGCAGCAAGACGGAACTTGTGTTGACGGCGCTGCTCTGGCTGCTGCCGTTGTTCAACTGGCCGACGGTAATTTTCACAGGCGTGCAGCTTAGTCCGGTGGTGTTGATCGCCGTTTCGGTGATGATCCTGCTGCGGGTCAAGCGGGCGGAGAAAAACCAGCCGCTGCGGCAAACAACGCTCGCAAATCAAATATAAAAAAAGCGCCCGAACAATCAATCAAACAACGATTGACAATTCGGGCAAAGCGCAATAGACTAGCTACAATCACAAACAAGGAGAACCCGCCATGCGCCAAGCCGCAATCGTAATGGATCGCGACCGACCGCACGCGAGCTGAAGAAGAACCGTCTTCCGGCTTGCGTGCAGCGTTTCTGCGCCGGCCGGATTTTTGCAAGGTTCTTCTATACTGAGAGCGTTTTTCGCTTACAAAATAGAAGTCGATCCTACTATCTGCCGCCGGCTGTTGCCCGGCGGTTTTTGTTTTTACATTGAAGGAGGTGATCCTATGCGGCAGTTTGATGATGCCGGACTGGACAAGGAAAAGTTGCGTTGTCGTACCCTGAAGCAAAACAGATAAGGAGAAAAAAGATGAAACGAATACAGATAGCAAAGGCTCCCGTAAACGAGCTGGTCAAGATAGAAGGATTCCTGGAGCGCATCCGCAACACGCGGCATATGGCGTTTCTCGTCCTGCGCGACAGCAGCGGCAAAGTGCAGGCGACCATCGAGAAGGCGCAGCATGCCGAATGGACAGCGCTGTTGGATACGCTCACGGCGGAATCCGTGGTGTCGATCGAGGGCGTGATTCAGGAAAACCCGCTGGTCAAGCTTGGCGGTCACGAGCTGATCCCCGCGCGGCTGGACGTGCTCTCCCTCGCCGCGCCATTACCGCTGACGAAAGAAGCAAACATTGACACGCGGCTGGACTACCGCTGGCTCGACCTCCGCGGGGAAAAGGAGCGGCTGCTGTTTCAGGTGCAGACGTGTCTCGTTGCTGCCATGCGGGAGTTTTTGTTGCAGCGTGACTTTCTGGAAATTCACACGCCAAAACTGATCGCTGCTGCGAGCGAAAGCGGCGCGGACGTCTTCGAGGTCGGTTATTTTGATCGAAAGGCGTATCTCGCGCAGGGCCCGCAGTTTTACAAGCAGATGGCGATGGCCTCCGGCTTTGAGCGGATCTTCGAAACAGGGCCCGTGTTCCGCGCGGAAAAATCGTATACCAACCGCCACACGACGGAGTTCACGGGGTTTGATCTCGAGTTCTCCTATATCGAGTCGTTTCACGACGTGATGCAGCTGGAGGCAGAACTGCTGACGTTTGCGCTGGAGCGCGTGAAGGAACAGTATGGCGAGGCGATCTTGCAGCACTATGGAATCGAGGTCGTCGTGCCGAAGCTGCCCTTCCCCGTCATCGCACTGCCGGAGCTCTACCGCGAGTTGGAACATCGATACGGCTACAATCTGCCCGAGAGCGAGCGCGGGGACACGACCACAGAGGCGGAACAACTGAGCTACCGCTTTTCAATGGAGGAATTCGGGCACGAGTTTTTACTCATCACCGACTTTGCGGCCGGCAAGCGCGCGTTTTACCATATGCAAAAGGATGGCGTGCCGCAGGGGTACGATCTCGTCTGGCGCGGGGTGGAGATCACCACCGGAGCCCAGCGGGAGCACCGCTATGATGTGCTCTGCCGGCAGGCGGACGAGCGGGGCTTGGGTGAGGACGTGAAATTCTATACGGAGTTCTTTCGCTACGGTTGCCCGCCGCACGGCGGGTTCGGTCTCGGGGTCGATCGGCTCACGATGCTGTTGCTCGGCATCGGCATCAAGGAGGCGATGTTCCTTTTCCGTAGCCCGAGTAGGCTGACGCCGTGACTTACTTTTCTTGAAAGAAAAGTAAGCAAAAGAACTTACACTTTTAACAAAAAACAGCGTTGAAAACAAAAAAAGAACCTGCACTTACAAACAGGTTCTTTTTGCTTTTCTTCCCGGTAAAACAGGAAGGAGATGGTTATTTCACAATCACCGTGCCGGAGGATCCGGTCAGCGCGTCGACCGCTTTATCGAGCGAGGTGATGATGGCTCTGCGTCCCGCTTTGCTGTTGGCAAACTGGACCGCAGCCTGAATCTTCGGCAGCATCGAACCGGGTGCAAAATGTCCCTCGGCGATGTACTGCTCTGCTTCCGCAACCGTGATGGTCGAGAGGCGCTTTTCGTTCGGCTTGCCGTAGTTCAGGCAAACCTGCTCAACGGCGGTGAGCACCAAAAGCGCGTCCGCGTCGAGATCCTCGGCAAGGCGCTCGCTGGCGAGGTCTTTGTCGATGACCGCCGCTGTGCCGACGAGGTCTCCGTTCTCCTCACGGATCACGGGGATGCCGCCGCCGCCTACGGTGATGACAACGAAACCGCCGTCGATGAGGCACTTGACCTCCGGCAGTTCGACGATTTCAACCGGAATGGGGGAGGCGACCACGCGCCGCCAGCCGCGACCGGAATCTTCCTTGACCGAATAGCCTTTCTCCGCCTGGAGCCGCTTTGCCTCTTCTTCGCTGTAGAAAGGACCGATGGGCTTGGAGGGCGCTAAAAACGCTTTGTCGTTCTTGTCGACCACGACCTGGGTGACCACGGTGGCGGCGCCGGTGTGGTTGCCGCGTGCGCGCAGTGCTTTCGTCAGCCCCTGCTGCATGTGGTAGCCGATCATGCCCTGGCTCATCGCGCCGCAGACGTCAAACGGCATCGCGGGGGTTACGGACACGGAGTTCTCGTTTTGCAGCACGATGCGTCCGACCTGCGGGCCGTTGCCGTGCGCAAGAATGACCTGATATCCTTTTTCGATGATGTCCGCAATATAGACGGACGTCTTTTCAACAACCTCAAGCTGCGCTTCGGCAGTTGCCGGGCCGTTGCCCTCCTGCAGCGCATTGCCGCCCAGAGCGATTACCAATTTTTCCATGGAATTCCTCCGCAGTCTCAAAAAAATAGAGAAATACTAAAATTACTTTAGCATGCGATTATGCGCTTGTCAATTCAATCCTTATAATAAACGCGGGATTCTGAAAAATATATTTGAAATGAAAGTTGCATGATTTTTCTATGCAAATCGGGGATCTCTACTAAATCTGCAAAAAATCGAGAAAAGCGGCGCAGGTTTGTGGATTCTTCACGAAGAAAGGGCGAACTGTTTGGAAGTCAATACCAAAAAGAACGCTCGTTTTTGCAGCGAATCCGTGGTTTGACTGCATGAATCAAATCAAAAGCAAGCGAGGACATCTTCTAAATCCGAAAACCCGTTTTGAATAAAAAAAACGGCCTCGTATAATTGTTCCAAATTTCTGGTTTTATTTCCGCAAGCACAAGTCGGCCGAGCCGCTTGACTTCTTTTTGTTCTTCCGATAGACTAACTATCGTATGCTAAAGGAATGGTACGAGATCAAAGGCGGTCATCGGCTCGAAGGAACCGTGACCATCAGCGGCGCGAAAAACGCCGCGGTCGCCATCATACCCGCCGCAGTTCTCGCGGGCGAAACATGTGTGCTCGAGAATCTGCCGCATATACAGGACGTCCAGAGCCTCAAGGAAATCTTGGAGGAGCTGGGCGTTACCGTCGATTATACCGACGGGGACTGCATGCGTATCGACTCGCGCACGCTCACCAACACCAAAGCACTCAGCGAGGCGGTCAGCAGCATGCGCGCCTCTTATTATCTGCTCGGTGCGCTATTAGGTCGTTTTCACGAGGTGGAGCTCGCCCTTCCCGGCGGCTGCGTCATCGGCGCGCGACCCATCGACCAGCACCTCAAGGGCATGCGCGCGCTCGGCGCGGAGGTCGAGATCGACTGCGAGCGCAACATCGTTCACGCAAAGGCAGAGCGCCTCATTGGAGCCGAGATCTATTTTGACGTGGTCAGCGTTGGCGCAACCATCAACGTCATGCTCGCCGCCTGCATGGCGGAGGGCACCACAGTGCTCAGCAATGTCGCAAAAGAGCCGCATGTGGTCGACGTCGCCAACTTCCTCAACATGATGGGTGCTTCCGTCAAGGGAGCAGGCACGGACGTCATCCGCATCAGCGGCAGACCCAAGCTGCACGGCTGCGGTTACGCCATCATTCCGGATCAGATCGAGACGGGCACGTTTATGATCGCCGCCGCCGCCACCATGGGCGACGTGATCATTAAAAACGTGATCCCCACCCATATGGAAGCCATCTCCGCCAAACTCATGGAGAGCGGTGCGCGCGTCATCGGCGGTGACGACGGGCGGGATTTTTACATCCGCGTCATCATGAATGAGCGCCCGCGTCCCATCAACGTCAAGACCCTGCCGTATCCGGGATTCCCGACCGATCTGCAGCAGCCGATGATGGCTTATCTCTGCTCCTGCAACGGCGTCTCCACCATCAACGAGACCATATTTGAAAACCGCTTTAACCATGTCAAGGAGCTTAGGCGCATGGGCGCGTCCATCAGCCTCAAGGACAACAACACCGCAAAGGTGAAGGGCATCCCCTCGCTTCGCGGCGCAGATATCTACGCAACCGACCTTCGCGCTGGCGCGTCCCTAATCGTGGCCGGCTTAGCCGCCAGCGGAACCACCAATGTGCACAACATCCAGTTCATCGACCGCGGCTATGAATACCTCGACAAGAAGCTCACCGCCCTCGGCGCACAGATCCTGAGAAAAGAGAAATAGAGAGACTTTTCTCTTCTTTTCTTGAAAGAAAAGGAGCAAAAGAACTTTTCGAGATATAAGACTGATTCTTTCTTAAAAAAGTGAAAAACAAGCAAGATTTTTCTGTTTCACCAAAGCTTCCGGCGGGAGCTTTTTTGTTGCAGTGAAAACAAGGGTGTTTGCAGGAAACAAGAAGGCGAGAATCACCCTATATGGTACTGAGAATTGTATACTATTTTTTACAAAACGCATGATAAACGTGCATATTCATCCCGTTGAACATGATTTCTTGACTTATACACATACCAAAACACGAAAAACCCCAGTTCTGTGGATAACACAGTGGACAACGTGGATAACCTCCTGTGGATAACTCATACAGTTTTTGTGAATAAGGGGCATGCATGATTGCCTCTCACACATGGTAAACTCGATTTTCTCGCCTTTTTTTTGCAGGATGGGCTTCAATTACCGGAAATCTTGAACGCGAATTGTTAGAATGTACATACAAGTAGAATGAGAAAGACAGAAGCGCTTGTGCCGTATTGCGCGCGCCGCGCGCAAAAAAACCACTTCCGGCAATTCCCCGCCTCCTCTGGCAAAAACCGCCAAAATTGGCTATACTACAACTAACGCCACCGCCGCGGGAAGCAAGTCCTTGCGGCAGGAAAGGACACAACCCATGCGCCTGTTTATCGCCATTCCCCTGCCGCCGGACATCACGCGCGCGCTCGCCTCTGCCCGCGTCGCGCTGGAGGCGCACGGTGCCACCGGGCATTTTGTCCCGCGCGAAAACTATCACATCACGCTGCATTTTTTAGGCGAAACGGACGCGCTCAAGGACATCACCGATGCGCTCCGCGAGGCGGTGCGGGATATCAAACCGTTTGTGCTGCGCTTAAAGGAATACGGCTCGTTTAAAACCGATGGCTCGCACACGGGCTTTGTCAACGTTACCTGCGACAGTGAGGAGCTAAACCGCCTCTATGAATCGCTGGAGTCCGCGCTCTGGGAACGCGGCTTTTCCAAAAACCGCGGCAGGCTCACACCGCATGTCACGCTTGGGCGAAAGATTGAGGGCGACGAAAATTTTGCTCTCCCGCCGCAAAAGGCTGCCTTTACCGCAAACGCCGTCGTGCTCTATGAAAGCAGCAGCGTGCGCGGGCAGATGCAATATGCCGTTCTGCACCGGGAGAAGCTGGCATGATTTATTGGAACAGGCGCGGGCAGGAAGCAAAGAACAAATCCGTCGGGAGATGTTAACATGAGCGGCAACCTCCATCTGATTCTGGGACGCGCGGACACGGGCAAAACCGCCCGCGTGGTCGCTGCCCTGCGCGCGCATCAAAAAGACGGCGCGCGCGCGATCCTGCTTGTGCCGGAGCAATACACCTATGAGGCGGAGCGGCTGCTGGCCGAGGCGCTCGGGGGCTTGCTCGGCGTGCAGGTGTTCAGCTTCAATCGACTCACCGAGCGCGTGCTCTCCCTTTCGGGAAAGACGCGCCCTTTTTTATCCGCCGAAGGGCACCGCATGGTGATCCGCCGCGCGATCGATCTCAAGAAAGACGACCTCAAACTCTTCTCGCGTGCGGCTCAAGGCGCGGGCTTTGCGGAGGAGCTGCAGACGATCTTTCAGGACATCAAGCGCGCGGGGCTCGCGCCGGACGCGCTGGACGCGCTGATCGTCCGCCTGCCGGAGGAGCTGCCGCTGACGGAGAAGCTCTCCGATATTTCAATTTTATACCGCGCGACCGAGGACTATCTGCAGGAGCGCTTCATCAGCCTTGACGACGCGGCGACGGAGGCCGCGCGGCTCTTGCCGGAGTCGTTCGTCGCGGGGCAGCCGGTCTATATCGACGGGCTCGACCGCCCGAACCGGCAAGTGCTCTCGCTCATCGGCGAACTGCTCAATGTTTGCCCGCAGATCACGATCACGCTGCGCATCGACTGTGTGCAAAACGCGGACGAAGAGGTGTTTGAGCCGGAGCGCGAGGTGCTGCTGCAACTGCGTGACGTTGCCGAGCGTGCGGGTGCCATCGTCACCGAAGAACGCCTGTGCGAGCAGACAAACCGTGCCGACCCGCTGATGCGGCACATCGAGCGAAATCTGTTTGCGTATCCTGCCGAGCGCTACCACGGCAATGCGGATAAACTCACGCTGTTTGGCGCGAGCGATCGCAGGGCCGAGGCGGAATCCCTCGCGGAATCGATCCTGTTCTTTGCGCGCGAAAAGGGCGTTCGCTATCGCGACATGGCGGTGGTGGTGTCCGACCTCGATGCATACGCGGGGCTCATTCGCCGCTCCTGTGCGCGGCGCGGGATACCGATCTTCCTTGACCGCAAGCGCCCGCTCTCCGGGCATGCGGCGGCGGACGCGGTGCTCTGCGCGGTGAGCTATGTTTCCAACAACTTTCATGCGGACGATCTGCTACGCTATCTCAAGAGCGGCTTTGCCAACTGCCTTGAGGCGGACGCGGAAGAGCTCGATCTCTATATCCGCCGCACGGGTTTGCGCGGCAGCGTGCTCAATAAACCCCTCTCTCGCGCGAACCCCGGCGAGGGTGCCGAGCGGGCGCGTGCCTGCGCAGCGTGTGCGCTGGAGCCGCTGCAAAAAGGGCTTGCCCGCGCGAGCGTGCAGGAACAGGTGCGCGCGCTGTATGCGTTTTTGCTACAAATCGAATTGCAAAAGCAGCTCGAAAATCGCGCGGAGGAACTACAAAAGGAAGAACGCTTAGCCGATATGCAGGAGCACGCGCAGGTTTGGAATCTGCTCGTGGCGCTATTGGATCAGCTCAGCGAGATATTGGGTGAACTCAAAATCGGGCGCGCGGGATTCCTGCGTTTGCTTGAAGAAGGTATGCGCGGCGCCAGCATCGGCGTGGTGCCGGGAACTGCCGATCAGGGTGTGGTGGGCGACGTGGTGCGCACGAGAAGCAGACGCGTCAAGGCGCTCTTCGTCGTCGGCGCAAATGACGGGCTCCTGCCCCGCCCGCAGCAAAACGACGGCCTGCTGGACGACGCGGAGATCAAGGAGCTGCAAAATCAGGGTGCCAATGTGCGCAAAACCTCCGCCGAGCTCACAGCAAGCGATCGGCTCGACCTATATACCGCGCTGAGCAAGACGGACGAATATCTCTACGTGAGTTATGCTTATGGCGACGGCGACGGGGAGCTCGCGCCGAGCCCGCTGGTCGAGCGGCTACTCAAGCTCTGCCCCAACTGCACACAAAAGAGCGATATCGAATCAAGCGATCTATTGCCGGATTGCGCGGCGGAGGCACTGACCATGACCGCGGGGGATTTACGCCGTTTCCGCGACGATGGCGTTTGCCCGCAGCGTATGCCTGCTTTGATCGAATGGCTGACGCGGCGGGACAGCACCCGAGCGCTCACGCAGCGGATGATCGACGAGAGCGCGGCGAATTTTCTCCCGCTGAGTATCCCGCGCGAAACAGCAAGTGCGCTCTACGGCAGAAGCGTTCCCATGAGCGCAAGCCGGCTCGAGAGCTTCAACAACTGTCCGTTTCAGCACTTTGTGCGCTATGGGTTGCGCGCCGCAGAAACACGGGAGTTTACCGAACGCGCCGCCGACTTGGGCGAGTTTTACCACGCGGTTCTTGAGGCGTTTGTCCGCGCGGTCAACGAGAAAAAATTGAACTGGAAACTGCTGAGCGATCCGGACGCGCTCGCGATATTAGATGAAGTCCTGCCGGAGGTGATCGCCAAGCATCACGACGGCATCCTGCTGGAGAACGAGCGCATGCGTGCCACGCTGTTTCTGCTCGTGGAAACCCTGCGGCAAAGCGTGCTCGCGATTGTCGGCCAGATTCGCGCGGGGAGTTTCTCGCCCGTGCTGACCGAGGTGCGCTTTGGTCACGGCGCGCCATTTCCGCCGATTCGCCTGAGTCTTCCTGATGGCAGCGAGGCGCTGGTCGGCGGCGTGATCGACCGCGTGGATCGAGCGACCATCAACGGTCGCGAGCTCCTGCGCATCGTGGACTACAAGACCGGCGGTCGGGATTTTGACTTTGCAGGTGTGCTGCAAGGCTTAACGCTCCAGCTGCCGCTGTACTTACTCGCGGCGGCTGAGCGGGCGGATACCCGCGCGGGGCTGTACTATATGCCGATCTCGCAACCCGTGGTTTCGGATACGGAGGAGGATATTGAAGGCGCGGTTGCCGAGGCGTTCCGGCTCAAGGGATTAACGCTGTCGGATGCCGCGGTCATCCGCGCGAGCGACAATGCGCTCAGCGGCGGAAAATCCGCTGTGCTGTATAAGGTTGAGCAGACAGGCGAAGAAGAATACAGCGGAAGCGTTTGTTCGCCAAATCAGATGGAATCGCTGCTTGCGCTCGCAAGAAAAAAATCGGAGCAGACGCTCTCGCGCATGCTTGGCGGAGAGCTTGCCGCCTCCCCTGCCGCGCGGAAAAAACGGCAGGAGGCGTGCATCTATTGCGACTATAAGAGCGTTTGCCGCTTTGACCCGAAACGGCCGGGCTGCCGCGTGCGCATGCTCAAAACCATCAAGCAGGACGAGTTTTTTGAATTGATCGGAGGTGAAGCCGATGCGCTGGACGAAGAATAATTGTTTGCCGAAGCGGAGGCTAAGCCTATGAATAAGTGGACAAACGACCAGCTACTCGCCATCGAAAGCGAGGGAAATTTAATCGTCTCCGCCGCGGCAGGCGCGGGCAAAACCGCAGTGCTCACGGAACGGATCGTTTCGCGCATCCGCGCGGGCGCGCCGGTGGAGAGCCTATTGGTGCTTACGTTTACGAGAGCCGCCGCCGCCGAGATGAAAGGCAGAATCGCAAGCCGCCTCAACGAGCTGGCGGACGCTGCGGAGAACATAGAGGAGATGCGCTATCTGCGCCGTCAGGCGCGCAATGTGGACAGCGCGTTTATCTCCACGATCCATGCGTTTTGCTCCCGCGTGCTGCGGCGGCATTATCACGCGGTGGGTTTGCCCGCGCGCGCTAAGACCGCGGACGAGATGGAGAGCGCCGCGCTGATTGAAACCGTGCGGGACGACCTGCTCTCTGCGCTGTCAAGCGAAAACGACGCGGACTATGTCACGCTGCTTGCCGCGTTTGGAAGCGAACAGGCCGCATGGGACGCGATCCAAACCGCCTATCGCTTCACCCGCGCCCAGCCGGTGCCGGAAACGTGGTTGAATCAATCCGCCGCGCGCTATGCGGACGAAGACGCGCTCCTGCGTATTCTCGACGACGCGGTTGTGTTCTGCAAGGATGAATTATCGATGGCGCTGGAGACCATCGTGCGCGAGCGCGACCAGCTCTCCCCCGACTGCGCAAACGCGATCTCCGTTTTGGACGACGAGCTTTCGCGTTACCGCGCGATGCTGATGAGCAAGCGTTACAGCCAATATCGCGACGCGCTGCTTGCCATGGAATACGGCAGGCTCGTCTTTCCGCGCGCGGTGGCCGAGGAGGACAAGGCGGGCGCAAAGGCCGCGCGGGACATGGGCAAAGAGCTCATCAAGGAGCAAAAAAAGCGCTTTTTGCGCGCGGAGGCAGAGGAACTCAACGCCCTGCGCCGCTCGGGCACGGTGGTCGCCGCGATACGCAGCCTCACCATCCGGTTTGAAACCGCCTATGCCGAAGCCAAGCGGGACAAAAACCTTGTCGATTACGACGATCTGGAGCATTTCGCGCTCTCTGCGCTGTCAAAAGAAGAAATCGCGCAGGAATACCGCGAGAGGTTTCAGTGGATCGCCGTGGACGAATATCAGGACAGCAACCGCGTGCAGGAAGCAATTCTTAGCTGCATCACGCGCGGGGACAACCTCTTTTTCGTGGGCGACGTCAAGCAGTCGATCTATCGCTTCCGGCAGGCAGAGCCGGGATTGTTTTTGGAGAAGTTAGCCAATTTCTCCGGCGAAGCAGGCACGCGCATCGACCTCGCGAGCAACTTCCGCTCGTCGGAAGCCGTGCTTTCCGCTGTCAACGAAGTGTTTGAGGCGGTGATGACCGAACGCGCGGGCGACATCGACTATGATGAGCGCGCGCGGCTCGTCTGCGGAACAAACCAGCCCGTGGGCAGCGCGGAGCTGCACTTGATCCGCAAAGAGCGCGCCGAGAGCGAGGACGAAGAGGACGCGCTGGAGGATGCGGCGGATCTGGAGGTCGAGGCCAGACTCATTGCAAACCGTATTCACACGATTATCCAAACCGAACGATATACCGACGCGAGAACGGGCGAAGTGAGAAACTATCGCTATGGCGACTTTGCCGTGCTCCTGCGCGCGGGAACCGAAGCACAGATGGTCTCGCAAACGCTGGCAAGCAGCGGCGTGCCCGCCTATGCGCAATCCAGCGGCGGATACTTCGACGCGGTGGAAGTTCAGATTTTTCGAAACCTGCTTTCCGTGATCGACAACCGCAGGCAGGATGTGCCGCTGATTTCGGTGCTGCTCTCCAGTATTGGCGGATTCACGCACGAGGAACTTGCCGAAATGCGCACGGCAAATCCGGCTGGTGCGTTTTATGAGGCGTTTTTTGCCTGCGCGGAAACAAACAGCGTGCTTGGCCAGCGTGCGGCGGCGTTTTTACAAAAGCTCACGCAATACCGCGCGGAGAGCAGGTTGGTCACGGTGGAAGAACTCATCGGCAAACTGCTCGACGAGACGGGGTTTTATGAGGAGATGGGCGCGGGCGTCAGCGGCGGGCAGCGGCAGGCAAACCTGAACGCTCTTCTCGACAAAGCTCACGCGTTTGAAGCCGCGGGTTCGCGCGGGGTTTGGAATTTTCTGCGCCATCTTGCGCTTGCGGAGGACAACGCAAGCGTGGGCGCGGCGCAGACCGTCACCGCGGACGTGGTGCGCATCCTCACGATCCACAAATCCAAGGGCTTGGAGTTTCCCGTGGTGTTCGTGGCTGGGATGGGCAAGCAGTTCAACCGCATGGACGTCAACAACAGTCTGCAATTGCACGCAAAACACGGCATCGCGCTGCGATTTATCGACCGGGAGGGCGTGCAACGCGTCAAGCGCGACACCCTCGCGCGGGTCACACTCGCGCAGCGGGTCAAGCGGGAGCAGCTCGCGGAAG
This sequence comes from uncultured Eubacteriales bacterium, assembly GCA_942492885.1. Lineage (GTDB taxonomy): Bacteria > Bacillota > Clostridia > Christensenellales > CAG-138 > UBA7703. The sequence goes on from OW818651.1 coordinate 2,129,092, forward strand.
AGATGCGCGTTTTGTATGTCGCCATGACGCGCGCACGGCGAAAACTCATTCTCACCGCATGCCTCAACAAACCCGAAGAAAAGCGCGCCGCATCCCCGTTGATTCCGACGGCTTGGCAGGCGATCAAGTGCTCCAGCCCAGTGCGCTGGCTGCTGATGGGCGCGCATCAGCAGATGCAAATTCAAATTCATGAGCGGGAAGGTTGGCTCGGTGGCGTTTCGGCGAGTGCGTCGCAGGAGATTCCCCCGTTTGATCCCGTGGTGCTGGAGGCGATCGAATCCCGCCTCAACTGGACATATGCGCACGCCGAGGCGGCGCAGATTCGCGCGAAGGCCGCCGTCAGCCGCATCGTCAAGGGTGAGGATGCCTTGCCCATGTTTGCGCGCCCGGCGTTTCTCGGCGGGGAGACGCGCGCGGTGTTTGTCGGAACGGCGACCCACGCCGCGATGCAATATCTACCGCTGGATGCAAGCTTGGATGCATCCGCAGCGGCGGAGTATCTGCGGTCGCTCACCGAGCTTGGCAGAATCACGCTGGAGCAGGCACAGGCGGCGGACGCAAGCGCGATTGCCTGGCTGACGCAGGATGCGCTCTTTGCGCGGATGCAAAACGCCGCAAGGCTGGAACGCGAGCTACCGTTCTCGTATCCGATGGACGCCATGCAGCTCTATGGCGTCGCCGCGGAGGAGACGGTTCTGCTCCAGGGCGTGCTGGACGCGTGCTTCCTTGAGGATGGCGAATGGGTGATTGTGGACTACAAGACAGACCGCGTTCGCCCGGGCGAATCCGCGGAGCAGGCAGCGCAAAGGCACGCGGAACAGCTCCGGCTCTACGCCCTCGCGCTGGAATCGCTCACGGGTCAGCGCGTCAAGGAACTCATCGTCGTGCTGCTGAGCCACCGCGCGGCGGTTAAGGTCGGTTAAAGACGCGATTTGCGCAGCACGCAGGCATAATTTAGAGGGCAAGCAATTCAAACTCCGTGTGAAAACCGCACATTCCCGCTTGCCAAACGAAAAAACGCGTGGTACGATAGGCGCAAATCGGTGGAACACCGACGATGACAATTGAAGAATTCAGCTTCGGGGCGGGGTGCAATTCCCCACCGGCGGTGAAGCGGACATAAGTGCCGACAAGCCCGCGAGCCACTTAATCGTGGCCGAAACGGTCAAAATCCGTTGCCGACGGTAATTTGGTGAAGTTTTTCGCCAATAGTCCGGATGAAAGAAGCAAATGCCAGGCTTGCTTTGGCTTTGTACAACCCCGTGCGTCGATGTGCGGGGTTTTTTATATTCCCGCGCAAAGACATCCACTTGCGTCGCACAAAAACGGGAGGACAAACAACATGAAACAAAGAACCTACATCGATCGCATGGTCAAGCTCGGCATGCTCACCGCGCTCTCCATCATCCTCGTCTACGCGATCCATTTTCCGATCTTTCCTACAGCCGCTTTTCTGGAATATGACATGGCGGATGTGCCGATCCTGATCGGAACGTTTCTCTATGGCCCGTGGTGGGGGCTTGGGCTGACCGCTGTGGTGAGCATTTTGCAATGGCTGCTGGTTTCTCCGCAGAGCCTCTGGGTGGGCGCAGTCATGCATTTTCTCGCGACGGGCTCCTATGTGGTCGCCGCGGGATTGATCTATTCGCACAACAAAACGCGCACCGCTGTGCTCTTTGGCATGGCGCTTGGCGCGCTGCTGCAAACGCTGATGATGATCCCCATGAACCTCATCTTCACGGTGAACTTCTTCGGCGTCCCGCGCGAGGCGGTGATTGCCCTCCTGCCCACCGCGATCATTCCGTTTAACGCCATCAAGACGATTGCAAACTCGATCCTCACATTCCTGCTCTACAAGCGCGTGTCGAAGATCTTCGAAAAAAATCTGGTTAAACCGCGCGAACTACCCGTTGAATAGTCGTTCGCGTATCCGCGTGTGCTTATCAAGAGAAAAACAAGCACGGGTGCAAAAGATTGTATGAAATTTTAGTGGAAACCACTTGACGGGAAAATGCAGTTGCGATAGTATAGATAACAGTAATTGTTACTATGTAGGAATCTGCTAAGCAAGCGCAATCAAGCGAATCCGGCCACGCAAGTTTTTTATTCACGAGAGGGGCAATATCCATGCGGTATTCACACCAGCGGGAGAGAATTTTTCGGGCGGTGTCGGAGCGATGCGACCACCCAACCGCAAACATGGTCTACGAGCAGCTCAAGGTGGAAATGCCCCGCCTGAGCCTTGGCACCGTCTATCGCAACCTCAACCAGCTTGCGGACGCGGGCCGGCTCAAGAAGATTCCCCTTGCGGACGGTAGCTGCCGCTTTGATAAAACGAAGGAATCGCACTCCCACATCGTGTGCGATGAATGCGGCGCGGTGGCGGATGTTCACCTGCCGTCGTTCGAATCGTTTGAGCACGCAATCGAGAGCGAAACGGGCTATGAGCTGCGCTCTTACGACGTGGTGCTGCGCGGCGTATGCGATGCATGCCGTCTGCGCGCGGAAAAACAGGCAGGCTAAAGAGATTTAAAGAGTTTTTCGTTTTCCAAATGGGCAGCGCCCAACAAGCACGAGTGATTGAATATTAGGAGGATGACAACGATGGATCTTAAGGGAAGCAAAACGGAACAGAACCTTCAGACGGCGTTTGCCGGCGAATCACAGGCTAGAAACAAGTATACCTATTTTGCATCTGTCGCGAAGAAAGCGGGCTTTGAGCAGATCTCCGCAATCTTTGCCGAAACCGCAGAGAACGAGAAAGAACATGCCAAGCTATGGTTCAAGGCGTTGCATGGCGGCGAACTGCCCAAACTGGAAGAGTGCCTGAAGATGGCCGCCGAAGGCGAGCATTACGAATGGACCGAAATGTACAAAGGCTTCTCCGACGACGCAAAGGCGGAAGGCTTCGACAAGCTGGCCTATCAGTTCGCGGCGGTTGCCGAAATTGAGAAGAGCCACGAAGACCGCTACAACAAGCTCTCCGCAAACCTCAAGGATGGCAAAGTCTACGAGAAGGATGGCAAGGTTGTCTGGCAGTGCCGCAACTGCGGTTATCTCTACGAGGGCACCAAGGCGCCGGAGCTCTGCCCCGTCTGCGCGCACCCGAAGGCATTCTTCGAACAGCGCATGGTCAACTATTGATTTTCTAAAACCAAGGATTGACCGGACGGGAAGAGAGACATCTCTTTTCCGCGCGGTCAATGTAGCAAGCCAAAACGATTGCAGCAAACTTCATTTGGTAAGCAAGCGCAATCGTGAGAAGCTAATTTGCTGATTGATACGAAGCGGCGGTTCGCACGAAGTTGTGGGCCGCTGTTTTGTTTCTGAAAATATCGCTCAGAAACGGCGGGAAAACTACCGCAAAAGGGTAGAAAACCGGCGGAAGATCGGTTAGAATAATCGTTGTTAGCACTCTCGCACGTTGATTGCTAAAAAGTTCACAGTGTTGTGTATGTGTAGTTACAATATGCCGCTTTGCTTGTTTGCATTGCATATATTCAGACGCTATACTGATACTACGATCCAGAACATGGGACGCTTAGAGCAATACAGATTTTTGGAACGGTTTCTCCGGAACATGGGCATTTATCAAGGAAGTTGCTGTGTTCAGGGGATAGGGAAATAGGAACTGTCAAAACAATCGAGGGGAAAGAAAGTAACACCCCTGAGGGAGGTAAAAAAATGGATCTGCATGGAATCGTCACGCTGCCCGTGATCCCGCTTCGCGGAATCGCTGTGCTGCCAAACGAAGTAATGCATTGCGATATCGGACGGAAAAAAACGCTCTCCGCGATGGAGTCCGCGCTTTCGGACGAGGGGTACGCCCTCTTTGTTTCGCAGAAAAATGCAAAAGTAGTCGATGTCACGCCGGAGGATCTCTTCTCCGTGGGTACCATCTGCCGCATCCGGCAGGTGTTCCGCATCCAAAACGACACCGTGCATCTGCTGGTGACCGGCGTTGCGCGCGCGAAAATTGCGCACGTCATCTCCGAAAACCCGCACTACACCGCGCAGGTAGAGGTCATTTCGGACATCGAGCCGGATGAATTCACGGCGGAGGCTTTGCGCCGCAGATTGAGCGAAGGCTTCAACGACCATGCGGGCCAGCGTGACCGCCTGACGCAGGATCAAAAGGACGCGGTGCTTGCGCTTCCGACGCTCTCCGAGCTCACGGACGCAATCGCCCAGCACGTGGTGAGCAAACTCGAGGACAAGCAAAAGCTCATCGAGCAGACCGATCTCGTCGCCCGCGCGGCAAACCTCCTCGGCATCATCGAAAACGAGCTGATGGTCATGCAGGTGGATCGCCGCATCGCAGGTAAGATCAAAGCCGCAGTCGAGCGCAACCAGAAGGAGTTTGTCCTGCGCGAGCAGCTCAAAGCCGTTCAGGAAGAGCTTGGCGAGGACGACGACGATCTACTGGATACCTATCGCGAACGCGCGGAGGAGAAGAAACTCCCGCCGGAGGTGCGAAAGGCGCTCAAAAAGCAGATCGACCGTTACGCAACCCTGCCCGGCGGTTCGCACGAGGCGCCCATGGCGCAGGCGTATATTGAGCTGATTCTCGACCTGCCCTGGACGGAGGAAACGGTGGATAACCTCGACCTTGCGCATGCAAGGACGGTGCTCGACCGCGACCACTTCGGCATGGAGAAGGTCAAGACTCGCATCATCGAAACACTCGCCGTGCAGCGGCTGACGAATAATCCGCAGGGGCAGATTCTTTGCCTCGTGGGACCTCCGGGCGTTGGAAAAACGTCTATCGTGCGCGGCATCGCGGAGGCAATGGGACGCAAGTTCGTCCGCATGAGCCTCGGTGGCGTGCATGACGAGGCGGAGATCCGCGGACACCGGCGCACCTACATCGGCGCGCAGCCCGGTCGCGTGATCGAGGCGATGCGCAAATCTGGCTCGATCAACCCCGTGCTCCTGTTTGACGAGATCGACAAGCTCGGCAAGGACATGCGTGGAGACCCGTCCAGCGCGATGCTGGAGGTGCTCGACGGCGCGCAGAACTTCGCGTTCTCGGATCATTTCCTTGAGCTGCCGTATGATCTCAGCAGAGCTATGATGATCACCACCGCAAACGACGCAGGCTCGATTCCGCGCCCGCTGCTGGATCGTATGGAGATCATCGAGGTGCCGAGTTATCTCTTCGACGAAAAGCTTGAAATCGCCCGCTGCCACCTGCTGCCCAAACAGATGGAGAAGCATGGCTTAAAAAAGACAAACCTGCGCATGCCGGACGCGGCGCTTGGCATCCTCATCGGCGGCTACACCCGCGAGGCGGGCGTGCGTGAACTCGAACGCGTGATCGCGAGCGTCTGCCGCAAGGCGGCCTGCGATCTTGCGGAGGGAAAATCGCGCATCACGCTCACCGAAGGGCGCATCACCGAATGGCTCGGTCCGCAAAAGTTCAAAAAGAGCGAGCCGCTGCGTCCCGACACGGTCGGCGTGGTCACGGGGCTTGCCTGGACGAGCGTCGGCGGCGAAACGCTGGAGGTAGAGAGCGCGGCGGTGCCCGGCAAGGGCATTCTGCAGCTCACCGGTCAGCTTGGCGACGTCATGCAGGAGTCGGCCAAGGCCGCGATGACCTATGTGCGCGCCAACACCGCCCGCTTTGGGATCGACCCCGCGTTTCTAGAGACGCTGGATGTCCACATCCATGTGCCCGAAGGCGCGGTGCCCAAGGACGGACCGTCCGCGGGCGTTGCGATGGCGACGGCGCTGGTCTCCGCGCTCACCGGAATCCCGGTGAAGAGCTCGGTTGCCATGACGGGTGAAGTCACCCTGCGTGGACGCGTTCTGCCCATCGGGGGCTTGCGCGAAAAGCTGCTTGCCGCCGTGCGCGCGGGCGTTGAGCGCGTGGTGCTGCCAAAGGCAAACCGCGAAGACCTCTTCGACGTGCCGGCGGATATCAAAAACGCGCTGAAGATTGACTATGCTGAGACGGTGGACGACGTACTCAACGTTGCCCTCACCATGCACCCGCACGGAACAGAACCCCGGCTGAATCTTCCGGGGCTGGATATGACACATGAAACAATTCGCCATTAATCAGGCATCGTTTGTCACAAGCGTTGGGCAGGGTCAAAAGTACCCTGCCCCGCTTGCGTGCGAAATCGCGGTAGTCGGCCGCAGCAACGTCGGTAAAAGCAGCCTCATCAACTGTCTGACCAACAACCAAAAACTAGCAAAGACCTCCCAAACCCCGGGCAAAACACGACTCGTCAATTATTTTCTGATGAACAACGCCTTTTACCTCGTCGACCTGCCGGGCTACGGCTTTGCCAAGCGCAGCAAGAGCGAGCAGACGGAGTGGGGCGACCTAGTTGGTACCTATGTCAACAGCGGCAGACCCAAGCACCTGTTTTTGCTCGTCGACATCCGCCACGAACCCTCGCCGGAGGATCGTGAAATGTTTCAGTGGACGCTGCACGCTGGCGTGCCGTTTACCGTTGTTGCGACCAAGGCGGACAAGATCGGAAAATCCCAGCGCATGATTTCCGCCAACAAAGCGGCAAAGCTGCTGGGCGCTCCGGCGTTTGCAATCCCGTTTTCTGCGGAGGAACGAATCGGTAAAGACGCGCTGGTCGAGCGAATCGGCCAAATCTACGAAGACGCGGCCAAGCAGGCTGTCCTCACGGCGGAGACGGAGCTGTTGTTTGCGTCTGCCGTAGAGGCGTTTGCCGAAGCAGAGGTAGCGTTTGCCGAGGAACAGAAAGAAGAAGTCGAAGTCGAAGCCGAAGTCAAAGTCAAAAAAGAAACGGTTCGCGATACGTCGCTTTGGAAGTAATACTGGAATTAATATTTGATTGTAAACAGGTGCTTTTGATTGTAAAATGAGAAGAAAAGCACGCGAAAAATCATGTTTTTCAGGCGATCAGAGCGATTCTTAGTTTCCGAAAAAAACGCCCGCATGTCGGGCAGTTTTTATGATTATCAACTTTTCCTTGACAGGCAGAAAAAACTTTAGCATAATACCAAACGTAACGTTTGGAATCAAAGGCAGGGCGAAAAGCTATGGCATTGCATAAGTGCCCGAAATGTGAATTGAACTACATTCGCGAAGGCGAAGAGTTTTGCGAAGTATGCAGGCGCGAGATGAAACGCGCGCAAGCGCATATACGGCACACAGAAGAGGAAACAGAAGAGGATGAAGTCATCCTGTGCTCCGAATGCGGCGAAGCGTCGGCGGTGCGCGGCGGCGAGCTTTGCCTCTCCTGCCTCAAAGAAAAAAAGCGTCAGGTAGAGCTGGAGAACGCCTCCACCCTGCCGACGGGCGAGTTTGACGACGACGACCTCCTCGAGGACGAAGAGGATCTCGACGCCGAAGAAGAGTAAACAAGCCAAAGCGCGGGAACGCGCATATGGAGAGGAGCATTTGGATGCAGATTTACGCCATTGCGGACTTGCATCTCTCGCTCACCTCGGAAAAACCCATGGACGTGTTTGGCGAGGCCTGGCGCGGGCATGCGGAAAAACTGGAGCGGAACTGGCGCGAGCGCATGCAAGCGGACGATCTCGTGCTGATTCCCGGCGATATCAGTTGGGCAATGCAGCTTAGCGCCGCGTTGCCCGATCTTTCGTTTATCGGCGATATGCCGGGAAGAAAGATTTTGTTAAAGGGCAATCACGACTATTGGTGGAGCGCCATCGGACGCGTGCGCGCTTCTCTGCCCGCGGGCATGCGCGCCATCCAGAACGATTCGATCGTTGAAGACGGCATCGGCTTATGCGGCACGCGCGGCTGGCTCTGCCCCGGCAGCAATAATTTTGACGCCGAGGATCAAAAGATCTATCTAAGAGAGCTGGATCGGCTGACGCTCTCGCTCAATTCTATGCCGGAGGTGGCAACCAAGATCGCCATGCTGCATTTTCCGCCGTTTGCGGACAAGGACAAGGGCAGCGGCTTTACCGAGCGGCTGGAAACGGCGGGCGTGAACATCGTAGTCTACGGACATCTGCACGGGGAAGCGAACCGCTACGCGTTTGAAGGCGAACGAAACGGGATTGTCTACCACTGCGTCGCGGCGGACAAACTGGACTTTATGCCGAAACTGATCTACGGATAATCTTTTCTAATTTTAAGAAGCAAAAAAAAGACACTCATAAACAAAACGCCCATCTGATAGATGGACGTTTTTTGTTAGATACGGTTATTGGGATCAATCATCATACAGCCCGAATCCACAATATGGGCAGCGATCCCGCGCGGCGGAAAACCGCCTGCCGCATTCGGGGCACTCGATGGAGTTTTTCTCCGTCAGCCGCTTGGGATCGGGCACGCGCGGCAGCCGCTGCGTCGGGCGGCGGATGCGCTCCGTGTTGCGCGCCGCCTGAAACGGATAGGCGCAGTGTGGACAGACCTCGGTTCCCGCCAGCACCTCGTTGTCGCAGCGCGGGCAGAAGATCGTCTCCGGCTCCTCCTCGTCCTCAAAGAGCTGCTCGACGGCCGGTTTGGGCTGCTCCTTGGGCATGTGTGCGTCGTTGGGGTGATATCCGCAATACGGGCAGGTGGCGAGCCCACCGGGGATCTTCCTGCCGCATTTATCGCACTTTGGCTCGTGCTTGGGTTCCGGCGGAACATAGGCGGCTTGCGCGGTTCCGGGTCTTCCCGTATCCGCCTGCTTTTGCGCTTCGGCCTCGATCTCGGCCTGCTCAATCGGGTCGCCGGGATAATAGCCGCAGTGCGGGCAGGTGCTCAAAAACGGCGGCTTTTTCTTCTTACAGCGGGGACAGATGTCCTTGGGTAACTCCTCGCGCACGGGGGCAACGGGCGTTGCTTGTTCCTCAAAGGCGTCATCTTCCGGCAGAATTGGCATTTCCTCCGTCAGAGGCTCCTGTAAAATCGGATCGGCCAACAGGTCGTCTTCGTCAAACTCGTCGTCGCCGAAGAGATCCGGTGTTTCGATGTCATAGCCACAGCGCGGGCAGATGCGCGTGTCCCCCGGGAGCTTCTTTCCGCAATCCGGACAGCTGATGCGCCCTTTGGAATCGACCTTGTTCTTCGGCTCTTTCTTGGGCGCGGGCTTTGTTTCGGTTCTCGGCGCGGTTTTCGGCATGGCTGCCACCAGAGCCGGCAGCTCGGCGCGCAGACGAATCGCCTTTAATAAGCCCGCGATGCCAAAGAGGATGATGCCCGCGCGAAACAGTAACTCACGCAGCAGCTGAAACGCGGTGTAGCTCTTGCGCAGCACGAGCGCCACGATCAGCGCCGCGATTGCGGAGAGCACAGTAGCCCCGATTGACGTAAAAAACAGCAGGTTGTCCTGTGGGATATCCTGGTTGCGGTCGGAGATCTGATACAGCACGCTCGGCACCACCAGCGCGGCGATGAGCGTTAGAAAATCCAACAAGTAGACAAACTCGAAAAACAGGATCATCTCGACCAAATAGCTGATCGCGCTGATGATGCCCCAGACGGCAAAGAGCGCGTTGAGCAGCAGGAAATAGTTGCCCTGCTTCATGCGGATTTTCTTTTGTTTGTTTTGCAGCAGCAGATAGAACGCAAAGCCGATGATGCCGATGACGATCAACAGCCACAGAATGCCAAGGAACGTGAAGTTCTCCGGCGGTGCCTGCTCCAGCTTTTTGCGCGTGGCGGCATCCGAAAACAGCTGAAGCAGCGTAAATATGCGCGCCACAAGGAATAAAAGCGTACCGTAAAAAACCGCCCCGCTGTTGAGATAGCTGGCGGAGTGATAGCGCTTCTTGGTTTGCATGCGCCGTTCCATAGGGGTATGATAGCACAGCCCGCCTTGCCATGCAACACGGCGGCGGGTATAATCAGATGAAGGGATTTTGAACAATTCCGTTCGTATTTTTATATCAGGACAAACAATATACGCTGGATCAACCGAAAAATGACGCTGCATCGAAAGAGAAAAGGAGTGTGCAATATGAAACTCAAGACGATTTTGCTGCTTGCGGGCGGGCTGCTGCTCGTGCTCGCGATTACGCTCGCTGCCGTGCTGCTTCCTCTCGATCAAAACGGCGAGCCAAAATCAGAAGAACTACTGGTCATAGAAACCGTGCAGGAGGATGCCATGGAGCCGACAGATACGACACCGCCCGAAGAAGCGCAGCTGCCGACGGAACAGTCGGTTTCAACCGTCACCTTCCCCGCCGCAGACGGACTCATGATCACGGCGGATCTCTACTGGACAGGCAGTGCTGACGCGCCGTTCATCATCCTGTTTCATCAGGCGGAATACAGCCGCGGGGAATATCTCGAGATCGCGCCGAAGCTCAATGCGCTGGGCTACAACTGCCTCGCGGTGGATCAGCGCAGCGGCGGCGCGGCAAACGGCATCCAAAACGAAACCCATCAGGCGGCCAAGGCGCAAAAGCTCGCGACGGGATACACCGACGCCTATCCCGATCTGGAGGCGGCGCTCTCGTATGTGGTGAACACCTATGCGCCGACAAAGCTCATCGTGTGGGGCAGCTCGTATTCCTCGTCGCTGGTGCTGATCTTGACGTCTGAGCACCCCGATGAGATTGCAGCTGTGCTCTCGTTCTCGCCGGGCGAATACTTCAAGTTCGACGGCAAGCAGATTGCGGACTATGCAACAAACATCACCCAGCCGGTGTTCATCACCTCCGCCAGGTCGGAAGAAAAGGGCTGGCGCGGGATTGCGGATCAAATCACGTCTGCCGGCAGCGTGTTCTTCGTGCCGCAGGCGAGCGGACGGCACGGCTCGTCCACCCTGTATGAAAAAGTATCGAATCACGCGGAATACTGGACGGCGGTGGGAGCCTTCCTCGCCACGCTGCAATAAAGAGCTTCACGTAGATTGACAGAGTAGATTGCTTTCCCATTCTCCTTCGATCGAAGAAGGAACACGCGAAAGGAACAACCGAATGCAAACGCGATCCGTTTATGAATCCTGGCTGAATGAGCCGACGCTGGACGAAACCACGCGCGCAGAGCTGCTGACTATCGCAAGCGACGCGGCGGAGATCGAAGAGCGCTTTTACCGCGAGCTGGAGTTTGGCACCGCGGGCTTGCGCGGCATCCTCGGCGCGGGCACCAACCGTATGAACGTCTATGTCGTGCGCCGCGCCACGCAGGGGCTCAGCAACTTCCTGCTCTCTTGCGAAAACGCGAAAGAACGCGGCGTTTGCATCGCCTATGATTCGCGCCTCTTCTCGCCGGAGTTTGCAAAGGAGGCCGCCTGCGTACTCGCGGCAAACGGCATCAAAACCTACTTGTTCTCCACGCTGCATTCCGTGCCGCAGCTTTCCTACGCGGTGCGGCATTTGGGCTGCATGGCGGGCGTGGTGATCACCGCCAGTCACAACCCCAGCAAATACAACGGCTACAAGGTCTATTGGGCATATGGCGGACAGGCCGCGCCCGAGCAAGCCAGCGCGATCTTCGACGAGATTCAGCGCGTGCCGATGTTCTCGCCGCGCGTGGCGGACTATGATTTGGCGCTCCAATCCGGCGCAATCACACTCGTGGGCGCGGAGGAGGACGAGGCCTACTATGCCGCGACCGCAAAGCTCCTGCTCGATCCCGATCTGGTGCGTCGCCGCGGAGGCGATCTTCCGATCGTCTACACGCCATTACACGGTTCCGGTGCGGTGCCCGTGCGGGAGCTTCTCGCGCGCGTGGGGTTGACCAACGTATTCACTGTGCCGGAGCAAGCCGCGCCGGACGGACGCTTTCCCACCGTCACCGCGCCAAACCCGGAGGACCCGAACGCGTTTCGCCTCGCGATTGCGCTTGCGGAGGAAAAAGGCGCGCGCGTTTGCCTCGCGACCGATCCGGACGCGGATCGCCTCGGTGTCGTGGTCAAGACCAAGGACGACGAATGGGTGGTTCTCACGGGCAACCAGATCGGCTGCATTTTACTTGAGCACATTCTCTCTTCTATGAATCGGCAAGAACGCCTGCCAAGCAATGGCGTGGTGATCAAGAGCATCGTCTCCACTCGCCTTGCCGACGCGATTTGCGCGGCATACGGCGTCGCGCTCGAAAACGTGATGACGGGGTTCCGCTTCATCGGCGAAAAGGTGGACGAATACCAGACCAGCGGAGAGAAGACGTTCCTGTTTGGGTTTGAGGAGAGCTTCGGCTTCCTTGCGGGCGGTCTCGCGCGGGACAAGGACGCGGTCTCTTCCGCGATGCTCGCGGCGGAGGCGTGCATCAGCTATGCCGAGCGCGGGATGACCCTATCCGACGCGCTGGACGAGATCTATGCGACCTACGGCTTCTACAGCGAGAGCGTCAAGAGTTATACGCTGGAGGGCAAAGAGGGCATGGAGAAGATCGCGGGCGCGATGGAATCCCTGCGCGACAACCCGCCCAAAGCGTTCGCGGGCACCGCAATCGTCACCGCGGAGGACTATCTTGCCCGTAGATGCGAGCGCTCGGACGGCACGGTCTGCGAAATCGCGCTGCCGAAGTCGGATACGCTCAGATGGCTGCTCTCCGACGAGAGCTGGATCGTCATCCGCCCAAGCGGCACCGAACCCAAGCTCAAGCTCTACATCGGCGCGCGGGCAAAGACGAAAGAACAGCTCACCGCAACACTCTCCGCGCTCATGCAGGATGTGGACGGGCTGCTGAAGGGGTATTTGGAGTAATTTCACCTAAAAAAACAAGCTCGCGAAGATACAAAAAGGCGCACCGGAAACAGTGCGCCTTTTGCGTGCGGAAGTAGCTTGCGTGTTATCGATAGTCGTCGAGGTTGATGGTGAGGGCGTATTGGGTCATTTCGTCGTAAAGGATGTCATATTCATACGACGTATGGTTAACAATGCCAGTGTAAACAGCTCCATTCCTAAAAGAAAACTCCGTCTGCGGTTCTCCGTCGTAACTCGCTTTCATGTCCCAGCAATACTCTGTTGTGGGGATGATCTGGAGTGTTTGAATGGTTGCCCACTGGCTTGGAGGAATCGTGCTCTCGCGGAATGTGCAATCAAACTCGTGCGTGTTTCCCGATTTATAGTAGGTCTGATATGGTCCGCTAGCACCAAACGGGATGAACGAATCACGATCCAGACTTTGTCCACCATATTGAAAGTGGAAGAAAAGGCTGGCATTAGCAAGTTCCGTTGCAGACCATGTTTCCGGCAATGTGATATGTAGCGTAATTTGCGTGTCAGTTGGAGTAAATGAAATCTCTTTCAGCGTGTAGGACGCGCCAGAAAAATCAAGTTCGCGCGTGTACATATACGTTTCGCAATCATCAGATGTTCGTTCCTCTTCAGGCTGCCATTCCGTGATGGTGACCGGATGCACGCCGCCGAGGTTCACGCTTGTTCCTGCCTCTGCCTGCGTGGTTTTGGTCTGCTCTTGATATGCGGTTGCATCGATGGTGATCGTGCCAAAGGTGACTTCGATGACCGGAACTGGGTCTTTGCTGTCAACGTTGTCATAGCGCATCCGAAACGACAGCTCTCCGCTGACCTGACCCGAAAGCGGCTGCGCACCCTGTTCGTAAACCTGAAGCTCGATGGAGAAGCGCACATCGTGATCCGCTAAATATGCGTCCCAAAGTTTGTCCGCCTCTTTGTTGGAAGTTACGAGTTCGCCGTTTTCAAACGACGTTTCTGCTTCTTTGTTGGTCTGTGAAATGCTGATTGCGTCCATTTCCTCCGTGAAGCTCGGTACAATTTCACCTTCATAGTCCTTGCCGTCCTCAGTCACGAACTTGACCGAATTTTCGCAGGCAAAATAGTAGCATTCCATGCCAGCATTGTCGCCGAGCGAGCCGTCATACTTTTCCGCGCGGAATGTATCCCCGCCCGTTCGTGCCTGCACAAACGGCCTCGCCGTCGCGCCGGACATCGTGCCGGAGATGAAAATCGACGTGCCGTCATAGGCGATTTCGTCCAGCGTCATATCAAAGCCTTCGGCATACGCCTCATAGCCTTTTCCGACCTCGGTTACCATGGCGCTGTTTCCGTCTGCGGTGGTGATGATCGCCTCGATAGTCGGTTCTTCCGCCCGCTCCTCTTTCTCCTGACCAAAGTAGTCGCTGGTGCTAAACCATCCGCTGATCCATCCCTCTACCGCGGCTCTCGCACTGGGGATCGAAAACACGGTGACACCCGCCGCAACGAGCAGGCACGCCGCGGCAAACAATATCTTCCGCGCGACGGGATGCGCCTTGCGTCTCTTACTTTCGCGCTTGACCTGCGCGTCGTCAACCAAATGCTGCATAACAGCCTCCTTAAACAATTCTCGTTCCGTCATTGCGCATCGGCTCCTTTCCACTCTGCCCGAATCCGTTCTCTGGTGCGATAGAGTCGCGCCTTCACCGCGTCCTCGCTGATGCTGAGCGCATCCGCCGTCTGTCGCACAGATTGGTCGAAGCCGTAATAAAGCACAAATGTTTGATAGGAAAGCAGGGGTTCCGTTATGACGATTTGCCAAACGGCGGCGGCATCCATCCGATCCAGCAACGCGGGTTCAAACGGCGCTTGCGCGTCCGGTATGGTTTCTTGAAGCGGTTCTTCCCGCTCGTTCTTCCGGCTTTGGCTTCGGTAGCGATGATAGAGCTCGCCTTTGGCGATCTTGATCAGATACCGAAATGGCTCCTGCGGGCGGATGCCCGCCGTGCGCTCGTAGAATCGTTTCCAGACTTCCTGATACACGTCTTCCATGTCGGAAACGGAGCGGATCCGCACGACGAGAAAGCGCTTGAGTTTATCTGCGTTTGCGCGATAGACCTCGTCAAAATAGGCGTCCCTGGATTCCATGCTTGTCCTCACTTTGTCAACCGGTTTGCTCTATATGCGTATCATAACAGGCATTTGGTGTCAAAAAACAAAACAAATATTTAATTCTTCGTATATACCTGTGTTTGAACACATAAATCGGATTTATTGTTGTAATTCTATGAGGTTTCGATAAGATAGTATGGAAGAGAAATTCTTGAATTCCATCCCCTCAACCGCCGCTTGAGTTCCCGAAAAACCCCAACTCAAGCACCGCTTGCTGGTTTTGCCCAAGACCTTTTTGTATGCTGATGTTGCAGCAAAACGAAAAGCGGAGGCAAAAAACATGCAGCTCATCATCAAAAGAATCTTCCGAAAGAGATATTCGCCGGAGAAGCTGGAGCGCGCTTATCGGCAGATGATCGCCGGACGCGAGGCGCAAAAGCGGGAGGTTCACTGGCAGAGCGTCGCGCTGACGCAAACGAAGCATTCGTAACCGGCGCATTGGTTTTGTCTGCAACGCAGCAACCAAGAATGAAAAAGGAGAAAACAACATGTTTGACGCGGTAGAGATCGGGCGGCGGATTTCGCGCCTGAGAAAAGAGAAGGACATGACGCAGCCCGCGCTGGCGGACGTGATGGGCGTGAGCTTTCAGGCGGTCAGCAACTGGGAACGCGGCGCTTCCATGCCGGACATCGGCAAGCTGCCGGAGCTGGCGCAGGCGCTGGACGTGAGTGTGGATGAACTGCTGGGCGGCGGACGCGGCGGGGAACTCATCCGCAGCGTGATCGATGGCAGTGAGGCTTCGTTTGTGAAATCGGAGCGCATCACGCTATCCGAGGCGGGCGAGGCAGCGCCGTTTTTGAAACCCAAGCAGGTGACGCGCATCGTTCGGGTGATTGAGGAAGAGAAGGAGCAGCGCGAGGCCGATGTTGGCGGCAAAGCAAGCGATTCCGCCGAGCAGCAGAAGATCGATCTGGAGAGCCTCGTTGCCATCGCGCCGTTTCTGGATGAGGATTATCTGGACGAGCTCGCGAGCCGGCTTGCGCCAAACATCGGGCTTGGCAAACTCGCGTCGCTCGCGCCGTTCTTGAGTGAGGAAACGCTGGGCAAGCTCGCGCAGGCGTCTATCAAAAATGGCGGCACGCTGGGCGACCTTGCGGCAATTGCACCATTTTTAGACGAGGACGATCTGGGTAAGATTGCGCTGGATGTCGTCAAAAACGGCGGCACGATGGGCGAACTCGCAGCGATCGCGCCATTTCTGGACGAGGACGACCTTGGCCGCATCGCGAAAGAAACGATGGAGCGCGGCGGAACCCTCGGCGAACTGGCTGCGATTGCGCCGTTTCTAGACGAAGACGATCTGGGGAAAATCGCGCTCTCCTGCGTGGAAAACGGCGGGGGCGTGTCTCAGGTTGCGGCGATTGCACCGTTTCTCGACGAGGACGATCTGGATCGCATCGTGCGTACCGCGCTCAAGCAGGGGCAAAAGGTCGGCGATCTCTCCGGGCTGTTTCCGTTTCTCTCGCATGATACGCTGCGCGCACTGGTGGAGGACGCCCTCAAGAAAAACGACACCGGCAGCCTGAGCAAAATCTCGATGTTCTTATAAGAATCCGTGTTGTTACGGCGCAATAATATCACAGAAAAAAGCACGCAAAATGCGCGCTTTTTCTGTATAAAAACGAAAAAGTGTATGCGCACTCAAAAAAAAGCAGGACAGCGAAAACAATTTGATATATTGCGCCAGATTCGTTGACTTTGGTTGCCCGCGGGGCTATGATGAACTTGAGCGAATTCCCATAAAACCCATCAAATTCAGCACATCAGGAGGACAGGCATGAACGCCTATATTCAGCGGGTACTGGAAGATATCAAGAAAAAGAACGCAGGCGAACCGGAGTTTTTGCAGACAGTGGAAGAAGTCTATTCTTCGCTGGAAGCGGTGGTCAACAAGCATCCGGAATACGAGAAACTGGGGCTGTTGGAACGCATGGCGGAGCCGGAGCGCGCGATTTCGTTTCGCGTGACCTGGGTCGACGACGCAGGGCGCGTCCAGACCAACCGCGGCTATCGCGTGCAGTTCAACGGCGCAATCGGCCCATATAAGGGCGGTTTGCGGTTCCATCCTTCCGTCAACCTGTCCATCATGAAGTTTTTAGGCTTTGAGCAGACCTTTAAAAACAGCCTCACCAGCCTGCCCATCGGCGGCGCAAAGGGCGGCAGCGACTTCGATCCCCGCGGCAAGACCGACGGCGAGGTAATGCGCTTTTGTCAGGCGTTTATGACGGAGCTCTACCGCCACATCGGTCCCGACGTGGACGTACCCGCGGGCGACATCGGCGTCGGCGGACGCGAGATCGGCTTCCTCTACGGACAATATCGCAGAATCCGCGGCGCGTTTGAAAACGGCGTGCTGACCGGCAAGGGCATGAGCTACGGCGGCAGCTTGATTCGCCCCGAAGCGACAGGTTACGGCGCGGTCTATTATGTCAACGAGGTTTTTGCGCACGAAAACGACACGATCAAAGGCAAAACCTTTGCGCTCTCCGGTTTCGGCAACGTGACATGGGGCGTGGCGAAAAAGCTCGAAGAGCTGGGCGCGATGGCAATCACGCTCTCCGGCCCGGACGGCTACATCTACGATCCCAAGGGAATCACGGGCAAAAAGATCGAATACCTGCTGGAGATGCGCAACAGCGGACGCGACAAAGTCAAAGACTACGCGGATCGCTACGGCTGTGCGTTCTACCCCGGTGAGAAGCCGTGGGGTGTGCAGGCGGATGTTTACATGCCGTGCGCGACGCAGAACGACGTCAACATCAACAGCGCAAAGAAGATCGCAGTCAGCGGCTCGAAATACTATATCGAAGTTGCGAACATGCCGACGACCAACGACGCACTGGCGTTCCTGCTGGAGCAGAAGCACATGATCGTGGCGCCCAGCAAGGCGGTCAACGCGGGCGGTGTCGCAACAAGCGCGCTCGAGATGAGCCAGAACAGCCAGCGGTTGAGCTGGAGTGAAGCGGAAGTGGACGAAAAGCTGCACACGATCATGAAAAACATCCACGACAGCTCCGCCAAGGCGGCAGAGGCAAACGGCTTAGGTTACAACCTCGTCGCCGGTGCCAACATCGCAGGCTTTGCCAAAGTGGCAGATGCGATGATCGCGCAGGGGATGATCTAAGCAAAACAAGCAATAACAAACCAAAATTGCCCGCGTTCAGTAACTGGACGCGGGCATTATACTGTCTATTTGAACTAGTAGCGCTTTATATGTGTGAAAGTCACACAATAACAGAAATTTCTACGAAAACATCTATACAACCCCAATAAGTCTTGCTATACTCAAAGAAATCAGACAAGTCGAAGACCAATCATTCAACGAAGCAAAACACGCAAGCAGCATAATAAATTTGGAGGTGACGCCAATGGCTACGGTAGAACAACTGGTCAAACAGTACGAAACAGACAAAGAAATGCAGGCGGAAGTCGCCGCGATCATGTCCGACGGCAAGGTTAGCATGATGGAATTCATGCAGTTTGCCAAAAAACACGACGTCGCAATCTCACTCGATGAGCTGCCAAAATATCTGGAGCAGGCGAAAAAGCTCGGCTTCATGTAATCCATCCGGCGCTTCGCATGCCGCGTTGCAACAACAATTCGGCATGTATTTTATAATTCAGGAAGCGTAATAAAAAAACTGGGAGGTAATTGTTTATGAAAATTAATCCGCCGAAAAAGGTAACATTCTGGGTTTCGATCTTTGCGTTCGTGGTCGGCATGCTGCTGGCCATTGGTGTCATTCCCGGACTTGCAGCGATCGGCTTCATCGTCGTGGGACTGAGCTATCTGCTGCTCGTGCTTGGCCTGCTCGTCAAAGGGCTGTAAGCAAAGACGAAATTCGGAGAATCCGAACACCAAACAACCAACAAAAGCGGGGATTGCCAACGGGCAGTTCCCGTTTTTCTTTTCGCGCATGTGACGGATTCAACTATACGAAACAGGAAAGATTTGGTATACTTGCGGTAACAAAGCGGGTTGGCCTGTAGTTCATAACAGCGTGCCGCCCGCAAAAAGAGATTGTATTTCTCAAAACGCCGTCGGCACAAAAGCCCGGCAAAAACCAGAAAACAAGAGGAGGAACATGCAGTCATGAGGCTCAATGCACCAAAGAGATTTACCTTCTGGTCGTCCCTTGTCATATTCGTGATCGGTATCGTCGCGGCATTCGGTGTGATCCCGTTCATTCCCGGCCCGTATGGTGCAATCGCCGCCATCGTTGGCTATGGCCTGCTCTTTGCAGGCAACCTGCTCAAGGGATTCTAATTTTTTAACAATCCGGCATTGAAAGAGTGAAAGCAACACGCTTTCACTTTTTTTGCGCAAAAAAACACCCGCGAGAAATTGTTCCTCGCGGGTGTTTGTCGTACACTCAGGGCGTTTTGAACGGTGTGATTCTCGGGGTGAGGGTCGGAGTCGGTGTCGCCACGGCTTCCTTTTGCTCACAGCGGACCAGCAGGCGGTTTGTGCCGTTGTTCCTGCAGGTCATGAGCGTGAGCCCTGCCGTCCCGTGATAGGCCTTCAGCGCACTGAACGCATCCGGTGCGATGTGCTTGATCTCGTAAACCTCATAGCGCACGCGATCGCCGGTTTTGGTATTGGTGAGGAAGAGTTCGCTCCCGACTGTGAGCTCGCTCAGGTCGCCAAAGTGCGCGCCACTCTTATAGTTGTGGCCGATCAGCACGAGGTTGCCTTCTTCGTTCGGATCCGGCCCTTTGTAGCGGCAGATCGAAATCTTTAGCAGCTTATAGGACCATTTTCCGATGATGGGCAGCTCTTGATTGATTTGAGGAATCTCCAGAATGCCGATCATGCCGTCGTCTCCGGTGGCGCTGACGATCTTCTGGATGGTCTTATCCAGATCGGATAATTCCTCAGGCGCATCCATCTGCACATATTCGCCGGATTCCGACGTGGTAGTCACCGAGCCGTCGTCCGCTACGTGCTGGTTTGCGTCGCTCGCGGCGTTTGCGTCCGCGCTCTCGTCGGTTAGCTCAAAGTTTTCGTCGGTCGGCTCCGGCGTGCCAACTGGCTCGCTCGTCGCGGACTGCGTCGCCTCCGGCGAAGGTTCCAGCGTGGGCACAACGGTTGCCTGCGCCTTATATGCTTCGAGCAGTGCATTGGCGTTGTTCTGTGCGTCTTGCCCCTCAAAGAGCTTGATTCCGAGCAAAACCAGGGCAATTAAGCCAAGCAGGATCGCGGTGAGCCCAAGCGCCCGGATGGCGCGGAGCTCACGGCGGTTCTTTTTGTTGTGATCTTGGTGATCCTCTCGGATAGAAGGCAGTCCGCTTGTCTCCTGGCGCTTACGCGACGGTGTGTTTCTTACGGATGCCATACCATACCCCCGCTGCGGCGAGGAGAGCCGCGGCTGCGCCGCCCATAATGTAGATCATCGTCATATCCTGACCCGTCGACGGAAGCGAGCTAAGGCCGGAGATTACAACGGTGGTGTACACACGGTTATTGGAGTCATCATTGATCCAGGCGTAGAGGCGCGTGCCGCTCGAGGAGGTGTTGTAACGCGCATAAAGCTGAATTCTCGCGACACCGTCGGTCATCACAGCGCGGCTGTTGTTGATCGTCGAGCTGGAGAGCGAGAGGTAGGAGGAGGACCAGCTCCAATGCGCCGTGCTGGTGTCATCGTTGACGACGGAGCCGTTGGCTTCGTGCAGCGTGAGGGTATAGTCGCCGTAACGATCCGTGTTGTTGAGCGTACTGTCACCCTCAAGGGTGTAATAGCGCGCGGTGCGGACGTTGACGGTAGAGGTTCTGGATGCGGTATAAGTGCCCGCGCCCGCAATCGTCGCGGTGACGGTGCTGCTGGCGTTCACGCCCGTGGCGTTGGAGAGGAACGTCGCCGTGCAGATCAGCGCGCTGCCGCTGGTGGTAAACGTCGTGGGTGCGACGGTCAGCGAACCCGCGGTTGCGTTGCTGTTGCCCCAGGACACGGCGGAAGAAGTCGTAATTTGATTTCCGCCGTATTCCACACGAAGCTGAATCGATCCTGCGGTGCTTGCCGCGGTGATGTTCTGTGTGGCAGGCGTGATGGTGATAATCGGTGAAACCGTGACGACGCAGGTTGCAGTCTGCGTTGTGCCGCCTGTGAACGTGTTGGTCGCGGTGATGGTTGCCGTGCCGCCGCCGACAGCGGTCACAAGACCGGCAGCGCTCACCGTGGCAACGGCGGCATCGCTGGTCGACCAGGCGGTTGCGCTGGCGGAGCTGGTGTTACTGACCGTCAGCGTCTGCGTCGCTCCGCCGTTGAGCGCGAGCGTGGGGTTGCTGATCGTCATCGAGGTGACATTGATCGTTACGGTAGTCGTAAGCGAGGCTCCCGGCGCTTCGTCATCCGTTGCGGTCAACGTGATCGTAGTCGCCGTACCGGGAACAAGGCCGGTGACCGTAGTGGTCGCGCCGGTAACAGCGCTGAGCGAAACACTGGCGCTGGATTGCGCCCAGCTGTAGGTTACGGCGCCGGTCGTTGTGCCGGCGTAAGAACCGGTGAGATGCACCGTTCCGCCAACCGGGATGTTATAGCTTTCTCCGCCGCCCGGGGTGATGACGGCACCGGTGATGAGAGCGTGCGCCGTTCCAGGAACAGCCGTGATGACCAGGGCGAGCATGAGCATCATCAGCACAGCCGCCGCTTTGAGAAGCAGGTTTTTTTTCATTTGTCATTCCTCCTAAATTGTCGGAGCGTCGGATTCGGATGAAACGGGAGTTTCATGGACTTATATTATCATACGAAGCCAGCATTGCAAAGTCAACAAGCGTATGTAATCGTTTGCTCTTTCTTAACTATATTGTAACGAAATCGCCGACTTTTTGTGAAATTTGTATAGATAACCCACAATTCGTATATATAAATACAGAAACACGTCTCCTTTTTTGATCGGTTCTTATATGCTGCATGATCAAAAAAGCGTCAGCTGAAACCGTGGGGTTACCGATAAAACGTGTTGCCGCCGACGAATTCGCGCAGGATGGAGGTCGGCGGGATTTCATCCTCCACATTTGCCTCCACAAAATAGTTCAAAAACTTCACGATGGAGCGCGCCTCGTCGTAATAGATGCTTTCTGGCTGCACCGCGCTGAGCAGCGGGAAGATATGTTTCTTCAGCACTGCCGGCTCATAGATCAGCGTGGTGTTGAAGATGGCGTCGGCGTCCTCCTGAAACGGGAATATCCACTTTTCTTCGCCCGCGCGGACGCTGTCCCACATCGAAAGCGTGCGCTCGACCGATGCCCCGCGTGTCTCATGGTCGCGCACCATGCGCCGAAGCAGCCTTAGATACGTGGTCGGCACACGGTTGTGGTCGTCGAGATTGAGGGTGGTCAGCGCGGAGACATACAGTCGGAAGATCAGCTTTTTGTCCACCGCGTCCGGCAGCAGCTGCGGGTTTAGCCCGTGCAGGCCTTCGATCACCAGCGGCGTGCTCTCGTCGATGCGCAGCTTGTGCCCCGAAGCACAGCGCTGCTGGCGGATGAAGTCAAATCTCGGCAGCTCAACCTCTTCGCCGCGCAGAAGCCGCGTGAGATCCTCCTGAAACTGCACAACGTCGATGGTTGCGATGTCCTCTAGGTCGATCTTGCCGTCCGGTCCTGCTTCGAGCTGATCGCGGTTGAGATAGTAGTCGTCGAGAGACACTAGAATCGGCGTTTTACCGTGTACGCGGAGCTGGGTGCAGAGGCGGTTTGCGCTGGTGGTTTTGCCGCTGCTGGAAGGTCCCGCGATCAAGATCGCACGCGCGCCGCGATTAATGATCTCGTCCGCGAGCTGGGCAAAGCGCTTTTCGTGCAGCGCTTCATTGACGCGAATCAGCGTGCGCACCTCGCCGCTGAGCACCATATCGTTGAGGTCGGCCACCACCTCGCAGTGCATGAGCCTGCCCCATTCCTCACTCTCGGAAAACACGCCGGAGAGACGCGGCAGGGAAACATGCTTTGCGGGCTTGTTGGGGTCTTGTGCCGAGGGACGGAGTAAGAGCAGCCCGCCCTTTTGCGCCTGCAGGTCAAAGACCGAGGCATAGCCGGTGCTGGGCGCCATCTCGCCGTAAAAATAGTCGACATAGTCGTCCTGTCGGTAGAGGTCAAAGAAGGAGAACTGGCGGTATTTGAGCAGCCGCACCTTGTCCTCCTGACCGTCGGCGGAAAAGAAATCGATCGCGTCGTCGATGTCCACGCGCTTGCGCTCCAGCGTCAAGTCGGCGGAGACGATTTCGCGCATGGCTGTTCGGATGCGGGTTACGTCCTGCTGGCTGAGTCGCATGTTCTCGCCCACGCTGGCGAAGAGCCCCGCGCCGACGGCGTAGTTGATCCGCACCCGCGTCTTGGGGTAAAGCTCGCGCATGGCGAGCAGGAACACAAACAGCATCGTGCGCTCATAGACGCGGTTGCCGCGCGCGCTGTCATAGCGCAGCAGCGAAACCGTGCCGTTTGCCGCGCGCATGGCGCGGCGCAGCGTCACCCGCTGTCCGGCGTTTGCGCCCTCTTCACGCAGGGGAACATAGTTGAGCGTAAAGGTTTCCCCCGCGATGTTGGCGGCGAGCGGGCGGGTTTTTAAGTCCGCGCTGTCGAGGCCGAGGCGGCGTACGACATCCAGCAGGCGTTCGCCCGCGGAGATTTCGGTTGTGATGCCGTCTATGGTGAGCTGCATATGGGTTTTCCTCCTGTCGGCTGCCCGGGAGTGCGCACGCGGCGCAAGTGGGCTTGGTTGCGCTTAGCCCCAGAGGAGCGAGAGCGCGGGCACGACCTGCTTTTTGCGGGAGATGACCCCCGGCAAAAACGCGGCATGGTTTTTGAACGAAACGTTGAAGGCGTGCTCCATGGAGTTCAAATCGCCCACCGCGATGAGCAGCGTTCCCTCCTTGAGCACATCGGTGAGCATCAGCAGCATCATGTCGTAGCTGTGCTGTGCGGTTTCGCGCTCCATCAGCGCGATGAAATCCGCCTTTTTCTCCAGCAGTGCGTCGGTATCCAGTGATGTGATCTGCGAGATGCCGATGGAATGCCCCGCGATCTGGAATTGCTTGAAATCGGTAAAGTAAAGCGTGTCGAGGTCGTTTCCGCCCGTCGGGGAAACGGAGAAGATCTCCTGTCCAAGCGTTTCAAGCGAGAGCCCGGCGATCTTTGCCATGCGCTCAGCCATCGCGCGGTCAACGGGTGTGCTGGTCGGGGACTTGAACACGATGGTGTCGGTGACGATGGCGGCGGCGAGCAAACCCGCGAGCTTTTTGCTGGGCATCACGCCGCGCTCAAAGAACATGCTCGTGATGATCGTGCAGGTGCTGCCGACCGGCTCGTTGCGGACATAGACGGGCGCGTCCGTCTCCACCTCCGCAAGGCGGTGGTGGTCGATGATCTCGAGAATCTCCGCCTGCTCCAGCCCGGGAACGGACTGGTGCAGCTCGTTGTGATCCACGAGCACCACGCGCTTGCGCTTTGGACGCAATAGGTGGAAACGCGAGAGCGTGCCCACCACGCGGTCGTCTTCGTCGAGAATCGGATAGCTGCGAAAGCGGGATTTCAGCGTCGCCTCGCGCACGTCGTCAAGATAGTCCGTCAGGTGAAAGGAGACGACGTTTTCCCGCCGGCAGATGCGCGAAACGGGCACGGCGAGGATGATCAGGCGGGAGGCGGCGTAGGCGTCAAACGGAGTAGAGATGACGCAACTGTCGTGCTCTCCGGAGATGAGCTCGTCCGGCACCTCGCTCTCACAAACGATGATCGCGGCGGCCTTCTTCTCCAGCGCATAGCGGATCACGTCCGGCTGGTTGCCGCAGAGCACGATGCTCTCTTGGGCGATGTCCGGCAGACCTGCGTGCGTCGGCAGAGAGATCACCAGCGAACCCGAGAGTGCGGTCTGTTCCGACTTGGCGCGGATGAGCCGGCCGTCGAGGCTCGCAAGCAGGTTAAACAGCGGAATGCCGTCGATCCGGCTGTTTTTGATGAATCGCATGTCGTAGGCTGCGATTTCCTCTGGCGTGAGCATGCCGTAGAGCCGACCTTCTTCGTCGGTCACAGGCAGCGTGGGCACGCCCGCGGTATCCGTCACGATGGTTTGCCAGGCGTGGTAAACGCTCACCGCAGCGGAGAGGATGGGCGGCGTGTCATAGTCCAAATCCGACACCTGCGTGCGCACGGTGTGCAGCATCTTTGGAGCGGGAAAGTCAAATTTTTGCAGCAGCATCTCCGTCTGGTCGCTGAGCTCACCGATGCGCGCGGCGGTATAGGCGCGATCGCCCAGCGCGTTTCGGAGCATGGCATAGGAGATTGCGGCAACGATGGAGTCCGTGTCCGGATTGCGGTGTCCCGTGATGTAGATGGGTTCCATGCATCCTCCGTGAATCCGGCTTGCGGCGCGGGCAAGGGTGTATGCGCGCAAAACGGATGATTTGTGGTTTCATTTTAGTCTGAACGCGGGAGGTTTACAAGCGCGCGCGGTGCACGCGGGTGAATTATTTCGAAACACGCATATCGTTTGAATGACGAAAAACGGAAAAGGGCGGGAAATCCCGCCCAAATTTGGAGTATGTCTGAGGTTTGCTCAGCGCCCGATCTTCCCGGATATTATCTCTCGCTTCCGACGAAGAACAGCGCAATGGTACCGGGGCCTGAATGCGCGCCGACGCTGGTGCCGATGTCGTCGATGTGGATCATGATGTCGGGATACTTTTCGTGAACGAGCGAAGCCACATATTCCGCATCCGGCTTGGCGGCGCAGTGGCCGATGAAGACGGTATCGGTGACCTTGGTGTCCACGGTCTTCTCCATACGCTCAAACAGCGCGCGCAGCGATTTCTTTCTGCCCTGCACTTTTTCCACGGCGACGAGGTAGCCCTCGTTGTCCACGTGCATGACGGGTTTGATGTTGAGGATCGTCGCGATGGCTGCCGTGGCGCCGCTGATGCGTCCGCCGCGCTTGAGATAGACGAGGTCGTCCACCGTAAACCAGTGCACGAATCTCAGCTTGCTTTCCTCGACCCATTTGGCGAGGTCGTCAACGCTTAGGTCATGCTTGCGCGCCGCGTAATAGACGAGCAGGCCTAAGCCGAGAGAGGCGGAGCAGGAGTCGATGACTGCTACTTTGCGATCGGGATATTTGACAGCGAGCTCCTCTGCCGCGCTGAAGGCAGACTGCACCGTGCCGGAGAGCTTGGAGGATAAGCCGATGTACAGCACGTCCTCGCCACCCTTGAGCACCGGTTCAAACGCCTCGATGAATGTGAATGTGTTCACCTGCGCGGTGGTGACGCTTACCCCCGCACGCATCTTCTCAAAAAAGGTTTCGATGGGCATATCCGACTTGCCGGGGATATAGAAATACTCCTTCTCCTCCATGGTGAATCCCATCGGGAGCACGGTCACGTGCAGCTGCTCGGCAAACTGCGCCGGCAGGTCGCTGGTCGCGTCGGTAAAAATTCGATAGCTCATGCGTTGCCTCGTTTCCGCGCGCTGACAAGCACGCAATTTTTTCAGGTGGTCGCGATACGGATTTTCGTTGCTGAATACGGGTTAATCAGTAGCGGTTATTTTTATTCTATCGTGATTTTTTGCCGCTGGCAAGCTTTTCGCGGCGCGGCTGACCGGAAACATGAAACCAGAAAAGATGCGTGTCTGTTATGCGGCTGGGTGTTGTGATATAATCCTCGCAGCATCCGCCTTTTTGCCGTTTTTGCATCAATTCTGCGAAGGAATTCGCTTTTTTTCGCAGAAGTACTGTGGCTATGCTATAATATCGCTGCGCGTTTCATGCGCAAAAGAAAATAAGAAACCAAAAAACCATGTTTGTATAAACTGTTCGTTTTTAGGGAGAGTGTAATTCATGAGAAAACTCATTTCCGTCGGGATGGCGACGCTGGCCTCCATGCTGTTGATTTTAATCGTGGTGTTTTCCTCCATCGGGTTTGTGATGAACGACGAGACGTTCGTCAACAACGAGTTTACCAAGCTCGCCATCGGCTCCAAGATGGGCATGAGCAACACGGACCTCGTTACCTCCTTCAACCGTCTGGTGGACTATATGGAGGGTGATGCGGACGATATCAACGTCACCGTCACCATAGACGGCGAAACCAAGCAGATGTTTGACTATCCGCAGGAAATTGAGCACATGGCGGATGTGCAGAAGATCTACGTCACCATTGCGTCCTATCGGGATGTCGGCGTGCTGGTGATGCTGATTCTCTTCCTCTTTGCGGCGGTGGTCAATTTCCGCAAGGCGCCGCAGTATCTCGCACAAGGCTATCTTTCCGGCTCGTTTGTGTTCCTGCTGATCTTTGGGTTCTTAGGAACATGGGCAGCGCTGGACTTCTCGAATTTCTGGACGTTTTTCCATGAGATGCTCTTCTGGAACGATCTCTGGCTCTTTGACGGCACGCAGAGCCGCATGATCAACATGCTGCCGGAGCAAATTTTCGCGGATATCATCGCGCAGGTCGGGCTCTATGCGGGTATCGTGATCGTCGTGCTCATTGCGCTGAGCATTGTGGCGCTTGTACTCTCTTCAGAGGGATATAAGCGGCAGCGTGCTGTTGCCCTCGCGCGCAAGAAGGCGCGTGAAAACGCAACATTTGCGCGCAAAAAGGCGCGGGACGACGCACGCAAAACCGCGGAGGAAGAAAAGCGCCTCGCGGAGAAGCGCGCGCGCATCGCCGCCCATAAAGCGAGAAAGCAGGCGGCGGCTCAGACCGAGGCCGAGGAAGCGGAGCAGGAACGTCTCCGCGAAGAAAAGCGCGCAAGAAAGCGCGCCGCCGCAGAGTCAGCCGCGCAGGCACCCTCGCAGGAGCAGGCAAGACCAGCGCAATCGGCAGCCCCGCGCGCTGCGCGTCCGGAGCAGGCAGCTTCCGCTTCACAACGGCAACCCAAACCGTCCGCGCCGCAGGGCGGCAGACCCGCGGAAAAACCGCAGAAGAAAAAAGCGAACGTACACGACGACACCGGCTTTTTGGACGATTGAGGGATTTTGGGGTTTGTTGCGGCTGCGCCGCGGGCTAAATGATTTTTGCGGCTGCGCCGCGGCTTACGAATCTTTGTAGGGGCGGATATCATCCGCCCGTGAGAATCAAGATTTTTTTGATGGGTGAGTTAACCCAAGAAGTTTTTGCAGGTTGGTTTAAGACACATGACACACTATGAACGCGCAGTTGCCCAAAAGCTGGAATCTCTCCGGCAAAAAGAGCACGTGCGCATACTCGCAATTGAGACCTCCTGCGACGAGACCGCTGCCGCCGTGGTAGAAAACGGGCGCACGGTGCTCTCTAATGCGGTGCATACGCAAATTCCCCTGCACATGCCGTTTGGCGGCGTGGTGCCGGAGATTGCCTCCCGCAGCCACGTGCAAAAGATCGGCGCCGTGGTGCGCCTTGCACTGGAGCAGGCGAATCTGTCGCTTAGTGAACTGGACGCAATCGCCGTCACCAACGGCCCCGGCCTCGTCGGTGCGCTGCTGGTCGGGCTAAGCTACGCAAAAGGGCTTGCCTACGCTGCGGGATTGCCGTTTCTGGGCGTGCACCACATCGCCTCCCACATCGCGGCAAACTATCTAAGCTATCCCGACCTCAAGCCGCCGTTTACCTGCCTCGTGGCATCCGGCGGGCACAGCCACATCATACTCGTGGAGGATTACGACCGCTACCGCCTGATCGGGCGCACGCGGGACGACGCAGCGGGCGAGGCGTTTGACAAGGTCGCGCGCGTGCTTGGCCTCCCGTATCCCGGCGGGCCGAATCTCGAAAAACTTGCGCGGGAAGGCGACCCTACCCGCTATCGCTTCCGCTCCGCCTTCAACGAGGGAGAGGGCTACGATTTCAGTTTCTCCGGCATCAAGACCGCCGTGGTCAACCGCCTCCACAACGCAGAGCAGGCGGGAGAATTGGTCAACCGCGCGGATCTTGCGGCCTCGTTTCAAAAGACGGTGGTGGATATCCTCGCGGAGAAATCCGTCCGCGCGACAAAGGCGCAATCCGGCGAGGCGCGTACAAAGCTCGCGCTCGCGGGCGGGGTCTCGGCAAACCGCGCGCTGCGTGAGGCAATGGAGGCGCGGGCAAGCGCCGCGGGCATCGCGTTCTACTGCCCGGATTTTGCTTATTGCACCGACAACGCCGCAATGGTCGGCAGCGCGGCCTACGGCAAGCTCATGACCGGGCAGACCGACGCGCTCTCGCTCAACGCCGTGCCGTATCTCTCGATTGAGGAACACCTCGAACCTTTGGTCTAACGATCGTTTTTCAAGAAAAGAGATACAAAAAGACCTCTCAGGGCGTGCGGCAAGGCTGCGCGCCTTTTAAATTTTACACAGATTTGAAATCGAACGCCGTTCGCGTAACATCGCAACAATTCTCCCCCTTTTTTTCAGGGAAGCAGGAGGTGCGGAGGTGGGGGAAAGGGGCAGAAAGTGACATGCTTTTTGGTAAAAATTCAGTAAAATTCACTTGTTACAGCGTAGTTTTGACAGTGCAAACTGCAAATTTTGCCGGACATAGTTGCGCCATATTTGCATAGCTTATGATTGCCGCCCACTGCGTTTTTACAATTTTTTTCCACAAACACCATGCCATATTCAAAGGGGAAAGTGTGGAAAACCACCAAAAACCGCGCCGTTTAACGACAAATGCTGTGGATAACTATGTGGATGGTGTGGATAGAACCGTGAATATGCACCAAAAAGCAAAGAATATCTATACAAGCCATTTTCTCTCTCTTGTGCAGCCTGCTGCATGGCAAAAGGGGCGCAATTGCAAATTGCGAGTACAAATTTGCGCTTTTCTGCGCGATTGTCCGCGGCGGGTCGTGACCGCATTCACGCGACCAACCCGTAACAAATACGCCCGGCTATCTCGTGGAAAAATGCCGTATGTAATAGTTCCCCCGCTTTGCTTGAAACAACGCATCAAGAAACGCCCGTAAAAGCGGGCGAAAATGCGCGAGGGAACAAAAAAAACCCGCTTTCGCGGGCATGTGGAGAGCCATATCATTACGGCGCGGACGGATCTTTCTGCGCCTCTTCTTCTTGAACAGCAGTCTCTGCTTGAGCCGGTTCGACCTCCGCTGCGGGATACTCTGCGAGAGGTTGGCTCGCCAGTTTTTGCGCCGCCTCGGCAAGCGCGCGCTTCTTATGCGCCCGCTGATAGAGCAGCATCCCGATGCCGGAGATGACCGCCGTGACGGAGAACACGAGGATGGCAAAGCCGTATTTTTCTACGCCGAGCGCGTTTCCGCTGATGGTGCTCGAGACGATGGACGGAATCCGCGCGATGCTGGTGAGCAGCACCCACGGCAGCAGGCGAATCTTCGTGAGCCCCGCGACATAGGTCAGCAGATCCTTTGGCGTGCCGGGGATGAAGAAGAGCATGAACGCCGCGGCGTTGAGCGCCTTTTCATCCTTCAGGTACTTCATCGAGTTGATCTTCTCGCGCGGGAAGAACACCTCAACGGCTTTGATGCCGATTTTGCGCACGAAGAGAAACACGATCGTGGTGCCGATCACGAGTCCGACCCAGGACAGCACCGCCCCCCAGACCGCGCCGAATGCATAGCCCGCGGCAAGCTCCAGCGGTTCGCCGGGAATAAACGCGATGATGACCTGCAGGATCATGATGCCGATGAACAGCACCCGTCCCCAGGCGCCGTGCGCGTCTACCCAGATGCGAAACGACGCGGGGTCGCCGAGGGTTTTGATGATCGGCCCGCCGACAAATATGGTCAGCAGCACGAGCACGAGAACAAACACCGCTATCGAGGCGATGGAGGCGATCTTTTGCCCGCGGGTTGCGGGGGCGGCGACTTTGCCGTCTGTTGAGCCGGACGCGGGATTGACCCTTCCGGCAGGGTTGGTTTGTTTTTGCATAAGAGGAGTATATCGGAATCCTGCGTGAAAAACCACGCAAAGACGGCAACATTTTTGTGAACGTCACTGAATTACTTCCCGCGATGATACGATTCCGCCTGTTTTTCCCAACATCGTCTCGAATTATAAAATTGGTGCTTTCCAAGCACGAAAAAAACCGATAGAATACGCGCATGGCTACTATTTTACTTGTGATCATCTATCTTGCGTTCATCAGCCTTGGCTTGCCGGACTCCATGCTCGGCGCGGCCTGGCCTGTTGCCTATGCGCAGTTGGGCGCGCCCGTTTCCTATGCGGGCTTCGTCTCCATCGGCATCACCGTGGGTACGGTGATTTCGAGTCTCTTCTCCGTGCGTGTGATCCGTCGTTTCGGCACCGGCGGGGTGACCGCTGCCTGCGTGCTGCTCACCGGAGGTGCGCTTCTCGCGATCTCGTTTACGCAAAGCTTCATCGTGCTGCTGCTGCTCGCCATTCCCCTGGGGCTTGGCGGTGGCGCAATCGATGCCGCGCTGAACAACTATGTGGCTCTTCATTACAAGGCGAGCCACATGAGTTTTCTGCATAGCTTCTGGGGCGTGGGTGCGACCATCAGCCCGCTGATCATGTCGCATTTTCTCAAGCAGAGCGGCTATTGGCAGGGCGGCTATCGCTTTGTCTCCATCATTCAGCTGTCTCTGGCGCTGATCATGTTTCTGACGCTCCCGCTTTGGGGTAAGGTGCCGCATGCCGCGAATGACGAGCTGCTGGGTGGACCCATCGAGATTGACAATCGCGCGGCAATCAAGAAAAGCGGCGCAATCCTCGCCGTACTCTCGTTCTTCTTCTATTGCGCGGGGGAGGCCAGCGTGGGTCTTTGGGCGGCGACGTATTTTGTCTCCGTTCGCGGGGTGGATCCGAGCGTGGCCGCGAGCTGGGGCTCGCTGTTCTTCTTTGGCATCATGGGCGGCAGGATGATATCTGGTCTGCTCGCCGTGCGCGTCAAGGAGCGGTTGCTGATCAATGTCGGCCTCGTGATCGCCGTCGTCGGCGCGCTGATGCTCGCGCTGCCGTTGCCGCAGACGTTTTCGCTGGCGGGTCTATTGCTCTTCGGCCTCGGTTGCGCGCCGGTGTTCCCGAACCTGATCCACATTACTCCCCAGCGCTTCGGCAAGAACTATTCGCAGGCGATCATCGGCCTGCAGATGGCATCGGCGTATATCGGAGCAACGCTCATGCCGCCCATCGTGGGCTGGATCGGTCAGGATTTCGGGTTTTCGTGGCTGCCGTTCTACCTGCTCGCGTGCCTTGCGGCGCTGTATGTCACCATCGTCGTGTGCAATAAAAAGACAGGGTTTGGGCTAGCTAAAACAGAAGAGGCGTAAACCATCCAACTTTAAGCAAATCAAACGGCGCGGATTGTTCCGCGCCGTTTCTGTGTTGCTTGTGTGTGTTAGCCAACCACGATGTTGACGATGTTTTTGACCACGATGATCTTGCGCACCGTCTTGCCCTCCAGATGGGGCTTGACGTCCTCGCAGGCAAGAGCCGCCGCTTCAACGGCTTTTGCGTCCAGCGAGAGTGAGAGCGTAATGCGCCCGCGCACCTTGCCGTTGACCTGAATGCCGTATTCCACCGCGTCCTCAACCAGCGCGCTCTCGTCATACATCGGCCACTGCTGCTCTTGCATCGGTGAAAAGCCCAGCGCCTCGTTGATCTCCTCGCTGATGTGCGGGGCAACGGGGGCAAGCAGGATCGCCAGCGTGTGCAGCTCGTCGCGGGTGAGTGTGCCTCGGGCGTAGAAGTCGTTCGTCAGCGCCATCATGGTTGCAATGGCGGTGTTGAACTTCATGCGCTCATAGTCTTCGCCGACCTTCTTGATGGCGGCGTGCACCTTCTTCTTCATCTCGGCGTCGGTGTCTCCCGTGCCGTTGACCATGTCCTGCAGCGCCCAGACGCGGTCTAAAAACCGCCGGCAGCCGCGCGTGCCGAGCTCGTTCCAGGGGATCGGCTGGTCAAACGCGCCCATGAACATGATATAGGTGCGGAAGCTGTCCGCGCCGTAGGTCGGGATATAGTCGTCGGGGTTCACCACGTTGCCGCGGGACTTGCTCATCTTCTCGCCGTTGCTGCCGAGCACCATACCGTGGCTGGTGCGCTTCATATACGGCTCGCTCGTGGGAACCAAACCGAGGTCGAAGAGGAACTTGTGCCAGAAGCGGGAGTAAAGCAGATGTAGCGTCGTGTGCTCCATGCCGCCGTTGTACCAGTCGACCGGCGTCCAATAGTCCAGCGCCTTGCGGGAGGCGAATTCTTTGTCGTTATGCGCGTCGGTATAGCGCAGGAAATACCAGCTCGAACCCGCCCAGTTGGGCATGGTGTCCGCCTCGCGGGTTGCATGCGCGCCGCACTTGGGGCAGGTGGTTTGCAGCCAGTCCTTCGCGCGGGCAAGGCAGCTGCTGCCGTCGTCGGTTGGCGAAAAATCGTCCAGTATCGGCAACTCCAGCGGGAGCTGATCGTATGGAATCGGCACCCAGCCGCAGGTTTCGCAATAGACCAGCGGGATGGGTTCGCCCCAGTAGCGCTGGCGCGAAAAGACCCAGTCGCGCAGCTTGAAATTCACCTTGCGCTCGCCGATGCCCTCTTTCACGAGGCGGTCGATGATCGCGGGGATGGCTTTGTCCACGTCCATGCCGTCGAGGTAGCCGGAGTTGACCATCTTCCCCTTGGCGCAGTCGGTATACGCTTCTTTTTCGATGTCGCCGCCCGCGACCACCTCAATGATCGGAAGCCCGAACACCTTGGCAAACGCGTAGTCGCGCTCGTCATGCGCGGGAACCGCCATGATCGCGCCCGTGCCGTAGCCCATGAGGACATAGTCGCTTGTCCAGATCGGGATTTCCGCGCCGTTGACGGGGTTGATGGCGAAAATGCCCTCGAGCGGCACGCCCGTCTTGTCCTTTGCCAGCTCGCTGCGCTCAAAATCGCTCTTGATTGCGGCTGCTTTCTGATAGGCGTGCACATCCGCAATGTTCGTGATGCGGTCGTGATATTGTTCGATCATCGGATGCTCCGGCGAGACGACCATATAGGTCGCGCCAAAGAGCGTGTCCGGACGGGTGGTGAAGACCGTGAGCTTCTCGTCGGTGCCCTTGATTGCGAAATTCACCAGAGCGCCTTCGCTGCGGCCGATCCAGTTGATCTGCTGCGATTTGATCTTCTCGAGATAGTCCACGGTGTCGAGGTCGTCGATGAGCCGCTGTGCATAGGCTGTGATCTTCAGCATCCATTGGGAGCGCACCATGCGCACCACTTCGCCGCCGCAACGCTCGCAAACGCCGTCGACCACCTCTTCGTTGGCGAGGCCGACTTTGCAGCTCGTGCAGAAGTTGATCGGGATCTCCGCCTTGTAGGCAAGCCCCTGCTCAAAGAACTTGAGGAAGATCCATTGCGTCCATTTATAGTAGTCGGGGTCACTTGTATTGACCTCGCGGGAATAGTCAAACGAGTAGCCAAGCCTCTGCAGCTGGCTGCGGAAACGGATGATGTTGTCGTGCGTCACCTTGGCCGGATGGATGCCGGTCTTGATGGCGTAGTTCTCCGTCGGCAGACCGAAGGCGTCGTAGCCGATGGGGTAAAGCACGTTGTGGCCCTCTAAGCGGCGTTTGCGCGCGATGACGTCCATGGCGGTAAACGGGCGCGGATGGCCGACGTGCAGACCCTGCCCGGAGGGGTAGGGAAACTCAATCATCGGGAAATATTTGGGCTTGTCCGAGCCGGTCACCGCTTCAAAACAGTGGCTGTCCGTCCAGATTTTTTGCCACTTGGCTTCGATCGCCTGTGGGTCGTAACGTTCCTGCATGAAACAAAATCCTCCGAAACTATCCTAAATATGTAGGATATCCTCTTTGAGTTGGTTTGTCAATTCTTGGGGAGGGGAGTTGATGGGTTTCGAGTGTTGATTTCGTGCGCTTGACAGGGCTCCTTCACTCAATTCCCAAACGCGCTTTGAGCGCATCCTGCAAAACGCGCGAGACGTTCAATCCTGCGTTTTCTGCCTCCACATTCAGCCAGCTCGGCAGGGTTACATTTCTGCGTACCACGCGGGTTTCGCTTGCGCGGCGGTAGGCCGCAAAGTCCACATCAACCAGCGCGCATACCTGCGGAGCCTCGCATTTTGGATTGAGCGTCGCTACGCTTGGCAGTGACTCGCCGTGATCTTCCCGATAACAGCCCGTCATTGCGATTGCATCCCGCGCCATCTCAATTGCGTTTGCCAGAGAGTCGCCTTCCGTGTTGATGTCAAAATCGGGCACAAAAACGACATAACCCCGTTTTGCGGGTGTTAGGATAATGGGATATACTTGTTTCATTTTGCTTCCTCCTTGGTTGGGTTCCGGCGCAGAGTGCTTTATAAACACTGCCTTTTGATGATTGCTTTTGCAAGCTCTTCGTTGAGCTCCCTGTGTCTGGGAATCGGTTCGATTTGTTTTCCGTTGGTGTAGATGTCGTGATTGCCGCCTTCTCTTGCCAACCACCAACCAGCTTTGATCAAAAGTCGAATCAAATCTTTTCGCTTCATTCTTTATCTGCCTTCCATCATTTCCCAAATCGATTATACACATTTGGTGTGTATAAGTCAAGGAGAGCGCAACGAGATGCACATATGTGGAATTTAACGATCGCCTGTCCCCCTCGCTTTACGCCGCCAAAAAATCGTGATACAATTTGTGGCGTCCGGGAGCGATGGTATGTTCTCGTGAAAACCTGCCCCGCGGACGCACAAAAGAGTAAAAATAGCATTGCAGGAGGCGCAGATAATGGAACAGTATACACCCCTAACCCCCGAACAGCAGTCTCATAACAAGCAGGCCGTCACCGCGATGGTGCTCGGCATCGTGAGCCTGGTTGTGGTTTGGTTTCCGCTCGTTGGCCTCGTGCTCGCCATCGTCGGCCTGACCATGAGCCGCTCCAACCGCAGGTTTGCGGAAGCGCACGGCTTCAAGGAAAACAGCATGAACACCGCGGGCTACGTCACCAGCATCGTCGGCCTCATCGCGGGCGTCATTGCGATTCTTGTGACGATCCTCATCGTCGTGCTCGGCTTCGTCGCGTTTGCCGGTTTGTGGCAGTATACCGACATGCCGCGGATCTTCTATTAATCCGACCAACCATGCAACACACGGAGGGGAAACCCTCCGTCTCTCCATTTTTTAGATTGAGTTGAGGAGCAGTATGTTACCATCTTTTCCGGTCTTTGGGCTGACCATACCCATGTATGGCGTGATGTCCGCCGTCGGCATGCTCGCGGCGTTTGTCCTGTTAGGATTTACCAGAAAGCACACACGTTTTTCGGAAGATCAGGCGCTCTCCGCCGCACTTTGGGCGATCATTATGGGCTTTCTCGGCGCAAAAGTGCTCTTTTGGCTGGTGGAGATCGACCAGATCATCGCGGATCCTAGCTACCTGCTGCACACGCTGCGCGAAGGGTTTGTGTTCTACGGTGCGCTCATCGGCGGGCTTGGCGGCGTGGCGATCTATGCGCTGATCAAGAAGCTCCCGTTCTTCTCGTTGATGGACTATTTCATCCCCGCGCTGGTGATCGGCCACGCGTTCGGGCGCATCGGTTGCCTGTTTGCGGGCTGTTGCTATGGCATGGAGTGCGACTGTGCGATTTCTGTTACCTTCCCCGCGGGTGGCGCCGCCCCGGCGGGCGTTCCGTTGCTGCCGACGCAGATCATGGAGAGCGTGTTTCTCTTCCTGCTGTGCGCGTTCCTCGTCTGGCGGCTTATGAAGAAAAAACCGTTTGGCACCATCTCCGGTTGGTATATGGTGCTCTACGGCGCGTGGCGCTTTGGCATTGAGTTTTTCCGCAACGATGAACGTGGCGCTGTCGGCGCTCTGTCCACGAGCCAGTTCATCAGCATCTTCATCTTCGCGGGTGGCTTGCTCTTGCTGCTGCTGGTGAAATTCGGTGTGCTGAAGAAGACCGTGCTTGATCTGCCGATTCCGGTGGAGGAAGAACCCAAGAAGAAAAAGAAAGACAAAGCAGAGGCGGCGCAGGAAGCCGTCGAAGTAAAAGAAGAGACAAAGCCGGAAGAGAAACCGGAAGATAAGTGAAACAAACCAAATAAACCTGTGTTTCTGAACGGTCCAAAAAGTTAGATAAAAGTGAAGTAATCGTCAAAAAGTCATTTCATCGGCTCGTTATTGTCAGCAAATTCTATTTATGAGAGCACAGCAGAAATTCAATAAACCTCCGTTGTCAAACAAAATGACCAACGGAGGTTTTTTATATGGCGAAGAAAATGAAGAGTATTATGCGGTAGCGGATCGAAAGCGCCCTGCTCCAACCCGTCTGCCGCAGTCGGCAGGAATGCGTTGCAGAAGCACTAAAAGCGAAAATAGATAAAGGGGCTGTTCGAGCCGGTGATGACCTTCAAAGCTGAAACCAAGAATAAAACCAACACGCCCGAATCGCGCAGGATCGGATGTGCGGCAGTCTGATTTTGCAGCCATTGAAACGTTTTTTTCAACAACGGAACAAAGCAGATCAGAGCAGCCAATACAAGGATTGTCCATGTTCGTGGGTCAATGATTAGAATATATGCGGGATTCACATGCACATTGTAATTGGCGAAATTGAACATGCTGCCAATATATGCAAACCCCATTCCGACGGAGTCCGCACGGAAAAACACCCAACCGATCATGACGAGAAGGAACGTGACCGCAACCCGAATCAGGCGACTTACATTTTGCGTTCTTTTCAATAGGAATGCTCTCTCAGCACATAGCAGTGATCCATGATACGCGCCCCAAAATACAAAATTCCAAGACGCTCCATGCCAAAACCCTGAAACGAGAAAGACAATCCATTGATTGATATATGTTCGAACAGTTCCTTTGCGATTACCTCCAAGCGGAAAATAGAGATACTCGCGAAACCATGACGTCATCGAAATATGCCAGCGCTTCCAGAAGTCTGTTATGCTCAGAGCGGTGTATGGCCGATTGAAGTTTTCGGGAATACGAAATCCCATCATGGATAACATGCCGATTGCCATATCACTGTAAGCGGAGAAATCAAAATAAATTTGGAATGTATACGCAAGAATGCCAACCCACGCATAATCGAACGGAATGCCTCCCGAAGAAAATGCACTAAAAACGGTGTCCGCAATGCGCGCAATAATATCGGCAATCCAAACCTTTTTGAAAAGTCCGATGGCAAAGCGCTGGAAGCCGTTTCGAAACATTTCCTTCGTGATCGTGCGTTCTTTTATCTGATCTGCAATCTCGTTGTACTTGACGATGGGGCCTGCTATGATCTGCGGGAAAATCAGCAAATACTCGACAAGATGAAAGAAGTTTTCAGCAGGCTTGGTCGTTCCTTTTGCGATATCCAAGCAATAAGTCATCTTCTGAAATACGACGAACGAAACGCCCAGCGGCAAAAGAACCCTAGTGAGAACGACTGAATTCCAGCCGATGCTTTCGAAAACAAGGTTGATATTGTCCATGAAGAAATTAAAATACTTGAAATACAGCAATATCCCGACATTCATAGCAACATCCAACACGACGCAGAGTTTGGTGTATTTGCTATTCTTATACATTAGATTGCCCAGTAAAAAGTCAATCACCAAAGTACCTAACACGATAAAGAAAAAATCACCTGCACCCCAAAGATAGAAGAACAAACTGCCAATAATAATAATGGCATTTCGAAGGTTCATATTGCGAGGCGATATGTAAAGCGTTAGAAAGAAAACCGGGCAGAACAGAAAAAGAAAAATCGTGGATGAAAATATCATCGTTCCGCTCCGTTCTCTTGTAAATATTGCAGCATATGATCGACAAATTCAAATTGCTTATCGCCCGGGCCGCATTCCAGGAATTCGATCATGATGACATCCATT
Source organism: uncultured Eubacteriales bacterium (assembly GCA_942492885.1). Classification (GTDB taxonomy): domain Bacteria; phylum Bacillota; class Clostridia; order Christensenellales; family CAG-138; genus UBA7703. The sequence goes on from OW818651.1 coordinate 2,167,584, forward strand.
TTTAGATATTGCTCATAATCCTCTGTTTTATCCGAAATCTGAACTCCTTTCGGGGTTTCAGAATCATAATGATGAACGTTGCCATTATAATACGAGAAATACGTTTCACTCCAAACTGGGTGTTCAGAAGCGTAAACGGTATTTAGCAACCCCCATGTAAAGCTTTGCCCAATCATAAATATACGCAAAGAGGAATCACCGGGTATCGTTTGAAAAGTGATATTGGGCGAAGGATAATTTGGGGGTACAGATATTGCATTCCAGCAAATTTTCCAAATATCGCTGTCCTCGATTGTTCCCATTTTACCTGTAATAACTTCTTCTTTTGCGACAATAATTGTACCGAGCTTTTTGTTTAAAGGCTCTTCCATGAATCTGTTGAGACCATTGATATATTCCGCCAATGGCAATAAAGTCCAGTGGATACCGCCTTTGGCAAAAACGATCTTGCCATCATTCTTCAAATCCTGCATGTAATCATGACGATCATAAAATGGAATATTGGTCGACCGGATTATTTTTGTGAAAACCTGATACCAGTTATCTTCATACTCCCCGTTCTTTTTCATTTGTGTGAAACGATTGTAAGGGCGAGGCAAAACCTCTGGATAGTGCTCTGCCTTCGATGGCGACATGCGAACAATCAGCGCTACGCCTCGTTGCTGAAGCAACTCTTTTAAGGTATTTATTTTATTGATATTGATTTCTAATTTTATCTTTTCTTCGTCCGTAAGTTCAGAGAGAAATGCAAAGGGGTAAATTGTTTCAAATAGATAGTCGTCCTGCCCGATCATAACGGTTTTACTGTCCGTGGAGTGAAACGCCGTATATAACAGTTGATTGTACACCCGGGTCAGAGTTTTTCGGGTAACAATATGAAACTCAGCATATTTTTCAAATTCTGTCTGAAATTGCCGTGACAATATTGCGTCTAGTGTCAGGGCTGCTCTTGGTGGTTTTTCGTAAACTCCGGTTAAATCGCCTTCTTGCAGTATTTTCCGATCTATCATCAAATTAGAACCAAGGTTGAGCATCGTACACAAAAGAGGTGTGCAGATAATGCATATGATTATGATGCAATAGCATGTGAAGAATTTTTTGCTCATAGTACTCCCCTTGCAACAGAAACGCGCAGGACATAAAAAATCTGCCTGTAAGCGCGGTTAATTTTCGAAAACCACTCGATTTTATTACCCGTTCAACACATCAACGCTACGAAATGTGCAGAGCGATTATACTTTCTAGGTAATTATATACAACATTGCATTTTTAGTACAGATTAAAGAGTAGTAATTTGTAATACAGCCAGCGCCTTCGTGTGGCGAATATATGAGGCAGCATGTTAAACGAATTATCAAACTTAACCGCGAACCAAACGACGATTTACCAGACGGTTCAACAAAAAAAGGCGCTGTCTTGTTTGACAGCGCCCGAAACGGCAAATGAGCTTTCTTAGAAATAGAACCTTTTTCGAATCTCCTCTTTCACCCGTGCTCTGCGGTTGAGCAGCAGCAGCGAGCTGGCGAGCACGAGGCAGGGGAAGAGCACATAGAGCGACCACGTCGGCCACGCGATATGCTGGTTGTAGACGCCGATGAGAAACTCAATAGCAACCACCAGCAACCCCACGCAGGCCAGCGCAAAGGAAAAGCGGATGAGCACCGGCAGGCGGCATTTCGGGTCTGCCATGGTGGAGAAAAACCAGCACATCAGCGCGGAGAGCACCGTAATCGGCAGCCCCAGCAGCAGGAGCCAGTCCCAATTGCTCTGCGTGAGGATGCGGATAAGCAGCAGCAGTACGCCGACCGCAGCCGCGTCGATGACCATATACAAAACCTTTGGCATGCGCGCGATCATCGGCAGCAAAAACACGGTGAAGACCACCAGCTCCCCGCCGAGCACGAGATAGCTCCACGTCAGTTGCTTGCTGACAAAGATGTTGGCAAGCATCGTGGTAAACAGCGGGATTAAAAGCAGCAGCGAGATGAACGATGCGATATACCGCTGATCCACCTTTTTGTCGAGGTGCTCCACGTGCGCCGGATACGGGCGGATGGGCTTCTCCTCGTGCAGCTCGTTGGGGTTGATCACTTCCGTTCCGCAGAGCGGGCAGCGCGGCTCGCTTTTTTGCAGCTCTACGCCGCAGTTAACGCAATAACTCATAAATCATTTCCTCCGCAAATCTTGCGTATTAAAAAATCTGTTAAATGATCTTTTTCTCTTGCTGGTTGCTTTTGATCTTATATGCAAACTCGTGAGTTGGTCTGTTTTATTCTTGCTGGTTGCTTTCGATCTTAACGGGGATGCCGAGTTTGACGAGGCGGGTGAAAAACTCCCGCTCCAGCCACGGCTCTGCAATCGTGCGGGTGAAGTTGATCCTAAGCCTGCCGTTATACGTCAGCGCGGCGCAGCAAACGCGGTTGTCCGCAAGCGGACCTAGGATAAAGTCCATACGGCGCACATATTTCGACATCTGCTCGGGCAGCTTCGCCACGCCGAGGTTGCTGATGGTCGTGGAGGAGAGCACGTCGCCCACCTGCGAATAGACGTATTTGAGCGCCATATTTTTGATGAACAGCGGCGTGAGCCGCAGGAGCTTGTTCTGCTCGGAGCGGACATTGGTCGTGATCTTGACGTTGAGCAGCTTTTCCGTGACCTCCATCGCGAGCGTGTGGTGCACGATGTTGAGCACCTCGTCAAACGTATATTCGCCAAGCCGCGGGTCGATGCCGGGGTTGACGTAGTTGGCAAAGTTTCTCAGGGTTTTACTGGGGAAAACGTTTCTGAGGTTGACCGGAACCGAGACCTTGACTGGCTTATAGCTGTGGATGCTCGGCACTCGTCTGCGCTGGATGGCATCGACGGAGAGAATCAGCGCCGCGGTGAGATAGACCGTCGCGCTGACGTTCTTCTCTTTTGCCTTGGCGAGCACGTCCGCTGCATTCATGGAGCCGGTGATGATGTGCACAAAGCCGTTTCGCTCGTCCGTGCCCTTGATGTGATAGGCCTTGACCTCTTTGCGCGTCTGGGTGATCCGGCCGGAATGCACGCCAAAGCTGTCCTCCGCCTCCTCCGGCTTGGGGTCTTCAGAGCAGTCCAGAATTTTATCCCCTCTGGGGATGCTCGCGCCGTATTTCAGGCGCAGATATTCGGCGACCAGCGTCTGCAAAAACACCTGCCCGCCCGTACCATCGGTCAATACGTGGAAAAACTCCACCGCGATGCGGTTTTGATAATACCGCACGCGCATGCAAAACCCCTCGTTTTCGTTGAGGCGCATACGCACGCAGGGGTTGGCGACGTCCTGCTCAATCTTGGGCAGCTCGTCGCTGTGCTCGAGATAAAACCAAAACAGCCCGCGCTTAAGTCTGTAGGCAAACCAGGGCAGTCGGCGCATGGTTCGCTTTTGCGCAACTTCCAATATGTCCTCGTCGATGGGTTCCGTCAGCGTGGCGGAGAGGCGGAAGAGCGCGGTCCAGCTGCGGTTCATCGTCGCGGGATAGATGAGCGCCGCGTTGTCGAGCTTCATCCATTTGGTCGGTTTTCTGTTCTTTGCCATAGCGTGTCCTTTTTGTCTATACAGGAGCCTTAACTTGCTCCGTTGAAATCTGCTGTTCTAAACCGAATGGGTTCGAATATCTGTTATCACACTTCAAAACCATTGTTGTCTTTGATCGCGGGAGCGGCTGTCTGTTCCGCGATTTGCTGCGATTCCAGACCAAGCCGGGTGCGAATGAACGCTGACATTTCATCGATGGCCTCTTTGCCCTCCGGCCTGCCATAGAGCGGGTAAACGTGCCACATCCCTTCGCCGATGACGAGCTTGCTCTCCACACCCGCTTTTTTCAGGCGCTTATGGACGGTCTTTGCGTCCGAGAGCAGGATTTCGTCGCTACCGGCAAACAGCAGCGTCGGCGGAAAACCGGTATAGTCTCCCAGCACGGGGGAAACATACGCTTCGTCCTCGTGTCCTGCGGCGTAGGCGATCACGTAATACGCCAGCGATTCGCGGATTAAGGTGGGGTCAAGGCGCACGTTGTTGTTATAGGAGGAGCCGGAGAGCGTTAGGTCCGCCCACGGCGAGATGCCGACGATGCAGGCGGGCAAGGGCTTTCCCTCGTCACGCAGGCGCAGCACAAGGCTCAGCGCAAGTCCTCCGCCCGCACTCTCGCCTGCGATGGCGATGTGCTCCGGCAGATAACCCGCATCGAGCAGGTATTGATAGGCGTCCACCGCGTCGTCCTGCGCAGCGGGAAACTTGTGCTCGGGCGCGAGGCGATAGGCCGCGCAGAGCACGGAAACCTGCGTCTGTGTGGCGAGCATCGCGCCAAAGCCTTTTGCGTAATCCAGTCCGCCGGCGGTATAGCCGCCGCCGTGCAGATATAACACCACGCGATCACAAGGCTCATTACAAGCGGTTGAGACGGCAAAGCTGGCGGCGAAGCGGTCAAATTCGACCAATTCAAAGTTGACTTTCGCGCGGAGAAGTTCGGATGTCATGCGGCCTAGCTGATCCTGTGCTCTTCGCGCGTCCCCGATGGTGGCAAATCGCGCGATGGGTTTGGTCAACCGTAGCTGCATGCGCAGCAGGCGTGTTCCTAGGGTTAATGGCATGCGGGAGTGTTTCCTCTCGTGTGTCGATAATCTATCGTATCACACTTTGCGCCCCCCTGCCGTGAATTCTTTTTGACATGGCGTGATTTGACGCATTTGTCATAGTTTAAGAAATTTTTCTCAACTACTCGTTAATTATAACGAACAACACTCTGTTCAATACAGTAATCAACATACTGCTATTCAAAATATAAGAGGAGAGTTTTCACCCTCCTCTTGTTTCAATCTTTGATGACCCTCAGCCCGGAGGCCAGGCGAGCAAGCGCCCGCCGAGAATATGAAAATGCAGATGCGGCACGCTCTGCTGCCCGTCTCTGCCGCTGTTGACGACCACGCGATAGCCGGTTTCGTCGATCTTGAGCTCCTTGACGAGCTTGCTGATGACGCTGTAGGCGTGGCCGACGATGGCCTCGTCCTCCGTTGTGAGTTCGTTGACGCCCGCGATGTGCTTTTTCGGCACGACGAGCACATGCACGGGAGACTGCGGCTCTATGTCGTAGATGGCGACCACCACATCGTCCTCATACACTTTTTTCGAGGGGATTTCCCCCGCGACGATTTTGCAAAAGATGCAGTTACTCAAATTCTCTCAACTCCTTTGCTCTATTTTAACTGGTATGACTTTCAAAAAGCAATTGTTTTGCGCGTGCATTTCGGGCGGCTCGCTCAATCCAACAACGTGCCAAACGCGGTCTCGTCCTCAAAGCCATTTATCCGGATGCGGACGATTCCGCCCTCCGGTGCGTTGGTTTTGACCCGGATGTAGTTGCCGCTGTAGCCCGCCCCGTCGCTCTCCACCAACACCTCAACCACACTACCGATCTGCTCATTCAGATACGCGTGCGTGAGTTCTTTGCCGAGGTGGATAAGCTCCTTTGCCCGCGCGTCTTTGATTGATTTCGGCAGATGGCTTGGCAAGCTTTCAGCTTTGGTGCCTCTGCGCAGGGAAAAGGGAAACACGTGCATCCGCGCAAACTTTGCCGCTTTGCAAAACGCGAGCGTCTCGGCGTGCTCCTCGTCCGTCTCGCCGGGAAAGCCCGCGATGACGTCCGTAGTGATCGCGCAGTCGGGCATGTACTGGCGCAGGACCGCAAGCGCGGCTAGATACTCCTCCGCCGAATACTTGCGGTTCATGCGCTGCAAAACCGAATTTGACCCGCTCTGGAGCGAAAGGTGAAACTGCCTGCAAATCTTCGGGTTCTCCGCGAGTGATTTTGCGACTGATTCGGTAACAAACAGCGGCTCGAGAGAACCAAGGCGGATGCGACGGATGCCACTGGGTTTGCTTGCGCGGGCAATCGCGTCGAGCAGGGATGCGTTCTCGTTCGTGAGGTCGCGCCCGTAGCTTGCGAGGTGGATGCCCGTGAGCACGATCTCCTGATAACCCTCTACGGCAAGCAGCGCAACCTCGGTTGAAATCTCGTCAAGCGGGCGGGAACGCAACGGCCCGCGCGCATAGGGGATGATGCAATAGGAACAGAAGTTGACGCAACCGTCCTGAATCTTGAGCGTGGCTCTGGTGCGCGAATCGCGCACGGCGGAGAGCGGCTCAAAGTCCCGCATCTCATACAGCGGAGAAATATACGTTTCGTCTGCTTTGGACTGGAGCGCGTCGTTGACGCGAAGGACGATCTCTTTTCGCCCGCTGGTGCCGATCACGAGGCCGACACCCTCCAGCGAAGCCACCGCCTCCGGCGCGGTCTGCGCATAGCAGCCGACGGCGACGACGAGCGCGCCAGGGTTTAGACGATGCGCGCGGGCGATCATCTGGCGGGATTTGGTGTCGCTGGTTTGCGTCACGGTGCAGGTGTTGATCACATACACGTCCGCGAGATCGGAAAAATTGACAATCTCCCAGCCATTCTGCACAAACAGCTCCCGCATGGCTTCGGTTTCGTAGTGGTTCACTTTGCAGCCAAGCGTGGTCAGCGCAACTTTCATCGTTCTACCTCAAGCGGTTTGAGCAGGGGGAAGAAAATTCTTCTTATCATGGCTCTACCTCATAGAGCGTCTGCGCGAGCATCGCCATGCCGGCGGTCTCCGTGCGGAGGATTCGCTTGCCGAGAGAAACGCTTTTCGCGCCCGCTTTCACAAGCTGCGCGACTTCGCCCGCCTCCAGTCCGCCTTCGGGGCCGATCAACAGCGCGATGCTGGCGGGCGCGTTCGCCGCGCGCAGCGCTTGCTTGAGCGAGACGGCGGTTTCGTCCTCGTACGCAACTAAAAACAGATCGAACGATTGCACATCAATCTTCTTGAGTTCGATCAAAGGCAGAACGGAGGGAATCATACCCCTGCGGCTCTGTTTTGCCGCCTCTAGCGCGACGCGATTGTAGCGCTCGCGTTTTTTGTCGTAATCCTTGCCCGGCACCACCACGCAGCGCGCGGAAGAGACGGGAACGATGGCGAACACGCCGAGCTCCGTGCACTTCTGCACGATCAGCTCCATCTTGCCCGTCTTGGGCAGGCACTGAAGCAGCGTCACTTTTACGGGGCTTTCCGCCTCGCTCGCGTGCTGTTCACCGATCGCGCACTCGACCGCCTCCGGCGAAACGGAGATGATCGTCGCGTCAAATTCGTTCCCCGCGCCGTCGCAGAGCGAGAGCGCGTCCCCCGCTTTCATGCGGAGCACGCGGGAGATATGGTGCGCGTCGTCACCCGTGATGGTGGCGTTTTCGGCTGTGATGTTGTCGCAAAAAAATCTGCGCATGATGAATCCTTATTCTTTATATCGTTGTCGATGACACCTTGAATTTTCTTACAGAAGAGTTAAGCCCGCAGCAGCATCGCGACCCAGCCCTCGCTGCGCAAAATCTCCTCGACGGTGAAGCCCGCGCGAATGAGCGCCTGCTTGACCTCGTCCTCCCGTTCGTCGATGACGCCGGAGACGATAAACGGCGCACCCGGCTTGCAGCAGGTCTTGGCAAACGGCGCGAGGGCGATGATGACGCCCGCGACGATGTTTGCGGCGACCACGTCGTAGCCTTTTCGGATGCGGTTTTGCAACGCTTCGTTCGAGAGCAGATCGCCGATCAGTACGTCGTATTGCGTCGTCTCCACGCCGTTCATCGCGGCGTTTTCGAGGGCGACGTGCTCCGCCACGGGGTCGATATCCACCGCGACTGCGTGCTTGGCACCCAGCAATACCGAGGCAACCGAGAGAATTCCGCTGCCGCAACCGAGGTCAAGCATGTCGTCGCCGGGTTTGACCACGGTCTCCAGTAACTCCAGGCACATCCTTGTGGTGTGGTGCTCTCCCGTGCCGAATGCCACGCCGGGATCGAGCTTGAGCGTGACCCGGTTGTCCGGCGCGCTCTCGCTCAGCCAGCAGGGCAGCACGTAGAGCCGCTTGCCGATCTTGAGCGGTTTATAATAGGCTTTCCAATTGTTCTCCCAGTCCGCGTCGTCCATGCGGTTGACCACGATCTGGAGCGTGCCCGCGTCGTAACCAAGATCGGTTTCACGTAACTGCGCAATCCCGTGCTTGACGTCCTCCAGCACATCGGCGCTATCCGGCACGTCGGCGACATATGCCTTCACGCAGGGTTCGTCCACGCCGACCTTGTCCGCGTCCGCATAGTCCCAATAGACCACGCGCTCGTTGAGAAACGCCATCGCGCGCTCGTGGCTTTCTTCAATGCTTACCTGATCGAGCCCCGCGTTGGAGAACGCGAAAATCACCGCGTCCAGCCCCGCGTCGGTGGTGTAGACGCAGATTTCCAGCCATTTCATCGTGTATTCATTCCTGTCCGCCCGCAAAACTTGCGGGAAAATTCTATAACTTACTTATTATATCATTTTCGGGATGAGCGGTTCAACAAAGGGCGAAAAACGGGAATGATCATGCGGTTGACAAACCTGAATGGGTATGATTAACTCAACCCGATGCGACAGAAAAACCAACAAAACCAATCGCAATTCTTTGTGGGGACGGATACCATCCGCCCGCAGAGCCATGCTCCAACGCAAGGTGCGCCGGAGACAGAATCCTCTCCGTGGTTTCACGCGCGGCCGGTGGCCGTCGCCGCGCTGGGGCTGCTGTTCGGGTTGCTGATTGGCGACGGGTTTTCCCTTACGCGCGCGATGATCGCCGCTCTCGTGCTGCTGGTCTGCGCCCTTTCCGCGCGCATACTTAAAAAAGCGATGTGGACAATATTTCTCGTGTGCATGGCGGTGGGGTTTGTGCGCGTCGCGCTCGCATCTCCCGTCTCCGTGCCCGTTGGCGAAGGTGTGGTGCAGGGCAGAATCTGCGAAACGCCGGAAGCGCGCGAGGACGGAAGCTATCGCGTCTATCTTGCGGACGCAACGCTCAACGGTGAACCAGTCTCCGGCAGGCTTCGGCTTTTCGCGCGCTTTGCAGAAGCCCCCGACTACGGTCAGGTTGTTTCATTTAATGCAAGTGTCGTTGCTTCAGACGAAAAATATCGCCTCAACGACCGCTATAAAAACGTGTTCGCCGTCGCGTTCGCGCGCGGAAATGTAGAGGTGCTTTGGCAATCCCCGCCGGATGTGTACGGCGCGCTGCTGAATCTTCGCGAAACCATCGGAGATCGTATCGCGCTCCTGTTTCCCAACGCGCCGGGCGAGGCAAAGGGCATGATCCTCGGCGACGTATCGGACATTGACGACGAGATGATGACCGCCTTTCGGGACACAGGCATTGCGCATCTGCTCTCCGTCTCCGGTTTGCATGTGTCCCTGCTTGCGGTCGCGTTTTCGCTGCTCTTTCGCAGAAACGCGTGGGTGCGCTTCGTTGCGGTTACGGTTTTTTGCGCGCTGTATGCGGCAATCACCGCGTTCTCCCCGCCTGTGGTGCGCAGCTGCATCATGCTGCTGGTGGGCCTTCTTGCGTTTCCGCTCCGGCGGCGGCTGGACGCAATCAGCGCGCTTGCGGCGTCATTTGTGCTGATTTTGCTCTACAACCCGTATTCTCTCTGGAACGCGGGGTTTCAGCTTTCGTATGTCGCTGTGCTCTCGATGATCCTGCTGGCTCCGATTTTTCAAAAACCGCTGATGCGCTTTGGTTCCACGGCGGCAGGGCTGATCGGCGCAAGCGTCGCTGTCGTGATCGGAACCCTACCCACAAGCTGCTACTTTTTTGAGCAAGCGCAGCTGCTCTCGCTGGTGACAAATCTTTTCGTGATTCCGATCTCCGGTGTGTTTTTGATTCCCGCGTTCGTCGGCGTGCTGCTCTCCTATGTCTGGCTGCCGCTGGGCAATTTGGTCTGCTGGGTGGCGCGCGTTTCGCTGGATGTGATTCTCGGTGTGGCGCGCTTTGGCGGCAACGTGACGGTGTTTCTGTCCCCGCCAAACGTGATTGCGTATTTGCTGTGGCTCACGGCGATGGTGTTTGCCTCGCGCCTGTTTCTCAGGAACGGGAGAATGCGCGCGCTCGCGGCGGTGCTGCTTGCCGACGCGGCGGTGCTGCTCTGGCTACTGTTATAAGGCGGTATTTTTAAGATAATGAAATGGCATAAGGTAGACGGTACGTTGTGCAAAAATCTAGCACGATTTCTGACAGAAAAATTGGAGCACTGTGGATAACTCTGTGCATTTGGTGAACAACCGTTTGGTCTATCCACACTCTGTTCATCGAAAAACAGTGCGTTTTTGCGGAAAAGCGGCTTCTGGTCGCTTTTTATCCGCACTTGTCCACAGAGTTATCCCCAGTGTGTGGATAACTTTGTGGATGCGAATTGTAAGATTAACACCATACTTATTATGATTGAACGATTGTGCACCAATCTAAATGAGAAGTCTTTTGCTTCTTTTCTGCAGAAAAGAAGAATAAACCCGACGCTTGATTCCTGCAAAAGTTAAGAACAATCGTTTGCAAGACGGGCGGAGAATGGTATAATAAACCCTATGGACGGCATGACATTTATGAAGGGCCTGGTCGGCGGAGATCCCGTCGGCGGCGTATACTATTTTTGCGGCGAAGACCCGTACAGCCTCAACCGGGGCGTGCGGGCTGTTCTTGCACGCACCAACCCCGACCTGAGGGACATGAACACCACGATCCTGCGCGCGCCCGCGCCTGCCGATATTCAGGCGGCCGCGGAGACGATGCCGTTTTTTGACGCGCTTCGTGTCGTGGTGGCAACGGAGTTTGACGCGGACACCGCAAACGCGCTGGAGGGCTACATCAAGTCCGTGCCGGAGACGACCGCGCTCGTGTTCGTCCGCCCCGGCAAACCGCCGCTGACCAACCCGCTGTATAAGGCGATCAATAGCCTAGACCGCGCGATCAGCTTCAACCCGCTGACGGGTACCGAGCTCAACCAGTTTTTGCAAAACCGCGCGAAGAAGAACGGCATCGTGCTGGAAGAATCCGCGGCAAACCGCATGATCGCGTTTCTGGGGAGCGACCTCGGCGCGCTGGAAAACACGCTGCTGATGCTTGGCGCATATGTCGGCTTCGGCAACCGCGTGACCACCAAGGCGGTGGATGCCTGCGTGCAGAAACCGAGCGAAGCCAAGGTGTTCGACATCATGGACGATCTTTGGGCGGGACACAAGCGGGACGGCATGCGCGCGCTGGCGGAGCTGGTCAACGATCCAAGTGAAAACGCGATGGGGTTGGCGACCATGTTTGCGCGCAATGTGCGAAGCGTGCTAAACGTGAAACAATGCCTGATGCGCGGCAAAAACGAGGCGCAGACGGCGCAGCTGCTCGGCATGAAACCATACCCCGTGCAAAAGGCGGCGGCAAGCGCGAAGAAGCGGAGCTATACGCAGCTGGTGAAGATGATGGATGCGTTCATCGCCGTGGAATGGAGCCAAAAGCAGGGACTTGGCAAGGCGACGGATTCGCTGATTCTCGCCTGTCAGGAAAATTTCTGAAGTACTGAAACTGAGAATTTATTAGTTTTTGAATATTGCATAAGATAAAAGGAGAACTAACCCAATGATCAAGCACATTGTTTTTACGAAATTTGAGAACGCGGACGAGCAGGCGCCGGTCGCTAACGAAATGCTCCTCGCGCTCAAAGACAGTATTCCCGAGATTCGCGCCATCGAAACCGGACGCGACTTTAAGCACAGCGAGCGCAGCTTTGATCTGGCGCTGATCGTCACCTTCGATACAAAGGAAGACCTCGAAACCTACGACCATCATCCGGAGCACGAGAAGGCGCGCGCCTATATCAAAGCGCACCGCACGGCTTCCGCAACGGTCGATTTTGAGTTTTAATCCCCCTCTTCCCGCGCACACGAAACGAAAGGAGCGCCCGTAATGCTCAAATACATCGTCCTTTTCAAGTTCCGCGATCCGGAAGAATGCCTGCCGACGGTGATTGAAAAACTCCACGGTATGATGGGCAAGATTCCGGAGATCCTCTCGATGGAGACGGGCGCGGACATCTGGCACAACGGCGAACGAAGCTATGATCTCGCGCTGACGTGCACGTTTGCCGACCTCGACGCTATCGCCGTCTACGACAAGCACCCCGCGCATGAAGAAGCGCGGGACTATATCTACGCGCACCGGGTAGACGGCAAGACCGTCGTGTATGAAATCGTATGAACGAATTTAAACTGGTATCCGAATATGAACCCGCGGGCGATCAGCCGCAGGCGATTGAACGTCTGACGGAGGGCGTTTTGCGCGGGGACGCAGCGCAGGTGCTGCTGGGCGTCACCGGCAGCGGCAAAACCTACACCATGGCAAAGGTGATCGAACGCGTGCAAAAGCCCACGCTGGTCATCGCGCACAACAAAACCCTCGCGGCGCAGCTCTGCTCCGAGTTTCGGGAGTTTTTCCCCGACAGCGCGGTGGAGTATTTCGTGAGCTATTATGACTACTATCAGCCGGAAGCGTATATCCCCGCATCCGACACTTATATCGAAAAGACGACCGCGATCAACGAAGAGATCGATCGCCTCAGATACAGCGCAACCAGCTCGCTCAACGAGCGGCGGGACGTCATCATCGTCTCCTCCGTCTCCTGCATCTACGCGCTGGGCGACCCGGAGGAGTATATGCGCCTGTCCGTCTCGCTGAGAAAAGGCATGCAGGTCAGCCGGGAAACGGTCACACGCAAGCTCGTAGACATCCAGTTTCAGCGCAACGACATCGACTTTTCGCGCGGTACCTTCCGCGTACGCGGAGACGTGTTGGATATCTTCCCGATCTCCAGCGCGGGCACTGCCATCCGCGTCGAGTTCTTTGGCGACGAGGTGGAGCGCATCATGGACGTCAACTCTCTCACCGGCGAACTGCTGGGCGAGCGCGCGCATGTCGCAATCTTCCCCGCGTCGCACTATGCCACCAGCCGCGAAAAGCTGGAGGCGGCAATCGACACCATCTGGAGCGACGCGACGGCGCGGCGGGACGAGTTTCAGCGCATGGATCGCCTGATCGAGGCGCAAAGAATCGAACAACGCACGCAGTATGACATCGAGATGATGCGTGAAATCGGCTATTGCAACGGTATCGAAAACTATTCGCGCTATTTTGACGGCAGAAAGCCCGGCCAGCCGCCGTTTACGCTGATCGACTATTTCCCGAAAGATTTTCTGCTGATCGTGGACGAGAGTCACGTGACCATCCCGCAGATCGGTGCGATGTTTCGCGGCGACCTCGCGCGTAAAACCTCGCTCGTGGACTACGGTTTCCGCATCCCGAGCGCATATGACAACCGACCCCTGAAGTTTCCGGAGTTTGAGGGCAGAATCCCGCAGATGATCTGCGTCTCCGCGACGCCGGCGGAATACGAGATGAAGCGTTCCACACAGGTTGTGGAGCAGATCATTCGCCCGACGGGGCTAATCGACCCGGAAGTGGAGATCCGACCCGTCAAAGGACAGATTGACGACCTTCTTGGGGAGGTGCGACTACAAGCGCAAAAGGGCTACCGCACGCTGGTGACCACGCTCACCAAGCGCATGGCGGAGGATTTGACCGAATATCTCGACGGCATGAAGGTGCGCGTACGATATATGCACGCGGACATCGAGACCATGGAGCGCATGGAGATCCTCCGCGATTTGCGGATGGGCGATTTTGACGTACTGGTGGGGATCAACCTGCTTCGAGAAGGATTGGACTTGCCGGAAGTGGGGCTGGTTGCGATACTGGACGCGGACAAAGAGGGTTTTTTGCGCTCGTCGACGAGCCTTGTGCAGACCATCGGCCGCGCCGCGCGAAACGTCGAAGGCAAGGTCATCCTCTACGCGGATGTGATCACGCCGAGCATGAAGTTCGCGATGGACGAGACCGACCGCAGACGGACGATTCAAAAGGCGTATAACGAGGAGCACGGCATCACGCCGCAGAGCATCAAGAAAGCGGTGCGCCAGACGTTGATCATCACGCGAAAGGTCGAGGATACCGGAGACGAGATGAGCGCGGAGGAAAAGGCCGCGCGCGTCAAGATGCTCACCGAGGAGATGCGTTCTGCTGCCAGGGAGCTGGAGTTTGAGCACGCGGCAAAGCTCAGAGACGAAATCCGCAAGCTCTCCGGCGAAGAAGCGCTGGAGCGCGCCTCGCAGGCCAAGCCCGGCACCATCGGCGCAAAACTGCGCAACAAGGGTAGATCGAGGAAATAATTTCAGACAAATAATTGGCAATGTTTCGAGCTGCACCCAAGCGTAATTTACAGCGTATCAGCCTGTATCACGTTAAGGGTGCAGCTCTAGTCATGCTCCGTTTTCTTTACAATATTGTCACGTGAAGTCGGAACGTTTGTTCGGTATAATAGTGTCGTATACATTCTTATAATTCGCTCGACTCGGAATTCTTATAATTTTCCATGCCAATCATGTTATATCCTCAAGAAAAATGCGCAGGAGGATATAAGCATGCGTAAGAAACTACTGAACAATAACCAAACCGGCAGTATCGCCAAAGGAGGCGTACTCTACAGACCGGGTGAGCTGCCGACACTCACCAAAGAACAAATTGCACAAGCGAATCTCGTCAGTAAGCTCCCCAAAGATTTTCCCTTCGCGAACTGGGAAAGTATGAACACAAAGCAGCAACTCCAGCAGATGAGATACAGCGGGCTGAACGATCAAGATCAATGGTCTTTGTTGAACACAAATGTCCCGCTCAGCGTTCTGGATCAGCACAATCAAGCGCAGGACGAGATCGAGACAAGAGCAAGTGCCACGAGGATAGCCGCTACTCTGATGAACGCTGTCGCTCAGGCGACTGCCACCGCAAAGGCGCAAGCAGCTGTCGGTAAACCCACAATTTCTACCCCTTTACAAACGAATGCTCAACAACGAAAATTAGACATGAAACAAGAGGAGTATGAGACGAGGTTTTATGAAAAAGCGGCAGCGCGAACAAACAACACGAGCAAACTTACCAACCCAATTAAAACGCCGCCCATCTATAAACCGGTAGAGAGCAACACACAACCAAACGATTCCGACGGAGATAACGGAAGGAAGGAAACGTGGATAGATAAGCTGGCTACATTGTGGGATAACGTAGTCGATTTCTTTACCCCCGAAAAGAGCACCCCTGAAATCGTTACGATAGCCACCGTACCACCAAAGCCAACCCCAAAATCTATGGAAGAGAAAAAGGATGATCGATGGGCGAAAATCGAAACAAGCGCTGAAAAGAAAGCCGGAGATACCCTTTATCCACGGTCACGAGAAAAAAATCCGGAAAAGATGCAGCCGTTCCCTTTCCCAACAGCAATTCCAGTATTGAAAGATGTCCCTTATCCACCAAATGGAGAGAAGGCCTGCGTATTTTATACCAATACCCCTGGAGCAGCATTTAAAAGGCAGGCAGAATACCAGCGTAAGGTTCTAGAAAGCTTGGGATATGATGTCGAATTGATTCGAACGGATAATGTAGATATATTTCAGACCGAGTGGAATGACATGGATCCAAAAACAACAACCGCCATTGTAATTAGCCACTGTAATGGAATGTCGCTTATATTTAAGCACGATTCGAAAACCAATGCTCTAAGCGCAACTGGTTATAATAAGGATGGTAATATTAAGTTGCCATCAATTTCCGGTTTAAACGGTCCAGAAATTTCTTCGGTTTATCTCTACGCGTGTAATGCAGGGATAGAAGAGCTAATGGCTTACAAAGGTACAAATGTTGCAGACGCTTTCCGAGATCTTCCAAATGTGGACACCGTATATGCGTTTGATGGTTCTGTAGGTTTCGGTCCGCCCAGCATTTTTAGAAGCACCTTTGAGCCTCGACTTTCGCATGAACAAAATTATGATGATGTGTTCACAGGGTTCAAGATACCTGAAGAATATGGAGTATCCGGCGAATCAGGATTACTGGAATATGATAGTTTTGACTAAGGAAAGTATGTTAGTGAAGCGAGTAACCTCACGATCTGTTGTAAAATTGTCACTTATTATAATTCTCTCAGCAGTTGGCATTTGGTTGATCTATTTCTGCTTTGAAGGTCTAATTCTAGACTACTTCAATAATAAGCCCTATCATGCAGTTTATCTTTCTACGAATGGCTATGCTAAGAAACTGAAGCTATCTGCACTCGAATACGATGACATACAGAAGGAATATGGGACTCCTGAAAGTATCGTGCGCGAGCAAAGCGCAGTCAATCCGGATGTTATGCTTGTATGCAACGAATATCCCGGAATGTCAGTTCAGTATACGGAAGTTACAGAGTTTAGCGGGGCATTAACCAATTACATCTACTTAATATCGATTACCGAAAATAAATTTCGTTTTGGACCGCTCGGCATTGGGACTGGTAGCACGCGGATGCAAGTGCGTATTGCGTATCTGCTGGACCAAAGGATTGAATCGGATGAGCTTGCATATAGTGCCAATCATTTACCGGACGTAGATGAAGGCTTTTACGGAGATGATTGGAGCCGTATTCTGTTCTGCTATGATGATGCAGGCATTGTGACCTCGATGGCATTTGAACCGCCACCATATTGAACTTTAGAAATACGGAGCTGCCGGCTCCGTTTTCTTTACAATATTGTCACGTGTGATTGAAACGTTTGTTCGGTATAATGAACACATTACAGAACGTATCTAAAAATTCCACACACAATCATCAAGCGAGGATACGCCGTGAAGTTGCTGAAAAATACAATCCTGATTTTGCTCGTGCTGCTGCTACTAACTATGCCTTCATTTTCCCTTGCCGAAAGCGACTACGAAACAGGCAACGGGTGGATTTATCAGAATGGAACGCTGACGATAACGGAAAATAGCGGACTGAAGGACTTTGTATTCAACGAACAAGATCCAATAACAGAGAAGTGGACACATGAGCATAGTGCCTATGATGTGAATTCGTTGGTCATCGGAAAACATGTAACTTACCTTGCTTTTGAAGTTTATGGCTGTTGCGTGCTGGCTCCTTCCAGCATCACGATCGAACCTGGGAACGTTAACTTTGTCATTGATAATGAATGGGTTGTAAATAAAGAGACGAATACCCTATTTAGCGCAGCCAACCTTGCAAACAGAGAATCGGTTGAAACCATCGAAAATATCCCCGAATACATTGAGCACATTGGAGCGCGAGCATTCTATGAATACGGGCATACAAAGCATGTCACAATTCCAAAAAATGTTGTCAGCATAGGTGAATTCGCGTTTGATTCGTGTACTTCTCTTCAATCTGTTTCACTTCCGAGCGGCCTTCAGTCTATAGGAGCGCGTGCCTTTTATGGTTGTCTATCCCTAGCGAAGGTTCAGTTAGGAACAGAAGTAAACTATATCGGAGTCAATGCTTTTGGCTGGTGTCCAGCACTATCAAGTTTTGACATTTGGGAAACAAAAATTGCAGTTCTATGTGGTGAGTCAATCGGAGCAGGCGATCAGTTAAAAACCATAGAATTGCCCGAGACGTTAAAGCATATTGAGGCACGTGCGTTGAATATTTGCTCTGGATTGGAAGCGATAGTGATCCATTCGAGCGATGTTGTGGTTGAAAACAACGCTTTCCGTTTCTGCGACAATCTAAAAAAGTGCATTTTCACTGCAGGAAAGCCTATCGGCTGGGGCGATTGCATGTTTGAAGAGATCGGTCCTGCTCCGAACGGCAGTGGTTATATTTCTGGTTCGCATGACCACAACGGCGAAGCCATCCCCTACCCCACCCTCTACTACACCGCCGCATACGCCGACGAGTGGGCGCTGAATGGCGAAACGGAATGGAACGGCTACACGATTCAGCAGATTTCGCAGGAGGAGCTGGACGCAATCCTTGCCGAGGCAAGGGGAGAAGAGCTAGTAGAGGCTGGCAACTCGCCCGCGCCAACTGCCCTGCAAACCGAAGGGCAACAAATCGAAACGCCAACTCCAGAGAAAGCCGAGGCGGATGCCGTACTACAACGAGCGGCGAGACGATTCTGTTTGCTGCGATCGGGATTGCGGCGGTTGCGGCGGGTATTCTGGGTTTTGCATTGATGCGAAAACGCAAAACAACGAAGTAACGATTCGAAAAGTTCTTTGCTTAAGAACTGCAAATAATAAGAAATCCGATCCCCGTAATCCTTATCAGAAAAAGCAGGCACTATCTGTTCGATAATGCCTGCTTATTACTTGACTGTTCACTTGCATTCGGTTTTTTGTGCCAAGCGTTATTTCGTCGGCGTCGGTGTGGGCGCAGGTGTCGGCGTCGGTGTGGGCGCAGTTGCCGGGGTTGCTTTCGGCGTCGGCGTTGCTTTCGGGGTGCGGGTTGCCTTTGGCGTTGGCGTTGGCACAGGAGAAGGCGACGGGGTTGGTACATACGTCCACTCCGGCTCGATGTAGGCGTAGACCTTCCTCAATCCGATGTCCGAGTGCATGTGCCGGTTTCTGTCGTTTTCCGTGAGCATGAAGTGCATCGCATCGCAGGTGGTCTCGTAATAGAACCCCCACTCAAACCCCGCGCGGAAAAACGCCAGCTCATAGATGAGATAGTTCACGATCGTGTTGGGCACGCGTTTATAGCGCGCGGGATAGACGCCGTCGTAGGAAAAATCGTAATAGCGCGTGCCGTTTTTGTCGATCTTGATGCCGTTATACGTTAGGTGGTTTCGCACTTCGCCGCCGATGAGCTCGTGGTTGCGCGGGATGTTGTTGTTGGGATACAGGTTGTCGTTGACGTCGATTGCCGTGCCGAGCGTATGGTGGCTGAGGTATTCCAGGTTGGACTGAAAGCGCGGCACATAGGCGCAATATTTATCCACCAGATCGTCGAGCAGCATCGTTTCCCCCGCAATCATCTCGCCTGTGCGGTGGTTGAGCAGGGAAACTCGGATATAGGTGCTCTTGAGATAGTGGTTTGCCATCTCAAAATTCGGCACGGCGTTGATATGCACGCGCCCCATGCTGGAGCTTACGATGTGCGCATCCCGCCAGACGGGGTCTGTGCCGATGCCGCGACCGTCCCCAAGATAGTAGGGGAACAAGAACGCGCTCTTATCCCCGCCAAAGAATTCCAGCGCGTCAAGATAGTTGTCGTCAAACTTATTTGCCGAGAGCGTATGTGTTTTCATCACGACGATGCCGCAGTCAACCGAGACGAGCGTCACCCCTTCGGGATGCGCCACCGTCGTTGCCGAGAGCGTGAAGTGATATTGCCCCGCGCGCAGTTTTTTGATGTCGAATTTTTTGTCCAGCGGCTCCCTGTCCCGCGAGGTCAGGGAATACGCGGTGACATTCTCCTCCGGCAAAAAAGCCACACTCTGGTGGATAGCGGCTCCCTCGCCGGAGACGGGCTCCATCTTGGCGCTGACGCTTGTGATGGGGCTGTCGGCATAGATTGAGCCGTGGAGGTTGAAGTCCAGCCCGCGCTCGAGCTGCTCGCCGTCCTGGAGCATCGGCACCTCCGGGCACGGCTGAAACTGTACGCCCTCATAGCCGACGGGGGTCACTTCGCTGCCCGCGGCGACGCTCAGCATCGCGATTGTCGCTTTTTTCAAGAAACCCTGCTGGGCAACATGCGCCTCCGCCGTCGTCCAGTGGTGCACCGCCGCGCTGTCCGCGCCCGCGCGGAGCATCTTTGCTGCGTTTGCTGCGCTGCCTTCGGGGAAGGTTTCATCCATCGTCGCCAGAACGGCGGGCGCTTCCGCGCGCGCAATGCGCGTCTCCACCTCGTCAAAGGTGATGCGCTCAAGCTGCGCGGGCAATGCATAGCCAAAGTTGCCCGCCTCGGTGATCACATAATAAAACTCGCCGACTTCGCCGAGGATGCGAACCAGATGTTCGCATTCTTTGGCGAGCACGGGCGCTTTGTCCTCCGGCTTGGCCAAAAGCGAGCACGCAGCGGCCTCGATGCGCGCATAGCCCTGCTCGCCCTTGCCAGCTAATCTGCTTTCGTGCGCATCTTTGACGAGGACATAACCCGTGTCGCGGCTAAACGTCGAACGGACGTGATAAAACGCTGCTCCTTCGGGTGAGGTCACCTCTTCCAGCACGATCAGCTCGTTGAGTCCGTTTACGTTCTCGTTTCTGAGCTTGATCTTGGTCGATTTCGTGGTGGGTTCGGGATAGAGGAATATCGCGCTGCCCATCGCGACGAGCTTGAGCTTCGGCAGATCGGTCAGCAGGTTTTCGCGGATGCGCGCGGCAACGTCGACCACGACAAATTCGCTGGTTGCGGCAGCGCTTGCTGTTTCTTCTGTGGCGGGCGCGGGCGTTGCCTCCGGTGTTGTGGTGGCTTCCGCGCGGAGCGTCGGCGGTGCGGCAAATGCCTGCGGCGCGGACAGTGTGGTTCCCGCGAGAAACAGAATCATGATGCAGTTTGGTAAAAACAGGGATGGTTTCATAGATCTCCTGTGACAAGATACGATACAATGTTGCGCGCAAACCAAGTTTGCCCGTGAACAACAGTATACACGACAGCGCACGAAAACACAAAACGTACACACAAGATGCGTTATTTTTGTCGTGAAATCGATAGAGCTGCAGATCCTATCTCAAAGCGCCATTTTATAGAAATTGGTTATCCTGAAATGGTAGTTCCGTTATGTGTTTATATGCGGGCGGATGATATCCGCCCCTACAGCGGCTTGAGCGGATACTCCATCAAGCGTCGTGAATGTTTTTCCTGCAATCTTTTATAAACCCACTCGTGTTGCAACGTAGGCTCTGTAGGGGCGGATATCATCCGCCCGCGCCCGCACACAAAATGGAGCTATCCATTTATGGACAGCCCCTTGTGTTTCTATTGCCCTTTAGTGTTACGGCGCGGTCGTCTCCGCTGCGGCTGCCGCGGGTGCGGCGGACGGCGCATACGTCCATTCCGGATCGATGTAGGTGTAGATTTTTCTTAGTCCGATGTCAGAATGCATGTGGCGGTTGATGTCGTTTTCCGAGAGCATGAAGTGCATGCCGTCGCACGCAGTCTCGTAATAAAAGCCCCACTCGAACCCGGCGCGAAAGAACGCGAGCTCGTAGAGCAGGTAGTTGATGATGGTCTTGGGCACCCGCTCATAACGCGCGGAATAGCTGCCGTTGTAGGTGAAATCGTAATACTGCGTGCCGTCATCCGCGGTCTTGATGCCGTTGTAGGTCAGGTGGCGCTTGACATCGCTGCCGACGAGGTCGTGGTTACTCAAAATATTGAAGTTGGGATACATGTTGTCGTTGACGTCGATGGCGGTGCCGAGCGTATGATGGCTGACGTATTCAAGGTTGGATTGAAAGCGCGGCACATACGTCGTCTCTTTGTCGACCAGAGTTTTTAAAAGCGTCACGCGACCTTCGGTCACTTCGCCTGTGCGCGGGCTGACGATGGTCACGCAGACATAGGTGTTTTCAAGGTAGTGGTTGGCCGCCTCAAAATACGGCACCGCGTCGCTGTGCACGCGTCCAAGGCTGGATTCTACGATGTATTTGTTTCTCCAGTCGTTCTCGGTCGAGATGCCGCGATCGTCCGTGAGCGAGTAGTGGAACAGGAATTTTTCGGTGACTCCGCCGAAGAACTTGCTGGCTTCGATGTAGTTATCGTCAAACTTGTTCTGCGTGAGCACAATGCGGTCGGTGTCCACGATCTTGCATTCCACCGTCTGGAGCGTGACGCCCTCGGGCTTTGCGACGGTCTTGGCGACGAGCGTGAAGCGATAGCGCCCGGCTCCGAGCAGGCTGATGTCAAAGAGCGTGTCCAGCGCCTTTTCTTCGATGGTATCCGCGTCGGACCCGATGGAATAGTCGCGAATTGCGTCCTCGGGACGGAAGGAAACACTCACATCGACAGAGGAACCCTCACCCAGAGAGGCAAAGGATGCCGAGACGCTGGTGAGCGGGCTGTCGGTAAAGATAGAACCGTGGAGATTGAAATCCAGCCCCTTCTGCAGCTCTTCGCCTTCCGCCAGCGGCGGCACCTCTAAGCACGGTAAAAACTTGATTCCGTCCCGTCCGACGGGCTGTTGACCCGTGCCCGCGGTGATGGAAAGCATGGCGACAGCCGCTTTTTTGAGCTGGCCCTGGCGGGTCGCGTGGGACTGCGCGGTGTTCCAGTAGTCGACCGCGGCGCTCTTGACGCCCGCGCGGAGCATCTTTGCCGCATTCGCGGCGGAGGCTTGCGTGAGCGGGTCGCTCATGGTGGCGAGCACGCCCGGCGCACCGGCGAGGGAGAGGCGCTCCTCCAGATCCGCCAGCTCAATTGGCGTAATCTGCGCGGGCTCGACGAACCCCAGCGTGCCGCTCTCGGTCAAAATATAGTAAAAATCTTTGTATTCGCCGAGAATGCGGACGGCCTGGTCGCTTTCGATTGCCAGCACGGTAGATTTCTTGTTCGCGTCGGCTAAGATGAAGCAGCCGTTGGACTCGATCTGCGCATAGCCGGAGATGCCGCTTCTGGCAAGCTGGCTTGCGCGCGTGTCCTTTTCCAGCACGTAACCCGTGTCGTCTGAGAACACGGCGCGCACCTGATAAAAGAGATCTCCCTCGGTGGAGGTGGTTTCGGAGAGCACGATCAGCTCGTCCGGCACCTTGAGTTCGGTTTCGTTTTCCAGCCGGAACGCGGTGGATTCCTTGGAAGGCTCCGGATAGAGGAAGATTGCGCCCTTGAAGCCGACGAGAGAAAGCGTGTCGCGATCCATATAGAGCGTGTCTCGAATGAGTTGAATCGCGGGATCGACTGAAACGCTTTCGGGCGCGGGCGTGACCGCGGCGGTCGGCTCCGGTGTGTCGACGGAAAACGCGACGACATACGGTGTGGCGGCCTCAGCGGTTGGCGCGGGCGATGGCGTCGGACTTGCATTCTGCCCGGCGCACCCCGCAAGAAGCAGGGGAAGCAGCAGGCAGCCAATCCAGAGTACAGATTTCAATCGAACAGAACGCTTCATAAACCCTCCGGGAAAATCAGGAAATCAACTGTTCGTTTTGAACAGCAGGGCGGCGCACAGAAGCCGTCCGTTATCGTACAGTATACACGCTCTAACAGATAAAATCAAAGACCGTACACCGGCGAGCGGGACGGCGGCTCGAGGACGGGCGGGAAAGTCGGCTTCCGATCGACCGCGGGAGCTTGTTACACGCTGTTACATTCGGTGATTCGTTTTGTTACATTTTTGCAATGGCATGTATCAAGTAACATCAGGCAAGCGGCTTTTTGTGAAAAATGGAGCGTAAAGCGCAGGTTTCATAAACAATTCTGCCGGCATATACACATTTTACCGGAATACAACTCCGCGCTGACAGGCGCAAGGTAACATAGCTGATATGAAAAGAAAATTACGAAGCGTTTCCGCCGCTGCGGTTGTTGGGTTACTCGCGCTTGTTCTGCTCGTTGTGTCTGGCGTGCAGACAAAAACCGATTTGTCCATCCCTACTGCGCCGCGTAGTTTTACTGGCGTCAGCCTGCCGCAAAACATGCGCGCAATGCACCCAATCCCGCGTGGCAAAGCGGTGTTTGCCGGCCTGCCTGCATCACCGACCGAGCAGGATATGTCGGACGACTTACCTTCCGAGAGTGCGGATTTACAGCCGAACATACCCGCGTTCGAAAGGGCGGTGCATTCATCCTCTTCGTTCTCCATCGTCTGGCTGTCCGACACGCAGACGATGTCCTATCAGCGATATCCCGGGCGGCTTCAGCAGATGGGCGAATGGATCGCGTCACAGCGGGTCAAGCGCAACATTCGCTATGTGGTGCAGACAGGAGACGCGGTGGAAAACGGCTTTTCCGATTGGCAATGGGCGGAGTTTGACACCTGCTACAACGAGTTTAAGGAGAAGCTGCCGTTTTTCGCCGTCGCAGGAAACCACGACATCGACAACCAGAGAAGCGACTACACGACGTTTTTAGAGCGGGAGTACATTACAAATCTTCCCGCCGAGCATGCGTTTGAAGACGGGCGCGCGGCTTATGCCACGGTTTCGGCAGGCGGCATGAAAATCCTGCTCATGGGTGCGGGGTGGGACAGTGAAGTGAACGCCATACCGTGGATGAATGAAGTATTGCAGCGCCATGCGGAGTATACCGCAATCCTGCTGTTTCACTCCTACATCAAGCAGGATGGACAATTCACCGTGACGGGAAAACAGATATTTGAGCAGGTGGTCAAGCCCAACCCAAATGTGCGGTTGGTGCTCTGCGGGCATATCCACGGAACCGGCTATCGGATGGACCAACTTGACGACACGGAGGATGGTCTGCCGGATCGCGACGTACACGCACTGCTGTATAACTATCAGGACTGGACGGTCGACACGGGACAGCTGCGGGTGTTGACGCTTGACCCGGTGAAGCACGATCTCACGGTGATGACGTATGCGCCGCCGGTTGAGCGCTATTATCGGGATTCGCACTTCGCCACCGTGGAGTTTACCATCGAAGACGCGTTTTAGTTTAACCGCGCAAAAAAGCGACCCTGCAAAAACAAAAAAGGCCCTGCTCCATCGTT
Source organism: uncultured Eubacteriales bacterium (assembly GCA_942492885.1). GTDB lineage: Bacteria > Bacillota > Clostridia > Christensenellales > CAG-138 > UBA7703. The sequence continues at coordinate 2,192,007 of OW818651.1, forward strand.
TGGAAACAGGGCTACTATTCAAACACAGCAGCGCGGAAGACGCGCTGTTTTTGCGTTGCGAAAAAATCCGGCTATACCACCGAGGCAATCGCGCTGGCGGAGATGCACAAGCCCCGCCCTTCGTCGTTCATGCCCTCTGTCGTGGTGGCCTTGATCGAGACGGCTTCGGGGGAAACGTGCAAGGCTTGCGCGAGCCGCGCCTGCATCGCCGCCGTGTGCGGTTTGATCTTCGGGCGTTCGCAGAGGATCGTCGCGTCCACATGCGAAACGCGCAGGCGGTTTTCTTCGATCCTGCGCACGACCTCCTGTAAGAGGACGATACTGTCGGCGTTTTTATATGTTGCGTCGGTGTCGGGAAACAAGCGTCCGATGTCGCCCAACCCCGCCGCGCCTAAAAGAGCGTCGATGATTGCATGGGTGAGCACGTCCGCATCCGAATGTCCCAGCAGTCCTTTTTCAAACGGAATCTCCACGCCGCCGAGGATTAGCTTTCGCCCTTCGACCAACCGGTGCGTGTCGTAGCCGGTGCCGAAGCGCGCATAGCTCGCGAGCGCGAGCTGCCAGTCCGCACCCGTGGTGAGCTTCTGGTTTGCCGCCTCGCCTTCGGTGTAGACAAACCGCGGTTCGTAGCCCGCCGCGATATAGAGCGCGCAATCGTCGGTCACTCGGCCAAGATCGTCCGTGTCGTAGGCGTGCTTGATACGGTCAAAGCGAAACGTCTGCGGCGTCTGCATGCGGATCAGCTGATTGCGATCCAGCGTGGTCACGCCGTGTTCGTTTAGTTGCACAATCGTGTCCGTGACCTTGCCCGCGACGACGCCGCTGCCGAACGCCTCCGCGCTGAGGATGCTTTCGCGCACCGTCTCGGGCGAGACCATGCAGCGCGCTGCGTCGTGAATCGCGACAATACTTGCGCTATCAATACTATCCAGCGCGTGTTTGACGGACTCGGCGCGTGTCTCTCCGCCCTCGACGATCTGGCTCGGCACGGGGCAGGTGAGCGATTCGACAAACGCACGCGTCGCGGGGGACACGGTGAAGACGATCCGCTCCGCGCCGCCGCGGATGAGCGCGTCAAGCGAGCGCTCGATGGCGGTTTTTCCCGCGATGGGCGTAAGGAGCTTGTCAAACCCCATGCGGGTTGACCCGCCCGCGCAGAGCAGGATGCCGACCGTGCCGCTCATTTGTCCGCGTCTCCGCTGAGCACGGTATACATGCCCGCCGCGTCCTCTTTGTGCACGCTCTCACGCAGGCTTTCAATTCGCACGAACATGTGCTTGCCGCCGAGCAGCAGATCCAGCGTGTCGCCCTCCTTCACTTCGGAGGAGGGTTTTGCGACCTTGCCGTTGATGCTCACGCGGCCCGCGTCCGCCGCCTCGTTGGCGACGGTGCGCCGCTTGATGATGCGCGACACTTTCAAATATTTATCCAAACGCATATGTTTTTCTCTCTTCTATCGATCAAATCGATCGATGTGATTGTTCCAAATCCCGCATGCAGGAGCACGAAACCATGTTACGTTGGATCACTTTGATTGTCAAGGTTGACAGCCATGACAAAACCGTGTATTCTAATTCGCATCACGGGGGCGTCCGGAGAACAGCCGGACTGAGAAGTACCCTTGGAACCTGTTGGGTCATGCCATCGAAGGAAAGTGATACATATCGCAGCTTCTTTTTGATGGTCGTCTCACTGGCGACTATTTTTTTATGAAAAAGGAGAAAATCAACTATGGAATTCAAACTGTTCAGTAAACTCGCCTCGCTCGAAGGAATCGAGCTGTACATGCTGCTTGGCGGGCTGGTCGTTCTGGGGCTTTTGATCTGGGCGGTCGCGTCCTACGCCAGGCGTTCAAAGGCGCAGGCGGCAACCGCAGCAGAGATTGCGGGCAAACCCAGCCGCACGCAGATGCTCGTCTACGGCGCGCTGTCGATTACGCTCGCGTTCGTGTTGAGCTATTTCAAGCTCTTCTCCCTGCCGCTGGGCGGAACGGTCACGCTGCTTTCGATGCTGCCGATCTTCGTCTATGCGGCCTACTTCGGCCCGCTCTACGGCTTCACCGCGGCGTTTGCGTTCGCGCTGTTGCAGGTGGTGCAGGGGGCTTACATCGTGCACCCCGTGCAGTTCATTCTCGACTACTTCGTGGCGTTTACGTGCCTGGGTCTGGCGAGCTTTTTTCCGAAGAATCTCCCGCTGGGCGCTGCGGTCGGCGGCTTTGCGCGGATGATCGCCTCCACGGTCTCGGGCGCGGTGTTCTTCGGCTCCTATGCGGCGGATTACGGCTTTAGCAACGTCTGGGCGTATTCGCTGGCCTACAATTTCCTCACCATCGGCGTGGATACGATTCTCTGCGTCGTCGTCGCTGCCCTGCCGCCGGTGCAGAAGCTGTTCAAACGGGTGTTTAGTAAGAGCTAAGGGACGAGCAAAAGAGAATTCGGAGTAAAGCAAAACCCCGCGGCGTGAGCTGCGGGGTTTTGAACTAATTAAGTTAGATTATTAAAATCAATTTTATCGTCAGGTATCATTATACGACCATGAGTGGATATTTGGATTCTCGTTTTTAGCAGTTGATACCCACAAGCTCCTTCAATTTGTTTAATATATGCGACGCGTCCAGAGATAATCTGTTTTTGATAGAACTTGTCCTCTTCAGATAATTCATTAAAATTCCTAATATACTCTTGAAGCATTATCGCAGTGTCATATATATATTTTTTGCCAACAGTAATGACGTTATGGTCTGTTTGTTTTACTAGATTTAATCCTAATAGTTTTACATGATCCCCAACTTGATTAAGACTAAAAAGCCTAGTTTTCTTCTCGTTTATCTTAAGTTTTACCCGAGCAAGCTCTTCGGCTACTATCGTTTGAAATAGTTCATACCGAGTCTCATCAATTTCTGAAACACTTGAGAAGAATATATCATCAGCATAGCGGGTGTATACTACTTGTGGGAAGTTCTGCTGCAACCATTCAGAGATTCTCCTGTCAAAATCCGACAGATACAAATCGGAGATTAATGGAGATGAAACAAAACCTAGGGGAAGAGAGCCTTCAAATAAAAAAGATCTTACAAAACAATCAAAATTCATGTCTATTTTAACATAATCTGCCATTTTGACCTTCAATGTGTTGTAAAGCTGTCTGAAGGTAATAGAGTTAAAGAAATTTGAGATATCTATCTTTATGAAATAATTACTTGCCAAATGTACACTTACACAGTCAAGGATACTGAAGTGCTTTCTGTATGCAAAAGAGTAATTACTGAACTCATGTAATTTTTCAATAGATTTTATAAGGTTCGAGTGTATCTGACGTAACGAGGCTCCCAATGGATCATCTTTGTATTTTGTGATTTTTCTTTTCTTGGAACCTTTTTTGATTTCAAACGTCTCAACATAGTTACTATTAATCTGGACGTAATTGCTTAGAATTTCCCAGTCATCTACTGAGAGCTGGCAGAAATCTACAATACTTGGAATATAAATCAGACTAGTTTCTTTTGTTACAATTTTCTTTCCAGCAGCTTGTCCGAATTCAGAATAAAGGTCTAAAAACTTAATAAGATGTTTGATGATTTCAAGGATATTGCCATCAGGCTTCGTTTCAATTAGAATTTCACCATCAAAAGAAGACTCATCTATAGAGCTAATGAGCGTTGTACTAAGTAATGTGATAATTCTACTCGGATCTTTTTCATTAAATGTCACTGCAACCGAAGCAATTAAATAGAACATCATCTTCAAGTTAATGAAGAATGTTATTTGATTTGTTTCTTTTGTGTAGTCTATTACTTGAAAATCATCATTTACCTTTTTTGCTTCTAAGAAACTTATGTGAATGTCGTAAGACGTGTACTCATTATTATCCGCGATGTTTTTTTTAATATTTATCGGGATTCTATCATAAGGGAATTCAAAGTACTCCACTACATAATCGCTCGCAAACGGAACTCTCATGATTCTTGGTCGATAGTAAACAACTTCTACATTTTGATTGTTTTTCGGATCAATCACTTCACGAACGAAGAAATTCAGGTTTTCTACCAATTTATCTTTGCTGTGAGGCAAAAAGACCACGATATGGTTTCGAGTTGATGTATGCGAAAACATGCCGAGTTCTGTAACAGAAGAAAAGGTGTCTAAAAAGATATAAATTCTAAATGATGCGGCAGCACATATCTCTTCTAGCAAAGGAATCTTTATCGAGTCATCATCAATAAATTCCTTTTTCAGGAATTTATCAACAATAATCGGTGACGCATTAAACTCATCGGTTGAGAGATAATCATGCAGAATCTTCCTGCGATCATCTTTACGATCGGTGAGTAACGGACCACATAAAAAAGCTAGAGGTTTTAACTGAGCGGTTTTTTTAAGAATATAATGCATAAAAAAAAGAAATCCTACATTAGTGATGAGGGCTATTCTGATTAGTGTGATGACGTGAGCCAATGCTGGCGAACTAAGAGCGCTAAGCAGAATGGCCAGCATCACTAATCAAGAATCGCTTCAAATAATCCGTCATTGACGAACACTAGGATTTCTTACCCCCATTATATTTTTGAATTCTTTCGGTGTCAAATAATACTTTTTGCCATACTTAGCTGTATTATCTAATGTTAAATAATATTTCAGAGTCGGGGCATCATAAGTCCATCCATGTTTGGTAAGCGTCTTGTGCCCTTGTGTGGAAATCAGGCAGCAAAGCATTCTAATTAATCCGTTAGTGTAACTATTGGCATTTTTCTTTTTACTTGCGCTCCAAAAATAATTACTTTTTTCTTGAATTAGTATTATCAAGATCAACAGATATTTGAATGATATTTCAGTGTCTGTACTAGGTATTAAGATGTTCCTATTGTGAAGCGGGATGTCGTTATAAAAGCTCAAATCGAATTCTAAACCTGAGTATTGGAAATACCACTTTGCGGCTCTGGGGCTTAATAGACAGTTGACGATTTCATCAATGGAAGTGTCTCTCGAAATTTTAAGTAACAGTTCGTAAATTTCATATATTGTCAAGTAAACGCAAATCTGGATTTGATTGTCATGTTCGGTCACAATAAAGAACCTAGGTTCTTTATGATCATTTCTTACTTGAAAACCAAACTCGACCTTATCATTGATATTAACTCGATCATTAACATCAAGATTGTCGTTATTCAGACTATAATTTGTGACTAAGAGCTTTCGAACAAACAGATACTTATCTTGACGATCTCTGAACACATAACCTCTCGATTTGTATTCGTTGATTTCTCGCAATCGATCTGCTCGTATTAAGGGGATAAAATTCCTCATGTTTATGTCCTAAAAGCTATCTCAAGATTACATAAATGATACCATATTGCAATTGATTTTAACAACTATCGATCGTAATAATATAAATAACTTCAATAAGAAAACGGGAAGCATTCGCCTCCCGTTTTTATGTTTCTAGCGTATCTTAAAGATTCTTCAACCCACTCGTCTCCAGCTTGTCATACCCGCTCAAAAACGCATACAACTTTTCCGCGATCTGGTGCACGCCGCCGACGGAATTGCTCTCGATATTCAGCGGCATGAGCGGATCGTGCAGCGACATCCTAAGCAGGAACCAGCCGTCGCCCTCACCCGCGCCAAACGAAACGCGCAGGCCCTCGTAATTCTCCTTCGCCACGTCCCAATTCTCTTTTGCGGCATAGGCGGCGAGGTCTTTGAGCAAACCGCTGCCATAGGGCGCGAACTCCGGAATCAGGATATTCATGCGCACCTCGACGCTCTCCGCGGGTTCCGCGAGGGAGTCGATCAGCGAAAACAGCGTGCGGTTCTCCGCCTTGAGCTGCGCCATCTTGATGAGCAGCTTGGTGATGAGGTACGCGCCGTCGTCGAGGAAGTAGTTTTCCTTCAGCGCGCCGTGTCCGCTGGTCTCAATGGCGAGCTGGCTGTCGCGTCCGCTCTTGTTGATGCGGATGGATTCGTCGATGACGTTCTTATACCCGCGCTTGAATCTATGATGCACGCCGCCTTTTTCCGCGATAAACGCGGCAAGCCCGCTGCTGGTGATCGAGTCGGTGACGATCGTCGTGCCGGGGTATTCCTCCAGCAGCACGGCGGAGATCAGTGCGATCAGGCGGTTTCTATTGAGCTCCTTGCCGTCGTTGGCAACTGCGCCCGCGCGGTCGACGTCGGTATCGAATATGATGCCCATGTCGGCTTTGTTCGTCAGCACGCACTGCGCGATGGAATCCATCGCCGCCTTGTCTTCGGGGTTTGGCTGATGGTTGGGGAAATGCCCGTCGGGCTCAAGATACTGGCTGCCAGTGGTATCTGCTCCCAGCGGAAGCAACACCTTCTCGGCATAAAACCCGCCCGCGCCGTTGCCCGCGTCCACGACGATGTGAAATCCCTTGAGCGGATGCGCGTAATCCGCCGCATTGACCCCGCTGCGGATGCGCTCGACCAGCCCCGCTGCGTAGACAGAGAGGAAATCGACGGTCTCAAGCTTGCCGCGCTCGACGGCGGGGATAAACGCGTCCGCCTCTGCGCTGGCTAAAATGGCGGCGATGTCGCTCTTTTCCAGCCCGCCGTTCTTGGTGAAAAACTTCATGCCGTTGCGGTTCCAGGGCAGGTGGCTCGCGGTGAGCATGATGGCTCCGTCGTACTCATAGCCCTTGGTGACGGTGCTCATGAACATGCTCGGCGTACTCGCCAGCCCGAACTCCGCGAGATCCGCGCCCATCGCGAGGATGCCGGTTGCCGCGGCCTTGAGCAGCTTTTCGCCGGAAAGGCGGGAGTCCCGCCCGATGGAGAGCCTCAATTCGCTCTTGCCCGTGCGCTCCTGCAAAAACAGCACAAACGCCTTGGCGATGTTCATCACGGCCTCCGCGCTGAGCGTGACCGGCTGGCCTTCGATGCCCTCCATGGCGACGCCGCGGATGTCGCTTCCGTTTTGCAGCTTTTTGTATTCGATACCCATGTGTTTCCCCGCTTTCCGAATCGTGTTTGCCCGCCTGACGCGCATTGAAACGAACCGCGCGCGCATGCAGACAGAGCTAATATTTATACGGGAATATTGTCGCATTCTGCCCCGTGTTTGTCAATTCCGCAGGCGCTAGCGGGGGTGAATCAAACCCGCTCTTTTACCAAACGGCAAAACATGGTATTCTATTAGGTAGAAGATGCGCGAATCATGGAATCCGTGCGGGAAAGCATGGTATTCTATATAGTAGAAAATATTTTTGACTGTCGGCGGATTTTTATGAACCATGCCGATTCCGGAAGAGAACGAGAGGGGTATAGGGCGGCTCACATGCGAATCGGACTGCTCGGCGGCACATTCAACCCCATCCACCGCGCGCATGTGCAGATGGCGCGAATCGCACGGGACGAAGCCGCGCTGGATCACGTACTGCTCATGGTTGCCGCCGACCCGCCACACAAAGCGGTAGACGAAGGCGTGCCCGCCAGCGAGCGATTCCGCCTCGTGCAGATCGCATCTTGCGGCGAGGAGCGGATTGAGGCGAGCGATCAGGAGATCGTGCGCGGGGGAAAGAGCTACTCGCTCTTGACCTTGCAGGAGCTAAATTCGCAATATCCCGAAGCGGAGCTCTTCATCATCATCGGTAGCGACACACTATCCGATCTGCCGAACTGGTATCACCCCGAAGAGGTGCTCAAGATTGCAAGCGTGCTCTGCGTGCCGCGTGTGGGTATCGACCAAAACGACGCGGCAACCGCGCAGATGCTGCGCGAGCGATATGGTGCAAACGTGCGCCTGCTCTCCGCGAAGGCGGACGTGATCTCGTCCACCGAGATTCGAAAGCGTCTGCTCACGGGGCTTTCCGTGGAAGGCATGCTACCGACCGGGGTCGAGCAGGCGGTCTATGAAGGCGGGGCGTACTTTTCTGACTTTGTGCGCGCGCTGCTGGAAAAAAGCCGCGCGGCGCTCTCGTCCAAACGCTTTACGCATGTCTGCGGCACCATGCGCGCCGCGGCGATGCTCGCCGAGTTGTGGAAGCAGGACGCACAAAAGGCGCAGATTGCGGCGCTGCTGCATGACTGCGCAAAGTGCCTCGATCCATTGACGCAGGAGTTGCTTTCCGGCGACGAAACGGGGATTGCACCCGTATACCATGCGTTTGCGGGCGCGGTTCTGGCAAAGACGGAATACGGCATCAACGATGACACCATCCTCCGCGCGATTCGGCTGCACACCACGGGGGACTGGGGCATGACGGATTTTGACGCGACGATCTACGCGGCGGACCTCATCGAGCCCACGCGCACCTTCCCCGGCGTGGAGCAAGACCGCGCGCGCGTTACCGAAGACATTGACACCTATATGGTCTATGCGCTGCAGCGCGTTGCCGAGCTGCTTGGAAAAAAGGGCAAGGTCGAGCATCCCGCCTCGGCTAGAGCGGCGCAATGGTACGCAGAAAAACTGCGCCGGCGCAGCGCGACAGAATAATCAAAACCAGAGAAAAAAACGACACGGCGGTGCAAGAGCACCAAAGCGAAGAATACAATAATAATAACGACACTATGGTGCAAGACCACCAAAGCGAAGAATACAAACAAAACACGGAGGAAACCAATTGAACGAATCCATCAAGCAAAAGGCGCTCAGCGTCTGCGAAGTTCTCTACAATAAAAAGGCGCTCGACATCGTCGCCATTCACGTGGCGGATAAAACAATCGTAGCCGACTGGTTCATCATCTGCAGCGGCAGAGCGACCCAGCAGGTGAAATCCCTCTCGGACGAGGTGGATGCAAAGGCGGCTGAGCTCGGCCTCAACCTGCGCCGCAGCGAAGGCTATGGCGAAGGAAAGTGGATCGTGCTGGACTTTGCGGATATCCTCGTGCATATCTTCTATCCCGAAGAGCGCAAGTATTACAACATGGAGCGCCTCTGGGACGAGAACAACGGCGCGATTTACTATTCGCAGCTCAAGGAAGAAGAGGAGCGCGAGGCGGCGCGCCTGAAAAAAGAGCAGGGCGCGAAGGAATAACCTTCTCGGCAGCAGATTTTTTTGAACAGCGGAAGAATCGCCAAAACAGCAGAACACGAAGTAAACGACATTTCCGACACGGTACCCCCAAACACGAAAATAGAGAGGAGGCACACGCAGATGGAAGAGCATGAACTTCGGACGATTCTTAGGCGGTTTGCGGACTCGGGCTGGGAGCTGATCTCTGCCCCCGCGAGCGCATACCTTTGCGGAGAGAGCTGTATGGACGAGCTGATTTTGGCGGTGGAGCAGGCAAATGAGGAATGCGGTGATTGCGGTTGCGAATATGACGCGCTGTATCGCAGGTTTCTCGCGCTGAAACACGCGCTGTAAAAAGAACGGGACGCGAGAAAACCCGCCGGCTGACGCCGGCGGGTTTTTTGAATACTGCGTGCAAAAAGGTGCGATTTTTATGTTTATCGATAAAATGCAAAAAAAGTATCAAAAGAATTTTTTAAGAATTTCGTAGAAAATGCAAACACTCTTCTGAACAAACCATTGGCTAAACTTGATCCAAAGTTTGAATAGAAATCATACTCCGAAGAAAACATCTTGAAAATTTGGAAGAAAATGCAAACACTCTTCTGAACAAACCATTGGCTAAACTTGATCCAAAGTTTGAATAGAAATCATACTCCGAAAAAAACATCTTGAAAATTTGGAAGAAAATGCAAACACTCTGCAACGATTTGCGGTTTTGCGCAGTGTTGTATATAGAAGCGCCTTTGGCGGTTTGCAATCGAATTTTGATTGTGGCATACTGAGGCAAAGAGTGTTCGATTCGTCCATGAACGCACCGTTTTCAGAATTCGCCTTTTCGCCGGACTCCCGCCGGAGGAAAGCAAAACCCAACGCCTGAAAAAAACCACATGAACAACCACACGAAAAACCACACAAAAGGACCCACTGCGCGCGGCAAAGAAAACATCCGCCGCGCCGCGGAAAGGAACGCATATGAATCGAATGAAACACAATAAATGGGTGGCGCTGCTCGCCGTGCTCATGCTGGCATTTTCGCTGCCTGCATCAGCGCTGGCAGACGCGGACACCACCGCCCCCGTCGCCACGCTGTATTCGCCTTCGGTGAGCGCAGCGGCAACGGCAAACCAGAAGGTCATATTTTCACTCAGTGAAAAGGTGACGCTGGTCGGCACAAAGAGCATCACCGTCTCCGACGGCACCACGACCTATACGGCGGACGCCGCCTCCGGCACACTGGTTGGCGACGCGATTGCCGACCACTGGTACGCCGTCTATGATCTAACCGATTTCACCAGCGGCGGCACGCCGCTCTCGCTTGTGGTAAGCACGCCGTATTCGGTGAATGCCGAAGCGGGAGTGTTTGCCGACCTTGCGGCAACGCCCAACGTCAGCGCGGCAATGTCCGGCTCGTTTACAACCGTAGCGGACGGCACCCAGTTTGCGGTGGTCTTCACCACGGCAGCCGCCGGGCAGAGCGCGACCGCGGGCGGCAGCGCCATCGTCAGCGGACAAGCGGTAACGAGCGGAACGACAGTTGCCTTCACAATCCCCTCGCAGGCGGGATATGCCGTGCATACCTCCGTCAAAGTCAACGGCGTGAGCGGCAGCTTCAACCTCTCCGGCGAGGCACTCGCGGGCGATCTGGAGGTCTACATCACCCGCACGCAAGATACCGTACTCTCCGGCACGCCGGTGATTAGCGGCAACGCATATCTCGGCGGCACGTTGTCCGCCTCTCTCTCCGGCCTCAACCAGACGGATCTAAGTGGCATCACGCTCAAGTGGATCCGCGTGGACGGCGCAACGGAAACGCAGGTAGCCACCGGCAACAAGGACACCACCTATACGCTCGTTGCGGCGGATGTCGGCAAGATCATCCGGCTCGACGTGACGGATGCGACCCTGACGGGCACCGTGAACGCTTCGACCGCAGTGATCACCAAAACGCCGTATGTCGGCAGCGTAAGCAAGCCCGCGGCGCTGACCGTCACGGACACCACCGTTTTGTTGCAGAGTGTAAGCGGCTATGAATACATGCGCACGGGTGGCTCCTGGCAGGACAGCACGACGTTTAGCGGCCTCACCACGGGCACAAGCTATGATTTTTACCAGCGCGTGAAGGAGACAACCACCACGCTTGCCTCCGACACCAGCGAGAAGACCACCATCGCGACCGTCTCCGGCATCACCGGAACCGCGGTGATCACCGGCACGGCGCAGTCCGGCAAGACCCTCACGGGTTCGATTTCCGGCTCTACGTCCACGGGCACGATCAGCTATGTCTGGCAGCGCGGCGGCTCAACCGTCGGCAGCGGGGCAACCTATCTGCTCGGCAGCGCGGATGTGGGTCAGGTAATCACGCTCTATGTCACCGCAAGTGACCAGAGCGGCACGCTCTCCGCCGCCACGGCAACCGTGCTCAAGGCGGAGAACACAACCGCGCCTGCGGCGCCGACGATGGCGAGCGCAACCGCCTCAAGCATCACGCTCAACGCGGTCAGCGGCTATCAGTATTCACTCGGCGGCACCTATTGGCAGGACACGACCACGTTCCACGGTCTCGCAGCCGGGGCTGCGTATACGTTCTATCAGCGCGTGGCGGAGACGGCAACCACGCTTGCCTCCGCGGCGGGCACGGGCGTGAACTTCAGCACGCTGGCTGGTCTTACCGGAACGATTACGACCACCGGCGAGGCGCGCTATGGCATGACCATGACCGCGACGCTCACCGGCAGCAACAACACGGGCACGCTGACCTATACATGGAAGCGCGGCAACACCGTCGCGGGTACAGGCGTGGTATATGTGGTGAGCGCGGCAGATATCGGCAACCAGCTCACGCTGGAGGTGACAAGCTCCGTGCAGGGCGGCGTCGTCTCCAAGTCCCTCGGCACGGTCGCCAAGGCGTATTATGTCGGCAACCTGCCGGATGCACCCTCGCGCTACAGCCGCACGACCTCAAAGATCGTACTCAACGCGGTTGCGGGCTGTGAATATTCCCGCGGCGGCACCACCTGGCAGGACAGCACGACGTTCAGCGGCTTAAAGTCCGGCACGAGCTATACGTTCTATCAGCGCTATAAGGCGACGGCGACCACGGATGCTTCGCCTTCTAGCGATGCATACAAGACCTCGACCAACGCGGCATCGTCGGATGACGACGAACCAACCGCAACACCTACGCCGAAACCCGGCACGACCGACAGCGGCGCCACCGCGCTGTATACCTATACCCTCACGCAGGACAACACCCGCATCCTGTATTCGACCATGAAGAGCCTCGCGGAGGGCAACAAGACGCAGGACGTCACCATCAAGCAGGACGACGTGGAGTTCACCTTCCCCAAGGGGACGATGACGCAGACGTATACCCAGCTGTGGTATGACTTCGGCGCGTCGATCAACAACTCCATCGCCGTGCAGACCGCGCAGGAGATTGCGGGCGATGCATATGTCGCAACCGTGCACTACAACTACAGCGGCGAGCTGCCGGGCAAGGCGAACATCCGCCTGAACGTCGGCGCCGCAAACGCGGGCAAGACGCTGTATTACTATCTGCTCAACGCGGACAATTCGCTCGCGTTTCAGCAGACCGCAGTGGTGGACAACACGGGCTGGGCAAGCGTTTCGCAGACGCATTGCTCGGACTATGTCTTCCTCAACCGCGACATCAACACCGTTAGCCCCTCGCCCTCGCTCTCACCCTCGCCAGATGCGTCCGCAAGTCCGCTGCCCTCTCCCTCCGTCTCGCCCGATAAGGACGGCGCAGGAATCGGTTCGGACGGCTGGTTCATTGCGGCAATCATCCTCATCGCGGTGGCGCTCATCGTGGGCGGCATCTGGCTCTACATCAAGAACCGTGAGGATAAGATTGATGACGACGACGAGGACGACGACACGGACAACACCCAGCTCTTCTAAGCCGTAACCTATTGTAATAGCAACACACAAAACCCGCTCCGGATGATCTCCAGAGCGGGTTTTCTGTTCCTAGTTCCGACCACAATCCGCCGCAGCAAAGTTTTACAATACGGTATGCAAATATGCCAAAACTGTCCCTGTACGCAAGGCGACCTAGAGCGTATAATGAACGCGAAAACCAGAGTTATTGCGCAAATCATGGGTGAAAGCGAGGTTGCGAAATGGAGAAAACCATCACGCCGGATCTGATGAAACGCCTGCTTCGTATGCAGCGGGACGAGCTGACCGGAAGCATCCTCTACGGCAGGATTGCCGCGCGCCAAAAGGACGAGAACAACAAACGCGCATTTGAGGAGATCTCCCGCGCGGAACGGGGGCATTATGAAACCTGGCGCGCTTATACCGGGCGGGATGTCGCGCCGGATCGGGCCAAGATTGTGCTCTTTACGCTGTTGAGTCGCTTACTCGGCATCACGTTTACGATCAAGTTTTTTGAAAAGGGCGAGGACCTTGGTCTAGCCGACCTGCGCGCCATTGAAACGGAGCTGCCCGAGGTGCGGCGCGTGATTGCCGACGAGGAGGCGCACGAAGCAAAGCTCATGGAGATGATCGACGAGGAGAGGCTGCACTATGTGGGCTCCATCGTGCTGGGTCTTAACGACGCGCTCGTGGAGCTCACGGGTACCATCGCGGGGCTGACGTTTGCGCTGGCAAACAACCGGCTCGTCGCGCTCTCCGGCATCATCACCGGCGTTTCGGCGACGCTGTCTATGGCGGCTTCCAACTATCTCGCCAAACGCGCGGAAGGAAACGGCGAGGCGCTCAAGTCCAGCGCATATACGGGAGCAGCTTATCTGCTCACCGTGGTTGCCATCGTGCTGCCGTATCTGCTGCTGCCAAACGAGCTGTATTTGCTGGCGTTCGGCATCATGATCTTCGTGGTGGTGCTGATCATTCTTGCGTTTAACTACTATATCTCCGTGGCGCAGGACCTGCCGTTCCTGAAACGCTTTGGCGAGATGGTGGCAATCAGCCTTGGTGTTGCCGCGCTGTCGTTCGTCATCGGCCTTGTGGCAAAGCAGCTGCTCGGCATCGATGTCGCCTAAATCATAAAGAGGGGCTTCATTCGCGTATGGGATGCGCGGTCAAGCATATTCGATCAAGTATAAATATGGGGATTCTTTCGCGTATGGGATGCGCGGTCAAGCATAATCAATCAAAAATAATGGGGGTATTACAATCGTGAAACCAAAGAAACCACTCATCCAGTGGCTTGGCCTGCTTGGCCTCGTCAGCCTTCTTTCCTACACGGCGGCGGTCGTGTTTTCGCCGCTCGCGTATCCGGGCTATGTCTGGACGCAGCAGGCGGTGAGCGACCTCAGCGCCGCAAACGCGCCGTCGCGCATGCTCTGGAACCAGCTTTCTAGTCTCTATAGCCTCTGCGGCATCGTCAGCGTGATGATGGTCTGCGTGTTTGTGCAGGGCAAGCTCAACAAACCCTTGCGCCTCGGCGTTTATCTTTTCGCCGCGATGAACTGGGTCTCCGCCGCGGGTTACGCGAGTTTTCCGCTCACGGACAGCGGTTACGCGGGCGCGTTTCAGGACGTGATGCACATGGTGGTCACCGCGGGCGTGGTCGGGCTTTCAATTCTCTCGCTGGTGTTTTTCATCATCGGCGGTCTGCGCAAAAAAGCGTATGTTTCGCTGGGTGTGTTTGCGCTTGTCGCACTGGTCGTCATGTTCGGCGGCCCCGTCGGCATTGGACTTGCGCCAAAGAGCCTGTTTGGCGTGTTTGAGCGCTTCAGTGTCTTTGCCGCAACGGGCTTTAACGCAATCCTCGGGCTTTACCTGCTTACGGGCTTTTCCAAATATCGGGTATAACGAAATTCGGGCGAACGCAATTGACATTCCACGTGCGCAGGACTAGAATGAGCTCGAACTCCCACAAAAATCAAACCAGAACGGAAGTGACGTATCGTGTCCCACAAGGGTGCCCGATCCGGCGCGCCAATCGACTGGAGCGACCCGGAACAGGCCGCGGCGCAGGCGAGAATCGACGTGCTTCGCAACATGATCTCCCATAACCCCATGTCGTATTCCGAAAAAGAGGAAGTTGTCCGCCAGAGGATGGCAGACGAAGCAAAGCGCGCGGATCAGACAGCCCGCGTGAAACGGGACAACGTAAAGAAAGACTGGGATATCTAGTCAACAATATGATACGCAACAGGCTCCCGGCGCATTGGCCGGGAGCCTGTTGTTTTGCTTGAAAAAATTAGGCGGCTAGTTGCGCGTGACGCGCCGGACGCGATCCAACCCAACCTTGATCCCATAACCCGCGATGGGGGTAAAGCATACAAGCCCGGCAACCCAGCTGCGCTGCAAGAACAGCATCGCGCTGGCAAACGCGCTATAGAGCAGGGCAAAGATCTTCAGATTTCGGCTGTAGCGATCATTCAGCAGCAAAATCCACGCGCCGATATATGGCATAAACACCGTCAGAATCACGAGGCCGACGTTGCTGCGGGAAGAAACGTCTGCTACCTGCTGCGCAAAAGCCGCGGGTTCTCGCGTCAGCGGAATCAGGCTTCGTCCGCAGTCGGGGCAAAACACGCTCATCGAGCGCGCGCCGCAGTTCGGGCAGATGCGCGGCTTCTCGCCTGCCTGCGCGCCGCAGTCGGGGCAAAAGCCGGAGTGAAATCGCGTCTGGCAGTTCTCGCAGACGAAATCAAACTCCTTTGAGCCGCAATAATCGCAGGACGTATCTGCGTCCGGCGCTTGTGTGTCGCAATATCGGCAAATCTTCATGCATCCTCCGGTGGATTGCGAATGGTTTGTTGATCACTAGCAGGGTGCGGTTACTTTACAAACGACGGAACGAGCTCTTCGAGTATCTGAACCACCGTCTCCATCGCCTGTGTGCTGATGAACTCATACCGCCCGTGGAAGTTGTGTCCGCCGGTGCAGAGGTTCGGGCAGGGCAGACCCATGTAGCTGAGTCTCGAGCCGTCCGTGCCGCCGCGGATGGGCGCGCAGTACGGCACGACGCCGACGGCTTCCATCGCGCTTTTAGCCGCGTCAACGATAAATGCCGGCACCTTCGACTTCATGTTGTAATAGGTGTCCTCCAAATTGAGCGTGACGGTACCCGCGCCGTACTTATCGTTCATGTAGGCGCAGGCTTTCGTCATCAAAACCTTTTTCTGCTCAAACTTCTCCATGTCGTGGTCGCGCAGAATATAGGACATGTCGGCGTGGTCGACGCAGCCCTCCAGCTTATCGAGATGGAAGAATCCATCGTACTCGTCCGTGCAGGCGGGGTTTTCAAACCGTGGCAACAGGTCGTGCAGCTCCATGGCAAGCAGCAGCGCGTTGATCATCCGTCCTTTTGCGCTGCCGGTGTGCAGGCTGAGCCCCTGGATGCGAATCTCCGCGCCCGCAGCATTGAAGCACTCGTAGTTGATCTCGCCCAGCGTGCCGCCGTCGACGGTGTAGCCAAAGTCCGCGCCAAATGCAGGAACATCGAAGAGATCCACTCCGCGCCCGACCTCTTCGTCCGGCGTGAAACCGATGCGGATCTTGCCGTGCTCCGGCGCGTCGGGTCGCAGCATCCGCTCGGCAAACGTCATGATCTCCGCCACGCCTGCCTTGTCGTCCGCACCCAGCAGCGTCGTGCCGTCGGTGCAGATGATCTCATCGCCGATGTGACCCAGCAGCGCGGGTGAATCTGCGGGCGAGAGAGTGTAGCCGTTGCCCATGTCGATGTCTCCGCCCGCGTAGTTCGGCGTGAGCAGGGGCTTTACGTTTGCGCCGGTGACCGCGTCCGCGGTGTCTACATGCGAAAGAAGGCCGACGACGGGCGCGCTTTTGTTCGTGTTGGCGGGGATCGTCGCGGTCACGTAGCCGTGCGGGTCGAGAGAAACGTCACTCGCTCCGATGGCGATGAGCTCGTCGCGCAGCATTCGGCTCAGCACGAGCTGTTTATCTGTGCTGGGGATTTTGTCCACATGGTGCTGAGACTGGGTGTCGATCTTGACATACCGCAAGAAGCGGTCTTTGACGGATTCCATGTTGTATCGTCCTCGATTTCTTCGATTGTTTGCAGATCAAGCATAACACGGGTCTGTTTTGCTGGCAAGCGGGGAAAGCCCCGCAAAAAGAACTCCCCAAAAATCGGAAAAGGCGTCTCCTTTTGGGGAGAACGCCTCTCAGTCGTTTTGGTAAACTCTGATTCCGATTATATCCGAGAACGGAATAAGGGGAATGCGTTAGCGTTTGTGGTTCTGGAAGCAGTTGCTGCAGTAGACGGGACGGTCGTTTCTCGGTTGGAACGGGATCTTGGTGGGCGCCCCGCACTCCGCGCAGACCGCATCGAACATCTCGCGGTCGTTGCTGCGTGTGGTCTTGCGGCTGGAGCGGCAGTCTTTGCAGCGGACAGGCTCATTCTGGAACCCTTTCTCCGCGTAAAACTCCTGCTCGCCGACCGTAAAGATGAAATCCTTACCGCAATCCTTGCATACCAGTGTTTTGTCTTGGAACATTTCGCTTTTTCCCCTTTTCGGTTCGTGAAAATTTTTGATATCCGAGTGCCGGCTGACCTGGTTTTTGCCCCCACACCCGCCAACTGGAAGTGTCGCTACCCGGCGATATGCCTCTCACTACTGCCTCTCTCGAATTGCATGTTTGAAATGCTTCGGTTGGACTTACTTCTAGACCGCACCATGCTCACGGGGCTTTGCCCGCTTACGTGGATCGTTTTGCCTGCGACTGGCATCGATTTTCAACCACAGACCCGATACGCGGATACCAAAGTTAGTATAGTACACCCAATTGTAAAATTGCAATGTATTTTTTTGTATAAATGTCCGAACAAATCCAATGATTGGGCGTTTTTTGTGCTTTTTATGCGCAAGATCGTACACTTTATACTGTATACGCGAACTGCTGTCATACCATATTTGGTATAAAACACAAGTAAAAACGCTTACTTGTGCGCGGGTTCATCCTCTTGATATTGCGCGCGCGGGCCGCCAACATATTTGGGGCGCGTCTTTGCGAGGATGAAAGAAGCCTCGCCGATCTTGCGCTGCTCGGTGTGAACGGGCACCACGACGGGATGCAGATGCATGCCGATGAGCGTGCCGCCGATGTCCATGCCAAGCGCCGCCTGCGCGTCCACGTTCTCCACCATCACCCGATCGGGGATGCGGTTGTATGCCTCGGTTGCAAACGCGCCGCCCGCGTGCAGCCACGGGCGCACCCAGACTTCCTGCAGACGATATTGCTCCATGCAGGCGCGGCTGGTGCAGATTGCGCGATTGATGTGCTCGCAGCCCTGCACGGCAAGATAAAGTCCCGCCCCGGTCACCCGCGGCAAGATCGCGTCCATGACGGCCTTTGCGGCCTCTTCGCTGGAAGCGGAGCCGATGCGTTTGCCTACGATTTCGCTCGTCGAACAGCCGACGACGAAGATATCGCCCTTGCGGTATAGTGCGCTCGCAAGCAGGTGGTCGACGGCTTCTTCCGCCTGACGGGTCAGTTCCGAATAATCCATATTGTTCACCTCTGTGATTTGATCAGGGTTCGCCCACGCTTGCAGGAGAACCCGTATGTTCAGAAACACAGTATAGCACAAATTTCACGCTAATTCCGCGCATTTTTCACGCAAAGCGCTCGAATGTTGTGTGCTATACTGGTTCTATGAACTGGATGACACCTTTGATGGAGTGGTATCAATCAAACGCGCGGGATCTCCCGTGGCGCAAAACACACGACGGCTACGCCGTCTGGATCAGCGAAATCATGCTGCAACAGACGCGCGTTGCCGCCGTGATTCCCTATTACGAGCGGTTTTTGCGCGAGCTGCCGGATGTCTTTGCGTTGGCAAATGTGGACGACGACCGCCTGCACAAGCTCTGGGAGGGCTTGGGCTACTATAGCCGCGCCCGCAACCTCAAGCGCGCCGCGGGCGAGATCGTCCTGCGTTTTGGCGGAACCATGCCGCAAAGCTATGATGCTCTCCTCACCCTGCCCGGCATCGGGGAATATACCGCGGGGGCTATCGCGTCGATTGCGTTTGGCGAAGCGGTGCCCGCTGTGGACGGAAACGTGCTGCGCGTCTACGCGCGGCTGTTTGGCGTGGCGCGGGATATTCGCGATCTTGCGTTTAAAAAAGAGGTACGTGCATTTTTTCTGCCGCTCGTGCCTGCGGAGCAACCGGGCGCTTTCAACGCAGCTCTCATGGAGCTCGGTGCCACCGTCTGTTTGCCAAACGGGCAACCCAAGTGCGCGGAATGTCCCGTGCAGGAAGGCTGCGTGGCTTATCGCGAAAACAGAACGGCGGAGCTGCCCGTGCTCTCCGCAAAAAAGGCAAGAAGGATCGAGCGCAAGACCGTGTTTGCGCTGACGATGGGCGGCGGGCTGATCGGCTTTCGTCGTCCCGAAAGCGGTTTGCTCGCGGGACTGTGGCAGTTGCCGGAAGAGGCCGGGGAACTATCTGACACCGAAGCCGCCGCTTGGCTAGGTGGGCACGGCATCCATCCCGTCGGCGAGCTGCGCTTCTACGAGCGCAAACACATCTTCACGCATATCGAGTGGCACATGCGCGTTTGCGCGGCTGAGGTCTCGGCGGATGCTTTGCCAGAAGGCTGGATCATACTGGACAAATCCCACGCGCTGCCGACGGCATATCGGGTGTGCTTATAGACAAAACGAGTGCAAAAAAATAACGGCGCAAGCCGTTATTTTTGTTTGTTACAGTAACCTTCTACCCTCCATCGCCTTGGCCAGCGTGACCTCGTCGGTATACTCGAGATTGCCGCCGATGGGGATGCCGTGCGCGATGCGCGAGCAACTCACGCCCATAGGCTTGAGCAGCCGTGCGATATAACTCGCGGTCGCCTCACCCTCCACGTCCGGATTGGTCGCGATGATGACCTCTTTGACCCCACCCGCCTTGACGCGCTCGACCAGCTCGTTGATGCGGATGTCGTTGGGCCCCACGCCGTCCACGGGCGAAAGCACGCCGTGCAGCACGTGATATTTTCCGTGGAACTCGCGCGTGCGCTCCATGGCGATGACGTCCTTTGCGTCGCTGACCACGCAAAGAATACTTCCGTCGCGGTTGGTGTCCGCGCAGATGCCGCAGGGACTGACGTCCGTATACGTTCCGCAAATGGGACAGTCCACGACCTTTTCGCGCGCGGCGAGAATCGCGGCTGCAAGCTCCTGCGCCTGCGCCAGCGGTGTATCGAGGATATGGTAAGCAAGCCGCTGCGCGCTTTTCTGCCCGATGCCGGGCAGGCGCGAGAGCTGGGTAGTCAGCCGAACGATGGGTTCAATGGTGAGCATAGTTACAGGCCAAGCCCCAGACCGCCCGTGATTTTGCCGATTTCGTCCTCAACGGTCTTGGTCGCCGTGCGCAGCGCCTCGTTGACCGCGGAGAGCACGAGATCCTGCAGCATCTCGACATCGTCGGGATCGACGCATGCGGGGTTGATGACGATGCTCCTCACGTCCTTGTTGCCGGTGACGGTGACGCTGACCATGCCGCCGCCACTGCTCGCGGTGAACTCACGCTCGTTGAGTTCCGCCTGCGTGCGCGCCACGTCCTGCTGCATCTTCTGGGCTTTCATCATCAGCTGTTGCATGTTGCCGCCGCCCATACCGCCCATACCACCGGGAAATCCGCCTTTTGCCATAAATAATTCCTCCTGAAGATATCTCTTTGATCTTACTATATTATAAATTGATTTATTCTATTGTGAGTTTGTCCCCGAACACTTCTATCTTATGTTTGAGTTTACTCGATCGTGAGCTTGTCCCCAAAAAGGGCTTTGGCGAGTTCCTCCGCCTGTCCGCTGGCGGGGGCTGCCTTCGCGGTGGTGATCACGAGCTTTGCGTCGGGCTTGACCTGCTGTAGCCCACGCTGCGTCGGCTCAAAGTTGATCGGAGCGTTTAGGCTCTTGTGTTTCATCTCCTGCGCGTCGGTAAACCCGACCGTGAGCGTGTTGTGCTCAAAATGGAGCGCGACGGCCTCTCTGGCGAGCGCCTGCACAAACATATTGGGGATATTCGCAATCGCCTCGCGCCAGATGGTCGCGGGGTCGCTGCTTCCGCCTGCCGCCTTAACTGCCGGTTTCGGCGCTGCCTTTTCCTGTTTGGCTTCCGGCTTGGGGTCGGGCTTTGGCGCGATCTTGACGATCTCTTCCTGTGGGGCAAGCGCGTACTCGTCCTCTGGTGACCATTCCTCCGGCGGAGGGGCCAGATCGACCCAGGGCGCTGCTTCCTGCGCGGGTTCCGTCATCGCGGGTTTTGGCTCCGCCTTGGGTGGGGGTTGCGCCGCGGGCGCTTCTATTTTATATTGTCTCGCGGGTTCCGGCGAAGCCTGCTGCCTCGCGGGTGCTTGCGCGGGAATGCCTTCTTTTTGAGCTTCTTTCTTTTGGAAAGACGAATCACGGACAGGAAGTCCTTCTTTTAACTGCGCTTCGAGGCGATCCAGCCGCGCTTCAATGTTCGCGAGCGAAACCGTATCCTCCGGGCGGCAGATGTGCACCAGCGCGCTCTCTAGCAGCGCGCGAGGAGAGGGCAGATAGCGCATGTCGTTCTGCGCGGCAATCAGGCGATCCAGCGCCAGCATCAGCCGGGCTTCGGACGTGGCCTTTGCCTGCTCGAGATAGCGCGTCATCGCGTCCTCTGTGCAGTCCAGCAAATCCTCGCAGCGTCCGCAGGTCTTACTAAGCAGCAACGCGCGAAAATGCGCCGCAAGGTCGGCGGCGAACACCGAAAGATCACGCCCCGCCTGCATGATGCTATCTAGCATCCTGAGCGCACCCGGCGCGTCGGATGAGAGTAGATATTTAGAGATTTCGAATAAAAACGCGTCTTCCATGCTGCCCAGCACATCGTAGACGTTCTTTGTGGTGACTTTATCCCCGCAAAACGCGAGGCACTGGTCGGCTAGAGACAGCGCGTCGCGCATGCCGCCCTGCGCCGCGCGGGCAATCAGGGTGAGTCCCCCGTCTTCGATGTGCGCGCCAGCCTGATAGAGCACGCTCGTGAGCGTGTTTTTGATGTCCGTAATCGAAAGCCTGTGAAAATCAAACCGCTGACAGCGGGAGATGATCGTTGCGGGGAGCTTTTGCGGCTCCGTGGTGGCGAGAATGAAGAGGATGTGCTCCGGCGGCTCCTCGAGCGTTTTGAGTAGCGCATTGAACGCAGGGCCGGAGAGCATGTGTACCTCGTCGATGATGAACACGCGGCGGCGCAGCTTGAGCGGCGCGTATTGCGCGTTTTCAATCAGGTCGCGCACGTCGTTGACGCTGTTGTTGCTCGCGGCGTCGATCTCGGTGATGTCGGAGGCGCCCTCCGCGGCGGTGATCATACATGCTTCGCATTTGCCGCAGGGTTCGCCGTCTTCCGGTGAGAGACAGTTGACCGCGCGAGCTAAAATGCGCGCCGATGTGGTCTTGCCCGTGCCGCGCGTGCCGCAGAACAAATAGGCGTGCGCCGGACGATCCGACGACACCTGATGTTTGAGTGTGGTGGTGATGTGCTCCTGCCCGATAACGTCTGCAAATCGGGTGGGGCGATATTGGCGGTAAAGCGCGCGGTATGCCATGGCTTCTCCAGTTATCCGTTGATTTTCTGCTAAATCTTCTTCGATCCAGTCCAGATCTTATCTGAAATAGAACGATGCATTCAACCATCATGATACCATATTTTGTAGTCTCGCAAAAGCATGAATCACAAGCGGAAATCGAGGATGCCTTTGAATACCAACAAGCCCATTCGTTCACGCTTTCTTTCGTTGACCGTTCCCGCTGCTTGGGGTAAAATGAAAGGCGTGAAACGTATGAGTAAAAACCTGATATATGTGCCCAAGCGCCGGATGAATCTGGACGCGACGAGCTATGGCCCGCTCATCAAGCTGGTCATCGCGCTTTGCGTGCTGGCGGTTCTGGTGCTGCTTGTCGTGTTTGTCGCCATGCCGCTCATCAACGCGCGCATCAACAGCGGCGCGCCGCTCTTTGGTAACGCGGCTGCAACGGAGCCTGCGCGGCAAACCGCCTCCCCGCTCAACCCGATTTTGACCAACGAGGTCAAGACCGTTCAGTTTGGCGAAGGCTACGGCCTGCCCTCTGCGGTGGTCGACCCCAGCATCTATGACGACGAGATCCTCTTTGCCACGGGCGCGAACGAAAACGCCTGCGACAGGCTGGTTCGCCTCGACCCGGAGACGGGCGCGTTTGCCAACATTGAGATCGTGCGCATCAACGACACGATCCGCTATCCCGTCGAAAACGCGGACGTGATCCTGTATGCCGACTGCAAGACGGCGGGCGGCGGCAGCATCGTGCGCCTCACCAAATCCACGGGCGAAACCGCCGTAATGGCCGAGTTTTCGATGGAAGTGCCAAGGCTCCTGCTGGAGACCCCCTACGCGGTCTGGACCGAGCGCACGGCGAGCACCACCGCCAAGGTGATGGTTTGCGACGTGACAAACGGCGAGATGCTCACTTTAGCGGTGCTGACCAGCGCGACCTATGCCGAGAGCGCGCCGTCGATCAAGAGTGGACAGGTCATCTTCGCCGATGCGGATGCGCAAAACCCCGGCAGCAGCCTGATCCGCACGATCCTGCTTGCCGACAACAGCCGCTGGGACTTTGCCGCCGGCAGCTTTGTGCACGACCCCAAGTCCGCGGGCGACCGCTGGGCATACCTCGGCGGCAATCATGATGAAAACAGCGATCTGTATGTCAGCGTCGGCGGAGCGGCGGCAAAGCGCGTCGCCTCCGGCGTGATCGATTTTGATATTACCTCCTCCAGCGTGGTGTTCAGCCGCGACGAAACGGTCTATGCCTACGTCTTTGCGGACGACAAGACCTATGTCATCAGCGAGACGGGTACCAACGCGCAGTTTGTCATGGCGGGCGGAAGCTACGCCATCTGGCGCGACATGAGCGATCCCGCGCAGACCCTCTGGAAATACCTGCGGGTCGTGGGCTGATTATGGCAAATAAAGATCGCGTCACCTTTATCTGCGGCGAGTGCGGCTATGAGTCCGCAAAATGGATGGGCAAATGCCCGCAGTGCGAGAGCTGGAACACCATGAACGAGTTTGCCGCGGTCAAGGTCAAGAGCGCGTCGCCCAGCGGAACCGCCGTCTCCCAGAAACTCAGCAAAGTCGTCTCGCTGCCGCAAAAGCGCGTTTCCGCCGGCATGGGCGAGCTGGATCGTGTGCTGGGCGGCGGGCTGATTCGCGGCATGGTTGTGCTGCTTGGCGGCGACCCTGGCATCGGAAAATCGACGCTATTGTTGCAGGCTGCGGATACGCTGGCCGGGGAGTGCGTGGTTTTATATGTCTCCGGCGAGGAAAGCGCGTCCCAAATCAAGCTGCGCGCCGACCGCCTCGGCATGAAAAACGACATCGACGTGCTCTGCGAAACCGATCTGGATCAGATCATGGACGAGGCGACCAACACGCGCTGCGGCGTGCTGATCGTGGACTCGATTCAAACCATTATCTCCGAGGAGAGCGCGGGCGCGCCCGCAAGCGTCAGCCAGGTGCGCGCGGCAACCGCGCGGCTCACGCGCTATGCCAAGGAGACGGGGGTCATCGTGCTCATCGTCGGCCACGTCACCAAGGACGGAAATATCGCGGGCCCGCGCGTGCTGGAACACATCGTGGACACCGTGCTTTATTTTGAAGGCGACCGGCATGAGGGCTTGCGCCTGCTGCGCGCCGTGAAGAACCGCTTCGGCTCGACCAACGAGGTTGGCGTGTTTGAGATGGGTGACGGCGGCATGCGCGAGGTGGCCGATCCTTCGCGGCTGTTCCTCTCCGGTGAGTCCGCGCCCGGCTGCTGCGTCACCTGCGCGATGGAAGGCACCCGCCCGATTCTGGCGGAGGTGCAGTCGCTGCTTACCGACAACGCGTTTGGCAACCCGCGACGCACGAGCGCTGGTGTGGATACGGGCAGGCTGAGCCTGCTGCTCGCGGTGCTGGAAAAAAAGGCGCATCTCCGGCTCTCCACCAAGGATGTCTACCTTAACGTCGTCGGCGGATTGAAGCTCGACGAGCGTAGCACGGATCTTGCCGTTGCGCTCTGCGTTGCATCCGCGATGATGGATTTGCCGCTGCCGCCGCGCACCGCCGCACTGGGCGAGGTTGGTTTGACGGGAGAAGTGCGTGCATTAAGCCGGATTGAGACAAGGCTCAACGAGTGCGTGCGGCTGGGTTACGACACCGTGCTGCTGCCGAAATCCGCCAAGGCACCGAAGATTGCAGGGCTGAAGCTCGTGCCCGTCGCAACCGTCGGCGAGGCGATCGCCTATTGCTACGAAAAGAAACCTGTGGTATAATCTGCTTCGCGCCTTTGCGGGAAAATCGCCCGAAATTGCGCGCGTTTTCGAAGAAAACAGCATAACGTTTGTGCCCGTAGCTCAGCTGGATAGAGTATCAGACTCCGACTCCGGTGGTTGCAGGCGAGAAATTGACAACTACATACTTGTGCCCGTAGCTCAGCTGGATAGAGTATCAGACTCCGACTCTGAGGGTCGAAGGTTCGAATCCTTTCGGGCACGCCAAAACCCCCTAATTAGGCGACTTTTTTTGGGGGTTCTATTTTAGCTCATTTTTCAAAACGTGCGACAATGCGACAAATCCATAGAAAGCGTTATTCGGGGGAGATAGAGAAAGACCTGCGAGAGGATGAACTCGCAGGTTGGTCTTAGTTTTTGTCGCATTTTTGACGCATTGTGAATATTCCGCGCGAGATTGAGCACCTCGACCGGACAAACTGAGCATCGACCCCAAGACGATTGGGCATGGCTTCCGAGCGCGTTGGGCACATGCAATATAATGTGAATTTGCACCGCATACCGCGGTGTAAACATTCACAGGAGGTCATGAACATGACCAATTATCGCGAGGTTGCGAGGCTGAATAGTCTTGGGCTAAACAAAGTGAAGATAGCCTAAAGCTGTGCCTGCTCAAGGAACACTGTAGCCGTAATATTACAACAAGCGGCGAACTATAGCTTAAAGTGGCCTCTGCCGGATTCGTTGTCGGACAATTATCCGGCAGAAATGATTTATCCCTCAGCATTAGGGAAACCCGCCTTTAAAATGCCGGATTACGAGTATGTTTACCGGGAACTTCAGAAAAACGGCGTTACACTGAATCTGCTGTGGCTGGAATATTGCGACGCTTGCAAGACCGGAGGAGAATTACCGTACCAGTCTACTCAGTTCAATAATTACTACAACGGCTTTATCTTGAAAAAGAGTGCCACCATGCACCTGAACCACAAGCCAGGAGAGATCCTGTAGGGTGATTGGGCAGGAGACACGGCAACTGTAATAGACACGGATACAGGCGAAGCGATTTTGGCATACGTTTTTGTAGCTACATTGCCTTTACGCGGCTACAGCTATGTGGAAGCGTTTTTCTCCATGAATCAGGAATGCTGGACGGCGGCACATGTTAATGCTTACAAGTATTTCGGCGGCGTAGCCAGAATCGTTCAGTGCGACAATCTAAAAACCGGCGTGGACAGGCATGGGCGTCATGAAGTCGCTTTGAATCAAACCTCCGCGAGCTTGCCGAGCATTACGGTACGGCGGTCATCCCCGCAAGAGTCCATACTTCTAAGGATAAGGCGATGGTAGAGGGTACTGTCGGCGCAGTCTCCACTTTCATACTGGCCGCTATTCGCAACGAACATTTTCTATCACTGTCAGAGCTGAATACTGCCATTCGGGAACGGCTTAAGACCTTTAACCACAGGCCGTTCAGAAGAGAGACGGCAGTCGGGCGTCGGCATTTGAGGAAGAGAAACCGTTTTTGCTGTCCTTCCCGTCAAGGCCGTTCGAGTTGGCGACATGGAAACTCACGACTGTCGGACCAAAGACCTATCTCGCCTACGCTCTGGGTATAACTGCCGTATTCAATTATCTCATTGTGAAATACATCCGACTGCCAGAGCTACTCGAGGATTTTTCAATCACCCGAGGAAGCGGCACGTTTCGCAAGGTCATGGTGAGGTGTCCCCAAAGAGTAGACCACTTTGAGTGAGTGAGCAGGTCAAGTTCAGACGGCTTCTGAGCCCGTTTTCAGGGCAAATTCAGCCGGTGTCAGGTATATTAGCGCGCTGTGCGGACGGAACTCGTTATAGTCCCATCGCCAGCATTCAATTTTGTCGCTGGCGTTCTCAAGAGTTATAAACAAATTCTTGTGCAGGTATTCGTCCCAGAAGCTACCGGTGAACGATTTCATGTGCGATGCGCACCAAGGCTGAATTATCGGGGAGTATCCAGGAATTGCAATAATCTAAGACTGTTCTAACCCGTGCTCGATAAACAAATACTTTGATTAAGTATGCTCATTACATGGATGAAAAACAAGCTAGAAAACCGAGGAGTTTGAGTTTAAGCTCTGAAAACATTTTATCGCTGCGAACACTATTTTAAAAAGTTCCTTTTTAAAAAATACCATTTCAAATGATGCAATAAAATTGACATATTTGTTTAAGAATGGTAAATTATAAAAAATAAGAGTACTATTTGTATAAAATAGATAACTGTATCAGTTATTATACCAACATTAAATGCGATGGAAACGATCGGCTGCTTACTAGACAGCTTGACACATCAGACACAAAAGCCCGATGAAGTCATTGTTGTTGATTCCGAGTCGAGCGATGAAACCATTTTGTTTTGCCAAAGCATATCCGCTCACGCGCGTTATTGAAATCAGAGGTGCGGATTTTAATCATGACGGTTCACGAGATATTGTGTTTCGCGCATCGAACGGCGACGTCATTATATTCTTCACGCAAGATCTCGTGATCAGGGACGAAACCCTTATTTAGACACTTGTCCACGCAATCCTTCAAGACTGCGTAGCCTGTGCATATGGCCGACAGAGTGCCCGTTTGGGTGCACCGATCTATGAAAGGGATATATGGGAGAATAATTGCCATCCGAGCAGCTTGCTGCGCAACGCGAATAGTATTGCTCAGCGTGGGATAAAGCCTTTTTTCTTATCGGATGTATGATCCGTTTACCGAAGAGACGCTTACCTCGCGGTCGGGATGGGGGGCGATTACCCGATTCCTACCAATGAGGATATGCTGATCGCCACAAGATTTCTCCGCGCAGGTTAACAGATTGCATGTTGTGCGGAAGCGGTTGTGCTTCATGCACATCATTACACCTTGAAGCAGGAATATGCGCGAAGCTTTTTGATCGGTAAAGTGCTTTATAAGTATCGCGAGCGTTTTTCCGACGTGAAGGTAGGATCCGGGGGGATTCGCCTCGTCGCATATGATCTTCACCAACGTCTCAGGGGCGGTGCGATTGGTTCTTGTTTTTAGTTTTGTTATCTTTGTTCGGCAAAACTGCTTGGTAATCGTAAGGGATACCGTGAAAGGACTTTCTAGGGAGGCCTGCTTGTTGCGGCGGTTCACCTTTGGGTTCTTCAAGCCTCTCGATCGCTAATTACAATGCAAAAGTAATATTACGAATTACAAACGGAGGATGTTGTGAATAGAATCATACAATGGGTTCGAAATTTTTTAAAATATAAGGATCTTTTTGTCCAACTTGTCACACGAGACATCAAGCTGAAATACCGTAGAAGTTTTCTCGGATATCTTTGGAGCGTACTCAATCCTTTATTCACAATGTTGATCATGTGGGTTGTCTTCTCGAACTTGTTTCGTTTTGACATTGAGTATTTTCCTGTTTATTTATTGACAGGCCAAATTCTGTTCGGTTTTATGACAGAGGCGACCAACGCCTCTATTGTTTCTATTATTGGCAATACGGCGCTATTCAAGAAGATTTATATTCCCAAGTATATCTTCACGCTTTCGCGCGTGACCAGTTCTCTAGTTAACCTCCTGTTGTCCATGATCGCTCTTATTATCGTAACGTTAATCACAGGCGTTCCATTAACCTGGCGTATGTTGTCGTTCATCTTCCCGATCTTGCAGCTTTACTTTTTCTGCGTGGGACTCGGTCTGTTTCTTGCGCAAGGGTCGGTATTTTTTCGGGACCTACAATATATATGGGGCGTAATCGTCACGGCATGGATGTATATTACACCCATCTTTTACCCGATCAGCATCATGCCAGAACAATTGCAAACCCTGATCAAATTCTGCAACCCGATGTACGCATATATCGCGCAATTTAGAGATTGTATCTTATATGGCGTACCTTCCGGCCCGAACCTCTACATTGCTGGAATCGGTTGGGCAATTATTATGATGACCGTTGGGATTTGGCGGTTTGTTAAGAATCAAGATCGGTTTATTTTATATATATAACGGAGGACTCATGGAAAGTAATAATTTAGCGATAGATATCAATCAAGCGACCGTCCGCTTCAACATGGCAACCGAGTGTATTTTTAGCATTAAGGAATATTTTGTTAAGCTGGTAAAGGGGCAGCTCATGTTTCAAGAGTTCATTGCTTTACAAGATATTACTTTTCAGGTTAAAAAGGGAGATTCTTGGGGTTTTGTGGGCTCAAACGGGGCTGGAAAGTCAACACTTCTGAAATTAATCTGCGGAATCCTGAAGCCGCATATCGGAACCGTGCAAGTCTATGGCACGATTGCTCCGCTGATAGAACTCGGCGCTGGTTTTGACCCAGAGATGACTGCGCGCGAGAATATTTTTCTAAATGGCGCAATCCTTGGACACTCGAAAAAATTCATGCTTGAGCATCTTGATGAAATCGTTGATTTTGCCGAGTTGCGCGAATTTTTGGATGTGCCGATAAAGAACTTCTCCTCCGGCATGACCGCTCGTCTCGGTTTTTCTATTGCAACAATGGTTCGCCCCAAGATATTGGTCATAGATGAAATACTTGCTGTGGGAGACTATGCCTTTCAACAAAAGTGCCATAAGCGCATGGAAAACATGCTCAGCGGCGGCACGACCCTGCTATTCGTCTCTCATTCAGCGGAGCAAGTAAAGACATTGTGTAAAAATGCTTTATGGTTGGAAAAGGGTCGAATCGTTATGGTAGGCGAATCAACCGAAGTATGCGATGCCTATATCGCATCAAAACAATGAGTAGAACTTCATGATTACCATGTTGATGGCAACCTATAACGGTGAGCGCTACCTCGCCGAGCAAATGTAATCCTTCCTGCTGCAAACGGAGCAGAACTTCTCGGCACACATTCAAGATGACTGCTCATTGAATAAAACGTATTCGCCTTTGTTCGGCTATGCGGCTAAACATCCAGAGAAAATTTTTGTCCACAAGAGTTCGTGAAATAGCAGAGGCGCGAAGTGGAAACTTCTGAGAGTGATGACAGCCAATCAGGATTATTATGTTATGCTCTGTGATCAGGACGATGTCTGGCTGCCGAATAAGATTGCGATCACGATGCAAGATGTGCAAGAGATGGAAAGAGAGCATGGAAGTCAAGCGCCAATTACAGTGAACACCGGACTTACGGTAGTGGATGAATCGATGGCTGTAATCGGTGAACCTCTCAACAAGATTCTTGATCTAAAAATGCAATACGATGTACAATGATCTCAGCCTGTGCAAATACAGTAACGGAATGTCCAACTATGTACAACCGAGCGCTGGCTTAACGCATTCAGACTCCGCGGTATTGCATCGTTCATGACTGGTGGTTGGGTTAATTACGATTTCGTTTGTGAAAAAAGAGTATCTGCTCGAGAGAACGTTACTTTATCGGCAGCATGGCACGAATTCTGTTGATGCAAAATATGAAAGGCGTTTAAAGCGGGCTTCATTACCAAAAGAATCATACACAAGCATAGCTGGTGAACGTGATCTCAGGTGAAGGATTCCATGTGGCTGTTGATATTCGCGAAGGCAGTGGAACTTGCGGGAAATGGGTAGGTGTAACTTTATCTGCGGAAAACAAGAAGCAGATTATTATTCCGAGCGGCGTTGTCCATGGTTTTCTGGTATTGAACGAGACATCAGAGTTCACCTATATGTGCGATGGTTTTTATCACCCAGAGGATGAAAGGGGGATGCGATGGGATGATCCAGAGGTTGCAGTTGTAGGGCCATCCGTCTAAAACTGCCCAAGTTTCAATGAACGAGATGGTCGCTAAATTATATTTCGAGGATACACGATATGACTGATAAGCGAGTAATAGGTTACAAGTTAAGCAAAGCTCTATATAAAATTCAGCAGGTTCTTTCATATTATAGGATTTCAAAATGCGCTCGGAAGAGTTATTTGCCTGAAGCTACTAGTGCGTATAATTCTTCTGACGCTCGTTGTATTGTGTTTATGCCTGTATATAACGGAGAGCGCTTTGTTGAGCAGGCAATCAAGTCCGTTTTAACACAAGATTTTCAGGGTTTTAGAATGTATATTATTGACGATGCCTCAATAGATCGTTCGGTTGAGATCATTCAAAAACTTGCATCCGATTACCCGGACAAAATCAATTTCACGATAAACGAAAACAATATGGGGGTGGGGTTTAATCTGAATTCGGTTCTATCAAAACTCCCTGACATTGATTATTTTGCCATGCTTGGACACGACGATATGTGGGAGATCAATTTTTTATCTACGCAAATGGCTTACCTTGAGAGCACCAACCATGTTGCGTCATTCTCACGTTACGTCTGTATCGATTGCGATGGCCAGCGTATAAAAAGAAGAAGATTTGCACAAGCGACTTTGGGATTATACAATAAAGATACTTTGTTTTTAAGACTGCTGGAAGGAAATTTTCTTTGCGCACCGTCGGCAGTTGTAAAGATTGCGAGGATAAAACCAGACAAACTTGCGGGATATGTCGGGTACAGTAATGATCGCCTGCAGGACTATGCATTGTGGCTGAATTTAAGTTTAGTTGGCACCTTTGGTTATAATACAAATACTTGCGTACGATACCGTTTGCATTCAAACAACCTCAGTGATGAAACAAAAAGAGTGCAACAGGAGAAAATGGAGTTTTATTCTACTCTGAGGCAGGTATTTTCCTCGGACGGATTTAAGAATTGGATTGCACGTGAGAAGGAGCCAAATATAATAAGCGACCATATAATAGATACATTAGCACATAAGTCATTAACGAATGGTTTCTTATTCGTAATTCTATCAGATTTCTGCGAGTGGATACATCTTGAGGGTTATGCATCCAATAAGGCGATCAATACCCTTAGAAAAATATATATGAGCAATCGAATTTTAGGAAAGTGCCTACACAACGGCGGCACATTACCACGAAAAATCCTTGTTAAGATTCTTAAAGACAAAGATACTGAGTCGTTTTTTCAGCAGATTAAGGGATCTAAGAATCTTGAGGTTCATTTGGTAAATGATCATGAGGCACCTGATATTGGGTTCTTCGTTATTCCTTATTGCAAATTGCCGGAGTATCTGAACGTTTTGAGTTTTTCATTGTTATATACCGAGCGTAGAGTTGTTGTGTTGGTTGATAAAAGTGAATCAATCAAAATTCCAAATAATTTTCAGCATATCTTGTTTTATGATGTTCAAGAGATACACGACTTTGAGCGTGAGATCATTTCATATACTGAAGATTGCGAAGAGTGTGCTTATCTAAAATGTGTGCAAAAGGACGAATAGATGGTAAGAAAAACTGAGCGGATCAAATTTGCAATTCACGGAGATCCAAGGGGATCATTAGTGGCGATCGAGAGCAATAAGACGATTGACTTCGAAATTAAACGAGCATACTATATTTTTGATACAAAAGGCGATATAATTCGCGGAAAACACGCGCATAAAGATTTAAAGCAAGTCCTTATATGTGTAAATGGATCGTGTGACATTTTGGTAGATGATGGGGTAACGCGTGAAATAATTCGAATGGATACTCCGACAGAAGGCTTATATATTCATGGGCTGATTTGGAGAGAGATGTTGAATTTTTCAGAAAATTGTGTTCTACTTGCATTGGTAAACAAGCTTTATGACGCAAACGACTATATATTCGATTATTACCAGTTTATAAAGATGGTAAAGGACAATGTTTATGAATAAGGT
Organism: uncultured Eubacteriales bacterium; assembly: GCA_942492885.1. Lineage (GTDB taxonomy): Bacteria > Bacillota > Clostridia > Christensenellales > CAG-138 > UBA7703. The sequence goes on from OW818651.1 coordinate 2,224,932, forward strand.
GGCTTTTTCAGATCTAAGACCAATGCATGAAGAAATCCGTGAAGAAGTATTGGGTGCGCTAGGTCGTGTTTACGACAACAACATGTTTATCAATGGGCAGGAATGCAGAGAATTCGAGAAACTTTTTGCATCATTTATTGGAACAGAAAATTGTATCGGATGTGGCAATGGATTGGATGCACTTAAGTTGATCTTGCAGGCATATTGTATCGGAATCGGTGACGAGGTTATTGTTCCTGCTCACACATATATTGCAACTGCGCTTGCAGTCACTTCTGTTGGCGCGAAGCCAGTTTTCGTTGATGTCGAGAAAAACTATTACTGCATTGATCATAAAGAACTGGAGAAAGCAGTTTCAACTCGCACGAAGGCGATAATTTTTGTTCATATCTATGGCCAAGTGGGCGAATTCAATAGAGTCCAGGAATTTGCACAAGCTCACAATTTGATTCTTATTGAAGACGCGGCACAAGCGCATGGAACAACATATGGAGGTAGGTGCGCAGGAAATCTTGGTAATGCTGCTGGCTTCAGTTTTTATCCTGGTAAGAATCTCGGCGCTCTTGGAGACGCAGGCGCAATAACTACAGATGACAGCGATATTGCAGCTAGAGTTCGTATGATTGGCGACTATGGTTCAAAGAAAAAGTATTTCCACGAATGCAAAGGTATTAATTCGCGTTTAGATGAGATACAGGCTGCAGTGCTTAGTATAAAACTGAAGAATCTGGATCGTTGGATTGCTGAACGACGGAAAATTGCCAATACATACCTTGACCGCATAAATAACAACTGCATCCGAATGCCAATGAAAAACCCGGACGGTGAGCATTCATGGCATTTATTCTCCATTCTTGTAGATAATCGTGAAGACTTCATTAAGTATTTGGAAGAAGAAGATGTTCAGACATTGATACACTATCCCTTTCCGATGCACCTGCATAAAGCATATGAGGATTTAGGCTACCAACGCGGAGACTTTCCTATTGCAGAAATGATTGCTGCTCAGGAAGTCAGCTTGCCAATTTTTTATGGCATGCGGGAAGATCAGATTGGATTTGTCGTCGATGTGATCAATCGATGGAATCCGTGATGTGTCGCAAATATTACGCAGAGGAGGACAGCATAGTTTATTTATGCTATCAGAAAGTATGAGTTTTGTTAAAGGGATCAACGTGACAATCTGCGAGAATGTCATTTTAGGAGACAATATTATTCTGGAAGACAATGTATACATTGATTGCAATACGATTATTCGTGATAATGTTTCGGTAGGTGAAGGAACGTTTATTGGCGCAGGATGTATTCTAGGTGAATATCAATCGGATTTTTATAGCAATCCAGACCACAAGTGCGTAGCACATCCTTTAAAAATCGGTTCACATTCGATCATAAGAAGTGGATCAATTATTTATGGGGACAGTATTTTAGGAAATTATTGTCAAACAGGACACCGCGTAACTATCCGCGAACAGACAAAGGTGGGAGCTCATACCAACATTGGTACTTTAGCCGACATTCAAGGTCGTTGCGACATTGGAAATTATGTTCGCATACATAGCAATGTTCATGTAGGCCAGTGTTCCATGATTGAAGATTATGTATGGATATTTCCATATTGTGTATTGACAAATGATCCTACTCCACCCTCCGAGACTATGAGTGGAGTGACATTGAAGAGTTTTTCCGTTGTAGCAACTGGAAGCATATTGCTTCCTGGAATTATAGTAGAGGGGGATTCGTTAATTGCAGCGGGTGCAATTGTCACAAAAGACGTAAAAAAGGGCACGGTTGTTGGCGGAAATCCTGCAAAGGAAATATCTGAAATATCGAAGATAGTAAATCGGAATACGGGGGAAAGCATTTACCCTTGGCGATACTCATTTAAACGCGGCATGCCGTGGGAAAAAACGGATTACGATCAATGGTACAAAAAAATGATTGATAACTTAAACAAAGACACACAAGGTGAGTGATTATGAAGGATATTAAGGCAGTCACGATATTAGGCGCAAATGGAACAATGGGCACAAATATTGCTGGGTTATTCGCATCATTTGGTGATGCGAGTGTATACATGATCAGTCGAGATGTTAATACATCGGAAGAAGCTCGTTTACAGGCAATGAAGTCAGTGCGGTCAGATGCAATCGCAAGCAAACTAGTTGCAGCCGACTATTCTATGTTAGAATCCTGTGTTGAGCAATCAGATTTAGTGTTTGAAAGCGTAGCTGAAAACGCTAGCGTGAAGAATGAGATAACCGCTCGCGTTGGACAATGTTTGCACAATGATGCAATTATATGTACTGGCACTTCGGGGTTATCCATTACTATGTTGGCTCACGCACTTCCGGAAGAATTGCGGGACCGTTACGTTGGGATGCATTTTTTTAATCCTCCATACACCCTGAATCTGTGCGAAGTGATCCCATCTCAGTATACGAATCGCGATTTGCTCGAGAAAGTGAAATGTTATCTTTCTCAAAAGTTATTTCGAACCGTGGTAGAAGTAAAGGATTCTCCCGCATTCTTAGGGAATCGAATTGGCTTTCAGTTCATAAACGAAGCTATGCAATGTGCTGAACGTTATCAGAACTGCGGCGGGATTGATTATATTGATGCGATTATGGGGCCGTTTACTGGACGAAGTATGGCTCCTTTGGTGACGTCCGATTTTGTTGGTTTAGATGTGCATAAGGCAATCGTTGATAATGTTTTCACAAATACACTCGATTATGCGCACGAAACATTTGAACTGCCTAGATTTGCGCAACGGTTGATTGATACCAACCGATTAGGGAGAAAAACAAAATGCGGTTTATACAAGCTCGAGAGCTCCGATAATGGGCTCAAGAAGATGTTGGTCTATGATATTGCTTCAGATTCATACAGGGAGAAGAAGAAATATTCTTTCCCATTTTCCGAGGACATGTCTGCAGCCTTAAGGATTGGCGATTATAAAGGAGCCTTTCTTACCTTAATTAATAGCCGATCACCAGAAGCAGAACTCTGCCTTGCCTTAATGCTAAAATATGTTGTTTACTCATTGTATTCAGCGAAAACTGTCGGACATAATCTTCGTGATGCAGACGATGCTATGGCAACTGGCTTTAATTGGTGTCCGCCGCTTGCCATAATTGATGCGATGAAGCAAGTTGTTAATTTTGCAACCTTAGTCCATGATCGGCTGGATTCAAGATTGCTCTCCGATGTTCGAATAATTTCGCTACTGGAAGACATCGAATCATCGAATTATGATTATAGAAGATTCTTTAAATCGATCAAACGGTAAGGGGAATATTATGAATAAGACATATATTTTAGGTGGCGCTCAAACTGACTTCGAAAGAAATTGGACAAAGGAAGGAAAAAATGTAATTGCCCTGCTTAGAGAAGTGATTTCGGATGGACTAGAAGATGCGGATATTGATTATGAACAGATTAGACAGATGAATCAGTCTAACCGCATCGGATGCTTCATAGGGAATTTTATTGCAGAGAAGTATATAGATCAGGGCCATCTTGGAGCGCTGCTTACAGAAGTTGATCCCGCTTTTTTTGGTGTTCCCTGTGCCCGTTATGAAGCGGCATGTGCTTCGAGCTCAGTAGCATTGGACGCGGCGATTTCAAAAATTCAATGTGGTGACTATGACGTAGCGGTCGTAATTGGTTGGGAATTGATGAAAACCGTCGACAGCAAGGCTTGTGGTGATATATTAGGAAGGGCATCATACTACGAAACAGAATCAAGGGGCGTTGATTTTCCGTTCCCTAAACTGTTTGGTAGATTAGCAGATGAGTATATTAATAAGTATCGATTAAATGAAGTGCAGTATATGAATGCATTGGCTAACATTTCTTCGAAGAATTATGCAAATGCGAAACGGAATCCATTAGCACAAACAAGAAAGTGGTTTATGAGTTCTAAACAGGCTAGTATGCGCGGAACGGATACCAATCCATATGTAGGTGGGCGTTTGGCTGTTTCAGACTGTTCTCAAGTAACAGATGGTGCTGCTCTTGTCGTGCTGTGTTCTGAAGGTTATGCAAAGCAAAGAGGGAAAAAGTATCCGATAGTCAAAGGCTTTGGTCACCGAGTTGCCCCGATGTTGTTTGATAAGAAGATTAAAGAAGCTGAGGACTCTACCTATGCTTTGCCGTGGACGCGGATAACTGTTTTGGATGCATATCGCCGCAGCGGATTATGCATTGATGATATAGATTTTTTCGAAACCCATGATTGCTTTACTTCAAGTGAATATGCGGCAATATCCGCTTTTGGGATCACGCTACCAGGAGAAGAATTTCGAGCAATCGAAAAAGGACTAACAGAATTTGGTGGACAAAAACCGATCAATCCAAGCGGAGGTTTGATTGGTTGTGGTCACCCAGTTGGCGCATCTGGAGCAAGAATGTTTTTGGATTTGTATAAGCAGGTAGCAGGAAAAGCAGGCGCGTACCAATTAAATAGAGTCAGTAATGGCCTGATGCTGAACATTGGTGGCAGTGCAACAACAAATTACGTATTTATTGTTGGCAGAGAGTGAGTTGATACCGTGGTAAAAACAAACTCAACTCTTTTGGAATCAGAATCGCTTCAAGCGTGCGAGACGGAAAAGAATAGATGGCCGTTGATAAGCGCAAGCGTGGTAAATTACAACAATGGTAAACTCATCTATGAAACAATTGATTCCATACTGATGCAAGATTATCCAAATATTGAACTTATTATTAGTGATGACTGTTCGACTCGCGGGTTTTTTGTTGATGATATTCGTCACTATATTGAGGTCAATCAGCGCAACAACATTGCTAATCTCATCATACGGACAAATGATATGAATATTGGCACCGTACGCCATCTGGAACTGATTCGGGAGGTCTCTTCTGGCGATATTGAACTTTCAATTGCAAGTGATGACATCTGGACAGTCGATACAGTATTCTCTGATTTTATAAAAGCGTTTCAAGATAATCCGGAAGCAGAATGTGTCATGTCACAAGTTTTAATGTGTGATAATAACATGAAAACAGCAGAAGACAGTGATTGTTTTGTTCCGCAGCATGTAATTGCTTTGATTCAATTGCAAGATTATCCAGCTTTAATCAACGAAGAAGCGATAAATTGCTGTTTGCCCGGATTAGGAACCGCTTATCGCAGGAGGGTATTCGAAAAGATCGGTAAGCTTTCCGATGAGTATTTTCTTGTTGAGGATTTTCCAACGCATATGCGATTGTTATCAAAACAGATTCCATTTGTCTGGCTTGATCAAATCACGGCGAAACATCGAGCAGGTGGGATAAGCCATGGGAATCATCGTGCAGGAATAATGCATGAAGCAAAGTATGTGAACGATTTAGTTAATGCTTATGAAATAGAGATAATTCCAAACAAAAGATTTATCTCTGAAGAAAACAGAAAGATTGCGGAAGCAAATTATAGTTATCATAAAAAGCGATTGATTTTTCTTAATTATTTGATAGAACATCCAATATTGCATTTCGCGAAGACGCTTTTTTCAAAATGCAAAAAAATGAAATTTTTGTTCAATAGTTCTTTGACTAACATATTTCGTGATACTTCGAGGATCGTCGTGTTTGTTTCTCTGTACTATTTGTTGGGACAATATGGTCAGCAACTAAATTTACTAAGGATTGTTATTTTCATTTTCGGTTGTGGCGAAGTGACCATTACTTCAACAAAGATAGCTTATTACATTTTAAGAAGGGTAAGGAGCAATGAATTGTAGGTGGAGATTATGGTAATCGGTTATACATCAGGCGTTTTCGATCTGTTTCACGTTGGCCACCTGAATCTGTTGAGAAATGCAAAAGCTATGTGCGACAAACTGATTGTCGGGGTTTCGGTCGACGACCTTGTTTCATATAAAGGAAAACACCCGGTGATACCGTTTTGCGACCGGATAGAGATTATCCGCAGTATTCGCTACGTTGACGCTGTCGTTGCGCAAGATAATCTCGACAAAGTATCGATGTGTAAAAAGCTGAAGGCATCGCTTTTGTTCGTTGGCGACGATTGGTATGATAACCCACGTTGGAACGAATACGAAAAAGAAATGGTTAATAATGGGGTTAGTATCATTTATTTCCCATATACAAAAGGCGTATCAACCTCTAAGATAATTACACTATTGAACCATAGGGAGTAAGCAGGAGTAAGTATGGAAGTTAATCTCTCATATTGCATGAGCTCCTACTTAACGTTTCGAGCAATTGCAGATCCGGAAAAAATGTTCGGGGAGGGAATTATACCGCGTTTTTATCTCAATACGCCGAGGGAATCCGTGAGACACGAAGACGATTTAGAATATTTGCTTCGACGCAAAATCAGTTCGGTTACTGCGAACGGGAAAGCGGCGCTTGCTCTCAGTGGAGGGATCGATTCTGCAGTACTAGCGAGATTCATGCCGCAAGGGTCGACAGCATATACATTCCGCTGTGTTGTTCCTGGAGTAGAAGTGATCGACGAAACGAAAACAGCAGCGTGTTATGCAGCGGCATGCGGATTAAAACACGAGATTATTGATATCAAATGGCAGGACGTGATGAGTCTTTCTCCAATTCTGATGCGACGAAAAGGAGCACCTATTCATTCCATCGAGGTGCAGATCTGTAAAGCTGCCTTAAAAGCGAAGCAAGATGGTTTTGAGACGCTAATATTTGGTGAGAGTGCGGATTGTTTATACGGCGGACAGGACGGACTTTTTTCAAGAGACTGGCAGATTGACGATTTCGTCAGAAGATTTACATATGTGCAACCTAATAAGATTCTTCGCGATCCGGTTTTGATTTTAGAACCGTTTGTTGATTGTTCGCGCCAAGGAGTAATTGACATAATTGAATTCATGAAAACTGTTTATTTCAAGGAGTCTGTCGGTTCATACAATAATGCTTGTTCAGCTTCTGGAGTAACGCTTTGCGCCCCATATTCCTACGGGGAGCCTGATAAACTTGACCTTACCCGAATCCGGGCTGGGGAAAGCAAGTATCTGATTCGCAACATCTTTCACAAACAATATCCAGGTTTTTTAGCTCCTGCGAAACAGCCGATGTTAAGGCCGATGGACGAATGGATGTCATTTTGGAAGGGGCCAGTCCGAGACGAATTTTTACCTGATTGCATAAACGGCCTATCGGGCGACCAAAAATGGATGGTGTTTTGTTTGGAATGGTTTTTAAATTTAATGGATTTAGATTTTTTCGCGAAACGGTAAATTCTATGGCATTGGAGAAAGGCCAAAAAAGTCGAAAATAAAGGGACGGTTACAGATATCGCCAGAATAGAAAAACCGCTTGTTACAATTGCATATTGCATAAAAAAAGAGAATCCATATTCCAATTCGCCGGAAATGGGTTCTAATGAGTTTGGCATTGATTCGGTTCTGTTGCAGGATTACTGCAGAATTCAGCTGCTAGTTTCGATAAGCAAGCTTAGCGGCGAGTCAGTTACTGAAATAATTACGCACATTAACATGCATCGCCAATCAAATACGGAGGAAGTACAGCTTCAAACGTTGAGGTTCGATGATCAGCAACTTGCTCACGACAAATTTATTCGACGTTTCACAAAGGGCTCTTATATTATTATTCTTTCGGACGGGGAAGCGCTCTTCGATTCAAATGTGCTGAGTCGCCTGATTAAACGTATACGATACACGCCGCTGAACGGGATTTCTGGTTCGTTAGTATTATATAATAAAGATTTGGCCGTATCTAAAGCCACAAGAGGTCGAGCGTTTCTTTGGAGGCGGAGTGCATTGTTTCGCCGGACTGACATGACACCGGAAAAATTGCATATTAGCGATGGCATATTCTGCTCGTGCCTCCCAATGGTCAGTACCCGTGCAAATTTCGGGGAGCTTCAGTGCAGATATACGAGTAAGGTGGAGGGTGGAAGTAAGAGTAAAGCGCTTAATTATATTGACCTCAATGCAACAGCGCAGATATTCGCCCATGTGCTTATTGATCAGATATGCGATAAAAAGCCTGAAAGTCTTAAGAACGCTATATGGCTGATTGAGCAGAGTATTCGCCTAATCAATGTAAACGCAAAGTGTTTCAATGGGATAACGAATTCGAATCGTTCGTTGCTTTCGTTGCTGGAGTTGCTTCGGGATAATATTAGACGAAATGCGGGGAAAGATGTTTATCAGATTGTTCTTGAAAAGATGAGAAAAGAGGCTGATCGCCGAATCCGGTTAGTTTTTTTTACAAATGAATTTTCCGTTTGGTCGTCTATGAAATCGACATATGAATATGCTCGACAAAATTCAGAGTATAGTGTCAAGCTGGTTTATTTACCCTATGAGCATCCGAACGCACTGACAGATCACAGCTACCAGCTGGATCTTTATGCCGATTGCGGCTACGAACTGCTACGCCATTACGAGTATGACGTTACAAATGATAGCCCGGACATTGCGTTTGTCGTAAAAGGGTACGATATGGTTCCTGAGGCGTATTGCATACGAAATCTTGAACACGTTATAGATCGAGTTGTCTTTCTGGGGTACAGCCTTACGTGGCCTTCATCAACGCCTGAACTCGATCGGTTGCGCTATCAGTTGCCAATCCATTACCTCAGCTGGTTTATTGTAACCAATCAATATGGTTTCGAAATGTCCGCTAGAAAGGGATATCGCGGAGGCTCGAACTGTCTTCTGATAGGAAATACGAGACTAGACGAAGTGAATAACTTGTCGCCAGATCAAGGGTTTTCAGACTGCATAAAAGCAAGAGCAGGCAAGAGGAAAATTATTGCGTGGAATACACACCATGCGATTGATGATCTGGATTTACCGTTTGGCACGTTTTTAAAGTATGGGAAGCACGTTCTAGAAGCGTTCAGTCTAGATCCTTCTGTGTTTTTGCTCTGGCGGCCACATCCGCTGTTTTTCACAGCATTGCGTAAAGCTATGGGATTTAGTCTTGAACAGGAAGAAGCGTTTTGGAGTCGAGTCAATAATATGGAAAATGTTATTGTGGATAGAGGGCCAAGCTATCAAACCGCATTTTCCGTTTCCGATGCGTTGATTAGCGATTGCTCCTCTATGGCCACGGAGTTTCTCTTTCAAAAGAAACCAATTCTTATGACAATAGCACCCGAAAACGATGAATTTTTTCATTCGACTATTAGAAAAGCGTTATTGGTTTTTGATCGTGATTGCGATCTGGCTGAGTTCATTCAGCAAGTCAAAGACGGTGCGGATGTCTGCAGAGAAGCGCGAATGAGGTTTGTTGAGCAAAGTCTATGTTATAGTGAAAACCATCTGGTCGCAGAAAAACTTTTCGATGTGATTTCTAAAAGGTTTAAAGATGAAATACTCGAGGTTGAAGCGTCCCCCTAGTTGTGGACATTGTGAAAGGTTGGGCTCTATCGTAGATTGAACACGACTGCATTACATGCTATGCTATGAGCGCTTTTACCGCAAAGCAGAAGAGGGCAACGCAGGAGTGCGACCCGAGCGGCAATGCGGGTTTTACGAAGTGACAGGCGGCGAAGATTCGCCGCTTTTGTCTGGATTGGGTGTTGCATTATCACTTTTGATAACCAAAGCGATAAACTAAGGAGTCGGGGGTCAGAGTGTGTCAAAGGTCTGGCGATTTTGATGAAAAGTGAAATAATTATAGCATGAAATTCGTACTGGATATTCCGCTCATCCAGGGACGAGCGCTGAGTTTGGATGCTCGCTTCATAAGCCAACTTGCATTTGCAATTAAGTATAAAAATCTGTATACTTTTATTAGTAAAATTACAGTTTACTTAGCGTGGATTGATTGGCTGCCGATATTGGTGGCTTTCAATGATCGCTCTGAATTATCAAAAAGTACGAGTTAAGTGATTTGGAAAAACCGTTTGCAAGCGGATGGAGGCAACGTAAGTATGGACAGAATGAAAAACGTTTCGCGTCCTATCTTGGATTGCTGAGATTGCATTGTGTTTCTGTCTGTTAGCTGAAATCGTTTTTGCGCATTCGATGGTTTTTCAGGCAAGCATGCTCGTTTTTTGGGTTGCACCGTGATGCTGAACAAACCGCTTCAAGCGTTCGTCAAACAGTTGCCGGACTATTGTGTCATGCATGATTGGTGGTTGATGCTGATCGCGGCGTCCTTTGGTCATATCGTGACACTGGATCAAGAGACGCCGATCTTATACCGGCAGCACGCCAGCAATGCGGTTGGAGCCAAGAACACGTTTTCGCTGTCGTTCATTTACGAACGAGTGGCGCATTCGAATAAAACACGTGAGCTTGTGAACCAAACCTATCGGCAGGCAGAATCGTTTTACAACCAGTATTGCGAGCGGCTGAGTGCAGAAAAAAAAGATCTCATCAAAGCATATTGCGAGATTCCGAAGCACTGGAAGTTCAGGCGACTCTATGACGTGTATCGCCTAAAGACATATAAGCACGGGCTTCTGCGGATACTGGGACAGTTTTTCTATATTTAGTTCAGGCGATTGAGGAGGATAACATGAAGGGGATTATATTGGCGGGCGGAACAGGGACGCGATTGTATCCGTTGACGATGATAACCAGCAAACAACTCTTGCCGGTTTATGATAAGCCGATGATTTACTATCCGCTATCGACGTTGATGCTGGCGGGTATTCAGGACATTCTGATCATCTCAACACCCGTGGATTTACCGAACTTCGAACGGTTGCTGGGCGACGGAAGTCAGTTTGGTATTCGGTTGTCCTACAAGGAGCAGCCATCGCCGGACGGATTGGCGCAGGCTTTTCTGATCGGGGAAGAGTTCATAGGCGATGACTGCTGCGCCATGATTTTAGGCGACAATGTATTCTATGGAAATGGTTTCCAGAAGATTTTGATGGATGCCTGCGATCATGCGATGGAAGGCAAGGCAACCATATTCGGCTATTATGTTACCGACCCCGAACGCTTCGGCGTTCTGGAGATCACCGAAGACGGCAAGGTTCTCTCGGTAGAAGAAAAACCCAAAGTGCCCAAGTCCAATTATGCCATCACGGGGCTCTATTTCTATGACAAACGAGTGGTGGAGTATGCAAAAAACGTGCGCCCTTCCGCGCGCGGAGAGCTGGAGATCACCGACCTCAACCGGCTGTATCTGGAGGACGGGACGCTGATTGCAGCGACGCTGGGTCGCGGGTTTGCGTGGCTTGATACCGGCACATTCGACAGCCTGATCGAGGCTGCGGATTTTGTCCGCATGATCGAGAAGCGGCAGGGCGTCAAAATCTCCGCACCCGAAGAGATCGCATACCGCAAAGGTTGGATTGACAATGAAACGTTATGTGCTTCTGCAAAGCGATACGGTAAATCACCTTACGGCGAACATTTGAAACAGGTTGCAGACGGAAAGATCCGATAATGTCCATGAAGATCATGATCATCGGCCACAAAGGCCAACTTGGCACCGAGCTGCTCAACTGTTTCACAAACGGAAACAGCGAGATTGGCCCAATACCGCAGAACTTTCAGGCGGCGGAAATTGTTGGTGTTGACATCGACACATTGGATATCACCGACAGCCGCCTTGTTTCGGCCTGCGTCAATGAAAACAAACCGGACGTTGTCATCAACTGTGCGGCCTATACCAATGTAGACGGCTGCGAAAGCCATCCGGAAGATGCCTATAAGGCCAACGCAATCGGGGCAAGAAACCTCGCGATGGCGGCGGAGCAGGTCGGCGCGAAGCTGATCCATATCTCTACGGACTATGTGTTTCGCGGGGACGAAACAACGCCGCGCAGGGAATATGACCCGGCAAATCCGATCAGCGTATATGGCAAAACGAAGTACGCCGGTGAGGAATTCGTCAAGAGCTTTTCGTCGCGGTGGTTTATCATCCGAACCGCCTGGCTCTATGGATATTACGGGAAGAACTTCGTAAAGGCCATACTAAACAAGGCAAGAGAAAAGGGCGCGCTCAGCGTGGTGAACGATCAAGTCGGCAACCCGACCAACGCGGCGGATCTCGCGCACCACATACTCAAGATCGCTGCGAGCGAGGAATACGGCATCTATCATTGCACCGGAAACGGGCAATGCTCCTGGTTTGAATTCGCGCAAAAAATCGTTTCACTGGCGGGAGTCGATGCGGTGGTCTCGCCTTGCAGCTCTGATGAGTATCCCAGCCCGACCAAGCGGCCTGCGTATTCCGTGCTGGATCATATGATGCTCCGCCTGACGGTTGGAGACGAAATGCGAAACTGGGAAGATGCGCTGGAAGCGTTTCTATCGCACTTGAAAGAAGAGAAGAAATGAGCACTTATCTTGTAACAGGCGGCGCCGGGTTCATTGGCAGCAATTTTATTTTTCACATGCTGGAGGCGCATGAAGATGCGCGCGTCATCTGCCTGGATGCTTTGACGTATGCCGGAAATCTGGAGACGCTGTCTAGCGTGATGGATCATCCGCGCTTCCGTTTTGTGAAGGCATCCATTCTGGATCGCGACGCGGTGTTTCAGTTGTTTGAGGAAGAGCACCCGAACTACGTGGTGAATTTCGCCGCGGAGAGCCATGTGGATCGTTCGATTGAGAATCCCGGTGTGTTTCTGCAGACGAATATTTTAGGCACGCAGACGATGCTTGACTCTTGCAGAAAATATGGCGTCACGCGGTTTCACCAGGTATCCACGGATGAGGTGTATGGCGATTTGCCGCTTGACCGCCCCGACCTGCTGTTTACAGAGGAGACGCATCTTCATACGTCCAGCCCGTATTCCGCAAGCAAAGCGGCCGCAGATCTGCTGGTTCAGGCGTATCAGCGCACATTCAACGTTCCAGCTACCATATCCCGCTGCTCCAATAACTACGGGCCGTACCATTTTCCGGAAAAACTCATCCCGTTGATGATTGCAAACGCCCTAAACGATAAGCCGCTTCCGGTCTATGGAAAAGGCGAAAACGTTCGGGACTGGCTGTATGTGCTGGATCACTGCAAGGCCATCGATCTCATCCTCCACAAAGGCCGCGACGGGGAGATCTATAACATCGGCGGACACAACGAAATTCGCAACATCGACGTCGTCAAGATGATCGTTCACGCGCTCGGCAAGAGCGAGGATTTGATTGCCTACGTGACGGATCGCAAAGGGCACGACATGCGGTATGCAATCGACCCCACTAAGATTCACAACGAGCTGGGTTGGCTGCCGGAGACGAAGTTTGCGGACGGCATACAGATGACCATTCATTGGTATCTTGCCAATCGAGACTGGTGGCAGAACATCATCTCTGGTGAGTATCAGAATTATTATGAAAGAATGTACGGGGATCGATAATGGGGAAGTTTTGTTTTCAAAAAACAGCAATAAAAGATGTCTTCATCATTGAGCCCACTGTCTATGGCGACGAACGCGGCTATTTTATGGAGACGTATAACGAACAGGAATTCATAGCCGTAGGAATCAATATTTCATTCGTGCAGGACAATCAATCCAAGTCCGGCAGAGGCGTTTTGCGCGGGCTGCATTATCAAAAGACCTTTCCGCAGGCAAAGCTGGTGCGCGTGATCTCCGGAGAGGTATTTGACGTCGCCGTTGACATTCGCAAGGGGAGCGAAACATACGGGCAATGGGTTGGCGTGATCCTCTCCGCCGAGAATAAAAAGCAGATGCTGATCCCCAAAGGGCTTGCGCATGGGTTTCTGGTGTTGAGCGAGACGGCTGAGTTTTCCTACAAATGCGATGATTTCTATCATCCGGAGGATGAGGTTGGTATTCGATGGGACGATCCGACGATCGTAATCGAGTGGCCGGAGGTCGAGATTGGTCCGATCCTAAGCGCGAAGGACAAGAACTATCCATATTGGGTAAAGTAGAATCCTGCTGTTCAATCGCATGAATCATCATGCTGGGTTGTCGGCAAATGGTTTGTGAGTGCCTCGCTGCGCGTAAAACGTTCAATAGCAGCATGAGAATCTTTGAGGTTTAAATTAAAGTTTTACTATGTCTGCTTCGGATGAAAACCGCAATCGGATATGCTATATAGTCGATAGAAGAAGCGGACCGAATCAGATTCATTTTTGCAGTAGAAGAAAAATGTTTGGAGATAAGGTATTGATGATTACCGGGGTACGTGTTCCACGCGGCGGTGCTCAAACAAGTGCCATCCTACGAGTTTTTTCCGCTCAGGGTGTTTCGTTGGATTACATGATGCTTCGTGCGACGGGTGGGGACGAAATGCGCCTCTGGTAGGATACATTGCGCCAGTTAATTCTCAATACCTTTAACAACCCAGATCGAACTCAGCAGAAAGGAAGATTGTCTCTCCCATGAAAAATGGTGAGGTAATGAACGAAATCATCCGCATGAAAGAAAACAACATTTTTAAACGATTGGAACTATCCTTAAAGAAAGTTGGCCTAAAAACTACGCTCACAAAAGCGATTTGCTTTGCACGCAACTATCTGCCTAAAACACCATTTGAGCGCATGATGATTTTGCGCTACCGCCGTCAGTTAGATCCTCAGGAACTAAAAGAACCTGCGCTGAAAGCCCCGGAATACCAGTCAGAACTCGACTTTGAAGGCATGCAAACGGACGTATGTGCCATTGCATTTTTCGATCCCACCGCAGAGAAGTTCTCCAGCGAATCCAATTCGGTGGAGAATCTTACGAGCGCCGCTGTATGTGCCCAAAAACACGGATTATTTGGGTTCTGTTTTCTCTGGCGCAATTCCGGTGACAGCGAGCTTATGGAACTGCTGTTCCGTCACACGGACATTCCGCTACGTTACTGTGTTTGCCGCGTGCGTGAACACTCCAAAGCAGATACGAGCGATGCGGAAGCATTTCTACCGATGATGTTGAAATTTCTTTCCGACCCAAGATATATCCGCGTGGAGGGGAAACCTCTGTTCCTCTCACTCGATACTCAGGTTTCGTCAGCGAGCGAATCTGCGTTTACCGCATGGCGTGATTATGCGCGGGAACACGACGCGGGTGAGTTGCAGATATGGGCTTGCCGGTTCAGCGCAAACGCAAGGGATATGGAACTTGCCGCACGCGGCGCGGATGCCGAAGTCGAGTTTCCTCCGATCGACATCCCCACTAAAAGACGCGAGTTTAAAGATCACACTAACACTCACTCTCGTGTGCGCTCCTTTAATTACGCGCTTTTGAGTACATACCGTAAGGTACTTGCGCATGAGCAAATGAAGCAGTTAGTTGAGCATTCCGATGATAAACACCCGGTCCACCGAACCTGCGTTATGACATGGAATAAACCACTTTTTCAAACGGATAATCCGGTGGAAATTTCAAAATTCGCAGCGCATTTTTTCTACAGTTGGATGGTAACAGACGCGGCTTATACGCTCTGGCGTTTTCCGAAAGGATCGCGCTTCCTCTTTATCAACGGCTGGAATGGCGGAGCGGAAGAATCACGCCTCGCCCCGGACGCGCGGCACGGTTATACGTATCTCAACACATTTTCCAAGGCGCTGTTCGCCCTTCCTCTCTATGACGATTTTCGTGTTATCGGGGAACGGAGCGCTAATTGCCTTCGGTTCGAGGATATTGGTAAGACCCCGCGCATTGCTGTACATGCGCACCTTTACTTTTTGGAGACGATGGAAGAGCTCATATGTGAGCTCAACCAGATACCCTTCCGTTTCGATTGTTATGTTTCTACCGACACCGTCGAAAAAAAAACACAGATTGAAAACGCTTTTGCTGCGCGATGTAATGCGAAGTGCGTCTCTGCTGCATGTTATCCAAACCGAGGACGCGATGTCGCGCCGCTTTTGATGCAAATGGCGCCAGTGATAGATCAGTACGATTACCTTCTACATGTCCACGGCAAGAAATCGACCATTGAAGCGCTCGGTTCCGCCTGGCGGAAATACCTAATGCGCAATCTGCTCGGCCACCCCGACTATGTTCGCGGTATCATCGCTGCATTTGAAAATGACGTCCGTCTAGGCATTGTCTTTCCGGAAACTTTTCCGCTGCTCAACCTGGAGCCGGTTCGTGCGGACGAGCAAGCCGTCTGTGAGCGACTGCTGGAAAGTTGTGGGTATTCGCCCTTACTCTTCAGCGCGCCCGCGTACCCTGCGGGTAATATGTTTTGGGCTCGCACAAAAGCTGTGCGGAGACTATTTCATATCGGTCTCACAGTCGAAGATTTCCCAACAGAAAAAGGACTGATCACTGCGACTCTTGCGCACCATATCGAGCGAATCTGGGTTGATCTAGCGGCAAATGAAGGCTACGGGTACTTAAAGACCTGGAATTGTTGCGGTCAGAATCAACCTGTCGCCCTAAAACGCCGTATCGTTTTCTTCGTGCATTACGACAAGGATTGCCTCGTGAGCGATTCCGACGTGATGTACGTGAAAGAGCTCTCAAAATATTCCGAAGAAATTGTGTTTATTACCAACTCAAACCTATCGGCGGAGGAGC
The DNA here is from genome assembly GCA_942492885.1 of uncultured Eubacteriales bacterium. Classification (GTDB taxonomy): domain Bacteria; phylum Bacillota; class Clostridia; order Christensenellales; family CAG-138; genus UBA7703. The sequence continues at coordinate 2,241,346 of OW818651.1, forward strand.
TTTGTAAAGTCCAAAGCATAAAAGTAAAAATCATTAAACGGAAGAACGTCGGATTTGATTTTGGTGCGTGGAAAGATGCGGTTGTATCATACGGTTTCGACCGATTGAGTGAGTTTGATCAGGTGGTTTTTGCCAACAATAGCAACTTTGCGCCTCTTTGGAGCCTTTCGAGCGTATTTGCCAATATGGAACGGCGGTCCAAGGTGGATTTCTGGGGTATCACGCAATATCCGCGTGGATATGCAAGTGCCGATATGGGCAAAGACTACATCGAAGCGCATATTCAGTCCTATTTCTTCGTCGCTGAGAAAAGCCTTGTTTCGAGCCCAGCATTTGAGGAGTTTTGGAATCATGTCGCCTATCACGCGGCGCTGTTGGACGTCATTGTCCACGAAGAAACGGAGATGACGCGTTTCTTTATGGATAGAGGATTCCGTTACGACGTACATTTGGCCGAGTCTTCGATGTTAATGGAAAAAACACAGAATACCGCGCCGTATATGCAACCCAAATCGCTAGTTTTGATGGGCAGTCCGCTGGTTAAGAAAAAAACTGCACAGTATACGTTTTTGGATGAAAAAATCAAATTGGAACAAATGATGCAGCAGATCAAAGCCGCTAGTCCGCTGGAATGATAGCCGAATAATCGTTATGAAGAATCGTCACCGCAGCGACCTTGGAAAGGATACATCATCTTGGGAGAGTTCCAGCTTGAAAAAACGGCCATTCAAGGCATTTTTACCACCCCAAGTGGGTTCGGCGACGAGCGAGGCTACTTTATGGGACCAATCATGAACAGGAGTTCCGCGTCGCCAAAATCAACACCGAATTCGTACAGGACAACTAGTCGAAATCCAGCAGGGGCGTACTGGACGGACTGCACTTTCAGGTGCAGCATCCGCAGGCAAAGCTCTTTCGCGTGATATCTTTAGAAGTCTTCGACGTTGCGGTGGATATCCGAAAAGGCAGCCCGACGTTTAGCCAATGGGCGGGTGTTAGGCTCTCGGCGGAAAATAGAAAGCAATTCTTCATTCCCCGCGGTATGACGCACGGCTTTTTGTGTTGAGTGAAATAGCGGAGTTTACTATAAGTGCGACGAGTTCTACCATCCCGAGTGCGAGGACGGCATCTGTTGGGACGAACCCGACATCGGCATCGAATGGCCTCTGAACGGAATTTACCCTTGTTGAGCGAGAAAGACCTGAAACTTCCGGGATTCGACGGTTATTGGCAAGCAAGATAATTGGATCAAAACAAAGCGAACCGTCCTCATGAACTGACCCGAAAAAGTTAGACAAAAACGAATTAAGCGACTAAAAGAGCTTGTTGCCTGTGAAGAGCGGGTGGCAAGCCTTTTAATTTGACCTTGATGCGACGGTTGTTGTAGTAGTCAAGGTACGCAATGAGCTCTTCTTTGAAATGCTCCATGGATTTGAAGTCCTGGAGATAGAGTAGCTCACTCTTGAGAACGGCGAAGAAGCTCTCGATAACCGCATTGTCTAGGCAGTTGCCTTTGCGGCTCATACTTTGTCGGATACTTTTCTCAGTCAGCATATATTGATAATGTTTGTGCTGATATTGCCAACCGTGATCAGAATGAAGAATGAGGTTCGTTCCGTCAGGAAGCTCTCGCAGGCATCTTCTAGCATATCCATCACCAAAGATAATCTTGGGTGATCGCATATCGCGTAGCTAACGATATCCCGACTACAGAGATCGATGATCGGTGAGAGGTAGAGCTTTTGACCAAACAACGAAAACTCTGTCACATCCGTTACCCATTTTTGGTTGGGACGGTCGGCTTCGAATTCCCGTCCCAGCAGGTCTGGCGCAGTCTTTCCTACTTCGCCTTGATAGGAGTGGTATTTGCTCATTCGGACTTTGCAGAACAACCCCAATTGGCGCATTATCTTCAATACCGTTTTCTTGTTGATCATATAATGTTCTGCTTGAAGAACGATCGTGATTCGCCGATGACCGATTCGCCCCTTGTTTTCCTCGTAAATCGTGCGGATTCTTCTCTTTATTCCCTCGTACTTGTCCAGTTTTTCTGTTTGTTTGAGGTGATAGTAGTAAGTTGCTCGTGCCATGTGCGCAACATTCAAGAGTACAGCGAGCTTATGCTTTTGCCTTAGTTCCGTTATGACTTGAGATTTTTCTCTCGCCGTACTCGTTCGGCCACCAAGGCGTTCAATTTTTTTAGGTAATCTACCTCAGCTCTCAATCGTTGATTCTCCGCAATTAAATCCTCTTCGACCTTCTTGTCCTGATTTGGTTTTCTGCCGCTGGCCAAATTGCTGGTTCGTCCTCGGCGTTCAATATACAACCCTGCTGCGCCTTCTTCCAGATAGATCCGTTCCCATGCTAGAACTTGCCTATTGTTGATCTCGTATTTTCTTGCCGTCTCTCTATGAGCCAATCGGTTTTGTATCATGTCTTCAACGACCTGTTGCTTGAACTCGCCCGTATACTGCTTGTTCGGCTTTCCTCGTGTCATATAAAACACCCCCAAAGTTATTTACAGTTTATCATACTGTCTAACTTTAGGGGTGCAGTTCACTCAGGGCGGTTCGCTTTGTTTTGCATATCTGAAATTGCCGGCTTACTCCGCCGAAGCGATTTCTTCGGACGGCTTGCCGGGGTTTTTCAGAATGAACAGCATCTTTTTGATATACTCCAACACCCAGGCAAACGCCTCGGTCTTATGGAACAGCAGCGCGTTGAGGCCGTTTGGAACCACAAGGCAGAATACGCACCGGAGCAGCAGTCCTGCAAATGAAACGGGAATCCAGCTGGTTGCAAGGTAGGTCAGCCCCGCTTCGGCGGCAGCCAGCAGTAGGAACTGATACGTCCGCCTAAAACCGAGCCTTACAGGAAGCCGGAATCTGTGCCGGTAGGCGATAAAGTACGTCCCCGCCTCCAGCGCCAACTCGGAGAGGAACGTGCCCATGAGCACGCCTGCAATGCCAAAGAGCTTCACTCCGATGATAGACAGGATGATGTTGACGGCAGCTCCCGAGACCGTCCACATCTTTTCTTGCTTGAATTCGCCGACCGTTTCGCGGAACATACGAATCGCGTTGTCCTTGATGATAATATAGCAGTACAGCGAATAAAACGCCAGAAACGACAACGGCAGTAGATACTGCGGCCCGTAGACGCAGGCAATCGTCGGCTGCGAGAGAGTAAACAGTGACGTCAGTACGAAGCTCGCCAGAAAGAAAGCGATCAGATCGACAATCCGAAACATGCGGTAGCTGTCCTCTCGGGACTCCGTGTTGGCATAGTTCCCCGCACTGGCGCGAACGGGCTGCAGAATGGCGTTAAACCCCAGCAGAACCTGCCCGCCGATCATAGTATAGTTGCTGTATAACGCGACCGCTTTCAAGCCGAACAGCGACGATACTAGCAGCGTATCCATAAGGTAGAACACGGTCTGTGACAGCCGGATGACAGAGGAGTTTTTCAGTTCCGAACGGAACATGCCGTCCTTGAAATACTGTATGTCGAACGGTCCACCCAGCAGGGAGGTATATTTCCGTCTGCAACGAATCGCGATCAGGAGCGCGGAAATCAGGTTGTATAGCAGTCCGACCGACAGGTAGATCAAGTAATTTTTCGTCCAGAGGATCACGACGATCTTGAGGATTTGCGTGGAAATGCGTATGCATGTTTCAACGATCAATGCGTCTGAAACGCGCTGGTGCGCTTCCAGCAGCAAACGGTAATACGAAAAATACAGCACACCCACAGTGGTGACGAGCTGCATGATGTAAATTAAATAGACGAAGTTCCAGTTTGAAACATCGTCGCGAATCAGCAGCGGCAAAAGCGGCATCGCTGCAAGCCCAAGAAGAAGCACGACGCTTGCGACCAGTCGGTACAGACGCGCATACATGGCAAGGAGTTTGCGGATTTCGCCCTCGTTGTCTGTTGCAATCGCTCGGTACAGCCGGTAGAGAAGGATGGAACCCGCGCCAAGATCCAGCGTGCTCAATACCGCGAAGATGTTGGTAAACAGGCCCTCATAGCCAAGGTATTCAATGCTGAGGTTGTCGAGAAACAGCCGCCGGATGCCGATGCCGAACAAGAAGATGAAGACAAAACTGCCAAACGATATCAGGGTATTTCTCAGAGTGTTTCTTGTTCTTTTCATAGTTTACCGCGATTCAAGCGATGCGAAAATTTAGGGAAAAAATACAGTAAAGGTGGAACGCATCTTAATGTACTGATTTGCATATACTATTTTACTCATGATTCCCTCTCAGTGTCAATGTTTCTTGTGATATGCAGACCTTATGGTGCGGTGTCCCTGAGGTGTCCTCCAAATAGCAGTCCACGGTGAACGAGAAAAAAACGATGTTAAGACAGCTTCCGAGTCCATTTTTGAATAGAATTCGGCCGGTGTCAGGTATGAATTAGCGCTGCGCGGACGAAACTCGTTTTTGTCCTCTTCACCAGCGATTTATTGTGTCTCGGGAATCCTCCAAAGACATAAACCAGTTCATGTTCAGGCATTCGTCCCGGAAGCTGCCATTGAAAGATTCGATGTGCGGGTTGTTTGTTAACGAGCAAGGTCTGGAATAGTCCAGCTTAACTTTGGTGAAGTACGCCCAGGCGTGCAACGTCCGTGAGATGAACTCAGGTCCGTTTTTGACCTTGATCCGTTGAGGCAGCTCGAAGGCTGCCTTGATTTCCCCAGCTCCACTCAGAACTGTTCACCCTTAATCGATTTGTCCATGCAGATTATTCTCACGACATTCTGTTGTTTGATCTTATTGAAATTTGGTACTAATTTTTATAATCGCAATAGTATAATAGCTGAATTTATTATGAAGTTGATTCCAAATCCAACTAAGAACCAGTGCAAGGATGATCACAATAACCTTGTAAGCCCTTTCGTTCATTAATTTCCGCGAACAGCTTGCCAAGAAGGATATCAATATATACAATGAAAAGTCTACCAGTATATGGCCCACAAAGAAGATCGCTATACCGACAATGCCATAAGCTTTGAAAGCTGCTATCATCAGCCAAGCCTGACCACTGTCCACCAGATAATGAAGTACGGGTTCATGGCACTGATCATAATGCCGTTGAGGATCAGTCCACTGGATTTCTCTTTTCATTTCCCTGCATATCCAGCTTGGCTTTCCCATGGATGACATCTTTGATCATAATTGCGCCGAAGAAGATCAGTTATATTCCGCCAGCTGATCCGATTACAATCTGCGCAGTGTTTGTAGACAAAAATGTCCCCACTCCTAAAAAAAGTTAAGCGATCGTGGCCAATTCCAATAATGTAAAGCCTGCTACGAGAATTAAATCAGAACGGACTCCAACACGCATGCTCTGGTTGATGTTGTATGTAAGCAAAGGCCCCGGCATAACGGCGCCCGAGTATCCGATCAGCAGCGATTGAAGAAATGTTCCGATCATAGTATGTGTTCTCCTCAGGACGCTGATAGCTTCTATTACCGATTGCGTGATTGACAAGAATGGTACGACGCTTGGTTCTAATAGCGCATATGAATCACACCTGAGAAGGACGGGACTTCAACAAGTCAGAAAACACTTAATCAAAGAGAATGCAGTGCTAACGATTTTTGTATTTCCTCAGGATGAGATCGATGGATTGCTGCGTGGGTATGAGCTCTTTTTCATAGATTTCGGCGAAGATTTTCGGGAGTTCTTTGAGTCGGAAATTCACATCTTCGAGATCGATGGAATCCAGATCCAGATCCGGCATATCCAGCCACTCGCAATACTCCCGGTATACTCTTCCGGATCTCTATTTATATGCGGCAGCTATATCAGCCAAGCCTAGCACGCCACCGCAATCCTCTATGATTCCAAGCCCGGAACCTTCCAGAACCCGGGGAATTCGGAATTAGTCGTTTCGGTGTCGATAGAAACCATGAGCAATGTGATATCGATCGCCCAATTATCGCCAAAGTCATACGTGAAGTGTAGTCGCTCGCCAACTTTATTGATTGTGCTTTTGAGTAATGCTTTTGCTGCGTCTTTTGCATCGGGATCGTGATAGGAGCGCTAATTTATGAGCTCCAATCGAAGATTCTTATAGACCGGGTTCTCTTCAAAAAGGCTTTGGTAAGCTTAGTAAGGTCTTCTTGAGAATAGGTCTTGGCCATCCTTATCCTGTAGTTCTCGCTAAATGGTACATCAAAACAGAACAGGCGATCGCTGGGTTGACAGCGACCGGATTTTTGCTCAGGATGATGGCACACCTGTTCACCCGGATAGCAGCACGGGTTGATTTCACGATTTCATCTCACGCACCGATCTACCGCAAATCTCGATCCACTCCTTGCGGCACACGAACATAACGCTGCTACTCGCGGCAGGAATCCCGTTGAAGACTGTGAGCTATAGGGCAGGGCATGTGCAGACGTCGACCACCGCGAACATCTGCTCGCACGCAATCAGGACGGCGGATGAGAAGGCGGCGGAGGCGTTGGAGCATGTGCTGGGTTAGCTTATTCGTAAATCATCGGAAGTTTCAACGCTCGCATGCGAGCTGAATCCTGAATGGAGAGCTTTTCGACACCATGTTTGAAGCACAAGTGTTGACGCAGCATTGGATCCAATACTATAATCAGATCCGGTGGCATTCGAGCCTCGATGGGCGGCCGCCCGCTCCTCAAACCGTGGTTCCAAAGTCCGAATTTGCTAACATTGCTCCTGGATTATAAAACGGGGGGGCAGATCAGCTAGAAGAATGAGGTGAATTCGATCTCTTGAAGAACTAACTCTACGCATGGTCTTCGTGTTAGCGGGATTCGTTCAAGAAAACGGGTTATCTTTTTTATTATACGATATAGTCCTCGTCCACCGTCCCTAAGCTCGATATAGAGCGAAACGGACATGTTTTGTAGAATTGAGTTAGCCCGACGACATTTCGAGTTTCAAAGTAATGCTTTGGGTATAGAACGGAAACTATTCAAAGGGGACAATTACATTGAAGAAATTATCTTTCGAAATCAAACATAAAGCTTCCGGACAACTTTTACAAGAACTACAATTCGTAGGTGGATATTTTTGTGTTGTTATGTTTTCTTGCCTGGTTACGTTATGCACCTTTATATCGCTGTCCTATTACAATTCGGAAGTGCCCAATAAGCTAGGGCAAACACTATCGACTTTAGCTTCAAACATTGGTGCTGGGACCTGGGTTGCGGATCACTTAATCTCTATGAGTGTGAAACAGTTTGTGATCACTGCTTTTGTTTTTTTCGCCTTCTTGTTTATCGGGGTTTCCATCATTCATGGGAAAACGAAGATTGTTCGCTTTTGTTATCGTAATCGCTTCTTAATCGCGTTAGCCGTCCTGATTGTGAGCATACTGTTGAAACTGAATGGCACCAGCCTCTATAGATGGAGCGACTTACTAAGTGGTGCTGAGCAATATAAACCGCTTTTCGGAAGCGCAAAAGAAGTACGCGGCGACGAATGGACAACTTGGTCTGTTTTTACGATTGCACAAGGGTTCGACGCGTGGCCTGCTGTAAGCCGGACAATCGCAGGCGGTAATATCAGCAGTTTATGGATTAGTGTAGGCGGCATTCCGGCATTAAACCTAGCGCTCATTTTCAAACCGTTATATTGGGGCTTTTTACTTCTTGGTACGGAACGAGGGTTCAGCTTTCTTTGGACGCTGCGCTTTCTATTACTCTTTCTCGTTTCGTTTGAATTTGCAATGCGTTATACCGACAAGAAACCATGGCTGAGCTTTTGTGCAGCCATTATGATTACCTTTTCGCCTTATGTTCAATGGTGGTATAGCCAAAGCGTGGCGGAAGTTTTGATTTTTAGTCAGGCAATGTTACTATGCCTGATGTCTTATGTAAAGTGTAACAGCAAAAAGAAACGCATTCTACTCGCGGTATTATTGGCTTACTGCATTGGCTGCTATGCAATGATTGCCTACATTTCGTGGCTGATTTCAACGTTTTATGTCGTCCTTACCGTTGCTTTTGTAATACTGATCAGCAACCGCAAACTTCTCAGTAAAGCGGATGTTCCAATGCTTTTATTACCCATGGTGATGACAGCCGCTTACTTATTGTTCATAGTATTTTCAGATTGGACAACGCTAGAATCTGTCCAGAACAGCATTTATCCAGGTGAGCGCCTTATTACAGGCGGTGGGCTTTTTGATACGGCAAGTTATTTTACTGGTTTGTATTCACTGTTTTTGCCGTTCACCTCTGCGCCCATGGCAAATTCCAGTGAATTATCAGGGTTCCTGACATTCGCTCCCGCAGGCACGATGATGGCATGCTATTCTGTTTTTTCTGTCAAAAAGAAAGATGCATTATCCATAGCATTGATTGTTTTTGAGTTGGCTTGTTTATATTTTTTGATTGTGGGTGTGCCCGCTGTCCTTGCAAAAGTGACATTGCTTTCGCAAGTCACTCGCATGAATATTGCTTTAGGTTTAGCTGATATTACCCTGATATTTCGTAGTTTATCCAATTGCAAAGCTCTGCCGGTTCCATTAGCCGCTGGCAGCACTTTAGTCTGCACTACTTTTAGTATCCTCATGCTTTTGCATTTTTACAAGATGAATGGATTGACTTTAATTGCTTTTATCGTAATTTATCTGGTCATATTCAATTTACTATTTTGTTATCCATACAATAGCGTGGTGCAAAAGCGTACAATGGTTTTCTCTTTACTCTGTCTAATGCTTTCTGTTGGCGCATTCGTCAACCCAATACAACAAGGGATCCGCTGCGTTACGGAAACGAACTTGATAAAAACTCTGGACTCGATAGAGAATACAACAGACGACGTCTATATCGTAGAAGGCAGCAGGTTTTTCACAAACACCCCTTTACTGGCAGGGAAAACATGCTTTAATTCCACACAGGTCTATCCCAACACGGAGAAGTGGGAAGTAGTGGATCCAACTGGGCAGTATAAGGACATATATAACAGATTCTGTCACATATCGCTCAATCTTGTTGAATATAAAACGCGTTTTCAACTAATGTCAACTGATTTTATTAGCATAGATTTTTGCATGGATGATTTAGAAACATATGGCATTCACTACTTAATTACAACAAAGGACTATTCTGTTTACCGTAACTTGAATTTCACACTTGTTGGTGTAGCGGACAAATGGAATGTGTATCAAATTACATATACGGACGATACGCCGTAAAACAGGTATTATAATCCATCAAGATTCTGTCGTTCTGTTCATCAGACTTTAAACGGTTCTACACAATAGTATGTGTTAATACTTACGGCTTTGGGAGCATGCTTAAATAAAAGACAATCTGCTAAGATGGAAGGAACGAACCAAAGGTCCAGAAATCGGAGGCATGAAATGGGACAGATCAGGAAGAAATACGACGAGAACTTCAGGAAGAATGCGGTCAAGCTATTGTGTGCAAGCCCAAAGACTGTGAGAGAAATAGCAGAGGATTTAGGAATTCATGAAAATCTGCTATACAACTTGCGACGAAAATACACGTCGGATGGCGACAAGACGAAGTATGCGACGCTGGAGGAAGAGAATCGAGCATTGCGCAGGGAACTCGCGGAGACTAGAATGGAACGTGACATGCTAAAGAAAACAGCGGCTGATCCTCCCCCGTTTTATGGTTCAAGGGCAATGTTAGTAAACTCTGATTTGAGGTGTCCCCGAAAGAGTAGTCAAGACTGAATGAGAAAAAATCGATGTTCAGACGGCCTCAAGGCCCGATTTCTGGGCAAATTCGACCGGTGTGAGGTGTGTTAGTGCGCTGTGTGGACGGAACTCGTTGTAGTCCCTTCGCCAGCACTCTATTTTGTCTTTGGCATCATCCTGAGACATAAACCAGTTCATGTTCAGGCATTCGTCCCGGAAGCTTCCGTTGAAAGATTCGATACCTACCTGTTCGATGAGGGTGGGCGGTGGTTCGTAGAACTCCGCGTGAGTTAGAATTGACAGTATAGTAACTATATAGATTTGTAAATCCGCAACCCGCAGATGTTGCGGGTTTTTTCATTTTTGGGGATTTGCTACGGATTCTTGCTTGAAAATCGAGTAGAAATAAAAAGCGAAAAACGAGCTCGCTACAAAATATATTATTTCAAATTTACCGCATACCTTACCGCTTTTTAATCATTCGAACATTCGGTTGTATATATAGGCGTTTTAGGACTCGTTATAATCCTCCGTGGAAGTTTCGGAGGACGATGTTTGAGAGTTCGCGTCCGTGCAATATTTGAATGCGAAAGCGCCAGTTTTTCATCAAAAAACGCACAAAAAGACCTCGAAATAATATATTTTCGTGAAAATGGATGTTTTCTTTCCGGTTTTGGAAAGCTGAATTGTTTTGGTTATATAGGGGAGGAATATAGAACCTTTCAAAATTGCATATTGTGGAGGATCAAGCATGCTTTCTGAGCGGGAAAAGGCAGCCAGATGCGCGCAGTTTGACAGCTATTGTCATACCATCCTTCGCAATGCGATTCGTAACTACAATAAGCACAATGCTTACAGAGATAAGCTTGAGATTTTAACAGACGATCCGGAATCGTTGCTGGAGATTGAGCAGTTTTCGGAAGACGACCACCCGAGCAGCCATCTCTACATCAGCTACTGCGGGAATCAGTATCAACTTGACTACGAGCCGCTTTACCTTGCGATGAAAACGCTGCAGGAGCGCGAGCTTGGCGTTCTGATTCTCGACTTTTGGCTGGAATGGAAGGATGCCCGCATCGCTCTAGTGCTTGGGGTTACGGATCGGACAGTTCGGAACATTCGAAGTCGCGCACTCGAAAAAATACGAAAGTGGTTCTCACTGACTCGCGGAATGCCGTAAGTGATATCAGCTGGAAATGAAAACAAAGTTTCAAATCAACATAAAAACATGAGGAGTGTATATGAGCCTAATGTACGAAACGATCGAAGCCGCCGTTTTCGGTGACGAGAGCGCTGCCAATGAAGTACTAACGGAGTACGAGCCATTCATGTTGTTTTTATCAATTGTTGTTCGTCGAGATGCAAATGGTAAGCAAGAAAAGGTTTTTTCCGAGAACGCTTTCCAGATGCTGCGACAGAAACTCATAGAAGAACTACCCAAATGGAAGGAGCATTGCAAATGATACTTTTACCCGATCTCTTCGAATTCGCTTATGTGCCCAACTGGTTCGACCATCTGATTACGTTGGCTGAAATGGCAGTGCCAGAATCATGGCGTTTTACAAATCCAAAAATACCACCGAGGAACACTGATACTCCGATCCTAGAAAAATATGTCAATTACGTTTTCAGGAAACAAATCATTGACTTCAACAATTTCAATTATGTGTCCAATCCAGAATATGGGGACAGAATTTTTTACGTCAGAAATGAAAACGCATGTTTTAACACAGGCCTCTACACAAAGAACTACAAGAGCATCTTTGGATGTTTTACCCGAAATAAGCGTAAAGACGCGAAGCAAGACTGGCTTTTCCGAGGTTTTTTTGACGATATTGCGCCCGATTTAAAGTTTGTGCAGCCATTACCGGATAAGCCCGGATTGCTTGTGCCGATCATGGGCATGACTTACTTCCCCGTGTGGGACATCCGCGTCAATGTGAACCATATTCTATGTGATCCCGACAACTTTGCGCGGCTACCACTGGAAGTGCAGCGCGCGAAAAACCTATCGCTTCTGCTTGAAACCGCCGTCGAATTGGCGCGGCGCAAAGCTTCGTTTGAACCCGGCATCGTTGTGCCACAGGGATATCAGGGTAAGGTGCAGTTCTTGCTCCCGTTGTGCTTGCTGGATTCTGAGCGCACAGACCTTGCCATGACGCTGACGCCCATGGACGGATATTATCTCGGCCATACCTGCTTGACGCTGGAGATGGCTTATATGAACGCGCGGCTGATCGGCAGACCGGTCGCTCCCTGGCTTCTGGAACTCGTGACCTGATTTTCCGGCTGCCGCCCTCAGGGGTTAAGGATATAGCTAAGAACAACTAAATAGGGCCCGACGAGCGGCGCTTTTTGTGCCGCGCGCCGGGTCCTTTTTTTCGTGCGCTCAAAAATGCGCCAATCGTCTGGCTCTGAACGAAAGGAGCCGGACATATGGAACTGGTCAAAATCACGTATCGCTTTGCAGATGGACATGTCGAGGAGATTGAGGTGGGAAAGGAGGTCGCGGAAACGCTGAAAGAACTGGATCGGCAAGAGTACAACAGCAATCATCGCGAAACGAGGAGGCACTCGGCGCTGGATGCACTTGAATATGAGGGCGAGCACTTCATCGACCAAAACTACAGCATCGAGGGGTTAGTTCTCTGGAAACAAGATGTCAGAGACCTTCTTAACGCGATTCATAGTTTGGACGCGAAACAGCAGGAGCTTATTACCGCTGTTTTTTATCAAAAGAGAACCGTGAGCCAAATCGCACGGGAATCTGGAGTATCACAGGCCGCAATATCGCAACGCTTACAGACTGCGATAAAAAATCTTAAAAAACTTTTAAAAGAAACCTTATAGATCGCGTGTCCCGTGGCCTAACAGTGAAGGGGTTATTTTCGAACCTTGAAAACTACATATCCGGTGGTCATGAGAAGCCCGCATAGTCGAGGATAACATCCCAGAGTGCGGCCCGGCGGGATGCAGGGAGCGAAGAGCTGCGCGGCGAAGAGCCGATCATGACCACCGCCCATTCTCCGGGAAAGAAGCGTCAAATAGGAGAAGCATTTCACCCGTTACCCCTTCCGAAAGGGATCATGGAGAACTATCAAATCAATCGGATGCCGATCAAAGCGCATCCATATGAGCATCAGCGGCAGGCATTCGAATTTGCCTGCCGTTTGTTTGGCCTCATTCAAGGTGGTGATGATCCACCCTCCATCCAGAGCCGCGGTTGCGCGCTCCTGATGGAGATGCCACGGGAACTGGAAAGAGCCTAACCACAATCGCCGTCGCCGGACGGCTGTACCTTGATCAAAAGATCGAGAGGTTGCTCATCGTCGCACCGCTGTCGATCTCGGGCGTGTGGCAAGAAGAGTTTCGGAAGTTCGCGAATTTTCCGTATTCACTTGCCATGATCGAAGGAATTGGATCGAGAAAATCCGAGAAAATACGACAAATTCCGACAACCGGCCTTCATGTCGCGGTGATCAACTACGAATCGGCCTGGCGGCTCGAAGACGAGCTCGCTGCCTGGGACGCTGACATCATCGTCTGCGACGAAGGGCACAAGATCAAAACGCACAACATTGCGGTGAGCAAGTGCATGCACAGGCTTGGCACCAGAGCGCAGTACCGGATGCTGTTGACGGGAACGATTATCACAAACAAGGCGATCGATATCTTTAGCCCGTACAAGTTCCTGAATCCGGCGGTGTTCGGCAACAGTTACTACGCCTTCCGCAACCGCTACTTCGACATGACCGGGTACGGGCAACATGTCCCAGTCCTGAAAGCGAACATGTCGAAAGAATTGTCCCGACGCATTCACAGCATCGCGTTCCGCGCAACGAAGGCTGAGTGCCTCGACCTGCCGGAAACGACGGAAATGGTCCGGTCGGTCGAGTTGGAACCGCAAGCAATGAGGCTGTATCAGCAGCTGGTACGGGACAGTTATACCCAGATCAAGGGCGGAGAAATCACCGCTGCCAATGTGTTGACCCGCCTGCTGCGGCTCTCGCAGTTGACGGGCGGATTCTTGTGCGGGGACGAAACCGACCGCTTGGAACACGTCAGCTCCGCGAAGCTGGACGCGCTCTCGGACATTGTCGACAGCGCAGCGCAAGAGGGCGGCAAGCTTGTAATCATTGCACGGTTCCTGCCGGAAATCGACGCCATCCGAACAATGCTCGAACATAGGGCGATCCAATATTCCGTCATCTCCGGCGAGATCAAGGACCGGGATGATCAGGTGCGTCGGTTTCAAGAGGATCCGGACACGACCGTTTTTATCGGTCAGATCGCGACGGCAGGATTGGGCATCACGCTCACGGCGGCCGACACTATGGTTTTCTATTCGCTGGATTACAGCATGTCGAACTTCGAGCAAGCGAAAGCGCGGATCCATCGGGTCGGGCAACGGAATCCCTGCACCTATATCTACCTCGTTGCTGCTAGCACCGTTGACGAGAAAGTGCTACAAGCGCTGCGTGACAAAGCCGATCTGGCAAGAATCCTGATCGACGATTTCCGGACGGGAAAGAACCCGTTCGACACACCCTGAAAGGAGAAATATGGAATCAAACGACCTGTTCGCGCGGGCGGATCAGCTGCGCGAACTGAAAGAAACAAAAAAACGTCTGGAAGACGAGCTAAAAGCGGTCGGTTTTGAGATCGACCGCGTGGACTCCGATCTCGCCCAGCGCATGGTGGATACCGAAACGCAGAACTTCACTCGTAACGGCACAATGTTCTGCCTGACCAATATAACACGCGCTTCTGCGGTCGCCGAGCGCAAGGAGGAGCTGTCCTTCAGCGTGAGATAGCAGGATAGCCCATATACCACGACAAACGAATACGGTAGAAGGTATTGCGCGCCGAAGAGCAGCGAAATGGCGGGTTGAAACAGCGCGCAAAGCGAGGTGAAGACGAAACTCGCCATGATAAAGCTGATCAGGTCAATCATGCGGAACATGCCGTAACAAGCCTCGGGTTGTTCCGTGTTCGCAAAGTTTCCCGCGCTGCCGCTCACCGGGTTCAGGGCGGAGATAAACCCCGCGACAATGCTGTTGCCGATCATTGTATAGTTGCCGTAAAACGCGACGAACCGGATGCCAAGCGCGGCGGAAATCAGCACAGTGTCGGTCAAATAGATCGCGATTGCGCCAAAACGCAACACAAAAATACTGAGGAGCTCCCGGCGGAACTGCTTGTCACGATACCAAAACGAGACGTCCTCCGGCAAAAACAATGCGGGAAAGCGAGACTTGCTGCGGATCGCCACGAGGATTGCGGTTAGAAGGTTACTCACCACCGATGCCATCGTGTAGAGGATGAAATTACGGGTTGTAACGATGATGACCGCTTTGATGATTTGAAACACGATTCGCACGACGGATTCAATCGTGACCGCGTCGGAAATGCGCTGGCTAGCCTGAAGCACCAGCCGGTAATATGTCAGATAAATGACGCCGACATTGCCCAGCAGCTGGATGAGATAGATCGTGTAGACATAACCCCAATCGGTGACTTCCTCGCGAATCAGGAGTTTCAAAAACGGCATGATGCCGATGCCGACAAGCAGGATCAACAGCGCAATCCAGCGATACAGCCGCGCGAACACCATGAGAGTCCGCCGTGCCTGCGCCTCCGATCCAGACGAAAACTCGCGATAGAGCTTATAGAGCAGCACGGAGCCCGCGCCGAAGTCCAGCGTGTTGATCACGAGCATGATCGAGTTGAACAGCCCCTCGTATCCGAGGTTTTCGAAATTTAGGTTGTCGAGAAACAGTTTGCGAATGGCAATGCCAAATAGGAAGATCAGTACATATCCTCCCATAGAGACAACCGTATTACGGAACGTGTTCTTCGTTCTTGTCATGCAACCTGCCTGTTGTGAAGAATGGATTGATACGATGTGATTATACTACAGTAATACGCAAAAGAAGAACGCGCAAACAGGCTTCAACAGTTGCGCGCTCTTGTGGTTTATTCTGTTGTCATGATTCATGAGTCGACACTTTTTGGGATCACGCAAAGCGTGTTTCGTCACGATACCAGCAAGCGTCCTATTGCTTCTTTACCACGGTGACGCGCGGGTTTAGTCCCCCCGCCTCGGTGGTCAGCTCCGCCGCAAGAACGAGGCTTGGCTCCTCCTTGAGGCACGTGGAAAGCAGCTTGTGCTCCATGGTGTAGAGCACCGCGATGCCGCCGGACGCGAGCAGATGCGGCAGTGCATGCGCAAAGTCGCGATAGAGCGCTTCGTTTCCGGTGTGCGTCCCCACGCGGTTGCCAAATGGCATGTTCGTGAGGATGAGGTCAAAGGGATCACGCGGCTCAAACTTGAGCACATCCTTGTGCACAAACTTCGCGTTGCTGCGCCCTGCCTCCGCGTTTTCCCGCGCGGCATCGAGTGCGCGCTCGGAGATATCCACGCCGATTAGGGCGGTGGGCACCGCGCGCTCCAGCTCGAAGAGCAGCGTGCCGCTGCCGCAGAAGGGGTCGAGTGTGCGCGGGCGCGCTGCGGAGACAAACGAGAGCGCATAGCGCGCAAGACATGCCGCCTGCACCGGGTGAATCGACGCGGGAAGCGCGCGCTTGCGGTAGGCAAAGCGCGTGTCCGGCACGTCGCGCGGGCGGATGAATACATCGCACTTCTCGTTGTTGCAGACAATCCGTAGCTCGTCGGCATAGCGTGAGGGGTTATCCCCGCCGCCGAGCGCCGTGGAGACGGCGCGGATGAACGCCGCGCGGTCGCCGGAGTAGTTGCGTAGTTCAATGCGATACGGGCGGGTGAGTTCCGCAGTGGCGAGAGTTGCGATCTGCTCCGTGTCGGTCAAAATAGAAGTTGCCAGCGGAAGGAGCATCTCCTGCGCACAGCGAAGTTCCATCAATGTTTTGACCTGATCGGTTATCACGCGGACGCCGTCGCTGTGCAGCGTTGCTTCAAATCCGCGCGTGGTAGTCTCCTTGAGCAAAATCTGGCCAAAGCCCACCGGAGGCACCAACAGGATTTCGCGCGGCTGATTCAGGCGCGTGCGCGGCGGCAGCGGGATATCCCGCGTGAGCGCGGCGAGGGCTTTCTCGTGCGCCTCTAAAATGTCGGCGACATGCTTTTCTTCGGTTTCGTCCGCGGCGGTGGGGGCAACATAGGCGGTGATCGCCTCGCCTGCGGGAGCGGTAGCGATGGCGCCGAGCGCGAGCAAGATGGACGGAACGACAAAGCGCGTCTCTTCCGTTTGCAGCGCTAAGATCAGCGCGTCGGTGTCCCGCGCATTGGCAAACGCGCCGAGTACGCGCGCGGCGTTTTTGCGCGCCTTGGGTTCGGGCGCGTTCAGCGCGGCGTAGAGAACCGCGCGGTCGGCAAACATCCGCTCGAGAATTTCGCGTGCGGCGCGCTTTTTCGCGTGGGCGGCGAGGGCGGAGAGAGAGGTCACGGGTTCGGCTGCGATCGTGGAGACCAGAACCTGCAACTGCTGCTCGGTGACGGCAGCCTCTTCTTCCCGCGGGGAGACGCGCGGCGCTGCGGGACGGGCATAGGTCTTATGCTCGGCGTATTTGTTTCGTTCCGAATACGGCTTACTCGGCGAATACGGTTTTCTGTCGGAAAAGGGCTTATCGCCATAAGGTCTGGGCGCGGGTTTGTCGCCATAGGGTCTCGGGGTAGGTTTATCGCCATAGGGCCTCGGCGCGGGCTTGTCCCCATAGGGTCTTGGCGCGGGCTTATCGCCATAAGGCCGAGGCGCAGGTTTGTCGCCGTAGGGTCTCGGGGTAGGCTTATCGCCATAGGGTCTCGGTGCAGGCTTATCGCCATAAGGCCGAGGCGCGGGCTTGTCGCCATAGGGTCTCGGCGCAGGCTTATCGCCATAGGGTCTTGGCGCGGGCTTATCGCCCGGGGCATAGGCTCGCTTTTCTCCGTATGGCTTTCCACCAGGCGATGCCGGTTTGCGATCCCCGTATGGTTTTCCACCCGGCGATGCAGGCTTGCGATCGCCATATGGTTTTGCACCGGACGATGCCGGTCTGCGATCAGAATATGGTTTGCCGCCCGCGGGGCCGCGTGGCGCGGAGCCGGTGGGCCCGCCGGGCTTTTTGGTTGTAGAGTTATCCATTCATTGCCGCCTTCTTTATGATCTCTAAAATTGCTTGTGTGCCGTCGGAGCGCGTGTCCTCGCGCATCCGCTCGGAATACGCTTCCCGCTGGCTAAATACCTCGTCGATTGCTTCGACCAGTGATTCTGTCGTTGCGGTGTTTTGGTCGACTACCTTTGCGTAGCCCTTCTTCTCGAAATAGTTGGCGTTGAGCAGCTGATCCCCGCGCGAACTTGCCGAGGTCAGCGGCACGAGTACGCTGGGTTTGTTGAGCGCGAGCAGCTCAAAGACGCTGTTTGCCCCCGCGCGGGAGAGCACGATGTCGCTCAGCGCAAACAAATCCGGCAGCTCTTCGTTGATGTATTCGTATTGGTTGTAGCCGCAGGCGGTGCACCCGCAGTCGTCCTTGCCGCGCCCGCAGAGATGGATCACCTCAAAGCGTTCGCAAAGAAGAGGCAGCGCCGCGCGGACGAGCTCGTTGAGTTTCTGCGCGCCGAGGCTGCCGCCCATGACGAGCAGCACGGGCTTTTCGCCGGAAAAGCCGGTAAACGCGAGCGCCTGCTCCCGGCTGCCGCTGTAGAGCGCGGGGCGAATCGGCGTGCCGGTGAATATGCCTTTGCCTGCGGGAATGTGTGCAAGCGTATCTTCAAAACTCAGGCAAACCTTGTCAGTAAAGCGGGTTGCGATGCGGTTGCTCAAGCCCGGCGAATAGTCCGACTCATGAGCCACCACGGGCACCTTACCAGCCCCCAGCACAACCGGAACGGAGACAAAACCGCCCTTTGAGAAGATCACGGCAGGTTGAATCTGCCGAATCAGGCGTCTTGCCTGAAAACAACCTTTTAAGACCCGAAACGGATCGATAAAATTCTGCCAGGAGAAATAGCGGCGGAGCTTACCCGTCGAGATACCGTGATAGGTTACACCTGTGATGCCCGCGATCAGCCCTTTTTCCATGCCGCTCTCGGAGCCGATGTAGTGCACCTCCCACCCCTCGCGAAGGAGCGGTTCGATGAGCGCGATATTCGGGGTTACGTGCCCCGCGGTACCACCGCCGGTGAAGACGATGCGTTTTGCACGTTCGGTTTGTTCAGACGTCATTGCTTGTCGTTCTCCCTGAAAAAGCACACGACCGGCGCGAACCGATCGTGTGTTGATGTTCGTATAGAGTTAAGTGTATGACAATCCTATGCGCTTGTCCACTCTTTGTTGCTTTTCTCAGCCTTCCGTCTCGTTTAAGACGTCGTCTTTGAGCAGCGCGCGGGCGATGTCAAACTTCATCTGGCTCCATTCGTCCGCGAGGTTGACGAGGTCGATTTCGAGCATGATGCACACCAGGCGCGCGTTCTCCTCGGTGACCTTCTCGCCGCCCTTGCTGTCCCGCCAGCAGATGAACCACGCGAGTTCTTTGGTATCGTTGTCAGTGAGCTCGGCGGTGCCCGTCTTTCCGGCCATGGTATAGCCGAGGTCGAGCGGAGATTTTGTGATGAAGCTCTTGACCATGCTGCGCGCCGTGCCGTCGGTGACGACGTCCAGGAGCGCGGGATAGATCGTGTCCACGGTGCCTTGCTGCAGGATGGTGCGGTAGATCGTCGGCTCTTTTTGCTCAACAAGCGTATAGTTCGTTTCGTCTGCGTGCCAGATGCTGTCCACGAGATACGGCTGCATGATTCTGCCGTCGTTGGCATAGGCGGAGGCGTAGCAGGCCATCTGTAGCGGCGACATCAGTATTTCGCCCTGTCCATAACCCGTGACTGCGAGGTCGTATTCGTTGAGCGGCTTGTCCGCGGGGCGGTCGTTGTAGAGTTGCGGTTTGCTGACGTCCAGACCATAAAGCTTCTTATCAAGCCTGAGATGCACGTTGGGTACTTCGCTGTAGCTCCCGTCCGCATTTTGTTCCCAGATGGTTTCGCCGCCTTCGGCAAGGTTTGTCCATGCTACTTTTTCCGGGTCGCTCGCGTTTACTTCCCAATAAATACGCGGCTCAGTACCAGCGGTCTCCAGCTCGATCGTCGTCGTCCAGCCGATCGATTCCATAAATGCGGTGAGCTTCGTCCAGCCCATGCGCATGGCAGCGTAGGCAAAGAAGAGGTTATCCGACGAGCTGATAGAGTTGGGCATGTTCATCGGAGATTTTCTGCTGTCCGCGCGGGTACGAACCAGCGCGCGATCGTTACTCATCTCTTCCCAGCTGAGCTCGCCTGCGCGGTCAGCCAGGTTTGCTAAAAACGTCTCGGAAGGGTACCAGGAATCCACGTGGATTTCTTCGGAGCCCGGGAACACGTCGTTGGCGGTCATGGTATTGGTCTCGATCAGCGCGGCGCTGGTCATGAGCTTAAACACCGAGCCGGGCGTATACAAACCCTGCGTGGCGCGGTTGTAAAGCGGGATATCCGGGTCGGTTTGCAGCGCAGTCCACTCCTCGATCGGGAGGCCTCGGCTCAGGTCGTTGAGGTCGAACCCCGGCCAGGAGGTCATTGCCTGAATCGCGCCTGTCTTTGGATTGAGCACGATGACGCTGCCGTGGATACGCGAATCGTAGACGACCGTGTCGATGACGTCCTCCAGCCGCTCCTGCAGCTCGGGGATGATGGTCAGATGCAGGTCGTTTCCGTCCACCGCCTTGGTGGAATAGAGCATGCCCCGGCTGCCGCCATTCTTGGTCTGGATATAGGTAAAGCGTCCATTGGTACCCAGCAGCTGGTCTTCATAGAGCTGCTCCAGGCCGTATTTGCCGATGTAGCTATCGCCGTTGTATCGCGTGGGCGTGGTGACATAGCGATCGTTTGCCGCATCATAACGGATATCGCCATACGTTTCGTAGTTGATCTTCTCTTTTTTAGAGATGATTCCGGCGTAGCCTACGATGTGGCAGAGCGACTTGCCGTTGGGATAATATCGCAGCGTGCCGTAGTTTGCTGTGTCGATGGCAAGGCCGGTGATGGCGAGCAGACGCGTCTTTAAGTCCATCGTCGCCTCATCGGGATAGAATGTTTTGAGTTTGACGAAGTCGTTACGCTCTTTCTTGAGCGCGTCGCGGATATCGTCCTCGGTCATCTCCATCTCGGGTACAGCTGCAACCGCGCGGATGAATTCATCCACGTTGGGAATCGTGCTCGGCACGCAGAACACCGTGATGGCGCTTACGTTTTGCGCGTAGGGTTCGCCGTAGGCGAGGATCTCGCCGCGGCTTGCCTGCAAAACGCCGACGCGGAGACTGTCGCCCCACTCCATATCGGGGAAGATGAGCTTGGGCGCCCAGTCGATCGTCCAGCGGTGCTCAATGCGGTTGGCCTCGATGGAAAAATCGTATGTGAGGTCTTCGCCTGCGCGTCCGCTGTGGTAGGTGAGCGTATAGTTCACGCGCGCGATAATTTCGCCGTCGACCACGTCTGTCGCGGTGTAATCGACACCCGTGAGCTCCAGCTCGTCAAATATGCTCTGGTAGCGCTCGATGAACTCGACCTTGGTGATCGTGGTCTCGACATCGTCCGCGTCGTCGACAACACCGTCTCCGTTCGCGTCGGTCGGCGCGGGGGTCGGGGTGGCGTTGGGGTCTAGCGTGGGCGTGGGCGACGCGTTGGGGTCGGGCGTCGCGTTGGGGTCCGGCGTCGCGCTGGCTGTGGGCGTTGCGGAGACCGCGGGCGTGGGCGTTGTGCCCGGCGCGGGGGTCAGATCCGTTTCCCGCTGGTCGGCGGGGATGTCGCTATCGTCTACCGTGTTCGGGTCAATGGTTGCGCCCGGTTCGGGTGTGTCGCTGGCTTCGGGTGTAACGCTCTCCTCCGGCGTGACGGATGCCTCTGGTGTGACGGATGCCTCCGGTGTGACGGAGGATTCAGGCGTCGCGTTCGGGTCAGGCGTCGCGTTGGGGTCGGGCGTGGGCGATGGCGTCGCGTTGGGGTCGGGCGTGCCGGAAGCATCCGGCGCGGGCGTTCCCTCCGGCTCCGGCGTTTCCGCCTTGTCGAGGCCGAACACCTGCCGCCAGATTTTGCGGTTTTCTTCTTTTTCCTTCTCTTCTTCTTCCAGCCGCTCTTCGCGCTCTTTTTCCGTCTCCGGCGCTTTGATGCTGTCGGCTAGCATTTCGTAGGCTTTGTCAAACGAGCCTTCGCAGATATAGTCCAAAAAACGGTAGCAATAATCGCTGCCGCGCGTCACGATGGAGCAGCCCGCCGTCAACAGCGTGCTACTCAGCATGAGGGTCGCGATGAGTAATGCGAAAAATCGTTTCATTTCTCTCCCTGATCCTTTGAAAATTACCCCCCGGTAAAGCAACCATATTATACCAAATGTGCGCCGCCGGAAAAGCGAAACCGATAAAAGTTAATAATCCTGCCACGATTCAGTCGGCAAAGCAGGGGGAATGTGAAGAAAAACATCTGCTTATACGTGCTACTCGGCAGGCGTTCACGAGCGAACTGGTCGATGCATAAAACAACGCCTGCAGAAAGCAACCGCAGTGAAGCGGGTAGATTGTGAAAAATCGGAAACAGGACGGTCGTATTTCAAAACACAAATGGAAATGGTCTGTGTACATGGTATAATTGGAAAAATCCACACTGACAGCCTTAACCGGAGGTGAAGATGGAACAGTTACAAAGTGAAAAACCAAATTCCAACAAGTTTTTTCGTGCAACAGTAAATGCGCTCGGCACATTTCTCTTTGTGTTTCTGATGATGCACATGTTTGTGCTTCATTTTTCGGGTGTCTATGATGGGATGTGGCTAATACCTTACTTTAGCATTCCCGCTTATTTTTTCTGCCTAACAATTGCGGCCAAATATTGGATAGAAGATAACTTCGTCCGGCGGCGATCATTCTTTATTTCACTGGTCATCGCTGCCGTAATACTGTTTTTTAGCGGTTTATATTTCCCATCCTCGTATGTTCTCTATACCGGATTTCGAAGTATTCTTGCCGCGATGGCTTCTGTTGGAGTTATTCTGTATAGCATTTTGGATATTCGAAAGAGTGTAAAAAACAGCCGACAGATCGCGGCCGGAAATGAAACCTTGCAGGTGACCCGATCCGAAAAATGGGGACGAACAGCTCGGATCGTTTGTTTGCTCAGCATCTGCTGTGTGTTGTTTGAGAACTGTCAGAAGTCAATCATGGTTTCATATGGGTTTTTGACAAACTTGAACTATGGCATGAATCTATCAACGTTTTCCCACTATTTTCTCAGCATCCTCTCCGCAATCCTGCTTGCGCGGTTTGTGAAGGCGGAATTCATTCCACGCAGTATATCTGCTTAACTGAGGTATAGTATGAGAACTTTTATAAAAGTGATTCTTGGGTTGATTCTGGCAGGCATACTCGCTTTTGCCGGGTATATTGCTTATACGATAGTCAGCCTCAATGCGGATGATTTAGGGCACTCTGCCAAATATCTGACCAAAGAAGAATTGTCAGACTTATATTGGCAGAATAAAGATTTACTCAACTCCGTGAAAGAAAGCGTTATTTCGAGCAAAAGTCTTCTGCGCGCACTAGATCGTTACAAAGAGGGTGATATTGATGTCTCCTTTCAAAGTGACAAAAAATACTTCTCTGAGGAAGAGTGGGATAATATCCTATCTGTCTTCGAAAAGCTTCATCCATACATGATTTTGCTAGAACGTAAAGGCAGGCCGCTTATTTTCTACATGGCCTTCAGTCATTTAAAACAGGGTTCGACTACCTATGCAACCTATCTCTACTGGTTCCCAAATGATGAAGAACGTGAATACCATGAAGAACCCGGCGTATTCCCCGACGGTGTTTTCACGCAATTGGATGAGGGTTGGTACATCGTCGAAACAACGAGTATACGATAAATAAGATAATTTCAAATAAATAAGAGGCGAAGCAGGTTGTCTGCATTCGCCTCTGTTTTTTATTCGATCAGGATTTCAGCGGATCATCCAGCCCGCATAGCTTGAGACTCACGTCATAGAGCCGGGTTGCGCTTGCAAGGTTTTTGCTCTCCACGCTGGAAGGCTCGATCTTGCAGCGGTAGAAATATTCCCCACTGACGCGATCCAGCGCGGGATTGCAGGCAAGATAAACACTCGTCTTTGCGCCCTCGTCGCTGGTCATGAACAAGATCTTCATCAACGACGCGACCCAGCGAAAGCGGTCATTCGCGCGGTTGACCACGATGTCCGTCGCGACGATGCCGGGATGCACGGCGTTGATGGTCACGCGGCTGCCGCGCGCGCGGAGTTTTTCGGCCAGTGCGCGGGTGAAGAGCAGGCAGCAGAGCTTGCTGTGCCCATAGGTGGCAAAGCGGTTGTAGCCGCGCGTATAGTTCAGGTCGTCAAAGCGAACGTCTCCCCAGCCGTGGGCGACGCTGGTCATCATCACGACGCGCCCTTGCTCGCTCCGCTCCAGTAGCGGGAGCAGCAGCATGGTCAGCAGAAACGCGCCGAGGTAATTGACGCAGAACGTCAGCTCAAACCCCTGCTTCGTCTCCGCGCGGTGGCGACCCAGTAGACCCGCGTTGTTGATCAGCGCGTCGAGGCGACCGTACTTCTTCGCAAACGAATCTGCAAACGCGCGAACGCTGTCGAGATTGGCCAGATCCAGCGGCATGAGGTCAAAGCAGCGCCCGTCTACGCACATGAGCTCATTCAGCGCCGCCTCACCGCGCTCTTTGCTGCGGCAGGCGAGCACGACGGTAGCCCCAAGGTCGGACAATTGCGCGGCGGTCGCCTTGCCGAGGCCGGCGTTTGCGCCCGTCACGATGACGATTTTCCCCTTCATGTTCCCACTCAAATTTCCATCCATGGCAAAGAGTATATACAGTTGATCGACGGATCGCAACATATCGAAGCGATTCTGTTGCGCGGTAATTGTGTGGCGCAAATCCGTCCTTTCCGAATGCGCAAAAAATCGGTATACTATAGTATTGTAGTTCGAATGATATCTGCGGTGAATGAGGCCGCGTGGAGGATAAAACGAGATGTTTATCGCAGACGGTTGGAAAGATTTTCGCGTGCTGGACGCGGGCAACGGCATGAAGCTTGAGCGCTGGAAGGGCATCACCCTCCTGCGTCCCGACCCGCAGGCCGTTTGGCCGATGGAAGAACACAAGGCGGACGCGGTCTACATCCGCTCCGAAACCGGCGGCGGACACTGGGAAGAACAAAAGAAGCTGCCCGAATCGTGGGAGGTGGCGTATCGCGACCTCACGTTTGTCGTGCGCCCGACGGGTTTTAAGCACACGGGTCTGTTCCCCGAGCAGGCGGTCAACTGGGACTGGATGCGCGGCGAACTCAACGCCTGGAAAAAAACGAACAAGCGCGCGCCGCGCGTGCTCAACCTCTTTGCCTACACGGGCGGTGCCACGGTTGCCTGCGCGGCTTCCGGTGCGGAGGTGGTGCATGTTGACGCGGCAAAGGGCATGGTCGCCTGGGCAAAGGACAACGCCGCGGC
Organism: uncultured Eubacteriales bacterium; assembly: GCA_942492885.1. Taxonomy (GTDB): domain Bacteria; phylum Bacillota; class Clostridia; order Christensenellales; family CAG-138; genus UBA7703. The sequence continues at coordinate 2,266,500 of OW818651.1, forward strand.
AAGCGGGCTGGGCGATAGTGCGATTCGCTATATCGTGGATGACTGCGTGAAGTTCGTCAAACGCGAGCTCCGGCGCGGCAGCCGCTATGACGGCATCGTAATGGATCCGCCGAGCTACGGCAGAGGGCCCACGGGCGAGCTTTGGAAAATTGAAAGCGACCTCTACCCGCTGGTTGCGGACTGCGCAGCGCTGCTGAGCGACACGCCCGCGTTTTTTCTCGTGAACAGCTACACCACGGGGCTTGCGGCGAGCGTGCTGAAAAACATCCTGCGCGTCGCCCTGCCGGAAGGGGATGCGGTGTCCGACGAGGTGGGCTTACCCATCGAGCGGGACAATCTGTTCCTGCCCTGCGGCGAGAGCGGACGCTGGACGCCGAAGCGATAATCCGTTAAAGCGATGACCCAACCGTGGGTTCGCTTTACACAGAAAACAAACTCTCATAAAAAGAGTACGCATTTAGAAAGAGCACGCACTTGGAAGAGCAAACCACACAGCCCAAGCTCCGGCGTGACGAGCGCACGGACAGCGGCATCCGAATTCTATACGAAGACAACCACCTCCTCGTGGTCGAGAAGCCCGTCAACCTGCCTGTGCAGGCGGATAGCTCCGGCGACGAGGACTTGCTCACGCTCTTAAAGGCGTATATCCGCGCGCGCTACGAAAAGCCCGGTGAGGCGTATCTGGGGCTGGTGCACCGGCTCGACCGCCCGGTCGGCGGCGTGATGGCGTTTGCCAAGACCAGCAAGGCGGCGGCGAGACTCTCCGCGCAGTTTGCCGGGCACGAGGCAAAGAAGCGCTATTGCGCAATTGTTTCGGGTCACCCGAAGCCGCAGGAAAGCCTGACCAACTGGCTGACCAAGGACGAAACCACATTTTCCTCCCGCGTGGTGGAAAAAGGCGCGGAGGGCGCAAAAGAAGCGCGCCTGAGCTACGCCCTGCTCGCGCAGGCGGAGACAACCGCGCTTTTAGATATTGAGCTCTATACCGGACGCCCGCACCAGATTCGTGTGCAATTGCAGCATGCGGGTTACCCGATCTTTGGCGATCAGCGGTATGCGCAGGGCGCGCACGACCGCGAGCAGATCCGGCTTTGGGCATATGCGCTGACGCTGAGCCACCCGACGCTGAAGGAGCCGATGACGTTCTTTTCCGCACCGCCGTGGGAAGAAGCGGCGTTTGTGCCGCAGATCGCGCTCCTGCCCGCGTTTTCCGTTTGCCGCGGTGTGTATCTGGACGAGGACTGCATCGTCGTAGACAAGCACGCGGGCGTGGAGACGGAGGGCGAGCTGCTGGGCGAGCTGGAGTCGTTGTTTGAGAGCGTCTATCCCGTGCATCGGCTGGACGCGAACACCCAAGGGCTTGTGCTCTTCGCGCGGACGGAGGAAGCAGCCGCGAAATTTGAGCAACTATTCTACACGCACGAATTACGAAAGATTTATCATGCAATCGTGCGCGGCGTGCCGAAAAGCGAAGGTCGCCTCGTCCACTGGGTGCAGAAGGATGCGGACGATTCGTTTGTCCGCCTCTGCCGAGAAGGCGACGCGGGCGCGCTGCGCTGCGAGCTGGAGTTTCGCGTGCTCGCGAGCGACGGCGAAGCAAGCCTGCTCGAGATCGAGCTCTTCACGGGACGCACGCACCAGATCCGCGTGCAGATGGCGGCAATCGGGCATCCCGTCCTCGGCGACGACAAGTATGGCGACCGCGAGTTCAACAAACTCCGCAAAAAGCGCACGCAGCAGCTGCTGGCGAAACGCTTGGAGATTGACGGACGGGTGTTCGAGAGTTTGCGGGAGTTGGGGTTGTAGGTTTAATGAAGAAGAGGTTCGCGGGAGCGAACCTCTTCTTGTTGAAATTTAGTGTGATGGCTTTAGAATCAATTCTTCTAAGGCTGAAACGGCTTTTTTTGTGTTGATCGTGTACAGATGTTCAGGACCCAATCTCACCGTAAAAACGCCATGTGCCTTCTTGAAATACTCAAGGGCTTGATTGGTTTCACCTAGACTGTAACAAGCCGCTGCGATGTTATTATAGGTGATAGCGGTAAGAGGGTGATCTTTTTCTAAAGCTCTTTCACGGATTGCCAGAGCTTTTTGATACCATTCTACCGCATTATTATTTTGACCCGTGTTTTCAAATAGGTCTGCAATTTCGTGACACGAAGCTGCAATATCGGGATGATCATTGCCAAGAACTTTTCTGCGCGTTTCTATTGCTTTATGATACCATTCAAGTGCGAGATCATATTGTTTTTTCTTTTTGTAGATGCCTGCGATGTTGTTGTAGGCTGACGCCGTATCGGGATGATCTTTGCCCAACACGTACTCTATTATCTTCAAATCCTTCTGATAATAATCAAGAGCTAAATCATAATCACCCTGATCATTATAAACACACCCAATGTTGTTGTATGTGGTAGCTGTATAAGGATGAAATTCTCCTAATACTTTTTTAACAATCGCTAATGCTTTCAAATACCATTCGATAGCCAGGTCGTATTTTGCTTGCCTATAATATACTCCCCCAATGTTGTTATATGATGTTGCTATACGCGGATGATCCCAATTGAGCACTTTTTCATTAATTGCTAGAGCCTTTAGATGCCATTCCATAGCTAGATCAAATTCCCATTGATCAGCATAGATTTGCGCGATGTTGTTGTATGAATTTGCAGTATGAAGATGTTCTTTACCCAAAACTCTTTCCCTGATCTCAAGAGCCTCCAGATGCCATTTGAGTGCGTGTTCGTTTTGCCCCAGACTTTGATAGATAGTTGCAATGTTGTTATAGGAAGTGGCGGTATCTGGATGGTCTTCACCGCTTATTTTTTTTCTGATCTCGAGTGCTTTCAGATACCATTCTAGCGCAGAATTGTATTGCCCTGATTCGTAGTAAAAAATAGCTATCGCATCAGAAAGATTTGCAAACGGCACAGATTCTTGAAATAGATTCCTAAATACTGAGATGGTTGACGACAACAGGATTGAAGAATTCAGCATACGGTAAACAACATTGGACAGATTAATACTAGCACTGCATTCATCGACAAGAGTGTGATGATTCTCGTACGCAATTGTAGATTGCTCTTGTACGGCGATTTTTGCCAATTGATGCATTGCGAAAGTTACAGTGTTAGCTGCACTCAATCTCTTTTCTAGCCATGTTCTTTCTGCCAACATATTCAAGAGCAACAAACAACTATCCTCATCCACCCCAGCATCTTCATGCAACCATTTTACGCACAAATCAACATCAAGTGGAGCAGAAGGAAAAATCGAGAATGCCTCTAAAATGTTTTTTTCCGCTGCAGGCAATTCATCAACCTGATATAATTTATTTATTTCTTGCTGCAAGAGTTCTTCATCTGCGATTCCCTTATGAAAATTAAAGTCTTTTTCCTTTAGCCGTTCAGCCAATACGGAAATCGACCATCCGTAATCTTTTGCAATGTTACCTAAGCGGTTGATGATCAGAGTATGATTCCCTGCACGATTTTCAATGATGTTGATAAGAATTTCAACATCGTTGATATCGGAAACAGTTTTTCCGAACTTCTTCTCGAAAAGCTCAATACATGCATTTGTGGATAAGAAACTCAGATCGTTTCTTTCAAAATCTGGGAATCCTGCTCTAGCAGCAAGCACAATAGAAGCACCAAGCGATCTAAAGTATTGAATGGTAGGATTATCTTGCTTAACAATTTCTTGATTCGCTCGAATATCGTCAATGCAAAGCAATACATTCTTTTCCGCGCAAATATCGTGAAGGAAGCGTTTTGCTGCTTCAATGCCTTGAAGACCTAAGTACTGACGCGGATAATCTAGTTGAGATTCAATGTCAGACATGATGTCTCCGCTGAAACGAATGAAGGCAATGTGGTCGAAACTAGAATACTGTTTGTCAGCTGCAAGTTTCGCGAACAGCTTTGTAAGCGTCTCAGTCTTTCCTAACCCGCCCATGCCCGTGATTTGAATTTGCTTGTGCCCAGACGAAATCAGCTGAAGCAAATCGTCAATGAACTCATCTCGGCAAATGATTACGGGGTTATCATAAATGGATGCTGAGGAGGTAAGGATGTAGTTGGGTTGGTTTGCTTGTGCGGATGCTTGTGGTTGAAGCATATGATCTATACTTAGAAATCTTAGTAATGCAGGATAATCGCCCATAGCCAGTTCGCGTTTGAAGTTGGTTACCCAAGCTGCAAGATCAGCTTCAGTTACCGGACGCTCAACAGCAGCTTCAAATATTTCCTTGAGACTTGAGATCGTGAAGAAACCTTGATGTGAAAGCAACGCATCTTCAAAGCTCTCGTAGATTGCTTCGGTTTTATGTTCCCAGCCTAGCTGTGTTTCAGTAGTGAAAAAAGCCCTTTCTAAGCAGGTCAGAAATTGCCATTCAGGAGTACCTTTTTTAGAAAGATCCTTGAGTTGTTTAATTCTCGAGCCTGCGGAATCAAGCAACTTTGTTCCAGCATAAGTTGCGACGAAGATTAGAAACTCGGGGTTCTTCAATAATTCAAGAAACCAATCTAGCATACTGAAACCTTTCATTGTTTGATTTGCGGGTGGTTAACAATAGCATTATATCATTAGTAAATCGAATAACAATATTAGCTTGTAGTAACCGCAAAATGCAAAAAAGAGGCTCGCTCACGCGAACCTCTTTTCTGATCATACTTGTATTCTTTTACAGTGTTGCCAGCATGACCGCCTTGATCGTGTGCATGCGGTTTTCCGCCTCGTCGAAGACCACCGACTGCGGACCGGAGAAGACGTCGTCGCTGACTTCCATGCTCTCGCGGTTGAAGCGCGCGCCCATCTCCTTGCCGATGGTGGTGTTCAGGTCGTGGAACGCGGGCAGGCAGTGCATGAAGATTGCGGTGGGCTTCGCCGCCGCCATGACCTTCGCGTTCACCTGATAGGGTGAGAGCTCCTTGATGCGCTGCTCCCAAATCTCCATGGGTTCGCCCATCGAGACCCAAACGTCGGTATAGATCACGTCCGCGTCCTTGACGCCCTCGAGGATGTCCTCGGTCTGCGTGATGCTGCCGCCGCTGAGCTTTGCGAGCTCCTTGCAGGTATTGGTCAGTTCCTCGGTCGGCCAATAAGCCTTCGGCGCGCAGGCGACAAAGTCCAGCCCCATCTTCGCGCTGCCGACCATCAGTGAATTGCCCATGTTGAATCTTGCGTCGCCGCAATACGCGAGCTTGATGCCCTTGAGGGAGCCGAATTTCTCCTGAATCGTGAGCAAATCCGCGAGGATCTGCGTCGGGTGAAACTCGGTGGTGAGTCCGTTCCAAACGGGAACGCCCGCGTATTTGGCGAGCTCTTCGACCACGCTTTGACCGTAACCGCGGTATTCGATGCCGTCATACATTCTGCCCAGCACCTGCGCGGTGTCCGACGTGCTCTCCTTCTTGCCGATCTGCGAGCCGGAAGGATCGAGATAGGTCGTGTGCATGCCGAGGTCGAAGGCCGCGACCTCAAAGGCGCATCGCGTGCGCGTGCTGGCTTTTTCGAAAATCAGCGCGATGTTCTTGCCGCGCAGCAAATCGTGCGGGACGCCGTCCTTCTTCATCGCCTTGAGCTCTGCCGAGAGCGCGAGTAAGTCCGCGATTTCGTCCGGCGTGAAGTCGAGTAGCTTGAGAAAGCTCTTGCCTTTCAGGTTCATGTCCTTCGCCTCCTGTTTTGTATATGAGTATGTGTTCAAAATTTTCAAATACAATTATCTTGCTTGGCGTACTTGATTTAATATGCGCTTAAGATCGTTTTCAGGATCGCAAGCCCCGCGTCGATCTCGTCTTTCGTGATCGTCAGCGGCGGCATGAGGCGGATGGTGTCCGCGCCCGCCGTCAGCGCGAGCAGTCCGCTTTCGACGAGCTTGCCGACGGCTTCCCTGTGGGAGCAGCTCACCCCGATACCGATCATGAGTCCAAGTCCGCGCACATTTGTGACGACGGGGAGATTCCAAGAGGAGACCGTCTCGCGAATGTACGCGCCCTTTTGCGTGACTTCGCTGAGGAAGTCCGGCGTGAGCTCGGCAAGCACCGCGTTAGCTCCCGCCGCGCAGATCGGGTTGCCGCCGAAGGTGGTTGCGTGCGTGCCTGCCGAAAGCGTCGCAGAGCAGCTCTTTGCCGCGAGCACGCCGCCGAACGGAAGCCCCGCCGCGATGCCCTTTGCGAACGTGACCGCGTCCGGCTTGATGCCGTATTGCTGGAAGCAGAACAGTGAGCCGGTTCTGCCGACGCCGGTCTGCACCTCGTCGATGAGCAGCAGGATGTCTCTGGCTTTGCAAAACCGCGCGATCTCCTGCACAAACGCCGTGTCCAGCGGCAGCACGCCGCCCTCGCCTTGGATCAGCTCCATCATCACGGCGCAGACGGTGCCGCTCATGCATGCACATTTTACGCTCGCGGCGTCGTTCGGCTCCGCGTGGACAAACCCTTCGGTGAACGGAAAAAAGTAGTTGTGAAACACATCTTGCCCGGTGGCCGCGAGGGTTGTGATCGTCCGCCCGTGGAAGGAATGGTAGAGAGTCACGATCTGGCTCCTGCCCGCGCCGTATTTGTCGAAGGAGTATTTGCGCGCGAGTTTGATCGCGCCCTCGTTCGCCTCCGCGCCGGAATTGGAGAAGAAAACGCCCTGCATGCCGGTGCGCTCAACGAGTGTTTTGGCGGCGGTGGCGGCAGGCTCGGTGTAAAAGAGGTTGGATACATGCGGCAGTTTTTTTGCCTGCGTGGTGATGGCGGAAAGCCAGCTTTCGTTACCGCAACCGAGGGAGCAAACGCCGATGCCGCTCGCGAAATCGATATACGTCTTGCCGTCGAAATCCACGAGCGTGGCGTTTTCGCCGCTTTCGAGCGCGACGGGAAAGCGCTTATAGGTGCCGAGGATATAGTCGTCGGTCAATTGCATCACGTCTTGATTGGTCATTTTTTCTCCTTTATGCGGTCATCACGAGACAAATTCTCATAGAGAAGCGTCCGGTGTCTGCGCGTGAGCCGTACGGCTCTAGATCGTTACCATCGTGCCGATGCCCTCGTCGGTCAGCATCTCGATCAGGATTGCGTGCGGCACGCGCCCGTCGATGATGAACGCGCGCTTGGCGCCTTTTTCCACCGCGTGCGCACAGCATTCAAGCTTGGGAATCATCCCGCCCGTGACCACGCCGCTCTCCTGCAACTTCGGAATATCCGAAAGTGACAACCGTGGAATGAGGCTCTGCGCGTCGTTTGCGTCAGCAAGCACGCCCACCGTGTCCGTCATGTTGATGAGGCTCTCCGCCTCCAGCGCGCCCGCGATATAGGCCGCGGCGGTGTCCGCGTTGATGTTGTATACGTTGCCCGATCTGTCGCAGCCGATGGTGGAGACGACGGGGATATAGCCTTTTTCCAGTAGGTCTTTGATGGGCTCCGGGTGGATGGCGACGATCTCGCCCACGTAGCCCAGTTTCTCGTCGAGCATCTGCGCCTCAATCAGGTGACCGTCCATGCCGCTGATGCCCACGGCTCTGCCGCCAACGTTTTGAATCAGGTTGACAAGCCCTTTGTTGACCTTGCCCGCGAGCACCATCTGCGCGATCTCGACCGTCTCTTTGTCGGTGACGCGGAGTCCGTCGATAAACACGCTCTCCTTGCCGAGTTTTTTCAGCGTTGCGCTGATCTCCGGCCCGCCGCCATGGACGAGCACGATTTTCACACCGATGAGGGTGAGAAGCACCACGTCGCCCATGACTGCTTTTTTGAGCGCTTCGTCCTCCATGGCGCTGCCGCCGTATTTGACCACGACGGTCTTGCCGTAGTAATTCTGAATATAGGGCAGTGCCTGAATCAGCACTTCCGCCCGCTTTGAAATATCAATGCTCATGTGCAGCAATCTCCACTTGTTTTTTATCGGAACTCAAGTTTTCTGTGCTCATGTCCGGTAATCTCCGTTGATCTTCACGTAGTCATAGGTCAGGTCGCAACCATACGCCGTGGCGGAGGCGCTACTGTCGCCCAGCGTGATATCGATCGTGATCTCTTTTTCGCTGAGCACGGTCTTTGCGAGCTCTTCGGAGAAATCCACCCCCATGCCGTTTTGGCAGACCGTGAGCGAACCCGCAGCGGAGGAAAACGAGACGCCGACTTTGTGCACGTCCGTCGGCACGCCCGCGTAGCCCAGCGCGCAGAGCACACGACCCCAGTTTGCGTCCGCGCCGAACATCGCGCACTTGACCAGCGGCGAGTTGATGACGGATTTGCTGAGTTTCACGGCGGCGGCTTTGTCGCTGGCTCCGGTGAGCTTGCAGAGGATGAGCTTGGTTGCGCCCTCGCCGTCCGCGGCGATCGTGCGGCTTAAATATTGCGTGACCGCCGAAAGCGCGGCGCAAAACGCGTCATAGTCCGCACCCCCGCTCGTGATCATTTCGTTGCCCGCCATGCCGTTGGCAAGAATCGTCACCATGTCGTTGGTGGAGGTGTCCCCATCCACACTGACCATGTTGAAGCTGTCGAGAATGTCCGCGCTCAGCGCCTTTTGCAGCATCGCGGGGGAGATAGCTGCGTCGGTGGTGATAAAACCCAGCATGGTCGCCATATTCGGCTGAATCATGCCGCTGCCCTTGGCGATGCCGCCGATTTTGCAGGTTTTGCCGCCGAGCTCAAACGCAAACGCGATCTCTTTTTTTGCAAGATCGGTGGTCATGATGGCCTCCGCTGCCGCGTTGCTATCGTCGCCAAGCGCCGCAATCAGCGGCACGATACCGCTCGCGATGGGCGCGATGTCGAGCGTTTTTCCGATTACGCCCGTGGACGCGACCACGATGTCACCCGCGGGAATCTTGAGTGCAGCGCCCAACAGGTCACACATCTGCTGAGCAATCTCCACGCCGTTTGCGTTACAGGTGTTGGCGTTGCCGCTGTTGCAGATGATCGCCTGTGCAAATCCGTCCGCGACGTTCGCCTTGGTGACCGCAATCGGCGCGCCCTGTACGAGGTTTTGCGTATAGACACAAGCACAGGCGGCTTTCACTTCGCTGTAGATCAGCGCGAGGTCTTTTTTGTTCTTGTTTTTGCGGATGCCGCAGAAAACCCCCGCGGCGGTATATCCATTCGCGGCGCAAACGCCGCCGTCAATCTGTTTCATAAATACTTGCCCTTTCGAATGCTCGTCTCGCTCCGGGACGAAGATTATTTACCCAGCGTCAAACCCGCGTAGGGGTCGGCTCCGATGAGGATGTTCATGAGCTGAATCGCGGCACCGCTGGCACCCTTGCCGAGGTTGTCAAAGCGGGCAAGCAGCGTGATGCGCTCCTCGTTTCCGGCGACGGAGATGTCCATGCCGTCGAGGTCTTTGAGCTTGCCGCTGGCGAGATAGCCGTGCTCGTCCATCGCTTCGCAATAGCGCACCATCGGTCCCGTGTATCGCGCGCGGTAGAGCTCGCGGATGTCTTTGACCGAATAACCATCGCTGAGCTGCTCCTGAAACACCGAGATCACCGTGAGCATGCCGTTGAAATAGTCCGCCACGACCGGGAAAAACGCGGGCGCGGTATTTAGCCCGCTGTAGTGCTGCATTTCTTTCAGGTGCTTGTGCTGCTGCGACAACGCATAGAGGCGCGGTGACTTTAAGAGTACGTCGCGATAGTCGGATTCGTACTGCGCGATCATCTTGTGTCCGCCGCCGCTATAGCCCGTGAGGGATGTGCAGCTTAAAAGCGCGTCTTTTTTCAAGATACCCGCTGCGATTAAGGGCGCGGTCAGTGCGAGAAATCCGCTCGCGTGGCAGCCGGGCACGCTCACACGCGTGGCGCCTTCGAGCTGGTCCCATCCGCCGTCCCAAGCCTCCGGCAGGCCATAGACCCAACCTTTACTGATGCGGTGCGCGGTGGAAGGATCGATGATGCGCACATGCGGCTCGGTAACCATTTCGCAGGCTTCGATGGCCGCATCTTCCGGCAGGCAGAGAATCGCCACATCGCAGCTATTGAGCAGCTCGCGGCGCAGGGCGGGGTTCTTGCGCTCCCGCTCCGGCAGGGTGAGGATGCTCAAATCTGCGCGCTGGGACAGGCGGTCGTAGATCCGCAATCCCGTCGTTCCCTCTTTGCCGTCGATAAATACTTTCGTCATTTTTATATCATCTCCCGAATCTGGTTACAGTCTGCGAAAGCCATCTCTAATTCAGAACCGTCTTTCGAATCTGCTGTATCTGCGCGGTGACCGACTCCGGCGAGGTGCCTCCCTCGGAAATGCGGCTCTTCACGCAGGTGTCGAGGTTGACCGCCTCGTAAATGTCGTCTGTAAAGAGGGAGCTCTCCGCCTGATAGTCCGCAAGTGGCAAGCTTTCAAGCGTCTGATGGCTTGCGATGCAGTGCGCAACGAGTTGCCCCGTGATCTTATACGCGGTGCGAAACGGCATGCCCTTTTTCACGAGGTAGTCCGCCGCGTCCGTGGCGTTGATGAATCCTTCCGCCGCGGCCTTTCGCATGTTCTCGGGCTTGACGGTCATGGTTGCGATCATCGGCGCGAAAACCGCAAGACACATCTTGGCAGTGTCGATCGCGTCAAAGATTGCCTCCTTGTCCTCCTGCAAATCCTTGTTGTAGGCAAGCGGCAAACCTTTCATCATGGTCAGCAGCGCGATCAGGTCGCCGAACACCCGCCCGGTCTTGCCGCGTACCAGCTCCGCCATGTCACTATTTTTTTTCTGCGGCATGATCGAGCTTCCCGTGGAAAACGCGTCGGCCAGCTCAACAAACCGGAACTCCCAACTCGTCCAGAGGATGATCTCCTCCGAAAAGCGGGAAAGGTGCGTCATGAGCATACTGATTGCCGAGGCAAGTTCGACGCAGAAGTCGCGATCCGCCACCGCGTCTACAGAGTTGGGGAGTGCTCCCGCAAAGCCGAGTGCTTTTGCGGTCATGCCGCGGTCGATGCTGTAGGTCGTCCCCGCAAACGCGCATGCGCCGAGCGGGCAGAGGTTCATGTTCTCTTGCGCGTTGTTGAGACGGCTGATGTCGCGCGAGAGCATGAACGCGTAGGCCAAAATCCAGTGACCGAAGGTGACGGGCTGCGCGCGCTGCAGGTGGGTGTATCCCGGCATCACTGTCTCTTTGTGCTGCTCGGCCACGTCCGCAATCGCCGCGATGAGCGACTTCGTGAGGCTGACCAGCTCGAAGATCTCTTTCTTGAGCGTGAGCCGGAGGTCTAGCGCAACCTGATCGTTGCGGCTGCGCGCGGTGTGCAGCTTCTTTCCGTCGTCGCCGATGCGGCGGGTAAGTTCGAACTCGACAAACGAATGAATGTCCTCTGCGAGCGGGTCGATCTTGACAAGTCCGCACTTGAGGTCGTTGAGGATGCCCTCCAGCCCCGCGAGTATGTTGTCCACGCTCGCTTGCGGGAGGATGCCGACCACGCCAAGCATAGCAGCGTGCGCCATACTGCCCGTGATATCCTCTTCAAACATGCGCGCGTCAAACGCGATGGAGCGGTTGAATGCATCCGCCAGCGCGGCGCCTGCGCCTGTTGTTCTACCTGCCCAGAGTTTTTCCATGCTTGTTTCACCCTCGTTTGCTGCGTTTGCTTCCCTTTATAGATGGAAGCGTATTTTGGGGAACGAGCGCCCGCCGGAGGCGGGCGCTTCGCGTTAGTTGATTGTTTCGTTCGGTCTGCGTCTCTACCGGCTTATTTGAACAGGTCGGACAAGATCGATTTCTTCTTGTTCTTTGCCTGCACCATGGCGTTGACCTTGGTGGGCAGGCCGTAGAGGTTGATGAACCCTTCCGCATCCTTCTGGTTATAGTCGCTCTCGCCGAAGGTGGCGATGGCTTCCGAATAGAGGCTGTACGGGCTCTCGATGCCGGCTTTGATGATGTTGCCCTTGTAGAGCTTAAGCTTCACGGTACCGGTAACGTTCTCCTGCGTCTTGTCGACGAAGGCCGCGAGCGCGTCGCGCAGCGGGGAGAACCAGAGACCGTTGTAGACGAGCTCCGCATAGGTGATGGCGAGCTCTGCCTTCTTATGCGCGGTCATCTTGTCCAGCGTGATGGTTTCCAGCGCTTCGTGCGCCTTGTAGAGGATCGTGCCGCCGGGGGTTTCGTACACGCCGCGGCATTTGATACCGACGAGCCGGTTTTCCACGATGTCGAGTAGTCCAATGCCGTTTGCGCCGCCGACTTCGTTGAGCGCGAGAATGATATTCTTTGTGCTCATCTTCTTGCCGTCGAGGGAAGTGGGTACGCCCTGCTCAAACCCGATGGTCACATAGGTGGGTTTGTCCGGCGCGAGTTCGGGGCAGACGCTCATCTCCAGAAATCCGTCATGTTTGTAGAGCGGTTCGCCGGAGGGATCTTCCAGATCCAGCCCCTCATGGGAGAGGTGCCAGAGGTTCTTGTCCTTGGAATAGTTGGTCTCGCGGCTGATCTTGAGCGGGATGTTGTGCGCTTCGGCGTAGTTGATCTCATCCTCACGGCTCTTGAGTTCCCATTCGCGCCACGGGGCGATAATCTTCATGTTCGGCGCAAAGTGCTTGATGGCAAGTTCGAAGCGAACCTGATCGTTGCCCTTGCCGGTGCAGCCGTGGGCAATCGCGTCCGCGCCTTCTTTGAGCGCGATCTCGGCGATACGCTGGGCGATCACGGGGCGGGCAAACGAGGTGCCAAGGAGATATTCTTCGTAGATGGCGCCTGCTTTGAGCGTCGGCACAATGAAATCATCCACAAATTCTGTGGTGAGGTCTTCGACGTAGAGCTTGCTGGCTCCCGTTTTGAGCGCTTTTTCTTCTAAGCCATCCAGCTCGCCCATACCCTGGCCAACGTCGCCCGCGACAGCGATGACTTCGCAGCTGGGGTAGTTTTCCTTGAGCCAGGGGATGATGACGGATGTATCCAGCCCACCGGAATAGGCTAAAACGATCTTCTTGATGTTCGACATGGTACTTGCCTCCAATTGGTGAATTGCATATATATTAATAAATATAGCATAAATAGTCAAGCACTATTTTGCAGAAAAGTGAGATAATATTAGAACTTATTGTGAAATGCTGACAAAATTTATACATAGTATGCAGATAGTATACGATAATTGAGGAAAACGCACCGCGCGGTGGGTAAAAAACAAACCACCCTGCGGTGTTCGCAAGGCGGCTTAAGGGGTACGGCGCGGTTCGCCGGAGTTGCTTAGGTTTTATTGGAGGTTCGATCCAGCCTGCGGCGCGCATGCGCCAATCGCTTCTTTTATAATACGCAGGCGGCAACCGGGCACCAGGCTCTGCGCGGCGTAATGCGCCTGCGGCAGACCGCGTCCTGGAACGCGTAGCGCTCGGCGGCAAACGGGGCAAATCGCTTCGGTGCGCGCGCGTGCTCCTCCCGCGCTTCGGAGACGGCGATGAGCTGCGTCATGGCACCAAGGCAAGCGGAGAATGCGTGCCGCACATCCCGCGCGAGCGTGCAACCCTCTGCGCGATAGTCCCGCTTCATGCGGTAGACTTCCTTGGCGACCTCGCGCGCGCTCTCGCATTTGCCAAACACGAGCGAATGCAGCGTGCTTTCCTCTTGTGTGTAGTGGGCGCGGAAGTAATCGTCCAGCCGCATTTCATAGGAGCCGTGCTCGCGCAGACCCAGACGGAATTCCGGTGTGTGTGCAAATGTGAAATAGTCCGTCAGGTAATGGCAGAGGATGCCGAGGCGGAGGGCGTATTCCGGCGGGAGCTGTTCTCCCGGTGTGACGGGCTGCCCCGCGATGGCTTCGGTGAATATATGGATCTCGCGCTGGCATTTCAGCGTGAAGTGCGGGTTAAGTATCAACTCCGGCAAATAGTCCGGCAGGAGGTTGCCGAGTACGAAGAGTTCGCGGTCGAGCTTGACGCCTTTTGCGGACAGCGCTTCATACAGCAGATGCCCCATGGCATGGTGGGACGCAGATTTCATGACTTCTCCATTCATCTTTTCTAGACTTTTCTCTTATCGTTCTCGTCTATCATAGAGGAAATGGATTCGATTATCATCTATTTGGGGTTAAACAAATGTAAAATTTCGGGGTTTTGGATTGTAAAGTCGCAAAAACAGGCCGTTTGCTTGGGCAAACGGCCTGTTTGGTTGGATTGGTATTACTAATTTGTCTGTTATTTCCCTTCGTTCGCTTTCTTTTCCCGCAGCGCCTTGAGCACCACATCGGGCGTCAATGGCATGCGCAGGAAGCGAACGCCGATGGCGTTTGCAACCGCGTTGGCGATTGCGGGTGCTCCCGGTACCATCGTGATTTCGCCGATACCGCGCGCGCCGTAGGGCCCCGTGGGTTCCGCGTTTTCAACGGCTTCGACGATCATCTCGGGCATGTCCTCAAACGTCGGGATCTTATAGTCCACAAAGCTCGGGTTCATCACGCGGCCGTCCTTGAGCTTGAGCTCCTCATACAGCGCTGTCCCCATCGCCTGCACCATAGCGCCCTCCGCCTGGCCTTCATACATCGCGGGGTTGATGACCTTGCCCGCGTCAAACACGGAGACCATCTTGAGCACCTTGACTTTGCCGGTCTCGGTGTCGACCTCGACCTCCGCGCCGTTGACGCCCATGCTCCAGAACGCGACGGGCTTGGGCGAAAGTCCGGTCTTCTTGTCCGCGGCGATGTTGTTTGGCACCACGAACGAACCAACACCGATCATCGGGCCTCCGATGCCGCTCTGATCCGGCAGGGTGAGCCCCAGCGCAAACGCTGACATCGGCACCTTCTGATCCGGATAGAACTTGCGGCAGACATAGCCGCCCTCCAGATACAGGTCGTTCTTCCATGTGCCCATCTTGATCTGCGCGAGCTCCAGAATCTTGTTGCGGATGTCCTCCGCGGCAAGCTTGGTGGCGTTGCCTGCGCAATAGGTCGAGCGGGAGGCGACGGTTTGCCATTCATACGGGGTGTGGTCGGTGTCGCCCGTGCGAACACTGATCTTTTCGACGGGGACCGTCAGCGTCTCCGCCGCAATCTGCGCCATGATGGTGTCCGAACCCTGCCCGATGTCGTGGCAGGAGGCCAGCAGCATGAATGTGCCGTCCTCGTTCATACGGATGATGACGCTGCTTGCGACGTCCGTCGGCATCGACGGGGCTTTCCAGCCGCCCGCGATGCCCTTGCCGCGCAGCTTGGTCGGGCTGCCGCTGGGCGCGCAGGGTTTGTCGTATTCCATGAGTGCCGACGCGCGATCCAAACATTCCTGATAGCCCGCGACCTCGATGGTCTGCCCTGTTGCGCTCTTGCCGCCCACGCGGATGCCGTTGATGCGGCGCAGTTCCAGCGGATCAAACCCCATCTCGTGGGCGATCATGTCGATGTTTTGCTCGATGCCAAAGTGGATTTCGCACATGCCAAACCCGCGGTAAGGTCCGCCGACAGGGTGGTTGGTGTAGACGCAATAGCTGTCGGTGGCGATGTTTTCAATGTCGTACGGGCCAACGCAGCCCCAGCCTGCGGCTTTGACGATGTTCACGCCATATTCCGTATACGCGCCGCCGTCCCAGGCGAGCACGTTTTTCGAGCCGATGATCTTGCCGTCCTTGCGCACGGCGGTCTTGATGTTGATGTGCAGCCCCTGCCGCACATAGGCGTTCTGGAACTCATCCTCACGCGAATATGTCATCTTGACCGGACGTCCGGGGTTGAGCATCGCGAGCGGGATGACGATGCCTTCCAGCGTTGTTCCGGCTTTGCAGCCAAATCCGCCGCCGACGGCTTTAGAGATAACGCGGATCTTATTGAGCGGGAACTCAAACGTCTCCGCCAGCGCGCGGCGCACGGCAAAGGGGCTCTGGCAAGCCGCCCAGATGGTCAGGTCGCCGTCCGGCATATACTGCGCGGTGCAGGCGTGCGGTTCAATCGGCACATGCTGCACGTGCGGAATGTAGAAGTTGTGGTCAAAAACGCGATCTGCCTCGGCAAACGCCTTGTCCGCGTCGCCTTTTCTGAGCACATAGTGATGCGAGATGTTCGTGCCCGGCTTGGGATAAAAGATCGGAAGTACTTTATAGGAGCCGAGGTCGGGGTGGATGATGGGAGCATCGGGCTTCATGCCCTCCAGCGCGTCCGTAACGGCGGGCAGCACCTCATATTCGACCTTGACGAGTTCGCAGGCGCGGCGCGCCAGCTCCGGCGAATCCGCGGCAACCGCGGCAACGGGTTCGCCGCGATAGCGCACCTTGCCGACGGCGATGAAGTTCTTATCCTCGAGATACAGCCCCGCGCGGCGCTTGTAGCACTCGCCCGTGATGACACTGCGCACGCCCGGAAGCGATTGCGCGGCGGTGAGGTCGATGGAGAGGATGTTTGCGTGCGCATGGGGAGAGCGCACCACCTGCGCGTAGAGCGGGCGGGAGAACTGGATGTCGTCGGCAAACACGGCGGTGCCGGTCACCTTTTTGATTGCGTCCAGGCGTTCTACAGACTGACCTACGACGTTTGTTTCGGACTTGAGAGCATCTATGCGTTCGTTCGATTGCTCGTTGACATTCATTTTTTGTAAACCCCCTTTGCAACCACGTCTTCGATGGCTTCTACGATCTTCTTATACCCCGTGCAGCGGCAGAGATTGCCGGACATGTTGCGGTTGATCTCCTCGCGCGTGGGGGTGGGGTTTTCGCGGAGCATCGCCTCAGCGCTCATGAGCATGCCGGGGGTGCAAAAGCCGCATTGCAGCGCGGAGTGGTCGATAAACGACTCCTGCAGGGGACTAAGCCCTTCCCCGTGTGCAAGGCCTTCCACGGTGGTGATGACCTTGCCGTTGACTTCGGGCGCCAGCACGAGGCAGGCGTTGATCGCTTGTCCGTCCATAATGATGGTGCACGCGCCGCATTCACCCGCGCCGCAGCCCTCTTTGGTGCCCGTGAAGCCGAGCTTTTCGCGCAGCACGTGCAGCAGCGTCTCGCTGCCGGAGACCGTCAGCTCGACTGGCTCGTCGTTGACGCAAAATTTGACACAATAATCCATATTGATTTCCTCCTCAGCGCAGTTGGTTCAGCCCGTCGCGCACGAGGTACGACACGATATCCAGCCGGTATTGCCGGTCTGCGCGTACGTCGTCGATGGGGCTGACTTCGGTTGCGGCGAGCACTGCCGCCTCTTCAATGAGCGCATCGGAAAGCGACTTGTCCTTGAGAAGCGCCTCGGTCTTGGGCAGGCGAAGCGGTGTAGGCGCCACGGAACCCATTGCGATGCGCCAGCCGTGATCCGTCCTGAGCACCGTGCCGCATACGGTGGAAAGATCCACCTCGTTGCGGCGGGCGATCTTGCGAAACACGCCTTTGGCGTTCGGCAGGTAAGGCACGCGGATGCCCGTGACGAGCTCGCCGGGGTTTAACGCGACCTTGCGCACAAAGAGGATAAACTCCTGAATGGGAACTTCGCGACAGCCGGAGAGGCTGTAGAGCTCCATCACCGCGTCGTGAACGTACAGCGCCGTCGCCGTGTCCGCGAGCGGAGAAGCGTTGACGATGTTGCCCACGCACGTGGCGCGGTTGCGAATCTGCCGCCCGCCGACATAGGCCGCCGCTTCCGCCAGATACGGATAATGCCGCAGCACATGCTCGTTGGTTGCAATCTGCGTCATGGTCGCCAGCGCGCCGATATGCAGACCTTCGGTCTCGGAAAACGTGATGCCGCCGATATCGGGGATGTTCTTCAGGTCGATCACGTAGTCCGGTGCGATCAGGTGGTCGCGCAGGCGAATGATCACATCCGTCGCGCCCGCCATAAAGATCGCCTTGTCGTCGTGCTCAAGTTTGAGCGCGGCGGCTTCCTCCAGTGTTTCCGGAGCAAGATACACAAAATCTCTCAAGAACGGTTCTCCTCTCATGACTGAATGAAGTATAAAAACCCCTGCGGGGGAATGGCCTGAATTTTTATATTTTGAAAGTAGTCGTTTAATAAAGTGAAAGAGCTTTGTAAAAAGAAAGTTATTTAAATAGATAGAGATAGTTGAAATGAGTTATTTGAATTCTTTGGTTTGAATGTCCAGCAGGGCTTCGCCGAGTTGCTGCTCTAGGCGGCGATAGCGCGCCACCCAATCAAGTCCATCCTGCGTCAGGCTGCTGCCGCCGCCGGTCGCTCCGCCGAGCTTGCGCTCCACGAGCCGGCAACCCAGCACCTCTTCCATGCGGTTGAGCGTCAGCCACGCGTTGCTATAAGAAAGCTCCGCCCGTGCCGCGCCCCGCTGAAGGGACTGCTCCAGTTCGATGCACTCCAATAGGCGAATACCGCGTTCATCGATGCCGGTTTCACCCAGCGAAATGGTCAGTGAAGCGGTAAGCACGGGGTTAACCCGCGTTTGCTCCCGCTGTTCGCGCTGATAGTCCAGCTCGGTATTGATGTCGATGAGCATGCCGTCCTCATCCGTCGGCACAAACTCCGTCTCCCGCTTCCATTGCGCAAGTGCGCCCCTGAGTCCGCGCTCGCCCGTGTAGCCAAGTAGGGCTGTAAAGCAGCTTTTGCGGATCATGGCGGGGTGCCCCGCGCTGCCGCGAAAGCTTGGGATCGCGACAGGCTTTGCACTGTGCAGCAGCGCCCGGATGGTCTCGGCGTTGAGATAGGGCACGTCGCCCGGGGTAATCAGCACACGGTCGCATTCCGGCGGCAGCGCACGGAGTGCACATTGCACAGACGCCATCATATCCGTGGTTGCATAGTCTTCGTTTTTGACGAAGCGAACGGTTTCGCCCGCGAGGTGCCGCTCCAGCATGCCCGCGTGGTAGCCGGAGACGATGAGGAGTTCGCTCACGCCCGCTGCGTGAAACACGTCGATCTGGCGGCGGATGACGCTCTTTCCGTTGAGCTTGAGCATCGGTTGAAAGTGGCTCATCTGCCGGGGTTCGCCCGCGGCGAGGATGACGGCAACGGTGCTCATGCTACATCCTCCCGCAAAAACTTGTATGCGAGGATGATGAGAAACAGACTCATGCTTCAACCTCCGGGTTTTTCTTCATATACTGTTGCACGCGTTCATAATCTTCCGGCGTATCGACATCCAGCCTGCAGCCCGCTTCGTGCGTGACCACGTAGCCGATGCGTGCCTCAAGCGTGCGAAACGCGCCGCGCAGCCCGTCTTCGCCGGAATAGGCGATCAGGGCATCAAACAATCTCGCGTGGATCAGCGGCGGATGCAGGCGGCGCTTTCCCGTGCTGGGGAATACGACATCCCAGCCGCCCGATTCCATCTCGCGCATGAGCGCATGGAGCACCTCCGGCGCGACGGCGGGCATGTCGCCCGGCAGCAAAAACACGGCGTCGAAACCGCCCGCGCGGTGAATCGCGTTGAGGCCGATTTGCAGGGAGGCGAACATCTCCGTCTCTTCAAACGCGTTGTTCCAGAGAAAGTGTGCATGAAAGCCTTCCAGCGCGGAGATGACCTCCTCGCCCCGTTTTCCGACAACGACATACAAGCTCGTGATTCCCGCCTCGGAAAACACGCCCGCGGTGTGCGCTATCATGGGCTTTCCATTGATCGGCAGCAGTGGCTTAAACGCAAGCATGCGTAGCGACTGCCCCGCAACGGTGATCAAACCTGCCGCTTTCATCTGTCTACCGCCTATCAAATCAAAATAGGGGTACGTTGCTAGAATTACGCTTTTGGAGAGAGTTGTCAAGATCGATATTTTTTCATTGAAATACTGAATTTTGCATGATGATGATTGTAATCCTGCGTTTTAGGGTTCGAAGCTTGGTTCCGCGTCCGGCGGGCATTGCCAGCTGTTTCGTGTTTTGTGGTGCTCGATTCCCGCATAATAGGAGGCGGCGCGTACGCGTAAAATCGACTTTGGCCCGGCGAGGTAGCTGCCGTCCGCCTGGAGCTGCTTGAAGATGATCAGAAGCGGCTCCTCCAATCCGTCCTCATGCAGTACGCGCAAAAACACCATCACCCGTCCGAAGCTGTCCGTTTCGAGCACGGCAACCTCGGGAAAGGCGAGCGTTTCTGCCCGCTGGGAAAAGCGGGAGACAAAGTCCGCTGCCGCGGATCGCTCCGCCGGGGTCGCATCCCGTCCGCCGTAGGTCAGCATGACACATCCCTCCTCGTTTGCAATCGAACCTGAATTCAATATAGCATGCGCCGCGCGCGGAAACAATCGTTTTCAATTATATATTGACGCCAATTGATTGCGATCTTGCAAAAAAGTTTTCCGCGGTTGGCGGCGGAGGGTTATTGCGCGCCCAAAACGGAGAGCGGGCAGGATGTTTCCCGCCCGCAGACTGCACGTTTTTTGGTTCAAACAGGCTTAGCCGAGGCCAAGCAGCTTGTTTCGCGCCTCGATATAAGCGCTGGTGGTGAGCTCTGCGCGCGCATAGCGCTCCTTGAGGGAGACGATCTCTGCGTTTGCGTGGTTGTCCGCGCGCCCGCCTTCGAGGATCAGCCTGCGCTCCTCATATTCAGCAAGCCCCATGCCGGAGGCGGCCTTCTGCTCGCTGAGCAGGGATAGGAAGCGGTCCGATGCTGCGGGGGCTGCGACGTTTGCAGCGGCAGCGGCGGGGGTTTTATTCTTGCGGCTGGCAAGCAGGATAATCAGAAGTACGACTGCAACAACGGCGAGCACCGTGAGGATCAGGCCGAAGAGACTACCGCCCATCATCCTTCCGGGGAAATAACGAAACATCATCATAATGATTCCTTTCATCGAGCTAGCGATGCATCGCTGCTCCTATGTGTATTATAATAGACGTAAATTGCAAATATGTCGTGTTTCGTATGCGTTTCAATTTCAAACCATTGCGGCAAAAACATGGCAGCGGCAGACGCAAAAAGCGCCCAATCATGCAGGAATTCCGTCGAAAATAGGGAAATTGCGGTTTAAAGCATGAAAAATATATAATAAACAAAAACCTCGCCCAACGGCGAGGAAGAAAGTAGTGAAATATTTGGATCTAAAATATTACAATTACTTCATGTAATCAACAGAGAATTGATATCCTCTTCCGGCAATGAATGCTAATAACATAAGTTCAATATTTTGAGCTGTGATCAAACGATATTTAAATGCGTAACGCATAGTTGATATAAATAAATCCACATCAAACTGTCGTTCTTTAACAATAGGTGCACTTGTACTATCACCAAACATAAAACTTTGAAGCCATTCGGACACAAACGATTCGTTAATAAAACATAAATTCGCTTCATTCTTGTGTTTGAGTAGCTGCAGTGGTTTGTGTCTCAACAACCAGTATGCGGTGTAAGCAAAGATTTTTGTGTCGCTCGTGTACTCAATATTGTGAAAACTTTCGATTCGATCAATATCAATAAAATAGTCAACAACGACGTAATCAAGAAGATCGCATGAAACAAGTGCTAAATCCACATAATCATGTTGCAATATGAATTCCGACAGAGCACTATAGAGCGTGCTGTATCTGTCTTTTATGGTTTCTTCCGAAAACTTATCAATTATATATTTATAGCTATCAGAAGACTTACCATCCATAATATCTCTCTTCTCCGCTAACCCTCTTCTGCATCAGTGCATAACTATAAGACCCGATGTAAGTTGAGAAAGAATGCAACGCATTTTTTTCTGGACCACCAGTAAACCGTCTTCCGTGATTGGATAGATTGTCCTTTTTTATTACACCAGTTTTAATTCGCGTAATAAAATCAGATGCAAACTCATTTGACTTAGCATTTAATCTATTCATTTAGTGCCACCCTTTCAAATAATATTTGCACTAAGTTGAAAATGGCTCATTATACTATCATAATCAAACTGTGTCAATACATTTTTCAACATATATTATCTGTGGCACATACAAGCCTGTTTTTAAATTCTTGAAGAGAGGCCGTGGTAGCACTCAACTTCTCTAGTGCAATTTCAAGTGAGTCTTTGGTTTGTTGCCGAGCGATCCAAGAATCAGCATCGCCTTGTGAGAGATCGTTTGCCTCATAAATATCACGAATTAAATCGGATATATCTCCGGCGATATTCGTGAAAGCACAAAGGATAGGCGATAGTTGCTTTAATGCGTGATTACTTGGACTTGCTTCATGCTTGTATATGTATCGATGGTCACACTCAGACCATGCTTCATCATAAATTGTCCTAACTTGAACTTCAATATATACATCTTTATAACTGATAATATAGTGTAAACCGCGATAACCCTTTGGGTGCTGGCTAGCTTCGATGTTTTTCTTCACATACTGGCTGATACAATCGCCCTCGGCATAGTACGCAATAGGAGGCTCTGCGATAAATGATAGTGATGCCTTATGAGCGAGTGGTAATGAATCTTCAGAGTCTATCACATATGGGAAAATTGAAAGAATCGCATCGTGAATCTCCTCCCATTTTCCACGATAATTAATTATCATACGCATACCAATTAAATCAGTAACGATGTCATAATAATTATCTGGTCGCAATTTGTTGTATTTGCTTGATACGCTCATTCCTTCCTTGTATTTCTTCTCAATTAACTTTACTAAAAGGCTTTTCTTGTCCTTAATTCGATTGCTTGTTAGGTGAACTCCTTGAATCTTATTGATTGCTTTTATGAATTCAGCTTGTATCTCTTCTAGATGCGGATACCAATATGAATCATAATGATCAGAAACTCGTTCGCATAAATCTTTAACAAGTATTACCGAGGGGGTTTGGCTATCATACTCGTTCAACTCATCAACTTTAGATTGTAATTTTGTTTCCGCGATCAGAGTCGCCCAATACTCGTCCCAAGCTTGCATGTTCACATCCAACTTCTATGTTTATATGTAAATCTTACATTATTAATTACTTTTGTCAATAGTTGTCTTGATAATTCTCGTCCTCCCCCTCAACCACCGCAATCTCCTTAATATCAACCTCCTGCCCCGTGACCATGACGCATTCCTATGCGTCGCACACGGGGCGTTTCTTGTGTTGTGATTCACGCGTTTACCGTTTGTGTCGGTTAGCTTGAAGAATATTCACCACACAGCAAACGAGACAACCAAAACCGATTGACACGATAGATGCATCAATAATACAATAGCGAGGCTGTGCACACAGCGGACGCGAAAATCCTTCTTGTTCCATTCGAAAATCACCGATTCTCAATTCTCAGCGAATGTTCTATCACAAACGCTCACACTATTGATTTGGACGGAAAAAAGAAAAATGCAGGATAAGAAACCGCAGAAACCGAACGGGTTGTTGTATCATTTTGTCTACGGCATCGCTTATTTGTTTTTCAAGCTTGTCTACCGCTTCAAGGTTGACCGAACGGATGCGCCGGAAATTTCCGAACCGTTTGTATTGCTCGTCAACCACATCAGCAATCTGGACTTTCTCCTGCCCATGCTGGGGATGTACCCGCACAAGCTAAACCTTGTTGCGACGATGCAGATGTTTCGCATGAAGCCGTTGCAGCCGTTTCTCTGGTGGCTGGGGTTCATTCCTAAGGAGCAGTTTGTTTCCGATCCAAAATCGATCCGCCATATCTTCTATATGGCAAAACAGGGTGGAAATGTTGAGATATTCCCGTCCGGGCAGAGCTCCTATACGGGCGAATCCACGCAGATCGACCCGAACATCATCAAGCTTCTCAAAAAACTGAAACTGCCGGTCTACAGCCTGCGTATCAGCGGCATGCATATCGCGCTGCCGAAATGGAACATGCGCTTCCCGAGAGCCTCGCGCGTGGAGCTGAAGGTGAGCCGGCTGTTCACCGTTGAACAACTGAACACGCTGAGCATGGCGCAGCTGTATCCCCAAATCGTCGACGCGCTCTATTTTAACGACTACGACTGGCAGCAGAAGAACCGGATCAAGTCGTTTCGACCGCGCTGCGCGGAGGGGCTGGAGCAGCTGCTCTATGCGTGCCCGAAATGCAGCAGTGAGTTTACGATGCGCTCCAAAGGCAGCATCATGCGGTGTAGCCATTGCGCAAATACGGTCGTCATGGATGAATACGGGTTCCTTTCGGGTGCAAAAGAAGAAGACGTTTCTTTCAAAACGCCACCGGAGTGGTATGCCTGGCAGAAAAACGAGTATCGGCGCTCTTTTGGCTCCGCCTCCGTATACAGCGAACCTTGCCGGATTTTCCGTATTTCCGATGCAGGCAAGTATCTGCCGGCTGGCGAAGGATCATTCGATCTATCGCAGGATGTGTTCGTGTACAAAGGCACATGCGAGGGACATGACATCGATCATACAATCAACAACCACCTATATCCGAACTTCTCAAACGAAATCAGCGGTTACTTCAATATAGAAATAGAGGGTCGAATCTACGCGATTCAACCCCTCAATTCTCCTGCAGTATTCAAAGTAACGATCCTAAAAGAGCTGTTCAGCGAAGACTGTGTGATGGAGGCGTAAAGCGTATTCGAAAACGGGGTTGCCCGTTGCGCAAGCGCTACTCCTCCTCCTCAAACACCGCAATCTCCTTGATATTAAACTCCTGCCCCGTGACCATGACGCATTCCCATGCGCCGCACGCGGGGCATTTTTTGTTGTGCTTGAGGTATTCGTAGACCGTTGCGCATTTTTTGCACCGCACAGTGGCGACGAGCAGCTCCACGACCAGCTCCGCGTTAGCCATCTCGGTTCCGTCCGTTGCCGCAGGCCAGCATTCCTTGAGATAACGCGGGACGATGGTGGAAGCCTCGCCGACCTCCACCACCACCTGCGCGATATCGCTTAAGCTTAGCCTGTTTTCTTCCGCAACGGCGGTCACGCGCTTTTGAATCTCAAATACGATGCCTAGTTCGTGCATGCGTTATTTCACCACGCCGAGGGCGCGCTTGACCTTCTTGATCGCGATCTTGCCCTTGCGCTTGAGGATTTGCTTAATGACCACGGGCTTGATGTGCGTGAACTCCACGCCCGCGCCATCGTAACGGCGGACGAGATGGATCGCGTCAAACTTGCACTTCGTGGTGCATTGCCCGCAGCCAACGCACATATACTGGTCGACCAGCGTCACGCCGCAGCCGAGGCAGCGCGCCGTCTCCGCCTTGACCTGCGCTTCGGTGAACGTGCCGCGTAGATCGCGGAACGTCTTTTCCGCAGGTGTGCTGCTATCCAGCGTCTCCGGCTTCTGGCGCGGGGTGTTGTCATAGCTCTCGACGATGGCGTTCTTTTTGTCGAGCTCCTTATATTCTCTACGGTCGCGCCCGATGGTCAGCGACTGACCGGGGTGCACAAAGCGGTGGATGGAGATTGCCGCCTGTTTGCCCGCCGCGATGGCGTCGATGGCAAATTTCGGCCCCGTGCAGCAGTCGCCGCCGGAGAAGACGTCCTTCTGCGCTGTCTGGTAGGTAAAGCCATCCGCCTGCAGGGTGCCGTTGCGGTTGGTGACGGCGTCGGTTCCCGCGAGCAAGTCGCCCCAGAGGATGCTTTGCCCTATGGTGACGAGCACATGCTCCGCCTCGACGGTGACGGTTTCGCCCGCGTCAAACTTGGGCGAGAAGCGGCCTTCCGCGTCAAACACGCTGGTGCAGCGTTGGAACACAACGCCCGTGATTTTGCCGTTTTCGCTGAGGATGCGCACGGGACCCCAACTGTTGTGGATGCTGATGTGCTCCTCCATCGCCTCTTCGATCTCTTCCTCCGAGGCGGGCATCTCCTTGCGGGATTCGAGGCAGTACATCGCGGTTTCGGTGGCTCCGGTGCGGACGGCGGTGCGCGCGACGTCTACCGCGACGTTGCCGCCGCCGATGACGACGGTCTTGCCGGAGAGCTTGATGTTCTCGCCCGCGTTCACGCGGCGGAGGAACTCGATGCCGGAAAGCACGCCCGCTGCGTCCTCACCGTCCACGCCGAGTTTGCGCCCGCCCTGCGCGCCGATGGCGACATAGAACGCGTCGTAGCCCTGCTTGCGGAGTGCGTCGAGCGTGATGTCCTTGCCGACTTCCACGCCGGTCTGGAACGAGACGCCCAGCGCGCGGAGGATGTCGATCTCGGCGTTGATGACGTCTTTTTCCAGCCGGAAGGCAGGCACGCCAAGCGTCAGCATGCCGCCAAGCTGCTGCTCTTTTTCAAACACGGTGACGGTGTAGCCGTCCAGCGCGAGGAAATACGCGCAGCTCAAGCCAGCGGGACCGCTGCCGATGATGGCGATCTTCTTGTCGGCGTAATCGTGCCGTTTGTTCGGGATGAATCTGCCGTCGCGTGTCAGCTCTTGCGCCGCGACGAACTTCTTGACCTCGTCGATGGCGATGGGAGCATCGATCTCACCGCGCATGCACGCGTCCTCGCAGCGGCGGTTGCAGATGCGTCCGCAGACCGCGGGGAACGGGTTTTCGACCTTGATGAGCTCCAGCGCCTCGCGGTATATTCCCTGCGCCGCGAGCTTGAGATAGCCCTGCACGGAGATGTGCGCGGGGCAGTTGGTTTTGCAAGGCGAGGTGCCGCTCTCGACCACGTCCTCGCGGTTATAGCGGTAGTCCGCGTTCCATTTATCCTCCGTCCACTCCTCGTCGCGCGGGGTGAGCGTGGTGTTGATGTCCTCTACCACGGGCGTCTTGGAGCAGAGCTTTTGACCGAGCTTCAGCGCGTTGACGGGGCAGTTCTCCACGCATTGTCCGCAGGCGACGCACTTAGATGCATCCACCTCGGAGACGTAGTTGGAGCGCACCATATCCACGTTTTTAAACATCGCCGCCGTGCGAAGGGATAGGCACCCGCAGCCGCAGCAGTTGCAGATGGCGTGTGTTTTGCCGCTGCCGTCGGTATTCGGGATTTCGTGCATGAGTCCGTTTTCTTCCGCGCGCTTGAGTATTTCATACGCTTCCGCGCGCGTGATCTGGCGTCCGCGTCCTGTACGGATGTAGTATTCCGCCGCGTGACCCATCTGGATGCACATGTCTTCCTTCAGGTGGCCGCAGCCTTCGCCCATGACCTCGCGGTCGGTGCGGCAGCTGCATGGGGAGACGGTGAAGATGTCGTTCTCCTCCAGATAGGTGGATATCTCCTCATAGCTGGCCTTGCGGCTCTCGCCGTCGATCGCGCTCTGAATCGGAATCACGCGCATCAGTCCCACGCCGACGGGGAACGAACCGGAGCTCATCGGCCCGCGCACGCGCCCGTAGGCTTCCATGGCATATCCGACGATGGGGTATTGCTTCACCACGTCGAGGTTGTTGATGATCATTTCCATCGTGCCGGGGATCCACGTCTCCGTCCAGAACATGTCAACGCCGTTGATGCAGTTGACGAAGCATCCGCCGTAGACCGCGAATTTCATGAGTTGCTCGTGGCAATGTGCTTCGGGTTTGCCGACGATGGCGGCGACTTCGGTGGCGTTCTTCTTCTCATAGGAACCAAGCGCAAGGCCGACCTCGCACATGTCGTCGCTGACGCCCACCTCGAGGATGACGTATTCCGGGTCGTCCCAGTTGTAGCCGCCCTTGTCGCCCGCTTTCAGGCCGGGCTTCTTGCGGCCGATCATGTTGGCAAGCGACATGATGTTGTCGCGGTATTGGCAAACGTATCCTTCGGGGAAGGTCATCTTGGTGATGCGATCCATAACAATTCTCTCCTTATATACTGCATGCAAAAAAACGATAGAATCTTTGGTCTTGATGGTAGGCTTTAACGGCTCGCTTGATCAAAACCAGAGTTGGTTAGTCCTGCTGCCAGGATTTCACCTGCGATCTGAGCCAGTTTGCCCAGGGCTCAATGCCCTCGCCCGTGCGCGCGCAGATCGGCAGCACGATGATGTTCGGGTTGATCTTTTTCGCGCGCTCCACCACAGCGTCAAGATCAAAATCAAAATACGGCAGCACGTCGATCTTGTTGATCAAGAGCACGTCGCAAATCGAGAACATCAGAGGGTATTTGAGCGGCTTGTCGTCGCCCTCCGGCACGGAGAGGATCATCGCGTTTTTAACGGCGCCCGTGTCAAACTCCGCGGGGCAAACGAGGTTACCGACGTTTTCGAGGATCACGAGGTCGAGATCCATGGCGTTGAACTCGTCGATGCCCTGCCGCGTCATGTCCGCGTCGAGATGGCACATGCCGCCGGTGTGCAGCTGGATGGCGCGCACGCCTGTCGCTTCGATTGCGGCGGCGTCCACGTCCGAATCGATGTCCGCTTCCATCACGCCGATGGAGAGTTCGTCCTTGAGCGCTTCAATCGTGCGCTTGAGCGTGGTGGTCTTTCCGGCGCCCGGGCTCGACATCAGGTTGAGCAGGAAGGTTTTCTCCCGCTTGAGGTCGGCGCGGAGCGCATCCGCGAGCTTTTCGTTGCTCTCGAACACGCGCTGCTTGATTTCGTACACTTTAAACATAGTATTTCCTCCGAACTTGCTTTTCGTGTTTTCGGTCGTGATATAAGAATTGCTGATGCAGTTGCTACAAATGCATACACGCATCTGGTTGAACCACATATCGATACAATAGCACCGAATTGGGAAATGGTCAATCTTTCAGCAGTATCTAGTCGTTTTTTCTATAGAATATATTGTTCTATCGTGGTATAATCGCGCTAGAAACGTGGTTAAACCAAGTACCAGAACGCAAAATCACGCTGATACACTTTCTGGATCTGAAATTTCTTATGCTGCTACTTTATTGCGATCAGAAAAGAGGCACACGATATGTTTAAAAAACTCACCGCACCGACGCTCAAGGAGCTTTTCGTGCAGGAGCTGGAGGGTCTGATCCTCTCCGGCGAGCTTGCCATCGGGCAAAAGCTCCCGTCCGAGCGCGAGCTGGCGCAAAAGATGCAGATTTCGCGCTCCGTGGTCAACGACGGTCTTGCCGAGATGGCGCGGCGAGGCTTCCTCGAAATCTCCCCGCGGCAGGGCACGGTGGTTGCAGACTTTCACCGCAACGGCACGTTGGATATCCTGGTTTCGATCATGAGCTACAACGGCGGTCAGCTCCCGCGGGAGGAGATTCGCAGCATCCTCGAAATTCGCGGCGTGATGATGGCGTTCGCGCTGGAGAGCGCGATACCAAGGATGACGCAGGAGCAGATAAACGAGCTTTCCGCGCAGAGCGAGGCGTTTGCCCGCGCGAAGGGCGCGGAGGAAGCAGCGCAGCTCATCTATGAATTCGACCATATGCTCAGCGCGTTTTCAGACAACACGCTGCTGCCGCTGTTCTTCTGCTCGTTTAAAACGCCGATCAAGGAGCTCTGGCGCAGGTATGTCACGCGAAACGGCGTGAGCATCCTCAAGCACCGTAACGACCAGCTCCTCGACTGCATCGCGCGCAAAGACGTCGCCTGCGCCAAGCGTGTCATCGCGGACTCGATTGCGGAGACGATCAGCGGGCGGACGGAGATATATTCTTAGGTTTAATTAAATTATAGTTGGAGCAACACTTCACGCTTTTTTAAATATTCTATAGATTCGGATAAATAGTCTTTATACATGCCTTCTTTTACCGATGCATTAGAGATTTCAAGCATTGTTATAGCTTCCTGTAGAGACTCTTTGTATTTCTCTGTGAAAAATTCGAGATCATAAGTGGATACCATAGCACCTTGGAGTTTCAAAAACGTCATGAAATGA
Organism: uncultured Eubacteriales bacterium; assembly: GCA_942492885.1. Classification (GTDB taxonomy): domain Bacteria; phylum Bacillota; class Clostridia; order Christensenellales; family CAG-138; genus UBA7703. The sequence goes on from OW818651.1 coordinate 2,295,939, forward strand.
TCATAAGCGATTTGCGAGTTACCGTTGGCGAGATACACCATAGAAATAACTTTTTCGACCCGACTGTCTTCTGGAAGAGTGTTAAGTTGGCTATGAATTTCTTCATATCGATGGACAAATTCAAACCAAAAATCCTTCTCTAAACGTTCCATAGATTTGGTTGGTACTAATTCTGTAAAACTCAGGCTCCACAAAACACGCTCAATTGTGTGGAGTTCGATAGATGCTTCGTAGTCCTTTCTTTGCTTGACCACTTTTTCAAGAGAAATGTTCAAAGCTTCAATAGCCTTCTCTTTGTCTTTGATTACATTCTTCAATTCATTCTTTTCGTTTTGTTCTAATTCGAGTAGGTATTTACGTGCTTTTTTAGCATCAATTAATTGCTGATAGAATGATTTAATTGAGCTTAGGAAAACATTTTCCGCATTTGTAATCAAGTTATGAGTTTTCATGCGAAAACGCAGTTTCTTTGACAAGTCGCAAGATAATGAACTGAGTTCCTCGGCATGATCATTATCCAAGAAAGTGAATTTATCTATTTTTGAATTGACAAAACCAACTAGATCAGACAGTTCGATGTCAGGGAGCACAAGATAATAGCAAGTGACATCTCCGCGCTGCGAAAGATACCATCCAACGCCTAGCTCTTCCATACAATAACTACTATTAAGAAAGTCGTAAGATAGAAGAAAAATTAGCAAAGAAGAGTCTTGAATTGCATTTGCAATTGCCGTATTAAGTTTTTCTCCATTTCCAATTCCCTGTCCAATAACTGAGGAGCAGAAAATATTCTTCTCCTTTACACCTAGTCGAGCGATGAAGGCACAAAGATGGTCTGCAATCTCCTTGTTTTTTGCGGAGTGTGAGACAAACACTTTTTTCCCAAACATATAAATTCTCCAGTCAGATTTCACTATCAATTTATGTTTATTATACGCGAGAAATTGTTTTGTTCATAGGGTATAATGTAGCGGATGAAATATTTGGGAAACTCCTTAAATCCTGGTCATTCCCATAAGATTTCTCTTGCTCATGACGTAACGTCATACGCTACACTCCACTTTGGAGGTGAAGAAACCATGGCCGATTATGCAACGGGAGAACTTGCCCGGCTCTGCGGCGTCACCGTGCGCACGGTGCAGTTTTACGACGCGCGGGGACTCCTGCACCCATCCGACATCAGCGAGGGCGGGCGGCGGCTCTATTCGGAGGGCGATCTACGTAAGATGCGCATGATCTGCGCGCTCAAGACGCTTGGGCTGTCGCTGGATTCGATTCAGGGGGTTCTCGCCAGCGAAAAGCCGGAGCGGGTGCTTCTTCTATTATTAGAGGAGCAGGAGCGCCGCATAGCCGACGAGCAGGGCGCGCTGGAGCGGCAGCACCGCGCGGTGGAGACCGTGCGCGAGACCATCCGCACCGGGCACATGATCTCGATTGAATCCATTGCGGACATGGATCGCATGATGGAGGAGAAGAAGAACCTCAACAAGCTGCATCTGGGTATGCTCGCGCTGGGCATGGTGATGTCCGGCCTGCAATGGGCGGGCATCATTCTCTGGATCACCACGGGGGTGTGGTGGCCGTTTGTTGCGTGTTTGCCGTTTGTAATTTTACTTGGCATATTCGTGACGCGGATGTATTATAAAAACACGTTGTACATCTGTCCGGACTGTGGCGCGCGCTTCCGGCCCTCGTTTCGTGAGATGGTTTGGGCGATGCACACGCTGAAAACCCGGCACCTGACCTGCACGCAGTGTCATACCCGCGGCTGGTGCGTGGAGACCTACGGCAAGACAGAATAACCAAAACAAAAAAAGAAAATCTGGGGGGAAACAATATGGGAAACTCAATTCCAACGCTGTCCATTCTGGCAATGGCGGTGTCGGCACTCATCGGAATCGCCATACCTGCGGTGTTGTATGTCATCTACCGCAAAAAGGGCGCAAACCATCTGCCGTTCTGGACGGGCGCTGTCACGTTTGTGCTCTTTGCGTTCGTGCTGGAGCAGCTCGCGTACTTCTTCTTGATGAAAACCGCGCTCTGGACGACGATTACGGGAAACATCATGCTCTACGGCGTCGTCGGCGGGTTTATGGCCGGCTTGTTTGAGGAGACGGGGCGCTTCGTCGCCTTCAAGACCGTGCTGCGCAAAAAACGGGGTAACGACCACAACGCGTTGATGTATGGCGCGGGTCACGGCGGCGTGGAAGCGGTCATCCTGCTGAGCGCGTCGATGGTGATGAGCATCATCTTCTCGTTGCAGTTCAACGCGGGGCAGAGTTCCGCGCTGGGCGGGCTGGACGCGGCGCAGCAGCTCATCGACACGCCGTTCTGGATGTTCCTTGTGGGCGCTGTGGAGCGCATCGCGGCGATTACGATTCATATGGCGCTGTCCGTGCTGGTCTGGTTCGCGGCGAAGAACAGCAAGCGTTTCTGGCTCTTCCCGCTCGCGATCCTGCTGCATTTGCTGGTCGACGCGGTGGCGGTGATCCTCTCCGGCGCAGGCGTGAATGTCTGGGTCATCGAGGGTCTGGTGTACCTTATCGCGATTGCGTTCGTCATCATCGCCGTTGTGGTCTGGAAGAAGAACTACAAGGCGCAGGTGGAAGCGCCCGCGGAAGAAGTGGTCGTGGAAGCCGTTGCCGAGGCGGCAACCGAAACCGAAGCGCAGGAATAACCGACGCGCTAGCGTAACGGATACGCAGGAATAACCGAAATTCCAGGCAAACAAACAATCCCCGTTGGAATCACTTCCGGCGGGGATTTTCTTGTTTCAAACTTACTTTTTGTCCGCGAGGTTTTGCGCCTTGCGAAACGCGGTGATGCGCTTCACGAGATCCAGCGGCAGGGGCTGATCCAGCGGGAACTGCACCGCGCCCTTGCTGAAATGATACGCGCCAAACTCCTGCGCAAACGCTTCGATTCCGTCTGCGCCGGGGTAGAAGCCGATGTGGTGCTTGTAGCCCGCGAAGTGGACAAGGTTGCCGTTGAGGTGGAACGTTGGCATACCCCAGGAGATCTTCTCTGTGGATTCAGGAGCGATTTCGAGGATCGCGTCGCGCATCTGGTTGAGTTTTTCCTGCACCTCCGGCGGGAACTGGAGGATGTAGTCGGTGATGGGGGTGGACATGATTAGTTTATTACTTTCTCAAGATCTTGGTTATTAAAGGATGTAGTATTATTTTGCAAAGCGGTTTTCTTCCATTCAGGCCAAGTAGAATCGATTTCTTTTTTTATACTAATATAGGTTTCGGTGTAATTATGCGAGTCTACTCTTTTGAAACAGACTTTCCCTGCTGCCTTTTTCTGCGCTTCCATAGTTTCTTCTCCTCCGGCTGATTATTATAATAGTAATTTAGCTTATTTTCAAAATTTATAACAGCCACTTTTTCTAAATCAAGATATGTATAAAAAGACATGGGGTTACGCAAATTTGCTTGACTTCGATTCCAATCAATTTTATTTCCATTAGAATCTTTTCGTACTCTAGTGTACCACTTGATAGAGCTCATAGCAAACAAGTCTGTGAACTTATGTGGACCAACTCCGACGAACGGACGAAAAAGTATTTTGTCATCTTGTTCTTTTGGATTTTCCGTAATCTCTGTTTTATAGAATTCAAAGGCTTTACTTTTCGGATAAGGTTCGATATAAACAATTTGTTTTATTCCAGCAGCGATAATATGTTTAGCGCAATTATGACAAGGGAAGGTGGTTACAAACATAATTGCGTCGCGACAAGAGATGTTATTTCGAGAACATGTTAAAAGAGCTTCCATTTCCCCGTGAACAACTCGACCATATTCCGTCAAATCGCTGATACCACATGCGCGAATCTCTTTATAGATTTCTTCTCTTTTCGGGATTTCCACTCTTTCAAGCACTGTGAAAATACTGTCAAGCATCTTCTTTTGCTCTATTTTATTTGGATCAAACTCATTTTTATAGTCTCGTCCGCCTTCAACATCATAAAACTCACCGTTCTCACCTAATAGAGGCCAGTACAAACCGCCACCATACTTGGGGCAATCATTTGCTCCATAGGCAAGTATCTCGTTATTATTTGCTATTACGGCTCCGACCTGACGAGATAAGTCAGCAGAACGAAGAGAAGTAGCATACGCCATAAACATGGCATATTCTTCGAAGTTTGGCGTTATAAATGGATCTCCGAAGAGGAGATCAATTAATCTTGAAATAGCACTTTCAATATGAATGATGCTGTCGGTTACATCAATGAAATAATCAGATAATTGATATGCGTCTCTAGTATGTTGCCCGTGACCGTCCTTTTCATTTGTATCTCTATTTAACAACTCAATAGCTTCGGCCTCACTTAACAATAATTGTTCGGTGAGATAATGCATTCTCTGTTCGTAACTACTTGAAATGCCAATTAAATGAAATCCGTCACCGTAAACTTCTCGTAAATATGAAACTTCCTCTGGGTGCTTTAGTGTTCTAATAATATAAGCTACTCTTTCGCGCAAACCCGCTTGACGGTTAATTTTAGGCCTGCGGTTATAAATATTTGCAACTATACCTTGCATCAATATCGAAGAGTCTTGTGTTTCTAGGCGAATATTATTACCTAGACTCATGTATGCCTTAATTCGATTATATTCGTTTATATATCTATCGGGCGTTGAAGTAAATTGACTAATTATATCTTTAGATACATATATTTCCTCAGAAACATACCGAAATTTTTTGAGTTGGTTTTTTAAGATTGAGACAACAATCTCTGTGTTTGTGCCAATCGGAGCAATAATACCGATAACCAACTCACTATCTTTGTTGTAATTAATCATGGCAGCTCCTGTTGTGTTACTATTACAATTAATTTTAGTGATTACGCTGAAATTGTCAAGTGTTTATCTAAGCATTACACACTACAATATGAAGATTTAAAAGTTATTTGACGTGCATGATTTGAAGTAATAATATGAGAACAGTTAAACTTTAGAGTATTTAAACCGTAATAAAGTCACCGACTATCGATCCCCATTTATCGTATGCTTGTTCCAAACAGGAAAGGTTTCACATCTTTATGGAACAGGACACAACAAGCAAAAAACCCAAACCGAATACGTGGAAACGGTATCTGCCGATGATGATTCTCGCCGTGGCGGGCGCGATCGGCGGCTTTTTGTATTATCGTTTTGTCGGCTGCGTCAGCGGCGCATGCCCCATCACGTCCAATCCATACATTTCAACCGTATACGGCGGCGTGATCGGCACGCTGATTGGCTATATCGTTACCCCGGGAAAGAAAAAGGAGGAACAGGGCGCATGAAAAAAGTTGTTATTATCGGCGGCGTAGCGGGTGGAGCAAGCTGCGCGGCAAGACTGCGCAGACTCGACGAAAGCGCGCAAATCGTACTCTTGGAGCGTGGGGAATACATCTCTTACGCAAACTGCGGTCTTCCCTATCACGTTGGCGACGTGATCAAGACCCGCGCGGCTCTGCTGCTGCAAACACCGGAAGCCATGCGGTCTAAGTTTGGCATCGACGTCCGCGTACAAAACGAGGTCCTCTCCATCGACCGCGAGAAGAAGACCGTTCTCGTCAAGCGCGTCGACTCCGGCGAAACCTATACCGAAAACTACGACGTGCTGGTGGTCTCCACCGGTTCCTCTCCGCTCAAGCCTCCGATCCCCGGCATCGATTCCTCCCGCGTGCAGACGCTCTGGACCGTGCCGGATACGGATCGCATCCGCGCGCTCGTGCGCGAGCAGGGCGTCAAGAGCGCTGCTGTCATCGGCGGCGGGTTCATCGGCCTTGAGATGGCGGAAAACCTCAAGCACGCCGGTCTGGAAGTCAGCCTCATCGAGGCGCTCGATCAGGTCATGTCCCCCATCGATTTTGAGATGGCGCAGCTGCTGCACGAAGGCCTCATCACCAACGGCGTCAACCTGCACCTCAGCGACGCGGTGGAATCGTTTAACGACGTGGTCGGCGGCGTAGACATCAAGCTCAAGAGCGGTGCGGTTGTCTCCGCCGAGCTTGTGATTCTCTCCATCGGCGTGCGCCCCAACGGCCAGCTCGCAAAAGAAGCGGGTCTTGCGGTGAACGCGCGCGGCGGCGTCGTGGTCAACGACCATATGCTCTCGTCCGATCCTTCGATCTACGCCGTCGGCGACGTGATCGAGGTGGAAGACTTCATCAGCAAGGAACACACGATGATTCCGCTGGCAGGCCCCGCCAACAAGCAGGGACGCATCGCGGCGGACAACATCGCGGGGCTCGACGCGTCGTATAGCGGCACGCAGGGCTCGTCCATCGCCAAGGTGTTTGACCTCACGGTTGCCAGCACCGGCGAAAACGAGAAAACCCTCGTCAAGCGCGGCCTCGTCAAGGGCAAGGATTTTGAAAGTATCATCATCACGCAAAACAACCACGCGAGCTATTACCCCGGCGCGGTACCCATGACGCTCAAGCTGCTCTTCACCAAGGACGGCAAGAAGATCCTCGGCGCGCAGATCGTGGGCCGGGACGGCGTGGACAAGCGCATCGACGTCATCGGCGTGGCAACAAGGCTCGGCGCCAGTGTCACAGATCTCAAGGCGCTGGAGTTTGCCTATGCGCCGCCGTACTCGTCCGCAAAAGATCCGGTCAATATGCTCGGCTTTGTCGCGGAAAACGTGCTCGGCGGTCTTGTGAAGTTTGCCCCGTGGGACATCGCGGAGACGAACAAGGACGCGATTTTGCTGGACGTGCGCGAGGACGCGGAGCTGCTGGCATACGCTTTGCCGAATGCAAAGCACATCCCGCTGGGACAGCTGCGCGGGCGGCTCGGCGAGCTGGACAAGAGCAAGCTGATCGTCACCTTCTGCGCCATCGGCGTTCGTTCCTACAACGCGGCGCGCATCCTCAACCAGCATGGCTTTACGAACGTGATGCTCTATCCCGGCGGCACACGCTTCTTCCAATCGACGCATTATAAGGAGGTCAACCCCATGCCCTATACGAAGAACGAACCGGTTCACGACAGCGGTCATGCGGAGACCGCCAATATCCCCGTCGCGGCGATGCGCATCGATTGCAGCGGCATGCAGTGCCCCGGCCCCATCATGAAGGTCTTTGAGACCATGAAAGAGATGAAGGACGGACAGGTCATGGAAGTCTCCGCCAGCGACCCCGGCTTTGCCAAAGACATCGTCGCCTGGGCGCGGCGTACGGGTAACACGCTGCTTGCCAACGAAAAGCGCGGCAACGATTATGTCGCTCTGGTCAAAAAAGGCACGGGTGCAACGGTGACCCAGCAGATTCCGCAGTCTCCGGCGGGCGACGGCAAGACGATCATCGTCTTTAGCGGCGACCTCGACAAAGTGCTCGCGAGCTTTATCATCGCAAACGGCGCGGCTGCCATGGGCAGACCGGTGACCATGTTCTTCACCTTCTGGGGGCTCAACGTGCTTCGTAAAGCCAGCAAGGTTAAGGTAGAGAAGAGCTTCATCGAGGCGATGTTCGGCGGTATGATGCCGCGGGGCGCTGGCAAGCTTACGCTCAGCAAGATGAACATGATGGGCATGGGCACGGCCATGATGAAGATGGTCATGAGGAAGAAGAATGTCGACTCCCTCGAAACCCTGATCCAGAAAGCGATGAAGGCGGGCGTGAAGATTGTCGCCTGCACGATGAGCATGGATATCATGGGCATTCAGGAGAAAGAGCTGATCGCGGGCGTGGAGCTCGGCGGCGTCGGCGCCTACCTTGGCGATGCGGAAGAGAGCAACGTCAACCTCTTCATCTAAGAAACACATACGTACGGGCGCGCGGTGGAAACACGGCGCGCCTTTTTTTTGCGCCCAACGACGCGAATTCTGTTTGATGTTCGCGCGAAAAAGTCGTATGATCGAAACAAGAATCAAATCTTTATCGGGAGGGTATTGTATGAAAAACGACTTACTGCTCGAGATACAAACTCAGCTCAGCGCGCTGGGGATGTCCGCCGCAACAGGGGATAAAACCGACCTCGTCATCGACGCGGAGTTAGTCGACGCAAGTTTTTCGACGGGGAAAAAGAAACTCCGATACGAGGCGATGATCCTGCTGGACGAAGGCGACAAGCAGATCAGGATGTACGAGAAGACGACCGAAACAAGCGCGGGGGTCTCCTTTGGCATGAGCGCGGAAACCTCGTTTCAGAGCGGCAGCACGCTCATGCGCAAGGTGAAATGCGTGCAATATGACCCAAGCGGCAAGGTGCTGGAGTACAATTTTGACCTTGGTGCAATCAGTAAGGCGGTCAAGGCCGCGGCTCTCTCGCACGGCTGGGGGTTTAAGACGGTGATTATAAAGAAAAACGCGATGTACAGATAAGCTCTTTCTATATAAAGACTGTAATGTTCAAAAAACGCGATGTATCGCTGATTCTAACACAAAATTCAGAGCCAAAATTCCAAAAAACTCTTGCAAGTCAATCGAAGAATTATTACAATGTAACGGCTAGAGAATTTCACGCAAGTGCGTGCTCAAGCGGAGCGTATGGTAAACCGCCTTACGGAAGTATTCTTCCGCGGGCGGTTTTGCATATACGGCCGATTGCGCGATCAAACCCGCGCAAAAAAGCCGCGTCAAGGAGCATGTTTTCCCTCGTTTCACAATCACCGCTATTCATACGCAACGCGATATGATATACTTTCACTATTCTATGACACGGAGGAACACACGCATGGCAGACGTCGTTTGGAAGGATCGCAAGCGCATCATCTTCGGCTTGCCGTGGACGTTTACGCGATATTCCCTGACGCAGGACAAACTCGTCATCGACACCGGCTTTATCAGCCGCAAAGAAGATGAAGTCCGTCTCTATCGAATCCTGGATATCTCGCTGGATCGTCCCCTGAGCCAGCGCATCTGGGGTCTTGGCACCATCCGCCTCAACACCGCGGATAAAACATTGCCGGAGATCGCGATTAAGCGCATCAAGCATGCCAAGGACGTCAAGGACATGCTTTCGGAGATGGTCGAAAAAGAACGCGACGAAAAGCGCATCGCCGCGCGCGAATTCATGGGCTACGGCGACATGGACGAGAACGTGGACGGTACCAACTAAACACAACACAGCCAGACAAAACGGGCAGACGCGATCATGCGTTTACCCGTTTTTTTTAGATGATTCCGCCAGCGTATTATATGGTAGCGACGCTCTGTTTTGTACTCCAAATTCGTTTCTGGATACTAAAATTGCATTTCGCAACACGATGTTGAGATACAAACACTTTTCTTTACAAATCGGTTGAAACGGCAATCGAACATGCTATAATTACGAAATATATAATCTTTTCTCGCGTTCAAAACAGAAGGGAGAACTGGGATGGAATTTAACTCAAACAGCGCGTTTATGTATGTCGTGGTCGGCGTGGTGATCGCGTTCGTGCTGCTGCAATCCGTCGTGTTTTTTATCAAGGCATGGCGGCGCGGCAAGGAACTCGGCATGGACATGAAGGCGCTCAAAAAGAGCGTCGGCGCGTCCGCGCTCTTCACCATCGCACCGGCGTTTGCGATTCTGCTCGGCGTCATCGCGCTGAGCAATGCGCTCGGCTTCCCGCTGCCGTGGCTGAGGCTCTCGGTCATCGGCTCGCTGACCTATGAGGCGACGGCTGCTGCCGCCGCTGCAACCGCGGTCGGCTCCTCGCTTTCCGAGCACATCACCGATCCGAAGATATTCGCAGCCATCGCCTGGGTGATGGCGCTGGGTATCGTGCCCGGCCTCGTGCTGGTTCCGTTGTTTGGCAAAAAGATCGAAAAAGGCATCAGCAACATCAAGAGCAAGGACTCCAAATGGGGAAAGATCTTCCTCTCGGGGCTGTTCCTTGGCATGATCTCCGCCTTCCTCGGCCTTGTGTTTGCCCGCGTGCACGAAGGGTTGACAGGCTGGATTCCCGTGTTTGTGATGTTTGCCAGCGCGCTGTTGATGATGGTTTGCGGGCTTGTGCGCAAACTCTTCAACGCGAAATGGATCGAGGACTACGCCCTGCCCATCAGCCTGTTGGGCGGCATGGCGCTTTCGATTCCGATCACCAATCTAGTCATGAGCCTCGTCGGCTGAGGAAGGGAGACGCATATGAAACAAGAATTGAGCTATCGCGACAGCGTACATAAGATGGGCCGCGTCTGGATTCTCAGCGCGCTTGCCATGCTGCTGGCGGTTCCCGCCGCAATCTGCATCTATTACAACGCATGGCCTCCGGTCAGCGGCGTACTCAAGGGACTCTTAAGCATCGTGCCGATCTTCTGGACGGTCGGTGTGATCGAAGTGTTTACCTATGTCCCCATGCTCGGCACGGGTGGCTCCTATCTCGGGTTTGTTACGGGGAACCTCGCAAACCTTAAGGTGCCCTGCGCGCTGAACTCGATGGATCGCGCGGGCGTGCAGCCCGGTACCGAGGAGGGCGAGGTTGTCTCGACCATCGCGATTGCGACAAGCTCCATCGTCACAACGCTGATCATCGCAGCAGGCGTGCTGCTGCTCTCCCAGATTGCTCCCGTGCTGGAAAGCCCCGTGCTCCAGCCCGCGTTTGAAAACATCCTGCCCGCGCTCTTTGGCGCGCTGGGCGTTGTGTTTGTCTCCAAGGATTGGAAGATCGCCATCGCGCCGCTTACGGTGATGGTAGCGCTCTTCCTGCTCGTTCCGTCGCTCGGCAGCGCGGTGGGCATTCTTGTGCCCGTCGGCGCGCTGATCGCCATCGGAGTTGCGCGCATTCTCTATAAGAAAAACCTGCTGTAAACAAGCGGCAGAGCAAAGACAAAACGAACACATAGATTCCCGCTTCCCGAAGGGAAGAGGAGAAGGAGAATATTTCCCATGACGTATTTCTGGATTGCGCTTGCGGCGCTGGTCGTCGCGTTCTTTGCAATCATCGTCATCCGCGCGCTGCGCTTTACACCCAAAGCGACGACGCCCGTTGCACCAACAGTGGTTGATATCGATGAGCAGGCGGCCATTGTGCACTTTGCGGATATGATTCGCTGCAAGACGGTTTCGTATTATGAAGACGAGCGCATCGACAAAGCGGAGTTCATCAAATTCCGCGCGCTGCTGAAAAAGTTCTATCCGCACGTTGCCAAAGCCTGTAGTTATGAAGAGATCGGGCCAAGCGGTGTGCTGTTCCACCTAAAAGGGAAAAGCGCGGAGAAACCCTCTGTGTTCATGTCGCATTACGACGTGGTGCCCGTCAACGAGGAGCAGTGGACAAAGCCCGCGTTTGAGGGTCTTATCGAGGATGGCATCCTCTGGGGACGCGGCACGCTGGACACAAAGGGAACCTTGTTGGGTGTCATGGAAGCCGCGGAGCATCTGCTCAAGGGTGGATTCGTGCCGGAGAACGACATGTATTTCGCCTTTGCGGGAGATGAAGAGGTCGCCGGAAAATCGCAGCCTGTGATCGTGGAGACCATGCGCGCGCGCGGCATCGTGCCCGCGCTGGTACTGGACGAGGGCGGCGCGGTCGTTGAGGGAATCTTCCCCGGCGTCAAGCAGCCCTGCGCCCTGATCGGCATTGCGGAAAAAGGACTCATGGACGTGCAGTTCGTCATCGAAGGAGCGGGCGGACACGCCTCCGCGCCGCCGCCGCACACGGGAATAGGGCGCCTTGCCGCCGCCGTCACGCGCATTGAGGGAAAACCGTTCCCGGTGACGCTGACCAAGCCCGTCGCGGAGATGTTTGATACACTGGGCCGCCGTTCGTCGTTTGTCTACAAACTGATCTTCGCAAACCTCTGGTGTTTCCTGCCCGTGTTGGACGCGATGTGTAAGAAATCCGGCGGCGAACTCAACGCCATGATGCGCACCACCTGCGCGTTTACCATGGCGGAGGGCAGCAAGGCCAGCAATGTCCTTCCCCCGCACGCACGAATGGTCGCAAACCTGCGCATCATCAGCGGCAGCACCTGCCAAAGCACGCTCGATCGCCTGAAAACGCTCGTTGCAGACGAGGGAATCACCGCGAGCATCCTGCACGGAACCGATCCCTGCAGCATCTCGCGCACGGAGGGTTACGGCTGGGAGAAGCTCACGCATGCGATTGCCGAGACATGGCCGAGCGCTGAGGTTTCGCCGTATCTGATGTTTGCCGCTTCCGACTCGCGCCATTACTCAGCGATTTCGGAGAACGTCTACCGCTTCTCCACCATGGAACTCACAAAAGAGGAGCGCGGTGGCATTCACGGCCACGACGAGCGCATTCCGCTCACCAAGATCGTCAAGACGGTGCAATTCTACGTTCGTCTGATGCGTAACCTGTAAACGCAACGCAAGAGACACAAACGCCGCCCTGCCGGGCGGCGTTTTTTGTATCAATGCGCATACTGCACATTTTTGTGCTAAATAACGGGTTTACTGCATATAAAACTGGTAGTTTATATGCAGATGAAAGCGGAGGAATGTGCAGTTGCCCCTACAACTGCTTCTTCCGTATCCCCGCCATGCACAGAGCGGACTGCACGAGCGAGAGCGCGAGGCCAACCCACAGCGCGGGCAGGAAATCCGAAGCGGTCATGTCTCCGGTCAACAGCGCAAGCCCGTCGCCCAGCCGCGGCGGAAGGAAGCGCGTGAGCTGCGGCAGCATGCCCAACGCGAAGAAGAGCGCGTATACCCCGCCCGTGAGCAGAAGCGCGTACATGCCGGAGGAGAGCGCGGAGGCAAACGCCAGTTCCAGCGTCAGCAACCAGACCCCCAGCACGTAGGCGCCAACTGCGGCGAGCCAGATCCCCGGCAGCAGCGCATCCCCCCAGAAATACGCGCTGTAACCCAGCGTGATGCCGAACGCGAACCAATAACACACGCTCCAGCCCAGCAGTACGGCAAGCAGCTTGGAGGCAGCGACCCGTCCGCGGGAAACGCCCTTACTCAGCAGGTTGATCAGCGTCCCGCTTTGATATTCCTGCGCGAAGATACCGCTAAACATCGCAAGGATCAGGATATACTCCATCATCAGGTTCTTGAAATACTGCGTCCAGGCGGTCAGCGCGGTGACCGAGATCGCGCCGAAGGTGATGCCCTGCTGGGCGAGGGATTCGCCCATCAGCGAGAGCATCCACGGTGTGAGCTTCGCCATCGCGGGGTTCATGATGCCGAAGATGCCGAACACGATCAGCAGCACCATCGCTTTTCTGGTGCGCAAGAGTTCGGTCAGCTCTTTTCTGAGCAATAACGATAGTTGTCTCATTCTGCCGCCGCCTCCATAAACAAGGATTCCAGCGAGGGTTCGCGTTGCTCGATCTTCAGCGGGCAAAGCCCCATGTTACCTAGCAGCGTCATCGCACTGACCATATCCGCACGCGTCGCCGTCGGGTAGATCAGCCGCGCGGGCGTATCAAACACGCCTCCTGCGCGCGCGCCGAGAAAAGCCGCTGCCTCGCCTTCCTCCGCAAACTCCACGACAAAGCCGCTCTTTGCGTGCATGGCGCGAACCTCCTCCAGCCGCCCGCTGAGCGCGAGCCGGCCGCCGTGCAAAAGACCAATCTGGTCACAGACGCGCTCGATATCCGGCAGGATATGCGTGGAAAACAGCACGGTGGTCTCGCTGCGGATCGCGCGGAGGATGTCGATGATGTCCTTGCGTCCTGCCGGGTCGAGGGCGGATGTCGGTTCGTCGCAAATCAGCAGCTTCGGGCGGTGGATGAGCGCCTGCGCGATGCCGAGGCGCTGCTTCATCCCGCGCGAAAACCCGCCGATGCGGCGGCTGGCGGAGGCGGTCAGCCCCACGAGCGCGAGCAGCTCCTCCGCGCGCGGGCGGAGCGCATCCGGCGCAACACCGGCGAGTCCGCCGCAGAGCGCGAGGTATTCCCGCGGGGTAAGATAGCCGTAAAACTCTGGCACGTCCGGCAGATAGCCGACGAAGCGGTTGGTGCGCGTTCCGCCGTAGGCTACCTTTTCGCCGCAGATGCGGACTTCGCCGCCGTCCGCCGCGAGCAGACCGAGTATGATCTTCATGCTTGTGGTCTTGCCCGCACCGTTTTCACCGATGAAGCCGTAGATCGCGCCTTCCGGCACGCGCAGGGAGAGATCGTTGAGCACCTCTCGTTCACCGAAGCGCTTTGTGACGCCGGTCAACTCTAATACATTCATCTTGGTTTAACCCTCAGTTCTAAATAAAGAATCGTCTTGCTTGCGCTTATCCATGCGGAGCTAGTCCTCTTTCCCGAGGATGAAATACAGAATCGGGCCTACGAACTCCATGCCCACGATGGCGACGACGAGCCACAGCGCGCGCGTGCCGCGTTTATAGGTTTTGTGGGTGAGGATGTGGCGCAGGGTGAAGCCGAGCAACACAAACTGCGCAATCACGAGCGGGATCAGAAACGGCAAGATCTCTTTGATATTCATAACATTCTCCTTCCGGCAATCTGCGCGTGTTGCGCCTGTTTTTGCCTCTTCATGCTGCACGTTAGCATATGACGCAGCGTCATGAGCAAGGGTTTTCTTGAAAAAATCACAAAAACAAAAAAAATGACCCGCGTTTGCGAGTCATTTGATTGGTTGGTTGCTTACAGCCCTATAAAATATACGATCTCGCCGTAAAGCGTGCGCCCGTCCGGCACGAAGCCAAGGCTTTCGTAGAGCGACTTGGCGATCGCGTTCTCCGGCTCAAAGCTGATGTAGATGCTGTGGTGTTCTTCGTCCGAAAGTCCGCGGATGCGGTCGATGAGAAGCACCATCGCCTCTCTGCCGTAGCCCACACCCTGATACCGCTGGTCGATCATCAGCCGGTAGATCCAGTATTGATGATCGTCCTCGTCGAGGCAATACATCGCAAACCCGACGGGCTTGTTCTCGGCATACAGCGCGAGGGGAACGCATTCCGGCTGGGCATATGCCTGCGCGAGCGAATATTGGTTCGTCGCGACGAAATCCCGCTGCTCCGCCGAAACGGAGAGATCCAGCACCGAAAGATAGTTGTACCGGTCGATTTCGACGAGGTGAAGCATGTCTTCTTCGCTCCTTTCGCTCGCTGGAGGCGGAGGCTTACTCCGTCTCGATCTGCTTGGCGAACTTTGAACGCGCGTCTTTGTTTAGAAAGCGCTTGCGCATGCGGATGCTCTTTGGCGTGACCTCGACCAGCTCGTCTTCCGCGATAAACTCGAGGCATTGCTCCAGAGAGAGCACGATCGGCGGTGTGAGGCGCAGCGCGTCGTCCGAACCGGAGGCACGCATGTTGGTGACGTGCTTCTTCTTGCAGACGTTGACCACGATGTCTCCCGCGCGCGCGTTTTCGCCGACGACCTGCCCTTCATAGACAGGGATGCCGGAACCGACGAAGAGTTTTCCGCGATCCTGCGTGTTAAACAGGCCGTAGCCGGAGGTGTCTCCCGTCTCGTGGGCGACCAGCGAACCCGTCTTGCGCTCCTCGATGGGTCCACGATAGGATTCGTATTCGTGGAAGACGTGGCTCATCACGCCGTTGCCGCGTGTATCGGTCAAAAGCTCCGAGCGATAGCCCATCAGCCCGCGTGCAGGCACGAGGAACTGAAGACGCACGCTGTTGTCGCCCTGATTGGTCATGTCCTGCAGCTCCGCTTTGCGCTGGCCGAGTTTCTCCATGACCGCGCCGACATAGTCCACCGGCACGTCGATGGTGAGCTCTTCAATCGGCTCAAGCACGTTTCCGTTGTCATCCCTGTGGAAGATGACCTTCGGGCGGGAGACCGCAAATTCATAGCCCTGACGGCGCATGGTCTCGATGAGAATCGAAAGATGCAGCTCGCCTCTGCCGCTGACGCGGAAGGAGTCGGTGGCTTCCGTCTCTTCCACGCGCATGGAGATGTTGGTCTTCACTTCGTTAAACAGCCTATCGCGCAGGTTGCGGCCTGTGACATATTTGCCCTCGCGTCCCGCAAACGGGCTGTCGTTGAGCATGAACATCATGCTGACCGTCGGCTCGTCGATGTGCACAAACGGCAGCGGCTCAATGCAGTTCGGGTCGCAGACGGTCTCGCCGACGTTGAGGAACTCCATACCCGCCACGCAGATGATGTCTCCACAAGGGGCTTCGTCTACCTCGACGCGCTTGAGTCCTTCATAGCGATAGAGCCGCGTGATCTTCGTTTCTACCTTGCGGTTGTCTTCACCGCCGCAAATGACGACAGGCATGCCTTTTTTCGCCGTGCCGCGTTCGATGCGGCCCACGCCGATGCGTCCGACGTAATCATCATAATCGATGGAGGAAAACAGGATCTGCAGCGGCTCGTCCGGCTGGAAACGCGGCGCGGGAATCGCGCTGACGATCGTGTCAAAGAGCGCGACCATGTTGTTTTCCATGGTATCCGGCGTGTGTCCGCTCATGTTGTCGCGCGCGCTGGCGTAGACAACAGGGAAATCCAGCTGGTCTGCCGTTGCGCCAAGCTCGATGAAGAGCTCCAGCGCCTGATCGACCACTTCGATGGGGCGCGAACCGGGGCGGTCGACCTTGTTGACCACCAGAATCGGGATTTTATTGAGTTCGAGGGATTTTCTGAGCACGAAGCGTGTCTGCGGCATGCAGCCTTCAAACGCGTCCACGAGCAGCAGCACGCCGTCTACCATCTGGAGGATGCGCTCTACCTCGCCGCCGAAGTCCGCGTGACCGGGGGTGTCGACGATGTTGATGCGCGTGCCGCCGTAGCTGACCGCCGTGTTTTTGCTGAGGATGGTAATTCCGCGCTCACGCTCGAGATCGTTGGAGTCCATAATGCGCTCGACGTCCTGTTCGCCTCTGCGCAGCACGCCCGCGTCCCGCAGCATTTGATCGACCAGCGTTGTCTTGCCGTGGTCGACATGCGCGATGATGGCGACGTTTCGAATGTCCATTTGAGTACCTTCTTTCTAAATAACGAAAACAAGTAATTATAAACCACGGGAGGGGGTTAGGACAAGCAATATCGCACAGTTTGCGGTTTTTTTACGATTCCTTGATCCAAAAGCAATAATTTTCTGCATTTTTGCCTCTAATATAGAAGATAATCCGTAGGGAGGACTCGTAAAAAAATAATCCAAAATAATTTTAAAAGATTCTAATTTTGATATCAGTGATATCGAAAAAAGAAATCCAAAATAATTTTAAAAGATTCTCTTGACAGCGCCGGTGTATTAATGTATAACTGTGTTAAGACAATAATACAGCGACACACGAAAGGGGGAACATGCATTGGCTTGGCAATTTAACTCGAATCGCCCGATCTATATTCAAATCGTGGACGAGATAGAACTGCGCATTCTCAACGGCACTTATGAGATGGGAATGCGGCTGCCCAGCGTACGCGATCTTGCGGTACTGGCGGCGGTCAACCCGAACACAATGCAAAGAGCACTCGCAGAACTGGAGGAAATGGGATTGGTTACCACGCAGAGAAACACCGGACGAACGGTGACGACGGATGAAACCGCTGTCTCCCGCGCGAGGGATATCAAGGCGGACTTACTCGCAGAGACGTTTCTGATGCAGATGCAGGCACTTGGCTTAAGCCGCAAAGAGGTGCTGGAGCGACTCGCGAAGGGGGAACACAAGGAGGGGGAACATGCAGTCAATTCTTGAAGCAAGAGCGCTGAGCAAGCGCTACAGCTCGACGCTTGCGCTCAACAACGTCGACCTGACACTGCCCAAGGGCAAAATCATCGGTCTATTAGGGCCGAACGGCAGCGGTAAGACCACGCTGCTCAAGATCGTGGCGGGTCTACTCACGCCCACGACCGGAACCGTGCTCGTGAACAATCAGCCCGTTGGTGAGGGGACCAAAGCGCTGATTTCCTACTTGCCGGAGCGCACGTATCTGCCGGATTGGATGACGGTGGAAGACTGCCTCGATTACTTTGTAGACTTCTACAAAGACTTCGACATGGCACGCGCCAGAGAGATGCTCTCTCGCCTGAACGTGCCGGCAAACAAGCGCATGAAGCAGCTGAGCAAAGGCACGCGGGAAAAGATGCAGCTCGTGCTGGTCATGTCCCGCCGGGCACAGCTCTACTTGCTAGATGAACCCATCGGCGGCGTAGACCCGGCAACACGGGATTACATCCTCGATACGATCATCGGCAACTACGACAACGAATCCACCATCCTGATCTCCACACACCTGATTGCGGACGTGGAAAAGGTGCTCGACGAGTTCCTCTTCCTCAAGGATGGCGTGATCACCATGCATGACACAACGGACAATGTCCGCGAGGCGCAGGGCAAGTCGCTGGACGAGCTGTTTCGGGAGGTATTCAGATGCTAAAGAAATTGATGAAACACGACTTTCGCGCGCTTTCGCGCACGCTCTTCCCGCTGCAGATCGGTATTCTCGGCGGCGGCCTGGTTGCAACACTGCTCACCGCGCTGACCATTCGCCTCGGCGAAAACAGCGCCAACGCAGGCGGCTCGGCAATGCTGCGCGCGTTGATCATGGGTATTTCCGCAAGCGCTTCCGTGCTCATCGGCGTTGCCATCATGGCTTCCGCGCTGGTGACATTGCTGCTGATTTGCTATCACTTCTACCGCAGCTTTCTTGCGGACGAAGGATACCTGACCTTCACGCTGCCGGTTTCCACCAGCAAGCTGATCTGGTCAAAGCTCCTCACAGGCATGTTCTGGTCGCTGATCAACGCGGTTGTGATCATGGTGACGCTGCTCATCTTCGCGGTGTTCGGCACCACCAGCAGCAGCATTGCAAACATGGACGTGCTGCAGGCCATCCGGATGTTCTTCACGGAAATTCTGCCGCAGGCAAGCCAGTATGTGAATGTGCCGCTCATGGCGGTTGAGATCGTCGTCATCGGCATCCTCGGATTCGCGGCGCAGATGCTTGAGATCTACTTTGCCATCGTGGTCGGCGGTCAGGTTGCTAAAAAGCACCGCATCCTCGCGGCAATCGGTATGTATCTGCTCATCAACATGGGAGTTGGCATCATCACGACGACGTTTATGTCGCTTGTGACGTTCGGCGAAGGGGTTTCGAGCCTTGCGCTCAACACCGTGCAGGAGGTCAGCACCTTCATGACATCGGCCTTCGGCTGGTATGGTGTGCTCTTCGCGGGTCTCGCGGTACTGTTCTTCTTCTTGATCCGTTCGATCTTTAAGAAGAACCTGAATCTCCAATAATCATAAATCCTGTAACGATTCTTACAGGCAGGGGCGGCTTCGGCCGCCCTTGTTGCGTTTTGGCGCGGGAAATAATCAACGCCCGCATCAAAAAGCCACTTGCAACGAGAAAATGATTATGGTATCATCAACCTACCGAACGGTAGGTAGTGTAAGCGCGTGGTATACAAATTTGGTGCAACCACATAGTACACACATGGTGTAAGCACATGGTATACACCCAGAGTGTAAGCACATGGTATACAAATATGGTGCAACCACATAGTACACACATGGTGTAAGCACATGGTATACAGTCCAATGATCAGACAACCGGAGGAACACATGACGAAACAAGAAATCTTAGAGCATTCGTTGGCGCTCTTTATGAAAAAGGGTTACGAAGGCGCAAGCATGAGCGATATCGCCGCGGCAACGGGCATCAAAAAAGCATCTCTCTACGCACATTATTCCGGCAAGGAGGAAATCTTCTCCGCCGTATTCACAAGCGTGGTGGAGGAATACCGCGAAACCATTCAATCCCTCACCCTTCGGCGGGACGAGGAGAGCGCCCTCACGCGCTTGGAGCGGATGTTTCGCGCGTTTCTGCGCTTTTGCCACAACAACGCGAGGATGTACTTCTGGGATCGCTACTTCTATTTTCCGCCGGACTTCATTCAGGAGCACATGGAGCGGGAGACGAAAGAGACGCAGGGCGAATTTGTGCTGGCCATCCGGCAGGCGATTTCGGAAGGAATCACACGCGGGGAGATCCGCAAGCAATCACTTGATAGTGCCGCGCTGAGCTATTATTACCTGATGATCGGGCTTTCGATGTCGGTCAAGCTCTATGATCGCGAGGCGCTGGAGCGGGATATCACGCTGGCTTGGACGGGGCTTGCGCGGGGATTGAGCAGCTAAGAATAAAGGGGATTGCGTTATATGGGAAAACGAATTTTAGGAAACAGCAACATTTTCGTCAGCCCGCTTGGGCTTGGCTGCTGGGCCATCGGTGGGCCGTTTACGATGGATGGACATCAGGACGGCTGGGGTCAGGTGGATGACGCGGAGTCAATCCGCGCCATCCGCCGCGCGGTAGACCTCGGCGTGACGCTGTTTGACACGGCGGATGCCTATGGCACGGGGCACAGCGAAGAGGTGCTCGGTAAGGCGGTCAAAAGCATGCGGCACGAGGTCGTCATCGCCACCAAGGGCGGGTTCACCTACGATCGCGACGCGCGCGCGCTCACCGGGATGGACTGGTCCCCCGCCTACATCCGCCGCGCGCTGGAGGCGTCGCTCAAACGCCTCGGTACGGACTATGTCGATCTGTATCAGCTGCACACCGGAACGATTCCGGAGGCGGCGGTGGAGCCGGTGTTTGGCGAGATGGAGCGGCTCAAAACGGAAGGCAAGCTCCTCGCCTACGGCTGGAGCACCTATACGCGGGAGAACGTGGACACTTTTGCCGCAAAGACGCGCGGGAGCGTGATTCAGACCAAAGCGAACCTGTTTAGCTACGACGCGGAGGCGGTCAAAGCCTGCGAACGGCACGGGTTTGCGTGCCTCAACAACAGCCCGCTGGCGATGGGGTTTCTCTCCGGCAAGTTCTCACAAGCCACGCGGTTTGAGAGCGACGACGTGCGCGCCTCTGCATTCGACTGGACGGAGTATTTTGCGGATGGCAAGCCAAAGCCCGCGTTTCTCGCCCGTATGGCGCGCGTACGGGATGTGCTCACCAGCGGCGGGCGCACCGCGGCGCAGGGCGCGCTTGCGTGGCTCTGGGCAAAGAGCGGGGTCAACATCCCGATTCCGGGGTTTAAGACGCTCGCGCAGGCGGAGGAAAACGCGCGCGCGATGGCGTTTGGCCCGCTGAACTGGGAAGAGATGCAGCAAATCGAGGCGGCGCTCGGTGTATAAAAACCGCGTTCCGGTGAGGACGGCGCGAAAAACGCTTGCGCTCTCCCGCTCAAACCTCATATAATATCCCTCATGAAACGAGTAATGGGTAGCATTCGCCGCGCGGACGAGCGGTATCACATGGTTGAAGACGGGGACAAGATCTGCATCGGCGTCTCCGGCGGCAAGGATTCCCTGTTGTTGATGGAGGCGATGAAGCTCTATCAGCGGTTTTCGTATACCAAGTTTGAGGTCATCGCCGTGATGCTCGACCTGGGCTTGAAGCAGCAGGATGTCTCCCGCATACACGAATATGCCGAGCGGATCGGCATCGACTTCGAAGTCGTCTATACCGACATCGGCAAGGTCGTGTTTGAATACCGCGAGGAGAGAAGCCCCTGCGCCCTGTGCGCAAAGCTCCGCCGCGGTGCGCTGAACAACTACGCGGTCGACCACGGTTGCAACAAGGTAGCGCTGGGGCATAACCGCGACGACGTGATGCAAACGTTCTTTATGAGCATGCTTTACGAGGGCAGAATCAGCACATTTGCGCCCGTGACCTATCTTTCCCGCAAGGATGTGACGGTCATCCGCCCGCTGATCTTCCTGCCGGAGAAGCACGCGCTCTCCATCGCCCGCGCGCACGAGCTGCCGATTTTGCCGCCGAACTGCGACATCGCCGGACACACCAAGCGCGAGGAGGCAAAAAACCTCGTAAAGCACATCACAAAACTCGTGCCGGACTTTGAGGAGAAGTTCATGCACGCGCTCTCCACCACCGAGACCTATGGATTGTGGGATCGGTTAAGACTGAAAGGCGACGAGAGTCATAAACGATAAACAAAATGCGCCCTAAGAAGGGCGCTTTTTTTTATGCCGCCAACCGCAAAAAGAACTAGGTATTCGTTTCATTCGAGTTGTTGAGTATAAAATATGATGCTATACTATTATTGATGGTTTTCGAGTGTTCATAAGAATGAAATTCAAGACTACATTTTTCAATGGAGGTGTAATTTGTTGGAACTACATAGATACATTCCATTTGAAAGTTTTGTTGATATTGTCCAGAGTAAATCTCTAAAATTTGTATATCCTCCTGTTGCGTGGGAGGACACATATGAGGGGTTTGCTTACCGCGCAATGCAGACAGTATTGGGCAGAGAAAAAATTTTCAAGATACTAATTACCAGAGGCGTTGATAAAGAACATGCCGGTTTTTTCCTGCGCGATGGCTTGTTGAGTATTCTTCGTTATCAATGCTGGACAAAGGCAAAAGATAATATCGCCATGTGGAGCATATACTCGTTTTCGTCAAAAACAATCATGATCACTACTACAACTGAAAAACTAGAGGAGTTAACAATTAATGGAGTAAACAATGTTCGGTTTATGCCTGTAAATTATGTGCAGAGCCATAGTCTTGAAGATGAACTTGTTGCATTCACTCCGACGACATTCACATCAAATCTGATTTTTCAAAGCAAGCGAAATGAATTTATGCACGAGGAAGAGATAAGAGCTTTTATTGATACAGCTGGAATTATAGATAAGAAAACTCCGCTTAAGGTTCCAATTCCAAGCGTGCAAGATTTTATAGTCAACGTTTTAGTACATCCAAGTGCTCCGTTATGGTATGTAGGTGTTGTTGGAGAATTTTGTAGATTAAATGGCATCAATTTTTCTGGTCAATCGAAATTATATAAATTTGAGTGTTAAGGGACAATAATCAAGAAACTCGAAGTAATTAGCCTGATATTGAATTTACATATTAGCAAACAACGTTCAAGATACCTGCGCGGTCTCTTTTTTGTATGGTATAAAAAAGAACCAGTCTTGCGACCGGTTCAAATCTGCTAAGTCCTTTAGGATTTGGTGTGCTTTGTTTGCTTGTTCGCTTACTCTGCCACGTAGGGCATGAGGGCGACGATGCGCGCGCGCTTGATGGCGATAGCAAGGTCACGCTGATGCTTGGCGCACATGCCCGACATACGACGGGGCATGATCTTGCCGCTCTCTGCCGCGAATTTCTCAAGGGTACGAATATCCTTGTAGTCGATCTTCGCGTTTTTATCAGCGCAGAACTTGCAAACCTTGCGGCGGCCACGCTTCATACGGGGACGCATTTTACGGTCTTCCATGTTGCAAGCCTCCTAATTCGAAAATTTTGCTTCGCGGGTGTTTCCCGCAGTGGTTCAAAACGGGATGTCGTCGGACTGGATGTCGGTAAACCCGGCCATATCCTGCGCGTTGTCTGCGCGGACAGTGGGCGCGGCTCCATCCTCCTGCTGCTTGGGCGAGAGAAACTCGACTTCGTCCGCCTGCACGTCCAGAGACATGCGGGTCGTGCCGTCCTTTGCCTCATAGGTGCGCGCCTGGAGTTCGCCGATGACGGCGACCTTGCGGCCCTTGCTGAGGTATCGGGCGCACGTATCACCCAGCTGACGCCAGGCGTTGATACGGAAGAAATCCGTCGGGCGCTCGCCGCCCGCACCGCTGGCAAAGCGGCGGTTGACCGCGATGGTGAAGGAGCAGACCGTGACCCCGTTGGGCGTGGAACGCACTTCCGGGTCATGCGTCAGGTTTCCGATGAGTGTGATTTTATTCATGCTTCATCCATCCTTTCGTCGCGGCTTTCGTTACTCGCCTTTGCGGGTTACGAGATAGCGGAGAATCGCTTCGTCGTTCTTAAAGTTACGCTCGAGTTCTTTGGGAACTTCCGGCGCACACGTAAACGACATCAAGACGTAATAGCCCTCGGTCTTGTAGTTGATGGGGTAAGCAAGACGCTTTTTGCCCCATTCGTCGACGGCCGTTACTTCACCGCCGTTGGTTGCGATAATCCCTTTGAACTTTTCGACGGATGCTTTCATCGCTTCCTCTTCGAGGGTCGGTACGATGATGTACAGAGCTTCGTATTGATTCATTCATTTCACCTCCTTATGGTCTATTGGCTCGGCGTCACGGCGCCGAGCAAGAAGGACGTTAGCGGAAGCGAGTATATCACAAGAAATGGCTATTTGCAAGGAGTTTTGCGGGGGAGGTAGTGTGGATCTGCGATTCCTCGCAACATTTTACAAAAACCAAGACGGTAAAGAACGATTTATCAACTTTGATCGAATACAGTCGCTTTCTTTGCCAAGCTTTCTCTTGTAAAGAAAGCGAAAAAGAACGATTTCTCGCACCTCATTCGTTTTGATAGAAAGAAAGCGAAAGGAGAACGGTTTCCCGTCCTCCCTTTCGTTGACTCTTATTTCTTCTCCACGCCGAGGGTGACGGTTTCTTTGTTGACGTCCCAGTCCTTCGTGTAGCCTTTTGCTCCCTTGCTGAGCGTTTCGCCAAGCGTCTCACTTAGGATTTCGTCGCCGAAGCGGGAGAAGATCTCCTCGATCTTCGCGCTGCCGTCATAGGAGAGCGCGATGTGGTCGCTGACCTCGAAGCCTGCCTCCTTGCGCATGGTCTGCACCTTGCTGATGAGCTCGCGGACGAATCCTTCGTCGATCAGCTCCGGCGTCAACTTGGTATCCAGCACCACGATGGTCTCGTTGTCGGTTGCGGCGACGAAACCGTCCGTCTTGCCCGTCGAGACGAGCACGTCCTCCGGTCCCAGCACCACGAAGACTTCCTCGATGGTCGCCTCATAGTTCTTGCCCGCGGCATGCGCGCGCACGACCAGGTTGCCGATGCCGCTTTCGCTGAGGTGCGCGCCGATCTTCGGCAGAATCTTGCCGTAGCGCGGCCCCAGCGTCTTGAGCTGCGGCTTGACCTGATAGCTCAGGAAACCGGATGCATCGTTGACGAACTCCGCCTTTTTCACGTTCAGCTCTTCGGTGACGATCTTGACGTAGTGCTCGTTCATCGCTTCACCCTGAATGTACATCAGCGGCAGCGGCTGGCGGGTTTTGACGTTGCCTTCATTGCGCGCAGCTCTGCCGAGGGTGACAATCTCGAGCACGCGCGCCATGTTCGCCTCCAGATCCGCGTCGATGCGCGCTTCCTCCGCGACGGGATAGTCGCAGAAATGCACGCTCTCTAGAGCGTTTTTGTCCACACTGCGCACGATATTCTGGTAGATCTCCTCCGTCATAAACGGCAGGAAGGGAGCGGTGAGCAGCGTGAGCGTATGGAGAGCTGTATAGAGCGTCATATACGCGGCCTTCTTGTCCTCGCTCATCTCGCTGCCCCAGAAGCGGTCGCGGCAGCGGCGGACGTACCAGTTGCTCAGTTCGTCCGAGAACGCCTGCAGCGCTCTGCCGCCTTCGGTGATGCGGAGTTTTTCGAGGTTGCCGTCCACGGTCTTGACCAGCGTGTTGAGCCGCGAGAGCACCCAGCGGTCCATCTCGGAAAGCTGACAGTCTTCAAGCTTATACTGCGTGGGATCGAACTTGTCGATCTCCGCGTAGAGGATGTAGAACGCATAGGTGTTCCAGAAAGTGCCGATGAACTTTCTCTGCGCTTCGCTGACCGCCTCCGCCGAGAAGCGGCTGGGCAGCCACGGCATAGAGCCGGTATAGAAATACCAGCGCACCGCGTCCGCGCCCTGTTGATCCAGCACCGTCCACGGGTCGACGACGTTTCCTAGGTGCTTGCTCATCTTGCGGCCTTCCATATCCTGCACATGTCCCATGACGATGCAGTTCTGGAACGCGGCCTCGTCGAAGAGGCAGGTGGAGATGGCGAGCAGCGAATAGAACCATCCGCGCGTCTGGTCGATGGCCTCGCTGATGAACTGCGCGGGATAGCGCCGCTCGAACTCCTCTTTGTTTTCAAATGGATAGTGCCACTGCGCAAAGGGCATGGCGCCGCTGTCAAACCAACAGTCGATGACCACCGGCTCGCGCTTCATCGTCTTGCCGCACTTTTCGCAGGGGAAGGTGACCTCGTCGATATACGGCTTGTGCAGCTCGATATCGGCGGAAACCGAAGGGTTGAGCTGTTGCAGCTCCTCACGGGAACCGACCACGTGCACATGCCCGCATTCGCACATCCAAACC
This sequence comes from uncultured Eubacteriales bacterium, assembly GCA_942492885.1. Classification (GTDB taxonomy): domain Bacteria; phylum Bacillota; class Clostridia; order Christensenellales; family CAG-138; genus UBA7703. Next base: position 2,321,873 of record OW818651.1, read on the forward strand.
GGCAGGGGCGTGCCCCAATAGCGCTCACGCGAGACGCCCCAGTCGATGACGTTTTCGAGGAAATTGCCCATGCGGCCTTCCTTGATCGTCTCCGGAATCCAGTTGACGCTGCGGTTGAAGGCGATGAGCTTTTCCTTGACCGCGGTCATCTTGATAAACCAGCTCTCTCTGGCGTAATAGATCAGAGGGGTGTCGCAGCGCCAGCAGAAGGGATAGCTGTGCTCAAACGAGAGCGCGGCAAAGAGCTTTTTGCTCTCCTTCAGCGCGTCGAGTATGGGTTTGTCCGCATCCTTGACAAATAGTCCGTCCCAAGGCGTGCCGCCGACCATATGCCCGCTGGTGTTGACCAGCTGCAAAAACGGCAGATCCCACTTTTTGCCCACGCGGGAGTCGTCTTCACCAAAGGCGGGGGCGATGTGGACAACGCCTGTGCCGTCTTCAAGCGAGACGTATTCGTCCGCCACGACGCGATAGCCGGTCTTGTTGCCGAAATTCACGGGCAGCTCAAACAGCGGCACATATTCGGTGCCGACGAGGTCAGAACCCTTGCAGGTGGAGACGATTTCGGCGGTCTCGCCGAGCACGTTTTTGACCAGCGCTTCCGCGAGGATATAGGTTTGCCCGTCCTTCTTCGCGGTGGCATAGATCTCTTTTGCGTTGACGCAAAGCGCGACGTTGCTCGGCAGCGTCCAGGGCGTGGTCGTCCAGGCGAGGATGGCAGTGGTCGGATCGTTTTTGAGGAAGAACTTCGCGATGGCGGAGGTGTCCTTGACGTCCTTGTATCCCTGCGCGACCTCGTGGCTACTTAGCGCCGTTCCGCAGCGCGGGCAATACGGCACGATCTTGTGCCCCTTGTAGAGCAGTCCCTTGCTGTGGATCGTCTTGAGCGCCCACCAGATGCTCTCGATGTAGTTGTTGTCGTAGGTGATATACGGGTCTTCCATATCCGCCCAGAACCCGACGCGGTCGGACATGGTTTCCCAGTCGGTCTTATATTTCCAGACCGACTTTTTGCATTCCTTGATGAACGGCTCGATGCCATAGGCTTCGATCTGCTCTTTGCCGTCGAGGCCGAGGTGTTTTTCCACCTCGATCTCCACCGGTAACCCGTGGGTATCCCAGCCCGCTTTGCGCAGAACGTCATACCCCTTCATGGTCTTGTAGCGTGGGATGATATCCTTGATCGAGCGCGTGAGCACGTGGCCGATGTGCGGCTTTCCGTTTGCCGTCGGGGGGCCGTCGAAGAAGGTATAGGGCTTTGCGCCTTTTCGTAAGCGCACGCTCTTTTGGAAGATCTGCTTGTCCTTCCAAAACGCGAGCACTTCTTTCTCGCGCGGGACGAAATTCAGCTCGCTCGATACTTTTTTGTACATTTGGTTTCGTCTCCTTGTTCTGTGTGTCAGAAAATCATCAAAATCTTGTCCTGCGGAAAACGGGTAAAAAAATAGCCCTCCGCCCCGAAAAATAGGGACGAAAAGCACGAAAATCCGGCTTTGCGCGGTACCACCCTGCTTGGCGAAAAAGCTCGCCCGCTCAAGAACCCCTTAACGCGGGGTAAACGTCGCGCGTTACTCGGCACTTAGCCTTTGGCGTGCGCGCTCACGGGTGATACCGAATGCTCCTGCCCGCCGCCGCCTTGCACCATACGCGGCTCGCTCTTGCGGACAATTGCGGAACACGGACTGTCCCGATCATCGCTGTAATAGCAGAAGTATAGCGGGTTTTATGCGATTTGTAAAGAGCGCGCGGGGCGGAAGCATTGAATCTGAATTCTTTGATTGAAATCAACCAACTATTATACAAGTCCATAACACCAACTCATATACTCGGCAAGTCAGTGCCTTGGGGGGCAACTTATACGTTAAGTAACTAAAACATCTATTAACTGAATTTCCACACCATGAGAACAACGATATCGTAAAGAGAGTGACGGACATTTGTCTTTTTTATCAGCACTTGGTTTGGCACATGACATATCACGAAGAATTTCTCAAGAAATGGGGGTTATCGCGCTATTCATTATATTGTAAATTTGCCTTATCATACGTTAGCTTTAACTTGAATTGGGTATACACTGTATCCATATTTGTCAATTATATACGAAGATAAATTTTCCTGATCATTTCTATCGATAACAACAATCTGTGCTGCTCCATCACCTTGAGCACCCAGACCTTTTACACCTAATGAAATCTCACTCACAACACTATCATTTATTAATTCGTGAAGCTTCGGGGATCTTAGATCTTCACAAAAAGGTGCAACATCAGCATCAAACATTATTTGCGCTTTTTTCATCAAAGCCCCTAAAAGATTAAGATTGCCTCTTTCTAGTGATGCCGTTGCATCATTAATAATTTCAATATTCTTTACTCCCAAAGCTTGATACAATTTCAGATCATTTTCGTTCTTTGGAAAAGGATATGCTGCGTTTAAAGAATTTAGAATTTTCCTTGTATTTCTTTTCCCGTTCAAGTCAACAATAATAATATACACGTCCTTTGGCAATTTGATTTCTTTATATTTTGTTGTTTCATCAAATTCGACACATATCAATTTTTTTCCTAGAGCGCATAATTGATCCATATGCCCACATTGCGATAACGCAAAATGCTCAGCATCATAAGCTATTTCCATTTCATCGCTGACACTAAGGTTTAAATCATATAACAAATTGTATGATCTTATCACACTTACGCAAATTGCCGCACTGGATCCAAGGCCTATTTTAATCGGCAATGTTGTTTTGTAAGCATTCAGGTTTATACCTTTAACAGGATATCTTTTAAACATGATATAAGCTGATGCTATCGCGTAAGAAAAAAAACTTCTATTCTTCGCTTTTTGCACCAGATATTCCTCGATTAAAGGGAGGGAGATTTCGTGTTTTCGTGCAAAAGTATTAGATGAGAAAATGAGATTGTCACTTTTTTGAGCAATTGACGATATTCCATATTCTAATCCATAAATAATGGCTTTCCCAACACTTAAATTACTATTTACTTTCCGATAATCAGCAGCCCAATCAGAATGCTCGCCGAATAAGCAAAGCCTTCCGGGTATAAAAACTTCTATTCCTGTTTTCATTGGACTGTACTTGCCGCATTTTCATTTTTCATATTACTCTTTACTCTTTTCCATGATTTCAGCAAAATCTAATGTGTTTTGGATCTTCAAAGTGATTTCTGGAGGAAAGATACCAAAATTCTGATCCCAGAAAAATGCCTTTAGCGAATCTATATGTCCAAATTCGCCTTTACTATCATAATATGCTTCTAAATTATCAATCCAATTTACACATAATGTGCTAAACCTAATTGCATGATTCTTCAGAGGTGGTGTATAAGTTACCCACTTATTGTTTTCGTTATTCTTGAAATCAAGTTCTTCCAAAAGATATCCGAGGGAAGGAGTCATAAATACGCCAACCCAATCTGCAGTTTCATACCATGAAGCGACTTCGTCAATTGCCGAACCGACAAAGGTGTTCTTATATACTGAATACTCTCCAATGCTCGTTGCGCCCCTTATCGGAATATGACCACTAATTGATAATGGTATGATATGTGAACACAAGTCACTATGAGCAAGCAATATTTCAATTACTTTTGTTTTATGCTCCGCTAATTTTCTAAACATATCCTGTTTGTCGACAGATACATCGATGTTCAAATCTGAATAGATCAATATTGAATCTGATATAACAATTACATGCGTATGCGTATAACAATTCCTGCGTATTGTATTGTTAAGGTAATCAATAATCATTTCAAGTTTTAAAATAGGATTAGGTTCTCTGCGCCATATTCCCTGCCACCCTAAAATATCGAGAAAAGTTACAATGCCGTATTGCAAAGGTATACTTTGCTCTCTTCGATTGCGGTAGTTCATTAGAATACCTCTCTATCTAGGTATTTAATTATTGACGCTGCCCCTAAGGGCATGAACCTAGTATAAGTTTCATCTTTTTTAATTTCGTGAACGTTTTTAATGAAGAAAGGCTTGCTCTCATCATCATCTAAATCACTAAATAGATCTGATTCCGTTGTTGAATATGCTGTAATGCCAATTTCAAAATTAATTTTATCTCTGACCAAACCTGTAATTGTTAAATTATTAAAACTATCTTCAATCGTGCCTAATTCTTCGTTCATTACGACTTTTACAGCATGATTTACATTGAAGATACCGTTTATAAATGTATCGGGTGTAACGAAAGAAGCAATAGAAGTTTGAAATCCATAATCGCCATGTGCTGTCTTCTCGCCACGCTTTTGAAATAGTATTTTATTATTTGCGATAAGAGTAATGTTTAATGACAGGGGGTTCGAATAAACTGAATCTTTAATATTGACAATGGAATTCGCCTTTTTTAGCATCTTGCGAAAAACATCCATCTCCTCATCAATAAACCAATTATTGTTTATCAGAGAAAAAATTGACATGTCGACTGACTCAATGTCAGCTTGATTCAAATACATAGCTTTTTGTTTTAACAATATCCCGAGGCGGTTTGCCACTTTACGACGCTCAAATGCTGATGAGAATTCTTCCAGCAACTCCGGATTCTTTCTCAGTCCATAATTAGATCCCAAAAAGGAAACATAATCGGTTGCGCACGTTTCAAGTACAAGTTCAGACTCTCCATTTCTTCTTGCCTTGATAAATTTTAGTAGAGCACCATTCCAAATGTTTTTCTGACCGGTTCTGATTAATAACTTCTCCCAGCCAATAATGTTAATTATCTTAAAAAATTCCATTTGGATATCGGTAGACTCCATAATTTGCCTATTGTTAATTTTAATATTAGAAATATTGGTGATGTCTAGCAGATCATAATATAGTTCATTCATATGCAGTCTCCTACTCTTCAATGATATTAGGTTCAATGAAGCATATGAAATTATACCATCAAGAGTATGATAAATACCACATGAAATATGCTACGCGCGGGGCGGAAATGCGCTGCATAAGCGCGCCTTTATGCGTTTTTCTGCCGAAAACGCCAGTTTTGCCTTAACAGACGCGAAATTCTCTGATATAATCACTCATTACAAACAAAATAAGAAACCAGACAAAATTAGAAAACTAGGGATAACGCAATGGACTTTAGACAGGCAATCGCATCCGCCCTCGCAACCCCCGCGGCGCTGCCCGCGGAGGAGCTCGCCACCTGGCTCGAAACCCCGCCGTCGCCTGACATGGGCGACTATGCCTTCCCCTGCTTCAAACTCGCAAAAACGCTGCGCAAAGCCCCGCCGGTGATCGCGGGCGAGCTTGCCGCGGCGATCGTGCTGCCCGAAGGCGTGGCAAAGGCCGAAGCCGCGGGCGGATATGTAAACTTCTATCTCGACAAGAGCGCGCAGGCAAAGGCGGTGCTCAGCCGCGTGTTTGCCGAAGGCGCGCGCTACGGCGGCTCTGAGCTGGGGCAAAAGCGCAATGTCTGCATCGACTATTCCTCGGTCAACATCGCAAAACCGTTCCACATCGGCCATCTGCCGACAACGGTGATCGGCAGTGCGCTGTACCGCATCTATAACCACCTCGGCTTTACGTCCGTGGGCATCAACCACCTCGGCGACTGGGGCACGCAGTTTGGCAAGATGATCGTGGCCTACAAGCTCTGGGGCGATCACGACACCATCGATCAGGGCGGCGTGGACGAGCTGGTCAAGGTCTATGTACGCTATCATCAGGAGGTTGTGACAAATCCCACATTGGACGACGAGGCGCGGGCGTGGTTTAAGCGCATCGAGGACGGCGACGCGGAAGCCTTGGAGCTGTTCGACTGGTTCAAGAAGATCACGCTTGCAGAGGTCGAAGAGGTCTACGCCATCCTCGGCATCCACTTTGACAGCTATGCCGGTGAGAGTTTTTATAACGACAAGATGGGACGCGTGGTGGACGAGCTAAAGGAGAAAAACCTGCTCAAACTCGATCAGGGCGCGCAGATTGTCGATTTGAGCGACTACAAAATGCCGCCGTGCATCATCCTGCGCTCCGACGGTGCCACGCTCTACGCCACGCGCGACATCGCCGCCGCGCTCTACCGCAAGGACACCTACGATTTCGCCAAGTGTCTCTATGTGGTGGCATATCAGCAGGATCTGCATTTTCGGCAGTGGTTTAAGGTTGTCGAGCTGATGGGCTACGACTGGGCAAAGGATCTCATCCACGTTTCGTTTGGCATGGTCAGCGGCACGGACGGCGCGTTCTCCACCCGCAAGGGAAATATGGTGAAGCTTAGGGATGTGCTCACCGCCGCCTGCGACAAGACCTATGACATCATCCGCGAAAAGAGCCCCGACCTTGAGGACAAGGAGACCATCGCCAAGCAGGTCGGCATCGGCGCGCTGATCTGGAACAGCCTCTACAACGGGCGCATCAAGGACGTGGTGTTTGACTGGGACGCGGTGCTGAATTTCGACGGCGAAACAGGCCCCTACGCGCAATATACCCACGCGCGCGCTTGCTCGGTATTGAGAAAGGCGGACTATAAGCCCGCTGAGATCGACTATGGTCAACTAACAGATTCCGAAGCCTCCGCCGTCATCGCGGCGCTTGGCGCATTTCCGGATGCGGTCGTGGACGCGATGGAGAAAAACGAGCCGTATCTCGTCACCCGCGCCATCATCGCCATCTGCGCGGCGTTCAACAAGTTTTATTATGAGCAGCGGATTATGGCGGACGTAGCTAGCGTGCGGCAGGCGCGGCTTGCGCTGACCGACGCGACACGCAAAGTCATCGCCATCGGGCTTGGCCTCATCGGAATCGCAGCGCCGGAGCGCATGTAAATTAGATTAACTCAGTATTGACATACTGGGGCTTGCAGCCAGATTGGTAAAGAGAATATTTAGGATTACATACAGGGGGATCGTATGCTGGACATCAAGCTTATCCGCACGCAGACGGAGCTGGTAAAAGAGAACATCAAAAAGAAATTTCAGTTTGACAAGCTCACGCTGGTGGACGAAGTGCTCGCGCTCGACGCCGAGTTTCGCGAGGCGCACACCCGCGCGGACTATCTGCGTTCGCAGAGAAACTCGATCAGCAAATCCATCGGCTCCATGATGGCGAAAGGCCAGAAGAAAGAGGCGGAAGCCGCCAAGCAGCAGGTCAACGACATGGCGGACGAGATGGCACGGCTGGATGTCCGTGAGACCGAGCTGACCGCGGAAATCCGTAAGCGCATGCTTGTGATCCCGAACATCATCGATGACTCCGTTCCCATCGGCAAGGACGACTCCGAGAACGTGGAAATCGAGCGTTTTGGCGAACCCGTCGTGCCGGAATACGAGATTCCCTACCATGTGGACATCATGGAATCGTTCAAGGGCATCGACCTCGACGCCGCCAGAAAGACCAGCGGCAACGGGTTTTACTATCTTTGCGGCGATATCGCGCTGCTGCAATCCGCAATCCTCGCCTACGCGCGGGATTTCATGGTGGATCGCGGCTTTACCTATTACATTCCCCCGTTCATGATCCGCAGCGGTGTGGTCACCGGGGTCATGAGCTTTGCCGAGATGGAAGGCATGATGTACAAGATCGAGGGAGAGGATCTCTACTTGATCGGCACCAGCGAGCACTCCATGATCGGCAAATTCATCGACACGTTCCTCGAAGAAGGCGAGCTGCCGCAGAAACTGACCAGCTATTCGCCCTGCTTTAGAAAAGAAGTCGGCGCGCACGGCATCGAGGAGCGCGGCGTTTACCGCATCCATCAGTTTGAAAAGCAGGAGATGATCGTCGTCTGCAAACCCGAGGAGAGCATGGCGTGGTTTGAAACTTTGCTCAAGAACACCATTGAATTCTTCCGCACGCTGGATATCCCCGTGCGCTCGCTGGAGTGCTGCTCCGGCGATCTTGCCGACCTCAAGGTCAAGAGCATGGACGTCGAAGCCTGGTCCCCGCGCCAGAAGAAATATTTCGAGGTGGGCAGCTGCTCCAATCTTGGCGATGCGCAGGCGCGCCGCCTCGGCATCCGCGTGAAAAACAAGGAGACGGGCAACTATTTCCCGCATACGCTCAACAACACGGTGGTGGCTCCCCCGCGCATGCTGATCGCGTTTCTTGAAAACAACCTGCGCGCGGACGGCAGCGTTGCAATCCCCGCAGCATTGAGACCGTATTTCAGGAATAAGACGGAGATTCGGTAAGTACTCTTCTTTCTTAAAAGAAAGAAGCAAAGAATTTTTAAGAAAAAAGTATCGTTTTACATAGCATTTGAGAATAAAAAACAAAGGCGGGAGAATTTCTCTCGCTTTTGTGTAACAGGAGGCAAGGAAGATGGATTTTGAAACGCTGAAGCTGATCCAAAACGAAGCGGAACGAACCGCCGCAACCTACGAAATCTTCAATGAGGACTCCCGCCTCAACCGCAGCAAAGCCGCACGGGTGGAGTTCATCACCACCGTGCGCGCCATCGAATCCGTCCTCAAGCCCGGCGCGCGTATCCTCGACATAGGCGCAGGCGCGGGAGAATACAGCCTGTATTTTGCCAAGCAGGGCTACGACGTCACCGCCGTGGAACTTTCGCCCGCAAATATCGCGGCATTTGAGAAAAAGATCACGCAGGAGCATCCCGTGCGGCTTTTGCAGGGCAACGCGCTGGATTTATCGATGTTTGCGGACGCGAGCTTCGACGTGGTGCTGTTGATGGGACCGCTGTATCACCTGTCGTCTTCCGACGACCGTGACCGCACGATTGCCGAAGCCAAGCGCGTCTGCGTAAAGGACGGCGTAATCTTCTTCGCGTTCATCTCCAACGATATGGTGGTGCTGACGGAGCTGTCCTATCGCCCGCAGTTCTTTTCGGAGAACACCTACGATCATGACTCGTTCAAGGTCGAGGATTTTCCGTTTGTGTTCTTCACACTGGATCAAATGCGCGAGATGCTCGCGAGAAATGGCGTCACCATCCGGCGCGAAATCGCCGCAGACGGCGTGAGCGAATTGATGGAAGATGCAATCAATACGCTGAGCGAAGAAGATTACGCGCAATATGTGCGCTATCACCTCTATTGTTCGGAAAAGCCGGAGATGCTGGGCAGAAGCAGCCATCTGTTGTTTGTGGGAAGATGAACGGGGGCTTTGACGAGAGTTTTGATGGCGGGCGGATGGTATCCGCCCCTACAGAACCCGCGTTGTACGGCGGGTGAACTTGTGAAAGAGAATACAGAAACGATCACGACGTTTGGTGAAGCATCCACGCAAGCTTTGTAGGGGCGGATATCATCCGCCCGTGCCAAAACACCTGCAGCCAAATGGGTTTATCGCGGGAGAACACCCGCATCCATCGTTCGTATCCTTGCCCGTCCGCGCCATCTTAAAGAGATCACCAACTATTTCTCATACAACCCCGCCATATCCGCAATTCTCCGCCTCATCTCCGCGCGTACATGCTCCGGCTCTAAACACTCACATTTATCGCCGAAACTGAGCAAGAATCCATAGTAATAGTCGTTCTCGATGAGCGGATAGCGTACGATATAGTGTTCCTTGCCGTCCGCCGAAATGTCTTCGTCGTTGCAGTAGTCCAGCACGCGCTCCAAGATGGATTTGTGGATGCGGAGGATGATCTCCATCTGCATCTTCGCCGTGAGATCGGAAGCATCAAGCTCCGGTTTCGGATGTTCCCTTGGAGAAAAAGTTTCCTCCAATAGTTTTAGGTTGGATGTGCGGGAGAGCTTGAACAGCCGAAAGTCGTTTCGTGTGTGGCAATACCCTTGCCAATACCACTGGCTGCCTTTTATGACGAGTTGATACGGCTCGGCGACGCGCGGGATTCTGTTGCCGGCGCGGTCAAGATAGGTAAACGAGAGCAGTTTATGCTCCTGCAACGCCTGTTTGATCAACTCCAAATGCGGCTGCGCATTCCGGTTGCCCGACCACGGGCTTAGATCGATCGTGATTTGACCCGTCAGCAGCTCGATTTCCTTTGCACGCTCGGCGGGGATAAAGCTCTTGACCTTGGCAAGGGCGCTGACCAGCTCGTCGCCGCGCATCATGTTGGAAAGGCTGGACAATCCCATCAGGATCACGGAAAGGTCGGCAGTCGAAAAGACTTTTTTGTCGATCTTATATTGCTCCATGATCTCAAACCCGCCGCCGACGCCGGACGTCGCGCGAACGGGAATCCCCGCCATGTTGATGGAGTCGATGTCACGGTAGATCGTGCGCGGAGAAACTTCAAACATGTCCGCGAGCTCCTGCGCGCCGATGCGTTCTTTTTCCAATAGAAGCAGTATGATGCTGACCAGCCTGTCGATCTTCATCCGACTGCCTCCTTTCAAACTTTTCTTGATTGTAGCATAGAATGTTGCCATAGGGATGTCAACAATTGCTGCTAGACTAAAGACAAACAATGGATCTACCCGTCAGGAGGAGAGTGTATGCAAAACAAAGCGTTGGTGATCATCGACATTCAAAACGATATCACAAAGAACTACAAAGAAATCATCGGCAATATCAACACCGCGATTGATTGGGCGGTAAAACAGGATATTCACATCGTCTACATCCGGCACGAGAATCTTTCCGCCGGAACGCGGACGTTTAAGCCCGATACGCGCGGGTTTGAGTTGGTGCCGGATCTGAACCTTGTGTCGGAAAACATCTTTACCAAGAGCAAGGGCAACGCGCTGACCAGCGAAGCATTTGCTGAATTTGTTCGCGCAAATGAGATAAGCGAGTTCTATATCACAGGAGCGGATGCGGTTGCGTGCGTCAAGTCAACCGTCTTTAACCTGCGGCAGGAAGGCTATAATGTTCATGTGCTGTCAGACTGCATCACGAGCTATGACAAGCGAAAGATAGACGAGATGCTGCGTTATTATGAAAGCAAGGGCTGTGAGATTATAACTCTCGATCAACTGTAAGCCAATCTATCGCAAAAAAAAGGAACTGCTGACGCAGTTCCTTTTCGAGTGACTTTCGTGAAATCAACCCGCGGGTTGTTCCGTCGTGGTGTCGGTCGTGGTGTCGCCAGCCGCCGCTTCGTCGAGCTTGGCTTCTGCACCGCCTGCGCATGTGTCGCAGGGATCCCAACGGTTGGCTGCAAATGCGTCGTCCAGAGAACCGGCATACAGCGTGCCGCCTTCGGAAGCGGGGGTTTTGTCCACGATGTACGGGCAGTTGCGGTCAAAGTGATAGCTCTTTCCGAACTTTGTCCAGTAGACTTCGCCGACGGCTTCCGCCTGCGCTTCTTCCTGAAGCTGCTGCACTTCCGCTTCGGTGGGCTGCTGATAATCCACCGATGCAGCGCCCGCGCTGAGGAACAGCGCCGCAAGAATCGCGATCAAAATCGTTTTGGTCTTTTTGTTAAGCTTGTCGGATTTGGCAAGCAGGAAGATGCCGATGGGCAGGAAGCACACGAGCACCATGATCACGCCAAGCTGGTGCCAGAGCGTACGCACGAGCTTGCTGTCCGAAAGATTCGGGCGGATCCGGTTTGCCTTCTTCCAGAGCTGCGCCGCGACGATACAGAAGATCGCGTCGAGCACCAGCGCGCCGACCAGAAGCTGCATTTCGATATCTGCAAAGGTCAGAGCCTGATTGCGCATGGCATAGCTAAACGCAAAGAATGCGCCGACCTCCGCCGCAATTGCCAGAACCCAGAGGATAATCGCGCCGATGCGCAGGCCCTTGACGGAACCCTTGCCGCCGGAAGCGGGGGCTTCATCCACAGTCTCTTCCACGGATTCAACGACTTCTTCCACTTCCTCTGCCTTGACGGGCGCCTTCTTCGGCGCGGCCTTGGCGGGAGCGGATTTGGCAGGAGCGGACTTGGATGCGGCTCCTTTTGCCTGCGCGGCTTTCTTCGCAGCAGCGGCCTTCTTTGCTGCCTCTGCTTTTGCCGCGTCGGAAACGGTCTTCTTTTCCATAGATTACCTCCACGATTCAAACTAGTAATATATCACAGTATAACAATAACAAAAATCGTTTGCAAGAACTCCACAAACACGAAAGAGGATTCTCTGGCGCGAGAAACGCCTTACTGATATAATAGAGGCGCACCACGCGCACGGTCTGCACGAAATCGGGCACAACACAGCGCGGCGGATGCGCTTTTTTTGACACACATCGGAATAGGAGCGAAAAAACCACACCATGTTGAACTTTGAATTTTATTCTCCGACGCGCCTGATCTTCGGCAAGGGCACGGCGGATCAAATCGGCGACCAGATCGCGCCGCTGGCAAAAAAGGTGCTTGTGCACTATGGCAGCGACCGCGTGGTGAAAACGGGACTGCTCAAGCGGGTGACGGATTCTCTCACCGCAAGCGGGGTGTCGTTTGTGACCCTCGGCGGCGTGATTCCGAATCCGGACGTGGAGCTTGTGCGCACGGGCATCGCGCTTGCCAAAGCGGAAAAAGTCGAGCTCGTGCTCTGCGTGGGCGGCGGCTCGGTCATCGACTCCGGCAAGGGCATTGCGTTGGGACTGAAAAACCCGGATCTCGACATTTGGGACATCTACGAAAAGCAGCTCAAGACCACAAGCGCTTTGCCGGTCGCTTGCCTGTTAACCTTCCCGGCGGCGGGATCGGAAGCAAGCAACAGCGCGGTGCTGAGCAACTATAAGACGCAGAAAAAATGCGGATACAACTGCGAATGGAATCGTCCCGTGCTCTCGGTGATCGATCCTTCGCTGTTTGAGACCATTCCGAAATTCCAGATCGCGGCGGGTGTTGCGGACATGATGAGCCACATCTTCGAGCGGTATTTTTCGAACACCGAACACACGGAACTTTCCGACGCGTTGAGCGAAGCAACGTTGCGAACGCTGCTCACCTTCGGCGAAAAGGTTGTGAACAACCCCGCGGACTACGATGCGTGGTGTCAGGTCGCGCTCAGCGGCACGATTGCGCACAACAATATGCTGGGTGTGGGTCGTGAACAGGACTGGGCTTGCCACAAGCTGAGCCACGAGCTCACCGCGCGCTTCGGCGTCACGCACGGCGCGGGACTAGCGATTTTAACCCCCGCGTGGATGCGCTATGTCTGGCGCGTGAACCCCAAGCGGTTCTACAACTTCGCCGTTCGCATCATGGGGCAGGAGGACGAGCCAAAGGCCGTCGCCGCCACCATCGAGAGCGGCATCTCCTCGCTGGATACGTTCTATTCGCGCCTCGGCCTGCCCGGCAGGCTTGTGAAGCTCGGCGTCGATCCCGCGCAGATAGCGGACATGGCGCGGGTGGTCACCCATGCGCCGGACGGCAGCGAGCGCCCCGTCGGCGGCTTGAAGAAGATCTACGAAGCCGACGCAAAGGTGATCTACGAGAGAGCGATTTGATTTTTTGCATATAAAAAAGAGAGGCATTGCCTCTCTTTTTTATATGTTGTTTTGTTATTTCCCCGCCAGCCGTTTGATCGCCTCGGCGATGAGTTGCGTGTCAAAGCGGAAGCCCTCCACGCGGCAGGATTCGTCAGGCATATGCGCCTGTGCGGGTTCGCCCTCCGGCTCTACGCCGAACGCCACCGCGTTTTCAAACGAGCGTGCATAGGTGCCGCCGCCGATGGAGAGCGGCTTTGCCTTTTTGCCTGTGGCTTCGCTGTAGATGTCCAGCAGCACATTCACCAGTTCGCAATTGGGGTCGATATAGTGCCCCTTGGAGATTTTCTCGTGGATGCGCGTAAAGCCGATCTGCGCGAATTTCTCATCCTCAGCCGCCAGAAGCTGCTCGGGTGAGACGCTGAAGGGGAAGCGGCAGTCCAGCGTAATGGTGACGGAATCTTCCGTCCACTCGATCATGTTGGGCGAGAGCGTTAGCCTGCCGGATTCGTCCGACTTGTCGAGCCCGAAGGCTTCGCCGTGCTGGTCAAACGCCAGGAGCGCGGCAAGAGACGACGCGGTTGCGAGGGCTTCCGCGTTCAGCGGCTGTTCCTTGAGCGCGTCTAAAAGCGCCAGCAGCGCGTTCTGCGCGTCCTGCGGGGTGGAAGCGTGCCCGCTCCTGCCCACGGCGCGGAGTTCGCCGTCCTTGCCGCTGAGCAGCATGCCGTGCTTTGCGTCCACGGGTTCGGGCGTAAAGGGCAGATAGGCCACCGCCTCGCCGGGGATGACGTTCGGCGCGGTGCCGCAGGAGATGCGGACTTCGCTGCCGGAAAGTTTTTTTGTATACGTAGTTTGTCCGATGTTCTTTTCGGAGTTGATGACGGGATACTGCCCGTCCGGCGTGAAGGCCAGCGTCGGGTTCGGCTCGGTCTTCTTATAGCGATCGACGCAGCTCCAGCCGCGTTCTTCGTCGCAGCCTAAAAAGATGCGCACGCGGCGCTTGAGCGGAACGCCCGCCTCTTTGATGGCGCGGAGGGCAAATAGCGACGAGATCGCGGGGCCTTTGTCGTCCTGCACACCGCGGCCAATGAGTTTTCCGTCCTTTTGCGTGAGGGTGAAGGGATCGCTGCTCCAGCCGTTACCAGCGGGAACCACGTCCAGATGCGCCATGATCATGAGCATCTCGTCGCCCTCGCCATAGTCGACCACGCCGCAATAGCCGTCGAGCGACTGGGCGGAGAAGCCCATTTCGCGCGCAAGACCGAGCGTGTAGGTCAGCGCGTTGTGGATATGCCGTCCCAACGGCATGCCCTCTTCGGGCTCGCCCTGGGAAACGCTCGGAAATGCGATGAGTGTTCCCAGCGCGGTGAGTTGTTCGTCAAAATGCTGATCGATCAGGGATTTATACATGGTTTTGCCTCCATAGCATGCGCCGTCTGCGCGGATACGCTCCATCTATCATACCCACCGCGCCGGGAAAAATCAAGCCGCGCGCATGCATAGCGGTATGTTTCGGGTTGACTTTTATGCGCGGGATTGTTACCCTTTTGGGCATGGAACAACAAGACAAGAACTTCACACAGACACTCCCATGCGGAGACACGCTCACCATCGCACCGGATCGGGACGCGGCGCACGCGGCAAACGCGCGCGGCGAGATTGCGGTCTATGACGACCGCCACACCGAAAACCCGTCGTTTCGGATTTTCGACTCCTACCGCATCCGCAAAAACAGCGTCAAGCGGGAGGTGATTCGCGCTATGATCGCCTACAGCGAAGCAAACCCAAGCCAGATCAAGTGGCAGCGGACGGAACACTCGCTCGTGCTGGAGTGGCTGGAGCACAACTTCGCCTACCGCGTGGGTTTTTTGCGCAGCCGCGCTGCAAACGTCGACCTTGACAACCACGCGGAGGGCAAGGGCGCGCTGGGGTATTTTATCAAGAGCGCGTGGGAAGTTGTGTTGGGGTATTTGAAGCCTGAGAAAAAACAGAAATAAAAAATCGCGCAAGTATTCAAAAAGACGGATTGCCGTCTTTTTTTGTGTCTTCAAGAACAGAAAAGTTATAGAAAATTATTTTTTAATAGCCCTTGATTCTAATTTTTAATGCCTTTACGCTGTGTCTCAGGGATATCCTTGAAAACAAAACAGGAGAAAAGATATTATGAATCAAGATCGAATCAAAGATCTGGAAGAAGCGATTCATACTCGCTTTGGCAATATCGCGGGAATGATTGTGCAGCGAAACGGTGAAACATTATATGAGAACTATTTTCACGGATACACGACGGAACATGCCCTTCATATGTACTCGGTGACGAAGAGCGTGTTCTCTGCGCTGATCGGCATCGCCACAGAACAAGGCTGCATCAAAAGCGTGGATGAGAAGGTTCTGGAGTTTTTTCCGGAATATCAGGTACTGCCGGGTGAACAAACGATACAGGACGTCACGATCCAACACCTGCTGACCATGACCGCACCTTATAAGTATGAAACGGAACCGTACCAGCGGTTCTTCACGAGCCAAACCCCGATTCAGGATGCGCTCGATCTATTGGGCGGGGATAAGCGCATCGGAGCATTCAACTACTCTGCAATCGGCGGGACGCACATATTGTCAGGAATTCTGGCGCGGGCAACAGGGCAGAGCGTGCTCGATTTTGCGCAGAAGCACCTGTTTGCGCCACTGGGAATTCAGGTTTCGCAAAGCATTATCATCAGGAGCGAAGCGGAGCATGTTGCCCTGATGAGTGACCCGAACACCCGCGGTTGGGTGGTCGACCCGCAGGGAAACAACATGGCGAGCTGGGGACTGTTTTTGACGCCGCGGGAGATGGGGAAAATTGGTCAGCTGTACCTCGATGGCGGCGTTTGGGCGGGCAAGCAGATCGTTCCCGACGGATGGGTTGCCGAAAGCACGCGCGAACACAGCCGCTGTCCCGACTGGGGAAAGCTGCCCTATGGCTATCTCTGGTGGGTCATCGATTCCAATCGCTTTGCCGCGCTGGGCGACGGCGGGAATGTGATCTACGTGAACACCAAAAAACGCATGGTGATCTCGATTGCGTCCTTCATGGTGCCGGATGTCAAGGATCGCATCAAATGGATCAAAAAAGAAGTCGAGCCGTTGTTTTCATAAGCAGGCAAGATGTTATACTAAAAAACGCACAAAAAAAGTGAGAGGTAGCAGCCTCTCACTTTTATTTTTTGAATCGCTTACATCCCCAGTGCTTCGTGGACGTCCCGCATGCCGAGGATGCTCTTTTGAATCACGTCTTCGAGCGTTATGCCAAGCAGTTCGCAGCCGCTGAGGATGACCTCGCGGCTCACGCCCGCGGCAAACCCCTTGTCCTTGAACTTCTTCTTCACGCTGGAGACTTCCATGTCCATCACGCTCCGGCTCGGGCGCATATAGGCCGCCGCCGTGATCAGCCCCGTGAGCTCGTCGATGGTATACAGCACCGTCTCCATGTGCTTTTCGGGCTTGGTGTCGGTGCAGAGCCCCCAGCCGTGCGCGAGCACCGCGTGGATGAACGCCTCGTCATAGCCCGCTTCTTCCAGCAGACGGGGCGCTACCTTCAGGTGCTCCTCCGGCCACTGCTCATAATCCACATCGTGCAACAATCCCACGATGCCCCAATAGTTCTCGTCCTCGCCCGCCTCGCGCGCGAAATAGCGCATCACGCCCTCAACCGCAAACGCGTGCTTGAGCAGCGCTTCACTTTTCGTATAAGCCTGCAGCGTGGAGAGCGCATGTTCCCTTGAACTGTCCATATCTTTTTCGCCTCGCAGTCTTTATAAATTATGTTTTTTGACGCGCCATGCAATTGTTACAGCGTCATTTGTATGCCGTTTGGCCCGACAAATGCAATCACGCGGACATTTCTCAATATCATATAATAAAATTATGAAAAAAGGCAACATATTTTGGATTCTTTTCTTGACAGAGGACGGAGACGATGATATCATTCATGATTGACTTATGATCGTATAACTGTCGAAATATGCCCAAAATCGGGTTTTTCAGCGGGTTTCGCGCATGAAAACAAGACGATGGGCCATTTTTGACCGCTACACGAAAAAATGAGTCCGGCAATGGTTTTTGACACGAAAAAATGCGAAGGTGCGGCCTGCAACCGTGCCGGCAAGGGGAGTACGCGATGATGCATGACGTTCAAATGGGCAGACAGACGCGAAAGAGCTTTTCCAGAATTCGGGAAGTGCTCGACATGCCGGATCTGATCGAGATCCAAAAAAATTCGTACTATCGTTTTTTGAGGGAGGACCTGAAAGAGGTTTTTGACGATATTTCCCCGATAACCGACTATTCCGGCAAACTGGTGTTAGAGTTTGTCGATTACCGCATTGATCTGGACGCACCGAAATATTCCATGGAAGAAAGCAAGGAGCGCGACGTAAACTTCGCGGCTCCGCTTCGCGTTACCGTCCGCCTGATCAACAAAGAGACGGGCGAGGTCAAGCAGCAGGAAGTATTCATGGGCGATTTCCCGCTCATGACGCCGCAAGGCACGTTTATCATCAATGGCGCGGAGCGCGTCATCGTTTCCCAGCTGGTTCGCTCGCCGGGCGTGTATTTCTCCGAGAGCTTCGACAAGGTCGGCAAACAGCTCTTCTCCGCGCAGGTCATCCCGAACCGCGGTGCCTGGCTGGAATATGAAACGGACAGCAACGGCGTGCTCTATGTCAAGATTGACCGCCAGCGCAAGGTGCACATCACGGCTCTCGTCCGCGCGCTGGGCTACGGCTCCAACCCGCAGATCCTTGAGCTGCTGGGTGACGACGAGCGTCTCTCTGCAACCCTGCAGAAGGACCCGACGCACTCGGAAGCGGAAGGCCTCATCGAAATCTACAAACGCCAGCGTCCCGGCGAACCGCCGACGGAAGAAAGCGCCCGCTCGCTCTTAAACTCGCTGTTTTTCGACAAGCGGTATGATCTTGCGCGCGTTGGCCGCTATAAGTTCAATAAGAAACTCGCCATCCGTGCGCGGATTCGCAACCACGTCGCTGCGGAGACGATCGTCCACCCCCTCACTGGCGAGATTCTCGCCGAGGCGGGGCAGACCATCGACCGTTTTGTGGCGGGAGACATCCAGAACGCCGGCATCAACGAAGTCTGGCTGCAGGTTGGCGACAACCGCGTAAAGGTCATCGGCAACAACTTTGTGCGCGCCAATGAATGGCTGGAGTTTGACCCGCACGAGGCGGGCATCAACGAAGACGTCCACCTACCGACGCTCAAGGCCGCGCTCAAAGAGAGCGAAGGCATGACGAAGGACGAGCTCAAGGCGCTGCTCAAGTCGCGCTATTATGACCTCATCCCGCGGCACATCATCCCGGACGATATGATCGCGTCGATCTCCTATCTTGTGGGCATGCCGTATAACATCGGCCGCACGGACGACATCGACCATCTTGGCAACCGCCGCATCCGCAGCGTAGGCGAGCTCTTGCAAAACCAGATCCGCGTGGGCCTCACCCGCCTGGAGCGCGTGGTGCGCGAGCGCATGGGCCTGCAGGATATGGACGTGGCAATGCCCTCTAACCTCATCAACATCCGCCCTGTCACGGCGGCGATCAAGGAGTTTTTCGGCTCCTCGCAGCTGAGCCAGTTCATGGATCAGACAAACCCGCTGGCAGAGCTCACGCATAAGCGCAGGCTCTCCGCCTTGGGACCTGGCGGCCTCAACCGCGAGCGCGCAACGTTCGACGTTCGCGACGTTCACTTCTCGCATTACGGACGCATGTGCCCCATCGAGACGCCGGAAGGTCCGAACATCGGACTGATCAACTCGCTCTCGACCTATGCGCGCATCAACGAGTATGGCTTCATCGAAGCGCCTTACCGCCGCGTGGACAGCAAGAAGCACATCATCACGGACGAGATCGAATACCTCACCGCGGACGAAGAGGATAACTTCATCGTCGCGCAGGCCAACGAGCCGATCAATGAAGACCTTCACTGGTTTAAGAAAGAGCGCGTCATCGCGCGTTTGCTTGACCAGATCATCGAAGTCAAGGCCGTTGAAGTGGACTATATGGACGTTTCTCCCAAGCAGCTGGTCTCGGTTGCAACGTCGATGATCCCCTTCCTCGAAAACGACGACGCAAACCGCGCGCTGATGGGTTCGAACATGCAGCGTCAGGCGGTTCCGCTGCTCATCCCCGAGTCTCCGATCGTCGCGACAGGCATGGAGTACAAGGCCGCGCACGACTCCGGCATCGTGCTCATCGCCCGCGAGGACGGCGTGGTTTCCAGTGCGTCTGCCAAGGCGATTGTGATCACGGACAAGATCGGTGTGGAACATGTGTATAAACTCACGAAGTTCCAGCGCAGCAACCAGGGCACCTGCCTTAACCAGCGCCCGATCGTGAAGCGCGGCGACATCATCGTCAAGGGCGATGTGATTGCAGACGGTGCCTCGACCGAAAACGGCGAGATCGCACTGGGCAGAAACATCCTGATCGGATTTATGACCTGGGAGGGCTACAACTACGAGGACGCGGTTCTCATCAGCGAGAAGCTGGTCAAGGACGATGTCTTTACCTCTATCCACATCGAGGAGCACGAGGTTGAGGCGCGCGATACCAAACTAGGGCCCGAAGAGATCACCCGCGACATCCCGAACATCGGCGAAGACGCGCTGGCGCAGCTCGACGAGAGCGGCATCATCCGCCCCGGCGCAGAGGTTCGCAGCGGCGATATCCTCGTCGGCAAAGTGACGCCCAAGGGCGAAACCGAACTCACCGCGGAAGAAAGACTGCTTCGCGCCATCTTCGGCGAAAAAGCGCGCGATGTGCGCGATACGTCCCTCCGCGTTCCGCACGGCGAAGGCGGCATCGTAGTCGATGTCAAAATCTTCACCCGCGAACACAAGGACGAACTCAGCCCCGGCGTCAACCAGATGGTGCGCGTCTACATCGCCCAGAAGCGTAAGATTTCTGTCGGCGACAAGATGGCGGGACGCCACGGTAACAAGGGTGTTATCTCGCGCATCCTGCCGGAAGAGGACATGCCCTTCCTGCCGGACGGCACACCGCTACAGATCGTACTCAACCCGCTCGGCGTTCCCTCGCGTATGAACATCGGTCAGGTTCTCGAGCTGCATCTTGGCGCCGCTTGCAAAAACCTCGGCATCAAGATCGCTACCCCGGTCTTCGACGGCGCGACCGAGTCGGACATCAAAGAACTGCTCGTCAAAGCCGGACTCAACGAGGACGGCAAGACGACGCTTTACGACGGGCGCAGCGGCGAAGCTTTTGAAAACCGCGTTTCCGTCGGCTACATGTATTACCTCAAACTCGCCCACCTTGTGGACGACAAGATCCACGCCCGCTCGACCGGCCCATACTCCCTCGTGACCCAGCAACCGCTGGGCGGCAAGGCGCAGTTCGGCGGTCAGCGCTTCGGCGAAATGGAAGTCTGGGCACTGGAAGCGTACGGCGCGGCCTATACCCTGCAGGAGATCCTCACGGTCAAGTCGGACGACGTGGTCGGCCGCGTAAAGACCTACGAAGCGATTGTCAAGGGCGACAACGTGCCGCCCGCAGGCGTACCGGAGTCGTTCAAGGTGCTCATCAAGGAGCTCCAGTCCCTCGCGCTCGACATCAAGGTGTTGTCCGACACGCGCGACGAGATCTTCATCAACGAGGACGACGACGACGACGCAGTGCCGATCGATGTCAACCTCGCAGGGCTTGAGGATGTGCCCGTCTTTGCGCCGATCGGTGACGAAGAGGACGATCTGGAGGACTTTGACGACTTTGAAGATTTCGAAGACGCCGAAGAAGAGCCCGCGGTTGCAGAAGACATCGAATCTGCGGATGAAGGCCTCGACGGGCTGGACGAAGATCTTGCCGAGCTTTCCGATACGCTGGATCTCGACATCGACAAGGACATCGAATAAGCGGCAGCAAGGAGAGATAGACTGTGTTTGAATTGACGAATTTTGACGCGTTGCAGATCGGGCTCGCATCGCCCGAGAAGATACTCGAATGGTCCCATGGCGAGGTCAAGAAACCGGAAACGATCAACTACCGCACATTAAAGCCCGAAAAAGACGGCCTGTTTTGTGAGCGTATCTTCGGGCCGACCAAGGACTGGGAGTGCCATTGCGGACGCTATAAACGCGGACGCTATAAGGGAATAGTTTGCGAAAAGTGCGGCGTGGAAGTCACCCGCGCAAAGGTGCGCCGTGAGCGCATGGGCCACATTGAGTTGGCCGTTCCGGTCAGCCACATCTGGTATTTCAAGGGCATTCCGTGCCGCATGAAAATGCTGCTGGACATGAGCCCGCGCTCGCTGGAGCAGGTGCTCTATTTCGGCGCCTATGTGGTCGTCGATCCCGGTCACACCGCGCTGACCTACAAGCAGATCCTCACCGATAAAGAATACCGCGAGGCGCAGGAGCAGTATGGCTCCAAGGCGTTTCGCGCCGGCATGGGCGCGGAATCAATCCGCGAACTGCTCGTTCACCTCGACCTGCCGAAGCTCGAGAAAGAGCTCCGCGCGGAGATCGACGGTGCCTCCGGCCAGAAGCGCGCAAACGCGATCAAGCGCCTTGAGGTGGTGGAAGCGTTCATCACCAGCGGCAACAAGCCCGAGTGGATCATCCTCACGGTGATTCCGGTCATTCCGCCGGAAATCCGCCCGATGGTGCAGCTCGACGGCGGCCGCTTTGCAACAAGCGATCTCAACGACCTCTACCGCCGCGTGATCAACCGCAACAACCGTCTCAAACGGTTGTTGGAGCTGCGCGCGCCGGACATCATCGTGCGCAACGAAAAGCGCATGCTGCAGGAAGCCGTTGACTCCCTCATCGACAACGGCCGCCGCACACGCCCCGTCACGGGACCCGGCAACCGCCCGCTCAAGTCCCTTTCGGACATGCTGCGCGGCAAACAGGGGCGTTTCCGCCAGAACTTGCTTGGTAAGCGCGTCGACTATTCGGGCCGAAGCGTTATCGTCGTGGGTCCGGATCTGCAGATGTATCAGTGCGGCCTGCCCAAAGAGATGGCACTGGAGCTCTTCAAGCCCTTCGTCATGAAAAAGCTCGTCAAGGGCGGTTTCGCGCAGAACGTCAAGGGCGCAAAGCGCATGGTAGAGCGCAACGATCAGGCCGTTTGGGGCGTGCTGGAGGATGTCATCAAGGATCACCCCGTGCTCCTCAACCGCGCGCCAACGCTGCATCGCCTCGGTATTCAGGCGTTTGAGCCGATTCTGGTCGAAGGCCGCGCACTCAAGCTCCATCCGCTGGTCTGCACCGCGTACAACGCGGACTTTGACGGAGACCAGATGGCCGTTCACGTGCCGCTCTCGGTCGAGGCACAGGCGGAAGCCCGCTTCCTCATGCTCGCGAGCAACAACATCTTAAAGCCGCAGGATGGCCGCCCTGTCGTCTCCCCGACGCAGGATATGGTCATGGGTTGCTATTATCTGACCATGATCCGCCCCGGCGCAAAGGGCGAAGGCAAAATCTTCCATTCGGAAGACGAGGCCATCATGGCCTATCAAACCGGCGAAATCGCCCTGCAGGCGCGCGTGAAAATCCGTCTGGAGCGCCAGTGGAACGGCGAAAAGCGCAGGAAGGTCGTGGACACCACGGTCGGCCGCGTGATCTTCAACAACGCCATTCCGCAGGATCTCGGCGGGGTTGACCGCACGAAGGAAGAGAACATCTTCAAGCTTGAGATCGACACACTGGTTGCGAAAAAGGACCTCGGCAACATCGTGGACAGCTGCTATCGCAAATACGGCCCCACGACCACCTCGCAGGTGCTTGACCGCATCAAGAAGCTCGGCTTTACCTATTCTACGCGCGGCGGCATCACCGTCGGCTTCCAGGATATTCAGGTGCCCGCCGAGAAGAAGCAGATGATTGCGGACGCAGAGGTCAAGATCGAAGAGATCGACGAGCTCTTCCGCATGGGTATGCTCAGTAATGCAGAGCGCAGAGAGCGCGTTATCAAGGTTTGGGAAGTGACCACCGACTTGGTCGCCAAGAAGCTGATGAGCTCGTTGGACGAATTCAACCCCATCTACATGATGGCAAACTCCGGCGCGCGCGGCAGCACGGCGCAGATTCGTCAGCTGGCGGGTATGCGCGGACTCATGGCCGACCCGAGCGGACAGATCATCGAGGTTCCGATTCGCGCGAATTTCCGTGAAGGCCTCTCGGTTCTGGAGTTCTTCATCTCCTCCCACGGCGCGCGCAAAGGCCTTGCCGATACCGCGCTTCGTACGGCGGACTCCGGTTACCTCACCCGCCGCCTGGTCGACGTTTCGCAGGATGTCATCGTCCGCGAAGAAGATTGCTATGCCAACCGCGGCGAAGCGCCCAAGGGCATGGTGCTCACCGAGATCAAGGACGGCAACAAGCTCATCGAGCCGCTGCGCGCCCGCGTGATTGGACGCTATGCGGTTGAGACCGTGAAGCACCCCGAAACCGGCGAAGTCATCGTTGAGGCGGGTACGCTCATCTCCTATGAGCAGGCCGAAGCGATTGAGAAGGCAGGCATCAAGAGCGTTCATTGCCGTTCGGTCTTCACCTGCCGCGCAGAGCGCGGTGTCTGCGCCAAGTGCTACGGCGCAAACCTTGCAACCGGTATGCCGATCGACATCGGCGAAGCGGTCGGCATCATCGCGGCACAGGCCATCGGCGAACCGGGCACACAGCTCACGATGCGTACATTCCACACCGGCGGCGTCGCCAGCGCGGACGATATCACACAGGGTCTCCCGCGCGTTGAGGAGCTCTTCGAGGCGCGCAAGCCCAAGGGTCTCTCCGTCATCAGCGAGATCAACGGCGTGGTGCACATCGACGATAGCAAGAAACGCAAAGAGGCGGTTGTCACCAACGAGGACGGGGAAGCGGAAAGCTACCTCATCCCGTTCGGCAGCAAGCTCAAGGTTGCAAACGGAACCGTTGTGGAGGCGGGCGACGAGCTCACCGAAGGCAGCGTGAACCCGCACGACATCCTCAAGATCAAGGGCGTCAAGGGCGTTCAGGCTTACCTGCTCAAGGAAGTGCAGAGCGTTTACCGCTTGCAGGGCGTTGAGATTTCGGATAAGCACATCGAGGTCATCATCCGCCAGATGCTCCGCAAGGTGCAGGTGGAGGAGAACGGCGAAACCAACATGCTGCCGGGCGAACTCATCGACATCTTCCGCTTCGAGCTGGAGAACGAGCGCGTCATTCAGGCAGAAGGCAAGCCCGCCATCGCAAAGCGCAAGCTTTTGGGTATCACCAAGGCTTCGCTGGCGACGGACTCCTTCCTCTCCGCGGCATCGTTCCAGGAGACCACCCGCGTGCTGACCGAAGCCGCCATCAAAGGCAAGATCGATCCGCTCGTCGGCCTCAAGGAAAACGTCATCATCGGCAAGCTGATCCCTGCGGGCATCGGACTAAGACGCTACCGCAACGTCGTCGTGACGGAAAACAAATAAAAGCCTGGAAGCACGCTTTTAGGCAAACAGCAAATGAACAGCCGCCGCGCCGGACACAATCCGGCGCGACGGCTCGCCAACTCTCCACCTCCGACTCTCGAAAGGAGCAGACATGGAAAAACTGCCAGTCAACCCGAACTGTGAGCTTTCCGGTACGAAATACTGCGCCGCGCTGAACATGCATACCTGCGCTGCCTGCACCGTTCGTGATTCGGAAAACAAAGCCGAGATCATCAGTGACCTCGACCTCTACGAAACACTCCTGCCGGAAGGCGGCATTGCGCGGCTGTTTGAATCGCGCGAGTGCCAGTTCTGCAAGACCCCTGAAAAGGGGAAACGCCGCGGCTATGCGATTCTCGACATGGCGCATCCCGAACCGCGGCGCGTGCAAAAATGGCTCTTCGGCAAGCGCACCGCGCGCATCGGCACCATGGTGCCCGTGCAGATGGGCGTCTGCCCCAAGTGCCGCAGGCGGTTTCTGTTTCTGGAATATCTGCCGATGCTGATCCCCGTGGTCTTCGGTATTGGCGCGTTGCTCGTGCTCTCGCTGGATGCCGTACGCAATCCTTTGGTGGATCTTTCCATGTTTGCGCCGTTTGGCGCATGGATCGTCACGACGCTCGTCGGGGTTATCCTCGGCAAACTCGTGACCGACGGGCTGGAGCGCGGCTGGAAAAAAGAGATGGAGACGGATGTCATGAGCCACCCCGTCATCGTGGAGATGACAAACAAGGGCTGGACGCCGATCACCGCAAAAAGCCGCACAAAGTTGCTCTTTAGCAAGAGCCGTCTGGCAAGAGGCCTCGGCACCGCGGACAGCGAAACACCGGAAGAGTAAAATAGTGCCCCTCAAGCGCGCGAAGTACTATATATAGGAAGCGTTCTGCATGAAGCAGAAAGCGTTTGACAAGCGGGGCCATTACTGATAAAATACTGCGTTGGCGGTTCCTGTTTTTGTGACGCATGCGCGAAACATGCTGGTTTTGCGGAAGTTTACGAAAAACAAACGCCAGGTTGACCGGATTTTAACAAAAATCAGGTAAGATAGCTTCCGAGCGCCTTCGGAAAACACATTTGGATACAATGCTCCCTACAGGGGTTGCAGGGAGCGGTAATAGAGATAGATTTACGATTTTATTCGACAAAGATTGAAGGAGATTGATTCATGCCGACCATTAACCAGTTGGTTCGTAAAGGCAGAGAGCAGGTGGAGTATAAATCCACGGCTCCTATTCTGAAGAAGTGCCCGCAGCGTCGCGGCGTTTGCACGGCGGTCCGTACGATGACCCCGAAAAAGCCGAACTCCGCTCTGCGTAAAATTGCCCGTATCCGTCTGACCGACGGCCTTGAGGGCACAGCATACATCCCCGGCATCGGCCACAACCTGCAGGAGCACTCCGTTGTGCTTATCCGCGGCGGCCGCGTCAAGGACCTCCCGGGCGTTCGTTACCACATCATCCGCGGCGCACTTGATACCGCGGGCGTTGCCAATCGCAAGCAGAGCCGCTCGCTCTACGGTGCGAAAAAGGTACAGAAACAAGTTAAGAAGAAATAAGGGAGGGCCGAAGTATGCCGAGAAGAGGATTTATTCCCAAGCGTGAAGTGCTGGCCGACCCGATCTATAACAGTGTGGTCGTGACCAAACTCATCAACCAGGTTATGAACGACGGTAAGCGCGGCGTCGCGCAAAAGGCCGTTTACGAAGCGTTTGATGTCATCCGTGAAAAGACCGGTCGTGAACCGGGCGAAGTCTTTGAGCAGGCGATGAATAACATCATGCCCGTACTCGAAGTCAAAGCCCGCCGCGTCGGCGGCGCCACCTATCAGGTGCCGATCGAGATCCGCGTCGAGCGCCGCCAGACCCTTGGTCTGCGTTGGCTCGTGTCCTATGCGCGTAAGCGCGGCGAGCGCACCATCAGCGCGCGCTTAGCCGCCGAAATCATGGACGGCGCCAACAGCCAGGGCAACACCTTCAAAAAGAAGGAAGACACCCACAAGATGGCCGAGGCGAACAAGGCGTTCGCGCACTATCGCTGGTAAACCACCCGTTCGCGCAAGCGGAAAAGGCGGTTTCAATACGAAGGGATTGTCCCGGTTCATCCACGCGAAAGCGGCATGATCCCGGGAAGCAACTCAGGAATCAACAGCCACGGGCCTGCGGTTCGTAACGAAAAACGAACCGCAGACCCGCGCAATACTGTAGGGAACAAATTTTTTGAACGAGTAAAGGGAAACGATTTTGCCTAGAGATACTTCACTTGAAATGACCCGCAACATCGGGATCATGGCGCATATCGACGCCGGCAAAACCACGACGACTGAGCGAATCTTGTACTACACAGGCAAGATTCATAAGATCGGCGAGGTGCACGAGGGAGCCGCCGCCATGGATTATATGATCCAGGAACAGGAGCGCGGCATCACGATTACGTCCGCCGCAACGACTGCTTACTGGCGTTCGCACCGCATCAACATCATCGACACGCCCGGCCACGTGGATTTCACGATGGAAGTCGAGCGTTCGCTTCGCGTACTCGACGGCGCGGTTGCCGTCTTCTGCGCAAAGGGCGGCGTAGAGCCGCAGTCCGAGACGGTTTGGCGCCAGGCAAGAAAGTACGGCGTGCCGTGCATTGCCTATGTCAACAAGATGGACATCACGGGTGCGAACTTCGAATACGTCGTTCAGATGATGCGCGATCGCCTTGGCGCAAACGCGCTGCCCATCCAGCTACCCATCGGCGCAGAGGGTGATTTCCGCGGCATCATCGACCTTGTGGCGATGAAGGCGGAGGTTTACTACAACGACGACGGCACGGATGTGCGCGAGGAGGAAATCCCCGCGGAAATGCTGCCGATGGTCAAAGAACAGCGCGCAAAGCTGCTGGATTCCATCATTGAAGAAGACGAAAACCTGATGGAGCGCTATTTCGGCGGTGAATGGTTTACGGCGGCGGAGTTGATTCCCTGCATCCGTAAGGCGACGCTTTCCGGCAGAATCGTGCCCGTCACCTGCGGTACCAGCTACCGCAACAAGGGTGTGCAGCCGCTGCTAAACGCGATTGTCGACTATCTGCCCAGCCCGCTTGACATCGAGCCCCCCAAGGGTACCGATAGAGACGGCGAAGGCGAATTTGTGGTCGAACCGCGTGACGACGCGCCGTTTGCCGCACTTGCGTTCAAGATTCTCTCCGACCCCTTTGTCGGCAAGCTTTCGTTCATCCGCGTCTACAGCGGAACGCTCAAGAGCGGTTCCTATGTATACAACGCGAGCAAAGGCAAGCGCGAGCGCGTTGGCCGCATCATGATGATGCACGCCGATACCCGCACGGAGATCGAAGAAGCGCACGCGGGCGACATTGTCGCGCTTGTCGGCATGAAGGACACCAGCACGGGTGACACGCTCTGCGTGGAGAGTCATCAGCTTCTGCTTGAGAGCATGGATTTCCCGGAACCCGTCATTCAGGTTGCCATCGAGCCCAAGACGAAGGCCGGCCAGGAAAAAATGGGCCTGGCGCTCGTCAAACTCGCCGAGGAGGATCCCACCTTCCGGACCTATACGGATCCGGATACCGGGCAAACCATCATCGCGGGCATGGGCGAGCTGCATTTGGAAATCATCGTCGATCGTATGATCCGCGAGTTCCATGTGGAAGCGCGCGTGGGCAACCCGCAGGTTTCCTACAAAGAAAGCATCAAGGCCCCCGTCAAAGCGGATTGCCGCTATGTCCGCCAGTCCGGCGGTCGCGGCCAGTACGGCCATTGCGTCATCGAACTTGCTCCGCGTGAACCGGGAGCCGGCTACGAGTTTGTCGACAAGATCGTCGGCGGCGCGATTCCGAGAGAATACATCCCCGCGGTTGACAAGGGCATGCGCGAAGCACTCAAGAGCGGCAAGCTCGGCGGCTACGAAGTGGTCGACGTGTCGGCGACACTGCTGGACGGCTCCTATCACGAGGTTGACTCCTCTGAAATGGCGTTTACCATCGCAGGATCGCTCGCCATCAAAGAAGCGCTCGAAAAAGCGCAGTGCTCGCTGCTTGAGCCGATGATGAAGGTGGAAGTGCTCGTTCCGGAAGACTACCTTGGCGACGTGATGGGCAACATCACCTCCCGCCGCGGCAAGCTCAGCGGCATGGAAACCCGCCAGAACGTTCAGGTGATCGACGCGCTCGTGCCGCTCTCTGAAATGTTTGGCTATGCTACCGACCTTCGCAGCCGTACGCAGGGGCGCGGAACCTTCACGATGCAGTTTGCGCATTATGAAGAGGTGCCCAAGTCGATTGCAGAGAACGTTGTCGGCAAGAAGGAATACAAGCTGTAAGCAACTTTCAACTGCCAAAATGGCATTGAGCAATATTATCGTTTTAACGATTGAAAGAAAGAGGAGATTTTTATGGCAAAGGCAAAATTCGAACGCAATAAGCCGCACGTAAACGTCGGCACCATCGGTCACGTTGACCACGGCAAGACGACCTTGACGGCGGCGATCACCATGGCGCTGTCGCAGCAGGGCGAAGCCAAGGCGATGCGCTATGACGAAATCGACAAAGCGCCGGAAGAAAAAGCGCGTGGAATCACGATCAACACCGCGCACGTTGAGTACGAGACGAAAGCGCGCCACTATGCGCACGTCGACTGCCCAGGCCACGCGGACTATGTCAAGAACATGATCACCGGTGCCGCCCAGATGGACGGCGCGATCCTGGTTGTGAGCGCGGCGGACGGCCCGATGCCCCAGACCCGCGAGCACATCCTGCTTGCGCGTCAGGTTGGCGTGCCGTACATCATCGTGTTCATGAACAAGATCGATCAGGTTGACGATCCGGAACTGCTTGAGCTCGTCGAGATGGAAATCCGCGAACTGCTGAGCACGTATGAATTCCCGGGCGACGATATCCCGATCATCAAGGGCAGCGCGTTGCAGGCGATGGAAGCATTGATCGCAGGCAAAAAGGCTCTGGAAACACCGGAGTGCAAGTGCCTGTTTGACCTGATGGACGCAGTTGACAGCTATATCCCGACGCCGGAGCGCGCGGTTGACAAACCGTTCCTCATGCCGGTGGAAGACGTCTTCACCATCACGGGTCGCGGCACGGTCGCGACGGGCCGCGTGGAACGCGGAACCGTCAAGATCAGCGAAACCGTCGAGATCGTCGGTCTCGCGGAAGCCACCCGTTCGGTTGTTGTGACCGGCGTTGAAATGTTTAGAAAACAGCTCGATCAGGCGATGGCAGGCGACAACGTCGGCCTTCTGCTGCGCGGCGTGCAGCGCAGCGACATCGAGCGCGGTCAGGTTCTGGCTAAGCCGAACTCGATCCACCCGCACACCCATTTCATGGGTCGCGTGTACGTGTTGACGAAGGAAGAAGGCGGCCGTCACACCCCGTTTTTCACGGGCTACCGTCCGCAGTTCTACTTCCGTACAACGGACGTGACGGGTTCCGTCGAGCTGCCCACGGGCGTTGAGATGGTTATGCCTGGCGACCACATCGACATGAACATCCAGCTGATCACGACGATCGCGATCGAGCCGGGCCTGCGCTTCGCTATTCGCGAAGGCGGCAGAACCGTTGCCTCCGGCGTCGTCACCGAGATCCTAGACAAATAAGAGACAAGAGACACACAAAAGAGGCTCGCTGCGCGAGCCTCTTTTTATGTCTTTTTGGGGTTACTAAAAGCTAAGTGACAGGTTACTCGTGTCTCTTATAGCGAAAAAGTTCTTTTGCTTACTTTTCTTGCAAGAAAAGTAAGATGCGCTCTCTTATGCTATTAAATTGTTCCCCGATGGGTTTGGCAAGGGAGAGATCGGCGATCATCGCGTCGAGTTCGGGCAGAGACAACCATTTTGCGTCTGCCGTTTCGCCGTGCTGAAGGCGAATTTCGCTCAGCGGAATATTCCGGCGCAACAGATAATGGTCTACGAACGAATCCCGCGTGGTCTCGGTTGCGATGAAGATCAGATCCTCTTCGGTTGCGAGAATCCCCGTTTCCTCTGCCAGCTCCCGCACAGCAGCAGCGCGGCTGGTTTCCCCCGCGAGGGCGGAACCGCCCGTGTTCTCCCAATGGTTTGGGTAGCTTTCCTTTGCGGGATCGCGCAGCGTGAGTAGGAAGTTTCCGCTGGAATCGATCGTCCAAATCGAGACGACGACGTGATATTCACCCGGCGCGTTGGGCGTGCCGCGCTGGTGCGTGCGCCCAAGCGGATTGCGCCCAGCGTCGAGCAAATCCCACAATTCCATGTTCTGCCTCCTGTCGGATTGAATGTTGAACACTCCGTATCTGAAAAAAAGCAGATTACATGAACAGCACGAGCCCGATGGGCAGAAAGATCGCGAGGATGAAATCCAGCACCTTGATCTTGGTGACTTTGAGAAGATTCAGCCCGATGGCGAGGATCAGCAGCGAACCCACGCAAGTCATCTCGGCAACCGCTGCATCGCTGAGCACGGGGGCAAGAAACTGCGCGAGCAGCGTGATACCGCCCTGATAGAGAAACAGCGGAATGGCCGAAAGCAGAACCCCCGCGCCAAGCGTGCTCGCGAAGATGACCGCACTCACACCGTCGAGAATACTCTTGGTGAAGAGCACTTCGTGGTTGCCGGTGAGGCCGCTGTTGAGCGAACCCACAACCGCCATCGCACCAACGCAATAGAGCAGAGTCGTTGTGATAAACGCTTCGCTGAACTTCGATCCGGTGTCCGTTTTTGAGACGAGCTTTTGCTCCATCCCGCCGACAAAGCGGGTAAATCTGCCGTCGAAGTCGAGTATCATGCCGATGGCACCTCCCACGACGATTGAGATCGTCGCGATCAGCGCATTTTGTCCCTTGAGCATACCGCTGATGCCGATGTAGATAACCACGAGACCGAGGCCTTGCATAATGCCGCCGGAGACGCGCTCCGGTATGCCTTTTTTGAGCAGTAGACCGAGCGCGCCGCCAACCAAAATGGCCGCGGCGTTGACGATGGTTCCAAGCATGGGATGAGGGTTCCTTTCCATGTATGCCGGATAGCATAACGATTCATCTTATTCTGACTTTTTGTATGATTATACGCCATTTGCGCGCGAAAAGAAACTCACAGTTGAAATACCCCTGGCAAGACAATTGCAATCCTTCAGTCCATTTGCTGCAAGGAGTGTATTTGCTGCGCTTTTGTGTCAATCTGCACGGTTGCGTTACGGAAAAAAAGCGCAAGAAAACGCGTTTTTATACGCCTTGTGGGTGTACCGATTCGGTGATACCATGTGACAGAATCTGGTTGTATATGCCTCTGCTCCTCGATGAAATCGCATAAAAAATCCAAACGCCAACGACAGCTAGCGATGGGAGATTCATATGAAAAAAACGTTACTATGTGTGCTTCTTTGCCTCATGGGCTGCTTTTTTTTAAGCGGGTGTGTGAAGCCGCCGATTCCGGAACCGAAAAACATCATGCAGCCGACACAGGCGCTGTTTGACGGATTGGACTCGCTCAACCCAAAGGGAATTTCGAAGCAGGATAACCAGCTTGGGCAGGAGCGCTACTATATTGTCGTGGATGACGGGCTTGGCATGAAGGGGTTTGTTTCGACTTTTTGCCAGAGCTATCGCGCGGCGATCACCGCTATCTCGGGTGTGAGTATGAGCAGCGAGAGCACCTGCGTTCGCGCGAGTGATCTCGTAAACGAGTATCCAACCGCGACGAACGGCGCAAGGAGTTTTTTTGAAGAGGCAGTAAATGCACAATTCTTCCAGTCCAAGAGCAACGACGCGGCTTCCGTAATTCAGGAGATGACGCAGGAGTTTAGCCGGAATCCCGATCAGGTGATGATTCTGGTTTCGGACATGATGATTCCAACCGAAGACGATTGCAGCGAGGCAGCAAAAGCCCTGCAGACAGCCGTCATCACACCGGAGCATACGACGATGGGTATCATCGGCATCATGGGCGACTTCCGCGGCACGATTGAAAACCTGCCGGTCAGCCCGACGACGGGATATAAGCGCAAGATCAGCGACTATATGGTCAAGGACGCGGATGCGAACGGGAATTTTAAGCATCCGCTGTACATACTTTTCTTCGGCAATGAACAGGTTGTGCTCAACGCGATGGAGAAGACGATGAGCTCGCTTGAGCAAAGCGCTGTGTTCGATATGGAGCAAGATGTCAAAGCGCTGTATCTCACAGAGTATGACATCACGCGAAGAGACAAGGACGACATCATCACAAAATTCAATCTTGGTTATCAGGGATACAACGATGCGGAATATCCCGCGCGGTTTCTGATCCGCGGCATGAGCGATGCGTCCGGCAAAGTAAAATATGAATCCACGACGCCGGTCAACGAAACGTATCAGCAGATGCTAAGCGACCTGCCCATCGCAAAGCTCTATACGGAGGAGCGTGGAACTGCGGAGAAAAACGTCAAAATCCGCTGCACAGTTCCGTTTACATTGATCGACTCGTCGTTGAATGGCGCCACGATATCGGACAGCAGCAACTTCGTTGTGTCAGCACAAGATCTGAAGATCGAACGGACGGATTATTCCATCACCACAGAGGTTCTCGTGTTGGATTACAGCGAGACGGAGGCGGGCAAGGTACAGGCCGACTGGGTGCCCGCGGATGCAACGATGATCAGCGTTGCGAGTGCGGATATTGATGCGAGCTGCAAACGGGTCGATGTCGAGTTGAGCGTAGACACAGCCCTGCTCGATAAGGATGAGCCATTGCTATGTAAAGTGCGTGTGAGTATATCGGCGCAGCCCAAGTGGGATGCGATCGAGAAACTCTATGATGCTTCGTGGTTAAAAACCTGGGAATTGAACCTCGAGCAGTTCGATAACGAATCGATCTGCTTTGGACAGGTGGAGACTTCGGCGCGCTTTACGGCGGCGACCACCGCAAAAACTCCCTTCCTCTATAGTCTGGTCTATCTGGGACTTACGGAGGAGCAGATGAAGCAGGTGGATGAAGCGATCAGCAGCAAGACGGCGGATTGTGTGCAGACGACGATGTTTGGGATCGTCGTGCGCGATGTTCCGATCAGATACAACGGCGACTATTCATGGAATTATGATGAGAGCTTTGGTGGCTGGGCATTCAGCGAAGAACAGGCAGAAATCATTCGCGCAGCGATTGATTGAAGCACGGAAATATACACGGGAGGGTGATAACGATGAATGGGAATGTGAAAAAAAGGGTTAGCGCGCGCGTGATCTGGACACTCATTCTGGCGGCTGCGCTTGCGTGGTTTCCGCCGACTTTGTACCATGACTGGATCTATGCGAGGTTTTTTCTAGAGGATTCAGCGAAGGATATCGCAAACCAATTCTTGAACGGTACGCAGTGGATCCATCTCGGCGCGATTGTTGCGATCTGGCTGCTCAACCTTGTCTTCTTCATCATCAATCAAGCAAAAGGCGACAGCGGTAATCGCCTCATGGGACGGACATGGCTCCAGAACCTGTTTAACATTGTGCTGATTGCGCTGAGCGTTGCGGCGATGGTAGGTTATCGTTATGCAATCTCTTCTGAAAGCTGGATTGGCTTGTTCTTTGGAACGGCGGACAGCATCAAAGCGATTGTCTGGATGCCATACTACGTCCTTTTGGCCTGCGGATTATTCCTCTGGTGTTTTTGCAGAAGGGCAGCGCCAGCGACCAACAGCCCCGTTACGTGCCTGGTCGCGAAATGGTTTGACAAACGTATGACGCGCGCGGAACGCACGCGCTGAGAAAGAGAGTACTGTATGAAGAAATTTGTACTTGTCGCAATAGGCGGAACGGGCATGCGCGTGGCGCAGTCCCTCGTTGCGCTGGCGGCGTCCGGCTTTTTGAGCGATCTTTGCGGAGCGGATTCAAACTATCTGCTCGAAATCCGGCTTGTCGATCTCGACATCGTTGCGGGCAGTGACAAGATTGAGCTTGAGGAGATGATCCGCACAGTCAACGAGGCGATCCCGCAGCTCTCCGTCATTGTGGACGAGAATACGGCGGAGCACCGCTGGAAGGCAAAGGGCATCGACGGAATGATGAATCTACAGCCGCCGATCGATGACCGCAGCACGATCAACGACCTTGTGCGCGAAGGGTTTTTGTCCGAGCCCGAGTCACTTGCCTATCACGCGTTGTTTGCCGAGGACGACCGCACGATGATCCTGCGCCGCGGCTGCAAAGGCCGCCCACGCATCGGCTCGTTGCTCTGGGCGGAGCACTTCGACCTAGACTGGAAAAACCGCAGCGGGTTCTGGCAGTCCATCTTCGGCGACATCGGCACGGATGACGAATTGCGCGTCATGTTCGCGGGTTCGGTCTTCGGCGGCACGGGCGCCAGCGGCACGCCGACATTGGCGCAGAAATTCATCCGCGCCTGCCGCAAGGGCGACATCGGCAACACCGCACCGTTTGCGAAGCACGTTGCGCTGACATTGATGCTGCCGTATTTCGATGTCGGTCAGGATACCGATGTCGACAGCGGACTCTTCTCAATCAACAGCAAGATGGCGCTGAAATATTACGAAACCTCCGAGATTCTAACCGAGGTGGAGTTTGCCCAGTTCGTCGGCGATGACCGCCGCCAAATGGAGAAGAAGGACGAGGAAGGCGCGTGGAAACGCGTGCGCCTGGATCGCAACAGCCGTGTGGACGAAGGGCAGAACGATCCTTCCATGCCCGCCGAGCTGATGGCTGCCATCGGCGCTTGCCGGTACTTTGCGGGCGACATCCCCAAGGCGGACAATGTTTTCCGGAAGGTCTATGTTCCGCTGAAATGGAGCACCGCGAATTCGGAGCAGAGCGTTCCGCCGGAGGAAGCAGTTCCGCTGAACAGCTTTGACTATTTCCCCGTCTCCAACGGCGGCGCGGATGCGGGAAGCGTCCGCTCCGTGAGCGATTATATTCTGCGGCTCGAGCGCTTTTGCCTGATGCTGAGCAGTTATTATCGCACCAGTGCGGCGATCAAGACGTCGTGGAACTACCGGCCGGAGGTGTTTCGCACCGTCTGGAAGAAGCAGAAAGATCTACTGGATACGTATGACAGCCGGATCGACGGCGTGGGATCGGCTCTCGCGTTTGCCGAGAGTATGTTCCGCTGGCTGGAGGAGCTGGATCACCATGGCATGCACGATCTACTGAAGATTGAGGGCGACGAGAAGCGCAACACGCCGCACATACAATCGGCCGTGAATGACGCGGCACGGGAAGGCTCGACCAAGCTCGACCTGCTCGGCATCGCCTGCTCAGACATCACAACAAAGATGAACTCGGCGCGTGTAGACCCGCAGGGCGCAACGAAATATTTCGTTTCCTCCCTGATGGAGTGCTGCGTGCTCCGCGCGCTGTAAAGACGGATACGGAGGCAAAGTTATGTCGTTTTATCACTGGTTCTCGTCACACCCGAATGAAATCGATCTCAGCGGCGGCATCTACAAGATGCAGGATATCGCCAAAGAGCTGCGCATCGTAGACGCCAAGCAGGAAGCGCGGCCGAAGCAGACGGATTTCCGGCGGATCAGTTCCGTGCCGGATATCTGGAGCCAGCACCGGCTGTTTGAGATGCTGCTGCTCAACAAGGCGGAAGACCCGAGCTATCTGGAGTATGAGGCGATTGCAAAGCGCGAATGGCGCGCAATGGTTGCGCTGCTTGTGCTTGCGGAGTCGTATGGCGTCAAGGTGCATACGAAACAGATTCGATTCTCTGATTCCGTGAGCAGCGCGTATCTGCGCGCGGCATACAGTACCCGTCCAAACAGCGATCGATGGCCGAGCATGGAGATTTACTACATTGAGGCCGGGGATATGCAGTATCCCATCGCGATGTCTTCTCCAACGGTGCACGTGATCCCGACCAAGGACGCGTGGCGTAACCTCAGGATGGTGTATCCGGGTCGGATTCCGTGGATCACGGACAATCAGGTCCATTCACCGGTTTTGGACGACGACGGTCGCGCGACTCCGTTCCAGCTTGGCGAAAAGGAGGCGGACAAGACCCCCGCTCTTATGCCCGTGCACGCGCTGATGCTGCAACGCTGGCTGATGAAATATCGCGATGACCTCGCGGCGCAGCAGCGCCTGCAAGGTGCCGCGGCAACGCTGCAAAGTGTGCGCCTGTTGAGCGATTATGAAAAAGCGCTGTCGGAGGCGTTCCGCCTCGAAGCGCAGCGCATGCCGAATATGATGAGCTTCTTTACCGCCGCGGAACAGCAGGACGGCATGAAGATCGGAGATCTGCACGTCCCGAAAAACCTCCGCATCTTCCTCGATCGCGCGTTTTATTCTGTGATCGATCAGGCTTCGTCTCTGCCGGAGGTGCTCGATACGCATCGCTTTGCGGGCGGCATCGGCAAGGAATGCCTGGTTAGCAAGAAGCAGCTCGACGGTAAATGGACGCACTTCTTTGTCACGATGCCGGTCACCGGAGAATTCTGGAAGCTTTGGCACGACAACGAGGACTTAATTCCCGAATATCATCTCACCTGCACATTCTCGCCGGACGGCGTACGCGTGGACAAGATCAAAGCATCCATCGTCATCGGCGATATCACGTTCTCCAAGACGTATTCTGTGGCGCAGATCGATTCGGATCCATGGAGAAATCTGTGCGTCGCGGGTATTTGGCCGCGCCAGAAGATCTCGGATTGGAAGGATTATTATCTGTTCTGTAACGCGATCAACGGCTATCGTGTGGAGCCGGAACACGAGGATATGATCACCTATGAGAAGACGTATTCCGACAAAGAGGGGTTGGAGGGCACGCTCAACTACTATAAGCTCAACAGAGCGCCGGAGAGCTGCAAGCTCTTCAAGGATAACAAGCTCATCGGCTTTATGCAGGTTCGCGAGCGGCAGATGATCCTTCCCGGTGAAAAGACGAGCGTCTACCGCGCGTCGATCGACTTTGGTACCTCCGCAACCACGCTTTACGGCGGGGTGGATGACAACGAGCCCGGGAAAATTTCCGGCATGAATATGTGGAGTTTGCCGCTGATGAATACAATTGACGGGGCGGGGATTGAAACTTCGAGGTTGGAGAGATACTTCTTCCCGCCTTTGCCAGTGCCGTTGCATAAAGTGTCATTGAAGCAGAGCCGGGCTGAAGCAACAACGGTTCCTTTTGGTATCCTGTTAAAAAGTGCCGCTGATGTGAAGGCATATCCAGATTGCATTCCGTTGCAGACAGTTTTAGCCGATGCTTTGGATACGAATGGTCCCAGACAGATGCTTGCAGACAGCTGGATTTTCTTCCGTGCTTTCATGCAAGCGAGGACAATTGTATTATGGCCTAAGCTGCATTCGAACTTAAAATGGGATCAATCATCGCAGTTAAATCAATATCGTGTTCAAACAATTTTGACAGAAATCATGATGATGGTCGCGCTTGAAGCTCGTGTGAATCATTGCGGTTCATTATCAATCACAGCATCCTATCCATTATCCTTTGAGATTAGCATGCGCGACTCATACTTTGAAGCACTGAATGCCATGTTGGATATAACTGCAACACTGACTGGATTGAAAGTAGTTCCGCCACCCGTAAGTGATAATAAACCAATAACAAAAATAGCACCTTTGGTAGGAAGCATTACGGAAAGCGAGGCCGTCTACCGATATTCTGTAGCGCAGGATAGTTACAATCAGAATTATTTCGTCATTGATATCGGCGGTGGATCAACCGATATGTTCTTAAGTTTGATAGACGATAATCATCGAAGGAATTCTTACTCGACATCGCTTGGATTTGGAGCACGCGCAGTTTTGATCAACAAACTTCGACAGAATGGCAACTTGCTTCTACACAGATTAGTCCATGAATCAGACCTTGTGAAAACTAGTGCAGTCCGAGACTATGGTCGATTTATCCTTGAACGAACTTCAAGTTTTGGACATAGTTTTGTGGAAGACTTGTTCTCGATGCGGATTGAGAGAGATTTGAATAATCCTGCTTCAGCAGGCGCGCCTGAAAACTACGGCGAAATGTTTATCAACACTTGCGCAGCAAGCAATCTTGATCCGGCGCAAGTAAAAAACGATCCGCAAGCTCACAAAGAAGGAGTTTCCTTCTTGGAGCTAAAGAAACGAATAGCTTTCTTCTTGGCTGCGAGCGTTTGGCTATCTGGCCTCATGATTCGCGGCGGTCAGAACACTGGAATGAATGTTTCACTGCTATTTGCTGGCAACGGTTCTAAGATGATCCGCTGGTTGTCTCCAGACTTAGACCGAATTCGCTATTTTATCACGCTAATGTTCCAGCAGGCATCGGGTACCGCGATCACCCGCGAGCAAATGAGCTGTCGGTTTTCCCTCAAACCCAAAGAAGAGGTGGCGTACGGATCACTGGCAGACTTTCCGACGGGATTTGTTGCGGAAGAAGGTGGTCCAACGCAGCAAGTGACGTTTGGCGGAGCAAGTATCAATGCAGACGATTCGGGTGCGTTCCATCCGTTGCACTACATCACGACGAATATTAATACGGACTCAAAAGAGTTTGCAAACTTCATGCATGAATACAGAAGGATTGCATCGCAAAGCTTCGGTTGGGAGTTTTTCGA
Organism: uncultured Eubacteriales bacterium; assembly: GCA_942492885.1. Classification (GTDB taxonomy): domain Bacteria; phylum Bacillota; class Clostridia; order Christensenellales; family CAG-138; genus UBA7703. The sequence continues at coordinate 2,361,137 of OW818651.1, forward strand.
GAATGAGTATGACCTGAAAATTCTGTCAAACGGCGGGGTAAATGCGGCAATCAATCGACATCAGCCGGACAACGGATACTTCCTGAACGCTGTCGAGGTGGTCGCTGGATTCTATCTGGGTAACGACAAGAAGGACTTAGCGAACTAAGAAAGGAGCAACGAATTGAAACGCAAACATAGATTACTCGCAATCGGCGCGATGGCGCTGCTGCTACTTGCGCTGTGCCTACCCGTTCTGTCGGGCGCGCTCGCGGCGGAAGAGGAGAAGCCGCTGATCGTGCCCATCGGGAAGAATACTGAGGTGTTGGGTGAGGACGGTCTGCCAATCGGTACGCTCAAGTCCAATCAAACGTTCGTGCCGGTGAGTGGCGAGAGCCCATACGACGTGATCGTGATCTACGACCAAGCAGCGGCAAACAAAGCCGCAAAGAGCGAAATCATCGCGGGAATGGCACTGGTGCTCTTAAGCTATGCGGACGCGGCAGAAGCAACGGAGCCAACGACAGAGACTGCCGGAGCAAATCTGCCAACACAGGGTTGGATTGATGCAAACCTCGTCGTAATCGCTTTGTCAGCGCAACACGCGGTAGATGCAAACACGATAGCATCGAAAGAAGCGGAAATTGTTTCCTTGAAGAATGCTGCTGACGAACCCGGCGGCAATAGCGGCGAGAACGGTAACGTGCCAACAGATATAAAATCCTCCGGCATCTTCAGCGCGGAAAAGATGGAAGTCTGGGTTCCGGTTGCGGCAATCGCGCTTGGGGTGCTCGGTATCGGTCTACTGGCATGGCTTGCGATATCGACAGCAACGACTGCTTGGGACACGGAGAGCCAAACAAGACTGCTCACGAAGATGAACGACCAGCTTTCTGCCGGGTTGAAAGCAATCTCTCCGCTGAAAGTCGAGCAGTTCGCTTGGCCGCGAGAGGGGCACGTAAAGCTCGCGCCGGACATAATAGAGCAGCTAGCGGCGGTTGCCGGGCAAAACAGCGCTTACAGTGCGCGTTATCAGGAGCCTGAGGTTCCAGTAGTGGTTGAACCCGTCCGGATTCCGGAAGGCGAGGAGCCCGACCTGCTCCAACTCGCAAACAGTCTTGCGGGGGTTGCCTCCGCCGCCGAATGGCACGCGTTGGTGCGGGATGCGGGTTGGCGCGCGGTTCTCCTGCAGGCAAACCCAACGGAGAAGGGCACCTACATAGCAGACGACAGCGGATACTCCATCATCGGTTGCCTGATGCGCACACAGGATGCGGAGCTTGCCTACGTTGTGCCGTCCTATCAGGACCCCAACGCCAGCGAACAGCGTTGGGGTGAGTTTTACGCCGTAAGTGAAGATATGTCGGTGAGAAACTATCGCGTAGATGCGCTGGCCGTGATGTATATCGAGCGGGGCACCTTCTTCCTGCAAAAGTCGAAAGGCAAGCTTACGCGCAGACCGCAGCGTTTCTGAAGAATCATATTACAACAACTTTGTTTGAAGAACGATACATGCAAAGCCGCCTATCAGGGCGGCTTTGTGTTGCGCACAAAAAAGCCACCCGAAAGCGAGTGGCTCAGTAGCGCAAAAGGATGAAAATCCCGTTTACCGCCGCAGCAACAGCGCCGCGACACACAGGCCGCTCACAAGCGCCTGAATGATCGCGAAGCGATAACCAACCTGCGTGTCCGACCAGCCCATGTTCTTGCGCGCATGGTCGTGTAAGGGCGTGCGAACGGACTTAAGGAAGCTCTTGATCTTAGTGAGCCGGATGAACAGCAGCTTAAACAGCCCGATGCCGCCGTCGAGGATGATCACCAGCACGACGGGGATGAAGTACATGAGGTTATAGGTTTTCAGCGCCATGATGCCGAGGAAGATGCCGATCATACGCGAGCCCGCGTCGCCCATGATGATCAGGCTCGGCGAGGCGTTAAACGCGAGGTAGGCCAGCAGCGACGCGATGAAGATAAAGCACATCTGCGCGAGGTCGGTGGAGTCGCCCATCAGCAGGAAGACCGCCGCAAACGTCGCAAGAGACACGATGGAGACGCTGCCTAAAAGTCCGTCCACGCCGTCCGTACAGTTGGTGAAATTGATCGAAACCCAGAGTACGAACGTCGCCACGAGCAGAAACAGCCACGGCGGCAGCACGAGTGTCCAGCCAAAGAGCGCGAGGCTGTGCGACGCGTTGAAGACGAGATACGTTCCCGCGGCGAACAGGCAAACGGCGAGGTCTAAAAGCCCCTTCTTCCATTCGCTCCAGGAGGCGGAACTGCGGTCGTCCAGATAGCCCGAGAGCATCTCTAAAAGAAACAGCGCGCAATAGATCACATATTCCCAGCGAAACGGAACGAACACAAGAAACACCAGCACGCTGCTGATGCTGAAGATCATCCCGGCACCGCGCGGTTTTCCCTTGGCGAGATCACCGTTGACGGCATGCTTTCTGCCCTGGTCTTTGGGCAGGCGAGCGATGCCGATTTTGATTGCAACAAACGTGAGGATAAACGCGGCGAGAACGCTCACGAGCATCCAGGAAAGATCATAGGAAATCGGAAATAACGAATAGAGCATGCATTACTCTCCCAACAAGAATAGCAATAGTATACCCTTTTACGCCGCGAAGCGCAATTCTTTCGCGGTTTTCCGGCGGCACAGTTCGCCTTCCGGAGCAAAAAAAGCCTGCCGCGCACATGCAATTACTGTCTATCACAGCGCGGATAGGATATAATCAAACCATCGAAAAGATCGGAGAAGTGTTATGCGTTGGTGGATGATAGTGCTTCTGGTGTTGATTCTGGTCGTGCTTGTTGTGTGGATCGTCTCCTCCAATAACACGTTCCTGCAACGCGAGTTTATTCGCGCGCTCTGCTCCGGCAACGCGGGCGTGAAGCCAAACGACTACGATGCGGTGCTCACGAAGATCGACACGCTGGGCACAGACGTTTCGTATGAGAGCGCGTTTGACAACGGCATGCTGGACGTCTTCGCCGCAAAGGGCACGGAACCTCTGCCACTGATCGTTTACGCGCACGGCGGCTATTATGTCGGCGACGATAAAGGCGACTTCGCCTACTATTGTCAGACGCTCGCCAGCCGGGGCTATGTGGTCGCCAACATCAACTACCAGCTAGCTCCCGAGGGGCGGTTTCCCACGCAGATGTTGCAGGTCAACGAGGCGATTGCCTTCCTGCTCTCGCACGCGGAAGAATACCGCATCGACACGCAGAGAATCTTCATCGGCGGGGACAGCGCAGGCGGGCACTTGAGCTCCCAGATGGGGCTTTACTACACCAACCCCGCGTTTCAGGCGCGCATCGGCGGCACGCCCGCGATTGCCAAGGAGCAGCTCAAGGGCGTGATTCTGCACTGCGGCTACTACAATATCGACACCCTGCGCGCAACGGGTTTTCCGCTGATTGCGGATTCCGTGTGGATGATGACGGGAGAAAAGCATTACGAGGGAACCGAGGCGGCAAACAGCATGAATACCGTCGCCTGGGTGACGGCGGATTATCCTGCTACGTTCATCGACTGCGGGGATAAGGATTCGTTCCTTTCGCAGGCGCAGGAGATGATTGCCGCGCTGGAGGGGCAGGGGGTTGAGGTTGTGAGCTTCCTGCCGACGACGACGAAATTCCCGCTGATGCATGAGTTTCAGGTGCGGTTGAATATGGCGGAGGGGCAGGAGGCGCTGGAGGAGTTGGCGGGGTTTTTGGGAGAGAAGAGTAAATAATAGTTTGAGATATGAAATAAGCGCGTCGGTCGTGTGATCGGCGCGCTATTGTTTGTTCTAATATTTACAAGTTTATGAATGTACAAAAAAACTATTTGAAATTACACGTTGAAATGGTAGTATGTTCTTGTATGTTTAAATAGGAGGGTTAGTTATGAATCAACCCCTTGTTATTACTGACGAATCTTATCAAATTGCCTGGGCAAAAGCTATAATCGAGTTGAAGAGAAATAATTGGGACATATGGAACTTGGTAGTTCAAATTAAGAATCCGACCCTAAATGACGATCGAATCACTGGCATTTTGTGTGAGTTTGCTGGAACACACGGGTTAATTACTCCTGAACATGTAGAACATACGATTTTTCCAACTCGGTTGTATCGAAAATACCCTGAAAAGGCATTGCTTTACAGAGCATATAAGAAGTATTTTACGCTGACGAGAAAAATGGATCACAGTGGGTGGGGCACATACTTTCAAAGTATGATTCATTATCCGACTGAAAATGGATACATTGATCAGTTGGGTAATATTATTGAGAAAATCAATGAAAGGCCAATTACATATAAAACTGCATATGTCATGCTAATACCTGAACCAGAGAGAGATCGTAATAAGATAATGGCAGCTCCGTGCCTGAACTATGTTGCCCTGCAACTTGAGAATGAAGAAGAAGCAAGGCACGGAAGACAAATAAGTTTACTAGCAGTATATCGAAATCACGATTTTATGCATCGTGCATTTGGCAATTATCTTGGTCTATGTAGTCTCCTGAAATATATATGTGCGGAGACTGATTCTACAATCGGTTGTATCACTTGTATCTCTTCGCATGCGTTTGTTGAGAATCAAAAAAACGAGCTAATAGCTATAGCAAGAGAGATTACCAGAGGATAAAATGGAAAATTATACTTTAAGAGAATTAAAAATAGAGGTTACACATCGATGCCCGTTAGCTTGCGTTCATTGCTCCAGTAATGCTCATTCGGAAAACACAAGAGAAATGCCGTATGATAAGTGCCTTGAAATAATTCATAATGCACATCAAATGGGTGTTAAAGAAATTGCTTTTTCTGGTGGAGAGCCTTTATGTTGGAACGGAATCGTAGAAGCTGTGAAGGTTGCACATGATATGGGCATCAAAACAGTGATGTACTCTTCGGGTAATGCAAATAATGCCAAAGCAATCTTTGAAGAACTAACCAAAGCAGGATTACAAAAAATCGTGTTTAGCATATATTCGTGCGATGAGGCGGAGCACAATAAAATAACCCGAATTGCAGATAGCTTTCAAAATACTATTAGTGCAATCGAATGCGTTAAGAACTTAGGAATACAGCCGGAAGTTCATTTTGTGGCATTAGCAAGTAACTATAAAAGCATAGAGAAGTTAGTGTACTATCTTAAATCAATTGGAGTGGATCGTACAAGCATATTAAGATTTGTCCCGCAAGGTAGAGGAAGATTGATTCATAAGCAAGGAGTTATGACAAAGAAGCAAAGCCTTGAGTTGTCCCGAATGATAAAAAGACTTTGGGAGAAAGGATTCGACATTAGGACAGGTTCACCTTATAATGTTTTACTGATTAATGAAGAACCCAAATGCATGGCAGCAAAAGATAGAATGATAATATCACCAGATTTGGATGTCTTTCCTTGCGATGCGTTTAAGCAAATTACAGCAGAGCAAATTACGACCCCAGTGAAGTTTTCAAACTTAGGCGAGGCTACACTACAAGAGTGCTGGGATAATTCATCTTACTTTCGAGAGGTACGGAAAGCTCTTAGCGAAATCACAGAACCACCGTGCGTAAGCTGTGGAGCAAATAAAAAATGTCTTTCGGGCTGTCTGGCGCAAAAGTTTTTGGAGTATAATACACTATACAAGAATCCTGACCCTGCTTGTCTGCTTGGAGGAGATTGTGGTGGTATACAGTAAAACAGCTTTCTTCAACGATTTTACATCTTCAGTGCAGAGGTGTAATCTTTGCGAAAGAATGTGTGATAGAAAAAAAGTATTATCTTCAGTTAATGGCAACATTAATTCTAAAGTCATGTTCATTGCAGAAGCTCCTGGACGGTTAGGCGCGGAATGCACAGGAATACCATTGTATGGAGACAGAACTGGCGAGAATTTCGAAACGCTACTTGCCAATATAGGATGGAGCAGAGATGATGTCTTCATAACCAACGCAATCTTGTGTAATCCGCAAGATGAAGATGGAAATAATGCAACACCAACTGCCAAGGAAATATCAAATTGTAGCTATTTTCTATCGATGACGATCGAACTTATTAATCCCGAAATCGTTGTTACTTTGGGTATCAAAGCACTTGAAGCTATTAAGTATATCGATCAGCACGACTATACTTTACGGGAAAGCGTTGCAAGCTTGCAGCCTTGGAACAAGAGATTCCTATACCCTTTATACCATATGAGTCCCCGTGCAGCTATTCATAGGTCAATGATTCAACAACGTGCTGATTTCATTAAGTTGTCGCATGCTGTATCACCCACCGAAGGTATCAAGAAGAAAGCAACCTCAACACCCAAACGGAGTGCAAGCCTAAATACAAATGTACGATTATTAGATATGATAGCAACTATTGTTGCGGAAGCGAAATTAGTTTCCTTTTTTAAGCTTACTAAGCTGCTTTATCTAATTGATCTTAAATATTTACAGCAATTTGGAGAGTCAATTTCTGGTGGTATTTATTTAAGAATGCAGGAAGGTCCGTGGATTCCATCTTTAAAGAATATTATCAATGATTATAATCATGAGTTGTTTGAGCTGAATTTTGTTGCAAGAAAACCGATTCTTTGCACAATAGATAATTTCTATGAAACAGGTCTGAGCGAAGTTGAAAGCGAATTTATTCTGGATATAGTTAGAACGTATTCAACAGTTGACGACGCAGGAATGAAGCTTGTTGTTTATCATACGAAACCAATGAAATATATTCTAAATGCTGAGAGAGAACGTCGGAACATGTTGAAAACCCCAGTTCTATATAAAAACTGTACTGTGATTGACATTGATCAGAGAAACAATAATACGAGCGTTGCACCCCCCACTCCACGACCCGTAGACCCCACCACCACCTCCACTGATGTATAATATCCTTGTCGACGCACGCACATGAAAAATCCCCATAAGAATGCATGCCAAAGTAACGAACCGAGACGCGGGATAAGTCGAAAGTTATTAACGTTTAAAGCTTTGAAAACGCATGAAAAAGGAGCAACCTTTCGATTGCTCCCAGAGGGTGCTAATCAGCTGTTTGTTTTGTGTTACAACGATGCACTCCTTAGTATGTTTACTTCTTATATCCGCACTTGGGACATGCGCCGTTTTCGTTTAGAGCAATACCGCACAACGGGCAGCGGTCAATGGCGTTGTGAGTTTCGAATACTTCGGAAGCCGCGTTAACGCCGCTTGTGAAGGTCAGCTTGGCAATGTTCAGCTTGTCCTTCAGCAAATCATACACAATCTTGATCATGCCTTCAACGGTCATAGTCTCTTTGGTTACAACCAAACGGCATTCCGGATATGCGGTTGCAAGCGCGGTTTTGAAGGCGGGTCCCTTCATTTTGTTGGTCGGGGCACCATCTTTAATCCCCTGCTTCTCATAAACATCGAGGATCGCAGGTAACAGGGGATCATCTTCGCGGAGGATCAGCGCATGGTCGAAGTTTCTCAGCACATCCCACGCGGTCTTCTGAATTTCATTGCAGGGGAAAACCATGTTGACACCGGTATTGACGGAATCTTCCACCTCGATCGTCAGAATGCCGGTGTGCCCATGTAAGTACTGTGCTTCGCCTTTGAATCCATAGAATCTATGCGCGTACTGTAGGTCTAGCGTTGTGATACTTCTCATAGCTTTTCTCCTTATATATTATTTACGGGGTTATTCCATGCTCCCGTATACGCATCGATCATACTGATCCGGAATTAGTTGTCATGATTCCTTCGAGTTACGTTCGCATTCCGAGCAGATACCTTTAAAAACAATATCATGTCCAGTAAATGAAAAGCCGTGTGTATCTTTGATCGTTTTCTCCAAATCCGCCTTATATTCCATGTCCACATCAAAAACACGGCCACACTTGACACACTTGGCATGGTAATGATTGCTGCAGATATGGTCAAATCGATCAGCACTACCGGGGAACTCTCGTTTCCGAATTTCGCCTAAGTCGGATAACCGCTGCAGATTCCGATACACGGTTCCTCTGCTGATATGTGGGTGTTCTTTTACGATTGCACTATATACCTCGTCTGCAGTCGCGTGGCAACTCAATTTGTTGACAGCCTCAAGTACCAAAGCGCATTGAATCGTATTTCGTCTAATCATACAGCCATCCTAGTACAGTATAGAATCTTTATTAGTATAATATCTCAATAAGGACAATATGTCAATCTTTCATTCGAATCTGTAAAGCGCACACTCAGTTTTCCGCAAATCTCTCCAATGGCAGCAACTAAGAATTCAGGAAAATTCTGCGTTCGCGATGCATCCCTTGATGTTTTGAAAAACGAAAAGTGAGAAAACGCTCCCCCACTCCACGACCCGTAGACCCCACCACCCCCTCCACTGATGTATAATACCCTTGTCGGCGCACGCACATGAAAAATCCCCGCGCCGGACACGGAGCAACAAACATGAAACCCCAAAACAAAAAAGACCTCATCGCCGCCTACAAACAGCGCGCGCAAATCGGCGGCATTTACGCCGTAACCAACACCCAAACGGGGCGCTCCCTCGTTCTGGCGAGCGCGGAGATCGGCGGCATCCGCAAGCGATACGAGTTTGCCGAGGCGACCGGCGGTTGCTTCCACCCAAAGTTGCAGGAGGACGCGAAAACCTACGGCAACGGCGCGTTCACCTTTGCCGTGCTGGAGGAGATGGAGAAAAAGGCAACCCAGACCGACCGCGAGTTTGCGGACGATCTGGATGTGCTGCTCAGCCTCTGGCTGGAGAAATATGATCGGGCAACATTATATTGAGAAGATACTCCGACAGGAGAAAAACAATCCGGCAACATTATATTGAACGGTAAGAAGGCACGCGAGAATGCGTGTCTTTTTGCTTGCCGCAAAGCGCAGGGGCGCGCAACACATCCGCCGGAAAGCGTTGACGCGCGGGGCTGAATAATAATACAATGATATCTGCTGAAAGCCGCGGAAAAGGCGGATTGCAGCGCGGATTGAAAACGAAAAGTGAGCGCGCGTGCGCCCTGAAACAAGGAGAAACCGGATGAGTAACCTTTCGGACATCGAAATCGCACAGTCTTCCCCCATGCTGCCGATCTTGGATATCGCGCGCGGATTGAACATTGACGAGCGCTATGTCGAGCAATACGGCAAGTACAAGGCGAAGATCGACTATAATTTACTCCGCGATCTAAGCGAAAAACCCGACGGCAAGCTGATTCTCGTCACCGCGATTTCGCCGACGCCTGCGGGCGAAGGCAAGACCACCACAACTGTGGGACTCGCGGACGGGCTAAACCGCCTCGGCAAACGCGCGGTGGTCGCCCTGCGGGAACCGTCGCTTGGCCCCGTGTTTGGCATGAAGGGCGGAGCCGCCGGCGGCGGGCGCGCGCAGGTCGTGCCCATGGAGGACATCAACCTCCACTTTACGGGAGACTTTCACGCAATCGGCGCGGCGAACAACCTGCTCGCGGCGATGCTGGATAACCACATCTATCAGGGCAACACGCTGGGCATCGACCCGCGCAGGATCACATGGAAACGTTGCGTCGATATGAACGATCGTCAGCTGCGTTTCATTGTGGACGGTCTCGGCGGCAGGGTCAACGGCACCCCGCGCGAGGACGGATACGACATCACGGTCGCGAGCGAAGTCATGGCGGTGCTATGCCTCGCGTCGGACGTGCTCGACCTCAAGGCGCGCCTTGGGCGCATCATCGTTGGCTACACCTACGACGAAAAGCCCGTCACGGCGGGCGACCTGAAGGCGGCGGGCGCGATGGCGGCGCTTTTAAAAGACGCGCTCAAGCCCAACCTTGTGCAGACGCTGGAGCATACGCCCGCGTTCGTGCACGGTGGCCCCTTTGCCAACATCGCCCACGGCTGCAACTCCCTGACCGCGACGCGCCTGGCGCTCAAGCTCGGCGACTATGCGGTGACCGAGGCGGGCTTTGGTGCGGATCTTGGCGCGGAGAAATTCATCGACATCAAGTGCCGCATGTCGGGGCTCAAACCCAGCGCGGTGGTCGTGGTCGCAACCGTGCGCGCGCTCAAGCACCACGGCGGTTCGCCCAAGGATCAACTCACGACGGAGAACCTCAACGCGCTGGAGAAAGGCTTGCCGAATCTCTTGCAGCACGTGGAGAATATCCAGACGGTGTTCGGCCTGCCCTGCGTGGTTGCGATCAACGCGTTCCCGACGGATACGGCGGCGGAACTGGCTTTGGTCGAGGAGAAGTGCCGCGCGCTGAATGTTCCTGTCGCCCTCTCGGAAGTTTGGGCGAAAGGCGGCGCGGGCGGAGTCGCGCTTGCGGAGGCGGTCTGCCGCATCGCGGAGGGCGAGAATCATTTTACGCAGAGCTATGAACTCGATCTCACCATCGAGCAGAAGATTGAGGCAATCGTCAAGCGCATCTATCGCGGAGACGGCGTGACATTTAGCCCCGAGGCGAAGAAGCAGGCAAAGCAGTTTACCGACCTCGGCTTTGGCAACTTGCCAGTCTGCATGGCAAAGACGCAATATTCGTTTTCCGACAACGCCGCCTTGCTCGGTGCGCCAAGAGGGTTCACGCTCAACGTGCGCCAGCTCAAGGTCAGCGCGGGCGCGGGCTTCATCGTCGCGCTCACGGGCGACATCATGACCATGCCGGGCCTGCCGAAACTGCCCGCGGCGGAACGCATCGACGTCGACGAATCCGGCAAGATCAGCGGACTGTTTTAAGAAACGCAAGCGGAGGGATATGCATGGCGCAGCTTCTCAAGGGTGCGGAGGTCGTCTCCGCGTTGAATGAACGAATCAAGGCGGATGTGATTGCGCTGGTTTCGCGCGGGGTAATGCCTATGCTCGCGATCCTGCGCGTTGGTGAAAAGCCGGACGACCTCGCCTATGAGCGGGGAGCCATCAAGCGCGCGGAAACCGTCGGCGTCGCGGTCAAGCAGATCGTGCTGCCGGAGACGGTGTCGCAGGAAAGCTTGCTTCTCGAGATCGCGAAGATCAACCTCGACGCAACGATCCACGGCTGCCTGATGCTGCGACCCTTGCCCAAGCACATCGACGACATGTTCGCGCGGGAAGCGCTCCTGCCGGAGAAGGACATCGACGGCATCACCGACGGCTCGCTTGCGGGTGTGTTCACGGGTACCAAACGCGGCTTTCCGCCGTGCACGGCGCAGGCCTGCATGGAGATATTGGATTATTACAAAATCGATCCCGCGGGTAAAAACGCGGTCGTGATCGGCAGAAGCCTCGTGATCGGCAAGCCCGTGGCGATGATGCTGCTGCAAAAGCACGCGACGGTGACAATCTGCCACACGAAAACAAAGGATATGCCGTCGGTGACAAAACGCGCGGAGATTTTGATCGTCGCGGCGGGTCGCGCGGGCGTCGTCGGCGCGGACTATGTTTCCGCGGGGCAAGTCGTGCTGGATGTCGGCATCAACTTCAACAGCGAGGGCAAGATGACGGGCGACGCGGACTTTTCCGTCGTAGAGCCGATTGTGGGCGCGATCACGCCGGTTCCCGGAGGGGTTGGCACCGTGACGACCTCCGTGCTCATGGCGCATGTGGTGGAGGCGGCAAAGCGCGTGTTCGAGCGCGTATAAATCAGGGTAGATCGGGGGGTATATCTTGAAGCAGAGCAGAAAATTGAGTTTTCTTTTTACGTTGGCCGTCTATGCGGCGGCGCTCGCAGTGGGGTTGTTTGTCTATCGCCGCGTCGCGGGCGGCGCGCTGTTTCGCGTGTTCGCGGCGGATGTCGCGGCGACGATGTTTCTCTATTTGGTCAGCCTGCCGTTGGGCAACGCCTCGGTGTATGACCCGTACTGGTCGGTGGCGCCCGTCGTGATTTTGCCGTTGTGCATGTCGGCGTTCGGCGTGTGGAACGCGGGCACGATTGCGCTGCTGCTCTGCGTGACCTATTGGGGCATTCGCCTCACCGCAAACTGGGCGTATACCTTCCACGGCTACGACCATCAGGACTGGCGTTATACCATGTTGCGCGAAAAGTCCGGCGCGCTCTATCCGCTCGTGAGCCTGTTTGGCATCATGCTCTTCCCCACGCTGGTGGTCTTTCTTTGCCTGTTGCCCGTGCTGCACTACATCCAGACGGGCGGGGTCAATCTCTTCACGCTGCTGGGGCTTGCGTTGTGCCTGAGCGCGGCGACGCTGCAACTCATCGCGGATGTTCAGCTGCACAGGTTTCAAAAGCAGGCGGCGCACCGCGGAGAGATCATCCGCAGCGGCGTCTGGCGGCACGCGCGGCACCCGAACTATTTGGGCGAAATCCTGATGTGGTGGGGCGTTTTCGCGGTGCTGCTCTCTGTTCGGTCCGATCTTTGGCTGCTGGGGCTCGGTGCGCTCGTCAACACGCTGATGTTTCTCTTTATCAGCATTCCGCTGGCGGAGACACGCATGGCGGGGTATAAAGAGGGATTTGACCGTTATGTCAAGGAGACGAATCGTCTATTGCCGATCGCGCTGAAACGGGAAGTGTAACATTATCTCGCAGGAGGATATTGTATGGCGAAACGGTCTTTCAACGACAAGCTGCATGACGACACGGACCTGCCGAAGATTTCTATCCTCGAAGACCCGAAAGCAATCGCGCTCTATGGCGGAACCAAGCTTCTCATCGCGCCACCGATTGCGTATGACGAGATCATGCGTAGCGTACCCGCGGGGAAACTGATCACAAGCGATCGCATCCGCGCGCATCTTGCGACGCGGTTTGGCGCGGACGGCACTTGTCCGCTCACGGCGGGCATCTTCATCAACATCGCAGCAAATGCTTCGCTGGAGCGCGGGACGGACGAAACGCCGTTCTGGCGCACGCTCAAGAAAGACGGAGAGCTCAACGAAAAGTATCCCGAAGGAATTGACGGGCAAAAGCGTCTATTGGAGATGGAAGGTCACACAGTGGTTCAAAAAGGCAAACGGTATTTTGTGAAAGATTATGAGAAGAGACTCTTTACTCTTTGAAAAAGAAAAGAAAAGAAAAGTGTAACAAAAAACCATCGGAAGTTTCCGGCGCTTTTTCGCGAGAAACACACCAAAAATAAAAAACTCTTTTTATTTTTTCTTCCCTCCATCAAAGAGACAAACAAAAAACCGTCCAAACATTTGGGCGGTTTTTCGCGAGATAGGAACAACATGGGGGGTTCGACACTGGGGATAAAGACTGAAAAACTGTGAAAATTAGTCGGTTACGACTTCGTAAGGCCAGTCGATGATGCCGCCGAAATCCACCACGTTGGTGTAACCCATGGCGATGAGCTTGTTCGCCGCCTGCCCGCTGCGGTTGCCGCTGCGGCAGTAGACGAGAATCTCCGCGTCAAGGTCGGGCAAGAGTTCCGGCTGTTCGTCGATAATGGTCTCGTTGGGCACGAGGATTGCGCCCGCGATATGCCCCGCGTCAAACTCTTCCTGCGTGCGCACGTCGAGGATAATGAGCTCGTCCCCGCTGTCTATGCGCGCCTTGGCGTCCGCGGCGGAGATCTTTTTATACTCCACAACAGGCGCGTCGGTGGGCATGGCCTCGGCTGCTGCCGCGGGTGCGGCGCAGGCGGAGAGCGTCAGCGCGGAGAGCGCGAGGGCGATAATGGAAAGAAACTTTTTCATGTAGTACTCCTTTGGTTGGGGCAAGTCTTTGTTACGCGAGCGTGATGGCTCCCATCGGACAATAGCGCACGCACTTGCCGCACTTGATGCATTTGTCCATGTCCGCGGTTGGCGCGCTGAAACGAACTTGCGAAAGCGCTTCAACCGGGCAAACACGAACGGAAGGGCAGGGGTGGTTTTCGGGGCAACGGTTGCGGTTGACGCGGATGACCGCGTCCGCACCGACAGGCTGTTTCTGCTCCGGCTCGCCGCCGAACATCTGGCTCCAAATACTGTTACTCAAGACAAATACCTCTACAAACTTATTTTTTAATATTCAATAGATTAAGAGTAGAGCATTTCGCCATTCTTAACCGTAACCAAGTCACGGAAAAAAACGCCAACCGGCGGCATTGCAGTTCAAGGCGCGATTTGATAGGATAAATCTCGAACGCGGCGGATCAAACAACCGCGCCGCAATAGGGGGGGGGACACACATGACAATCGAACAATATTGGCAGGAATTTCTGCAAAAAACCGGGCGGCCTTTGGAGACCACCTACTTTGAGAGCTTTCATTTTACCAACGACGAACGCCTGGCAAATGAACTACTGGAACTCGTGCTGGCGGGAAAGAAGCGGGCAACGTCGAGCAGTCTGCTTTGCTACGCGCAGGGCGAGGAACCCAAGCCGGGCAATCTCTCCATCGTGACGGACTGGGACGGAAATCCGCATTGCGTGATTGAGACGCAGGCGGTGCAGATCATCCCGTTTTGCGAGATGACGTTTGAGATCTGCTCGCGGGAGGGTGAGGATGAATGCCTCGAAACCTGGCAAGCGGGGCACAGATCGTTCTTTGCTCAGGATTGCGTCGAGATGGGCTATGAATTTACGGAGGATATGCCTGTCGTCTTCGAGGACTTTGCGGTCGTCTACAGAACCTAACGCAATTAAAAAAACGGCACGTTCGGAAGTTCTCCGGCGTGCCGTTTTGCCTTGTAAGGCGACTTACTCCTTCGTTGTGGCTTGCGGGAGTGCTGCGTCGCGTTCGCCCTTCGCCAGAAACACACCCGACGCAAGCGCGGTGAGCGGGGCAACGGCGATGAGTCCCAGCGAACCCACCAGCGTGTGGATGATCTCGGAAGCCACGTATTTGTAGTTGAATACGTTGACCATCGGCGTGCCCTGCGCCATGAATACCATCAAGAGCGCAATATAGCTGCCGGAGTATGCCAAGAGCAGCGTAGTGATCTGCGTGCCCATCGCGGCTTGACCCACGCGCACGCCGGAGCGGATTGCCTCCAGGCGCGAAAGATCCGGCCTGCGCTCCACCACCTCGTGCACCGAAGCAGATATGTCCACCGCGAGGTCCATCATCGCGCCGCTTGAGCCGATGAAGATACTCGCCATAAAGATCTGCGTGAGGTTGAGCGTTTCAAAGCCGCTGTAGAGCAGGCTTTCGGAAAACGACATCACCGCGCCGTGGATATGAAACGCGTTTGTGCTGATGATGCCGAGCACCGCCGTGATGGAAAGCCCCGCGACCGCGCCCGTGCAGGCGGCAAGGCAGCGACGGTCAAAGCCGAACACAAGGCCGATGGTCATGATGCAAAGCACAGCCGTGATCAACGCTCCGACGAGAATTGGGTTTAGTCCGTTGAGGCACGCGGGCACGAGCACCTTCCAAATGGAGAGCACCGCGAGGATAAACGAGAGCATGGCGCGCACGCCCGTCCAGCCCGCAAAGAGCACGAGCCCCGCAAAGAACACCAGCAGCAGCAGAATTTCGCCCGTGATGCGATAGTGGTCGATCATGCTCACAGAGGCAACCTGCTCGCCTGCCGTGTCAAAGCTCACCAGTACGAGCGCGGTTTCGCCCGACTTGTAGATCTTGTCCTGCTCCAGCGAACCGTTGAGCATGTTATAGGCGCGGTGCGTTTCGCCCTTGTGGCTGCCTTCCAGCAGCTGAATCTGGCAAACCTGCTCACCGGTGCGCACAAGCCCCGTGTCCTTGATGGTGCTGTCGTCGACGGAGACGATGCGTGCGCGCAGGCGCGCGGAGCCGTCGGTATCGCTCGCACCCGCAAGCTCATAGCCTGTCGGCAGGAGAAGCAGCACCACGATGAGCGCAAGGCAGAGCAGGGCGGAGAGCCAGGTGCGTTTTGATTTGATCTGTTCCAATGCTATTTACCTCGGTTACTAAAATTCTGGCGGCTTGTATTGCAAACCGGCTGACGCGCGATGGTTGCGCCGCGCGAGATAGCTTTGGCGCCCGCCGTAAGGCGGGCGCCGTTGCCGTGAGTCTGAAGTTGCAGGTGCTTAGCCGATGCCGAGCAACTGCGCCATTTTGTTATAGATGTCCGTGTTGTCATAGCCGCCCGTGAAGAGCTCCGCGCCAACGCCGCTGGCATAGACAGCCGCCGGCAGACCGGTGTGGGAGTAGGAGCTAAAGTTGATGCCGGACTTGTTGTTCAGCAGGTGGGTGACGGTGACCGAGAAGGGGGTGTATGTGCCGTACTGCACATATTCTTCAGCGGTCTGGAGGGATTTGCCGTTCGCGTCGGTGCCGAAGCCGCCCTTGAGTGTGAGTTCATAGGCCTTCTTGAGTTCGGCAACTTCGTAGTCCGTCAGAACCAGCGTCTTGTTCGCGGCGGTTTCAGCCTGTTCCGGGAGAACGAGGCCGAAGAGCGCGCTCACATCCACCATCGCGTCTGCAAACGGGGTCTTGCTTTCCACGTACTTGGCGACATAGTCAGCGTCATACTTGGAATAGGAGATCGTCTGGGAGTTGATGTTCTTGAGGTAGGTGCTGTAGTTGGTGCCGGCATAGCCGATGGAGAGACCGCCGGTCTCGTGGTCGCCGGTGACGATGATCAGGGTTTCGTCCGCGTGCTCGGCTGCAAAGTCGATGGCAACCTGCACTGCGTCTGCAAAGGCGATGGTGTCGTGGATCGTGGAGCCCGCGTCGTTGGCATGGCAGGCCCAGTCGATCTTGCCGCTCTCAACCATCATGAAGAAGCCTTTGTCGTTTTCGAGCATGGTCACGCCCTGCTGCACATAGTCTTTGAGGGCCCATGCGGTGTCCGCACGGTCGATTTCGTACGTCATGGAGTTGCTGTCCGCAAGGTCTTCCGCGATGACGATGGCTTTGCCTGCGTCGGCGGTGAGAGCCTGCGCTTCGGCCTGGGTCTTGACGACCGTATAGCCTGCGGCAGTAGCCAGCTCATAGATGTCGGTCTGGGGCTTGTCGCTGCTGTTGCCCGTGGCTTTGAGCAGGGCGCCGCCCGCGAAATAATCGAACTCGCTGTCGATCAGCTCGAGGCCGATTTCGTAATAGTTATTGCGGCTCGCCTGGTGCGCATAGAACGCGGCGGGCGTGGCGTGGTTGAGGTTGACGGTGGAGATGATGCCGATTTTGTAGCCCATTTCGCTCTTGAGGGTTTCGGCAATGGTCGTATAGGTCTTGTTCTTGGCTTCGTTCATGTTTAAAACGCCGCTGTAGGTTTTGTGGCCGCTGGCGATGGAGGTCGCGGTCGAAGCGGAATCCGGACAGAACGAGGTCGAGTCATAGGTGGTGGCAGAGCCCGCGATCGGGAACTTCATGAAGTTGAGCATTTCGTTCGTGGTCAGGATGGTGTCCTTGTCCGCGTTGATGCTCAGGTAGGCAGCGGTGGTCTGGAACTGGGGATAGGTCATGCCGTCGCCGATGAAGAGAAAAACGTACTTCGGCGTGGCAAATGTGGTCTCGCCCTCGTTGAGCACGGGGGTGGTGACACCGGTCCGGGGCGCGGAGACGGTCTCTGCGCTGGCAGCGGCGAAGCCTACGGGAATGGCTGCCAGAAGCAGCATCACCGCGAGAAGAATGGGGAGCAAACGTTTGCGATTCATGGAAAAAATCTCCTCTCAAATATCCCTTATTTTACTGATGTCCGCATTGTATCAGCGCAATGTTAAGCCCGCGCTTGCGTTTTCGTAAAATGCTGATGAAGTCTGTTTTCCAAAAAAGTGCCGGATATGCTGGGGTTTTACGCTTTTTGCGGCCTGCATATCAAAGCAGCGTAAAGCCAAGTGCGCGTTTTACAAACGGGAGCGCTCGCAAACAGACGCGCTTTTGATCTTGCGGGCAATCAATAAAAACAGAAAACAAAAGAAGGACAGAATCACGCTTTTGAAGATGGCACGAGCGCCTGAGCGCGATTGCATAATGATCGATGTTGTCCTATACTATAAAATAAGAATTTATCGGCAACTTCACGGAGAGTAGGAATCATGCTACAACTGCTCGCGCTTGTCATCATCTACGGCGTCATGATGTTCATCTGGACGTTTGTGTTTCTCAACCGCAGCCACGACAAGGTCAATCAGTCTTTCCTCGTGTTCCTATCCAACATCCTCGTGTGGATGGTGCTCAACAACCTCGACAATTACAGCGATGGTACGATGGTGACCCTTGCGGCAAAGACCGTCTACTGGCTGAGCATGATGTATCTCTCCATCTCGTTTTTGCTGTTTGTCTATCGTTTGATCAAGCGAAAGATCGATTGGCTGTTTTATCTCTCACTGGGGCTCAATACGATCGTGGTCGTCGTGCGCTATCTCTATCCGATGGATTATTCTGACCCGACCTTCTGGCGGCTGTCCGATCCCGTTGTAGCGCCGCTGATGGCGCTCTCGTTTAGTCTGCCCGCGCTCTATGCGCTCTATCTCGTGCTTCGGCAGATCCTCTCAACGAAAGACAGACGACAGCGCGCGCAGCTCAACTATATTCTCTACGGCATCGGCTTAGCGCTGGTGGTCAGCGTGATCTCCGAGTATCTCCTGCCGGCGGTCTTTCATATAGAAGAAAAGCTCTACCTGATGCATTTCGCAATCGCGATTTTTGTGGTGGCGATCTTCGTTTCGATCATGCGCTTTCGCCTGCTCAACCTGCGCTCGGACTACATCTACCGCAGCCTCTTTCT
This sequence comes from uncultured Eubacteriales bacterium, assembly GCA_942492885.1. Lineage (GTDB taxonomy): Bacteria > Bacillota > Clostridia > Christensenellales > CAG-138 > UBA7703. Next base: position 2,379,630 of record OW818651.1, read on the forward strand.
TAACGCGAGCGAGGGGATTCTGATCATCAACCGCGCGGGGCGTATTGTCAGCGTCAACCGCGTCGGCAAAGAGTTGCTGCATGACGAGCATCTGGACGCGGGAGACCTTGTCGTGAGCTATATTCCGGGCTATCGCTTTGACGAAGAATATCTCCAGCAGGAGATGACCCTCACGCTCGGCGGGCAGCAGCGCTATCTTTCGATGACGCAATATCCCATCGACGAGGGCGAGCGCGACACAAGTAAGCTGCTGGTGCTCAGCGATCTGACACAGGCGCATCAGCGGCTGGAGCGCGAAAAAGAGCAGCTGCTTGAGAAAAGCACGATCGACCAGCTTACGGGGCTGTACAACAAGCAATACCTGCGTGAAAAATATGACGAGGGTACGACCTGCGCGGTGCGCACCGCTCTACTGTTCATCGACGTGGACGATTTTAAAACCATCAACGACACCTATGGTCATCTGGTGGGAGATGAGGTGCTGCGCGAGCTGGCTGCCTGCATCAAGGGTAATGTGCGCGGCGCAAACGATGCCGTCCGCTTTGGTGGAGACGAGTTTGTGATCATTCTGGAGAACACCGGCGCGGAGGATGCCTATTCGATTGCGGAGCGCATCCGCTTTTGCGCGGGCGCCCTGGAGTTCTACGGCGGAGAGTCGCTGTTTCATATTACGCTGAGCATCGGCCTTATCGAAGGCGCAGCCCCGCTCAACGAGCTGTTAGAGAAAGCGGATCGCGCGATGTACGCCTCCAAAAACAAGGGCAAGAACAAAACTACGATCTTTGCAGAGGATGGTACGGACGGTGCATATCACATGAGACTTTCCTAAGACGAGAACAGCTGCGCTTTCGGGCGCAGCTTTTTGATAGACGGTTTTCTTCATAAGACTCTCGTAACGAGAAAAAATCGATCGGTTCGGGAATTACGGCGATATAAAAATAATATATAGAAAACATATTAAACCTATTGACAAAGTATTCTTGCCCCCGTATAATCCTTTTTAATACGATTGGAAAGGAGGAACCACGCATGAAGGAGATCAGCTGGCTGAGACAATCGCCCAAACACCGGGCGGGGTTCGTTGCCTTGGGTCGTATGGACCGAATGTGCCGTTGATGGCTTTTTTCTGTTTGGCTGGCTGCCTTGCTGTTTGCAATGGCAGATGAAAAAGAACAAGAAACAAAGAAATCGACAAGTGATGAAAGGATAAAAAACCATCATGGCACAGAAACTGAAATTTGAAACCCTCCAACTGCATGTAGGACAGGAACAGCCCGACTCCGCGACCGACGCGCGCGCGGTTCCGATCTACGCAACCACCTCGTATGTTTTTAAGGATTCCGCGCAGGCGGCGGCGCGTTTTGCGCTCACCGAAGGCGGAAATATCTATACACGCCTCATGAACCCGACGAGCGACGTGTTTGAGCAGCGCATTGCCGCGCTGGAAGGCGGCGTCGCGGCGCTTGCCACCGCGTCCGGCTCGGCTGCGGTCACCTATGCGATTCTCAACATCGCGGGCAGCGGCGATCACATCGTCTCTTCCAAGACGCTCTATGGCGGCACGTATAACCTCTTTGCCAACACGTTCAAAGATCTCGGCATCGACACCGCGTTTGTCGACGGCAGCGATCCGGAGAATTTCCGCGCGGCGATTCAGCAAAACACCAAGGCGCTCTATCTCGAGTCGCTCGGCAACCCCAATGCGGACGTGCTTGACCTCGACGCAATCTCCGCCATCGCGCATGAAAACGGCATTCCCGTGATCATCGACAATACGTTCTCCACCCCGTTCCTCTTCCGTCCGATCGAGCACGGCGCGGACATCGTGATTCATTCGGCGACGAAGTTCCTCGGCGGTCATGGCACGGTCATCGGCGGCGTAATCGTCGACGGCGGCAAGTTTGACTGGAAGAAGAACGACAAGTTCCCGGGCCTGAGCAAACCGAACCCTTCCTATCATGGCATCGTGTTTGCGGACGCGGTGGGTGCTCCTGCCTATGTGGTGAAGATTCGCACGACGCTGCTAAGGGATACGGGCGCTTGCATCTCGCCGTTTAACTCGTTTTTGCTACTACAGGGCATCGAGACGCTGTCCCTGCGCGTGGAGCGGCATGTGTTTAACGCGCTGAAGGTTGTGGACAATCTATCCAAGCATCCGAAGGTGAAGAAGGTCAACCATCCGTCTCTCGCCACGGGCAGAGAGAAAGAACTCTATGAGAAATATTACCCCAACGGCGGCGCGTCGATCTTCACCTTTGAGCTCAACGGCACGCGGGAGCAAGCGCAGAAGTTCACCGAGTCGCTGGAGCTCTTCTCGTTGCTGGCCAATGTTGCGGACGTGAAGTCACTGGTGATCCACCCCGCATCCACCACGCATTCGCAAATGAGCGAGGAGGAGCTGGCGTTTGTGGGCATTCAGCCCGCGACCATCCGGCTCTCGATCGGCACCGAGCACATCGACGACATCCTCGCCGATCTCCAGCAGGCTTTCGACCGGGTCTAAACAAAACAACACCACACACACGCAGGGCGCCCGAATGGGCGCCCTGTTTTTGCGAAAAACTCTCATATTTGCATTTTTAACCAATTAAGTGTTGAAGCATACAAATTTAAATCGTATACTGGAAAAGCGAGTATTTAATGGGATATTACTCGTGAAATTATTCTTGTGGGAGGATGTATTATGGCTAGATTAGATGGTGGAAGTACTGCACAAAGGGTTGAAACGGATTATCTGTACATTGAAGACAACGTTATGAAATGGTCGGATACTATTATTCAGATTAGTAATATAGCGATGGTATCAACGGCTAATGTTGGATCAAGACCATTCCCACTTTTAAGTGTACTTATTATACTATTGGGTATTGGAGCGTTTAATCTTTCTGTCTTATTGGGGTTGTTACTGACGGGAGGTGGCGTTGCTTGGGTGGTTATCTGGAATCAAGAGACTGAAAAAGAGAAGCAAATGCAGCTTCTGAGAATCTCTCTGAATTCTGGGGTTATTTACACGATACTATTTCATAATAAAAAATTCCTTGCAGAGGTATTCAAACGAATTTCGGATTTAATCAGCAAACCATCAAGTCAGAAGAATTTGACGATAAATGTGAAAGACAGCACATTTGCTGGGAATTCATCTGTCGTCGGTACGATGAACTCGTGAAGGAGTCAACATGCCAATTACTATTAACATGGAAAACTGCAAGTTCTATGACAATGCTTCCGTGATTCGGTACAATAATGAGATTGATAAAGCGCAAGAAGAACTCATGGCAAAACAACAATATGAGGCAGCAAACGAGTTGATTCTTGCGCTGGATGAGTTGAAAGCAGCAATCAAAGAAAACAACAAGGTACCGATCAAAAAAGTCGTAACTGATTTTGCTGTGCAGTTTTCATCTAATCTGTTTGCAAATGTCGCAGGAGCTGCGCTAAAGGGATTGATCGGTGGGTTTCTGCTGTAGTTGGCAGTTAAATTTAGAAATCAAAAATTTCACCACACGCACGCAGGGCGCCCAATCGGGCGCCCTGTTTTACGCATGAGAAACTCCGGTATGCTTGCGCCGCTTCCTATTGTATAATCAAACTATGATCACCATCACAAACATGGATTTTAACATCCGAAAAATCGCTCAGAGCGGGCAGTGTTTCCGCCTCAACCCGAACAACAGCGGCGGCTACACACTGGTTGCCAACAGCCGCGTGCTGCAACTATGGGACACGGAAAGCGGCTGCCGGATCGACTGCACACAGGCGGAGTTTGACAAGAATTGGCGGGCGTATTTCGATCTGGACACGGACTATGCGGCAATCCGCGCCGGCGCAGACCCCGAAGACGCGTTTTTGCAGCGGGCTTGCGCCTATGGCACGGGAATCCGCATGCTGCGGCAGGACCCTTGGGAGATGCTCGTGAGCTTCATCATTTCCCAACGCAAGAACATCCCCGCGATCAAGTTTTGCGTCGAGGTGTTGTGTTCGCGCTATGGCGAGCCGATTGAGCATGCGGGGGAAACTTATTTTGCGTTTCCCACCGCAGAAACGCTCGCCGCGCTGGACGAGGCACACTTCCTCGCCTGTTCGCTTGGTTATCGCGCCAAATATGTGCTGTCGGCCGCGCGGATGATCGCCACCGGCGCGCTTGATCTCTCCGCCATCGCGGCACAGAACGATGAGGCGCTGAATGCCGCGCTCTTGACTGTCTCCGGCGTGGGCGAAAAGGTCGCCAACTGCGTGCTGCTCTTTGGCTATCATCGTCTCTCGCGCTTCCCGCGGGATGTTTGGATCAACCGAATTGAAGCGCAGGAATACGGCGGCGCGTTTCCGCTGGAGCGATATCCCAATACAGCAGGCGCACTACAGCAATACATTTTTTATTACGCGAGGAGCGCAGAATATCAGAGAGAAAACGCATAGACGATACGCTAGCCTAAGCAGACAAAAAAAGGCAAGTATTGGAGGATTGCATGAGCAAGCAGACGGACTGGCTACTGGAGGGCGACATAGCGATACAGTATCTGACGCATCGCGATTTGCTGCACGCCGCCAAAGAACAGTGCGACGCGTTGCAGGCGCGCCTCCCGCAGGAGGGAATCTGCGCGCGGCTACTCGCCTGTCAACGGGCGGACGGGCACTGGGGACTGCACTATTATCAGCCGAAATGGACCAGCACGCATTATACTCTCCTGCTGCTCAAGGAAATCGGCGCACCGCCCACGATGGATGCGTGCCGACGCATCCTGTTTCGCATGTTTGACGAATGCATGTTGCCAAGCGGGGCAATGAATCTTTCCAAACACGAGCATCCGGGCGATACCTGTGTGGACGGCATGGTGCTCAACTACGCCTCGTATTTCTGCCCGGAGGAGACGCGCCTGGACAAGCTCGCCGCGCACACTATCGCCGAACAAAAACCGGACGGCGGCTTTACCTGGGATGCCGGATCCAACCAAGGCGACCCGCACACGACCATCTGCGTATTGGAGGGGCTAGCGCAGTACGCCGCGAGCCGCGCGTCTGGAGACAAGGTAGCAGTCGCAAACGCCATTCAAGACGGCGTTGCATTTCTACTCACAAACAACCTCTTTCTGGACAGCACGGATCGTCGTTTCACGAAGCTGACGTATCCCGCGCGCTATCGTTATGATGTGCTCCGCGCGTTAGAATTCTTTGCACGACAAAAGATCCCGTTTGACGAACGGATGCGCCCGGCGTTGCTGTGGTTGAACGGCAAACGGACGCAGGAAGGACTATGGCGGTTGGAACTCGTGCATGCGGGAGCTGTTCATTTCGAACTAGAGGAGGTTGGCAAGCCGAGCCGATTTATCACGCGAATGGCGATGATCGTTCTGGACGCATACGGGCGCGAAATTCCGGACACATTGGATTCTCCTTCGGCATAGATCGCCTATGGTTCAACAATACGACGAGCGGCACACATACAATGAAAAGAATAACGGGGAGGAACGATTTTATGGATGACATTTCGGTTTCACTCTATGTTCTTCTGGGGGCTGCGCTGCTGGCATCCGCGGTGTTTCTACTGACGCGGCGCGCGACAAAGCGGCGGGAAGAGGCGCTCTCGTCCTACTGCTCGCAAAACATGTATCGTCTAACGATCCAACGTGAACCCGAATCGCGCGAAATTCAGATCGAAGCGGACGGCTGGCTGCTCACCAGCGGCATGCACGCCTTGCAAAACAGCGCGGATACGGGTGCCTCCGGCTGGCAGCGGGAGACAAAATGGCTCAGCACGCGCGAAAATCCCCTGCGGCAAACGTTCGCGCTCCAGCTCTCACAGGGCGCAACCGACCTCGACCGCCTGCCGCCGTGGATGCAGGAGGCAGCGCTTGCCGCCATGCGCCTTTGGCTGGGTGCGGGGCATGAGCACCTGGGCAGCATCCGAACGGCGTTTTGCCAGGGCGGGCGAATCTGCATCGTCATGGAAACCCAACCGCACGAGGCGGATGCTGCACTTGAGCCGCTGCTGCTTTCTCTGCAGCGCTATCGCGGTAGTTTGCCGCTCTATCTTGTATGCGCACCCACCTACATCCGCCTGCATCTGCCGGACGTGGCAATCAGCACCGCCGAGGAGGCGGAGCAACTGCTCGATCTCGTGAAAACCTTGCAATAATGCGCAGTTTTTCGCGTGTTGCGCCTTGACGCGCGCGGCGGTATTTGATACTGTCTTGTTATCGCAGATGCGGTTTTGATGTGACCGCTCCCGATCCTGTGTGTGCATCTTGTGTTTGAGGTTGCCGCACTTGGCTGTAGAAGTCCGACCCCCGAAGTAATTCGGGGGCGGTCTTCTTTTTGGCGTAAGGCTCCCGAATTGTGAAGTGAGTGCGACAAGCCGCTGTTTGCAGGAACGTGTTCAGAAAAATTCGGATTAGTGGTTTATGGTCGCTCAAGCACGCCTGAATACCATTTATAAAAGTGAATTTGCAAGTTTAGCCCGTTTCAAATGCAAAATATTCGTAAAAAATAAGCATTTACTGTTCCAAACGCATATGTTATGATATAAAAGACCAAATTTGGTACATATCCGTTTCACAAATGTTTCACGAAAGGCAGAAGTTATGGACGCAATTTTTCAAAACTTTTCCAATCTGACGTGGCAGCAGGTCGTCATGTGGGCCATCGGCGGCATGTTGATCTACCTCGCCATTAAGAAAGAAATGGAGCCCTCGCTGCTCCTGCCGATGGGCTTTGGCGCGATCCTCGTCAACATCCCGATGTCCGGCGCGATCACGCAGGTAATCGACGGTGTCACGGAGATCGGCGTTCTCAATGTTCTCTTTGACGGCGGTATCGCAAATGAACTCTTCCCGCTGCTGCTGTTCATCGGTATCGGCGCTATGATCGATTTTGAGCCGCTGCTCACCAACCCGAAGCTCATGCTCTTTGGTGCTGCGGCACAGTTCGGCATCTTTGCGACGCTCGTCGGCGCCTCCCTGCTGGGCTTCCCGCTCAAGGATGCCGCCTCCATCGCCATCATCGGCGCAGCGGACGGCCCCACCTCCATCTTTGTGGCCAACTATCTGCATTCGAATTACTTAGGGCCGATCATCATTGCGGCCTATTCCTACATGGCGCTGGTGCCAATCGTCCAGCCGCCGATCATCAAACTGCTCACCACGAAAAAAGAGCGCAGCATCCGGATGGAATACACCGGCAGCAGCGTCTCCCAGTCGACCAAGGTGCTTTTCCCGATCATCGTGACCGTCATCGCGGGCATCTTTGCGCCCCGCTCGGTCGCGCTCGTCGGCTTCCTGATGTTCGGCAACCTCATCCGTGAGTGCGGCGTGCTCGGCTCTCTTTCCGAAACCGCGCAGAAGGTGCTTGCAAACCTGATCACCCTGATGCTGGGCATCACCGTTGCGGCCAACATGCAGGCGGCATCTTTCATCACGCTCAGAACCGCCATGATCCTTGCGCTCGGCCTCGCCGCGTTTATCTTTGACACCGCGGGCGGCGTGATCTTCGGCAAGATCATGAACCTCTTCACCAAGAAAAAGGTCAATCCCATGATCGGCGCGGCCGGCATCTCCGCTTTCCCGATGGCATCCCGCGTGGTGCATAAAATGGGACTGGCGGAAGACAAGACCAACCACCTGCTCATGCATGCGGCTGGCGCGAACGTTGCAGGACAGATTGCCTCCGTCATCGCGGGCGGCGTTCTGTTGAGCCTCATTGTGAAATAAGAGAAAGGAGATACTATCATGAATCTCGAAGCTGTTGCACCTCTTTCCGATACGATGAGTATCCTCGGCCTCGGCATGCTGGGCATCTTCATTGTTACGGCGGCGATCATCATCACCATAACCCTACTCAACCTCTTGGCTGCCCCTGTCAAAAAGGGTAAGCGCTCGTAACTTTCGGCAGCGTTCCGGCAGCACGCAAAAAGGCTGCTGCCGACACTCATACGACCGCCGCAAGGCGGATTAGTAAAAGGGAGATAGTACTATGGAAAACCTCATTCTGTACGGGTCTATGCTCGTCGCCCTTCTGGCGTTTGCGTTCGCCTTTTGGCTCTACCTTTGGGTCAAACGTCAACCCTGCGAAAACCAGAAGATCATCAAGGCAACCGGACTCATTCGTGCCGGCGCACGTACCTTCCTGCGTAAGGAATACGGCGTTCTGGCCAAGTTTGCAGGCGTTGCCGCCGTTCTCATCTTTGTGTTCCTTCCCAAGCCGGTTTGGCAGGGCAGCATCGTCCACAACGTTTGGATGGTCGTGGCCTATGTCTTCGGTACCGTCTTCTCCGCAATCGCGGGTAAGATCGGCCTCGAAGTTGCCACCATCGCCAACGGCCGTGCCGCAGAAGCCGCCAAGAAGGGCATTGCGCCCTCTTTCATGGCGGGTTTCCGTGGCGGCGCCGTCATGGGTATGGCGGTTGTCGGCGCGAGCCTTCTGGGCGTAACGCTCGTCTACCTGCTCACGCATGACGCAACCACGATCCTCGGCTTCAGCTTCGGCGCAAGCTCGCTGGCCCTGTTTGCAAAAGCGGGCGGCGGTATCTTCACCAAGACTGCCGACATCAGCGCTGACCTTGTCGGCAAGGTTGAGATGGGCATTCCGGAAGACGATCCCCGCAACCCCGCCGTCATCGCGGACAACGTTGGTGACAACGTTGGCGACGTGGCCGGCATGGGCGCGGACCTCTTTGATTCCAACGTTGCCGCCATGGCAGCAGCCCTCGTTATGGGCAGCGCGCTGGGCGGAAACAATGCGGACATGGTGTTCGTGTTTGCTTCTCTGGGCCTGCTTGCTTCGATCATCGGCGTTATGACCGCCCGCATCGGCAAGAAGGGCAACCCGACCAAGGCACTCAACTCCAGCACCTATGTCACTACGGCTGTGTTTGCGGTTCTGACCGCAGCTGCCACCTACCTCTTCCAGTTCCCCTGGAGAATCTGGGGTGCCAGCATCATCGGCCTCACCGTTGGCGTGATCATCGGCATCACCACGGACTACTTCACGGATGACTCCAAGAAGCCCGTCCACTTCGTGGCGCACGCCAGCAAAACCGGCCCGGCGTTCACGATTCTTTCGGGTATCTCCTACGGTCTGCTGTCTGTCTTCCCGGCCATGATCGGCATCGGCGTTGCAGCAGTTGCCGCATACAAGATCTGCGAACCGCTCGGCGGCATTGAGTACGCGCTGTTCGGCATCTCCATGGCAGCCGTCGGCATGCTCTCCATCGTCGGCATGATCGTCAGCAACGACGCGTACGGCCCCATCGTGGACAACGCACGCGGCCTTGCTGAAATGGGCGACCTCGGCGAAGAAGTCCTCGCCATCACCGACGAACTCGACTCCGCTGGCAACACCGTCAAAGCCGTCACCAAGGGCTTTGCGATCGCAGCTGCGGGTCTCACCGTCATCGCACTGCTCGGCGCGTTCATGAGCGAAGTCAACTCTGCTGCAGCCGAACTCGGCGTTGCGGGCATCCAGAACTTCGACATCATGAACCCGATGGTATTCTTCGGCCTGCTCGTGGGCGCGGCGGTTCCCGCTGTGTTCTCGGCAATGCTCATGCTCGGCGTTGATCGCAACGCGCAGCGCATGGTCGCGGAAATCCACCGTCAGTTCAAGGAAATCGTCGGCCTCAAAGAAGGCAAAGAAGGCGTTGAGCCGGAATACGACAAGTGCATTGAGATCGCCACCGATGGCGCGCTCAAGGAGCTCGTCCCCGCCGGTCTGATGGCCATCCTCGCGACCTTCGTCGTCGGCTTCATCGGCGGCGTGCAGGCAATCGGCGGCTTCCTCTGCGGCAACATCATCTCCGGCCTGCTGTTCGCGCTCTTCATGAGCAACTCCGGCGGTCTCTGGGATAACGCCAAGAAGTATGTTGAGAGCGGCCACGAAGGCGGCAAGGGCAGCGACGCACACAAAGCGGCAGTCGTTGGCGATACCGTCGGCGATCCGTTCAAAGACACCGCAGGCCCCTCCATCAACACGCAGATCACCGTTGTGTCGCTCGTGGCATCTCTGATGAGCACGCTCTTCCTCACGGTGCACCTGTTCTAAGAATCAGCATTCCACAAAACACTCTAGCGAAGCGTAAGAGGCAGCCCTGGCGGGCTGCCTCTTTTTCGCGCAAACAAAGGCTGGCGGAGCGGCTGTATTAGCGTTTGTTCGGTTCAAAACGTGAGACGATTGTGTTTTTTCCTGCTCCGTGATATGCTCAAACCGCATAAACTTGATGAGGGAGGGATACGATGTACTGTCAAAACTGCGGAACACAGTTTGAGGGTAGTTTCTGCCCGAACTGCGGCGCGCCAAAGGGCGCAGTTCAGAATTTCACACTGGGAAATCATCCGCAAGGCGCACCGACACCAACACCCAGAGAGCACCGCGCGATCACAGGCAGATGGTGGTTTTGGGTGTTGCTCATCGTGACGGTGGCAGTGGTCGGAACACTGCTCTTCCAGGGGATGGACACAACCACGCAGCAGAACATAGAAGTCGCGGCGGAGCCGACGCAACGCGTTGCCGAGGCACAACTGCCGGAACCGACCAAGAAAGCCGAATCGTTACTCGCTGGCGCGGCAATCTCGCAGCCGACGGAGCAGCCGAGCATTCAGCTGACGGACGTTACGCTGGAGGAGACCGTCCTGCTCGATCAGGATGGCATCCGCGTGGTTGCCACGGGGCTAACGGAGGAGGAGTGGCTTGGGCCGGAAGTCAGCGTCCTGATTGAAAACAACTCAAATAAACCCGTGATTATTCAAGCGAGCTATGCCGCAATCAACGGCGCAATGGTCTATCCGATCCTGTCGAGCGAGGTTGCGGCAGGCAAGAAGGCAAACGAGACGATCTCGTTCTACCAATCTGACCTCGATATCGCAGGGATCACGCGCATACAGACCATTGAATTGGTTTTGCTGGTGCTGGACAACGAGAGCTACGAAACCCTGATCACATCCCAACCGACGGTTTTGCAGACCAGCGCGCCCCAAGAGCCGCAGGTGTTTGACGACAGCGGATTTGTCCTCGTGGATCAGGAAGGGTTTCGGTTGGTTGTGACCGGAATCAGCGAAGAAGAAAACTACTTTGGCAAAGACGTGATGGTGTATATCGAGAACAATACTGGGCGCGACATCATGACGCAGCTAAGGAATGTTTCTCTCAACGGCTATATGATTGAGCCGCTCTTCTCGTGCACGGTAGTAGACGGCAAGGTCGCGTACAGTGAAGTGACATTCATGCAGGAAGATCTCGAAGCAAATGGAATTACTGCGTTTGAGGCGCTCGAGTGCAGCGTGCTCGTGTTTGATGCTGTCACATGGGACGATCTGTTTGAGTCGGACGTGATGACGGTAAATTTTCCGTTCTGAGCGGTGACTGACCGACAATCTTTCTTTACGCGAAGAGGCAGCCCTGGCGGGCTGCCTCTTCGCGCGCTTAGATGCTTGGGTGTGCTTTTAGATCGCGTCTGCGAAACACCGGTTGATCTCGCGTGTCGCTTGCCCGGTGAGCGCCTCGCAATCCTGTTGTGTGAGTTGATACTTTGAAGTATCATCGCGTGTCGGCGCGGGGGAAGCAGGGAGCAGCGCGCGGATGTGCAGATCCAGCAAAAACGCAGGCTTCCTTCCGGTTCTTTGCGCAAGCTCTGCGGCGAGTTTCGGGTTATCTCCGTCTGCGCCGCCGCTGATGGAGAGGAAAGCGTAAGCGCAAGGGTTATGCTTGACCGCGTCCAAACAACGGCGTAGCGGGAATGCCACCTGCCCCATCCAGACAGGAGCGACAAAGAGAATCAGATCATATCCGTCGAGCGCTGTAAATGAGAAGTCAATCTCCGGCTTGCCCGCAAAGATCAGGTCGCGCATAATCGCGCCGTAGGTAACGGTTTTTTTGGTCTTGATGTTAAGGTGTTGTGCGGAAAGCTTGTCTGCAACCTGCGCCGCGAGACGCGCATTGTTGCCGGTGTAACTGTAAGAAAGAACTGCAATTTTCATGATTGTCACCTCTTATAATGATTATGGTGTTTCTTGCGCTTGCAGCAGAGCGGTTTCGAGGGCTTTCAGGTGCGCATTGCTGGTCAGCGTGGCTCCGCTGATCACATCTACCTGCAGCGACCCCGTTTCCTGCACCCGTTTGAACAGATCGATGATGGTCAATCCGTTTCCGAGATCAGTCGGCGCGCCCTGCTCGTCAACTGCGCCCTTGAGAATGCGAAAACTTGTCAGCTCGCCGTTTAAAACGGTAACTTCGACGGTTGCGTCTCGCAGATTGCCTTTCACACCTTGAAATGCGCCGACATATGTTCCGTCGATCAGCGTTGCAAAGTCGATGCTGCTCATCTCGATTGCTCGTAATTCCGCGCGATTCGCAGCATCTGTTGCCACTGCGCAGGTCAAGGCAATGATAAGCACTCCGATTACTGCGGCAAAAACAAACCAACCGCGACGTTTTTTTCGGGGTGCCGTTGACCGGATTCTTTGTCTCATAAGCTTCTCCAATTACTGATTCTACTCCGCGGTGATTACCACATGCGTTGCGCTGGCTGCGTCCGTCTCATCCAGCAGCACGCAGGGCAGCGTGCGCGCGCCGCTTGCTACTTCGCGCTCAAACACCGCGCAGTCAAAATCCTGCAAGCGGGCCATGGCGTTTGCGCAGCTGTCGGTTTCGTCTTTTGCAGCGGCTTTCCCATACTTCATACCCAAACGGAACATGCCGTAGGGCAGGCGAATGTCCGCTGTCTTTTTTCCGTTTTCTGTGACGAATACATGTACTTTTCTCGGTTTTACAGTTCTCATGACTCTTGGTTTCCTTTCTTATATGAATGAATGAAAACGAATTCATTCATTACTAGTCGCAATAAAAGAGCCTTCGCTCAGGTGGAACAATTTGTGAGGCTGTTGACCAACAACTCGGTCATCAGATCGAGCAGTTCGGGAAAGTGTTCCATGCCTATTTCCTCTTTGTGTGTGTCGATGTTCACCAGAGCCGCAAACATCAGCATAATCTTATGGCTGGGGATATCCGCGCGCATCGCTCCCTCCGCTTGCCAGCGCTCGATGAGGTCGAGAAACGCATCGTACAAAAACCCAAGAGACTCGACTGCGTGTTCTTCGCGATAGAGCTTCTCAATGCTGCGAAACTCCTCGCTCTGGTACCATTCACGAAGGATCGGGCTTGCGGCAATGCCTTGCTGATTGAGCAGCAGCATCTGGCGAATCACAGCCAGCGGCGGCTGCGCAAGGTCGAGCGCGGAGAGACACGTTTGCTTGAGCGCGGCATTCTCGTCACGATAGATCTCCATAAACAGCTGCTCTTTGGAGGAGTAATAGAGATAAAACGTGCCAACCGCAACATGCGCGGCCTTCGTGATTGCGGAGATGTTGGTCTCCTTGAAGCCCTTTTCGCTGAAGATTTCTTTCGCCGCGGTATAGAGCTGCTGTTTTTTCTCCACTGAAGCCTCCTCTGAATGAACGGAATCAATATTCATTCATATTCTAGCATATCTTCACGCCATGTCAAGCAATTTTTTTGCATTCGAGCAACGACGGATAACAAAACCCGGAGAACCCCAAAAATCGACAGGACGCCCCTCTCGGAGCGTCCTAATGCGGGTTGATACGGCGGTTCTCTTATTTCCTGCGGTTTAGAAATCTGTCACGATAAAAGATGGATGATGTCGGCGCTTGTCCGCCCGTCGTATGACTCCCAACGATGTATATACTACCAGACAATCATGAACAAGGCATCAACTACATGTTACGAATTTGAAACGGATTGTGACGATCGACTACCATAGAGAAAATCGTTCTCGATATTATTTTTTTATCTGATTTTTAGTCGCAATGAGATACAAAAACGCCGCCTTGCGAACAAGAACGGCGCTTTCCAGATCGTTGATAAAAACGGCTCAGCCTTCGGTTTCCGACGGGATGTATTCAAAGTTGACCGATTTTCCTTCGGATGTCAACCCCGTGATCGTGCTGCCGGAGATGGCATACCATTCCGTTGCGGATTTCGGGAAGTCTGCGGCTTCGTTTCCGGTCAGAGGCGCGGGGCGATCTTTGCCTGTGACAATGCCGAATACACCGTCTGCACCGCTGATGGCAATCTGGTACAGCGTCGCGGTGCCGTCGTCCGAGATGAAGTAAAACTGACCCACATAGCCAAACGCCGTGCGGTATGTTTCAGCAAACACGTCCTCCGTGCCGTTGGTCGAGCCGACGGTCACGAGGGATTTGTTCTTGTCATAGGTGCCGTTGAGCACGGCCTCCTCTTCCTCTGCGTTATGATAAGTGACGGTGTAGTTGTTGCCCTGCTCGCTGTAGGTGACATCCTTTGCGCCCATCATCGCCATCGCGGTGGCGACGGATGTTTCACCGAGGCCGAAATACATCGCGGGCAGCAGATAGAGGTCGCTGAGCGAAATACCAAGAAACGAGAAGGCGGACATCATGGTGTCCGGGTTGTTGCCAAGTCCGTCCAAGAGGCGGTTCAATGCATCGGACTTTGCGTCCATATACGCGGTGTAAAAAGCCGACGCGGTGTCGGTGTCCGTTCCGGACGGTGCATCCTGCTGCGCTGCCGGCGCGGCTGCGTCGGTTTCCGCTTCAGCAACAGCGCTCGAAACGGCGTCCGAAACGGCTTCCACGGCGGCATCCTTTGCCTTGCCGCATCCGCTCAGTACAAGGGTGATCATCATCAGTGACAAAACGACGGATAACATCTTTCTCATATGAATTCCTCCAGGTGTTGTTTCAGTGAAAAAAAGCATCTTCATCAATCAAGCATGGAGATACGAGATCTTTCATGCTCACTGTAATATTACCACGCAAGCAATTAAAAGAATAGAGAAAAATAGACTGCGACTGTGACAACCACACAGAGCAGCCAACGATAATCTGGATTGTAATCATTATAGTGTTATTTGGGCAGATGAACAGAAGGAGGAGCTAGCGCGCAAACTCAGGCCTGCGGCAGATTCTCCTGAACGATTACGCCGCCGAGCAGCTGCCCAAGCATCGCCGCCTGCTCCATGCTCACCTTTGCGCCGCGCAGTTCTCCTCCGCTCATCGAGATGCCGCTAAGGTCGCAGTCGGACAGATCCATGCCAGTGAACGCGGTTTGGAACAGCTCCGCGCGGGTCAGCAGACAGCGCGAAAACACGACAGACGACAGCGCGCAATAGGAAAACGTTCCGCTGGTGAAATCACAGCCGGAGAAGCGCACATGCCGGAGTTTAGAGCCGGAGAAGTTCGCGTAGCGCGCAACCCCGCGCTCAACCACCGCGTCGAGCAGGAACGATTCCGTCAGCGTCAGCCCCAGCAGCTTGCAGTCCGTCAGCCACGTGCGCTGCATGGTGCCCTTGTTCATCTGTGCGTTGGAGATGTCGCATTGCTCAAACACGCAGTCGATAAACGCCGCGCGGGGCAGCGAGCAACCGGAGAGTCGGCAGCCGGCAAAACGGCACTGCCGGAAAGTCAGCGCGGGATAGGAGCCGCCTTCGAGCGTGAGGTTTTCAAACAGCACGTGTTCGATGTCCTCCTGCTCGTCACAGGCGGTGGAGAACATTCTCTCGATGTCCTCGCAGGGGGTCAATAGTCCAAGTTGCGGTTGATGTTTCATAAAACGGAGTGTAGCACAGCTTTCGCGTCAAGTACAGAGCAAAACACAACAAAAAAAGCTGCGGATTGTCCGCAGCTCCCTTTTTTCTGATGCTACTATAACACATTTGGCGGTGTTTTACAAGTCTTGCGCACTGGAGCGCGCGGTACTATGCTTATCAGGAAGAGGAGGTGTGTTTCATGCCGCAGGATAATGAAAACGGATTACTATTGGTGGTGCGGGAGCGTTTTATAGCGGAGTTGCGCGCCGCAAACGAGACCTCCTCACGCTATGGACTCAAGCTGAGTGAACAGAGCATGCAGGCGCTCGCGCAGACGCGCACGCGCACGCTGCTTGACCACGGGCGCGTGGAACTCGGTTCCAGCGCGGTATCCGCGATTGTGGAAGGGTTCTGTGATTCGCAGTTTTTGTTGCAGGAGGATTATGAGGCGACGCTGGCGGAGCTGTTGGACGCGTTTTATTATTTTAAAAATGCCAGCGGAGAGCGCGTGGCGGACGACGAGCTGATTGCTGCCATGCGGATGCGATTTGACGCGTTTGACGGCGCGATCGAGGGCGTCACCGGCACGACGCTGGAGGCGCTCTGCCTTGCGCGCAGATTCGGGCAGGAAGAGGGCGAAGAGGAATGGGAGGACGATGACGATGACGACACCGACCACGAATAATGCCCTGCTGCTTGCCATGCCGGACAGCCCCGCGAACATCGAGCCGCCCGAGGAATTGTACCGCCTGCTCAGCGAGCGCATCTCGCGCTATACGATGGGGGACAGCACATCGGTTCCGGTGGAGACCGCGACGCGTCTGCTGGAGGGCATTCTTTACTGCGCACATCTCAACCGCAGCGCCGGCGCGCAGAGCCTGCCGGACAGCACGACGCTCGTTGGGCGCTGGCAAGCGGGGGTTCAGCGGGCAAAGCGCCTTCGAAAACGCGCGAAGCTTTTGCTATTAGAAGCGCAGCGCATGCAGCCGCCGCTGACCAACACCGCGTTTTGCGATACGCTCGCCGCGTTGCCCACTTTTTTCCGTGGCTACGACCCGGACTTTTTTGCGCACGAAATCCCCTGCTCGATCGACTATCCGCTGTGCCATCCCGTTTCAGAAGAGAATACGGGCATCGAGTTCTTTCTGGATTATCTGCATCGCTGGCTGGCGGAGAGCGCGTTTTTGCGCGCGTTTTCGCCGGAGTCATTGCGCGCGCTCTATGAGCGGTACTACATCGATTTTGTCGATCTGCTGGTCAATCTCTATATGCCCGCCGCGGAGATGGCTGTGCTTTGCGCGCTGGCGGGTAAGCCCGTGCGTGCGCTTGTGTTGGCGGCGGAGGACTATGCCTCTCTGGGCCTAGCGCTCGCGCTGGCAAGTGAGCACGACGCCAGAAGGGACATTCTCCATGCGGCGGATCGCGCGCTGGAGGAGCTGGAATTGAGCGGCACGCTCTTGCGCAAATACGTCCGCAAAACCGCGCTGGACCTGCTCGTGCGCCTGCGCGCGGCGAACACGGCGCAGGACAAAGGATAGGAAGAACCAGAGATTGGTTTTTTTGCGCCCTTCGGGCGCGGGCTGATTATAGAATACGCCTTTGGGCTTAGCAAATAATCCGTATTGCGCCCTTCGGGCGCTTTTTTGTAGGGGAGGATATTATCCTCCCGCGTTTATAAAAACTCGCAAATATAAAAACCAAAAAAACAACCACTGACAAACTACTATTAAGATTGCTTTCAGCAAAAAAAGTAGCCCGCAGAGCAAACCACCATATTGCTGCATACAGCAGCAAATATAAAAAAACCAAAAAGTAGCCCGCAGAGCAAACCACCATATTGCTGCATACAGCAGCAAATATAAAAAAACCAAAAAAGTAGCCCGCAGAGCAAACCACCATATTGCTGCATACAGCAGCAAATATAAAAAAACCAAAAAAGTAGCCCGCAGAGCTCGATGGGGGGAAAGAGCTCTGCGGGCTTATGCTGTTGCGTGGCGGCAGTGGAAAGAGGGGGGGGGATGGTTACTCCCGCCGCGCAACCATGCGGATTCGCAGGGGGAGGCGCCATGGGAGAGGCGATGCGCCCTGCGAAGTTGCACGCTTAGGAAAAGGGATATCTATCTTCAATACGTGGGATTCAGCTTACGCCATTGCCGCAACAGCGGCGCTTGCGCTTACCTTAACCCTCATAGCGAAGGGCTTCGATCGGGTGCTTGTTGGCCGCCTTGTTGGCAGGATACAACCCGAAGATGAGGCCGATGGCGGAGGCAAACCCGACCGCGAGCAGCACGACGCCCAGAGACATCGAAAACGCGATCGTCTTTGCAATCACGGTTGCCAGCGCCAGAATTCCCCAGGACAGCGCGAGACCTAGCAGACAACCCATGAGGCTGACCATGAGCGCTTCGATGAGAAACTGCATCATGATGCTCTTCTTACCCGCGCCGATGGCTTTGCGAATGCCGATCTCCTTGGTGCGCTCTGTGACGGAAACCAGCATGATGTTCATGATGCCGATGCCGCCGACCAGCAGCGAGATTGCCGCAATACCGCCGAGCAGCAACGAAAGCGTGCCTGTTACGGTATCCATAGCGTCCGAGATGCTGCTCATGTTCATGAGCCGGAAGGCGTCCTCATCCTGATGAAACCGGGTGAGCATATAGCCCTCCACCTGGCTCTCCGTGTTGTCCGTATTGCCCGCGGGCGAAACGGATACGGCGGAGACATACGGTTCGTCCGCCATGCGGGACTCTACCGTAAACGGCGCATAGGCGGAGTAACCGCCGAGCATGGAGGCAAAGAGCGAGGTGTCCTCCTCTAGCACGCCCACGACGAGGAAATTGCGCCCGCCGATGGTGAGCTGTTCGCCGACCGCGTCGGCCTTGCCGAAAAGCTCCTCGGCGGTGTTGTATGCCAATACCGTCACATAAGAGCCGTTTTCGACATCAGCACTCTTGAGGAACCGTCCGTACTTGATGGCGAGTCCCTGTACATTATAATACGCGGGGGTCGTACCATACAAGGAGACAGACACGTCGGAATAGCCAAATTTTGCCGTGGCGGTCATGCTGCCGGAGGGTGCCGCTTCGCCGACTGCATCCAGCGCGGCGATTTCGTCCAAATCCTCCAGACGAATGGGCGATCCTTTGTCGTCGATCACGTTGACGGTGACCATGTCGTTGCCGAGTGAGGTGATCTCGCTTGTGACCGCGCCCGTTGCGCCGTTGACCAGCGAGACCAGAACGACCAGCGCCACCACGCCGATGATGATGCCCAGCATGGTCAGAAACGAGCGGAGTTTATTGGAGGTAATCGCCTCCCAGGCCATCTTGACCGATTGGAGAATCATACGCCCACCTCCGATACGCGGCCGTCCATAATGCGGATGCGGCGCTGCGCCAGCTTTGCGATATCTTCGTTGTGCGTGATGAGCACAATCGTGTTGCCCGCGTCGTGCAGCTCGTGAAACAGCGCGATGATGTCATCGCCTGTCTTGCTGTCCAGGTTGCCTGTGGGCTCGTCCGCCAGCAGAATCGCGGGATTGGTTGCCAGCGCACGGGCGATTGCCACACGCTGCTGCTGCCCGCCGGAGAGCTCCGTGGGTTTGTGGCTGCTGCGATCACTTAGGCCCACGCGATCCAGCGCGCGCTGCGCCTGCTGTCTGCGCTCGCCGAGGTGCATGCGCTGATAGATCAGCGGCAGCTCCACGTTGGCCAGCGCGCTCATACGGGAGAGCAGGTTGAAGTTTTGGAATATGAACCCGATTTTCCTGTTGCGGATGCGCGCGAGTTCCTCTTCGGAATACTGCTCAATCGACTGTCCGTCGAGGATATATTCGCCGCTGTCCGCCACGTCAAGGCAGCCGATGATGTTCATCAGTGTGCTCTTGCCGCTGCCGGAAGGGCCGATGATGCTGACAAATTCACCCTCGCGGATGGTCAGGTTTGCGCCGTCCAGCGCGCGCACCTCCTCCCCGCCGATCGAATACACTTTCGTGATATCGGTCATGGTGATGATGGGTTTACCGCTTGCCATGATCAGTCACCCCCGCCGGTCGGATAGCCATTTTCCTGTGCAGCGGCGCTTCTGTTCTGCATCATCGCGGCAAGACCCGTCAGATCTGCGGTGTCCTGATACCAAACCTGGTCGCCCGCCACAAGCCCGCTTGTCACTTCCGCGTTCGTTCCGTCAGAAAGCCCGGTGGTGATATCCCTGCGCTCATATGCGCCGGAGGCGGACATGACGTTGACGTATTCTCCCGTGGAGTCCTCGTTGATCAGATCGACAGGCAACAGGGGAACGTTATCTTTTTTCGACGTAAGCACAACCGCGCTGCCGTTCATGCCCTCCAACAGGCGCTCGTCAAAGCTCAGCGCCACCTCGACCGGATAGGTCGTGATGCTGCCGCTGACGGTGCCGATGCTCGAGATGTGGCTCACGGTTGCCGTGAAGCTCTCGCCGGGATACGCATCGAGCGTTACGCTTGCGCTCTGACCCAGAGAAACTGCGTCGATATCCAGCTCATCCGCGTTGATGACGAGCTTGACCGCGCCGCCGGTATGGAACACAATCGCGTCGGCGAGCACGTCGCCGGAGGCGTTGGCGGGAACCTTGGTGCCTTTTTCAATCAAAATCTCGTTGATGGTGCCGTCAACCGGGGCGAGCACGCGCGGATCTTGAATGTAGGCAAGCAGCGCGGCATAGACGGCGGCCTTCTCTGCGCGGTCGGCAAAGGCGGTGTTATAGCTTGCGCTTGCCGGGGCGTTTTCGAGCGTGAAGAGCTTATGGTTTGCATAGATGAGGCTGTTTTCTTCCACAGCGATCTCGGTGATTTCGCCGCCGGAAGCCAGCACGGCAACGGGTGCGTGAATCTGGAGCACGCCCTCGCCAAGCAGCGTATCGCCGTCGTACACCTGCGCGGTTGCCAGATACGGCGTGCCCTTGTCCGTCAGCGTGACCAGATAGCCCGTGGCGGTCTTTTCGTAGAGCATGCCCGTGGCTTTGCCGTTGTCCCAACGGACGGAGACGCTGCTGTAGAGCGCCAATGTTGCGTCGGTCTCGATGGTAACCATCATCTTCTCGTCGCTTGAGAGCAGCGCCAACGCGCCATATTGACTGATGACCGAGCGCGTATCGTCTCCCACCTGAGCGGGCAGATACTTGACTCTTCCGCGCACGGGGGATTTTACCTGCGTCACATTGCTGCGCGTGGCAATCTCGCTATCCAGTGCACTGAGTTCCGTGCTGGCTTGCGCCGCGAGTTCGCGCAGGGAGTCGACATCCAGCGTGGCTAACACGTCGCCTGCCTTCACGATGTCTCCGGCCTTTGCGGATACGCTGGCAACCAGCACGGTGGCGGGCAGCTGCAGCGTTTCGCTGTCGGCTGCCGTGAGGCGCCCGCTGCCGGTGATGGTGCGCTCGACGGTTCCGTTTTCCACGGTGTGGGAGGTATAAACGGGCACGGCGGCGTTTTTGACCGCGTTGCTGATCAGGAGCAGTCCTACCACGATGGTGACGACCACCGCAATCAGGACCCAGAGCCACACGCGGGATTTCTTCTTCTTTGTTTGCATAGGGATTGGATTCCTTTCCGTCTGAACTCCGGTTGTTCCGGAGCACTTTTATTGTGTTTTTCGCGCCTATCGTAACGAGCGAACGTGAACGCAAGAAAAACTGTATCGGGTCAAATTTGTCATTTTCGTGAAACGCGCGGTTTGCGCGCCATCGAACGGTTTTGTTAGCTTTGGAAGGCGTAATTGAGCGGCAGTTCGACGATGAACTCCGTCCCTGCGCCCTCTTCGCTCTTGCAGCGGATGTCCCCGCCGTGGAGCGTTACCACGCGCCGCGCGATAGAGAGCCCAAGCCCGTTGCCGGGGACAGTGTGCGAAGCATCGCCCTGATAAAACTTGTCAAATATATGCCGCTGCGCCTCTTCGGAGATGCCGTAGCCATCGTCATGAATCGAAAACACAGCGTTTGCGTTGCCCTTTTGTAGGCGGATATCGACGCAGCCGCCCTCCGGCGTAAACTTCACCGCGTTGTCGATGAGGTTGAGCCAAACCTGGCTCAATAGCTCCTCGTCGCCCTCCAGCGTCACCTCGTCGAGCTCGACGTTGAGGTTGAGCCTGCGCTGCTCCCATTTGTTCTCAAAGAGCAGGACGCATCTGCGCACCTGTTCGGTGAGGTCAAAGCGCGCGCGTCCGGCCAGAATGGTCTGCTTTTCCACACGGGAGAGGTTGAGCACGTTGGTCGCCAGCTGCGCAAGGCGCGAGGATTCGTGGATGATGATATCGAGATACTCGTTTCGCTGGGCGGGCGTGAGGTCGTCGTGCTTGAGTTCCTCCGCAAAGCCCTTGATCGAGACGATGGGCGTTTTAAACTCGTGCGAAAAATGATCGACAAAATCCGCGCGCAGCATCTCAATACTGCCGAGTTCTTCCGCCATGCGGTTGAAACTTGTGGCAACTTCGGTAAACGAACCTGTGCCGGATAGGTTCAGCCGCGCGGAAAAGTCGCCGGCAGCAAGGCGGTTTGTCGCGTCGATTATGCGGCGAAGCGGCTTGAGCGGGAATCGGCTGATCATGAACGATACAACGGTGCCGACCACCACGCTGATGATGAGCAGCAGGAAGATGGGAAGCATCGGCTCCTGACGCGAGATCTTGGCGATGTTGATGGCATTGATGCGAATGAGCAGCATGCCGATGATCACGATCAGAACAGAAGTAATGATCAGTATCAAAAACACGATAGCGGAAAACAGCGCGGTGAGTCCAAAGCGCTGGTGGAGGTTCTTGCTGTCTCGCTTCATACGTTTTTCACCGCCTTATACCCCAGTCCGCGCACAGAGACCAGCTCAAATTCCGGATAGCACTCAAACCGTCTGCGCAGGCGGTTGATGTGCACATTGACCGTCGTGTCTCCGCTTTCGGATTCCATACCCCAGATCTCGTCCATGAGCTGGATACGCGTGAAGATCTTGTCGGGATAGGAGAGCAGCTTGTAGAGCAGATAAAACTCCTTTTGCGGGAGGGTCTGGTGGTCGTCTCCGCGGACGACGGTCAGCGCGTCATAGTCCAGCTCGACGGTGCCGATGGTCAGCTTTCGCTCGCTGATGATGCGGGAACGCCTCAGCAGCGCCTTGATGCGCAGCAGCATCTCCTCCGTGTCGACGGGCTTTGTCATGTAGTCGTCCGTTCCGGCTAAGAAGCCCTTGCGCTTGTCCGCTGGCAGCTGCTTTGCCGTCACCATCAAAATCGGAATCACGCTTCCGGCGGCGCGCAGCTCACTGGTGAGCGCATAGCCGTCCATGCCGGGCATCATGATGTCCAGCACGATCAGGTCGACGTGGTTTGTGTCCATGAGGGCGAGGGCTTCCTCCGCGTTGACCGCGGTCAAAACGGAGTATTCCGCACGCTCCAGCACGGCCTTCATGAGTTTACGCGCGTTGGTGTCGTCCTCGACAACGAGAATGTGAAACATGGCTTTTCCTCTGTAATGCTTCTGGTTAGCCGCGGTGACAGAGCCGCGCGCGGCAGGAGAAACTGAAAAACGGGCGCAGCCGGCGCTCGCCCTGTAATGTTCAGTATAAACACAAAGATGAACTGGAGAAAAACAGCGCGCTGCTGCGTTTCTCTTTTGTGCACAGTGCGCGGGGTAAACGAATCGTTAGCCCTGTAGCCCGGCGGTCTGTCGATCCATATTCTCCACCACGATGTCGAAAATATCGCCAAGCGACGCGCAGTAGGCGAGGATTTCCCACGGACGGTTGGTGTGGAAATGCAGCTTGATGAGCGATTCGTCGCCCACGGCGAGCAGGCTGTCGCCCTCAAAGTTGGCGGTGATATAGTCAAAGATCTCGTCTTCGCTGAGCTGTTCGCCCGCAAGCAGCAGCTGGGTGTCGTATTTAAATTCGAGCATTGGCGTCTCCTTTTGATTTGTTGATGACGAAGTTTTTATGTGGTATAGATTAGCATATCACTTTTTTGATTCAACGATCAAGCAATCGCGCATTTTTCGGCGCATTTTGGGGGAAAGGGGTATACTGAGCTTGGAGGAGGCGGCGTATGGTGAAAGTCGAGCAGACCGGACCAGACGGTGCGAATATCACAGAAGGAATTGTACCGGGCGTTTATAATAACGACATAAGGATGGTGCAAAATTAAATGGAAATAAAGCTAATGAAACTCAGGCGCTTCAATCTGATCATGGGAGCGGTTCACCTGATTCAGGGTGCGATCATGCTGTTTCTCGCCACGAGCGTGATCCAGAAAATCGCAGAATTTCAACCGACGGTCACGCAAAACTTTCTGACCTTCAACGTTGCGACAAAATCTCTCGAACTCACCAGCAAGGCGCTGTTTACACTGCCGTTTGGCATACTTGTGGCCTCATTCCTCCTCATCTCCGCCTTGGCGCACTTGATCATCTATCTCAGCGGAGATAAATATACCGACGGCATCCGCGCGGGCATCAACAAATTCCGCTGGTTTGAATATGCGCTGAGCTCGTCGATCATGATCGTGCTCATCAGCACGCTGTTCGGCATCTACGACATCGCGTCCCTTGTGCTTATCTTCGTGGTGAATGCCTCGATGAACCTCTTTGGCCTCGTCATGGAGCAGCTCAACAGCGGCGCGGAAAAAGGAAACGTCAAGTGGGGCCCGTTTGTTTGGGGTTCTATTGCGGGGCTTGCGCCCTGGGCGGCAATCCTGCTGTATATGTTTGGAAACGGCAATTTTGACATGGTTCCGTGGTTTGTCTGGGCGATTGTCGGCACATACTTTGTGGCGTTCAATACTTTCCCGATCAACATGATCCTGCAATACAAGCGCGTTGGCAAATGGGCGGACTATGTCCACGGTGAGCGCGGGTATATCATACTCAGCCTCGTGGCAAAGTCGCTGCTGGCCTGGCTCGTGCTCTTTGGAGCAATGCAGCCGTAAGCAAACTTCGATACTCAAACAAAAACCGCCAGAGATGGCGGTTTTTGTTGTATACGTGATAGCGTGTCTTTGGCATTACGCCTTCTTCTTTTTCAACAGCGCGGAGACGCCCGCAAACACCCAACTCATCACAAACACCAGCCCGTAGAGGATGATGGGAATCCACGTGATCTGGTGGATATCCGCCCAGCCGACCGACGTGCCGGACAGCCAGTTCTGGAGCGCACCGCTATAGGTGATCATCACCAGCGTGGCATAGCTCGCGAACACGCCCGCAGCGGCAAGCCAGCTCTTGATGAGACCGAACATCTGCGTCACGATAAACATCATCATAAAGCCAAAGAAGAACATCGGCCACATGCCGTTGCCCGCGTTGATGGCGACGATGGCGCCGTGGAACGCGACAAACACTTCCAGAAACGTCAGCCAGCCGATCTTGGTGTGCCACGTTGTGCGCGCAAGCGACATCTGCCCCATTAATAGGAAGAGGTAGAAGAAGCCCAACAGGTGCCCAAGCGTGCCTTCCATCGGATGGAACCAGAATGTGTAAACCACCGCCCATGAGATATAGAAGCCGTGGATTTTTTGCGTCGCGGCGACGCCCAGCGGCGGCAGATAGACCTTCTTGCCGAAGAAGAGCCCGCGGCGGCTATTGAGCAGGATGAGCATCATCACCAGCATCACGATGACCGAGCCTTGCGACGTCATCACCGGCATAAACTGCGCCAGCGCATCGTAAAAGAAAACGCTCTGCAGGAGATGCAGCGTGATGAACACCGCGTTTGCGATCAGCAGCTGCAGGTTATATTTGCCGATTCTTCCCGCTTCCGGGCGGGCGTCGTTCTTGAGCTTTGCAATCAGCACCCAGACGGTGATCTGGTGGCCGAGATACAGCACCCACATGCTGATAGAAGCCAGCAGTTCGGGCTTGGGCAGTTTCCAGACGTACCACGCCGCACCCGCGTCCGGGAGGAGCATGGCGCGAAACGGTTCCAGCAGCGGGGCAACCAGCCACGTTGCCGCAACCATCGCAAAAGAGAAGAGAAACACAAACCAAAGCGCGGATTTCAGGCTATAGGACTTCTTAGTTTCCATGCGGGTAAACCCTCCCCAATCATTGTAGACTTCATGATTTGATCGCAAGCAAGAACGCTTGTAAATCCTGTGTGGTTGCGGTTACTCAGCAGTAGTAAGAAACGCGAGCATCGCCGCTGCGGTGGTCGCCTGCTGTTCCTCGCTAGAGATGCTGGCGGTTCCGTCGCCTTCCTGCACGCCATAGTTGCCAACCTGCGCGTGGTTGCCACCCTCAATCCTCAGCACATTGGCAACATCCGCGAGCTTCGTTGTGTCGAGCATGATGTCCTCACTGCCGTAGATGCAGAGGGTAGGGATCGCGCTGTCGTTGACGGGGTAGGCACCAAGCAGGATTAGTCCCGAAAGCTTGTCCTCGTTTCCTTCCACATAGCTGCTCGCCATCGCGCCGCCGAGCGAATGCCCGCCGATAAACCAGCGCGAGACGCCGGGGATCGTGTCATAGACCGTGTCGGCTGCGTTGATGTCAAACACCGCAAGATAAAACGGCATCTTCACGAGCGCAACGGTGATGCCTTGCTCGCGCAAGAGGTTCAGCAGCGGCAGATAGGCAGTCTCCTCCACCTTGCCGCCAGGATAAAAGATCAACCCCGTGCCGGTGTCGTTTTCCGCGTCGGGGGCGAGTATGGTGAGATTGCCCTCCTGCCGGATAGAAGCGTTGTTGCTCAGAAGCGCGGCTGCGCTCTCGTCCGCGTGGCGATAATCGCTGACATAAACGAAAAATGCGACGACGAGAAAGACGATCAGTGCGCCAAGAGAAACGAATAATATGAGCGCCCGTTTACGGGGACGTTGTGTGTGTTCCATGATCAGACCTCCTGTAACCAATCCGGATTCTGGCAGTAGGGCAAGCGCACTGTTCGGGTTCCGGATTGTCCTGTCTTGATCTTATCGAGCTTGCAGTGCGGAAGCAATCTTCCAGCGTGACAAACTCACGCGCAGGGGATGCAACGGTAGGCGAAAATCGTCACCGTGCCCTTGCCGGGATAGGTCTTGGTTTCGTACACCTTTGGAAATGCTTTGATCAGGTCGGTGAGCTTGGTAAAGCCATAGGTCTTGCTGTCAAAGTCCGGCATCACGCGCTTGATGTATCCGCCCGCAGAGGAGATGTTGACCCAGCCGTCTGCGTCCTGATAACGTTCACTCGCGGTCTTGAGGTGGCCGTGGATGGCGGTCAGGTCGGTCTTGGGCGCGGGTTTCTCCGGCTTTCTCGCGGGCTTTGTCTCCTCCGGCTGCGCGGGCTTGGGCTTTTCTGCGTCGCCCAGGTTCTGGGTGAGGATGAAGTTGTCGCAGGCGTTGCGAAACGACGAGGGCGTCTTCTCCTCGCCGACGCCGAATACATAGATGCCCGCCTCGCGCAGGCGGATGGCGAGCGGGGTATAGTCGCTGTCGCTCGAGACCAACGCAACCGCGTCATACATCTGCGTGTGCAGCAGATCCATGGCTCCGATGGCAAGGGAGAGGTCGGTCGCGTTCTTGCCTGTAGTGTAGGCAAACTGCTGCTCCGGCTTGATGGCGAGGGTTTTGAGCTGCTCTTCCCAGTTTTTGAGTGCGCTGGCCTTCCAGTTGCCGTAGGCGCGCTTGACGACGATCCGCCCATAGGTGGAAAGCTCCTCTAAAATCAGCGAGAGCTTGGCCAGCTGTGCGTTGTCCGCGTCGATCAGTACGACGATATTCTCTAAGGATTCTGATTTATCCATCGATTGCTCCGTTTCCGCCGCTGTGTTGGCGGCGTGGGGTATGCTATGTCGTCATTATAACACAACGGCAGGCAGGAAACCCCAAAACAAAAACAGCCGTGGTATTCTATTGAACGTTCACTTCCGGCATAGCCGTGCGCGAGAAACCCAAAAACAAAAACAGCCCCGCTGCTCCACGGGACTGTCTTTGCAAAAAGGAGGAAATATAATGAAGAAGCGATTCTGAGGATAATCTTTTTATTCGCGCTAAGCGCGAGATCGGGGGTTTGCGGAGGATGCAGTGATGATGCTCTATCCAACCGTGTCCGCCGGGGTTTCGTCCGTCGCGGGGACTTCCACGGGCTGCCAGACGGGGCTTTCTTCCATGGTTTCTTTGAGCTCTTCCCAGCCGTCCTCGTTGTCCTTCAACGGGTTCATGTAGAAGCCGACACGGCTATCGTTGTAAGCGTGCTTTTGCGTGTATTCCATCCAGGTTGCCGTCTCGTCGTTGTAGACGAGGTTGGTTGCCCACTGGTTGCCGCTGCGGTCGGCGTTCTGCGTGGTGTAGACCACCGGCACATAGCTGGTGCTCACATCGCTGATATAAACCTGCACGTACAGCGTATTGCCCTGCTGATATTCTGTTGCTGCAACCACTTCTGCTTCCAACAGTTCCCAGCTGCCGCCGAGGTCGGCGAGGAGCTTGGTGCGGATGGCGTCGTTGCCGAGACTGTTGTTGGAGGCACCCAGCAATGCGCGCTTTTCTGCCATGGTGGTGCAGGCGTTGTACTGCACGAGAAGTGCGTTTGCGCGCTCCAGCAGGCGGATGGCGGCAGAGGTAACCACGACGGGTTCCTCGGTAACGGGTTCCTCGGTAACGGGTTCTTCGGTGACGGGTTCTTCGGTGACGGGTTCTTCGGTGACGGGTTC
The DNA here is from genome assembly GCA_942492885.1 of uncultured Eubacteriales bacterium. GTDB lineage: Bacteria > Bacillota > Clostridia > Christensenellales > CAG-138 > UBA7703. Next base: position 2,407,847 of record OW818651.1, read on the forward strand.
TTCGGAGACAGGTTCTTCTGCAACTGGCGCTTCGGCAGCAGGAGCCGCTTCCTTCACGGGGATGACGGTGAGCTGAATCGTCTCGATCGCCTGCGGTGCTGCGAGCGGGATTTCGGAATCCACGATGATTTCCTCGGTTGCTTCGTCAGCGACCGGCTGGGTTTCATATGCGGGCGTGGAGGCGACAACCGCTTCGTTCGCACGAGAGCCGCTCATCAGAACGACGGCAAAGGCGATCAGCAGAAGCCCGATGGTGAGGAGCATGGCCCGCAAAACTTTCTTATTCATCGTGTACCCCTTTTTTAATCTTATGGTTACAGAATACGCGAGAATTATTACATGAACGTTACAAAGAAAAAGAAAATTGTGTTATTTTTTATATCTCTTAAAAAAGCAATAGAAGCAGCAAAATTTCCGTGAAAACACTGGAGTTGGTGATGTCTGAATTGTATTGTGTGACAATATCACCCTGCGGTATGCAGCAAGAAGGAGGCGTAAAGCCTTGAAATATGGATTCTAAGGACTGTATGGATGATACGTAAGGTGAAACGTGACCGAAACTCGAATGCACTATGAGACGTAACGATAATGTAATAATTCTACGGAACAAGAAATGACGTAGATGTAACAAAACAAGCGATTTTCCGCAAAAAAAGGAGCATCCGGAAAATATATTCCGAATGCCCCGTGTGTTTTAGGCGAATCCCGCCGAAAACTAGTTCATCAGCACGTTATACTGGCGCTTGATGACCCGCAGGCGCTGAACATCCTGCTCGCTGACCAGGGTGGCTGCAAAGCCGCTGTGGCCCGCGCGGCCGGTTCTGCCGATGCGGTGGACGTAGTATTCCGGTTTATCCGGCACGTCGTAGTTGATGACGAGGTCGATGTTGTCCACATCGATGCCGCGCGCGGCAACGTCGGTTGCGACCAGCACAGGCGTCTTGCCCGCGCGGAAATCGCGCATGATGCTGTTGCGCTGGCTCTGGCTCAGGTCGCCGTGGATGCAGGCGCTCGTTAGTCCGGCCGCGTTGAGCTTGGTGGTGACGGTCTTGACCCTGTGGCGCGTGTTGCAGAAAATCAGCGTCAGCCGCGGATCTGTCTCTTTCATGAGATAGTTCACGGTGGTGATCTTGCCGGATTCCGGCGTGTGGATGCTCATCTGGCGGACGGTTTTGGTGGGTTCGTTGCGCTCGCCGACCTGGATGGTTTCAGGCGTTGTGAGATAGCTCTGCGCAATGCCGGAGATCTCCTTGCTCATGGTGGCGGAGAAGAGCATCATCTGACGCTGTTCCGGGATGCTGCTGAGGATCCACTTGATGTCCGGCAGGAAGCCGAAATCGAGCATTTCGTCCGCCTCGTCGAGCACGACGTAGCGGATGTTGCTAAGCTTGAGCGCGTTCTGACCGATGAGGTCCTTCACGCGGCCGGGTGTGCCGACGACAACCTGTGCGCCGCCGCGCAGCGCCTGAATCTGTACGCCGACCGATTGACCGCCGTAGATGGACACGGTGCGCATCTTCTTGTGCGGGGAGAGTTTCTTAAAGACGGCTGTGGTCTGCAGCGCGAGTTCGCGCGTGGGGCAGAGGATCAGCGCCTGCGGTTTACGGTTGTCGGGGTTGACCTGTTCAATGATCGGTACCGCGAACGCCGCGGTTTTGCCCGTACCCGTCTGCGCAATGCCGACGAGGTCGCGGCCAGCCAGTAGGAGTTCAAGGCTTTGCTCTTGAATCGGGGTCGGGGTTTCGTAGCCCGCTTCTGCCAGCGTTTGCTGCATTTCCGGGGATAGGAGTTCTGTGTAATTCATGAACCAATTTCTTTCTGTTCCGTAATGCCATAAAAATAAGACCATGCCGACCATAGCGGGCATCGTCTCTTGAAAAATCAAAATTTTTCTTGAAAAACGTTGTCCTGTCGTCTGTTCGATATTGATACGTCGGAGCCGGAACGCTCATAGCCACATGGCAATATATTTTTTGCCAGGGCGTATCATAAATGCGACAGACAACGGGAGTTCGTACGAAATAAGTGGGATCGTTTCGAGTCAAATTGTCCCCTGAACATCTTTAACAGGGGTGCTGCATCACAATACCGTGTTAGATTAGCACACATGTTCGCATTTGTAAAGGAAAGATTGTGTGTCGGAGCAGTAAATTTGGCTTGTGAGCTTCTTATTTTTGACGATTCAAGCAAATATCACAACGGACTTCGTTTCCTTTTGACGCGTTTCAATCGAGTGTGATATAGTTTGGAAAACATGATGAACATGCAGTAGAAACCTGTATCGGGAAGCAGAAAAAGGAGCATCACTTTGCAGAAATCAGCAATCGATATCAATCAAACAAGCGCCTCGCAAAGATTGCAAAAGCTGCAGACTATTTGCGAATATCTTTGCGTTGTTTTGTTTACCGGCATGGTTTCCCTGGGCCTCTTTATTGTACTGTCCAACTACAGCTATCACATATCAACGGAATTGGGACAGGCGTTATCGGCGTTTGCTTCAAACCTTGGCATTGGGCAATGGATTGTGAACCAGTTGTTGTATGTGAACGTGAAGCAATTGGTGATCACTTCCTTATCGTGCGCCGCTTTGTTATTCATTGGGTTTTCCATCATAAGCGGAAAGACGAAACTGATCCGTTTTTGTTATCGCAATCGATATATCATCGCGCTTGTTGTCCTGATTGTCAGCCTGTTGTTTAAACTCAACGGCACCAGCCTCTATAAGTGGAGCGAAGTGCTCACTGGTGGCGAGCAATACCGGCCACTTTTTGGAACGGCAAGAGCTGTGCGCAGTGACGAATGGGCAATCTGGTCGACTTTTGCGATTTCGCAAGGGTTTGCGGGTTGGCCTGCCGTCAGTCAGGCAATCGCCGGCGGCAACATCAGCACCCTGTGGATCAGCGTAGGCGGCATTCCTGCATTGAACCTGGCTTTTATTTTCAAGCCGCTGTACTGGGGATTTCTGCTTCTCGGTACAGAACGCGGGTTCAGCTTCCTCTGGACGATGCGCTTTTTAGTGCTCTTCTTTATATCGTTTGAACTGGCGATGCGATATACCGGCAAAAAGCCATGGCTGAGCTTTGGCGCTGCTATGCTGATCACCTTTTCGCCTTATGTGCAATGGTGGTCTAGCCAGAGTGTGGCAGAAGTCCTGATTTTTAGTCAGGGAATGCTGCTTTGCCTGATGGCTTATGTCGACAGCGACAGCAGAAAGAAGCGGATTCTTCTTGCGGTACTATTGGCCTACTGCATCGGCTGCTTTACCATGGTCGCGTTTCCCGCGTGGATCATCTCAACGTTCTATGTCGTCCTTGCCGTTGCGATTGCAATTCTCGTCAGCAATCGTAAACGCTTGCACAAGGCGGATATTCCTACGCTCCTGTTGCCCGTGCTTCTGGCGATCGCCTACCTGGTGATCATCGCTCTCTCAGACAAAGCAACGCTGACTTCTGTCCAAAACAGCATTTATCCGGGACAACGCCTTGATACAGGCGCCTGGCTGTTCGATGTGCCAAGCTATTTTTCCGGCTTATACACGCTTCTTTTGCCGTTTACACAAGCGCCGATTCTGAATTCCTGCGAACTGGCCAGTTTCCTTTCATTCGCACCCGCGGGCATGATACTGGCAAGTTACTCTGCTTTCAAGACGAAGAAGATCGATTCCTTTTCCGTAGCGTTGATTGCGTTTGAGCTGGCCTGTTTGTATTTTATGATCGTTGGCGTGCCTGCCGCCTTTGCCAAGATCACGTTGCTGTCACGTTGCAATCGGATGAACATTGCCTTGGGGCTAGCCGATATTCTTCTGCTGATTCGCAGTCTTTCCCTTTGCAAAGAGTTTCCGTTGCCTTTGGCCGTTGGCAGTACGATTGTCGGCACCGCTTTTCATATTGTGATGATTGACTACTTTTACCAGCCGAACCGTTTGGTCTTAGTTGGGCTTACAGCGATTTATCTGATCATTTTCTATCTGCTGTTTGGCTATCCTGGCAATAAAGCAGTGTCGAAACGGATCATGGTGTTCTCTCTGTCATGCCTGATGCTCGCTGTTGGCGCATTCGTCAACCCGATCCAGCAAGGAACCAAATGCGTTTCACAAATCAATCTGGTCAAGACGCTTGCATCGATAGAGAATACGGCAGATGACATGTATCTCGTAGAAGGCAATTGGCCAATCACAAATGCGCCACTGCTGGCCGGAAAATCATGCTTTGATTCCACGCAGGTGTATCCGAACACGGAGAGGTGGAAAGCGGTGGATCCAACCGGGCAGTATGAGGACGTCTACAATAGATTTTGCCACATGTCGGTCAATCTTGTTGAGCATGAAACCAGCTTTACACTACGGAACACAGATAATATGTACATCGATCTGTGTATCGATGACTTGGAGACATACGGGATTCAATACTTGATTACGACGAAAGAATACACCGCGCTCCATGATTGCACGTTTACATTGGTCGGCACTGCTGATGAATGGAATGTGTATGATATTACATATGCCGCGACGCCGTGAGAAATCGTTCGAACAAGTTCTGCTCAAAGGCGATGTTAACATAAATCAAGAACAGCATCCGACAACAAATTGACAGGAGGATCGTTCCCGATGAGTAAAACAGGTATCGTCTATGCGACAAGGACAAAACATTCGAAAAAGCTTGCAGAAGCTATCGGATCTGCACTCAATAGTAAACCGGAAAACATCGATTCGCAACCGCGTTTTTCAGACTTGGATATGTTGTTCATTGTCGGTGGAATCTATGGCGGGGAAAGCAAGCCGGAGCTTATAGAGTATGTAAGAAGTCTCAACCCTTCCGTTGCCAAGTCCGTGGCGTTGATCACCAATTGCGCATCCGGCCGACAGAAGCAGTTAACCGTGCGCAGCTTATTGGAGGGCAACGGCATCGCAGTCGTCGATGAATTCGTCTGCAAAGGGACAATCCTCTTTGTTGCACTGCGGCATCCGGACGCGAAGGACTTGGCAAGCGCAGCAGATTTTGCAAAGAGAGTGATCAACAAGCAGGTTGGCTTGTAAGAAAAATTTCTGTTCGACGTGGATTTTTCAGAAAAGCACAAAAAGCGCTCCCTTACGGGAGCGTCTTGCGTTTCAGACCAATGATTTCTTAGACGCTTTGCATCAGAGAGATCTGCGTTTCGCGCATCTCGCGCACCTTGTCCAGATCCCGCGGAAACATACGGTTGACGAGCTTGACCGCGTAGTCGCTGGCGACGAGCGCGTGACGCTTGACGTGCGGCGTTGCGGCGATTTGACCCAGCGTTCGGTAGACGAGAACGTAGACCGGGTCTGCTTCTTCCCGCGCGAGGCGGTGCAGCGCAAAGGCGACCTGCCGCGCCTGCTGAAACTTCGCCGTTCCCTCCTGCCATGCGCCGCTGACGGAGAAGCAGGCGTCTACGGTATCGTTTCGCGGCATGCCACTCAGCGACAGCACATGCTCCGCAAGCAGCAGACTATAGCGGGAAACATCCTTGTGGCTCATTGCTTCGTAAACAGTGATAAGAGCTTCTTTGAGCTCCGGAATGTCGTCCAGCTTTTTGATGATGGTTACGCCTTTCAGCTCGTTTTCGCGGTTCATATGGATCACCTCGCTTCCTCTCTATTCTAACAAAAAACGCTCCCTTGCGGGAGCGTTTTGTGCTTCAAATCAATTACTTGCGGAAGCAGTCGCTGCAGTAAACAGGACGGTCGGAACGGGGTAAAACCGTATCACTATTGGAACGACCGTTTATGACGCATAGTGGCAAGGATCGACTACATAACGCAGGACAGTTGGCAAAGTAGATGTATTGGCAGCAAGACGAAGCATATTCTCATAGTAATTGGTTTTCTCATCCAAACCGAAGAAATCAAACAACGCTAGTTTCTCTTTTGAATATATTGGATTTCGGATATCTTTAAGAATGCCAGCAAACTTTCTTCTTGTCCACATTGTATGATTCGATTTTTCTGCGATGCATTGCTTCATATTATCGATATCATATAAGCCGTTGATACGAAACCCCGCCAAAGGGTCTCGAAACGAATTATCCAAAGACAATTGATCATCTTGGTTATCAGCTGTGTGTAATTTGCTGTTATACGTGGCAATATCGGTTTCGCAAAAAATCTGACCGTATTGAAGAAATATTGTTCTAGGTTCTTGCACATTAAGACTTCGATCAAAATAAATCGGAAACTCTAGTTCGTCAGGCGTCAATTTTAAGTTGCCGATGATACGGTATTCTCCGTAGTAAAATGAATTGTCCATGATTGGTTGCGACGGGAATGACGAAAGCAATCGTAGCTCATTAATGTCAGTAAAAGGGGAAGAGCTCATATAATGATATACTTTCACGAACAAAGGTTTCCCCATGAAGTGTAATCTAGAATATTTTTCTTTCGCAAAATCCGAACTTCTCCTCAAAGCATCAATATTCATCAGAATTCTTCCAAACCCGTATTCGCGCCTTCCGATTTTAAAGGCAAAAAAATCTCCCTCTTGATAGTCATGATGCTTTCTTGTTGCACATTTGAACTTTGCCAGATCGTTCAGGTCGTATTCGGTGGAGTCGGCAATCCAAAAAGCGAGCCAGTTTTTTAGATCATCAAATCCGCGGTATAGTTTGCCATCACCTACGCAGCTGAAATAAGTCGCTTGTGTTGTGTAGTTTGCAATCGAAGCGCCTCTGTGATCATAAGAGAAGTAAACACCGCGGCGCGGGCTACTAGCGACGGACGCAACAGACAACCGCTTTTTCTTGCCGCGAGAAGTCCGAGGTAAAAGATAGGTGCGAGAATCATCGGCGACAGCATCAAGCTGATACTCATAGTATGTTGTCTCATCTACTTCGATGAGCTTTCGAATGATGCTTTGATCAAAATAAACGAAGGAGCTTGCTGATAGCTGCATGATGTCCCAATGATCTTTCACAGGATCAAGCCCTAAATAATACCTTTGTTCATTCGTCAATTCAAATGTCATAGATATACGCAACCTGACCTTGATAGAACTTTGAACCATAGTATCACAGTACTGATGAAACATGTAGAAGCACTTTTAATGATTAAGGATCGAGAGAAAGAGATATCAACCACGAGAATTTTTGTGCAAGAAACACCAATAAAAAACGCTCCCTTGCGGGAGCGTTTTGCGCTTCAAATCAATTACTTGCGGAAGCAGTCGCTGCAGTAAACAGGACGGTCGGAACGGGGCTGGAACGGAACCTTGCAGGGTTTGCCGCAGCCTGCGCAGGTTGCGTCATACATCTGACGGTCGCCGCCGCCGCCACGGGGAGAGCTCTGCTTGCGGGCAGTGCGGCAGTTTTTGCAGCGCTGGGGTTCATTGGTGAAGCCCTTTTCTGCGTAGAATTCCTGCTCGCTGGCGGTGAAGGTGAAGCTGGCTCCGCAATCTTTGCAGACGATGGTTTTGTCGCTGAACATGGAAATACCTCTTTCGTTTTTTGATGGTTTTGGTTCTGGTGTACCCGTTCAATCACATTCATCTTTCGTGAATGGTTGCATCCTTGCTTGGGTTGGCGGCTTGAGGCTCCGGAAGAAACGAAAAAGGATCGTCTGTTTTCGCGAGATCAAGATGCCCTCGACCCTATCAATTTGCTGTTTGACTTTCGCCAATGTGCTCTTATCAAAAAACACATGCGCTCAATCATCAAATAACGGATGATCAGCATACATGTGCGGTCAAAGCAATTATTTTGAATACTGGATGACTATATCATAAACATTTTCGCATGTCAATTATTTCATCATAACAATCTTACAATTTGCATATACGGGTGCCATTTTTTGCGAATTTGCCCTAACTTGGGCGAAAAAGGAGCGCATATCCGGTCTAGATATGCGCTCCTCAAGGTCTGCTTTACACGCTTGCGCGGTAAATTACATGGCGTTGACGCGGGTTTCGAGTGCTTTCAGCTGCTCGACGAGCGCCTTGGGCATGTTCTCGCCGTAGTTGGCGTAGTGCTCCTTGATGGACTCCACTTCCGCCTGCCACTCCTCTTTTTCGAGGTGAAAGAGCTCTTCCATGGCTGCGTCGGAGACGTCGAGACCGTCGAGGTAGAGGTCTCCCGCTTTGGGCAGGTAGCCGATGGCGGACTTTTCTGCGTCCACTCTGCCGTTGACACGGTCGACAACCCACTTCAGCACGCGGCTGTTGTCGCCAAAGCCCGGCCAGATGAACTTGCCGTTGTCGTTCTTGCGGAACCAGTTGACGTAGAAGATCTTGGGCAGCTTGTCTTCCGTGGACTTCGCGCCGACATCGAGCCAGTGCTGCAGATAGTCAGACACATTATAGCCGATGAACGGCAGCATGGCGAAGGGATCGCGGCGGACCTGACCGATCTTTGTGGAGATGGCAGCTGCGGTGATTTCCGAGCCCATGATGGAGCCGTCAAACACGCCGTGCGTCCAGTCAAAGCTCTGGTGAACCAGCGGGATGGTGCGCGGGCGGCGTCCGCCGATGAGGATCGCGGAGATCGGCACGCCTGCGGGATCTTCCCATTCGGGTGCGATGCAGGGGCACTGTGACGCGGGCGCTGTGAAGCGGGCGTTTGCATGCGCGGCGAGCTCTTTCGATTCGGGGGTCCAATCCTGACCCTTCCAATCGATGGCGTGCGCGGGCGCGGGGGTGCCGATGCCTTCCCACCACACGTCACCGTCGTCCGTGAGGGCAACGTTCGTGAAGATGGAGTTGCTGTCGATGCTGCGCATGGCGTTGAAGTTGCTGCTGTCGGAGGTGCCGGGGGCAACGCCGAAGAAGCCTGCTTCCGGGTTGATGGCGTAGAGACGGCCATCCGCACCGAACTTCATCCAGGCGATATCGTCGCCGACGGTCTCAACCTTCCAGCCGGGGATGGTCGGGATGAGCATCGCGAGGTTGGTCTTGCCGCAGGCGCTCGGGAATGCGCCGGTGATGTAGGTCTTGTTGCCCTGCGGGTCGGTGAGGCGAAGGATGAGCATATGCTCGGCCAGCCAGCCCTCGTCACGCGCCTGAACGGACGCGATGCGCAGCGCAAAGCACTTCTTGCCGAGGAGAGCGTTTCCGCCGTAGCCGGAGCCGTAGGACCAGATCAGGCGCTCTTCGGGGAAGTGGCTGATGTATTTCTTTTCGATCGGGGCGCAGGGCCACGGAACGTCCGTTTCGCCCTTTTCCAGCGGCGCGCCGACGGAATGCAGGCAGGGGACGAATTCGCCTTCGCCAAGGGATTCCAGAACTTTGGTGCCCATGCGGGTCATGATGCGCATGTTGACCACAACGTAGGGGCTGTCGGTGATTTCAATACCGATCTTGGAGATGGGCGAGCCGATGGGGCCCATCGAGAACGGGATGATATACATCGTGCGGCCATGCATGCAGCCCTTGTAAAGCTCGGACATGGTCTTTTTGAGTTCGACCGGATCGACCCAGTTGTTGGTCGGGCCTGCGTCTTCTTTCTTCACGCTCGCGATGAAGGTTCTGTTCTCCACGCGCGCAACGTCCGAAGGATCGCTGCGGAAGAGGAAGCAGCCGGGGCGCTTCTCGGGGTTGAGTGCGATTGCGGCTCCGCTGGCTACCATTTCGGCAAGCAGGCGGTCGTTTTCTTCCTGGGAACCGTCACACCAGTAGATCTGGTCGGGTTCGCACATGTCCTGGACTTCCTTGATCCATGCGAGCAGTTTCTTGTTGTTTGTCATGTTTTCGGCACCTTTCTTCTGTGAGTATGGTTTTATGGAAACTTATATAGTTTTTCTTAAAAACATTTTTCGCACATATTTCGCGAAGAAGTTGACCGTTTCGCAGCTTTCGCAGGAGGAATCACTCGAGCGGCAGTACTGCCGCAAAGATGTATAATTGACGGATTCAGAGTGAAGAATTGCAAAAACGGTGTAAAAATGGGTCGGATGCCGGTTCCCGGCGTGGTTGTCGATGCGAACGGAGCATCTCCTGTGCTGTGGTCACAGGGCAATTTTTTCGCAATTCCCCATGGCAGGCGCGCATCATGCGCAATCTTCACCAAATATATGATACACCGATTTATCAAGCATGGCAAATGTTTCGTCACAAATTTTTACGAGAAATATTTCTTTGAGGGTGGGCAAAACGCGAGGCAGGAACTTATGCAGTTTATCCTGCAATTTCGAGCCGAAAAAAATGCAAATCGGGATTTTTTTGAAGGAAATCCGTAATGGAAGATTTTTCTTTTTTGGGCTGCCGCCCAACGGGGAACATCAAGAAGTTTTGTGCAACAAAAAACGGAGGGGTTGCGCCCTCCGCTCTCCGCCAAATCGCCGATAGCATATTTATATAAAACAATTACAACGGAAAACGGAGGGGGTACGCCCTCCGTTTTCGCTTGGGTCAGTCTTTAGTTGGAGGAGACAGGATGATCAATCATAGACGAGCAGCGCGATGGCCGGTTCGTCGATGTTTGTTGCGTTGTACCACTGCGCGCCGGTGTCGACGTCTGCAACGGTTTCGCCCATCGCGGCTTTGTAAGCCAGCTCGACGGCTTTGTAACCGATCTGGTACGGATCCTGGGTGACCGAGCCGTAGAACCAGCCGTTGCGAACGGCGTTCTTCTGCGCGGAGCCGGCATCAAAGCCAGCAACGACGAGGTCGGCATACTTGCCGCCGTCGGCCAGGTCTTCGCCGTCAGCAGTTGCTGCGAGCAGACCCACAACTGCGCCTTCGTTGGAGCAGAAGAGAGCTGCGATGCCGTCGGTTGCCAGCAGGGAGTTTGCGGAGGTCTGCAGGGCGGTTGCTTCCGTCGTTGCGGAGACTTCCACGCGGATGATGATCGCGGCGCCGTCAACTTTGGCTTCCCACTTGGTGTGGCCTTCGACGGACACGAGGCCCGGCTGATAGGTTTCCGCGATTTCCTTCATCTTGTTGACAAAGCCCGTCGTGCGGCCGGTGACGGAGGCGGAGACCGCATCCTGGCTCAGGCAACCGATTACGATGGGGGCATCCGGGGTGGCAGCCTGCATCTTGGCGACGAGCTCGGCGTTTTCGCCAAACTTCTCGGCGGCGAGGGCTGCTGCGTTTTCGTTGTTGGTGGAGGCGGTGGCTTTCACAGCGCCCGTCTTGTCGTCCGGAACGCCGGAGTCAAAGCCGATGACCGGAATGCCTTTTTCTGCGCACTCTTCGAGGATCTCGGTGACAGCCTCGGTGGAGAGAGCGGCCAGCGCGATTGCCTTCGGGTTCTTCGCCAGCTCGTTTTTCACCATGTTGACCTGCGCATCGATTTCGGTTTCAGAGGCGGGGCCGTCGAAATAGATCTCGACGCCGAGGTCAACCGCGGCTGCTTCCGCGCCGGTCTTGACCGCTTGCCAGAACTGGTGCTGGAAGCCCTTCGCCATAACGGGGATGTACATCGGCGCGGCTTCTTCCGCCGGGGCAGCTTCTTCTGCTGCGGGTGCTTCGGTTGCTTCCGTCGCTGCGGCGGGCTCCTCGGTGGTGGCGGGCGCTGCACATGCGAACATGCTGAGCACCATGCCGAGGGTCAAAAGAATAACGACCAGTTTCTTCATGAGTGTTCCTCCTTTTTTTATTCAGCACGACAATAGTTGTCGTAAGCCTTCAGAATGATTATTAGGAAATAAGATTGTTTTACGCCTTCTTAACCCGGTTGGCGGCCTTGGTGCGCTGAATGTCGAGTAGCACCGCGCCGATGACCACGGCGCCCGTGAAAAACGTTTGCCACGGCGCCTGCAGGCCGCAGGAGCTAAGGCCGTTTTTCAGCACGCTCATGATGAATACGCCGATGAGGGTGCCTACCATTGTGCCCGCGCCGCCGCTCATCGACGTGCCGCCGATGACGACGCCCGCGATGGCGTTTAGCTCCTGCCCGTTGCCGGTGCCCGGGGTGATGGTCGTATACGCCGCGGCGTAGAAGATGCCGCCCAAGCCCGCGAACAGGCCGCAGACCGTGTAGATGAGCACTTTCCATTTGCTCACGTCGATGCCGGAGAGGCGGCTTGCCTCCTCATTGGAGCCAATGGCAAACGTGTATCGACCAAACTTCGTCTTGTGCAGCAGCAGCGCCGCGATGATGAAAAACGCGATCAGCCACAGTGCGCCGACGGGGAATGCGGAAATCTTGGTGTCGCCCAGATAGAACGTGTTTCGGATGAACAGCTTCTTAAACCATCCGCCGATCTCTGCGGTTGCGGTCGGCCAGGTCTGGGACTGCACCTTGGTGATAATGGAGCCGATGCCCTGGGACATCATCATCGTGCCGAGCGTGGCGATAAACGGCGGCAGGCGAAGCTTTGCCACGAGCAGCCCGTTGGCAAGGCCAAACGAGGTGCCGACACCTACAGTGATCACCAGCGCCAGCCAAAGCGGCCACTGGAGTTGCTTGAACACAAACGCACCGATGAGCGCCGAGCACATCATGACCGTGCCGATGGAGAGATCGATGCCGCCGGTGATGATGACAAACGTTACCCCAAACGCCATAAAGCCGATGTAGTAGCTCGACTCGAGGATGTTTTTGAACATATCCACCGAGAAGAAGTTGTTCCCGAAGATCGAGAAGAATACGTAAAGAATCACCAGCGCGAGCGGCGCCAATAGCGCCTGCAGATTCCATTTTTTATGTGTCATCGATTCCATATTGTGTTACTCCACTTCCCGCATGGTTGCGTAGGACATGATGTTTTCCTGGTTTGCCGACTCAATCGTGAGCTCGCCCACGAGGCGGCCTTCGCACATGACCGCGATGCGGTCGCTCATGCGCAGCAGCTCCGGCAGTTCCGAAGAGATCATGATGATCGATTTTCCCTGTGCGGCGAGCTGGTTCATGAGCTTGTAGATCTCGCTTTTTGCGCCGACGTCGATGCCGCGCGTGGGCTCGTCGAAGATCAGCACATCGCAGTTTCGCAGGAGCCACTTGGAGATGACCACCTTTTGCTGGTTACCGCCGGAGAGAGACTTGATCAGCGTGCTGACCGACGGAGTTTTGACCCCGATTTTTTCGACATATTCCCCGGCTGCCCGCGCAACGGCGCGTCCTTTGACAAAAGGCCCTGATGTAAATTGATCCAGTGTGGGCAGCACGGTGTTTTCGGCAACGGAGAGGCCGAGGCAAAGGCCGAACTGCTTGCGATCCTCGGAGAGGTAGCCGATGCCGGCGCGCACCGCCTCCACGGGAGATGTGATGTGTACCTGCTTGCCTTTGACGAAGATTTCCCCGCCGTCGCGCTTGTCCGCCCCGAAGAGCAGGCGCGCGGTCTCCGTGCGTCCCGCGCCCATCAGTCCGGCAAACCCTAAGATTTCACCGCGCCGCAGAACAAAGGAAACGTCCTTCACGTCGTTTGAGCGGAGGTTTCTTGCCTCCAGCACGATTTCGCTGTCCCCGGTGACGTTGGATTTTGACTTCGGGTCTTCATAGATCACGCGGCCGACCATCATCTTGATGATCTGGTCCATCGTCGCCTCCGCGGTGTCGAGGCTGCCGACGGTGTGCCCGTCCCGCATGACGGTGATGCGATCGGAGATCTGCTTGAGCTCGTCCATGCGATGGGAGATATAGACGATGCCGACGCCTTTTGACTTGAGCGCGCGGATGAAGGTGAATAGCTCCTGAATCTCCGAATCGGTCAGCGGAGCGGAGGGCTCGTCCATGATCATGATGCGCGTGCTCGGAAACGACAGCGCTTTTGCGATCTCTACCATCTGCTGTTTGGCGACGGTGAGGCGCTTGATCGGCGTAGTCGCGCTGAGCTTGAGGTTGAGTGAATCGAGCAGTGCCTGCGCCTTTTTGTTCTGTTCTTTCTTATTAAGAAAGAGTCCGCGCGTGGATTCGCGCCCGATGAAGATGTTCTCCGCAACGGTAAGGTCTTTTAACAGGTTCAGCTCCTGATGGATGATGCTGATGCCTAGATGCTGCGCCTCCGCCGGGGAATGGATTTCGACCTCTCTGCCAAAGAGCTCGATCGTTCCGCCGTCCTTGGCGTAGATTCCGGTCAAAATCTTCATCAGCGTGCTCTTGCCCGCGCCGTTTTCGCCGACCAACGCCAGCACCTCGCCCGCGTGGAGCGTCAGGTCTACGCCGTCGAGCGCATGCACGCCGGGGAAGAACTTCTGAATCCCTGTCATGTTCAATATGGTTTCAGACAAAGTATCACCTCATCAACTGCATTTATAGGAAAAACGCAATGCTTCTTTATCAGGCATCTGCCTAATCAACTGCATTTATAGGAACAAACGTGATGGTTCTGTATCGGGCATCTGCTGAATCAACTGCATTTATAGGAACAAACGTGATGCTTCTGTATCAGGCATCTGCTGAATCAACTGCATTTATAGGAACAAACGCGATGGTTCTGTATCAGGCATCTGTTGAATCAACTGCATTTATAGGAACAAACGCGATGGTTCTGTATCAGGCATCTGCTAAGCCGGCTGCTGGTCGGGAACGAAACCTGTCGTGGCTGCGTCATTCGGCTTGTCTTTGCGCTTCGTTGATCTGTGTGTTGTGTTTTCGGGGTGTTTGCTGTTTTGTTATGATTTAGGTGTCGGAAACGGCGGCGCGGCGGCCGGTATGCGAGAAGGAAAACATGTGTTTTTCCGTGTAGGAATGGGGTTTGCGCCAGGAAAGCGCTACGAAAGACGAAAGCGAAACGTTTCATCTTTTTGCATTGTAGCACTTACGAATTTTGAAGTCAAGACCCAATTTAAGTGATATACAATTGTGAAACGGTTGTTATGACAGCTAATATGCGTGTTATTTTGGTATTTGACTCGTAAGCAAGAGAGATTCTGCTTGACAGGGTGCGGAAACGAATGCTAAAATGAACCGAAACTAAAAACGTTTCGTGATCATTCTGCCGAATCGATGCCGGACAAACGGCGCGCGCGGTCAAAACCGCATGTTTTCAACGCATTCCAACGCAAAAACAGAATAAATGCGCGCAATACGAACGAAACGGTTCGCGGACGCGCAAAAGCAACTGGCCTTTCTGACCCGAATACTCACGATTCACCCACTTTCACATGAGAATAACTGGTTAACATCCAAGATTTAGCATAATCCTATAGAAATACCGCCAACGCGGAACGGTAGGTAACCAATTTGTCAACCATCAAAGACGTTTCCAAATTCTCGGGATTGTCGCTTGCGACCATTTCGAAATATCTCAACGGCGGCAATGTCCGCGATGAGAACCGGCAGAGAATCGATCAGGCGGTCGAGGCTCTGGGTTATCGCGTCAACCGAAACGCAAGAAGCCTCAAGACAAACCGGACGATGACCGTCGGCGTCGTGATGCCGACGCTGTCCGTCCCGTTTTTCGGCAGCGTGATCTCCTCGCTGGATCAAACCCTGCGCGAGGCGGGTTATACTTCCTTTGTGTGCAGCTACGATTTTGACCGCGATCTGGAGCTCGAAAAACTCCGCGTGCTCTGCAACAACAATGTAGACGGCATCGTGCTTGCCGCGCAGCACGTCTCCGCCAAGGAGCTCAACGAGATTCGAAACGCCCGCGGCAGTGAAATGCCCATGGTGCTCGTGGATCGAACCATCGCGGGGTTTGTTTGCGACAGTATCGTGATCGACAACCTCAACTCGACCTATGGCGCGGTGGAGCAGCTCATCAACGCGGGGCACCGCCACATCGGCATCATCGTAGGTCCCCTGGATATTTCCACGGCAAACGAGCGCATGGTCGGCTACCGGCGCGCGCTGGAAGACTATGGTATCGACGTGGAAACCGGCCCGCGCCGCGCCGACGGGCAGCACGAAGAGCTCATCCAGATCGGTCGATACGATTTTGAGAGCGGATATCGCCAGTTCAACAACTTTATGGACATGGAAAACCCGCCGACGGCGCTCTGCGTCACCAACTACGACATGACCATGGGCGCGGTCACCGCCGCGCATGAGCGAAACGTGATATTGGGTCGCGACATCGGCTTTGTCGGGTTCGACGCGGTGGATCTCTGCCGCATCGTGACACCGCCGCTCTCGATTGTCGAGCAGCCCACCCAACTGATGGGGCAAAAAGCGGGAGAGATCCTGCTCAAGCGTATGTCCGGCGAAACCCTGCCGCATCCGCAGGTGATCCGCCTGAAAAGCTATTTGCACAACCGCATTTATAAAGAATAAGTAAATAGAGTATTATTTTGCGCCGCCTGCACAATCGCATGAATAAAGAATGATAAATACAAATTTTAGATAGCATCATTTGACAAACAAAGGAGAATCGTTATGAACCGCTACGCAATCGACCTGCCGAAGATCGGCATCCGCCCCTGTATCGACGGGCGGAGAAACGGTGTACGAGAGGGTCTGGAAGTGCAGACCATGAATATGGCGAAAGCCGCGGCAAAGCTGATTGCTGACAACGTCCGCTACCCCAACGGGGACGCGGTGGAGATCGTGCTGGCGGACACCACCATCGGCGGCGTACGCGAAGCGGCGGCCTGCCAGGCAAAGTTTGAAAAAGCGGGGGTCACCATCACGCTGAGCGTTTCGCCCTGCTGGTGCTATTCCACCGAGGTCATGGATTTTGACCCGCAGACGGTCAAGGCCGTTTGGGGATTCAACGGAACCGAGCGCCCGGGCGCGGTGTTCCTCGCGGCGGTGCTCTCCGCGCATGCGCAAAAGGGCCTGCCCGCGTTCGGCATTTACGGACACGACGTCAAGGACTCCACCGATACCGAAATTCCGGAAGATGTCGCGCGAAAAATCCTGCTCTTTTCGCAGGCGGCACTCGCGGCAAAAGGAATGCGTCAAAACAGCTATCTGCAGATCGGCTCGATGTGCATGGGCATCGCGGGCAGCATTCTTGATCAGGAAACTTTATTTGAGTATTTCGGTCTGCGCAGCGAGAGCGTGGACGAGACCGAAATCCTCCGCCGCATCGACAACGGCATCTATGATCACGAGGAGTTTGCGCGCGCGCTGAAGTGGACGCGCGAAAACTGCCACGAGGGCATCGACAAAAACCCCGCGGACATCCAGTATTCCCGCGCGGAAAAAGACGCACAGTGGGAGTTCGTGGTCAAAAACATGCTCATCGTGCGCGACCTGATGATCGGCAACCCGCGCCTTGCTCAGCTGGGCTTTGTGGAAGAAGCGGACGGACACAACGCCATCGTCGCGGGCATTCAGGGCCAGCGGCAATGGACGGACTATAAGCCCAACTTTGACTTTCTGGAAGCCATGCTTAACAGCCAGTTCGACTGGAACGGTATGCGCGAAGCCTTCGTCGTCGGCACCGAGAACGACACGCTAAACGCCATGACGATGCTCTTTGAGCATCTGCTGACCAACCGCCCCGGCATATTCGCCGACGTGCGCACCTATTGGAGCCCCGATGCAGTTAAGCGCGTCACGGGCAAAGCGCTCAAGGGTCACGCAAAAGACGGCATCATCCACCTGATCAACTCCGGCGCGGCGTCGCTGGACGGCACGGGCGCGCAGTCGGACAAATCCGGCAACCCTGTCATCAAGCCGTTCTATGAGATGACCGAAGCGGACGCAAAGGCGTGTCTAAGCGAGACCGACTGGTGCGCGGCGGATCAGTTCTACTTCCGTGGCGGCGGCTACTCCTCGCACTTCATCCACGGCACGCGCGGCGGCATGCCCGTCACCATGGCGCGGTTGAACATCGTCAAGGGTCTTGGTCCCGTGTTGCAACTCGCGGAAGGCTATACCTGTGAACTCGAACCCGACGTGCACAAGACGCTTGACGAGCGCACGGATAAAACCTGGCCCACCACCTGGTTTGCGCCGACTTTGACCGGCAAGGGTGCGTTTACGGATGTTTACAGCGTGATGGCAAACTGGGGCGCCAACCACGGCGCGTTCTGCTTTGGCCACATCGGAGACCTGCTGATCACCATGGCGTCCATGCTGCGTATCCCGGTTTCGATGCACAATGTATCGAGCGATCGCGTGTTCCGCCCCGCCGCGTGGAGTGCGTTTGGTACGGACGACCTCGAGAGCGCGGATTATCGCGCCTGTGCCGTCTACGGGCCGATGTATCAATAACAACCTGAACCGTTTTACCAGCTTCAAAACATGCGTTCGCGCTGCCGGTCTTGCGTCATGCAGCCGCCGGCGCGAATGTTTTTTAAAAAGGAGAGAGAACTATGCTGCTCAATGTACCGAAAATCCTTTCGCCGGAACTCATCAAAGCGCTGTGCGAAATGGGGCACGGCGATAAAATCCTCCTGGCGGATGCCAACTTCCCCGGCAAAAGCGCGGCAGACCGCTGCAAGGCAACCTTCCTGCGCGCGGACGGCATCGGTGTGCCCGTGCTGCTGGAGGCGATTTTGACCATGATGCCGCTGGATGCGTATACCGACGAACCGGCGATGGTGATGGATGTGGACGTGCGCGACAAGGGCATGAAGATTCCGATCCACGACACCTATCGCGAGATCGTTGCCGGGCATGACCCGCGCGGTGAAAAAGCAGTTGCGCAATATGAGCGCTATGCCTATTACGAAAAGGCGGATGCCTGCGCGGTGATCGTCCAGACGGGCGAAGAGGCGGTCTACGCCAACATTATCCTGCAAAAAGGCGTGATCAAATGAAGACAAAACGGCTGCTCGCGTTCGATTTGGGCGCGTCCAACGGGCGCGCTGTGCTTGGTGCGTTTGATGGGAAACGCATCGAGCTCAACGAGATCCATCGGTTCGATAACCCGATGATCGAGCAAAACGGCCTGTACTATTGGGACGCGCTGGGGCTCTATCGCAACCTCAAGGAATCGTTTCTCAAGCTCAAGCACGATGGCCACGAGGCGGACTGCTTCGGCATCGACACATGGGGTGTGGACTTCGGGCTCATTGACCACAACGGCGCGCTGCTGGGCAACCCCCGCTGCTATCGAAACGGAACCGAGGCGGGCATGGCGAGCGTCCACGCCGTCGTGCCGCAGAGCACGCTGTTTTCGCGCACGGGCATTGCGAGCATGCCGTTCAACACCGTCTATCAGCTCTACTCACGCATACAGGAAAACGATCCTGCGCTGGAACGCGCAAAAACACTGCTCTTCTCGCCGGATTTGTACGGCTATTTTTTCACGGGCGAGCAGAAAACGGAATATACCATCGCCACAACCAGCATGCTCTATGACGGCGAGAACCGCCGTTGGGATACTCAAACCATGGCTGCGCTCGGCATCCCCGAATGCGTGTTTACGGATGTGGATTTCGCGGGCACCTTGCGCGGGCGCATCCGCGAGTCGGTTGCGGAAGAATTGGGTATCTCCCGCGTGCCGTTCGCGGCTGTGGGTTCGCACGACACGGCCTCTGCCGTCGCGGCGATTCCCGGCGAGGGGAACTTCGCGTTTTGCTCCTCCGGCACATGGTCGCTCTTCGGCGTGGAGAGTGAAAAACCCGTGAAGACAAGCGCGGTGTTTGACGCGAATTTCTCCAACGAAGGCACGGTGCAGGGCACATTCCGCCTGCTCAAAAACATCATGGGGCTCTGGCTTGTGCAGGAGTGCAGGCGGGACTGGCAGAAGCAGGGGAATTTCCTGAGCTATGACGAAATCGACGCGCAGGCGAAAGCGAGCGCAGGTTTACGGAGCATCATCGACACCGATGATCAAAGCTTTTACGCCGCGGGCAACATGCAAAAAAAGATTCAGCAGTTTTGCGCGCGGACGCATCAGCCCGTGCCGGAGACGGTGGGCGAGACGGCACGCTGCATCTACGACAGCCTCGCGCTCAAATACCGCTTTGCGCTGGAGACGCTGGAGACGTATCGCGGCTGCCAAATCGACAGGCTCAACATCGTCGGCGGCGGAACAAAGAACAAGCTCATGAACCAGCTTGCGGCGGATGCAACGGGGCGAACGGTCGTCGCCGGGCCTGTCGAGAGCGCGTGCGTGGGCAATCTCTTGATGCAGGCGGTGGCGCTTGGCGACCTGGGTGGCATTTCGGATGCGCGCGCGGTCGTTCGCGCCTCGTTCGTGACGGAAACCTATGAAAGCCACCGCACCCAGCAGTGGCAGGACGCATATGAACAGCTGTTGAAGTACATGGAGAAAAAAGAAGTATGATCGACATGACAAAATGGGAGCAGATCGCTGCCGAGCAGATACACAATCGAAAAAAAGTTTCGGGTCGACTTGGCGGCAAAGTCGCCATCGTCACCGGCAGCGCGCAAGGCTTTGGCAAGGGTATCGCGGAGGAACTCTACCGCGAGGGCGCTTGCGTGGTGATTGCCGACCTCAACGAACCGCTGGCAAAGGAAGTTGCTGCGTCGCTTGGCGAGCGCGCGGTTGCGGTCAAAGCGGACGTGTCCAGCGAGGAGAGCGTAGCGGCTTTGATCGCCGCGTGCGTAGAGATGTTCGGCGGGCTGGACTTGTTTGTCAGCAACGCGGGTGTACTCAAAGCCGGCTCTCTCGACGAGATGGAGAAGAAAGACTTTGAGTTCGTGACCGCAATCAACTACACCGCGTTTTTCACCTGCGTCAAGTACGCCCAGCGGATCATGCGTGCGCAATTTGCGGCGGATGAGAGCTGGATGGGCGACATCATCGAGATCAACAGTAAATCGGGGCTTGAGGGCAGCAACAAGAATTTCGCCTATGCGGGCGGAAAGTTCGGCGGCATCGGGCTTGTGGAGAGCTTCGCGCTTGAGCTGGCTCCCTACAACATCAAGGTCAACGCAGTCTGTCCCGGGAACTATTACGACGGCCCACTTTGGAGCGATCCCGAGCGCGGACTGTTTGTGCAGTATCTGAACACGGGCAAAGTGCCGGGAGCCGTGACGATTGAGGATGTGAAAAACTTCTATCTGGGCAAATCGCTCATCAAGCGCGGGTGTCTGCCGTCGGACGTCGCAAAAGCGATCTTTTACGCCGTTGAGCAGACCTACGAGACAGGTCAGGCAATTCCGGTGACGGGCGGACAGGTGATGCTGAGATGATTGATCTGGCTTTGATGAAATCGCTAAACGAAGGCTCGAAGGACGAGCGGCTTGGCGCGCTGAAGCGCGCGGTAGCGCACGCCAACTTCCCGCCCGTTGACCCGCGCATGGTCAACAACCATGTCCACACGACCTACTCGTTCTCTCCCTATTCTCCAGCAGCCGCGGTCTATGCCGCGCGCGCGGAGGGACTCGCCACCTGCGGGATTGTCGATCACGACAGCATCGGGGGTGCACGGGAGTTTATCGAGGCGGGAGAGATCGTCGGCATCCCAACCACCATCGGCATCGAGACGCGAGTTTCGTTTGCTCAAACGCCGTTTTTCGACAGGCGCACCAACAACCCCGACCAGATCGGCAACAGCTACATGGTGCTGCACGCCGTGCCGCATCAGAACATAGAACAAGTACAGGCGTATTTCGCGCCCGTACGAGAAAAACGCAATGCGCGCAACAAAGCGATGATCGAGCGCATCAACGCGCTTTACGCCGCAGACGGCGTTTCTCTTGATTTTGACAGAGATGTGCTGACGTTGTCGCAATCCGCCGTGGACGGAAGCGTCACCGAACGGCACCTCATGCTCGCGCTCGCGCGGCAGCTGCTCAAGCTCGGCAAAGCAAAGTTGCCGGAGGGCGCAAGCGAACTTGAAATCATGCTCGCGGAATATGATTTGGTGGGTTCTCTCAAAAAAGACTGCATCCCGCAGGTGTTTATCCCCGCGACGGACGAATGCCCGACGCTGGATGAGTTCGTGCAGTTTGCGGACGAAGTCGGCGGAATCCTCGCGTATGCGTACCTTGGCGATGTGACCAGCAGCGTCACGGGCGACAAGAAGGCGCAAAAGTTTGAGGACGATTATCTGGATGAATTGTTTGAGGTGGTCTATCAGGCGGGCGTTCGCGCGGTGACCTATATGCCCACGCGCAACACGCAAACCCAGATCGAACGCCTCCGCAAACTTTGCGAGCGATATGGCATGATGCAGATCACAGGCGAGGACATCAACTCCCCGCGGCAAAGCTTCATCATTCAGAAGATGAAAGAAGAGCAGTTCAGCAATCTGATCGAAAACACATGGAGGCTGATCGATCACGAGAACGGTAAATAGAAAAGCTGGATGGACAGCACAGCATCAAAAGCAGCAACCTCAAAGGAGAAAAAAGCATGAAAACGAGAGCAGTTCGCATCTACGGCGCGCAGGATCTGCGGCTGGAAGAGTTTGAGTTAACCCCGGTTGGCGACGACGGCGTTCGTTGCAAAGTGATCTCCGATAGCCTTTGCATGTCCTCATATAAGGTCTACATGCAGGGCGCGGCGCACAAGCGCGTGCCGGACGACGTAGCCACCAACCCCACCATCATCGGACACGAGTTCTGCGGCGTGGTGGACGAGGTCGGTAAAAACTGGGCACACAAATTCAAAGTGGGCGACGGTTTCGTGATCCAACCCGCGCACTCCTATCAGGGCGCGCTGACCGCGCCGGGCTACTCCTTCCGCGAATGCGGCGGCGACGCGACCTATGTCAATATCCCCTGGGAGACACTGCACATGGACTGCCTGCTGCCCTACAACAGCGACGTCTACTTCTACGGTTCGCTCGCCGAACCCATGAGCTGCATCATCGGCACGTTCCACGCGATGTATCACACGCGCGACGGCGAGTATGTGCACGATATGGGCATCATCGAAGGTGGCAAGATGGCGCTGCTTGCGGGCGTGGGTCCGATGGGGCTTGGCTCGATCGACTACGCACTGCACTGCGATCGCAAGCCGAGCCTGCTCGTCGTCACCGACATCGACGACGCACGGCTGGCAAGAGCCGCATCCATCTACACCGTCGAGCACGCGAAATCTTGCGGCGTGGAGCTGCACTATGTCAACACGGGCAAGCTGGAAAACCCCATTGAAACACTCAAAGCAATTTCCGGCGGAGAAGGCTACAACGACGTGATCTGCTTTGCGCCGGTGAAACCGGTCGTCGAGCAGAGCGACGCGATCCTCGCAGTAGACGGCTGCCTGAACTTCTTTGCGGGACCCGGCGACACGCAGTTTTCCGCCATGATGAACTTCTACAACGTGCACTATAACCGCACGCACCTCGCCGCGACCAGCCACGGAAATACTCACGACATGCGCGAGGCGATCACCATGATGAACGCGGGTCTCCTCAACCCCGCCGCGATGATTACGCACATCGGCGGGCTTGACTGCGTGGTCGAGACCACCGCGAACCTGCCGAAGATTCCCGGCGGCAAGAAGCTGATCTATACCCAGATCGACCTGCCACTCACCGCGATTGCCGACTTTGCCGAAAAGGGTAAGATGGACGCGATGTTTGCCAAGCTCGACGAGCTCGTGAAGGCCAACAACGGGCTCTGGAACGCAGACGCGGAGAAATATTTACTGGCGAAGATGCAGTAATAAACCTTGTATCAATAGAAAGAATAATCTAGCGCGATTCAACTCCGGTGTCAAAGCCGGAGTTTTTTTGTTCAGCAAGGGCACAAAATGTACCATTTGGTTGCCGCAATCACGCCGCAATGTGGCAATAAACTATGCGCATATCAAAGACACGACAAGGGAGAGAAACAACATGCGCAGACACAGAACATATATCGTATTATCGATTGCAAGCGCTTTGGTTCTTGCGCTGTCCGGCTGTACAGCGGCGGCGACGACTACCGCAGCGAGCACAACACAGGAAACCGCGGCAACATCGACGCAGACGGCGGCAACGGACGCGAACACAACCTATGTGCAGGTGCAGAGTGTTCAGGACAACACGATTACCGCGATTGTTGGAACGATGACACAACCCACGGGTCAGCCGGGGGATACCGCGCAGGAAGGCAGCGCGTCGCAGGGCACGCCGCCGGAGATGCCGTCCGGCGACAGCACGCAACAGGGCACCCCGCCGGAGATGCCATCCGGTGACAGCACGCAGCAGGGCGGACAAAGTGCGCCGGGCGGCATGATGGGCTTTACTGCTGGTGAAGCGGTGATCACCTTCAACGTCAACGATGCGACCACAGTAACCAAACAAAACGGCCCGGAAACAGCGGAAGCTGCCATCGGCGACATCGTGACGGGAGACATCCTTGCGGTCATGCTCTCGAGCGACAATACCGCTCAGACCATCGTGATTCAGTCCGCCGGCGGCACAGGCGATCCATCACAAACCGGCGGTCAGACCGGCGCTAACTTCGGCGGCAGCAGCACGGTGACCAACGGCACGGCGGCGAGCACCATCGACGCGGACAGCACCGTCAGCACGCAAACCTATACTTCCAGCGGGGATGACGAAAACGCACTGCGGATCGACGGCGCAACCGTCACGCTCAGCGACATCACGCTCAGCAAGACGGGCGGCGCGTCCTCTAACACCGAAAACGGTGATTTCTACGGCATGAACGCGGGTCTACTCGCGCTCAACGGCGCAACGGTGACCATCTCCGGCGCAAACGTGACCACCAACGCCGTCAACGGCAACGGCGTGTTCAGCTACGGCACGGGTACGACGGTGAACATCTCCGATTCCGTGATCCGCACCACGATGAACAACTCCGGCGGCATCCAGACCACGGGCGGGGCTGTGATGAACGCCACCAACCTCGATGTAGAAACGCAGGGCAACTCCTCTGCTGCAATCCGCTCCGACCGTGGCGGCGGAGACGTGAACGTAACCGGAGGCAGCTTTGTGACAAACGGCACGGGCAGCCCCGCCATCTACAGCACGGCAGATATCTCTGTAGACGGCGCAACACTGACGGCAAACGCCTCTGAAGCGGTTGTGGTAGAAGGCAAGAATTCGGTTACCCTCAACAACGTGATCCTTTCGGGCAACATGCAGGCAGGCACAGACACAAGCGAGAACGTGCAAAACATCATGCTCTATCAGAGCATGTCCGGCGATGCGGAGGTCGGCCACTCCAGCTTTACGGCAACAGGCGGCAGCATCCTCGCCAATGCAGGGGACATGTTCTATGTCACCAACACCACCTGCACGATTTCGTTGACCAATGTTGCGCTGACGCTGGCGAATGATACGCTACTCAACGTTGCGGGCAACAGCAGTTCCCGCGGCTGGGGTACGGCGGGCGCAAACGGCGGTATCTGCACCTTTGCAGTGAGCAATCAGGTGCTCACGGGCAATATCCTCGTGGACGCGATCTCCAGCCTCGACTTCCAGCTTGCGGATGGTTCGGTCTTTACCGGAACGATCAACAGCAGCGCGCAAGCGGGCACGGTCAGCGTAACCCTCGGCAGCGGCTGCCAGTGGGTGCTCACAGGAAATAGCTACATCACCGCGTTTACGGGCGATGTAAGCAATATCGTGACCAACGGCTACACCGTTTTCGTCAACGGCACGGCGATCACCAAATAAAAAAGCAGCAGGCGTTGCAACACGGCGCGGGGGTTTCCCCGCGCCGTTTTGATTTGTTTTTGTTAATTCCGAGTGGTTTTAAGAAACTTACTCCCAAATCTATGATAATTGGGCTCTTATTGATTCGGATTGTGACAACTTTCTGAAGTTTGCAGTTTTTCGTGCTTTGACCCCCTGTTTGGCCTCCTAAAAAGCGTATCAGAGTAATGCAAGGAGAAATCCGTCGCAATCATACGATAAGGAGATCATACAACATGCAAAAACATCAAGAAAATCGGCGCTCAGCAGTTCGCGGACGCACGAAGCGATATCTCGTTGCTCTCATCGCAATCGTCCTCACACTTGCGCTCAGCGCAACGGCGTTTGCAGACAGCGGCAGGGGTAGCACGACGGGCGGACAGGGCAGCTCTAAAACGCAGCAGCCCAATGGTGACGACGCGCAGGGCGGCCAACCGCGCTCCGGGGATGACAAAAACGACAACCAAGCCAAACGCAACGCAAAGATGGAAGGCCTCAACGTTGAGAAGATCGAAGAAGCCATTGCCGCGCTGACGGATGAAACGGCAAAGGCGAGCCTGACGACGCTGCTGAGCACATATGTCGATGCCTGGACCGCCAAACAGGAAGCGGTAGAGGCCAAGGATACGGATGCGTTTGTGGCGCTGACGGAGGCGATGACCGACGCAAAAGCCGCGCTGGACACGGCGCTCGCGTCCGCCGGCATCCCGACCGACACGATCTATGGCGTTCCGGAGGAGGCCAAAGACGGCACAGGGCGCATGAGCAATCGTCCGGCACTCGATACGGACGAGATTGCAGCCGCAATCGCTACACTCGATGACAACGACGAAAACAAGGCCACGCTGACGAGCCTGCTTGCCGCATATGAAGCCGCCCTCGCAGCGCAGACCGCGGCGGACACAACCACTCTGAGCGAAGAGGAGCTGCAGGCATTGGCTACGGCAGTAGACACCGCAGAGGAAGCGCTGCTCACTGCCTCGCGTGAAGCGGAACTCATCGGTGGGCTTGGACGCGGCCAGTTCGTGAACGGCAACGCATATGGAAACGCAGAGCTGGACGTGGAGACCATCGCATCAAGAATCGCAGCACTGGACGACACAGACGCGAACAAAGCCGCGCTTTCAGACCTGCTCACGGCGTATGAAGCGGCGTTGACGGCCGAGGCGGCAGATGATACCACACTGACACAAACGGAACTCGAAGCGCTGCACGACGCGACCAAAGCCGCAGCAGATGCTCTCAAATTAGCGCTGGAGAACGCAGGAATCGAAGCCCCGCAGATGCAGCTGCAAGAGGAGCTCACACACGAGTATCAGTTTAGCGTCATCGACGCACAAGACGGTGAAAACGATGAAACCGCAGGCGGATTGACCGCATTTCTGGATTGGCTCAAGTCGCTCTTTGATTAAGTGACCCGGGCATGATACGATAGCATCGCGAGGGGGACTTTTGCCCTCTCGCGGTGCGAACGAAAACATGCGGACGAATCCGCAGGAAACGGATGTTTCAAACAGCATGGGCTTTGGCGAATCGGCGCTTGCCCTCCGTGCACAAACGGATGAGCGGGCGCGCGAAGAACTCATCACCCGACAGGAGAAGAACATTCTACGGGTCGCATCCCTCGCAAAGCACGGCTATGCGACAAAGAGCGACGACGAATGGGCGATCGCTTTGTGCGCCTTTTCGCACGCGATAGACACCTATCGGCCCGAGCGGGGCGCGTTTGTGCCCTATGCCGAAACGCTGATGAAGCGAAGCCTGATCGACGAACACCGCGCGCACACAAGACGCGTGCAAGAGATGCCTGTTTCGCCGGAGGCGTTTGAGGGCGGACTGCCGGATGGTCAACCAAACCCCGTGCTCGCGGTCGTCGTGGAAAAGAGCCTGCGCGCGTTTGACACCACGCTGACGGACGAAATCCTCGCGGCAAACGCGGCGCTGCAATCGTTCGGATTCGGGTTTTATGAGTTAACCGACTGCTCACCGGGGCGGGAGAGCACGCGATTTGCCTGCCGCGATGCAGCCCAACAGGTTTTGAACAGTCCGGCGGCGCTGACGCAGATGCTGCACACAA
Source organism: uncultured Eubacteriales bacterium (assembly GCA_942492885.1). Taxonomy (GTDB): domain Bacteria; phylum Bacillota; class Clostridia; order Christensenellales; family CAG-138; genus UBA7703. Next base: position 2,435,216 of record OW818651.1, read on the forward strand.
GGCAGTTGCCGGTCAAATGGCTGACGCAAGACCACGTTGTGCCAAAGAAACTATTGGAACGATACCGAAAATACATCATAGCGACAATCGTGATCTGCGCGGGAGATTTTCCCGCGCTACAGAGATACATTCGCGGGGGGCGGGATCAATCATGAAAAAGGAGCAATCAAGCGCAGTCATCGTAGAAATACGCGGGCGATACGCCGCGGCGCTCACCAAAGAGGGTGTGTTTCTGCGCATACCAAACGAAGGTTACGCGCTCGGGCAGCAGATTCAGCCGGAATATGCCTCGCGCGCGGCGCAGTCTGTGCGCAGGCGCGTGCGGCTGAACGCTTATGCGGGTATGGCGGCAGGCTTCTTACTCCTGCTGCTCGGCGGATTTAAGGGGTATACCACGCCCGTCGGCGTCGTCAGCCTGGATGTCAATCCCTCGATCGAATACACGATCAACTTGTTTGACCGCGTGCTGGACATCAGCGCCGTCAACGATGACGCGGGAGTTTTGCTTGCGGGAATGGACGAAAGCGCGCTTATGTATCAATCGGTGGACGAAGCGGTGGATGCGACGATACTTGCTTTGCGGGAGAGTGGATATCTTTCCGATACCGTGGAAAACGACGTGGTAATTTCGGCTTCCTCATATGATGAGCGCCACACGCAGCAGATATCCGATCGGCTCGGCACACGCGTCGGCCAGCAAAGCGACCTGACGGTCTATTCCGTTCCGGTTTCAAAGGGTGAAGTGCAGAGCGCGCATGCGCTGGGCACCAGCGCGGGCAAACTGCACATCGTGGAACTGCTTGGCGAAACCTGGAGCGGTGAGGAATCCTTTGACCGCGGGGAGTGGATCAGCCGACCCGTTCGGGAGATCATGCGTGAGACAAAGACGCAGCGGAACGGCAAAGAGGAAGCGAAGCAGAGTGAAGAGCAAACATCCCCCGCGCCTTACAACACGCCTTCCAATCAGCAAAGCACAACACCGGCGCAGCAAGACCCGCAAGGCAGTCCCCAGATGCCGGAGCAAGGCAGTGGTGAACAGCCAGGTCAGGGTGGCTCAAAGCAAGGCTCGCATACGCCATAGCAACCCACGGCCGATTTTGATGAAGCAAGGCTCTTTTCGCCGCGCAACAATGCGGAAAAGAGCCCTTTTTCTTGTGTTTCGCGGGCAAAAGGCGTATACTAGCGGGCGTATATGATTTTTCGGGAGTAGAAACAACAGGCATGATCAAGAGTTTTCTTTCAGGGTTAAAGCAGGAATTTACCGGCTACGGCGCGAAGTCGTTTTCCAAAGATCTCATGGCGGGCGTTACGGTTGCCGCTGTTGCGCTGCCGCTCGCGCTCGCGTTTGGCGTGAGCAGCGGGGCGGATGCGGCGGCGGGACTGATCACCGCGATCATCGCGGGCGTCATCATCGGCACGCTTTCCGGCGCGTTTTACCAGATTTCGGGGCCGACGGGCGCGATGGCGGCGATTCTGATCAGTATCGTGGCAAAGTATCAGATGCAGGGTGTGTTTATAGCCACGCTCATGGCGGGCGTGTTCCTGCTGCTTGCGGGTGTTTTACGCCTCGGCAAGCTCACAAGCTATATCCCCGCTCCGGTCATCACGGGCTTCACCTCCGGCATCTCGATCCTCATCGCGGCGGGTCAGCTGGACAATTTCTTTGGCGTGAAATCGTTGGGCGAGGATGTCATCGGGCGCATCGCCAGCTATTTTTCGCTCGGCTTTCATCCAAACCTCTATGCGCTGTGCATAGGGCTATTTGTGATTCTGTTCATGATCGCTTATCCGAAAAAATGGAACGCGGTTGTACCCGGCTCGCTGGTGGCGATTATTCTGGCAACCGCCGCCGCTTCGCTGCTGAGTTTCGACGTGGCGCGCGTGGGCGAAATCCCCAAGACGCTGCTGCCCGCCGAACGGTTGAATCTTGGTGCGATCGAGATGCATTCGGTCTTGAAGCTGATGTCTCCCGCGTTCAGCATCGCCATGCTGGGCATGATCGAGAGCCTCTTGTGCGGCTCCAGCGCATCCCGCATGACGGGGAAACCCTTCAACAGCGATCAGGAGCTGGTCGCGCAGGGCATTGGCAACATCGTGCTGCCGTTCTTTGGCGGCATTCCGGCAACCGCCGCCATCGCGCGCACCAGCGTCGCGGTCAAGAGCGGCGCGGTCACGCGCATCACGGGCATCATCCACGCGTTGGTGCTGGTGGTGTCTATGTTTCTGCTGGCGCCTGTGATGTCGTCCATCCCGCTTGCAGCGCTTGCGGGCGTGCTGATGGTCACCGCGTTTCGCATGAATGAATGGGAAGCCATCCGCTATATGTTCTCCCGTAAATTCAAGGGCGCAATGCTCAAATATTTCGTCACCATGGCGGCGACGGTGATATTCGACCTCACAACCGCCATCGCGCTGGGCGTGCTCGTGGCGCTGCTGCTGCTCGTGCGCAGGCTCTCCAAGCTCGAGATCAACACCGAGGCGGTGGATGCAACACGCCTTTCGGCAGACGGCGAAGCGATCTGCCGCAGATACAGCAACACACGGGTGGTCTATATCGCGGGCGCGATGATCTTTGCCAACACGCAGGCGGTGGAGGCGATTCCGGCTGGCATTGATCTCAATTGCGACACGGTGTTTTTCTCCATGCGCGGGGTAAGCTATCTGGATGTGTCGTGTGCGCAGGCGTTTGAGGGCGTGATTCTTTCGCTTCGAAAGCGCGGGGTGCGCGTCGGCTGCTGCGGACTTTCCAACGAAACCCGCCGGACGATGGAGCGCAGCGGCATTCTCTCGCACATCGGCGAGGAAAACGTGTTCTGGAGCATCGACCGCGCGCTCACGCAGGATTGCGATTGCGAATCTGAGGAAAGACAAGAATAAACGCGCGCTCACGCAGAATTGCAATTGCGAATCCGAGGAAGCGAAAAATTCAAACACAAAGCCACCCGATTCTTGCGTCACACGCAAACAGGTGGCTTTTTTCTTGCAGACTCGTATTTTTAGTTCAGCGCGGCAAACGCGGCGCGGTAGAGTATGCGACATGCGATCACGTTTCTCCACCAGCCGTAGTTGAAAATCGAATAGCGGTAATACTTTTCCGTCTCCATGATCAGCGCAAGATACCCTTGCCCGATGACAAAGCGAATCTGTTCCTCCCGCGTGAGCAGAATGGGCGTATCGGACGCGGCGTTGTAGGCCGCGAGCACGTCCGGCTTGCTGGTGAGCGGCTGATGAAACGCGAAACACACGAAATCCAGCATTTTATCTCCCCAGAAGCTCCGCTCCGGGTCGATCCAGCAGAGTTGTAGGTTTCCGTTCTCGCGCTGCACGATGCTGTTGGCTGGCCAGATGTCAAAATTGACCATGCAGCCTTCGACGCGCTCTAATACGTTTCGGTTAAGCTCAATCTGTCTCAGCAGCCGTTCTCCTTTGCGGGAGCGGTGGCGTTTCTTTGCGCAGTCCGCGAGTGTCTGAACCACAAACGCGTGGATGGCGTCGTACCAGTTTTCGAACAGCTTGTTCTGCGGGTAGCCGCATTGCGCGCTTTTGATTGCGTGTAGTTGCGCCGCCATCGCGGGGAGCAGCCGCTCTGTCTGTGCGCGTTCCTCAGGCGTGAGCGCGGCTTTATTCAGCGGTTCGCCGGGCAGATATTCCATGATGAAATACGGCACGGGTAGAATGGTGCGTGAAAAATCGGAACAATAGACCTCAGGCACGCGGATAGTTGTCTTTTCGCGCAGGATGCCGTACCAGAACACTTCGCTTGCCATCATGTCTTGCTCATATGTCATTACGGGCGCTGTGTCCAGCGGGGCAATCTTGAGTACGTAGCGCTTCTCGCCTGCGCAAACAAGATAGACCGCATTGAACTCCCCGTCGCCCAGTGGCGCGGCAGAGATCACGCCGGGAATGCCCGCGGCGGCAAACACCCGCAGAACGGCATCTTCTTCTATTTGATATTTCGTGCGGCTGATCATCACGGCACCTCGTTGTCTCGCTGAATTTGCGGATCGTTTGCCAGAATTAACTTTTGTAAACACACTCCGGCAGGATTTATAATATCAGTTGTAATCGCGAATCACAATTCCAATAAATTCTATAATACAATCGGCCTCGCCGCGTGCTGCGGCGGATAAGGAGAACACATGCAGCAATGGAACACACCCGCGGTCAATGCCCGCGTGGAGGAGATTCTTTCCCAAATGACACTTCCGGAAAAAGCCGCGCAGATGGTGCAGGTGCCGTTTGCCTATGTCTCGCGTGAGGAGGCACTGCTCTGGGCTTCCCGCGGGGCAGGCTCGTTTTTGCATGTGCTGGGCGACGACGCGCGGGAGATTCAGGCGGCAGCGCGGGGCACCCGCCTCGGCATTCCGGTGCTGTTTGGCATCGACGCCATCCACGGCCACGGGCTGAATCAGCAGGCGGTGATCTTCCCCTCCCAGCTCGCGGCGGCGTGCAGCTGGAACCCCGCATTGGTCGAGGAGATGGGTCGCGTCACCGCGCGAGAAGTCGCGGCGGACGGCCTACACTGGACGTTTTCGCCCGTGCTCTGCCTTGGTCGCGACACGCGCTGGGGTCGAATCAACGAAACGTTCGGCGAGGACCCGTATCTGGCGGGCGAGCTTGGCGCTGCGATCATCAAAGGCTATCAGGGCGACGACATCGCGGATGGTGAACACATCCTCGCCTGCGCGAAGCACTATATCGGCTATGGTGACGCGCTTGGTGGGCGTGACTCCTGCGACACGGAGATGACGTTTCGCAAACTGCGCGAAACATTCCTGCCGCCGTTTGCGCGCGCGGTGGAGGCGGGCGTGGCGACGATTATGACCGCCTATGGCTCCATCGACGGCACGCCGTTTACCGCGAGTGAACGGGCGATGCGGGATATCCTCCGCGGGGAGCTGGGTTTTGCCGGGTTTGTGGTGACGGACTGGGACAACGTCACAAGCCTTGTAAATCGGCAGCACGTGGCAAAAGATATTGACGAAGCGTCGCTGCTGGCTGCCCGCGCGGGCAACGATATGATGATGACCACCACCGCGTTTTACGACAGCGCGATTCGGCTGGTCGAGAGCGGCAAGCTCGACGTAGCGGTGCTGGACTCGGCGGTGCGAAACATCCTCCGCATCAAGGTGGGCATGAGGCTGCTGGAGCGCCCGCTGGATCGCGGTACGCCCGCGTGCCTCGGCAGCGCGGAGCACCAAACCAGCGCGCTTCTCGCCGCGCGGGAGAGCGTCACCCTGCTCAAGAACGACGGCGTGTTGCCGCTGAAGCAGGATATCCGAAAAATCGCGGTGGTCGGCGCAAATGCAGACGACATCCGCGCGCAATATGGCGACTGGACGTATTTTACCCACCCGCATCCTTCTCCAAAATCCACGCCCGCGCGACCGTATGTGACGCTGCTCGAAGGTGTGCGTTTGTTCGCCGAGCCGCGCGAAATCGATGTCACTTTCGCGCGCGGCTGCGGGCCGCTGCCGAACGAGACGGACGATCTCGACGCGGCGGTTGCGGCGGCACGGGACGCGGACGTCATCGTGCTTGCGGCAGGCGACGTGATTGAGCAGGCGGGCGAATATCGCGACCGCGCGGATCTTTCGCTCTCCGGTCGTCAGGAAGAGTTGTTTTCTCGCCTGCACGCGCTGGGTAAGCCCGTCGTCACGGTGCTGATCGCCACAAAACCCCTCTGCGTCGCGCGCGTGGCGGAAGAATCCGCCGCATTCATCGCCGCGTTCAACGGCGGCATGTTCGGCGGTCAGGCGCTGGCGGAGGCGATGTTTGGCGCGATCAACCCCGGAGGAAAACTGCCGATCAGCTTCCCGCGGCACAGCGGGCAGATTCCGGTCTATTACAACACTCTCCCCGGCTGGCACGGGGATAAATACGTCGACCTGCCGGAGACGCCGTTGTTCGCCTTTGGTGAGGGGCTTTCGTACACCACGTTTGCCTATTCCGGCCTGCGTGTAGAGCCCGAAACCCTGCGCGTACTTGTCACACTGACCAACACCGGCACGCATGCGGGCAGCGAGACGACGCAGGTGTATTTGCGCGATCTGGTGAGCAGCGTAATCACGCCGGTCAAGCGCCTCGTTGCATTTCAAAAAATCTCACTGGAGGCGGGCGAAACAAAGGAGCTGGTGTTCCAGCTTAAGCGGGACGATTTCTCGCTCGTGCGGGCGGATGAAGTGCGCGTGGTGGAGCCGGGGGATTTTGTGATTTTCGTCGGCGGCAGCTCTAAGGATGCAGACTTGCTGTCTCAGGGCATTACGCTGGAATAATCGAAAAGTGCGCATTTAATTCTTTATTTTCCGATTGCACATAAAAGAGAGAACCGTTAAAAACGATTCTCTCTTATTTACAATCACACCTCAGGATTGCTCCAAAAGCCCTTCGCCAATCATCTCTAGCAGCACGTCAACAAGCATCGGATCAAACTGCTTGCCGCGTTCACGCGCAAGTTCCGAGCAAATATAGGCTTCGGTCTGCCGCGCGCGATAGGGTCGCGAGCTGTTCATGGCGTCGAGGGCATCCGCAATGCAGATGATGCGTGCTTCAATCGGGATTTCTTCACCCGCAAGTCCGCGCAGATAGCCCTTCCCGTCATAGCGTTCGTGGTGATACAGCGCGCCTTCACCGACCTTGTCGATTGCGGTAAAATCCTTGAGAATGAACCCGCCGATGGCAACATGCGATTGGATATGAAGATACTCTTCATCCGTGAGTTTGGCGTTCTTTTGCAGCACGGCGTCTGAAACGCCGATCTTGCCGATGTCGTGTACGAGCGCGACGTGGTGAAGGTTGTCTACCCGCTCCGCCGTCCAGCCGATGCGCTTTGCGATCTCGGTGGAATATTGCGCAACGCGCTGCGAGTGGCTGCAGGTCAGCGGGTCCCGCGCGTCGAGTGCATTGCTGATGGAAAGCACGGTTTGCAGTTGGATGTGCTCTGCCCGCGCGCGTTCGGAAAGAACAGCCTGCTCAAGCTCCTCTTTTCGCTCCCGCTCGGCTCGCAGCAGCGAGGTAACATCCTTGCAGCGGATGTAAAACGTTTTTCGTTCCCGGTCGATCAACTCAAAATAGATGATCTTGAAAATGCCGCCCGAGAGCTCCTGCAAGGTGTTGTAGCGTCCCTGCTCATCGCAAACCGAAAGCAGATACTCATGCATATCCTCCAGCGTGCGCACATGCGGGGGAAAGAACGATGGGAACGTGCGGATATCGCCGGGGGTATGGATGAAGTCGGAGGTTTTGATGCAATAACTGTTCTTACCGCTGGCAGACGCTTTCCCGCTGATGATATGGCAGCGATTTGCGCTCAGGTCGGAATATGCCACATAATCGTAAACCTGCTCGACGGTTTTGGTCACCAGCATGTCGATCACCGTCTTATTGGTTACGTTCTCTTCGTCAACCTTCAGGAAGAGATCCTCGTTGTCCGGGGATCGCATCAGGGTAATTCGAAATAGGAGATACTCCGTTCCGCGTTCGTTACTAAGCGGCAAAGTGAGCTGCCGCGGATAGGTTCCGCTTTCGAAGAGCAGCATCAGCTCTTCGCGGTTGAGCCAGGAAAAGCTCTCGCGCAACTGCGCTTCGTCGATGAGTGCTCGTATCGTATCGAGATACCGCTCAAACGTCGCGTCTGCTCCGCTGGCGGGGAAAAGCTCCGTGCAGCCCGCCTGATAGGAGCTGATATTCTGCGTTAAGTTCCAGACGCGAAATCCCTTATAGGTGCCGTCGCGATAGGTTAGCCCGTTGCTCTCGCTCGAAAAGATTGCGGTGTTAAAGGAGGCACGCTTGCGCCGCATCGCCGCCTCATTCAAACCCGGCTCCATGACAGAGCCCGGCTCAGTCATGGATTGCTGCTCATAAAAATAGATGACGTATGCCGCCTCCCCGCCAAAGTTGGTGGAGAGCACATTCACTTCGAGTTTGCGATTGGTCAGCGGGTCCGTGGTCAGGCGCGGGCCGGCATCAATCGCGTGATAGAGCCTGCTGATGTGTATGCTATCTTTGCCGAAGAAATAACGGTCAAAGGTAATGCCGGAGTCGAAGATCGATTTCGGCGGAAGCAACCGCGTGAGGGCTTTGTTGTAATACAGCAGGCGGTTATCCTCCCGGGAAACGATGGCCATCGCGCTCATGTTCTCGTCGAAAAAGTGGCTTTTCGGCGATTCGATTCTTGCGAGTGCCTGTATTTGATGATGCGGCGTGTCGGTTACGTCCGTGTAGACAAGCATCGCAATGCGTGCGCCGTCCTCCATCGATTGAAATTTTCCGACAACGTGCATGACGCGGTAGTCCCCGTCCCCCAACAGCCGCGTGCGGTAGACAACATCATAAACACACTCTTTGGTTGAAAACTCATAACCAAGCTTTGCGAGCATCTCCAGATCATCCGGATGCACGGTGGAAAACATGTCTTCGTTTAGTCGCTTTATAAGTGTCTCGCGACAACGTCCGGTTAACCGGCACATGCCATCTGAGACCAACAACGTAATCACGCTGCCGTTGACATACTGATAAGCAGTAAGTGCGTGCGGCAGCGCTTCAAGCGCTCTTCTATATTCCGGTGTGAACTCATATCTGCCATTTTGCGCCATGCAAGTTATTCCCCCCAATGGATGATCTGTTTGCCAAAATTCGAACAATTGCTTAACAAACAGGCACCCTACGTTTATTATATGCCCGGAAAGGAGCACATACAAGAAAAATGCGGGCGACTCAGCCCAGACACGTGAGTTTAACACATCTCAACATTGATTGCACGGGTTGTTTCGGTTTGTATAAATTGACGCAGTTTTTTGAGCGAAAGCAGGTCGTTTTATTCCCCATGGGTGCGCATACGGGCGTTTTTTGCCCCTAAATCTGCGCGGATTCTTCCCTCCTGTTGACGGCATGGCGCAAGGCAGATTACAATAGCGGTGTCACTTGTATACATGACAACGGTACAATAGCATCCAGCCGGATCACAAACAAACAAAACATCAGGCATATCATCTGTTGCGCAACCTTGCAAATGGAATCGCATCCGGCACCCGGGCAAAGGGAAAACATCAACTTCTTTTGAAAGTTGGTTCAGTGTATGAAATTGACCGACCGCAGCGGCGCATTTCTCAGTTCCTTTCGGGTGAAACACGCGCAGAGCGAGGCGAGGAGCGCCGAAAATCTGCTTGTGTTTCAGCTGATTTACCTGACGTTGATCACGGCGATCATGATACTGACCGCGCTCGTCAACCACGGCGAACGGCTGGTGTTTTACATGCTGTTGCTGGGCGGACTGTTTCTTATCATTTTTATAGCGCTGTTGTTCAACCTCAACGGAAAATTTCGCATCTCCACATGGTTCACAGCGCCCTGCATGGTGCTGGGTCCCTGGCTTTCCATCCTGCTCGATCCCGCCGTGCTCGCGGGCGACTTTGTACCGCTGATCTATGTGGCGATGTCGATCCAGCTTTGCTCGATCCTGTTGCGGGAGCGCATGACAATCGTAATTACGATCATCCAGCTTGTTGCTGTCATCACACTCATATTCACCACCCCCGCGTTGCGGCAGATGAACTGGGCGAGTCTTGTGACGTTTATCGTCTTTACCGCGTCCATCGGCGTGCTCTACGGCTTCTCCAACAAGCGGCAGCTCGACGAGATTGAAAAACAGCGCAACCAGCTGATTCTGGACGAAGCAAAGCTCCGCGCGCTCTCCGTGCGGGACCCGCTCACGGGGCTGTATAACCGCCGCTATATGGAAGAAACGTTTGACCGTGAGATTCAGCGCGCGATTCGAAAGCAGCAGCCGCTCTCGGTCATCATGGCGGACATCGACGGGTTTAAAACCATCAACGACACCGCGGGGCACGTGCTGGGCGACAAGGCACTCATCAGAGTGTCCGCGTTTTTGATGAAGAGCATCCGCTCATCCGATGTTGCCTGCCGCTTCGGCGGGGACGAGTTTTGCCTGATCCTTCCGGACTGTACACTCGAAGAGGGCATCATGCGCGCCAACACGCTCCGCCGCGCCATCGAGAGCCTCGACATGGCTTGCGATGAGGGGTTGGCGGGCTTCACGGTCTCGTTTGGCGTTTCCGCCATGCCGGAGGACGGAATCACGAGAGAGGCGCTGCTTGGCGCTGCGGACAGCGCGCTGTATTCCGCCAAGCGCGCGGGCAGAAACCGCGTCAACAGCACACGGCATCATGAATCACACACAAACTAAACGGCAGGTTCACAGACAAGTCATGGCCGGACAGGAGTTCAAGCTCTACGCCACCTGAACAGGAGGATGTATGACGAATACCAGAGATCCGATCATCCCTACAGCCGAATTGCGCTCCCTGTTTGAAAACATGGAGATTCCGTTTTCGTATTATCGCATGATTTACGACGAAAGCGGACGCGCGGTAGACTATGTGTTTCTTGCGGTCAATCGCGCTTTTGAACAAGAGACAGGGCGCACGCGCGGAGAGGTTGTCGGTAAAACAGCGCTGGAAGCATTCCCCGAGACCGAGCCGCACTGGATCGAATGCTTCGGCCGCGTTGCAAGATCGGGTGAGGCGGAGCAAATCATGGATTACTCCGCTGCGCTGGAGAAATGGTATAGCTTGCGCGCATATTCGCCGGCGCCGGATCATGTCGCGGTTACGGTCAGCGATGTCACGCGCTATATCCGCGAGCAGGACATGCTCAAACACACCACAAAAGAACTCCGCGCGCAGCAGAAGGAAAACTATCGTCTCGCGCACGAGGAATCCATAACCGGTCTTCCCAACCGGATTTGCCTCTATGAAGCGATTGCAGAGCTCAAAGAGAAGCGGGAAATCACTTCGTTCTCCGTCGCGATCTTTGCGCCGGACAACCTCGCAGAAATCCTTGCGGCGTATGGCAGCGCACTGAGCGACACCATCATGCGCGCAATTGCCCAGCGAGTCAGCGCGCTGTTTTTCGCGCCGAGTGCCTGCTTTAGCATGACGGGCACAGACCTCGTTTTACTGCTGTCTTCCACGTGTGATGTCAATGAGGTGCGGCTTGCCCTCACCCGCGCGCAAAAGGCAATTTGCAATCCGGTTGATATTGACGGTGCGACCTATTATATTACCGCGAGCTGTGGCGTTGCCTGCTATCCGAATAACGGAGTCGATCACGAGGATTTGATCACAAAAGCAAACCTTTCACTCTATCAGGCAAAGCGTATCGGTGAACCGAGCGTGTTTTATGACGAGACAATCGGTGAGGCGGTTTTTCGCCGCACGCAGATTCGAAACGCGCTCCCCAAGGCGCTGGAGAACAAGGAGTTTGAGCTGTATTTTCAACCGCAGATCCGCGCGCATTCCGATCGCCTGGTCGGGTTTGAGGCGCTGCTGCGCTGGCACAGTCCGAGCATTGGCGACGTTGCCCCGCTCGAGTTCATCGATATCGCGGAGGAGAGCCGCCTGATCCTGCCGCTGGGCGGATGGGTACTGCTCCACGCCTGCAGAACACTTCGCGCGATCAATGAGGAATGCCATACGAACTATATGATGGCGGTCAATGTTTCCGGTGTGCAGTTGCGCGCGGAAAACTTTGTCGATCAGGTGATGGCAGTGCTGCGCGAGACGGGGATTCCGCCGGGGCTTTTAGAGCTGGAGGTGACGGAGTCCGTACTGCTCAACCGTGAACTGCACGCAATCGAGAAGATCAACGCGCTTCGGGCGCACGGCATTCGCATCGCGCTGGACGACTTTGGTACGGGGTACTCCTCTCTTAGCCTGCTCAAGGATCTGAACATCTCCACGCTGAAGATTGACAAGCTGTTTGTCCACGACCTGAGCGCAATCGGTTTGACCAAGATGATCGTGCGGCTGGCGCACCTGCTCGGCGCAGAGGTGGTTGCCGAGGGCGTGGAGACCGAGCAGCAGATGCGGGCTTTGCGGCGCGTCGGCTGCGAGCGGGTGCAGGGATATTACAAGGCGCTGCCGATGCCGCTTGAGACACTCAAGCACTACATCGCGATTAAGACCAATCGATAGAGCGGGTTTTCCGCTTTTGCGCGCCCGCACCGGCTGGCGCGCTTTATTTTTGTTTCTCGCGCGGTGGCTTTATGGTAAAATAGCCGTACGCCACAAAGAAAACTTTGGGCGGGAAAAAGCGCGATCTCCCGCTGTCCGGGCAACGCGCAGGAACGACAGGGAGCAAACATGGAAACACAGATTCAACTACTCGCAAAAGAGTTCAACCAGAGCGAACAGCATGTTAAGAACGTCGTCGATCTCATCGACGAGGGATACACGATTCCGTTTATCGCGCGCTACCGCAAGGAGATGCACGGCACGATGGACGACACCACCCTGCGCGATCTCTTTGACCGGCTGAGCTACCTGAGAAACCTTGCCGAACGTCGCGAGGAGATCAAAAAATCCATCGCAGGGCAGGACAAGCTCACAGACGAGCTGGCAAAACAGATCGACGAGGCGAAAACCCTCGCCGTGCTGGAGGATTTATACCGTCCCTATAAGCAAAAGCGCCGCACGCGCGCAACCATCGCAAAAGAAAAAGGCTTAGAGCCGCTCGCAACGCAGATCTTCGCGCAGGGCAAAGAGCTGCCCGCGCTGGACGTGCTCGCGCAGTCGTTCATCGACCCGGAGAAGGGCGTAAATACGACCGAAGAAGCGCTTGCGGGCGCGGCGGACATCATCGCGGAGGCGGTGTCGGACGACGCTACCATCCGCCAGAAGCTGCGCGATGTCATCGGCAAAAACGCAAAGGTCGGCTCCGTGGCGGCAAAAGAGGAGGACTCGGTCTATCGGCTGTACTATCAGTTTGACCAGCCGATGAGTCGCCTGCAGAGCCACCAGATTCTCGCGATCAACCGCGGCGAGAAAGAGGGTTTCCTCAAGGTCAATCTCGACCTTGACCGCGAGCTCGCGCTTGGCACCGTCAAGCGCGCTGTGGTGAAAACAAACACGCCCGCGGGCAGATTCGTCGAGAACGCGGCGGAGGATGCCTACGATCGTCTGATCTTCCCTTCGGTGGAACGCGAAACCAGAAACGCGCTGACCGATCTGGCAAACGAGGGCGCAATCCACAATTTTGCGATCAACCTCAAGCCGCTTTTGATGCAGCCGCCCGTCAAGGGGCATGTGACGATGGGGCTTGACCCGGGTTTTCGCAACGGCTGCAAGGTCGCGGTGGTCAGCGACACAGGAAAGGTGCTCGACACCACCGTCGTCTACCCGACGTTTGGAGAGCGGCAAAAGGACGAGGCGATTGAGAAGCTCGAACAGCTCGTGAAAAAACACGCCATCGAGCACATCGCAATCGGTAACGGCACTGCCTCCCGCGAGACGGAGCAGATGACCGTGGAGCTCATCGCGCGAAACCGCGGGGTGAGCTACATGATCGTCAACGAGGCGGGCGCGTCGGTCTATTCCGCGAGCAAGCTAGCCTCGGAGGAGTTTCCGCAGTACGACGTCAACCTGCGCTCTGCGGTCTCGATTGCAAGACGCTTGCAGGATCCGCTCGCGGAGCTGGTCAAGATCGACCCCAAGGCCATCGGCGTGGGGCAATATCAGCATGACATGCCGCAAAAGCGCCTGAGCGAAACGCTCGACGGCGTGGTGGAAGACTGCGTCAACGCGGTCGGCGTGGATGTCAACACCGCGTCGCCCTCGCTACTCAAGCAGGTCGCGGGCTTGAACGAAACACTAGCGAAAAATATCGTGGTCTATCGCGAAACCAACGGCGCGTTTACAGGCCGAAAGCAGCTTATGAAGGTGCCGAAGATGGGACCAAAGGCGTTTGAGCAGTGCGCGGGCTTTTTGCGCGTGCCGGAGAGCAAGCTGGTACTGGACAACACCGGCGTGCATCCCGAGAGCTATACCGCCGCTGAGAAGCTGTTGAATATCACCGGATACTCGCTCAAGGATGTCGCGGCGGGAACGATTGCCGAGCTGCCGGAGCGCGTAAAGCAGCTCGGCGAAAGCAAGCTCGCCACCGAATGCGGCGTTGGCTTACCGACCCTGCGGGACGTGGTCAAGGAGCTGGTAAAGCCCGGTCGCGACCCGCGCGACGAGCTGCCAAAGCCGGTTTTGCGTACGGATGTGCTGGACATCAAGGACATCGTGCCGGGCATGATCCTCACCGGAACGGTGCGCAACGTCATCGATTTTGGCGTGTTCGTCGACATCGGCGTGCATCAGGACGGGCTTGTGCACATCTCCGAGCTGGTCAATCGCTTCATCAAGCACCCAAGCGAGGTCGTGTCCATCGGCGACGTGGTCAAGGTGCTGGTGCTCGGCGTGGATATCGCAAAAAAGCGGATTTCGCTTTCTATGAAACAGGTACAAGGATCGTAACAATCTAGAGCTATCCTTTACATACAAAAGCAGGTAGAGAAACAGTAATCCTTACGTTGGCAGAAGGAGGGAAAAAATGCAGATTGTCAACCTTGCCATGCAGGGCGGCGCGCCAGCGGAGTTGATTTTACACACCGAGAATGAAGACGGCGTCAAAAAGACGGTTACGCGCGCGTTTTTGCCGCCGCAAAGGCTCATTCTGCTTGGCGGCGGTCATGTATCCCAACCACTCAGCCGCTATGCCGCCGATCTGGAGTTTGACGTGGTGGTGGTGGACGACCGCCCGGGCTTTGCCAACGCTGTGCGCTTTCCGGAGGCGGGCCGGGTCGTCTGCGACGCGTTTGATCACGCGATTGCTGAGCTACAGATCACCAAATACGATTTTGTCTGTGTGATCACGCGCGGACACCGGCACGACGCAGCTTGCCTTCGCGTGTTACTTGCGGGCGAACAGCCGCGCTATCTGGGGCTGATTGGCTCGCGTCGGCGTACGATTGAGCTATTCAACATGCTGGAGGAAGAGGGCTTTGACCGCGCGAATATCGATCAGATCCATACGCCCATCGGCGTTGCCATCGGCGCGGAGACGCCAAAGGAAATCGCGATCTCGATCCTCGCGGAGCTGATTCAGCAGCGCAGCAGCAGGAGCGCGGAGCGGGAAGCGGAGCGCCTTGCGCTCGCGTCCCACGAGCCGGAGCTGCTCCAATATCTGATCGCCAACACGGAACCCTGCGCGCTTGCCGTCGTGGTGCAAAAAAGCGGATCAACACCCGTGCCCACGGGAGCGGTCATGGCGGTCAATGCACTCGGTGGCATCGTCGGCACCGTCGGCGGAGGCTGCGGCGAGCATGAGATCGTCAAGCACGCGCTCACTGTGCTGCGTTCAGGAAGAGCGCGGTTGATTCATCTCGACATGAGTAACGACGTGGCCGAGGAAGAGGGCATGGTCTGCGGCGGGCGCATGCAGGTTTGGATCGAGCCGTTTTCGAAAGTAGAATAGAATTAGAAGAGCAGTCGGAGCATTTCCGCTGCTTTTTTATAAACTGCTTGACAAGCGACAGTCTGACGTGTAAAGTAAACATATAAAACATATATGCAATAAAACAAGGAGAGACTCAAATGGCTAAGATTTCAAAGAGCCTGACGGAACTGATTGGAAAGACCCCGCTGTTGGAGCTCTCCAATTATGAAAAGAAAAACGGACTAAAAGCGAAGATCGTCGCAAAGCTGGAGTACTTCAACCCTGGCGGCAGCGTCAAAGACCGCATCGCATTTGCGATGATTGACGACGCGGAACAGCGCGGACTGCTCAAACCCGGTAGCGTGATCATCGAGCCCACCAGCGGAAACACGGGCATTGGTCTGGCTTTTGTCGCGGCGGCACGCGGTTATCGCATCATACTCACCATGCCGGAAACCATGAGTGTGGAGCGCCGAATTCTCATGCGGGCATATGGCGCGGAGATCGTGCTCACCGAGGGCGCAAAGGGTATGAAGGGCGCAATCGCCAGAGCCGAGGAGCTCGCCGCGGAGATTCCCAATTCATTCATCCCCGGACAGTTTGACAACCCCGCAAACCCCGCGATTCACAAGGCGACCACAGGCCCGGAGATCTGGGAAGACACCGACGGCAAAGTGGATATTTTTGTCGCAGGCGTCGGCACGGGCGGAACCGTGACGGGAGCCGGCGAATATCTCAAGAGCAAAAACCCGAAGCTCAGGGTTATCGCGGTTGAACCTACCGATTCTCCTGTGCTCTCGGAAGGGCGCTCCGGCCCGCACAAGATTCAGGGCATCGGCGCGGGCTTTGTGCCAAGCGTGCTGAACACCAAGGTGTATGACGAGATCATCCCCGTGAAAAACGAGGACGCGTTCGCCGTCGCCCGCGAGATCGGCCGGGTGGAAGGCTTGCTCGTCGGCATCTCCAGCGGCGCCGCTGCATGGGCAGCAACAGAGCTAGCCAAGCGCCCCGAAAACGCGGGCAAGACCATCGTGGTCGTGCTGCCGGATACGGGAGAAAGGTATCTTTCGACCGCCTTGTTTGCGGACTTACAGTAAGAATCTCAACGAAACTCACAGGCGATTTCTGCTGAACATGGAGTAACGCACGTGATGATTCAAAGAGCCGCCTTGCGCGGCTCTTTTGCTGTCCGCCGTCGTGATTGACGCGTTGCCCGTTTGGCGGTATGATTTTAGGGTGCTTTTCCAGCACGCAAACAGAAAGGGATTACATGCTCAACGAATTCTCCCGCGCGCAGCTTCTTCTTGGTAAAGACGGCATGCAGGCGCTCGCATCCTCCCGTGTCGCCATCTTCGGCATCGGCGGTGTGGGCAGCTTTGCTGCGGAGGCCGTTGCCCGCGCGGGCTTCGGCGCCATCGACGTGTTTGACGACGACAAGGTCTGCCTGACCAACATCAACCGCCAGCTCATCGCGCTGCATTCCACCATCGGCAAAGAGAAGGTCGCGGTGATGCGGGAGCGTATCTTAGACATCAACCCACGCTGCACGGTCACCGCGCATGCGATGTTTTACAGCGCCGAGACTGCGGATTCGGTCGATCTTTCTGTGTATGATTACATCATCGACGCAATCGACACCGTCTCCTGCAAGCTCCTGCTCATCGAGCGGGCAAGTGCCGCGGGCGTGCATATCATCAGCTGTATGGGCGCGGGCAACAAGCTAGACCCCACGCGGCTGGAGGTTTCGGACATCTACAAGACCTCCGTCTGTCCGCTGGCGCGTGTGATGCGAAAAGAGCTCAAATCGCGCGGCGTTCCGCACCTCAAGGTGGTCTATTCGCGCGAAGAGGCGATCAAGCCTGAGGAGGACGCGAGCGTCAGCTGCAAGACCGGCTGCGTCTGCCCGCCGGGAACCAAGCGCAACTGCACCGCGCGCCGTCAGGTGCCGGGCAGCGTGTCGTTTGTGCCGCCCGTCGCGGGGTATATTTTGGCGGGCGAAGTGATTAAAGATTTGATCGCGAAACAGGCGGACAAAGCAGTCGCTCAGGAGAGTATTGCGCAGAGAGCAGACGATATGCTAGACTAAATAAAACAGTAAAAGGGGATAGAAAATGCTCTACTACATCCGCATTCGCTAAGCAACAACACACAGCGGGCTGCCGAAATATTCGGCGCTGTTTGCGTTGCCTGACGAAACGGATGTGTCACACGTGGAGTTTCCGCGTGGAGGCGCTCCTTTTGTTTCGGTTACAGCAGGCAGGCAAGGCTAGCCTGTTTTTTTTATTGTGGATGCTGCCGCAGCGCGGCGTGATCCCGCTGAATGGCACTGTTTTTAAACCGTGACCATATCACGCGGGGAAACCGCCTGTTGTGGTAAAATTGAACATACTTAGGAATAACGAAGGGAATTTTTATATATGACGCAACTGAACAATTGGAGACGGAAATATTTCACGATTCTGTCCGGACAGGCCATCTCAATGGTCACGAGCGGAGTGCTGCAGATGGCGCTGATCTTCTACCTCACGGAGACGACCGGCTCCGCGCTCGTGCTGTCGCTGGCGACCTTCTTTGGTTTTCTGCCGCAGGCGTTACTAGGACCCTTCATCGGCGTCTGGGTCGACCGCTGGAGCAGAAAGGCCGTCATGATCGGCGCGGACCTGTTCATCGCGCTGGCGGGCGTCGGGCTTGCGATCATCGCACTCAATGCCCAACCGCCGATCTGGGTCGTGCTCGTCATCCTGTTTTTGCGCAGCGTCGGCGCGGCGTTCCATTCGCCCGCCATGTCCGCTGTGACCCCGCTCATCGTGCCGGAGGATCAGCTGGTCAAGTGCGCGGGCTACAGCGCGTCGATTCAATCCATCAGCTTTCTCGTGAGTCCCGCGCTTGGCGCGGTGCTGTATGCCCGTTGGTCGATTTCGGCCATCGTGGGGCTGGATGTCATCGGCGCGATCATCGCGGTGCTGTTTGTGGCGTTTATTGCGATTCCAAAGCCGCCGAAATCGGAACTGGTGGGGCAGGAGAGCTTCTTTTCCGACCTGAAGAACGGCTGGTTTGCCATCCGCGACGACAAGGGACTCTTTCAGATGCTCTGGATCGGCACGCTGTATATGCTCGTGTTTATGCCCATAAACGCGCTCTTTCCGCTCATGAGCATGGGCTATTTCGGCGGAACCACCACCCATGCGGCGATTGCGGAGACCGCGTTTTCCGCGGGCATGCTCGTGGGCGGTCTCGTGCTTGGCGCATGGGGCGGCTTCAAGCGGCGCATCCTCACGCTGGGGCTTTCGGTGATCCTCATGGGCGCGGGGTTTGCCGCGTCGGGGCTACTTCCGACGTGGGGCTTTGTTGGCTTTGCCGTGCTTTGTGTGGTGATGGGCTTTGCTGCCCCCTTCCACGGCGTGCAGACCGCAATCTTTCAGGAGCGCATCGCGCCGGAATGCCTGGGTCGCGTGTTCTCGCTGAGCATGAGCATGATGTCGTTGGCGATGCCCATCGGGCTGATGCTCGCGGGTGCGTTTGCAGAGGTCATCGGCGTACACACGTGGTTTCTGATCTCCGGGATATTGGTCATGCTCATCGCGCTACTGATGTTGTCCATGCCCGCCATCCGCGCGCTGGACGACAAGCCCGCGCCGGAAGCCGCGGTAGAGATAGCGCCCGAAATCGCGGAGTGAGAAGAAACCCTTAAGCGAACCGAACGCAAACAAAAATCCCCGTGCTGTCGTCGTTGTACCAGCGCGGGGATCTTTTTCTGTTGTAGGTCATTTTGTTCTCGGTTTTGCGTGTGACCGGGTTGATACCGTTCCAGTCTATGCGCTTGACCGCGTCCAGCGCGCGCTTCTCGCGCTTGCTCATCTTCTCTCGCGGGAGAAACTGTTTCATTGGGTCTCACTTCCTTTTTTGTGTTAGATTCCGCGGATCAGTATACGATCTTTCTTCGGAGAATTCAATGATTTTTGCACAAAAGGCCTGAACCCACAAAAAAGAACCTGCATTTTCTTTCGAGAGATCAATTGCAATCAACCGCAATTACGATATAATACAGATGTTTGCGCATCTACGTAAAACGGGAGGGTAGTATGGAAAAGAATAAAAGATTTACTGTCGCGATTGCGATTCTGGTGGTCGCCGTCGGGCTGTTCATTCTCGGCATGGTAATTTTGCCGGACACCATCATCATGCAGCTGCAAAAAGACGGCACGCCGGGCACGACGCTGCCAAAGCTGGTGGGGCTATTGATCCCGCTCGCGCTAGGCACGATTTTTCCGATTTTATATTATTTAAAGGGCAAACCCAAGGATGTCGTGGTCGGCATCGTCGGCCTTTTCGCCTTTGGACTAACATTTCTCTTTAACCGCTGAGTCGGTAAACACGCAAATAAAAAGTCCGGCTGTGAGGCCGGACTTTTTTGTGTCTTGATGACGTGTTGTAGATTACTTACCGAAGGTACCATCCTGCAGCTGCTTGATGAAATCAGCAACTTTGGCCTGGGTGGCGGCATCCATCAGGGCATCGTTGAACTTGCCGAGGTAGACTGCGCCGTTCTCGAGGGAGCCGAAGACCACTTCGTTGCCGAAGGTGCCGGATTCGACCTTTTCGAGGCAGATGGCGATCATGGCGGCGTTGTCGGTGACGACGCTGCTCACGACACAGGGGTTCTGGCCGAGCAGGTCGGCGGGCTGGCCGATGTCGACGATCTTGACGGTTTCGCCGTTGGCCTGGTCGATGGCCTGACGCGCGCCGGAATCGACGGCGGAAGCATCGCCAAAGAACACGTCTGCGCCTTCATTGATCATGGAAGCGGCAAGCTCCATACCCTTTGCGGTGTCGTTGAACGAACCGGCATAGGCGGAGACGACCTTGATGGCGGGGTTGATGGCCTGCGCGGCTGCGGTGAACTGCGCGAGCTTGGACTTCGTGGTGTCGAGTTCCATGCCGCCGATGAAGCCGATGACGTTGGTCTTGCTCATGAGACCGGCGATGATGCCCGCGATGGAGCCGATCTGGTCGGCGTTGGGCAGGATGCTCATGATGTTGGCGGTGGGCAGTTCGGTGGAGCCGTTGAGCACCGCGAACGCGACGTTCGGGTAATCCGCAGCAACCTGCTTGACGGCGTCGCTGTACTGGTTGCCCGGCGCAAAGATCATGTCATAGCCGAGGTCGCAGTAGCTGATCATCGTGTCGGCATAGGCAGACTGGTCGATGGCGTCGGTGTAGGCGGTTTCCCAGCCGCGGGTTGCGGCGGCAGCGGTCATGCCGTTGTAGCAAGCGGCACCCCAGCCACCATCAGAGATGCTGGAATCGCAGATCATGGCGACCTTGAAGGTCTTTTCCGCAGCGGGGGCTTCCGTCTTGGCGCAACCGGCGAGCATGCCGAGGGCCAGGCACAGAACGAGTGCGATAGCAAGAATCTTCTTCATAAGTGTTCTTTTCCTCCATTAATTTTATGTAAGAACGGGATTTCCCGTAATTACCGTTGGGGGGCGACCCGCGCTGCGCGCGCGGATTGCCGGGTTGTAAGAACGGGATTGCCCGTAATTACCAAGTGGTTGCGGCGAAGCCGCAAGAGAAACGTTATCTCTCTTCTCTGTAGTACGGCTTACCCTTGCTCTTGGGTCCTGCAATCTTGCTGCCGAATATGGTCAGCGCAATTAAGGTCATCACATACGGAATCATCTGGAACAGCTGATACGGCAAGAGGTTGGTGCCAACCTGGAGCCTGAGCTGCATCGCGTCAAAGAATCCGAAGAGCAGACATGCCATGAGCACGCCGGAGCCCGACCAACGGCCGAAGATGACCGCGGCAAGCGCGATAAAACCGCGACCGGCGACGATGCCGTCGGAATACGTGTTGACATAGCAGGTGGTTAAGTATGCGCCGCCCATGCCCGCGAGGAAACCGCAGATGATGCTCGCGATATACTTCGTGCGAATGACGTTGATGCCCATGGTCTCGGCGGCCTTGGGATATTCGCCGACCGCCTTGTAGTTGAGCCCCGATTTCGTGCGGTTGAAGTAGATCATCGTTACGATGACGAGCAGATACACCGCGTAGACCATCGGTGTTTGATCGAATAAAAGCTTTCCTAAGAACGGAATATCCTTCAGAACAGGGATCGAGACGGTCTTCATCAGCGTGGCCTGCGCGAGAGTAGAACTCACGCCGAACACCACGCGGTAGATAAACGAGGCAAGCGCTGGTGCGAAGATATTCAACGCCATGCCGTAGACGATCTGCTGACCCGCGAGGGTGACCGTGCAGAACGCATAGACCATGTTGACCAGCACGCCGCCAAGCGCGCCGCACAGTACGCCGAGGAAGGGGTTGCCCGTCCAGTAGCAGACGAGGAAGCCCACGAGGGAGCCAAACGCCATGATGCCGTCGAGGCCGATGTTGACGAGGCCTGCCCGCTCGGAATACAGCTCCGCAAGCGCCACAAACAGGAGCGGCGTCGCCATACGCACGGCGGAGATGAGCAAATCGGAAATCATATCCCAGCTCATATTCACTTGACCTCCTTCTTTTCGAAGATACCCGTGATAAACTTTTTCACCTTCGGCAGATACATCATCGAAGAACCGGCGACGGCGAAGATGATCACCAGCGCCTGAATGATGTCGATGACACTGGTGGGCACCCCTGTGCCGACCTGCATCGTCGTACTGCCGACGCGCAATACCGCGAAGAAGTAGGCTACCACGACGGTCGCCAGCGGATGCAGCTGCGCGATCAGCGCGATCGCCACGCCGTCAAACCCGTACCCTCCGCCATAGCCGCTGATGAGCCGGAACTGCGTGCCGAGAATATCGGCGGCGCCGCCGAGACCGGCGATTGCGCCGGAGACGATGAACGCCACGAGCATGTATTTTTTGACCGAAAGTCCGTTATAGCTGCTCGCAACGGGGTTAAAGCCAACCGCGCGCAGTTGAAATCCCTTGGAGGTGTAGAAGAGGAAATACCAGATGGCAAACCCCAGCACGATCGCGATGACAATGCCCCAGGTGATGCGAAGGTCGGGAATAATGCGTCCGAGCTTCGTTGCGTCCGGTACGGGCGCGGTCTGCGGCACGCTGCCTTCGCGCAGCGCCGTGGTGTAGAGATAGCCCATAAAGAGCGTCGCCACATAGTTGAACATGATCGTGGTGATCATCTCGTTGAGCCCGCGCCAGGTTTTTAAGATGCCCGGCAACAGTCCCCAGATGCCGCCCGCGACGGTGCCCGCGAGGATGGCGACAATGGTGACCCACCAGCCCTCGTGACCGAGGAGCAGGCTGACGGTGATTGCGGCCATGGAGCCCGCGAGAAACTGGCCTTCGCCGCCGAGGTTGAACACGCCGCAACGATAGGCAAAGCAGGTGCAAAGCCCCGTAAAGATCAGCGGCATGGAGCGAACGACGGTGTTTGCCAGGTTGGTCTTGCTGCCGAACGCGCCTTTCATGAGATATCCGATTGCCTCGATGGGGTTTTTGCCCAGCGCCAGAATGATCAGCATCCCGATGAAGAACGCCAGCAGGATCGAGAGAACCGGAATCAGAACATTGAGCGACTTTGTCTTTTGCATATCGTTCCCCCTCCTTTACTTGCCAGCCATCGCGAGGCTGATGGTAGAAATCGGCGGATTCGTGCCGGAATATTCGCCCATGACCTTGCCTTCGAACATGACGATGATCCGGTCGGAAAGTTGTAGCACTTCGTCGAAGTCCGCGCTGATGAGCAGCACCGCGCAGCCCGCGTCCCGTGCTGCAATCATGCTATCGCGGACATAGCGCGTGGCGCCGATGTCGAGGCCGCGCGTGGGATGGACGGCGACGAGCAGATCGGGATTCGCTTCGAGTTCGCGTGCGAGGATGACCTTTTGCTGGTTACCGCCGGAGAGGGAGCGGATCTCCTGATCCATGCCCTGGCAGCGGATGTCGTATTTCACGCGCATGGTTTCCGCATAGGCGCGCATGGCTTTTTTCTTGAGGTGCCAACCGTTGAAATCGCAGAATTCGCATTTCTGCGTGCTCTTTAAGAGAAGATTCTCCTCCACCGTCATGTTGCCCACGAGGCCCATGCGGTTGCGGTCTTCCGGAATATGGCTGACGTTTTTGTCGATGAAGTCTGCAGCGGTGACTTTGTTGACCTTGCTGCCTTTGAGTACGACTTCGCCCGCCTCCGCCATGGTCACGCCCGTGACGATCTGGCTGAGTTGGCTTTGTCCGTTTCCGTCCACGCCCGCGATGCCGAGGATTTCGCCCTTGCGCACCATCAGCGACACGCCGGAAAGTCCGTTGTGCTTGCTGGTCTTGTTGTAGTCCACGTTGCGCAGCTCGATGACCGGTGCTTGCTCGGACTCTTTCTTTTCATATTCGCATTCCACAAGATCGCGCCCGATCATGAGGTTGGCGAGCTCTTTTCCGTCCGTCTCGCTGGCGACGAGGGTTTGAATCGTCTTGCCCGCGCGCAGGATGGTCACGCGGTCGCTCACATGCAGCACCTCGCGCATCTTGTGGCTGATGAAGACGATGCTCTTGCCTTCGGCCTTGAGCTTGTCAATGACGGTATAGAGGCCTTCGACCTCGATATCAGTGAGCGCTGCCGTCGGTTCATCGAGGATTAAAAGCTCTGCGCCGCGGTAGAGCGCCTTGAGAATCTCCACGCGCTGCTGCGCACCGACGGCGATATCCGTGATCTTCGCTTCGAGATCTACGTTTAATCCGTAGCGCCAGGAGAGCTCTAAAATCTCTTTCCTGCGCGCGGCGTGGTCGATGAAGATGCCCTTGAAGCGCCTGTCGCCGAGGATGATGTTCTGCATGACGGTCATGGCTTCGACCAGCATGAAGTGCTGATGCACCATGCCGATGCCGAGGCGAACCGCTTCTGCCGGGGAACTGATGTGAACCTTTTCGCCGTGGAGGAAGATGGAGCCCTCCGTCGGCTGGTACAGGCCGACGAGCACGTTCATCAGCGTGCTCTTTCCTGCACCGTTTTCGCCAAGCAAGGTGTGTACTTCGCCCTTGCGTACATCAAAATTGATGTCGCGATTGGCGTAAAAGTCACCAAACTGCTTGCTGATATGCTCCATGCGGAGAATCTCGTTCATAGACCACGTCCCCTTCCCGATTCCGGCGGATGGCAAAGCGTTTGCCCGGTACTATCGTATGTATGATTTTATTGTTTTGCGTTCAGTTAGAATGAAAGATTGTTGCGTGATGATGATCGTTTGCGGCTTGCTTGCAAATCGGTAATACATAATCGAATCTACAAGCAATATAACAAACGTTCCGTACGGAAACCGTACGAAACGTCCTTGTTTCGCCGCGCGCTGGCGTTCATCTGCAATTTTTTCTTTCGCTCCCGCTGCTGAAAAACATTTTCGGCGCATCCGGAAACTGATTTTCAAATAATATATCATATCAACCGTACGAGAACCGTACGGATGGGGGGGGGGTGGGGGTATTGTTTTTTATTTTGGGCTGCGCCCAAACCCAAATGATTGATAAATACGATTAGAGAAGTTTTTTAATGCAGCGCAAAAAAAGAAGCGGGCTCAAAAAAATCCGCCTCTACCGAAGTAAAGGCGGAAGTCATACCGCGGAAGGAGCGAATTCCCGAGCGGGATTTGTTGCTTTCCTAAAAAGCAATAATCTAAAAAGAAAAATCCACCCCCTGCAAGAGCAAGAGGTGGAAGTCATACCGCGGAAGGAGCGAATTCCCACGGTATTCGAGGGTGCCAGGGTCAAGTTTATACCGCGCTTGCGCCGTAATTCGCGAGAACGCGAGCCGACGGGTCGTTGACATTGCAGCCTTCCCAGGTACGGTTGGGCATCCAGAAGTCCTTGACCATATGCGCTTGGCCGGGGTATTCGGCCTCAAACAGTTCGCGGTACAGCAGCGATTCCTTTGTGAAGGGCGTCGCAAAGGTAAATTTCTTGCTGCGCTCGGCAAACTCCTCGTCCGTATAGAGTTTCTCGGCATACGCCTTGATCTGATCGACCATGGAATGCCCGACCGCGTCCGAAAACGCGGCTTTTTCGCGATATAGAATCTCGTTCGGCAGATATTCCCCCTCAAACGCGCGCCTGAGCAGGTATTTCCCCTGACCAAAGCGGTTCATCTTGAGGGACGGGTTGATGCTCATCGCATACTTTACGAAGTCCAGATCGCCAAACGGCACGCGCGCTTCAAGCGAGTTGGAGGAGATGCAGCGATCCGCGCGGAGCACATCGTACATATAGATTTCGTCGATGCGTTTCTTGGCTTCCTTCTGGAATTCCTCTTCGTTCGGCGCAAAATCCGTGTACTTGTAGCCAAACAGCTCGTCGGAGATCTCGCCGGTGAGCAGCACGCGGATATTCGTGTTTTCGTGGATGTATTTGCAGATCAAATACATGCCAACGCTTGCGCGAATCGTCGTGATGTCGTAGGTCTCTAAAATCCGCACGATGGAACGCAGGGAGGCGATGACTTCCTGCGCGGTCATGAAGACCTCGGTATGGTCGGTGCCGAGATAGTCCGCGACCTGCTTTGCGTACTTGAGATCGATCGCGTCGCCTACCATGCCGATGGCATAGGTGCGAATCGGGTGCGGCAGGTACTTGTTGGCAACCGCGCAGACCAGCGAGCTATCGAGGCCGCCGCTGAGCAGGAAACCGAGCGGCACGTCCGCGTCAAGCCGCTTGACGATGCCGAGGGTGAGCTTTTCGCGGATGTTGTCGCAGACCGCGTCCAACTCGTCCGGTGAATATTCCGCAACATCGGTAAGGTTTGCATACTGAACAAACTCGCCGTCTTTCCAGTAATGACCCGGCGGGAAGGGCTTGATGGTCTCCGTCAGCCCGGCGATATTCTTCGCCTCGCTGGAGAAGAGAATCTTGCCGTCCTCGTCAAAGCCGTAAAACAGCGGGCGGATGCCGATCGGGTCGCGCGCGGCGATTAAGGAATCGCTCTTGTGATCGTAGAGGATCAGCGCGTACTCCGCGTCGAGCATCTGGAACATGTCTGTCCCGTAACGTTGATATAAGGGTAAGAGCAGCTCGCAATCCGAGCCGCTCTTGAAGTCGTATCCTGAGAATAATTCGTCACGCATCTTGCGAAATCCATAGAGTTCACCGTTGCAAACAACTGCGTCCCCGCCTCGCTCAAATGGCTGCATGCCGCTCTTTTCCAGACCCATGATCGTCAGCCGATGGAACATCAGGTATCCATCCCCAACGCTCAACATACGCGACAGATCAGGTCCTCGTGAGATGGTTTTGTAAAATCCGTCGACCAGCAGATCCAACGGAACCCGCTTGCCGAGGTATCCCATGATTGAACACATGATCTTTCGTTCTCCTACCTTTTTCGTTATCTGACGTTGAAGAGCATATCGCCGTAAGAAGGATACGGCCAGTCGCTCGTCGCGGTCAGGATCTCCAGCGCGTCTACGCTTGCGCGCAGTTCGCTCATCTGCTCGAGTACCCGCTCTTTGCAGATCTCGGCGGCTTTGTGCGCGTCTTCCACCGCTTTTGCTGCGGCAAGTGCATCTTCCAGCGCCTTGACACTTTCATAGGCTGCGTGGGTCAGCGCAGCTGCGGTGACCAGCGTCTCGGTCTCATAGGTGCAGTCCGCGGCGCTTGCATAGGTGCGCTTGACGGCGATGGTGTCCGCGAGCTTCTTCTGGAAGCCGGCGGAAGCGGGGAGGATATCCTTGCGCGTCATGTCGATCATCGTCATCGCCTCGATGCAGACGATCTTCTTGTAGTTCTCGAGCATGATCTCGAGGCGGGCGCGGATTTCGATTTCGCTGAGCACCTTGTGCGAGGTCAGCAGGTCGATATTCTTCTGCGCGACCAGGTAGGGGATGCAGTCCGGCGTGGACTTGAGGTTGAGGAGCTTGCGCTTTTCCGCTTCTTTGACCCACGCATCGTCATAGCCGTTGCCGTTGAAGATGATGCGTTTGTGTGCCTGCACCACCTGCAAAATCAGGTCGTGGACGGCGGCGGTGAAGTCGCTTGCGCCTTCGAGGATGTCTGCGTATTTGCGGAGGGACTCGGCAACCGCGGTATTGAGCACCATGTTGCAGTCCGAAACCGACTGGCTGGAACCCAGCATGCGCAGCTCGAATTTATTGCCCGTGAACGCAAACGGCGATGTGCGGTTGCGGTCCGTGGTGTCTTTCGGGAAATGCGGGATGACGTGAACGCCAACCTTCATCTGCATCTTTTCGCGCGCGCCGTAGGCGGAGCCGGAGTCGATCGCGTCCAGAATGCCGGAGAGTTCTTCGCCAAGGAAGATGGAGACGATAGCCGGCGGGGCCTCGTTCGCCCCGAGGCGGTGGTCATTTCCTGCGCTCGCTACCGAAATGCGGAGCAGGTCCTGATAATCGTCCACCGCCTGGATAACCGCGCAGAGGAAGAGAAGGAACTGCGCGTTCTCATTAGGCGTTTCCCCTGGCTCCAACAGGTTGACGCCGGTGTCAGTCGAAATTGACCAGTTGTTGTGTTTGCCGCTGCCGTTGACGCCTTCGAAGGGCTTTTCGTGCAGCAGGCAGACGAGGTCGTGCTTTTTGGCAACGCGCTGCATGATCTCCATGGTCAGCTGGTTGTGGTCGGCCGCGATATTTGTCGTGGTGAAAATCGGGGCGAGCTCGTGCTGCGCGGGCGCAACTTCGTTGTGCTCGGTTTTGGCGAGAACGCCAAGGTCCCAGAGTTCATCGTTGAGGTTTTCCATAAAGGCCTGCACGCGCGGTTTGATGGAACCGAAGTAATGGTCCTCCAGCTCCTGTCCCTTCGGCGCGCGGGCGCCAAAGAGCGTGCGTCCCGTAAAGAGAAGGTCGGGACGGCGGTCATAGTCCGCTTTGTCCACGAGGAAATATTCTTGCTCGTTGCCGACGGTGGTGGTTACGCGCTGCACACTCTCGTTGCCAAAGAGCTTGAGAACACGCATCGCCTGACGATCGATCGCCTGCATGGCGCGCAGCAACGGGGTTTTCTTGTCCAGCGCTTCGCCGCCGTAGGAGCAGAACGCGGTCGGGATGCAGAGAACCTTTTCCTTTATAAATGCATAGCTCGTGGGATCCCATGCGGTATAGCCGCGCGCTTCAAACGTTGCGCGAAGACCGCCGGAGGGGAAGCTAGACGCATCCGGTTCGCCCTGCACAAGCTCTTTGCCGGAGAATTCCATGATGATGCTGCCGCCGGGCATGGGCGAGATGAAGCTGTCGTGCTTTTCCGCCGTGATGCCGGTAAGCGGCTGGAACCAGTGGGTGAAGTGCGTCGCACCCTTTTCAATCGCCCAATCTTTCATGGCGTTGGCAACCACATTGGCGACGGAGAGGTCAAGCCTCTTGCCATCGCGAATCGCGGTCTGCATGGCTTTATATGTGTCCTTGGGCAGACGCGCCTTCATAACCGCATCGTTGAACACCTTGCTGCCGAATGTTTCCGAAACCGTACTCATGGTCATTTCTCCTCCTATACCCTTTCCTATACCCTTAATATCGTGCTTTTTACTCTGTTTTCATATATTATTTCAAAAACTTTATAAAAAGCGGCAACGACACAGCGGTATTTCCGCGGCGCCTTTGCCGTTAAAATAATATGCGGATAGTATACAGCGCGGGGAAACGCTTGTCAACCCGGAAAATATGCAGGATTTCCTGCGAAAAAGCGTTGAAAACGATGTTGTATCGACAGGAGTATGCCTAAAAATATTTTTTGTACCCTTTTTTGCAGTTTGAA
This sequence comes from uncultured Eubacteriales bacterium, assembly GCA_942492885.1. Taxonomy (GTDB): domain Bacteria; phylum Bacillota; class Clostridia; order Christensenellales; family CAG-138; genus UBA7703. The sequence goes on from OW818651.1 coordinate 2,464,208, forward strand.
ATCGTATATCATTCACGATATTCTTGACACAGAATCCTATATTATGTATACTCGCAGGAACAAAGGCGTTCGAACCGGGGGATTTTCCGCCCGGGCTTGGGCGTCTTTTGTGAAACATGCGCCAAGAAAAACGGCGGCAAAAACGCATGAACCTGCGTAGCACATACGCTTTTGCGCAGAATTCACGAAAAATATGCTACACTGAATCAATAAAGAGAACGTTACCTAAAAAGAAGCGGTTAGGAACGCCAACGAAACAACACCCGGCCGCGGCAGGCGGCGCTAGTTCTATTTATAATAGGAGAGGATGTGCGCGGATATGATGTACACCGCACAGGAAATTGCCGACTATTGCGCGGCGGAGGACGTGAAGTTCATCCGGCTTGCGTTTTGCGATGTGTTCGGCGTGCCGAAAAACATCTCGATCATGCCGGAGGAGCTTCCCCGTGCGTTTTCGGACGGCATCTCGATCGATGCCTCCGCAATTCGCGGCTTTGGAGACGAGGCACACTCGGATCTGTTGCTCTTTCCGGATAGCGAGACGCTCACGGTGCTGCCCTGGCGCCCCAGCCACGGGCGCGTGGTGCGTTTGTTTGCGGATATCCGCCGTTCCGACGGGGCGCTTTTCCCGCTCGACACGCGCAATGTGCTCAAGCAGATGATCGCTCAGGCAGCCAAAGAGGGTATCACCGTCAATTTCGGCACGGAGTTTGAGTTTTACCTCTTCCGGCTGGATGCGGACGGAAACGCGACGAATATCCCGTATGATAACGCAAAGTATATGGACATCGCCCCGCTGGATCGCGGAGAGAACGTCCGCCGCGAGATCTGCCTGACGCTGTGCGAAATGGGCATCCGCGCGGAGAGCTCGCATCATGAGGACGGACCCGGTCAAAACGAGATCGATTTCCGTTATGGTGACGCGATGCGTGCGGCGGACAACGCCATGACGTTCCCGTCCGTGGTGCGCTCTGTTGCGATGCGAAACGGACTCTGGGCGGACTTCTCGCCAAAGCCGCTGCCCGACGAAAGCGGAAACGGCATGCACATCAACCTCTCGCTGGCAAAACCGCATAGCGAAGGCGCGCGGGATTCGTTCATGGCGGGGCTGATGGAGCACATCTGCGAAATCACCGCGTTTCTCAACCCTGTGGACGCAAGCTATGCGCGCTTTGGCGAACACAAAGCGCCAAGATACGTCACCTGGTCGCCGGAGAACCGCTCCCAGCTGATCCGCATTCCCGCCGCAAAGGGAGAATATGAGCGTATCGAGCTGCGTTCGCCCGACCCCGCGGGGAATCCGTATCTCTCGTTTGCGCTGATCCTTGCCGCGGGGTTGGACGGCATCCGCCGAAACCTAGTCGCGCCCGCGCCGACCAACGTGAACCTCTTCACGGCGGACGCGTCGATTACCGGCAAACTTCGCCAGCTGCCGCGCACACGCGCAGAGGCGGCAAAGATCGCAAAGGACAGCGCGTTTGTGCGCTCCGTTCTGCCCGCGGGCATCGTTGAGGCGTATACCGCGGACGCAGAATAGTCGATTGTTCGTTTCAACCTGCGGCAATCGTTTGCTGATGCCGCACGTGTGCCCCGCATAGAGTAATAGCCAAAGGAGACTTGCGTTTGTCATATACCGGCGCAAAGCTGAATAGCGTATTGGTCGTGTCAGGATCGGAGCGCTCCCGCGAGACCCTCGCGGAGGTGTTTGCTTCCTCGCGCTATGCGCCCGTGACCACGCGCGGCTCTGCCGCGGAGGCACGCAGGCTTGTGCTGGACTCGCCGTATTCGCTGGTCTTCATCAACACACCTCTGCCGGACGAAACCGGTGCACAGCTCGCGCTCGACCTTTCGAGCAGCCGGAACTGCTGCGTGGCGTTGCTGGTGCCCGGGGATAGTTACGATCAGGTGAATGAGCAGGTGGAGGACGCGGGTGTGCTCACGCTCAGCAAGCCCTGCACCGCGCAGCAGCTCAGGCAAGCCGCGGCGATGATGAGCGCGACGCGCTTCAAGCTAGCCGATCTCGAGCAGAAGACCGCAACGCTGGAGGAGAAGATGGAGGAGATCCGTCTGGTCAACCGCGCGAAGTGGATGCTCATCGAGCGGCGCGGCATGGACGAAGCCACCGCCCACCGGTATATTGAGAAACTGGCAATGGATGCCAGACAAACCAGAAGATTGGTTGCGCAGACTTTGATTCGGTCACTGGACAACGATTAGATTTTTTGTTTCTTTCTTTAAAAAAGAAAACAGGCTTGCAATGGACGCCAGACAAACCAGAAGATTGGTTGCGCAGACGCTGATAAAGATCTCTGGAAAACGATTAATCGCACTCAATAGAGATTATTTTGCTGAGACAATCGAAAAACCAACACAAATGTGCGGGAGCAATCCCGCACTTTTTGTGATACACTTACAGTATCAATCGACACAATTTCGAAATCGTGTTGCGAAAGTAGCGTTTTCTCCGTTTCCATTCTGCCGGAGGTGCATATGGAACTCTTTGACGTTCTCATCATCGGCGCGGCGAGCGCGGGCAGCTTTCTCGCGCGTAGACTTTCCGAAAACGGGCATCGTGTGCTGATCCTCGAACAACACGCAAAGGAGAACCTTGGGCGCAGGCTGGATATCTTCCACGTCGCCAAGGCGGATTTTGCGCGCTTCTCGCTGCCTTTTCCGGAAGAAGCGGATGATTTCGCTTTCGAATTCTCCGGCGGTAGAACATTCTCCGCCTTTGACCGCTACCCGAAGAAAAACGAAGGAACGGTCGTGGGTATGCATATGCATCGCTACATCGCGCGGCTGAATCATTGGGCGCGGGAAGCGGGCGCGGAGATTCTCTATCAGGCGAAGTTCATCGATTTTTTGTATGAAGACGGGCGCATCGCGGGCGCTGTTTACGAGCAGGGCGGCGAGCGGCATGAAGTCGCCGCAAAGCTGGTTGCCGACTGCTCCGGCATCCCCTCCGTTGCCAGACGAAAGCTGCCGGACGGATACGGCGTGGAGAATTTCGCCATCGCAGACGACGAGATGTTTTACGTGACCCTGCGCTATGTGGTCTATCACGAGCCGAAGGATTATGTCTCCGGCACGCGCGGCTGGACGTACTATAAAACATGGGAAGCGCCGGATGACGGCGCGGATTGCGCCATCCTCGGCGTCGGAGCAAACTTCTCCTATGAGGCGGGGGAAACGGTGTTTGAACAGTTTCGTAACGCGGTCAAGCTGCCGCGCTTTACCGTCCGGCGCACCGAGCGGGGCACGACGCCCTATCGCCGCCCGCCGTACTCGTTCGTGGCGGACGGGTTCCTCGTCTCCGGCGACGCGGCTTGCCTGACCAAGCCGTCTGCGGGTGAGGGTGTGACCGCGAGCATGGTGCAGCTGGAGATTGCGGCCGAGGAGATCGGCCGTCTGCTCAACGAGGGCGGATATCTCACCCGCGCGCGGCTCTGGGGGGTCAACACGCGCTATGTGGCGGCGCAGGGTCGGGCGTTTGCGGGGCAGCTTGCGACGCTGATTGGAGCCATGTCCACCACCGCGGAGGAGAACGATTTCTTCTTCCGGCATGATGTGATATTCAGCGACAAGACGTTTGCCGCACTCAGTCGGGGTGAGCCGCTGGTGTTTTCCGGGCGGGAGATGCTGCGCATGTCGCTCGTGATGCTCGGCGGCGCGCTGAGCAGAAAAGTGCGCGTTTCCACGATTCGTTCGCTGCTTCGCGGCATGAAAAACGGTGCGCGGGCGGAAAAACTCTACGCCCAGTATCCCGCCAGCGAAGAGGGATTTGACGCGTGGGTGATCCGCGCGGAGCGGTTCTGGAAGGAATGCGGGAGTATGGCGGAGAATGGGGTTAAGTAATATTGATGTGTGCGTCTTTCTTTGATCGTTTTGCGAGCGGAAAAAATAGAGACATCCGATTAGCGAGTTTTTCGAAACTGATTCCATTCAGTATCTACAGCATACTCTTGCTGCTGTTCTTATCCAGCGGTTTGATTCATCGGTTTCCGAACGCGTTCGCGGTGGACAATCAGGAGCGGGTGTATCTTTTGTATGCCGAAGGCGGGTATTGTGTGACGGAATATGGCGCCACTAAAGTATTACCGACGTTCGACGAAGCAAGCACAATCTCCATTTCGGATGACAATCTGCTTTCCTATGCGCAAAACGATGAGATCACAGTTTACGACATCAACACGAGCAACCCAGAAATGGGCAAGTTGATGGAAATCGACCGGTATACGACGGATGACAAGGATGCGTTCTTCGCATCTCGCCGTTTACGCAATGGAGACGAGCAAAACGGCGTAACATACGCCTATGATCACAACATATTTTCCTATCAAATCACACGCACAGAGGATGGCGAAGCGAGCTTGTTTTACCGGATGCCGACGCTGGATGTGATCTGGAATCTGCTTGCGATTTCTTATGCTCCCATCATGATTGTGGGCTTCCTGAGAGCGATGCTGTACTATATTCGCGCGCTTCTCGAAAAACAGAATAAAGTCAGCAAATGAAGCTTAAACAAGATTGATTGTGCAAACAGATGGAAAACGGGGAGATGCAATCACAGAATTAGATCTGAATTGAGCAATACTTTACATGAAAAGTATAATTGGACAATTCCTTATGTCTTTCCCTCGCAGCATCTGCGGGGGATTTTTTTGCGCAAAATTCCTCTTGCGTTGGCTGTACTTCGTGCTATAATTGAATCAATCAACAAATCATTCGTTTATAAATGTTTTATCTCTGAATTAAGAAACAACCAAAGGAAACCGAATATGCGAAACAAACTCGACGAACAGATTATCCTCGACGCGGCGCTGAAGGTGTTTTCCCGCTACGGCTACAAAAAATCCACGCTAGAGGACATCGCAAGCGAACTGGGCATGACCAACACCGCGATGTATGCCTACGCCAGAAGCAAGCGCGACCTATACGAGCAAACGGTCTCGTATGTCATGAAACGTTGGCAGTCCGGCGTGGAGCAGGCGGTGAGCGCGAAAACCACCGCGCAGGAGAAGATGACCGCGCTTTGCGAGAGTGCGCTGTTTTATCTGGCGCAGGACGTGGAATTCTGCGCGCTGCTCAGGAGCGACCCGCAGATTTTCCCGATGTTTCCGACGGTCGATCCCTACGAGGAGATCAACCGCGATTCCGTGCGATTAATCGAGCGCGTTTTGCTGTTCGGGCAGGAGACGGGGGAATTTCGCGCGGTTGACGCACCCGCGGTCAGCGAGGTGCTGTTTTCGATCTATAAAAATTTTATCATCCACACCTATATCAACAGCGAAGAGGACTACACGAGCCGCTATCTGCCCATCACGATGGAACTGATCTTAAATGGGATAAAAAAGGTCTGATTGCGCGCTGCGCGCGTTGTTTAAACGAAAAAAATCTAAACACATTTCAAAAAAGCACATCGAGAGAAAACATTCTCTCCGAATAAAAAACCACATATCTGAAAGGAGCACATCATCATGGTCAAGTATCTCTCCGAAGACTGGCGCAAAGAGGTAGAAGCGCGCCTGAGCGCGCAGCTCACCCCGGACAAGATGAACAACCTCACCTCCTCGATGAACAACCTCTATCTCAACTGTCCCGACGGCAACAGTCACTATTTCTTTGTCGGCTTTGTCGACGGCAAGGTGGACAGCGTGCAGGTTGGCGTTGGCGAAGGCCCCAAGGCGGAGTTTGTGATCTCCGGCGAATATGAAACGTTTGCCAAGATCTCCCGCGCGGAACTCGGCGCGCAAAAGGCGCTCATGGGCGGCCTATTAAAGCTCAAGGGCAACATGGTAAAGGCGCTGAAGCTCGCGTCGCTGGTCGATCGCCTGAATAAGATCATCGCCACGATCGAAACCGAATACTAAGGGGGAATCACATATGTTTGACAAGACAAGCCCGTTTTATATCGACTTTCCCGGCCGCATCAAAGCCATCCAAGCCGAGATGGCTAAGGAAAAGATCGATCTGTACTTGGGTTCCCGCCTGCGTACCATGAGCTGGACGACGGACGCGTTCTTCCCCTGGCGCAGCTTTATCGTGATCCCCGCGGAAGGGCTGCCGACGGCGTTTACATTCGTCATCGACGCGGCGCGCGCGGCGGACGACAGCTGGCTGGACGAGGATCACGTGATGGGCTTTGCACCCATGGGCGGACAGGATCAGATTACGCAGATTTCGGACATGATCAAAGACTATCTCCCGCATGGCGGCAGAGTCGGCGTCGAAGCCGGCATGAGCAACTATCTGCCGGAAGGATACCTGACCTATTACGAATACAAGGCGTTTGAGGCAGCGCTGCCGGACTGCACGCTGGTCAACGCGCATCCGCTGGTGGATCGCCTGCAGATGATCAAGGACATCGGCACCATCAACCGCTTCCGCGAGGCGTCCCGCATCGTGGATATCGGGCACGAAGCCGTGCTCGCCGCGATCAAAAACGGTGGCTGGAAGGGCATGACGGAGACCGAGATCGGCGGACTCGCGGGCTATGCCATGCGCAAGGCGGGCAGCACGTTTGAGTGGTCGTTCACCGGCGGCAACGAGATCGCCGCGGGCTATCGCACGGGGCTTGCGGGCGGGGCCTGCACACCGGCTTCTACAAAAAAGGTTGAGGCGGGTGAGCCGCTGATGGTGGATATCCACGCGCTGTTCGGCCTCTGCTGCGGCGACCACAGCCACAACTACCTGATCGGACCCGCGAATGAACGGCAGCGCTGGCACGCGAAAAACTTTGTGGATATGGTCGCTCTCACGCTCAAGACCTATCGCGCGGGCATCTCGCCCTCGTCGCTCGCGGCGGAGATGATGGACTTTGCGGAGACGCGCGGGTTTGCGGACTTCATGGTGCCGGGGTTTGAGCACGGCATCGGTATGCTTGGCGACGAGTGGAGAATCGGCAAACACGACGGCCCGTTCCCGTACTGGACCGATCCGGATCACGAGTATGTGGAGAACGAAGTGCTCATCTGCGCGATGCAGTATGCTTGCCCGGATGAGAACATCGGCTTCCGGTACGAAAACCCGATCCTGCTCACCAAGAGCGGCTGCGAATACATGAGCAAGTTCCCGCTGGCGATTGAAGTGATCGAGTAAAAAAGCAACATGGGGCTTCGCCCCAAACCCCATAAACAAAAGCACGGCGCGAGCCGTGCTTTTGTGTTCGGGAAACGTTATACAATCGGCGTGAAGACCTCCGCGCCGTGTTTGCACACGGGGCAGATGAAGTCCGGCGGGAGCGTGTCGCTCTCGAGCACATAGCCGCACACGCCGCAGACAAAGCCCTTTTTCTTTTCGGGTTCTGCCGTCTTTTCCGGCTCAGTCTTCTTCTCAGGTTCTGCCTTTTTCTCCGGTTCGGGCATTTTCGCTTCCGCGGCGGAACCGAGGGGAATGAACACCTCCGCGCCGTGCTTGCACACGGGGCAGATGAAGTCCGGCGGCAGGGTCTCGCTCTCGTGAATATAGCCGCAGACCGTGCAGAGCCAGCCTTTTTTCTGCTGCTGCTCGGCACTGGGCGCGGGTTTGATGTGCTTGAAATAGTAATCATACGTCACCGAAGCATCGCCGGAGAGCTTTCTTGCCTCGGTCAGGTCGGCTAGAAAGAGCGTATGCGTGCCGCAGTCGAGCGTGTTGATCACCTTGCCGCTGAGCAGCGCGTTTGCGCCTTCGGTCAGGAAAATCAGCCCGTTGACGCTGCGACCATAGGCGGTGTAGTCGGCGAACTTGTCGCCGTCCTTGCCGCTCTTGAGGCCAAAGCGCTGATAGACGTCAAACTTCGATGCCTCGGTGAGGATCGTGAGGTTGAAGATGCCGGTTTTGAGCACCATATCGTGCGTCATGTTGGATTTGTTGACCGTGAACGTCACGCGAAGCGGCGTGCTCGTGGCCTGAATGACGGTGTTGATGATGCAGCCGTTGTCGCGCTCGCCTTCCTTGGCGGTGAGCACGAACAGACCGTAGCTGATGGCAAAGAGCGCGGTCTTGTCCAGCTCGCCCGTGGGGATGTCCTCGTTTTTCGGCAGCACCATGGTGTTGGCAATCGCGTGCGCCAGCAAATCGACCTCCGAAAGCTGCCCCTCTTTGAGCGAAGAGCGCAGGCTGACGGTCTCGTCCAGCACGATCATGTCCTTGAGCGGAGCGAGCGTGTCGCGCATCAGCTTTCCGCTGGTCGGCGCCCAGGAGCCGTTTTCGATGAACGCGAGCGTGCGGTTTTGAATGTTGTGCAGCACGAGGTCGTGGATGAGCTCTTCCATGGTGATGAAGATGCCAGAGTTATACGTGGTTGCAGCAAAGACCAGATGGCTGTAGCGGAAGCACGCCGCGACGATCTCCGACATCGGCACAACCGACACGTCGAACATCTCGACCTTGACGCCCAGCTCGCGCAGCTTGCTTGCTAGAATCTCCGCTGCGTTCTCCGTGTTGCCGTAGATGGAGGCATACGCCAGCATCACGCCCGTCTCTTCGGGCTCATAGGTGCTCCAGCGCATGTATTTTTCCAGATAGACGGAGAAATCTCTGCGGTGCACGGGGCCGTGCAGCGGGCAGATGATCTTTACGTCGAGATTGGCGACCTTTTTGAGCGCGGACTGCACCTGCGGGCCGTATTTGCCGATGATGTTGGCGTAGTAGCGACGCGCTTCGCCGATGAATGTGTTGTAAAAATCCAGCTCGTCGGCAAACAGCGCGCCGTTGAGCGCGTTGAATGTGCCGAACGCATCCGCCGAAAAGAGCACCTTATCGGTTTTGTCGTAGGTGAACATGACCTCCGGCCAGTGCACCATCGGCGCCATGACAAACTGAAACTCATGCTTTCCGGTGGAGAGCGTGTCGTTTTCCTTCACGATGATTGCGCGATCCAGCACGTCCTCGTCAAAAAACTGGCAGATCATCTCGCTGGTCTTCTTCGTGCAGACGATCTTCGTGTCCGTATAGCGGCAGAGCAGATCCATCAGCGTGGCGGAGTGATCCGGCTCCATGTGCTGCACGACGATATAATCCAGCTTGCGCCCGTTTAGGACGTGCGCCACATTTTCAAAAAACACCTTGCCCACGGCTTTGTCCACCGTGTCAAAGAGGATCGTCTTTTCGTCCAGAATCAAATAGGAGTTGTAGGAGACGCCGTCCGGAATGGAATAGACGCCCTCAAACATGGCGAGTCTGCGGTCGTTTCCGCCAACCCAGGTGATGTCTTCGTTTACTTTTCTCGTGCAATACATGCTTTGCTGCCCCTTTCGTGTGCCTGTCTATCGTAAATCTATTTATAACTTCGTTATGATTGCCACGTTTGTCACGGCTAAGCGTTATTGCGAATCAATCGCGATGTAAGCGCTAAATCCGCTGCTCATCCTCTGCGTTCCGTCGGACAACACCCAGAGCGCTTCCGTATCCGGTAGGCGTTCAATCAGCGCCATACCCTCGTCAATCGGCATGCAGAACAGCCCTGTGGTCAGCGCGTCCGCGAGCCCCGAATCGTTCGAGATCACCGTGACCGAATCATAGAGAACGGACGGCATCAGCGTGCCTGGATCGATGATGTGGTGGTAGTTCTTGCCGTCCACGGTAAAAAATCGTTCATACGTGCCGCTGGTCACGACGCTCTGCCCCGATGCCTGCACCACGCTGAGCGTGCCGTCCGAATACGGGTCCTGGATACCGACCTTCCAGCCGGTTCCGTCCGGACGGGTGCCGATGGAGCAGACGTTTCCGCCAAGGCTGAGGAGCAGGTTTGTGACGCCTTCCGCGCGCAATTGCTCAATGATCTGCTGGCCTGCGTATCCCTTGGCAATTGCGCCGACATCCAACTGCGTGTTTGCGTCATTGATGTAGAGCGTACTCGCCTCACGGTCGATGACGATGTTGTCGATGGAGGCGTTTGCGTTTGCCGCGATTAGCGCGTCCATTGGCGGGAGCGCCGCTGTTTCCGGGTTTTCGAGTCCTGCGTTGCGGTAGTCCTGCCAAATCTTCAATACGCTGCCCATGGCGATGTTCATCCTGCCGCCGGTCAGCTCATCCATCGAGATGGCGTATTCGATCATGTCGAGAATCTTATCGTCCACCTTGACGGGCACAATCCCCGCGTTCTGGTTCACAGTCATGAGGTTGTTGATGCCCTCGTAGGTGTAGTAGATATCGTACAGCTGGGTATATTCCTCTAGCAATGCGTCGATGTGCTTGAGCGTCTCTTCTGCCCGGGATTCATCCGTATCGTACAGGATGATCGTGGTGACGGTGTCGAACGCGTCAAAGTATACCTGATTGTGTCGAACCAGCTCGGGTTCCTTTGCGCAGCCGCCAAGCAGCAAACCTGCGAGCAAAAGCGCACATAGCGCGATCAGTTTTGTTTTTAAAAAGTGCTTTTTCGTATGGTTCTCCTTCGTGTTTTGCCGTGCTTACGCTCGCGCAATATCGATTGTGCCTGTCAGCATTATTCCATGTTTCGGCGGGTTAATCAAGACTTGCGCGGGGAATCCGCGCTGTTTTTTGTGCGTTCGCCATCCATTGCGGATTTCGGGCGCAGGCTTTTGAAGGTATAGCGCGCAATCAACCCCGTGAGCGAACCCGTCACCGCTGCCGCCAGCAGCAGCACGGGCAGGTAAGCTAGGATGGCGCGCACCTCGACGAACAGGCACCCAACCAGCAGCTGCGCGACATTGTGAGCAACCGCGCCGAGCACACTCACGCCCACGACGCTGAGTCCCCGCATGTTTCGCGCAAGGATCATCACAACCAGGCTCAGCACGCCGCCGGCGAAACTATAAAGCATCGCGGCAGGTCCGCCGTAGAGCAGACCGCTTAAGCCCACCTTGAGGAACATCAGCAGGATTGCGCTGGGGATGTCTAGCAGATACAGCGCATAGAGCAACACCGTATTGGCAAGTCCAAGTTTGACGCCCGGTATGCCCGTCACGGGCAGAAGATGCTCAAAATAGCCCAGCACGATGGCAACCGCGGTGAGCAGGCCGAGCTTTGCGACGGCGGATGCGCCCCATTTGCGGTTCATCGTCCGTCCTCCGCGCCTGTCACTTCGACGGAGACGCCATTGGGTAAACATACAATCCAGTTGTCGAGTAAGAGCTCGTTTGCCTGCTGCGGGTCGATCACGCCGTGGTGCACGCAGATTTGGTTTTTGCAGGTGGAGGATTCCATATGCACACCGTGCTCGTCGATGACTATCACATTCACTTTGCCGTTGCCCTGATCGATCGTGATGGTCTGGTAGTCGTCCGCGGCAACCTCGGCGTAGACCGCGCCGCCGACATAGACGGTCACGCGCGCGCCGGTGGATTGCGGCATGAGTAGACGGGAGGCAAGAAATGCCAGAAGAGCCAGCAACAGCACACCGCTGATGAGCAATACGTCCTTTTTCTTCATGCCGCGCCGCCTTTCCGTTTTTTCTCGATCACCCGTATTGTAGCATGTTTTCCGGTGTGCCTGCCAGTCCACAGTAAGTGAACGAATGAGAAATACAGGTGTTTGTGATATCGTTGCGGAATATTTAATGTTACCTGATATAATAGAAGAAGAAAATTCACTGGAGGTGTGTGAAATGAAAGTACTCATGATCGGCGGAACGGGCTTGCTTGGCAGCCAGGCCGCGCGAGAGCTCATCTCCCGCGGGCACAGCGTGCATTCCATTGCCCTGCCGCCTCTGCCCGAAGGCGCGCTTTTGCCGCCGGAGATGACACTTACGCTGAAAAACAGCAATGATATGACGGACGACGAACTTCGCGCTGCCTTCAAAGGCATGGACGGGTTCATTTTTGCGGCAGGTGTGGACGAGCGAATCGAAGGACCCTCGCCCATCTACGACTTTTTCAAAAAATACAACATTGTTCCCCTTGAGCGTATGCTGCGCCTCGCCAAAGAGAGCGGAGTTAGGCACGCGGTCATCGCAGGCTCCTATTTCTCCTACTTCGCCAAAAAGTGGCCTAGCATGGAGATGACCAGATGGCATCCCTATATCCGCAGCCGCATCGATCAGGAGAACATGGCGTTCTCGTTTGCGGACGAAAGCTTTGCGGTCTCCATTTTGGAGCTGCCATATATCTTTGGCGCGCAAAAAGGCAGAAAGCCCGTCTGGGTGTTTCTCATCGAGATGCTGCTCAAGATGAAGGGCGCGATTCTCTATCCAAAGGGCGGCACCACGATGGTCACCGTCCGTCAGGTCGGGCAGGCATTCGCGGGTGCGCTGGAGCGCGGGGTTGGCGCGACAGCCTATCCCATCGGCTGGTTTAACCTGACGTGGCGGGAGATGATCTCCATCATGAACAAATACATGGGGTTGCCGGATAAAAAGATCATCACCATCCCGAAATTCCTCTTTGCCATGAGTGCGGGGCAGATTGAAAAACAGCACCGCTCCAAGGGCACCGAAGGCGGGCTGCTGATGTCGAAATTTGTGGACATGCAAACCAGCAATCTCTTCATCGACAAGCAGGAGGCCTGCCTGCCGCTTGGCGTGACGGATGACGACATCGACGCCGCCATCGGCGAATCCGTGATCATGAGCATGGAAGTGCTCGATCAAAAGGCAAAAGTCATCGACATGAAGGGCGAATAACCTTTCTGAAACAAACCAAAGCAAAAAGCCGGGATGAAATATCCCGACTTTTTTTGTTTGCGCTTGTGAAACCAGCTAAATTTACAGGTAGATCATCGCGACCCAGATAAGACCCAGCAGCGCGACGAGCGAGAGCAGCACTTTGTCGCCCAGCAGCACCTCTACCGGATCGCCGTCCGAATCCCGCTCGACATGCAGGCTGTAACTCATGCAGATCAATATCACCAGCGGCACCGTCCAGACGATGTTACCCGTGTTGATGCGCGCAATGGTGATCGGGTCCACCGCCCAGAGGGAATAGAACGCGATGGTGAGCGCCAGACACATGTACATGTTCTTATCCAGAAAGCTCTGGTTGTAATACTGAAGCACGTTGCGCTTGACAGAGTCGTCCTGTTTGATCAGCTCGTTTCTGCGCTTGCCGAGGCCGAGATAGAAGGACATCGAGATCACGGTCAGATACAACCAGCGCGAAATCTCGATTCCGCCGAGCGCGGAGCCGTAGAGCACGCGCAGCACATAGCCCGAGACGAGGATTGCGATATCGACGATGGGGATGTTTTTGAGCTTTAAGCTGTAGGCGACGTTTAGCAGCAGATAAACCACGAGGAACACCCACGCATACCACTCGACCGCGCGGGAGAAATATTGCAGCACAGTGGTGGCAACCAGCAGGCAGGCGCCGAGGATATATGCCGCGCGCTTGGAGACCGCGCCGCTTGCGATCGGTCGGTTTTTCTTGGTCGGGTGCAACGCGTCGCGCTCCGCATCCCGAATGTCGTTGAAGATATAGACCGCGGAGGAAAGCAGGCAGAACGCAAAAAAGCCGACGAGTGCGCGGACGAGATAGTACGGCTCAAAAAACTGTCCGCTGAAGATGAATGGCAGAAAGACGAGAATGTTTTTGATGTAGTGCTTGACGCGCATCAGTTTCAGATATTTTTTCATCGTTACCTCGCCAAATTGAAATTTGAGTAAATCTAGACTGCCCGCACCTATGCGACGGGATAATAGGCCACCGCAAAGCGGAACAGATCGAGCATGCCTGAAATGTTGATCATCACCAGCAGAAGAATCAACGCCGCCGCAATGCAATAGCGCAATGCGTTGTTCTTTGGCACGATTCGCCCAAGCAGCGCATACAATAGCGCCATGTAGGCCCAGGAGAAATAGAGCGTATAGAGCACCATGCCGTTTTCAAAGGAGCCCCAGCCGACCAGCAGCAGCAGCACCACCGAAAACCCCGCCCAGAGCGAGAACACGCGCATACGCGCCTCTTTGCGATGCAGCACCGCGCTGACGGCTGAGAGCACAAGCAGGACTACCCCTGCCCAGTTGATGCCGCCCACTGCGAACATCTGATAGGATGGATGCGGATAGGTGACGAGATCCAGCCCCGCGGCGGGTCGCGCAAAACAGGAGGAGACGAAGGCGAAAAACTGCAACGCGCGCGCACCAATGCCCACGCTCTCGCCCGTAAACGAGGCGAGATCACGCGCGGTTTGCAGCGCGCGGTTGAGCATCGGCACCCGGCCAAACACGACGAACACCGCGAAAAACAACAGCCCCGCCGAAACGAGCGTGCTGACGACCTTCTTAGCGCCTTTTCCCTCAAACAGGAGCGGGAAGAACATGCCGCTTGTGAGCAGCGAACCCGTCGCCGCAACATAGAGCATCGCGCGGGGTTCCGATTTTTCGTGCCAAGCATAGAGCAGCACGATCACCCAGAACACCGAGAAACTGTATTGCTCGATGGTGAAGAAAAACAACAGCGTGGGATAGGAAGCCGCAAGCAGCAGCAAAAACAGCACCCGATCCGTTCCCGAAAGCCCAAGCACGCGGGCAAGCAGGGTAAAGGAAAAGAGCAGTAGCCCCGCCTGCACGCAGGCGATCACGATCGGGTATGCGTTCGGCACAAAGAATAATACCTTGCTCAGCAGCACGGAGAGCACGGAAAACGGCATCGAAAACACCGCAAACAGCGGCTGGCGGATGTCGTTTTGATAGGCGTTGACCTGGTGAAATGCATTGGTGCTGATGAGGTTGCCGGAGTCTGTCGTGTAGACCACGTCATACTGCGCGCCGCTGAAAAACGCGGTTGTGCGGCTGTAGACCAGCGCGATGGCCGCCGACACCAGCACGAAACCGATCAGCAAATAGAGCCGTTCCGCGCGGCAGGCGGAGGCGCTCCAGCGATGTGCAAACTGCACCGCCTGATCGGAAAACAGCGCAAACCACACAAACAGCGCAAACAGCGCGAGCACGCAAACGACGATCGGCAGCGCGGCACCTGCCGCGTCCGCGAGCGAGACGAGCGGGGAGGCGGCAAGAAACGGAACAAAGACTTCCTCTACCGTGGCGGCAAACACCGGGCGATAGAGCAGCGCCACAGCGGCGGCAAGCACGGCGCCGAGAATGAGCGGCAGCGGCTTTGGTGAAACGAAGGCACGCCGGGGCAGATCAAAACGAAACGCGACGATCAGGCAGACAATGAGCGAAAGAAAAACCCCCGCACCGATAAACAGCAAGGAGCCGCCCTGCGAGAGCAGCAGCGTCATCGCCGCGCCGGAGAGCGCGAAGAGGATTTTGACGGCAGCCGATCCGCCTTTTTTCGCGCGCGCGGACGCGGCAGGGGCAGAATCGTTTGGTTGCGTGCTGAGTTGTTCCATCGTTTCTCCCGTAGAGTAAGCAATTATTGGTACAGGATTCGCACGCGAGAGCCGCGTTCAAACCGGATGAAAATATGGTTCATTATACCAACCGGCGTTGAGAAAGTAAACTCGCGCCAGTGGCACAGCCTTTGCAGTCGGCGGCGGCAGCGCATATTGGAGGAGAGCAAACCGCATCCGTGAATCTTTCGCAGAACCCGGGAATGCGTATGGATTTTCGAAGGATTGGGAACGGATTGATTAAATGTATCTAGAATATAGATTGCCTATTCTATCGCGGACATAATAATGATAATATAAGCTATCAAGTATCATCCGAATGTAATTTGAGAACACGACTCGATTTTAAAATCATTATCCGAACGAGACCCGTTTACAGCAGAACAATTCGCAATAAAAACAAGAAAATTTGGACACGGGGGGTGGTTGAGTGCAGATCGCATTGAATCTGGTGTTGAATACCACCCTTTTGTTGTCGATATGTATCATCTTCAACCAATTTTATCAAAAGCTGCATACCCAGAAAATCTGGTTTCGCATGATCGGTGGAGTCATTCTGGGCTTTGCCGGCGTTGCCATCGTCACCATCGCAATCCGCCTGCCCAACGGCGTCATCTTTGACACGCGCTCAATTTTGCTCTGCGTCTCCGGCTTGTTTTACGGCGTGATACCGACCACCATCGCCGCGCTGATGATCGCGATCTATCGGCTCTTTCTCGGCGGCCCCGGTATGGTCACGGGCGTGGCGGTCACGCTCACTTCCGCCGCAATCGGCATCATCTGGCGCGCGCTGAGAAAAAACCCGGAGAAGATGCGGCACATCGAGTTTTATCTGCTCGGCGCAGCGACGCACATCGTCATGATACTGTGCATGCTGCTTCTTCCGCGGGCGGTGATTCTCCCCACGCTGGATACCATCGCCCTGCCCGTGCTGGTAATCTATCCGTTGGGTACGCTTGCCATGTGCCTGATCATCACCTATGAGCGCAAGAGCCTGCGCACGGAAAAGCTCCTGAGTGACAGCGAAATCCGCTTTCAAAAAGTCTGCGAACAGGCGCCCGTTGGCATCATCGTCGAGAGTGCGGATGTGGTGACCTATGTCAACGGCGCGTTTGCCAATATGCTCGGCATGACGCAGGAGCAGATCAAAAGCGTCAGCTGGAAATCGTATACGCACCCCGAAGATCTGGACAAAGACCTCGCGCGTTTTGCGAGCATGCTCAAGGGCGAGATCGATCACTATGACCTCATCAAGCGATATATCCGGCCGTCCGGCGAAATTATCCGCGCGCATCTGTATGTTGCGATTTTAAACCGCGTCATACCATATGAAAAGAGCGACTATATCTGCATCACGCAGGACATCACGCATGACTTTAACCGCGAGCAGGAGCTTCTGGAAAGCGAACGCAGGCACCGCGAAACATCCAGATTTTTAAGCACGATGCTCGATTCCATCCCCGACCATATCTTCTACAAAGATCAAAACGGCGTCTACCTCGGCTGCAACCACGCCTTTGAGCTGGCCTCCGGCATTAGCCGCACGCGGCTCATCGGTAAAAACGACTATGAGGTCTATGACCACGACACCGCAGAGCTATTCGTGGGCAAGGACGATCAGGTGCTCCGAAACCGGCAGGAGAACCGCACGGAGGAGACGATTGTCTACCCCGACGGGCGCGTGCTGATCACCGAGACGCTCAAAACCCCGTTTTTCAACGACGAGGGAGAGCTTTCAGGACTGATCGGCATAAGCCGCGACATCACGGATCGCAAGAAGAAAGAGGATAAGATCGAGTACCTCAGCATTCACGACGTGATGACCGGCCTCTTTAGCCGCATGTATTTTGACACGGAGCTCTACCGTCTCGACGCGGCAAACGACCTGCCGTATTCCGTCATCACAGGCGACATCAACGCGCTCAAACTCACCAACGACCTCTTTGGCCACAACGAAGGCGATCAGCTCATCATGGAGACGGCGGCGCTGCTCAAGGCCTGCTGCGGACAGGGTATCGTCGCGCGGACGGGCGGGGATGAGTTTTCCGTGCTGCTGCCCAAGACCGGAGAAGAGGAGACCAAACGGCTCATCGGTCAGATCAATCAGGCGTTTGAAGCGCAGAAGAATCAATCACGCGAGCAGAATTTCTTCCTGAGCATCTCGCTGGGCTACGCAACAAAAACGAGTGAAGAGAAGACCATCAGCGAAATTCTCAAGACCGCGGAAGAGCACATGTATAGAAGAAAGCTTTTAGAGCACCAGAGCATTCGAAGCACGCTGCTCTCCACGATCAAGGAACTCTTATTTTCCAAGAGCAACGAAACCATGGAGCACGCCGAGCGAATGGCGCTGCTGGCGCGGCAGATGGGCGCGGAGCTCACGCTCAGCGAAACCGACCTTGTCTCGCTGGAGCTTATGGCGACGCTGCACGACATCGGCAAAATCGGCATCAGCAACAGTGTGTTGAGCAAACCCGGCAAGCTTGAGGAGATCGAATGGACCGAGATCCGGCGGCATCCGGAGATTGGCTATCGCATCGCGTTGACGATTCCGGAGCTGCAGGGCATCGCGGGATACATCCTCTGCCATCATGAGCGCTGGGACGGAACAGGTTATCCGCAGGGGCTCAGCGGCGAGGAGATCCCCTATATCTCCCGCATCATCGCCGTTGTCGATGCGTTTGACGCGATGACGCAGGATCGCCCGTATCGAAACGGAATGTCCGGCCAAGCGGCGGCGGAGGAGATCATCCGCCATGCGGGCAAGCAGTTTGACCCCGCGGTCTCGCGCGTGTTCATCGAGCGCGTGCTGGGTCTTGCGTTTGTCTTACCGGAGGCGGTGCAAGCGGACGGCAGCGCCTCGGAAAAAGGTTGACCCATGCCGCTGGAGATCGTGAGAAACGACATCACACGCATGCGCGTAGACGCCATCGTAAACGCCGCAAACGAGCAGCTTGCGCAGGGCGGCGGTGTCTGCGGGGCAATCTTCGCCGCGGCTGGCGCAAAGGAACTCACCCGTGCTTGCGACGAGATCGGCTTTTGCAACACCGGAGCAGCCGTGATCACGCCCGGCTTTGCGCTTGCCGCAAAATACATCATCCACACGGTGGGTCCTGTCTGGCGGGGCGGAAACGCGGGCGAGACGGAACTGCTTGCCGCGTGCTATGACCATTCGCTTGCCTTGGCAACTGCGCACGGGATTAAAAGCATCGCCTTTCCGCTGATCTCCGCGGGCATCTACGGGGTTCCAAAGGACGTCGCGCTACGGATTGCCATCACGCAGATCAATCGTTTTCTGGAGCATAGCGAAATGGAAGTCTATCTCGTTCTGTTTGACCCCGCGGACTTGCCGCTGGCAAATGCAATAAAGAAACAGATCGAGAATAAATAAAGTAAGACAATCGGAAAACCGCGAGACAAGAGAAATCTAAAAAAGTCTCACTTATTTGAATCATTCGACAAAAAATGCACCGTGCAACTACTGCGCGGTGCATTTTTTTTGTAAGCTGTTACTTGTGGCGAAATCGTTTCAGGTTCACCTAGCTTCATTAAGAAAGAAGTATTACTTTTTTGCAACCTTCTCTTGGTTGATGATGCCGCCAAAAGCGGTGCGCAGGCAGATTCGAATATCCAGCCACAGCGTCCAGTGCTCAATATACCAGATATCGTGCTTCACGCGCTCTTCAATCGAAGTGTCCCCGCGATAGCCGTTCACCTGTGCCCAACCGGTGATGCCGGGGCGCACAAGGTGCTTGAGCATATACAGCGGCACGGTCTCCTGAAATTGCTCCACATAGTGCGGAATCTCCGGCCGTGGGCCGATCAGGCTCATATCCCCCTTGAGCACGTTGAAAAACTGCGGCAACTCGTCGATGCTCGTCTTTCGCATCAGGCTGCCAAAGCGCGTTTTGCGCGGGTCGTCGTTCTTGGTCCAGCCGGTGCCCTCCTGCGCGTTGACGCGCATGGAGCGGAACTTATACATCTGAAAGAGGCGCTTGTTTTTGCCCACGCGCGTCTGCTTAAAGATGATCGGTCCCGGGCTGGAGAGCAACGTGCCGATGACGGCAAAGAGCATCACGGGGCTGGTGATCACGATGAAAACCAGCGAGGAAACGATGTCAAACAGGCGCTTGAACACCGCGTTGCCGGGAAAATCTAGCGGCGTGGTGCGCAGGCTTAAGAGCTTGCATTCGCCGATGGATTGTATCGTCGTGCTCGCGGGAATATAGTCGTTGTAATGCGGAATAATGGAGACCTTGGTGCCGTATTTCTCGGTTGCGGCGATGACCTGCGGAAGTAGCGTCGCCTGCTCAAGCTCCAGCGCGACGACAACCTCGTCAATACCCGGCGAAGCGAGCAGCTCGCTACCGTGGCTCGTCCAGTCGCCAAGGCAGGGCAGGTCGTCGATGGCGCTGGCGCTTCCGATATAGCCGTCGATCGTGTACCCGAACTGCGGCGCGGCTGCAATCGTCTGTGCGTATTTTTGTGCGAGAGCGCCGCTGCCGATCAGCACGACATGCTTGAGGTTGTAGCCTTTACTTCTATAGCGCGAGAGCACGACGCGCACGAGCATGCGCTTGACCAGGATGAGCGCGCTCGCGAGCACGTAGAAGAGCGCGAGCGCCGCGCGTGAAAACTCAGTCAGGCGCAGCAGATAGAGCAGCGCGCCGACGCCGAGAACCGTGACCGCGTTGACGAACAGCACCCACTTGACGTCGAAGCTGAAAGGCTTGCCGCGGATGGAATCGTAGAGCTTGGCGAGCTGATAGCCAAACACCCCCGCCACCGAAAACGCGAGCGCAAACCAGAACAGGTTGTTTGCCAGCAAGGCGGGGTTTTGCGGGTCGTGTCGCACGACGAGCAGCCAAAAACAAGTGGCGCCATAATAAGACAAACCCACGATGAAAAAGTCAATCATCCGATTGATCTGATTTAATACGCGCTGCCATCTTCTAATCATGATACACCTATTGTTTTCTGCTTATTCTATCAAACACTGCCGCGCTCAAACCTACTGAGCGCGTACCCATTGCTGTAGGCTCTTGATCAATATCTTACGCACTTGTTGTTCAATCGTCAACACTGCATATGAAACACGGAGCCTAAAACTGTCATACCGGAGGAAAGCAAATAGGATCAAAATCAATGCGTATCCGCACAGCAGTCGTAACATTGCGGATAACTAGTTAGCTGTTGAAACGAATGCCGTCAGTCAGAAGGATCAAACAAGATTGAGTGTTGATGACGCGACGAAGTATAGCTCTTGCGGGAAGTTTTCGGTGCGATTTTCCAATCAATATGGTGATGAAAATATGTACATTTTCGCAAAAAACACTCGCGGCTGGGCGAAAGATAGAGTATGATAGTCTGGATATTGTGAAACCAGCGCGCCGTATGAAAGACAGATCAAATAGATTGACACGGCAGGAGCGGCGCAGCAACAGAGGAGGAACGATTTTTTTGGATGCAACGTTAAAAAAGCGGTTGGAGCGCTTCGCGCTTGAAATCCGCATCGGCGTGCTGGAGCAGATGAAGGCGCGCGGGTTCGGCCACGTTGGCGGCTCGCTGAGCATAACGGACGCGCTTGCTGTGTTATACGGCAGCCAGATGCGCTTTGACCCCAAGAATCCGGATTGGGCAGAGCGGGATAAGCTCGTCTGCTCCAAGGGCCACGCGGGTCCCGCGGTCTATGCGGCGCTTGCGATCTCCGGCTTTTTCCCTTATGAAATGCTCAAGACGCTCAACCAGCCCGGCACCAGCCTGCCGAGCCATTGCGACCGCAACAAGACGCCGGGCGTGGATATGACCACCGGCTCGCTTGGCCAAGGCACGAGCCTTGCCTGCGGCATGGCGTTTGGCGAGCGGCTACGCGGACGGGACGCGAGGGTATTCCTCGTCGTGGGCGACGGCGAAGCAAACGAAGGTCAGGTCTGGGAAGCATGCATGTTTGCCGCGGCAAAGAAGCTGAGCAATCTTGTGCTGCTACTCGACGTCAACGGCAAACAGCTCGACGGCTGCACGAAGGATATCCTCGATACGCTGGATCTTTCGGCGAAAGTGCAGGCGTTTGGGTTTGACACCGTCACCATCGACGGCAACGATATTGAGGCGGTCTACAACGCGCTGGAGCGCACGAGAAACGGCGGGGACAAACCCTACGCAATCGTGCTCAACACCGTCAAGGGCAAGGGCGTTGCCGCGGTGGAGCAGGCAAAGAGCAACCACAGCATGGCGGTTTCTACCGAGCAGTGGAACGAATGGCTGCTCTCACTCACGGCGCAGCTGGATTAAGGGGGGAATAATAGTATGGAACTCATTTACGACGGAAGCATGGATTCCCGCCTGTTTAAGGATATTCTGGGCAAGACCATCCGCGAACTCAGCGAACAGGACAACGACTTTATCTATCTCGACGCGGACTTGATGAGCTGCATCGGCACCAGCGCTTGGGCTTGCGAAAACCCGGAGCGCGGCGTGAACTGCGGCATTTCCGAAGCGAACATGATCGGCGTTGCGTGCGGCCTTGCCGCAACCGGCTTTAAGCCCGTTGTGCATACGTTTGGCCCGTTTGCCTCCCGCCGCGTGTTTGACCAGGTGTTTCTTTCCGCGGGGTATGCTAAAAACGACATCACCGTCATCGGCACCGACCCGGGCGTGACGGCAACCTTCAACGGCGGCACGCACATGCCGTTTGAAGATATTGCGCTGTATCGCACCATCCCGACGGCGACGGTGATCGACATCACCGATGTACCGATGCTCATCAGCGTACTCAAACAGTGCAAAGATCGGCCGGGTGTGAAATACATCCGCGTGGGTAGAAAGAACGCAGCAAAGGTGTTTGCAGATGGGATGGAGACGCCGATTGGCCCCGCAATCACCCTCCGCGAAGGCAAGGATGTCGCAATCTTTGCCAGCGGCATCATGGTGCACGAGGCGATGCAGGCGGCAAACAAGCTAGCAGAAAGCGGCATCGAGGCCGCGGTGGTCAACTTCTTTACCATCAAGCCGCTCGATACCGAGACGGTCAAACAATACGCCAAGCAGTGCAAGAATATCGTGGTGGCGGAAAACCACAGCCGCATCGGCGGGCTCTACAGCGCAGTTTGCGAAACCCTCGCGCGCGAGAACACCGCCCGCATCGACGTGGTCGCGGTCAACGACGAATACGGCGAGGTCGGACCGCAGGATTATCTGCAAAAGCGCTTTGGACTCACGGCGGAGCACATCGTCGAAACGGCGACGGCGTTGGTCAAATAACGACCGCCGTTTTCAGCAATCATGTGAACAAGAGGGGGATGCGTCAATGCGCTCTCCCCTCTTTTGCATTTGCTAGATTCACATGGACACGATTCTATGGCAAACATGTTGCATATGCATTCGATTTGGCATATTCTGTCTGTAATGGCAATGTAGCAGTATGGGCTGGATAAAAAATCATCACAGGAGAGAGAGCATGGAGTTTCAAATCACCGAAGGACGCATTTTTTACCTCGACGAACAACAGGCGGTGCTTGCGGAAGCGACCTACGCCCCGGTGCGCGCGGGCGTGGTGGATATCAACCACACCTATGTCAGCCCCGTGCTGCGCGGGCAGGGCATCGCAGGACAGCTCATGGAACTTCTGGCAAACGAACTGCGCAAGCAGAACCTCAAGGCCGTCGCATCCTGTTCTTATGCGGAAGTATGGCTGGAGCGCAACCGCGCGGCATATGCCGATATTATCGCCTAAGTTGGCGAACGCCTCGCGTTTTGCGCGCGGGATGATCGAGTAAACAGAGAAGCCGCTGCATAACCGTTCGCATTATGAGGAGCCGCTACGCATATATGCAGGTGCTATATTATATGAACGAACTTTAAATTCGCAGCGCAAAATGCATGAAAACAGCAGTTTAGACACCCGAATATACACTCGATGTGTTGACAGTGTATTGCGAACAATACTACAATTAGTTCAGGTTACATTGTGACCTGGCCAGCGGGTGAAGCATCGCTTCTTAAAAGTCATTGTTTTCGGCCTTACTTTCGCGTTTTTTGTGGATTCACCCAGCGAAGGCCGGGGGAGATCAGAGGTCTACTGCATGCGGCAATCGGGTGCATATATACCGGACGACGATCCGGCGGACAGCGGAGCATACGATTCCTATGCGCGCCCGCGCAGGCATTCCGGCATCGGAAAAGTCCTGCTCGGCGTATGCGTCACGCTCCTGCTTGTTGCGGCACTTGCGCTGTTATACATCCGCCAATACACCGTGACCGGGGTTTCTATGGAGCCCACGCTGATGGCGGGAGACCGCGTATTCTACGTCGGTTTCTCAGGTGCAGACTACGGCGATCTGATCATATTCGACGCGGGCGATGTCTACGGACTTGTGGTCAAGCGCGTTGCGGGGCTGCCGGGGGATCGCATCGAGATCACGGCGGACGGACACCTGCTGCGAAACGGCGAAGAGATCGAAGAAGACTATCTGATTTTGGATTCTCTCGGCAACAGCGGCTTGGCACAGATCACCGTCGAAAGCGGGAAGCTGTTCGTCCTTGGTGACAACCGCGCGGCGTCGATCGACAGCAGAGATGTGCGCGTGGGTCAGATCAACAGCACGTCTGTCCGCGGCGTGGTCACGACGATGCTGCGGGACACGGTGCCGTCGAATAAAAAATAAGCAATTATTCTTATAGTTTTTTTTAGATAAGTATATCGGCTCATCAAACTTATAGATTTTTATATTTAGATAAGTATATCGGCTCATCAAAGGATCATCAAACAAGATGCAGCACAAGCGAAAAATCGTAACATGCGTCATATCCCTCCTGCTCGTCACGCTGATGCTGGCGTTGTTTGGCTGCGCGGGTGAGACGGTGCATGCGCTTGACTATTCTTTGGAGAGCGAGCTGTATACCGAGCAACCGGAGGCGACAGCCCAAACCGAACCCACGCCGGAAGAACCCGCCGTGAGTGATACACCGGAGGTTTTGCCGACGCCGTCGCCCGAGAGTTTATCGACCGCTTCACCCACCCCTACCGCACCGGATACGACACCGGAGGTCACGGACGGCACGGGAGATGCTACCGAAACACCGCTGCCTTCCCAAACGCCGGAATTGCACCGGCTGACGGTTTTTGCGCAGGATGCTTCCGCTGCGGCGCTGGCCGGCGCGCGCGTGACGCTGTTTCAGGACGGGGCGCTGCTCTTCTCCGGCATGACCGGAAGCGACGGAAACGTCGCCTGGATGCTTCCGCAAGGCCACACCTATCGAGTCAAAGCCGCATTGTCCGACTATCAGACCAGCGACGGGGACGGCGGCACCTATGATATGACGCAGGACGTTCATGTGAAGATCACGCTCGTGCAGAGCAATCCGGACGGAGACGATACCGCAACGCCTACCCCGCTCCCCGTGCCGGATGGCGCGCCGGGCAACGTGGTCATCACCGCTGGCGATGTTACGATTCAGCCGAAACAGGCGTTTGCCCTGCTGGACGGCGTAAGCGCACAGACGGAGTTTGACCAGCCCGTGGCGGTTTGGGTCGTGGACAACGGCGGATTCCGCGCGGACACACCGGGGGTCTATACCGTGACCTATGGTTCGTTTGAGGAAGGCGCACTTGTCACCGTGACGCGCGCGGTTACAGTAGCGGGCGAGACATCCGAAATACCGGCGGAAGAGCAGGTAAGGGCACCCTCCGGCAGCAGTCAGGAACGCTATGAGATTTTGTTGGCGTATCGCGCCGAGGTCGGGGATCAGCTCGCGCAGCGCATCGCCGCGCTGAACGCCGCGTATGAGCAAAAGGTGGAGGAGGCGCAGGCCGAGAACGCCGAGGCGCGCATCCTTGCCGCAGCAGAGGCGGAGAACGACACAGACGACATGACCAACGCGGCAGAGGATGTTCAGCCGACGCTGAATGTTCGGGTGACCAACTGGCCGGATGTGCTGGCGACGTTTCTCGCGCAGAATGTAGCGTATGAATCGAATCCGCTGAACATGGAGCACCTGCTCAACATTTCACTGGATGAACTCGACAGCGTGTTTTGGGATATGAACCAGATCGAAGTATTCCGCATGGACGGAACGGCAAACGTTCTGCTCAGCGCGAAATCATATGAAGACATGGCGGACGTGTACGACATGAACACCGGACGCAGAACCTTCCTTTATGAGCTCATGCAGCCGGAGTTTCAGCGCACGTTTGCCTCGATGACGGGAAACATCGCGTTTACCGAGGCGAGCAAAGAGAGCATCGACGCGTTGCTCTCCGCCCTGCCGGAGGACACCAATGTCGAGCGGCAGCAGGTAGTGGAGACAGCCCTTTCGCTCACCGGCAAGATCTCCTATGTCTTTGGCGGAAAATACAACCGCCTGGGCTGGAACAACGAGTGGGGCAACGCAAACGAGGCGCAGACGGGCGAGGTGGCGAGAATCTCACGCTCCGAGGGTCTGGATTGCAGCGGATTTGTCAGCTGGGTGTTCATCAACGCAATCGGCGATCCGTCGGCGCTGAGCGTCATCGGCAACGGATCTAGCAACCAGTGGGCGCACTCCACCGCAATCGGCTGGGACGAAGGGCGTCCCGGCGATCTGGCGTTCTATTGCGCGCCGGGCGAGCGACAATACAACCACATCGGCATCATCGTCTCGATCGATGAGGACGGCAGCTATCTGGTGGCGCACTGCTCCTCCCTGCAGGATGGCGTGGTCGTAACAGACGGCTGGAGCACAGGGTTTCGCTATCTGCGCAGGCCCGCAATCTTCCGGTAAAGGCTTTATAAACAGAGAAATCGTAAAAAAAAGCCCATAAATGAGGAAATTTTAGTAAAAATACGCCTGAAAACGCATTGAAAAATAAAATAGATTACATTATAATCGAAAATGTAACGATCGAATGTATGAATAATTATTGTATATGTAGCAAAATCGAGCGACGCAAATGCTTTTCTACAAGAAAAATTACATTGTAACGGCCATATACGGCAATCCGGCGTGCATAATCACTTGACAACTGTGTCTGAATTTGGTATTTTTTAGACTGTGTGGATTTGTACTTTCATCCAATACCACCAAGCAAACGCAAACCAACCTCCGCGGCATACTGTTAATATTTCATGAACTTTAACGGATTTTTATACAATCGCCGCGCACTTCGGTTAATATTAGAAAAAGAGCAGAACAAGAGGGTTTTTTCGGGGATTCATACCAGATAGAACGAAGAAAACCTTAAAAAATTAATGTATATTAAGTAACTATCATGCGCCATACAACAGAGTTGACAATACGCGAAAAGACAGTGATTCGTCACAATTGACCCAAACTCTACAGCAAATGCAACATCAGCATGAAGATGCGTGACGAACCTATTCACTCACAACCGGTAGTGTATGCAGTATTTCAGAACACAACATGCAGTTGCCGGAGCAAGATACGTTAATAGAACCAGCTGTTGGAGCGAGCAATAAATATACAATTTTTGTGAAACAATGAACAGTATTTGATACAAGACTTATTGTGATTCAACCAAGTATAGCGAGACCCCATCATGTTTTCAAACCATAGCGGCAGGTTTGAGAATCCTCGATGAAACAGCCGCAGCATCCCCAAGCCGGATTCACGTTGCACCTTGATAGCTGTATATAAGTGCGATTCTTCCCACGCAAATGGCACAACCCGCGAAAGCGGGCGTCGCAAAGCTATAGGGCCTACCGGCATTCACTTGCCCACGGCAGCCAGTTTCCGAATGAAGAACTCACGTTTCACACGATCAGCCGGGAACGGTTTGGTTGTGTTTCAAAAAAACGGTGGCGGTTCAGATTCATTGGGAATTTGAGCCGTTGTTCTTTTTTTGAACGGCTATCGAAAAAATTCTATCGTTTTATGGTGTTGACTACTTTTGATCGATTGAGGAGAGACAAACATGCAGGCTTTGCTGCCGGTGATCTACGGCGCTGCACTGGGCGCCATTCTGGCAGTCCCCGCGCGGCTCCTCTACGGGTTCTTACTCAAACAGCGCGGCATCGCCGGGCAGATGGAGCGCAAGCACTTCTGGATGTTGCTTGCAGGTATGGCGCTCATCGGCGGAGTGATCGGCTGGCGGGCGGGGGTTACCTTCCGCGGGCTATACCTCATGCTGCTGCTGCTGGTCGCGGGGCTGGCGTTTTTGATCGATGCGAAGCACCGCATCATCCCAAACGAGCTTGTGCTCGCAATTCTGGTTCTAGCCGCGGTGTTCGGGCTGACCGGGGTGATACGATTCCAGATTTGGAATTCCCTGCTAGGGCTCGCCGTATGCTTCGTCATTTTCTTTCTTCCGGGCCTGTTTGGAAAGCAGGTAGGCGCGGGGGATGTCAAGCTGGCAGCCGCGATGGGGTTTGCGCTTGGGCTAAAGGGCAGTCTGTACGCGATTGCGTGCATGGGCGCTCTGGTGCTGCTCTATGTTTTTCTAAACTGGCGCATACCGTTTGCGCAGCGGCTCAAGACGATGATCCCGATGGGGCCGTTTCTGGCGCTTGCGCTGGTCGCAATGTCGATCATATTGGTCTAGGAGCAAAACTGGGACCAAATAGCGCGGAAATACCAGCGACTCAAAAAGTCGACGCTCGTTGCGGAACAGGGAACAATTTTACGGTGCGATCAAAATGAACCTACTCTTGATCGTCGCCGTGCATATTTCGCTGCTTGGCACCGTTGTTGGAACGATCTTGTTACAAGATTCGGGATAACGCGTGGCAACAGGCCTGCGGAAAATTTCGTGGAAAGGAGGATTACTTGAATGAAAAAGTTTTTCATGAATGAAGAGGGCCAGGGTATGGTCGAATACGGCCTGATCATCGCGCTCGTCGCGGTTGTCGTCATTGGTGCCATTGCGGCGCTGGGCGGTGGCGTTGGCAACACCTTTAACTCGATCGTCGGTAATCTGGATTAATTAAACCATAGGAAAACTCAAGGGAAGAGGAAGCAGGACGATGGATCGTTTCGTTTTGAATGAAGAGGGTCAGGGCATGGTTGAATACGCACTGATCATTCTGCTTGTTGCGCTTGTCGTGATCGGCGGACTAACGCTGATGGGCACAAACGTTGCTGCGTTTTTCAACGATTTTAGCAATAATTTCTTGTGAGAAAACGAAGCAGGTGCGTACCGGAACACGGCGATGCTATCGAGCGCTTTGAATAGGCGAATACGCCTTACCCCTAACACAATTCGTTCGAAACGATTTGCGTTACATTCGTTTTGTGTGTACTTCCCTGGGTGGGAGGATTCCAAAAACTGACCTTGTTCGAGCTGCCGCATCGGCTGACTGCTCGTCTAGCCGGCGCGAACAGATCAGAGCCAGGATTTCCGGAATGAGAGCGACCGTTGGTAACATGGCCGTTCTCATTCCGGCACTCAGCATTTAACCGGAATCCTCAGTATCTCTGGCGCTGCGACAACAGAATTGCGCTTGCCGCGCGAGAGATGCTGATGATGAGATGCCTGATCCTGTAGGCAGGAGGGAGAAACCATGGAGCAATCGATTGTTGGAAAACCATCTAAGAAGATACGTCGGGAGAACGGTCAGGCGGCCGTAGAGCTGGCTCTTGTGCTTCCGCTCTTATTATTGTTGATCTTCGGTATGCTGGAGATGGGCTGGCTCGCCTCCACACGGCAGGTGATGGATACCATGACGCGCGAGGCAACCCGCGCGGGAACAGTAGCCGCGACCACCACCGCCGCAACGACCGCCGTCAATGCCGCCGTCACGAAGATCAAACCGGCTTATTTGACAAATACGGTTACGGTCACCGTCACGTTCTCCACGCCTTCCAACTTTAAGGCCGGAGACATCACGGTCACCACGGCCTACGATCTGCCGACCTTGACACCGATTACCGCATTTCTCGCCCCCGGGGGCAGCTTTCACATCGTATCGACGAGTACGATGAAGGTTGGCTAGCGGGGAATCCCATTATCGCCACCAGAGACGTTGCAGGCTGGCCAGCCGAAAAACCGATCGGATTACGGCGGTGCAGGCCGGACACGAAATATTGGAATGCCGGAAAGAGATCGGATCGTTTGCACTTTGCAAGCCAAAGTCGGCGGACATCCGTTCAACTGATCCGGCAGGAGGGCTCTCATGAAAAAAATTGTCTTGTTCGCCCTGATCGCCGCGCTTTGCGCGGGCGCGTTGCTCTATTTTTATCTGGGCAATCTCGAAGCGCAAAAAGAGGTGAAGGTGGAGTACGACAACGTGGTTGTTGCCTTGACCAACATCCCCGCTTATACGCCGATCACGGCTGACATGGTCACATTCAAGCAGGTGCCGCTGGGATATGCGCATCCGCTTGCCGCGCACACGCTCGAAGAAGTCGTAAACTACGTGACCGAGAGCGACATCATCGAGGGCGAGCAGCTATTGCCCGCCAAGCTCAAGCAATATGGTGAGGCCGACAGCGGACTATCGTATGTCGTGCCGGAAGGCTTGCGCGCGGTGACCGTCGGGGTCGATGAAGTCACCGGCGTCGCTGGATTTTTGCAGCGCGGGGATTATGTAGACGTCATCTCCTACACCACCACGACCTATCTGCCTGCCGAGGCACCAGTTGTCCCGGAAGGCGAAGAACCCACGGCAGCCCAGCTGCCGCAAACGCTGAGCACCACGCTGGTTGCCGCGCAGAATGTACGCGTGGCAGCGGTCGGCATGTCTCTCTCGGGCAACGCGACGACGGCGGAAGGCGAGCCGGTCACCGGATACGGCAGCGTGACGCTGCTATTGACGCCGGAGGACACCATGCGTGTGGTGCAGGGTGCAAGAAGTGGCGCGATCATCCTGATTCTGCGTGCGACGGGCGACCATACGCCTAACACGGAAGAACCGGTCATCAACGATATGCTATTGGTCCAGGCACAGTAAGGGGAAACATGAACAGCATTCGCATCATGTTGGCAGCCACATCTGCCGACGACAGAAAACTAATCTCCGGCTTGTTGACGGACGAAGCCTTGCGCGTCGTCAGCTCCTTCCGTCCGGATGGCGACGGGTTGAAGAAGGCATCTTCGCAGCCTGCGGATGTGCTTTTGATCGGAACCCGCGCGCTGCCGACGCAGGAGCTGGATTTTGCGGAGCGGATGTTTACGACGCGAAGCGACATCACGATTCTCCTGCTTGCTCCCGCGCTGGACAGCCGCACGCTCGCCCGCGCGATGGAATGCGGTATTGCCCGCGTGATCGATATCGACAGCAGTGAACACGACATCTGCACCCATATCATGACCGCGGCAAACCGTGACCAGAACCGCCGCACCTGTACACAAAAAATCGCAAGCTATGACTCCAAGATCATCGCGTGCTATTCGCCCAAGGGCGGCGTCGGCAAAACCACGCTCGCGGTCAATTTGGCATATGCGCTTGCAACCCTGAATAAAAAAATTGCGCTGATCGATCTGAGCTTGCAGTTCGGAGAGGTTGGCGTTTTTTTGGATATTCCAAAGGGCGACACCATTGCGGACATGGTGGAGGAGCACTCCTTTGAGCTTTCCACCATCAAGAGCTATCTCATTCGCCATCAAAGCGGTATGCAGGTCATGCTCTCGAGCAGTTCGCCGGAGTATGCCGAGCTGATCCAGCCGGTACATGTCAACTCTATTCTTTCTACGCTCAGGACAGAGTTTGACTATGTCGTCGTCGACATGGGCGTCGCCTTCGGCGATTGCGCCATTGCGGCGATGGAGACCGCGGATACGATTCTACTGGTGGTCAACGAGGATATCGCCTCTTTGCACGACGCAAAGCGCAGCATCAAGGTGCTCGAGGCGCTCAACCAGCAGGACAAGCTGAAGATCGTCGTCAACAAGGACGGCATCTCGACCATCACAGTCAAAAACGTTGCAAACCTTTTAGAGGCAACGCCCGTGCTTGTGATTCCGTTTGATCTCAAAGCGGCCATGCTCGCGATCAACCGCGGAATTCCGATGCTCAGCTGCGCGCCGAATTCCAAGGCGAGCAAGGTGATTCGTGAATATGCGCACTCCTTGATTCGGAGGGCATAAGCATGGGATTGCTGGAGCGCCTGGATAAAAAAACACCCGCCTTGCAGACCGGTGCGGGAACGCAGACGGAGGCGGACGAAACCGCGGCTCTGCGCGACCGGGTTCATTATCAGGTTGTTGAGACGCTCAATAAGCGCGATGAAAAGCACAGCGGCGGCACGAACGAAGTCGATACGCGCTCCATCATCGAATCCGCGCTGGAGCAGCACGCCTCCAGCATGGCGCGGCCGGAACGCAACCGCATCGCGGTGGAGATCTACGATTCCATCCGCGGCTTAGGCCCGCTGGAGAAACTGCTTTCCGACGAAACGGTCACGGAAATCATGGTCAACGGAGCCAAGCAGGTCTTCGTAGAGCGCAAGGGCAAGCTGATGCAAACCGACGTCACGTTTTATGACAACGAGCAACTGCTCAACGTCATCGACCGCATCGTCTCTCCCCTTGGGCGGCATATCGACGAAGCAAACCCGATGGTCGACGCGCGCCTGACCGACGGTTCGCGCGTCAACGCGGTCATCGCGCCGCTTTCGCTCAAAGGGCCGCTGCTCACGATTCGAAAGTTTTCCAAGACGCCGCTTTCGATTGAAGACCTGATCAACTACGGCAGCCTTAATGTCAAGATGGCGGCGTTTCTCGAATGCTGCGTCAAGGGCAGAATGAACATGGTCGTTTCCGGCGGTACCGGCAGCGGAAAAACAACGCTGTTGAATGTACTCTCCGCCTTTATTCCATATGACGAGCGCATCGTAACCATCGAGGATGCGGCGGAAATCCAGCTGCAACAGGCGCATGTGCTCACGCTCGAAGCGCGCCCGTCAAACCTCGAAGGTACGGGTGAAATCACCATCCGCGATCTGGTGCGAAACGCGCTGCGTATGCGACCCGATCGCATCATCGTCGGCGAGGTACGTGGCGGTGAAGCGCTGGACATGCTCCAGGCGATGAACACCGGCCACGATGGCTCCCTCACCACAGGCCACGCAAACTCCACGCGGGACATGCTCGCGCGTTTGGAAACCATGGTGCTCATGGCGGGCATGAACCTGCCTTTGCCTGCCATCCGGCAGCAGATTTCATCTGCAATCGATATCATCGTGCAGCAATCCCGTATGCGCGACGGTAGCCGCAAAATCATCGGCATCAGCGAAGTGACCGGCATGGAAGGCGACGTGATCGTCACACAGGAGATTTTCGCCTATGACTATGGCGACGGGCGTTCACCCGGACGCTTCCGCGCAACCGGCATCAAGCCGCGCTGCAGCGACAAGCTCGTCGCGGCGGGCGCAGGGCTCAAGGACGAATGGTTCCACTAAACCCGTTTGAGATGATAAACGAAACGGGTGAGTGGACGAAACCCGGCCCGCGCGGCAAACGCGGTTAAACCAAAACAAGATTTTTCAGAGAGGAGATGAAGCACATGATTCGGACATTGGTCGCTGTGGCGTTTGTCATCGCGTGCTATTTCATCTTTTATCTGATCGCCATGGCGCGCACGAAGCAAAAGCGCAAGATGGACGAGCGTGTGCGTACGCTCTTTGAGCTCGGCGCAAATGAAAACGCAAACAAGCGCTCCGGCAAAGGTATTCAACGCAAGAATCCGCTCCGGCTGGAGCAGATTGCCGACGAGTTGTATGTTGCGGGCGTCGCGCTGCGCGCAGAGGAGTTCATCACCATCTGGGTTTTCACAGGAGTCGTACTTCCGGCAATCGTGCTGTTTCTCGGTGCGCCGGTCACGGTTTGTATTGGTCTCGTCATCGTCGGCGCCGCGGCGCCGATCAGCTGGGTGACGATCAAGCGAAACAAACGGCTTGCGCTGTTAGGCACGCAGCTTTCCGATGCGCTAGCGATCATCTGCAACGCGCTGCGCGTGGGGCAGTCGTTTCAGTCTGCCATGAAGAACGTTGCAGAAGAGATGGAAGAACCCATCTCGCGCGAGTTTATGCGCGTCTATCGCGAAACACAATACGGTATGCCGCTGGAGACAAGCCTTGGCCGTCTCATCACACGGACAAAAAATCCGGATTTGGAGCTGATGTCCTCTGCCGTCATCATTCAGCGGCAGATCGGCGGCAACCTTTCCGTGATTTTGCAGAATATTTCAGATACGATCAATCAGCGCATCCGCCTGCGCGGGGAAATTCGAACCATGACCTCCGCCGGACGCATGAGCGGCTATATCATCGGCGCACTGCCGGGGTTTATTATCCTGCTGCTGATGTTCATCAACCCGGGCTATATCAATATGTTTTTTACAACCCCGAACGGGCGCATCATGCTGCTGATCAGCGCGATTCTGGAGATCATCGGTTTTTCGATCGTCAGCAAGATCGTCAACATCAAACTTTAGAGAGGAGGATGCCGCATGAGGCTTGTTGTTCTGTTTTTTACCATCGCGGTGTTTCTCTCTTTGCTTGCATTGCTGTACGGGGCTGGAATCAAAAGCGACCAGATGCGCAAGCGCTTCACTCAGGTTGTGGAGACGGAGCGCGCCTATAGCGACGAGGAACTCCGAAAATCCTTTTCCGAGCGCGTGCTCAAACCCTTCATCAAGCGGGTCTCCGAAGGGATACGCCGCTCAGCGGGCAACAGCAAGCCGGTGGGACAAAGCAAAGCGTCCATCAAGCTCGACAAACAGATCAAGGCATCCGGCATGGCGCTCTCGTTGCAGGAGTTCTCGTTTATCAAAAGCATGCTGCTGCTCGTGTTTATCCTGCTTGGCATCGCAATGTTTGTCCTGCTGCCGCTGAGCTTCCTGTTCCGGCTCGTGATTCTGATGGTTATGCTGAATATCCCGCTTTACGGAACCAGCTATTTTCTCACCTCCCGCGTGAAAGGCCGGAAAAACGCCATCCTGCGCGAGCTGCCGGAGACGATGGACGTTCTGGTAGTGAGCGTGGAGGCAGGGCTGGGACTGGATGCTGCCATTGTGCGGCAATATGCCAAGAATAAGAACGTCGTGCTCACGGAGCTCAACAACGCAATCCGCGAGGTGCAGATGGGCGTTCCGCGCAGAACCGCACTCAAGGAGATGGCGGATCGCTGCGACGTCAAGGAGATGACCGCGTTCGTCACCGCGCTGTTGCAGGCGGATCAGCTGGGCGTTCCGATCAAGAATGTGTTGGAAGTACAGGCAGAACGGCTCAGGGTTGAGCGCAAGCAGAGAATTCAGGCTGTGGCGGCAAAAGCGCCGATCAAGATCATGCTGCCGACAGTGCTGTTTATCTTTCCCGTGATCTTCATCATCCTGCTTGGTCCCGCGGCTGTGAGCATGATGGCCACGCTGCGCTAAAGTAAAGATAGAAATACGCAACCCCGTTCGCTTTTGACAGGCGAAAGAATATAAAACCCGCCTAAACTGACAGTGAGGAACCGCATGAAGAGTGTTACAATCGCAAAAAACGGCGAAACCATCGCGCAGGTTTGGCACGCAACCGGATATTTTGCCAGACTGCGCGGACTGTTGGGGCGATCACTGCAGGCGGACGGCGGCATGCTGCTCACTCCCTGTAACGCCATTCACACCATCGGCATGGGCTATGCGATCGACGCGCTGTATCTGGACCGGCAGGGGCGCGTGCTGAGAATTGATGAATCACTCAAACCGGGCAGGGTACTGCCGCATCAGCGCGGCGCGAAACATGTTCTCGAGTTGCCGGACGGCTGCGCAAAGCGGCGCAACATTTCGGCGGGGGACATATTGGAGGTAATCCGATGAACGAGCGAATCGAGCGCAACGAAGAGGGAATCGATTCCCTGCGCAGCCGCATGGACGCGGACGCACGGTTTCGCCGCTCTTTATCCGGCTATGACCCGCAGGATGTGCGCGCATATGTGGAGAACGTAAAGCGAATTTTCGCGCAGCAGACAAAAGCCGCAAAACTCGAGCAGGATCAGTTGCTCGCCCAGCTGGATTCCGCTAAGAGCGAAATTCAGGCGCGCAACTACGGCATCAAGAAGTTTAAAGAGTTGCTGGTCGAGCGCGAAGTGCAGCTCAACACCGCGAACACGCGCATCAACGCGCTCCTGCAGACCGTCAAGTCGCATGGCGCGGAGCGCGAGGAGCTCGAGCGCCTGCGTCAGGATGTGGCGAGCAGCGGTAATTTGGAGCGGATTCAACACCTGGAGAAGGAAACACAGCAGCTGCGTTCCGCGGTTGCGCAGGCGTCCAACCTGGTCAACACCTGGAAGGCGGAGCGCGAACGGCTGATGGAAGAGAACGATCGCCTGCGCGAAGAGGTCTACTATATGCGCGCGGTGGCGATGAAGCCCGAGCAAAACGCAGAACCGAACCGCCCGTATCCTGTGCAAAACACGGAACCGAACCGCCCGTATCCCGTGCAAAACGCATACCCCGGCGCATACGAGCAGAACACGCGCCCGCGCGCGGACGTGATCACCGCGGAGAACCGCTTTGTGCAGCCTGCCGTGCAACAGCCCGTGCAGCAGCCCGTGGTAAATTCGCAGCAAAAAGAATTCTCGCAGGTGGCCGATAAACTCGCGACCATGTTCGCCGAGGCGTATCAGCTCATCAGCCAGTTTAAGTCCAATCTGGATGCGCAGCCGGAGCAGCAGCGCGCAGGGCAGCCTGCGATGCAGATCTTGCGCCCGGACACCGTGAATGCGGATGTGTTCTATCCCAGAAGATAGTGCCTCAAGGCAAATGAACACAAGAAAAGCGCAGAAGCTACGGCAGAGGGCCGCGCGTTTGCGCTTTTTTGCAGGACATCCGGTAACGATTGCACCAATATAGAGAGAAACGATTCAGGCAAGAGATGCCGTTAGTTGGTTTTCTCGTTGCGGTAGAGGATCACCTTGCGGGCAAAGAAATTCCAGAACAGCACGACGGCTGAGGCGACCACCTTGGAGATCATGTAGTGAAACTGCACGATTTCCGTGAAAAAATACAAGAGCGCTTCGGTTAAGCCTAGTCCGACCAGCCCGATGAGTGCATAGCCCGCAAACTCCAGCACGCGCCCGACCCGCGCGGTCTCGGCGCGAAACACCAGCGCCCGCGAGAGCAGGAAGTTAAACACGAGCCCCGCGACAAACCCAAAGCACGCGGCAAGCAGATAGTGCATCCCTGCGCGCGCAA
This sequence comes from uncultured Eubacteriales bacterium, assembly GCA_942492885.1. Lineage (GTDB taxonomy): Bacteria > Bacillota > Clostridia > Christensenellales > CAG-138 > UBA7703. Next base: position 2,500,552 of record OW818651.1, read on the forward strand.
ATAACCACAAAACGCCCGCGTCGACGAGGAACGAACACCCGCCGACGAACACATAGCGGAAGAACTGGATGAGCGGCCGCGTGGTCGGCTCGGTAAACAGCGTCTTGAACAAGGATTTTTCCATCTATGCCTCCGTGTGGCGTGTTACGATTTCTTTTCGTGATAGCTCTGCTCGGTGTTGACGTTCCAGACGTTTTCGCGGCTCGACACACCGGCGCGGATGTTTGATACCGCTTCAAACGCCGTTGCCATGGAGTGATCCATGTTGTTGTAGCGGTGCTGTCCGTTGCGCCCGATGCAATAGAGGTTTTCAAACCCGTCCAAATACGTTTTGACCCGGTCGATCTCGGCATAGGTGTCAAAATAGGCCGGATACGCCTTTGCAACGCGCTCTCGGCAGCTGCTGAGGATGGGTGTGTCGTCGCCGATGATGCCGATGCGGATGAGCTCCTCCACTGCAAGGCGTGTGCAAGCCTCTTCGGTGAGATTCCAGAATTCGTCCCCCTCAGCGCAGAAATACTCCAGCCCGACCCAGACTGTGTTGAGCGGATCTTGCACCATATAGGGCGACCAGTTGTTGAAGATCTGTACGCGGCCTATCTTCACGCTCTGATCCTGCACATAGATCCAGCAGTCGGGGACGATGTCTCCCAGCGTGCGGATGCCGGTCGTGTTCTTGAGCTTAAGGCGGTCGACTAAAAGGCCGACGGTGACAAAATCGCGATATGGCAGGCCGTCTGCAATCTGCCGAATCTCGCCGGGCACCTCCGGTAGGCCCGCGATCAGCGCACGCAGCGGCATGGAGGAGAGCACGAGATCGCAGGGGACTGCCTCGCCGCCGCAAAGAACCGCCGTGATGCGGTTTTGATCACAGGAAAAGCCGGTTACAGCTTTACCGAACAGAACGTCGCCGCCGCGCGCGCGCACCTGGTCGCAAACCGTTTCCCAGAGCTGACCGGGGCCAAACTTCGGATAGGCGAACTCCTCGATGAGCGAGGTTTCCACTGTGCGCCTGCTCTTTGGCAGCAGCCGCTCTAGTTTGTTTTTGATCAGCGCGAGGATCGAAAGTCCCTTGACGCGCTGTGCACCCCAGTCCGCGGAGATGCGGCTCGGATGCCGCCCCCAGACTTTCTCGGTATAGCTCTCGAAAAACATGCTGTAGAGCACCTTGCCAAAACGATTGATGTAGAAATTTTCCAGCGACGTCTCCGGCAGTTTGCGAACGCAGGCGTAGAGATAGGAAAACCCCGCACGCAGGGTGGTAAGAAGCCCCATGTTGCGAAGGGTAGACCACCTCAGGCTGATCGGATAATCATAAAAGTTGCCGCCGAAATAGATCCGCGAGACGCGGCGGCGGCTGAGCATGACGCGATCCTCCCGCTCCGGGTCCGGGCCGCCGGGCGAAAGACGCGCTTCCCGCACCAGCACGCGCTCATCCAGCGCAGGCTGGCCTTGCATGGGGAGCATGCCTTCCCACCATTTGGTAACGCGCGCATCCTTGGAGAAAAAGCGGTGTCCGCCGATGTCGATCCGGTTTCCGGCGTGCTGCACGGTCTTGGAGATTCCGCCGACGCGCGTGTCCTCTTCGAGGATAGTGACGCGATATGATTCCGGCTCTGAGAGCAGTTCATACGCTGCGGTAAGCCCTGCCGGGCCCGCACCGATGATGACCACATGCGTTTGTTTCGGTTGTGACATTTGCGCTCCTTATGATGATTGTTTCGGGATGAAACAGGCGAAAGAGATCTGTTTGAGTTCGCTCCATCATACCATTTTTCGTCTGCGAAAAAAAGGCAATCGCGAGAATTCACCCAGCACTTTACGCAAAGTGTGTGTCGCAAAAAGAATAAAAACCATTAGAATATCCATTTGGATTGAGCCGCGCACGGGACGTGTGCATAGAGGAATGAGGACGGTTGTAATGAGCCAACTTGAGCAAGAGCAAGCGACAAAGCGCGCAGCGCCAAAGCAGGATACGGCGCTTGCGCTGCCGGAAAAACAGAATCGCACAACCAAGTGGATTTTGATGCTGCTCGTCTTTCTTCCTTGCGTACTCGTGAATCTACAGCTGGATAACGATCTTTGGTTCTTGCTCAACAGCGGGCGCTTTGTATTACAACACGGCATTCCGACCATTGAGCCGTTCACCCTCCATCAGAATTTCAGTTTTGTGATGCAGCAGTGGCTCTCCGCCGTGATCTTCTGGGGCGTCTACTCCAAGCTTGGCGCGGTCGGCATCCTTGCGCTTGTGTTTATGCTCTATTGCGCAATCGTCTTTGTGACGTATCGGCTCACACTGCGCATCTCGGACGGAAACCAGATTGCGTCGTTTCTCGCAACCATCGTGACCTCTGCGGCGCTCAGGCTAGTCATGACATCCCGCCCGATGATTTTTACGATGCTGCTGTTGATTTGCGAACTGTATCTCGTTGAGCGATTCATCCGCTCATCAAGCGTGTGGTTTCTCATTCCGCTTCCGGTGCTCTCCGCGCTGCTGATCAATCTGCACGCGGCGATGTGGCCGATTCAGTTTGTGATTTTGCTGCCGTACATGATCGACGCGTTTCGCTTCAAGGTCTTGTTTGTCGAAGGGCAGGGATATCCCAAACGGTATTTCTTCCCGGCGATCGGGCTGATGTTTGGCGCGGGGTTTCTGAATCCCTACGGCTGGGATGCGATGAGCTATGTTTTTCGCTCCTACGGGTTTCGGGAGATCAGCGTGGTGCAGGAGATGCAGTCCGCGAACATCAACACGGTTTCCGGAAAGCTGATCTTCGGTGCGTTCTTCCTGCTACTTGCGATCTACATGCTCAAAAAGGAGCGAAAGACGCGTCTGCGCTACGCGCTCTTGCCGCTTGGTACGGCGGTGCTCGCGCTGTCCTCACTGAGGAGCTTTTCGCTGTTTGCCGTGTGCGGCATCTTCCCGCTGGCGTACTTCCTGAAGAATGTAACGTTGCCCACGGGCAAGATTAAATCACAACAAGGCGTCCTGCGCCTCCGGGCGGCTTTAATCGCGCTGGTCGCGCTGGCGGTCGGGTTGCTGTTTTTCCAGCGCGTGAGCACCTTTGTCAAAACAGATGAAGCGCCGGAGGTATCAACGGCGGTCAATTATCTGCTCGAACACGAGCAGACGCAGGACATGGTGCTCTACACGGGCTATAACGACGGCGGATACGCGGAGTTTATGGGGTTGAAGCCCTATATCGACCCCAGAGCCGAAGTGTTCGTCAAGAAGAACAACGGGCAAAGAGACGTCATGAAGGAGTATTATGAACTGCAATATGGACAGAAATACTATAAAGAAGTGATCGAGCACTATCACTTTACGCATCTGCTCCTCACGCATGAGGATCTGCTGTCTACATATTTACCGCATGATGCGGCATATAAGCTGATTTACGAAGACAGCGTGTATTTGATCTATCGAAGCAGAGGATGAAGTGCGCAGCGCGATTTGTCAAACCCGGGTGATTTACGTATAACAGCCGGAAAAAACAGAATGCACGCAGCATGATTGCCTGCTTGCACAGCACATTCTGGTGAGACTGTCGTGTTACATCGGAACTTCTTGACTTTTTTAGTTGATCGAATATACTGACAATAGTTTGGGAAATGATTGGCAATCCGCGTAAATGCGGGTGCTGTAAAGGCAAGTATCGACCAATCCGCGCGCTTGCGCGGTAGGGTTGCCGGATGGCGACCGACAGTTTGGGAGGAGATCTATATGCGTTCCATCATTCAATGGCTCAAAAAGGAAGCGGGGCAATCCATCATTCTGGTTGCGATCTCCATCGCGCTGCTTTGCGGTGTTGTGGCGCTTGTCGCCGATGTCGGCATGGTATCCGTGAGTCAGGGTCAGCTGCAAAACGCGGCGGACGCTGCCGCGCTTGCCGCCGCACGCGACCTGCCAACCGCAGCCACGGCCAAGAGCACCGCGGTGAAATATGCCGGCTACAACGGCGTCGCCGCCGCGGACACGACGGCCACCACCCCCTACAAAGGCAATGCCAACCGCATTGAAGTCGTCTGCAAAGAGACGGTCAACTATACGTTTGCGCGAGTCATCGGGCTCAACAGCACGGTGGTCTCCGCCCGCGCAGTCGCCGAAAAATCGGGCGGCGGAGGCGGTTGCTTTGGTTACGCGGTCTTTTCGGGCGGCAACTCGCTGCTCCTTGGTATGTATTCCAGCGCACTCAACATCACGGGAAGCGTGCACTCGAACTATTCGCTGATGATCACGGGTTCCAGCCAGACGATCACCGGAAATGCGGAAGCTGTCACCTCGCTGAACTGCTATGTTTCTTCGATTACAATCGGCGGTGTTGCGCAGGGTGCATCCATCGATATTCAGGGAAGCACAATCAACGTTCCCAACCGGCTGACAAGCCCTGCCGCATTTATTCCGATGCCCGATTTTTCGGCTGAAGTGAAGACGGAGGCGACGGCTGCGGGAAATGCATCAACCGGAAACAAGACGTTCTACGGTACCAACTTCAACGTAGACTCTTCGTTCTATGTGGACGGCAACGTCCAAGTGGCGGCAAGCACGTTCTCGGGACAGGGAACGATTTGCGCGACGAAAGACATCAACATGAGCGGCAGTATGTTGGAAGCCAACTCGGGTACGGCAGTCTGTCTGTATTCGACCGGCGGCAACATCAGCCTCTCGACATCAGGGCTGACCATCAATGGAACGCTCTACGCGCCCAATGGAAAAATCGGGATCTACGCCAGCAATATCAACATATACGGCAGGGTCATCGCGAAGGAAATCATTATCACGGGCAGCAATGTCAATATCATCTCCGGTTCAACCGACCTTGACTTCCTCGCCGGCGGAACCATCGCGCTGATTGAATAGCAACAACAGCTTCGGAATGCTTCGGTAATCTTGACGCAAGACAAAACAGCATACAATATGCGAAACAAACAAGAGGGGATGCAAGCGCATCCTCTCTCTTCGTCTTATCGATTCTATTTTTCAAACTATTGCTTCTATTTTGTTTGATTATCGATTCTATCTTGTCTGAATACTATCTCTTTTTGCCATCCAGCACGCGGCGCAGGAACGGCACCTTGATTTGAATCGCTCGCTCCGGGCAAAGCTCCTGACAGCAGTAGCAGCGGATGCAGCGCTCGTATTGATAGCTCGGCGGGTTACTTTTGTTTCCATCGTGCCAGTCAACCGCCTTGGGTGTCACGGGGCACATCTTCACGCAGATGCCGCACTTGACGCAGCGTTCCGCAAGGATAAACGGCCTCGGTGTGAGTGCCTGCTTGAGGAAGTTCGGTTGCGGTCGTTTGGACGATTCCTGCTCCGGTTCGCGGTTGACGACGTAATCCTTGGCGACAAACTGCTCCATCGGGTCACCAAGCAGGCGGATGTTCTCCGCATGATAGGTGCCCGCTCCCATCTCCTCGCCCGCTAGATTGGTCAGCACCAGCGCGGGGTCAAGGTTCATAAGGCGGCACATCGTCGCGTCCAGCGCGATGGGATCGGTGGAAAACAGCAGCACGTTCATCTGCTTCGGGTCGCCGCCGCGCGGGCCGTTGCCCTCCATCGCCATGATGCCGTCCATGATGTACAATCTCGGATGCACATACGAGTTGAGGTCGATCAGCATCTTTGCAAAATCATATGCGTCCGGCACCTTGACGTGAAACTCGCCCTTGAGCGCGCCGGGCACGCAGCCAAACTGGTTTTTAATAGCGCCCGTCACGCGCTGAAACGCGTGCGTCTTCATCTTGGGCAGGCTGATGATGCCGTCGCTGTCGAGAACCCCGTTTGCAATCGTAAACTTCTTGTTCTGCTTGCCTTCGGGATAGGAGACGTCCCGTCCCGCGCGAAAATCCGCCAGCGGGATGTTCATCTGCTCTGCAACCTCGGCGGCGCCCGTCTTTCTCGCGGCGGATTCGGGGGACTGAAACCCCGGCGAATCACCGTAGGAGAGTTGCGCGCCCGCGTTTTGCAATACGCTCGCCACCGCGCGAAACACGGCGGGATGCGTGGTGACGCATTTCTCCGGTGCATCTCCGGTGAGCCAGTTGAGCTTGAGCAGGATTTTCTCGTTCGGCTGAACAAACTTGCCTGCTCCGCCGAGGAGCGAGATGCCCCGCTCGACTGCCGCGAGCACTTCGGCGTCTTTATAACTCCCGCAGGAGATGATTGCTACATCAGACATGGTGTTTCCCTTCTTGTGATCGAGGTTTGTGTTTCGGAATATGTTGGAACGCACTTGCGCACCGTTTGCATTCAGTGTAACGCGGAAGTGTTGCGCAATCAAACAAAATATTCCAAAGCCACGGTGAACAAAAAAAGATGCTGCCGGAACCCGACAGCATCTCTTGACGTTAGTAGCGAGGGAAAGATCAGTGTTTCCCCTGCCCGTAATAGGCATTCTTGCCGTGCTTTCTCAGATAATGCTTGTCCAGTAGGGCGGGGTTGAGCTTTGCGTTTGGCGAGAGCGCGAGCGTGTGCCACGCCATCATGGCGGCTTCTTCGAGCACCGCCGCATGATAAACTGCGTCATTTGCATCCTTGCCCCAGGTGAACGGCCCGTGCTCCTGCACGAGAATCGCGGGCATGGCGGCGGGGTCGATGCCCTGCATGGTCTCCACGATGACGTTGCCGGTTTCAAGCTCGTATGCGGTCTGAATCTCGCTGTTGGTCAGCGGGCGGGTGAGCGGCACGTCGCCGTAGAAATAATCCGCGTGGGTGGTGCCAAGCGCGGGGACACAACGCCCGGCTTGCGCGAAGATCGTCGCCCATCTAGAGTGGGTGTGCACCACGCCGCCGATATTTGGGAACGCGCGATAGAGTACGAGGTGCGTCGGCGTATCGGAGGAGGGTTTCAGCGCTCCCTCGACGACTTTGCCGGTTGCGAGTTCCACACAGACCATGTCTTCCGCGCGCATGGCGTCATAGGTTACACCGGAAGGCTTGATGACCACGATGCCGCTTTCGCGGTCGATGGCGCTGACGTTACCCCATGTGAACGCGACGAGGTTGAGTTTCGGCAGCTGCAAATTGGCTTCCAGCACCTGTTGTTTGAGAGATTCTAACATAGGAATTTCTTCCTCCGATCTAGATTAGATTAATACGTCTGTACGGCAGCGCGCTCCACGGAGAAGTTCTTTTCTTGAATAGATTAATACGCCTGTACGGCAGCGCGCTCTACGGAGAGACTCGCTTTATAGTGCTCCATAAACGCGGCAAACCCCGCGGCTTCCGCTTCGGTTGCCGCAACGGTGACGCTCTTTGCCCCGTTGAACACCCGTTCGGTGAGATAGTTTGAGAGCGATTCGTCTGAAGATTTGTTCTTTAAGAATGCCGCGAGCACCGCCATGCCCCACGGCCCGCCCTCGCCTGCCGTCTCCATGACGGTGACGGGGGTGCCGAGCGCTGCGGACATGATCTTCTGCCCGATGCCTTCTGCTTTAAAGAAGCCGCCATGTCCGGTCATCGCGTCGAGCTCAACATGTTCCGCGTCGAGGATGTCCATGCCGATGCGCAAGGATGCGCAGGCGGAGGTCAGGTGCGCGCGCATGACATTAGCGAGTGTGAACGCCGCGTCCGGCTTGCGGAAGAGCAGCGGGCGGCCTTCGTCAAGGTTGGTCACCGGTTCCCCGGAGAGATAGTTAAACGCCATGATGCCGCCGCAATCGGGCGTGCCTTCCAGCGCTTTTTTGTACATCGTCTGGTAGAGCGTGCGCTCGTCATATTCCGCACCCAGCGCCGTTGCCGCCTCGCCAAAGAGGCGAATCCACGCGTCGATATCGCTCGTGCAGTTGTTGCAGTGCACCATCGCGACCGGATCGCCCGCGGGCGTGGTCACCATGTCCACCTCGGTATAATAGCGCGAGAGCGCTTTTTCCAGCACCAGCATGGCAAACACGCTCGTGCCCGCGCTGACGTTGCCCGTGCGCTGCTGCACGGCGTTGGTCGCGACCATGCCTGTACCCGCGTCACCCTCCGGCGGGCAGAAGGGGATGCCAGCGACAAGCGTTCCCGTCGGGTCGACAAGTTTCGCGCCGTCGGATGTGAGGCTTCCGGCAGCCGTGCCTGCGGGGAGGAGCTTTGGCAGCACGGCGGAGATGTTCCAGCCGTAGCCGCTCTCTTTGACGAGCTGCTGGAACGAATCCAGCATGGTTGCGTCATAGGCAAGATTGACGGAGTCGATCGGGAACATGCCGGAGCCGTCGCCGATGCCGATCACCTTTTCGCCCGTGAGGCGATAGTGAATATAGCCCGCAAGCGTGGTTAAAAACGCGACGGAGCTCACGTGGCTTTCGCGGTTGAGCATCGCCTGACACAGGTGTGCTATGCTCCAGCGCTGCGGAATGTTGAAGCCGAACCGCTTGGATAATAGGTCTGCGGCCTGACCCGTCGTGGTGTTGCGCCAGGTGCGAAACGGTGCCAGCAACTTGCCACTAGCATCAAACGCGAGATAGCCGTGCATCATCGCGGAGACGCCCATCGCGCCCACGCGCGTGAGCGGCACGCCATATGTTTTCTGCACATTTATCGCGAGTTTGGCATATGCGTCCTGAAGACCCGCGAACACATCCTCCATCGAGTACGTCCAGAATCCGCCGTCGAGCCGGTTCTCCCAGTTGTGCCCGCCGGAGGCAAGCACGGCGTGGTCGCGATCGATCAGCACCGCCTTGATGCGCGTGGAGCCAAATTCGATGCCGAGATACGTTTCTGCGCCGCTGATTTTTGCGGCCGTGTTGGTTTCCTGCGTCATAACATGCCTCGATTCTAAATAATATTGAATAGTTGAAGAATAATCGATGTTGAAAAATAATCGATGTTGAAAAACAATCGATACAGAAGAAAATTCAGCGGCTGCTGTCCTTTTCGACCAGCGTCCAGCGCAGCGTTTGCGATGCCGCGGGTTTGCCCGCGATGCAGGAGAGCAACGTTTCCGCCGCAACGTGGCCGATGTTCTGCCCGCCATAGGACAGCGAAGTGATCTTAACCGGGCTGAGGTCGCTGAGGCTGCTGTTGTCAAAGCTTGCCACCGCGACATCCTGTGGCACGTGGATGCCGTGCGAGAGCAATAGCGGAATCAGGCGAAACGCAACCTCATCGTTGTAGCAAACGACGGCGGAGCATTCCGCGATCTTCTTTGCGAGCTCTTCGGTAAAGAGTTCCTCGCGGCTCTCGGTCGTATACCAGAACACCGAGCTGTCGGGAATCATCCGCCCCGCGTCGCGAAGCGCCGTGATGTAGCCCGAATATCGCTCGTGGCCCTGAATATCGTCGCTCTTGAAGATGCCCGCGATAGAATCGTGGCCTTTTTTCAAAAGATGCTGCACGAGCTCGTATCCGCCGCCGAAGTTATCGGCATAAACGCTGATCGACCCCGGCAGATCGGCATAAAACCCGTTGAAGAACACGATGGGGATATTGCGCTCCATGAGTTTTTGATACAGATCGAGGTTAGGGTTTGGCAGCGCGGTCTTCGTGCCCTCGACCAATATGCCGTCGATGGGCTTGCTGAGCAAATCCTGCAAAATCTGCCGCTCGTGATAAACACTGTTGCGCGTGGCGGAGAGAATCGCGGAATATTGGTTTGCGGCAAACACGCTCTGCGCCTCGCGCAGGATGCCGGGGAAGATATAGTCGCTGATGTAGGTGGCGATGACGGCGATGTTGCCGCTTCGTAAAGATGCCGCCTGCGCACAAACGCGCGAACCACTGCCGCGCTGTTTTGTGATCAACCCCGCGTCCACCAAAAGGGACAGCGCCTGACGGATGGTCTGACGACTTGCGGAAAAACGCTGGGTGAGCTGCTCCTCAGTTGGGAGCATCTCCCCGGCGGGGAGTTGTCCTGTTTTAATTTCGTTTTGCAGTTCGGTAGCGATGCGCTGATATTTCGGCATATGTCCTCGCAATCCTGTTGATCCGGCGCGATAGCAAAATCATAGCGTGATTGTTTTGTTGCGTCAATACAAATATGGGATACGTTGGTGAAACAAACGACGGAAACTTTGGTTTTTTGTGAATAACTTTGAGGAGATCTGACTTTGATGGCGCAATTGTAACATAATATCAAATAGAATTCAATACAACTTATTAAGCAATAAGATGATAACAATACAAATATTGAGAATCATGCCGAGATTTGACAATAAATATAGTACAAAATGCACATTCCAATATTGACAGAGGGTTTTTATGGTGTTACGCTTCTGTTAACAAGACAAAACCAATACAAATCCAAAGAATTCCGGATGATACCAACAAACATCATCATACAATTTTTTATAAGGAGTGCAAACATGAGCCTCAAGACGAAGGAAATCTGGTTTATTGTCGGTTCGCAGTTTCTCTACGGGCCAAAGGTGCTGCAGACCGTTGCCGCACGCGGACAGGAGATGGCGGACTATATCGATGCGCAGGCGCAAATCCCCTGCCGCTTTGTCTACAAAGGAACCGTGAAGACCGCAGACGAGATCGAACAGCTCGTCAAAGAAGCCAACTATTCGGATGCCTGCTGCGGCATCGTGACATGGATGCACACCTTCAGCCCCAGCAAGATGTGGATCAATGGCTTGAATCTGCTGCAAAAGCCGTATTGCCATTTTGCCACGCAGTATAACCGCGAAATTCCGGATCAGGAAATCGATATGGATTTCATGAACCTCAACCAGGCGGCGCACGGAGACCGCGAGCACGGCTTTATCGCCACGCGGATGCGTTTTGCGCGCAAGGTCGTTGCGGGATTCTGGCAGGATAAGAGTGTACTCGACGAGCTTGGCGCATGGATGCGCAGCGCGGTCGGTTACCACGAGAGCAAAAACCTTCGCGTCGTCCGCTTCGGCGACAACATGCGCGAAGTTGCCGTCACCGAAGGCGACAAGGTCGAGGCACAGATCAAGCTCGGCTGGCAGGTGAACACCTGGCCGGTGGGCGAACTGGTAGACGAGATGAACGCCGTGACCGAGGCCGAGATCGACGCACTCATGGCGGAGTATCAGTTGGTTTACGATCTCGCGACCGATCAGATCGATTCCGTGCGCTATCAGGCGCGCGAAGAGATCGCGATGGAGAAGATGCTCAAGCGCGTCGGCGCGATGGCATACAGCAATACATTTCAGGATCTTGTCGGCATGCGCCAGCTGCCCGGCCTTGCCAGCCAGCATCTGATGGCGAAGGGCTACGGCTACGGCGGCGAGGGGGACTGGAAGGTCTCCGCCATGACCCGCATCGTCAAGGCGATGACCCAAGGCATGGACGGCGGCACCGCGTTTATGGAAGACTATACCTATCATCTCGCCAAGGACGGCGCCTATTCCCTCGGCGCGCACATGCTCGAAGTCTGCCCGTCGATTGCCGCAACCAAGCCGCGCATCGAGGTGCATCCGCTCGGCATCGGCGATCGCGAAGCGCCCGCGCGACTCGTGTTTGAAGGCGCGGCAGGCCCCGCCGTCGTCGCCTCCCTTGTGGATATGGGCGGCAGAATGCGCCTGATCGTGCAGGATGTCGAGGCGATCAAGCCCATCATGAAGATGCCGAATCTGCCGGTTGCCCGCGTCATGTGGCGCGCCATGCCGGATTTGAATACAGGACTCAAGCTCTGGCTGCTCGCGGGCGGCGCGCATCACACGGTGATGAGCTATGCGGCAAACGCGCAGATGCTTGCCGACTGGGCGGAGATGATGCAGATCGAGTTTGTGCACATCACCAAGGACAGCACGGTGGAGGCATTCCGTCAGGAGCTATTCCTCGCAGACCTCGCCTGGAAACTCAAATCGTAAAGACGGGTTTCGGGCATTCCCAACACGCTATTTTCTAAGCGTCGGCTTTTTTTCATTTGGGTTCTTTCCTCTTTCCGCTCACAGGGGCGGGCGGTTACAGGCCCGCCTGCCCCAAACAGCGGACAAAACAGAACAAAGACAGACGCGACCTTAATATTCGCAACCTTGGAACCATCCAGCCCGACTTTGGTGTTCAAAAGCCGGGTTTTTTCAACGAAAGAATCCCGTTGCCGATGGCGGCAAAGCAGATGTTCATTCCTGATTCTTGAAGATTTTTGACTAAAACACACTCTTTTGGCGCGAAAACCTGCTCAACCGAAAAAAACCTACCATTCTCAAAGAATTACCTATTGGCGAAGCGCGAAATATGGTGAATAATATATGGGGCAGTATGCACATCTGAATTGATCCTTTTCATACCCGTTCACAACACTCTCCAGAAGGGAAGATCCGATGTTCAAGGTCTTTCTTGTCGAAGATGAAATCGTAGTACGCGAAGGGATTCGCAAAAACATCCAATGGGAGCAGTATGGCTTTTCCTATGCCGGCGATGCGCCGGACGGAGAGCTTGCGCTTCCTTTAATTCGTCAGATTCAACCCGATCTATTGATCACCGATATTAAAATGCCGTTCATGGACGGGCTTGCATTGAGCGAGCTGGTTCGTAAGGAGTTGCCGCGCACAAAGATCGTCATCATCAGCGGATATGACGATTTTAACTATGCGCAGCAGGCCATTCGCATGGGCGTGGAGCAATATCTGCTCAAACCCGTGATCAAGGAAAAGATGGTAGACCTGCTCATCTCGCTGCAAAAAAAGATGGAAGCCGAGCAGCAGCAGCGCGAGTATCTTTCGATGTTTCAGAGAGAGGCGCAGGAATATGAGGCGTTCTCACGCCGACGGTTTTTTGAGCAGATCGTCACCGGAGGCTTGAGCGTTTCGGAGATCTCCGAAACCGCAAAGTCGATGGAGATCGACCTCAACGCGCCGGGCTATAACATCCTTCTCTTCTCGCTCAGCAGCGCGGCATACGACGGCAGTGCGCCGGAAGGATACACGGACGCACTGGCTAAATTGCAGGATCGCGTGACGCATTATTTCCTTTCGCGCGCGGAGCTGATCTTGTTTCGCTGGAACATCACGACCCACGCGGTGCTGATCAAAGGCGGCGCGGAGGAGATTATATCCCGCACGGCGGAGTGTGTCTGGGGCATTCAGGCGCTCTGCGAAGAGGCGGGACACGAGGTCAACTGGCACATCGCCTGCGGGTCCCCCGTCGCGCGGCTCAGCGCACTGCCCGCCTGTTTTTCCGAGGCGAGCCGCATTCATTCCTATCGTTATCTTTGCCCGACGGAGCATATCCTCACCGAGGAGAGCATACAGAGTATTCGGTCATCGCGTGCCGCCGCGGCGGAGCCGGGCAAGCCGGAGATCGATCAGGAGCGGGTGCGTTGCTTCTTTAGCAGCGGCTCTTCCGAGGAGATCGACCCGTTTATCGACCAGCTCCTGCGCAGCGCGGGCGAGGAGGGGATTTCGATCTCCATGTATTGCCGCTATCTGACCATGACGGTCTATTTTGCGGCGGCTGCCTATCTTGACTCCATCGGCTGCCACGCGGACAGCTTCTGGCCGCCGGAACTCCGCCCAAAGGATAATATTTCAACGCCCGACGAGGCGCGCAACTATATTCGCCAGATCATGCTGCACGCAATCCGCCTGCGCGACCGAGAGAGCAGAAAACAGCAGAGGGACTTGCTCAACAAGGCGATCGGCTTTATCGACGAGCACTATCCGGAGGAGACGATCTCGCTGGATAAGGTCGCCCAGAAGGTGAACATCAGCCCGAACTATTTCTCAGCGATGTTCAGCCAGGAGATCGGGCAGACTTTCGTTGAATACCTCACCGGCAAGCGCATCAGCGAGGCAAAGCGTATGCTCCGGCAGACGGATATGCGCTCTAGCGAGATCGCGTTTGCGGTTGGATTTAGAGACTCGCACTATTTCAGCTTTGTGTTTAAAAAAGTATCGGGTTGCACGCCCAGCGAATACCGCAGAGGTGACAAACGGTGATCGAAAACACGAGCTGGACGGCGAAAACCGCAAAGACGACCATGCAGAAAAAGCTCTGGAAGATGATCCTCATCGTCACGATACCGTTGATGCTGATCATCATTCTTGTCGTGGGCATCGGCATCGGCTACGGTCTGCAATACAACTCCATCCTCAACAACGTCACCACCGCCTCGGACTTCAACCGCGCATTTACCGATAACATCAAGACCAAGATGTATTATTTCGTGATCGACAGCCAGTATTCCGAAGGCATGCCGACCGAAGAGGTGAATTCCGCCGAGTCAATCGCAAAAAAGCTCATCGAGACCACCACGGAAAAGGACAGCCTACGCGCCATCAACAGCGTGTTGAGCCTTTGCCAAAACCTCGAAGACAAGATGCAGGAGATCGCAGTCACCGAAGGGTATGACTCCCGCATGAGCCAGCTGAATAACAACATCTATGTCATGGCTGACCTGATTCAGGAATACATGTACACCTATCTGTATTATGAGGCGGTGCATCTGGACGCTCTGCAGTCGACCATGATCACCAACATGGTGGTGCTGATGGGCGTTGTTGTCGTGCTGGCGCTGGGGCTATTGTTCTTCCTTTTGAGTTATTCGCGAAAGCTCAGCCGCCGCATCGTCGACCCCATCGACATGCTCTGTGAGCGTCTGGTCGCCATCGGACGCGGCGGGCTTCTCGTCATGGAGCCGATTCAGGCGGATGTCGAGGAGGTGCAGCTGCTCTCCGACGGCATCGAGAGCATGGTCGGCCACCTCAAGCGCCTCATCGAGCGCAACACGGAGCAGGAAAAGCAGCGCAGAAAGACCGAGCTTGCACTGTTGCAGGCGCAGATCAACCCGCATTTTCTCTACAACACACTCGATACCATCATCTGGTTGATCGAGTCCAGTGAAATCAGTGAAGCGGTTGCGATGGTGAGCAGTCTCTCCAACTTCTTTCGTTTTTCGCTCAGCCGCGGACAGAACATCATCACGCTCAAAGAGGAGCAGCAGCACATCCGCAGCTATCTGGAGATTCAGCACATGCGTTATCGCGACCTGATGGAATACGACATCGACATTCCCGAGGAGCTCAACGCCTATATTCTTCCGAAGCTGACCTTGCAGCCGCTGGTGGAAAACGCGCTGTATCACGGCATCAAGATCCGCCGCCGGAAGGGGCTGATTCGCGTCAGCGGGCGGATCGAGGATGACCACCTGATTCTCGAGGTCGCGGACGACGGCTGCGGAATGAGTATTGAGCGGCTCGAAGAGGTGCGCTCCCTGCTCGTCGAAGGCAAAAAAGAAGGCTTTGGCCTGCGCACCGTGCACCAGCGTATACAGATTCTTTTCGGAACGGAATATGGACTGACGCTTGAGAGCACGCCTGACGTCGGCACCAAGATATTTGTCAAAATCCCCATGCAGACGAGCGAAAAGGAGATGGGCGCATGAAGAAGAAAACCGCGATCATCGGAACATTGGCGATTCTGTCTTGCTTGCTTGCGGGTTGCGTTCCGGCGCAGGACAATGCCGAGCCGGAGAAACCAGCGGGTAGTCCGATCGTGGTCGGGTTTTCGCAGGTGGGCGCGGAGTCGGAATGGCGCGTTGCAAACTCGGAAAGCATGAAAAGCGCACTCAGCGAAGAAAACGGCTACGAGCTGATATTCGACGACGCGCGAAACGAGCAGGAAAACCAGATTCGCGCGATTCGTACCTTTATCCAGCAGGATGTCGACTACATCGTCTTCTCCCCGCGCGTGGAAACGGGATGGACTTCTATCCTGCAGGAGGCGAGGGATGCGGACATCCCCGTGATCGTCATCGACCGCGACATCGAGGTAGAGGACAGAAGCCTGTATACGGCCTATATCGGCTCGGACTTTCGCAAGGAAGGCGAGACCGCCGTCGCCTGGCTGGAGAATCTGATGCAGCGCAACGGCAGGACAGAGGACCCCGTGCGCATCGTGCACATTCAGGGCACCATCGGTTCCTCCGCGCAGATCGGCCGCACCGCCGCGCTGGAGACGGCGCTGCTGCGCAATACCAACTGGCACATCGTCGCGCAGGAACTCGGCGACTTCACCCGTGCAAAAGCATATGAGGTCATGGGTGCGATTTTGAAGGTAACCAAGGATATCGACGTAGTGTA
Source organism: uncultured Eubacteriales bacterium (assembly GCA_942492885.1). Lineage (GTDB taxonomy): Bacteria > Bacillota > Clostridia > Christensenellales > CAG-138 > UBA7703. The sequence continues at coordinate 2,516,530 of OW818651.1, forward strand.
TTGCGAAAACGACGGCGAAGCACTGGGCGCCATCGACGCCATGGAGGAAGCGGGGCTTTCCTGCAACACCGACGGCGGCGTGATCGTGATCTCCTTTGACGCGACGAAGTTGGGGCTTTCCTATTGTCTGGAAGGAAAGATCGCGCTGAATGTGGAGTGCAACCCCCTGCAAGGGCCGTATGTGGCCGAGCTGATCCAGCGCATGGAGCGCGGGGAAACGGTAGAGCAGGTCATGCATGTCGACGAGACCGCGTTTGACAGCTTCACGATCACAAAGGCGATGATCGAAGGCAGAGGATACTGAATTACTTATGGTTTACACAACAAGAGCTCCGTAAAGGGCTCTTTTTTACGTCCGTGCCTCAAAATTTGACAGGCATCTTTTTACGCTCCGTGTTTGAAATTTTACAGTCACCGCGACATACTTTTTCCATTTGGTTTGTGTAAGGTTTGTAAAATCATCGGGTTGGTTCACATTCTTATGCGCTTGCTCCGGAAGCATTGGCTTGTGGTTGTCTATATGATATAAGGAATGTGTTGGTCACACATCTTTTTACCGACCTGCAATTCACATCTCAAAATTTGAAAGGAAATCGGAAACATGAAAAAATTTGTAACATTGCTCCTGGTTATCATGCTCGCAATTGGTATGGTTGCTTGCGCAGCGACACCCGCGCCCGCCGCAGAAGCAGCCCCCGCTGCAGAAGCAGCCGCAACCGAAGCGCCCGCAGCAGAAGAAGCCCCCGCTGCGCCCGCTCTGATCAAAGTCGGCATCATCAACAACCCGCCGGCAGAATCCGGCTACCGTGCAGCCAACGTTGCGGACTTTGAGAAAGTCTTCACCGAAGCCAACGGTTATGCCGTCTCCACCTTCTACAGCCTGAAGAACGACGAGCAGCTCAACGCCGCCACGCAGTTCATCACCGATGGCGTAGACTACCTGCTCATCTCCGCCGCGGCGACCGATGGTTGGGATGCAGTCCTTGCCAGCGCCAAAGAAGCCGGCATCAAAGTGTTCCTGTTCGATCGTATGATCAACACGGACGAGAGCAACTATGAAGCCGCCGTTGTTTCCAACATGGCCAATGAAGGCGTAACCGCCGTCGAATGGCTCAAAGCCCAGAATCTGGAAGCGTACAACGTGATCCACATCCAGGGCGCGATGGGTTCTGACGCACAGATCGGCCGTACTGCCGCTCTGGATGCAGAATTCGCAGCCGGCACCATGACCAAGGTTGTGCAGCAGACCGCAACGTGGGATGAAGCAACCGCAAAGCAGATCGTGGAATCCGTCATCAACTCCGGTGAAGCGTTCAACGTCATCTATGCCGAGAACGACGGTATGGCCAAGGGCGCAGTCGCGGCGCTTGACGAAGCGGGCATCACCCACGGCGTCGGCAAAGCGGTCGTCGTCATGGGCTTTGACTGCAACAGATGGGCACTTCGCGAACTGCTTGCCGGCAACTGGAACTATGATGGCCAGTGCAGCCCGTTCCAGGCAGCTGTGATTGCAGACATGATCATGAAGCTCGAAGCAGGCGAAACCCTTGCCGAGAAGAAGGTCATCTCCGAAGAGCGCGGCTTTGATGCCACGACGATCACCCAGGCTGACATCGACACCTTCGGCCTTGGCGAGTAAGCCATCCGTTTGATTCACCCCGTTTATACGGAATAGAATCAGCTATGCCGGTGACGAGTATGCGGAGTAATATCCGCATACTCGCACCGTTATGTTTCCTAATCCTTGAGTGTACAAAGGATGGTATCCCATGCCAAATGACATCATTTTATCCATGAGAAACATCAGCAAATCCTTTCCCGGCGTGCGCGCGCTGCACAACGTGGACTTCACGCTCAACAAGGGCGAAATTCACGCGTTGATGGGCGAAAACGGCGCCGGCAAGTCAACCCTGATCAAGGTGTTGACGGGGGTTTACCCGAAGGATGCAGGTCAAATTCAGATTGCGGGCAGCGGCAAGGAAGCCAACATCAAGTCCCCGCAGGATGCGCAAAACCTCGGTATCAGCACGGTGTATCAGGAGATTACGCTCTGCCCGAACCTGACCGTCGCTGAAAACATGTTCATCGGCCGCGGAAACTATCGCCTTGTTCGCTGGAGCAAGATGCGCGATAAGACCACGGAGATTTTAGAAAAACTCAATATTCCGGCCAGAGCGACGCAGCAGCTTTCAACCTGTTCCCTTGCCGTGCAGCAGATGGTTGCCATCGCGCGCGCAGTGGACATGGACTGCAAGGTGCTCATTCTCGACGAGCCGACCTCTTCGCTGGACGAGCGCGAGGTAGAAAAACTTTTTACGCTGATGCGCGGGCTCAAGGCACGCGGCGTCGGCATCATCTTCATTACGCATTTTCTTGAGCAGGTCTATGAGGTTTGCGACCGGATTACCGTTCTTCGTAACGGCGAACTCATCGGGGCCTACGACATCAAGGATCTGCCGCGTATTCAGCTCATCTCCAAGATGATGGGCAAGGAGCTCGACGATATCACCGAGTTGAAGAACAGCCGCGTTTCGCACGCACGCGCCGGATGCGCGCCTGTGTTTGAGGCAACGGGGCTTTCCAGCGCAGCGGGTACGCGGGCGTTTGATTTTAAAATCGATCAAGGCGAAGTCAACGGGTTTACAGGGTTGCTTGGCTCGGGTCGCAGTGAAAGCGTGCGCGCGATCTTCGGCGCGGACAAGATCACCGGCGGCAAGATTCTCGTCAACGGCAAGCCCGTGAAAATATCAAAACCCAAGGATGCCATGAAGCTTGGCATCGGCTATCTGCCGGAGGACCGCAAGCAGGACGGCATCGTAGACGAGCTCTCCGTGCGCGAAAACATCGTTCTGGCGCTGCAGGTCATGCGCGGTTTCTTCCGTCCGTTTTCAAGAAACGAAGCGGAGAAGTTCGCGGACGAATACATCAAGCTTCTCGGCATCAAGACTGCCTCGTCGGATACGCCGATCAAATCCCTCTCCGGCGGAAACCAGCAAAAGGCGATTCTCGCGCGGTGGCTCTTGACCAAGCCGCAGTATCTGATTCTGGACGAGCCCACCCGCGGCATCGATGTCGGCACCAAGGTCGAGATTCAAAAACTCGTGCTCAAGCTAGCCGAAGAAGGCGTGAGCGTCACGTTCATCTCGTCGGAAATCGAGGAGATGCTGCGTACCTGTTCGCGCCTGATCGTCATGCGGGATCGCAAGATCGTCGGCGAACTCATGCAGGACGACATGACGCAGGCAAAGATTATGCACACCATAGCGGGGGAGGCGGCAACAAATGGCTAAATGGTTTCAACGGTTTAAAAAATCGCAGCTGGTGATTCCGCTCTTTGCGCTGTTGCTGCTCGTCGTGTTCAACCTGATTCGGGATGTGGGGTTCTTTTCGCTGAACATCACCACCAACAACGACGGAAACGCGGTGCTCTCCGGCAACATCATCAGCATTCTCAACAGCGCGTCCGAACTCGCGATCATCGCCATCGGCATGACGCTGGTTACCGCCAGCTCGCGCGGGCAGGACATCAGCGTTGGTGCGGTTGCCGCCATCGCGGGCAGCGTGTTTGTGCGTGTGCTGCGCGAGCACGACATCAGCTGGCCGATCATTCTCGTGGCGTTTCTCGGCGCCTGTGCCGCCGCAATCCTCTGCGGTACGTTTAACGGCTTACTCGTGGCAGGGTTTCGGATTCAGCCGATGATTGCCACGCTGATCCTGCTCACCGCCGGCCGGCCGATTGCCTACTGGATCAACGGCGGCGCTACCCCGACGGTGGAAAGCCCGCTGCTGGGCAACATCGGCAGCTTTATTCCCGGCATTCCGATTCCAACGCCAATTCTAATCGTCATCGCATTTGCGATATTGGTTTCGCTGGTACTGCGGCTCACCAACCTCGGTCTGTATACCCAGGCGGTCGGCATCAACGAAAAATCCGCGCGGCTTAACGGCATCAACGCGTTTGGCATGAAGATTCTCTCGTTCATGATGCTCGGCGTTTGTGTGTCGATTGCGGGCTGCATCAGTGTGAGCCGAATCGGGCTCATCAACCACGAAACCATACTGCTGGATATCGAGATGGACGCGATTCTCGCGGTCGCCATCGGTGGCAACGCGCTCAGCGGCGGAAAATTCAGCATCACGGGCTCGGTCATCGGCGCGTATATCATTCAGGCGCTGACCATCACGCTCTACGCCATGAAGGTTTCCTCCACGGCGGTCAAGGCGTATAAAGCAATCGTCATCATCGCAATCGTCGTGCTCGGTTCTCCTGTGGTGCAGCGCTACTTGCTGCTGCTGCGCGATAAGCTGTTTCAAAAATCGAAAAAAGTGACGGAGACGCAAGCATATGGAGAATAAAAAACGTCCAACCGAATTACATAGGCTTCCGTCGCGCGAGCCGATCTCCAACACCAACCTGCTGCTGATCATCACGGTTTGCACATTTTTCGGCATGTATGGTATGGCGATGTCGGTTTGGGGCGGTGGATTTCTCAACCCGCAGCAGTTTCTGGACCTGTTCAACAACAACTCGTTCCTCATCGTCGTTGCGTGCGGCTTAACCATCGTCATGATCGCGGGCGGGATCGATATCTCCGTCGGCGGCATCACCGCGCTGGTGACGATGGCGTGCGTGGTCTATCTCGACGACAAGGGCGGCAGCGTCGCGGGTTCTCTCGCGCTCGCGCTCGGCATCGGCACGGCGTTTGGCCTCGTGCAGGGATTCCTTGTGTCTTATCTGGAGATTCAGCCGTTTATCGTGTCACTTGCAGGTATGTTCTTTGCGCGCGGCATGACCACCATCGTCAGCGTCGCGCCCCGCACGGCGGAGCATGCGCTCTTCCTCGCGCTCAAGGAATTCCGCATCGTGATCCCCGGCATCGGCTCCTATGGCAAGACGGGTAATTTCATTCCCGCGCGCATTGAGCTGGGCGTGGTGATCGCAATCTGCGTCGTGATTGCGGTGTTTTTCATGCTGAAGTATACACGCTTTGGCAGAAACCTTTACGCCATCGGCGGCAACAGCCAGAGCGCATTGATGCTCGGCATCAACGTCAAGCGAACACGGTTTTTCTCCTATCTGCTCTGCGGCGTGCTCTCCGGGATCGGTGGCTATGTCTATCTGCTGCACACGGGGGCTGGCAACGCCAGCAACGCCAGCGCGGCGGAGATGCAGGCAATCGCCTCCGCGATCATCGGCGGCACACTGCTCACGGGCGGCGTGGGCAACGTCATCGGCACGCTCTTTGGTGTGCTCTCGCTCAAGACGATCAGCAACATCGTCATCGCCTCCGGGTTGCGGGAGCCTTATTGGCAGAGCATCACGGTCGGGCTCATGCTGTGCTTCTTTATCCTGCTGCAAAGCGTGATTCTGACCATTCGCGAAGGCAGCGTCCGACGGGACTAAATTAACACAAGAGACGGCTTCTCCGGTGCGTTCGGGGAAGCCGTTTTTTCAGGCAGAGCAGAGCCACGCGCATCCGCGCGCGACTCGGTCAGCAAGAGCGGAGCACAAAGAAGCGACAAAGCATAATTATAAAAATTATTGGTATAAATATTATATTTAGCTTTCTTATTGATCTTGTTTGTGTTATATTTCTCGCTAAAGAAAAAAACAGTGTAGACAGGCCTTTCAGGCAGAGGATAGGAGGAAACGGATGGAGCAGCCAAGATACTTGATTCTGGAAAACGGGCAGGTGTTTCGCGGGCGGCCATTTGGCGCGACTGGCCAAGTGATTGCCGAAATTGTGTTTACAACAGCCATGACCGGATATCTTGAGACGTTGACCGATCCGAGTTATTTCGGCCAGATGGTGGTTCAAGCATTTCCGCTAGTCGGCAACTATGGTGTCATCCCCGCCGACTTTGAGGCGGAGAACCCCGCATTGCAGGCGTATATCGTTCGTTCCTGGTGTCAAGTGCCTTCTAACTTTCGAAGTGAAGAAGACCTTGACACTTTTTTATTATCCAGCGGAATAGTAGGACTATGGGACATCGATACACGCGCGCTGGTCAAGATCATCCGCGAACACGGCGTGATGAACGCGCTGATCACGGACGATCCCAATCCGGATGAAGCAACGCTCAGTAAGCTTCACAACTATCGCCTCACGGGCGCGGTGGCGGCGGTCAGCGGCAAAGACGCGGCAACCTTGCGTGCCAGCGAAAGCCGTCGGCATGTCGCGCTCTGGGACTTCGGCGCCAAGCGAAACATCGCGCGGGAGCTCGTGAACCGCGGCTGCGACGTGACGATATTCCCCTCCTCTGCAACCGCGGAGGAGATCCTCGCGATCAAGCCCGACGGCATCATGCTCTCCAACGGCCCGGGCGATCCCGCGGAGAACACCGCGGTCATACGCGAACTAGCCAAGCTCTGCGCGGCAGATGTGCCGATCTTCGGCATCTGTTTGGGTCACCAGCTGCTCGCCCTTGCGCGCGGCGGCGAGACGATGAAGCTTAAATACGGCCATCGCGGCGCGAACCAGCCCGTGCAGGAGACCGCGACGAAACGGGTCTACATCACGAGCCAGAACCACGGCTACGCGGTGAAGACGGACTGCCTGCCAAAGCACTCCCGCGTGAGCTTTCAAAATCTCAACGACGGCACCTGCGAGGGTATGGAATACCTCGACATCCCCGCGTTCTCGGTGCAGTTTCATCCCGAAGCGTGCGGCGGTCCACTGGATACGCGGTATCTGTTTGATCGCTTCATCGACCGGATGGACGGCACGCAGGAAATAGCGAAGATCGGGTAACACAGGGTTTTTGATAAGGAGTAAGGTATGCCACTGGATCAAAACATCAAACGCGTGATGGTCATCGGCTCAGGCCCTATCGTGATCGGTCAAGCTGCGGAGTTTGACTACGCGGGCACGCAAGCCTGCCGCGCGCTGCGCGAGGAGGGGTTGGAGGTCATCCTCGTCAACTCCAACCCCGCGACGATCATGACCGACCGCGCGATGGCGGATCATATCTACATCGAGCCGCTGACGCTGATCACATTAAAGCGCATCATTGAAAAAGAGAAGCCGGACAGCCTTCTCTCCACGCTTGGCGGGCAGACGGGGCTGACGCTCTCGATGCAGCTGGCAAAAGACGGCTTTTTGCAGGAGCACGGCGTGAAATTGCTCGGCGCAAACCCGGTGACCATCGCCAAAGCCGAAGATCGCCAACTCTTCAAGGACGCGATGATCGAGATCGATCAACCCGTGATCCCCTCGCTGGTGGTGACGGAGCTGGAGGATGCCCTTCGCTTTGCGGAAGAGATCGGCTATCCGGTCATCGTCCGCCCGGCGTTCACGCTCGGCGGCAGCGGCGGCGGCATTGCGCAAACACAGGACGAGTTGCACGAGATCGCGACAAACGGCATCCGCATGTCGCCGATTCATCAGATTCTGGTCGAAAAATGCATCTCCGGCTGGAAAGAGATCGAGTTTGAGGGCATGCGGGACAAAAACGGCAACGTCATTACGATTTGCAGCATGGAAAATTTCGATCCCGTCGGCGTGCACACGGGCGACAGCATCGTAATCGCGCCCGCAGTGACGCTCTCTGACCGCGAATATCAAATGCTGCGTACCGCGACAAGAAACATCATCGATACCCTTGGCATCGAGGGCGGCTGCAACTGCCAGTTTGCACTGCACCCGACCAGCTTTGACTACGCGGTGATCGAGGTCAACCCGCGTGTGAGCCGCTCCTCTGCGCTGGCCTCCAAAGCGACGGGTTACCCCATCGCGAAGGTCGCGACCAAGATCGCGATTGGCTACACGCTCGACGAGATTCAAAACGCGGTCACCGGCAACACCTCCGCCTGCTTTGAGCCCGCGTTGGACTATGTCGCGGTCAAGCTGCCCAAGTGGCCGTTTGACAAGTTTGTCTACGGCAAGCGCACGCTCGGCACGCAGATGAAGGCGACGGGTGAGGTCATGGCGATTGGGCCTACGTTTGAGCAGGCGATCATGAAGGCGGTCCGCGGCGCGGAGATTTCACAGGACAGCCTGAACATGAAAAAACTTGCGGGCATCCCGACAGAGCAGATTCGCGAGCGCCTCCACAACTGCGACGACGAGCGGATGTTTGTGGTGTTTGAAGCGCTCAAGCGCGGGATTTCGATGGAAGAGATTCACCAGATCACGATGATCGACATCTGGTTCCTCGCGAAGCTCAAGCATCTTGCGGAATATGAGATGAGCATCGCGGCAGAAGGTCTTTCCGACGAAGCATATCTCGAAGGCAAGAAGCTCGGCTATCCCGACCAGGTACTCTCGCGCATCAGCGGGCGGCCGGTCAAGGAACACCTCTACGCAGGATACCGCATGGTCGATACCTGCGCGGCGGAGTTTGAGGCGCAAACACCGTACTTCTACGCGGACTACGATTGCGTGGAGAACGAGGCGCAGACCTTCCTGCAACGGCATGACACGGGCAAGCGTCGCGTGATCGTGTTCGGTTCGGGGCCGATCCGCATCGGTCAGGGGATCGAGTTTGACTATGCCTCCGTCCACTGCGTCTGGGCACTCAAGCAGGCGGGGTTTGAGGTGGTCATCGTCAACAACAACCCCGAAACGGTATCCACGGACTTCGACACGGCGGATCGCCTCTACTTCGAGCCGCTGCTGCCGGAGGACGTGATGAACGTCATCCATACCGAGCAGCCCTACGGCGTGGTGGTGGCGTTCGGCGGGCAGACGGCAATCAAGCTTACGCGCTATCTTTCCGAGCAGGGCGTGCGCATCCTCGGCACGCCTGCGGACAGCATCGACGCGGCGGAGGATCGGGAACGGTTTGACGCGCTGCTGGAGCAGCTCTCCATCAAGCGCCCGCACGGCAAGACCGTCAAGACCGAGGAGCAGGCGCTCACAGCCGCGCAGTCGCTGGGCTATCCCGTGCTGATTCGACCCAGCTACGTGCTCGGCGGGCAGAATATGATCATCGCGTTTTCGGATGACGACGTGCGCGAATACATGGGCATCATCCTCAGAAAGGGCATCGACAACCCGATCTTGATCGATCAATATCTGATGGGTACCGAGATCGAGGTGGACGCCATCTGCGACGGAACCGACATTCTGATCCCAGGCATCATGGAGCACATCGAGCGCGCGGGTGTGCACTCCGGCGACTCCATCGCGGTCTATCCCGCGTGGAATCTCAACGGCCCGCTGATCGAGCGCGTGGTGGATCACTCCCGCAGGCTCGCGCTGGCGCTCAGCACGCGGGGGCTCATCAATATCCAATATGTAATTTATGAGAACGAAATCTACGTCATCGAGGTCAACCCGCGCTCGTCGCGCACGGTGCCGTATATCAGCAAGGTCACGGGTGTGCCGATGGTAGACCTTGCCACGCGCGCCATGCTGGGCGATAAGCTCAGCGACATGGGCTTTGGCACGGGGCTATACAAAACGCCGCCTTATGTCGCGGTCAAGGTGCCCGTGTTCTCGTTTGAAAAGCTGGCGGACGTCGATATCCTGCTCGACCCGGAGATGAAATCGACAGGCGAAGTGCTCGGCATCGGCAAAACGCGGGAGGAGGCGCTCTACAAAGGCCTCGTCGCCGCGGGCTATAACATGAAGCGGCGGGGGGGCTTGCTCGTCACCGTGCGGGATCAGGACAAGGCGGAGATGACCGACGCGGTGCGAAAGTTTGCGGATTTGGGCTTCACGCTCTACGCCACAAAAGGCACGGCGGCGGTGCTCAGACTAGCGCAGATGAAGGTGATCGAAGTCGGCAAGCTGCACGAGACCGACGGGGAGAATATCCTGACCTTGATCGAGAGTGGCAAGATCGACTACATCCTCTCCACCTCGTCCAAAGGCAGATTGCCTTCGCGGGACAGCGTGAAGATTCGCAGAAAAGCCATCGAGCGCGCGGTGCCGTGCATCACCTCGATCGACACCGCAAACGCGCTGGTAGATAGCCTTTTGAGCCGCTACTCCGAGCACAGCACCGAGCTTGTGGACATCAACCACATGCGCACGCAGAAGATGCGGCTGCCGTTTACCAAGATGAACGGAACCAGCAACGACTATATCTACTTCAACTGCATGGAGCAAACGATCGACGCGCCGGAGTCGCTGAGCGTCTATCTGTCCGAAGCGCACGCGGGCATCGGCGGGGACGGCATCATCCTCATCGAGCCGTCAGAGATTGCTGATGCGAAGATGCGGATCTTCAACCGCGACGGCAGCGAGGGAAAGATGTGCGGCACCGGCGTCCGCTGCGTGGGTAAATATCTCTACGACAACGACATGACCGACCAAACCGAGCTCACAATCGAGACGAAAAGCGGCATCAAGCACCTCAAACTCTATGTGCGCGGCGGCAAGGTGAAGTCCGTCACCGTGGACATGGGCAAGGCGGAGCTGAATCCGCAGAATGTCCCTGTACTGTTGGATGGGGACAAGATCGTTTCGCGTCCGGTCGTCATCGACGAGAAACCATACAACATCACCTGCGTTTCGATGGGGAATCCGCACTGCGTGGTGTTCGTGGAATATCCCGACCTGCTGGAGATTGAGAAGATCGGTCCCGCAATCGAAACCGCACCGATCTTCCCCGATCGCGTGAATGTCGAGTTTGTGCAGGTGCTGGACGGGCACACGCTCAAGATGCGCGTTTGGGAGCGCGGCAGCGGGGAGACGCTTGCCTGCGGCACGGGCGCCTGCGCCGCGGTGGTCGCCGCCACCGAAAACAGCTTCTGTGCCAAAGGCGAGGACATCACCGTCCGCCTGCGCGGCGGCGACCTCTTGGTGCGCTACACCGACGAAACGGTGTTTGTGACCGGCGACGCGAAGAAGAACTTTGAAGGTTTTGTGGAGCTTTAACGAAAGAACGCATAAAAAAGCGCTTGGGATTTCTCCCAAGCGCTATTGTGTTGCTTTGTGTTTGTTACGCTGCCTCGAACTGGCTGTTGTACAGCTCGGCATAGAAGCCGCCTTTTTCCAGCAGTTCCGTGTGGCTGCCGCTTTCGATGATGTCGCCGTCCTTCATCACGAGGATGAGATCGGCATTCTTGATCGTCGAGAGGCGGTGCGCAATCACAAACGAGGTTCTGCCGGTGGTGAGGCGATCCATCGCCTGCTGCACCATGCGCTCGGTACGGGTGTCGACGGAGCTTGTCGCCTCGTCGAGAATCAACAGCGGCGCGTCCTGAATCATTGCGCGCGCGATCGTCAGCAGCTGCTTTTGCCCCTCGGAAAGGCTCGCCTTGTCGTTGAGCACGGTGTCGTAGCCGCCCGGCAGCGTCTTGATGAAGCGATGGAGCCCGACGGTCTTGCAGGCCTCTTTTACTTCATCATCCGTCACGTCCGGCTTGCTGTAGACGATGTTTTCGCGGATCGTGCCCTCAAAGAGCCACGTATCCTGTAAAACCATCCCAAACTGCGCATGTACGTTTTCGCGCGGGACGCGCTGAATCGGAATGTTGTCGATCTGGATCTCGCCGCCGTCCAACTCATAAAAGCGCATCAGCAGGTTGACCATGGTGGTCTTGCCAGCTCCCGTTGGGCCGACGATGGCGACCTTTTGCCCGGGCTTGACGCGCGCGGAGAAGTCGTGAATGACGGGCTTGTTCGGCGAATAACCGAATTTCACGTGTTCAAACGAGACGCTGCCTTCGATGTTTTGCAGCATCGGCTTCTTCTCGTCCTCGCGTTCCAGCTCCGGCTCTTCAAGCAGGGTGAAGACGCGCTCGCTTGCGGCTGCCGTGCGCTGGAGGTTGTTCATCGACTGCGCAATCTGCGACAGCGGCTGGGTAAACAGGCGGATGTACATCATGAACGCGACGATCACGCCAAACGTGATGGTGCCGTTGACCGCCAGCGCCGCGCCGACGACGCAGACCGCCACGTAGCCAAGGTTGCCGACAAAGCCCATCACCGGCATCATGAGCCCCGAGAGGAATTGAGACTTCCAGGCGCTTGTGTAGAGTGTCGTGTTGCTCTCTTCAAACACCCGCTTTGCCTCGCGGCTGCCGTTATAGACCTTCACGATGTTATGCCCGGTGTAGACCTCCTCAATGTGGCCGTTGATCTTGCCGAGCTCCTTTTGTTGCTCGGTAAAATACTTCTGCGAATGCTTCATGATCACCATCATCAGCACAAAACCCAACAGGCTTGCACCAATGGCGGTGAGCGCGAGAATCCAGCTGTTGTAGAGCATCAACACGAGCGAACCTAGTAGCATCGTAATCGAGGTGATCAACGTGCCGAGGCTCTGGCTGAGCGTCTGCCCGATGGCGTCCACGTCGTTGGTTACGTGACTTAAGACATTGCCGTAGCTCGTGGAGTCAAAGTATTTCAGCGGCAGGCGGTTGACCTTCTGCGAGATATCCGTGCGCATCCGTTTGGAGATGCGCTGCGTTACCGTTGCCATGATCTGGCTTTGCAGGAGGTTCAGGAGGAACGAAAACACGTACAGCACGGCAAGCGAGAGTGCAATGGTAGAGATTGCGCTCATGTCGATTGCGCCCAGCACGGGTTTGCCGTTGACGATTGCGGGAAGCCCGTTCATGATCTCGTTGGTCAGGGTCTTGAGGCGATCCGGGCCAAGGATTTGCAGGATGGTTCCGCCCGCCGCCGCAACCAAAGCAATCAGGATGGCGGTGATGTATTTCTTGCAGTAGGCAAGCAGTTTTTTCATGGTCGCTTTAAAGTCTTTTGGCTTTTCCACGGGCATATTCATTCCGCGTCCGGGGCCGCCGGGGCCGCCCATTCCACCGCGTGGGCCGGGCTGCTTCATTTCCGAATGTTCTCTGCTGTCGCTCATGCGGACAATTCCTCCTCACTCAGCTGAGACATGGCGATTTCGTGATAGACCTCGCATGTCTTGAGCAGTTCTTTGTGTGTGCCGCTTCCAACGATCTGGCCGTCGTTGAGTACGATGATCCGGTCGGCGTCGAGTATGGTGCCGATGCGCTGGGCGACGATTAGGCTGGTGACCCCCGCCGTCTCGCGCCGTAGCGCGGAGCGAAGCGCGCGGTCTGTCTTATAGTCCAGCGCGGAGAAGCTGTCGTCGAAGATATAGATCTCCGGCTTTCTGGCGACCGCACGGGCGATGGCGAGGCGCTGTTTCTGCCCGCCGGAGAGGTTGGAGCCGCCCTGTGCGATCTCGGCGTCATACGCGCCTTCCATCTGCTCGACGAAGTCCGCGCCCTGCGCGATGCGCATAGACGTGGCGACTTCATCCGAGGTTGCGCCCTCATTGCCGTTGTCGCCGTAGGCGATGTTGCTCTTGACCGTGCCGCGGAACGTGACCGCCTTTTGCGGCACATAGCCGATCTTATTGTGCAGCGCTTCCTGCGTGTAATGCCGGACGTTCTCGCCGTCGACGAGCACCTCGCCCGCCGTCGCGTCGTAAAAACGGGGGATGAGGTTGACGAGCGTGCTTTTGCCGCTGCCGGTGGAGCCAATGAAGGCGACGATCTCGCCGCTTTTTGCGGAGAAGCTGATGTCACTCAGCACATCGTCCGCGGCTCCGGGATAGCGGAAGCTCACGTTGCGAAACTCGATTTCGCCGCGCTTGCCCGCCGCGCCTTGGGTCTTTGTTCCGTCGAGGATGGAGGGCTGCGTATCGAGCACCTCGTTGATGCGCTTGGCGGAGACGGAGGCGCGCGGCCAGAGCACAAAGATCATGACCAGCATCATAAACGACATGATGACCTGCATGGCATAGGCCGAAAAGACCACCATGTTGGAAAACAACGTGAGTCGATCCATCAGCCCCGCGTTGTTGATGAGGCTTGCTCCGATCCAATAGATCGCGAGGGTTAGCCCGCTCATCAGCGTAGAGATGATCGGCATCATGATCGCCATACCGCGGTTGGTGAAGAGCTGAGTAGCGGTGAGTTCCACGTTGGCAACCTCAAACTTCGCTTCCTGATACGGCTCTGCGTTATAGGCGCGCACCACGCGAAGGCCGGTGAGGTTTTCGCGGGTCACGCGGGTGAGGTTATCGGTCAGGGTTTGCATCTTGCGGAATTTTGGCAGCACGAGCACCATCATCACCGAGATGATCGCGATCATGATCAGCACCGTAATTCCCGTCGCCAGAGACCATTCAAGGCCTTTTCCGGCGATCTTGGTCACCGCCCAAATCACCATGATGGGCGCTTTGATCATCATCTGCAGCCCCATTGTGATCAGCATCTGCACCTGTGTAATGTCATTGGTGGAGCGCGTGATCAGGCTGTCCGTCGAAAAGCGGTTGATCTCTTCCATAGAGAAAGAGTCCACCTTGGAGAACAGCTGGCTGCGAATCCGCTGGGAAAATGAGGCAGCAATCAGTGAGGCAAGGTAGCCTACGATGACGGCAGAGGCGACGCTGCCCAGCGCGCAGAGCAGCATTTTACCGCCCGCAAGCCAGATATCGGCCATCGCGCTGCCGGGGGTTTGCGTGAGCCGCGTGATTTCGGACATGTAGTCAGGGAGTTTGAGATCCAGCCAGACCTGCGATACGATGAACGCGAGGCTGACGAGCGCCTGCAACCACTCGGTTGCTTTCAGGCGTTTGAGTAAACGAAACATGGTTCTCTCCTTTATTTAATAACGTTAGATAGTAATACTGTTAGTTATAAGACAGAGCAAAACTCATTTTATTGCAGGACCGTGGTTGAAAAATTCTTCCGGTGCGTGTTCGGCAAGCTTGTTTAGAATGCGCAGGAATACGACTGCATCCTCTTCGCCAAGGTCTTCGAGCATGCGAACCAGCATGCCCATAATCTGCTTTGCGTGCTCTGCTTCTTGTGTGCGGCCTGCTTCGGTCAACTCAACAAGGATTCGTCTGCGGTCCCGCTCGTCGATGCGCCGGGTCACTAGTCCCTTGGATTCGAGAGAGTTGAGTGCCGCGGCAATACGCGCAGAGCTGATGCCCATCTCTTTACTGATATCGCCGGGGATGACGCTGCCATCGTGCCGGGAAAGAAAAGCCAACACAAACTGCTCCCCGTGCAGGGAGTCGTTGATTCGCTTTGGGTTTTTGCGTTTGCGCATCTTATGCAAAACTATCATATACTCGCGCGCAAGAGCGGTATAGTCCATTCAGAGCACCTCGGTCGTTGCAGATTTTATAACAGTGTTAACTATACACCCTGTTAGGGAATTGTCAATGGCATCATTGTGAACGAATATGGCATTGGGTGCGCCTTACGCATAGCTGCTCTCGCGGCGTTTACACGGCGCGAAAAGAAGCGCTATTCCGCTGTCATGACTTCGGGAGCAACCCAAGTTGCGGCGGGCTGCACCTGATGAATCCACTTGCCGCTCTTGAGGCGGAAGATGAGCCAGACAGTTTTGATGACATAGTCGATTCGAAGCGCGACCAGCACCCAAAACGGCGGCAGATGCAGCACCAACCCCACGAGAAAACCAAGCGGGATGGAGGCACACCATTGAAACAGCACATCCGCCACCATCAAAAACCGCGTGTCCCCGCCGCCGCGCAAAACGCCCTTGGAGAGCGTGCTCTGGACAGACTGAAACACGATTAAAAGCGCACTGGCGAGGATCATCTCCCGCGCAATGGTCACCGTTTGCTGCGTGATGTCATAAAGACCAATCGACCAGGTGCCGATGAAATACACCAGCACCATCGCAACGAGTCCGATGCCGGCGCTCATGAGGGTAAACGAAACGCCCTCCTTCTTCGCGCGCGCAAAATCTCCGCTGCCGACGGTCTGGCCGACCAGCACGCCGGACGCGCTGGAAACCCCCGCCGCCGCGACGGTGCAGAGCCGCTCAATCACCGCGACAATCGCATAGGCGCTGACCACCTCGCGCCCCATGTGACCCAGGATGATCGAGATTGCGCTTGCGGCGAGCGCCAACACGGTGTCGCTGATGATCGCGGGCAGACCAAGACGCCGAAACTCCTTAAGCAGTGCGCGAGCCGGCGGCTTGAGTAAACCCGTGAGGCGATAGTGCAGCTGCGTTTCAAATTTTCCCATATAGACGAAGCACACAAGAAACTCGACCGCGCGCGCACAGAGCGTACCCACCGCCGCGCCTGTAACGCCCAGCGCGGGGAAACCGAGTTTGCCGAAGATGAATACATAGTTAAAGAAGATGTTGACAAAAAAGCTCAAGATCGACGTAAACAGTCCCAGGCGCGCGTTACCCACGGTGCGGATCACGTTGGAGATGACGAGGCTGATGCCGTGCGGCAAATAGATCAGCGCGGTGACGCGTAGATAGCGCGCGCCCTCGCGAATCACGTCCGCGTCGTCGGTATAGATGCGCATCAGCTGCTCGGGGATGATCGCGCTGAGTAGTGCAAACATGGCGGAGAAGAGCACGATGATCTGAACCAGAATATCGAACACGCGGTGCACCGTCTTTGGGTCGCCCGCGCCCCAATATTGCGCGGAGAGCACGAGCCCCGCCGCGCTGATGCCCATGCAGAGAAACACGAATATCGTATAAAACTGGTTGGCGAGCGAGGTGGCGGAGATCGCGACCTCGCCCAAACGCCCCACCATGATGGTGTCCATCATGTTCACGCCCATGCTGATGCAGTATTGCAGCGCAACGGGAATGATCAGCGAGATGGCGCGGCGGTAAAACACTTTGTCTGTGACAAGATATTGACTCATGGTGAGCGGCAGTTTTCGTTTCACGATGCTGTTCCTAACGTCTAGTATTCCGGTGTGTCGCGATCCATAAAAATATGGAAGTAGCTTAACTATCATAACGGAAAAGCGGCGAATCGGCAACGGAAATGCTCCTGCAAAACCGTCGCAATATTACGCACAATATCGAAAAAATATACAGGTTATATGCGATATCGTCTTTACAAACGTGCCTTGCTGTGCTAAAGTCTACTCTGTTGGTACTACGTATTGGTAATACCAATGAATGCAATAATTAGCATAGCTACAATTGGGTGATGGTGGAAAACGGGAGGGCGCGCATGAGTGAACAGATGCAGATCCAGTCGGTACGCAGCAGACTTCTGCGCGAAATGAAAGAGGGCGCCTACCGCTATTCCGGCAAACTACCGCCGGAAGGAACACTCGCAGAGCGCCTGAACATCAGCCGCACGCAGCTTAGAGACAGCCTTGCCCAGCTTGAACGTGAGGGGTTTATCAGCCGCCATCAAGGCGTCGGCACCGTGATCAACCGCCACGTGCTCGCCGTCACCGTGCGTATGGATATGGAGATTGAGTTCATGGAGATGATCTCGCAGTCCGGCCGTGTGCCGGGGCTGCTCAGCTCGTCGTATGATCTCGTCCCCGCCGGAGAGACCGCCGCGCGCCACCTTGCCATCTCGCCTGCGGACACGGTGCTCAAGGTCTGCCGCCTCATCGGCGCAGACGGCAAGCCCGTGATTTATTGCGAGGACTATATCCCCGCTGCGCTGATCAAGAAAAAAGAATTCACGAGCGAAGACCTGCAAAAGCCGATCTTCTCGTTTTTGAAGCAATTCTGCTCGCTGGAGCCGCACATGGACCTAACCGAAGTGCGCCCGGCCGTTGCGGACGAAGCACTCGCCAGGATGTTCTGCGTGGCGGAAGGAACGCCGCTGCTGTATCTCGATGAGCTCGACTACGACAAAGAAGGCATGCCCATGCTGTATTCGCCGCAGTATTACATCGGCGGAGTCATTCAGCACACCATGCTGAGAATGAAGTTTTAATTGGCCTGTCAAATAGCAGGCCTATTCTTGTTTTGAGTTTTGTGTATTTTTGGAGGATGTTTTTGTGAAGAAAGTCGCTGTTGTGATGGGGAGCGCATCCGACCTGCCGCTGGCAAAGGACGCGCTGAAGATGCTCGCCTCGTTTGAGATTCCGGCTGTTGCGCGGGTGCTTTCCGCGCACCGCACACCGGACGAGGCAGCCGCGTTTGCAAAAGCAGCGGAGGCGGAAGGTTTTGGCGTGATCATCGCGCTAGCGGGCAAGGCCGCGCACCTTGCGGGCGCGATGGCGGCGCATTCCCTCCTGCCCGTGATCGGCGTTCCGGTGAGCGGCAAGGACTTAGGCGGGCTGGACGCGCTGTTGAGTACCGCGCAGATGCCAAAGGGCGTGCCCGTTGCGACGGTTGCAATCGACGGGGCTGCCAACGCGGCGCTGCTCGCGGTGCGCATCCTCGCGCTCTCGGATGAAACTCTTGCGGCAAAGCTAAAGCAATACGCGCAGAATCTCGCGGAGCAGTCCGCTGAAGCAGACGCGGCGATTCAGAAAGAGATCGAACAGCTTTGATTCTCAAAAACAAGCTTGGGAGCTCAATTAAAAAAGAGATCGAAAAGCTTTGATCTTTTTGATCGGGCTGAAATAAGTTTGAAATATACAGTACCCAAAGGAGACAGATTCGGTATGAAAAAGATGGAGCAGATTTACGAAGGCAAGGCAAAAAAGGTCTACGCGACCGACGACCCCAAAATCGTCATCGTGGACTACAAGGACGACGCGACGGCATTCAACGGCCTCAAAAAAGGCACCATCGCCGGAAAAGGCGTGGTCAACAACAAGGTGTCCAACCACTTCTTCCGTTTGCTGGAAGGTTACGGCATTCCGACACACTATGTCGAGCAGCTGAGCGATCGCGAAACGGCAGTTCGCCGCGTCGAGATTCTCCCCGTCGAGGTCATCGTCCGCAACCGCGCCGCAGGCAGCTTTAGCAAGCGCATGGGCGTTGCGGAAGGAACGAGCCTCGCCTGTACGATTCTTGAATACAGCTACAAAAACGACGATCTGGGCGATCCGTTCATCAACTCGTATTATATCCGCGCGCTGAATATCGCAACCGACGAGGAGATGGAGCAGGTGAAGAACTACTCCTTCCAGATCAACGACATCTTAAAAGCGTATCTCGACGGCTTTGGCATCGAGCTTATCGACTTCAAGCTGGAGTTTGGCCGCTTTGACGGTAAGGTCATCTTAGCCGACGAGATTTCGCCGGATACCTGCCGCTTCTGGGACAAAGCCACGGGCAAAAAGCTGGACAAAGACCGCTTCCGCCGCGACCTTGGCGACGTGGAGGAAGCATACCACGAAATCATCAGCCGCCTGATGGGAGAATAACATGCGCCTTCCTTTGCATCTGCCCGCGCCCTATGAGCGGCTCAAACCCTTCGACGACTGCATGCACGAAGAATGCGGTGTGTTTGGCATCTATTCTAACGACAGCGGGCTGGACGCGGCGGAGGCCGCCTATTACGGCCTGTTTGCCTTGCAGCATCGCGGACAGGAGAGCGCGGGTATCGCCGTTTCGCGAAAAGGCAAGATCGACTGCCACAAGGCGATGGGTCTAGTCAGCGGACGCTTTTGCGACGGGCTTGCCTCGCTCAAGGGCAGCAACCTTGCCATCGGCCACGTGCGATATTCGACCATGGGAGACAGCCTGCTCATCAACGCGCAACCGCTTGTGGTGGAGTCTCCGCTGGGTCCGCTCGCGCTGGCGCACAACGGCAACATCATCAACGCAAAAGAGCTGCGCGGGGAGCTGGAGGCAGACGGTGCAAGCTTTCAAACCACCATCGACTCCGAGATCATCGCCGCTCTCATCGCAAAAAACAGCACTGCCGGGCTTGTTGAGGGCATCGCGCAGGCGATGGAGCGCCTCAAGGGCAGTTATGCGCTTGTGATGATGACGCGGGATCAGCTCATCGGCGTGCGCGACCCAAAGGGCATGCGTCCGCTTGCACTCGGCAGCCTCAACGGCTCCTATATCTTTGCGTCGGAGTCCTGCGCGTTTGACACCATCGGCGCGGAATTCATCCGCGATGTCCGCCCCGGCGAGATCATCGTGGTCAACCACGCAGTGCTCCGCTCGCATCAAACCGCGCACGCAACGGAAACGGCGCTGTGCATCTTTGAATATGTCTATTTCGCGCGACCGGATTCGGACATCGACGGCATCTCCGTCCACAAAGCGCGGGAGCGCGCGGGGGAACTCCTCGCGATCTCTTCGCCTGCGGATGTGGACGTGGTCTCCGCCGTGCCGGATTCTTCCCTGCCCGCGGCGATGGGTTACGCAAAGCAGGCGGGGCTACCGTTTATCATCGCGCTCTCGAAAAACCGCTACATGGGTCGCACGTTTATCGAGCCGTCGCAGGATCGGCGGGAGATGGACGTCTCCCTCAAGCTCAGCGCGCTCAAACGAAACGTGCGCGGCAAGCGCGTGCTTTTAGTGGACGATTCCATCGTCCGCGGCACGACGAGCAAATACATCGTCGAGATGCTCAAGACCGCGGGCGCAAAAGAGGTGCATCTGCGCATCAGCTCGCCGCCGGTCATGCATCCGTGCTGCTTTGGCATCGATACCTCGTCCTATGAGCAGCTCATCGGCGCAAACCACTCCGTCGAGGAAATCCGCAAGTTCATCGGCGCGGATTCGCTGAGCTTTTTGAGCATCGAGGATCTGCACAAAACCGTAGAGTATGCGGCGTGCAACTTCTGCGCGGGCTGCTTCAACGGCAAATACCCGGAGGATGTCTCCGCCTTGATCAAACGCGGCGGCAAACACATTTTGGATCGCTAAGGGGGAGAACAGCATGCCGGTAACTTATGAAGAAGCAGGGGTCAGCGTTGAAAGGGGCTATGAGGCGGTTCGGCGCATGAAAGCCTACGCCGAGGCAACGTTTGATCAAAATGTGCTGCAATCCTTGGGTTCGTTTGGCGGCATGTACGCGCTGGGTGAGCAGGTGTTGGTCTCCGGCACGGACGGGGTCGGCACCAAACTAAAGGCCGCGTTCGCGCTGGACAAACACGACACCGTGGGCATCGACTGCGTGGCGATGTGTGCCAACGACGTGGTCTGCCACGGAGCCAAGCCGCTGTTCTTCCTCGACTATATCGCAACTGGCAAGCTCGTGCCGGAGGTTGCCGCCAGCATCGTCAAAGGCGTTGCCGACGGCTGCAAACAGGCTCTCTGCGCGCTCATCGGCGGAGAGACCGCCGAGATGCCGGGGTTTTACCCGATCGGGGAATATGATTTAGCGGGATTTTGCGTGGGTCTGGTGGACAAAGCGAAACTGATCGACAACTCTCGTGTCAAAGCGGGCGATGTGGTCATAGCGCTCGCGTCCTCCGGCGTGCACTCCAACGGGTTTTCACTGGTTCGCAAATTGATCTCGATGGAGAAAACCAAGCTGGACGAATACAGCGCGGAGCTCGGCAAAAGCATCGGCGAAGAGTTGCTCACGCCGACAAACATCTATGTCAAACCCGTGCTGGCGCTGATCGACGCGGTGGAGGTACACTCCATCGCGCACATCACGGGCGGCGGATTCTACGAGAACATTCCGCGCAGCATCCCCAAAGGGTTGACCGCGCAGATCGAGAAGAGCGCTGTGCGCGTGCTGCCGATCTTCCGCCTGCTGCAAAGGTTGGGCGAGCTGGACGAAAAACACATGTTCAACACATTCAACATGGGCGTGGGCATGACGATCTCGCTTCCGGCGAGCGAAGTGGACAAGGCACTTGCGCTACTCGGCACGTTCGGCGTGGACGGGTACGTGATCGGCGAGGTTGTTACGGGCGACACGGGCATTGCGCTATGCTAAAACCACGCATCGCGGTGCTTGTCTCCGGCGGCGGAACCAATCTGCAATCACTCATCGACGCGCAATCCTGCGGGCGGCTGAGCAGCGGAGAACTCGCGCTGGTGATCGCGAGCAAACCCGGCGCATATGCGCTAGAGCGGGCGAAAGCGGCGCAGATCGTGACAGAGACAGTGGAGCGCGCGGCGTTTGCAACGCAGGAAGCGTATGAGGCGCGCTTGCTGGACGTGCTCGCGGTCAACACGATCGACCTGATCGTGCTCGCGGGGTACATGCACATTCTCTCTGCTGCGTTTGTCTCGCGCTATCCGGATCGCATTGTCAACGTGCATCCGTCGCTGATTCCCGCCTACTCCGGCAAGGGGTATTACGGCATCAAAGTGCACGAGGCGGTGCTTGCGGCGGGGGAAACCGAGACGGGAGCTACGGTGCACATGGTCAACGAAGTGCCCGACGGCGGGCGGATTTTGATGCAGCAGCGCGTGCCGGTGTTTCCGAGCGACACGCCAAAGACCCTGCAACACCGTGTGATGGAGCAGGCAGAGTGGATTTTGCTGCCGCGCGCGGTAGAGCAGATTTGCGCGGATCTAGTCGCGCAGCAGAACGCTGGAGGCAAGAGGATGAACCAGAATTTGTTTGAAGTATTGGAAAAGAACGCTTACCCCGGGCGCGGCATCGTGCTGGGGCTCACGCCCGACGGCAAAAAAGCCGCGCTGGCGTATTTCATCATGGGGCGCAGCGCGGGCAGCCGCAGCCGAGCGTTTGTAAAGGACAAAGACGACCTCGCAATTCGCATGCTGGATGGCGGCAAGATCGCCGACACCAGCCTGATTTTATACACGCCGTTGCGCACGCTGGAAACCGCCGTCGTCGTCACCAACGGCGACCAGACAGACACCGTCTGCGCGGCATTAGAAAACGGCGGCACGTTCGAGAGTGCGCTCCGCACGCGGACGTTTGAGCCGGACGGGCCGCATTTCACCCCGCGCATCAGCGGCATGGTTGATTTTGCGGACGGCTTTTTCTACAAGCTCTCGATCCTCAAATCGGGCGACGCGGAGGGAAAAACCACCCTGCGGCAGACGTTTGAATTTGAGCCTCTCGCGGGAAACGGCCATTTCATCCACACGTATCAGACCGACGGCGCTGTGCTGCCGAGTTTTTCCGGCGAGCCTGTAACGATTGCAATTACGGACGATTTTTCTGCGTTTGCGGACGGGCTTTGGAACGCGCTGAATCCGGAAAACAAGGTTTCGCTCTATGTGCGGTATACGGATTTGGTCACCAAGAAATACGAAGAAAAGATTTTTAACCAGTACGCGATAGTTTGATAAAAGAAATAAAGAAAATTCTTCCAGTACAGGATCAAAGGAGAACCGGAATGAAGGAACTCACGCTGAAATACGGCTGCAACCCGCAGCAGAAGCCCGCGCGCATCTACGCGGAGGCGGGTGAATTGCCCATCGAAATCCTAAACGGACAGCCGGGGTATATCAACTTTCTGGATGCGCTGAACGCATGGCAACTCGTCAAAGAGCTCAAGGAATCGCTGGGTCTTCCCGCGGCGACGTCGTTCAAGCACGTCAGCCCCGCGGGCGCGGCAGTCGGTCTTCCGCTGAGTGAAACGGATCTCATCGCCTGCGCGGTGGACGATCTTGCGGGAATCAACGATTCTCCCGTCGCCTGCGCCTACGCCCGCGCGCGCGGAACGGATCGCATGTCCTCGTTTGGCGATTTCATCGCGCTGAGCGACACGTGCGACGAGACCACCGCGCGCATCATCAAGCGCGAGGTGTCGGACGGAATCATCGCGCCGGGATATACGCCCGAGGCGCTCGCGCTCCTGAAAACCAAGCGAAACGGCAACTACGCGGTGATTCAGATCGATCCCGACTACGCGCCGGAGGGCGCGGAGACCAAGCAGGTGTTCGGCGTTACGTTTGAACAGCCGCGCAACACGGCAAAGATCGACAGTTCGCTGCTGGGTAACCCCGTCACCGTTATCAAAACGGTCAGCGAGGCGGCAAAACGCGACATGATCCTCTCGCTCATCACGCTCAAATATACGCAGTCGAACTCCGTCTGCTTCGCGGCAAACGGCCAGACCATCGGCGTCGGCGCGGGGCAGCAGAGCCGGATTCACTGCACGCGGCTCGCGGGCGAAAAGGCGGATATCTGGTGGATGCGCAGAAGCCCGCAGGTGCTATCGCTCCCGTTTTTGCCCCAGATCAAGCGCCCGGAGCGGGACAATCTGATCGATCAGTACATCGGAAACTATGGCGGCGCGGCCTGCGGTGAAGCGGGTTGGGAAGCGTATTTTTCACAAAAACCCGTGCCGATGACGCAGCAGCAGCGCGCAAGTCATCATGCTTCGCTTTCGGGTGTTTCGCTCGGCAGCGACGCGTTCTTCCCGTTTGACGACAACATCGAGCGCGCACATCAGAGCGGGGTACAATACATCGCCGAGCCCGGCGGCTCCGTGCGGGACGCGGATGTGATCGCGTGCTGTGATCGTTACGGTATCGCGATGTTTTTCACGGGCTTGCGGCTGTTTCATCATTAAGTAGAAGATATCGCGAATAGAAAAGATCACGTGATAGAAAGATCTTGAAATAGAAGAAATCGCGCGGGGCTGAACAGATCGCGCGCGGTGGGACAAGAGAGAAAACGGTGGGAATCGCTTTATGAACGTCATGATCGTAGGCGGCGGCGGTCGCGAACACGCCATACTCGAAAAACTGCGCGAGAATCCGCGCATCACGAAACTCTATGCCCTGCCGGGCAACGGCGGCATGGCGGCAGACGCCGAATGCGTGCCGATCAAGGCCACGGACATCGACGGCATCGTCAGTTTTGCGGTGGAGAAGCACATCGACTTTGCGGTGATCGGACCCGACGATCCGCTGATTGCCGGCGTTTGCGACCGGCTCCGCGCGGCGGGTGTTCGCTGCTTTGGGCCGAGTAAATTTGCAGCTACCATCGAGGGCAGCAAGAGCTTTGCGAAGAACCTCATGCGCAAATACGGTATCCCGACCGCCGACTATGCGGTGTTTGACCGCGCAGCGGAGGCGTATGCCTATCTTGCGGGCGCGAACTACCCGGTCGTCATCAAGGCCGACGGACCCGCGCTGGGCAAGGGCGTGATCATCGCCGAGACGCGCGAAGAAGCGTTTCAAGCTGTGCGCGCGATGATGGAAGAGGGCGCGTTTGGCAGCAGCGGCAGCCGCGTGGTCGTGGAGGAGTTTCTTACTGGCGTCGAGGCGAGCGTGCTTGCGTTTACGGACGGAAATACGCTGATTCCGATGATCTCCGCGCTGGATCACAAGCGCGCGCTGGATGACGACAAGGGGCTCAACACCGGCGGCATGGGCGCACTCGCGCCGAACCCGTACTATACATTTGAACTTGCACGCTCCTGCATGGAGCTGATCTTCCTGCCGACCATGCGCGCAATGAACGCGGAAGGCAGGCCGTTCTCCGGCTGTCTGTTCTTCGGGTTGATGCTCACCAAGCACGGTCCTAAAGTAATCGAGTACAACTGCCGCTTCGGCGACCCCGAAACACAAGCGGTGTTGCCGCTACTGGAGACGGATCTATTCGAGATCATGCTTGCGACCGAAGACGGTAGGCTGGGCGAAATTCCCGTGCGATTCCGCGGCGGCAGTGCCTGCTGCGTGGTGCTCGCAAGCGGCGGATATCCCGGCGCATATCAAACCGGGTTTGAGATTTCGCTGGGCGGCGCGGATCGCGCGGAAAACGTGTTTGTCTACCACGCGGGCACCAAGACAGAGCAAGGCCGGCTCGTGACTGCGGGCGGGCGGGTGCTGGGCGTGACTGCCGTCGGTGCGGATGCACGCGCGGCGCGGCATGCCGCCTATGCGGCAGCGGAGCGCATCCAGTTTGACCGCGCATTTTACCGCCGCGATATCGGCTCACGCGCCATTGCCACGGCGGAACAGGGAGAACAGAAAATCGATGGTTGAACGCATCTATGTCGAAAAACAGCAGTCATTTGCGCAGGAAGCGGCGGCAACGCTTGCGGATATCCGCGGTGTGCTGGGTTATTCCTGCGTAACGGGACTTCGTATACTCAATCGATATGACGTGGAGGGAGTGGACAAGGCCCTCTTTTCTTCTTGCCGCAACACGGTCTTTGCCGAACCGCAAACCGACCGCACCTATGACGAAATTCCTTCGGGTGCCGACGCGGTGTTCGCCGTGGAGTATCTGCCGGGGCAGTTTGACCAGCGGGCGGAGGCTTGCGCGCAATGCATCGCGCTGCTCTCGCAAACGGGTGCGCCCTTGGTGCGCACCGCGCGGGTCTATCTGATAAACGGCGAAATTGGCGATGAACAGCTTGCAGCGATCAAACGCTACATCATCAATCCCGTGGAAGCACGGGAAGCCTCGCTCGACAAGCCGAATACCCTCGCGCTCAGCGCGGAAGCACCGGAGAAAATACCCGTGCTCGTCGGTTTTTGCGAAATGAGCGAGACGGAGCTGGGCGGACTCATCGCGGAATACGGGCTAGCGATGGATCTTGACGACCTGCTCTGTTGCCGGACTTATTTTCAAAGCGAGAAGCGCGATCCCACGTTGACCGAGCTGAAATTACTGGACACCTATTGGTCGGATCACTGCCGCCATACGACGTTTCTTACCGCATTGGACGCGGTGGAGTTTCATGACCCGCGTGCGCAGCAGACGCATGAAACCTATCTCAATCTGCGCAAAAGCCTCGGCATCAAAAAGCCGATCACGCTGATGGACATGGCGACCATCGGCGCGAAAGCGCTCAAACAGCAGGGCAAGCTGGAGAAACTCGACGAGTCCGACGAGATCAACGCCTGCACGGTCAAGACCACGATCACGGTCGACGGCGAACATCAGGACTGGCTCGTGCTCTTTAAGAACGAAACGCACAACCACCCGACCGAGATTGAACCCTTCGGCGGGGCGGCGACCTGCATCGGCGGCGCGATTCGCGACCCGCTCTCCGGGCGCGCGTTTGTCTATCAGGCGATGCGCCTGACCGGCGCGGCTGATCCGCGAAAGCCCTTTGCCGAGACTCTGCCCGGCAAGCTCCCGCAGCGCAAGATTGTCACCACCGCCGCCGCGGGCTATAGCTCCTACGGCAATCAGATCGGACTTGCGACAGGGCTCGTGGACGAAATCTATCATGACGGATTCTTAGCCAAGCGCATGGAGATCGGCGCGGTGGTCGGCGCGGCTCCTGCGGAAAATGTGCGGCGGGAAACGCCCGCTGCGGGCGACATCGTGATCCTGCTTGGCGGAAAGACCGGGCGCGACGGCTGCGGAGGCGCGACGGGTTCCTCCAAGGCGCACTCGTCCGATTCGCTCTCGCAATGCGGTGCGGAGGTGCAAAAGGGCAACGCGCCGGAGGAGCGAAAGCTTCAGCGGCTGTTTCGAAATCCGGAAGCATCCCGATTAATCAAGCGCTGCAACGACTTCGGCGCGGGTGGCGTCAGCGTCGCTATCGGCGAGCTTGCAGACGGCGTCGCGGTCAATCTTGATCGCGTGCCTGTCAAATATGACGGTCTCGACGGAACTGAACTCGCCATCAGCGAGTCGCAGGAGCGCATGGCGGTCGTCGTTTCCGCGGAGGATGAGGCGAAATTTATCGCGCTGTCGGAGGCGGAAAACCTGCAGGCCACGCGCGTGGCAAGCATTACAGCCGAGCCGCGGCTCACGATGGACTGGCGCGGCGAGCGCATCGTCGACATACAAAGAAGCTTTATCGACAGCAACGGCGCGCAAAAACACGCGCGCGCCAGCGTAGACGAGCCGAAGCTCTCGCTGAAAGTCGCGACAGGAGAATCTTTTTTTACGCAATATCGCGCGCTGGTGTCCGATTTGAACCACTGCTCCCGCCGGGGCTTGAGTGAGCGTTTTGATTCGACAGTCGGCGCCTATTCGCTGCTGATGCCGTTTGGCGGCGCGCGCCAACTCACTCCGCCGCAGGCGATGGCGGCAAAGCTGCCGCTCCTAAACGGAGAAACCGACGCCTGCACGCTTATGGCGTGGGGATATGATCCGCTGCTTTCCGAAGCCTCGCCCTACGCTGGCGGCTACGGCGCGGTGGTGCGTTCGCTGTGCAAACTCGCGGCGACGGGCGCGCCGCTGGAGGAACGATACCTGAGCTTTCAGGAATATTTCGGCAAGCCCGGAAAAGAACCCTCCCGCTGGGGTAAACCCACCGCGGCGCTGCTGGGAGCTCTTCAGGCGCAGCTCGACTTCGGCGTCGCCGCCATCGGCGGCAAGGACAGCATGAGCGGCTCGTTTGAGTCGCTGGATGTGCCGCCGACGCTGGTCTCATTCGCGCTCGCGGTCGGCAAGTCCGGCAATGTTCTCTCACCGGAATTCAAGCGCGCGGGTTCGCACGTCGTGCTCCTCCTACCGGATGTTCGCGCGGACGGGCTGCCGGAGGCACGCTCGATGAACGCGCTACTCAAACAGGTACACGCGCTGATCGCGCAAAAGCGCGCGCGCGCGGTCTATGCGCCGAGTGCGGGCGGCATCGCCGAGGCGGTGTTTCAGATGTGCCTTGGCAATGGGATTGGCTTTCACTTTGATGAATCGCTCTCGCAGGCGGAGCTGTTCGCGCCGCACTCGGGTGCGTTTGTGGTGGAGCTCGGCGAAGGGGAAAACATCGGCATCCCGCTGGGAGAAACGCTCGCAAGAAACGCAATTCTCTGGCGCGGGGAAGAGATCGATCTGGCGCAGCTGGAAGCAGCGCACGAAGAAACGTTGGAAGACGTATTCCCGACCCGAACGAAAACGGAGCAAGTCTCCTTGGAGATTCCCGTGTTTCACGCGACGGAACAAACCAAACCGCGCGCAAGCCACCTTGGCAAGCCGCGCGTGCTGATTCCTGTGTTTCCGGGAACGAATTGCGAATATGAGTCCGCCCGCGCGGTGGAGCGCGCGGGAGCGATTGCGGATGTGCTGGTGCTGCAAACAGCCTCCGCCCGAACGATAGACGAATCCCTTCGCGAGTTTGCAGCCAGGCTCGATCAGGCGCAGGCGCTGTTTCTGCCCGGCGGATTCTCCAACGGTGACGAGCCTGATGGCTCAGGTAAATTTATCACCGCGTTTTTGCGAAACCCGATGGCGAGCAGTGCACTCATGCGGCTCATCGACGGGCGGGACGGTCTCGTCCTCGGTGTTTGCAACGGGTTTCAGGCGCTCATCAAGCTGGGTCTGGTGCCCTATGGGCGCATCGTTGCGTCCGCGCCGGAGCTGCCGACGCTGACGTTCAACGAGATCGGGCGGCATCAGTCCCGCATCGTGCGCACACGCGTGACCTCTGACCACTCGCCGTGGTTGCTGCTTGCGGGTGCGGGCAACGTGTATTCGATGCCGGTTTCGCATGGCGAAGGGCGCTTTCTCTGCCCGCAGGACACGCTGGAAGCACTCGCGCATACGGGTCAGATCGCCGCGCAGTATGTCGATGAATTCGGCGACCCCACGATGGACGTACGGTTCAACCCCAACGGCTCACTGGCGGCGGTAGAAGCGATCACCTCGCCGGACGGGCGCATCCTGGGCAAGATGGGGCATAGCGAGCGCATCGGGCGCGGGTTGTATCAAAACGTCCCCGGGGACTATGACATGCGGCTGTTTGAGTCGGCTGTGCTATATTTTTCGTAAATCCAACGTAAAACAAATCGCGCAAAAAAGGCTCTCCATTGATTCGGAGAGCCTTTTACGCGTTTATGCGCAGTAGCGCAATTCTATCTTTTTCTGTTGAGCAGGCGGGCGACCACTGGACGCTGCACCGTGATGATCCCCTGCGGGCAAAACTCCTGACAGCAAAAACACCGGATGCACTTTTTTTTGTCGATCTCGGCGTGCTTGTTGCGGATTGTGATGGCAGAAGCGGGGCAGACCTTCTTGCACTCCGAACAGCCGGTACAGCGATCCCGCGCGACTTTGGGGTTGCTCGCGAACATGCCGGAGAGAATCTTCGCAATCGTCTCGTTCTTGCTGCCCCAGAGTTTTACGTCGTGCTTGGGCGTGAGCTGAAAGTCGGGAATCACGAACGAGTCCAGTTCGCCGAACACGGTTAGCTCGTTCACATTGGACGGCACAAGCCCGCGTTTGATGGCGGCGACTAGCGTCGGCACATCTTCGGCAGTCATGTTCATCAGGTGTGCGCCGGCGAGATCCAGCGCATGCGGGTTAAACGAAGCGAGAATCGCGCCCATGAACCGCGGCGTGCCGCCGGAGGGGCCGTTGCCCTCCATGGTCATCACCGCGTCCGCAAGAGACAGGCGCGGCTTGCACCATTCGCAAACGTCGACAAGCATATTGGCAAACGCCTCGTGCGTATTGTAGCGATAGTGAAATTCGGACTTGTTCATGCCCGGTATCGCGCCAAAGAGATTTTTACACGCACCCGTGAACGCCATCAGCCCGTGTGTCTTCATCTTGCATAGGTCGATGATCGCGTCCGTCGCCACAAGATAGTTCGTGATCTGAAATTCTTTGGCGGTGACGGCCTCGGGATCGTTGACGTCAACGATTGTAAAATCTTCATTCAAGGTTGCGCCCGCGTCGAGCACCTGCCGCATGCCCGTGCCGCTGTAGACCGCGGAGAGATAGGTGTTGCTAAAAGGCCCGCCGGGGCTGTCCCCGACGACGACGCTGGCACCCCGCTCGGCAAGCAGTTCGCAGAGGGCAAACGCCACCTGCGGGTGAACCGTCGCGGCTTTTTCGGGTTTGATGCGCGTCATCATGTTGACCTTGAGCGCGACCTTCATGCCCGGCGTGACCCAACTAAGCCCACCGATGGGCTCCAGCGCAGCGAGCAGGGCGGTTTTCACTTCTGTTGGGTCATAGCTGTTGCAGCGCGCAATGGAAACTTCACGATTCATACTCTTCTCACGATCAAACAAATTCTTTGTCCGGCGATTATGCCACCTTGCCAAAGATTATAACACAAAAGCCGCGGCGCATGCGCACGGTGTTGGTGTTCCTGCGCAGCTTCGCAAATACCACATGTGGTATAATCCGGAATAATGGAAAGAATGCGTTCATCAATAAGATCACAGGAAAAGAATCTTTCCATAGTTTGGTGTGCTGTGCCGCAGGCGCATAAGAAGGTTTATTTTCCCAACACGCTTGAAAATACCACTGGTGGTAATTCTATTTTCCGCTAGATCCCTGCGTTTCTCATCCGTTTATGTGCCGAAACTTTGATATGTTTTTTTATTATTTAGAGTGTGTCGAATCAACAAGCGAAAAATTCTTAGACGTGGACGGATATACAAGCAAATTTATACCACATAGGGTAGATGCTGTTTTAGCCGCCAGACCCTTGCACCCGTGCAAAATGGTGATATAATGAGTTAGAATAATCTAACCGGAGGAACCCTATGCATAAACTGGAAACACCCGCTCGCCTTGCGGAGCTTGCGCCAGCGGAAACACTCACCCGCTTGGGCTTGAGTGACGGCATGACGTTTGCAGACATCGGCGCGGGCACTGGCATCTTCACCACAGCCGCTGCCGCGATCACCCGCGCAAAGGTTTTCGCCGTGGACCCGTCTGCGGGCATGCGCACGATATTACAAGAGAAGAAGAACGATCTTGGTTTGCAGCAGGTCGAGATTTTGAGTGATATTTCGGAGCTGCCTAAGCAGAGCGTCGACCTTGCGCTGCTTTGCACCGTGCTGCACGAGATACAGGATCAGGAGGCGTTCTTAGCGCAGATTGCGTCCTGCCTCATGCCGTCCGGCAAGCTCGCTGTGATCGAGTTTCACAAGCAGGCGACCCCCTACGGGCCACCGCCCGAAATCCGCATCAGCCCGGAGGACGTTCTGCGCCTAGCCGCGCCTGCGGGATTTGTGGAGAGCGAACGCTTTTCGCTGGCGGAGAGCTATTACTGCATCTGCCTGCACTTGAGCGGCGAATAATCCCGCCGGACCCAGACTAAAGAGACCCTGCCACGCGCACGACAAACAAAAAGCCTCCCCGACCGGACGATTCCGAGAGGGGAGGCTTTTGCGCGTTTGCGAGTTGTTGGCTTGTTGTTTACTTGCCTATTGCTTACCTTAGAGCCAGGTCAGGGTGTTGGAGCAGGCGATCAACGTCACAAGAACGCCGTTGATGATGCCCGGCAGATATGGGTTTCCGGTTTCCTTGAAGATCGTGCGGGACATGATCGTGGTCACCGGCAGGAACACCAGCACCGGGAAGAGCCAGACGATCTGCATATGCCCGACGCTCCAGGCAAGGAATCCCGTGCTGAAGAAGTTGGTGTACTGGATAAATAGCAATACCAGCGGCGGGATTGCGCTGAACACGGCGAGAACTGCGGTATTGATCCAGCCACGTTTGCCGTCCTTTTGGCCGAGGGTGTTGTTATTAAAGGAGTTCGCGGCAACGGATGCAGCGACATAGTAGGTCAAGAACAGGAACAGATACGGGAATACCGCGGTGTAGATAACCTTTGCGTCAAATGCTTTGACGCCCAGCACCCAGAGGCGATAGTCGGTCTTGAAGAAGTAGTCGGCAAAGAAGACGCAACCGTAGGACACGACAACGACGATCAGCGCGAGCAGAGCGGTCTTGCCGAGGTTCTTGATGCCGATCTTGACGCCGATCGATTCGGCGTTGGCGCCGCTCTTCTTGACCAGCAGGAAGTAGCTTAGCAGCATGCAAACGATGGCAAATACGCCGGTGATAGCAGCCCAGCAGGCAATGCCCCAGGGAGAGCTCTGTCCCCACGGGGTTTTCGCCATCGTGAACGAACCGACGTTGTTCAGGATGGGCAGATAGGTCACCGCGCCGAATATCGCGGCGGCGCAGAGGCTGCCCCAGAACCAGAGTTTTCCGCCCTTGGCAAATGCGCGGGGCGCGGCAACTTCCTTTTTGCGGATTGAGGAGAAGAAGGGTGTGTATGCCATCAGGATTGCAAAGTTGACGACAAACATCGCAAAGCCGATCAGGCCAAGGAAGTTGAAGCATTCTTTCCACTGCCAAACCTGATTGGTCGCGGCAATCGGGTTCGGCGCGCCGAGCGCCTCGTCAAAGAACGCGATGGTCGCTGCGGTGGACTGCTGCGAAAAATGCGACCACGGATGGATGATGGCGGGATTGTAGATCACGCGCATGGCATCCTTGCCGTCAATCTCCTGCGTGTAGACGGTGTCCGATTTGAGCAGGTCTTTTCCGGCGGGATCCGTGCCGAAGTTGAGGAATGACTGCGCGCTGGAATACTTCAGGTAATCTCTTGGCGCTGTCTCTTTTCCTTCTGCATCGGTTTGACGCATGAAGAACTCGTCATACTGCGCGGCGACGATGCCTGCATCGCGGTTGCCGTAGATATCGACAAATGCGCCGGATTCTGCGTCCGCATAGGTTGCATCGGCGCAGTTGAGCAGTACGGCGGAGATGAGCTGAACTGGGGCTGCGTTGTCCGCGGCGATGGCAGCGTTACTGGACATGCCGCCCAGCGAGTGACCGGTGATGCCGATCTTGGTTGTGTCCACATACGAGATAGTGGAGAGCATCTTGACCGCTTCATACATGCCCGTCGTCACAAGCCCGATGTGCGCCACATTTTCAGAAAATCCGTGCGAGAACATATCCATGGAGAGCACAACATATCCGCGGCGGGCAAGCTCAACATAGTTGGCGTCCTGCATTTCGCGGTTGTTGAACATGCCGTGGCTGACCACGATGGCGGGTGCTTTGTTCTCTGCCGACACGCCGTCGGGAACGAACAGCAGGCCGCTCATCTGCACGCCCATCGTCGTTTCCCAACGCAGGTCTTTGACGGTGACTTTACCACCATCGGTCTGGATGAGGGAAGCAAACACCATGCTCACGAGCATCAGTGCGATGGCGATACATAGCCAAATCTTGTTCTTCTTTTTTGCGAGATCCATAATTTCCTCCCAATTTTTCGTTATAAAATAGCACTTGGATTGCGAAAGCTCGGTAAAAAAACGAACCTCCTTTCAGGCAAGTTTCAAGAGATTTCCGGTTGGATCGTCTAAAACAAATTTTTACGGGGTGATTTCCAGAGAGCAAGGGTTCAAATTGAAATGAACATATAGATTACATGGAATATAAATGAATCGATAAGGATATAATAACAACAC
The DNA here is from genome assembly GCA_942492885.1 of uncultured Eubacteriales bacterium. Lineage (GTDB taxonomy): Bacteria > Bacillota > Clostridia > Christensenellales > CAG-138 > UBA7703. The sequence goes on from OW818651.1 coordinate 2,550,156, forward strand.
CGGATTGATTCGTCAATCTAAAACAGGCTGTCGAATGAATGGCGATGACAGTGAAGAGAACTGTAATTTTCGAAAAAACGCACTCAAAAGCAGACAGATGATGAGAGACAGACGACAAAAATAAAACATGCGCCTTTTGATGAGCGCATGCTTGTGTTGCTATTGAGCAAAAGAGATCAGAGCGAAAGAAATATCTATTTTCGTAATTTATTACTTGAAGAGTAAGACAAAAGCGTCACGATTCGATCGGAATCAATTCCCTTTGTGCGTCCTTTTCTGTTGCAAAGGCGACTACATTATCCAGCTCTTCGATGGCGCGCGTTACGATTGCGAGATCCCGATCCGATAGTTCACTCAGGTTCTCAAAAAATCGGTCAAACGCGAAGCTTTGGATCGTCTGGCTGTAGGATTGATACACCTCTTCGCCGCGCGGCGTTGCCTTGAGCACGATGTTTTTGCGGTTTCCGAACACGCGAAATTTCGCGATCAGTTGATATTCATACAGCAGCTTGGAGATCTTGGAAAACGAACTCTGCGGAATCGCGAGGCGTTCGGAGATTTGAATCATGTTTGCATCATCAGATGCATGCTCGATGATATACTCCAGCACCTGCCATTCCTGATGGGTCAGCGAGACACCCGGATAGATTTCGTTGCGCGTAAACTGGCTCCGCGCGGCCATATTTCCGTGCCGCACCAGCGCCGCAACAATCTCGCGATATCGACCCATCCAATTGACAATCATGACGACCCTCCGCAGATTTTATGTAAACGTAAATAGTATGTGATTCTTTTTGAAATAGAGATAGGAACTGATCGAATGAACTGTATATGATTTTAACATGGAAACAGGGCACAATCTACACAACATTTTAAAAATCCTGCAACGGATTTGGACAATTCTGCATAAACTGTATCGTTACTGCTGATTTGTTGCTTACGATTTCGCCCGTTTCCCTTTTGCAGACGCGCGTTTCTCGTGCTTATTGTGTTTTGTTGGGTGTGAAACTATAATGAATCAAACTCCAAAATATAACATGACGAGGTGCGTGCTGTGAAACTCTACGTGAACGCAAGCTTTATCACCTGCGAACCGGGTAACAACGCAACCTGTTCAGCGATGGCAGTGAACAAGGGGCGAATTGTTTGGATCGGAAATGATATCCCAAAGTCCTACCGAAACGCGCAGATATTTGACCTCGGCGGAGCTACGGTAGTGCCCGCGTTCGGGGATACACATTTACACTTCGAGTCGTTTTGTTTATTCAATAACACCTTTTTTGTGATGGACGCAGGCTCGCTTGACGAGATGGGTCAGATCGTGAAAACCTATGCGGCGACACACCCGAAGGACAAGGTCATCCTCGGCTTCGGCTGCTCCGCACATACGGTAAAAGAAGAGCGCCTCCCCGTCCGGACAGATTTGGATCACTGGACGGATCGTCCGCTTTTGATGATTAAATACGATGGGCATGCCGCTGTTTGCAACACGGCTCTTTTGAACTTGCTCTCCGATGGGGTAAAACTTGATTCCGGCTGTGATGTGGCGACAGGCTGGCTCTACCAGAATGCATTTTTCAACGGTGTCAACGAGGTGACCGCAAAGGTCCCTCCGATGTCTATCGTGGCGGGGTTGTCCAAAGGCGCCGACTATCTTGCCAAATCGGGTATCGGGTTGATCCATGCTGTTGAGGGCGTTGGGTTTGCAAACGATCTGGATGTGGATATGATGCGCGTGCTAAGCCCGGGCTTGCCGATTGCATCCCGCATGTTCTTTCAGACGATGGATGTTGACGCCGTGATCAAGCGCGGCATGAAGCGCATCGGCGGTTGCTTCAAACTCGCGCTGGACGGTTGTTTCGGTTCGGAGGATGCTGCGCTGCTTGCGCCATATGCGAACAACGCTGAAAACCGCGGGATCCTCTATTACACGCAGGATCAGGTAAACGACTTTTGCATACGCGCCAATCGCGCGGGGCTCCAGATTGCGATTCATGCAATCGGCGATGCGGCGGTTGAGCAGGCGGTAACGGCATACGAAGCGGCGCTCAAAGACACGCTGCGCGCGGATCACAGGCATGTGCTCATTCATTGCTGCCTCTGCACGCCGGAGCAGCTCGACCGCCTGGCGGCGATCAAGATTTCGATCGCGGCGCAGGCACCGTTCATCTTCTGGCGGCAGGAACCGGATGCATACCTGCGCGGCATTCTCGGCGCAGAGCGAACCGATCAACTCAACCCGCTCAGGAGTATGATCGATCGCGGATTGATGGTCGGCGATGGTTCGGACGCACCAACAACGCTGCCAAACCCGATCTACGGCATGCATTGCGCGGTGAATCACCCGACGCCATCTGAGCGGATTTCCCCGCTCGATGCGCTCATGATGCGCACGTACAATCCGGCGTATCTGTCCTTTGACGAGGCGAGCCGCGGCAGCCTGACTGCCGGCAAGATTGCAGATTTCGTTGTGCTTTCCGAAAACCCGTTGACGATTGAACAGGCACGCATGCAGGACATTCAAGTGCAGGGACTATACTTGGCCGGGAAGAAATATAGATCGGTTCAGATAGGCGCGCTGGGATTGCTGCTTGCTTCTGTGATGCGCAGACTGTTTCGGAAAAAGTTTTTGTAAGAAACAAAACGGGAATGGCTTCTGGCATAGAAAGCACCCCCTGTCGTAAACGAACAGGGGGTGAGTCTTGCAGATGCTTAAAAGAATAGGGACTGTCCAGAAACGATTCAGTGGAATCGCGAAGTGGACAGCCCCTTTATTTGAATTATTCGACGTCCTGCAGGGCGTCGTATCCCTCTTCACCGGTACGAACTTTGATGACATTTTCAACGTCGTATACGAAGATCTTGCCATCTCCGATATTGCCGGTATACAGTACTTTCTTTGCAGTCTCAATAACGGTACGAACCGGTACCTTGCTGATCACGATCTCGATTTTGACCTTCGGGAGCAGGTGTGTTTCAAACTCTACACCGCGGTAATACTCCATGTGGCCACCCTGAGTGCCATAGCCGAGCACGTTGGAAACGGTCATACCCGTTATCCCAATTTTGTCCATCGCATTCTTCAGTGCTTCGAATTTGTTCTGCTTGGTGATGATTTCAACCTTGGTAAATTTGACTCCGGAAGACACTGCCCCGTTCGCGGGTTTCATTTGCACAGGCACCGCACGCTCCAACGGGATTGAGCCGGTAATCACACTTGGCGCGATATCTGCGCCATAAAGATCCAGAGCAGTATTGGCATAGTCAATCGTCACGAAGTCGGGATATGCATGGTTGCCATGTTCGCCGACATCCAGACCCTCGATTTCCTCCTGCGGGCTGACACGAATGCCAAGAACCGCTTTGATCAGCAGCCACGAGAGAGCGGAGGCCACGAAGACGAAACCGCCGACTGCGACTACGCCGATTGCCTGTTTGCCGAGCAGGCTGAAACCGCCGCCAAACAAAAGCCCGTTTACGGTGCTTACGCCAACCCCCTTCTGTGCAAAGATGCCGACAAACAGAGTGCCGAGCACGCCGTGCACCAGGTGAACGGACAGCGCACCGACCGGGTCGTCCAGCTTGATTCGATCAAAAAACATGACGGAAAGCACAACGAGGACGCCGGCAATAGCGCCAATGATCAGTGAGCTTGAAACACTGACGTATGCGCAGCAGGGTGTGACTGCGACGAGGCCCGCCAAAAGGCCGTTAATAGACATGCCGAGATCCGGCTTACCGATGACAATCCACGCAGTTGCCGTTGCCGTGAGTATTGCCATAATGCCTGCCGTATTGGTCGTGACCACGATGTGCGATATAGCTCCGGGATCGGCAGCCATGGTCGAACCCGGGTTGAATCCGAACCATCCAAGCCAAAGAACAAAGGCGCCGATTGTGGCAAGACCCATGTTGTGTCCGGGGATGGGGTTGATCTTGCCTTCCTTGGTATATTTCCCGATTCTAGGGCCAAGGAGCATGACGCCCGCAAGTGCGGCCCAGCCGCCGACCGAGTGGACAACGGTTCCGCCGGCGAAGTCCAACATACCCAACGAGCTAAGGAACCCGCCGCCCCATACCCAGTGGCCGACGATCGGGTAAATAAACATGGTAAGGAGAAGAGAAAATACGATAAACGAGAGATACTTGATTCTCTCAGCGACCGCGCCCGAAACAATTGTCGCTGCAGTGCCGCAGAATACAAGCTGGAAGAAGAATTTTGCCCAAAATGGAACGCCAGCCCATGAGATCGCGGAATACACTCCTTGATAAGCGCTTCCTACCGCGGGAGAATTATCTGCGCCGCCCGCGAAAAACAATCCTTTTAAACCGATGAAGCCGTTTCCATCTCCAAACATCAGACCCCATCCTAAAAGCAGAAAACCAAGGGATGAAACAGCAAAGACAATGAAATTCTTCGATAGGATATTAACCGTATTTTTTTGACGCGCAAGACCGCTTTCCACGGCTGCAAAACCGAGGTTCATGAAAAAGACCAGTGCACCTGTGATAATGACCCATAAAGTGTCAATCATTACTTTGGTATCCATTTTTTACCCCCCTCATCAATCCCAAAATTGCAAAAAGGCATCACGGGTAAAAACCCGCAACGCCTATGTTGCATGTTGTCAAAAAGTATATCCTGTGATTTAGAAAAATGTCAATGGAATTTTTGCATAAATATTCAGAAACGCTGCCTAATCGATGGCGTGAACGAATAAAACATAACCCTTTGAGACGTCCCCCAAAGCAGCCCGCTTGAGGAGCAGGCAAATCGAACATGGTTGAAGCGTAAGAAGGCAAGACTATAATTTTTCAAAAAGCAGGTCAATTTTACAGAATGGCATTTTAATAAGGATTTCGTTGAGGATATTCTTCTGTTGGAAGTGAAATCGGATTGAAAGAATGAATAAAAACAAGTATAGTCAATATTATAAGAAGCGAAGATCGTTGAGCGGAAGGGGATAAATATGGATATTGACATCAAAACAATAGCCCTTTTTTATTTTATTGCCAACGCAATGAACAACGGACTTTTGTATATTATTTGGCGTATGTATCGCAAGCACTTCCGAGGATTATCGTTTCTATTTGCGGACATGTGTTTCCAAACACTCGGCTCACTTTTCCTGCTGTTACGCGGGGCGTTGCCCGATATCGTTTCGATTGTTTTAACGAATCTTTTCTCGGTATCCGGGTTAATTTGTCTGTTGATTGGTCTGGAACTGTTTTTCAATCAGTTCAGAAGACGAATCTATAATTATTTCGCATTCGCCATCTACATGGTCGTGATCTTTTATTTCTCAGCTATTCACGACAACTTACTTGTGAGAAATATCCTTCTCTCGGGCAGCATAGTTTTTATCAATGGACAGAGCAGCATGTTTCTGTTTCGAGAACTAAAGAAAGAGTCCCGCCGGATTGCTCGATTTACCGCGAGCATACTGCTAGTTTACTGCATTTTCAGTATTGGCAGAATCATTGCGCTTGTTCTTTTGCCGCAGCCAAGCAATGATTTCTTCAGTTCCGGAATTGTAAACTCCGTAGCGATGATCGTATATAGTACACTCAATATCATGATTACCGCAGGTTTGATCATGATGGTCAGCCAATGCGTGCTAAACGAAGTACAGGCCGAGAAAGACAAGTATAACAAGGCGTTCAACTCCTCACCCTATGCGCTGTTGCTTACAAAAGCGCTGGACGGAAAAATCTTTGAAGTAAACGAAGGATTCGTTGAGATGACAGGTTATCAACCGCAAGAGGTCATTGGAAAAACGACGCTGGAGGTCGGACTATGGATTGATCCTGAGGATCGCAGAGAATTTGTTCTCGACCTGGCGAACGGGGATATTCACGAGAAAGAAACGAGATTCCGCGTAAAAAACGATACATTCATTACCTGCCTCATATCGGCAACAATCATTTTGATTCTTGGAGAAGAATGCATTCTAACGAGTGTAAACGACATTTCGGAGATGAATCAGATCAGGAAGAAGCTTGAGATCATTGCATTGCATGATACGTTGACCGGGCTGCCCAACAGACAACTGTTCTATGATCGTGCGGATATCTACTTTGCTAACGCCAGGCGGGAGAAGTCGCGCGTCGCCGTTGTGACGCTCGATATTGACCGGTTGAAATCGATCAATGATCAATGGGGCCATGCAGCCGGTGATTTTGCTTTGGTTTGTGTGAGCAGCCGCCTGCTGAATCTTCTACGAAAAGGGGATACGGTTTCCAGGTTTGGCGGAGATGAATTTTTAATTCTACTCGATGGGGTTCTTTGTCAGGAAGACATCAGTTGTGTGGTCAAGAAAATGATCAACAGCGTGGCGGAGCCGATCGTATTTAAGGACATCCCGATGGCCATCTCGGCAAGCGTTGGTATCGCTGTATACCCAAACGATGATGTGGAGATTGAAGAATTGATTCGGAAATCGGACGAAGCAATGTACTATATCAAAACGCACGGCCGCAACGGATACAAGTTCTACAGTGACATAGAGCAAGAGTGATCTCCGGGTTTAATCAAAAAAAACGGTCACCGAAAGTGTGACCGTTTTTGCTTGGAGGCGCCACCCAGTTACGTGAGAAATTCCTGCAGCATAGAAATTACGCAGCATTTTCAAACAAGAAGATTTCTCCGAGATGGCAAGCTTGTCCTTGCCGTAAACGAAAAAAGTTTGATTACTGCGATGGTCGAAAAAAAGCAACACCCGAAAGGGTGTTGTTTTCCTTAGGCTCAACCCGCACGAAGTGATACAATCGCGCGAAACGAGAGGGTGGGTGCAAAATCGTTAGGGCGGGTGTGTACTATCATGTGATTAAACCTTGACCGATTACCGATCCAATCCATTTGACAAAATGCAGTGTTTCACGATCATGAACGATTTGCGCATTGGTTTACATCGATATGAATCAGGCGGGATATTTCACGAGATTGCTCAAAATGTTGAATAGTTTTGATCGAGTTGACAGATGCTCAACCTGATTCTTACGACTTGGAACTTGACGCATACTTTTAGTCCGTGATACGTTATGAATACAAATTTCTGAATAATTCCGATTTAACCCGTCATTTGCACCGGAAATGTCTATTTTTGTGTCCTCGTTTCACCATATCATTTTGGATTCTCGCCTCAACAGATCGGTAGTCACCCAGGTAACGTGTTTCACCCGCAAACAATATCGACAGCGTATGACAGGCAGGTAATCAAGTGATCAAGAAATTCATAGCGCCGATTCTCATTGTACTTCTGACAGGAGTCGTATTGGTGTACCTGTTCGTAATTCGGATCGACCGACCGGTACCCGTGGTTCAGACAAAGGTCGATCTGACCGGGACGAGCTTTGAACAGCTGGATCTGCCGGAGAACTATGATATACGACAATATGAGGGCGTGACACTCCGCTTCATCGTCGAAAATAATCGCCATGCGACAATCCTACTAAACAAGAGTCAGGAATTCCACGAACTGACGGGGATCAATGTCAAGATCATTGCCGTCGATTTTGACACGCTCGTGCAGAAGATCAATCTGGACTTCATTTCGAAATCCGGAGAGTATCAGGTGGTTTATGTTGATCCTTATCAAACGCTCAACCGATTCTATGATTGCTTTGAGGTGCTGAACGACTATAACACCGACCCGAACAAACCGCATGTCATAGGCTTTCCGTCCGATTTCTCCGATTTTCAGGTGCAGAGCATCTCCTGCTTTGAGAACGCAAACACCTACTATACCATTCCCTTTGACAGCACGACCATGATCATGTTTTACCGCAAGGATATCTTTGAGCGTTACGAAAACCGCTTCTTCCGGGAAAAGGGATACGATTGGACGCCGGGCAAGAGTACGTTTACCTGGGAAAAGTACATTGAGGTCGCAAACTGGATTGACCAGAACGTGCCGGATAGTGATGTCAAATACGGATGTAGCGCGATGGCGCAGGAGCATAACTCGATTTTCTGCGAATTCTCCAACGTTCTCGCTTCTTACGGCGGGGATTACTTCTCGGACGAAAACGTCGGCACGCTCGGCATCAAATCGTTTCGCGGCATTCGCGTGCTGGACGATTCGTTTACCAAGGCGCTGGATATCTACAAACAGGTCGTCAACGTCGCGGCTCCGGAGAGTATCGATTGGAACTGGACGGATGCAGCCGAGGCATTCCAAAAAGGCGAAGTTGCGATGATGCTCAACTGGGACGAGAACTATCCGTTCTTAAACGATCCCGAGTATTCTAAGGTAGCTGACAATGTAGGCTGTGCCATTCTGCCATACGGCAGTGAGCAAAGTGCGAATATCTTCGGTGGCTCCGGCATCGGGATCAACAAATATGCAACGCCTGAGGAGAAAGAGGCCGCGTGGCTTTTTATCGTTTGGGCGACGTCCGAACAAATGCAGCGCGAAATCCTGATCAATCCCGAAGGGGGGAATCTGCCGTCGCGCAGTTCCGTCTACCAGGAAACGGATATCATACAGGCACTGGAAAACCCCGAGAAATCGGACGGGATGCTGGACTATGATCTGGTAAAAACCGTGTTGCAAGCGTGGGAACCCGAAAATCTATATCTGCGACCGAAGGTGTCCAGTTCGTATTTCATCGAACAGGTGCTCAACAAACACCTGCATGATTTCATCATAAACGACCGCGACAGCACGGAAGTCAGCCGGCAAATCTATGAAGATTTGCTTGCGATCCGTCGGCAATATGGTGAAACCCCATGAAGAAAATCAGAACCAACTCATCATTGCGACTAAAACTTGGCATCATCGCAATCATACTGATTGCGATTCCGATGCTGGCAATTTCGTTTACCTATACGAGAACCGTTAAGCAGATTATCACAAAGAAATACACCGAAACCGCGATTCAATCAGTCTACGAGGTAGGCGAGCAAATCGATTACATCCTGCAGGATGTGAAGGATTTTTCTACGGCGATCGTCTCAAACACGGAGCTGCTGGAGATGGCGGAGCATACGCAGGATTATAGCAAGGATGATTTTAACAACCTGCTCAGGAGTTTCATTCTTTCGCGCGGCGATATCGAGGTGATCAACCTCGTTCTGCCGACGGGAACATATGCAATCGGCGCGGACATCATAGGCGCAAGCAAAGATATCGACACAGCATTGCAGGAGTCGTCCGGCCAGCCGATCTGGCAGGATACGGAGAGCTATGTCATCCAGATTCTATCGGGCAAGTTTCATAAAAATTATTTCACGTTGGGTCGCAAGGTCATACACTACAACACGCTGGCCGATCTTGGGTATCTAATGATCGACATGGAGGAAGTCATACTCGAGCAGGCGTATAAGAGCCTGCTGGACAACGACTTTGAGGATATCTACATCTGCGACTACACGGGCACCATTATCAGCCACACCGACAAGAAGAAAATCGGCAGTACGATCAAGTTCAAGCCCTATGCGCAGAATATTCTTCAGGCAGATACGCAAAAGGGCTACTTTGAATTTTTTGAGGATGTGGAGAAGGTCGCGATTTTCTCCACGATCTCAAGCACCGGCTGGAAGATCATCAAAACCGTACCCACAAGCTATTTGTATCAGGAAGTCAACAACATGCAGCGCGATTTTCTGATGTTCGGCGCGGTCTATAGTGTTGCGATCATCTTGTTCATGATCCTGTTCTCCATCCGGTACACGAATCCGATGATGAAGATGATGAACACCATTCAGAAAGTCGAACAGGGGGATTTGACGGCGAGAACGGAGATATCCTCCAACGATGAGGTAGGAAGACTTGGCCACAGTCTCAACCGCATGATCGAGGAGATGCAAAACTTGATCGACCGGCTCATCAAAGAGGAGCAGGAGAAAAAAGAGGTCGAGTTGGAGGCGCTGCACGCCCAGATCAATCCGCATTTTCTATACAACACGCTCACGACGATCAAATGGATGGCGAAGATTCAGGGAGACAACAGCGTCAGCCGCGCGATTGTCGCGTTGATCAAGCTTCTGCGCGTGAGCACAAATCTTAGTACGGATATGATCTCGCTGCGCGAGGAGATCGAATATGTTGAAAACTATGTGGTGATCCAGAAGCTCAAATACAACGAAGCGATCATCATGCAATACAATATCGCACAGGATTGTCTGGACGTCATGATGCCCAAACTGATCCTGCAGCCGATCGTGGAAAACGCGATCATTTATGGCATCACCGAGGATCATAAGGACATCAATATCCGGATCACCGCATTTGCCGAATCGGACGAGCTCTTCATCGAGATCGCGGACGACGGCCCCGGCATCGCGCCGGACGTTCTGGAGGAGATTCAGCGGACGCAGGCGGAGAAAAACCGATTCAGCAAAGTCGGACTCAACAACATCAACCAGCGCGTCAAGCTGTATTACGGCCGCGCGTACGGACTCGGAATCGAGACGGAGGTCGGCGTCGGCACAAAGATTATCGTGAAGATTCCGCTTTCGCAAAGGAGCCAGCATGTATAAGGTGTTAATCGTAGACGATGAAGTGCTGCTACGCGTCGGGCTGCGAACGACGATCAATTGGGAGCAGTCGGGTTTTACAGTGGTGGCGGAGGCGACCAACGGCGAGCAAGGCTATGAGCAGTATAAGAAACATGAACCGGATGTCGTCATCACCGATATCAAGATGCCGAAGAAGGACGGGCTTTGGTTGATTGAGGCCATCCGAAACGAGAACCCGCTTATTCCGATCCTCGTCTTAACCTGTCATGACGAGTTCTCGTTTGCGCGACAAGCCCTGAAATCCGGTGCAGACGACTATATCCTAAAATCAGAGGTGGAGGACGAAGAGCTGCTCGCAATCCTCAACGGGATCAAGAAAAAGCTGGACAAAACAAACCGCGACAAGGAGATCAACGAGTCGGTTCGCACGAACCAAAACGACATTCGACGCACTTTGATGGGAGATTTGATCAAGGCGGAGTTTGTGTTGGATGATAACCTGTCCGCTCGGCTTGAAACCATTCACGTAAGCCTTGAAAATATGAAAACGCTGTTTGCCAGCGTCTCGGTTCCGTCTGATCCGCAGAGCGATCCGGCAAGCGTGAAGCAGATCAACAAAGCCGTAATAAATCTGTTTTTCCATCTGCTGGACGAGCGGGAAATATCGTACCTCTATCAGATCGTTCAGAATCAGTATCACTTTTTACTGGTTTCACCGCAACTCAACATCGCGGATATGAAGCGCATCTTCTTTGCTGCAAACCAGGGCGCACAGCAATATTTCGACAAGCTCCTGCGGATCATTTACTCGGATATTCAAGACGGCGCAGAAGCGTTGTTACGTAGCTATCAGGATTTTTCTTACAAAACGGAAGCACTGTTTTATTTGGAAGCGTCTTCGTTCTATCTGGAGAATGTTAACGACATCCGCTTCGAGGAACTCAACAAGCATGATCTGAAGAAAAAATTCACGCAGATGCTGATGATCGACGCTGTGATGCAGGAGAACGTGGAGGGCGTGACGCTGTTTGCGCAGGAGCTGTATGAAACATTCAAGGAAAAGCCCGCCTCGCCAAACAGCGTGCGGCTTTTTCTCTCGGAGCTGATCAACCACATCTTCCACCAGTACAGCCAGATTATCGACGGCGCGCACGAATTGAACCACGAACAGTATCATTTTCAGGTGATGAACACCGCGACGCTGACCGAAGCCTGCGGTATCATGGAGCGACTACTGCTGGACTTCATCGAACAGATGAAGAAGTATGTTCAGCGCAACGCAAAGATACTCGCGACGCAGGCGCAGAACTACATCCAACAGAACTTTGATCGCAAGATCTCGCTCAAGGATGTTGCAGAACACCTGAATCTATCAAAGCATTATCTTTGCAGCGTCTTTAAGAAGGAGACCGGCGACAATGTCTCCTTTTACATCAACAAACTGCGCATCGAAAAAGCGAAGATGCTGCTGCATAACCCCGAGCGCAAGAGCAAGGAGATTTTCGAAGAAGTTGGCTATTCCAACCAACAGTATTTCAGCAAGGTGTTCAAGAAATTGACGGGGATAACGATACTGGAATACAAGGAGAAAATTTCGTCGGACCGTATGAGTTAAACAGGGATTTTTACGAAAGCACCCGCAAGACACCAACGCGCAGCTCAATTAACAGCCATCTTGTAGCGGAAACGCAACTCGATGGCTTTTTTTGTGCGGATTATCGACCGAAAACGCGGCGGATTTGACCGGAGGAAGAAGAAAAACATGCAAAGTTCGACTTGTACAGTAAAAAAGTATAAATTTCTCGCAATCCGGTATAACAAAACTGCGATTTGGAAAATCGTAAAAAATCTGCGTAAAAAAGTATAAAAATTAACTAATCTGGGCCATTATGTTTTTTTTCTCACTCCTGTATATTCGTATCACACCAATCAAACCAGATCGACAATCTATCAATACGACGCATCCATACAAGAAACACAAACTTCTACATTCACCAACAATAAACATCATATAACGACAGGTTGTTTCAGATAAGGAGCACAGATGGATCATTCCTCTTCGGATATCAAGCTCAAAGTAATCGACATCGAAAAATCATTCCCCGGGGTAAAGGCGCTGGATAAGGTCAACTTTGCTGTGAAGAAGGGAACGGTGCACGTTCTCTGCGGCGAAAACGGCGCGGGTAAATCGACGCTGATGAAGATCATCAACGGAATTTACAAGCCAGACAGCGGAAAGATTCTGATCGACGGAAAAGAAGTCGAAATCAAAAATCCGATTCAGGCACGCCATTTAGGCATCTCGATGATCTTTCAGGAGCTCAACTACATTCCCGAACAGACCATCGCTGAGAGTCTTTGCATCGGCACATGGCCGGTGAAGAAGCTCGGCAATATCGATTGGCGAAAGATTAAAAAACAGACGCAGGAGCTGCTGCTTGCGGAAGGGCTGAACTACGATCCCGACACGAAGCTGAAGGATTTGACGATTTCCGATGTGCAGATTCTAGAGATCATGAAGGCTGTCTCTTACAGCTCCGACATCATCATTATGGACGAGCCGACCTCTGCCATCACGCTCAAAGAGGTAGATGCACTGTTTCGCAAGATCAATGAGCTCAAATCGCGCGGCGTCGCGATCATCTATATTTCGCACAAGATGGAGGAAATCTTCCGCATTGCGGACGAAATCACGGTGTTTCGCGACGGAACCGTGGTCGACTCCCGCCCGGTGCAACAATATGACCTGAAGACCATCATCTCCCAGATGGTGGGTCGCAAGCTGGAAGACAACTTCCCCAAGGAGCAGGTGCCCGTAGGGAGTGTAGTGCTGGATGTCAAAGGGCTCTCGGGTGAGATGTTTCATGATGTGAGTTTTTATGCAAGAGAGGGCGAAATCGTCGGGTTTGCTGGGCTGATGGGCGCGGGACGTACAGAGGTTATGCGCGGACTGTTCGGGCTCGACAAGACCCGTTGCGGCGAAGTGCGAATTAAGAACAGGCCCGTTAAGGTCAGGAGAGTCCGCGACAGCATCGAACAAAACATGGTCATGCTATCGGAAGACAGACGGCGTTACGGCATTGTCCCGATCCGAAGCGTGCGTGAAAACGTATCGCTCGCGAATCTCAAACGGTTCATATTCGGCGGAAGGCTCCACGCGAAAGCGGAAAACGAAATCATCCAGGAGTACTGCGGGCGCATGAACGTCAAAACCCCGACGCTGGACACCACTGTGGACGCGCTCAGCGGCGGCAACCAGCAAAAGGTGGTTCTCGCCAAGTGGATGCTGACGAACCCCGATATTCTGATTCTCGATGAAGCCACCCGCGGCATCGACGTTGGTGCGAAGTATGAAATCTACCGACTGATGACGGACTTGGTCAAGCAGAAGAAGGCGCTCATTATGGTTTCCTCCGAACTGCCTGAACTCATCGGCATGTGCGACCGGATTTACGTGATGTCGCGTGGCAGGATCACGGGTGAGCTCGCTTCGCGGGCAGAATTCTCTCAGGAACACATCATGACGCTGGCAACGGCGCAAATTTAGAAAAAGAGTGGAACTATGAAAACGAAAGACATTTGGCAAAAAATTAAATCAAAATACAGCATCTATATCGTTCTGGTCGTCATGTTCTTCGTCAGCTGGATGGCGAACGAGAACTTCGTCTCGATCGAGAATCTCTCCAACATCTCCAGACAGATCTCCGTTGGCACCATCCTCGCCTTCGGCGAAACGATTCTGATCATCGCGGGCATGCTGGATCTTTCGTCGGCCTCCGTCCTCGCATTCTCCGGCGTGCTGTCCGTTTCGTCCTATCTCGCGTCCGGCTCGCTGCTGCTTGCGTTCATCGTCGGTATCGTCGTATCCGTGGCCTGCAACATCATCACGGGCATCATCGTCACGAAATACAATGTTCCGACGTTCATCGCGACGCTTTCGATGATGGCGATGGCGAGAGGCGCGGCGCTGCTCTACACCCGCGGACAGAACATCTACCAGATCGGCGACTATACGGTCTTCGGTCAAGGTCACATCGCGGGGATTCCGACGCCGGTCATCTTCCTCGTGATCACGATGATTACCACGTGGTATCTACTGCGGCATACCCGCTTCGGCCGCTCGATCTACGCCATCGGCGGCAACGAGGAGGCGGCAAACGCTTCCGGCATCAACGTCAAGGCGAACAAGATGATCGCGTACATCATCAACGGCGTATACGTAGGCGTGGCGGGCGTGCTATTCATGTCCCGCAACAACGTGGGCCTTCCCAATGGCGCGGTGGGGTACGAGTTTACGGCGCTGACAGCGGCTGTCATCGGCGGCACGAGCATGTCGGGCGGCATCGGGTCCGCGGCGGGCACCGTCGCCGGCGCGTTCATCGTGGGTTTCCTCGACAACATCATGGTTCTCTCTGGCGTGAACTCATACTTACAGGAGATCGTCCGCGGCGCGATCATTACGCTGGCGGTCGGATACGACATCTTCGCCAAGAGCCGTAAGATCAAGAAAAAAATGGGCAGTATCAAAGAATAGTTCCATTTGGAATCAAAAAGGATTTGGGCGGTTCCGGGCCGCTTAAATAAAAAAACAGGAGGAGAAGCAATGAAGAAGACATTTTCCGTAATCCTTGCGCTCATGATGCTCGTCGGCGCGCTCAGCGCGTGCGCAGCACCGCAGAAGGAAGAACCCGCTCAGGAAGCACCCGCAGCCGCCGCTCCCGCACAGGAAGAGGCAGCCCCCGCCGAAGGCAAAGTGTTCCGCGTGGCGTACATCGCCCGTGCACAGGCCGACTCGTTTGCAGCCTGGCTTGCCAACTCGGTCGTAGAAGAAGCCGCGAAATACGACAACATGACCGTTGACGTGTTTGACGGACAGGCTTCCGACGACAAAGAGAACTCCCTCATCGAAAACGCGATCACCAACAAGTATGACGCGATCGTCATCCAGCCGAACAACGGCGAAGCGCAGAGACCGTATGCCGAGAAGGCAGTTGCCGCGGGCATCGTGACCATCACGACCAACGCGAGAATCTCCGGCATCCAGGGCGCGTCCTCCGTTGACGCCGATCCGTATGCGCAGGCAGCCGTCAACGCGCAGCTCGCGCTGACCCAGGTCCCGCAGGGCGCGAACGTCGTCGTGCTCGATGGACCTCCAGGGAACTTCCATGCAGACGAACGCCGCAAGAGCTGGCAGGCCGAGTTCTTTGATAAGCGTCCGGACGTCACCATCGTTGGCGAAGAAATCGCAAACTGGAACAAAGACGAAGCCATGAACGCCATGGAAACGTGGATTCAGGCGAACGACAAGATCGACGCCATCATCTCCATGAACGACAACATGGCAGCCGGCGCGCTGGAAGCCGTCAAGGACAAACCGGCATTCGCCAGCATCCTCTCCTACGGCGTGGACGGCACGGCAGAAGCCTGCCTGCTGATCAAGGAAGGCCGCATGACCTCCACGAGCCTGCAGAGCGCGTATGACCTTGCCTCGACCATCCTCTCCACACTCAATAAGCTCCTTACCGGCGAAGAGACGCAGATCGACACCGATATCGACTGCCCGCTCATCACCAAGGATAACGTGGATCAGTACATCGAGATGCACAAGAAAGCCGGCGCGATCAAGTAACGCAACGGCATCGCAGTGAATGAAATGTACGCCGCCTCACCCGCGGCGTACATTCTCTCATTCAATATTCTTATAACATAACATGGAATTCGCAATTTTGAGTTTTAGACTCATAAGAGACGATACTCGTGACTTGACAACGTTGAAAACAAAAATGGGCTTCCATTTTTTCGAAAATTATAAATTATACCGGAGGAATTGATATGACCAACAAGGCAGTTTTCATGAGCGGCACGAACAACATGGTCACCAAAGAGGTTCCCATGCCGACTCCGAGTGATCACGAAGTGCTGGTAAAGGTCGACGTCGTCGGCATCTGCGGATCGGACATGCACTACTATCAGCATGGCCGGATCGGCGACTTCGTGGTAGAAGGGGACTTCATCCTCGGCCACGAGTGCGCGGGCGAGGTGGTCGCGGTCGGCAGCGCGGTGAAAACTCTTGTCGTCGGCGATCGCGTCGCGCTGGAGCCGGGCAAGACCTGCGGCAAGTGCAACTATTGCAAGACCGGCAAATACAACCTCTGCCCGGACGTGGAGTTTTTCGCAACCCCGCCGTACCACGGCGTATTCACCAACTACGTGACCCACCCGGAAGATATGTGCTTCAAGCTGCCGGATCACGTCTCTAATACGGAAGGCGCGCTTGTGGAGCCGCTCGCGGTCGGCCTGCACGCCTCCGGCATGGGCGAAGTAAAGCTCGGCGACACGGTCGTGATCTTCGGCGCGGGCTGTATCGGGCTTGTGACACTGCTCTCCTGCAAGGCGAGAGGCGCTTCCAAGGTCTATGTTGTAGACGTGCTGGAGAACCGCCTTGCGACCGCGCGCAGGCTGGGCGCGACCGAGACGATCCACGCGCGGGAATGCAACGCGGTAGAAAGAATCGCGGAGCTGACCGCAGGGCAGGGCGCGGACGTCGTCATCGAAACCGCGGGCTCCGAGATCACGGTCAAGCAGACGGCGGACGTCGTCTCCCGCGGCGGTACGATCGTGCTCGTCGGCATGACGGCAAAGGACGAAACCTCGTTCAACTTCATGAAGCTGATGGGGAAAGAAGGGAACCTCAGAACGATCTTCCGTTATCGCAATCTATACCCCGTCGCGATCAACGCCATCGCGAGCGGATCGATCGACGTGAAGAGCATCGTGAGTCACGAGTTTGACTTTGATCATGTCAAAGAGGCATTTGACTTCGTCTCCAGCAATGCAAAAGACGTAGTCAAGGCGGTCATCCGGATTGGATAACCGCTCAACTCCGAGATGAATTTGTCGAGATGAAGTATTGATTTTTCATAGTGCATTGACTGAGACGAGCGTTACCGATGGAGCTGCAACTGGTTCCGTCGGTAACGCTTTTTTCTCATTCATGCAAAACAGATACACCGAAATTTTTCAAACCCCAACGGGCGAAGGGCAACAGAACGGGCAACAAATGCTTGGCTTCAACTTCATAGACAAAATCCTTCTTGCAATGAAGTGAGTTGGATTTTCCGCAGATTCTTCTGCTTTTTTCCGTCGTGAAACATACGTCTGCTTTGCTGATACAACAGATTGCTTACCGTCCACAACAATCTGTTTTAATGCTTGACAGTAAAATAGGATAATGGTATATTGTATCCAATCACCGAAAACGAACAAGATTATGGCTCTTTCATAAACATTTCGCACGAATTCGTTGAATAAATCCCTTTCACAGGAACGTGTATAGGTGAAACAGTTCATGCCCGATATTCGTGTTCGGCAGAACATGATATACCTACAGTATTGCCGCTGACCTTTCTTCTATGAACAAGAGCAAACTCAAATACAAAACATATACGGCGAAGTGACCTCATCCTGCTACGCGCTCATTCGGTATCACATCATATTCTTGCTGAAAAGGTTCAGCTAAAATAACCCCAAAATAAAAGGAGGAAACATGATGAAGAAGGCTCTATCCATCCTGCTCGTGCTGCTCATGGCGTTCAGCGCCGTTGCCTGCACCGCAGCCGCACCCGCAGAACCCGTTGCGGAAGCCACCACCGCACCGGAAGCGGCAGCCACCGAAGCTGCTGTGGAAGCGACCGAAGCTCCTGTGAAGGTTGACTTCTCCCTAAACCAGAACGTGGCGCGCGCATCGGATGCCGCGAAGACCACCATTGAACTGCCCGTCGTCGGCATCGGCTCGACCATTACGACCGACGTCAAAGCCAAGGGCGACTACACGATCTGCGTCATGACAAAGAACTCCACAAACCCGTACATGAACGGTATGTGGAAGGGCGCGGAAAAAGCCGCAACCGATCTGGGCATCAAGGTTGTCACGCTGGCCCCGGCACAGCAGGACTCCATCGAAGAGCAGATCGCGATCATGGAAGCCCAGATGCAGCAGGGCGTGAGCGCGTTTGTCATTCATCCGTCCGATTCCAAGGGCATCATGCCTGCCGTTGATGCCGCGAACGAAGCCGGCATCCCGGTGATATCCATCGGTACGGCGTCCGCTTCCGGCTCCATGATGCGTACGGGCGTGGACTACTACGAAACCGGCTCTGTCGTTGCGAAGTACCTCTTTGAGAAGGTTGGCGGCGAAGGCGGCCTGATTATTCTCGAGGGCCCTCCGGGCGCACAGAACGCAGAAGAGCGCAAAGCCGGCATCACCGACCTGCTCGCCTCCTATCCGGGTATCACACTCATCGACTCGCAGCCCGCGAACTTCAACCGTGCGCAGGGTATGCAGGTCATGGAAAACCTGCTCCAGCGTGAAGGCGTCAAAGACCAGCTCAAGGTCGTCATCGCCTGCAACGATGAAATGGCTCTCGGCGCAATCCAGGCGCTCAAAGCAGCCGGTATCACCAACGTGCTTGTCGGCGGGTTCGACGGCTCCGCCGATGCTTCCCAGGCCATCAAGGCTGGCGATCTGACGGTCACCTACAACACCGATCCATTCGGCTCGACCTACTATGCCATCACGATGATCGTGCAGTACCTCGACAGCGGCATTCTGCCTGCGGAATACTTCATTCCGTTCCCGTCTGAGCGTCACAAGCCGCTGATCGATTCCAGCAACATCGACGATTACATCAGCAACTTTGCCTGGTTCAACTAAGAGAAACAAGTTCTGAACAAAGCGGAAGTCCATTTTGACGGAACACACAGGCGACCCAAAGCAACAAACATCCTTGCGGGGCGGCGGCCGAATAGCCGCCGTCCCGCACGCGACACCAATATCGCGTTTGGCACACTTTAGGGGGTTTTTGGATGGAACAGCAACCCATTTTAACCGTTCGGGGCTTGAGCAAGTCGTTTCCCGGCGTGCGCGCACTCGACCATGTGGACTTTGACCTGCGCGCAGGCGAGGTGCATGTGCTCGTCGGCGAAAACGGCGCGGGGAAATCGACGCTTGCCAAGTGCATCCTCGGCATGTATCAGCCGGAGGAGGGCGAAATCGAACTGCGCGGAGAAAAGCTCTGCTTCTCTTCGCCCAAGGACGGCATCAAGCATGGCATCGTTGCGGTGTATCAGGAACTAACGATGGTTCCGTATCTCAACGCTGCGCAGAATATCTTCTTAAACCGCGAGCCGCTGATTCGCGGCACGGGGCTCATCAACCATCGAAAAATGCAGCGCGACGCGAAGGCGATCTTAGCCTCGCTCAGCTGTGCAGATATCGACACAAAGATTCCGGTCAAGCTGCTGGATGTGGCGCAACAGCAGATGATCGAAATCGCGAAAGCGCTCTCCTTCAAACCGCAGATCATCGTATTGGACGAACCGACTGCGTCTCTTTCGGAGCGCGAGATCGAGCCGTTTTTTGAACAGGTGCGAAAGCTGCGCGAGCAGGGCATCGGTATCATCTACGTCTCCCACCGCATGCAGGAATACCACCGCATCGGTGACCGGATCACCGTGCTGCGCGATGGAAAGTTCATCCGCACACTCACCGTCGGCGAACTGACCGACGAGGAGCTCGTCAACCTCATGGTTGGCAGAGACATCTCGCAGGTCTATGTCCGCACCAAGAACGCGCACACCGGGGAAGCGCTCCGCACCGAAGACTTGCGCGATCATAAAGGCCGCGTCAAAGGCTGTTCCATTACGCTCAACCGCGGCGAGATCGTCGGCATCGCGGGTCTTGTCGGCGCGGGACGCACGGAGATGGCACGCCTGATCTTCGGCATCGACAAACCCGCCGGCGGAAAAATCTTTCTCCACGGCAAAGACGTGACCGGACGATCGCCCTCCTATATTGTATCAAACGGACTTGGGCTCTTGCCGGAAGACCGGAAACGCTATGGGCTAGCGCTGAAGAGTTCCATCGCGTGGAACACCGTTGCGGTCAGTCTCAAGAGCGTGTTCCCCAGCGGCATCGTCTCCGAGCGAAAAAACAGGAAGATTGCGGAGGAATACGTCAAGCTGCTGAAGACCAGCACACCGGACGTCGTCCGCCCCGTATCCCAGCTTTCCGGCGGCAACCAGCAGAAGGTCGTCATCGCCAAGTGGCTCAGCGCAAAGTCGGACGTCATTATATTTGACGAGCCCACGCGCGGCATCGACGTCGGCGCGAAGATGGAAATCTATGCGCTGATGGATCGTCTCGCCGCGGAAGGCAAAGCGATCTTAATGATTTCGTCAGAGCTGCAGGAAGTCATCGGCATGTCAGACCGGATCTATATCATGAAAGACGGCACGATCACCGGCGAAGTGATACGCAACCAGTGCTCGCTGGAAGAGATCGGACGCGCGATGGTGCTCGGCAAGGAGGTGGAAGCATGACGGCAAAGACGCTGAAAAAGCGGGTCGGTTCGCTCCCGCCCGCTGTCTGGATGATCGCAGTCATGCTCGTGTTTTACGGCCTTAATACCAAGAACTACTTCACCGCGAGCAATTTCATCTCGATTCTAATACAGGCTTCCCCGTTGTTCGTCGTCGCCTGCGGGCAGACGATCATCGTACTCATGCAGGGCACGGATCTCTCGCTCGGCGCGTCGCTGAATATGATGACCGTCGTGTGGGTTGTGCTGATGCAGAAGAATCTGCCGATCGGCGTCGCGCTGCCGCTTGCGATGGGTTCGTCCATATTCGCGGGGTATCTCAACGGCCTGATCGTCGCAAAGATGAAGTTGCCGCCGTTTATTGCTACGCTCGGCATGCAGAACATCTTAAATTCGGTCGCGCTGATCACATCCAACGGTTCTTCGGTGTATTACGAACATGCGATCTATAAGATCATCGCAAAGAGCAGCTTTCTGGGTATTCCCTTTATCCTTTGGATCGCAATCGGCTGCTTTGTGCTGACGATGGTGCTCTTAAAATTCACCCGCTTCGGCGCGCGCGTCATCAGCATGGGCGGAAATCCCGAGTCAC
Organism: uncultured Eubacteriales bacterium; assembly: GCA_942492885.1. Lineage (GTDB taxonomy): Bacteria > Bacillota > Clostridia > Christensenellales > CAG-138 > UBA7703. Next base: position 2,571,589 of record OW818651.1, read on the forward strand.
TGAAGGTTGCGGGCTATAGTCCGGATCTTGCGACGATTCAGGCGTTTACCTATACAGGATTTATGACGGCGGTTGCTGGATTCATCCTTGCCTGCCGTGTTGAGAGCGGCAATCCGATTGTCGGCAACGGATTCGAGTTCAACTCCGTCGCGGCTGTGCTGCTCGGCGGCACCAGCATGCGCGAAGGGCGCGGCGGTGTCGGCGGAACGGTGTTCGGCGTGCTGCTGATTCAGATTTTGAAGAACGGTCTTGTGATGATGAACGTATCCTCCATCTACCAGACCGCTATCATCGGCATCGTGGTGCTCTTTGCCATCATGCTGGATGCATACATCAAACGCAGGCAGGAGGAGTAGGGAATATTATGATGAAAAAAATCGGAACCTATCTTCTGCAGTCCAAGTACGCGATCAGCGTTTCGGTGCTCGTGTTTGTGGTCATCGCTGCGAGCTTGACGACTTCCTCGTTCATGACCGGTGACAACCTGATCACGGTGCTTCGCCAGACGAGCGTGCTGTTTATCCTGAGCTCCGGCTTAACCGCCGTCGTGCTCACGGGCGGAATCGATCTCTCGATCAACAACAGCGCGGCGCTGGTCGGCTGCATTGTGGCGCAGCTGCTGCTGCTTGGTGTGTCCATTCCGGTGGTCATCCTCGCCGGTGTCATCGTCGGCATGGTTATCGGCGTGTTCAACGGCCTTTTGGTCGGTATACTGAAGCTTCCGCCGTTTGTCGCGACCTACGGCACGAACATGGTCGTGCTCGGCATTTCAACCATCGTCATGCAGGGTAAAGTCATCTACGATCTTCCGAGAAACTTCACGCCCATCGGCGTGGGCTACGTCGGCATCCTGCCGATCCCGGTCATCATCGCAATCGTGCTTACAGGCGTTCTGTACTTCGTGCTGCAAAAGACGACGCTCGGCCGAAACATCTATATGCTCGGCAGCAATGCCTACGCCGCCAGATACAGCGCGGCTAAGAGCGTACGGGACACCATCACCGCTTACGTCATCTGCGGCATCACCGCGGCCATCGGCGGCATCGTGCTCACGGCTCGCCTCAATGCCGCGGACGCGAACATGGGCAACTCCTACGGCCTGCAGATCGTCGCCGCGGTGGTCATGGGCGGCACTTCGCTGCTTGGCGGCGAAGGCGGCATCTTCGGCACGGTCATCGGCGCGCTGGTGCTCACCATTATCCTCAACGTCATCAATGTCATCGGCGTGTCGAGCTATCTGCAGTCGATGGCGGTCGGCATCGTGATCATCCTCATGGTGTGGCTGGATGTCTTTACCAGAAGCAAACGCGAAAAAAATTCGCGCGCATAATAACGCAATCAAAGCGCAAAACCGCGCGATATAACACGGAAAGGTTCGGAGGTTAAACCATGGCAAATTTCACGATTCGCCCCATCAACACGGGCTATGTGCCCACTTACCCCAAGCAATACCACTATCATCACTCGGTCTATAAGTACATTTCGGGCATTTCGGAAGAGAAGGAAGCCCTACCCGTGCTGACCTTCCTCATCGAAGGCGAAGGCAAGAAGATCCTCGTCGATACCGGCATGGCCTGGACCGATCGCGCGGATAAATATCATCATCCGGGTTCCTGGCAGAGCGAAGGCGAAGCCATCCATGAGCAGTTTGCCAAACTTGGCATCGCCTGTGAAGAAGTCGATTATGTGCTCTTTACGCACATGCACTGGGACCATATCTTCTATATGGATAAGTTCACCAACGCGACGTTCATCGCGCATGAGCGTGAGTACGCGTTCGCGCTGGATCCCATCCCGCTCTATTACAAGAGTTACGAGCATCCCTTCCTCGGCGTAAAGCGCCCGTTTGAAGGTATCAAGGTTGACACCTGCTCCGGCGAGGCTGAAATCGTCCCTGGCGTGCGCGCGTTTGAAACCTTCGGCCATTCCCCGGGACACATGTCCATCGAGGTCGATACGCTCGAAGGCAAATACATCCTCGGCGGCGACTCCGCTTTCCGCATGGCGAATTTCAACGCGATTCCCGAAATCGGCTATACCGTGACCCCTCCGGGCCGCTTTGCCAACATCGTCGAGTGCTGGAGAAGCCTTGAGATCACCAAAGAGCGCGCGGAGAGCCTCGATCATATTCTCGTGACGCACGAAACCGAGCTAATGACGCGGATGGAAAAGACGCCTGTGTTCGGCCTCGGTAAATAATAACGTAATTTCATGGAGCGGGTACAGCACTGCTTGACTTTAGAAGAACGATCATCCCTCATGAGTGGGAGCGCGGCTCCGTCCGCGCTCCCGACTCCTCCCAACAGACCCGTCCGCAACGCCGGAAAAAGGATCGCCTTATGAGCAGCAACAACACAAACAAAAAAACTATCGCCATCATCGCCTGCGCCGATACGAAAAAGGCGGAGATGGAGTTTCTACGCGCGATTTTTCAGCAGGAAGGATTCGGCGTATTGACGGTCGATCTCTCCACGCAGGGCGGCTACAGCTACGAAGCTTCCATTTCTCCGCGAGAGATCGCGATGGCGGGCGGCAGCACGATTGAGCATGTGCGCCTTTCAGGTCGCGCGGAAGCGATCTCCGTGATGGAGGCGGGCGTCGTTACGATCGTTTCAAGTCTGTATGCAACGGGTAACATCCACGGCGTGCTGGGCATCGGGGGCTTACAAAACTCCCGCATGGCATCCGCCGCGATGCGCGCGCTGCCCGTCGGCGTGCCGAAGCTAATTCTCTCCACCGTAGCCTGCGGAAACCGTCCGTTTGAGCTGCTGGTCGGGGACAAGGACATTACAGTCATGCCGTCAGTCGCGGACATTGCGGGATTGAATCCTTTGACGGAGATGGTGCTGACCAACGCTGCCGCCGCTGTGATGGGAATGGTGCGATTTGGCGGACAAACGCTCTCGAGTGATCGTCCGATGATCGCAGCGAGCATGATGGGCGCGACCAACGACGGCGTGGTCGGCGCGGTTCGCCTGCTGGAAGGCGATGGTAGAAGCGTGGTCACGTTCCACTCTACCGGCGTCGGCGGGCGCTGCATGGAGCAGCTGATTGCGCAAGGGAAGATGCAGGCATGCCTCGATCTTTCGCCGCACGAGATCATCTCGCAGGATGTGTTTGGCTTCGGGTTTTCCGCTGGCGCCGCAAACAGGCTCTGTGCTGCGGCGGAACGCGGGATTCCGACGCTCGTTGCCCCGGGCGGCATGGATTTTGTAGATGTATCGGCAAAAGAGTTTTTCGCGGGAGCGCTCGGCGCGCCGGAAGCGCGCAAATATGTGCTTCACAACAGCGAGATCGCGCATGTCAAGCTCACGCCGGACGAGGCTACACGCGGTGCAGAAATCTTTGTGCTGCGGCTCAACCGCCACACGGGAAAACTCACCGTCATCCTCCCACTGCAAGGACTTCGAAGCGACACGCGCAAAGGGCAGAAGCTCTATGATCCAACCGTGGATCAGGCGATCTTTGATACCATCCGCAAGGGTTTGCGCAAGGATATCCGGCTTGTCGAGCTGGACGCACATTTCTTTGACGAGGCGTTCAGCAATTGCGCCTATGAAGAGATGACGCGACTGCTTGCAGATTAACTTGGAATACAACGTTCTGCCTTTTTATCAGAACGAGAATTTGAAATAGAACAGACAACGGCAAAGGAAGCAAACATGTATTTTGATCTTCCGTTCGACAACGAAGAAAATATCGCATCCGGCGACTATGTGATCGCCACTTATCTCGTCAGCGGCGTTAACGAGCAGGACGCACTCGCCCGCGCGGGCAAGTTTGCCATAGGGCAAACGGTCGGCACATGGGTGGAGCTGCCGGGCATCACGCGGAGCATGGTGGAAGGCTATCAGGCACGCGTGCTCTCACTGGAGCTCATCCCCGCGGAACCCGTCTGCACGGTTTTACGCGTGGCGTTCCCCGCGCATAATCTGCCGAGTTTTGCAATGCTGCAGACCGCTCTGGTGGGTAACGATGTCTCCACCGCGCTGAGCGTCAAGCTACTGGATATTTCGCTGACGCAGTCCGCGATGAAACGTTATCAGGGACCGAAACAATCGGTTTCCGGCGTTCGCGCATTGACGGGGGTGATAGATCGCCCGCTTGTGTTAAACATGATCAAACCCTGTATCGGGTACAGCGCCGAAGAGGGCGCAAAGCTCTTTACCCAGAGCGCGATGGGCGGGGTCGATCTCATCAAGGACGACGAGGTGCTCGCGGAGATTCCGATCCTATCCGTGATGCAGCGCGTCCGCGCCTACGCAACCGAAGCGCAGCGCGTCAAAGAAGCGCGCGGAACAGCGCCCGTCTATATCCCCAACATCACCGGAAGACCCGGCTATATGCGCAAAACAGCGCAGATGCTCGTGGATGAAGGCGTGAAGATGGCGATGGTCAACTTTGTAACCACGGGGCTCGATGCGTTTGCGGAACTCACGGAAGAATTTGGGGACAAGCTTGCGTTCCTCGCGCACTACGCAGGCGCGGGCATGATGAGCTCCGCGTATCTGGGCTATGCAAACCCCGTGCTGCTCGGCACGCTCGCGCGGCTTGCCGGTGCGGATATGGTGATGACCATGTATCCCGGCGCGCCCGGCAGCCACGGCTATCTTGAATTTCTCAAGACCGTGCAGAAGCAGAAACTGCCTTTGGGCAGTATCAAGCCGATCTTCACAGTCGTGGGTGGCGGCGTGACCCCGCTCAACCTTGCGGCAGTCATCCGCGAAATCGGAAACGATGTCATACTCGGCGTTGGCGGCGCGATTCAGGGACACCCGATGGGCGCAAAAAGCGGCGCGGAGGCCACGATGGCTGCGGTCAACGCCGCGCACGCTGGCATTCCGCTGGAAGAAGCGGCAAAGGACTGTCCGTCGCTCGCCGCCGTTCTCGGCGGGTTTCACTGACCGGTTAATCAAAAAAACTACTTGCAAAGGCAGGATTCATAGTATGGCAAAAGCAATCGTCATCGGCTGCGACAACGCGGCGGTCGAACTCAAGCACACGCTCATCGGTGTGCTCAAGCAGCTCAACATCCCGTATGAGGATGTCGGGGTGGAGAGTGAGCAGGATCAGACGCTCTATCCTGAAGTTGCGGAGCGCGTCTGCGAAACGATCATTCAAAGCGATTACCAGAAAGAGGGCATCATCATTTGCGGAACCGGCATCGGCATGGCGATGACCGCGAATAAATTTCCCGGCATATTCGCCGCCGTCTGTCACGACTCGTTCTCGGCGGAACGCTCGCGCCTATCCAACAACGGAAACGTGATTTGCATGGGCGCGCGCGTGATAGGTCCCGAGCTCGCGAAGAAGATTCTGCGTGAGTGGCTGACGCTCGAATATATCCCCGGCGGCAGCTCGCAACCGAAGGTGGACTGCATGCGCAGCATCGATGGCGCAAGCCGCAAGTAAAATCCGAACGAACGACAACGAAAGATACGATATGAAACCGCTGTTGATGGGCACCAACCTCAAGATGTACAAGACCGCCGCGCAAACGCAGGAGTACCTTTCTGCGCTGCAGGCGCTCACGCAGGATCTGCGAACCGACGTGACACTGTTCGTAATTCCGTCTTATCCCGCGCTGGAGCGCGCGGCGAACACGGTCAAAGACAAAGCGATCCTCCTCGGCGCGCAGAACATGCATCCCGAAGAGCAAGGGCAGTTTACAGGCGAGGTTTCTCCGCTGATGTTGGAGGAATTCGGCATCGATATCGTCGAGATTGGACACAGCGAGCGGCGGCATGTGTTCCACGAGACAGACGAGCAGGAGAACAAGAAGGTGCTCAGCGCGCTCGACCACGGATTCATCGCGCTGCTTTGTGTCGGCGAAACGGCGGAGCAAAAGGCCGCGGGAATCGCGGACGAGGTGCTCTCCATGCAGCTCAAGATCGGGCTTTCCGGCGTTCAGGCGGATCAGGCAAATCACATCTGGGTTGCCTACGAACCCGTCTGGGCGATCGGCGTCAATGGCGTGCCTGCCACGGCGGACTACGTACGCGCACGCCATGGAAGCATCCGGCGCGCCCTGACGCAGCTGTTTCCCACGCGGGAGATCCCCGTGCTTTATGGAGGCAGCGTCAACCCGCTGAATGCGGAGGAGTTGATCGTACAACCCGATGTGGACGGGCTCTTTACCGGGCGTGCCGCATGGGATGCGGAGAAATTCAACGCGCTGATTCGGCAGGTGCTGCCGCTTTGGCAGCGTAAACAGTCCTAACATCCAAAACGGAAGAGGAAAGAGAAACACGTATGGAACAGGCGAAAAAACGCGGAGAACGCTACACTCTCCTCAACATGGCGGCGCAGCGGGCATATGCGCGCGGCATCCAAACCGGCAGCGGCGGCAATCTTTCTGCGCGTGATATCGAAGCGGGGCAGATGATCGTCAAAGCCAGCGGCGGATCGTTTGCAGACTGTTCGAGCGAAGGCGAAGGCTTTGTCGTGACCAGGCTTGACGGCACCCGTGTGCAGGAGAGCGACCCTAAACCAACGCGTGAAGTTGTGCTACACGGCATGCTTTATGAGCTGTTGCCTGGTATTGGCGGCGTGATGCATTGCCACAGCCCGTGGGCGATCGCGTATGCTTACCGTCACGATGTGCTGCCGATGACGACGTTGCATGTCAAGCTCAAACTGGGTCACGATATCCCGATTCTCAACGTCGATTCACCGATGCTCTTGCAGGAGCATGTTCCGCTCGTCAAGGCGTTGTTTGAAGAGAATCCGAAGCTCACGGCGTTCATCCTACGCGGACACGGCGTCGTCGCGGTTGGGAAAGACATCATCGAGGCGGAACACACCGCAGAACTCGTCGAAGAGACGGCGCAGATTGCTTCCCTGCGTGAAATTTTGGATCGCAAATCGTAAATCCGGAATTTGCGTGATTCACGCGGAATCGGATTGTATGCTATAATACAATCCGTAGATATCCCTTGGGAGGAAGCAGCATGCCGAAGAAGCAGGATCTGCCCGTCGCGAAAATCCAACTCAACAACAAGCGCATGAGCGAGCTGATTTGCGAGCAAATCTCCGATTGGATCATGGACGGAACGCTGGAAGCAGGGCAGCGCATCAGCGAGGATGAGCTTGCGGAGCGGTTCGGTGTGAGCCGTATGCCAGTCAGAGAAGCCGTTCGCATGCTTTGCGCAAGAGGGCTAATGCAGAGCGTGCCATATGTAGGCAGTTCCGTTCGGAAGCTTTCCGACGACGAGATTCGCGAGGTCTATCTACTGCGCAGCGTCTTAGAGCCGCTCGCGGGCCGCATTTCGGCGGCGCAGATTTCGGACGCGGAGCTCAACCAGTTGCTGGTGCTGCAGGAGCAGCTGGAGGCATACGGGCAAAAGCCTATCAGCCTGGAAACCAGCAAGCAGATGTATCAGCTCAACCGCGAGTTTCATATGAGCATGTACCGTCCCTGCCACATGGAGCGGTTGATTCAGATGATCGACTCGCTATGGGACAGCATTGCATATCTGCGGATGCGCACGGCGTTTAACCCCAAGTATCCCGAGCAGATGCAGGAGGAGCACAGAAGGTATATCTCCCTGCTCGAGCAGAGAAAGGGCGACGACCTCGCCCGTCATCTGGAGGAAAACCTCCGCCGGCACGTCGGCTCGTTTCCGGTGACGCCCAAACAATAGACATCAATGAAAAACAGAAGCACGCAAACCGGATGGTTACGCGTGCTTTTTTGTGTTTTCTATGGTTGATCCAATTACGAGCATAGAAGAAAGTCGTTTACGCCGGCTACCTGCATAGAAAAAATCACAGGTGAAGGTCGGACCGAGTCGGTGCGACAAAGAGTGGTCCACTTGAAGCGAGATAGTTTTTTTGTTTTGTGACACATGCGTTCTTAGGTTGCCATATCAGTATCAGACACCGGCAACGATGCCCGTGCGCGATATTCGGAAGGAGAAGATTTGAAATATCGTTTAAACACAGTCACGAAATATCCGGAACTGTTGAAACCAACTGCCGTAGCGATTTCCGAAACCTTGTACGTTCCTTGCAAGAGCATTTTTACAGCATTGTTCATGCGAACGGTGGTCAAGTGGTTGACAAAGGATGTTCCGGTCGTCTGCTTGACAATGCTGCTCAAATAGTTATAACTGAGATTCAACGTGCTTGCGATATCGAGCAACGACAGGTTCGGATTGGAATAGTTTCTCTCTACCAGATATCTTACTTTCTTAATGATACGCTTCGTGCTGTTTTCGGGTGTTTCCTTCAGAATCGCAATGATTCGAAACAGATTGTCGACAAATGTGGTGCGGATGGCACTGAAGATTTTTTCCTCTTGCCCGAAGAGATCAAAGCGGTATTTAATATGGAAATCTTCATAGGTATCCAGCCCGAAATGCTCGGAAATACTGCGGATGATATCAATACAGATATTGAATGCGGTATTGTAGTCCATCGTTGAGATGTGCTTGATGAATCCCGGAATAATGGTTGGCAAGCGTGCGTCGTCATTTTCGGCAAGGCTCTCAATCAGTTGCCTTGAAACATTCTGACAAAAAAGATCGGCCGTACCGCCGGGCATCGCATTTGCGCGAAGCTGATTCTTCTGATAGCTGTTGATTTTAGAGTTCTCTGTACTGCTTGCAACTGCGTCTATCGCTTCTGAGTAGACGACGGAGAAGTAGTCAACGTTGCTGATCGGGCTGCTGATTCCAATCCGATAATCAAGACGATTTTGTTCGCAATACTCACACAGTATCTCGATCAACTGATCGATCATGCTGTAACTTGCAAGCAGGACGAAGCTGCCGCTCAAAGCGACGCCGACTGGTTGGAATGCGGCATTCTTGGCTTTCCGGATCATCAAGGCGGAGAGCTCCGTCTCCAGTTCAGCGTCGGATCGTTCGGATTTTTGCATGCCGGGGAATTTCGCAATCAGAATGCACTTTGGTTCTTGCGGCGTAGGATTGATTTCATTCCAGGCTTCATAATAACTATTGCGGGCGACAACGTCGCTCAACAGGATATGGCGAAACGCAGAATTCTTCGGTGAAGCGTCCAAAACGCTCCCGACGGGGTTCTGCTTTTTTATCATGACGCTGTCTTTGTTTTTTGAATTACTCATATGATACTCCTCGGAGAGCCTGACCGATAAAGGATTGGTTTGAAAAGAAACATAACGATGCGATAGTTGCATGTTATCACACAAACCCGAAAAAATCTCATCGTTCTTACCGGTGTTCGGGGTCAGCGTAAATATTTAAAGTCCATCATAAAATAACGAAATTGATAACTCTCAGGGGAAGAATAGAATAGAAGTATACAAAACACACATTACAAAACATTCAATCCGGCCAGATTCTCAGCCGATTAAATTGAAATTACATCTTTCTTCATCCGATATTTATTATTCAAGCTGCTCAACATGTTCAGCGAAGGATATCTTTCAAATCTATTCCGATCAAAGCCAGGAGGAAACATGAAGAAACAAACAGTCAAGGTCGGCGTTGTCGGCTGCGGTGGCATCTGTAAGGCGACCTATATGGACAATATGGTCAAGAAGTTCGAGATCATCGAAGTCATTGGCGTTGCCGATCTCATCGATGCGCGGGCGCAGTTTATTGCAAACAAGTATCATGTGCGCAAGATGAGCGTGCAAGAGTTGATGGAGGATCCTCAGATCGAGGTCATCGTCAACCTGACCTATCCGGAGTCGCACGTGGAGATCACCCGCATGGCGTTTGAGCACGGCAAACACGTCTATTGCGAAAAGATGATGGCGCCCACGTTTGAAGAGGCGTCGGAGTTGATGCAGCTTGCGCAGCAGAAGAACCTCTTCTACACGACCGCGCCGGATACGTTTTTAGGCGCTTGGGAACAGTCCGCACGCAAATATCTCGACGACGGCATCATCGGCGAGGCGCGCACCGTACATGCGCAGATCACCATGCATTATGCGCTGGAGACGCCCTTTTTCGATCTCGCGCCGAAATACTTCTTCTTCCCGCTGCATCACGGCGGCGGCTTCCCGTTTGACCTCGGCGGCTATTTCCTCCACGAGATGATCAATCTCTTTGGCAGCGTGAAGCGCGTGACCGGCTTTGGCGGCAACCTGTTTCCGGAGCGCATCTATGAAAACCCGAAACACCCGAAGTATGGCGAGACCTTTCAGGTAGACACGCCGACGACCCTGATGGCGGCGCTGGAGTTTGAAAACGGTGTGTTGGGTACGTTCCATATCTCTTCGGATAGCTTCATGAGCCGCAGCTTTGTGGTGACGGGAACCAACGGCACGTTGCATCTGGGTGACCCGAATGCGTTCTGTGATGTGATCAGTGTTACACGCGCCGGAGCCAAGCCTCCGGTTGAGCGCCTGCTCCCCGGCCAGCAGCCGGGCGGCAAGGGTCAGCAACAGGCCCAGACGGACGACGACATACAAACCCTTGCTGAAATGGCTCCGATTGCTACGGTTGAACTGCCGCTACTGCATGGGTTCTACGATTCACTGCGCGGCGTTGGATTGGCAGACATGTGCTATGCCATTCGAAACAACCGCCGCCCGCGCTGCCATGCGGACATCGGCTATCATGCCATGGAGGTCATCAGCGGGATCCAACGCTCCTGCGAAACGGGCAGGATCTATGAGATGACCACTCGCTGTGACCGCCCGCAACCGCTCGTAACTTCTTCGTACCCCGAATCGTGCCAGGAACGCGTACTGGACGATTAACAGCAATAAAAAAAGGAGAGAAAGAACATGAAAAAATGGTTAGCCCTTTTACTCTGCGGAGCGATGGCGCTCAGCCTCTTGTCTGGTTGCACTAGCCCTGTAGCGGATGCAGCACAGACAACGGAACCCGCCGATGCGACAGCAACCAGCGAGGTTACAGCGGCACCCGAAGCCGTAGAAGCAACCGAAGCCCCGCAAAAGGAAATCACGATCGGCGTGTCCATGAATGCCATGGACAATGCGCAGACACTATGGTATGACTACCTGCAAAAGGCTGCGGAAGAACTTGGCAACGTGAAACTCGTCATGTTCGACGCAGACAGCAACGTGCAAAAGCAGATCACCGACGTGGAAACCCTGTGCACCCTCGCGCCGGACGTGATTATCATCAAGGCTGTCGATCCGGTTGGCAGCGTGCCAGCGTTTGAAACCTGCGCGGAAGCCGGCATTCCCACCATGGCCGTTCACTTCAACGTGGATTACGAAAAGACGCTCAAGCTTCTGCTCAATCAGGGCACTGCGGCATCCCGATCTGCGGATTATCTGATCAAATACCTCGACGACAATCCCGAAGCGACGCTGAAAGTCGGCTATATCTGGGGTTCGCAGGCTATGCCGGCAACGCAGGCGCGCTACAAAGGCTGGAAAGAGCCGCTCATGGCAAAGTATCCGGATCGCGTCGAAATTCTTGCCGAACAGGATTGCGGCTGGGACACGACGACCGCCCAGAACACCATGGAAGATTGGCTGCAGGCGTATCCGGACATGAACTGCGTCGTCTGCCAGTCCGATGAAATGGCGACGGGCATCATCAACTCCCTGCAGGCAGCGCAGATCGGCATCGACAAATGCATGGTCATTGGATTCAACTCCTCGAAGGAAGCGATTGCCGACATCCGCGCAGGAGTTATGACAGGATCTGTCCTGTTCGTCATCTACAAGGATCAGATCGCCACAACGATGGATTACGTATTCCGTCTTGCAAACGGTGAAGATCTGTCCGGTCAGATGGTCGACCTTGCAGGAGATGCGATGTTCACAACCATCGACAATGTGGACGAAGTCGAAAAACTGCTCGGGTTCTAAACAAACAACACTTGGTTTCGCAGGCAATTGCAATTGCTTCGGCAATGAATCAACAGAAAAACACATTCCGTAAGTGATTGTGATTGCTTGCGCAGAGGTAGAAATGATTACAAACAATCACGAATATCTTCTTGAGATGAACCACATCACCAAGAGCTTTCCGGGTGTGAAAGCTCTTGGTGATGCAAACCTCCATGTCAGGGCAGGCGAAACGCACGCACTGGTGGGCGAAAACGGCGCGGGTAAATCTACTCTGATGAACGTTTTGCTGGGGTCACTGGTTCCCAGCAGCGGCGAGATCATCTATTGTGGAACCCCGGTTTTGTTTCGCTCCCCGCATGAGGCCCTGACAAACGGAATCAGCATGGTGCATCAAGAAATGAATCTGATTCCTTCGGTAAGTGTCGCCGAGAACATCTGGATCGGCAGAGAGTCGCTCTTTACCAAATTCGGAATCATCAGCGAACAAATGCGGCTGAAAAAGACGCAGGCGCTGTTTGATAAACACAACATCGACATCGACCCTAAATCGATCACGCGCACGCTCAGCATCGCGAACATGCAGATGGTCGAGATTGCGCGGGCGATCAGCTACAACCCCAGAATCTTGATCATGGATGAACCGACCAGCTCCCTTTCCGAAAAAGAGGTTCGTTTGTTGTATCAGATCATCCGCGATTTAACCCGCGAGGGCACTGCTGTCATTTTCATCTCGCACAAGCTCGACGAGGTGTTGGCGCTTTGCGACCGGATCACGGTGATGCGGGACGGGTGCTTCATCAATGAATTTGCGGCCAGCGAAATCAACCACCAAGCGCTCATCAAACAGATAGCAGGCAGAGAAATCAAGGACATGTATCCCAAAACCGCCTGCGAGATGAAGGATGTCGTCCTGCATGTGCGGGATCTCACGCAGCATGGGCAATTTCACGATGTCAATTTTTGCGTGCGGGCGGGTGAGGTGCTGGGCTGCTTTGGCCTTGTCGGCGCAGGAAGAACGGAATCCATGGAGGGCGTCTTCGGGATTCGCAAGCCGCATTGCGGCGAGATCTTCATCGACGGCAAAAAGGTAAATATCCGCTCCCCAAAACAGGCGATTTCGTACGGGCTTGCCATGGTGACGGAGGATCGGCGAAAAAGCGGCATCGTCAGCAGGCTCAGCGTCAAGCACAACATCTCGCTGGCCAACCTCTCCGAGATCAGCCGCCACGGGTTATGGATCAAAAGCAAAAAGGAAAATAAGGACATCAAAGCCCTGACCGAGAAGCTGGCGATCAAAACACCCTCGGTAATGCAGCCGGTCGGCGCACTATCCGGGGGCAACCAGCAGAAGGTCATTCTGGCTAGATGGCTGTATACAAAACCGCGGGTACTGATACTCGATGAACCCACAAAGGGAATCGATGTCGGGTCCAAATCCGAAATCCATCGCATGATCAGCGACCTGGCAGGTCAGGGCATCGCGATTATTCTGATCTCGTCGGAATGCGATGAAGCGATGGGCATCAGCGACCGAATCATGGTCTTTCACAAGGGAACCATCGTAAACGAAGTGCTGCGCGCGGATTTCGACAAGAATTTGCTGATCAAGAATGCCTTTGGCATCGTTGAGACAAGGAATGATCCTGACGCTCCGACTGGTACGGGCGAAATTTGACCAGTGGTTACGCAGCAAAAATACATTTGCAGTATAAAGACAAGGAATGATATATATGACGCAAGGACTGGATATGAAGAATCTGAACAGAAAAGACAACGCGAAAACCGTGAATTTCCTGCTGGATAACAAGGCGATCTTTATCTTTCTGCTGCTGTTTTTAATCAGTTGTTTCATCTCGCCTGTTTTTTTAACCACCAGGAATCTAATGAATGTGGTTCGGCAGATCTGCGTCAGCGCAATTGTCGGAATCGGCTTTACCTGCATCATCGCCAGCGCAAACTTGGACTTATCGGTCGGCGACATGATCAGTCTCATAGGCGTAATCATAGCGTTGTTGAGCAAGACTGGGATGCCGTTCTTACTAGTAGTTGTTATCGGAATGCTAATTGGTGCAGGATTTGGATTTTTAAACAGCATCATCGGCGTCACGATTGGGCTTCCGCTTTTCATCGTAACGCTTGCCACGGGACAGATATTCGGCGGGATTACCATGCTGCTCTCGCATAACTCGGCGGTCAGCGGCATCTCTCCGGAGTTTAAGGCGCTGGGGCAGGGGTACCTTCTGGGCGTGCCAACCCCGATCTATGTGATGCTGGCGGTCGGCGTGGTCATCTACCTGATTCTGAACAAAACCGCGTTCGGTCGCCACATCGTTGCCATCGGCGGCAACAAAGAGGCAGCGTTTGTCTCCGGCATCAACACAAAGCGCGTTACGGTGGGCGTGTATATGCTCATGGGCGTCTGCGCATCGGTCGCCGCGGTTGTCTTAACCGGGCGCGCGAATTCGGCGCAGCCAACGGCTGGCTCCGGCATGGCGCTGGACGCCGTGGCGGCGGTCGTTATCGGCGGAACGGCGCTCTCCGGCGGATCGGGCAAGATCGTCGGAACCATCATCGGCTGCCTGATCGTCGGTACGATCAACAATATGCTCAATCTGCTGGGGGTCGACTCTAACTGGCAGTCCGTTGCAAAAGGGCTGCTGATCATCATCGCTGTGTCGATGGATGTGTTGTCCAACCAGTACTTTAAGAAAAGAATGGAAAAAGCGTGAGGTGCCCGCTATGAAAAAGTTACCCGTAGGAATTCAAGTGTACGGACTGCGCGATCTGCTGGAGCATTCACCGGATCAATTTGAATCTGTGATGACGCAGATCAAGCAAATCGGTTATGATGGAGTAGAGCTCGCAGGTCTCTACGGGCTGTCCGCTCAATTTGTCAAGCACACGCTGGATCGCATCGGCCTCATCCCCGTCAGTGCGCATGTGCCGTTGAGTGAGTTGATGCAGGACATCGAATCCGTCATCGAAACATACGCTTATATCGGCTGTCGCTATCTCGTGGTGCCGTATCTTCCGGTGGAGTATCGTCATTTCACCCCGGGATATGAAACGGTGATCGCGGAGATGGCGCGCATCGGAAATGCGGTTGCCAAGCGTGGGATGACGCTGTTGTACCACAATCACGATTTTGAATTTGTGCGTCTGGAAGACGGCTCTTTTGGGCTGGACGATATCTATGCGCGCATTCCGGCGAGCGCGCTCCAGGCGGAGCCGGATACCTGCTGGATTAAAGTCGCAGGGCAGAACCCCGCAGACTATCTCAAGCAATACGCCGGACGCTGTCCCGTTGTACATCTGAAAGACTATATCAAAGAGGGCAACCCGAAAAACCTCTATAAACTGATCGGAATCGACAGCGA
Source organism: uncultured Eubacteriales bacterium (assembly GCA_942492885.1). GTDB lineage: Bacteria > Bacillota > Clostridia > Christensenellales > CAG-138 > UBA7703. The sequence goes on from OW818651.1 coordinate 2,586,727, forward strand.
GGATTCGGCAACCGACACGGGGCTGTTTGAATTCCGGCCTGTCGGCTTTGGTCAGCAGATTTGGGAACCGATTCTTGAGGCGGCGCAGGCGGCCGAAGCAGAATGGGTCGTCGTTGAACAGGACGAACACTACGCGCTCACGAGCATGGAGTGCGCCAGAAGAAGCAGAGAATATTTAAAAATCCTCGGCTGGTAACGCCATACAGCAAGCGTGTCAATGATGCTTGTTGCATGAGCAAAATTGCAACGAACATCGTAAGGAGAGAGCGAATGGAAACGAACAATAAGGCGTCCGCAACACGAAAACAATGGTGTGGGCCGTCGGAACGGATCGGACTCGGGTTGGGCGACATGGGTATGAGCTTTGCCTGGGTGATGGTCTCCCTGTACGTGAGCTACTTTTTCACGGACGTGGTAGGCCTCAGCGTCGGCGCGGTTGCTACTCTCCTCGTGGTCGCTAGAATCTGGGACGGCATCAACGACCCGCTGACCGGGCTGATTGTCGACCGGACACACACGCGCTGGGGCTCCTGCCGCCCGTGGCTGCTCTGGACCATCGTTCCAAACGCGTTGTTTGCGGTTTTGCTTTTTTCGAACCTGGGTAAGACGGACACAGCCAAGCTTGTGCTGGCTTACGTCGGCTATATCGGCTACAGCACGGTCTACGGCTTGATCGAAACGCCATTGACCGCAATACTGCCGAGTATGACGGACAACTACGCCGAGCGCACAAAGGTGATGTCTATTCGCATGATGATCAGCCGCTTTGCGACGGTGATCGTTACGCTGCTGGGCATGAAGCTCGTGCTGGCGCTGGGTCGGGGCAACGAAGCCACGGGGTTCACGCTCACGATGGTCGTCTTTGGCGTACTATCCGCAGGGTTGCTGCTCGTTGCGTTCTTTACGGTAAAGGAGCGATTTCCGTTTGCAAGCAGCGTACCGGTACCGCTTAAGACGAGTCTTCGCGCACTGAAGGGAAACTGGCCGTGGCTCGTGGTGCTCATTTTAAACATCGTCAACATGATCGGGATTTCGATGTTCCAGCAGACGGTCGTTTATACGGTGAAATACATCCTCAAAATGCCCGGGTTCCCGCTGATGATCTTCTTTGTGGCGGGAACGTTTCTCGGCATGTTTACGACGATAAAGCTCGCTTCCCGTTTCAAGAAGCGCGATATTCATATTGCGGGCAGCGTGATCTATTTTGTTGGTCTCATCGGCGGGTTCGTTTTCACGGGGAATATCACGCTTGCGTTGCTGATCGCGTGCACTGTACTCGCCGGAATCGGACTCGGCATCACTACGCCGATCACGTTTTCCATGCTGGCCGACACGGCGGAATATGGCGAATGGAAAAATCATGTGACCGCAACGGGGTTGACCTATACGGCGGCGACGTTTGGCACAAAGCTTGGCACATCCATCGGCGGCGCAGTGGGGCTTTTGATCATGCAGGCGGGCGGATACGTAGCAAACGCGGCGCAGACGCCGGAGGCAATCGCTGCCATTCGGCTCAGCGGTTATATCTTTCCCGCGTTGTCGTGCATTGGCGCTATCATCTGCCTGTTGTTTTATAAGCTCGATAAGCAATATCCAAGCATGAAAGCAGAGCTGGATGCCCGCCGTAAGGCGGAAGAACACAGCACAGACCAGACCACATAAATGAAATAAAACCCGTAAGCAACAAATCGTCGCTGCTGCATGTTTTGCAGGAGCACTGGGATTGTTTTGCCAAAAATAGGAACATTCCATTGAAGCAGAGGAAAAATCTCGAAGGGATACACGTATATGCGCAAGGAAATGAATGTAGGAATCATCGGTTTTGGGTTCATGGGTCACTGGCACGCGGACCACATGCATCTGGTGCAGGGCATCACAACAGCAGCGGTGTGCGACATCGACGAAAGTAAACGAGCCGACGCCGAACAGCGTGGTCTGCGTACCTATGCAGACTATCGGATGTTGCTTGCGGATCGCGACATCAACACCGTTTTGATCGCAGCCCCGAACCATCTGCACCATGAGATGGCAATTGCTGCTGCAAAGGCCGGGAAAAACATCATCTGCGAAAAACCAGCGGCGCTCAACGCGAAGCAGTTTGATGAGATGGTCGAGGCTGCGACAATATACGGCGTCCAGTTTGAGGTGCATCAAAACCGACGCTGGGATGCGGATTTTTTAACCGTGAAGCGCATATTCGAACAGAAAACTGTCGGAAACGTGTTCATGATCAACTCCACGCTCTATGGTGCAAACGGCAAGGTTCACGACTGGCACTGTTTCCCGGAATTCGGTGGCGGGATGCTCTATGACTGGGGCGTTCACCTGCTGGATCAGATGCTTACCCTGATACCGGGCAAGCTTGTGAGCGTATTTGCTGACGTCAAAAGTGTCGTCAACGAAAAGGTGGACGATTACTTCAAGGCGGTGTGCCTCTTTGAGAGCGGCATCTCGTATACTGTGGAGATCGGAACCTACCTGCTCCGCCCGCTGCCGCGCTGGTATGTCGCGGGAGACAAGGGAAGCCTTGTGATCAAAAGCTTTTTTGATGATGCGGAGCTCATACGCAGCGGCGAACACGTCGATGTGCTGCCCGCTTCAGTGGAGGCGAGCAAGGCGGGGCCAACCCGCGCTATGGCAAAGCGGGCGGAAGACGCGCTTCAGACCGAGAATATTGCCACCGGCGCACCGCAATGGGGTAAGTTCTTTGAAAACTATCTAGCAGCGCTCAATGGCGAAGAGGAGCTTTGCATCAAGAATGATCAGGTTGCGCGCGTCCTGCGGCTGATGGAAGCTATTCGCCTCTCCGCGCAATTCAAGCAATCTGTCCCGTTTGAAGAAGCCTGATCACGTTTTACAAGCATTGATTACCCAACTCGGAAAGGAGTTCATCATGAGCAATGAAATCGTAGTAAAAAAAGAAGGTAGTTACGGTCTCGTCGAGCAGTTTCGAAAACTCGCCAGACGGGTAGCACTGCCGGAACTGACCTTGTCCGCCGTTAAGACCGGGGACAAAACATCCTGGCAGTTTCCGCTGCGCAATCCCTGGTATACGTCGATTCCCGTTTCAACCGTGACGTCCATTGCGCTCTCGGTCAACGGCTATGCGCTCGAGGAGAGCAATGTGGAGTTCGTCATTCGCGACATGGCAATCCCGTTTCACTACGCCAGAAATCTGCACGAGCTGATCTGGGGTCTTGGCGAGCGCGCATGGATTCGCATCATCGACCCCAAGATGGCAGATGTCATCCGGAAGAGCAACAAGGTTGTGTTTGACCTGACGGTGCGGACGGCGTTTGAAGGATACCATCTGCCCAATAACCGGATCGACTATCCGTTCGAAGTGGAAATGGAGGCAACTGTATGAAACTGGGCGTGAGTTTATATAGCTATGGTGGCGACCTGCAAACAGGCGACATCACGGTGGATGATGCCATCCGTCATTGCGCGGCGCTCGGGTGCGAAGGCGTAGAGATTATCGCAGAACAGCACTTGCCCAACTGGCCGCAGACCAGCATTGCCGATGTGGAGCATATCCGGGATCTTTGCAAAAGCCTGAACCTCGAGATCTTCTGCTTTAGCATCTACCTCAACTCTCTTGCGCGTCCTGAGCGCGAAGCAACGCTGGAAGAGTATGCCGAAATGATCAAAAACGGTGTTGCGACCTGCAAACTCCTCGGCGCGAAGATTCTCCGCCCGGCGTTTTACTGTGTGCCGATTCAAAAGCTCTATGACCTTGTCGACATGTGCATGCCCATGCTGCAGAAAAACGAGATCATCTGGGCGGTAGAGCTGCACGCGCCGTTCCCGCCGTCGTTTTACATGGAGGCGCTTGAGAAGATCAACTCGCCGTGGTTTAGGCTCATCCCGGATTTCTCCTGCTGGCAAACCGCGGGAGCAGCGGGCCACTTTCAGGCAAACGATGTTTCCACGCTCTTGCCGCTTTTGAAATACACGGTGCATTGCCACGGCAAGGCGCATGTGTTCGATGAAAACGGCGAAGAGCCGAATACGCCTTATAAGGACATCATGACAATCCTGAAGGAATATGGTTTTCAAGGAAGCGTGGTCGCGGAAAACGAAGGCTGGATCTTCAACTACAAACCCACAAGAGACGTTGTTAAAACTCACTACGAATTGCTGGAACGCTACGGTAGATAAACGCGGCGGATCAACCAGCACTATACCGAACCATGCAGGTTGGAGCGCGGCGGAAAATCGCGCTCCAACCAATCCATATCGAAGCGAGACACCGTGTAACCGGCATGAGAAAGATTGCATTATTCCCGAACGCGGAGTGACATGAACACAAAAAAGAACAATGTGAGTTTTCAGGAGATTGCGCAGCAAGCGGGCGTATCGGTTGCTACGGTTTCCCGGGCTGTCCGTCAAACAGGCTCTGTCAGGAGCAGCACGATGGAGTCCGTTGCGGAAGCGATGCGGACGCTTGGTTACAGTCCCACATTCCTTTGGGAAAGCCACCTGATTCTGGTCTTGTTACCGAATATGGAGAGCGCGTTTTATGAGGAGCTTGTGCGGGGCATCACCGATTCCGCAGCGAGTCACGGTTTCTTTGTGGCGCTTGTGCGCACCGGGGAAATGCTGCTGACCGCGGGCGCACTGCAAAATACCATGGAGCGGACAAGTGCGAGAGCTGCGATTTTACTCTCCCCGATTGAACCCGCGCAGGACGTGCGTTTTCTGGCAAACACGACTTCCATCGTGCAATGCGGCGCGATCGATATGACAGACGGCATCTCCTGCGTCGCCATCGATGAAACAGCCGTATGCAAGGCAGTCTCGGCCTATCTGCTCTCACAAGGCAGACGCAGAATCGCGTTGATTAGCGGGCCTGCGAGTCAGCGGCGTATGGAAAGGCGGACAGAAGGATATCGGCAGGCTTGCTCGGCTGCGTTCTTGTCCGCGCCTAGTGATGCGCTCATGCAGGTGCAGGTTGCGTCCGCAAGCGGGGTTTTGCCCGCGCTGGAACAACTCCTTGGCGGCGGCTTGCGGCCAGATGCGATATTCGCCGCGTCTGACGAGATCGCAATTGCCGTGGCAAAGGCCGCAAAACTGCTTGAGCTTTCGATTCCGCATGAGATCGGCATAGTCGGCCTCAACAACATCAGTTGGCGCGAATACTCCGACCCCGTGCTGACGACGGTGCACCTGCCGCTGTACCGCATGGGCTTTTTGAGCGGGGAACTCGCGGTGAGCGGCATCAAAAAGGCGGGGCTCGCGCCGCGGCACATCACCGTAGACACGGAGATCCTGAAAAGAGAATCTTGAGAGTAAACATTGACCACGGAGGGAATATGATCGAATTGAACCACAACGATATTGGATCGGTGCAAACGCCCGGCGCGTTGCACCATGAATCGGACACATATACCATGACCGCAAGCGGCAGGGATATCTGGGAAACGCAAGACAGCGGGTTTTTCGCTTCTGTTCCCCAATCAGGGGATTTTGTGTGCACTGTGCGCATCGAGAGCGTGCGCATGACAAACCTCTACACGAAAGCGGGCATCATGCTGCGCGAAACCACGCACGCAGAGAGCAAGAACGTGTTCTTCGTCGCCTTTGGGGACAACGGCCCGCGCCGAAACAACAACGGCGGGTGTGAGCTGCAATACCGCGATTCTTTGGGCGGCGAGAGTTTTGCCGTCTACCCGGAAAGAACACCGAGCGGACAGACAAGCTTTCCTGCGAACTACCCGAATGTTTGGCTGAAGCTTCGGCGCACAGGATCGGTCTTTTCTGCGCAGTTCAGCAACGACGGGGAGAGCTGGCTGGACTACGGAACCCATACGGTAGAGTTTGCGCATGAAGCGCTGCTTGGTATCTGTCTGACAGCGCACGAAGAAGCGCAGCAGACCGAATGCCGCTTTTCCGCGCTCACGATCATCTAACAACGAATCGCATCGATACGAGAGGAGCACATATGCAACACATTGAACTGGCACCGGGGCTGTCCTTTTCCCGTATTATTCAGGGATTTTGGCGGCTGACGGGCGGACTGCCCGGAGACTGGAACATGACCACCGCGGAACTCGTCGCCTTTCTGGGGAACCTGTTTGAAAAAGGGGTGACGACGCTGGACACAGCGCAGGCATACGGGCGGGGAACCTGCGAATCTGCAATGGGCGCGGCGCTATGCGAATTCCCAAGGAGCGCATACCAGATCGTCACAAAGACAGGTATTTGCGTCAATCCGCAGCGCAGGTTTTTCTATTATGACACGACCTATGAACAGGTGACGAAAAAGTGCAGAGAGTCGATTGAGAAATTGCACTGCGATTATCTCGATCTCTACCTGATTCATCGGGAAGACCCCCTGATCGACCACCACGAGGTCGCGCGCGCATTTGCCGACCTGAAGCAAGAAGGCTTGATCAAAGAGGCGGGGGTCTCCAACTTTGATCCCTTTAAATTCAGCGCGTTGAACAAAGCGGCGGGCGGAACACTGCGCACAAACCAGATCGAGCTGCATCCGTGCAGTTTTGAGCACTTCAATTCCGGCATGATCGACCTCCTGCAAGGCGAACACATTCATCCGATGATCTGGTCCCCTCTCGCGGGCGGCAGGTTTGCAACGGACGAGAGCGAGCCGTATCGAAACGTGCGCGTGGTCTGCGAAGAACTGGCGCAGAAGTACGGTGTCTCAATGAACACCGTGATCTACGCATGGCTTCTTAACCACCCGATCGGGGCGATGCCGCTGGTTGGCAGCAGCAAACCCGAGCGGCTTGGGGAAGCGCTGGAAGCACTCGACCTGACGCTGGAGCGGGAGGACTGGTATCGTATCTACTCGGCCAGCGGTCAGCAGATCATCCGGTGAAAGTTGAAATCAATATGACCTATTATCACAAATTGGATTATGATGGACTCTTCTTTTTGGAGGCGCCACCCAGTTACGTGAGAAATTCAGCAGCACAGAAATTACGTAGCATTTTCAAATAAGAAGATTTCTCCGATATGGCAAGGCTTCTCCTTGCCGTAAACGAACAAAAGGTTTGATTGCTGCGATGCTCGAAAAAAAACAACACCCGAAAGGGTGTTGTTTTCATTTGTCTAAAACAACCAAAGTAGATACAATGAAATGGAGGCGGAGGGGGGTTCTAATTGCTTCTTCTCACGCTAAGTGCAATATCAAAAGCGCGGCACGTCAAAAAAACATTCGCACCCCCCCAGTATCAAATCTGAGGCGATGTATTCACTTTTTATAACACTTCTGCACAAAGCACCTGGGTAAGTTCTACTGTAAGTCTAATAATTTCGCTGTAATTGCGGCTGTGAGTTCTTTTTGTTGAGTAGCAGTTAGGCGGTTTGACGTTCGAATTATAACGCTTCCTAAAACCACATGTGATCCTGAAGCGAACATCGTACCATCCCAGCTAGCAAAATCAGAGTTTCTTACTTCAGCTTCGGCGGCCGTTGAGAATACTTCAACGCATCCACCTCCGTCTGTGCATTCCGTTAAGGGACTTGCTCCGCCGAGAAGTAAACTCGAAAAATAAGTAGCAGATGTATATCCGCCTTGCTTATTCAACATACCATTTGGATCTTGTTCCTCAGTAACACCTTGAATCACGCCGATGCCTTCAACTTGGCTTAGCCGTAAAACAACAAAATCGCCAGTCGGATTCGTGATTTGTTCAAATTGCGTTATACTCTCTTCTAGCGCCGTTTGTGCTTTCTGGATATTTAATTTCTCATCAGCGTAGTCCAGCGGAGTGTCCAGTATTTCCGTAGCAGTCAATATTCCTTCTGTGTTCTCCGGCATAACTTCTATCACTTTTTTCATTTCAAGAAGAGTTGATACCGCGATTTGTAATTCTGTAATTTTTGATTGCTCATAAGGAATTTTTCCAGAACTCAGAAGCTCTTGCGCTGGTTTGCACAAAGCATCGATGGCAGTACTTTCCTCATTAGCTAGTGTTGTCGCTTTTTGATAGGCAAGGACTGCATTTTGGTAAGCAATCATCGCTTCAGCTTGCACCCTGATACCATCCTTATCTTCGTATTCCGGAATGGTATCCAGTAGTTCAATCACTTGAACATAATTACCCGCTTCAAGCGCGGCGGTTGCTTGCTTGTATATTTTCGCCTCTCCGCACCCAGCCAAGCTAAGCAACATGATCCCACATACGATAAATGACAGTGCCTTCTTCATTTTGTCCCTCGCTTCAGATATACTCATTATCCCAACTACGCCGTGATGGGTTCGTCAGGTAACTGTCTTTAGAAATGTTCTTGTGCATTTCACCGAAAATATTGCAGCCTGTAACGCGAGCAAGTGGATGCTCAACATCCTTTCTTAAAGCAGTACCGATTACAGCAAGCAATTTGAATGATTGTTATTTTTTACCGCTTCTTTTTTCGTGATCCTCTTCGATTCTCCTCTTCCATGTTTCATCAACTGGCTTGCCAGCGCGAATATGACTGACCGTTTCACTGACGACGCTGTAGTTTAGTCGCGTACCGTCACCATCCGGACAGAAATTCACTGCACGGTCATGCGTAATCCCGAAACGGGAAGCAACGCTGATCGCATCAATGTTTGCCCCGAGAAATAGGAATTCCCAGCCGTACGTCTTCTGTTCATATTCGACCATCTCCTTGACACGATCGTAGCGGTATTCCCGGCTGGCATTCTCCATCCCGTCCGTGATGATGACAAACATCACTTTACTCGCGCGATCAGATTCTGAAATGCGCTTCTGCGCATTGACGATTTTGTCGATCGTTCTGCCGACGGCATCCAGCAGCGCGGTGCTGCCACGTACAAAATACTCGTTTGAGGTGATGCGTATTCTTTTTCACTTTAAGACAAACGCCCGAGTACTTCTCAAGTGATTTTGAAATGAAATGATGATTGAATTTCGCTAGACCAATACTATATCGCCATCATCAAATGGGTCGCCGCATTCTGGACAGAACTTGGGCGGTTTACACTTATCATCGGGCTCCCAGCCGCACTTGTCGCATCTATACTGGGGTATACTAGCGGGTTTCGCTTTGCCACACTCTAGGCAGAATTTTCCTTTGTTCTCACAGCCACAAGTACACACCCAAAAGGCTGCTGTAGGTTCTTCTAATACAACTTTAACGATCTCTTCATCTTCGGCTGACTCTTCCACTTCAACGACCAAGGAAGCTTCATATTCTGCAAACTCGTCGGGCGACATATGAGCCATCGTCGAGAAATGCTTTTTTAGCCTAAGAGCCATGGGCTTGAATGTTGCCAGGGTGAGGCCACCAGAGACGGCTCCTCCGAGTAAAGGCACAACTTTCGACACTCCTCCAGCAAATGTTGCCTTCACCATTTTTTGCCCCAATACCGCAGCGATTTTCTTTACGAGTGGATAGTACCACGTTTTTGTAAGCGTTTGAGCGGCAACCTTCTTGGCGACAGCTCTAATAGCAGCTTGGCCGAATAATTTGGTCACGACTTTGTTAGCGGCGCTTACGCCAGACATCACACCGATAAACAAAATGAGTTGAGATTCAGTGTCCAAACCTATCTCTGCCGATTCAGTAAACATCTCGTCCCAACCGTATATATAGGCCAATTCTTGTGCAGTGCGGATTACAAATCCATAAAACTGTGCCAAGTCAGCTGGAATAGTGGCGGCCATTGCTAGCCCCCCCGGCATGCCCGCTGCCGTTGAGATTAGGGTTACCTTAATAGTTTCTGCGTTAATCACTGCGTTCGCCAAACTATCCAATGTTTCAATCGGGATGTTGGCATGAAGCGTTCCCTCACCAATAGCTTTTTGCAACTGCGAAGGTGTACAAAGCTTACTGAGGTTATTCGTTAAGAACTTAGTACGGTCGATGTGCACAAGTGGTAGTTTCGCTGCGCTCTCGATGACGGAAGTGAATGATACCTGCTGAGCCATAATTGTTTCTCCTTGCAATATTTAATGTTGTTAACGCGACTTTTGAGCGGATGATGATGTCTTCTTTATAAGATATGTAATTTCTGCGAGGGTTGGCGTGAATTTTATTCAGTTATCCTCCCTATTGATTTCAAAAACTGCTTTGCGTATTGATATGCCCGCATTATATGGTCTATGGGCAATGTGCAAATCATGGATTCTAGGCAGCAGTTGGAACCACGGTTTGAGGGGCGGGCGGCCGCCCGCCGAGGCTCGAATGCGGCCTGATCTGATTGTAGTATCGGATCCAACGTTGCGTCAACGCTTAATCGGCGTCGGTGGCCCTGTTCATCCTTGGCGGCGGGGCGGGGGTTCAACTGGCACGGGCGAGGTATTTAGTCTCGCGCGGAATGTTCATTAGATTCATTTCTGTCCTCCGCGCTTCTTATAATCTTTTTTGATCTCGTCATTCCAGCCTTCTGGCATGGCGGAGCTTTTTCGGAACGTGGCAACCGCTTCGCTCATCACAAGGAAATTCAGTTCAACACCTTCACTGTCTGCGTGGTAACGCTGGGCGCGGTCTGCTTTAATTCCGAATTTCTCGGCGGTCTGCACCGCGTCGATATTCGCGCCAAGGAAGATAAACTCCCAACCGTATTTTTCTTTCTGCCGCTCGATCTGCTCCTTGACCTTGTCCGAGCTGTACTCGCGACTGCAATTCTCTTCGCCGTCGGTTATGATGACGAACATGACCTTTTCGGCGCGGAAATCGTCGGCGGTGTGACGCTGGGCGTTGCCGATTTTGTGTATCGTCCTTCCAATTGCGTCAAGGAGTGCAGTTGATCCGCCGACTTGGTATTCCTTTTCGGTGATCGGGCTGACCGCCTTGATATCGATACGGTCGTGGAGAAGCTCGTAGTTGTTATCGAAAAGCACTGTTGTGATATGGCATTCGCTATCAACCGTCTGCTGTTTTTTAAGCATAGTATTGAAGCCGCCTATAGTATCAGTTTCTAATCCACCCATCGAGCCGCTCTTGTCGAGTATAAATACCAATTCCGTTAATCCTTTTTTCATTGCCATTTCCTCCTCAAGTTTTATTATGACTCAAGGATAACAATATCAAAAGGGCTGCCGGTCGCTTCGGAAGCGACAAATCAATGGAACAGATTGAGTTTAACAAAGTGTTCTTTCCAAGGGCCTTGCAGCATTTTATCCAGGAATTCCATAATCCTTGCCGCGTGGCTTGGTTGCAGTATGAAAATATAGTCCCGGACAGTACCCCGCTTAAATGTCACGCCTGCTATTACGGCATTTTTTAGGATCGGACTTTCATGCACCCAAGTAAATCGTTGTAAGTAGACGGATTCTTTCTCTCTGCAGCGGTGGTTATAAAAGATTACGCTTTTACCAGCGGCAAAATAATCGGTAATCTCGTTTGAGAGTACATATTTATTGCTTTTAGTGGAGCGGGGGGATACGCTTTTTACAAGCAAACCATTATCAGGGTCGAGGAATACGATGTCAGCACTGCTGAGCGCCTCTAATGCTTTAATATTCCAATCGCAGCGAGAAGGAGTCGATGAGGGTGAACAAAGCTCGTCATGATAATACACGGCGTTTGGAACAAGATCCATAGCTTCCAAAGCAGATACGCTGCGCTGACTATTCACGATTTCTCCTAGCGAGTTTCTCAGTGCGTCATCACAGCCCTTATATTTTTCGTCTGTAATGTATTCGATATGTTTTCCATCATCATTATGGCTCTCATCTGGCGCAAGATACCAATTTATACCAATATTGAGTTGCGTGCTTGCGAGTTGCCTAAGCAAACCAAGCTTTCCGAAATCCCCAACGTCTCCAGCATATCTATTTTGCAAGTTCACCCTCCCAACAACGACAGGTCATAGTTGAACAATACTTCATTAATCGCGAATATATCGTAGTTGCCACTACAGATGAAGTACTCGACAATCACGTCAAATTTCTGGCTGTGCGATAGTGCATAACCAGCCCGTCTCAGGAGGTCATCCGTTTCATCTAGCGATAGCTCTAAAGCAACAGCGAGGGCAACGGCGGTGCGCTTACTAGGCATGTAGCCTTTATCGGATCGGATCTTCGAGAAGAGCTTTCTGTCAAGGTTTGCACGCTTGTATACTTCCACGTCTGTTTTCATTTTGGCGTCAATCAATCGTAGGAGCGTAGCTGAGAACGGCTCGTCTAGGTTGTCGACCAAATTATCAAGCGGAGCAGGTGCAACTTGATAAGGAGCAAGAACATATTTTAAAAGACGCTTGTCTAATTTACTAAAGTTTACATCTGATTCGCACGTGGCTTCCCGCTCTAAATCAAACATTTGGCGTCGCTTCATTTGGTGCGAGTTTACGTAATGCTCATCTATATAGCTTTCGACTGCTCCGAGTATTTCGCAGCTAAGAGAGAATGCAGATTTATCAAAGACCACAAGTGTCACATTGATGTCGTGGGCAGCAATGAAATCATGAATAGCCGAGGTCGCGACTCTAAGCGCCTCGTCTTTTGGATAGCCATAAATACCACTTGAAATCAGTGGCAATGCTATACTTTCACACTTGTTTTCAATTGCTCTATTCAGCGAGTTTGTGTAGGCAGAATAAAGGAGCTCCTCATTCTGCTCCTTGTTCCAATGCCGATATACGGGACCTGCTGCGTGGATAATGAACTTTGCGGGCAGACCGAATCCGGACGTGATGACAGCCTCACCCGTCTTAATAGGAGCGAGTTTATCACAGGCGGCTTGAAGCTGTTCCGCACCCGCTGCTTTGAATATTGCTCCGCAAACCCCGCCGCCCATTTGCAGATCGGTGTTGGCGGCGTTGACAATGGCGTCAACATACATTTGAGTGATATCGTTTCGGATGATTTGCAGTGGCATTTTCGTAGTCCTTAATATTATAAAATATTATAAAGTAAATGCGGACACTCGAAGTGGGGAAGAGTACTATCGGAGGGGCATGCGCTCAAAGCACGGCCTGAAACTCTCATTTTGCAAATATCAATTGAGTTGCGCGGTCAAAATCATAGTTCAAGTTGACCATAGTGATTGATTCGCCCAAGAGCGTTGAAATTCTGTTTTCGATGGTCTCAATCGAATATTCGTTGGTTATGGATACATATTTTACAAACCAGCCACCGTTCTGGTTTGCGCTAGCATCCATGATTCGGATTCCTTCATACGCTGATATCGCGTCCGATGCCATTTTGACTACTTCACTAGATCGATTGCTGATTTCTATTTGAGGCTTTATCGGCTTGGTTTTTTGCAAGTAGTACAAGCAGCCATTTTCGATGCAGTTGTGCGCTTCGCGGAGTTCTTTTGTAAGAAAGCCGCTATGGACATCATACATGCAGTAACCAACGCAATTCCCTGAACCGGTTATGTGGCCGTCAATGCAGCGCCGGTTCTTACTATTCCCGCATTTCTCTTCGAAATACAGATAGTCCAACTGCGGGGCAAGCGGTAGATTCGCTTGGTTTCCATTACAGTAATCTTTGAACATCGTTTTTCTTCCCTGTTAGTTGTTCAGCCGTTTTTCCCTCAAATATAACCTATGCTGATAATAAATCATGATTATTTATGCGACATTGCTTTCGGTCAGCCATCCGCACAGAGTCTCCAACTGTTCAGTTATGGCACTCCAATCCCGATTCAAGTCGAGCGTTTTTAAGCTGATTCTGTTACCACTCATGTTATAGTCATCGTTTGGAGTAACATCTTCTTCGGTTTTTGCATACAACAGAACTCCGGCCACTTTACCCGTACCGCCTTTGTCGCTATTCTTTACATAAGTAAATATTTGATAAAGGTTGCTGGAGATAAAGGTGGTGCTGTCATAGCGCGAGTTTACCTGCATTGTGTGTCCGTAATATTTGGTGTCAATAATGAGCCGACGATCACCATTCGAGAGAGTTATATCTGTTTTCATTACCGGCAGGTACGTTTTGGCTCCATCACCCCATAGATCCCACTTAATGAATGCCACTTTGGGTGTAAATTCTGGGTGGTGCTGCTGATAATATGAGAGAACAAATTTCTCGTATAAAAGGTGCATTGCCTCATCTTGCAGCCATGAAGCAAGCTTATGGTTTCCCGCGTCGGTGGTGAGCAACAACCCTTGAATTGCAAGACGGCATACTCCCATCAGCATACGATACGAGGCATTATTCCGGTGATATTTCAGGCTATCCCAGCGGATTGCAGTTGGTACAATCTCTGTGATGTTGCTCAAGAACAGTAGCAGTTTTCGAAGAACCTGTTTGTTTTCAAGTTTTATTTCACCATGTCGCAATAGCATAAGCATCGTGGCTTTAAGAACTCGGTTGTGCGGCGAATCCTCTGTGAACTCATCGTAGCTACATACCAGTTTCCCTTGAGATAACACTTGTCGCTTGATTGATTCGTCCACTCGGATTTGCCCTCGCAAGCCTGGCAATGCTTCCTCTTGTTGTACGTATTCGCGGTGCAAACCACGTTTCACTTGACTGCTCACTCCGCGGACTATGATCGCTGCAAAGAGGTCGTGGATATTGTCAAAGTCCTCTGTAGCGACGCTTTTATAACCTGTCTCTCTAAGGCCCTGAAAAGCGTAGGACAACATATAATAGATGTTTTTAATTCTGTGGTTATCAGCCATTTATTGCACCCTTAATCCGCGCAGCCCAACTCTCAGCTTTGGATGGCTCGTCAAACCAATATTCAAGCAGAAGAGGGATTAGTTCGTATTCCACAACAGAAGAGAGCCAAGCGTCGTCCACCAGTTCATTCGTGCAAAAATAGCTGTGACCAATTCGGAATCCCGCGCCAAGCGATGCATCCTCTGCAATTGCTTTATTTAGTGATTCGGTCACTGCGACAAGTGCGTCAAACTTATGATTCTGAATTGCTGACTGACGATTTTTGAAACCGTCAGAGGAGAACGCGGGCTCCATGTCAAAGAACGCAAATCGCCGGCGGAGAGCATAGTCAATCATTGCAAGACTTCTGTCAGCAGTGTTCATCATCCCAATAATGTGGATGTTTGCGGGAACAGAAAATTGCTCATCTTTATATAGCAGACGTAGTGCGTTCTTCTCACCACGTTTATCTGCCTCAATTAACATAAGCAGTTCTCCGAATACTTTACTAAGGTTGCCTCGGTTGATCTCATCGATGATAAAGAAATATGGACGTTCATCATCTCCTTCGGCGGCTTTGCAAAACTTGTAAAACGGACCTTCAGAAAGCCGAAAACCGTTGCCGTCAGGACGGTAGCCCATCATAAAATCCTCATAGCTGTAGCTTTGATGGAACTGCACAACCTTGACACGGCTAGTGTCTTTAGCTCCCATGATTGAGTACGCCAACCGCTGCGCGGCGAAGGTTTTTCCTACGCCGGGCGCACCTTGAAGTATAATGTTTTTCTTACGAAGCAGCAGACCCTTCAGGTTTGCATATTTTTCAGGACTAATATAGACTTCGCCCAAGAAATCTTCCTGAGAGTAATCGGGATAAGTGATTTCTGGCGCATTATCAACTTCGGGTGCTTTTTCATCGCCAAGTAGCAAAGCCTCTAAATTCTCAACATATTCAGTATACTGGGTTATGTCGGTCAGGGTCTTCATAGCGGCTTGTCCCGGATGGTTCCATTCGCCTTTCTGTGCCCAGTTGACCTTGTGAATGTGCTTAAATTCACTACGGGTAGAATCATAAATATAATCCGACTCAACCGTACCACGCCCGATGACTGCAGCCATCCCACGCTTGGCGAAAACGATATCTCCCGTAGCGACTTCATGTGCAAACTGCCATACTGCAAGGCCATCGTTTACATAAGATCTTGTAGAATCATACTTTTCCTTCAACGCCGTTTTTACATCAGTTTTTGACTCATATCGTGTAAGGTCGCCAAGGTCATCCCAACCGATACCCATGATTCCCGCATCAAAAAATTTATCCCACTGACGAGCTTGTTCACCAGGCGAATACAGCCAGTAGCGACGCTTGCTAACAACTTCGTCTTTGGGCGTGTCAACAGCAGGAATACGCTCATAGTCTCCGTTTATGATACTCTCGATGACTTCTTCTTGGAGTTTCGTTACACGAAAATTTGTTGCACCAGGGTAGGTCAGGACTTCAAGCTGTTTCGTTCGCTCATCAACAAGCAAAACAGCGCGTGAGATTTTACTTGATATCAATCGGCGGTCAATCTGTACGTCAACCGCTAAGTACGGTTCGCTTTTCAACGCATCACCACGGTTATAGGGGTCTGCGAAGTTCGGACTTGTCATTTTGGGGTCGCACAGTATTGTCCCCGAAGCAATGATGCCGCCGTCCGAGCCTGACAGCCAAATATAAGTTTTGTCGCCTTTTTTGATTTGTTTTGGATACTGATTTGCAGCCCACGTCAGCTGGCCAAGGGTTTCCACTGCGCCAACAACATCGTAGTACTTTGGATTACCCTGAAATATCCAAGCGGACGGCTCTCCGAGCTCTTTGAGGAAACGAGCATAAATAACCATGCCGTTTGAATACGCTTTGTTACCTGCCGCTGAATCGACTGCTTCAAAATTCGGCGCGGCAAGTATTGCGTTGCGTGCCACTTCGAACTCCTCGGTGGAGGTATAGTAAAAAAGGTCAGCATGTACAGAATCATCCAATCCCAAACGAGCCGTCGCGTTCTTTAGGGCGGTCGTGTACGCGTTGATTGTGTTGGGGCTATAAGATTCGCCATTCGCCTTTTTTTGCTTTCTCATCCAAACTTGAAAATCAGCCTTGAGATATACATCACTGATTACCTTGCCGCTCCAGTCGCTGGCAAGGGTAGGATGCTTGATATCCAAGAACTGTTTCAGGTGACGCAATGCGGACAAATACCCATCTGCTCGATCATCTGCACGGCCAGAACTTTTCGCGCCTTTAAGGTAGTCTCGAATCTTATCGCGGATGGTGAATAGCGACTCCTCGTCAATAAGACTCGACCAGAAATCCATGCCCACATTATTATTCAGAGCAAAGAAGGCGTCTGAACCGATGGTGGACACTGTGCTGTCGGTCCACTCAGGGTGCGCGTTTTTCAAATCTACCTTAAACTCATTACGCAGGCTGTTAAGCTGCAATACTGAAATACTAGCGCTCATTATTAAACCATCCTTGCTATCTAATTTTGACTATCTGCCGTCAGCCGATGGCGGAGCTTCGTGTGTCGCATTAAAATTATATTCAGACCCTTTGTTTAAGAAGTGGATTGCTGCTTGATAATTGGAACGTCTACTGCATAACTTTTTCCATAAGACTCCTATAATCCATCACGACGTCATATACAACCGTACCCGAACTAATCGCTTTAAAGTGCTCGCGAGCGCAATGTATCTTCGAGGATTCGATTTCGCGGAGCTGCAACGAGTTCATTGAGCCTTTGGTTTCCGCAACGAAATAAATGTGTTTTATGGTTCCCTCGCGAAACGAAATCGCCCAGTCGGGGTTATATTTTCCAACAGGTGTGGAGATATAAAAGCCGCTTGGTAGTTTGACATAAACGGCGACATCGGCGCTTGTATCCAGCTCCTTGGCAAAATTGCGTTCGTTCGTAGAATCAAATAGCAAGTAATCGTAAAGGTTTTTCTGCGCTTCTGCGGCATTGACACCCAATTTCCCCTTCAGCGTTGGTTCGGTAAAGATGGAGGTGTCAAAGGTAGCCTCCAACTTGTTGTAGGTGATATCCTGAATAATCAACGTTGCTTTCTGGTCATTGATCAACGAAGCAGCCCGGATGATGAACTCTTCCGGATTATTCCGCAGTTGAGCAAATACAGGAGATTCAAGCCCTTTGAGAATTTTTACAACAGCAGCGCGCGTAAGCCCGGTTTCGGTTACGATTTTCCCGACCAGGTCATATTTAGTGCTCGTGTTGGTCAAAATGCGCGTTTGCTCCTGTGTGCGTCGATCCTTCGTAAATGCGTCGCCCTGCTGCAGCTGCTCTTTTGATTGAATCCGTTGCATAGCCCCAGACTCCACCTCGAAGTATACGCGAGCAACATGGAGGTCCTTGTTCAGCGAGGCGATGCAGTTCTTGATTAACTCATCCGTATCAAAATCAACGACATATACCGACTTGGAGTTGATTCGTTTCCAAAGCTCCTGAAACTCTTTCTTGCTGAGCCGATCCATATTTACGGTCAACTCGACGTTGTTTCCACGCGCGTCTTCCGGCTGGGTGGTTCTCGGATCATATATAGAGTCTAATATTGATATAATTGAATTAGTGTATGCTGAGACCTCGTCGGGCACGACGACACTGGCGGTTTTCTTATCCTCGTAATATTTGTCCGTGAGCTGGTTCTTCTTCAGATATCCGTTGACGATCAAGCCTTCGTAGATGGTCTGCGCCAAGTCGGAATCGATCACCTGTTCTTGCGCGTTGTGGTCCACAATCAGCTTGCCGACGAAGAGCTCCGGCTTCACTTCGCGCGGGCGATCCGCAACGGCTTCGGCGAGGCCATCCTGATACGCCTTAACAAACGGCTCAAAGCCCCAGTCGGTGATGACCGTGAGTTGATTGATGGACTGCACATCTTCACCGAGCAGGTTCACATCCATGCGTTCGCCGTTTTGGTTGACGGAGAGTCGGAGACCGCGGCCGATCTCCTGACGGCTGCGAATTTCAGATTCACTCTGCTTCTTGAGCGTGCAAATCTGGAACACGTTGGGGTTATCCCAGCCTTCGCGGAGAGCGGAATGCGAGAAAATGAAACGCACGTGCTCTTTGCGGTCGAGCAGACGCTCCTTGTCCTTCATGATCAAATCGTATGCGTCCGCATCGTCAGAGGTGCGCGCCTTTTTATCGCCTAAGGTGCTGTCCACAAATCGATGGCTCTTTTTATCTATGGAAAAATAACCGGCGTGCGTAGATTCCACGCGAATCCCACCCAGATATTGCTTATAATCCTCGTCGTGTATTCCCAATTGAAGCGAGTCCACGACGTTGCGATACTCTTCCTCAAACATTTCCCCATAGACACCGTTGACGGCTTGGCCGGCGGCGTCGTATTGCTTATAGTTGGCAACTTCGTCGATGAAGAACAGTGAAAGCACCTTGATGCCGCGTGCAAAGAGGGTTCGTTCGCACTCGAGATGAGAAAGAATTGTCTCGCGAATTTGAATCCGTCGCAGTTGTTCTTCGCTGACTTCACCGAGGACATCACCCGCGACAATTCTTTTTCCGTTGGCGAATGAGACGGAGTTGTCGCGCCCGTCGATCCGCGTGATGACAAAGCCGTTTCGGTACTCTTCCAGCTCGCCGGATTGCGCAAACACATTGAATCCCTCAGTCACAACTCGGGTGGCCTTGCGGATGCCACTTGCACCTTTCATATCAAACTCCAGCGTGGCCGTCGGAGCTTTGTCCTTCGAGAGATTGACGCTTTGCAGATAAAGATACCCTTCCGTCGCCGTGCTGCCGGAAACGGAGATACCCTTGACCGCGATCTTCTTGACTAGCTTTTTGTTATAGGCCTCCATCGCATCGAGGCGATAGATCATGTTGTAGTAGCTGTCCTTTTTGTGCGTTGCGGAATAGCGCAGGGTAAACAGCGGGTGAAACTCCTTGAGGCGGAGCTTCGTCTTTTCGCCTTCGACGGATTGCGGCTCGTCGATGATGAGAATCGGGTTCGTTTTCGCGAGAATGTCGATCGGCCTGCGGCTGCGGAACTCGTCCAGCTTCATATAAATGCGCCGCGCGTCCTTGCCGGTAGCGTTAAACGCCTGCGCGTTGATGATCATGACGTTGATCGCGCTGTCTGAGGCGAAACGGTCGATCTCGGTAAGTTGCGAGGAGTTATAGATGAAGAAACGGATTTTCTTACCGTAATCTTCCGCAAAGTGATCCTGTGTGATCTGGAAGGATTTATACACGCCCTCGCGGACGGCGACGCTCGGCACAACCACGATGAACTTGCTCCAGCCGAAGCGCTTATTCAGCTCGAACATGGTTTTAATGTAGGCGTAGGTTTTGCCGACGCCTGTCTCCATCTCGATGGTGAGGTTGAATTTTCCCTCAAGGTGTGGAGACGGCGGGAGTTGGTAGGCGCGCTGAACGCGGTTGATGTTTTCCAGAATGATGACGTCGGTCACCTCCGGCACGATGGGTTGATTGCGAAAGCCGGTGTAGTCCATTTCTTCTGTGTAGGCTACACTTTGGTTCTGCCGATAGCTACCTTTGTCCATCATATAGGTAGGCGTGAGGAAGGGCTGGCCTGCGAACACGTCGCAAACAACCTTTGCCGCATCTGCCTGAAACTTCTGGTGTTTAAATTGGAGTTTCACTTTTTATTGCTCCCTGATTTCCATTCGAGAAACAGACTTGACGAACCTATGGCATCGTCCAAAAAACTCAGAATTCGACTTGAGAAATTGTTATCTGGTTCACCACCATTTGGATCATACATAAGGATTTTTCCTTCGTTCCATTTTGCACAAACATACTGTGAAGCATCTCTGTACCAAATTAACCCTTCGGTATTTATGCGCAGTAAGGAGCTTCTAATATCGGCTTCAATTATTTTTTCGTCGATACCACTTACTAACACAAGCACTCTCTTTGGAATGTAGAGACTATTATTTTTAGTCATGATAACCCCTCCTTATATTACCCTCACACTTGTCCCAGGCGCCATCAACTTAAATATCTCCGTCACGTTGATCTTCTCCGGGCTGCTGGCAAAGCTGCTATCGCGGAAGACCACGCGCAGCGGCTTACGCTCTGCAATCTTCTTGATCACGCTTTCGGGAATATCCTCGTTGAAGCAGGCGATCAGGTCGCCGCCGTTGACCGTATGCACATTGCAGCCCTCGATTTTCTCCGTCACGTGCGGCAGGGAGAGGGGGAGACCCCACTCCAGCAGGCAGCCGTAGAGCAGGTCGAGGTCGGTGCGATCCTGCTTGATGTTGGAGATCATGTCATCCAGCCGCGCCTGCGTGTACTCCTCGGCGCTGTAGAAAACGTCCTTCATGTTTGTTTCGTCTAGCTTGAAGACGCGAAAGCCCGTGTCGAGGTTTTGCGCCATGAGGCCAGTTTCCGATTTGATCTTTGCGCCCGCGCGGCGGATGCGCTCCTTGCCGATTTCGCAGATATTTTTATAGCCTGCCTTATAAGCTTCGCTTTTCTCGTCGCAGGGTTCGGGCAGCTGCACCATGATGAATTTGCGATGTCCGTCGTCTTCGGCATTAAGTTGCATAACAGCGTGAGCGGTGGTGGAGGAGCCGGAGAAGAAATCTAAAACAATGTCTTCTTTGCTTACGCATCCTATTTTTGATAAATATAACAATAATTCTTTAGGCTTTGGATACGAAAAAAACAGTTTTTCTTTTTCTAATTCAGAACGCATTTGTTCTGTAGTTCCCATATTTCTAATTACAGACACGATATTTCTTGCTTTTTCTCTTTCTTTATGATAATACACAACACCATTTTCACTTAAAAAAAAACGAAACTTTTCCATCCGATTCTTCAATGGGGGTATACCTGTTATCTATAAATTGTTTCAATTTATTTGCATTACCCCATCCGGTGTAAAGTTCTACATCTTCAGATAATGCACCATTTAAAACTTTCATATCATTTAATCTTATGGGATATGAAAGATTATATTTCTCAGTAACTTGTCTTGTTATATATCCGTTTTTTTGAACTTCATTCCAAAAATCACTACTTGGATTATTGCTCTTGATATATAAATCATTGACTTTGCAAGGGAATCCAGCTTTTAATTTTATTACACTGGGCGGATTAGCAGGTCCGTTTTTAGTGATTGAGTTTTCAGCAAATCCCTTCCAAAGATTACTTTCATCTCTTGTGTTAGGATCAATAACCCATCCTAATTCAAGTTGCTTTATGTCTTTTGCATATATGCAAATATATTCATGGTTAATTTTAATGTCATATTGATTATCAGTATGACCTTCTGTATTCCATATCATATCTGCAACAAAATTACTTTCGCCAAATACTTCATTAGTACATTTTTTCAAATTTTCAACTTCATTGTCATCAATGCTTATAAAAAGCACCCCGTCATCAGTCAATAGTCTTAGTGCAAGGTTTAATCTCGCATACATCATCGAGCACCAATCCGAATGGAACCTTGGATTGCTCTCGTTGTTCTCTCTAAAATTCCTATTCTCTTCCTCGTCAAACAACCCAATCTGCTGGTTGTATTCTTCCTCATCCATCTCAAACCGATCATTATAGATAAAATCATGCCCAGTGTTATACGGCGGATCGATATAGATCATCTTCACCTTGCCCAAATAGCTCTCCTGCAAGAGCTTGAGCACATCGAGATTATCCCCCTCGATATAGAGATTCTCCGTCGTGTCCCAATCCTTGCTCTCATCCTTGCAGGGACGCAGGGTCTTGCGAATCGGACGGTTCGCCTCCACAATGGACGCCTTCTTGCCGACCCACGTGAACTCATACGCCTCGTCGCCCGCGAGCACATCCGGCGAAAGATGCTGCTTGAGCAACTCGAAATTGACCGCGCGGGTCAGCTTTCCGTTTCCGTCCCGCCTTTCGGTGATGACGCCGGGGAAGAGCTCGGCGATGCGATCGACGTTTTGCTCGGTGATGTTGGGAGTTTCAAAGTGAAGTTTGTCCATTTATTTCTCCTCGACTTGATAAGATGCTGTTACAAGCATTTCGACATTATCCATATTAAATGTCTTCTCAGGCTTCACAACAAGATGTTTTATGAGAGATATTTTTTCTTCGTATTCCTTACCTAATATTGAATGGATTTTTAAGTTAAGATTTATCTTGCCAGCTTTAATATATCGATTAGAAGTAGTAGTTTCATCCATGAAATCACTGTTACTTAGAATAAATAGAAATATACGCAACGATTGTTGATCAACTAACGAAACATCCATACTCTCATTGGTATTAAATGTATGGCTAAATCTAGCACCTGTGAATTGTACGGATTTTATTTCAAAATTCTTGGCAACGGTCTTGCCTTGATATCGTAAGCCCAGCTCATAAGTTCTGCAAAATGATTTCAATGATGAATTAAAATTGTCATCAACTAAGCTAATGGAATATCCTAAGATAACTTCATTTTCATCCGTTCTAATTTCGGAAATTACAATACCCGTCTCAACTTTTTTTGCTACAGACTCTAAGCAGTGTTTCGTTAATCCGGCAAATCTATCTACTAAGATTACAGGAAAAAACTCAGACGCCTGAAGATCAGACAGTTTTTTACTCAATTTTAAAGAATCATCACTTTGCTTAATTGCAATATAAGCAATGAAAAGTGTTGCGATCGAGCTTATAAGCGTTGCTAAATAAGCAAGGCTCCCATCTGCTGAAATTCGAGTGGGAACGCCTCCAAACTTATCTCCACAGAGATATGATAACCAAACACCCAATGGGCAAAGTACCACGATTATAATTGCGAAGACGAGTAAAGTCCTCCGGTTTTTGATTATCCAATCGCTCATTTTAATTCTCCTTATCTAATATAAGATTTTATGCAAATTTCTCGGGACAAAAAATATAATGGTATAGGGGAGCGATTTATGCTGGACGATAACGACCTCGTCATTTGAACTCAGAGATTTTAGCTTTCAATTCATCAATCGATTGATTTCGAGCAGCTTGGTCGACCGCAAGAATGGCGAACAGTAGTGTTTGATATGTTTCATCATACCAGTGTTCTAAATCGGCCTCGGATATTTTTTCTACAATTGGTTTGTAATGTTTGCTTGTTTTATCTTTATTGTTGTGTCGAATATTCATTGTGTTCAATAAATACGAAGCCTTGTCTTCAAGTGGAGCGTTGATTTGTTTGAGAGCCGGAATTATTGCTTCAAACTTATGAGCAAGCGCACGTAATATCTCGCGCTTTTTTGCGAGATCGCCACGGAGTAAATAGTGGTTGTATTCGATGATTTTGTCCGACAGGACGGGCTCGACAATCTCGCTAACGGCGGTGGTGGCCGAGTTAATCTCAATCACAATGGTGCGACCATCGCCTCTTCCGAAGAAACGATGATTTACCTTTGCAAGATCTAGTTGCATAGTTTCCAATACTGATTGAAGCTTATCGGATAATCCATTATATTGAATATGCTCGGAAAGACTAAGCGCTAAATTAGCCATTAATTCGCAATACTGAAAAAAATCAACTGCATCTACATTTCGGATTCTCTTGTTAAGATTGAGTTGTGTTTGAAAATCAAACGCAAATTCGTGGCGGAGTTCTGACAATGACATATAGCTGTCGCGATGTTTCCACTTGCGAAAAAAATGCTCGAAAACCTGTTCAATTGTAGTACCTGCATTTACTTCGGTACATATTACTCCTTCAAATTTTTCAATCTCTCGCTTAAAATCAATTTCACGTTCCATTCTTTCAAACAAACTCTTATGGCTCATAGTTGTTCCCCAAACTCTTTTTGAAGTTTTTTCAATTTCCTGTTCATCTCAACCTGCCGATTAAACTGCTTCTCATTGGCAATATTCTTCTCCAGTGCCGCAATCTGCTTCTCCAACTGCTGCCGCTTTTTTGCCCGCTCCACATCGTCCTTGAGCCGTCCGCTGCCCACCAAGTGCTCGCCCGCAATCTGGCGCACAAACCCCTCATACGCAGACTCCATACTCAAGCCCTCGACGCGCAGCGAAAGCTCGCCCGCGTTCACCCAGTCGGTGTGGTAATACGCCCCGACTTGAAAGGCGTTCGACCCGGCGAGGCTCGCCTCTTTATAACAAACCCATGCCTGTTGGCGGTTGCTATATTCTAACACGAAAACAATGTGATACGGTATCTGCTTATCGATTAGCGGGAGGATTCGCGCGTCCAGCGTTGCCTGATTCAGGCGAATTGTGAACACTTGAATCTCCTGCACCGTTTCGTTTGAGGCAAGGTTGATCGTCTCGGGCGATATCTTATTGCTCCAGATAATTGTGTTAATCTGCTCCGCAAACGCGCGCTTCACCTCCGGCGCAATCGTCAACTTTTCATAAAAGGTTTGCTTTGGGATGCGTCGGCAATATTCGGTGGAATTGGGGAATTTGAATTGATTATTGCTCATTTACTCGAAATACCGTGATCCGTATTTTCCACGATCAAGAGTATCAATATATTCTCTTTCGCAAAATTCAAAGTCTCGCCAATAATCTATCATTGCGGTCGCATTAAGCAGCCCTTTTACTGCCAAGCACTCTTTCAATTCGGGATTTTGCATGACTGCATGCCAAATATCTTCGTAATCAAACTTGTAAATATAATTATACTTTGTCAGCACCTTTTTTTGATATTTCAAGTTTGGATTAGTAGTGTCTCGCTGTTCCACGGGATATGGGGTGCAAAGTTCGATCAACTGTTTTTTCTCTCCCGGTTGACCGCGGCCGATAAAAAATGAGATCATTTTTGAGAAGTTCGTTTTCGAGATCCCATTACTCTTATAATTAAGCAATCTATTGAATTGCTGTATATATAGTTCATCTAGACTAGAATAAGCATATTGATGCAAATCTAGCGCCGAGAGAATTTCTCCTGATAACCCAGTTAAATCTTGTTGAAATATCCAGTACGTATGGAAGAAGCCTCGAACGACGTTTCTATCCGTATAGTTATGATGGGGATTCGGCTTTGATAGGCAAAGCATATACTTATCTTGATGTTTTATGATGACAATCAGCAGGTATGGAATTATCTTCATCAATGCGTTAGCAACGACGAACATATAATCCATATTAAATAATTCAATTTGGACAAATTGGATTTCATCGTAAGGTTTATTTGTCTTTTTATAAAGTTCTAACATCGTCTCAGATGGTTGCAATGAGGCTAGGAGCTCAATGCTTTTCAGCGTATTGAGATCTTTCGGATCGATTTCTTTTTCTTTCGCCTGATCAATAAGCACGGATTTTGGTATAGATTTCATTACAATTGAAGAACTGTCAAGTCGGAAATGTTCGATCATAAACCCTCCTGACTATTTAATTATAAGAAAAGCAATTAGTTCAAAATCATCAACACCTTTAATCTTGCTAGTGAGTACACTGGTGCCTCCTCGATGGAACAAACTATCGATATCGTTTTCCTCTTTCACTTCAATGATTGAACATATCGTGTTACTGAGCAAGTCAGAGTACTTTCGCATATCCTTGCCGTCTTTTGTTTCGCACTTGACTTCCTCACTTAGTGGCATATTCGGTTTCGATTGCCCGCGGCAGAGATAGCGCATTTTGTCTAGAAGCTGTTTGGGGCTCAGGTGATCGCATAGCACCGGACCATCATCCGAGATATACACCATATAAAACGGATGCAGACGATTCTGGTTGTTTATATTGATACCGTTCTCAATGTTGCGCAGCACATAAATCACACCGGGAGGTGTATCTGTCGTCGCGGGAACAACGGCACTCATTCCGTGCGGTGCGCGCTCTATATCGTGGTTTTGCTTGACATATTCGAGCAGGTCGAGGCGGAATTCGTTCAACCCCAAATCCATGATGGAGATCCCGCTGGACATATCCTCCAGATCGACAACTTCCTCTTGCAACCGCTTGAGCTGTTCCTGCCTGTACTCCAAGTCGCCCTTCTCTTCGGCATTGATGAGGTCGTCATCGCCGGTTGCGGCCATGACCAATATCTTCATTCGCATTTCCACGCGGCTTTTTAGATTGATATACTCATCTAGCGGTAAATCCGGCCAGAAGTTTACGAGTTGGATGACCTTGTTGCGACTGCCGATGCGATCGATGCGCCCGAACCGCTGGATGATGCGAACAGGATTCCAATGGATATCGTAATTGATGCAAAAATCACAGTCCTGCAGGTTCTGTCCCTCCGATATACAATCGGTTGCAATCAGTATATCGATCTCGTCTTTGTTGTCCGGCATCAGCAGATGTTTGTCTTTTGAAATCGGTGAGAAGCATGTCAAGACTGTATTCAAATGAGCATTCAGCTTCGGGATGGTTGTCTTACCATCCACCGAGCCTGTTACCATTGCGGTATCGAGCCCATAGTGCGTCTTCACATATCGACTAACGTTGTCATATAGGTAAGTCGTTGTGTCAGAGAATGCAGAAAAAATCAGTAGTTTTCGATTGCCTTCGTTAATGGGGTTCTGGATTTTTTCCGCGATCATTTTGAGTAACGTTTGTAGCTTCAAATCGTGTTCGGGAGTAATGTCTTTGATCATTAACAAAAGCAACTTAAGCGTGCCTGCATCTGCAGCAAGATCGCTTCGCCAACTGGCATAATCCATGTCCTTAAGGTTAATAGATAACTGCTTTCCGTTTGTAAAAAAATCCGTGTTCTGATCGTCGCTATCATAATCTTCCGAATCTGATATTTCGACCAAATTTAAAGTCTTTTCACTACCATCAAAGCGATCAATCGTATTGATCATATCGTCGATGGATTTGTAGATTCGGTTTAGCGTCAAAATGAACGCATAGACAGAGCTTTCGAGACGTTTGAGCAGATTGATGCTCATTATCCTACGAATGCCGAGCTCTCGGCCTTGCTGATTGATGCTTGTGGAAAAATCAACGTACAGGTTCAACTTGCTGCGGAAAATGTACACGGTAGGAGTATATATACTCAGGTTTAATTGCATTAGCAGATCATAAATTTGATTGTAATTAATCGCGTCATGTAGATCCGTGAGTGATGGATGGCAAGATATGGGTTTTAATCTTGTCGGAAAAGGACCGATTTCGCTCATGTCATAATACTTTTGAATATGCTTTCGCGAGCGCGCAATGGTTACGCTGTCCAGAACCTCGAAGAAATCGAAATCCAGCATTTGCAATAGCCGCGAGGTTGTCTTTTCATGCAGTGCTAGTTCACTCCAACGGTTGAATGCGGCCTGAGCGCTGCGGAAAATCTCATCAAACGTTCGAGTTACGTTCATCTTACTGTCGACGATGTTCGTTTGCCCCTCATAGGCAAGCGCGAGTTGATTACGCAGATCGTAAAAACGATTATTGACCGGCGTGGCAGAAAGCATCAGAATTTTCGTTTTCACTCCTGCACGAACCACTTGATTCATCAGTTTCAGATATCGATTTTCACATACTCCGTCCGGCCCGGAGTGATCACCGCCGTTTCTGAAATTATGAGATTCATCAATCACAACAAGATCATAATTACCCCAGATTAAACGCGAAAGGTCAAGGCCATTTGAACAGCCACGTGTACGCGAAAGGTCGGTGTGATAGAGCACATCGTAGTTTAGACGATCACCCGCAATCGGATTGTTGATATAATTATCTTTAAAAGTATTCCAGTTATCGGCAAGCTTTTTGGGGCATAGTACCAAGACCGTTTTGTTACGGTTTTCGAAGTACTTTATTACTGCTAGTGCTGTAAACGTTTTCCCGAGACCGACACTGTCAGCTAGGATGCAACCATTGTATGTCTCCAACTTGTTGATAATCGCAAGCGCGGCATCCTTTTGAAAACTATAGAGAATATTCCAGATTTTACTTTCTTGAAAGCCCGTCGCATCGTTTGGCAAAACGTCTTCAGAAATATCTTCAAGAAACTCATTGAAAATATTATAAAGCGTTATGAGGTAAATGAACTCAGGTGAGTTTTCTCGATAAGCTGCTGTGATATTATCGAGCACTTCACTCGTCACATCCTGAAGTTTTGCCTCATCTTTCCAGATGGAGTTAAAGAGACGCACAAATTCAGCACTGATTGGGGTTTCGATTTTCGTTATCATACTGTATGAATTGTTACCACGATCACAACCCATATCAACGGTAGTAAAACCATTAATTGGTTGATAAGCAATGGCTGATTCACCTTTTTCGATCGTGATGAATCCACTCATTGTCTCGGATGAGATATTCGATTTGAACGTGACCTTTTTTCGTATCCAATCTGCGCATTCGCGCGCAATTGCCTTCTGGGTCAACTCGTTGCGAAGCTTCAGCTCAAATTCAGAGCCATATAAATTTCGTTCTCTTTCTAAGCGTGGTATGTAAAATTCGCGTTTTTCTTTTGGTGCTTTTTCCGTTATAAAAGAGGGCGATGTAAAAATGAAGTGCAATTCGTCTATAGATTCGAGTTGCTTCTTAAGCTCAGCAAACGCGTAAATTGAAAAACAAGCTGCGGCAATGGATAGCCGACTTCCTTTTTTGGCAGTAAGCACAAGGTCATCTTTCAATATTCGATTTACATTGTCAAAAAGCTCCATATTACTCCTCGGCATGGTGAAGTTATTCGTTTTGCAATCTATCCATGGGGAATGTACGAGTTTTAAGTAGGAATGATTTTGTTAGAAAACTTTTCTGGGGCAAGATCACTATTCACCATCTTCTTCGTCGCATTCATCGTCGTCTTCGGGTTGATTTTTCATCTGGTTTATCATCTATAGGTATGTTAATTGGAACGGAGGCGTTATCAAAACTCCGTTTAAATGCTTCGTTGTATTGAACGTAACCTTCCAACCCGGACCCGAAGTAACCGGAATCGTCTTTCGTAGTATGCCTCCAAAGCGCCGCAAAATCTGCTTAGGAATTCAGTTATATCCAGAATGAAAGTTTGTTCGGCTATTTGATTCCCCTATAGAGACCCATAACCTGTTTTGCATGATCTTTAATCTCCAACGCAATCGATTCGGGGGAGATTATCTTCATGCTCTTCCCAAATTGAAAACACCAACCGAAGAAAACAGGGCTGACCAGCACGTCGACCGTTACGGTGCAAAGCCCGCGCTTGCACGCGGTGATTTCAACACTCTCACCAAACTTATCATGGACAGCGTCGATCAGCTTGCGATCAAACTGCAGCTCGACCGTCGCTTGCGGACCGTTGAACATCTTGAAGACGCGCTCGGTGTAAGCGCCAAGCTCGTCGGACAGCGCAATCGCTTGCTCGGCGACCGGCTCCTCTTCTACCTGTGCATTTGCCATTCGATCGACGCGGTAGTTGACGGTCGCTTCATGTGCTTCGTGATAGGTCACAAAATAGTAGTTATCCTCGTGATACACCAAACCGACGGGGTTGACGATGTACCGTTCACTCTTTTTTCGCAAGACACGATTTCCGTTTTCATCCAGATCGAAATACTGAAAGGACGCTTTCTGCTTTTGTTGCAGCGCTCGTTGCAGTGTATCTACAGTATAAAATATTGCTTCGTTGGTATGCTTGCGCGTATTGAAGGTGACCAGATTTTCTTTCAAAACAGCCGCCTTATGGCTGCCTGCAAGACTGGAAACCTTATCAGTCAACTCGATTGTTTTTTGTTTGGTTATAAAACTCGCTGCCTGAATAGCATCGATTAGGATTTTCACTTCGGCAAGATCGAACCGCCGGTCGACGATGTAGAAGAGCATGGCATATCGCGTACGTCGGCGGAGTACTTCAAATCCGTTGGCGTTAAGGATATCAATGTCCTCCGCCAGGGTACGGCGATCGCAAGTAATGCCTTCTGCCTCGAGCATGGCGCATAGCTGGTTTGTCGACAACGGGCGATCTTCGTCGGTATGCTGACGAAGCATCTCATACAGCTTCAATAGTTTGATTTTTTGCGGGTTGATAGCTTCCATAAACCCTCCAAACCCTTTGTCGAACATTATATCAAACGGGTAATGAATATACAAGTTTTAGCTGTCGTCGCTTGCTGACATCTTTAGAAAGTGCAAAGAAATTCAACAAGAATCGCGTTATTGTTGCGCTTCGAACAAGAGTTCAAAGGTAGATACCCCAAAACATTTGCACTCTTGCACTCTTGGAACACGAAAAAACGCCCAACCTTCGTGAGCGTTCAACAGTTTCCTTTCTGGATTGGCATAATCAAAAGGGCATTTTCATAAGCTATCGATACGATTGATTCGGCATTACCGCTTTTGATCTGGTTTGTATTATATTTTGTTACAAACCTCCCGTTTTGTAGAAATGCATCTTATAGCCGAAACCTTTCTTATGAGACGAGAGGGGGTTGCAGCGAGGAGGACATCATCAAACAGAAAAACTGCAAGAGTAAAACGGTATCACGGGAATCAATTATTATAACTATGCACGGGTTTAATTCAATCAATCGTTATCCTGTTATTGCAAAAAGATCGTGATGCCGATAAACACAAGTATCGTGAAAATCGTTTGCAGAGACAGCGACATTGATACATCCGCGCGCTCCTGCTCGTTTAAGGTGAACATCGTCAGTAGAAACGAAGCCGGCAGCGTGAACAGAATGATAATAGCCCAGCGCATAGCTTCAGTAAGCGGAACAAAAGCGCCGACGAAGAGCAGTGAAGCTGTGCAGAGTGCGCCGCAGACCACCACGCGAAGTGCGACGGAGATGGCAGCTGTAGCAAAGTTCTTACTTGAAAACTTGATGCCGTAGCCGACAACGATCAGTATCACGCAGGAAAGCGGAGCCGCGACAAAGTCGCAGAGCGATTTGATGAGTGACGTCACACCGGAGGGGGCAAGCGCGCGAGAGACGCCGAAGAGGGCGAGCAGCGCGCCAGCGATCATTGCTAAGGGGATCGGGTTTGTCACCAGCGCCTTCAACGATTCCTTGCGTGCGAATCCGATGCGCGTATAAAGCGCGGCGAAGTAGCCAGAGAAGATGAAGAGAATGTGCCCGAACGCTAGCATCGCCATGTTGTGTAGGTTTTCCGCGCCGAAGAGCAGAGCGTAGAGCGCATAGCCCAACATGCCGACTTCCCAGCCCGTAGTCATATATTTTAACATCGGGCTGCGCTTTTCCAGCGGTTTTCCGATCAATAATCCGATGCCCAACCCAGCAAACCCCATTGCGAAGATCGTCACCCCGAACAACAGCATGCTCCAGGAGTATTCCGTTGTGAAAAACAGGCCAAACACCAGTGAGGGCAGCGCAAATTTCATCACCAGGGTCTTCATGCCGTCGATCGCTTCGGGGGATAAGATGGACCGCTTGCGCGCAAAAAAGCCGATGCCGAGTGAGATGATGACTGGAAGCAATATTTTGAGTATGGACACGATATTCTTCATGAGACTCTCCTAACTACGGTTTCTGTTTTTTCAGCACAAGACAACGCATCTTTCCCTTATGAGGCAGAATCTCTCCCTTAATCGTCAACGAATGAATATACCGATTAACCGAAGATGCTGATCGCAGTCCTATCCCGGCACCAATCTCTCGAAAGCTCGGATACAATTGATATTTCTTCCAATATTCGCGGATGAAGTCTAGAACTTCCCGCTCTTTTTGCGTGAGTACAAAATTTTGTGCGCAGTTATCTTTTAACATTTCGGTCATGCTCCTTATCAGGATAGTACTTTACCAAACGTTCGCAGTTCATCTGATTCACGGATCGGAATCGGGGAGTACGCCTGGTTCAACGAGATCAAACTCGTTCCATTTGGCGAAGATCGCCACTGCTTAATATACGCTTGACCATTGAGAACGAAGATGCCAATGTCGCCATCCATCAGCGTTGGCTGTTGCTGAACCCAGACAACCTGCTGATCATGAAAGGACGGTTCCATGCTATCGCCGGATACCCTTACACCGAAGTTGGCATTGATCGGTACATCAGAACCAACCGAAGCCATTTCATATTCACTGCTGTCGAGGAAAACGCCGGTACCGGCGGAAGCAGGCAGATCATATACCGGCAAAGAACGCGGAACAAACGGAACGACGTTATCCTGAACGCGGAACAAACCACTTGCGACAAGAATATTGGCGAACTCTTCTACTTTCTCGCGACCTTCGCGGTTCAGTTCGAAATTGCGAAACGGGAGTTTATACTCGCCAAATACAGAAAGGACATCCCGCACCCGATAGATTGCACAAAGCCCAAGGAACTGGGTGGATGAAGGTTGAGCACGCTCCTGCTCCCAATGGCTGATCGCGCGGTTTGTGACCGGGATACCCATCTGGGTCAATAACTCGGCAACCTCCGTTTGAGACAACTGGCAGCTTTTCCGTAATACGGCGAGGGGACTTCCTAAGTGTTCGTACATGTCATGTAGCACCTCCTAGTGTGTCGATTGTACTACGGATGGATACCGAACGCAAGAATAATATCTCAAATTAGTACAAATGTTCCGACTATACAATCTCAATAGCAAAGATTATACTGACGGTACCGAAAGGAGGAGATACCGTTGGACCGATCGATATTACATGTGGATATGAACGCCTGTTATGCCAGTATTGAATGTCTGTATGACCCGTCGATCAGAGATAAACCCGTCGCGGTGGGTGGAGATGCGGAAGCGCGTCACGGCATCATATTAGCCAAGAACCAGATCGCTAAGAAGTATGGCGTGACTACTGGCGAAGCGTTATGGCAGGCAAAGCAGAAATGCCCGCAGCTCGTGATCATCAAACCCCATTATGACCGCTATCTCCGCTTCTCCGCCTTAGCGCGCCAGATCTATAACAGTTACACGGATCAGGTGGAATCATTCGGTCTCGATGAGTGCTGGCTCGATGTTTCAGGCAGCGTGCATATCTTTGGCGATTCCACGCAGATTGCCGAAGAGATTCGGGAGCGGGTGAAACACGAGCTCGGCATCACGGTCTCTGTCGGCGTTTCCTACAACAAGGTATTTGCGAAGCTCGGCTCGGATATGAAGAAGCCGGATGCCGTCAGCGTTCTGACGCGGGATAATTATCGGGATAAAGTATGGCCGCTGCCGGCGTCCGATCTGCTTTATGTAGGACACGCGACCACGCGGAAGCTCTATAACCACGGAATTGAAACCATCGGCCAGCTAGCGAATACAGACCCGGAACTTCTTCAGGCGTGGTTTGGTAAGGTAGGAATGATTCTATACTGGTTTGCCAACGGACTGGATAATTCGCCGGTCATGGCGGTCGGTGATGAGACGATCATCAAGTCGATTGGTAATAGCACCACCACCCCGCGCGACCTCATGAATGAACTCGACGCAAAGATCGTGTTTTACATGCTCGCTGAAAGCGTTGCGGAACGAATGCGCGATCACGGATTTTTGGCAAAGACAGTCCAGATCAGCGTCCGGGACAACGGATTGTTCTGGTATCAGAAGCAGATGAAGCTGGACGAACCGACATGCCTTGCCAGCGAATTGTGTGACACCGCCATGGAATTATTGCGTTCGAGCTACCGCTGGCAGAACCCGCTGCGCAGCATTGGCATTCGCGGCTGCGACCTTATCCCGGCAACGACACCCAAACAGCTCAAGCTGTTTGAAGATGAGGCAGAACGTGAGAAGCTTGAGCAGCTGGAGCGCACGGTGGATGATATCCGACGTCGATTCGGACATTATTCCATCTACCGCGCTGTTGTGCAGTTTGATTCGACGCTCAAACATATCAACCCCAAAGAGGATCATACGATCCATCCGATCGGCTACTTTAAAGCAACATGAGGAGATATATAATGCAGGAAACAAAGGAGAATACGTATCATATTTCTTCTCTAGGGTTCCGCATGATTTTTCCTTCGGATGTTTCCCAGGGAGGTTCGCCCCACATTTTGGGGCGAGTCTTAGTACCCAAAGAGAATTGAAAACTTAGTTGTCAGGTATATTAAACAGCTTAAATTTTCAAAGGGCAAAGAGAAAAATGCTCCGAAAATAATACAAACGAATGTTCGTTGACAATGCAATTCAGCCGGGAGTATAATGCGTTTACAAGGTCAACCGCTGCGAAAAAAATGGAAGATTTCCAATTTCCAGATAAGCGATTTACGCAAGCAGACGCTCGGCAGACGGACAGCCGGTAACAGCCAAATATAGAACAAGAGAATACTTAAAACAACCAAAATCCTTGGCGGGTTATTTTCTTATACCCAAAAATGAAAGAAAAGAGGAGCGAATCAAATATGAATCCGACGGTGAAGAAAGAATACGTGTCCATTTTCGCGCAGATCCATCGCGATGGTTCAATCCAGCCGATCGGTATTCTGCTGGAGGATGGCCGGAAATATGATATCGACGAAGTCAAGGACAAGTGCAGGGCCGCCAGCTTGAAAGCTGGCGGATGCGGGATCCGGTACACCATACGCATCGGTGGGCGGGATACCTACCTGTTTGACGAAGATGGGCGCTGGTTTGTGGAAATGAGGGCATGTTAAGCAGATGAATGGTGTATGTACAAACAGGAATGAAGCAATAGGAGGCGCTTCGTTCGAAGCTCTCGTGCGGTCAAGGTTTTCTGACCAGCTGCAAGCCGAACTTGTGCGACATGCAGCAGTGCGGAAGATTGAACTCATGGGAGCCGTGCTGACGGATGTGATCGTAACGGACGCGGATCAGGATATCGTCTACGCGAATGTCTATTTCGATTGCACGGTCAAAGAGTCGGAGCATCAGAGTAAAAAGCCATATGTCGTTGACTGCTATCTGGATGTACGAGATGGGTTTTCACAGATCCGAATTCGGTGCATCAGTCCCGACTGGCCAACCTACCAGGCGGCGAAAGCCGTCCCGGATACCCTGATTCCCGATCTGCCCAAAGCGCAGCTGGAAGCCGTAGCAACAGAGATTTTAAAGGAGCTGTATCCTTCCGCACTCAGAAACGCGATTGCTGTTCCGGCATTGGGTATCGCGCGCAAGCTGGGCCTCAACGTACAATATGCTTGTATCGATACGGACGGTGAGGTGCTCGGGAAGATCTTCTTTGAAGACAGCACAACGGTCGTGCAGGATACACCGGGCGGCATGAACCGCATCCTGAACGTCGGGCGCGGAACGATACTCGTCAACGAGCGCCCGGGCGGCAGTTATGATACCCGTGTCTATAACAACACCATCGTTCATGAGTGTGTGCACTGGATGCTGCATCGGCAGGCGTACCAACTGCAGAAGGCAAACGATCCGCAATTGACATCGATCGCCTGCCGCAGATCTTCTCCGTTGAAGCGAAGCCGTGAATGGACGCCGCAGGATCGGATGGAGTGGCAGGCCAACGCGCTCGCGCCGCGCATCCGCATGCCAGAGTGGTCGACACGTATGCACACAGACCAATGGCTCCGCCGTATGGAGAAGCTGGATCCGAAGTTTCGCATGGATCGCATTGTAGAAAAGCTCTCCTGCTATTATGAGGCATCCCGCTCACTGGCCAGAATCCGCCTGATCGAGCTGGGGTATCCGGATGCGGAGCTTGGATTTACCACTCCAACGCAATACGAGATCAGCTACACGGATGCGACGGAGGAATTCGCACAAAACCCGAAATTCCGTGATGTACTGGCAAGCGGCGCTTATGCATATGTCGACAATCGCTTTTGCCTGCGCAACAGCCGGTACATCGGTCGGGCCGAAGATGGAGTCCTGCATCTGACAGAGTACGCAAAGGCGCATCCGGCAGAATGCTGCATTGGGTTTGAAGTGCAGCGTAGGGCACAGTGGGCGAATGACGGCATGTTTCGCGACCGGCGCAAAGTCGCTCAGTTTGCCGAAGCTGCGACAGATGTGCAGCACCTGGCAAAAACCACACAGGACGTTAGCAGAGTATTGCAGGGATTGCCGCATTCCTTTGGTGCGACTCTGGAAGCGCATATACAGCGCAAAGGGGTGACCCAGGAACAGCTGGCAGAGGGAAGCTTGATTACGGACCGCAGAATCCGTACCTATTGCATGAATGACCAGATGGTGCCATTGGCTCGTGTCGTAGCGTTGTGCATTGGGCTCAAATTGCATCCGATCCTAGCGCTGGATTTGGTAAAAAAAGCCGGGTACATGTTCAATCAAACGTCTGAGCATGTGGCATATCAGATGATACTGGTGACCATGACCCATCATTCGATTTACGAGTGCAATGAATATCTGAACATGATTGGACTAAAACCGATCGGAAAAGAAGAGTAAGTTTTCCTTCACGATAGCGGCCGGGTAACAACCGACCGCTATTTTTTTGTGCCAAGAAGAGAATAGAACTCCTGATGAACGATGTGCAGAACGTCTCGAGAAGAGGCGCTCGTTTCTTTTTGGATGTCGCAAACGGCAATTAATGCCAAAAAACAGTGATTTTTGAAAAAAATATGAGCTAAAACCGGAAATAAAATTTCCGGTTCGAAAACGCTGGAGTTATGCGGGTTTTTGGCGTTTTTACCCCGAAATGAGCTCAAAAAAGGGCGTTTTTTGGCCAAAAACCGGAAATTTTATTTCCGGGTCAAAAACGCGCTTTTTTTATATGCTCTGCCCGCAAGGCTGGTCACGAAAAAAACCTTGCACAGCACATTGAAAACTGAATAACGGCGCGTCAGTCAACACATGAAAGATACTCCCGTGCAGTCGAGGATAAGGTCGCTGAGCACGGCCCGGCGGGAAGCGGGGAGGCGAAGAACCTGTGGGTGAGAACGACCGGCTGACACGTACCCTGCTCCGGGACAAAACAACCGGAGCAGCAATCTTAGAAACTGATTGGAAAGGACAACATGAACCAAAACGCAGAGAACCGGATGCCGATTCGAGCGCATCCATATGAGCACCAGAGGCAGGCAGTTGAGTTTGCCTGCAAGCTGTTCGGCCTCAACAAAGGTGGTGATGATCCACCCTCCATCCAGAGCCGCGGCTGCGCGCTCCTGATGGAAATGGGAACTGGAAAGAGTCTAACCACGATTGCCGTCGCCGGACGCCTGTACCTCGATCAAAAGATCGAGCGGATGCTCGTCGTCGCGCCGCTGTCGATCCTGGGCGTGTGGCAAGAAGAGTTTCGGAAGTTCGCGGACTATCTGTATTCGCTTGCCATGATCGAAGGAATCGGATCGAGAAAATCCGAGAAACTTCGACAAATTCCGACAACCGGTCTGCAGGTCGCGGTGATCAACTACGAATCGGCCTGGCGGCTCGAAGACGAACTCGCCGCCTGGGACGCTGACCTCATCATATGCGACGAAGGGCACAAGATCAAGACCCACAACATCTCGGCGAGTAAATGTATGCACAGGCTTGGCGCCAGGGCGCGGTACCGGATGCTGCTGACGGGCACGATCATCACCAACAAGGCGATCGATATCTTCAGCCCGTACAAGTTCCTGAATCCGGCGGTGTTTGGCAACAGCTTCTATGCATTTCGAAACCGCTATTTCGACATGACCGGGTACGGGCAACATGTCCCGGTCATGAAAGCGAGCATGGCGGCGGAGCTGTCCCTGCGCATTCACAGCATCGCGTTCCGGGCGACGAAGGCCGAGTGCCTGGATCTGCCGGAAACGACGGAGATCGTGCGAACGGTCGAACTGGAAACCTCGGCGCAGCGTATGTACCGGGAGTTGGTGCGCGACAGCTTCATATCCTTGAAAGATGGCGAGGTTACCGCGGCTAATGTGCTGACTCGCCTGTTGCGGCTGTCCCAACTGACCGGCGGATTTCTAAGCAAAGACGACTCCGAACGGCCGGTTCCGGTGAGCGGGGCGAAATTGGCAGCGTTGTCGGACATTGTGGACAGCGCAGCGGAAGACAGCAGGAAGCTTGTGATCATCGCCCGGTTCCTGCCGGAGATCGACGCCATCCGAAAACAGCTCGAACAAAAAGCGATCCAGTATTCCGTCATCTCTGGCGAG
Organism: uncultured Eubacteriales bacterium; assembly: GCA_942492885.1. Taxonomy (GTDB): domain Bacteria; phylum Bacillota; class Clostridia; order Christensenellales; family CAG-138; genus UBA7703. The sequence goes on from OW818651.1 coordinate 2,625,146, forward strand.
ATCAAGGACCGAAATGATCAGGTGCACCGGTTCCAAACGGATCCTGATGTGACGGTGTTCGTCGGTCAGATTGCGACGGCGGGGTTGGGGATCACGCTCACGGCGGCGGACACCATGGTGTTTTATTCGCTGGATTACAGTATGTCGAACTTCGAGCAGGCGAAGGCGCGGATCCATCGCGTTGGGCAGCGGAATCCATGTACCTACATCTACCTCGTCGCATGTAGCACCGTGGACGAAAAGGTGCTCCAGGCGCTGCGAGACAAAGCCGATCTGGCAAAAGCCCTGATCGACGATTACCGGGCGGGTAGAAACCCGTTCCAAACCGACTAAAAGGAGGAAAAAACAATGCCATCTGAGGACTTATTCGCGCTGGCGGATCAGCTGCGCGAACTCAAGGAAACCAAAAAGTACGCAGAGCAGGAACTCAAAGAGATCACGGAAGAGATCGAGCGCGTTGACGCCGCACTGGCCGAGCGCATGATCAGCACGGAAACGCAGAACTTCACCCGAAACGGCACCATGTTCTGCCTTACTAACACGACGCGCGCATCGGCGGCAGCTGACCGAAAAGAGGAGCTGTTTGCAGCGCTGCGCACAGCGGGATTTGGCGATCTTGTCTACGAGAAAGTCAATGCAAATTCGCTCTCGGCGTTTGTCAAGGAACAGACCGCGGAGAATGAGGACGTTCTGCCGAATTGGCTCGACGGACTCGTGAACGTATTTGAAAAGACAACGGTCGGCGTACGCAAAGCCGGCCGGTAAAAGAGAAAGGAAACGATCATATGACACAGGAAACAGGAATCATTACGACACAGAATGCCTTTTCGGAACTCGCCAGCTTCAACGTAAATGCGACCATGGAAGAGGAGCTCGACGGATTATCCCTAGTGCTCGAGCGGATCAAGGTCCCATCGGGCGGGACCACCGTTTTCGAGCTGCCCAGCGAAGGTTCGAATGAGCCCGAGACCACTAGAGAGTTCACGGGCGTAATTCTGCACCACCACCCGGTGTTTGCCTATTACAGGGATGAATACACCGGCGGAAAGGAGCCGCCGGACTGCGGCAGCTTCGATGGTGTCAACGGTGAAGGCGATCCCGGCGGAGAATGCGCCAAGTGCCGGTTCAATCAGTTTGGCACCGGGGTGAACGGTTCCAAAGCGTGCCAGAACCGCAGACTCCTCTACATTCTGCGTGAAGGTGAGGTGTTCCCGCTCATGCTCTCGTTGCCAACGGGCTCGCTTAAAGAGTTCACACGCTATATCCAGCGGCTCCTGAGCAAGGGCCAGCGTTCTGCGGCCGTGGTGACGAAATTTTCCTTGAAGAAGGAGCTCAACAAGAAAGGCGTGACCTATTCTCAGGTGCAGTTCACGATTTCACGTATGCTGGCGGCCGAAGAGCTGCCGATCGTCGGCAACATCATTGACCAGATCAAAGACTACGACAAGAAGTTGGGCTTCAGCGCTGTCGAGCAGGACGGGTTCGTGGACATCCCGCCCGAGTACGATTCGGAGACCGGTGAGATCATTGATCCCATGAAATGAGTTAAGACTGCAGGGGAGCGGGCAACCGCTCCCTGCTACTAAGAAAGGAAACGAATATGAAATACATGCAAAGCATCGAGCGCGTTGCGCTCAACGAAATCTGCATCGAACCGTACCAGCGCGTGCTGAACAATGCGCGCGTCAAGCGCATCGCCGACAACTTTGACCAGGCGCGCGTCGGCGTGCTGCTGCTCTCCAAACGCGGCCCGCATACCTACGCCATTGTTGACGGGCAACACCGGCTGTGTGCCATGCGGCAAATCGGATTGCAGGATGCCGTTTGCATCGTTGTTGTTGGTATGACCTACGAAGACGAGGCGAACTATTTTCGGATCCAGACCCGTGATGCCAATACGCTCAACGCGTATACACTCTACAAAGCTGGTGTGGAAGCCGGGGATGAACACTTCCTACGGATCGAAGCGATCCTCGTGCAGAACGATTACGAGGTCGGTCTGAAAACCGAGCCGATGGTGATCACTGCGGTGAACACGCTCTCTCGGGTTATGACCGTACAGGGCGAACACGCGCTGGATTTGGCGCTCAAGTGTATCCGTGCCGCATGGCATGGGGATTCTACGGCGCTAAGAAGAGAGATGCTAGCCGGCGTTGCAGAATTTTCGCGCCGGTACGAATCGAAGCTAACAGCAGAATTGTTCCGGCAGCGGCTTGGTGGACTGCTTCCAGCCGATTTGTTCTTTGTGTATCGTTCGCGGTGCGATGGGCGCGTTAATACGAACAGTGCATTCAAGCCGATCTACCTGCAGATTTTCTGTAGTATGCTGCGCGATCACTACAACAAGGGCTTAGGCAGCACTTCAAAACTTCGGTTGGGTACGGAGGGCGAACGGTATGGCAACTGAAACAAAAGCGATTTTAATTTCGTCCATCCTGGTATCGGCTCGTATCCGAAAGGATACGGGTGATATCGAGGCATTGGCTGCGGATCTGCAAAAACATGGCCTGATCAACCCGATCACGGTTATGGATTGCCAGAACGGACAGTACCAGCTGATCGCCGGATTGCGTCGCTTGGAAGCGGCTAAGCTGATTCAGATGACGGAGCTACGGGCTACGGTGCTCTCACCCATGCAGGCCGAAGAGATTCTGGAGATCGAGATTGCGGAAAATGAGCAGCGGCTCAACTTCACGACAGCCGAACGACTGGAGTACGTAGAAAAGATCAAAGCGATCGAACAAGCGAAGGCGCGGGAGCGGATGTCTCTTGGTGGAAAAGGCGGAATCAAAGCTGGTGTTTCGGATGATGAAGGTAAGCGCGTTTGCGCTTACCTTCCAAAAGGTCAAACGCGGGATCAGATAGCGAATAAAGTAGGTTTTTCCAGTTCCAGGCAGATGGAACGTGCAGGAATCATCGCTGAAAAACGGCCTGAGTTATTACCAAAGATCGATTCTGGCGAAACAACCATATATGGCGCATACAGGGAAACGGTCGGATCAAATGACGAAAAAGCGCCAGAACATAGGGCACAGGAGAAACTTACCGTTTCTTCAACGCTGCCGAATGACCAGGTCACGCGCGCCGGAGTGATCCGGCTCATGAAGAATCCGCATTTCATAAAATTGCAGGAAGAGCTTCAAAACTTGCAGGCGGAGGCGACTACCGCAAAGACGAAGCTGAAGTGGGCGACGGAGGCATATGACAATAAAGTGAAGCACTTTGAAAACAACATCTGTTTTCTTTCGCGCCGCGTGAAGGAACTGGAAGAAGAAAACGATGCGCTGCGCGCGCGTCTGGGATTGGAGGCAAGGCATGTCAAACGAGTTGAATTCGGCAACCCCGACGGGATCATCCGGATTCCCGAGGATTCTTTATCTTGATAAAACGAGTCGGCCCATGGTGTTCATCTGTTCACCATATGCCGGATGTATCAAAGAAAACGTGCAGAACGCGCGCCGCTATTCGCGTTTTGCGTATGTAAGCGGATATATGCCGATCACCCCGCACCTGATGTATCCGCGCTTTCTGGATGATTCACAGGCCGGGGAGCGGCAGGGCGGCATGGACATGGGCCTTCGGCTCCTGGATCTGTGCGAAGAACTCTGGGTGTTCGGCGATCACTACAGCAGCGGCATGCAGCGGGAGATCGCGCACGCCATTTCACGCTGCATGAAGATTCGCTACTTTGACCGGGAATGCAATGTGGTGAAGCGGGGTGCGTAACTTGCTGCCGATGAAATTTTATCCAGAAGGGAGGTGCAGGCATGGCTGATTTTCAAAAGATCCGACAGGAGATTCCAATTGAAGAAGTGGCGCGGTGGCTGGGGATCGAGGTGCTGAGCGGAAAAGCGAAGTGCCCGTTTCACAACGATCAGACGCCGTCCATGTCATTTAAAGATGGTCGGTTCAAGTGTTTTGGTTGCGACGCATCCGGTGACGCGATTGATCTAGTGGCGCGGCTCAAGCACCTGAACACGACGGAGGCGGCGCAGAACATCACGGAGGTATTTCATATCCATACACCTGCACCGGTGCAAAAGAAGCCTGCGCTTACGAATCACGAACCACTTTCGAAGTATATCGATCAATGCATCGGGGCATTCGCTGTCGCGCCGGCTGCACAGATGTATCTGCAGGGGCGGGGCTTCACCGGAGAGAGCATGATTCGGTTTCGTTTCGGGTTCGACCCGCAAAGAAATGCGATTGTCATTCCATATGGAGAAAAAACGCAGTATTACACCTCCCGGAGCGTTGCGGATAAGCGGTTTTTCAAGCCGCGCACCGAAGACGCCGGACCGGAGCCGCTGTTCTACGAAGAGTCGCTGGACCAGGATGCGCCGGTGTTCGTTGTGGAAAGCGCATTCTGTGCATTGTCGATCATGCAGGAAGGCTGTTCCGCCGTTGCGACGTGCGGAACAGGAACCAGAAAGCTGATCGACGCGATCAAGGTGCGGGAGATCGTGCCGCCGATCATTGTGTGCATGGATCGGGACAGCGCCGGCGACGAGGCCGCAGAGAAACTGTGCACTCAGCTCAAAGTGCTCGGGATCGTGCATTTCCGCACAACAACGCCGGAGGGGTACAAAGACCCCAATGAGCTACTTATGGGCGGTCCGGAGCTGTTCCGCTCCTGGGTGAAAGGGTGCGTGAGCAGGGCAGAAGAGCTGCCGCGCGATCACCGGCACGACGAAAAAAATCATATGCCGCAGGTCGAATCGCTGCAGGCGCTTCATCCGGAGCAGAACCCGCGCTATCTCAGCACGGATATCGGCAATAGCCGGCTTTTTTCGGATTACTATAGCGGGGTAGCCCGATATGTGCCGGAGCGGAAACTTTGGTATATCTTCAGCGGGAAACGCTGGGAGCCGGACATTGCCGGACTCAAAGCCATGGAGCTGTGTAAAGCACTCGCGAACGAACTCATGGTATATGCGTTTCATATTCCTGACGAGCAGCAGCGGAAAGAGTATATCGATCGTTGCAAAAAGTGGCAAGCGCGCAGGACACGGGAAACGATCCTGAAGGATGCACAGGGCGTGTACCCGATCCCAATGGAAGCATTCGACGCGGATCCGTTTCTGTTCAACTGTCAAAATGGGACGATGCATCTGAAAGATATGACGTTTCGGCAGCACGATCCGGAGGATAAGCTTACGAAGATATCGGACGTTGTCTACGATCCGGCAGCTCGCTGTGAGCGATTTGATGTATTTGTGGACGAGATCATGAGTGGCGACAAGGAAAGAGCACGATTCTTGCAACGTGCGCTGGGGTATGCGCTCAGCGGCGATACGCGATTTGAGTGTCTGTTCATACTCTATGGCGCGACCACGCGGAATGGAAAAGGGACTCTCATGGAAAGCGTGCTCAAAGTCATGGGCGACTACGGAAGCACGGTTCGCCCCGAGACGATCAGCATGAAGCAGAACATCAGCAGTCAAAACCCTACGGAGGACATCGCGCGCTTGGCAGGGATCCGGTTTGCCAACATCTCGGAACCGAGCAGAGGGCTGCTGCTCAACGTCGCCCAGGTGAAGAGCATGACGGGGAACGATACGCTCAATGCGCGGTTTTTGCATGAGAACAGCTTTGACTTCCGGCCGCAGTTCAAAATCTATATGAATACGAACTACCTGCCGGTTGTAACGGATATGACGCTGTTTTCCAGCGGCAGGATCATGATCATCCCGTTTGAGCGCCATTTTGAAGAAAACCAGCAGGATAAGACGCTGAAACATACGTTTTGTGAACCAATCAACCAGAGCGCAATCCTGAACTGGCTGCTGGAGGGGTATCGGGAGTTGGATCGGGAAGGACTGGCCTTGCCGGATTCAGTGCGCTTCGCAACAGACCGGTACCGGCATGAGAGCGATAAGGTCGGGCTGTTTATTGAGGATGAAATGGAACCTGTATTGAATGCAGAAGAGCGGACATCCGCGGTTTACGACCGATACAAGAAATGGTGCGATGCGAATGGCTGCTTCGCGGAGAGCATCCGTAACTTCAAGCAAATCCTAGCGATGTACGGACGCGTGGAACGGAAGCGCCCGCATGCTGGAGGCAGCGAAACGACGATGTTCGTCGGCTTCAAGCTAAGGTTTAACACCGGTGAATTTACCGATTACAAGGGCAAAATTCCGTTCGACTAACCTGTTTGTCGCAGATGTCGCAAGTAAAAAGGGTACTACGTAATAACGCTATTCGTATAGAGGGTACCTAAAAACCTGCGACAGGTTGCGACAAGGGGAAAAACGGGCAAAATTCCGTTCGATTTGCCTCTCTGTCGCAGATGTCGCAAGTAAAAAGGGTACTTCGTATAAACGCTATTCGTATAGAGGGTACCTAAAAACCTGCGACAGGTTGCGACAAGGGCAAAAAACGCTTATGTAGAGGTTTTTTCTGAATGGAGCGGTGATGTGGCAGATGTGGCAGGAAAAAAGGTAGTTATAGAAACAGTTCTCGTATAGAGAGGACTTAAAAACCTGCCACATCTGCCACAAACATAAAAGCGAGCGGATTCATCGATTTTAAAGGAGAGTTTTTAGAATGTTGGAGAAAGATATCACTGCCGCGATCCTGCGGCGGCTCAAAGCAGTTCCACGTTGCTTCGCTTGGAAAGAACACGGTGGCCTTTATGGGACCACCGGAGTGCCGGATGTGATCTGCTGTTTGGACGGTCGGTTCTTCGCCTTCGAGGTGAAAACACCGGAAGGAAGGGTGACAAGGCTGCAGGAACAGACGATTCATAGGATCCGGGTCGCCGGTGGTCACGCGTATGTGGTTCGGTCGGTGGCCGATGTGAAAGATATCCTGTGGGCAAACGCAGGAATCAAAATTTAAAACGAAGGGATTTATGAATATGGATGCAAAAGGATACTTGTCCCAGGCATATCGGATCGACCAGCGGATCAACAGCAAGCTGGAGCAGGTGATGTCACTACGTAATCTGTTAGGCAAGGCGACCGGCACGCTCTCCAGCGCACCGAAAGCGGCGACGCCGAACCCACACTCGATGGAGGACACCATCTGCAAAATGGTTGACATGGAAAACGAAATCAACGAAGATATCGACCGGCTGGTCGATCTCAAAACGGAGATCATGCGACGCATCAAGTGCGTGGAGAACACGGAGTACCAGACGCTACTGGAATTGCGGTATCTGTGCTTTAAGCGGTGGGAGGATATTGCGGTTGACATGGGATATAGCCTGCGAAGGTTGTACGAACTGAACGATTGCGCTCTGGAAGAAATTTCTAAAAGTCCGCACTAAAACGCATTGTTTCGCACCCTACCAACTGTGCGATAATACAATTGCAAGAGATGGATAGAGGGCCTTCGCGAAAACGCGAGGGCTCTTTTTCATGCCCGGGAGGAACAGGATGCCATACAAACCGAAGCGACCGTGCTCCTATGCCGGCTGCGGACGATTGACAGACGGTCGATACTGCGACGAGCACAGGCAGGTTGCGGAACATCATTACAATCATTATCTTCGCGACCCAGATACAAACAAACGATACGGCCGCGCGTGGAAGAAGATCCGTGCGCGTTTTTTGTTGCAGCATCCTTTGTGTGAGCAGTGCAAGCGCGAGGGAAGGCTGACGCCTGCGCAGGAGGTACACCACATTCTGCCATTGGCAAACGGCGGCACCCACGATGAAAACAATCTGCACGCGCTTTGTAAAAGCTGTCATTCAAGGGTCACGGTAACCGGCTGCAATCGACAGCGAAGCGAATAAATCTTCCGGATGGCACCAGCGATGACCATGGGGAAGTGTATATCTTGCGTACAATTCAATTTGGTTAACGCGGTCGGGTCGCGTACAAACTTTCGCGGTTTCAAGATAGGGAATAGCCCAATCAGTTTTTTGGGGAGGAATTCACATGCCAAACGGTCACGGCGGGGCACGCCCCGGCTCGGGTCAGAAGAAAAAGCCACTCGCGGATAAGATGCTTGACGGCAACCCCGGCAAGCGGCAATTGCAGGTGATCGAGTTCAAAACCTCTGCTGAGTTGCAAGGACTGCCCATGCCGCAACCGCGGGAGATGTTGTCTGCCGTTCAGAAGGACGGCAAGCCGCTCGTTGCCGCAACGATCTACGAGCGGACCTGGGCCTGGCTTGACCAGCGCGGGTGCGCGAAGATCGTCTCCCCTCAGGTACTCGAACGGTACGCCATGAGCGCGGCGCGCTGGATCCAGTGTGAAACGGCAATCACGGAATACGGGTTTTTAGCAAAGCACCCGACGACCGGGAGCGCGATCCAATCACCCTACGTGGCTATGAGTCAGAACTATATGGCGCAGACAAACAGGCTCTGGTATGAAATCTACCAGATCGTCAAGGAAAACTGCGCCGCCGACTACACGGGCGCGAATCCGCAGGACGACGTTATGGAGCGCCTGCTGACCGCGCGTAAGGGGAAGTAACCATGGATGAAATACAAGCGTTTCTTCACTCTCTCAAGTATCACCGCCTGACAAGTCAGCAGCGAAAGACGTTGCGAGGTCAGGCACTTGCGGGAAATCTGCCGGCAGCACAGGCCGGACTTCGTAAAATTGTGTCGAAAGGAATACAGTATGGTCATTCAAACACTGCCGGTCGGTAAGCTCGTCCCGGCGGATTACAATCCGCGCAAAGACCTCAAACCCGGCGACCCGGAATACGAGAAGCTGAAACGATCGATTACGGAGTTCGGGTATGTGGAGCCGGTGATCTGGAATAAGACTACCGGCCACGTTGTCGGCGGGCACCAGCGACTGAAGGTGCTGATCGACACCGGTGTGACCGAGGTCGAATGCGTTGTCGTTGAAATGAGCGAAGAAAAAGAAAAAGCGCTCAACGTAGCGTTGAATAAAATCAATGGCGAGTGGGACAAGGATAAGCTCGCTCTTCTGATTACGGATTTGCAAGGCGTCGACTTTGATGTTTCCCTCACCGGCTTCGATGCGCCAGAGCTAGATGCGCTGTTCAAAGATGCACAGCGCGCCGGCGTCCAGGATGATGATTTTGACATGGACGCCGCACTCAAGGAACCGGCGATCACAAAGCCTGGCGATCTCTGGCTGCTCGGCAAACACCGGCTGATCTGCGGCGACAGCACGAAAAAGGATGTGTTCGATCAGCTCATGGTCGGAAAGCAAGCGAATCTTGTGGTAACCGATCCCCCCTACAATGTCAACTACGAAGGCAACGCCGGCAAGATTAAAAACGACAACATGACCGACTCCGCGTTTTATGATTTCCTGTTGGCTTCGTTTCAAAACATGGAAGCCTGCATGGCGAACGACGCGTCGATCTATGTGTTCCATGCGGATACGGAGGGGCTGAACTTTCGCAAGGCGTTTTCTGAGGCGGGATTCTATCTTTCCGGTACCTGTATCTGGAAGAAGCAATCTCTAGTATTAGGGCGGAGCCCATACCAATGGCGGCATGAGCCAATCATCTTCGGTTGGAAGAAAAAAGGAAAGCACCAATGGTATGCCGACCGAAAACAAACGACGATCTGGGAGTTCGATAAACCCAAGCAGAACGCCGACCATCCGACCATGAAGCCGGTGGAACTCTTGGCGTATCCGATTTTGAACTCCAGCATGGCAAATTGCATCGTGCTCGACCCCTTCGGCGGCAGCGGCAGTACCCTGATCGCTAGCGAGCAAACGGATCGGATCTGTTTCATGGTCGAGTTGGACGAAAAGTATTGCGACGTGATCGTTAAAAGGGTCGTCCAGCAGTTGAATGGCTCGGACGATGTGTTTCTAATCCGTAACGGCGAGCGGATTCCGTACAAAGAAATCGCCGAAGAGACAGATAAATAGCTTGATAAGTACAGCTTGCTGAGGCATATATGTACTACCAAATTCAAGGAGGTAGACATAAGATGCTGATTCATTACAACGTAACAGGTGACAAAAGGAAGGAACTGGTCGCGGTCATGCGGGATATCCTGCAAGAAGCGACGCGATACCTCGGCGCTCCGAGCTTCTCATTTCAAGTGGGCGCGTACGTGGTTGACAAAAACGGTACGGTCCATTGTCCGGACGACATGGATGAGGCACAGATTACGATGTTGATTCGCGAACTGGCACACGATGGTTTCATCGGCGAACGGATCGGCGAACCGGTGAAACCCGCGGAGCAGCAGATCATTGAAACGCCAAGGAAGGTAATCGTGACACCTACACTCGAAAGCCTTGACCGGCTTTCGGTTGAGATGCCGAAGGATGGCATGACGCCCACCGCAATGGAAAACCTGCGGCGGTTGGTCGCGAGCAAAGCAACGCTGCTCAATAAGGCGCTCGGCACAGACAGCCTGCCGATCACAGAACATGCTGACCGGATCGAGTTCAGATGGTTCCGGCCGACCGACGACCAAACGGAGATCACGGCATACTACCAACTGGTACAGGGGCTTTGCGAACTGGCTAGAACGCAGAAGCGCGTGAGCGCAACAGAACAGGAAGTCGAAAACGAAAAGTACGCGCTGCGCTGCTTCCTTCTGCGGCTCGGATTCATCGGACGGGCGTACAAGGATTCACGCCGCGTGCTTCTGAAAAACCTCACCGGCAACGCAGCGTTCCGCAATGCACAGGAAGCGGGTGACGAAGAATGACCATCCATCCTGAGCTGCTGAAACAGCTTAAAGAGTATTACACATCCGGCACTCGGGTGATGCTGATTCGCATGAGCGATCCTTACACTAATCTTCGTCAAGGCGACTTTGGAACAGTGATTTGTGTGGATGATATCGGCAGCATTCACGTAAACTGGGATAGAGGCAGCAACCTCGCGGTGCTTTTTGGTGAAGATTCATGTGTGAAGATTGAGGAGGGCTAGCTTGAGTAGCCGATTATTTGCTGCATATGGTGTTGGTGTGAACCGCGCTGAGATGGCGAAGTATTGCCCGACCGCGAAGCTGATCGGTTCCGCGGAGCTGAAGAACTACAGACTCGCGTTTCGCGGCAGCAGAGCCAGCGCACTGGCGACGATCGAAAAGGCGAAAGGCGGGGATGTTCCCGCGCTTCTGTGGGAGATTTCACCGCAGGATGAATTAGCGCTTGATCGCTGGATTGGTGTGCCGGAATTGTATCGGAAAGCGACGATCAAAATCCGCCGTGACGGTTCTCCGCTAGATGCACTGATCTACATTTTAATCAGCGGAAAACCACAGAACAAGCCCAGCGCTTTCTATTACAGCACGCTTCTGGAAGGGTACAGAGCGGCGGGGTTCGACGCGGAAATTCTGAAAGCGGCAGTACATGATGGCGATGCGGATGCATCGCGCGCATAGATCGCCGCAACGCCGCGTCGCGCAACGTCGCTCCCACTGAGTGGGTTAGGGAACAGATGGGGCAGTTGCCCCAACGGCGCACGATAACCAAACCAAGCCGGACACGGAGGCTCACGCGGGCCTCCGTTTTGATTTCATGAGGAGGAGGCGGTGATGCTACGAAAACTAAAGAAATACACGCCGACTCCATTCAAAGCGAAGAATTCTATCTACGATAAACAGGCAGCCGATCAAGCGGTAGCTTTTATCGAGTGTCTTTCTCACACGAAGGGCACTTGGGCGGGGAAGCCATTTTTGTTGATCGACTGGCAGGAGCAGATCATCCGTGATGTGTTTGGCACACTGAAACCCAGCAGCTACCGTCAATTTAACACAGCGTATATCGAAATACCAAAAAAGAATGGAAAAAGCGAACTCGCGGCCGCGATCGCGCTGCTCCTGACTTGCGGCGACAACGAAGAGCGCGCTGAGGTGTACGGGTGTGCCGCCGACCGGCAGCAGGCTTCTATTGTGTTCGAAGTCGCCAAGGACATGGTCACCATGTGCCCGGCGCTGGCGAAGCGGGTAAAGATCCTCGCGTCGCAGAAGCGGATCGTGTACCTGCCGACCGGGAGTTATTATCAGGTGCTCAGCGCCGATGTCGCCAACAAACACGGCTTCAATACACACGGCGTCATCTTTGATGAATTACACACCCAGCCGAACCGTCGCCTCTTTGACGTTATGACCAAGGGCAGCGGTGACGCGCGGATGCAGCCGTTGTACTTCCTGATCACCACCGCCGGCGACAACACCAATTCCATCTGCTGGGAAGTGCATTCAAAAGCACAGGATATCCTTAACGGCAGAAAGACTGACGCAACGTTCTATCCTGTGATCTACGGCACCGAAGAGAATGATTCCTGGACCGACCCAAAGGTGTGGAAGAAAGCGAATCCGTCGCTCGGGATCACGGTGGGGATCGATAAAGTAAAAGCCGCGTGTGATAGTGCGCAGCAGAACCCCGCGGAGGAGAATGCATTCCGTCAGCTTCGTTTGAACCAATGGGTCAAACAGTCGATCCGCTGGATGCCGATGGACGCATGGGATAAATGCGTGTTCCCGGTTGATCCGAAAGCGCTCGAAGGACGCGTCTGCTACGGAGGCCTCGATCTTTCGTCCAGCACGGACATCACGGCATTTGTGCTCGTGTTTCCGCCGCTGGACGAGGACGACAAATACTTTATCCTACCGTTCTTCTGGATCCCGGAGGACAATATAGACCTGCGCGTACGGCGCGACCATGTGAACTACGACCTTTGGGAGAAACAGGGCTTCCTGCTTACGACCGAAGGGAACGTCGTGCATTACGGATTCATCGAAACGTTCATCGAGCAGCTCGGTATGAAATACAACATCCGCGAGATCGCGTTTGATCGATGGGGCGCGGTGCAGATGGTGCAGAATCTCGAAGGCATGGGTTTCACAGTCGTTCCGTTTGGTCAGGGCTTTAAGGACATGTCCCCGCCGACGAAGGAGCTCATGAAGCTGACGCTGGAGCAGAGGATCGCGCACGGCGGTCAACCGGTTCTGCGTTGGATGATGGATAACATCTACATCCGCACAGATCCGGCAGGGAATATCAAGCCGGACAAAGAAAAAAGCACCGAGAAGATCGACGGTGCCGTCGCGACGATCATGGCGCTGGATCGGGCGTTGCGGAATGGTTGCGGAGAGAGCACCAGCGTTTACGATGGCCGGGGTCTATTGCTGATATAGAAAAGGTGCATCCAGTGACGGATGCACCTCTTGTCGATTACCTGTTGCTTCTGAAGCAATCGCTGCACATGACCGGACGGTCGGTGCGGGGCTGGAACGGAACCTGACAGGCCTTACCGCAATTTGCGCATACCGCATCGTACATTTGACGGGAAGAATTGTCACGGTAGCCGCCATCGCGGGAACCGCCGCCGGAGTTATTCTTACGAGCGACACGGCAGGATTTGCAACGCTGCGGTTCGTTTGTAAAGCCCTTTTCGGCGAAAAACTCTTGTTCGTTGACAGTGAAGATGAATTCTGCTCCGCAATCTTTGCAGGCGATGGTCTTGTCGTTGTACATCTATTACCTCATATAAAATATTGCGCGGTGCTGATTGGCACTACACAAATGTCAATTTATCGCATTATCAACAAGAAGTCAATCATTATACTGCATGGAGGAAGCTCATGAACCCACTCAGATACCTGTTTCGCTCCCGCGACAAACCGAAAGACTCGCTCAACGGTAGCCGCTACAGCTTCTTTTTCGGCGGTACGTCGAGCGGGAAACCGGTGAATGAAACGACCGCCATGCAGATGACGGCGGTGTACTCCTGTGTGAGAATCCTATCCGAAACCGTTGCAGGCCTTCCGCTAAACGTCTACCGATACAACGACAGCGGCGGGAAAGAGAAGGCGTTCAAGCATCCTCTCTACCGGCTGCTCCACGATGAGCCGAACCCCGAGATGACGAGTTTCGCGTTTCGGGAAACGCTCATGAGCCACTTGCTCTTGTGGGGCAACGCATACGCACAGATCATCCGCAACGCCAGAGGCGAGGTGATCGCACTCTACCCACTCATGCCGAACAAAATGACAGTCGACCGTGATCAAAACGGCCGGCTTTTTTATTTGTATCAGCGCGGGTCGGAAGATCCCAACACGCTCGGTTCGGATAGCCGCGTCTACCTTGCGTCAACGGACGTGCTTCACATCCCCGGACTCGGCTTCGATGGCCTGATCGGCTACAGCCCGATCGCCATGGCGAAGAACGCTATCGGCCTCGCTATTGCGACGGAGGAGTACGGCGCAAAGTTCTTTGCAAACGGCGCTGCTCCGGCGGGTGTATTAGAGCATCCAGGCACGATCAAGGATCCGATACGGGTCAAGGAAAGCTGGAACGCGGCGTATCAGGGCAGCGCAAACGCGCATAAGATCGCAGTTCTCGAAGAGGGAATGAAGTACACGGCGATCGGCATTGCGCCGGAACAAGCACAGTTTCTGGAAACACGGAAGTTCCAGATCAACGAGATCGCGCGTATCTTTCGCGTGCCGCCGCACATGCTTGCAGACTTGGAGAAATCGTCGTTCAGCAATATCGAGCAACAGTCGCTGGAGTTCGTGAAGTACACCCTTGATCCCTGGGTCGTGCGCTGGGAACAGAGCATGTGCCGGGTCCTTTTCAGCGAGAGCGAAAAGCCGGAATACTTTATCCGGTTCAATGTCGATGGCCTTCTCCGCGGCGACTATGCCTCGCGCATGAGCGGTTATGCCACCGCGCGACAAAACGGATGGATGAGCGCAAACGATATCCGCGAGCTGGAGAATCTTGATCGTATCGCGCCGGATTTAGGAGGGGACCTGTATCTGATCAACGGAGCCATGATGCTCCTTGCGGCCCCTCAAAACCGGGCGGTCGTGGTCGGAGGGGAACCAGCAAAAAGCAGCACCGCAGTGAAAAAGCTTCGTAAGAACGATGAACACAAAACAGACAGACAGGAGGATTCTTCTTGAACCGACAAAAATTCTGGAACTGGGTGCGAAATGAAGATGGCACCCGCATCTTAACCATCGATGGCGTAATTGCTGAAGAGAGCTGGTTTGACGATGACGTTACCCCGAAATTATTCAGGGAACAGCTGAACGCCGGCACGGGCGACGTCGTGATCTACGTCAATAGCCCAGGCGGCGACTGCGTTGCCGCGAGCCAAATCTACACAATGCTCATGGAGTACAAAGGCCGCGTCACCGTCAAAATCGACGGTATTGCGGCAAGTGCCGCGTCGGTCATCGCCATGGCTGGTACAGAGGTGCTCATGGCACCGACGAGCCTGATGTTCGTGCACAACCCGTTGACGGTAGCAATCGGCGACTCGGAGGAAATGCAGAAAGCGATCGCCATGCTGGGCGAGGTCAAGGAAAGTATCATTTCTGCATATGAGCTGAAAACCGGCATGTCGCGTCTGAAGATCTCCAATTTAATGGATGCCGAGACCTGGCTAAACGCACAAAAAGCGATCGAGCTTGGTTTTGCCGACGGCATGCTGACAAGAGCACCGGAACGCGTTACGGATCTCACGGTCAATAGCTATCAGTTCAGCCGCCGCGCGGTGACGAATTCGCTGCTCAACAAATTTGAGCATATGCAGGCGGTAAAACAATCTGCAGCGGAAAAACCGCCTGACGAAACACCTGCAGAACCGAAATTTCCCGCAGAGCCGCTATTGCAGCGGCTTAATCTTTTAAAGAAATAAAGGAGAAAAAAACATGAAACAGATTCAGGAAATCCGCGAAAAGCGCGCCAAAGCGTGGGACTCGGCCAAAGCGTTTCTCGACACCAAGCGCGGCACAGACGGCCTTCTCGCCGCCGAGGACGTCGCGACCTACGAGAAGATGGAAGCCGACGTCGTCAACCTCGGCAAAGAGATCGACCGCCTGGAGCGGCAGGTTGCGCTGGATGCCGAATTGAACAAACCCACTGCGGATCCGCTGACCAGCAAGCCGGCGCAGGTAACATCTGACCTGAAAACGGGTCGTGCGTCCGACGCTTACAAAAAGGCGTTCTGGAACGCGATCCGCTCCAAGAATCCGAGGCCCGAGATCCTGAACTCCCTGCTGGAAGGTACCGACAGCGAGGGCGGCTATCTCGTCCCGGACGAGTTTGAACGCACTCTGGTGCAAAAGCTGACGGCCGCGAATGTGCTGCGCCCGCTCTGCCATGTCATCCAGACCGGCTACGGCGATCGAAAGATCCCTGTAGTCGCGTCGAAGGGTACCGCCGACTGGGTCGATGAAGAGGGGACCTATCCGCTCTCGGACGATACGTTCTCGCAGGTCGTTCTCGGCGCATATAAGCTCGCGACCATGATCAAGGTATCTGAGGAATTGCTATCGGATAGCGTCTTCGACATCGAAGGGTATGTTTCCGATCAGTTCGGCAAACGCATCGGCGATAAGGAAGAGGACGCGTTCCTCACCGGCAACGGTGTGAGCAAACCCATCGGCATTCTGCACACGACTGGCGGTGCGGAAATCGGTGTGACGACCGCAGGTGCCACTGCGATCACCGGTGATGAACTGATCGACCTCGTGTACTCGCTGCGCGCGCCGTATCGAAAGACAGCGGTGTTCGTGCTCAACGACACGACCGTTAAGCTCCTGCGCAAACTCAAAGACGGAGATGGTCAGTACCTCTGGCGTCCGGGCATCACGGAAAATGCGCCGGATACGATTCTCGGGCATCGTATCGTCACCAGTGAGTTCATGCCGGGAGTTAGCGCGGGCAACAAGTCGATCGCGTTCGGCGACTTCTCCTACTACTGGATCGCCGATCGTCAGGGTCGCACCTTTAAGCGCCTGAACGAACTGTACGCGACGACGGGTCAGATTGGTTTCCTCGCTTCCCAGCGGCTCGACGGCAAACTCATTCTGCCCGAAGCGATCAAAGTCCTGCAGCAGAAGGCGTAATGGAGGGAACGGACATGGAGTATAACGCAAAAAACTACATGGCACAGGGCGGCGATCGACTGGTGATCGGCGGCACGCTGGAGATTAAGGAGGGGGCCTCGGTGACGGGGCTCCCTGCCGCCGCTGCAGACAATGCCGGCATGGTAAACTTGGCCGCCAATCAAGCGGCAAGCACTGCGGCCGACGTTGCGGCACTGGTTACCGATTTTAATGCCCTTTTGCAGAAGCTCAAGGCCGCGGGCATCATGGCGGCGGAAGAACCGGGCGAGTCGTAATATATGGCAACGCTGCTGAGTAAAGTTAAAGCCAACCTAATTCTCGAGCATAACGCGGATGACGAACTACTGCAGCGCCTGATCGACGCCGCGCTTTCCTACGCGGAGAGCTACCAGCATCTGACTGCCGGGACGTACGAAGCGGCGGCCATGCCAGCAACGACAGAGCAAGCCGTGATCATGCTCTCCTCCCATTTCTACGAAAGCCGGGATGGCAGCACAGGTGGGTTTTTCGCGGACAACGTACAGGCCGGGCAGCAGACCTGGGCTGTTGTAAACACGCTTTTACGCTTAGATCGGGATTGGAAGGTGGGTTCGTGAGCTTCGGCAAAATGAATACACTGATCTCAATCGCGCGCGAAGTTGTGTCGAAGGACGCCGAAGGGTTCGCGACGAAAACGGACGATGCTCTCGCATCCGTCCATGCCTATCGGGAAGGGCGGCACGGCTCCCAGAAATGGGTTAACCGTGCTGCCTTTTCGGAGGCGACGGATCTCTTTCGCTTCCGGACAATCCCCGGAGCAACCGTGACGACGGAGCATGTTATCCTGTGCGACGGAGAACGTTACGAAATCACTTCGGTCGAAGATGTGAAAGGGCGCGGGATGTATCTCGAGGTTCTGGCAAAGAAGGAGGCGGCGGCACGTGGCTAGGGTAACGATCAAAATGCCGACAGTCCTGATGGATCAATTAGCCAAGGCGTCAGAGAAAACCGATACCGCGATTCCCAAAGCACTTGAAGCGGGCGGTAAGGTCGTCTTTGAGAAAATGAAGTCGAATCTGAGCTCCGCGATTGGACGGAATACGAAGAATAAATCCCGTTCCACTGGCAAGCTGCTTGCAGCGCTTGGCGTTTCCCCCGTAAAGGTGAACGACGGGGGTGTTTACGATGTGAAGGTTGGTTTTGATGAAAATCGCGGCAACGTGAGTAACGCCATGCTCGCTAATCTATTGGAGTACGGCAAGCACGGCCAACCAGCGAAACCGTTTCTAAAGCAGACGAAGTCCTCAAGCCGAAACCAGTGCATCGAGGCGATGCAATCCGTACTGAAGGAGGAACTGGATCTCCCATGAGCATGCTGGAAGAACTGAACACGATCGTTGAAAGCGCAGGGCTTCCCGTGGAAACCGGCGTGTTCTCCGGCACTGCGCCGGATGAGTACGTCGTGATCACGCCGATCTCGGAGCATTTTGCGCTGTTTTCGGATAATACGCCTGGCATGAACATCGAGGAAGCGCGCTTGTCGCTCTTTTCGAAGAAGAACTATACGCAAAAGAAAGACCTGCTCGTCCGCATGCTGCTGACGGCTGGATTCACGGTATCCGATCGGCGGTATATCGGACATGAAGCCGATACAGGGTACCATCACTATTCTATAGATTTGGCGCAAGAGAGGGAGGAAATATAATGGCCACTGTTGGTTTGGACCGGCTGTATTATTCCAAAATAACGGAAAACACCGCAGGAGATGAAACATATGGCACGCCGCAGATGCTGGCAAAGGCGATCTCGGCGGATCTGGAGATTGAACTGAACGAGGCGACGCTGTTTGCCGACGATTCCGCGGCGGAAGTCGTGAAGGAATTCAAAAGTGGTAAATTATCGCTCGGGATCAACGATATCGGCGCAGCGGTCGCCGGCGATCTGGTCGGTGCGGTGATCGACGACAACGGCGTGGTGATCTCGCAAAGCGAGGGAATACCGTCACCAGTGGCGGTAGGTTTTCGGGCGAAGAAAAGTAACGGCAAATACCGATATTTTTGGATCTATCGCGTAATCTTCGGCATTCCAGCAACGAATCTGGCTACGAAGGGCGACAGCATCAGCTTCAACACGCCGACGGTCGAAGGCACGATTCTCCGGCGCAACAAGCTCGACGGTCAGGGCAAGCATCCCTGGAAATCCGAAGTGAACGAAGACGACACGAGCGTATTGGCTGCGACGATCACCGGGTGGTATACGGCGGTATACGAGCCGACGTTTGCCGCACCGGTGGAGTAAGGGAGGCGGCATATGGAGAACGAACGCGCCGCATCTATTACGATTGCCGGCAAGGAGTATGAACTGGTTCTGACTACGCGCGCAACCAAGGAAATAGCTAAGCGTTACGGCGGACTAGCGAACCTCGGCGACAAGCTCATGAAAGCGGAGAATTTTGAGAACGCTCTGGACGAGCTGATCTGGCTGATCGCGCTGCTGGCGAATCAGAGCATCCTAATCCACAATTTTCAGCATCCGGAAGGCAAACGGGATCCGCTGACCGAAGAAGCGATCGAGCTTCTGACCTCGCCGCACGAGCTGGCCGTGTATAAGGATGCGATCATGGAATCGATGTTCCGGGGCACGAAGCGCTATGTCGAGAGCGAGGAAGAACCTTCAAAAAACGCGCCAGTCGGGCAAGCGACGAAGAGCTGTTTGCCCGACTGATATTCTACGGGGTGACTCTGCTGGGTCGGGCGGAGCGCGAAGTTTGGCTCATGCCGCTTGGCGCTCTTTTAGACCAGTGGGAAATATACAAGCAGTTCCATGGGCTGGCGAAAGCAATCATGGAGATGTATATCGACGACTTGATTCCGTTTGGGATTTAGTCGTTTTTTATTTACCCAGAAAGGAGCTGAGCAAATGGCTGATTCGGATTTTGGCCTAAAGATTGGTATCGAAGGCGAACGTGAGTTCAAGTCCGCGCTGCGGGATATCAACCAGCAATTCAAAGTGCTCGGCTCCGAGATGAAGCTGGTCGAGTCCCAATTCAACAAACAGGATCGCAGCGTCTCCGCGCTCACCTCCCGCAACGAAGTGCTGACCCGTCAGATCACCGAGCAGAAGGACAAGATCGAGCTGCTTCGCCGCGCGCTAGAGAATTCCGCGGAATCGTTCGGCGAGAACGACCAGCGAACGAAGCAGTGGACGGTGCAGCTGAATAACGCGCAGGCGCAGCTGAACAACATGGAGCGCGAGCTCAAAGACAACGAAAAAGCCATCGATGGCGTCGGCGATGAATTTCAAAGCGCGGAAAAGAAAGCGGACGGCTTCGGGGACGAGGTCAAGGAAGCGGCGAAAAAAGCCGACGATGCGAATGACAGGTTTCGTAAACTCGGCGATACGCTGAAAACGATCGGGCGCGCGCTTGCAATAGGTCTTGTGGCGATCGGAACGGCAGCGATTGCAGCAGGAACCGCGTTGGTCGGCATGACGGTAGACGCCGCGGCATATGCGGATGAAATGCTGACGCAGAGCAGTATCACTGGCATGAGCGTGGAGAAGCTGCAGGCATACTCCTACGCCGCCGACCTGGTGGATGTATCACTGGAGACCATGACCGGCTCTATGGCGAAGAACATCAAGTCCATGAGCAACGCTTCGCAGGGAAGTGCAAAATTCGCCAAAGCATACGATAAACTCGGCGTCAGCGTCACCAACGCAGACGGCACGCTTCGCGATAGCGAAACGGTATATTGGGAAGCCATAGATGCATTGAAGGGCGTGGCGAACGAAACGGAACGCGACGCTCTGGCCATGCAGCTCTTTGGGAAAAGCGCGCAGGATCTCAATCCGCTGATCGAGCAGGGCAGCGAAGGTATCGCGGCACTGACGGAAGAAGCCAAACGCATGGGTGCAGTTCTCAGCGAAGAGAGCATTGCAAAACTCGGTCAATTTGACGATTCCGTTCAGCGCCTGAAGCAAGGCTCCCTTGCGGCAAAGCGCGTCATGGGCACGGTGCTGCTGCCGCAGTTGCAGACGCTGGCAGACTCCGGGGTCTCGCTGCTGGGACAGTTTACTTCAGGGCTGGTGGACGCTGGTGGAGATTTCAATAAGATCAGCCAGGTCATTGGGGATACGGTCGGCGGCGCGGTGAATGCGCTCATGCAGGGCTTGCCGCAATTCATACAGGTTGGTATGCAGATCGTCACCTCGATCGGCAGCGCTCTGATCGACAACATGGATATCATCGTGGAAGGCGCCGAAACCATCTGCACTTCGTTACTGAACGGCCTGATTGACGCACTGCCTGATCTCACCGAAGGCGCGCTTGATCTCGTGCTGGCGCTGACGCGGGGGATTCTGGACAACTTGCCCAGACTCGTCGAAGCCGCGATTATCATGATCGCTTCATTGACGAAGGGAATCGGCGACGCGCTGCCGGAACTGATCCCTGCGATCGTGCAGGCTGTTGTCCTGATCGTGATCACGCTCTTGGAGAATATCGACCTGATCATAGAGGCGGGCATGTCGATCCTGCTCGGCTTGATCGAAGGGATCATCAACGCAATCCCTGTGCTGATCGAAGCAATACCTCAGCTGATCACGGCGATCGTAGAGTGCCTCATCGAGAACTTGCCGCAGATCCTATTTGCCGGTGTGCGGGTGATCGGGGCGCTCATTCAGGGAATCGTCGGCGCAGTTCCGCAGCTTTCTTCGAATATGCCTAGGGTCGTGTCCTCAATCGTGAACGGCGTTTCCAGAGCGATCGCGTCGGTCGTGGACATCGGTAAGAACATCATTCAGGGCTTGTGGCAGGGCATCCAGTCCATGGGCCAATGGATCCAGGACAAGATCGGGAACCTGCTTCGAAACGTGATCAACAGCGCAAAGAACGTACTCGGGGTCCATAGTGCTTCGACGGTATTTGCCGGGATCGGCGGGAACATGGGTCTCGGACTCGGGGTAGGCTTTGCCGACGCCATGCGAACCGTCGAGGAGGATATGAAACGAGTGATCCCGACAAAGTTTGACGGCCTGAATATCGACGTCGCTGCCGTCACGAAGACACCATCCTTCCTCAACGGATCAACCTCTGCGGCGCAGGCTGGAAACGTGGAAAACAAGTACGAAATCGTGATCAACAATCCCAAACCGGAAGCGGCATCCGACAGCATACGGACGACGCTGCTGAAGCATTCGTATGGTTTGGCATAAAGGAGGTGCAGGAAGCTTGCCTGAAAATTGGACATTTAACGGCTTTTCTCTCAGCTCGCGAGGGAAATGGGACGTGGAAGCCGTCCTGGAAGGAATCGGTATCCCCAAATTCCGGGGAAGCGATCTGCGGGTGCCGTTTCAGCATGGGAATCGATGGATCAAGAAACGCTTTGACAGCAGGAAGGTCGTTCTCTCCATGTGGATCAAAGGAACGGACCGGGCTGCCCTTGATCAGAACATCGACGCGTTCCTGACGGCCATCGGCAATCCGGGACTTCATACCCTCGTCCGTACTCTGAGAAGCGGGGAAACGCGGCTGGCACAGGGTGAACTTTGCTCGGAGATCCATTTCGTACGAAAGAACCCCGGATATGCCAAGTTCGCACTGGAGTTGGAACTGCCCGATCCGTTCTTCTACGCATTGGGTAAGACCACGGACGTCAGGTCCGTTTCTGCTTCTCCCTTCGTATGGACACACGCTAACGCAGGTTCCGCGCCGGCAACAGCGATGGTGATCACCATGGAAGGACCGCTGAGCAATCCGATTCTGCGGAACCGGAACAACGGCGTCTGGATTCAGTATGTAGGCACAATCGCAAGCGGGAAATCCTTGGTTCTGGATACAAAACACTTCACCTGCATGCAGGACGATGAAAACATGATCTCGATCGTCAAACATGGCGGCGATGCCTACTGGATGATCCTGGATGCCGGTAACAACAGCATGGTGCTGGAAACCGACACGATCGGCGGCAAGGTTACGCTTGCGTATTACCCTGCATATTTTTAGGAGGATTCAAACATGCCCTATCCAACCTTACCCGGACGAAGATTTGAATACGACGTGGGCGGCGGTTCCGTCTACTACGGGAATGATACGAACAACATCACAACGGCTTTGACGAGCGAACAAATGGCGCTTTTAAACGGAAACGGGAACTCAAGCGCGGTGATTTCCAGAGACGTTTATATGATCGAAGTGATCAGAACCATATGGGTGTTTCTGCCCGAACGATACGTGGTTGCCGGACTTGGAATGATACACAAAGTCAACACAAGCGGAACCGGCGTCTGCTCCATCTCCGTTGCCGGAAGCGCGGACAGCACCAACGGCCTGGATGGCACATGGATCAATGCGACGCTGCCGAATGGCGCGATTCCGTTGAATATGATCGACGACGATGTGTGGAGAGACAGTATCCAGCCGTGCACCTTTTCGGAAGCAATCAAGGTACTGCGCGTTCGATATTTTGCGCCATATGACAACGGCGATTATTCTCGTGTATTCATCTACGCGCTGCATATCTACGGCGTGAAAGCCGCCGGAGAAGTGCCTGATGACATCCTGTTCCTGGACGACGACGCTTCCGGCGACCCTGAGTTCATCCGGGATCTGGATTTCGGCGACCGACAGGAAGGCACGACGGTGACGCACCGGATCAAGCTGCGCAACAGCAGCACGACAAAGATTGCCAACAACCTGACGCTTTCCTTGATTGATGCCGACTTCACCTTCAGCATGGACGAAGGGGCGACCTGGGTCACCGGCGCGACCATTACATCGCTTGCCCCGCAGGGGACAAGCAGCAGCATACTCATCAGGAACACGATTCCGCCGCCCACACAGATGCTAGGTCCCCGCGCACCGAGGTTTGAGGTAACGATCGGAAGCTGGTCGTAAGGAGGTAATATGCCGGATAGAATCCGACTGATCACACCGCAGAATGAAGCGGTGACCAGTAACCTCGCCCTGACGGCGAAATGGGTCCGTACCTACGAAGAACTGACGAAAGCGGACTTCGATGAAACCGGGGTGTTCACCCGCGTCGTCACCGACGAAGACAACAATGCAGGGTTGCAGCTGGATCGGGATCCCAACTCGACGCCCGAAGGCTATACGCCTGGAACGGATTGCGTTCCGCAGATGATAGCGGCGACCACGGATGGCGTTACGGTAACCGACAGCGGGAATCTTGGAGCCGGATATGAAGGCTGGCGAGCGTTCGATCATAACAGCAATACCCGCTGGGGCGTTGCTACGACATCCGGCATCCTTACGGTCTCCTTTGCGGCGGCGAAAATCATCGCCGGTTATTCGATCCGAGCAAGAAACGATTCCTATCTGATCGACAGCCCAAAGGCATGGACGCTGGAAGGCAGCATTAACGGAACCAACTGGACCATTCTGGACACACAAACCGGCGTGACCGCCTGGAGCATGAACGAGCGCAAGGAGTTTGCGGTATCGACCCCTTCTTCATATCTTTATTATAAGTTGAACATCAGCTCAAATCAGAGCGGGACCGACACATCGGTATCCGAAGTGGAGTTGCTGGAAGGCATTCCTTATGGCTTTGATTACTACGGCAGCGGAAACCGTGTGGTCGGCCCCATCCCTTTGAGCGGAACGGCATATGGAGACGAAATCCTGCAGTGGACGCTGGGCGATATGCCCATTGGGACGAGCGTCACGATCGGTTGCGCGTTGACGGCGGATAATACGCCGCCATCTTCGTATACCCTTGCGACGAACCGTGCGCAATGCCCGGTGATCGCCGAACATGACGATATGACCGGCAAGTACCTGTGGATCCGGCAGGAGCTTGTCACTTCGGATGTTACGGTCACGCCGTCGCTGCGCTCGATGGAGATGCAGTTGGTATTGGCCGCAGCGGCGAATCTGACCATTGAAATCGACCGTACTACGATGTTCAGCGGCATGAACTACCGCTCGAATACAATGTCGGCGCTGCCATGCGGCGAGCTGACGACGTTTGAACCATATGATGTGTACGACGGTTTCCTCTACTGGAGAGCGCGTGCAGTCAATGCAACCCTTGGGATCGACACGGGTTGGAGCGCGCCCAACACTTTCAACCTGATGGGTGGGCCGTTCCCTTTACCCCGCTTTTTCACGTTGGTGGAAAACAGGCAGTTTAAAAAGGAAAGAGATAAGCGCGCGCTTTCCGTTGCGGCGAATATCGGGTTCGGAAAACCAAAGGAAAGACGAACACTTTATGTCCCGGACAACCGGGCGTTTGGCCGCCTCAAAGAAAGCAGTGCGATCTATACCGAGTTAAATGTAACCGACGATCCTCCGTTCCCGCGGATTGACTCGATATCGGCAACTAGAGGACAGGCGGGCTCGGTGCTGACCCTGCAGGGCAGCGGCTTTGGCTATACGCATACGGCGGTGGATGTCGGAAACACCAACAGGTATCTGAGAAGCTACGGCGGTTCTATTTATAGTAACGACATGCCTTGCAACGTACTCGCATGGTCATGGACAGAGATCACGTTTCAGCTTCCGCTTGCCGTAACAACAGGACCGATCAAGGTTGTGTTAACGGAACCGGTGCTTCAAGAGAGTAACTCCGTTGGATTTGAGGTTTCTGCAGGATTGCTTTCAGATGATGTGGGCATCGAGCTTTTCATTTGCGACAGGGCGAACCCAAACGTGCTCGTCAAGCAACTGGACGGCGCCTGGGGCAAGGCGTTTCAGATGGTACGGAACAACCCTGGCAGCGGACGGTTCAAGATCAGCCGGTATGATACCGTAGGCGGAAACAGCACATATCTCGCCGACGACAATCTGATACTGGTCAAGCTTGACGGCAATCCGCTGTTCAAGTGGGTCATTGAATCGAGAAAACCGAACTATGTAGACGCGGGCGAGCAGCAGCTGATCGAGGTCAGCGGACGCGGTGTCCTCTCCATGCTCGGGTGGGCAGTGGTATACCCGGAAGAAATGGGTACGCCTGTACTGGACCGGCCGTTCTTCGGCACCGCAAGCACGGTACTCAGAACGCTGATCCTGGAAGCACAGGCAAGAGGCGGGCTGGTCGGTGTGACGGTCGACTGGGAGGACGATCAGGACAGCCTGGGGAACACGTTCACGGAGAATATCAATCTGTCCTTTCACGTCGGAACGCCGCTATTGGAGGTTGCGACGAAGTTCACCGAGGGACTCGGGTACTTCGACATCGAAATGACGCCTGAGCTCGTGCTCAAAATCTACAAAACCAAAGGCGAGGATCTGCACGAAACGATGGTTTACCGGCCCGGGCAGGCGATCGTCAGCCATGAGAACCAAATTGATGCAAAAAATGTGGTCAATGAAGTGCTCGTCGAAGGCGGAGACAAGCTGCTGGCGGTCGCCGCACATTCAGCCAGTCAGGGAATATATGGACGTCGTGAGGGGTATCTGTCGGCAAGCAATCTTCAGGAGGGCTTAAGTGAATATGGGCAGGCCTATCTGAATCGGGTCGCATATCCTTCATGGGGGATTCAGGGAACGATAACGAAGTTTTCCGACGACCGGGGTAATCGGATGAAGCCCTTTGAGTCCTACTTGATCGGCGACTGGATCGGCTGGAACATCGCGCCGGAAGGTGCTGACGAACTCGGCTTTGAAGGCGTGCTGAGAGTTTGCGGGATCACGGTCAGCGAGGACGACGACACCGGAGCGTTATCCTACACGCTGGATCTACATGACACGATGTTGGAGCATGAGATCCGACTCAACCAGAAAGTGGAGCGGATGTCCCAGTACAGCGGATCGGATGTTCTGTCCGTGGCTCCTTCCAGCAGCGGCGGATACTCCGACTCAGAAGTGAACAATATGCTTGCGGCCAAAGCGAATGTCGGCCACCTGCATGCCGGCGTTTACTCGGAAACAGACCACACGCATAACTTTCTTGAGCTGACAGACACACCGGACAGCTACCTGGGACAAGGAATGAAAATCGTTGCGGTCAAAGCGGATGGCAGCGGACTGACATTCGTGACCAACAGCGGAGGCAGCGGTGGAGTATATTACGAGAATCC
Organism: uncultured Eubacteriales bacterium; assembly: GCA_942492885.1. Taxonomy (GTDB): domain Bacteria; phylum Bacillota; class Clostridia; order Christensenellales; family CAG-138; genus UBA7703. Next base: position 2,651,941 of record OW818651.1, read on the forward strand.
GATCGACATGCCGCCGGCGACGCCGCATGTGATGGATGATGAATTCAGCGACACTATTCTGGACGGCAAATGGTCATGGGTCAATCAAGGGACGTCCGCATGGACGGAAAACGGCAAATACGGGGCAATCGATATTTTGTCCGGAACGGATCACATCCGACTCCTGGTACAGCAAGCGCCTGCCGGCGATTTCACTGTTTCTGCTAAATTAACGGTTCTAGGGCCGAAGGTGAATTACTTCAACTTCGGCCTCTGCCTCTACAACAGCGCAAACGGTAAAAGAATTGTGTTCGGGAAGTGCTGCAGAAATGGATATTCAGGAATACAGGCGGTGAAGTTTACTACAAACACAACCTTTTCCAGCGACGCCTATCTAAATGGAGGCTGGGATTCGATCTTCATCTATGTGAGAGTTCGAAAGGTTGGCACTTCCTATTATCTGGATATGTCCGCTGACGGAGATTTCTGGTGGCAGGTATTCACGGAATCCATATCCACCTTCCTATCCGCGATCAGCCACATCGGTGTCGGGTATCACAGGAATAACACGAGTGGCGTGACATATCAGGGCAGATGCGAATGGTTCCGGGTCACGGAACCGTAAGACAAATCTTTCATACATAATCGAATAGAGCAAATCGATAGGGCGCCCCTCTCGGAGCGCCCAAAAATAGCGAAAGGCACTCAACCGGGGAGAAAAGTGCCTTTCTAATTTGCATGGCATAAATCTTGTTAGGGATTGGGACATACCGGGTAGGTAGGTTGTGTATATGCCATGCAAGAGTTGATTTAACTGCATCATAGCAGATTTTTCCTCGAAATACCATGAAGAAATCGTGAAGTTTTCCGCAAAGAAATGGAGGGAACGGATGGAATACACACGCAACTTGAGAAAAGGTGCGTCCGGCGAGGACGTGCTTTTATGTAAGCAAAAACTCCTAGAGCTTGGCTTCTATGGCGCCCATATTACGACGGTGACGCGAAAAACCTATGGCGCGGATACGCTGGAGGCAGTGAAGCGGTTTCAGGCGCAGGCCAGACTCATCGTCGACGGTGTTATCGGGAAGGAAACGTGGGCGGCGCTGTTCGGCGACACTGCGACGGCAGCGGACCCGATCACGAAGGGGACGGTATCGGCCAAGGCAAAGGCGATTTGTGCGCTGGCGCTGACACGGATTGGCGACCTTTATGTTTGGGGAGCATCCGCCCTGACCGACCTCTCCGACACGAAGATCAAGGCGATGGACGACGAGTTTGCGCGTGCGATTGCTTTCCGAGATATCCAGTACAAAGCAGGCTTTGCTGACCTCATGGCGCACGACTGCTCCGGATTTCTCTCCTGGCTCATGCGTGAGACTGGCATTTGGGACGATCGTAAAAATTGTGATGGGCTCTGGGCGCTGTGCGAAGCTGTAGCTCGTAATGAGTTGATCGCTGGCGATTTTCTATTCCGCAACAGCACCACAAATGCCGAAGATGAAACGCATATTGGACTTTACCTCGGACGCGGCATGGTAATCCACTCGAAAGGGCGCGACGTTGGCGTTGTGGTGGAAGGTATCAATCAAGGCGGTAGCGGTTACTGGCACAAATGCGGACGCTGCAAGCTGTTATACGTATAAAGAGGAGAGATGCAAATTGAACTACATCGGTGAAATCATCTCGGGCGTGTTTGCCTTGCTGGTCGTCTTGCTAGAGGTGCGCGTGGCCCGCGACCGGAAGCGAACGGATAAGCGCGCCGCCATTCGCGCAAAGGAATCAAAGCTCGCTATGAAGATGCAGGACGCGAGCTTATCGCTTTCGCTGGCGACCTGTATCGCCGTAGAGCGGGGTGAAACCAACGGTGAAATGAAAACCGCGCGCGATAAAGCGAAAACCGCGCAAGAGGAATACGAAGATTTTGTCCATGAGCTTGCCTCGGAGCAGGCTACATCTATATAAAAGAAGGAGAAAACACATGAAAAAGAAACTGATTCTCGTACTGATTGCACTACTTATGCTCGCGCTGCCGGCCGTCGCGCTGGCGGACTCGGGTGGAACCGTAGACGCCACCGTCGCCGATACCTTGATCGAGAATGCCGTGAACATCGCCGCGGCATTTTTTATTGCGCTGATCGGCGTGTTCGGCGCTTGGCTGACCGCGATGCTCGGTAAATCGACGCAGCTCGATACCGTAAATCGCGCCCAACAGGAACTAATCAAACTCGCGCAGATCACGGTAGGTGAACTGAAACAGACGGTGGTCGACGGCATGAAGGCCGCGCATGAGGACGGCAAATTGACCAAGGAAGAGATCGCGCGACTCGGTCAGCTGCTCTATGAGAAGACCACAGCAAAGCTTTCCGCATCCGCTATGGGCGTACTGACTGCCGCGCAGGTCGACATTTCCGCGCTGATTACGGGTACGGCGGAGCATTTGATTGGCCAGATGAAATAAGCACAAAGGATCGGAAGGGAGCGGTTATTCGCCGCTCCCTTTTTTGATGGGGAGAACTATGAAACGGGAAGATTTCAAACAGGTCCAGTCACTTAGGGAAGCAGGCTACAGCTATTCCAAAATTGCTATTGTGCTTGGGGTCCCTAAGAACAGCGTTAAGTCATATTGTAATCGGTTCGGTATCCGGCTGGGAGCTGGAGCCCTGCCGGTAGATGCGGATGGTGCCGTGTGTTGCAGGCAATGCGGGCTGGTAATCGAGAGAGAATGTTCATCTGCCATTAGGCGATTTTGCTCAAACGAATGCCGGATGCGATGGTGGAATGCGCATAGGGACCACGCGAAGTCAAAGGTCATGCAAATGGTGGTTTGTGCCAATTGTAATAAAGCATTTCGCAGCTATATTAGGGATCATCGGAAATATTGCTGCCATCGATGTTATATTTCTGATCGTTTTGATAAAGGAGATGCGCATGACAAACGAGCTATATGAACGCGAACGACGGTACCGTGTAGCGATTTCGGTTGCGGTAGTGATGTTGAAACAAGGTCTGCTGACAGAGGATGAGTATCGCATCATCAATGATCGGGTGATCGAAAAATACAGACCGTTTTTCGGTGGGTTAATTCGCTGATTAAGCAATCCTTTTCAATTACGATATCAAGGAATCGAAATAGATATTCAACAGCGTTAATATTTCATAGTTAATAGGCATTTATTCTATTACGGAGTTATTATTCATTCAACAATCAGTAGAACCGATGAAATAACTCCAGGGTTAAATCCGCTGTATCCTCCCATTGTTCAGCATCAATAGGGGCTGGATCGTCATCCAGCCATGTTTCGTCAGCTTCGGGGTGCGGGCCGGAAAGAATGACAAGCCCATCACCATACTGGTAAGCGAACGCAGCGACGCGCCCATCCATATACGTTGCGATAATTTCGGTATCAGGTGTGTTAATAACGAGAAATGCTGGGCCGTAGGCGTAGTAGATCGTTCGATGTTCGTCATTCCAATTCACCGCAATAATGCGCGGATCTGGGTCAGACAGGTATTCTTCCGTTACGACCGGTGCAAGACCTAGCATGTCGACGAAGCCACCGTCCTCTTCCCAGCCTTGTGACCCAATATATGCACCACCGCACACGCCAAGAAAACCACCGCCAGATTTAATCCAGTCATCAAGCGCAGTTCGGATTTCAGGTGTGAATTCCTGAATCAGTGGAGACAGGTCGTCCTCGGTTCCACCGATTACACATAAGTTTGCGCTGTTTAAAAGGGCGGGAAGCATATCGGCTGAGTCGAAGTATATTACTTCTAACTCCAAGGATTCAGCAACTGCTGCCAGCGCTTCTGGCCCACCCTCCGCGGCAATTTTTCCGTTGTAGATCAGGACTGCACCATCCTCTTTTGCGATGTAGGGTGAAGCATTTTGAGCGTGCTCATCTAATCCGCCAGCCGATTCAAACGCGCTTTGAGCGACGGTCGGATCTTCTTCCAAAGTCGAGATATCAGGAGTTTCGTATTGCGGTTCTGCAGCACAAGCACCAACAGAGAATGGTAACAGCAGGGCAAAAAGCAGCAGGAGATATTTCGCCACGTTTTTCATTGTTAGAACACCTGATCCCTTGTTTGTTAATTCTTTTTATTGAAGAGAAATCATAGAGAATTCAAAGCTAATCGCGATATCCTGCAATTCTGAGAGAGGCAAGCCGAAGGTGCAATTCAGAGGAAAGTTCTCGGAAACAGATAAACCATGCGAAAGGCACTCAGCTGAGGAGAAGAGTACAGTTCTGTTTTGCATGGAATGAATCTTTTAGGGACTGCGACATACCCGGGTAGGTGGGGTTGTATATACTATACAAGCTTTGCTCTTCTTGCATCTTATCAGGATTTCACCCGAATTACCATTGAGAAATAGTGAAAATTCCGCCATTTGAAAAGGTAGGAATAAATAAAATTTCCGCTCAATTTCAAGATGAGTGCGGTCAGCAAGGTTTGAATTCTTGTAATTTGGATCTTTCTTGTTGCAGGCGATTATCGAAAGAGGGTCAGCACCCTTTTATTTGACAGATACGGATTATTACGCTGATTGAGTTGATAAGTATCGCCACCAGAGGTAACATCTCACGTACGAAAGGAGGACGAAATGGAACGAAAAATCAACATCAGACAACCTATTCGACCCGATATTCCATCGTTCCTGCGCGTTGCCGCATACGTACGTGTGAGCAGTCTTAAGGATGCGATGCTTGAATCGCTTTCCAATCAGGTGAGTTACTACAACGACTTCATCCAACGCCATCCCGGGTGGCAATACGCTGGTGTCTATGTCGATGAAGGTCTGACGGGTACGAAGGATGCACGTCCGGAGTTTCAGAGATTATTAGCGGATTGCAAGAGCGGAAAGATCGATATGATCATTACCAAATCCACCACCCGTTTTGCACGGAACACGGTAACGATGCTGGAAACGGTGAGGATGCTGAAGGAAATCGGTGTAGACGTTTTCTTCGAAAAAGAGAATATCCACTCAATGAGCGGGGATGGCGAGCTGATGCTTACCATCCTCGCTTCTTTTGCGCAGGAGGAAAGCCGATCCGTTTCCGAAAACTGCAAATGGCGGCTACAGGAGAAGATGAAGCAGGGCGAACAGGTCGGGCTGCGGGGGATGTACGGATACAACGTTAGCAAAAACAGCATCTCAATTGAACCCGATCAGGCAAAGATCGTCCGGCAAATTTTTGATAGGTATGTTTCCGGCGATTCCAGCGTCGTGATCGCCAAATGGTTAAATGCTGCGGGGGAATTGACGCTGAATCGCGCTACGTGGTGTGCAAAGCATGTCCGCGACATCCTGAAGAACGAGAAATATGCTGGAAATATGCTGATGCAAAAAACTTATATTACTGATCATCTGAACAAGCGAAAAAAGCGGAATCACGGCGAATTGCCGCAATATTATGTAGAGCAATCCCACCCAGCAATTATCGATCAAGAGACGTTTGACAAGGCGCAAAGGAGATTGACTGCTTCTTACAAACAAAATCAACCTGCAAAACCTGTAAGTGCTCGTTATCCACTTACGGGTAAGATTGTCTGTGGAAACTGTGGGAAACGCTTCCAGCGTAAAACAACCAAAGGAAGAATATCCTGGCACTGCTCAACGTATTTGGAGCATGGAAAATCTGCCTGCCCGGCCAAGCAAATACCGGACGAAACGATTCTGCGCGCTGCGGCGGACGCGCTCGGGCAAGATTCTTTCAATGAGGGAGAGTTCAACCGGAGGATAGAGCACATACAGGTGCCCGGACCTAACCGGTTACACTTCATCTTCTACAACGGAGATGCGATCGAGTGCGAATGGAAAGACCGCTCCCGCAGCGAAAGCTGGACGGATGAAATGAAGCAAAACGCTCGGAAAAAAGACATGGAGAGGAGACTAGAGCAACCATGCCAACGATAACGGTTATCAAACCGACTGTTCAAAAGTTCCTCGGAGGCATTTCCTGCAACCCGAAAATGCGGCGTGTCGCTGGCTATGCGCGCGTGTCCACGGATTCGGACGAACAGTTCACCAGTTTTGAGGCGCAGGTTGATTACTACACGCGAAAAATCCAAGAAAACCCGGAATGGACCTATGTCAACGTATTTACCGACGAGGGTATCTCCGCGACTAATATGAAGAAGCGAGACGGGTTCAACATGATGATTGCGGACGCGCTAGCGGGGGAGATCGACCTGATCGTCACAAAATCGGTTAGCCGCTTTGCGCGAAACACCGTTGATACGCTGACGACCGTTCGCAAGCTGAAAGATCGCGGAATCGAAGTCTTTTTTGAGAAGGAGAACATTTACACGCTAGATGCGAAGGGCGAACTGCTAATAACGATTATGAGCTCACTTGCACAGGAGGAGAGCCGAAGCATCTCCGAAAACGTAGCATGGGGAAAGCGCGCGAAGGCGGCGAGCGGGCGGGTGTACCTGCCCTACAAACAGTTTCTGGGATACGAAAGAGGACCGGATGGATTGCCGCAGATTATCGAAACCGAAGCGGAGACGATCCGGCTGATTTACAAACTATTCCTCGAAGGCAAAACACCCTCGACAATCGCCCGGCATCTTGAGAGTTTACGCGTCCTTTCTCCGGGCGGTAAGGAGAAATGGCAGCATGGAACGATCGTGAGCATCTTGACTAACGAGAAATACAAGGGCGACGCAATTCTGCAAAAGACCTTTTGCGCGGACTTCCTGACCAAGAAAATGAAGCGCAACGAGGGGGAGCTTCCCCAATACTACGTCAGCGGTAGCCATCCGGCAATCATTCCTTCGGAGGTGTTTGATGAGGCTCAACTGGAAATGAAGCGCAGGCGGGACGTGAATTATACAGCTCGGGAGCATTGTTTCTCGGGCAGGATCATTTGTGGGGATTGCGGCGCGCCGTATATCGAAAAGGTGTGGCACAGCACGTCACAATATAAAAGAAGAATCTGGCAATGCTCCCGAAAATTCAAAAATGATGAGCGTTGCCGAACAAAGCATTTATACGAGGACAACGTTAAAGAGGTTTTTATTCGGGCTATGAATGGAATGATCGAAGATAAGGCTGACGTGATTTCAGAGTATAAGCAGATCATCCGGTTCCTGACGGATGACGCCGCACTGGATTTGGAAGCGAAACAACAAACCGATGAGGCCGATGTTGTGGCGGAGCTGATTCGAAAATGCGTTGCTGAGAACACCATAACGCAACAAGATCAGGATGCGTATCTGGAACGTTACAGAGGCCTAAAAGCGCGCTACGAGGCGGCTACGCAACGGCTAAAACAGATCGAAGATCAACGCTCGGAGCGCAAACAGCGTCGGCAGAAAATGCTGGAGTTCATTCGGATGTTTGAGCAAGCAGATGGGCTTCTGCCGGAATTTGACGAGGGGGTGTGGAATGCGACGGTAGAAACAGCAACCGTTCAGCTCGACGGGAACATGGTGTTTCGGTGGAGGAACGGGGTAAAAATGAAGGTAACAGATGAGTAGATTCTTCTGAGACTTGTGTTCTCGACTATTCTATTTTATAATTTATTATATAAATGAATTTGGAGGTAAGAACATAAGAAAAAATCGAACAAAAACGAAAGAGTAATTCTATAACTAGCGGTCAACAAAGAAGTAAGCTTTGGCAACCGAAGCAGGTACATTCAATCTATCCACAAAAACGAATCTATCGAAAAACGCCAAAATTCTGGCGTTTTTCGCGTATCAACGCAAAGAAAAACTTCACCGAACTTGTATCTGCCTCTGTGGGATTACGTACTATTACTGATCAATGCGAGGCCGACATCGTCGCTGAACTCATTCAAAAATGCGTTACTGAGAACGCCATCACTCCGCAGGATCAGGAAGTCTATGCTGAACGCTACAAGGGTCTGAAAGCGCGTTACGAGGCGGCTACGCAACGGCTAAAACAGATCGAGGATCAACGCACAGAGCGTAAGCAGCGCCGGCAGAAAATGTTGGAGTTTATTCGGATGCTGGAGTATGCCGATGGACTGCTGACGGATTTTGACGAGGGACTGTGGAATGCTACCATTGAGAAAGTAACCGCCCAGCTTGATGGAAGCATGATTTTTCGGTGGAAAAACGGGACGGAAACAACATAAAATAATAATTGCGGATAATTATAAATCAAGTTATAATTAACACGGTGTTGAACAAATTAAATAAGCGCTTCGTAAATTAAATCAGGATACTGCACAATATATACAAGCACAAAGAATCACTACTTTTGCCGCCTGTTTCATGTAAACTGGTTAAATCCCGAGACTGGCAAAACGACGCACTTAGTTGATAGGTCATTTGGCGAAGGATGAAGTCTAAAAATATCAAAACAAAGGAAAAACTTATGAAAAAGACGATTTGCATTCTGCTGGCATTGCTGATGGTGTTGTCGCTGTTTGCCTGTGCGTCGAACACGGAGTCGGCAACGGAAGCAACGGAGGCACCCACCGTGGAAGCGACTGCGGTTCCCGCGGAGGAAACGACTGCGCTGGAAGAAATGGGGTTCGATCCGAACATGGTCATCGAGTTCAACGACGCCGCGCTCGAGGGTCTGGTTCGCACCGCGATGAACAAGCCTGAAGGCGACATTCTCGTTTCGGACGCACTGGCGATGACGGAACTCTCGCTGGAGATGGACCCCGGCGACTGGTCGATTGAGCGTATTCACGACTTAGGCGCGCTCCAGTATTTTACCAACTTGACCAATCTGACCATCGCATGGTCTGTGCAGAACGGGGAATACTACGATAACGACGTGGATATCAGCGCGCTGGCTGGAATGACGAAGATGACAAATTTACAGATCCGGAGCATCAGTATTTCCGATATCAGTGCGCTGGGGAATATGAAAGATTTGGAGCGGCTCCTGCTGACATACACAAGTCGGCTGAACGATCTTTCGCCGCTTGCCAATTGCAAAAAGCTCCTGACCATCGATATGCCGGGCAACGCAATCACGGACATCAGCGTTCTTGCGGGGTTGACCGAACTGCAGGAAGTGCTCCTGAATGATAATTACGTCAGCGACGTGACTCCTCTTTCCGGGCTGACACACTTGACAATGCTGCTTTTGAGCGATAACCCGATCAAGGACTATTCGTCGCTTGCCGGAATCCGGGCGGGTTTGACGGATTGTGACTTTGAGCCGGACGGCGGCCCGCAGCCGATTGCGTTCAACGACGCTTTGCTCGAGCAGAAGATTCGCACGGCGCTGAACAAGCCGGAAGGGGATATCACGATTGCCGATACGGAAGCGGTAACGGAGCTTTGGATTGGGAACGAGTGGCAGCAGGAGATCCCGGAGGACCAGCAGATCAGCAATATCTCTGCGCTGAAATACTTCCCGAATCTGATCAAACTGAGTTTGTCGAACCACAATGCGCAGCGCATCGACGTTCTGCGCGTGATGTCGAACCTGCAGGAAGTGGACTTGGCCAATAATGATATCCGTGATCTGCGCCCGTTACTGGCTTGTAAAAGCTTGTACTGGCTGAATTTGAACGGCTGTCAGTGTACCAGCAACGATCTTGTGACGCTCGCGGAAATGACAGGACTTGCGTGGCTTGACCTCTCCTATTCTGGCAACATTAAGGACATTTCAGCGCTTGCAAACCTGGCGGGCCTCAAAGCGCTGAACATGAAGGGTGTTCACGTCGATCTAGCACCGCTTGCGGGGCTGACGAATCTCACGACGTTGTACTTGCCAGAACCGTTTGAAGGCAAGTATGCTCCGGACTACTCCATCTTCAAGGAAATCTATCCGAACCTGAAGGAAAAGAACTTCGAACTGCCGATAGAGTAAAGCAAACAGATTGATGCTATGTACAGCCCCACTTTCCGAAAGGAAGGCGGGGCGTTTTTGTGTTTTGTAAAAAAGTTGAAAATGACGAGAGTGAGTCGAAATATCAGACAGCATGATTCGTACTGGCTACGCTCCGACTAAAACAGATCGAGGATCAACGCACGGAGCGCAACCATCGCCGGCAGAAGATGTTGGAGTTTATTCGGATGCTGGAACAGACCGATGGGCTGTTGACGGAATTTGACGAGGGACTGTGGAATGCGACTGTAGAGACAGTGACGGTTCAGGTCGATGAGGATATGGTTTTTCGGTGGAAGAGTGGGATAGAAACTTCTAACGCTGGATAGGCGATAAATCACTTCACACTAAAAGCCTAGAATATCATAAGAAAATCAAACGATAGCGCTAAATTTCAACAATTAAGGCAAAGATCATGTATTCTAGTTCCATAGTTGGTCTCCCTTTTCAACAAATACAATCGGAAGTAAATAATATTGAAACATTTCAGAATAAAGTATAGTATTCAATTGTAAGAGGTAATAGATAACTTACTCATAAACTTATTCGCTCCAATTCGTCCTGCAAAATGCAAATCAGAGTATTTTCTAACTACCTATCGACCTGAAAAGACACAAATTCATCACTACGCGTACTGCTCTTGACGTGATTCCTTATCCAATTACAGTACATATTTCAAAGGAGAGAGAGTATGAAACGGATAATTACTTTAATATTGGCCTTGGTATTCGTAATTGCTTTCGTAGGCTGTACAAGTGGTGTAAGTCAAGAAGAATATGATGCGTTAAAGCAACAGGTTGATAAAGAAAAGGCAAAGACACCTGTTCCAATCAAAGACACCCCGATGCTATCAGCAGCACCTACTACACAGAATGTAGAAATTGAGCTGGACAATACCGTCACAATCATGGAATTTTCATATAAACCACCGCTTTGGAGAACGGTGGACGCTGAAAACGGATACTATTATTATCCCTATGAAAACAATGAAGATTGCATATTGTATGTATATTATAATAGCATTTCACAGGACGGCAATTCGTTTAGTTCATCATTTTGGGATGATTATATAGGAGGGATTTCACCCGAAAGCATTGTTGATCGAACTGAATCAGAAACGGACTCCGATATACCTCTCTTGCGTCTATCCTACACGAAGGATGTTAACAGAACAATTTATATGATGGATTCTATCACATTTGTGACAAATGACTACCTATATTCCATGATGATTGGAATGCCAAATGCCATATCGGATGAAATCAGAGAAGCGTTTGAACTCATCATCTCGACTGTTTCTATAGAAAAAATAAGTAATAAAGTTACACCTACTCAAGCGCCAGAGACCGAGAGCATCGGTCAACGAAATGCATTAAAGCAAGCGAAAACATATCTGTCAATAATGGCATTTTCTTACATTGGGCTTGTCGAGCAGTTAGAGTATGAGCAGTTTTCGCACGAAGATGCTGTTTACGCAGCAGATAATTGCGGTGCAGATTGGAATGAACAGGCAGCAAAAAAGGCGAAAGACTATCTATCACTCAAGGCCTTTTCAAAAGATGATCTTATTTACCAACTTGAATTTCAAGGCTTTACCCCGGAACAGGCTATCTATGGCGCTGAAGCAAATGGATATTAAAATATCAAAAAACGAATGATTACGTAGCAACACCATACGTATAATTCCCAGCACTTTAGGCATATAATTCTGTACCTGCGAAAAGCAGTCAGCAAATACGAGGAATTTTGTTTTAAAGACAATCGAAAGGGGTCAATATGAAAGGCAAAAATCGCATTATTTTTGTAGTTGTTGCCGCTATGCTAACAATCTTCACACTTGGGTGCAGCTTCAATGTTAGCACGGCAAAAATCGAGGACGCGGTTATGACGACCTCGATTGATAATAACGGTATGCCGAGCGATGCAGTAACGTCCTACAGTTCTGACGCAAGCGCGCTCTATTCCTCGGCGAAAATTCTTAATGCGCCGGACAATACTAAGATTCGCATTGTATGGACATATACAACAAGTGGAGAACAATTTGACGAGGCAACGTTAGACAGCGGAGATATTTCGGATCGCTATATTTTCGCATCCTATGAGCCATCCGGTCCGCTTCCAGAGGGAGACTACAAGGTTGAATACTATGTTGAGGACCGCGAGGAACCGGATGCAACGGTAGAATTCACCGTAACAGCCGCGGCGAACGAAGCCGTAGCACCTACGGATGGCGCATATCTGGAAGAGATGCACATGGCATCTTATATGGAAGCAGATGGCCTTCCTGCAGAATATATTACAACTGTCGCGACAACCGGAACTTGGTATGCCACTGCTATTCTTCGCAACACGCAGCCAGACACGACGATTCGCTTTGTGTGGTATGACAGCCAGGGTTACGTGATCGACGACTATGCGCTCGATCCGCAGGGTGCGACAGATGTCTACGTAGCTGGAACGCTCGAATTAACGTCCGTCGCGCCAGAGGGACAGTACAAAGTTGAACTTTATATTAACGACGCAACGCAGCCTGCGGGCACTATCGATTTTTCAGTTGTCAATGGTGGCTAATATTCAATAGCGTTAAAGGAAGGTAGCAAAATGCGAGATCAAATTACCACCTATTCTTAGGTCTTAACGCACCCTTTCAATGTATCGTTTACTTGTGAACATTGTGGCTGAACTCATTCGTAAATGCGTAGCCGAAAATGCCACAACATCGCAGGATCAGGAGGCCTACCTGGAAAACTATAAGGGCCTGAAAGCGCGCTACGAGGCTGCTACGCAGCGGCTAAAGCAGGTCGAGTATCAGCAGATGGAGCGCAAACAGCGCCGCCAGAAGATGTTGGAGTTTATACGGATGCTGGAACAGGCCGATGGCCTTTTGACGGAGTTTGACGAGGGGCTGTGGAATGCGACTGTAGAAACGGTAACTGTTCAGGTCGATGGCAGGGTGGTTTTTCGGTGGAAGAATGGAATTGATACACTATGTGTTTTTGTCAAGCGAAAAATGGTCCAGTCATTATTGGTGAAAAATGGTCCGTTAGGGAAGAGTAACGTTTGTATTTTCCGCCCCTATTGAAGTGATTTTTATCCTAACACTTACGGTTTTCTTTCTCCAAAGTGGATGATTTTTCAATTATAATCTCGTGCTTTTTTGGACCATTTTTAAATTAACATACACAATAGTAGGTAGTGTGATGGACAGCGGGGCATCTCGAAAACAATCCGAAAGACCTGTGATTGGAATCACTTGGCAAACCAATAATTTAGATAATGCGATCTTTCTTGATTTTCCGTTGTCTCGTTGGTATCACGATCTCAATGATTTCCTGTTGAGGTGCATACCGGAACATCATAGAGAGTGATAGGAGGGGATTATTGCGCACAGACCGACTGATAAAGGTAGCTTAGTAAATTGTCTAAAAATAGTTGAAGTCCCGTTGAAGCCCCCCTTAAAAACGATATTTAAATAAGGAGGTTTATGAAATGAAGTCATTACAAAAAGCAATAGCGCTTTTTCTGATGTTGAGCTTAGTATATAACCTTTCTTCTTGTGAAACTAAAAATTCTGAACTGTCAGAGAACCCAGCAGAGATAACCGAGAGAAATTTAATATCGGCGGGAGACTATCACACCGTAGGCCTAAAAGCAGACGGTACGGTAGTTGCTACGGGCGAAAACACAAACAGCCAATGCGAAATCTACAGCTGGACGGATATCGTGGCGGTATCGGCGAAATACTATCACACCGTGGGCCTTAAGTCGGATGGTACGGTTGTGACCGCGGGTAATAACGGTCGCGGCCAATGCGATATATCCGGCTGGAAGGATATCGTGGCGATATCGGCAGGATTAGAACACATCGTTGGCCTCAGATCGAACGGTAGGGTTTTGGCAGTGGGCTTTGACCCAGAAGGCGTCGTATGCGATGTCTCCGGCTGGAAGGATATCGTAGCGGTATCGGCGGGAGGCGCACACACTGTGGGCCTTAAATCGGACGGTACGGTAGTCACTGTGGGCTTTAACAATTTCGACCAATGCGATGTATCCGGCTGGAAGGATATCGTGGCGGTATCGGCAGGAGTCAATCACACCGTAGGCCTAAAATCGGACGGTACGGTAGTCGTCACGGGCGAAAACATAGCCAGCCAATGCGATTTCTCCGGCTGGACAGATATCGTGGCGGTTTCGGCTGGAAGCGGACACACTGTGGGACTTAAATCTGATGGCACGGTAGTGGCCGCGGGCTTTAACGATAACGGGCAATGCGATGTCTCCGATTGGAAGGATATTGTAGCGGTAGCAGGGGGATATCGTCACACCGTTGGTCTCAAATCTGACGGCACGGTAGTGGCCGTGGGTGATAACTTCTTTGGCCAATGCGATGTATCCGGCTGGGATGGCATTAAGGTGCCGATGAAGTGAGAGAGTTTTGCGGGAAACCATGGGGCAGATGCTAAATACTTCGGTAGAAAACTTGCCGAAAGCACCTCGGTAGGACTTGCTCTTCTTCATTTCGTCCACCTTTTCCTTTTTCTCAGTTTATCATTTTCTCTCTTTTTACGTGGACTACTTTTTCGGAGAGCAGGTCACTAGGATTGATGGGCTCTCAATTTGTTTAAATATATTGGTGAGATAGTCTGGAGGTGTTTTTATGAATAACCGATCATCAGAGAAAAAACTATCCGGCGGCAGGATTGCGGTTCTCATCGTACTTGTATGCATTATTGCATTCTTAGGGATTATCGGAATAATGAACGGTATCGAAAAAGCAAAAAAAGAGAGTCAAACAACACAGGCAATCATAACGACATCACCTTCAAACAGTTTATCGGAATCTTTAGAGCCTTCCCCGGCTCAATCACGATTGGAAATGCCTACCAATATACCTGTTTACCCTGAAGGGCAATATGTGGTAGGAGACGATATACCTGCTGGAGAATACTTTGTTTTGGCAGACATATATCATTCATGCTTGGTGGAAGTACGTGCTAATACGTCAGACGTTTCTGACGTTGCCGACATTGGAATGTGGATTAAAAACTTTTTTATCATAGCAGTCACTGATGGCCAATACTTAATTGTTGAACACGGTGAATTTTGCGCATTATCCGATGCGCCGCAAATCACTCCGGTTGAAGGCGCATGGGAAGAAGGCATGTATAAGGTCGGAAAGATGCTACCTCCTGGAGAATACTTTATCTATGCGGATAGGGAGAAAATGTCGTGTTGGATGTCTGTAGACTCCGATGCATCAGGTAAACGTGAAGCTACTGTAGCTGGATACTGGGTTTACAATTTTGGCATAATTACAGTCAAAAACGGTCAATATTTATATGTGGAAAGAGGGGAAATTTACGATTTGGCCGACGCGCCGCAAATTATCCCAGTTGAAGGCGTATGGGAGGAAGGTATGTATAAGGTTGGTACCATGCTCCCGCCCGGAGAGTATATCCTGACAGCTAAAGAAGAAAAAAACCCATGGTATGAAATTAGCCGAGATAGTACGCATACGTCGGCTTCAATGATTGACATAAGTAATTTCGGGGGGATGAACGCAGTACAGGTTTTGGTTGAGGAGGGCCAGTATCTGCTGGTTAAAAATGCTACTATCAAAGCAAAATGATTATATATTTATTGGGGAATAATCTACACTTAGAGATTAACGTGGAACCCTACAAATTTTGAACAACAAAATACAACATCATAGCTTTACAACATTTTTTTGTGGAAATATAATTAATTTTATAGGGGGTGTATATTTTGATTTCAGAAGATGGGTATCAAATTCTTACTGCCATATAAGAACTGTATGATGAATTAAAAAAGAGTTGTCCCGAATTAAGAGGAAAAGGATTATTTACAAAAGCAATTCCTAAAATCGAGAAAAATGCAATCTTGAAGAATTTTGTGTTAAAAGCTTTATTGAAAGAGTTTTTCTACTCATTGGGAATTCTTCGATTTTGATTTAGAAGGATTTTGAACAACTTGCGCAAAAGTAGCAATCATTGACTACAAAAATGAAATTGACAAGCAAAAGAAGAACGAAGATAGAAATTTACGCGATAACATATTTATCAGTTTTCTTTCTGCCGCATCGGCGCATTCATTGCTGAGCTTATTTTATATTATATTATTCCAAAAAATCACGAATGGAGACTTAACACGATGAAGAAAACGATTGATATATATTCTTTTTTTTCTAATGAAATTACTAAAATTATAAATTATTCTACATTCGATTATCAGAAGTATGCTGAATTCGCAACTCAACCGCTTTCCGAAAAAGTCTACGAATCGTTTGTCAATGATATTTTTGTTTTTCGGTATTCGCTACTTTATGTTTGGACTATTGATTATTGTGATCATAAGATTCCTGTAAATCCAAAGAAACTTAATTACGCTGGTGTCGGAGCATTGGGTCAGCATTATGCAGAACTAGTTAATAATTCACCAAATTATTCTAAAAGAGAAGCTATAAAAGATGGAAAAATCATAGTTAAAAAAACTGATAAAATAATTGATCATTTCTGGAATTCCATGCTCGTTTTTAAAACAAAAAACGGGAGAGTGTCAAATTTTTTGCAGTGGTATACTAAGTATATTGCATCAAAGTATAAAGTGAAGTTGTACGATAAAAGCTCTAAGTCTGAATTGTCTAATTTAGTATTAAAAGAAGCAGAGCCGTTAATACTTACTATAACAGAGAACATGCAAAATGAATTAGAAAAATAAGCACGGATACTTAATATTGTGCGCGCTTCGCGTGGCCGGAGAAAAGGAAAAAATTTGCGCGAGCCGTTATATGATGGTGTGCGAAAATCTTTAAACTCAACACTTGCTGTATCCGAGGTCGTCTTCCAGTTCCGCGTCCATGCATTCCTGGATCAGTCCAGCGGTTAATTCCTTCACCAGCGCTTGCACGTCGGCGACATCTTTGACCCCGCGTTCCTCGATCAGCTGCCTCATGAGAATCTTCTCGTTCTTTGCCATATGAAAAACCTCCGTTGTTTTTTATCTGACAACAGAGGATTACACAATTTCCGATACGCTTTCTTTTTTGGCGGGCCTTTTATGCTTGGGCTTTTGGTCTTCTTTCCGTTAAACATAATTTTTGGCAGAGATTCCTCTAAGTTTCCTGATTGGGTCGGTATTGTGTATGCTTCTTTGATATTTATTATTTGGATTTATTCAATAGTCGTTCTTTTAAAATCACTCTTGTTCAGAGATCGGAAGCATCGAAATCTACCCACCGTCACGTTGTAGTAAAAATATTTTTTATGCTATCTAGCGATGATTAACCTCTGTTAACCTAAGATCATTTTCCTTCTTTATCTCTCTTGGAAAACAAACTGAAGCCCTTGTATAACAGTGCGGCTAAAAATGTGCTTACGCTTGCTGATATACCTATTGTTAGCCAGTAAATTGGTATTTTAGTGACATACAGAACACCCATAGCAAGTAGCATGATCACAATCACTATAAGCCAAAAGTGCCAAGGATACCCGATTCTTTCTTCCTTAATGCCTTCAAGAGATGCTCCGCACTTGAAGCAAGTCTTCTTGTTAGGCTTGTTGTGTGTTTTACATTTTTCGCACTTTTTTACTATCATACCAACTTGTTCCTTTCTGCTATCGTTCGTTGCTGTAAATTGATTCTGGGGAAAACACAACATTTTTTCAGATATTTTGTTAAGAAACACTTTTTGATGATTTTTATTCAAGCATGATAGTTATTGTATCTTGCAGTCATATCTAAATACTAGATTTATATTTGTGCAAAGTCAATACTCGCAAAAGATATGTAAAACCATGTTCTAACGTCAGTAACCGATCTCCTAGCGCCTTACAAGTGGTACATTTTATCGATACTCTGAAACGCTTCCCCTAGGGGGTTCCAATTTTGGAGCTGAAAATTGCCCAGAATCGATCTTTTGATACAGACGTTGTATGATCCGGATTGTCCTCGCGAACGTGTCCATTAAAAAAGCGCCCATTTAGGGCGTTTTTTGCGTTTAAGGGCAAAGAAAAACCCCACCGAAATTGTATCTACTTCGGTGGGATTAGGTGGAGGCGCCACCCAGATTCGAACTGGGGGTGGAGATTTTGCAGACCTCTGCCTTACCGCTTGGCTATGGCGCCATCCTGTGTGGTTGAAACATGGATTTCTTAAAACAAATCCATTCATGAAACGGCGAAATCAGGGAATGTGCCGTCTCATGAATGGAGCGGGAAACGGGGCTCGAACCCGCCACCTCAGCCTTGGCAAGGCTGCGCTCTACCGAATGAGCTACTCCCGCAAGGAGTCTGGTGCCTCAGAGTGGACTTGAACCACCGACACAGGGATTTTCAGTCCCTTGCTCTACCAACTGAGCTACCGAGGCATAAAAAATGGCGACCCGGAGGGGGCTCGAACCCCTGACCTCCAGCGTGACAGGCTGGCGTACTAACCAACTGTACTACCGGGCCACTGTAAAAATGGTGGGAACAACAGGGTTCGAACCTGTGACCCCTTGCTTGTAAGGCAAATGCTCTCCCAGCTGAGCTATGCTCCCCCGCACATTACAAATGCAAAAATAAGTATAGCTGAGAAAGGTTGCCCTGTCAACGGAAAACTAGCACAATCAATATAGAAAAATCAAGAAAAATTGACACATCGATTTTGCCCCGCGCGCGGGCGCACACGAGGCGCAAGCGCTGAATTTTTACAGCAATCCGGCTTTTTTCAGGTGGTTTTGATTGCATGTGCCGCGTGGATGATATATAATATGGAAACTTAACATGCGCTTTGGCATATGAGAGCAGAAACGGAGGCAACACAGATGGAACTCACAAACAGGCGGAAGACCGACACGAGAAATCTCGTGCGCGCCGGAATTCTCTCCGCGCTCATCATCGTGATGACCGTTGTGCCCTATACCGGTTATATCAACTACGGCCTGGTGGAGATCACCACGCTGCATATCGTGGTCATCGTCGGCGCTGTCATGCTCGGCTGGCAATACGGCGCGGTGCTCGGTTTTGTCTGGGGCATCACCTGTATGCTGCGCGCTTTGACCAACCCGCTCTGGGCACCGTTTGTCAACCCGCTGGTGTCGCTCGTGCCGCGCATCCTCGTCGGCATCGTGGCTGGCCTCACCGCACAGGGATTGCGCAAAATCCGCGTGCGCTCCGGTCTGGTTGCGGCTCTCTCCGCCGCGGCGGCGACGCTGACCAACACCGTGCTCGTGCTCTCCGCGCTGAAGCTCTTTTCCGCGGTGCTCACGGGTCTGCCGCTGCTTGGCACCATCTACGCCACTCTCATCGGCGTCAACGGCTCCATCGAGCTCGTGGCGGCGGTTCTGCTGGTTCCCGTAATCGTCGCCGCTATCAGCCCCAGAGAGCTCGTGCTTGGCATCGACATCGGCGCATCCACCACGAAATTTGCACTGGTCAAAAACGGCAAGTGCGTCAAGGAATATAGAAAACCCGATGAACAGAGCTTTGAAGACGCGCTGGAGAGCTTCGGCTTTGCCGGCGTAAAGCACATCGCCGTCACCGGCGTTGGCTCCTCGTTCATCAAGGGCAACCTCAAGGGCATCCCGACCGTACATAAGGACGAGTTTGCGTCCGTTTCCCGCGGGGCAACCAAGCTATCAAAAAAGCTCAACACGCTCGTGGTCAGCATCGGCACCGGCACGTCGTTTACGCGCATCACGCCGATTCGCGCCTGGCATGTCGGCGGCACGGGCCTCGGCGGCGGCATGCTCAAGGGCCTCAGCGGGCGGCTTTGCGGTACGGACGATATGGAAGAATTGCAGTCGCTCGCGGCAAAGGGAGACCTCCACGCCATCGATCTGCAGCTCAAGGACGTGTTTGAAGGCACGCTTTCGCACCTGACCCCCAGCGCGACCGTCGCAAACATGGAGAAGCTCTCGGAGCAGTCTGCGCGTGCGGACATCGCCGCGGGGCTTTGCAACATGATCTTCCAGTCCATCGGCGTGATGGCGGTGTTCGCGGCAAAGCGGCACCTGACTCGAACTATTGTGATGGTCGGTACGATTACGGACTGGCCGATCGCGCAGCGCAGCCTCGACGAGGTCGAAGCCCTGCACAACGTCAAGTTCATCGTGCCCGACCATGCGGCGTTTGCCACCGCAATTGGCGCCGCGCTTTCCGAGTGATTTAATCGTCAAACGCTTTTATCATAAAGGGCGCTTGCGGGCGCTCTTTTTACTGGAAGCAGATTACATAGTTAAGCAACCGCTCGTATCAATAGGGCGCTTGCGGGCGCTCTTTTTGCGAGAGACATATATAGTAACTGATTGCACAAAACGCTTGAAAACATCTTTTCAGGCGAGAGACACACATAGGAGGAATTGTGAAACACTTTAACGTAGCCCTGTTGGGCTTTGGCACGGTTGGCAGCGGCGTCTACCGCATCGTCAGTGAAAACGGCGCGCAGATTGCGCATCGTGAGGGAATCGACCTCTCCGTCGGCCGCATTCTGGTGCGGGATTTTGAGCACGAACCGAACCTGAACATGGCGCCCCGTGGGCTCTTCACCACGTCGTTTGATGAGATCATCCAAGATCCAGCCATCGACGTTGTGGTCGAGTGCATGGGTGGCATCGAGCCGGCAAAGACGTTTATCATCCGCGCGCTGGAGGCGGGCAAGACGGTCGTCACCTCCAACAAAGAGGTCATGAGCAAGAACTGGCCCGCGTTTGAAAAGGCGGCAAAGGCCACCGGCGCGGGGCTGTATCTCGAGGCGACGGTCGGTGGCGGCATCCCGATTATCCGCACGATTCTCGACTCCATGCAGGCCAACAACATCACCCGCGTGATGGGCATCATCAACGGCACGACGAACTACATCCTCACGCAGATGACCGAGAGCGGTCAGAGCTTTGAGGACGCGCTGGCTGCGGCACAGGCGCTGGGCTATGCCGAGGCGAACCCCACAGCGGACGTAGAGGGCTATGACGCGATGTATAAGCTCTCGATTCTCTCGTCGATGTCCTTTCACGCGCATATGCCCATCGAGGTGATCTACCGCGAGGGGATTACCAAACTGACCAAGGCCGATTTTGAGACGGCTGCGCTGCTGGACTATCGCATCAAGCTGCTCGCCATCGGCAAAAAGGACGGCAACAAGATCGAGGTGCGCGTGCACCCGACGATGATTCCCAAGACGCATCCGCTTGCTAGCGTGCGCGGCGTGTTTAACGCGATCTTCCTCACGGGTCACGCGGTGGACGACGTAATGCTCTACGGCAGGGGAGCAGGCTGCATGCCGACCGCAAGCGCGGTGGTGAGCGACATCGTCTACGCCTGCCATCATGATAAGCAGCATAAATATATGACGTTTGTCAATGAAGAGAGCATGAGCA
Source organism: uncultured Eubacteriales bacterium (assembly GCA_942492885.1). Taxonomy (GTDB): domain Bacteria; phylum Bacillota; class Clostridia; order Christensenellales; family CAG-138; genus UBA7703. Next base: position 2,673,126 of record OW818651.1, read on the forward strand.
GCGAAATCGAGCTCGTCAAGGATTTTCACTGCATCTATTGCATTCGCCTGCATGTGGCAGACAAGCCCGGCACGATGGCGAATATCGCCGCGGCGTTTGCCGAGCAGGGGGTTTCGCTCAAGAGCGTCATCCAGCTTGGGGAGAACGACGGCGTGTCTTCGCGCATTACATTCCTTACGCATGCGGCGAGCGAATTTGGCGTGAATGAGGCGCTCAAGAAGATTGAGGCGCTTGCGTGCGTCAACGCGGTGGAGAGCACGATCCGCGTAGAGGAGTAAGTTTCGGTTTTGCCGAAATTAACACTTGCAATGAACGGCTGGCTTCGCTATAATGTTCGTTGCAGCGCTGATGTAGCTCAGTCGGTAGAGCACCTCATTGGTAATGAGGAGGTAGGCAGTTCGAATCTGCTCATCAGCTCCAAAAACACAAAACGCATCCCATTTGGGATGCGTTTTGTGTTATTTTCGCGCAGGGAATAGTGACATCAGTAGCTCGCGAGGAAACACTTGATAAAACAGTTATAACAAGATAAGCAACAAATAGACATACTGCAATAAATATGAGAACTAATACAGATAATGCAATTAGATTTCTCTTAATAATACAAAAAATGACATTGACAATATATGAAATAGCAGTATTATGGTGGCATCAATATCTTGCTGGAAAGGGTGGCGAACAAAATGCAACAACGATACTGGAACATGTTGGTACATTTAAGGTATGGCATTGAGTATTATGGCGAACACCTTCGTTTCTGCGTGAACTTTGATCGGTACTTCAAGATGGCAATTGCGGTGTTCACCGCAAGCAGCGTCGCTAGTTGGGGAATCTGGAACACGTTTTCATCACTATGGGCAATTATTGTTGCGCTCGGTCAGCTGGCAGTCATCGTGAATGAATTTCTACCCTACAAAACCCGAATCACACAAATACAATCACTCAAAGCGATACTCATCAAGCTTTTCGATCAAGCTGAGAATCAATGGCGGGACGTAAGCAAAGGTGAGTTAACCGATGATCAAATCAATGACCTTGCAACTGAGTTTCGTCAGAAATGGAGCCAGGCGGAAGATAAATACATCAAGGATGATTCTTTATCTGAGCCGAAGTGGTTGACAAAACGAGCACAGAAGAGGATGCTGCGCTATTTCGAGTTCTATTATGGAGGTGATCAAAGTGCCACTTGATATTCCCAAACACATAGTTACTCCAGAGATGAAACCATATAGGCCGGGTCAAGAAGATAAGGTGGGGAGTAAGCGGGTTCGAATGGCAACTCCAAAGGTAATTCCGCCTATGGCAGATAAAATGATGCCAATCCCAGATGTACTTCCACCTATGCAGGCTTACTTTGAAGAAAATGATAGATCACAGAGATAATAGACACTTCTCACCCCCGACCGCACATCGCGACCGGGGGATTTTCATACTCCAACGAAAAAATGGAAAGCACGCTTGACATTTGCGTAGAATATGCTACTATGATGGAAAGCGCGCTTTCCATTTTCTATTTGTGGATAACCATTACGGAGGCACTATGAAAAACAGGCTGGAAGAATTGCGAAAACAACGGGGCATCCGTCAGGAAGAGCTGGCGGCGGCGCTCGAAGTCTCCCGCCAGACCATCGGTTCGCTGGAAAACGGGAGATACAATCCCTCAATCCTGCTGGCCTTCAAAATCGCAAAATACTTTGATGTCACCATAGAAGAAATTTTCATTTACGAGGAGGAACTCTCATGAAGAAGAGTTGGTTACAGCCCGTGTTGGGCTTGGTTGGGCTTGTGTTGCTCGCGGTGGGGTTATATCTTGCGAAAACCACCGATGCCGCGGAGGGCATCATGCGCGCGCTGCCGTATGTCGGCATCGGTATCGGCTGCGGATTGTTTGGTCAGGGGATGGGCGGTGTGATCGAGCGCAGCATCCTAAAGAAAAGCCCTGAGATACTCAAACAAAAGGAGATCGAGGTCAAGGACGAGCGCAATCAGGAAATCAGCAACCGCGCGAAAGCAAAGGCCTATGACGTGATGGTGTTCGTTTTCGGCGCGCTGATGGTCTCGTTTGCGCTGATGGGCGTGGAAATGATCGCCGTTCTGTTGCTTGTATTCGCCTATCTGTTTGTGGTCGGCAGTGGGGTTTATTACCGGATCAGGTTGGAGAAGGAGCTATAGGCTTAGCAAGCCATCGGTTAACGGAATCTAGCAAAGCTTTGTCGCGCAAAAATGCGAAGCAAAAAGAGAATGCCCCCGACCGCAACCTGCGACCGGGGGTTCTTCATGTCCTCTATCTTCCTTGATCTCTGCTTTTCGTAACTAAAGAACAATCTCTGCCTCGATCGCCGCCATAGCTTTGTCTCTCCTGCGCCGGTTCCCTTTTCCCGTCAATTTCACTATTCCAACCGTCGCCGCGCCAAAGAGCGTGATGATGCTCATGTATTGCGCGATGAGCAGCAGGGCACTCGTCGAGCCACCTACGTCGTGACCGCCTCCAAGCGCCTCTCTGCCGCCTTGGTCACCGTCCTGCCCGTTGACCTGCACGCCATCGACAGCAGCGCTGGTGTCGTCCTCAGACGGCTGTGTGCCGTCCGCGCTTTGCGGGGGCTCAGCCGCATCTTCGCCTTCGGCAAACTCCGGCAGCTCGCTGATGTCGCTTGGCAGATCACCGGAGCCATCCAGCGCGAGATCTCCGCTGGGCTGAAACGCCCCACGGGAGAACTGCGCCGTTTGCAGCGGGGCGGAAAGAAAGCTCACAAACTGCGTGGTCACGAGGCTGTAGCCGCCAAACGCGACCAGACCCGTGAGCAGCACCGCCGTTATGATCTTCGCAATCTGATTCGCGCCCTTCTTGAACAGTTTTCCGAAGATATAGTCCGCATGCAGACCCAGATGCACACCCATGAGGATGATCGCAACCGCGGAGGCAAAATAATGCAGCGTCTTTGCGTTGCCGCCAACGTGAAGCGTAAACAGCGTCTTATTGATCAGCACGCCCGTGATGCCGACGGTCAGAAACGCGATGAGTAGCAGCGCGTCTACGATATAGCGCGCGCGCACCATGCCCGGTGTGCCTTTGGCAAATAGCTTGCGCGTGGTGGCTGTGATCCAGCGCCCGTTGATCAGGTTGTGTATGACGAAGAGCCCGATCAGCGCGAGTCCGCCGATTTCGTGAAACGCCATGCTGATGACCTGCTTTCTGTACATCAGCACCAATAGAACGAGCATGACCGCGTCCAGCGCGAGCTTGAGCGCGCGGGTCTGGTTTGCGGTGAGCCGCTTCTTCTCCTGTTTCTCCATTTGTTTTATCCCTCGTTTGTTTGATAAAGCCAGCATACAGGAGAATTTCGGAACGCAAGCGGAACAAAAGCGGCAACATTAGGGCAGATTTGAGCGGAAAACGCAAAAAACGCCGTTTCATTTCGGAAACAGCGTTTCTATTGCAATAGATTTTTATTTGTAGATCATCCCGACCAGAGCGTTGGTCCAGGTTGCGGGCAGGAGCTTCGCTAGCAGCACAAACACCTGATACTGGAACCCCACGGTGGCAAACGCCTTGGGGCTTTTCGCGTTTGCGGCGCGGAGCACCGCCTTTGCGACCAGCTCCGGCGGCATGCCGTTCTGCTCGTCATGCTCCATGACGGCAACCGCGCGGTCGATCGCCACGCCATACACATCCGCGCCCGCGCAGCTCTTCTTGCGCGCGGCGGTAAAGCCCGTCTTCACGTCGCCCGGCAAAATCGCGCAGGCCTTGATGCCAAAGGGTTTCACCTCGTTGCGCAGCGCAAGGGTGAGGGAGTTGGTCGCGGATTTCGTCGCGCTGTAAAACGCCTGAAACGGAATCGCAATCGGTGCCGCAACGGAGCTGATGTTGACGATATGTCCGCTCTTTTGCGCGCGCATCTGCGGCAGCACCGCTTGAATGCAGTGCAGTGCGCCAAAGAAGTTGACGTTGAGCTGGGCAAAAGCATCCTTGGGGTCGGTGAACTCGACCGCGCCGGAGATGCCAAAGCCCGCGTTGTTGACCAATAGGTCGATCTGACCCTGCTCGGCGAGCACCTGCGCAATCGCGGCCTTCACCTGCACAGGCTCGGTCACGTCCGCTGTGATGTGGCGAATGCTCTGTGCGTCCGTGCCGTTTCGGCTGAGTTCATAGACGGTGAATCCGTTTTTGGCGAGCAGACTTGCGGTCGCTTTACCGATGCCGCTACTGCCGCCGGTGAGCACGCAAACGCGCTTCATTTCGCTTCCTCCGTGAGAACGGTTGCCATGATGTCCATCGCCTCGTCGAGCAGCGGCTCCTTGAGCGTCGCCATATAGCTCGTGCGCAGCAGGCACTCCGACGCCGGGGTGGCGGGCGGCAGGACGGGGTTGACGTAGACGCCCGCGTCATAGAGCATCTTTGCGATGGTCAGTGTGCGGATGGTCTCGTAGGTATAGATCGGGATGATCGGCACATCCGCAGTATATTTGTGCGGAATGCCGCGCTCGGTGAGCCCCGCGCGCACATAGCGGCAGATCTCCTGCAGGCGGCTCACGCGCTCCGGCTCGCGCTCCAAAACACGCAGCGCGGCCAGCGCGCAGGCGCAGCTCGCGGGGGTCATGGAGGCGGAGAAGATGAAGGGTCTGGAGGTGTGGCGCACATATTCCGCGACTTCGAGTGTCGAGGCCATGTATCCGCCGAGGCTCGCAAGAGACTTGCTGAACGTGCCCATGTAGATGTCCACCTCGTCCTCAAGGCCGAAGTGGCTCGCGGTGCCGCGCCCGCCGACGCCGATGACGCCGAGGCCGTGCGCATCGTCTACCATCACGCGCGCGCCGAACTCCTTGGCGAGCTTGACGATCTCCGGCAGGTTGGCGATATCGCCGCCCATGCTGAATACGCCGTCGGTGACGATGAGCTTGCCCGCCGTGTCGGGGATCTGCTCAAGCGTGTGGCGCAGGTGCTCCATGTCCGCGTGGCGGAAGCGTACCATCGTGCCAAAGGAGAGGCGGCAACCGTCGTAGATGCTCGCGTGGTTCTCCTTGTCGCAGATGACATAGTCACCTTTGCCGACGATTGCGCTGATGATGCCGAGGTTGCTTTGAAATCCGGTGGAGAAGGTCACAACCGCTTCTTTGTTCAAAAAGCGCGCGAGCTCCTCTTCGACTTCCAGATGCATCCTGAGTGTGCCGTTGAGAAAGCGGCTGCCGGAGCAGCCGGAGCCATAACGCTCCATGGCTTTTATGCCCGCCTCGACGACTTCCGGATGCGTGGTCAAGCCCAGATAGTTGTTGGAGCCGAGCATGATGCGGCGCTTGCCTTCCATCATGACCTCGACATCCTGCCGCGATTCCAGTGCGTGAAAATACGGATAGATGCCCGCTGCGCGGGTTTCCTTGACCGCAGTCATGCGGGCGCATTTTTCAAATAAATCCATTCTTTACCCCCAAATTACGATTGATGTGACTTCGCCGCCTATACCCCCCGGCTGGCGGAGTAGCAATAGAGAATCTGTGCCGTGTGCTGTGCAAAAATATCTGGTAGATGTCGTTGTGAATCAGCCCTGTGTGGCGAGGTGGCGGTTGAGTTTGCCAAAGAGGCGGGAGAGCAGCAAAACCTCCTGCTCCGTAAACGATCCGAGCGCGGACGTGACCGCACTTGTCATATCCGGCAGCTGGCGTCCGTAATAGTCGAGGAATTTCTTCGTGACAAAAAGGTGCGCTTCCCGGTGGTCGTCGTCGTTGCAAACGCGCTCCAAATACCCTTTTGTGACGAGGGAATTCACTTTATAGGAGGCGTTCGGCTGCGAGATGCCGATGAAGTCGGCAAACTCGCTGATGGTTGGACGATCGAGCAGATAGATAACCTCCACCGAGAACGCCTCTGTCGCGCTCAGGCTTCCCGCTTTTTCGCGGAGCTGGCCAAAGAGGTTGCGGTAATGCGAGAGGCGCAGGCTGCGATAAAGATCAGAGATGGCCTCAGCAATGCTAAAATGGGCCACAAACATCACCTCCCGTTGACTAGGATTCCGATGCAAAGAGGCAGGTTTCGGCACAGAAAACAAAACACGCACCCAGCCACCGGAATACATAAAGATTTTTATGTATTCTAGCAGATGGGCGCGTTTGTGTCAAGTCACATTGAACGTGAAGTACAAATTTTACCGCAATTTTGCCGCGTTTTGACGCGAAACAGGCTGTTTACTCGGCAATCGTCTCCGGCTCGCCGATCTCTTCGCCGAATGTTTCCACGCGGATGGTCTTCACCTTTTGCTCCACGATGGGCTTGCTTTGCACGCCGGTGACGCAGGTTGCAATCGCGTCCACCGCGTCCATACCCTCGACCACCATGCCAAATGCGGCATAGTCCTTGTCGAGATATTTCGCGTCCGCATGGAGGATGAAGAACTGGCTGCCTGCCGAATCATAGGCCGCCGGAGGATTGTAGGGGTTGCCCTGGCGCGCCATGCTGACCACGCCGCGCTCATGCGAGAGGTGGTTGGGGTGCTTGTTGTTGGAAAATTCACCCTTGATGTGGTAGCCGGGGCCGCCGGTTCCGGTGCCGGTCGGGTCGCCGCCCTGTATGACGAAGCTCTTCACCACGCGGTGGAAGATGGTTCCGTCGTAAAAACCCTTGTTGGCAAGCGCGATGAAGTTTTTCACCGTGTTGGGTGCGATATCGTAATACAGCTCCATTTTGATGATGCTGCCGGTCTGCATTTCGATGGTGGCAACGGGTACTTTGGTGATCACAAACAGTCCTCCAAATAGTTGAAATATCGACATTATCGCCGCGCAAATCATGCGGATTGGCGGGTGCCGACGCTCCTCATTTTCCGGCATTTGCGCAAAAAAGTCAATGAACGATTTCTTATTTTTATATGAACGTTTCGAATGAGACTGTTTTTGTGTGAACGAACGAATTTTTTAGCGGGAGGGAAGCGACGGAAAAAAGGTTTGAAACAAGATAGAGTTTTATATGAGAAACCACGCGGAGGATCGCCCAGCTTGCTTGGGGATTACCCCGTAATATGGTACAATGAGCGTTGAGAATCCAAATCAAACCGTGCTGAAGTTAAAAGCTGTTCTGGAGGGAAAATACATGCCTTATACCGCAAACGATCACCGCTATGACGAGATGACCTACCGCAACTGCGGCAAAAGCGGACTAAAGCTCCCGCTGCTTTCGCTGGGTCTTTGGCATAATTTCGGCACGAATGACGATTATCAAAACATGAAGAACATGTGCTTTGCGGCCTTTGACCGGGGCGTGACGCATTTTGACCTCGCCAATAACTACGGCCCCGTCCCCGGTAGCGCGGAGACGAACTTCGGCCGCATCCTGAAAGAGGAATTTTCTGCCTACCGCGACGAGATGATCATCAGCACCAAGGCGGGCTACACCATGTGGCCGGGGCCTTACGGTGACTGGGGCAGCCGGAAATACCTGCTCGCGAGCCTCGACCAAAGCCTCAAGCGCATGGGTCTGCCATATGTCGACGTCTTCTATCATCACCGCATGGACAAGAACACACCGCTCGAGGAAAGCATGATGGCACTCGACACGGCGGTGAAAAGCGGGCGCACGCTCTATGCGGGGCTTTCCAATTATGACAACGCAACCGCGCGGGCGGCGGCAAGCATCCTCAGCGATCTGCACTGCCCGTTTGTGCTCAATCAGGTGCGATATTCTATCTTTGATAGGCACATCGAGGCGGATCATCTGGAGCAGGCGGCAAAGGACGCGGGCTTCGGCATCATCTGCTTTAGCCCGCTTGCGCAGGGGCTTTTGACCGGGCGTTATCTCGACGGCATCCCCGCGGACAGCCGGATCGGCAAAGGCGGGCCGTTTTTGAGGCGTGAGCAGCTTACCCAAGAAAAGCTCGATCAAATTCGCGCGCTCAACGAGGTTGCGCGCTCTCGCGGGCAGTCGCTCTCCGAACTCGCGCTGAGCTGGGTGCTCAGGAGTGAACGGGTGACCAGCGTGCTCATCGGCGCATCCTCGCCCGAGCAGGTGGTGCAAAACCTCGGTATTCTCAAAGCCCCCGCGTTCACCGCGGGCGAGCTTGCCCAAATAGACGCAATCACCGGCGCGGCAAACTAAACCCGCGCCAGCCGGAGGCTGAGGGATCATGCTGGACGCACGCGCGCGGCTGCTGCTGCTGAGAGCCTATCTATTGGAGCAAACCGACGAGCGACACAGCGTCACCGCGCGGGAAATCATCGCGCATCTGGAACTAAGCGGCTTCTCTGCGGATCGGCGTGCGGTCTATGCGGATATCGAACTGCTGCGCGAAAGCGGGCTGGATATCCGCGTAAAACGAAAGCGCGCGAATGAATACTTTCTGCACACGCGCGTGCTCGAGCGAACGGAGCTTCGGTTGCTTGCGGACATGATCCGCGCAAGCCGCGTGCTCACACGCGAGCATTCGGAGGCGATGATTGAAAAGCTTGCAGCGCTGGTGAGCCGGTATGACGCCGTCTGGCTCCGGCGGCAGGGCGGGGCAGCGAGCCCGCACAAGCAGGAGAACGAGCGCGCGTTTCGAAATGCCGCGCACATTCTCTCCGCACTGGAACAGGGCGCAAAGCTCGCGTTTGTCTACTTCCCGTACGCGGCAAAACGAGCGCTCGCCTCGCGGCACGGCGGCGAACCCACAATCGTCAACCCCTGCCTGCTGATCTATGCGGAGGATCACTATTATCTCATCGCCGATCATCCCGCCCGTGAGGGGCTTGCACATTACCGGCTCGATATGATGGAGGACGTGCGCGCCCTGCAGGAGCCCGCCGCGCCTGCGGACGCTTCGTTTGATGCGAGCGCCTATGCCAGAAGCGTCTTCTCCATGACGCCGGCCGAGCTGAGATGGGTGCATCTCTCGTTTGAGCGGCAGCTCATCGGCACGATGCTAGATCGCTTTGGCGCGGATGTGCCCGTGGAGCCGATGGACGAGGAGACGCTATCGCTGTTTGCGCCCGTGTGCGTGTCCCCGCCGTTTTTCGGCTGGGTGTTTCAGTTTGCCGGGCGGGTGAAGATACTAGCGCCCGACGACGTGCGCGAGCAGATGCTGCTGATGCTGGAGGCCTCCCGCGCGGCTAGTAGTCGCCGAAATTGATTATTTGAACGGAGCTCCGGCAATGACTGCCGGAGCGCTCCGCAACACTTTACCGGAGGAAGAATCGTGTTTCATATCGTACTCGTCGAGCCGGAGATTCCGCAGAACACAGGCAACATCGCACGCACCTGCGCGGTGACGGGGGCAAAGCTGCATCTCGTTCGTCCGCTGGGCTTTTCGGTGGAGGATAAGCAACTCAAGCGCGCGGGGCTGGACTACTGGCACGAGCTCGACATTACCTATCACGACAGCTTTGAGGAGCTGGAGGCAGATTATCCCGATGCGCGGTTTTTTCTGCTCTCCACGCACGCAACGCGGAGCTATGCGGACGTACAGTATCGCGACGGGGACTTTCTCGTATTCGGCAAGGAAACGGCGGGGCTTGGGCAGGCGCTGCTCGCGCGCAGGGGCGAGGATGCCGTGCGCATTCCCATGCGCGAAGGATTGCGCTCACTCAACCTGAGCAACAGCGCGGCGCTCGTGCTCTACGAGGCGCTGCGGCAAAACGGTTTTCCGGAGATGCGCTAGGGCAAAATCCGGCGAAAACAACCTCAAAATCGGGATGATCGCCGCAGATGGCAAAAAACAGTTCCGTTTCCGGCAAACCGGGTAGTAAACAGCCCAAATTCGGCTGCCGGAGGGAAAATAAGGCTTGCATCGCGCAAGTGCGCATGGTAATATAGTTCTGTTCGATTTTTATCAAGGAGGTGGACTATTCGCATGGGTAAGTACTGTGAAGTCTGCAACAAGGGTGTCATGTCCGGCAATCTGGTCAGCCACTCCAACCGCAAGACCAAGCGCGGCTGGGCGCCGAACATCCAGGGTGTGCACGTTGTCGTTGACGGGAGACCGGCCAAGATGAACGTTTGCACACGGTGCCTCCGTTCCGGCAAGGTTAGCCGCAGCGTCTAAGCTGAACTTTTTCAAAAACCAAAAGAAATCACCTCTTTTGTCCCGGCAATCCGGATGAAAGAGGTTTTTCTTGCTATAGTTTTTAGGGTTATTCTTTTTAACGCATTTTAATTCGAAAAGACAAATAAGGCGAGAATAAAAAAGCCTCTTGTTCCCAAGTTTCTGGGAAAAGAGGCTTTTTTTGTTTGTTGCCTGTCTGTTAGTTTGTGCAAGTTTCCGGGTCATACGTCCGGCGGTAGGATCTCCCCCGAAATCCTACTCGTGGATCGCCTTTTCCTGGCGCAGTTTCTTGATCTTCCGGCGAATCGGGATATCGAGGGCAAGGAACATCAGCCCGAACAGCAGCACAATACTGCCGATGACCAGATTGCCATAGGAGAAATCCCCAAGCCGTTCGCCGATGTTCAGATTGACGATGCCGATGCCGAGGTTAGCAAACGCCGCGGCAAACTCCGCAAACATGAGCGCGGTCCAGAGATAGTTGATCCGCTGGTAGTGCTTGATCTTGGAGTCGATGTCGGTATAGATGTCAAACGGGCCGTCCGCCGTTGGCTTGCGCAGGTAAACCCAGCGTATGTAGCTCGCGACGCACTCCACGCCGTTCTCCTCCAGAAACCGGAGATAGGCCGTGCTTTCCGGATGCGTCGGCACGTTTTCCAGCAGCTCAATCCGGTAGGTATACGCGTTGCTGGGCGCGTCTGCAAACGCATAGCGGCACCAGGAATAGTCCGTCATCGCCAACCCCCGTGCGGACATCTCGTTGAGCCAGCGTTCTTCCTTCTCAAAATCCCAATACGCCTTGTGTACGATGTGTTTCATCTCAAATCCCCCCTGACAATTTTCTTTCCGGTTGATAGCAACTCTTCCAGCCGCCGAATCTCCGTCTCTACGGTAGATTTTCCCATTGCTGTGATCTCATACGCTTTCTTGCGCGAATCCTGCTCTCCCGGCACGGGTTGAATCCACGTTTTCTCCAGCAGGGTGTTGATCGCGCCGTACAGCGTCCCCGCGCCAAGATCGACCCTTCCGCTGCTGAGCTCCCGCACCGTCTGCATGATTCGATACCCGTGCATGGGGGTATAGAGCGCAAGCAGAATATAGAACACCGCCTCTGTCAAGGCCCCTCGTTCGGTACTCTCCGGCATTTTCTTTCCTCCTTCGGTTGCTTTGTATTACGTTATGCGTTATATCGGCAACCGCAATAGTATAGTATCGCTTGCCGATATAGTTGTCAAGTGGTTTTTGAATCTTTTTCGGGATATTTCGTGACAGTTCTGCGCGCGAAAAAGCCGGAGTGGTTTCACTCCGGCTCTACTTACATCATCGCAGTTTCGTTACTCCGTATATGGCAACAATTTAACGGCCTGCATAATCGGGGGCGAACTCTCCAATGCAATGCCGGTGGTAACGGCGCTGACCATCAGGCCTTCTACGAGGTCTTCTCCCGTCAGCCCCTCCAACGCAAACATATGCACCGTGAGCGTGATGGTGTTGCTCAAGTCGTCCGTCTTTTCCGCGCCAAGCGGCAGGATGGAGATGCTGTAGCCGTCCTTGCCCGGTGTAACGCTTAGTATGGTGCCGTTTTGCACGATGCCTTCGCTGTATGGCGCGATGACGGTAACCATCGTTGCCGTGCCCTGCGCGGGCAGAGAGCGGGTCAGCCTGCCGTCATAATACACCTCTACAAACGCGCCGACGATCAGCGTGTCTCCAAGCTCTTTTGCGATTTTATCGCTGATGTGGAAGAGAATGCTGGCCTGACCGTAGTTATGCCCTGCCAGCTGGCTTACGAGAATGCTGCCGTCCTCTGAGATGCTGGTGATCTCTCCGCGGTAGACAAGGTCGGTCTCTTTCGTGCCGCCCGCCGCGCAACCGGTCAAGAGAAGCGCTCCTGCTAAAACAAGTGCGGTGAGAGCGATGATCTTTTTCATGTGTGTGTTCCTCCGTTTCAAAATTTGGATCGTAGATCGACAATAGTATGATCGGACGTCAAGCTGTTCTGATTGCGGGTTGCTGTTTTAGCCCAACCCTAACTGTATTGTACGATACCGACCCGTAGTGACGCAATCGCGCGCGTGTCTGCCGCAAATCGCTTGACAGAGCGGGCGTTTTTGTCTCCATCACCAATAACACTCCCTAACTGCGGCAAAGGTTGCGTCTGTGTGCGAAAATGAGTATAATAATAATTCGTATTGATCCGGCAGCAGCCGAAACCCGAAATAGACCATTGGGAGGGCACTTCATGGAACGCACGCACAAGGCCGCGGGCTGGAAAACGGTTTATCCCCTTTGCCTGTTATTTGCGGCTGTGTTTCTCTTTCTGCTGACGAAGAGCTCGCCGTTGTATCCGCTCAACGAATGGGTAGACGCAAACATCTACTTCACCATCGGCAAGGGCATGATGCACGGATCTGTGCCATATCTCAACCTCTACGATCAAAAAGGGCCGATGGCATTCTTGATATTCGGGTTAGCCTCGCTGATCTCGGGGACGACATTCTTCGGCGTCTACGTCATTGAGACGATCGCGTTTTCGTTTTTCCTCTTTGCGGCGTATCGCATTGTGGCGCTCTACACGGAAAAATACGCGCTGCTGGTGCTGCCGGTGTTCTCGGCCTTTATCCTCGGAAGCCTGAGTTTTTCGCACGGCGGGAGCTTTGAAGAGCTGATGATGCCGCTGTTTGCGTGGTCGCTCTATGACACACTGCGCTACTTTAAGGAATCTTACCCAAACCCCGTTCCGCTCAAGATGATCGCGCGAAACGCGCTCTTTGCGGGCGTCATGCTCTACGGCAAATTCACGTTGCTGGCGTTCTACATCGTCTGGATGGGCATGCTTGTTATCTCGCAGCTCATGGCAAAGCACGTCAAGCGCGCGTTCTCGGCAAGCGGTTTGTTCTTGCTTGTGATGTTTGGTGTAGGCGTTCCGTGGGTGATCTACTTTGCCGCCAATGGCGCGCTGGGGGATTTCTTTCATTATTATTTCTACGCCAATATCTTCAACTATTCGCTGACGGATGAATCGTCTCTGCTGAGCACAATCTACATCATCATCAAAAGCGTCGGCGCGTTTTCCTATCGTAACCCGCAGATGGCGCTGCTCATCGCGCTCGGGCTCGGCTGGTTCTTCGTGCAAAAGCGCGACAAAGTGCGCGTGATTGAGAAGCTCAACGTTCTCTTCATGGTGGGGCTGCTCGCCAGCGCCATCTATATGGGCGGGCAGGGCTATCGCTACTACGGGCTGGTGCTCACGCCGTTCATGGCGCTCGGCATGATTCCCCTCGTGCGCCTGCTGGAGCGGCAGGAGCATCGACTCATCGGCAAGACATGGCTCAAACGCGCGCTGTTTGGCGGGGTCACGCTGTTGATGCTCGGCTTTGCGCTTTTGATATCGGACAATCGCTACATGCTCTCCATCCGCCGCGAAGACACGCCGCAGGCGCACTTTGCAAGCATCATGCAGGAGAAAAAGACCCAGGACGAGATTACCCTGCTGTGCTACGGCATGCCGGACGCGGGATTTTATCTCGCGGTGGACGAGATTCCGCCGTATCGCTTCTTTGCGCGGGTCAACGTTGCCCTGCCGGAGCTTGGCGACGAGCAGATCCGCTATCTCACCGAGAGGAGCGCGGAGTTTGTCGTCACATGGGGCAGAGAACTCACGCAGGACGGATACCAACTCATTGAAACCCAAGAATTCTGGAGCGAAGGACAAAATGATACATTCAGGCTTTACCAGCGCGTCAACTAAACGCGCAATGACAAAAAAACGAATCTTGACCGCGCTGCTGGCGCTATTTGTGCTCACGCTTGTGCTGACGCTGTCGGGCTGCGGGCTCTTCAAGGACCGCTCGGCTACCGCGCTGGTCATCGAAGACGCGGCGCTGATCGACGCTCAAGACCTCATCAAGTATGAGGAGTTGCAGGAGCTGGACATTCGGGCAGCGGTGATTTCGGTGGAAGAATATCTTTCGCTGCAAAACGCGCTGCCAAACTGCCGCATCCTCTGGAGCGTGCCGATTCTGGATCAGCGCTTTGACAATCAGGTGACGCAGCTCGCGTTGCCCGCGGCAACCGACGCAGCCGCGCTGGATCTGCTGCGCTATTTTCCAAATCTCACCAGTGTGGATGCGCTGGCATGCACCTGCTATGATGCGCTCATGAGCAAAAGCCTGGAGCGCAAGGACGTCGCTTTTGTCTGGCAGGTGGAGCTGGGCGGCGTCACGCTGAAAAACACCGACACCGCGCTGGATCTCTCCGGCAAGACGCTGGACGCCGGGACGCTCATGCAGAACCTCTACTATCTGCCCGCGCTGATCACGGCGGATATGTCCGGCACAAACATCGGCGCGGAGGACGGCGCAGCTCTTGAAGCGCGCTATCCCAACATCGCGTTTTTGCGCACCATAGACCTCTTTGGCGTGCAGGTCAACACCGACGCGACAGCGCTCGACTTGACCAAAGCCAGCATCACGGACGATACGCTGCTTGTCGACGCGCTTGCCTCGCTGAAAAATCTCGCGAGCTGCGACCTCACGGGGCAGACGATCGCGTTTGAGACCATGGATGCGCTCAAGGGTCGCTATCCGCTGGTTGCGTTCTCGTTCTCGTTTGAGTTCTTTGGCCAGCAGCTCACGCCAGAAACCACCGAACTCAGCCTCCAAGGACAAACGTTCACCAGCGCGGAAGAAGTCGCAAGCGGACTTGTACACCTGCCCGCGCTCACGCTTTGCGATCTGTGCGGCACGGGGCTGACCAACGAGCAGATGGTACAGCTGCAAGGGCAGTTTCCGGCGGTGAAGTTCGTTTGGTATGTGCAGGTCGGCGCCTGGCAGATTCGCACGGATATCGAGGCGTTTACCACGCAAAACCGCAAGCTCTTTCCCGACAACGCGGCAACCTTCACCAAGACCGGCAACACCAAGCTCACGGATGAAGATGTCGCAGGGCTTGCATACTGCACCGATCTGGTCTATCTGGATCTCACAAGCTGCAAGATCACCGACGTCTCGTTTGTCAAAAACCTGCTCAAGCTGCGCATGCTCAACGTAGGCAACAACAAGATTGCGGATATCTCCGCGCTCTCCTCGCTGGTTGAGCTGGAGTTTCTGGAGCTTTACACAAACCCCATCACGGACTATGCGCCGATCACGGGCCTGACCAAACTCACGCACCTGAACATCGTGCGTACGGGGCTTGCTGACATCACGCTGCTCAGCGGCATGAAGCAGCTCAAGATGCTGTGGCTGATGAACAACAAGATCACGAAGGAAGACCTCGCAAAACTTGTCGAGGCGTTGCCGGAGTGCACGATCAATACGCGCGGCACAAACCCGCTCTCGGCGGACTGGCACGCGGTGGAGCTCTATCACACGTTTGAGATTCTCTCCGGCCTTATCGCGCCCGACCCGACACCCACGCCGGAGCCTTCCGCGACGCCCGATCCTTCGGCAACGCCGACGCCCGTGCCGACGCCGGAAACGACGGACGGGGAATAGCGGCGCACTTCATCCGTTAGATAGCGCCAACGACAAGACATACACAAAACAAAGAGACGCATTGCTGCGTCTCTTTTGTTCGTTAAGCGGTTATACCTTCTTGGTCTTTCCGGTCAGTGCGAGTGCTACGACCGCCGTCTGCACCAGCGTGATGCCGGCAAAGAGGTAGGACCAGCGATCCGCAAACACCATGCTGCCGGACATGATCTGCGTCAGCACGAAGGCCAGGATTGCACCTGCGGCAGGGAGCAACGAGGAGAGGCTAAATGCCGTGTTCTTTGTCGTGCTCTTGTGATTGCGCTTCTTCTGGAGCATGCTGATGACCGATCCGATACCAAATGCGGTGAGCACGGTGAGAATCAGGTTCAGCAGCGACCAGGTCGGTCCGGCAAGAGGCGTTTTCTCATTGGTGATGATCTCCTGCAAAACCGGCAGTCGTGTCAGCGAGCCATAGAGGGTTACATCCTCATCCGGCATGGTTGCCGGAATCGCGGTTGCCCAGCCGTCGAAGGAGAACTCATCCTGAGACGGATCATCCGGCACCGGTACAGGCTCGCCATAGGCTACGTCGCGATAGACCGCAAACGGTGTTGCTCCGTCAAGGCCCGCCTGCGTGCCGCCGGTGACGATGTAGGTGACGGTGTGCACGTGCGGCTGAGACCACGTTGCGGTGAACGTGCGCGCGCCTGTCGATGCGGCGGGGATGTTATCCGTCGGTGTCCAGCGTACGAAGTCATATCCCACGCGGGTTGGGGCGGCCAGCGTTATCAAACCGCTGACCACGGTATAGGTTGCGGGGTTTGCGGGTGCGTTGACGCCGCCGTTCATCACATAGGTGATGTCATACACGATCGGTGCCGACCACGTTGCCGTGAAGGTTCTCGCACCTGTCGATCCGGCCGGAATCGTGCCCGCGGGCGTCCATCCGGTGAAGTTATAGCCAGCGCGTGCGGGCGCTGCGAGGTTGATCGTTGCGCTCTCTACCGTATACGTTGCGGGGTTTGCTCCCGCGTTCGCGCCCCCGTTCATCACATAGGTGATGCCGTAGATGATCGGCGCGGACCACGTTGCGGTGATGGTTCGATCTCCCGTAGAGCCCGTCGGAATCGTGTTTCCGGGCGTCCAGGCGAGGAAGTCATAGCCCGCGCGAGTGGCAGGCGCGAGTGTGATTGCCGCACTCTCAACCGTATAGGTTGCGGGGTTCGTCAGCGCGTTGGTGCCGCCGCCGAGCGCATAGGTGATGTTGTACACGATCGGAGCGGACCAGGTTGCGGTGAAGGCCAGATCTCCGTGCGAGCCCTTCTCAATCGTTGTGTCAGCCGGATCCCAGCCCGTGAAGTTGTAGCCTGCGCGGGTCGGATTGGCGAGGGAGAAGGTTGCCGTTTCCACGGTATAGTTTGCGGGGTTGGCTGCGTCGTTCACGCCGCCCGCCAGATTATATTCGATGCTGTAGGGAACCGCCGTCCAGCTTGCTCTGAACGACAGGTTACCCTTAGAGCCCTGCTCGATGGTGGTATCCGCGGGCGTCCAGCCAGCGAATTCGTAATAGTCCCGCGTGGGATCGCTCAGTGTGAAGGTGGGCGTCTCGATGTTGTAGCCTGTGGGGTTAGTCGCTGCGTTCACGCCGCCCGCCAGATCATAGCTGATGCTGTAGGGAACCGGTGTCCATTTTGCGGTGAACGTCTGATTTCCCGTAGAGCCGGACGGGATGCTCCCGCTCGGCGACCAGCCAGCGAAGGTGTAACCATCGCGGGTCGGGTCAGCCAGCGTAATCGTTGCGCTGTTGACGTTGTATGTGCTCGGGTTTGACGGAGCATTTACGCCGCCATCGAGGTTATACGAGATCGAGTAATTGATTGGCCCTTTCCAGAATGCTATGGTAGCCCAGTTAATCACAGTACCAGATGGCACGCCGGACGGGAGCCAGAACCAGAACTCATATCCCGCCTTGGTCGGTGTGGCGAATGTAATGGCTGGCGACTCGACGGTGAATGTCGCGGGGTTCGCCGGGTTGTTCGTGCCGCCCTGCATGAAGTACGTGATGGAATACGTCTTCAGTGTCCAGGTTGCGGCGAACGCTTTGTCACCAGTGGAACCGGAGGGGATGGTGTTCGTCGGCGTCCATCCGGCGAAGTTATAACCGGCGCGCACCGGATCACGCAATGTGATCGTCGGGCTTGTAACTGTATACGCCGAGGGGTTCGGCCGGAGCAGGTAACCACCGTTGAGGTTATAGGTGATGTTATACTTAATCGGTTCTGACCAATTAGCGGTGAATGTCTTATCACCCTCAGAACCCGTCGCGATAGTACCAGTCGGGGTCCAACCCGTGAAATTGTAGCCCGCTCGAGTTGGCGTTTTCAGTACGATCTCCGCGCTTTCGAACGTATAAAATTCAGGGTTGCCCTGCGGATTCTCGCCGCCGTTGAGTATATAATTAATTTGATAGGTTTTTGCCGACCAAAGTGCTGTGAATGTCAGTGGCCCGCTAGAACCCCTTTCAATGATGATATCATCCTGATCCCATCCGCCAAAATCGTATCCCGGCCGGGTCGGATCCTTTAGCGTGAAAGTGGGTGTCTCAACATTGTATTGAGTGGGATTGTCATTTGTACTACCGATACCAAGATTATTATAGGTGATGATATAGGTGATCGGTGTCCAGCTTGCAGTAAAGATCAGATCGCCGGTTGAGCCGATATCGACGGTGATATCCTCCCGATCCCATCCATTAAAATGGTAACCAGGTCGAGTCGGATCCTGCAGCGCGAAAGTAGGCGTCTCAATGTTGTATTGAGCAGGATTGTTATTCGTACCGCCGCTTCCAAGATTATTGTACGTGATGTTATAGGTGATCGGCGTCCAGCTAGCGGTGAAGATCAGGTCACCGGATGAGCCGGTTTCGATGGTGATTTCAGTCGTGTCCCACCCGCTGAACGTGTAACCCGGAAGAGTCGGATACTTCAGTGTGAAAGTAGGCGTCTCAATGTTGTATTGAGCAGGATTGTCATTCGTCCCGCCGATGCCAAGATTATTGTAGGTGATGATATAGGTGATCGGTGAGTAGACGAATGTAATGACGTTGTCCGTTTCCTGCAACAAAAGCGATTGCGGGCTATCCGTAGATAGCGTATAGCCGGTGATTTCGGAAGCATCTTCAGTGATCGTTTCGCCTGCAATTCCGTTTCCGGTTTTGTCAGCTATTATCGATGTTCCGCTGCCGTTCACATAGCGAACAGTATAGTTCGTGAAAACAGCATATTTATACCATGCGTCGACAATATAAGAGATACTACCGTCTGAAAGCGAGATGGAGGAGCTTCCATTATGTGTGAAATCACCGTTGCTAAACGATGATTTTCCCAGGAAATTCATACTAAAATCGCTGTTCAGGCTATTGATCAGGTTGGCATTCGACATCATTTGGTAGGCTCCGATTTGATCGATGCTGAGGCCGCTTATAGTATAGCTTCTGATCAACCTTTCGCCTTGTTTCGTAAAGAAGTTAATCGTAATCGAACTATTTGGTATAGGAGTAGGAGTTGGTGTGGGTGTAGGCGTGGGTGTAGGCGTGGGTGTAGGCGTGGGTGTAGGCGTGGGTGTAGGCGTGGGTGTAGGCGTGGGTGTAGGTGTAGGTGTAGGTGTAGGTGTAGGTGTAGGTGTAGGTGTAGGTGTAGACGATGGTTTATATTGTGCCGTTACGACTAGGTTGGTGTGAACATGCGTAAAACCTTCATCCCAGCCGTCGGGAGTATATCCTTCGCGCTCAGGATGCGTCGGTGCAGTAGCATCGTCGTTTTTTTCTACCGTCTGAGTCTTAAGCACCGTTCCGTTCCAGTCTTTGAACGTGACTGTATAAGAAGGTTTATTATCTGCTAAGGCTTGGGTGGGGAAGAGAGAGAGTACCAGCATTGCGCTAAGCATGATGCTGATGAGCTTGAAAAAGCGATTGCTTTTCATTTTAGAATTCCCCCTTGTAATTGTAAGAGTGCTTAGAGCATTCTTCATACTACTATAATATGAACAAATAGTTA
The DNA here is from genome assembly GCA_942492885.1 of uncultured Eubacteriales bacterium. Classification (GTDB taxonomy): domain Bacteria; phylum Bacillota; class Clostridia; order Christensenellales; family CAG-138; genus UBA7703. The sequence continues at coordinate 2,692,659 of OW818651.1, forward strand.
CATCGCCGTTGCTTTCGTAAAAAAAGTAACAGTAAAAGAGCCTTTTTTTTCGAAAAACCCGCTAATGTGAAGAATTTTTTGATTTATTTTGATTTTTATTGCATTTCGCTTGTTTTTTCCTGAGAAATGAAGCAGTTCACAGTACGACGTGATCGCATTCTTTGGGTGTTTTCTTACAATTTAATTGGCCATATAAACATATATAAATAGTAAATCAACAACGGTGGGTGATCGACGATCTGTTGTCGGTTTTTCACGAAGACAGGAACCAAATCGGGAGGTGAAATCATACAGACAATCTGAACAACACGTACATACAATGTGATACGAATGTAATAATTCTCACGATAGAGGCGGAGTTACGGATAATCGGACACTGTGAAAAAGTCGACGCGAGGAAAATACCTTATGTGGTAGATTATTTCACTCGCGAGTTCGCAGAAAGCGGCAAAACGGGTCTTGCTCGCCTCATTAGAGGTATGGAACGGGAAAATGGGCGTGATTTCTCATTCCGGAAGCACGAAGAAAACGTGAGATCTCTTTAGAGTGAAGAGATACCCCGTGTGGTAGAGAATCGATCTGCGTGGAACATCGTTATCTAGCGGGTCAATAGGAGCGTGCGAGACAGCCTCACCCGTATTACTCTGTAACAAAACACACAAAAAAGCGCCGTTTGCAGCACGCAAACGGCGTTTTGTGTTAGATTGTTTGAAAGATCGAAATCTATAGGTCTCCCGTGTTCAAACCCAGCGTATTGATCGTGTGGCGGATATGGATGCTCATCGCGCTCTTAGCCCCCGCGCCATCTCGCAGGCGGAGGAAATTGACCATGTCGCGGTTGTCGTAGATGACGATGTTCTTGAGTTCTTCGATGTTTTCCGTCATCTCCATCGCCTCGTTGACCGCGGCGTTGATGATTGGAAACATGCGGATGATAAACTCGTTGTGGGAAGCCGCGGCGATCATCTCGTGAAACCGCTGATCCTCGTCCGGCCAGTTCCCGTCCGTGCGGACGAGCTCTTCCACCAGCTTTGCCTGCGCAAAGACGCGCTCAAGCTCCTCGTCTGTGGCGCGAAAACAGGCAAGCAGGATGCACTGCGGCTCAAACATCAGCCGGATTTCATACATATCCGCGAGCCGCGCGTGGCTCAGCGCGCCCATGTCGTATTTGTTGAACATCGAGAGATCTTCGCTGATGAATGTGCCGCGCCCGCGCTGCACACTCAAAATCCCCTGCGCGATGAGATAGTGCACCGCCTCGCGCAGCGTCGTGCGGCTCACGCCGAGGTTCAGCGCAAGCTCGGTTTCGTTTGGCAGCTTCTCGCCCGCGGAGAATTTCTTTTGCAGCACGATCATGTTGTACAGCTCGGTTGCCGTTCGCTCCGATAGGCTTCTGTTGTCGCCGGACATGAAAAACACCTTCTCTATAAAAATTCAGTTCTTTTTACATCGCTATCAAGAGAATCGGGAGTATTTTGACTGGATTTGACTCATTGCCGCGCCGCAAAATCCCGACGCATTGGCAAAAGAAAAGTATTGCAAACATCATACATCATATATTTTCGTCTTACAAGTTCGGGCGGGCGTTTTGGCTTGACATCATATGACTGATTTAGTAGTATGATGTCGTACGAGAGTAGCATACGTCCTACCACGCAAAACGTGATATCGACCTGTTTGGCACTTCAGCCAGCATCAAAATAGTCTATTAAAGCAAGCATACAACAGGCCAACGAAAGGAAGCACGCAGGGATGAACATGAGAATCCTCGCGATCAACCCCGGTTCCTCATCGACAAAGCTCGCGGTTTACGAGGGCGAGACGCCGCTTTTTGAGGAGTCGATTGAGCACAACGGCAGCGCGGTTGCCTACAGCATAAACCCCGAAGGCGCATTGGCGTTTCGGATGCAGCATATCCTTTCCTCGCTTGCGGCGCATGGCGTCACGCTCGATTCTCTCGACGCGGTCGTCGGCCGCGGCGGCATGCTCCGCCCGATACAAGGCGGGGTCTACGCGGTAAACGAGCGGATGCTGGCGGATTTGAGCGGCGGCAGATACGGCGACCATGCCTCCAACATGGGCGCGATGCTCGCAAACATCATCAGCAACATGCAGGGAATTCCTGCGTTCATCGTAGACCCCGTCGTCACAGACGAACTTTGCTCTCTCGCCCGGCTATCCGGTCATCCGGAGATCAGCCGGGCTTCTGTGTTTCACGCGCTGAATCAAAAGGCGAAGGCGCGCAGGTTCTGCTTCGAGCGCGGGCTCAATTATGACGAGATCAACCTCATCATCGCGCATATCGGCGGGGGCGCCACCGTCGGCGCGCACGAAAAAGGGCGCGTGATCGACGTCAACGACGGCCTCGGCGGGGAAGGCCCCTACAGCGCGCAGCGCTGCGGCGGGCTGCCGACCAACGCCACGCTCAGGCTCATGGAGCGGGAGCAACTCCCGGCCACCGAACTCTTGCGAAAGCTCAACACAAAGGGCGGTCTGATCGGCTACCTCGGCACCGACGACGGCAAGGAAGTCAGCCGCCGGGCGCAGAGCGGCGATGAAAGAGCGCGCCTGATCTTCGAAGGCATGGCGTATCAGGTTGCGAAGGAAATCGGCGCTTGCGCAGCGGTGCTCCGTGGAGACGTACAGGCGATCATCCTCACCGGCGGTTTCGCGCGGGACAGGATGTTCACGGGCTGGATCGCAGAGCGCACGAAATTCATCGCAGAGATTGTCGTCATGCCCGGCGAGGACGAGCAGCAGGCGCTGAGCATCTCGGCCCTGCGTGTACTGACCGGACAGGAAGAAGAGCTCGTCTACTAAGAACGGATATCCGGCTTACGCAGAGCCGAATGGCGGCAGACATGCCGCAGCATACGAGGGGAATATGAACGATCACCTGACCATCGTCACTGGCCACTACGGCAGCGGGAAGACCGAGTTTGCCGTGAACCTCGCCTTCCGCCTCGCGCGGGAGGGAAACGCGGTTACGCTGGCGGATCTTGACATCGTGAACCCCTACTTCTGCTCACGAGAGCGCAAGGAAGAGCTGACGCGTGAGGGTATCCGCGTGATCGTCTCCAAGGGCGCGGACTCCGATCTGCCCGCCATCAACCCGGAAGTGTATGCGCTATTTGAGCCTGGGATGTGCGGCATCATCGACGCGGGCGGGGACGCACCCGGTGCGCAGGCGCTCGGCAGGTTCTCGCAAAAGATCAAGTGCATCCCATACGAGCTACTATGCGTGGTAAATTTCAACCGACCTGAGACGAACACACCGCAAAAAGCAGCGGCATATCTGCGGGAAATTGAGTATAGTGCAAGGCTTTCTGCCACAGGGCTCGTCAACAACACGCACCTCGATCACGAAACTACCACGCATGATATATTGCGTGGAGCAGAATTGCTGGAGGAATTGTCGGTTTTGACGGGCATTCCGGTGAAGTATCACGCGTTTGAGGAGCGGTTTTCCGGTCGGCTGGCGTTGCCGGAGGAACAGCAGTTTCCGATGCAGCTGTATATGAAAAAGCCGTGGGAGTTTTGATCTGACTTTTTGAGTCAAGCATGTCTAATCGTTAGAAAACAAAGAATTTAGAAAGCATATGAGGTGATTCGATTGGCAGGTAAAGTCACGTTTTGGGAAGAGCGCTGCAAGGGCTGCGAGCTTTGCGTTTCCGTTTGCCCGAAGCACATCATCGTGATGCGCGCCGCCACGAACACAAAGGGATATCATCCCGCAACGGTGGAGCGCATGGACGAATGCACCGGCTGCGCGAGCTGCGCGCGGATGTGCCCGGACAGCGTGATCACCGTGGAAAGGGGCTGAGCACATGGCAAAGGAACTTTGGAAGGGCAACGAGGCTGTGGCGGAGGCCGCCATCCGCGCGGGCTGTCGCTATTTCTTCGGCTACCCGATCACGCCGCAAAACGAGATTCCCGAATATTTCTCGCGCCACATGCCGGAGCATGACGGCGTATTTGTGCAGGCCGAGAGCGAAGTCGCCGCGGTCAACATGGCTTATGGCGCGGCAGGCTGCGGCGCAAGGGTCATGACGTCCTCCTCCTCGCCGGGCATCAGCCTCAAGCAGGAGGGGATTACCTACATCGCCGGAGCAGAGCTTCCGGTGGTGATCGTGAACATGATGCGCGGCGGCCCGGGCTTAGGCAGCATCGCGCCCGCGCAGTCGGACTATTTTCAAGCCACGCGCGGCGGCGGCAACGGGGACTATCGCACCGTTGTGCTCGCGCCCGCGACGGTTCAGGAGATGACCGACCTCACGCAGGAGGCGTTTGACATTGCAGACCTCTACCGCATCCCCGTGCTGATTTTAGCCGACGGGATGATCGGCCAAATGATGGAAGCCGTCGAATGGAAGAAGCCCAAGGCGCGCAAGCTGCCGAAAAAAGACTGGGCGACCGACGGCACCAAGGGAAAGCGCGAGCACAACATCATCAACTCGCTCTTTATCGATCCCAAGGACTGCACGGAGCACAACCACAAATTGCAGGAAAAGCACGACCGCATCACGCAAAACGAGATTCGGTTTGAAGAATATCTGACTGCAGATGCAGAGGTGCTGTTTGTCGCCTATGGTACGACGGCGCGCATCTGCCAGGCGGCGGCGCTCAAGCTCCGTGAGACGGGCGTCAAAGCGGGCGTGTTTCGCCCGATCTCGCTCTGGCCGTATCCGGAGAAGGAACTCCACGATTGCGCAAACCGCGGCAGTGTAAAGACCGTCGTCTGCGCGGAGATGAGCATGGGGCAGATGATCGACGACGTAAAAATTGCGCTTGCCGGCACAAAGCCCGTGCGCTTTTCCGGCACGGGCGGCGGAACATTTCCAACGCCCGCAGAGCTGTCTCAGGCGGCGCGTCAGGCGCTGGAGGAGGTGTAACGGTATGGCAATCGTCTATCAGCGCTCCAAAGGCTTAACCGAAACCGAGATGCATTTTTGCCCCGGCTGCACGCACGGCGTGATCCACAAGCTCGTGGCGGAGGTGCTCGAAGAACTCGACATCATAGGCACGACCATCGGCGTGGCATCCGTGGGTTGCTCCGCATTTGCCTATAACTATTTTGCCTGCGACATGCAGCAGGCGGCGCACGGACGCGCACCCGCGGTTGCGACCGGCATCAAGCGCGTGCATCCGGAGCTTGCGGTGTTCACCTATCAAGGCGACGGCGATCTCGCCGCCATCGGCACCGCGGAGATCGTCCATGCGGCGATGCGCGGAGAGAAGATTACAGCCATCTTTGTCAACAACGCGATCTACGGTATGACGGGCGGACAGATGGCACCGACCACACTGATCGGACAAAAGGCGACCACCGCGCCGCAGGGCAGGAACAAAGAACAGCACGGTTCGCCGATTCGTATGGCGGAAATGCTCGCTACTCTTGACGGCTGCGCCTATGCCGAGCGCGTGATGGTGGCAGACCCCGCCAGTATCATGAAGGCCAAGCGCGCGATCAAAAAGGCGTTTACGCTCCAGCTTGCGGGCGCGGGATTCACGATGGTGGAGCTGCTCTCCACCTGCCCCACGAACTGGGGGCTTACGCCCGTGGAGTCGCTGGGCTGGCTCAAGGATAACCTGGTTCCCTGCTACCCGTTGGGGGTTTATGCAGACAGAGCGGAACAAAAGGAGGAAACACGATGACCCACGAAATCATTCTTTCGGGATTTGGCGGACAGGGCATTATGGCGATGGGTAAGATGCTTGCCGAGGCGGGCATGCAGGAGGGCCTGAGCGTCAACTGGCTGCCGAGCTACGGGCCGGAGGTGCGCGGCGGCACAGCGAACTGCTCCGTCATGCTCAGCAGCGAGCCGATCGTCTCCCCGCTTGTGCTGGAGCCCACAGAGATCATCGTCATGAACAAGCCCTCGCTCCTGCGCTTTGAGCCTGAGCTGGTCAGCGGAGGGTTGGCGTTTATCAACAGCAGCATCATCGAAATTCCGGCGACGCGGCGCGACATCAGCGCGTTTTATGTGCCGTGCCTCGACATCGCACAAGAACTCGGTAACCCCCGCGCGGCCAACATGGTCATGCTAGGTGCCTATATCGAGGTCACGCAGTGCCTGCATCCCAAGACGGTGGAGCAGATGCTCTCGCATCTCTTCACGGGCGCAAAAGCGGGCTTGGTCGCGCTCAACAAAGAAGCGCTCCGCCGGGGAGCCGCATGCATCCTTAAGGTTGCATCCTGAAACAATGGTGGGATGATATCTCCCGTTGGATCAATTAAAACCAGATCAAAAAAGCGCGCTCTGTTGTAGAGTGCGCTTGTTATTTCTCATGCGCTTCGAAGGCGAAGCAGAAAAACCAAGAGAAGAAATAGAAATTACGTTAGATAAAAGACGCAGATCAATTCCTGCGCAACATCCCCTTGGCTGCGATAGGCGAGGAAGTGATAGCCGCCCTGTGTGTCCTCAAACTTGTCGCCCGTTTTCTTCAGCAGCACCGCCTCCTCTACCCAGAAGCGGACAGAGGCGTTCTGCAGTCCATCCTTTGCATCCGTTGCGGGAAGCAGGTCGCCTAATATCGCGAGCACCGCGTCTCCGTGTATGCGCACAAGCGTCTGCGCGCTCTCGTAAAGAAAGGCGTCAATTTTCGTCTTGCCCTTGTCCTTTGGCACGACTGGCAGGGGAAACGTGATCTCCATAGACGAGATGCACCCGTCCTGCAATTCATATTGCATCAATGCCTCAACCGGCGGCGCGTCGCCAAAGGCAAGGGCATAGGTGCGCTTGTCGTGCCCTTCCTCGTTTGCTGTGAAGGTTACGCTGGTGGCAAGATGCGTCAGAAACACAGCCTCCGGCACGCCGCGCGGGGTGTTCTTCTCAGCAGCATCGGCTGTTGACGCCTCCGCTTCTTCCTCCTCCGCTGCTATAGCGGCGGAGGTCTCGGCGGGTTGCTCCGCCGTGGCGGTGGTTTCCGCGCGGGAAAGCAGATAGATCACCACGGCAGCCGCGACGATCAATACAAGAAACACGATATTGGTGAGTTCACGGCGCAGCGTTTGCTTCATCTCGCGATTCCCCGGAAAAAAAGATGCCGCGCGCAATTGCGCGATCGACACCAGTATAACAGATGCTTGTATTTTTTACGCAGGAATTTGGCGGAAAAAGAGCATAATTTGGTGATAAATTTTCGTAATATTGCTGTTTTCTACAATTTACCCTCGTGCAAGAAGCGGACGATGCGCTGCGCCGCGTTTGGGATGCTCTCACTTTGCTGGCAGAGGCGCATGGCCTCCTTGCGCGGTTCATCCTTTGCAAGCGATATCGCAAGCGCTGCGGTGTCTTCTGCGTCCTTTCCCGCGAGGCTCATGCCGTGTTCGGAGAAGAATGACGCGGTCTGCGCCTCAAACGCGTCCGTTGTGGGCAGGTGCACCAGCGGCATGCCGCAGACCGCGGCGGCCGAGGAGAGCGCACCGGAGGGCGCGGCAAGCATGACGTCACAGGCTGCGCAGTAGAGCGGGAGCGGGTCTTCGGGCGCAAGCACCGCTACGCGAATGTCCCCCGCAAACCGCGCGACAAACGGGCTCCTCGGCGGCGCGCCGTCGGGCGAGACCACGCAGACGCGCCCGTTTTCTTTCAGGATGCGGCTCAAGAGCGCGTCGACCGCGGCGGCAGGGTCTGCGGCATAGGGGATAAAATAGCAGGGCAAGCCCTGCGGCAGATTCAAATGCGCCCGCGCATCCGCCTGTTCCTGCGCGCGCACCCAGTCCGCGGGGAGCGGGATGCCCGCCGGAAGGATCTTCTTTGGCGGGATGCCGCGCTTTTCATAGGCGGTGGTGAGGCTACCATGCGCGGTAAAATAGTGGTCGAGCCGTGTTTCCTCCAAAAAAGGCACGCACGCATAGTCGCAGGAGACATAGCAGCAGCGCGCGGAGAAGATGAGCGTTTTGCGTAAGAACGAGACCGCCTCCGCCGGATAGCGGTGCAGACACAAGACCGCGTCAAACTCGCCCTCGCGCAGGAGGGTGCTCAGGTGCTCCAGATAGCGCGCGTTGACGTCATAGACGGCGGATTTTCGCTTTCCTGCGCGGATAAAAGCATCGCCCGCCGCGAGATACGCAAAGCCGCGCGGGGTGGAAAGCGCCTCGCGCTCCATAGCGCGCACCTGCGAAAGCGTCGGATGCTGCCCCAGAAGAGCGAGCGCACCGACACACAAACTTGTGTCACCACGCGTGGTAAACGCTAGTTTGAGCGCGCGCGAAACAGCCAGCTGCCCTTCGCTTTCCGGTCCGGTCAAAATCAATGTTCGCATTTCGGTTTTCCTCCCATCCCCATGTGAGAAAAATCGCGTTTGTTTCTCAGCAGCACGTGGCTCAGCCGCACTTGCTGAATCCGCACGCGCGGCAGATCACACAGCCGCCCTCGTGCTCCACCTTGCCGCCGCATTCGGGGCAAGCGTGCACCTCAGCCGCGTTGGCGGGCACCTCCACCGGATCGAGCGGCACAAACACCGCATCCCCGTTTTGCGGGGCTGGCGCGGGTTGCGGCGCGTTGGTCTTCGTCTGCGCGTCGAGCGTAGTATAGTCCGCGCCGCTGTCGATGTATTTGCTGACCTTGAGCAGTACACGGGCGATTGCGTCCGGGCAGGAGGTGCAGCTCATGTTCTTTTGCCGGATGGTCGAGGGGCAACGGATGCCCTTGAGCTGGTCGTAGACCTCGCTCATGGAGATGCCGCTTCTCAGCGCGATGGACGCAAGCCTTGCGGTGGCCTCGCTCTGGCTTGGGCAGCCGCCCGCCTTGCCGGTGCTGGTGAACACCTCGCAGATGCCGTTTTCGTCGTAGTTGATGGTGACGTAGAGCGTACCACAGCCGATGTTCATCTTCTCCGTAAAGCCGCGGGTCACCAGCGGACGGGGGCGCGGCTCGATTTTGCCGTAATTCTCCGGTAGCGGGGCTTCCAGCTCCGGCTTGTCGGAAGATTTCCCGTCGTTGACCTTGCCGATGTTGAGCACCTGACCCGTGCGGCTTCCGTCGCGATAGATGGTGACTCCCTTGAGCCCTTCGCGATACGCCATGAGGTAGACCCCGTGGACATCCTCCCGCGTGGCGCCGTTAGGGAAATTGACCGTCTTGGAGACTGCGTTGTCCGTGTGCCGCTGAAAGGCCGCCTGCATTTGCACATGCGACTCGGGCGAGATGTCATGCGCGCAGACAAATACCTTGCGCACCGCCTCGGGAATCTCGGCGATGTGCGCAATCGTACCCTCGGCGGCGATGCGCTGGAGCATCTCCTCGCTGTCCAAATCCAGCGCGCGGAGTTTTTCCATGAGCTGCGGGTTGACCTCCACCATCTGCGTGCCATCCATGACGTTGCGGATGTAGACAAAGCCAAACACCGGCTCCACACCGGAGGAGCAACCTGCGATGATCGAGAGCGTACCCGTGGGCGCGATGGTGGTCACCGTCGCGTTGTGGATGGGCTCGCCGTCTTTGAGCGTGCTCTCGCCAAAGAGCGGGAACGCGCCGCGCGTCTTTGCGAGGCGGCGGCTTGCGTTGTGCCCGGTCGCCTGAATAAACGACATCACTTTTTCGCCAAAGGCGACACCCTCGGCGGAGTTGTAGGGGATGCCGAGCGTCAATAACGCATCCGCAAAGCCCATCACACCAAGACCAATCTTTCTGGTGCTCTTGGTCATCTCGCCGATGCGCGCCAGCGGATAGTTGTTCACGTCGATCACGTTGTCGAGGAAGTGAACCGCCTCTTCCACCGTGGTCTTCAACAGATCAAAGTCCAGCCGCGTGTGCCCGTCTTCGGTTCTCAGCACAGCAAGCAGGTCGATGGAACCGAGGTTACAGCTCTCGTACGGCAGTAACGGCTGTTCGCCGCAGGGGTTCGTGCTCTCGATTTCGCCGACGGAGGGGACGACGTTGTCCCGATTGAGGCGGTCGAGGAATACGATGCCCGGCTCGCCCGTCGCCCATGCCGCGTCTACGATCTCCTCAAACAGCACGCGTGCGCTGAGTTGTGAGACGGCCTTTTTCGTCTTGGGGTCGATGAGGTCATAGTTTTCGTTTGCCTCTACGGCGCGCATAAACGCCTCCGTGAGTCCCACGGAGATGTTGAAGTTGTTGATGTCGTTTGTATCGCTCTTGCAGCGGATGAATTCGAGGATATCCGGATGATCCACGCGCAGAATGCCCATGTTGGCGCCGCGCCGTGTGCCGCCCTGCTTGACCGCCTCGGTGGCGACGTTGAACACGCGCATAAAGCTCACGGGACCGCTCGCCACTCCGCCGGTGGAGCGCACGGTCGCGCCCTTTTGCCGCAGACGGGAGAAAGAAAAGCCTGTGCCACCGCCGGATTTGTGGATCAGCGCCGCGTTTTTCACCGCCTCGAAGATCTCCTCCATGCTGTCACCCACTGGCAAGACAAAGCACGCGGAGAGCTGGCCCAGCGGGCGGCCTGCGTTCATCAGCGTCGGAGAATTCGGCAGGAAGCGCAAAGATGTCATGAGATCAAAAAATTCATTCGCAACTGCGTCTACGTCAGCCGCAGGGTCATAGATCGCGTCCGCCTCGGCCACCGCGCGTGCGACGCGGCGGAACAGACCCTCAACGTCCTCCGTGACCTGACCCTGTTCGTTTTTTGAGAGGTACCGTTTTTCAAGTACCTTCATCGCGTTGTCGTTGATGCCGTTGATTGCCATAGGAATATCCCGCCCCTTATCAAAATCGTTATTATGTCGTGTGTTTACTAAGAAAACCTAGCTTCGCACCGTTGGAGAAGACAAGACGCCTGTTTCAGGCGCAAATTCAGCATAGCACCATATCTGGTGGCATACAAGTCTTGACATAACCAGATATTGCGAGTTTACAGATCGTTAATTCTTGTTACACCTTGACTTTGGTTTCGGGTTCAGCTGCGTTTGTTTGCGTTGCAAATAGCACAAGAGCAGGCGAAAACAAGCGCAGACAAGCAAAAACCCGGAGGAGAATCCCCCGGGTAAAATGCGAACATAAATGTAACCTTGCGGTAACGAGGTGACTAACGCTTGTAATCCAGAATCAGCAGCCGCCTCTCGCCGAGTGTTTCGTGCGTGAGCGACGCGGTGTTTGCGTTGAGGTGGTGCACACGGCGGCTCGCGTTGGCGGCGAGCAGCGGCTCAAGCCCTTCGATGTTGAAATGAAGCGCGGGCGTTTTATAGTGCATGGGAATGAGTACCTTTGCGTGCAGGCGGTCGGAAAGCTCGGTTGCGATTGCTGCGTTGATGGTATACACGCCGCCGATGGGAGCCAGCAGAATATCGACATCCCCGATTGTTTCGATGGTCTCGTCGGAGAGCATATGCCCCAAATCGCCAAGGTGCAGCACCTTCAGGCCGTCGATCTGATAGAGAAACACGATGTTTTCTCCGCGGTGCGCGCCGCTTGCGTCGTCATGATAGCTGTTAAAGCCCGTGACGGGGATTTCGCCCGCGAGGTGATCCCCCGGCGTACGCAGGATGGTCGGTGTGCCCGCGACGATGGCGAGGCAGTTGTGGTCGCGGTGCTCATGGCTGATGGTGACCGCATCGCAAACGAGGTCATGCAGCTCATAGCCCGTGTCCTGATCGCAGGGGTCTGTGAGAATCGAATAGCCGCTTTCGCTGGTGAGCAGGAAGCAGGAGTGACCGTACCAGGTGAGTTGCATAATTTAGTAGTCTCCTTTATGTGAAAATAACCCTGCCTGTTGGCAGGTTCGTCGAGAAAGCGTCTTTGGTTTCGTCGGCGAAAGTTTTTGAACTTGGTTGGATGCCAGATGAGAAATTGAATGTGTTTCAGCGAGCGAGGGATAACAGCCGCCAGAGTGCGCCGCCCAGCGCACCACAATGAGAAAGGAGCGCGGCTCGTTCCCGCGGGGCAATCGTGTGAAAGAGGGTCAATACCGCGTGTTCCGCCTTGCGATAGGCGGCGGGGCTTTCGTGCGCCATGAGCGCGAGCACCAGCGCGCGGTGAAACGCGGGGAAATCGGGACAACCCGTTCCTTCGTGCCGCGCGAGCACCCGCATGCGGTTTTGCGCGTGCGTTTCGTCGGTTGTGTCCGGCGCGGGGAGGGAGCGGTTGATCTCGTCCACCATCGCGCTGAAAAACACGGGTGTAAAATCAAACAGCAGCCAGCCGTTGACCACGCGAACTGAGTCGACAAGCGGAGCACCGTAGAGTGCGCCAAAATCGAGCGCGGCGAGCGCGTTCACATCCGCGCCCATCGGCGGGCGGAGGCTCGCGTGCGCCACTTTTGCGGGCAGACGGATGCGCGCGGCTTCCGGCTGTTGCCCAAGTGCGCCGCCAATCGCGCCAACGAGCTGCGCGCGGATTTCGCTTTCATACGGCGGTGTCATATATGCCAGTTTATCCATGCCGGTTCACGCTGTCAATGACCGCGGGCACCAACACAGGAATTTTACGTTTCGCGCGATCCGGTTTTCTGTTTTTGGCGTGAACATGCTGTGAAATGCGCTCTCAAACGCGCCTATTTTGGCGATGATTCCTCTGGAAAATGTAAACTTCCCGTTTCGCGTTGTGTTCCGGTGCGGCGCGTGTGGTATAATATTCAGAGCCGGAAACAGGCGAACCAACGTTGCGCCATGCTGAATCGGGTTTCGTCGATCGAACGGTTATCACCCGCCCATACTGCGTATGATGAACAAACGGAGGCCGCTATGCCAAACAAACAGCTGCGCTGCCAGGTCAGCGTCCGCATCTTCGGCGAGGAGAAATGCTTCGGCCCCGGCGTGGCGGAGCTACTCGAGCGGGTCGACCGCCTGCACTCTCTGCGCAAGGCGACCATCGAGATGGACATGGCCTACAGCAAAGCGTGGAAGATCATCAAGACCGCGGAGGAGAACTTGGGTTTCCCGCTGCTTGTTTCGGTCACCGGCGGCAAGGGCGGCGGCGGAGCGGAGCTCACCCCGGATGCGAAGAATTTTTTGATGGCATTTCGCAGGTTTGAAGAATCGGTCAGGGGCTATGCCGACGAGGCATTTGTCGAGATTCTGGGCGGCTAAGAGAAACATTTAGAATCTAGCTTACTTATATAAACAAGCTTATCTCACCAAGTGAAACCAAAGGAGAAACGCAGTGATGCAGTTTTCCGAATTATCTGAAACAAGCTTTCAATAAGGAGAAACGCAGTGATGCAGTTTACGAAGGTACACGGACTGGGCAACGATTTTATCATACTTGACGGAAGAACAGAATCGCGCGACTATCCCGCGCTGGCAAAAAAGCTCTGCCACCGGCAGACGGGCATCGGCGCGGACGGACTATTGATCATTGAAAACAGCGACAAAGCGGATATCCGCATGCGCATTGTCAACGAAGACGGCAGCGAAGCGGAGATGTGCGGCAACGGCATCCGCTGCTTTGCGAAATATGTCTATCAACAGGGCATTGTCAACAAGACCGAATTTGGCGTGGAGACGCTCGCCGGCATCATGCGGCCAAAGCTCGTCATGCAGGGCGAAACAGTCTCGGGTGTGACCGTCGATATGGGCGAGCCGATCCTGGAGTGCGCCGAAATCCCCGTCGTGGGAGAGGGCCGCTGTGTCGACCGCGAGATGACCGTGCAGGGGCAGACGCTGCGCTATACGACCGTGCTGGTGGGCGTACCGCACACGCTGATCTATGTCGACGACCCGACAGACAAAAAGTGGATGAACATGGGCTGGGATATCGAGCACGCGAGCGTGTTCCCCAGACGCAGCAACGTCAACTTCGCCAAGGTGGTGGACGACCATACCCTCATCATGCGCACATTTGAGCGCGGCTGCGGACCGACGCTTGCCTGCGGCACGGGCGCTTGCTCGGTCGCGGTGGCTAGCTACCTCAACGGTAAAACGGCGCGCAGCGTGGATATCCAAATCGAGCTTGGCACGCTTCACATCGACTGGGCGGAGGACAACCACGTCTATATGACGGGTCCCGCCGAGATCGTCTTCACGGGAGAGATTTAAGTTTAGATAATTCTTTGGCGGGTTACCCCGCCTTTTTTTTTGCGCCGAATGAAGAAAAAGTGAACGCATGATCTAGAATAGAAACTCGGAATTCCGGTTTTTTCGGCAATTGTTGCATAGTTTGTATAGAAATTCTCAAGCCCATTGTCATTGTGAACAGAGTGTGATACGCTTTCCTCTAGACGGTCACCTGACCGAACCAGCAGATCATTTTATTTGCAATTCTTGGGACGGGAGCAACACTAAAATGGAGACAAAGGTAGCAAAAGAGGCTGCCGCGACGGACGCGAAAGCAACCGCCGAGGTGCTTCGATTAAAGACTTTCAACCGCAACAAGTGGTTCTATTCCATCAGCGGCATCGGCCGCGACATGAGCTACGCCTTGATCGATTCGTTCCTGCTGATCTATATTCAGTTCGGCGTTTCGCTCACATTGGCGCAGTTCACGACGCTGAGCCTGATCATCGGCGTTGGCGGACGCATTTGGGACGCCATCAACGACCCGCTCATGGGTGCTGTCATCGAAGGCTCGCACTTTAAAAAAGGCAAGTTCCGCCCGTGGATTCTGCTTGGCGCAATCCTTTGCGGACTGGTCATCATCATCATGTTCAACGTGCAGAGCATCCCCGGCTGGCGCTTTGTCGTGTTTATGACAGTGATGTATCTGCTCTGGGAATCCACGTTTACCATGAACGACATCGGCTATTGGGCGATGCTGCCGAGCCTGACGAGCGTGAAATCGGAGCGGAATTCCATCACCACGCTCACTGTGCTCTTTGCCGGCGTCGGCGCAATTCTCGCGCAGGGTCTCATCCCGCAGGTGACGGTTGGCGACATGCGCGCGGGCTATCGCTTTGTGGCGATTTTAGTCGCGGTCGTGTTCATCGGCTGCCAGCTGCTGTTGTTCTTTACGGTCAAGGAGCCGCCGCGCCGCAAGGTAGAGAACGCGGGAAACATCTCGCTCAAGAAGATGTGGAAGACCATCGCGCGAAACGACCAGGTGCTCTGGATGACGCTCTCGATGCTTTTCTACAACATCGGCAGCACGATGCTCATCGCGCTTGCCGCAAACCTGCTGTATATCGAAATCGGCTACAACGGCACGCTTTACTTCTATATCGTTGTGGCATACGGCGTGACCATGGTCGCGATCAACGCGCTCTATCCTGCGCTGGTCAACCGCCTCGGCAGAAAACGCCTGCAAAAATGGAGCATTATTGTGGCGATCATCGGTTATACGTTTGTCGCGCTGATGGGGTGGCTGCCGATCCTGCCGTTTAACATCGCTCTTCTGTGTCTTTTCTGCGCGATGATATCCGCGGGACAGGCGCTGTTCTACATGAGCTGCATCATCAATATGGCAAACTGCGTGGAGTATAACGACTATAAATACGGCGAGCGCAACGAGGCCGTGGTCTCCACCCTGCGTCCGTTTATGGCGAAGTTTGCCGCAGCGATGCATACACTCATCGTGACTTTGGTGCTCACCATCTCCGGCACATTCCTATTGAGTCAGTCGATCAGCACGCTGGAAACCCAGCGCGACTTCTTCAACAAGCACGATCCTGCTGATCAGGTCTACTATATCCAGCAGGTGCAGGACTACCTCAAGGACTATGAAGGCGTGAAAACCGGAACGCCGGAATTCACAGCAGTTGCGGAAGCCATCGGGGTTGAAATTGAAGCGGACGATGTCGTAAGCAAATTCCAGCTCGATCCGGAATATGTCCCCGCGATGAGCGACGCGATGGTGATTGTCACCAACGAAGCGGGCGAGGAGACAGAGCTTGGCAGGCTTGGCGCGTTTGACGCCGACTCGATCACCACCGCGAGCGGAACATTCTCGATTAAGATCGACGATCTTAAGAGCGGGGAAGAGAGCGCCGCAAACCTGCATTTCCGCGATCAGCGGACGCTGACCATGCGCGTCTGGATCCGGCTTGCCGCAACCCTGCTGCCCGCGGTGATGCTGGTGCTCGCGTTGTACATTCAGAAGAAGAAATTTTTCATCGACGAAGACTATTACGATCAGATGATGACTGAGATTAACAGCCGCAAAGAAGAGGAGAGCGCTCTGGCATAGCTCCAATATGACTAGAGACGATAAACGCGCCGGAGTAATCCGGCGCGTTTGTTTTTGTGTTGCTAAGTTGTAGATTTGTTATCTTATCCATTCCGAAGATTCGGGGAAGCAGTGCATATGCGTGGACGAGAGCGCACGATAGCCGTCGGCAAGACCCGTCAGCCTTCGTAACCCCAAGCGAATCGAACGTAGCTTGAAATACATGCAGATATCCGCTACCATCTTCCCGTCAAACTGGCTCTTGTGGCAGGCGAGCGCCTCCGCCCGCGCGGAGAACGTTTTTCGCACGTCAAGATAGGCGTTCGGCTTGTCCGTATAATAAAACGCAAGCGCCTTGACCGCGTGGCTGCCCACTGAGCTAATGCTCTTCATGACGCTCTCAAACGGTGCCATGTTCATACTCATCTTTGCCGCCATCCCGGTTTTGATGTGGTCGATGTGGCATTCGCTGATCACATTCGGGTCGGGCGCGAACACCGCGTCCGGCTTTTGCTGGACGATGTGTTTGGCAATCTCGCTGGCGGCGTCCTCCATGCGATACATCCCTCCGTCATGAAACGGCAGGAAAGTGACGTCGGTCACGCCCAGAAGCGCTGCCGATGCAAGCGACTCCTGCTGGCGAATCGCTACTAGCGCGTCGCCGGATTGCGCGGGATCGACGGCTCCCATTCGCCCGTCGGTAACGATTAAAAACGAGACGTGCTTGCCCGCCTGCGTGAGCGCGCGGATGCTCGGCGCGCAGGCAACCTCGATGTCGTCGGGATGCGGGCCGATGAAGAGATAGCTCTCAAACGATTCGAGCTTGGGAATCGGGGCGACGCGCCGTAAAATAGCGTGGAACATATCAAAAAATCCTCCAGAAAAAGAGAGATAAGAAGCGACCAATCAACAGTATATCACCATAGCGGCGTTGCCGTAAGACCGCGTGCGGGGTATAATAAAAATTGCATCGAACAAATGAATTACTCGACGAAACAGACCGGAGGAGACACGGCATGCCGATCCCGCAGATTCAAAATCAGCAGATGTTTGAGGGTACTATCGCTCTTTGCCGCACGATGGCGGTGTTGGACGCGGCGTTGGAAAACGCATGGGAAGGCGTGCTTGCCATGCTGGCGCTGGGTGAACCGTCGCCCACCGCAGACGGCGTAAAGGCAAGCTTCCGGCAAAACACCGCGCTTGCGCCGGAAGCATACCAAATCCGCGCGGATGAATCCGGCGTACTCGTCGAGGCGGGCGATGTTGCGGGCGCGGTCTATGCGGCCGCCACCCTTGCCCAGCTTTGCGCGGAGAATGGCGGAACGCTCCCATATTGCGCAATTGAGGACGCTCCGGCGCACGCCTGGCGCGGGCTGCTGATTGACGTCTGCCGTCATTTTTTCCCGATGAGTACCGTCAAAACGCTCGTCGACCTCATGGCATACTACAAATACAACCGCCTGCACCTGCACCTCACCGAGGATCAGGGCTTCCGGTTCGAGAGCGAGCGTTTTCCGCTTTTAAACAGCGTCGGCTCCTATCGCAAGAGCACATTTGTCCGGCGCAACGGTGTAGTAGGCGAGGATGGCGTTCCCCACAACGGCTTCTATACCAAGGCGGAATTACGCGAGCTGGTGCGCTATGCAAAAGCGCGCGGCATAGAGACCGTACCCGAAATCGACATGCCGGGGCACGCGCTCTCGGTGATCGCGGCGTATCCCGATCTGGCTTGTGTCAGCGAACCGGTCGAGGTGGCGACGCGCTTTGGCGTGACGGATTTTTCGAACAAGCTCTACTGCGCGGGCAGTGAGCGGACGTTTACATTCCTGTTTTCGCTGCTGGAAGAGGTGCTGGAAGTCTTCCCGTTTGAGTATATTCACATCGGCGGGGACGAGGCGCTCAAGAGCGAATGGAAGCGCTGCGAAAAGTGCCAGCGCGTGATGCGCGAAGAGAAGCTAAAGGACGAACACGAGCTGCAGGGGTATTTTCTCAACCGCGTGATAGACTTTCTAAAAACGCGCGGGAGAAAAGCCATCGTCTGGAACGACGGGCTTTGCGACACGTTGGATCCGACCGCCGTCTGCCAGTATTGGACGCCGCTGTCCCGCAACGGCCCCGCCCGGATTGCGCGGTATGTCAACGCGAGCGGCAGCGCGATTCTCAGCCCGGTGACGCGGGTTTATTATGATTATCCATATGCGGCAACGCCGCTTCGTAAGACATTCGCCTTTCCGCCGATGCTGCGTGGCGTGCGAAAGGAACGCGCGAGCAACATCCTCGGCGTGGAGGCAGCGATCTGGACGGAATGGATCGACACGGAGGAAAAACTCTTTTTTAACACACTCCCGCGCCTCGCTGCCACAGCGGAGACTGGCTGGTCGGCGCGCGCTAGCAGGCGTTATCCGGCGTTTTTACACAGCCTGAAACCACACTATGCGCTCTACGAACGACTGGGATTGACGTACGCAAAACATGTTGAGAAACAGCTTTCGCTGCACCGCCGCGTCCGCGAAACGGTGAAATTCGTCAAGAGCGAAACTCACGCGGAGCTGATCGCGCAGCAAAAACAAGAGGACAAATAGACCGATTCGGAGGAAAATAGCATGAACGAAACCATAAACAACCTCAAAACCCGCAGGAGCATCCGCTCCTTTTTACCCAAACAGGTCGAAAAAGACTTGCTCGAGCAGGTGCTGGAGACGGGAACCTATGCGCCCACCGGCGGAGGAAAGCAGGTGCCCGTTATCGTCGCCGTACAAGACCCATTTACAGTCAAGCAGCTTTCGCGTATGAACGCGCAGGTGATCGGCAACGACAGCGACCCGTTTTACGGCGCGCCGACGGTGCTGGTCGTGCTCGCGGAACGTTCGCGCAGAACCTATCTGCTCGACGGAGCCAGCGTGATGACCACGCTTGTCAACGCGGCGCACGCGGTGGGCTTGGGCTCCTGTTGGATTCACCGCGCGAAGGAGATGTTCGAGAGCGATGAGGGCAAAGCACTGCTGAAGCAGTGGGGCATCGAGGGTGATTATGAGGGCATCGGGCAAGTGATCTTAGGCTATCCCGCTGGTGCCGCGCCCGAACCCGCCCCGCGCAAGGAGAACTACATCGTCCGCGTTTAGGCGGCAAAAAGCGAGAGACAGACATGCGCATCAAGAAGCTGCTCAACAAACACGCAAGAGCGTTTGCAACCGTGCAAACGGGGGAGATTCGTTTCGACCCCGCGTTTCGCGCGGCTTGTGAGAAGAACGCCTGCGGGTTTTACGGCGCGTGCTGGATGTGCCCGCCGGATATCGGCGAAATTGCAGATTGGATTGCTAGAGCGCAATCCTACGAGCACGCGCTGGTGTTTCAAACCGTGCACGAGATCGCGGATTCGTTTGACATCGAGGGCATGCAGAAAGCAAGCCGGAAGCACAATCGCCTGATCGTCCGGCTGCGGCGCGCGGCGGAAAAAGAGGGCATCGACTGTCTGCTGCTCGGTGCGGGAGCCTGCGGTGGCTGCAAAACCTGCGCGCGGAAGAAAAACGAACCCTGTGTCCATCCTGACCGCGCAGTGGTTCCGTTGGAGGCGGCGGGGGTGGATGTGATCCAGCTTGCCAAGCTTTCCGGCCTGCCCTATATGAACGGCAAACACACGGTGACGTATTTTGGCGCGCTGCTTTATCGCGGCAACATAGAAGCATAAAGCGATTTTATAAATTACTCGGCAAACAATACAGCTCAGAAACAAAGGAGAAGCGCGATGAAAATTCTCGTCTGCAACGTTGGCAGCACCTCGTTAAAATACCGCCTGTTTGACCTGACAAACGGCGAAGACACCCTCTCGGAAGGGCGCATGGAGCGCGTCGGCACACAGGCGGGCGCATGGATGCACAAGGACGCGGGAGTTGACGCGGTCAAGCAGACAATCCCGATTCCTGATTACGCGACGGGCATCCGCCTCATGCAGGAGGCGTTGCTTGCTAAAACCTTAGCAAGCATGGAGGCGCTGGACTGCGTGGCGTTCAAGGTTGTCCACGCAAAGGGTGTGACCGGCGTGCAGCTGCTCGACGAAACGGTGCTTTCCGCCATGGCGGCGTTCAACACCGTCGCCCCCAGCCACAACCCGCCGTATATCGCGGCGATTCGGCAGTTTCAGCAGGCGCTGCCCGCTACGCCCATGATCGGTTCGTTTGAAACAGGCTTTCACGCGACGATGCCGCCCAAGGCGTATCTGTATTCGGTTCCGGTTGCGCTCTACAAAGAGCACGCCATCCGCCGATATGGCTTTCACGGTGCGTCGCATGAATACGTCACCACGCGCACAACCGAACTCATGGGGCGCGCAGATTTTAAACTGATCTCGTGCCATCTGGGCGGCAGCGGCTCTCTCTGCGCCGTCGTCAATGGCAAGTCTTTCGACACCAACCTCGGCTTCTCGCTGCAATGCGGCATCATGCACAACAATCGCTGCGGAGACATCGACCCGTATATTCCGATCTATCTGATGAAGGATTTTGGGCTTACGCTCGCCCAGATCGAGACCATGCTCAATAAGGAAAGCGGCTTACTCGGCATGAGCGGCGTTTCCAACGACCTGCGCGACGTGGAAGCCGCGGCGGAGGCAGGCAACGAGGACGCGAAGAACGCGGTGGATAGCTACTGCTATCAGATTCAAAAGCAGATTGGCAGCTATGCCGCGGCGATGGGCGGGGTGGATGCGATCTCGTTTGCGGGCGGCATCGGCGAAAACAGCGCGCTGGTGCGCAAAAAAGCACTCGTGGGGCTTGAGTTCATGGGTATTTCACTCGATTTTGCGAAAAACGAAACGGCAAAGCCTGACTGTGAGTTGACGGGAGAAGTCAGCCGCGCGCGGATTTTCACCATCGCAACAAACGAAGAGATCGTGGTCGCCAGAAAGGCAAAAGCATACCTGCTGGCGCGCGCATAAAAAAGTTGCTGCCAGGCGGATACGTGCAGGACGCGTTGCATGAATTGCACTTCACAGTTAATTCACGATCTTGCCCAATCGCCGAAAATCGGCATAAAGTCAGCGCATATTGTTAATATTGTGCAAAATCAGATTGCATAGATCGATAATTCTATTCATCCTGATTGCAATGCGAAATCGTTTGGTTTATACTGCGCTTATGAAACGGAAAAAACGCAGATCCAGATCAAAAGCGGACATCATCACGGGCGTGCTCTACGGTATCTTCGGGCTTCTTGTGCTCGGGGCGCTGTATGGCGTTGGCCGGGGAGCATATGCGCTCATGGGCGCGACCGTGGGCAATCATTATTACGCTTCGCTGGCGGAGAAAGCCGCCCCCGCGGGCACGGTGGACTTCACGCTGCTCACCAAGGAGAATCCCGAAGTGCGCGGCTGGGTGCGTCTTGCGGACACCGCGATCAATCTGCCGCTGGTCAAGACCACGGACAACGATTTTTATCTGGATCATCTGTTTAACGAGAATAAAAACAAGCTCGGCACGCCGTTTATCGACGCGGGCAACGTCGGAGATTTTTCCGATCGACACACGGTGATCTATGGCCATGCGCTCAGCAGCGGTGCGATGCTTGGCTCCCTCTGGGAATATGAAAACCCGAATTACTTCTCGCGCCATCCGGAGATTCAGCTGTTTTTGCCGGACGGGACAGAAAAAACACTCGCGGTGTTCGCCTGCTCCCGCGTGCCGGGCACCCGTAGCGCAATCCCGATTGCGTTTCCCACGGAGGCGGACTTTCTCGCGTTTATCGAAGATCTACTGGCCACCTCCGCGTTTACCAGCAATGTGAAAATCGCCGCGACTGACCGCGTTGTCAGCTTCTGCGTCGCCCTGCCGGACGGCTCAGAGGGCAGGCTGCTCGTGAGCTGCAAGCTTGTGGAGAGCAGCGCCGTGACCACGATTGGTACGACCGTCACCCCGGCACCGGCGGAAACCACGCTCGCGCCCGTGGAAGGCACACCTGCACCGGAACAAACCGCGCCGCCGGAAACGTCGCCACAGGGGTAAATTGACCCAAGCCAAACCAGCGCCGCCGGACCGGGCGGCTTATTCTTTACCTGTCACGTGAGACCAAAGGGCAGCGCGTGATAGACGTGAATTCTGTTCTTTTTTTAGAAAATGTGGTATTCTATACGCAATCTCGGAGCTAGTTTAAACAAATATTAGAAAGACATCACTTTTCATGCTATTCACAAAATGGCATGCAACCAAACGCTAGGCAACGCAGTGTTCTGTATGAAGACACCGCTTTGGGCGCGAAAGATGCAACACATCTGCTCCGCACGAACCCGCAGCGCGTGTACAGGACGGTTGCCGCAGAAACAGGGCGGCAGTTGAACAAGACGAACGAATGGATAAAGAAGGGGAGATCGATCATGAAAACCAAACGTACCCTGATTGCACTCATTCTTTGCGCGGTGCTGCTGACTTCCTTTGGCTGCGCGGCAAGAAGCGCAACGCAAGACAACGCGGTCTATGCAGAGCCTGCCAGCGGTGCCTATGATATGGCCGCGCCGCAGGAAGAGAAAGCCGCGGTTTCCAGCGAGGCAATGGCGCCAACGCAGCAGGCGGGCGAACCCGAGAGCGACTTTGACGTACGCAAGATCGTCTATACCGCGGACATGACCGTCACGGTGGACGACCCGGCGGCGGCGCTGCGCTTACTGCTCGAAAAAACGCAGGCGCTCGGCGGCTATGTCTCCGGCTCGTATTCCACGACGGATGAACAGGGCACCAACTATGCCTACACCACACTGAAGGTGCCCGCAGACCAGCTCGAAGCGTTGGTCACCGCGGCAAACGCGCTGGGCAAGGTCAACGATTACCGGCTGAGTTCCGACGATATCTCGCTTTCCTATTACGACATGCAGGCGCGGCTGGACAACGCGAAAGCCGAGGAGCAGCAGCTTCTGGAGATCCTCGCAAGGTGCGAAACCATCGAGGAGATTCTTGCCGTGCGCCAGAGCCTGACCAGCGTGCGCGCGGATATCGAAAGCTATACCGCGCAGATGAATCTCTGGGACAACCTCGTCTCCTACGCCACGCTCAACATCACCATCAACCGCACGCCCAAGACGGCGGTGGAGGGCGAGAACGAGCTGATTGCGATGTGGAAGGCTTCGGATATCTGGCAGAAGATGTCCCGCGGATTCCAGAACAGCGCGCGCTTTGTGGTCAACGCCATCGGCGCCATCGGCATTTTCCTCGCCATCGCGGCGATTCCGGCGGGTGTGCTGTTCCTGCTCATCGGGGTTCCGATCATCGTGCACAAGAAGAACAAGCGTAAAAAAGCGGCTGCGCTCAAAGCGCAACAGGCGGCGTCTTTCGAACCGGACGGCACCGTGAAAAAGAACGAATAAAAATACTTTACAAATCAGGGGGATGGAATAGGTGGTAACGATCAAAGAAGCCGTGACCAAAAAGGATTTGGTCAAGTTCATGGAATTCCCGCTCACGCTCTACAAGGGAAATCCCTACTACGTACCGGACATTCTGGCGAGCCAGGTTGCCGACATGCAAAAGGATAAGAACCCGGCCTTCGCGTTTTGTCAGGCAAAAGCGTTTCTTGCGTATCGCGACGGGGAGATCATCGGCAGGATTCAGGGAATACTCAACACCCGCGCGAACGAAACCTTCGGCAAGAAGTATATGTGCTTCACTCAGGTCGATTTCATCGACGATGACGAGGTGGTGGACGCGCTGTTTGACACGGTGGAGAATTGGGCGCGCGAACTCGGCTGCACCACGATGCACGGCCCGCTCGGCTTTTCCGACATGGATCGCGAGGGCATGCTGATCGAGGGATTCGATCAACTGAGCCTTTTCCACACCTATTACAACCATCCATACTATCCTGAGCAGCTCGCAAGGCGCGGCTATGGCAAAGAGGTTGACTGGATAGAGATGCGGCTCACGATTCCGACAGAGCCCATCGAGTCGCTCACCCGCGTTGCGGAGTATGTCAAGAAGCGCAAGAAGCTGCACGTGGTCAACATGGGCGATAAGCCGCTCAAGGAACTGATCAATGACATGTTCCTGCTCTACAACCGCGCATACACGCTCTTTGGCATGATTCCGCTGGATGATGCGCAGATTGCCAAGTACGTCAGCGAGTTTCGGCCGATGGTTAGCAAACGCACGACCTCGTTTATCTACACCGAAGAGGGTGAGATGGTCGCGTTTGGCATCTGTTGCCCCCGCCTGGACAACGCCATGCGAAAGATGCAGGGCAAGACGGTTCCGTTCGGATGGATCCATTTGCTCAAAGCGCTTAAGGGCAAGAACGACACGGTCGATCTGCTGCTCATCGCGGTGCGGCCGGATCTGCAGGGACAGGGCGTGAACGCCATGATCCTTGACGATATGCAGCACAAGCTCATCAAGGCTGGTGTACTCTATGCCGAGTCCGGGCCCATGCTCGAGATCAACGACAATATCCTCGCGCAGTGGGAGCGCTTCCAGGGCGTCCAGCACAAACGCCGCCGCTGCTTCGTGAAAACACTGTAACACAATAAAAAGGGCTGTCTTTCGTTTGGAAGGCAGCCCTTGCTGCTTGTATGGACGGATCTGTTCGCTTGTGCTGGGAAATCTGGGCTTTGTTTGGCATTTCGATACATGAAAAGGGCACTATGTGACAAACTAGCGGTGCATGTATCGCGAAGTGTGCTACAATGCAACTATATTCAACAGGAGGTAATTCATTATGAAACTGAGTGCACCGAAATTTGTTGTCTGGCTGCTCGCGCTGGTTCTCGCCGCGCTGGCAATCGTGAGCAAGTATGTTGGCATCCCCTACGTTGGCGATTTCGTGAAGCAGTATGATTTCTGGTTCATGACCGCTGCCTACGGCTTGCTGTTCCTCGGAACGCTGTTCAAAGGCCTGTAAACACAAGACGCAACCAAAAAATGCCTGCTGTAAAGCGGGCATTTTTGATTGCGAAAAGTGTTTATCTGTTCGTCGCAAAAATGTTTGGCGGGATAGGTTCGGTTATTGTTTTATCTCTGGTCGCTCAGGCGCTTGACGAAGTACGAGCGAACCTGCTCTAGCGCCTCTTTTGCGCCGACGGCGGAAGGCGCCGTGCCCTGCGCCAGTGTTCCTCTGCCGCCGCCCTTGCCACCGAGTGCGCCGTTGATCGCGGGCATGAGCTCGTTTACATCCAGCGGGAAGCCGGCTCCGGTGGAGAGCACATACATCAGCCGCCCTTCGCTCTCGCTGAGAAGAAGCGCGATCGTCTTATCGGCTGACACACTCTGGGCGAGGTCTTTGAGCCGCGCGGCATCCACACCGCTGACCAACTGCGCCACCACGCGGAATTTTCCAGCC
Source organism: uncultured Eubacteriales bacterium (assembly GCA_942492885.1). Classification (GTDB taxonomy): domain Bacteria; phylum Bacillota; class Clostridia; order Christensenellales; family CAG-138; genus UBA7703. The sequence goes on from OW818651.1 coordinate 2,717,978, forward strand.
TGCGCGGCGCTTGCTGCAAACTCCGCCGCCATGTAGCCGTTGAGGGATTTGGCGAGCTCGCGTTCGTTCTTTTTCAGCGCGCCGTAGTCGTCGGAGAGTTTTTTCACCGCATTGACCACGCCCTCGCGCTGGCAGGAAAAGCGCCGCGCGACGGCGTCCAGATCGTCGTGCTGCGCGCGGTGGAGTTTGAGCGCCCGCTCCCCGCAAAAAAACGTGATGCGCGTGCCGCCCTTATAGCTGCTCGCGTCCGCGACGAACACGGAGCCGATCTCGCCCGTGGTGTGGCAGTGCGGCGCGCAGCAGGTGCACATGTCCGCGCCTTCGACGTGCACAATGCGAATCGGCGGAATCAGCCCCTCTGCGTGCTTGCGCAGGGGCAGGGCTGCAACCTCCTCCTCGGAGGTGTAAAACGTCGCCTGCACGGGCAGGTTCTTCCAGACAAAGCGGTTGGCGAGCAGCTCCGCCTCGGCGATCTCCTCGCGGGAGACGGGCTTGTCAAAGTCGATGGTTGCGTAGTCCAGCGCGAGATGGAAGCCGACATTGCTTGCCGCAAACAGCTCGTAAAACGAGAACGAAAGCAGGTGTTCGCCCGTGTGCTGCTGCATGAGGTCAAAGCGGCGCGTCCAGTCGATCGTTCCGGTCAAGCTGGAGCCGACCACGAGCGCGCGATCCACACGATGGTAGATTTCGCCCTCGTCTTCGCGCACATGGAGCACATTTGCCGCGCCAAGAGTTCCGGTGTCGCTTGGTTGCCCGCCGCCTTCGGGGAAGAACACGGTCTGGTCAAGCACGACGTCAAACTGCTCTCCGGTGGCTGAGCAGGAAAGCACGGTTGATTCAGCCGAAATCTGGTGGCTGTCTAAATCATACAAACGCTTTGTCATAGGTTACCTCGGTGATATCAATCTAATTTTGGTCAAATAAATGCAAATTGCTTTAATACAAAGATAAACAGGAACATCGAGAAAATCGAGAGCACGCTGGTGACCGCGACCAGTGTACCCGCCAGCGCGTCGTCAGCACCCATACCCACCGCCATCGAATACGTCAGCATCGCGACGGGAGCCCCGAAGATGATCAGCGTCACCACGATGCTCTCTCCGCGAAAGCCCAGCAGCAGAAATGCGGCAATGGCGATCAGCGGAACGATCAGGAGCCGGAGCAGTGTGATCACCGTGATCGCAACGCGATTCTTCTTCACCGCCGCAAAGGAAATCGTTCCACCCAGCAGCACAAATGCCAGCGGCGTGGTGGCGGCGGCCAACCGGTCGATCGGGGTTTGCAGCACGGCGGGCAGCTCGATTCCGAGCAAATTGACGGCAAAACCGGCAATGCATCCAATGATGATCGGGTTTTTGATCATCCGCAGCAGCACGGTGCCAAAGGGCACCCGCTCGTCGCGATAGCGCTCCATTGCGACAACCGCGAGAACGCCAAACAGCGGAACGGAGAGCGAAATTGCGATGGACATCATGCCAAGGTTGTTTTCGCCGAGCAACGCCGCCGCAACCGCGAGGCCGAAGATCGCGTCGTTGGAGCGAAACACGCCGAGGATGAGAACCCCGCGCCTGTTGTTGTCCTTGCAAAACACGGGCACAAGCCACGCTGCAAGTGCAAAGGTCACGAGAATACCGATTGCCATATACAGCAGAAAAGGTGTGTCAAACATCGCGCCGATATCCGCAACCGCAATCGCGCGATAGCACATCAGCGGCAGGGTGACATAGTAGATGATGTTGTTTGCGTCGCGCATCAGGCGCTCAGAAGCGATGTTAGACTTGCGCAGCAGCACGCCGATGAGCATATAGATCATCAGCGGAGCCACGACATTGAACGAAAGAAGCAGGTTTTGCATGCATAAACCCCGGTTTTGTTTAAAGTCTGCGCCCCGCGGAGCGCGATATTGGATGCATTATACCACAACACGGCGAGAAGCGGGGTAGGGAAGCGGTAGATTCGGGGTTTTGATTTTTTGCAGATTGGCGGTGTTTTTTTGAACGCACGCAGGTACGAAAGCAGAAACGCGCAGATACGCTTTCGTTTGAACGTTCACTTAACACAACTCAAAGCGCATTCGTTAACTGCGTGTAAAATACACGTGCAGTACTGCCAATCGTCCAGATACTTGTTCCTTTTGACGAAAAATGATGGTATGATGACAGAAAGAAAACAGAAAACCGCAGACGGAAAACAAGAGAAACAGAGCCGAAGAGAAGAAAACAAATCGAAGCGTACTGAACAAGAGCGACGACTACACACCCGTCAACAACGCGTTGAATTTTACGCATACCATAACACGCTGATTTCGCAGCGTAATACCCGGGGGTTGTATTGATGAGCAAATTTTCGGACGAAACAGCACTCTATTACTTTAACCGTGGCGTTTCTACGGCGGCCTATCTGGAACTTGGCTGCCACGAAGGTGCTGGCGAATTCGGCGAGCGGGTGTTCCGCTTCTCCGTCTGGGCGCCAAACGCAGAATCTGTCAGCGTGGTTGGCACGTTCAATTTCTGGAATAGTAAGGCGGACCCGATGGAACGCGTCGGCACCACCGGCGTTTGGGAAGTCGCCATCGGCGTCGCGCAGGCCGGCGATCTGTATAAATACGCAATCGGCACCAACACAGGCGAGGTGATCCTAAAGGCGGACCCGTTCGCCTTCCGCGCGGAAGCGCACGGCACTGCCTCCCTCGTTGGCGACATGCCGTATTACGAATGGACAGACGAAGACTATCTCGACTGCCGGGGTGAGCCGGGCGATTCTTACGGCCAGCCGATGAATATTTACGAGCTGCATCTGGGCAGCTGGAAGCAGGGTTTGGGGTATCACGAGCTTGCCAACGAGCTGATCGACTATGTCGTTGACATGGGCTACACACACATCGAAATCATGCCGCTGATGGAATATCCATATGATCCGAGCTGGGGCTATCAGGTGACGGGCTATTATGCGGCAACGGCGCGCTATGGCGAGCCGGAGGAGCTGATGTATCTCGTCGACCGCGCGCACAACGAGGGAATCGGCGTGATCATGGACTGGGTACCCGCGCATTTCACCAGAGACGCGCACGGGCTCAGACTCTTTGACGGGACACCGTTGTTTGAGCATCCCGATCCGCGCCGCGGCGAGATGCCGCAGTGGGGCACGCTGCTGTTTAACTTTGAGCAGACGCAGGTGCAGTCGTTTTTGATCTCCAGCGCCATGTATTGGCTCAGGGAGTTTCATTTTGACGGACTCAGGGTCGACGCGGTGAGCGCGATGCTCTATCTCGACTTTGGCAAGCAGCCCGGCGAGTGGCTGCCCAACCGCTACGGCGGGCACGACAACCTCGACGCGGTCACCTTCTTCCGAAAGCTCAACTCCGCGGTCAACAAGCTTGAAGGCTGTAAGATGCTCTTTGCCGAGGAAAGCTCGGCGTATCCCTATGTCACGCGCCCCGTCGCGGAGGACGGCCTCGGCTTTGCCTACAAATGGAACATGGGTTGGATGAACGACATGCTCACCTATATGGGCATGGACAGCATCTATCGAAAATATCACCACGACAAACTCACATTTTCACTGTGTTATGCGTTTTCGGAGCATTATGTGCTGCCGTTTTCGCATGACGAGGTGGTGCACGGCAAAAAGAGCATGCTCTCTAAGATGCCGGGCGATTACTGGCAGCAGTTTGCGCAGCTTCGTTTGCTCTACGCTTATCAGTTTGCGCATCCGGGTAAGAAGCTGATGTTCATGGGCGGGGAGTTTGGCCAGTATATCGAGTGGAAAGAGGACGACACCCTCGACTGGTTCCTGCTGGACTATCCCAAGCACGCCGAGATGCAGCAATACGTGCACGATCTAAACCATTTTTACCTCGAGAACCCGCCGTTGTATGAAATCGACGACAGCTGGGCGGGCTTCCGCTGGTGCGGGGTGGACGACAATATCCACTCGATCCTCTCGTTTATGCGCCTCGACCGGGACGGCAACGCGCTGTTCTGGACGTTTAACTTTACGCCAAAACCCTGGCTAGACTATATGATCGGAGTGCCGGTCTACGGCCTGTATACCGAGGCGTTTTCTACCGACGCGCCCTATTTCGGCGGCACGGGAGACTATCCCAACGCGCCGACCATGTCCGTTTACGAACCCTATGGTGAGCATGCCTGCCGCATCCGCCTGCGGCTGCCGCCTTTTGGTGCAGTTTGTTATCGCATTACCCCGAAACCCCTGCCGAAACTTGAGGTAAAACAGGAGGACGACGCATGAAAAAACGGATTGTGGCAATGCTGCTCGCAGGCGGGCAGGGGAGCCGACTCGGCGTGCTGACGTCCAGCATGGCAAAACCCGCGGTGCCCTTTGGCGGCAAATACCGCATCATCGATTTCCCGCTGAGCAACTGCGTCAATTCGGATATTGACACCGTCGGCGTGCTCACGCAATATCGCCCGCTCGCGCTGAATAGCTACATCGGCACCGGCCAGCACTGGGACCTCGACCGCATGAACGGCGGCGTGTTCGTGCTCCCGCCCTATGTGACGGGCGTGGACGGCAGATGGTACACCGGCACCGCGAATGCGATCTATCAAAACCGTGAGTTTGTCGACCAGTACAACCCGGATAATGTGCTCATCCTCTCCGGCGATCACATCTATAAGATGGACTACGGCGCAATGCTGCGTTTCCATATCGAAAAAAACGCGGTTGCGACCATCGCCGTGCTGCCGGTTCCCATGGAGGAGGCGCACCGCTTCGGCATTCTGAACACCGACGATGCGGATCGCGTCACCTCGTTTGATGAAAAGCCCAAACATCCCAAGTCCAACAAGGCCTCGATGGGTATCTACATCTTCAACTGGAAAGCGCTCAAGGAGTGCATGCGCGCGGACGACGAAAACCCGAACTCCACCAACGACTTTGGCAACGACATCATCCCCGCAATCATCAACGGCGGGCAGATGGTCTATGCCTATCCGTTCAAGGGGTACTGGAAGGATGTCGGAACCATTCAGAGCCTCTGGGACGCGAATATGGACATCATCGCGACGCCCCCGAAGCTCGTACTCAACGACCCGCAATGGAGAATCTATAGCCGCAACCCCATCATGCCGCCGCATTATGTCGGTGATCATGCAACCATCACGCAGAGCCTCGTGACCGAGGGCTGCCGCGTGGAGGGAAAGGTGCATCACAGCGTGCTGTTCTCCAATGTTTCCATCGAACAGGGGGCGGAGGTGTACGATTCTGTGATCTTCCCCGGCGCGGTGATCCGCCGCGGGGCGAAGGTCTATCAGGCGATCGTCGGCGAGAACTCTGTGATCGGAGAAGGCTCGATCATCGGCGGCGAGCTGCGCCTTGGCGATCAGGTGGATAATTCCCTCACCGGCACAATTACGCTGGTTGGCAACGATATCAGCATCCAGCCGGGGGCGTATCTGCCGCAGGGCACGGTCGCCACAGAAGACGCATGCGGAGGAAGATGCTATGACAAGTAACGCGTTTGGCCTCATCTACACAGGAGAAACCAATCCGTTTTTGCGCGATCTTGCGCTCTCGCGCTCGGTTGCTGCGGTTCCGTTTGGCGGCAGATACCGCTGTATCGACTTTATCCTCTCCGATCTGGTCAACTCCGGTGTCACCAGCGTCGGCCTCATCACACAGAAAAACTATCATTCCCTGATGGATCATCTGGGCGCCGGCAAGGAATGGGATCTGCACAGAAAGCGTGAAGGCCTCTTCATGCTGCCGCCGTTTATGACCAAGGAAAACACCGGCCTCTACCGCGGCAGTGTGGACGCGATTCGCTCCTGCCTAGGCTATGTGCGCAGAAACCCGCAGCCGTATGTCATCCTCTCGGGCAGCCACACGATATTTAACATGACGTTCAACGACATGATCGCGCGGCATATCGAGACGCGGGCAAACATCACCATGCTCTATAACGAAAGCGAGTTTGCAGTCAGCGAGGAGCAAAACCTCGATCTGCGTCTCCTGATGGATTCAAACGAGCGCATCACGGAGATGGAGCTCAACCCGTTCTCGCCGCGCTCTGCATTTCGTAGTTGCGACGTGATGATCATGGACAAGCTATTGCTCGAATATCTCGTCGAGGAAGCATATTCCCACGGGGACTATGACCTCACGCGCGATATCCTGCTGAAAAAATGCCAAACGCTCAAGATCATGGGATATCGCTACGACGGTTACGTCGCGCGGTTGGACTCGGTCAACGACTTTTTCACCCATAACATGGCGCTCCTCCAGCAGGAGGTTCGAAACGATCTCTTCAACCCCGCGCACCCGATCTATACGAAGGTCAAGGACGAGGTCAGCGCGAAGTACGGCGAAAACGCGGTGGTCAAAAACGCGATGCTGGCGGACGGCTGCCTGATCGACGGCACGGTAGAAAACAGCATCGTATTTCGCGGTGTCAGCGTGAAAAAAGGCGCGGTGGTGAAAAACAGCATTCTCATGCAGGGCGTCAGCATCGGCGAGAACTGCATCATGGATCACGTCATTCTCGATAAAGGCGTTGTGGTTCGCGAAGGGCGCACGCTCACCGGCTACGACGGATTCCCGATCATCCTCAAAAAAGGCACCACGATTTAACAAGAGGCGTGCTCCGCGCGGAAAAAGACCGCGCGTGAAAGCGATTGCGACGGGCGGTGCTCGCCTGGTTTCGTGCATGCATTCTGCTGCGGCAGCCGCGGCGAAAAAAGGTTTTGCGGGAGGACATACAACATGAAGGTGCTATTCTGCGCAAGCGAGTGCGTACCGTTTGTCAAAACCGGAGGGCTTGCGGATGTCGCGGGCGCTCTGCCGATTGCGCTGGCCAAAGAGGGCCACGACGTGCGCGTCATCCTGCCGAAATACCGCGTGATCGACGCGTACTGGAAAAATCGCATGGAGCACGTGTGTCATTTTGACGTGCTGTTTGGGTGGGAAACGCTCTATTGCGGCATCGAGCGCGTGACCGACAACGGGGTCACCTATTATTTTGTGGACAACGAGACGCATTTTGGCATCACGGAGCTCTACGGAGACGGCATATCCGAAGGTCTCAGGTTTGCGTTTTTCAGCCGCGCGGTGCTGGAATGCCTGCCGCACATCGACTTCATGCCGGATGTGCTGCACCTCAACGACTGGCAGACAGGGTTGATTGCGGCGCTTCTCAAGACGCAATACAACGCAAAAGCGGATTACGCGCGCATCAAAAGCGTGTTTTCCATCCACAACCTCAAATATCAGGGCGTCTTCTCCTGGCGCGAAATCGCGGGTAGGCTGGGGCTGGACGAGCGCTACTTTACCTATGAATACATGGAGTTTTTTGGCTGCATCAGCTGCATGAAGGGCGGGCTTGTGTTCTCCGACCGGCTCTGCACGGTGAGCCCGACGTATGCCGAGGAGATCAAAACCCCGTTTTTCGGTGAAAATCTGGATGGATTGATGCGTGCGCGGGAAAACACACTCAGCGGCATTCTCAATGGCCTTGATTACACCATCTTCAACCCCGCAAACGACCGGTTCTTGGCGCATCATTTTGATGCGGACACGCCGGAGGAAAAGCGCGTCTGCAAGCGCGCCCTGCAGCGCGAATGCGGACTGGAGGAGCGGGATGTGCCGCTGATTGGCATGATCGCGCGCCTGTCTCAACAAAAGGGGTTGGATCTGGTGGAGCGCGTGTTGGGGGACATCATGCGAAGCGACGTGCAGATCGTCTTCCTCGGCAAAGGCGACAGGAGATTTGTCGATTTGCTCAACTGGGCAAACTGGCGCTATCCCAAACGCGTGCATGCGCGCATCGAGCTGGACGAAGGCTTAGCGCATCGTGTCTACGCGGGCGCGGATCTCTTCCTGATGCCGTCCCAGTTTGAGCCGTGTGGATTAAGCCAGATGATCGCGCTGCGCTACGGATGCGTGCCCATCGTGCGCGAAACAGGCGGATTACGGGACACCATCCGGCCATACAACCTGTATACTGACGAGGGGAACGGCTTTTCATTTGCCAACTACAATGCGCATGAGATGCTCGCAACCATCGAGCGTGCGGTGAAATATTGGAATGAGGACAAGCCGATGTGGCGGCGGCTGATGCTGCGCGGCATGGCGGAGCGCTTTGATTGGGCAAAGCCCGCAAAAGCGTATCTCGCGTTGTATGGGAAGATGCTGTCACAGACAATAGTTCAGACACAACCGCTGACCTGCACCCAACCGCCACAAAAGACGGCGGAGGCGGTGATTGCGCCGCCGCAGGCAGAGCAGGCACCGGAACCGATGAAAGCGCCGGTTGCGACCGAGGCGCCGCTGGTGGTTGAAACGATAGAGAAACCCAAAATCGGCGATGCGCTCGAAACAACGGAAGAATAGTTTTAAATTAGAAGCACATAACAGAAAGAGACGCTCTCACGAGCGCCTCTTTTGTGCTAATTGGGAACGCAGGGTTTAGATGAACTCTTTCGAGCTTGTCTCGCCTTCGCCAAGGGTGTGCGTTACAGGCGTGCTCGGCGCACTGGGTGCGCTGGGCGCACCGGGCGCAGCATAGGGCGCGGCGGGAAGCCGGCCGGTGAGGTCAAGGTAGAACGCAGTGACTGCAGCCTTCATATATGGAATCAGGAAGATACCTCCGATGCCGCCCGTGAATGCGGCGAGTATCCACCATCCGATGAAGCTCAGCTGGAGGCAGAACAAACGGCCTTTGTTGCCCGCCATCATCTGCTTGGACTGCTCGACGGCTTCTGTCGCGGAGAGGTCCGGATTTTCCGCCATGATGTACGGCGCCATGGCATACCGATAGGCGGCAACGATGCCGGGAATGATGAAGAGCAGCGCCCACGCCAGTGTCTTGATGAACATCAGCAACCGCAGCAACAGAGCGTTTGCAAAATAGGAAAAGCGCGAGAACAGCGTCTCGATCTTTGGCGTTGCTGTGCTTTCATACAGCGAGAGGTTGAAGCGATTGTAGCCCAGCTCCACCGCGCTGCCGACGATGAACACCGCAATGCCGTAGACGAGGATCAGACTGCCGAGCGCCGCCGCGATGCCCGCAAACGGACGCAGGATGGCGTAGATCTGCTCTGCGTCGACCTGTCCGTTCGTCCATTGCTGCACGCGCTGCGACACATCGTTATAGTCAAAGTTGAACCGGAAGTTGCCGCTGGAGCCTACACCCCCAAGAAGTGTTGCAATCAGCCCCGCGAGCACCGTCCACCAGTATCGTCCACGCAGGATATTCCACGCGGATTCCCGAAAATCTCTTGCACGTTTCACGATTTAATTCCCCCCATTTTGTTTTATACGCAACCGCCGGAACCCCTCCGTACGGGTCATGCCAAGAGTAATAAAAACGCTTACTCGATCGTGACCCAGTACTTATCGATCATGCAGACCGGACGGTACGCGAGCTTGGAATAGCGCAGCTTCTCTTCGCCGGAGTCGTCCTCACGGTTGATGTAGAGCGTGCTCTTCTGCGCGGCATACTTGGCAAACCAGGATACGATCGCTTGATAGGAGCCCGCGTAGTCCACGCGCGCTTTCTCTACGTGGCAATGCAGCGTGTCGCCGACGACCTCGCCGACCGAAAGGGCGACGATGGTACCCGCAACATCGATATAGCCCGCCATCTGACCCAGCGCGAGCGAATCCGCCAGCAACTCTTTTGCGCGCTTCATCTCCTCGGCCTCAATCACCTTGTCGAGCGGCACGTGCTGCTCGTACTCATCTAAAAACGCGATGGCGGCGGGCAGCGTTTCTTCAGTCACCGGCACGAACACCGCGGAAGGATTGTCCTTGCAAAAACGGTTGAGGTGGTTGCGCTGCGTGTGATATTTCTTTCCGGGGAAATCCATCAGGTCGCAGGCGTTGTAGAGATAGTCCGCCCAGTCGCGTTGGGTGGAGACCACCGCGCGGCTGCCGTAGCGCTCACAAAGCTGCGCGAGGGCTTCCTTGGGGACAGCGCAGAAGCGAAGCGGCATGCCGCTTTCTTTTGCGTGCACTTCAATCGCATCCAGCGCGGCGTCGAGATTTCCGTTGCCCACGGGATAGACAAAGCAGGTACCCTCGCCGGGATAGGTCGCGAGCATGACCAGCATGCCGGAGACGATGGCGTAGGCGGAGCGAAAATACGCGCGCCACTGAAACACGGCGCCAAGCGTATAGTCACAACTGCGAAATGCCTGAACATCCAAATACGGCTTGAGTTCCGGCGCGTTTTGAATACATATTTTTGAAAATTCCAACATAAAACCCCTGTATCATACAGCGCAACCAGGGCAGTCTTCTGCGCGCGGCTGGCACATAAATTCACTTGTATTATGATATCACGACTTCTCGCGGCAGGCAACGCCGCGCGCGCTTGCTCGCGTGAACGGATTGCAACATTTTTTTGGCTGAATGCCAGGTAAATTGCTTGGATTTGCCAGTAGTGCACGGGAAAACGACAAAATACGACAAATATCGATGATTACCTGAAAAGAAAGTTGAAAAAAACTTGGATTTGTACGAAAACTCTCTCCACACAACCAATGGTTATGGTGTACAATATACGTACAAACGTTCGCATCATGCGAACACAGGAGGAATGAATGAAAGCGATCTCGTTACCCCAGCTCCGCGCAGAAGCCAAACGACAGCTGCTCAACTATCGTCGCAATAATTCCCGCGTCTATCGCGGCAGTGCAATTCGCGCGGAAGGCGGGGCAATGCTCGCCTGGGTGCGCGCAATCGACTCCGCGCGGGTGTTCCTGCGCGCGCAAAACCTCGCAAAGGAGCGCTATATGACGCGCCTGTTCGGGTTGGAAGCCCCGCTGCCGCGCGGCCAGCCCATGCGCGCGCGGATGATCCGACTGAGCGTGGAGATGAGCGTTTCGGAATCCACGCTCTACAAATGGCGCGAGGATATTCTGGAAATCGTGCTCTACGCCGCGATGGAGGCGGGCGTCGTGGGCTTGTTTGGCATACGCGAACCGGAGATGGCAAAATGCGCGCAAAGGCAGGGGGACGAGCCGCGCGATTGACGCGGTTTGTCCGCGGGTGTTAGAATGCAGGAAAACCGCTCGCCTGCCCGCGTTTCGATGGAATCATATACGGCAGCGAGCGCAGGGGTAACGCATGGCAAAAGCCACCAGTCTCAACATCGGCGCGTATACGGTCAATGTGACGCGAAAACGCATCAAAAACCTCTATCTGCGCGTGCTGCCGGAGGGCATCTGCGTCAGCGCGCCTGCGCGCATCTCCGACGCGGAAATCTCCCGCTTTGTGCTCAGCCGCACGGATTGGATCGAACAGCAGACGCAAAAGCACGCGAGGAATGCGCCGCGCGGCTATGGCGACGGGGACGCGCTCCCGTATTTCGGCAAAGAGCTGACGCTCCGGCTTTTTTTCTGCACCGGGCGCATGCACATCGCGCTGCGTGGGGACGCGCTGGAGCTCTATATCCGGCAGGACGCGGGCGAAGACGCGCGCAAAAAGGCGGTAGACGCATGGTATCGCGCGGAGCTTTACGAGGCAGCGGGGGCGATGCTGCCCGCCATCGAGCGGACGGTCGGCAAGCGCGCGGGGGAACTCAAGGTGCGGGACATGAAGACGCGCTGGGGTACCTGCAACATCAAAACCGCGCTGATCACGCTCAACCTCAGGCTGGCGGAGAAACCCGCAGAGTGCCTAAGATATGTGCTCACGCACGAGCTGTGCCACCTGCACGAGGCGGGGCACGGGGAGCGCTTCTGGAAACGAATGGATGTGTATTATCCGGACTGGAAACGCGTGCGGAAACTATTAAAACAACGTACGTAAAACCAAATCACAAACAAGATCGCAACTAAAAAAAGCCGGGGCAAATGCTCCGGCTCTTTGCTTGTCGATTCACTTTTCTATGCAGAAAGAGTAAGAATCAGGAAAGATTGTTCTTCTTGAGCACGGGTATCATGCGCTTGGCAATCAGCGCGGCGACGAGGCTCTTGGCGATGTCGCCGGGCACGAACACGAGGAAGCAATACAGCACCGCCGTCCAGACGGACACCTGCTTGCCCAGATAGTAGTTGCTCAGAAAGTAGAAATACGTGGTGCCGAGCACATAGACCGCGAGCAGCCCCGCCAGCGCCGCGAACAGCAGCCGCCAGAACGTCGGGTTTTCCACCTTGCGGACGATTGCGCCCGTGATAAACGCGCCGACGATAAAGCCGATCAGGTATCCGAACGACGGCTTGAGCACGTAGCCGATGCCGCCGCCCTGCGTGAAGACGGGGATGCCGATGAGGCCAACCGCGAGGTAGACAAGCGCGCTGGCAGCGCCCAGCTTTTTGCCCAGCAGCATGCCCGCGAGGACGACAAAGAACGTCTGCATCGTAAACGGCACAAGCGGTACGGGCACGCGGATAAACGCGCCGACGGCGATCAGCGCCGCAAACAGCGCAACGAGTATCATTTTGTACGTACGGGATTTGGCAATGGGGTTCATTGGAAACAGTTCTCCTAACGTTGGTGTTGTTTTTTTATCTTCCGAAGCTTCGCTTCGGTTTATGCCGCGCGCAGCGCGGCTATTTTTTGATTCTTACGCTGATTTTGTGAAGACATGCAGCGTAGCTGCTAAAAACTAAACAATCTTTACGCTGATTTCACCGGAGGAGAGCGCCTCGCGGTGCCCGTCCTCAAACTCCACCACAAGGCGGCAGTGGTCGTCCACGTTGATTGCGCGGGCGGGGGTTGTGTGTTCGGTCGTGAGCACGTTGACCATCTTCCCTAGCACAAAACTGCGCCTGCGGTATTCCGCGTTGGTGGAAGCACTACCTAGATGGCGATACAGCGGCAGAAAACGGTTGAGGTATTCCGCGATGACGCGGTTTTTCGCGTCCGGCGCGGGGCTGGTCAGCACGCTGCCCGCGATCTGGCTGATCTCCACCGGAAAGCCGCCGTCCGGCTCAAAAACGTTGATGCCCGTGCCGAGGATTGCGTATTCAAACTGTCCGCTCTCCATGTCAAAAGAGCCTTCCGTGAGTATTCCGCAGACCTTTTTGCCGCGGAGAAAGACATCGTTGACCCACTTGATCCCGGCGGGTTCGCCGGAGAGCGCCTCCACCGCCTCACAGACGGCAACCGCCGCCGTGGTAGTGATGAGGGTTGCGTCGTCTGGCGCGATCTTGGGCTTGAGCAGGAGGGAGATGTAGACGCCCGTGCCCTGCGGGGAATAAAAGCTGCGCCCTTTGCGCCCGCGTCCGCCGGTCTGTTCGGCGGCGATGACCACGGTGCCTTCCGCCGCGCCTTCGTTCGCGAGTTTGCGGAGGACGAGGTTTGTCGAATCCACCGAATCGTAAACGCGCAGGTCGAGGGACTGCGCCTCGCTAGTGAGATATTGCCGGATGCCGCTTTCGGAGAGCACGTCGCTGGAAGCAGCGAGGCAGTAGCCGCGGTTTGGCACCGCCTGAATGGGGTAGCCGTCCGCTTGGAGGGCTTTGATCGCCTTCCAGATCGCGTTTCGGCTTACGCCGAGGCGGCGGGCGATTTCCTCACCGGAGAGGAAGACGCTCTTGTTGGATTCGAGCAAGGTGCGAAGGTGGTCTTGTACGGTCATGGAGAATCTCCTTAGGGGGTAGTATAAGGGAGGGGGAGGGGATTGTCAACCGAAATAATGTACTAAAGGTGACAATAGCACGCGTTAGAATATATGCATTCTGACAAGAAATCTATAGTAGTGATCATGCTACTACCATGAAGGAGGTGTTACTACAACAATCATACCACACCCAATAATGAGTATAGATAACGTATCGATATGACTTGTATTCTACCAGAAAGAACGTATAGTATAGAATTAAATTCACAGATTTAGGTAGAAAAGATGAGAAAGTTGTTTATTGATTTCGGTTCCACTGAAGAAGCAGCCCCATTACGTGAATTTGAAATTTCAGGGAGTACTTATTCCTTAAGAAATGTCATCTCTGTAGACAATTCTGGGAAATATCTCAGGAAAATTGGTAAAGGTATGTCTCCAAAGCATGCTTTTTATGAGTTTGCTTTCATAATGTATTGTGAAACGAACAGAATAATCAAGCCGAGCGCAAAGACACGTCGTTCTTTTAAGAACATGAGTGATGATGAAGCGATAAATATCATGCGATTTATAGTTGAAATAAGTTGTGATGATCAAGACCAATTATGCGGTATCGAAACTCATGATTCATTTGAGGAATTTAAAAAGTTTATTGTCGGATATGTAATTCGTGAAACCGAGAAACTCGCTGAAACTCTTAATAATTTGGCATCAAGTATAGCGAAGCAAATCACGGAGAATTTTGCATTGAGTATTCAGGAGATTCAGACATTATCAGCTGAAATTATGAGAACAACAACAGAGGCTATGCACCAAAGTTTTGTTGAATTAAATGAAGTAATCACTCAGTATTTTAAAAAAAGAGCAGAGCTCGATCCCATTATGGCTGAATTCGGATGGGGAGGGTTATCAGCAATACCAGGGAATATCATACAATTTATAAATGCAAACAAATCTCGACTTTCATCTAATGATGTAGATGAGCTAATTACAGATTATTATGAGAGCGAGAATTTTAGAGAATTCGAACTATTGGTTAGCAGTTGGTGGTGGAATCCTAGCTTTTCAAGTAGAAAACTTGCGATTCTAGAAGCATTTTCTTGTTATAAGCTCAGGTTGAATATTGCAAGCATAACTTTGATCACAATTCATATGGAGGGGATAATAAAGGAATTTCTTTTTTGGTCGTTCGGCATTGTCCGAAAAAGGGATTCTTCAGCCATACAAGAAGTAAGAGAACGCTCGAAGAATCAAAACAATGCAAGAATTCCATATATGTATGAGTGTAATATTAAGGCTCTCGAAGAGATTGAGAGAAGGTATTCGGAGAACTTTAAAATTGAGCAACTTGATGAGACATCGAATCTATCTCGTCATAAAATAGCACATGGCCATATGTGTGATGAAGTTAGCAAGGCTGATGTACTTAAAACTTTTCTCTGGGTTAACGAGCTTGAGAATCTTTTGAGTTCAATGCTGAAGCAAACCGAAATCAATAAGAACGAAGTATAAATCATTATTGAAAAACAACCCCCGCCGACAACCGCCAGCGGGGGCAAATACCACATTCCTTATAACGAGAAGTTATCTCTTTTTTCTGGAGAGATTCAGCATCGCAAGCCCAAGGAACACGATGCCCGCAATCACCAGAATCGTGATGCTGATGATCGGCGTCACTGTCGTATCCCCGATCTTGAACGAAACACCCAGCATCTCCTTAAATTCGCTGACCACGCTGGCAGGCGCGCCCGCAAACCCGGTCTTGATCGCGTCTTCCATGATCACTTGCCTTAGCATCAGCGCCGAGTGCGACGGCGGGAAGAACTTGATGACCGTCTGCACACCCGCAGGCAGCTGTCCGATGGGGATGTAGATGCCCGTTAGAAAGCCGATGACGGTGCCGACGATGGTGCTCGCAATCGAGAACGCGTTGTTGCTCTGGAAAAACGAAACGAAGAAGAGCACAAGCGCGGTGTTAGAGAACGTCGAAAGCAGGATCAGCCCGAAGATTTTGAGAAGCTGCATGCCGGTAAAGAGCGTGCCGCCGCCGCTGAGCAAATACAGCTGGCAGAGCACGACCGCCACCACACACATGATCACGCCGATGACGAACGCGCTGAGGATATAGCCGCCCGCAATGCTGATGCGCGGCAGCGGAGAGGAATGGATATCCTTGATGATCTTCTTGGATTTGTCCTCTACCATGGTGCCAAACGCGCCCATCGTGGTGGTGACCGACGTTACCGCGATGAGACCCGCGACGATCCAGCGATCCATGATGTTGCGCGCGCCAACAACGCCTTCCATCCCGCTCGACCAAACGTCGCCAAGGAACAGCGCATACATGCCGATGATGATGAACACCGACAGCAGCGAGAAAAACACAGATGCCTTGTCCTTGAAAAAGACGAGGAGGTTACGCTTCATAAAATTAATCATGCCATTGCCTCCTTCTCATCGAGTAAAGCAGGGAGATTGCAGTTTATCAAGTTGATCATTCGCGAATCTCCTTTCCGGTGATGGCGATGAACGCATCATCCATCGTGCCCGTCGTCACAGTAAAACCGGTGATGGCGTCTTTATACGTCTCCAGCAGCGGCAGCGCGGCAAGCGTGTTGGCGACGCGCAGCGTCACGCGGTTTGCAACCACCTCCGGTACGAGTCCCGCGGCGGTGAGCTTATCTGCAAGCGCCTCCGGTTCCTTGGTGGTGAGAGTAAGCTTGTCGCTCGTGAAGCGCTCCTTCAGGTCGGAAGGCGTGCCTTTGGCGACGATGTTGCCGTTGTCGATGACGATGACGTAGTCCGCCTCCGCCGCCTCTTCCATATAGTGCGTGGTGAGGAAGATGGTCATGCCTGTGTCGCGCTGAAGTTTCGTGATGGTATCCCATACGCTCTTGCGCGTCTGCGGGTCAAGGCCGGTGGTCGGTTCATCGAGAAAGAGAATCTTTGGCGTGTTGACCAGCGCGCGGGCGATGTCGCATCTGCGCCGCTGACCGCCGCTTAGCTTGCCGTACGGCCGCTTCATGATCTCCTGAATGCCCATGCGCTCAGCAATCTCGCGGATGGTGTTTGCGAGCCGTTTCCCCCTCAGCCCGTAAAAGCCCGCGCGAATGTGCAGATTCTCCGAAACGGTGAGCAGCGTGTCTAACAGACCGTCCTGAAACACCGCGCCGATGCTCTGGCGGATGGCGTTGTCGTCCTGACCCAGAATGTGCCCGTCCACCTCAACCGTGCCTGCGTCCGCCTTGAGGAAGGTGCAGATGATGTCGATGGTGGTGGATTTCCCCGCGCCGTTGGGCCCCAAAAACGCGAAGATCTTTCCTGCCTCCACGTAGAAGTCGATGCCCTTGACCGCTTGGACTGCGCCGTAGCTCTTTTTCAGTCCGGTGACTTCAATGATATGGTTCAATCAACTTTTCCCCCTTTTTCTGTTGATGATTTCGCCAACAATCCGGTGATTTCGATGATTGAATGCAATCAACTTTATCGCCCTTGCCTGTTGATGATTTCGCTCAAAAGTATATATTACATCACCGGTGGAAACAATAGAGATTGCATCAAATTTTCTTGACGTTCGTTGCTCTCTTTTACATCAGGTGCGCCCGGATCAATCGCATTGACGAAGCTGTGTGTTACGAATTAGAATAAGAGGCGGCACTTGGTTTTGTTTATTCGCCCCAACGAGTGCACTGAAAAGGACAACCCATGAACGCTTACGATTTTGACCAATGCATCTATGCAGGCGACTGCACGATCGATTTTTTCCGCTTCTGCCTGCGCCGCCAGCGCGCGCTGCTCAAATACTTCCCGAACCAGCTTTGGGGGCTGGTGCTGTTCGCATTTGGTTTCATCCCGAAAACGGTTTTTAAACAGCACTTCTTCTCTTTTTTGCAGGGCGTTGAGGATATCAACGGCACGGTGGAAGCCTTCTGGCAAGCGCACGAGCAGAAGATTGGCGCATGGTATCTTGCGCGCAAAGGCAAAAACGACCTGATCATCTCCGCTTCGCCGGAATTCCTGCTGCAGCCCTGCTGCATGCGTCTTGGGGTCAAGCACCTGATCGCGTCGCGTGTCGATCCCGCGACGGGGCACTTCCTAGGCGAAAACTGCTACGGCGCGGAGAAACCAAAGCGGCTGCTCGCGGATTTGGGGTTGAACACGGTGGACGTGTTTTATTCCGATTCGCTCTCCGACCTGCCGATGTCGCAGATCGCGACGGAGAGCTTCATCGTCCGCAAGGGGCAGGTCATGCCCTGGACCGCGTTTCGCCTGAGCGGCATGGAGAAGGCAAAGCGCTATTTCTTCTCGTTTGAGTTCTTTCGCTTTCTGGTCATCGGCGGCATCAACACGCTCAACGGCGTGGTGTTCTCCTATTTGTTCTCGCGGATTCTGCCCGCGCAGATCGCGTTCTGGTGCGGCTATCTGCTGAGCCTGACGATCTCCTATCTGCTCAACAGCGCGATCACGTTCCACGAGCGGCTGGGGTTCTCCAAGATGCTGCGCTTTTTCGTCTCCTATATCCCCAACTTCCTGATTCAAAATGTCGTGGTCTATCTTGTGCACGGCGTTTTCGGTCAGTCCGAACTGACCGCCTATATCCTCGCGGCGGTGATCGGCATCCCGGTGACATTCCTCTTGCTCAAGCTCTTTGCGTTTCGCAAAAAGAAGGGGTAAGGCAGGGGTAAGATTGAGCGGTGCACGCGCGGTGAACCGAATGTCATGCTGCGCTGCTTGACGATAAAGCCTATCGCTGATACAGAACAAACGAAGAAAATCTGATTCTGACAATTCCATATCCACAGCGCTGTCCCGTTTTTTCGGGGCGGCGCTTTTTTTGCGCCGTAAGGCGCGGAGGCTCTTTGCGGATACATGAGGCGTGGCGGGTTGACAAGCGGCATAATCAGTAATATAATATCGATATAGTAAACGCGATTAAACGCCATCCGTGCTCGGCAAAAATGGCTTTAGGAAAGGGTCTAGGCATGAATATTACGGTATGCATCGGGAGTTCCTGCCACCTGAAAGGGTCGCGTGCAGTCGTCGAACGGCTGGAGCGGCTCATCTTGGAGCGCGGAAAACGGGACGAAATCGCGCTTTGCGGCTCTTTTTGCATGGGACAATGCCAAACGGGCGTGAGTGTGCTGCTGGATGGCACCTATTTTTCCCTCACGCCGGAGACCACGGAGCGATTTTTCATCCAGAACGTGCTGCCGCGGCTAACGCAGGCAGACACCGCACAAACCCAAAATACCGAGACTGCAATATCGAAATCTGAGGGATAAACAACATGTCGGATGTATTACGACTGAAAAAGTCGAACTGTAAAAACTGCTATAAGTGCATTCGCCATTGCCCGGTGAAGTCGATTCGCTTCTCCGCCAATCAGGCGCACATCGTCGGCGAGGAGTGCATCCTCTGCGGGCAATGCTTTGTCGTCTGCCCGCAAAACGCCAAGGAGATTGCCGACGGGACGGAGATTGCGCATGTGCTGCTGGATGGAACTGCGCCCGTGGTCGCGAGTCTCGCGCCCTCGTTTGCGGCGTATTTTGATCAGGTCGGGTTTGCTTCGCTGAAAACGGCGCTCATGCAGCTCGGCTTTGCTTCCGCGGAGGAGACCGCAATCGGCGCAACGCTGGTCAAGCGCGAATATGAAAAGCAGCTGTTTGAAGGGAGCATGGATGTGATCATCACCTCCTGCTGCTATTCGGTCAATCTGCTGATCCGTAAATACTATCCCGAATTGATCAAACACCTCTCGCCTGTCGTGTCGCCCATGATTGCGCACAGCCAGGACATCAAGCGTCGCAACCCCGCAGCAAAGACGGTGTTCATCGGCCCGTGCCTTTCGAAAAAAGACGAGGCGGAGAACAGCCCCGTGGACGCGGTGCTGACGTTTGATGAGCTATCGCGGATGTTCGCCGCAGCCGGCATCGTGCCCGAGCATAGGCTCGACAGCGCGGAGGAGAGCCGCGCGCGGCTCTTCCCGACGGTCGGCGGCATCCTCAAGACCATGGATATACCCGACACGGGCTACACCTGCCTGACCGTGGACGGCACAGATAACTGCAAAGCCGCGCTGGAGGACATCGCCGCGGGCAACCTGCACCGTTGTTTTCTGGAGATGAGCGCCTGCTCCGGCAGCTGCATCGGCGGCCCAGTCATGGAAAAATACAACAATTCGCCCGTGCGCCATTATCAGGCGGTGACCACGTTTGCTGGCAAGCGCGACTTTCCTGTGCCTGTAGCTGAGACAGGCACACTCGCGCGGCGGCATTCGTATATCGGCGTTCCGAGCACGATGCCTTCTGAGGCGGAGATTGCGGAAATCTTCGCCAAGACGGGCAAGACCTGCAAGGCGGACGAGCTCAACTGCGGCAGCTGCGGCTACAACACCTGCCGCGAAAAGGCGATAGCGGTCCTTCACGGTAAGGCGGATATCAGCATGTGCCTGCCGTTTTTGATGGATAAAACGGAGCGTTTTTCGAACAATATCCTAAGCCACACGCCAAACGGTATTCTCGTGGTCAACGAGGATTTGGAGGTGCAGCAGGTCAATGCCGCCGCAATGAAGATGCTGCACATCGCGCACGACGGGGATGTGCTGGGCGAGCCGCTGGTGCGCATCATGGATCCGCTGCCGTTTTTAGCCGCGCTGGAAGGGCGAATCGTCAAGGAGCAGCGCGCGTTTTACGCGGAGTATTCGAAGTATCTGGAGCTGTCCCTGGTGCACGACAAGACCACGCATATATTGATTGCGATCCTGCGGGACGTGACGAATGAAGAGGAAGAACGCCTCAAAAAAGAGGTGATCGGCCGCCAGACGGTGGAGATTGCCGACCGAGTGGTGGAAAAGCAGATGCGCATCGTGCAGGAAATTGCTTCGCTGCTGGGCGAGACCACCGCCGAGACGAAGATTGCGCTCACCAAGCTGAAAGAGTCTATTAATAGCGAAGAGACGCGTTAAGATTTTATATAACAGATCCAGTAGAGAAAACACTTGGAAGCTTTTGCGAAAGGGGCTTTGGCCGATGATCTCTCTCAACCATCTCTGCGCCGATATCGGCTATATGAGCCTCAACCACGCGGGCGAGCAGCTCTGCGGGGACCACATCGAGATCGCGGGGACGGACGAAAACTCCACCGTGATCGTGCTGGCGGACGGCCTCGGTAGCGGGGTCAAGGCAAGCATCCTCTCGACGCTGACGAGCAAGATCATCTCGACCATGCTCGCGGCGGGATTGCGCCTGGAGGACTGCGTGGAGACCATCGCGGCGACGCTGCCCGTTTGCAGCAGCCGCGGCATCGCGTATTCCACGTTTACCATCATCCGCCTTGTCAACAACGAGCGCGCGGAAATCATTCAATACGACAACCCCGCGGTGATCCTCCTGCGCGAGGGAAAAAGCATCGATCTGCCGACCAGCATGCAGACCGTCGGCGGAAAATGCATCTACCGCACAGATGTTGCCCTACGCGAAAACGACCTGTTTATCGCCATGAGCGACGGGGTGGTGCACGCGGGCGTCGGCGGTGTGTATAACTTCGGCTGGTGCACGGAGGACATCGCGCGCTACATGGAGACCTTTTGGCACGTCGGCTTTACGGCAAAGACGCTCACCACGATCCTCCTGCAGGAGACAAACCGCCTCTACGACGCAAAGCCGGGCGACGACGCGACGGTCTGCACCGTCCGCATCCGCTCACGCGTGCCGATGAACCTGCTCTGCGGGCCGCCGAGCAGCCGGGACGACAACGAGAAGATGATGTCGCTCTTCTTCGGCAAAGAGGGCAAGCACATCATCTGCGGAGGTACGACCTCCGGCATCGCGGCGCAATATCTGCAAAAGCCGCTGCTGGCCGAGCTTGCGTTTCCCGATCCGGACATCCCGCCGACGGCGACGATTGACGGGGTTGATCTCGTCACCGAAGGGGTCATCACGATCAATCGCGTGCTGGAGTACGCAAAAAACTATCTGGACGACAACCGGGATTACGAGCGCTGGAGCACCGGGCACGACGGAGCCAGCCGCATCGCGCGGCTGTTGTTCGAGGAGGCGACGGACATCAATTTCTTTGTCGGCTGCGCGGTCAACCCCGCGCACCAGAACCCCGAACTGCCGATCAACTTCAACCTCAAAATGCGTCTGATCGAACAGTTGTCGGATTGCCTGACGAAGATGGGCAAGCGCATTAAGACGAGTTATTTTTAACGCGGTGCACGAACATTCGTGAACGCATAAAGAATCCCGCGTTGCAAAAACGCGGGATTCTTTTTTTTGTTAATCTTTGATGAAGAGTTTTAAATCAATCAAGCTTTTCCAGCGTTGGCGTTTCCAGCTCTTCCGCCTCCGCGAGAATCGCGTCATACCTCTTCTCGTCCAGCTGATATGGCTGAATCAGCAGGATGCCCGCAAGGAAGATCAGCGCAGGCGCGGGGCCGATCATCAGGCGGATGGTAAACAGCGCGCTTGGTGCCTGATCCATCAGGTTTGGCACAAACTTGGCAAAGCCTAAAAACACGCCGGAGAGAGCAGCGGCAAGCGCAACGCCGATCTTGGAGAAGAACGTCCACATGCCGTAGTACGCGCCCTCTTTGCGGGTCTTGGTCTGAATCGCGTCTACCTCCACCACGTCCGGCAGCATCGCAAACGGCGGCACATAGCCAAAGCCGATGCCAACGCCCGCAAACACCATCACGCCGAAGGTGAAGAGCATGCCGAGGGTATGCGCAAAGAAGAACATCGAAAGGCAGCTGACGGTGAGGATGCCGAGCGCTAACTGATAGGTGCGCTTCTTGCCGAGCTTTTTAGCGACCAGCACCGAAATCGGCACGCAGAGCATCGCGACACCGAGCAGCAGCAGCATTGCAATCGTCGTCATCGCCTCATCTTTGTAGATGTATTTAAAATAATACACCAGCATGGTCTGCACAAACGTGATGCCCGTGAGGTTAAGTGTGTAGACCGCAGCAAGGCGCAGATACGTCTTGTTCTTGAAGACGATCATGAAGGTCTCAAAGAACTTCGTCTTGGGTCGCGGTTCGTCTTTGTGGGACGTTTCGCGCACGGTGAAGAACGTTGTAAGAATCGTCGCCGCCATGATCACGCCAAAGAACAGGCCGACGATCGAATACCCGGTGTGCGGATTGCCCGCGAGGTTCACAATCGGAATCACCACTGCGGCGCCCAGTATGGTGCCGATCACCGCGAAGCTAAAGCGAAAGCCGTTGAGCGAGGTGCGCTCCTGATAATCCTTCGTGATCTCCGGCGTGAGCGAGCCGTAGGGGATGTTGACGACCGTGTATGCGGTGTTCAAGAGACACAGCGCGAACGTCGCCCAGAGGAATCCCGCCGTTTGCCGGGCGGTAAAGTCCGGCGCGGAGAAGAAATACCACATGGTGAGCAGCAGCGGTATCGCACCATACAGCAGATACGGCCTTCTGCGACCCAGGCGGGAGCGCGTGCGGTCAGAGAGATAGCCCACCATCGGGTCGGTGACCGCATCCCAGAATTTGCCGACCAGAATCGCGATACCCGCGAGAGACGCGGCAAGGCCTACGGTGTCGGTCAGATAGATCAGCGAGTAGAATCCCATCGCGGTAAAGAACAGGTTGCCGCCGAGGTCTCCGATGCCAAAACCCAGCTTGACACGAAGCGGCAGCTTGGAGGCGGGGCGTGCGTTTTCAGCTGTTTGTTCCATGATGATACCTTTCTATGCAGCGTTCGAGATGATTTGCCAGTGTTTCTGTGGCAGCGCGCGCGGTCTTTTTGGGATACTTGTGATATTCCGGCATCAGCGCGGTGAGATTGACGCAATCCCCCGGCACGATTACCGCCCGCTTTCGGATGTTATTCGGGCGGTTGGTGATGTTGCCGCCCATGAGACGATGGGCGAGGTCGATGAGGTTGAGCACATGCTCCACCATCCGGTCGTCACTCGGCGTGCTGCCGGATGCGCCCTCGACATATGCCACATCGTGATAGGACATCAAATCCACCAGCTCCATGTGCCGCATGGCAAACCAGCCTTCGCCCGCGCGGCGGTCGGCCAGCGCCAGCGCCAGCGGGGAGAGTGCATCTAGCGCTTCTTCGGGATAGACGCGACCCCAACCATCCAGACGGACACGATACATCCGCTGGACGAGGTCTTCCTGTCCGGGGTCGATGCCCAGCATGTGCTCCGCGATCTCGAGCGCTTTGGGCAGCAGCGCGTTCCAGCGACGTTGACGATTGTCCCCGTCGCTTTCTCCCGAAACGGCTTCCGGCACAGAATAGCCGTATGTGCTGCTGTAATATGATTCCGCGATGGAGAGCAACTGGTGCTCGACGGCGTTTAGCCGCGGCAGCAGCGCGGCAAGTGAGCCTGATATCTTCTTTGCGCCGGGTTGGAGCCCGCAGAGCGTTTCCAATTGGCAAACGGATGCGACAAGCTTGCCAAAGTCCCGTTTGTTGTATTGATAATGCACCGAGATCGGCAAAATGCGAACCTCTTCCGCGCGCCCGGTTTTCTCCAGATCGCTGGCGCACCAGAATCCCATGCGCACCGCACCGAGTTCAATTCTCGGCAGGGTCTCGCTGTGATAGGAGATCTGTCCCTCCGGCGCGAGGCCGAGCGGATTGGGTCCGTCCCGCAGCACGGCGCGGATATTGGAGAGGCTGTTGGTTTCGCATTTGACATGATAGACGGGCAGCGCCCCCGCGCGTGGCAGCAGAAAGCGGATGATCGCGTTGCTCCAGAGAGGCACGGCGTAATCATGCACCAGTCTTAGTCCGGGCGCATGCTGAAGCGGGGCTCCGCTCTTTTTTGCAACGCGCGGCAGCATGTTCTCAAACACATGAAACAACAACTGCGGTTCGTCGCCATAGGGATGGCGAAGGGCGACGATCAGGCGGGATTTGTGTGCCTGAAAATCGCGCAGCTCTGAGAGCATCGCTTCCGGCGAACGCAGTTCGATCCCGTCAAACGCGAGCACAACTTTTAAATAGGCGGGGATGAGCACGCGGCCAAGCCGCACGAAGGGGGCGGAAATCTTCGACGGAGCCAGTGTGTGCCGTGTCTGCGCGCAAACAATCGGCTCGGCAACCAATCGGGATCGTCCCATAAGCACCTCCGGATATGGTTTATTCGCGTGAAAACAAGAGATATGCGGCATGAAAAATCATCTTGAAATGTACTTAGCATTCATTATGCTCAGAAAATGTTGCGCTGTCAATATTCGTTACAACGCCTTGGTGTTGCCAGCCCCTAGACGCGCCAGGTGATCAGCGCGGTGTTGAGCAGGGTTTCGTCTGCAACCATACGCTCTTTTGCCTCGGCGGCAAAATAGTCCGCCAAAATCGGGCGGGACACCTCCGGCCGGATGCCGAAAATCTCAAAATACCGCTCGTTGCGCTGGAGCGCATCTTCCAGCGGAATCTCAAAGGCAAACTTGCGCGACCAGTTCACCACGTCCGGCTGCCTGCCCGCCAGATACAGCGCCTCGTAATACCAAATCGCTTCGGTCGTCATGCCGCCCTGCGGGTGAACGTCCAGCAGCGCCATCAGCCGCTTTCGGTGCAGATCGTAGGAGCCGCGCGTGACCGCGAGGATGCCGCAAGCCTCACTTGCGTAGGACTCCATGCGCTGCAACTCCGCGTAGTCGCAGATAGCAGGGCACATGGAGGAGAACACGAAGGAATATTGCTTCTCCGGCGCGAAGGTTTCCCACATCTGGTTTTCGAATTGCAGGTTCACGAGCCCCATCGCCTCCGCCTGCGCGCGGCAGACGGCAAGCGAGCTAGCATCCATCTCCAGCGCGGTGACAGCAAGCCCCCGCGCGGCAAACGCGTGCGCATATGCGCCTGTACCGGAGCCGATGTCCAGCACGGTGGAACCCGCGTGGACAAGCCCGCGGGAAAACAGGCCGTCCACCACGCTTGCAGCATGCGGGTCTATGGCAGCCTCGTTTTCTTCGCGACCTGCCGCGATAAAGGAGTAGTACGGGATCCAGCGCGCGTTTCGCTCGATGCGCGCATGGGTGTCTCCGTGGTTTCCCGCCTGTGCCCAGGCAGCGGCGCAGGCCTCCAGTGTGTCAAACATAATGCCCCCGATGATCCATATTCTATATTCTAGTATACAGAATATTTTAGAAATTCGCTCTGGATAGTAAAACGATTCCGCCGAGAAATTGCATCGGCGGAATCGTGGTAAACGCGTCTATTACTTTCTTTGAAACATGCCCTTGATGACGCCGCGCGGGTCCTTGACCAGCAGGACGATGAGCCAGACGATCAGCCCGAGCGCGACGACGGATAGGCCGAGAAACAGGTCGTTGAGGATGTCGGCGGGCGCGGGCGTGAAGAACGCGGCTTTCAACTCGGCGTATTCATAGATGGCGTCGACAAACCACATGATCGACGCGCCCCAATAGAGAAAACACAGCACGCTGAGCTTCATCTCGTCCTGCGGCGCCCGTTTATACCACAGCACCGTGCAGATGATCGCGGCAAAAACCGTCGTAAGCAATGTCATCGATCTGCCCCTATTTCGTGGCGACGGCGGGCAGCAGCGCTTTCTTCTCCATTGCGGAGGAGACGAGCACAAGCCCCACCCAAACCGCGGTGACGAGCACCGCCATCGTGACGCCGACGGTGGACATCTCATGCAGCATGGCCGTTGTGTCCGCTGGGTTGCCTGCGGCTGTCAGGAACGGAACCCACGGCACGACCTCGCCATGCCAGACGTGCTCAAACGCGAGCAGGAACGAGCCGCCCCAGAGGAGGTTGGAAAGCCAGCGCAGCTTGCGGGAAAACGGCGTCTTCTCCGCGGTGTTGTCGCTCTTTGCTTCCGTTTCGCGCCGAAACTTCGGGAGCAGGTTGTTTTCGTGCGCAAGTACGATCTGGGTAGCGACGGTGACGATAGCCGCTTCAGCAGCGGAAACGAGGAAACATGCCATGAAATTTTACCTCCAATGGACGATCGATTGATCAATTGCGCGCGCAAAACTGTTGTCGTTAGCGGGCGTTGTTTTTATGTCGGAATAAGCCTATCGCAATCGAAAACAGGTGTCAATATACTACAGACACTGATACACTTCGTTTCGCAGGTTTTTTCGATAAAAGGTGGGAAAAGCCCTTCGTGGTTGCTCTATTTCACCCGCCAGCGGATAGCATCCACCCGCGCCATCGCTTCGGAGACGATCCGCTTTGGTTGCTTTTCGAAGAACTCGACAACCGGCTCGTTTTTTACGATGTTCCAGATGCCCGCGACGCGCCCGTTGACCGCGACAGAAGGGTTGCAGATGCCGGATTTTAAGATGAGCTTGCTCTTGTGCTCCGGCGGCACCACCGCGCCACGGTCTGAATAGGACACGATGTACGGGTCAAACCCCGAAAGCAGCGTCAGCTCCGGAATGTCTTCGGTTTCGGGTTCTGCCACGCTATAGTAGCGGCTGCCGTTATGCTCAAACTGGATGAGATCGTCCAGCGGCAGCTTGCGAAGAATGCTCGTTTCGTTTTTCCAGATGCCGAGAAACCACGCGGCGTCCGCGAGCGTCGCAGGACCGTATGCGGCAAAAAAGCGGCGTACCAACACTGGTAAGACCGATTCAAACGTTTGCGTGGGTTCCGCGGAGATCAGGTCAAAATCCCGGCTGGTCATGTCCCGAAACGCGACGCGCCCCTGCCGCGCGAGAAACACGAATATCCCGCCCCAGGGAGAGAACAGCGCGTCGATCATCTCGCCGCTGTATTGCCCCGAAAAGATGCGCCGAAACTCCGCGCGGGAATTCACCCCGTCCTCCATATAGCGAATCACATCCGCCGCCGCGACGTCCACCAGCGCCTTGCCGAACAAGCCGGAGAGGTACGATTCTCCCTGATGCAGAGCGAGTAGTTCCGGCAGGTCTTCATAGACCACGCCGTGGAGCGTTCCACGGTAGAGCCAGGTCTTGGTCAGCCGCGTTTTCCAGCCCGCGATGTCCACCCCGCGAATCAGCGCGGAGAACGCCACGTTGCGATAAAACCAGCTGTGCAGACCCATCAGCTCGTGCGAGAGGGTGTCGAGCTCCCGACAGGGGCGCGAAAGATACAGCCCGTGCATACGCTGGCGAATGATGTGTTCGGTTTGCTCTTGCTGCGTCATGGGTACCTCATGATTGACGATTATTTGGGTGTTGATGTATTTTGCTGATTCTTGATTTCTAAGACGCAAGGTTACAAGCCGCGATTACGAACAGTATACCGCAAAGCGGCGAGGTATAAAACGGGCATTCTTGCTGTTTGCGTTTTGTAGCGGCAAAACCAAAGCGAGCCGAACAATATCGCCCAGCTCGCTCTTGCTTTTGAAGAGATTATGGGCGGATTTCGCGCAGCAGCTCGGTCGCTTTTTCGATGCCTTCCTCCAGTGCGCGCGTGCCCGCGGGGGTGATTGCGTAATACTTGCGCACCTTGCCGTTGGTGTTGACAGAAGTTGCGCTGAGTAACCCAAGCATCTCCATCTCGTGCAGAATCGGATACAGCGTGCCGGGTCCGGTTTCATAGCCGTGTTCGCGCAGCTCCTCCATCATCCACACGCCGTAGATCGGCTCTTTTTTTGCGTGATAGAGAATATGCATCTGAATAAACCCAAGAAATAGCTTGCGGTGAATTTTGTCTTGCATTTGCTTCACCTCTCACGTATGATTATAATATCGAAAGACGATATTGTAAAGCGATATTGATAATTGGATCGAGAAAGCGAGATAGCAGGCTTTTATTTATGAAAGCGATATTGATATTTTATATGAGGTTATCCGGAGGTGAAAATATTGGAAACGCAGTTAAATCAAACAAAAACCCCCCACTGGGGTAAATTTCTTGGCGATGTTGCGATTTGCGCGCTTGGCGCATACGGCGGGCCGGAGGCGCACTACGGCGTGTTCATCGACCAGCTGGTGATCAAGCGGCGCTATCTTGCCGAGGAGGAGATGACGGAGCTCATCGGACTCACCGGCATCCTGCCGGGGCCGAGCAGCACGCAGACCATCATCGCCATCGGCTACAAGGTCGGCGGCCCGCTGCTTGCGCTTTTAACGTTTCTCGTCTGGGCGCTGCCCGCGCTGATCGTGATGACGGCGCTGTCGTTTGTCTATCTGTGGCTGGAGCGCGAATTGCCGTCGTTGTCCATCTTGCGCTATGTCGGGCCGATGGCGGTCGGGTTCATGCTCACCGCGGGTTGGCGCGTTGGGCGAAAGGTGGTCACAAACTGGCTCACGGGTGCGCTCTTTCTCGTCAGCGCGGTGATCACGTTCTTCTTTCGCACCGCATGGATTTTCCCCGCGGTCTTGATCGCCGGAGGCTTGGTCAGCATTGCATTCTCCAAAGAGAAGGACATCTGGAACCGCGCAAAGATAAACCCGCCGTGGGGGTATCTGATCGCGTTTGCCGCGCTTGCGGTCGGCGGCGTGCTGGTTGAGCTCTTCTGGGGCAACCAGATCGCGCGCTTGTTCGCGGACTTCTACCGTTATGGCTATCTCGTCATCGGCGGCGGTCAGGTGGTGATTCCGATGATGTACGGGGATTTGGTGGAGGCAACACGGAGCCTGACGGCGGCTGAGTTTCTGACCGGATACGGGCTTGTGCAGGGGCTGCCGGGGCCGATGTTCAGCTTCAGCGCGTTTGCGGGCGGCATGGCGGCTAACGGCGCGGGTGCGGGCGTGCAGATTGCGGGCGCGGCTGCGGCGGGCATCGGCATCTTCCTGCCGGGCGTGCTGCTGATCTATTTCGTCTACCCGATCTGGGCGCAGCTCAAGCAGATCCGCGCGATCAAAATTTCGCTCAAGGGCATCACGGCGGTGGCGGGCGGGCTGATTGCCGCGTCCGCGCTGGTGCTTCTTGTGAAAAACGGGTTTTCAGCGGAGGTGTTGATCGTGACAGCTGTGACGGCCGGATTGCTGCTGATCAAGAAGATTCCCGCGCCGCTGATCGTGCTATTCGTGCTGGTCGCCGGGGTGCTGCGCGGTCTGTTGGCGGTGTAAGCAAGCGCCGCATTTGCGAGAAAAAAACAGCCGGGGCAGTGACGCTCCGGCTGATTGCTTATCTGGGGTACGGCATCAGCCGTTTCGTTGAAACAGATTCTTGACCTGCGCGAAAAGCCGGTTCAGGAAAGAGGTTGTGTTCGCAGGCTGCGGTTTGCTCTCGCAATAATCGATCACGCGGTCGCGCATGCTGTAATCCTGACTGCTAAACGGCTCCGCTCCTGCGGCGCTGAGGCGCTCATAGTCCCCGTTGGCGTAGAGCTGCCGCGCTTTTTGGTTGTCCTTGAGCTGCAATTGCACGATCGAGAAGATCTGCTCACGCAGCACGGGGTCGAGAATGGGGCACGCGACCTCGACGCGCCGCTCGGTGTTGCGCGTCATGAGATCGGCAGAGGCGATGTAGAGGCGCATCTCCTGCCCTTTCCCGAATGCGTAGACGCGCGCATGCTCCAGGAAGCGGCCGACGATGCTGATCACGCGGATGTTTTCCGTCAGCCCCGCGATGCCGGGCAGCAGACAGCAGATGCCGCGCACGATCATATCGATGTGCACGCCCGCCGTGGAGGCCTCCGCGAGCTTATCGATCAGGTCACGGTCGGTGAGGGAGTTGAGCTTCATCACGATGCTGCAGGGAAGCCCCGCGCGGGATTTTTCGATCTCGCGGTCGATCAGGGCCAGCATGCTGCGCTTGAAGCTGGAAGGAGACACGAGAAAATAGTCATATCTGCCATCCAGATTGGAGATAGACATGTTTTTAAAGAGCTCGTTTGCGTCGTTTCCGATGCCGTGGTGCGCCGTCATCAGCGAAAAGTCGGTATACAGCGCGGCGGTGCGCTCGTTGTAGTTGCCGGTGCCGATCTGGGTGTAGTATTGCAGCTTGCCGCGCTCCCGCCGGGTCACGAGGCAGACCTTGCAGTGCGCCTTGAACCCTTCTATGCCGTAGAGCACGCGGCAGCCCGCGTCCGCGAGGCGCTCCGCCCACTCGATGTTGTTCTGCTCGTCAAAGCGCGCGCGCAGCTCCAGCATGACGGTGACTTCTTTGCCGTTTTCCGCCGCCATGATCATGTGCTCGGCAAGCCGGGACTGCTTGTCGATGCGATAGATGGTGATCTTGATGGAGATCACGTCCGGGTCTGTTGCCGCCTCC
Organism: uncultured Eubacteriales bacterium; assembly: GCA_942492885.1. Classification (GTDB taxonomy): domain Bacteria; phylum Bacillota; class Clostridia; order Christensenellales; family CAG-138; genus UBA7703. Next base: position 2,748,644 of record OW818651.1, read on the forward strand.
CGCACGAACCGCAGGAACGGCGAAAAGCTGTCAAACGGATGGTACAGCAGCAGGTCTTTGTGCGCAATCTGCGCGAACATGCTCTCTTTGTCGTCGAGGCAGGCGGGCCTGCGCGGCTCAAAGGGCAGTTGCAGCAGGGTGCGCTTTTCCACCGCCGAGAGTTTGGATTCAAGCGGAAAAACATAGTCCATGCTCAGCGGCGCCGAGCTATAGACGACGTGCTCTTTTTTTAGGTTCAGCTTTTCGCAGAGATACTGCGTGAACTCGCGGCTGACCCTGCCGCCGATCTCCAGCCGGACGGGGGAGAGACGCGCGCGCTTTTTGAGCGCTTTTTTCATGCGCAGGCGGAAGTCTTCCTCCAGCTCAAATGCTTCATCGTCGGCGTTGATGTCCGCATTTCGCGTGACGGAGATCACCGCGCGCTCCTGAATGTCGTATTTTTCAAACACCATCTGTGCATATTCTAAGAGCAGCTGCTCCAGCAGCACAAAGCGCATGCCCGCGTTGGGCAAAAAGATCGTGCGCGGCATCGATTTCGGCACGGGGATAAACCCGAAGCGGCTGCCCTGCTTGGTGTCCAGGCGAACCGCGATCTGCAACGATTTGTTCTCCAGATGCGGAAATGGATGGTGCGCGTCGATGATTTGCGGTGAGAGCACGGGCATCACGAACGACTCAAAGTAGTTCTGGATAAACTTCTTCTCCGCGCCCTCCAGCTCGTCCACGCTCAGGTGATAGACCTCGCAGCGGCGCAGCTCTTTTTCCAGCATCAGATAGATGCGATCCTTGCGCTCGTTGAGCGGCTGCACAACCTGATAGACCATGTCGAGCTGCTCCTGCGCGGTCATGCCGGATTTGTTGTCGATGTGCTCTTCCTTGAGCAAAGAGAGATCCCAGAGGCTTCCCACGCGGATCATGAAAAACTCGTCGAGGTTGTTGGCGAATATCGCGAGGAATTTCAGCCGCTCAAACAGCGGAACCGCGGGGTCTGCCGCCTCCTCCAGCACGCGCTCGTTGAACTTGAGCCATGAAAGCTCCCGGTTTTGCGTATGCCGCATTTCGTTGTGCAGATCAATCATGTTTCATTCTCCGCTCGTTCGAGTACCTTGGCGTAAAGATAGCCTTCGCGCACGCCGTAATTGTTCGCCAGCACGATATCCCCGCGGAAGCGCTTGGCAACCGCCTTGAGAAGGATCATGCCCGGAACAAGCGTGTGCACGCGCTCCGGCGAGGTTTGAAGGATGCTCTTTCTCACGGTATCTTTCGCGTGCAGGTAGGTTTCGAGAATCTCGCTCAGGTGCGTATAGCTGATCTCCTGATTGTCCTCCGGCAGGGCATACAGATCGTTGGCGAGCTTTGCCGTGGCGCGGATGGTGCCGCCGATGCCGTAGATGACGGGATAGCGCTTTTGCCCGGAGAACGTGAGCTTTTCCAGCTCGTCCAGCACCTCCGCGCGGATCTCGCGGCACATCTTTTCGGTGGGCAAGATGTCCTTGACGTGGTGCAGGTAGAGGTTGAGCGAGCCGATGGGCATACTAGACGCGGAGAGCACCTCGCCTGCGCGAAACTCCGCAATCTCCGTGCTGCCGCCACCGATGTCGATGAGGATGCCGTCGCGCATACCCGCCGTGTGCGTCAGCCCGATGAAGTCCAGCCGCGCTTCCTCCGCGCCGGAGAGTACGTCTACCGTAAACCCGGTCTCGAGGAAGATGCGCTCGAGCGCTTCGCGCGTGTTGGTGATGTTGCGCAGCGAGGCGGTTGCAAACACGTGTACATGCTCGATGCCGAAGTTCTCCAAAATCGCCTGAAAGCTCTTGAGCACGCTACAGGCTTTCTTGATGCCGTCCCGCGACAGCGCACCGTTTCTGACATAGGAGGAAAGGCCTGCGGTGTCTTTTTTGTTGACCAGCAGCTTTGCCGTGCCGTTCTCCGCTTCGTAAATCGAGAGACGAATGGAGTTTGCCCCTACGTCAACAAGTCCGTATATCAAGTGTATGTCCGCCTTATCGTTTTTCATTCCTGTCATCCTGCAGCAAAAAATACCGCATGATGATCAACGATACACTTTTATCATAACGATGTTATGTCCGTGTAAAGCGGGGGTTACGCATGTGTAAAACCTCCTATATTAAGCTGAAAGCCTGCTAAAACTTGCCCGCGGCTTAACACAACCTGTGCGCGGTTTTGACACGGGCGCAATATGATAATGGAGGAAATCAATTGCGCGCGGAGGGAAAAACCATGCGGATTGCCTATTTTTCAGATACGTTCATCCCGCAGATCAACGGGGTCTCCAACACGCTGTCCTATCTCAAACGATACCTCGACAAGAGCGGCGTGGACTATCGCTTTCACGTGCCGGACTATGACGACAATGGTTTGAGAAACGACAAGCACATCATCTGCTCGCGCGGGATGGCGCTGCCGGACTATCGCGACTGCAAGCTCACGCTCCCGTGGATGCCGCGGCTGAGCGCAGATATGGACACGTTTCACCCGGATTTGATCCATCTGGTGACCGAGTTTGGGATCGGCATCATGGGGCGTTCCTATGCGCGCACAAAGGGGATTCCCATCGTGTCGTCCTATCACACAAACATCGACCAATATGCTCAATACTACCCAATTATCAGCCCGCTTAAAGAGAACGTCAAGGACTATTTCCGGTGGTTTCACCGACGCAGCAGGCGTGTTTTTGTGCCGACGGATGAGACGCGCGGGCAGCTGCAAGCCATCGGGTTTCAAAATCTTTCGATCTGGTCGCGCGGCATCGACACCGCGCTGTTTACGCCCGGCCGCCGCGTGGGTGCGTTTCGGGAGCGCTACGATCTCGCCGGAAAGAAACTGGTTCTCTACGTTGGCCGCGTTGCCGCGGAGAAGGACGTGGGTCTTTTGCCGGAGGTGATGCGGCGCGTGCAGGCGGAGCATCCGGAGGCGACGCTGGTCGTCACAGGAGACGGCCCGCAACTCGCGCAGTTGCGCGAGCAGGCGCCAAAGGGCAGCGTGTTCACCGGCTTTTTGCGCGGGGAACCGCTGGCGGAGGCGTATGCTTCGAGCGACTTGTTCCTGACTCCTTCCAGCACGGAGACATTCGGCAATGTTGCTTTGGAGGCGATGGCGTCCGGGCTTCCGGTCGTCGCCGCCAATGCGGGCGGGTTTAAAACCATCGTTCGCCACGGGACGGATGGGTTGCTTTGCGCGCCGCATGACGCGGCTGCGTTTGCGGACGCGCTATCGCTCCTGCTCGCGCGGCCGGAGCTCGCGGCGCAGATGGGCGAGTTTGCGCTGCAAACAGCCAAGGCACGCTCCTGGGACAGCGTGTTTTCGCGGCTGATGGAGGACTATGGCGAGGCGCTGCAAGAGCGCGCTGCCTGCTAAACGTCCGATGAAGAGAAGCAAAACAAAACACGCCTGCTGCGAAATAACGCAACAGGCGTGTATGCTTATTCTATGCTGGTTCGGTTTTATGTTTTTGCCTGAGCGTTCCGGTTTGGTCAGCCGCCGAGCGGGCGCATCTCGAAATTCTCCAGCAGCGTTTGCACCTCGCCCAGATCCAGCTGGTGCAGCACGCAATAGAGAACTGCGGCGTCGCGCTTGACCTGCGGCACCAGCTGGCTTTGCCCTGCAACCTTGAGCAGATGCTGCGTCTGCTTTAAGTCCAGCCCGAAGCCGAACGCGAGCTGAATCACCTTATCGCGCGAGGGTCTGCGCGTGCCGTTGAAGAGCTGGTGACCATAGCTGCGTTCTATGCGCGCGCGCTGAATCACGCGCTCCCGCGCGATCTCACGCTCGCCGCATAGCCGCGCGAGATAGTCCGGAAACGGCGGCAGAAGCCCGTCTCCCGAGACGACGTCTCCCAGCGCGCCCTCATGCAGCAGGCGCATCAGGTCGTCCGTGCTCTTTCCGTTTTCGTTCATATGCTGGCTCCTTTTGTGCCGAAGTTGCGATCGCAGCGCGAAACGTCAATCATGCATCAGTCTCCAACCGGTAGGTCGTAGAGGTCGTTCTCGTTGACGCGGAAACGATCTTGAAAATACTGTTGCACCATCTGGATGGTATACGCATATGGATCTTCCATCGTAGTGTCGTTGTAGAATATCTGCATTAATTCCGAAACGCTCATGTTCGCGGGCACCATGCCGTCCTGATGCCTGCCTTCTTTCGGGAAGTATTCAAAATCTGCGATGGTACCGTCCGAAGCGTACTCCACCTTGGCATAGAAGCGGCGATCATTGACGTAATACCAGACAAGTAACGGGTTGCCATTGATTTCCGTGTAGTACTCGATATCCCAGCCGGGGTTACCGCCCCATTCGGGGCGATTGACGCTGACGCGGACATACTCCCCTTCGAGCTGCTCATAGACACACTTGCCGCTTTTCTGATCCGGGACAAATCCAAGATTGACGAGTGAACGTTCCTCAAACGGCATCAAGAAGAGCTGATCTGCGCTCATCGAAAATGCTTCCATCACCTGCTGATCAAAAATCGGCACAGGGGCTAGCAAAATATCCTCCGTACCGGACTCGCCAAGCGCGGCGCGCAACACTTCTTGGGCTGCTTCCTTCTTGTCGGGGGCAATGTTGAATTCTTTTTTCGCGCTGTCATAGACGTAGTTGACTAGAGTTTCGTTTCCGTTGCGGACTGCGAACACATATGCGTCTATCGCCGGATATCGCCCGACAGTGAGATAATAACCGTTTTCCAGCGCAAGATCCATTCGTACGGAGTCCGCTTCCAGATCCATTTGCGGCTTCCCCCATTCGGAATGGTTGACTGTGAAGGTGGCGTTTTTAGTCGAGCAGGAGGCGAGCATCTGATCGAGATCCAATGTGAACCCAAGGTCGGATAAGCTGGCTGCCATAGTGAAGTCCGACTCTTCCAGAGACGGATAAATCCCGGCCAGCGGAGAATAGTCCGTGATCGGACATTCTGCCAGTAGCAGACGGTGCAGATTCGTCAACCCCGCAAGCGGGGAAACATCACTCACCTGCGTATGACTCAGTGACAGGTTACCTAGCTTTGTCAGGCCGGAAAGCACGCTTGTATCTGTAAAGCTGGAGTACTCAAGCATCAAAAAATCCAGATTGGTGAGTTTAGCAAGCGTGCTATAATCGCTGGCAGCGCAGTTGAACAGCGTCAGACCTTGCAGATTTGTCATGCCGGAGAGCGGCGTGATATCCGCAACTGGATTGCCGCCAAGCGCGAGGGACACGAGCTTTGTTAGCCCAGCCAGCGGTGAAACATCTGTGATTTTGTGGAAGTGAAGTTCCAAAACTTCGAGGTTTCTGAAGTTCTCCAGTCCGGAGAGGTCTTTGATCTGTTGTTCCTCCGGTATAAACTTTTGCCATTCGATGCCAAGCTTTAATTCTTGGATCGCCTCTGCCTCCGCAATGGTGATGTCGCCCTCCGGCTTGCCCATCGCGTCGCGCACCATCTTTTCCAGCAGCGGGTCGGCAAACGCAACCGTTGTCGGCGCAGCGGCCGTCGGCTCCGGCGTCGGGGTGACTGCTGGCGCGGCGGCGGGCGTAGCGCAGGCGGTAAACACCGTGATCAAAAAAACGATGATCAGGCATGAAATTCTTCTCATAGCTTTTCTCCTTTTCTGAATGTGATTGGCTTGCAGATGCGGCTAAGGCATCTGAATATCGCAGAAACCCAGATTCGGATAGATGTCCTTGAGCGGGCTGTAATCCGCGATTGGATTTTGGCTCAGTTTCAACTCCTGGAGGTTTGTGAGATTGGCGAGGGCGGAGATGTCCGTAATGGCATTATCGTCAAGGTAAAGACTCCAGATCTTTGTCAATCCGCCGAGCGCGCTGATGTCCTGCACGCCGTTTCCCATGCAGGAAAAGATCTCCAGATTCTTCATATCCAACATGAAGCCCAAGCTAAGCGTACCGGTTTGCCGCGCGTCCTCTTGACAAGTCCAGTCAAACCCAAGAAAGACCAGATTGGTCAGCCCCTTGAGTACATATAGATCATCGGGAAGGATGCCGGTAAACCCAAGAGCCGTGAGTGTTGTCAGTTCAGCCAGCGGGGAGAAATCGTGCACATCGTTATAGGAGAGATTGAGGTCTTCCAGACTGGTGAAATATCGAAGGTCGCTGATGTCGTGGATGCCCCCGTTTTTGCTGTTCATGTCATCAAAGCTGGTGTTGGAGAGATCCAGCTTCTTCACCGCTGCCGCTTCGGATAGGGTGATGTCGCCCTCCGGCCTGCCCATCGCTTCGCGCACACGCGCCTCCAGCGCCGCGTCTGTGAACACGACGACCGGTTCCGGCGTTGGCTCCGCGGTCGGGGCGGGTGTTGGTGCGGCGGTGGCGGCGGGTACGGCGTTTGCCTGCTGCGAACCTGGCGTAGCGCAGGCGGCAAACACCGCAAATAGCAATACAAATACGAGACAAAGTGCTTTTTTCATAACTTTTCTCCTTATTCATCTTATTTAACGATTAACCAAACCGTAACACAACAAAACCCGCAAGTGGTATGCAGGCTGCACACTCGCAGGTTTTTATACGCAAAGTTCAGTTGAGGCTGCTTACACAGTCCTTTTAACGAAAAAAGAAATATTAAGCGCGATCAGGAGAACGTGATTTGAAATGTTGCGCCGCCAAGATCCCGCTCGGCTTGTTTGCGCAGGTCTTCGCTGAGAAAGACGCTTTCCAGTAGCGGCAGCGTCAGCAGCGGCGCGAGGTTGCGATCTCGCACGCTCGTGAGCTCCAGCTGCTTCAACCCCGCCAGCGCGCCGATTCCATCGAGGGTATCCAGCGTGGTCTTGCGCAGCTTCAGGCACGTTAGGCTCGTGACTCCTGCAAACGCGTCTAGCGAGGCAACGCGCGTAGCGCCCGCGTCGATGGTCTCTAGAAGCGGGCAGGATGCCAGAACGGCAAAATCGGACACGCGGGATTCAAACACGCCCAGCTCTCGCAGGGAATATAGCCCGCTAAGAGGAGTCACGCTTTCGATCGGGTTGTGGCTCAGGTCTACGATCTCCAGCGCGCCGAGTTCAGAAAGCGGCGAAAGATCGACAATGTCCTGTAGGGAGATGCGTACGATCTTGAGGTGCTTGAGCTGACTCAGATCCTCCAGTGAACGGATGCCGCCGTTTAGGATGGTCTCGCCTTCTGACCCCATGCGGTTTTGCGCGTCAGAATACGCCTGCGGGCTCTGAGACACCTGATTACCGAAAATATAGAGCTCGGTGACGTTGAGCAAATCGCCTTGCGAAATGGTTGCGTCGTCGGATAAACCAAGCGACTGGCGCACGGCTTGTTCGATCAGTGGTTCCTCAAACCGTATCTTTCCGGTCAATAGCGCGGGCGAAATGTCGGTATAGCGCCCAATCGCGAAGCCCGTGCAGAAGCAGGCAAGCGCGGCGGCAACACAGAAGATAACGCGCGAGATGCGCTTTTGCATTCGCCCGTCCGCGTGCAGCAGCGCTTTTTTCACCTGTTGTGCGGAGGCGTAGCGGCGATCCGGCGTGAGTTCGGTGCAGGTTTTGACGATTTTTTGCAGACGGGAAGAGGCAAGCTTTGGCATAGCTTTTCTGGGTTGCGATTCGCCCGTGAGCAGCCAGCCCAGCAGCACGCCAAGCGAGAAGATATCTGTGCGGTTGTCCGTTTGCGAAAAGCCGTATTGTTCCGGCGGCGCGAAATCGATCGTGCCGAAATACCGCGTGTCTTTGGCGGCGGATGCATCATACTCCCGCGAGATACCAAAATCGATCAGCCACGGCTTGTCCTCCGCGTCGATGATGATATTCTGCGGCTTGATGTCGCGGTGGATGACCGGCGGGGTCAGGCTGTGCAGATATACCAAAATATCGCAAATCTGTGTGGCGATCTGTACGGACTGCTCCGGCGTTGGCCGCTGTTGGTCGGCATATTCGTCTAGCGGCAGGCCGATGACATATGTGCGCACCACACAGAGCATCGTACTGTTTTCGTATTGGGCAACGTAGTGCGGGATGCCCGGAAACGAGAGTTTTTGGAGCAGAGAGGCTTCCGTCTCGCCGGACGTGCGATTTTCTCCCAGATAGCACTTGGCGAGAAACTGTTCGCCGGTGAGCCGGTGCAGCACCAGAAGCGTCTCCGCGTTGTCGCTGCCGGAGAGGCAGGCAAGCGCCTCATAATCCGCAAAAAACGCGGCGGGATAGCGGGACTCGTCAAACGCAAAGTCAAATTCCTGATTCGCGTCGCTATTTTGGGCTTCTTCCGGCTGGATGACGGTATCGTTCTTCGTTGCATCAGGCATATTTGTCCTCCCGACCCAGCAGCGTAAGCCCCATGCGCTCCAGCGCGGCTTGCGCGTCCCGCACACTGCGCTTTTCGTGCAGGCAGCGCAGCAACACGATATCCCGCGGTATCTTGGGGTAGAGCGGTGCCTGCCGCGCGAGCTTGAGCAGCTCCTGCGCGCCGTCGACATCCAGCCCGAATCCGAAAGCCAGCTGAATCACCTTGTCGCGGGAGGGTTTGCGGATGCCGTTGAAGAGCTGATAGGCATAGTTGCGCGGGATGTCCGAGCGCGCAATCACCGCCGCGCGGGAGAGCGAAAGCTCCTCACAGAGCGCGCAAAGAAAGCGGTCAAACGCGGGCATCTCCATGAGCGGTGCGTTTTCGCGCAGATACGTGCTCACGTCCGGCGCCTGAAACAAGCGCTCCAGCAGCAGTTTTGTGATGTTACCCTGTTTTAGCGGGGTTTGCTCCATGCTAACCTCCGTAATGATGGTTGCGGCCTATGGAGTGTTTTGTGTCGCGATGGCAGGTGTGATTGACCAATAAATTACTTGAGTTGTTTGAAAGAAATCGCGGGAGTGACCGGATTTGAATACAATCCCATCTAGTTTCTCATTATAGTGACATCGGGCGCAGGATGCAAGGAATCAGGCGGTTTGGGACTTGTGGACTTGTTTTTCACGCCAGACGAGAGTGGATATTTGCCGCAGGAGACTAACGCAGAACAGACAGAATCAAACAAACAAAAGAAAAACCTGCCCGTGCGGGACAGGTAGCGGCGCAGCCGCAGGATTACTTCTTTGGCTTCTTCATCAGCCGCCCGTAGGAGATCGAATCCTTGCCGTAGCGGGAGCGGATGGTGTCCATCGCGTGGTCGAGCTTTGCGCTCTTGAGCTTCCCCTCTGTCGTGTCGTCGATGAGCGTCATCTGCTCGGCGCAGCAGTCGCTCAGGGTTGTACCAGTTACGGAAAGCAGCCGCACGGGGGAGGACATCGACCAGGATTTTTCCGCAATCGCAACCGCTGCTTCGTAGAGCTCGCGCGTGACGTTGGTCGGCGCGCCGAGTTTTTGCTGGCGTGAGATGGTCGCAAGAAACGGGTCCTTGATCTGAATCTGTACGGTTGCGCAATAGAGCCCGTGTTTACGCAGGCGGGAACCCACCTGATCACACAGCGCGAGAAGCCCGGCACAGATCTCCTGCCGTCCGACCAGATCGTGTGCAAACGTGATGCTGTTTCCGACGCTTTTGGGCTGATCCGACGCGTCCGGCGGGCGCACGGGGCTTGGGTCGATGCCGGAGGCGTATTCCCAAATGGTCTCGCCGCTGCGACCGAGAATCAGCCGTATCTGCTCGCGCCCGGCCCGAGAGATGTCGCCGATGGTCTCGATGCCCATGCGCGCAAGGTGTTCCGCTGTCGTTTTGCCGACGCCCATCATGTCCCGCGCGGGCAGCGGCCAGACGACGGTTTGATAGTTTTCACGCGTGATGCAGGTGGTGGCGTCCGGCTTTTTATAGTCACTGCCAAGCTTGGCGAAGATTTTGTTGAACGAAACGCCGACGGAGATCGTGATGCCGATCTCTTCGCGGACTCTGCGGCGCAGCTCGCTAGCGATCTGCTGACCTGTGCCGAATTTGTGGAGCGTACCCGTGACATCCAGCCACGATTCGTCGATGGAAAACGGCTCGACCAGATCCGTATACTGCCCGTAGATGAGATTGATCTGATCGGAGATCTGCTCGTAGAGATCGTGATGTGGAACGACCAGCGTAAGCTCAGGGCATTTCCGCTTTGCCTGCCAGATGGTCTCCGCCGTCTGGACGCCAAATCGCTTGGCGAGATCGTTTTTCGCGAGGATGATGCCGTGCCTGCTCTCCGGGTCGCCGCAGACCGCCATGGGCACGAGTTTCAGCTCCGGCCGGGAGATGCTCTCGACCGAAGCAAAATAGGAGTTGCAGTCACAATGCAAAATCGTACGATCCAAAGAATCTCCTTAAAAATCTGGTCGTTGGGGTTACGGCAAAGGGTGCCGCTGAAAGCGCGGCGCTGTGTCCGTGTTCAAAGTTATTATAACAAAGCCGGAATGCGCCTTACAATGCGGCTAAGAACAAATGTTTTCTTATATTCGATTTCAAGTAGGGAGCATGATTTCACAATCATTCTCTCAGAATAAATTTTAAAATAATTAAGCTGCACCATATTGACACGCAAAAAAACATGTCATATAATCAAGTCACTTAAACGCTTAAGCATATCATTTTCACGTCTGTCCGTTCTTTTACCGAATCCACAAGCAAACAAAGATTGAAAAAATATCACGAACGGTATAAAATGAATTTGCAAACTTAAACGCTTAAGGGTCACCGTATCCTATCATGTTTTGAAAGTTTAAAAGGAGGAAAGAATTGTGCTGAAAAAATCCACGGTAATCCTTATGGTCATCCTAATGGTTCTGGGTCTCTTTGCCGGTTGCCAGGCGCCCGCGGCAACGGAAACCACCGAACCCGTTGCGACGGAAGAAGCAGCGGCAACTCAACCCGCGGCTCCCGAAGCGACGGAGCCGATCACGATCGACTTCATGAACTTCTCCGCTAACGAGGGCGGCCTTCTCACGCTGGGTCTGATGAAGGACCTGTTTGAAAAGGACAATCCCAACATCAAGATCAACATCGAAACCTTTGGCTATGACACCTACGCCACGCAGCTGCAGACCCGCGTTGGCGGCGGCGATGCGCCGGATTGCTTCGAACTCGGTCTCGATGCGTTCCCGTCCTATGTCGACCAGAGCGCCGTCCTGCCGCTGGACGATCTGACCGCGGCGAGCACGACCGACCTGAGCGTGCTGACGGAGAAATCCGTGCAGGCGTTCTCGCTAGACGGCGTGAAATACGGCATGCCCTACAGCTACTCCACCGTCGTTCTGATCTACAACAAGGACCTCTTTGATCAGGCTGGCGTCTCCTACCCGACGGCTGACTGGACCTGGGCGGATGCCGATGCCGCCGCGCTGAAGATCAAAGCCCTCGGAGACGACTACTACGGCCTGATTCAGCCGATCTCCACCTATGAGTTCTTCAAGGTGGTCAAGCAGTACAACGGCGGCCTGCTCAACGACGACAACACGGCCTTCACCGTCAACCGTGCCGAAAACGTGCAGGCGCTCCAACGCCTCGTCGACAACGTGCAGGTCACCAACATCTGCCCGAGCACCGAACAGCGCGGCAGCCTCGATGAATGGGGCGTGTTCAAACTCGGCAAAACCGGCATGATCGTCACCGGCATCTGGGCATTCCCGTCGTTCACGACCGACTGCGCCTTTGCCTGGGACATCGCGGTTGAACCCGGCGCCGCAACAAAGGCCACGCACTATTTCGCAAACGGCCTTGCCGTCAGCGCGGATTCCAAGAACGCGGAAGCCGCCTACAAGTGGATTGAGTTCCTTGCAACCAGCGAGCAGGTCGCGCAGCTGCGCATCCAGCTGGGTTGGGAACTGCCCTGCGCAACCTACCAAACCGCGATGGATCAGTATGCAAAGCTGACCCCGCCGGCCAACCGTCAGGCAGTGTTTGATTCCCTCGACTATGTCGTGCCTGTGCCGCAGATCGCGCAGTTCAGCCAGATGGCAGACATCCTCGGCGCGGAACTCGAAGCAGCGGCAAACGGCAGCAAGACCCCGCAGCAGGCGCTTGATGATGCGCAGGCAGCACTCGAAGCCGCCATCACCCTCGGATAAAAAACAACGTTGTTTCGTTGGTGGGAGCAGGGATAGACCCCTGCTCCTGCCAGCTGGATTTGGAGGAACTTCCATGCGGAAAAACCGAAACAATCACGCGCTTGCCGCCTCTGCTTTTCTAGCGCCCAGTATGGTTGGCTTTTTGCTGATCGCAGCCATTCCCTTTGCGCTGTCGTTTGCAATCAGCTTTACCTCCTGGAGCGGAATCAAGGGCTTGGAGCTCTTCTCGCCTTCGTTTTGGCAAAGCAATTTTATCGGTCTTGAGAACTACAGTAAAATTCTCAAGAGCAAGGAGTTCTGGGTGTCGCTCCTGCATGTGGGGCAATACATGGTGCTCTATATCCCGCTGATGCTCGTCTCCTCGCTGGGAATCGCAATGCTGCTCAACAAGCCCAGAAAGGGCACCGCGTTCTTCCGGCTTTTATTCTACATTCCGGTGTTGACGAGCTGGGTCGCGGGCGCGATCATCTGGAAATGGGTGCTCGATCCGCAGTACGGCATTCTCAACGATATCCTTGCGCGAATCGGCATCGCAGGCCCCGCGTGGCTGCAGGATGCAAAGTGGGCGATGTTCGGCATCGTGCTCGCGTCGGTCTGGAAGGACATGGGCTTTTACGGCTTGATCTTTCTGGGTGGGCTTAAGAACATCAACCCAATCTATTATGAAGCGGCGCATCTTGACGGCGCGGGCAGGTTCCAGAGCTTTCTCAAGATCACGCTGCCGATGCTCACGCCCATGGTGTTTTTCGTGCTGATCATCAGCCTGATCAACTCCTTCATGCTCTTCCCGCAGGTGATGATCATGACCAACGCGGGGCCCGCGGGCGCGACACAGGTAATTGTGGAACGCATCTACAAATATGGCTTTAGTTATTATAAAATGGGGTATGCTTCCGCGCTGTCGTGGCTGCTGTTTTTGATCGTGTTCCTGTTTACGTATCTACAGCAGAAACTCCAGAAAAAGTGGGTGAACTACGATGCGTAACAAGATGCAAAGCAAAAAAGCCCTCTCAACCATCTGGTTTTACGTCTTTGCGACAGGCGTCGGTTTTTTAATCGTCATCCCGCTGTATTGGATGATTATCACCGCGCTCAAGACGCAGACCGCAATCTTCACCTATCCGATCGAGTGGTTTCCCTCGGAAATCACGCTGGAGAACTTCACCGACCTGTTTGCGCGGTTCCCGTTTGGCAGGGTGCTGCTCAACAGCACGATCGTGTCAGTTGCGTATTCCGCGATCTCGATGGTCACCTGCTGCATGGCGGCGTTCGCGTTTGCGAAGATTCCGTTTCGCGGCAGAGAGGCGCTGCTGAAAGTATATCTGGCCACACTGATGATTCCGTTTCAGAGCACGCTGATTCCGCTGTTCATGCTCTTTAACAGCGCGGGCTTAAGCAACACCTACAGCAGCGTGATCATTCCCTCGCTGTTTCGTGTGTTTGGCATCTTCCTTCTCGTGCAGCACATGCGCACGATTCCGGACGACTACATCGACGCGGCGCGCATCGACGGGGCATCGTACTTCACGATTCTCTGGAAGGTGATCCTTCCGCTGTCGCTGCCGGTCATTGCGGGCTACGCGGTGATTACGTTTATGGACGCGTGGAACGACTATCTCTGGCCGCTCGTCATGCTCACCAAAGAGAACATGATGACCGTACCCGTGGCGCTCGGCATGGTCAACGGACAGTATGAGCGAAACTTCGGCGTGCAGATGGCGGGCAGTTTGATCTCGATTGTGCCGGTGGTGCTGATCTATCTGGCGGCGCAGAGCAAGATGAAAGACGGACTTACACTCGGTGGCATAAAAGGTTAACCGAATTCTATAAGAAGAAACGCTTGCAGACAGGCAAGGTGAAAGTATCACACGCGGCGCGCGCAGGAAAGGAACTTGACTTGAGTAAGAGAATCACGATTAAGGATGTTGCGGAGGATACCGGCCTTTCCATCGCGGCGGTCTCTTATGTGCTCAACGACAAGGACGGCGTCCGCCCGGAAACGCGCGAGCTCGTGCTCAGCGCGGTGGAGCGCCTAGGCTACGTGCCGAACTACACCGCGCGGGGCTTGGCTAGCCACAAATCCCGCCTGATCGGCGTTTGCAGTCCGCAGACGGAGCCCGGCAGCAAGCTGATGTTCGACAACCCGTTTTACAGCAAGCTCTTTAGCAGCATCGAATACGAATGCCGACAGGAAGGCTATCACGTGATCGTCTCCGGAACGGACGCGGACGAGAGCTTCCTCAAGCTTGCGCAGCAGAGAAGCCTAGACGGCATGATCATCGTGGGTTCCTATTCCAAGGAGTTTTACAGCGACCTGAAGAAGGCGAATATGCCCGTGGTGCTGGTGGATACCTATCAAAACACCGAAAAATTCCACGAGGTGCGCATCGACGACCGTAAAGGCGGCTATATGGCGACCCAATATCTGATCGAGTTGGGGCACCAAAACATCGCGTTTATCTCCGGAACATTGCGGGATCAGGGCGTCACGCAGTTGCGTTTTGAAGGATACCGGCGCGCACTGGAAGAGAACAACATTTCCTATCGCAAGGAACTGGTGTTTCCGGGTGTGGTTAGTTTTCAAAGCGGCATGGAGAGCGCGGAGCGCGTGCTCAACCAGAAGAATGATATCACCGCGATGTTCTGCACCGCGGACATCCTCGCCATCGGCGCACTCAAGAAATCGCTGGAGATGGGGCGAAAGATCCCGGACGATCTTTCGATTATGGGCTTTGACAACCTGAATATTTCGGAATACACGTCTCCTTCCATCACCACGGTGGGGCAGGACATCGAGCTCAAGGGTAAGCTCGCGGTAGAGATCATCCTCAACGACATCAACAATCTGGAAAAAGAACCCCGCTGCATCGTGTTGCCGCTGGAGATTGTGGAACGGCAGTCCACACGCAGAATCTAACATACAAGAGGCGATTTTGCCTTGGCAATAATTAAATGATAACAGTGAATGCCCCCTTCACGGGGGCGTTTTGAAAGGCAGATATGACCCGCTTACACAACCAACAAAACGAGAGAATCAAAAACCTGCGCGAGCGAACCGAAGACGGACGCAGCGTGCTCACCTATGATTGCAGTGCCACCGTCGCCTACGGCATGGGCGAGCGCTTCGACGGCATTGACCGCATGGGAAAGACCACGGAAACGACCATCATCGAGAAGTTTACCCATCAGGGCGAGAATACCTACTTCCCGCTGCCGTTCTTCTTTTGCAACGACGGACACGGCGTTTTTGTCCGGAGCGACGCTGCGGCAATTTTCACGCTGACTACCGGACACGTCGAGATCACGCTGCCGGAAGGCGACTGCGATGTCTATTTCCTCTACGGTACGCCGCGCGAGATCGTTTCACAGTTTGTCGCAATGACGGGTGAACCTGTGATTCCGCCTGACTGGGCGTTTGGCCCGTGGGTCTCCGCCAACCGCTGGAAGAGCCAACGGGACGTGGAGGAGCAGCTCGACAAGATCGAACAATCCGGCTATCCCGCGACCTCGCTCGTCATCGAAGCTTGGAGCGACGAGGCGACGTTCTATCTCTGGAACGGCGCTGAATATGATTTGAAAGAGGGCGGGGAAGCGTTCTCCGCCACTGACCTGCGCTTTGGCGAACCGTGGCCCGATCCGCAAAGTATGATCGAGCGCATGCATCGCATGGGCATCCGGCTCGTGCTCTGGCAGATTCCCGCGCTCAAGCAGCTCGAAGCGGGCGAAGTTTGCCCGCAGCACGACCGCGACGACGCATTTGCGCTGGAGCAGGGCTTTGTGGTTGAAAACGCGGATGGTACGCCCTATCGCATCCCGCGGCAGTGGTTCATCGGCGCGCATGTGCCGGATTTCACCGTGCCGGAGTTGTGTTCTTGGTGGATGGAGAAGCGGCGATATCTGCTCGAAATGGGCGTGGCCGGCTTCAAGACCGACGGCGGCGAATTCATGCATGACATGACAACACGTTTTCACAACGGGCAGGGCGGCGTTACGATGCGCAACCGCTATGTTGCGGACTATGAAGCGGCATATACGCGCGCAATCGGGAAAGAGCGCACGCTCTTTTCCCGCGCGGGCTACCTTGGCGCGCAGACGACGCCGATTCATTGGGCGGGCGATCAGGTATCGTCGTTTGACGAGATGCGTTCTGTGCTCGGAGCGGGGCTTTCACTGGGGCTGAGCGGCGTGCCGTTCTGGAGCTTTGATATCGGCGGCTTTGCGGGGCCGTTGCCAAGCGCCGAACTCTACCTGCGCTCGACTGCGATGGCAGTGTTCGTTCCGGTGATGCAATGGCACAGCGAGCCGCTCGGCGGGCAATTCGGCGGGTTTGATACGGGCTTGGTCAACGACAGAAGCCCGTGGAACATCGCCCTGCACGCAAAGGATGAAAGTGTGGAGCGCATCGCGCGCTTCTACGCGCGTTTGCGAATGAATCTCCTGCCGGAGCTGCTGCGTCAAGCGCAGATTGCGGTCGAATCCCGACTACCGATGATGCGGCACCTCGTCTTGGACTTTCCCGACGACGCTCAGGCGCAAGCTTGTCACGATGCATTTATGCTCGGCGACCTGCTCATCGCTCCGGTTTTAATGGAGGGCGCAACGGGGCGCGACGTATACTTGCCGGACGGGCAGTGGTACAATTTCCTCACGCGCGAAACGTTGGCGGGCGGACAGACGGTGTTTGCTGCGGCAGGACGCGACGAAATTCCCGTGTTTCTGCGTACACCCGGCGCGGTGGTGCTGAATTTGCCGGAAACGCTCTTGCTTGGCGGCGATGTCGGCAACAGCGTGGAAACGCTGAACACGCCTGTGATCGCGATCTCAGGCAAAGCGAGTTTGGACTATGCCGACGCGTTTGGCAACCGTGCGATCTTGCGCGACGGCGAGATCTTGCAGGCAAATCTGCGCGTGGTGGATGTCTCCGCGTTGCTTTTTGCGGAGATCTGACCCGTGCGCGCAGGTGTGCGGGAGTGGTCGTTGAACCGCATGGACGAGATCACGGCTTATTACGCAAATCAGAGCGGCGTGCTTGCGGTGGCCGCGTTCGGCTCGAATGCCGAGCGGGAACGCTTTGACGACAGCTCCGATCTGGACTTTCTGGTGTTCGTCGAACCCGACGCGAAAGCGCGGCTGATTGCGAAAGTAGGTTCACTTTCGCAGTTCGGTGAGATCGACGCGCTGCGGGTCGTCTACGGCGACGCGGTGCAGCTGCTGTTCTCGGACGGCGTGTTGTGCGATTTCGGCATTATCCTGCCGGAGCAGCTAAACACATTTCCGCACGGCGCGGGATGCTATCTCTGGCAGCGGGATGGTTGGGACGCAATCGACCTTTCCGCCAGCGAACCCGCGCGAAAGCCTTTACAAGAACTGCGCGAAGACGCGCTGTTTCATCTATATGTAGGATTGCTGCGCGAGCAGCGCGGGGAACAGGCCGCAGCGTTTGAAGAGATTCAGGTTAAGGCGGCGCAGCGCGTGCTTTCTCTGCTGCAAGGAGATCACGCGGATGCGTTTTCGCCCTTGCGCCGCGCGGAACAAATCGTTTCTTCCGAAGAACTGCGACAGCTGATGCCCGGATACGGGCGCTCCCGCGAAGCGGCGGAATACATGCTGCAAGTACTTCCTCAAGCAAAGGAACTACCGCTCTTTCGCGCCGTCGGCAAATTGTTAAGCGAGCTTCCTTAAAAGTAAAAGAGAAATTTCATCGTTCGAAAGGATGATTGTATGGATTCAGCAATCGAAAGAGCCTGGTGGAAAGAGTGCGCGGTGTATCAAATCTATCCGCGCAGTTTTTTTGATTCCAACGGGGACGGCATCGGCGACCTCGCCGGCATCGCGCAGAAGCTCGACTATATCGCCTCGCTTGGCGTGGGCGCGGTTTGGCTCAACCCGGTCTACGATTCCCCAAACGACGACATGGGCTACGACATCAGCAACTATGAGGCCATCATGCAGGAGTTCGGTACGATGGCAGATTTTGACGCGCTGCTTGCGGGGCTTCATGCGCGCGGCTTGCGGCTGATTATGGACCTCGTGGTCAACCACAGCTCCGACGAGCACGCCTGGTTTGTTGAATCGAGGAAGAGCAAGGATAATCCGTATCGCGATTTTTACATCTGGCGCGACGGAAAAGACGGTAAAGAGCCCAACAACTGGGCCTCCTTCTTCACGCCTTCAGCGTGGAAGTATGATGAAGCCAGCGATCAATGGTATCTGCACCTGTTCTCTGATAAACAGCCCGACCTGAACTGGAAGAACCCCGCCGTTCGCGCGGAAGTATACGCCATGATGAACCGATGGTTTGACCGCGGCGTGGATGGCTTCCGCATGGACGTCATCAACCTCATCGCCAAGGCGGAGGGGTTGCCCGACGGTTCGGGTGTGCCATCGCCGGAAGGATATGTCTTTGCGCCGGAGCACTTTGCCGATCTACCGGCGGCGCACGATTATCTGCGCGAGATGCGGCGGGTTTGTTTCGACGGGCGGGATTGCATGTGCGTCGGCGAAACGCCGTTTAGCAGCAGCGCGACCGGCTATACCTATGTCGATCCCGCAAGTCAAGAGCTGGACATGGTGTTCTCGTTTGACCTGATGGACATCGACAGCGGCAAGAGCGGCAAATGGCAGATCGTCCCGTGGAACCTCGGCCGCATGAAGGCGATCGTCGAGGACTGGCAGACTGCGCTGGCAAACGGTTGGAACAGTCTTTTTTGGTCGAATCACGATCAGCCGCGCCCCGTTTCGCGCTTCGGCAGCGTAAAGAGCGAGGAGTTGCGCGTCCGCTCGGCAAAGATGCTGGGCGTGGCGATGCACCTCTTGCGCGGGACGCCGTTTCTCTATCAGGGCGAGGAACTCGGCATGACGAACGTGCCGTTTCGCGACATCTCGGACATTCGCGATCTGGAGAGCCTGAATTTCTACCGTCTGGCCGCCGCGCGCGGAGAGGCGGAGCAGGCAAGGCAGGCGATTTTGCAAAAGGGCAGGGACAACGCACGCGTACCGATGCAGTGGAGCGCGGGCGAGAACGCGGGCTTCACGACCGGTCAACCGTGGCTGATGGTCAACCCGAACCATAATGCAATCAACGTAGACGCGGCGGAACAGGACGCAGACAGTGTGCTGCACTTTTACCGCAAACTGCTGCGCCTTCGTGCGGAGAGCCGGACGCTGGTCTACGGCGATTTTAACCTGATCGAGCGGGAGCACCCGCAGGTGTTTGCTTATGAGCGGACACTGGAGAACGAAACCTGCACGATCGTTTGCAACATGAGCGGTGAACCCGCCGTGTTGAATGGTTTACCCGCGGGGGATTGCATTCTCTCAAACCTGTCCGTTTGCACGGGCGGCGTGCTGCAACCATATGAGGCGAGAGTCTATCGCAATACTCATCAATAGAATTAACATAGTCCTACAACAAAGCACGCAAACACCACAAAGCCGTCCGGCTTGACCGGACGGCTTTCTCTGTGGGGTTTTTGTAAAAGGAAGGAAAGAAAACATGAAACAGAGCATTACTCGCGATTGGCTGCTTTGCCTCGAGGTGAACCCGTACTTTAGCCTCGATTACAGCTCAAAAATGCGTTTATAGTTCTCGTCGATGGTATTGACTTCTGCCGCTGTGAGTTCCCAGTCGCCCGCCTTGGCGTTTTCAATCGCCATCTCCGGCGTGGTTGCGCCCATGAGCGCGCAGGTGACGCCGGGCTGCGCGAGCACCCAGTTGATCGCCACTTCCGGAATGGTTGCTCCCCGCGGTGCGCCGATGTCCTTGAGAACCTTTAAAAGCTCCTGCGCCTTGCTCCAACCGGGCTCTTCAAAGCAATTGTAGAAGCCGACGCGCTGCTCTTTTCCGCCGACGGCCGGCTTTTCGAGCTTGCCGGAGAGTACTCCGCCGCCGAGAGCGCCGTAGGTGACGCAGCCAATGCTGCTTTTGCGGCAGAAATCGATGACGCCGTTTTCGAGACTGACCTGATTGAGCAGGCTCAGCGGTGGTTGGCAGCTCACGATGCCGGCGATCTCGATGCCGACCTTCATCTGCTCGGGCGTAAAGTTTGAAACGCCGACTTCACGGCAGAGACCTTCTTTTTTCATCTTGGCGAGTTCATACAGCGCGCCTTCGATGCCGAAGTTTGCATCCGGCCAATGGATCATGTACAGATCGATATAGTCGGTTTGCAGGCGCTTGAGTGACTGCTCCATCTCCCAGCGGACGAGCTTCGGGCTCAGGCACTTGACGTATTCACCCGCGATGCGGTGGATGCCGCACTTGGTCGCGAGGCAAACCTTGTCGCGCCTGCCCTGAATCGCGCGCCCGACTGCAAGCTCCGATTCAAAATGCGGGCCGTAGCCGGGGGCTGTGTCCACCATGTTGATGCCGACATCGATTGCGGCCTGAATGGCCTTGATCCCCAGATCGACATCCACTTCGCCAAAGAAGTCGTTGCCAAGCGCCCAGGTGCCCTGACCCACGACGGAAACGTCCAAACTGCTATTGCCTAGTTTTTTATACCGCATACTACATTCTCCTTTGATGTTTTCTCTGCCCGATTGCGTTTTTGTGTTGTTGGAATGGTTTATATTGTGATTTGCGTGCGAAAACAGGATAAAAGTTGAATCTTCAACTGGAGTATGACACATGACATGACATATGTCAATAGAATGGTGGTAAGAAATTCGCGCATCCTCACGCGCGCGGCGCGGCGCATTTCCCGGCGAAGCAGGCAAGAGCACGAAGGCGGAAGAACAAATCCGTTTTGAATACGCACCCGCGCAATAACGGTGCGGAAGTTTATTTAATAGAAGGAGAGATTACGATATATTTCTGGGAATAACGCCCGCGTAATTTCTTTCTCGTGCGAGTTACGATACAATGAGGATTAGCATTTCACCAACTATCAACCAAGCAATCAACCAAATCATTCTCATTATTTTTTCGCAACAGATAGGAAACAAGCATCCGCGAATCCGAATGTTGATCGATCAACCGCTTCATTTCACGCAAGATCAAACGAGCACAGCGCTTCTGCCGACACAAGAAACCGATGAAAAACAGACGAAAAACCGGATTGAAAAATGTATTGACAAACGTCAAAACGTTTGATACGATGACGCCAACAAACGTTATAACAAATGTCAAAACGCAATTCACGGTCAGCAAATGCAAATTTCATCCATCAAAACGGATGAACCCCGCATCACAAAACATCAAAAACAAATACCACTACACAACACGGCAGACAGCGACTCAATCTTGCAGAAAAATGAAAACCACACAATTTGTCCGCAAACCAGCGGCGTCGATCAGGTTCGGATTTAACCGGATTGCTGTATCCGGTTGAACATAAAACAACTAGGAGGAAGACACAGGATGAAGAAAATTGGTTTGATCGTTCTGGCCATGCTCATGGTATTTTCCATGTTCGCCTGCCAGAGCACACCGGCAGCGACGACCGAAGAAGCGCCCGCAGCGGAAGCCGCGGCGACAGAGGCACCTGCTGCGGAACCCGCAGCTCCTGCTGAGAAGACCACCGAAGGAATGAAGATTGCTTACTTCGTTTCCACGATGGCCAACGAGTTCCACCAGGCACGCGCAGCGGCCGCCATCCAGTATGCAAAAGACAAGTATGGCGCTGAAGTCGTGATCATGGACGGAAAATCGGACGACAACACGATGATCAACAACGTCGACATGCTCGCCACCTCCGACTTTGACGCGGCGGTGCTCCATGTTTGGCAGCCCGATGCAGTTGCTCCCCTGGTCATGACCGCGATTGACTCGGGCGTAGCAATGATGACCTTCTTCAGCCCGCTCGCGGACACCGGCATTCCGGTCTTCCGTTCGGATGAAGCAGGCGGTTCCTTCGCGATGGGCGCAAGCGCTGCCGAGCAGTGGGTTGCCGCGCATCCCGATAAGCCCGTCGTGACCGTTCAGCTCGGCTGGCCGGATCACACGGAAGTCAAGAGCGGACGTACCGACCCGTTCGTTGCGGGTATCGAGAGCGTCGTTGGCGCCGGCAACTACACCAACCTCGGCTGCATCGACTCCAAGGGCAGCGCGGATGCGACAAAAGAAGCCATGGCCAACATCCTCATCACCAACCCCGATGTCAACATCATCTACTCCGAAGCTGGCGACTTGACCCCCGGCTGTATGGCCGCTCTGATTGACGCAGGCCGCGGCACGATGGACAACGGCGTCCCCAAGACCGAGATCGTCGCGAGTATCGACTGCCCCGTCAGCGAACTCAAAGAGATCTTCAATCCCAACAGCTCCCTCAAGATGTCCCTCGGCCTCCCGCCGATTCAGACCTCTGAGAAGATCATCGACATCATCGTCGGCGTGTACCTTGGCGAAATCGCACAGGTTTCCACACCCGCCGAAGAGCTCTTTGGTGATGTGTATCCGGTCGACTTCTACAAGCTCACGCTTGCTGAAGTGATCACCTGGTACAACCTCCAGTTCGGCACGAGCCTTGTTGAGGCTGACATTCTCGGCTAATAGCGAGAAGATAGCAAAGATCGCGAAACACTTGGGAGGGGTCACTATGACTCCTCCCAAGAAACTGATTGGATGGAGACAAGTCAATGGAAACGAATGTATTGCAGATCAAGGGGCTTGTGAAGGATTTCCCCGGCGTACGCGCGGTGAACGACGTGTGTTTCGACATCAAGCGAAACGTCGTGCATTGCCTCGTGGGTGAAAACGGCGCGGGCAAATCGACCTTGATCAAGATCCTGACGGGTGCCTGCGAGCGGACATCCGGCACGATCCTTTTAAATGGAGAAGAATATTGCGCCAGAAGCCCGAAGGATGCCAGAGACAAGGGAATCAGCACACTGTTTCAGGAGCTGAACGTCGTCGATCAGCTCACGGTGGAAGAGAACCTCACGCTCGGCATCGAAGACACGACTTTTGGATTTTTACATAAAACAGACAAGATCAAAAAGATCATCGCGGTATTAAAGGACCTTGAGCCGAGCATCAGCCCGAAAGAGCGCGTTTGCCGGCTCAGCGTCGCAAAAAAGCAGATCATCGAAATCGCAAAAGCGGTTGCGGCAGAGACCGAGATCATCATCATGGACGAACCCACCGCCGCGCTTTCCGAATCGGAGATCAACCGCCTGTTTACCATCATCAAGCGCCTGCGCGAAAAGGGCGTTACGGTCATCTATATCTCCCACCGTCTGGACGAGATCTTTACGCTGGGCGATTTTGTAACCGTCATGCGCGACGGCAAGCACGTCGCAACCAAGCCCATGTCGGAGGTCAAAGACCGCGCGGAGCTCGTACACATGATGATCGGCAAAACGGTCATCGAGTCGTATGTGCCCAAAGAACAGCAGTCCGACGAGATTTTGCTGGAGTGCAAGAACGTATGCAATCACAAGTTGCGCAACGTGTCATTCAACGTCAAGCGCGGCGAGATCGTCGGCTTCTACGGCCTGATCGGCGCGGGTAAAACAGAGCTCGCGCGCGCCATCTACGGCGCGGACGCGTATTCCGGCGACATCGTACTAGAGGGTTCAAAGCTCAAGGGTACGCCGGAAAAAGCGATCAAAGCGGGCATCGCGCTCGTGCCGGAGGAGCGCAGAACGCAGGGGTTGTTCACGCTGCTCACAATCAAGCACAACATCAGTGCGATGAATCTAAAAAAGATTTCCAAACTCGGCTTGATCAACGCTACGCAGGAGCGCAGCACGGCAAAGAGCTACATCAGCCAGCTGAACATCAAGACGGATTCAATGGACAAGGAGACCAGCAAGCTCTCCGGCGGCAACCAGCAAAAGGTCGTGTTTAGTAAGTGCCTGTTTGCCAACGCCGACCTACTGATTCTGGATGAGCCTACGCGCGGCATCGATGTTGGCGCAAAGGCCGAAATCTACGCCATCGTGCGCGAGCTTGTCGCAAACGGAAAGACAATCATGTTCTTCTCCTCCGAATTACCGGAGATTTTGAATTCCTGCGACCGCATCTTTCTGCTCTATGAAGGCGAGATCAAAGCAGAGCTTCAGAACGGCAAGGATATCAACAGTCAGGATATCATCCATATCGTGACGGGAGGTGCGGCATCGTGAACAAACCAATTCAAAAACTAAACGCGCGTTCCGCGACGGGGAAAATCAGCAACGAAGCGTATCTCAACCGGGTGATGTTCCTTGTTTTACTCGTTTTGTTCGCCGGGGCGAGCTTGTCTATCGACAAATATTTTTCCACCGCAACCGCGCTCAACCTGATTGCCAACAACTGGTATATCGTCATTCTCGGCATCGGGGTAACGTTCCTGCTGGTTTCGGGGCATCTGGACATGTCCGTCGGCGGTATCGTCGGCATGGCGGGCGTGCTCTCCGCCTATTTTACCCAGCCTGCGAACGAGGGCTTTTCCGATCTGGGGCAGGGTCTCGGGCTGCCATACGGCGTGGCGATTGTGCTTACGCTCTTGATCTGCCTGTGCATCGGCCTGCTCAATGCGCTGTTCATCGCCAAGATGCGCGTGGCTTCCATCATCGTCACCCTCGGCACCATGTCTATCGCCCGCGGAATCGGACAGGTTGCGGCGCTCGGCGCGCAGCGCAGCGCGGGTCTGCCGGATATCTTCGGCGTGATCGGCAATGTGCCGCTGTTTGGACCCATCAAGATCGCGGCTGCAATCGCTGCAATCCTCGTGGTGGTCGCGCTGTTTATTGAGAAAAAGACCTCGTTCGGGCGGCGCACCTATCTCATCGGCGCAAACCGCGAGGCGGCGCGCCTCTCCGGCGTCAAGGTAGAGCTGCATATCGCGCTGCTCTATCTGCTCAGCGCACTGCTCGCGGGCATCACGGGCATCCTGCTCGCCTCCGAGATGAAGGCCGGTATCTCCACGCGCGGCGCGGGGTTTGAGTTTAGCGCGCTGGTCGTGACACTCCTCGGCGGGGCAAGCATCGACGGCGGCGTCGGCTCCGTTCTGGGCATGGTCATCGGCGCTCTGATCCTCGGCGTGGTCTCGTCCGCGGCCTACGGCCTGCTGCTGCGCCCGGAATGGCAGTTTATTCTCAAAGCGGTCGTGACATTCTTGGCAATCATCGCGCAGCGCTATCTGCTGGATCGAAGAAGCAAGTAGACGGGCGGATGCTACGGATCTGTTGGAAAGGGATTAAGACTATGTCATCAAATTGCACACCGGCAACTCTTCGGGCCCAGCGGGTCAAGAGAATTGTAAAAGAAATATACGTCTATATCATTCTGTTTGCGGTCGTCACCGTGTTGAGTCTGCTCAAAGGCGATCTGTTCCTGCGCGGCAACTTCCTGTTTCCGCCGAATATCGCAAACCTGTTGCGCATGTCCGCGCCGATCTTAATGATCAGCAGCGCGTTTACGCTGATCTTCATCACGGGTAACATCGACCTCTCGGTCGGCAGCACACTCAGCCTCACCACGGTCGTCCACGCGATACTCGTGCTCAACGGCTTCCCGTTTGCGCTGTCGTTGCTGATCGTTATCGCACTGGGCATCTTTCTTGGCGCCATCAACGGCTTTCTCGTCATGAAGCTAAGAATCACACCCGTCATCGCGACGTTGATCACGATGAACGCCTATCAGGGCGTCGCACGGTTTCTTGTTCCGCCGGGAATCTCCTCCATTACGACTACAGATGTCCTGAAGATGCCGGAATGGATGGGGAGCTTTTCCAAAGATCAGGTGTTTATGGGGCTGTCCTGGGCGTTTATCGTCGCGATTGTTTTGCTCATCGCACTCGTGATCCTGCAAAAACGGACGTTGTTTGGCAAGTATCTCGTCGCGGTTGGCGGCAACCGCACAGCGGCGGAGCTCTCCGGCATCAACGTTGTCAAGGTCGTCTGGGGCGTCTATATCCTGCTCGGCGCGGTTGCGGCGCTGGCGGGTGTTGCCCGGGCTAGCTACCTGCTCATCGGCGAACCGTATACGGGCGTCGGCGCGGAGACGGAGGCGATCATCGCCTGCCTGCTGGGCGGAACGGTGTTCACGGGCGGAGAAGGTTCCGTGGTGAAGTCGTTTGTCGGCGCGCTCATCATCGTCTGCCTGACATTCGGGCTCAAGTCCGTCATACCCGAATACTGGCAGCTGCTTGCCAAAGGCGCTGTGCTGGTGTTTGCGGTCGTGCTCAACCACCTGCTTTCCAAAGAAAGCATCGCAGCTTAAAATCCGTGCGAAATCATTCGCGCACATAAATTAAGACTATACGGTTGTGAAAGCAACTTTTCTGGGGGTAACCATATGTACGAACAAGACAAACAGGAGATCATTCAGGCAGCGCTGGAGATCAAGAACTACGGGCTCATTGCGCTCTCCGGCGGCAACGTCAGCGTCCGCAAGGAGAACGGGGATGTGATCGTAACACCTTCCGGCACCGCATACGAAACCATGCAGGTGGATGATCTGATCGTTTTTAACAAAGCAGGAGAGCGCGTCGCGGGGACACTCCGCGAATCGGTGGATACAGTTGCGCTCAAATACATCTACGATGCATTGCCGGAAGTCAACGCAATCATCCACACGCATCAGCCGTACGCAACGGCGGTCGGGCTCATCGGGGACGTGTTTCCCGCCGCGCTGACGACGTTAGCGAATGTCACGCTTGGCTCCATTAACGTAGCTCCCTATTGCTCCGCAGCTAGCATCGACATGGGCGTTCAGGCGGTCAACTATCTCGGCGGTAAGCGCGCGGTGATCTTAAAGCACCACGGCGTGATCGCCGTCGGGAGCAATCTCAAAGAGGCGCTGTACGCTGCTATTTATATGGAAGAAGCAGCAAAGGCGTATCTTGCGGCAAAGGCTGCGGGCAACGTCGCCATCATGACCGATGAACAGACCGCTGACGCCGTGGAGATTCACAAAACATACGGCCAGAACCACTGATCACGATTGAGAAATCCCACCGCGAAAGGCGAGGTCGAAAGAAGATCGCGTCTCGCGGGGTACCGATATGCTGGAGGCACTTTGCTTGAGAAACTTGCAAGAGAATCTGTTCGGCTTATATGAAAAAGCATTGCCGAAACAACTGAACTGGGAAGAACGCCTATGCGCTGCAAAAGACGCGGGCTATGATTTCATGGAGATCAGCATCGACGAAACGGATGAACGCATCGGACGCCTGCACTGGAGCAAGAGCGAGCGCACCAAGCTGATGGAAACGATCCACCGCGTGAATATGCCGATCTTATCCATGTGCCTGAGCGCGAACCGGCGCTACCCCATCGGCAGCGAATGCGAAGAGACGCGCAAGAGCGGGATTCAGTTGATTCGCGACGCGATCGATTTTGCGCTCGACTGCGGCATCCGCGTCATCCAGCTCGCAGGATACGACGAATACGCCAACCCGAGCACGGATGCAACGGTACAAAACTTTCGCGATTCACTCGCGCAGTGCGCGCGCTATGCACAGGAAAAGGCGGTCATGCTGGCGCTGGAGACCATGGAAAACGACCTGATGGACTCCATCAGCAAAGCAAAGCGCTACGTGGATTCCATCCAGTCGCCGTGGCTGAAGATCTATCCCGATCTTGGAAACCTTTGCGCAACCGGACAGGACATTGAGCAGGAGTTCGTTCGCGGAATGCAGGACATCGTCGCCATACACCTCAAGGACACGCTCCCCGGAATCGTGCGGGACATTGCCTTTGGAGACGGCAATGTGGATTTTGTCTCGTTCTTTCGCCTGCTGGAGAAGGAGCAATACAGCGGATTGTTCGTCACCGAGATGTGGACGGACGAAACGAAACAATCCATCGAGACGGCGCGCGCGGCACGGGCGTTCATCGCGGACAAGATCGTTCAGGCGCAGAAACCCTGACCGGCAGAAGCGGGCGGCAAAGACTGCGCGCAAGGAGAAACAACGATGAGAAAAACAGGCATTCGGCATCTCTCCAAGGAGAGTTTTGAGCAATATGGTTCTTACGCGAGCATTCTGGAGCCGACGGGACCGAGCTTCGGCGAAGAACCCGTGGTGTTCTATCGGGACATGGTGCAGCAGAGCCTTGGCTTTGCAACAAGCGCTTCCTATTCTGCCTGCGTCGTGAACCAGCGGCCGTGGGTGATCACAAACTCGGAAGTGCACGACTATTGCCACGAGACGATTCTCTGCCTTGATGGCGATTATCTGATTCACGTTGCCCCGGCGACGTTTGAAAAGGCGATTCCGGCCGATCAGATTGAGGTGTTTCTGGTGCCCAAAGGCACGCTCGTCAACGTAAAAGCGGGCGTCTGGCATCAGGCTGGGTTCCCATATGGTTGCGAGAGTGTGCACATCCTCTGCGTGCTGCCGGAGCGCACCTATGCCCGCGACTGCTATTGCTACGACCTTGCGAAAAAAGACCAGATCGAGGTCGTGCAGGAGTTCATCGATTAAACCGAATCAACTTTTCTCCGGAATTGATTTTTTCGTTCTCTTTCCTGTATGATGACAGCATAATCACATCCTGCGGGCAATCGTGTTCGCTTATTCGCCTTATGTCAATTTCCAATCGATAGACGATGGGTATTTCAAATCTGTGATACGTGAATGCGAGAAACAATCGGGGGGATCGGATGGGACAAAAATATCTGCTCGGGCTCGATAACGGCGGCACGGTGACCAAGGCCGCGCTCTATAGCACAAGCGGCGCGGAGATTGCGGTTGCGGGCATTCAGGTAAAACCGATCATGGAGAAAGTCGGCTTTGTTGAGCGCGATATGGATGATCTCTGGCAAGCGAACGCAAAGGCGATTCGCGACGTGCTGGAGCAATCGTCCGTCAACCCCACAGATATCCTTGGCGTTGCGGTCACGGGACATGGCTGCGGCGCTTATTTTATCGACGCAGAGGGGAAACCCGCGGCAAACGGCATCATCTCCACCGACACGCGCGCAAAGGAATATGTCGAGCGCTGGAACGCGGACGGCACCTATGACGCGCTGCTTCCGCTGACTATGCAGATCATCTGGGCGGGGCAGACGCTGCCGATTGTCGCCTGGCATAAGGATCACAAGCCGGAGGTGTTGGAGCGCGCCGAGTGGGTGCTCTCCTGCAAGGACTATGTCCGGTTTTGCCTGACGGGAGAGGCGTATACGGAACTGA
This sequence comes from uncultured Eubacteriales bacterium, assembly GCA_942492885.1. Lineage (GTDB taxonomy): Bacteria > Bacillota > Clostridia > Christensenellales > CAG-138 > UBA7703. The sequence goes on from OW818651.1 coordinate 2,777,676, forward strand.
CCGATGTTTCGGTTGCAAACGGAATCAACCTCTCGACCATCTCTTATGATAACGCGATCTTTGATGCGTTCGGCATCGGCGATTACAAGCGCCTGTTCGCGCCGCTGAAAAAATGCACCGACGTCTGCGGCACGATCAGCGAAAAAGCCGCGCGGGAGACAGGACTTGTGGCGGGCACACCCGTTGCGGGTGGGCTCTGCGACGTTGCTGCCTGCTGTATCGGCACCGGCGTGACTTCGCCGGATAAGATGTGCATGGTAGCAGGTACGTGGAGCATCAACGAGTTTCTGTCCAAAAAACCGATTGCCTCCAAACAGCTGTTTCAAAACGCGCTGTACTGCATGGACGACTATTGGATGATCCTCGAAAACAGCATGACCTCCGCGAGCAACCTTGAATGGTTTGTCAAAAACCTCATGGGACAGGAGAAACAGCAGGCGCAAGAAAAAGGCGGCAGCGTGTTCCAGATCGCGGATCAAATAGTCTCGGGGATCGCACCGGAGGATTGCCCGATCATCTTCCTGCCGTTTTTGTTTGGCACCAACGTCAATGCGGACGCAAAGGCGTGCTTCCTCGGCATCAGCGGGCTGCACACCAAGGCGCACATGCTGCGCGCGGTGTATGAAGGCGTTGCGTTTTCCCACAGAACGCATATGGAAAATTTGCTTCGTTTTCGCGAGCGCCCCTCCGGCATTCGCATCTCAGGCGGTGCCGCGCGCTCCCGCGTCTGGGTGGAGATCTTCGCAGACGTGTTCCAGATTCCCATCGAGGTCTCCGCGGGCAAGGAACTTGGCACGATGGGCGCCGCGATGTGCGCGGGAATCGCCTCGGGTGTGTATCAGGACTTTCAACAGGCGGTTGACGTGTTTTCGCGGGTAGAGTATACCTGCACGCCAAACCCGAACGCAGCGCAGGTCTATCAGGATAAATTCGCGCTGTACCAGAAACTCAGTCGCCTGCTGGATGATACATGGAAGGACTGGAAAACCGTTTTTCGGAATTGAGAAGGCGGAAGATTGAGAATTTGTGCAATCGGAAAAACGTTTTCAAACACAGTAAACTGTGATACTATATTTCAATCTTGATGAACGAGTTTGAGGGTATCCAATGGAATCCAGATATGATATGCAGATGATGGTACATGTTGCGAAGATGTACTATGTGGAAGGGCTCACGCAGCAGAGTATCGCAAAAGAGCTTGGTATCTCCAGATCATATATCTCCATGATCCTGTCCGAAGCAAGAGAGCTCGGCATCGTTGAAATCAACATCAAAAACCCGCTTGCCAGCAATGAAGATCTGGCAGGCGAGATTTCGCGTACATTCGGTCTCTCCAACTGCTATGTGACGCCAACGGTGGTCACCGCGCTGACGCCGCTGACCAAGATCCTCGCGGCGCAGGGTGCCATCGTCGCCGAAAAGCTGATTGAGAACCACTCCACGGTCGGCGTTGCCTGGGGCATGACGTGCTATGAATTCATGAAAGCCTTCTCGGAAAGCACGGGATTGTTCGACGTCAACGTCGTGCCGCTCATCGGGGGTTCGCACCATCTCTCTTCCGAATATCAACTCAACGAAATGGTTCGCCTCTTTGCCGAAAAGCTCAGGGGCACGCCGTCGTTTATCTATGCGCCCGCGCTTGCGGAGTCTATCGAGGACAAAGCGCTGCACATGAAGAGCCAATACATGCAGTCCATCGCCGAAAAATGGCGCAAGATCGACGTCGCAATCGTCGGCGTCGGTTCCCCGCCGGAGTATTACAGCGACAAGAGCCAGTTTGATCCCGTTGCGCTCCACAAGTCCTACGAAACCAACCCGGAGAAGACGGTCGGGGACATCGGCGCGCGCCGGTTTAATATTCAAGGTGAGTTTTTGAAAAACGACTATAACGAGCGCATCATGGGCATCGACGAAGAAGGACTCAAGAGCGCGAAAAACGTGCTCAGCATCGCGGCGGGTCACCACAAGGTGCTCTCCATCATCGGCGCGCTCCGGCTCAACATCATCACGCATTTCGTCACGGACGAAAACACGGCAAAGACGATTCTATCGCTGGTTTGAGCAACACGCGCTTTTAGCGAACGAACTCATTCACACGATTCTTTCGCTGGTATAATCTTCTATAACAAAACCGCGGCATCTGCCGCGGTTTTTTGTTGCAACCTATTCTCTGAAGGCTACGCACAATGCGTAGCGATTTTTATTTCTCGCTCAAAATCGCCAGTGCGGCGCTTCGGTCGGTGATCAGAATGTCGATGTATTTACCCTTGAGCGCACCGGTGATGATGTCCTTCTTTTCCTCGCCGCAGGCAACGCCGATCACGGTCGGAATGCGCTTGAGGTCGTCGAGCGTGGCGGAGATGATGCGATCCATCAGCGGGGCTTCGCAGGGGTGGCCGTCGATGTCGATATACCGCCCGCAGATGTCGCCCACCGCGCCTTCGTTGCGCAGCGATTGTGCGTCCTCCATGCTGATGTGCCCCGAGCGGAACTGTGCGCTGAGTTCCGGACGCGTGGAGCCAAGGCCCACGACGGCAACGTTTGCGCTGGCAAGCCGCTGAAAATGCTCCTGAATGTGCGGCTCGTCCATGAGCAGATCCCGCAAAACCTTGCTTTTCACCATAAACGGCGCTTGCAGCAGGTAGCTGTCTCCGTTGAACGCGCTAGCGAGGGTCAGCGCGAGGGCGTTTGCGTCGGTATCCATGGTCTTGTTGCCGATGCCGCCGAGCAGCTGAATCACGTCTACGCGCTTAAAGGCATTGTGGCGGATGTTTTTGACCACGTAGCTCAGCGTCGTGCCCCATGCGATGGCAAGCAGCACGCCGTTTTCGAGAAACGATTCCAGATAGATCGCCGCCGCAGCGCCCACGTTTTGCTTGCTCTCTTCGAGCGTGTGGCTGCTTGGGGCTACGATGACATGGCGGATGCCGAAGCGATCTTCGATTCTTTTGGCAAGCTCGATGCCGAAGGAGGAGATATCGTCGATTCGAATCTGAACGATGCCGGAGGAGATAGAGGTCTTGAGCAGGCGAGAAACCGTAGGGCGCGAAACATGCACCTCCTGCGAGATCTCCTCCTGCGAGCGGCCTTCTATATAGTAGAGCTTCGCGACCTTGATCAAAAGATCGCGCTTTTCGTCGATCGGCTGCGGCATAAACACACTCCTCATTACGATGGTTTGAATATAGTGCATCCGTGCTGGCTTGTCAAGTAAAACAAGAGCATTTGTAAAACGATAACATATAAATGAACGTGAAACGACGTTGATTGTCACTGCGACACCGGAAAAGCGCAAAAAACGTGAACATATGTGCATTATAGTGCCAAATAGTTGACATCAAATGCGTGCAAACCTATAGTGAGAGCAGATAGAAACAATACGAAAAATTCGGAGTAACTGCCATGAAAAAAGTATCGGCGTCCATTCTGTCCGCAAACTGGCTCTATCTGGGTGAAGAGCTCAAACGTGCGGAAGAAGCAGGATGCGACTGCATTCACGTAGACATCACCGACGGACACTTTGTCTCGAACCTCACGATGGGCATGGACATCACGCGCGCGGTCTGCGACTTTACCCCGCTTCGCACGGATGTTCACCTGATGATCGAAGAACCCGGCAGGTTCATCGCCGCGTTTGCCGAAGCGGGCGCGGACTCGATCACGTTTCACCACGAGGCGACGGCGCACCCGATTGAGCTGATCCGCGAAATCAAGAAGCACGGCAAGCTCGCGGGCGTAGCGCTCGATCCCGCAACGCCAGTCGAGCTGATGGAACACTATCTCGATCAGGTGGATCTGGTTTTGCTGGTGGCGGTCTGCGTGGGCTTTGGCGGGCAGAAGTTCATCGACGCGGTGGACGAGAAGATTAAACGCCTCGCGCAGATGCGAAAAGAGAAAAACCTGCACTTCGAAATACAGGTAGATGGCGGTATCAACACGAGTAACGGGGCACAAAAGCGCGCACTCGGTGTGGATAACCTCGTCGGCGGGTCGATGATCTTCCTCTCGGATGACATGAAAGAAACCGTCCGGTTGCTCAAGGCCTGAAGCAACTCGCCGATTGAAGAAATAAGAATCACTAAATCTAACATAAAAAGAAATAAGAGAATAAGCAGGAGGAATCAACATGAGTCTCAACAGTGACAACATTCAGGGTAAGGTGTGCGTGGTCACAGGCGCGGCAAAGAGCATCGGCTACGCCATTGCGGAGAAATATGCCGAGCAGGGCGCGAAGGTCGTGCTCATCGACATCGATCCGCTCGTGGAAGAGTCCGCTAAGACGCTCGCGGGCAAGGGCTACACCGCAAAAAGCTATGTGCTCAACATCACCAACCGCGACGCCGTGCTCAAGTGCTTTGCAGACATCGTCGACACCATGGGCGATATCTACGCGCTGGTCAACAACGCTGGCGTGGTCGACACCCGCCCGTTTGAAGAGAACGACGAGGCGATCCTCGATAAGATGTTCAAGGTCAACGTCTACGGCACGACCTATTGCATCCAGGGCGCGCTGCCGAGCATGAAGAAAAACCACGGCGGCAAGATCATCAACTTTGCCAGCAAGTCCGGCAAGACCGGCTCCGCCCTGATGGCGCCCTACAGCGCCGCCAAGGGTGCGGTGATCGTGCTGACCCAGGCGCTGGCGTTTGAATTCGCAAAAGACAACATCAACGTCAACGCTATCTGCCCGGGCATCACGGATGCAACCGGCGTCTGGTCCTCCGTCAGCAAGGGTTACGTCGAGAACATGAAGATGGAGCGCGACGCGATCGTGAAAAAGTTCACGGAGAAAGTGCCGCTCGGCAGACTCACGGACATTCAGGATGTGGTCGAGTTCGTGTTTTTCCTGACCGTTTCGGGAGACTATTGCACGGGGCAGGCGTTTAACATCACCGGCGGCAGAGAGATGCACTAAGCGGCAACGAGTTGGAGGGAAAAAACTATGGATCTGAATTTAAGGGGTAAAACAGCAATCGTAACCGGCGGCACCACGGGACTTGGCGCAGGCATCTGCGATGTCTTTGCGGAAGAGGGCATGAACGTCATCGCCAACTATCTCTTTGACGAGGAAGGCTCCGTGCGCTTTGCCAAAGAGCTCAGCGCGAAATACGGCACCAAGTGCGTCGCCATGTACGGCGACATCGCAAAGGCCGAGGACATCGACAACATCTTCGTGCAGGCGGAAAAAGAGTTTGGTCACGTGGATGTGCTCGTCAACAACGCGGGCATCTGGCCGACCACACCGATTGAGAAGATGAGCGACGAAGAGTGGAAAAAGGTCATCGACATCGACCTCAACGGCACGTTTATGTTTAGCAAGCGCGCAGCGCTGCACTATCTCAAGCACGACGTCAAGGGTCACATCGTGAGCATCTCCTCTAAATCCGGCTTCACCGTCTCCTCGCCGGATCACGCGCACTATGTCTCGGCAAAGGGAGCCGTGAACATGATGACCAAGGCGCTCGCGCGTGAATTTTCGTCCCGCGGCATCATCGTCAACGGAGTTGCGCCCGGCATGGTGCGCACCCCGCTCAACGAGGACAAGCTCTCCCAGCCGGAATGGCTGAAGTACTATGAAGACCGCATTCCGGTCGGCCGGGTTTCCAGCGCGCGCGAGGTTGCCTATACGGTCGCGTTCCTCGCCTCGGAAAAGGGCATGTACATCGCCGGTGCCATCGTGGACGTGACCGGCGGAATGCTGATCTAACGCAAGTTTACGCATTTTATTAAAAAATCGACGGAGGAAGAAACAAGTGGAGAAACAGGCATTGGGTCTCGTGGAAACCAAGGGGCTGATCGGCGCGATTGAGGCAGCCGACGCAATGGTCAAGGCCGCCAACGTCACGCTGGTCGGCAAAGAGAAGATCGGTTCGGGCCTCGTCACCGTGATGGTGCGCGGGGATGTCGGCGCGGTGAAAGCCAGCGTGGACGCAGGCGCCGCCGCCGCAAAGCGCGTTGGCGAGCTGTATTCGGTGCATGTCATTCCGCGTCCGCATGAAGACGTGGAAAAGATTCTGCTCCAGTAACAAGAAGAAATCGGAGGAAACTATGGAAAAGCAAGCGCTCGGTATGGTGGAAACCAAAGGGCTGGTCGGCGCGATTGAAGCAGCCGACGCGATGGTCAAGGCTGCCAATGTGCAGCTCATCGGCAAAGAGAAGATCGGATCGGGTCTCGTGACCGTCATGGTGCGCGGGGATGTCGGCGCGGTGAAAGCCAGCGTTGAAGCTGGTGCCGCCGCCGCAAAGCGCGTTGGCGAACTGGTTTCGGTGCACGTCATTCCGCGTCCGCACGAGGATGTGGAAGGGATTCTGCTCAAATAAGGAGCCAGTGAAGTTGCACCAAACGGCAATAGGAGAAGAATATGGATATCGATAAACTCATTCAGGATGCGGTCAAAAAGATCATGACCGACGGCCCCGAAACACAGGCGTCAGCGGGGAAATATGACGCATCCTACGCCAAATACATGGATCACACGGTGCTCAAACCCGAAACCACGCGTGAGACGGTCAAGCGTTTTTGCGACGAAGCCAAGGAATACGGCTTTGCAAGCGTCTGCATCAACCCGACTCACGTGGTGTATGTGGCCGAACAGCTCAAGGGCACAGGTGTCAAAACCTGTTGCGTCATCGGCTTCCCTCTGGGCGCGAACACCTCGTTCATCAAGTCGCTGGAGGCCATGGAGGCCGTCAAAAACGGCGCGGATGAAGTCGACATGGTGATCAACATCGGCGCGCTGAAGGACCAGAACTACACCCTGGTGTATGAAGACATCAAGGCGGTTGTGGACGCGGCGCATCCCAAGGCGATCGTCAAGGTCATCATCGAGACCAGCGCGCTGACCGACGAGGAGAAGGTCATTGCCTGCGAGCTTGCCAAGCGCGCCAAGGCGGACTTCGTCAAGACCTCGACCGGGTTTGGCAGCGGCGGAGCGACCGTCGACGACGTGCGGCTGATGAAGCGTACGGTGGGCGATGCTTGCCGCGTCAAGGCCAGCACCGGCATCAACGACCGCGCGACCACGGATAAGATGCTCGCGGCGGGCGCAGTGCGCATGGGCACGAGCAAGGGTATGCTGATCGTCAAGGACGAAAAACCCGCGAAAGACGCGCCGGTCGTTTACTAAAAAGAAGGACGTGTAGGACAGATGGAGACGACGACGGAACGGGCAGTGGTGCAGCGTCTGGTGACAGAGCGCATCGTAAAAACCGCATATGAGCAGACCGGCAAGCGATTTGTACCCGCGGCTGGCTCCAATCGCCACATCCATGTGTCCGCGCAGGATCTGGAGGCGCTCTTTGGCAAGGGCTACGCGCTCAAACCGGAGCGCGCGCTGTCCCAACCCGGACAGTTTGCAGCCAGCGAGACCGTCTCCATTGCGGGGCCAAAGGGCAGGATCGATCAGGTTCGCGTGCTCGGCCCCGCGCGGGGCAAGACGCAAGTGGAAATCCTGACCACCGACGCGTTCAAACTCGGCATTTCGCCCGTCGTGCGCCTCTCCGGCGACATCGAAGGCACACCGGGCACGACGATTATCGGCCCCGCCGGGTCTGTCGAGCTCTCTAGCGGCGTAATCGTCGCCATGCGGCATGTGCATATCTCTCTGGAACAGGCGGCGTGGCTGGGGTTGCAGAACGGCGATCTTGTCAGCATCCGAAAAGACGGCGTGCGTGCGCTGGTGTTTGAAGGTGTTCCGGTGCGCTGCGGAGACGGACACAATCTGGAGCTGCATCTGGACATGGAAGAGGCCAACGCGGGCAGCATTAAAAACGGCGAGCTGCTCGAGATCGTGACCGTGGTGAGAAAGCCATGAACCTCAGCGACGATCAGATTCAGAAGATTATCGAGCGCGCACAGTCCACGATGCGGGATTCAAATTCCGCGCCGCATATGGGCGAGACGCTCGCGGGGGACGCGGATACACTGGTTCTGGTGCCGGGATTTGTCCCCGCGCCGGAGCGGGCGCTCGCGGCGCTGGCGACGCAATACAACAAGCACGCACAGCTCGTCTTCCTCAGCGACGCGGTGTTCTCCACGGAGGAGACGATGGGCTGCCGCCTGGACTGGGCGACGCAGAAAAACGAGCTGGTGGAGCTGTTGGTGCGCGCGGAGCACGCGGTGCTGCTCGCGCCCGGCACGGCATTGTTGGCACGCATGGGCGCCGGGGATAACGCGGAGGACTTTTCCGAGGCGCTGGTGCGCCGTATCCTCTGGGGAAAAGTTGTAGATGTGCTGCTGGACTTCGAACCGCCGAAATTCCGCAGGGACACGTATTTTGCACGTCTTGCGGAGGCGATCGACCAACTGACCTCTATGGGATTTCGGTTTTTCACGTATCAGCCGTGCGAGGGCACCAGTTCCGGCGTTCTCGCGCTGGTCACCGAGCGGGAAGTGGTCGAAGCCAAGCAGAACGGTAGAAAGACGATCGTTTGCGCCGCGGGCGCAATCGTAACCCCGCTTGCGGTCGACACCGCGAAAGAATTACAGATTCATATCGAGCGTGCGCAGTCTTAGCGCACACGGAGGAGAAGCATATGATGATTGGGGTTGTCAAAGGCAGCGTCGTGAGCACCAATAAGTCCGAAACCCTGACGGGGTTGAAGCTGTTGGTCGTGGCTCCGCTGGATCTGGACACCATGCAGCCAAAGGGTAGCCCTCTTGTCGCGATCGACGCGGTCGGCGCGGGCGAAGGCGAGGTTGTGATGTGCTGCAGCGGAAGCTCTTCGCGGCAGACCGCGTTTACGGACGGGAAGCCGAGCGATCTTGCGATCATCGCGATCATCGACTCCATCGACCTGCGCGGCGAGCGCGTGTTTGAAAAATACGGCAGCAAGTAGCCAAAACGTTAGCGCGACGGGATGGACGGGAAAGAGGACACTATGGCATATTCAGATACGCAAATCGACAGCATCATAGAAGAAACGCTGGCAAAATTTCAAAATCAACCATCAAGAACGCACGGAACCTGGCTCTGCGACACGATGGAAGAAGCGATTGCGAGTGCGAAAGCCGCGCAGAAAGAGCTCATCAAACTCCCGCTTGAAAAGCGCGGCAGACTGATCGAAGCCATGCGCAAAGCCTCGCTGCAGCACGCGGAATCTTTGGCGCGCCTTGCCAACGAAGAGACGGGCTACGGCCGCGTCGCCGACAAGCGGGCGAAGAACATCCTCGCCGCGGAGAAGACGCCGGGCATCGAAGACCTGCACGCGCAGGCATTCACGGGCGACTATGGCCTGACACTGGTCGAAGCCGCACCCTATGGCGTGATCGGCTCGATTACGCCCTCCACCAACCCGACCTCGACGGTCATCAACAACGCAATCAGCATGATCGCCGCCGGCAACGCGGTGGTCTTTAACCCGCACCCCGCGGCAAAGCGCGCCTCGCAGGAGGCGATGCGTATCCTCAATGAGGCAATTGCGCAGGCGGGCGGACCCAGCACACTGATCACCACCGTGAAAGAGCCCACGCTCGAGAGCGGCAAGACCATGATGGAGTCCAAAGATGTTCCGCTGCTGTCCGTCACGGGCGGCGAGGCGGTGGTCAAGGTCGCCATGCGCACGGGTAAAAAAGTCATCGCGGCAGGCCCCGGCAACCCGCCGGTGATCGTGGACGACACAGCCGATATCAAAAAGGCTGCTAAAGATATCGTCGACGGCGCGAGCTTTGACAACAACGTCGTCTGCATCGCCGAAAAAGAAGTCTTCGCGTTTGCAAACATCGTGGACGAGCTGGTTTCCCAGATGCAGCAAAACGGAGCGCATCTCGTCGCAGGTAACGACATCGACAAAATCGTCAACACCGTTCTGGTCAAACAGAACGATACATATGTGATAAACCGCAACTACGTCGGCAGAAACGCCGCCGTGATCCTCAAGGACAGCGGCGTGAGCTTCACGGGTGATCCGCGCCTCGTCATCGCGCGGGTGGACAAGAACCATCCGTTCGTGCGCACAGAGATGCTGATGCCCGTGCTCGCCATCTGCACCGTCTCTACCATTGAAGAGGCGGTCGAGGAAGCCATCTGCGCGGAGCAGGGCTGCCAGCATTCGGCGATGATCCATTCCACCAACATCAAGCACCTCACACTGGCGGCGGCTTCGCTGAACACCACGGTGTTCGTGAAAAACGCGCCGTCCTACGCGGGGCTTGGGTTTTTAGCGGAAGGATACACCACGCTGACCATCGCAACCCCGACGGGCGAAGGGCTCACGAGCGCAAAATCCTTTACCCGCGCGCGCAGATGCGTGCTGCACGGCGATCTACGGATCGTCTAGCGCGAAATTGTAGTTGTATCGAAGATTGAACGAATCAGAGAAAGCTGTGATTATGGCGGATATTCTCGAAACAATCAAAGACGCGGGCGTGGTCGGTGCTGGCGGCGCGGGGTTTCCCACGCATGTCAAGCTGCGTTGCAATGCCGAAATCGTGATCGCCAACGGCGCGGAATGCGAACCGCTGCTGAATGTCGATCAATACACCATGCGGGATCATGCAGCCGAGATCGTCGCGGGTTTGCTTCTTGCCATGCAGGCAACGGGAGCAAAACAAGGCGTGATCTGCACCAAGGAGCACTATCACGACGCGGTGGAGTCGCTCCAGCGCGCGGTGAAGGGCAAGGACGGCATCTCGCTCAAGCTCATGAAAAGCACGTATCCCGCTGGCGACGAGCAGGTGATGGTATACGAAGTCACGGGCAAGGTTGTGCCAACGGGCGGTCTGCCCCTCGACGCGGGCGCGGTGGTGCTCAACGTCAGCACCCTTCGCAACATCGACCGCGCAATGCAGGGGATTCCCGTTACCAGTAAGAGCGTAACCGTCACCGGAGAGGTCGCCTCACCTGTGACGCTGGAGGTGCCGATCGGTACCACTTACCAAATGTTGATCGACCGCGCGGGCGGGCCCAAGAGCGCAAACGGATTTGTCGCACTCATCGGCGGCCCTTGCATGGGCGCGCTGGAGACGGACTGGAGCAAACCCGTGACCAAGACCACGGGAGGCATCGTCGTGCTGCGCGCAGATCATCCGCTGGTCGCGACCAAGACAAACGACCTCGCGCGCGATATCAAGCTCGCCAAAGCGGTGTGCTGCCAGTGCAGCCTCTGCACGCAGATGTGCCCGCGCAACGCGCTTGGGCTCAAGGTAGAGCCGCACAAGGCGATGCGCGCGGCGGCAAACAACGACGGCGCGCTGTTGGGCGACGTCAACGGCGTGTTCTCCTGCTGCAACTGCGGGCTCTGCACCTATTACGCCTGCAATTTCGGCCTGAACCCCGCTGCGATGATGACGCGTATGAAAGAGGGCTTGAGCCGCGCAGGCGTCAAGCCGGAGAAGAAGATCGCTTATCCTGTAGACGCAGGATATCACCTGACAAAGCTACCGGTGTACCGGCTGGAATCGCGCATGGACGTAGCAAGATTTGAGGCAAACGCGCCGCTTGTGCGCGAAGAGCTCGCGGTATCGAGCGTGAGCATACCGCTCAAGATGCACATTGGCGCGCCTGCCGAGCCCGTGGTTTCGGTTGGAACCAGCGTAAAGCGGGGCGATCTGATTGCAAAGATTCCCGAAGGCAAGATGGGGGCAAACGTCCACGCGAGCATCGACGGAACGGTAACGGCTGTGGATAGTCAGGCCATCCGCATCGAACGATAGGAGTTTTTTATGAATGCACTCGGAATGATCGAATGCCAGAATATTCCAAAGGGGATTGAAGCCGCGGACAGCATGCTCAAGGCGGCGGATGTTTCGCTCCTGACCGCGCAGGCGGTTTGCGCTGGGAAATACATCGTGCTGATTTCCGGCGATGTCGCGGCGGTCTCAGCCGCCGTCGAAGCGGGCGCGATGGTTTGCGGCGCAGGACTGATCGACAAACTCGTCATCGCCAGCATCCATCCGCAGGTGCTCTCCGCCGTGGTTGCCTGTTCCGACGTGCCGGAACCCCGCGCGCTGGGCATTCTGGAGACGTTCTCGCTGTGCGTGGCAATCAAGATTGCGGACGCAGCGGTGAAGACCGCGGATATTTCACTCATCGAGATTCGCTTAGGCAGAGGACTCGGCGGCAAGGCGTTTGTCGTGTTTACCGGCGATGTCTCCGCCTGTGAGGCTGCGGTGCGCGCGGCGGAGGCGACGGAGGGCGCGCAGGGAATGATCTCCCAGTCGGTCGTGATTCCCGCGCCGAATATGGATCTTGTACGGCGCTCAATTTACTAGTAACGACATAGAGAAAGGGGGACTGCTGTGTATACGGGACGAGTGATCGGCACGGTTGTGGCGACGAAGAAATATGAAACGCTGACCGGAATCAAGCTTCTGGTCGTTGAAACCATCGAAAACGGCAACCCCGCAAAGGTGATCATCGCCGCGGATGCAACGCGGCAGGCGGGGCCGAACGATCTGGTGTACCTAATCGGCTCGAAGGAGGCATCCCTGCTGTTTCGAAAGAAGCTGGTGCCGGTGGACGCGGCAATTGCAGGATTCATCGACGAAGATCAAGCATAGACAAAAAAGAGAATCATATCAAATTGCGAGAAGGAGAAAATCGTATGAAACAGGCGCTCGGAATGGTAGAAACCAAGGGGCTCATCGCGGCAATCGAGGCGGCAGACGCCATGGTGAAAGCCGCAAACGTCACGTTGGTCGGCAAAGAGAAGATCGGCTCTGGTCTCGTCACCGTCATGGTGCGCGGAGATGTCGGCGCGGTGAAGGCCAGCGTCGAGGCGGGTGCCGCCGCTGCAAAGCGCGTTGGCGAGCTGTTCTCCGTGCATGTCATCCCCAGCCCGCACGAGGATGTGGAGATGCTGCTCGGCGAAGCACCGCAGGCAAAGGCACCGCAAAAGACAGCCGCGAAGAGCTAGAGGCAACCATATGAGACTCGCCAGGGTCGTGGGGAATTTGGTTTCGACCATCAAGGAACAGACGCACTACAACTATAAACTGCTGATTGTCGAGTATCTGGATGGCTCCGGCAACCCTGTGGAAGCGCAGCAAATCGTGTTTGACGGGGCGGACGCCGGAATCGGCGATCTTGTGCTGGTCAATGTCGATGGCGGAGCGGCGAAGCAATTGCTCCACGACAAGGAGATCATCGCCGACAATACAGCCTGTGGTGTCGTCGATCACTGGACGTTTGACGGGAAGGTATACGGGAAATGAACATCGATGAAGTCGTGAAAAAAGTCACGGAAGAGGTATATAAACAGATGGGCGCATGCGCAAACGCCGAAAAACCCGCGGAGTGCAGCACGGAGCTGGCGGGGCACATCGAGCATTCGATTTTAAACCCCGACATGACGCGGGCAAAGATCATCGCGGAGTGTGCGCTTGCCAAACAGTATCATTTTGCCAACGTCTGCGTGACGCCCTATTTCGTCCGCGAGGCGGCGGAAGCGCTCAAGACTTGCAACGTGGGCATCTGCGCGCCGGTCGGCTTCCCGCAAGGGGCTGCCAGCACGGCGGCAAAGATCTGCGAAATCAAAGAGTGCGTCTCTAACGGCGCGACCGAGCTCGACGTTGAACTCAACATCGTCGCCATCAAATCCGGCGAGTTTGACGAGGTCAAGCGCGAGCTTAAGGCGATGGTCGATGCCGCGGGCTTTGGCGTCAAGGTCAAGGCGATCTATGAGCAGGGCTTGCTCACGGACGAGGAGAAGCGCAAGACGCTGGAGATCATCCGCGATGTCGCGCCCGCCTACGTCAAGATTTCTAACGCTTTGACCGGCAAAGCCGCCTGCAAGGACGACGTTGCGTTCGTTAAAGCCATCGTCGGCGACGCGGTCAAGATCAAGATCGACGGCGGCATCAAGACCGCGGCGTTTGCGCGCGAAATCCTCGCCTCCGGCGCGGAGCGCGTCGGCTGCTCCGCCTCCGTAGCAATCGTCACCGGCGCGTAAGGCACGAAGGATATGGAACTCAACCTGCGCGGCAAGACGGCAATCGTCACCGGCGGAAGCCGGGGTCTTGGTAGCGCTGTCTGCGCGCGGCTTGCGCGGGAGGGCGTCAATCTCCTGCTCACGTACGCAAGCAATCGCGAAAAGGCGGAGACGCTCGCAGATGAACTCTCCGCGCAATACAGCATCCAAGCGGAAGCGTTTCGCGTGGATGTCTCTGTTGAGAATGATGTTGTTGACCTCTTTGCGCACGCAAAAGAGAGGTTTGGTTTTATCGATATCCTGATCAACAACGCGGGCGTCTGCCCGTTGATGCCGATCAAGGACACGTCCTATGATCTGTGGAATCAGGTGATGGCGGTCAACATGGGCGGGGTGTTCCTCTGTTGCCGGGAGATGATCCGGCATGCGGTCGCGGCGGGGAAACCTGCCTCAATCGTGAACGTCGCGTCTGCGTCGGCCTATCTCGGCTCTCGCAACGGAAAGACGCATTATGCCGCGAGTAAGGGCGGGGTGATCTCGTTTACCACGTCGCTCGCCAAAGAGGTCGCGCGCGACCATATCCGCGTCAACGCGTTTGCGCCTGCGATTATGTATACCGATATGACTTCGGATCTGCTGGATCGCGACATGGCGCATTATGAAAAACAAATCCCCATCGGCAGGATTGCGACTCTTGAGGAAGCCGCGGATGCGATACTCTTCCTCGCCTCGGACGCCTCGGCGTACATGACGGGGTCTGTGCTGGATTTCAGTGGCGGTCAACTCGGCAGATAGAGGGATAGTTGATCGATAAAGATTCGAATTTAAGCGAAACTCATACAAAAAGCGCACGAATCATCTCGTGCGCTTTAGTTTTGTTGTGAAAGTTATTTTCTTTACGAAAAAAGATGGAATTACGTTATTGAACCGATTCCAGCTTTTGCATGGCAAGCTGGCGAAACCGGTTGTCACGGGCTGCGGTTCGGATCAGAAGTTCGAGGTCGTCTTTCCCTTTATCCTTTTCCCCCAAGGCAAAATACATGCAGCCGCGGAAATAGAGCGTCGTGGCATCGGTTGGGCTGATCTGCAACGCACGGGTATAGTCGTCTATCGCGTCTTTGACCGCGCCAAGCGCTTCCGACACCCTTGCCCGGTGCGTAAAGGAGCACGCAAACCCCTGCCGCACGCGAATCGCATCCGAAAAATCCTGCAAAGCGGCGGGATAGTCGCCTGCTTTGAAATGCACGAGGCCCATATTGTTGTAGGCTCCCCCGTGCATGGGATCGCGCCGAACCGCTGCGGTAAAATCCGCAATCGCCTGTTCGTTTTGCTCCATGCTGGCATGCGCCAGTCCACGATTATAATACGCGTCGGCATCTTCCGGCTCGATCAGGATCGCCAAAGAAAAATCGGCAACAGCTTCGTCATAACGCCCCAGCGTGGAAAGCACATCTCCACGGGCGAGAAGGGTAGACGCACGCTTCGGATCGAGAGAGAGCGCCTTGTCAAAGGCGAGCAGCGCGCGCGGATAATCCCCGACCTCGTCGAGCAGCGCGCCTTGCCGAAAGAGCGGCTCCGGATTCTCCGGCTCGTCCAGCGCCGCCTGCTCATACGCTAGCAGCGCTTCCTGATATTGCTCCACCTCTTCCAATTGGATGCCTTGCAGTAAATGGTCTTCCATTTTTGTCCCCAGCTTTCTTCTAACCAAACCGCGTGTTCTGTAAAGTTTGCCTGTGCCGCGCTGCGTTATTCTTGCGATTCAAACATCGTAGGCGCTGCGGAGTAGGGTTTTATTGTATCAGTATGCCGCGATAAGTCAACGTGAATCCAACTGAGTGAGAAGCACGCAAAAATTGCTGAGTCAATCAGATCAAGAAAATCTTACAATGCTTCATATTGACAAATTTTGATATGAGAGTTAGGATAAGTTGAATCAAGAAATTTTGATGTGAGGTGTATGGTATGGAATCGCGCTATGTGCTCGACGCAAAGGTATTCAAGGCGTTTTGTGATGAAAATCGCCTTCGGGTGCTGGAGCGGTTGCGCAGCGGAGAAAAATGCGCCTGCGCGCTGACGGAGGATCTCGGCATCGGGCAGAGTGCGCTGTCGTACCACATGAAAATCCTCGTCGAGTCGGGCATCGTCTGCACCCGACAGGAGGGGAAATGGACACACTACAGCATCTGTGAATCGGGTGCTGTGCGCGCGCGGGAGTTGCTGAATGAACTCACAACGCCCAATGACGAGCGGGACGAAGCCGCCTGCGGATGTAAGTAATCAAAAGAATAACGAAACTGAAAGAATAAGCAAGGTAGAACGATGCAAATATTGAGATCCGTTTGGGACTTTTTTCAAAACCAAATCCTCGCGATGAAGTGGCTTAACGAGCTGATCGGGCGCATGCTCGGTGGATTCGGGCTAGACACGGCAAACCGCTGGGTCGGCAGCCTGCAATTCTTTGTGTATGACGTGATCAAGATCACGATACTGCTCTGCACGCTGATCTTTCTCATCAGCTATATCCAGAGCTTTTTTCCGCCGGAACGCAGCAAGAAGATACTCGGCAGATTCCGCGGCATCGGCGCGAACATCGTCGCGGCTCTTTTAGGCACGGTGACGCCGTTTTGCTCCTGTTCGTCGATTCCGCTGTTCATCGGCTTCACCTCGGCTGGGCTTCCGGTTGGCGTGACGTTTTCGTTTTTGATCTCGTCGCCAATGGTCGATCTCGGCTCACTGGTGCTTCTCATGAGCATCTTTGGCGCGAAGGTCGCGGCGATCTATGTCGTGTTCGGGTTGATCATCGCCGTGCTTGGCGGCACGCTGATCGAGAAACTGCGCATGGAGCGGTATGTCGAGAGCTTTATACTCACCGCAGGGCGTGTGGACATCGAATCGCCTGACTTAACGATCAAAGACCGCCTGATCTACGCAAAAGAGCAGATGGTCAATACCTTCAAGAAGGTGTTTCCCTATATCCTGATCGGTGTTGCGGTCGGTGCCGTGATCCATAACTGGATTCCAGAGGAGTGGATTGTCACCGTGCTCGGCAACAAGAACCCGTTTGGCGTGGTGCTTGCAACGCTGATCGGCGTGCCCATGTATGCGGATATCTTTGGCACGATCCCGATTGCGGAGGCGCTCTTCACCAAAGGCGCGCAGCTTGGCTCCGTGCTGTCGTTCATGATGGCGGTCACCACGCTCTCACTTCCGTCGATGATCATGCTCCGAAAAGCGGTCAAGCCAAAGCTGCTCGCGCTGTTTATCGCGATTTGCACGGTGGGCATTATCCTAGTAGGTTACTTATTCAACGTGCTTCAGCCGTTGATCTCGTAAAAGATTCATTCTGATTGGTTACGCTTTCAATCTGCTTCAGCCATTGATCAAATGGGGAGGGAAGTATGGCAAAAACCTGGTATCCCGTCATCGATTACGTTCTCTGTACCGAGTGCGGCACCTGCATTGAGAAGTGCTCCCACGGCGTATATGACGCGAAGAAAGCGCCAACGCCCGTGGTCACCTCACCGGAATCCTGCATCGATCATTGCCACGGCTGCGGAAACCGCTGCCCCGCCGGCGCGATTACCTACGTCGGCGACGACACCGGATGGACACCGCCCAACGGCGCACAGACCGTGGACGAACCTTCCTGCTCCTGCGGTGGCGATTGCGGAGGCGATGTGCCTGCGATAAAAACTGTTCTTGTCGAGTATCTGTATCTCGATTTGAACACCTGTGAACGCTGCGTTGGCACCGATCAGGAGCTCAAAGAGGTGCTGGACACGCTATCGCCCGCGCTTGCGCTCGCCGGATACGCGATTGACTATCAAAAGATTGAGATGACCACGCGTGAGATCGCGCTTGCGAATCGCTTTCTCTCTTCACCGACGATCCGCGTCAACGGGCGCGACATCTGCACCACCGTTGCGGAAAACGACTGCGGCTGCTGCGGTGAGATCAGCGGAACACAGGTGGACTGCCGTGTGTTTGAATACGGCGGAGAAACCTTCGAGGTGCCGCCAAAAGCGCTGCTGGCGGAGGGGATTTTAACCGCAGTTTTTGGTGCGAGTGAAGATGTCCAGAGTGATAGCGACTATCAATTACCGGAAAACTTAAAGAGCTTTTACGACGGAAAACAGAAGAAATCAGGCTGCGGATGCGGACAAGGCTGCTGCGGCTGACGAACTTGAAACACAAGACCGAACTTGCACTTAACACAAACCAAACAAACTTACATTAGAATAGAAACGTATTCGAAAGGAAATTATCACTATGGCACTCTTTGGAAAACGGAAAGAAACAACCCAAACAAAATCAACCTCCTCCTGCTGCTGCGGTGGCGGATGCGACTGCGATAGCATGGAGGCGGCTGAAGTCGCCAAGACAGAGGGCGCATCGGTCAAGGTGCTCGGCAGCGGCTGTGCAAAATGCAACGCGTTGGAGGCTGCGACGAAAGCCGCGCTGGAACAGCTCGGTATGGACACGACGATTGAACACGTCACGGACTTTGCAAAGATCGCGTCCTACGGCGTGATGAGCACGCCCGCGCTGGTGGTGGACGGAAAAGTGGTTTCTTACGGGAAAGTGCTCAAGACAGAAGAAGTCGTCGCGATCTTGAAAAAGATTCGATGATGATTTGCGCATTGTTGGGTTCTCGTTCCTGATTAAGTGACGATTCGAAAGGTGGTTCAAATGGAGATATTCGATCTTGCCAGCATGGCGGCGGAACCGCATGAGAGGCGTAATGTCAATGTGTTCTTCCAAAACGACCTTTTTAAAACCCGGATCATATCACTTGAAGCAGGCGGAACGATTCCGGAGTGCGTGATGGAGTCCTATGTCATGTTCTATGTGATCAAGGGCGAAATTCTCTTGACGAAAAGCTCTGAAACCGCAACTCTGCGCGAGAATCAATTGTTTATTTCACAACCGGCAACGCTCTCTATGGAATCGACAAATGGGGCTAGGTTGCTTGGAATTCAGATAAAAGCTTAGCGTTGGAAACAGTCAGGTTGCCGAACCTGCAACGAACAAAGAAAAAGTATTGATATGTGGAGGAACGCATATGGAAGCAAAGAAAAACTCCGGTATCGGATTTTTTGAACGATACCTTACCCTTTGGGTCGCGCTGTGCATGGTAGCCGGCGTGCTCATCGGTCAGTTTCTGCCGGGGATTCCGGCGTTTTTAGGCAGGTTTGAATACGCAAATGTCTCCATCCCCATCGCCATTCTTATCTGGCTGATGATCTATCCCATGATGCTCAAGGTCGATTTTCAGAGCATCCGGGACGTCGGCAAAAACCCAAAAGGCCTCTTTGTCACCTGGGTGACCAACTGGCTCATCAAGCCGTTTACGATGTTTGGCATCGCGTGGCTGTTCTTCTTCGTGATCTTTAAGACGCTGATCCCTGCGGAGCTCGCCAAGGACTATCTCGCGGGCGCAATCCTGCTTGGTGCCGCGCCCTGCACGGCGATGGTGTTCGTCTGGAGCCACCTGACCAAAGGCAACGCCGCCTACACCGTCGTGCAGGTTGCGACAAACGACTTGATCATATTAATCGCGTTTACACCCATCGTCGCGCTCTTGCTTGGCATCGGCGGGGTAAAGATTCCGTGGGATACGCTCCTACTGTCCGTTGCGTTGTTTGTGGTGATTCCACTTGCGGGCGGCATCCTCACGCGCACCTCGGTGATTAAAAAGCGCGGGCTGGAATATTTCGAGAAGGGCTTTTTGCCGAAGTTCAGCAACGTCACGATCATTGGGCTTCTGCTCACGCTGATCATCATCTTCTCCTTCCAGGGCAAGGTGATCCTCGAAAACCCGCTGCACATCTTGCTCATTGCGGTTCCGCTCGTGATTCAGACATTCCTGATTTTCTTTATCGCGTATGGCGCCAGCAAACTGCTCAAGCTCCCGCACGATATCGCAGCGCCCGCAGGCATGATCGGCGCCTCCAACTTCTTTGAGCTCTCCGTCGCGGTGGCAATTGCGCTCTTTGGCGCGAAAAGCCCCGTTGCGCTGGCAACCATCGTCGGCGTGCTGGTCGAAGTTCCCGTGATGCTCACGCTCGTGAAGATCGCAAACCGCACGACGCACTGGTTCCCCGAACAGTCAAAATAGAAACGCAATCACAAACCGAACCGCCGAAAGGGAAAGTGGCATATGAAAATCATCGTCATCGGGGCGGTCGCCGCCGGAAACTCCGCCGCGGCAAAGGCCAGGCGGAACAGCGAAAGCGCAGAGATCACGATCTATGAACGCGACAGTTATATCTCCTATTCCGGCTGCGGCATGCCGTATTATCTCGGCGGCGCGGTGGAAAAAGCGGAGGAGCTGACCCCGCGTGATCCCGCGTTTTTCCGGAGCAAATACAATGTTGAGATCAAGACACGGCACGAAGTGCTCGCGATTGATCCGGCGAATAAAAGCGTATCGGTCAAAAACCTTGTCACGGGGGACGTCTTCTCGGACAACTACGACACGCTGATCCTCGCAACCGGAGCGCGCGCGGTGACGCCGCCGATTCCCGGGCGAGAGCTGGAGAACGTATTCACCCTACGCAACATCAACGACATGCTGCGTATCCGTGCGTTTCTGGACGAGAAAAAGCCGGCGACGGCGGCAATCGTCGGCACGGGATTTATCGGGTTGGAGATGTGCGAAAGCCTGCTGCACCTCGGCGTGAAAGTCACGCTGCTGGAAAAACTGTCGCAGGTCACGCCGGGGCTCGATCCCGATATGGCGGTCTATGTGGAGGAACACCTCAAAAAAAGCGGCGTTTCTGTGATGACTGGTGTTTCAATCGCGAGCATCACCGAAGACAGCGTGCTGCTGGCGGACGGAACTCGTATCCCCGCTGTGATGACGCTGCTCTCCACCGGCGTGCGCCCGAACACCGAGCTTGCCGCGGCGGCGGGCGTTGCGCTCTGTAAATCCGGCGCGATTCTCGTCAACGCGCGCATGGAGACCAACCTGCCGAACGTCTATGCCTGCGGGGACTGCATCGAGCAGTTCCATGTGGTGACGGGCAAGCAGGTTTATCGCCCGCTGGGGTCGACGGCGAACAAGACAGGCCGCATCGCAGGAGACTGCGCAACGGGCGGCACCCTCGCCTACCGCGGTACGCTCGGTACGGGCATATTCGGCGTGCTGGGGCTTGCGGTTGGACAGACAGGCTTGAGTGAACGCGAAGCGCGCGAGGCGGGATATGACGCAGTTGTGTGCCACAACATCAAACCCGACAAGCCGGAATATCTCGGCGGCAAAGAGATGGTCATCAAGGCCGTTGCAGACCGCGAGACAGGGCGGTTGCTCGGCGTGCAGATCGTCGGTGAGGCAGGGGTGGACAAGCGAATCGACGTGTTTGCCACCGCGATCACCTACGGCGCAAAGGCCGAGGATTTGTTCTATCTCGATCTGGCGTATGCCCCGCCGTTTGCAACGACGAAAGACCCGGTACTATATACTGGGATGATTTTGGATAACGCGATCCACGGCGGCAGGCCGCTGATGACCGCGCAGGAGCTGCTCTTGCGGCAGGAAGCGGGGGAACAGGTCACCGTCATCGACACACGCGCACCTGCGCAATATGAAAAAGCACATGCCGAGGGCGCTAGCAGCATTCCGCATGCAGACCTGCGCGCGGCAAGCGGGACGCTCAACAAAGACGCCGTTGTTGTGACCTATTGCAACAAGGGCACGACGGGCAACGCCGCGCAGAATATCCTGATCAATCAAGGATTCAAGCGCGTGTACAACCTCTCCGGCGGCATGAAGCAATACAGCATGGTGCGCAAGATTTCGAAAAAAGCATAATTTCTTTAAAACAGATTGTTTGCTTTGTCTTGGAAAGCATAAGCTCTTATAAACCAATAGCCCGTCCTTTTATCAGGGCGGGCTATCTTGCGTTTTGGGCAAGCGTTACACAAACAAAAAAGACATGCAGAACTTTCAGAGATGCCATGCTGCATCCATATCAGTGCGATACGATTATTTATTCGATATGAGCGCAAACAAAAACGCGCCCCGTGAGGAGCGCGTTGATGGCTTGAGAATCCTAGCGGCGGAAGCAATCGCTGCAATAGACCGGGCGGTCGCTGCGCGGTTCAAACGGAACCTGGCAGGCACGGCCACAATTGCCGCAAACCGCGTCGAACATCATGCGCGGTGCGCCGTCGCGTGCGCCGCCGCCGTCGCGGGAACCGGACTGCTTGCGGGCCGTGCGGCAGGATTTGCAGCGCTGCGGCTCATTGGTGAAGCCTTTTTCAGCGAAGAATTCCTGTTCGCTCACGGTGAAGGGGAAGCTTTGCCCGCAATCTTTGCAGACCAGAGTTTTCTCGTTAAACATGTAATACCTTCTTCTCTTTATTGTTGGTCGGGCGGTGGGAGTGTGTGGTCTTGTTCAGACCCTGTCTGCGTCAAATTGCCCCGCAAGCGGGGCAACGAGAACGCTTTTACTCCGCGATGTAAACATTCACCGCGCGGAATTTGCGGCTGTCTTTGGGGTCTGCTTCAACATCAAACGTCACTTTTTGTCCGTCAGCAAGGCTTTTATACCCGCTGCTCTGAATCGACTTGAAGTGAACGAAGACATCTTCGCCGCCGTTGTCGTTGGCGATAAAGCCGTAGCCCTTTTCGGCGTTGAACCATTTTACTGTGCCTGTGTTCATACTGCACCTCCAATTGTTGATATGAATTCAAAAAACACATGCCCAAATCATCTAATTACGATGATCTGCATGCATGTGCGGTCAAAGCGATTATTTTGAATACAATTGGACTGTATCATAAAGAATGTGAAAAGTCAAATGGTATATGATACAATGATTATGAACGCACTTGCAGAATCTCCCCAATCGGTCCGGACTGAAACGAGCCGGATCATGCTGCGACAGACGAAATCCAATCAGGCGGTGATAGAAGATGAATAACCGAATCAAAGAGATATTATGCAATAGCGTCATCCATATTGACATCGGGAAGCGAAGAAACGCCGGGGATGAAGACATCTACGAAAAGAATCTTCGCGCGTTTACCCGCGATCAGGAATATGGTTCTATTGTGACCGCGCTGCAAAAAAGCGATTTTTATGCGGCGGAGCGGTATTCACAACGGTTGAAGATCAAATCATACAACCTCGGTATGGTGCGCCTTGCGAAGTATTGCGATGCGCTCTGTATCGCCATGCAAAGCGGAAAGGGTGCGCCGGACTATGTGCAGGAGATGAACGACGTCACCACGGTCTACGGAATGATGAAGGAATGCGTCGTGAAGGCGTTTTCCGACACGGTGAAAAGCCCGGCAAAGAACCGCCCCGAATCCTAAACAGCTGCTTTGAAAAAAATTCACACGAGGAAAGAAATAACGGCGCACGGGCGCCGCTTTTCTTCTGCCAATCGGAGCAAGGTGTGAGATTGCCGCAAAGCGAAAAGTAGGATAAAAGTGATGGTGGCATGCAATAACATTGTCGCATGACGAAAATTCGGATAGAATAAAAACCCAGGCGCGGATGTTTCTCTGCGCGGGTACTCTTGTAAAGGGAGAAATACGAAGCATGATGAAGATTGTAGTACTAGATGGATTCACACTCAATCCCGGAGACCTGAGCTGGGACGCGCTGTCTGCGCTCGGCGAGGTGACGGTCTATGACCGCACCCCGAAGGAGGAGATCGTCTCCCGCATCGGTGACGCTGACGCGATTTTGACCAACAAAACGCCGCTCTCGGCGGAGACGCTGGCGGCGTGCCCAAGTGTGAAATATATCGGCGTACTCGCGACGGGCTATAACGTCGTGGATACGCTTGCAGCAAAAGAACGCGGCATCCCCGTTTGCAATATTCCCACTTATGGAACCGCCGCGGTGGGACAGTTTGCAATCGCGATGCTGCTGGAGATTTGCCACCATGTGGCGCACCACAGCGACGCGGTGCATGCGGGCAGATGGAGCAGCAATGTCGATTTCTGCTTCTGGGACTATCCGCTCATCGAGCTGGAAGGCAAGACTATGGGCATCATCGGTTTTGGCCGCATCGGCCAGCGCACGGGCGAGATCGCCAAGGCGCTCGGCATGCGCGTGCTGGCCTACGACGCATATCAAAACGACACGGGCAGAGCCATCGGTAGCTATGTCGATCTTGACACCCTACTGAAGGAATCGGACGTGATCAGCCTGCATTGCCCGCTGTTCCCGGAGACGAAGGGGATTGTCAACGCCGCGTCCATCGCGAAGATGAAGGATGGCGTGATACTCCTCAACAACAGCCGTGGCCCGCTGATCGTGGAGCAGGATTTAGCCGACGCGCTCAACAGCGGCAAGGTGTTTGCTGCCGGACTGGACGTGGTCAGCGAGGAACCGATCCGCACGGATAACCCGCTGCTCAGCGCGAAAAACTGCATCATTACGCCGCACATCAGCTGGGCGCCGAAGGAAAGCCGCCAGAGATTGATGGATACCGCGGTGCAGAATGTCTCTGCATGGATAAGCGGCAAGGCGCAAAACGTGGTGAATCCGTGAACGATTCTTCCAACAAATAGCAAAAAAACTTAATAATAAAAAAGCTAAGAAATAGAAAAGATACATTTAGCCGATGCTTGCGCGTCGGCTTTTTTGCATGTGTTTTGCTATTTAAGATTTTATTGATTCATTTATGTGTAGATTGATCTATATGTCGAATACAAGAAATAGATTTAGTTTGGCGTGCAAATATTCCAGTTTGCCCGCTTGTCCACTTCGATGACCCTTACCTCGGAAAAGCATTTGGACATCTCGGAAACACAGTCTTCCATCTCGATTTTTGGATTTTTGATAAACTGGAAGTAATCCCCCTGCTCCAGCCATTCGACTAGCGAGGTCATGAGAGACCGCTTTTGATTATAGTCATAGATGATCACCCTGCTTTTTGTGACCCGGCGCATCTCCGAATACAGCTTGATCCGCTCGCTTTTCTGCAACCCGTGCGCCACATAGGACGCGATGGAAAGATTGAACGACTGATCCGCAAACGGCAATTGCTCCAGTGCATTCGCCTGAAGAAACAGGATGTTTGCATTCTCCGGCTGTCTGCGAGCCACCGCAAGCATCTTCTCGGCGGGATCAACCCCCGTAACGGATAAGCCTCTTTCGTTGAGGATCGAGCAAAGCGCACCCGTGCCACAACCTACATCCAGAATGCTTTGGTAAGAGGCCAAATCCAGTTGTGCTGCAACGCCGTTGAGCACTTCCCGATAACGCCGCCTTTGCTTGTTGTAAAACAGCCCGTATACCGGCGCGATGGCATTGAAGAGAAAGTTGTTATTCTGCTTGCTAATTCGGGAGCGCCTCCTTTGTTGCGAATTTGGGATCGGGTGGTTGTTGTTTGAAGAACAAATTGCATAGGCATAAAAATCTGATTCAGATGCGATATGCTTCAGTTGTCTTTTCGGATTTGTTGGCGGTATTCGTTTGGTGTCGTGCCGAAATACTTCTTAAACACGCCGATAAAGTGCTTGTCCGAAGCATAACCCGTTTGCTCGGCGACGGACTGTATGGTCGCAGAGGGGTTGCTCTTGAGCAGAAGCGCCGCCTGCATCATGCGAAGGCGGGTGAGAAACTTGCTGTAGGATTCGCCCTTCTCCTCGTGAAACACGCTGCTCAAATATGCTGGCGTAACCCCCAGCGCCTCGGCGACATCCGTCTGCGTGATGGGCTCTGTGAAATGCGTGGTGATATAGCTCGCCGCGCGCTCGGCAAGCATCTTGTGCTCCCCGTCTGTCTCTGCAAAACAGGTTGCGACAAACTTCGCAATGTTCTTTGGCGAGAGATCGTCCGGCAGTCGCATAGCGTTGCGGTGCTGCTGGATGACGCGCTCCAGCCGCTCCAGCGTTTCGCGCAGGGCGTCGTCGTTGAGTGGCTTGAGCAGGTATTCCGCAACGCCGAAGTGCAGCGCAGTGCGGGCGTATTCAAACTCGTCATAGCCGGTGAGTATGATGACTGGCAGCGCCTTGCCCATGGCCCGAATGCGTTCAATGAGCTGTAGTCCGTCCATGCCGGGCATGCGCAAGTCTGTGATCATCAGATCATAGCTGGTTGTTTCAAACAGCGCGAGCGCGGCAATGCCGTCGTGCGCGGCATCTGCTGCGGCAAACGCGGCGTGAAGGCGCGGCAAAGAGGCAACGAGATACTCTCGCATCAGGGGTTCATCTTCTACGATGAGAACGCGGTAGGGGCTCGCCATATCCGGCTCCTCTCTTCTCTATTCTATCGATCAAACTTCAATCTGAATTCATTACGAAGTTGTTTATTTACCGGCGGAGGATTCCAGCAAGCCTTGCTCTGCGTGGTCCTGCGGAATGCGGATGGTCACGACGGTGCCGACATCCCGCGTGGATTCAATCAAAATTGCGGTGCGGTTGCCGTATTTCAGCTTGAGCCGCTGGGCAATATTCACGAGCCCCACGCTGCGCGTCTCCGCCTGCTGCGGCGGTTCGGCGCGATCCGAGATGGCACTGATGAGCGCATCCAACTGCTCGCGTTCCATGCCGATGCCGTTGTCTGACACACAAATGATCGCAACCCCGTCGTCCAATCGGGCGGAGATTGCGATATGCGAGCTGCCGATGCGCGGTTCGCAGCCGTGAATCAGCGCGTTTTCCACAATCGGCTGTATGGTCAGCGCTGGAATGCGACTCTCGGCCAGCGCAGGATCGAGCTCAATCTGGTAGGTGAGGTCGTCGTGTCGCCGCTCCTGCAGGCTCAGGTAACATTCCGCAATCTTGAGCTCGGAAGCAAGTGTAATATCGCGATCCGTGTTCACCATGCCGCGCAGCAGGATGGAGAGCTCGTCGATGCTGGAGACCGCGTCCGCATAGCGTCCGCTCTTGACGAGCAGGCTCACCGTGCTGAGCGTGTTGAAGAGAAAGTGCGGGCGAATTTGATTGTAGAGCGCATCATATTGCGCAATTCTTTGCAGATACTCCGCTTCATATTTCTCTTTTGTGAGTTGCGCGTCCCGCTGCATCATCTCGGACACGCGAAGCAGAAGCTCGTTGAACGACTGGTTGAGATAGGCGATTTCTTCTGCACGGTGCTCGCTTGCCCGTACGCTCAAATCTCCGCCCTGTGCGGTTCGCATGACGGCAACGGTATTGTTGATGGGCTTGATAAAGGAGCGCACGAATAATATAGTCACGCAAAGCCCAACAAGCGCGCAGATGAACGCGAGTAGAATGGTAAACTGGCGCGCCGCCACCACGTTTTGCATCAGACTGGATTGCGCGTTTACCGCGATGATGGTCCAGTCGGTGTCATTCACGGGCTGGGTGTTGATGATGTAGGTTTCGCCGGCGAGCTTGACGCGCATGGGGCTGGTGCCGCTGGTTGCTTGCGCAAACACCTCGCTCCGGGAGAGATTGCCCGGCAGCGAGCTTCTCTGGTAGATGACGCTGTTTGCGCTATCGATGATGAAAAGCGCGCTCTTTTCGAGCAGCTGCACATCGTCCAGCACATCCCGAATGCCGCTGTAGTTTGCGTCCACGCGGATGACCCCGAGCGTATCGGAGGAGTCGGAAAGGCTTCTGAGCCGCTGCACCATCGAGAATATGGTTAGCGTGTAGCCGTTGTTGATCTCCGCCTGCGCGGGGATAAACAGCGTACTCGCGGACTCCAGCGCATCTTTATACCAGCCCTCTTGTTGATAATCGATCGAAAAATCGATCGGATGCGCCGTTCTCGTACTATAATAAATCTCGTCGGTGAGGATATAGACGCGCAGGATATCCTTGCGCGGAATGGTCATCACCTCGCGCAGATAGTTTTCGATCGTGCGGCGTTTTTCGAGTTTATCGATCTCATTATCCGGATGCGTGGCGAGCAGGCGCATGATGCGTTCACTATAGTAAGGCGACATGCAAAGCCGCGAAAGATCGTTGATGTAGTTGCCGGTGTTGAGCGCGATCTGCTCGATAAGCTGCTGGGTTTGCGTTGCGGTTTGGTCGATCAGGTCGTCGCTGTAGCGCATGAAGCCAATCGTGGACACCAGCACAACCGATCCGAAGATCAGCAGCGAGATGACCAGAAGCAGACGCGTTTTGAGATGATAGCGTTTCTTGTGAGCAGACATGCGGCGCGAATCACACCTTTCGAAATGAGTATAGCATATTTCCGCCGGCGGGATCAGAAATCGAAAAAAGTGGCACCGTTATCCGAAAAAATCGGAATATCCAATCAAAACCCACCATGACATAATAGCAGCGAGGGGTGCACAGACACCTAACTTCTAAAAGGCACATCTAAAAATCGAGGAGGAAGAGTCATGAAAAAGTGGATGGCAACGATGCTGATGCTGGTGATGCTCTTGAGCGTATTCACCGGATGCGCACCGGCGGCAACAGAACCCGCAGCCGAAGAAGCGGCACCAACCGAAGCAGCCGCAACAGAGGCGGCGACAGAAGCGCCGGTTCAGGAAGTGAAGCTCTCGTTCTTTACCGGAAAAATGGAGACCATCGATCTGCTGGATGAGATCATTGCCGCGTACAATGCGCAGTCCAATGGCATCACCGTGGAGCAGGAATTTCAACAGGACGCAAGCAACATCATCAAGATCAAGTTTGCTTCCGATGCCGTACCGGACGTGATGACCACCTATGAAAAAGAGTTTGTCGATCAGGGCAAATATCTTGCGCTGGGTGACATGAACCAGTGGTGGGATCGCCTGATTCCGTCGATGAAGGAGAGTTGCTCGGATCTCACCAGCGGCAATCAGTATCGCGTCTGCACCAATATGACCATGGCAGGATTCTTCTATAACAAGCAGATGTATGCGGATCTGGGATTAACCCCTGCGACCACATGGGAAGGGTTTGTTGCAAACCTCGAAGCCATCAAGGCGGCTTACCCCGATGTTGACCCGTGGTTCATCTTCGGCGAAGCATGGCACCTTGGCCATCTCATCGAGTTCTTCCCGCAGGGCTACATCAAGGCCAAATACGGCGCGACCGCTGCCAAGCAGGCGTTCCTGGGCAACGATGCCGACATCCTCCAGTGGGGCAACCCGGATGGCGCTATGGCAACCTTCGCCAAGAATCTGGTCGACTTGCAGCAAAAGGGACTCATCAACGCCGACGTGCTGACCGCCACGAGCGACAATTGCATCGACGCGTTTGTCACGGGCAAGGCCGCCATGTTCTCCAACGGCATGTGGTGCCTCTCGAGCATCCTCGAAAAGAACCCCGACATGGCGGATAACATTGGCTTTGCGCCGTATCCGGCAATGATGGCGGATGGCGTGCCCGTGGTGCTGGTTGCTGAAGATTCCGGCTATAGCATCTATGCGGATACACCCAACAAGGATGCCGCGATCGATTTCCTCAACTATCTCTTCAGCGCGGAGAACCAGAAGAAGTATTCCGAAGCCCTCGGTTCGCCGAGCGCCTTTACGGATGTCTCTGCCGACTGGGCGCCCGCAAGCGTTGTCTCCGGCGTGAACGACGCGGTCAAGAGCGCAACGAACATCGGCTTCACCAACGAGAAACCCGCCGGATTCACGGGCGACGACGCAGGCCGACTCGTTCAGGATCTGCTGGCCGGCACCTATACGCCCGAAGAGTTTGCGCTGGCGTTTGAAGCGGCGTGGAACGCAGGATTCTAAGCTAGAGGGTTCATTCATCATTCGATTCAATCAGCGGTGGCGGCTTACCGGAACATCGGCAGGCCGCCTCCGCGGGTTATACGGGGTAATCATGCGACACAAACGGATTTCATGGGCACAGTTTTTATCCCTGCCCGCGCTGATGCTCTACGGCATGTTCTTTGTCTATCCGCTTCTGCGCGGCATCGGCATGAGCGTGACCGACTGGGACGGCATGGGCGAAGCCACATTTGTCGGGCTTCAAAACTTCATAGACTTTTTTCATGATGCGCGCGCCATGCATGACATCAAGACGACGCTGATCTTTGCATTCGGAAGCGCGGTGCTCTTAAACGTGATTGGCTTATGCTACGCGCTGTTGATGAACGGCAATTTTCGTGGCAAGAGCCTTGCTCGCGTCGTCATCTATCTGCCCGCGATCATCAGCCCGCTGATCATGGGATATATCTGGTTTTTCCTGCTCCAGCCGGGGCGCGGGTTTTTGCACTACGCCTTTGAGCAGCTGGGCATGACGGATCTCATCGGCAGCTGGATGAGTTCCTACCCGTCGGCTCTGCTGGTGCTCGTTCTCGTCAACGTCTGGCAGTTTTCGGGCATGACGATGATCATCTATCTGGCGGGGCTGCAATCCATACCGTCCGAGATTTCCGAGGCGGCGCGCATCGACGGCGCGAGCAACTGGCAGCGGTTCTGGCGCGTGAGTGTGCCGATGCTCATGCCCGCCATCCGCATCAACGTGGTGACGAATATCATCGGCTCGCTGTCGGTGTTTGATGTGATCATGGCGCTCACAGAGGGCGGGCCCGGATACGCCACAGAGAGTTTGTCGATCTATATTATGCGAATGTGCTACGGCAGCAGAACGGGATATTCCACGGCGGTGGCGATGATACTATTCTTCATCATCCTCATTCCCGTGCTGATCTCTATGCGCTTTACGCGTCAGAAAAACTAGGGGGTGCCTGCCATGAAAGAAAACAGATGGGGCAAAGCGCTCCGGGTCTTATTGATCGTTGTGATCTGCGCCATGTGCCTGATTCCGTTTTACGTGCTCCTGGTGCTCTCTCTCAACGCGCCGACCCGCGTGTTTTACGAGGGGAACATCTTCGTGCCAAACTTCCACTGGCGCAACTTCATCGACGCCTGGAACAAGTCCAAGATCGGCACGGCAATGCTCAACTCCGCGATCATCACGGCGGGCACATTGATTATAACCATCGCGACAGGCGGGCTTGCGGGCTATGCCATCGCGCGGCACGCAACGCGCTATAACAAGTTTGTGTTTGGGCTGCTGATCGGCTGCATGATGATTCCCGGCATCATCAACACCGTGCCGCTGTATGTGCTCATGCGCCAGATTGACGCCATCGACACGCTCTGGGGCATGATCTGCGTGTGCTCGTCTCTGGCGATGCCCAGCGCTGTGTTTATCTATGCGACGTTTATCCGCGCCCTGCCAAAGGAGATGGACGAGGCCGCAGCATTAGACGGCTGTTCGCCGTTTTCCACCTTCTGGCGCGTGATCTTTCCGGTGATCAAGCCCGCGACCGCTTCGTTTGTGATTCTCAACGGGTTTGGCATCTGGAACAACTACGCGCAGGCGGTGTTCTTCTTGCAGAGCCGCGCCAAGCAAAACATCCCGCAGGCACTGTCCGTGTTTTTTCAGCAGTTTGCGGGAGCCAAGTGGCACCTGATGGCGGCGACGGCGGTCATCGCGATCATTCCCGTCGTCATCGTGTTCCTGATTTTTCAAAAACAGTTCATTCAGGGGCTGTCCGACGGCGCGCTGAAAGGCTAGTAGACGAGACACCAGTCAACTATCACGACCGAATACCAGAGGATTACACATGGAAATTTATCCCGAAAAAGGGCGATATCTGCCCGGCGAAGAGATACTTCTTGCGATTCAATATGACGGAGCTGCGGAGCACTTCTGCATCTCCGTTTTTCAGATGGACGCATGCATCCACAAACTCGATGTAGCACGAACGGGCGAATTTACGCGCGTGTTGCTGCCGCAAACGGCGATAGAATTTTGCGGACTTGGTGTTTTGTGCGAAGCGGACGACTCAGAGCGCGCATCCTGCGCCGTGGACATTCAAAAAAGCTTACGCGTGTTTCGCTACGGGTTTCTTTCGGACTTTTCGCGCGCGGAGGCGGAGGATGCGGATGTGCGCGCCATGGCCAAGCACCACGTCAACGCCGTGCAGTTTTACGACTGGTCCTATCGGCACGATACGCTGGTGGCGGGCTATGAAGATTACACGGATATGATGGGTAAACCAAACTCGCTCACCGTCATCCGGCGCAAGATCGCCGCCTGCCACAAGCGCGGCATGCTTGCCACGGGCTACGGCGCGGTCTATGCCGCGAGCGAAGCGTTTGCCGCCGCGCATCCCGACTGGCGGCTGTATGCGCGAACAAACGACCCGGTTCGCTTTATCGACGTATTCGCGATTATGAATCTTAGAAGCGGATGGCGGGAGCATATCATTTCGCAATATCGGGCGACGGTTGACGCGGGGTTTGACGGCATCCACATGGATACCTACGGCTTTCCGAAAACCGCGCTGGATGCGGCGGGGGAGATTGTCCATCTCGAACATGATTTTGCGCCGTTGATTGAGCAGACGCGCGCGGCGCTGCCGAACGCAACGCTGGTATTCAATAACGTTGGCGACTGGCCGGTGGAGCGGACGATGCACGCACCCGTGGACGCGGTCTATATCGAAGTCTGGCCGCCGTATGCGCGCTATGAACACCTGCGCCAGCTCGTCTATGCCGCAAAACAGGCGCATAAACCCGTGGTGCTTGCGGCATATCCTGCTCCCTTTCGCCTTGATACATCGTCGCGTGCGCTCAACGCGCAGCTGGTGCTCATGAGCGCGATTGCCGCGCACGGCGCA
This sequence comes from uncultured Eubacteriales bacterium, assembly GCA_942492885.1. Lineage (GTDB taxonomy): Bacteria > Bacillota > Clostridia > Christensenellales > CAG-138 > UBA7703. Next base: position 2,810,072 of record OW818651.1, read on the forward strand.
ACCCAGTTGTGGTTTGGCGAGGAGAACGCCGCGCTTACGCAGGGATACTATGCCGACTACACACGGCTCACGCTGGAGCAGGAGCTGATCCTACGGGCATATGACGATTTTTTCGTGCGCTATCAGGAGCTGCTGTTTGACGATTCGTTCCTCGACGTGAGCATGACGCACTGCGGTTGGGACAACGAAGAATACTTGTGCAATGTTCCCTATTCCGTGACAGGCGAGGGCGGCAAACTCTGGCTCATCCTGCGTGAGAGGGGCAACAGGAAACTGATGGTTCTCCTCAATCTTACAGGCGATGAATCATCGCTTTGGAATGCGGGAAGGGAAGCGCCAACGCCGCTAGCCGACGTTACGATCCAAATGCAGGTATTCTCTCCGTTGGTCAAAGCATGGACGGCATCGCCGGATCGCGAAATGGGAGCGGCGGAACCGGTTCCGGTCGCGCGGGAACAGGGCGCGCGCGGTGATATTCTTACGATTTGCTTGCCGCGCGTGGAGCGATTTGCTATCCTCTATCTGGAAACGGAGGATCGGGAATGAAGCAGGCATGGTGGAAGGAGCGGGTGTTTTACCAGATCTACCCGCGCAGTTTTTTGGACACGAACGGGGATGGCGTCGGCGATTTGCGCGGCATCATCCAGAAGTTGGATTACTTAAAAGAACTTGGCATCGGAGCTATCTGGCTCTGCCCGGTGTATGATTCGCCGAACGACGACAACGGCTATGACATTCGCGACTATGAGAACATCATGGCAGAGTTCGGCACGATGGCGGAGTTTGACGAGCTGCTCACTGGCCTTCACGCGCGGGATATCAAGCTCGTGATGGATCTTGTGGTCAACCACAGTTCAGACGAGCACGCGTGGTTTACCGAATCGCGCAAATCCAAGGATAACCCCTATCGCGACTACTACATCTGGCGGGACGGCAAAGACGGCGGCACACCCAACAACTGGGCCTCTTTTTTTGCGCCGTCGGCCTGGAAGCTGGACGAGTCGACGGGGCAATATTATCTGCATTTGTTCTCCGAAAAACAGCCCGATTTGAACTGGGAGAGTCCGACGCTGCGACAGGAAATCTACGACATGGTCAACCGCTGGTTCGACCGCGGCGTGGACGGCTTTCGCATGGACGTGATCAACTGCATCGCCAAGGATGAAGGCTTGCCGGATGGAAACTGCGCGCCGAACGCCGCGGGTTACACGCTTGCGTTTGAGCACTTCGCCAACCGTCCGAAGTTTTACGAATATCTGCGTGAGCTCAAGCAGAGTTGCTACGCGGGCCGCGACTGCCTCTGCCTCGGCGAAGCACCGTTTACCTCGCCCGAAGAGGGCGCAAGTATGCTCGATGAAGAGACGGGCATCTTCGATATGATCTTCCCGTTTGACCTGATGGAGATCGACGACGGGACGCGCGGTAAATACGACCCAGCTTCTTGGACGCTGGCGCAATTCAAAGAGATTGTCAACCGTTGGCAAACTGCCACGGAGCACGGCTGGAGCAGCCTGTTTTGGTCGAACCATGATCAGGCGCGTGCAGTATCCCGCTATGGCTGCACGGAAACCGAGGAGTTGCGCGTCCGCTCGGCAAAGATGCTCGCCGTTGCGATGCACCTGTTGCGCGGAACGCCGTTTGTCTATCAGGGCGAAGAGCTCGGCATGACGAACACGCCGTTTCCGGAGGAGCGCGCAATTCGCGATATTGAAGCGTTCAACTCGCTCCGGCAGGCGGAGCAGCAGGGCTGGTACGACACCGCATGGCGCGGCATCCTGCACAAGGGGCGGGACCATGCGCGCACGCCGATGCAATGGAGCGTGGAAGCAAACGCGGGCTTCACCACTGGTGAACCGTGGATCATGGTGAACCCGAATTATACTTTGATCAATGCCGCAACGGAAGAAGTAGACGCAGATTCCGTTTTGTCTTTCTATCGCGCGCTGATCGCGCTTCGCAACGGCAGCCAAACACTGCAATACGGTGTTTACCGCGCACTCTGGACAGAACACGCGCAACTCTTTGCCTATGAGCGCGAACTGGATGGCGAAACCTTCACCATCGTGTGCAACATGAGCAGGGAAGTTGCGGTTCTGCCGCAAACACCTACGGGCGAATGCGCGCTGACAAACGTTTTGCACGCAAGCGGCACACAGATGCTGCCGTATGAGGCGCGGGTGTATCAGGTGTGAATGCCGTAACCCGATGCCGGGTTTGCCTATGATTTCAAATGAAATCGCATATTACTTTCGCGATAAGAGCGCCGGAGAACGGAACTGTACTGTTCCTCTGCCGGCGCTCTTTTTGTGCGTTTTTTGCGAATTGACGCTATCCAATCTTTCGTCAGACTAAATTGGGGGAATAGAGCCAGCGTGCAATTTAACAATTGCGTGATCAATATTTGATATGAGCCAAACATAATTAGCGGATAATTATTTTGGATTATTTTGTGCGGGGAGGAAGACGGAATGAAGCGATTCGTAGCGGTTCTGGTTTTGTTGGCGTTGCTCACCACGATGGCGGGCGTATTTTTGACGGGATGTGTCACGGGCGATTCGCTCGTGATCCTCTCCGGCTCGGAAAACGAGGCGCTGGAGCCGATTCTCGAGGCGTTCGGCAAGCAGAACCATGTCAAAATCGAGATGGTCTACAAAGGCTCGGTCGATATTATGTCCATGCTCGGCACAGACGCCATCAACGCATATGACGCAGTGTGGCCCGCCAACAGCATGTGGATCAATATGGGAGATCGCAACCATGTGGTGAAGAATGCGCAGTCGATCATGCGCTCACCCATCGTATTTGGCATTCGAAAATCTTTGGCAAAGACGCTTGGGTTTGTCGGCAAGGACGTCTATATTCAGGACATTCTGGATGCGAATCGCGACGGCCAGCTCACCTTCATGATGACATCTGCCACGCAGAGCAACTCCGGCGCGTGCGCTTACATCGGCTTTATCAGCGCGCTGCTGGGCAATCCGGAGGAGATCACGCCGGAAGACCTCGACGGCAAAACGCTTCAGGCGGATGTCAAGGCGCTGCTCTCCGGCATCAACCGCTCGTCCGGCAGCTCCGGCTGGCTCAAGGATTTGTTCCTCAAGGGCGATTATGACGCGATGGTCAACTACGAGAGCATGATCATCGAGGCAAACCAGCAGCTCACCACGGAAGGCAGGGAACCGCTGTATCTGGTCTATCCCGTGGACGGGCTTGCGATTGCGGATTCACCGCTTGGGCAGATTGAAAAAGGCGACGCGGATTCTTCCGAGATTTTCACCAAACTAACCGAGTATTTGCTCAGCGACGAGATTCAGGCAAAGATTCTTGATCTGGGTCGTAGAACCGGATTTGGCGGATCGATCGAGGACGCGGACACGGCGGTGTTCAATCCCGCCTGGGGCATCGACAGCGCGCGCACGCTCTCCGGCATTCGCATGCCGGGTTCCGCCGTGATTCAAAAGGCGCTGGAGTTGTATCAAACCGAGCTGAAGAAGCCCGCCTACACGATCTACTGCCTCGATTTTTCCGGCAGTATGAACGGAGACGGGGAAAACCAGCTCAAGGAAGCGATGTCGCTGATCCTCTCCCAGCAGCAAGCGCGGCAGTATCTGCTGCAGGCAAACACCAACGATGTGACCATCGTGATCCCGTTTAGCGATTATCTGATCGACGAACTGCGCGCCGACGGCAACGACGAAGTCGCGCTCAACCAGCTCTCTGATCAGATCAACGACCTCTATCCCAACGGTGGTACGGATATCTATTCGCCCGCCATCCGCGCGCTGGAGCTACTGGAGAGTGTCGATACAGAAGCATATTTCTGCGCCATCGTGCTGCTGACCGACGGGGAATCAAACAGGGGAGCCGACTACCGCGATTTTGAGCAAGCCTACCGCGCGCTGGGGAAAGACATTCCGGTGTTTTCGATCATGCTGGGCAACGCGCAGAAGGATCAGCTCGAACCCATGGCGGATCTTTCGCTTGGTGCCGTGTTTGACAGCAAGGGAGATTTGATCTCCGCGTTTAAAAAAGTGAAGGGTTATAACTGAGGCGAGCGTATGAAAGACAACAATCAGGGGATTCTCTCCGGCATCATCGCGTCCGCTTTGTTTCTGGCGCTCTTGTTCGGGCTGAAAGCCGGGCTGATCGTCTCCGTGCTGGCGGGCGGGGCTACCTATGTACTGTTTGCGTTCTTGATCCTAAAAAAACGCATCGTGCGCATCGTGGCCGAGGGCATCACGCAGGAAGATGTGGACGCCGCGCTCGCGGAAGGCAACGAAAAAGTGCGCGGACTGGAGGCGCAGCTCACGAGCGTCAAGGATGAATCGGTAGCAAGCCCCGTGCGCCGGATCGTCACCGTCGCAAAAGCGATCTATGCGGATATTCGCAAGGAGCCAAAGAACATCAAACAGGCAAGGAAGTTCATCACCTACTATATGGACACGGCGGGCTATATCGTCGGGCGCTATCTCGAGATTTGCCAGGACAAGAGCTATGTCGAAAACGGCGATGAACTCATCCAAAAGGTCGCGGGAACGCTGGAAAACCTCGCCGCCGCGTTTGTCAAAATGAAATCGAAACTCATGCAGAACGATTTGTTTGAACTCGAAACCGAGATCAAAGTGCTTGAGCAGACGATCAAATCGGAGGGATTCTGACATGAAGGGTAAAACAATCGGCATATTGCTCTTTGTTGCCGTCGTGGTTGTGGCTGTTCTCGCCTCGGTTTTCACGGGGCAAGGTGCGCTGCTTGGCCTACCTAGACAGACCATCACGGTCACCGGCTACGTCGGCGGGGAAAAGATCGGCTTTCTTGCGGATGAGCAGGTGCAAAAGATACTCAAGGATCGTTACGGCATCGTCGTAGACTATACAAAGGCCGGGTCCATCGAGATGGTGAGCGATTACGACCTCACGAACGTCGATTTCGTATTTCCGTCCAGCCAGACCGCGTATGAAATCTACAAGCAGGCGCACGGCGGGCAGAGCGGCAAGAGCGAAAAGGTGTTCTTTTCTCCGATCGTCCTCTACAGCTGGGATACGGTTGCCGAGGCGCTGACGAAAAACGGGCTTTGCGAAAAAAACGGCGGCTACTATACCGCAGACCTTGGAAAGCTGGTGGAGCAGGTGCTCTCCGGCGCGAAATGGAACGATTTCGGGCTGGATATCTACGGCGGGTTCAAGATCATCTCCACCGACCCGAACAAATCCAACTCCGGCACGATGTATGCGGCGCTGCTGGCCAACAATCTCAGCGGTAACGACGTGGCAAGCGCGGCGGATATTACGCGCGTGTCTAGCGATGTCAAGCGGGTGTTTGCCCTGCTGGGTCAGATGGAGTCCTCGTCCGGCACGCTCTTTACGCGCTATCTCAACCTCGGCATGGGCGAAAGCCCGCTGATCGTGGGCTATGAAAACCAGATCATCGAGTTTGCCGAGAGCGATCCCGAACTCTGGGCAAAGGTGAGCGATCAGGTAGCGCTGATCTACCCTGAGCCGACGGTCTGGAGCGAGCACTATCTCATCACGCTCACGGAAAACGGCGAGAAGCTGCTCACGGCGCTGATGGACGAAGACATCCAGCAGATCGCCTGGGAGAAGCACGGGTTTCGCACAGGAAGCTCGACCTACAGCATGAGCCAGGAGAGTCTGGACGCGCTCGGCATCAGCCAGTCGATTTCGCAGGTGGTCCCCGTGCCGGACGCGCAGAGCATGCTGACACTCTTACAAATGATTGCATCAAATTAGGAGGAGCAACAACACATGGAAACACAAGCGGTCGAACTCATTTCACTCAAACCCGATCAGCTCACGCCCGAGGAACGAACCCGTGTGGACGAGCTGGTGCGCGAAATCGACATCAGCGATTCACAGGCGATCATCCAGTATGGCGTAGCGGCGCAGAAGAGCATCTCCAATTTTTCAGACAGCGTGCTGGAGCAGATCAAGGCCAAGGACGCGGGGCATGTCGGCGAGATTCTCACGGATCTCATGCTGGATGTCAAAACACTGGATGTCGAATCGCTCTCGGGCAAGTCTGGCTTTTTTTCTAAGTTATTCGGCACGTTCAAGCAGAAATATCAGCGCTTTGTCGCGCGTTATGAAACGCTGAGCGTGCAGATTGAAAAGATCGTCAATGAGCTGGACGGTGCGCGGATGCAGCTGCTCAAGGATATCGTGCTGCTGGACGGCATGTATGATAAGAACCTCGAATACCTCAAACAGTTGGACTTGTTCATCGCCGCGGGTACGGTGAAGCTTACAGAGGTGCAAAACACGGTTCTGCCGCAGATGCAGGCCGAGGCGGAGCAGTCCGGCGATCCGGCACAGGCACAGAAGTTTCGGGATATGTCGCAGATGGCCAACCGCTTTGAGAAAAAGCTCTATGACCTCAAGCTCAGCCGCATGATCTCGATTCAGACGGCGCCCCAGCTCAGGATCATTCAAAACAACGACCAGCTGCTGGTGGAGAAGATTCAGAGCTCGATTCTCAACACGATTCCGCTCTGGAAAAACCAGATCGTCATCGCGATATCCCTCTTCCGGCAGCAAAAAGCGCTGGAGATGCAGCGGAAAGTGTCCGACACAACGGCGGAACTGCTGGAGAAAAACTCCCAGCTGCTCAAGGAAAACTCCCTCAACATCGCACGCGAGAGCGAAAAGGGCATCGTCGAACTCGAAACGCTCAAGAAGGTGCATAGCGATTTAATCTCGACGCTGGAGGAGACGCTCCGGATTCAGCAGGAAGGCCACACGCACCGCATGCAGGCGGAGGCGGAGCTGGGCACGCTGGAGGGCGATCTGAAGAAAAAGCTCCTGCAGCTCAAAGGCAACGCCTGATTTTTTAGCTAGACAAAGACCGAATAGCACGCATATCAGCCCACCGCTACTAAGAGTCGGTGGGCTTTGTTTTACTATGCTTTCCCGTTAAAGTTGCCGCGCCGCAAACGTGTTTTTCACACCGCAGCTGAATTGTAAAGAAACGAAACATACGATTTACATGAACGTGACATTGCGTTTTACAATATCTGGTATCATGAAATTAGTAGATGACGATCAGATTCCGCTCAGAAACGGGTGAGAGCAACGGTTTCATGATGCGGCAGAAGGGCAGCCTGAATGGGATTTCCGGCAACGAATTTCAAGAGCGTTATCATACGTGAATCGGATGATGACAGGACAAACGACACGAGAGCGTTATTTTTCAATATTGTAGAAAATCGCCTGATCACGACAGTTTTCCAGCCCATTCTCTCCTTGCGGGACGGGGCTGTGCTGGGTTATGAAGCGCTGAGCCGCGGGCCGAAGCAGAGCAAGCTGGAATGCCCAAAGCAGCTGCTGGATTGCGCAGAGGAATTTGATGCGCAGTTTGAGCTGGAATACTTGTTCTTAAATAAAACACTGGAATCGGCGGCAAGGATCGCTAATCCATACAAGCTATTCATCAATGTCAACCCGAACATCATACACGACGAAGTGTTTGCAAAAGGGTTTGCCAGACAATATTTGGAACAGTTTTCGATCGAAGAGGATCGCATCGTGTTTGAAATTACCGAGCAGCAGACGCAGGGCAGCCGGGAAGATTTCATCAACGCCGTTCAGCACTATAAAAGCCAACGATATCATATTGCAATCGATGACGCAGGCGCTGGTTACGCAGGGCTTACTTTGATTTCCGATTTGCACCCGCATTACATCAAACTTGACATGGAGCTGATTCGAAACATCGACCGCGACCACATCAAGCAGGCGCTGGTCAAGAGCATGTGTGAATATGCCTCATTGACCCAGACCGGCTTGATTGCCGAGGGCATTGAGACCGAGCAGGAGCTTGAAAAGCTCATCGAGTTCGGGGTTGCATACGGTCAAGGGTATTTCATTCAGCGGCCGGATGCGCGGATCATGCCGATTGCAGACGAGATATTGACCATGATCCTGACGGCGAACGAACGAAAGAATCACTTCTTCAGCACGAAGATTTACGACCTGTATATCTGCAACATCAGCAGAAAAACATGCGTGGTATCCCAGAATGTATCCTGCCAGAGCGTGGAGAGCCTTTTTCGGGAGAACGAGCAGCTGGAGGGATTATGCGTCGTTGAGAACGAAACCGTCGTGGGACTCATCATGCGCAGCAAGTTTTATCAGCAGCTCGGCGGACAGTACGGCTTTGCGCTTTTTCTCAAGAAACCCATCAGCAGCGTGATGTCGCAAGAGTTTCTGGTGGTGGATTATCATTCCACGATCGACACGGTCGCAAGAAACGCGATGTCACGCCCGGCGGAAGAGGTCTATGATTTGATCATCGTGACCTGCGAGGGGCGATATTTCGGCATCGTCTCGGTTATGGAGCTGCTGGAGAAAAGCATCGGTATCATGGTGATGAACGCAAAGAACCTCAATCCCCTGTCCGAATTGCCGGGAAATGTGATGATTGAGCAGCAGCTCGAGCGCGCGGTTCTGGATGAAAAGGACTGCATGGTGCTCTATTTTGACATCGACAATTTCAAGGCATACAACGACGTCTACGGCTTCACAAACGGAGATCGGGTGATTCGCTTTATGACCAATATTCTGCGCGAGTCCAATGCGCAGGAGCAGTGCTTTGTCGGCCACATCGGCGGGGACGATTTCATCATGATTTCGGCGCTGGAGGATGCCGCGCAGATTTGCAGCACGGTGATTGCAACATTCGATCAGCAGATCAAGACATATTATTCCGATCATGACGGCGCGGCGGGGTTTATCATATCGAAAAACCGGAGCGGGATCGAGGAGGTGTTTCCGCTGATGACGCTTTCTGTCGTGGGGGTAAGGACAAAGGATTATGTGGATATCTATTCGCTCGGCGAAGAGGCGGGAAGGCTCAAGAAGGCCTGCAAACAAATGGCGGGCAGCAGCATCATTCTTCCGTAATATGTGGCGCAGCGGAAGTCAGCTGGGAAGATGCGCGAGAAATGAAACGAAGGCCGGGCGCCGCGGGACGGCGTGCCGGGAAACATGGAACAAGACGTGAGGAGTAACAAGTTTGAACGACATTCGGTTTACTGACATTCAACACAACGCGGAGATCAACACCTATATCGAATCGGGAAACGCCGTGCTGGGCGTGCTGGGCTATACGGACCATTCCAAGGCGCATGCAGCCAAGGTGGCGCACAACGCGGGGCTGATCTTGAGCGAGCTGGGGTTTGATGAAGACACAATCGAGCTGGCAAAAATTTCCGGCTATATGCACGACATCGGCAACACGATCAACCGGGACGACCACGCGCACAGCGGCGCGCTGATGGCGCGGCAAATCCTCAAGGAACTCGGCATGGACTATGCGGATATCGCGACGATCACCTCCGCCATCGGCCAACACGACGAGAAGACGGGCACGGCGATCCATCCGGTGTCCGCCGCGCTGATTCTGGCGGACAAGAGCGACGTGCACCGAAACCGTGTGCGCAACACCATCAAGGAGAGCTTTGACATCCACGACCGGGTCAACTACGCCGCGATCAAATCCACCCTGTGCATCAACAAGGACAAAGCGACGATCGGCCTTGATATCACGTTGGATGAAACGATCTGCTCCGTGCTGGACTATTTTGAGATATTTCTGCAGCGCATGATCATGTGCAGACGGGCGGCGGAGCTGCTGGACTGCAAATTTCGGCTCACCGCAAACGAGATCAAAATCATCTAGCCATATCTGCGCGCGCGGGTATGGCTGGTTTTGCGATATTGGGCATGCAATCTGTATGCACCCGGCTATTTGAACACAATGGAGAGAGGAACAAATACTATGGTAAAAACATTTGTACTGGACACCAATGTTCTCATCCAATCGCCGTATTCGCTGCTGTCGTTTGAAGAAAACAATCTGGTCTTGCCCATCGTCTGCCTGGAAGAGCTCGACGCGCTTAAGACGGACGAAGGGGAGCGCGGCTCCAATGCGCGCGAGTGCATTCGCTTCCTGGAGCGATTACGACTCAGCGGCAATCTGCTGGAGGGCGTGCCGCTGCAAAACGGCGGAACGCTGCGCATCGAACAAAACTACACCAACATCGCGCTGCCGTGCGATTTTCACGAGTCCAAACACGACAACCGCCTGCTGAAAGTTTGCAAAGGCATTGCAGACCAGAAGCTGCCGGTCATCCTCGTGACGAAAGATATTCTCCTGAGGCTCAAGGCGCAGCTCATCGGGCTGGACGCAGAGGATTTCACCACGGAGCAATCCCCCGAACCGGCGGCGCAATACACTGGAAGAGCCGAAGTGTATACGGCGGACGACAAGCTCTCGATCCTGAAGAAACGCGGCCTCGCCACGGAGGATGTCTACACGCTATCCGGCGGCGAGCGAAAACCCTTTGCGCCGGTGGTCAATCAGTTTCTGATCGTCCGCTCGGAAGAAAACGAAAAACGGACGATTCTGGCGCGATTTGACGGCAAGCGCATCGAGCCGCTGCGCTACATACGCAAGGAACCCTTTGGCGTGAAGCCCAGAAACGTCGGTCAATACTTCCTGCAGGAGGCGCTGCTGACCTGCGCGGACGAGGCGCCGCTCGTGATTGTAAAAGGCGCGGCAGGAACGGCAAAGACGTTCTATTCGCTCGCGGTGGGTATGGAAGAGATGCTGGAGGCTGACCCACGCCTGTATCGAAAGATCTTGCTCACGCGTCCGAATGTGCAGTTTGACGAGGACATCGGCTTTCTACCCGGAAACGAACAGGAGAAGATTGCCCCGTTTCTGCGTCCCGCCATCGATAATCTGGAGCTGTTGGTTGACCGCAACGAGAAAGAGCGATACAAGAGCGAACGGGAGCTGCGCGGGAAGATCGACGAGCTGTTTGACCGCGGCATCATCACGGCGGAAGCGATGAATTTCATCCGCGGGCGGACGATCACCCACACCTATCTGATCATCGACGAGGCGCAGAACCTGACGCCAAAGCAGGCAAAGGGGCTGATTACGCGCGTCGGAAAAGGTACGAAGATCATTCTGCTGGGCGATCCGCAGCAGATCGACCATCCGCTGCTCGACGAGCGCACCAACGGCTTGAGCTTCGCCAGCGAGCGCATGAAGGGCAGCAAATACTGCTGGCAGATCACCATGCAGCAGGACGAGTGCGAACGCTCCGCCCTCGCTGCGGACGCGGCGAACAAAATGTAGGCAAATGCGGGCAACATTGCAGCCGATTTAAGCCACGGGTTGCGCATCCATGCAACGAATGATTGACGGATGATCCCGCCGGACACTACAATGGAAATTAGAGCAAAATCCGCATTTCTGAGAAACGGGGCAGCACATGAAGAACGTCGTCATCACCGGCAGTACACGAGGGATTGGTCTGGCTATGGCAATGGAGTTTCTGAAAGCGGGCTGCTGTGTGACCCTCTCCGGCAGAGGGGAAAGCCTCCGGCATGACTTGATGGAAGCATTGCAGCCGTATCAGGACATGTATCAATATGCTGCTTGCGACGTGCAGAATAAGCAAGAGTTGGAGTCGCTGTGGAACGCCGCGGCTACGCGCTTTGGCGCGGTCGACATCTGGATCAATAACGCCGGGCAAAATGCGCCGCACGACTGGATACAGAATACCGGGGAATGCTATGTGCAAAGTGTCATAGGCACCAATATCACAGGCATGATTCTCGGCTCACAGGTGGCGGCAAACGGCATGCTTGCGCAGGGTCACGGCGCGATCTATAGCATGGAAGGCCTCGGCTCAAACGATATGATTCAGAAAAAGACCATTCTTTATGGTACCACCAAGCGCGCGCTCACGTATTTTATGAAGGGACTGGCAAAAGAGCTCTCCGGTACGGGCGTTATTGCAGGAAGGCTCTCACCCGGTATGATGCTGACCGATTTCATCATGAAAACGCCGGATGGTGCCGCCGCTGCGATTGACACAGACGAGCAATTTCGAAAGATATTCAACATTCTTGCAGACAAGCCGGAGACAGTCGCTGCGTTTTTCATCCCGCGGATGCTGAAAAACACAAAAAACGACAAGCAGATTGCCTGGCTCACGAGCGGAAAAGCCGCATGGCGTTTTTTGACCGCGCCGCTGAGAAAGAGTCGGCTGGTCTGACAGAAGTTATTTTTCAATAGCTCAAATCGTATTGAGTGAAAAGAATTATTTCAAAAGAAGGAGTATCTATGGAACAAAACCACCCAAACGAGCAAGCCTCTGACGTGAGAATGGAGCTCAACCAGGAGACCATTGGATTGCTGTGGTCGAAAACGTATAACACCAACGGAAAGCCCGATTGGTCGCATATTTACAGGTACTATCACGATGATATCGTGTTTCAGGATACGATTCAGCGCATAGAAGGCAAGCAGGAATTCATGGCGCTTTGTGAGCGGCTGACAACCCGCTGCAAAGAGTTGAAGATGGAACTGGGCACGATTTTCGCAAAAGAGAACGAGTTCATGTTTGATTGGACAATGACCATGATGTTCAACAAGTTTCCGAGCACGCCGATCTACGGCGCTACCAAACTGGTCTTGCATTCAGACGGCAGAATCATCAGCCAACGGGATTATTATGATCTGTGGGGTGATATTTTCAACGGGATTCCGTGGTTTAAAAAACCATATCGCAAGTTCCTGCACAAGAAATTTGGTTGATGTTTTGAATGATGGCATCTGCGGCGTTTAGAAAACAGACAGCTCATAGCGAAACGGACAGACATAAAAAATGCCCACCTTTGCGGTGGGCTGATTTTTTGGTTTGAACATGCTGCCAGTCAACTGATATCATTAATTAGCTGCGTAACATCACCTGTTTCGGGTCACAAGAGAATACCTTCCCCGCTTAAAAATTCGCGGGTTTTGGCCATGAGTGCTTTCGCGGCTTCAAGATCCTGCGCGGGCGGGGCCAGCTCCTCTACTGTCGTCAGATGGAAGAACGTGTCTGTGGTCTGCGCCAAATCGGGAGACGTACCAAGATAATAAAGCGCTTCCGCTGAAACATCTGCCGATGCGGAAAGATGGTCGATGACATTCTTCTTATACCATTGGTAGAATCTGCCGTTGTCCCTGCCTGTCTGCGTGCGAACCATGCCCGGGTGCATCGCATTGATCATAACCTGATAGGGTACAAGCTCGGCTGAAAGGATATGCATGAACAACAACTGCGCCAGCTTTCCTGCGCCATAAGCATTGATCCCGGTGTACCGGCGTGTTTTCCATTGCAGATCATCCAGATCCAACCCCCAGGCGGCAAAGCGATATGCTTCGGAGCTGACCAAAAGATTTCGTCCGGTCTTGTCGCGCTGATATTTCGGGATGAGTTGTTTGGTGATGATCAGCGGGCAAAGATAATGCACGGCGAAGTTTTCCTCAAGTCCGAGCTGGTTTTCTTTGCGGGTTTCCAGATGTACACCCGCGTTGTGAATCATCACGTCGATCGGTTGATCCAGCATGAGCAGATGTTGGGACACCTTCTGAATGTCAGAAAGATGCGCAAGATCGGCAACAAAATACTCGATTTGCACACCGAACTCTTCGGCTATTTCCTTTTGAACCGCCTCGGATTTCTCCTTATTTCGATTGATCATCAGAATTTTTGTGCCCATCGATGCGTATTTGCGGACAGCGTGATATCCGATTCCCGATGTTGCACCGGTGATCACGACGAGCTTATCCCGAAACGGTTCCGGATTCACGGCGGGTTTGCGCCTCATGTTTCTGAGCATCGCGTTTACGTTTGACCATTTGTATTTGGCCCAATATTTCTTCATACCAGCGTTCATGCACACCTCCCATATATCCGGATGATAAAGCTATGTGGTTTTCTATCATTCTTTTGATCAAACTGAATGAATCAGCCTTGGTTCTATATTGTATTATCGCATAATCTGTGGTTCAATATCTCCATGAAAAAATATTTGATCATCAAAATTATCCTGATGGCCTCCCTCGCCGTGATGGCTACAATGATCATCTTTGCGGTCTTCTTTAAGGATGCTTTTACTTCATTACTGAAACAGCCGGAGATCATGAGCCACGCTCGTTTCATGCATATTGCGGCAGCGACCATCTTCTTTACAAATGCGGTGGTCGGCATGATTTGGGAAAGCCGCAGCCTCGCCTCCGGCAACAAGGAAATCATACTGTACACCTATCATACCGTCACGTTTTTGGATTCGCTGCTATCAGCACCCTTGATCATACTTTCGCTTGTCGGCGGAATCTCTCTGAGTCTCCGGATCGGTGAACTGATGCAGATTGGTTGGTTATCCGTGAGCTTTCTTCTTTTCTTGCTCTCGGGTGTCGTCTGGGTCATCTCCGATATCCCGACGCAGTATCAGGTGAAACGGCTCACAGCCGCAATGAATCCGGCAGACGCGACGCTTCCTGCTGCGCTGGTTCGTGTGATGAAGCTTCGCTGGTGGATCGGTGTTGCCGGTGTATTGCCGCTGCTTGCTGCCTTTGTTTTAATGGTTTATAAACCCGAGATGACGGCGGTTGCGGACTGGTTCAAATAGGAATACGAACGGAATTTTGTGCGGGCTGGATCAGCTCGCTTTTTTTATGTACACTATTTCAAGCAGCGGAACGAGAAACGCCGCAACGAACCCGCTCGAAAAACCATTGTTATAGAGGTTCATGCCGGCGTGCAGAAAGCCGATGTTGGTGACCAGTGACATATGAAGGACACCTGCCAGAATACCGGCAAGAATACCGTAACGACCTGCGATCGGCGCAAGCGACATTCCAAACAAAGCCGCGATAATGGCGAACGTAGCGCTGCTGTCGTGAATGTTGAAAACATTCGTCAGCAGAACGCCGATCAGGATCGGAATCGAGTTTCTGATATGCTTGCCGTATGCGCTGAATCCAACGACGGTGAAAATCGCGCCCAGGACGGGACCGTTGAGCGCACCGCCGATCACCAGCACATAGGTTGTGCTGAGAATGCCCATCATCGACATGTTCATCGCGGTCACACCCAAGCCGGAAGAGGAGAGAAAGTCGCTCGGCAGTACACCGGTTTGCGCTAAAAGGCACCGAAATCCAGTCATTCGTCCGCGATTTGACAAGAACCCCAATAAAAACAAAAGCGCAAACAGCGCATAAAGAAACAAGAGGAGTGCCGTGTTTCTGCCACTCGAGAGAATGGATACCGCTTCGATTTCGACACCAAATCCGCGCAGAACCGCAGTGAAGATCATACCGATCAATCCGGCTGTAAAACCAATGTTATAAAGACTATAACCTTGATGAAATTTTAAAACCTGCAATGAAGAAGGCACCAGAATGAAGCCCGCGATGATGCCGCCGGCGATGCCCAGCAGGATGCCGAGCGGGACAGGCAAACCCAAGTTGAATGAAAACTCGCTCACGAGCGGGCTGAGCGCGGTTCCAAACATGCTGTGCAGGATATATTGACGAAACGGGTGCTTGACTGCTTTTGAATAGAGAAATACGCCAAGGACGATTGGGAAGGTGTTGTAAAGATTTTTGCCAAAGAAGGAGAAACCGATCATCGTAAATACTCCGGCAATGATCGCCCCGGTGACCGAAACCCGATTGATCCAGATGAGTGTTACGCTGACCAGGCAGATGATGCCGACGTTCATCAGCGTCGCGCCGATGTTCGCCAACTGGAAGTAATCTGTCAATAAGTTCGCGGGCGATGTCAGGATCACCAAATTGCCCTGCAGGATTTCACGCGGTGTATTGAAGAGGAAAGACATCGCGATCAAGCAAACACCCAGAAAGGCGATGAAGGAAAGAATCATGCGGTCTTGGTGAATCGGCGGTAAAGAAACGCTGTCCTCGCCTTTGCTGCATTGCGACTGATTCCAAACAGGTGAAGCGCTTGGTGCCCCGGGGTATTGCTGCATATCCTGGTTGACGGGTTCGTATGACATAGACTTTACCTCCAGTAAAAGCGGGGTGATGAAATAAGATCGTCAGGAAAGCCGGTTGCCGAACATAGGACAATACAAAACGAACAAGCGCAAGTCACGAGATCACTCAAAATTCACGAAAATCAGTAGAGTTGAGATACTGGAAATGATCTGACGGAACTGTTTGATCTCATTGTATGATTGAGCGAACCGCCACGTCAACAGTGACTCAACGCAGGATTGATTGAAGACGCATCAAAACTGACTCGGCAACCCGATTGACTTCCGTAAATCATGCGATAAAAAATGCATGGGGGGATCAATTTTTCGTTCTTGCAAAACGTTCTTCTCGCGTTTTAAAAAAATACTCACGAATCTTCCGTTCGTGAGTATTTGACTTTCTGCGGGTTAGAGTAACTGCCTTGCGACTATATCAGACTGAACAAAACCTAGTTAATCCTCACCCGAACCATGTTCCACGAAAATTTGGGCAGGGTGATTGCGAGCGCGCCTTCGTTTAGCTGATATTCGGTGAGCGTTGCGGGATGAACGGGCGCATAGTCCGCCGTGTTGATGCTCTCAGGCGTGAAACCGCTCAGCGACACGCAATCCAAAACGGACAATGCAGGCGTGTTTGCCAGAGATATTGTGCATTCCTGTTCCTGCTCAAGGCTGCGGTTGACCAAAAACAGAACAATTTCGCGTTCGTCAGCGGATAGCGTTGCGGCGCCGTCGACAAACGGGATACTATCGCCGACCGCGCAGGCGTAGGTCGGGGCGTCGATTGATATATCCAGCGCACTGCCGCGCCCATATCGCGACGCATACAGAAAC
Organism: uncultured Eubacteriales bacterium; assembly: GCA_942492885.1. Taxonomy (GTDB): domain Bacteria; phylum Bacillota; class Clostridia; order Christensenellales; family CAG-138; genus UBA7703. The sequence goes on from OW818651.1 coordinate 2,826,764, forward strand.
GGGTAATAGATGGTCTGTACCCATGCGTTGCCGTTTGGCGCGGTTAGGATCGGGGCAATCGTGTTGACAAGCTGCGCCAGGCACGCGATCTTCACCACATCCGCATTGCGCAGGAGAGTATTGATCATACAGCCGACCAGCAGTGCGTCCGCTCCGTCGTAGATTTCCTCCTCGATTGCGCGCGGACACATCCATTTTTCCGGTAGAATGCCTTCCTTCTGGAAGTGGTACCAAACGTTCCACTCGTCAAACGAAAGATAAACATCGTGCTCGCTGCCTTGGCGGGTTTTTTCCGCGCGGCAAATCTCCGCAACCTCGCGGATAAAGCCCTCCATTTCAACACTCCGGGCTAAAAAAGCGGGCACATCGCCGTCGTTGTTTTGATAATACTGGTGCAGGGAAAGATAATCGATGTGCGGATAGCAGTGTTCCAGCACTGTCTTTTCCCATGCGCCGAATGTCGGCATGCTGCGATAAGAGCTGCCGCACGCGACAAGCTCGATTGACGGATCGAGCCATTTCATCATCTTGGCAGTTTCGCAGGCGATTCTGCCGTATTCTTCCGCGGTCTTTGCGCAGATCTGCCAGGGGCCGTCCATCTCGTTGCCAAGGCACCAGAGCTTCACGTCATACGGCTCTGTGTGACCGTTCGCGCGGCGAAGATCGGCAAAATGTGTCGGTAAATTGCTGTTGACGTACTCCAATAGATCACAGGCGCTCTGCGGTGTGCCGGTGCCGAGGTTGACGCCGAGCATGGCAGAGGTGCCGAGACGTTCGCACCACTGTAAAAAATCATCCGTACCGACCATATTGGTCTCCAAGGCAGACCAAGCGAGCTCCGGCCGAACGGGGCGCTTTCCTTTCGGGCCGATGCCGTCCAGCCAATTGTAGCCGGAGAGGAAGTTGCCGCCGGGGTAACGGATGCAGGAAAGGTTGAGCGGGCGAATGAGCTCAATGACATCCTGCCGAAATCCGAATGCATCTGCGGATGCATGCTCCGGCTCATAGATGCCGGTGTAGACCGCGCGACCCATGTGTTCGATGAAGGAGCTGTAGATGCGATCGTCGATTGTTCCGATGCGTGCCTGCGTGTCGACTCGAATCTGTGCTGTCATATGTGTTCCCGCGCTCCGAGGGTAGATTCACGCTCGATGATGGAACAGTCGAGCAGGATTTCATGTTCGGCAGGGTGTTCTTTGCCCGCGAGAATGTTCAGCATGACGCGAGCAGCCGTCTGACCGATTTCAAACAGCGGCAAGGCGACGGTGGAAAGCTGCGGACGGCACACCGTGGAGATTTCGCGATTATCAAACCCGATGAGCAGCAGGTCTTTTCCGACCTCGATGCCGTTTGCGTTGCAATAGTCCAGAACCCCGGTCGCCATCAGGTCGTTGTGCGCAAAGATCGCCGTTGCGCCGCTCTTAATGAGCTGTTCGCCAAGCACAAAGCCGCAGTCGCGCCCCCAGTCCCCGGTTGCTGTCAGCGCCGGATTATAGGGAATTTCATGCGAAAAGAGCGCTTCCTGATGTCCGCGCGTGCGGTTATAAGCATGGCTGCTGTCGGATGGGCCTGCGATCATGCCGATCATGCGTCCGCCCGCGCGAATGAGTCGCTCGGTCGCCTCGTAGGCGGCTTTTTTATCATCGTAAATAATCGATGGGATCGAAGGATCCTGACTCGTGCAGTATGCGCAGACAAAGTGCGGCTCCGAGTGATCGGAAAGCGATACGACCACATGGCTGTGGCAACCGATATAGATGATACCGTCCACTTGTTTGCTGAGCATATCATCGACGATTCCGTAGACCAGGGCTGTGCTTTCGGCGAGATCTTTCGGGCCGTTGCCGTATCGCTTGTAGAAGCGCAGATTGCCAAGTATGTAATGATAGCCCGCCTCATCGCACGCGGCGGCGATGCCGTCTACGATCTCCGGTGCGTTAAAAACGGTCAAATCCTCGGTGATGATGCCGAGCGTTTGGCTGCGTCCGCTCTTTAAATAGCGCGCGTTCAGGTTCGGTCGATAGTTCATCTCCCGTGCCGCGTCCAAAATCAGCTGCCGCGTCTCCGCGTTAACGCCACCCTTGCCGTTGAGGACTTTACTCACGGTTGCGATGGACATATTGGTGCGCTCAGAGATCTCCCGAATGGTTGCCATAATCGTTTCTCTTTCTGTTGTGCGTCGTTCGTTATGTTCAGTTATCTATATGTTAAACGTTACACCGATGAAAAGCAATACATTCCACATGCTTTCTCGTAGTTTTGGAGCCTGTTTTTGGCGAAGTAGGAGGAAAATCAAAACAAAATACAAAAAAATACTTTACAAACGCATTTCTGTTGCAGTATAGTAGCGATAGAAAAGTAAACGTTTAACACTAATCATCGAAATATAGCTTAAAACACATCAATAATCGCTAAATAGAGAAAACGTTTAGCATGCGAGGAAGACAGCAACATGGCAAACAAACTGCACCCTTCAAACATTCAGCACATTGAAATCACAGATCCATTTTTTGGAAGATATGTTTCTATGATTGCGGAATCGATTCTCCCGTATCAGTGGGGCGCATTGAATGGCCGTGTTGACATTTCAGATTCGGATCAGTGGGAGGCGCTCAACGGACGCGTGACGGATGAGCGGGTTTCCAGCTGCATCGATAACTTTCGCATCGCCGCCGGGGAAAAACAGGGTCGTCACTCCGGCGCCGTGTTTCAGGATACCGACGCGTACAAATGGCTGGAAGCGGCGGCGTTCTGCATCCAGATCGGAAAAGGAGACGCGCTGAGGGCGCTTGCGGATGAGTTGATCGCCCTGATCGAACACGCGCAGCAGCCGGACGGATATCTCAACACATATTTTACGATTGCAGACCCCGAGCGGCGTTGGAAGAATCTGGCGGAGGGACACGAGCTCTATTGCGCGGGCCATCTGATTGAGGCTGCTGTTGCATACTACGACGCGACGGGCACGGATCGGTTGCTGGAGGTCGCAAAGCGATTTGCAGATCTGATCGGAACCGTGTTCGGGCCGGAAGCGGGTAAGTGCAAGGGCTATCCGGGGCATCAGGAGATTGAGCTTGCGCTTGTGAAGCTCTATCGCATTACTCACATAGAACGCTATCTCGATCTGGCGAAGCATTTCTTGAGCGAGCGCGGGAAAGCGCCCAACTATCTGGTCAATGAGATGGAGACGACCAAGGATTTTCGGCTGTTTCCGGAATTTTCGCATTATGACGCGGAGTATGCGCAGACGCACCTGCCGCCGGTGGAGCAGACCACCGCGGAGGGACATGCGGTTCGCGCGGTGTATATGTATTCCGCGATGGCAGATCTTGCCAAGGAATGCGACGACGAGAAGATGAAGCAGGCCTGCAAGACGCTCTGGGAGAACATAACGACAAAACGGATGTACATCACGGGCGGCATCGGCTCGTCGGGATTGCTGGAAAGATTTACGGTGGATTACGACCTGCCGAATGACCGCATGTATTGCGAGTCCTGCGCGTCAATCGGGCTGATGATGTTTGGACAACGCATGAATCTCTTAACCCGTGATGCGTCCTATTATGACGTGGTTGAGCGCGCGCTCTGCAACACCGTGCTTGCGGGCATCTCGGTAAAAGGGGATCGCTACTTCTACGTCAACCCGCTGGAGGTGTGGCCGGATAACTGCAAATCGTCCACCTCGATGTCGCATGTCAAGCCCGTTCGTCAGGAGTGGTTCTCCTGCGCCTGTTGCCCGCCGAATATTGCGCGGACGCTGGCTTCGGTGGGTCAGTATATCTATTCGGAAGATGAGAAATCCGTCTACATCAATCAATTCATCTCCTCCAAACTGCAAACCAATCTCGCGGGAACGGACGTTGCGATCGATTTGAACTCAAGCTATATGCAGGACGGGTGCGTACGCATTACGGTTAGTAGCTCCTCCGCTCATTCGTTCACGGTTCGCGTGCGCATCCCGTCCTTCCTGAAGAAGCCCGCGTTTCTGCTGGAGCAGACCGAGATCACGCCCGTGATCGAAAACGGTTATGCGGTGCTTGCCGTCTCCCGTGCGGGCGAACAGACCTTCACGATCCGCGGGCAGGTTGAACCGGAATTCTTTGTGGCAAACGATCAGGTGCGCGCGGATATCGGTAAATTCGCGCTGATGTTTGGGCCATATGTCTATTGCCTGGAAGAGGCGGACAACGGGAAGAATCTCGCGAATGTATTCATTCAACCGGATGCCGAAATCGCGAAGAAGCCACCGGTAACAGAATTGCCCGGTGAACTGCCGACGCTCGGCTTGAGCGGAGAACGACTGACCCGCACGACGGATCAACAGAGCGCGCTCTATGCCTCTTTGAAGTTTGAGAAGACAAAGGCTGCGTTAACCGCAATACCCTATTGCCTCTGGTGCAATCGCACACCCGGCGAAATGCTGGTTTGGATGAAGGCAGACCTGTAATTTTTCTTAAACCAGTTTTAAAAGCATATTCGAACACTTCGACAGATCATATTTGGTTTATATCAGCGGCAAAAAGTTGCTGTGATGCTCCTGTGTCTGCGGTCTAAGCCGCGGGCGCCCCAAAGATTCGGCTCACTTGTTTATATCAGCGGCAGGAAGTTGCTGTAATGCTCCTGTGTCTGCGGCCTAAGCCGCGGGCGCACCAAAGATTCGGCTCACTTGATTCTATCAGCGGCAGGAAGTTGCTGTGATGCTCCTGTGTCTGCGGCCTAAGCCGCGGGCGCACCAAAGATTCGGCTCACTTGTTTATATCAGCGGCAGGAAGTTGCTGTATAATAAATAAACATAAGGAAGGGAATTGGAAATGAAGACCAAGAAGTTACTTGCTCTGCTGCTCTGTGCCATGATGGTTTCCGCCCTGTTCGCATGCGCACAACCCGCAGCACCCGCAACCGAAGAACCAGCTGCTGAGGCAACCGAAGCCCCCGCGGCAGAGGCAACCGAAGCTGCTCCCGCAGAGAAGATTACACTCACCTTCTCGCTGTGGGGCGACCCTGCCGAGCAGGAGACAACGCAGAAGGCGCTGGACGTCTACAACGATTCGCAGGACAAAGTATATGTTCAGGCGCTGCAAATCGGACGCGATGAATACAACGAAAAGCTCCAGACCATGGCGACCGCTGGCGAAATGCCCGACTGCGGCATGGTTGCGGAAGACACCGCCATCGGTTGGGCGAGAGATGGCTTGATGTCGGATGTCGACATCTATGCCGGCCAGGAAAATCTACCGCTCGATTATCTTGCGTTCAAAAATGACGGCAAAACCGTTGGTTATTCTTCAGCAAACGAAATTCTCGCTCTCTGGTACAACAAAGCGATGTTCGATGCAGCCGGGCTGCCGTATCCTCCTACCACACTCGAAACTGCATGGACGTGGGACCAGTTCGTTGAAGTTGCCAAGCAGCTGACGATTGACGCCAACGGCAAGCACCCGGGCGAAGATGGGTTTAACAAGGACAACATCGTTCAGTATGGTGCATATGTCAACCAGTACACCTGGCAGCTCGAAGTCTGGGCGCTCAGCAACGGCGGCAGCTTCTTCTCGCCCGATGGCAAATCGATTGTGTTTGATGACGCGGCAATCGAGGGAATACAGAAGGTCTTTGACCTGCATCTGGTCGATAACGTGGCTCCGCTGAATGACGGAACACAGGACAACGGCTTCGCCAGCTCGCTGGGTGCCGGAAACGTTGCAATGTGCACCGAAGGCCAGTGGGCAACCGGCTTTAGAGGCGCAGGCTTTGACGGCATCGACTACGGCGTCGCCGTGCTGCCCTATATGAAGGAAAAAGTAACCATCGCAACAGGTGGCCCGCTCGGCGTGTTTGCTACGACGAAGTATCCGCAGGAAGCCGCTGATTTCCTCAGATGGTATGGCAGCGAAGAGAACAGCATGGGTACGATTCTTGCCGGTTGGTGGATGCCCACAAAGCAGAACTACTATACCGACGAAACGCTGCTCAAAATCTGGGTGGATGATTGCGAATTCCGCGCGGCGCTTCCGGCGGATGCCTATAAGTCGGCCATCGTGGATGTCGCGCTCGACACGAACGTGACACATCAGACCGGATGGTACTATACGCCAAACACCTTCGAAGTGTTGACGAAAACACTCCAACCGGCATTGGTGGAAGCGATCAACGGCAGCAAAACCGTGAAAGAAGTCATCGAATCCATTCGCGAAGCGATGACCGCTGAACTCGGCTAAAACACGGCACCGTAACGGTTCGTAACGAATGAACAAGAGGGCGCCTGCTAAGCAGCTTGCCTATGCAGGCGCCCCCCGTGGTTCTATTTCCAGGAAAGTGTGATATCGTCATGAAAAACAAAATGAAAAGGGCGAAAATCGCAATCCAGGAGCAGCGCGCAGCGTATCTGTTTTTGATCCCTGCGCTTCTTGGGTTGACGTTTATAACATATGTGCCGCTGCTGGCTGTGTTCGGCATCAGCTTGACGGATCTGAACGTAGGTCATTTTATCAAAGGCGGAACGTTGCCGCCGGTTCAGTTTGTCGGATTCGATAATTTTAAAGAGATTTTTCAAAACCCGAGCGTTGATTTTCTCAATTCGATCAAGGTGACCGTGTGGTTTGCGCTGGTCGCCGTGGTTGCCAGCATTGTGTATTCTATGCTGATTGCGCTATTGTTAAACAGGAAAATGCCCGCACGCGGATTTTTTCGCGCGGTTTTCTATATTCCGTATATCCTGCCCGCCACTGCGGTAATGATCAGCTGGTGGTTTTTATTGAAATATGACGGAGGCCTGATCAACTACATTCTGGTGAGCTTGGGTTTGGGGAAATCCTATTTCCTTTCCGCCGCAAACACAGCGATTCCGTCGCTTGCGATGATTGCCGTTTGGACATCGGGCAACCTGATTGTGATCTTTTTAGCAGGGCTTCAAAACGTGCCGCGTGTCTATCATGAGGCGGCTCAGATCGACGGAGCAAACGCATGGCAGCGCTTCTGGAACATCACGATTCCAAGCATGACGCCAATCATCTTCTACAATCTTCTGATGAGCCTTGTCGTCAACCTGCAGGTTGTTGTGCCCGCGCTGGCCGTTACAAAGGGCGGACCGGGCAAGTCTACCATGTTTATGACATATCTGATGTACCAGACCGGATTTCGGGGCAGAGAGCTGGGACAAGCCGGCGCGATTGCGTTCGTCTTTTTCATCGTCGCAGCGATTCTGGCGTTTATCCTGTTCGCAACATCGAAAAGCTGGATCTATAACGAGGGAGGAGATGATAAAAAATGAGTGAAACCGCAGTTCGAACATCAACTCGTCCAAAGAAACCCTTCAAAAACTCCTTCAATAACTCCTTCAAAAGCAGAAAGAGAAGCGAAAAGATTGCGGATGCTCTTTCGCTCATGATCATCATCTTCATGGCGGCGCTGGTCATGCTGCCGCTGTGGTGGATGATTCGCTCCTCGCTGATGAAAAGTCTCGAGATATTCAGGTGGCCGCCGCAGTTTTTCCCGAAGGAATGGCTGTTTTCCAACTACAACATCAAGCCGACTACCTTTGACTTCTGGCTGTATCTGGGAAACACGCTGAAGATTGTCATTCCCTGCGTGGTCTTCGGCACAGTCACGGCGGTCTTTTGCGGCTACGCGTTTGCGCGGCTCCGCTTCAAAGGAAAAGCATTTCTGTTTTCGCTCTGCGTGGGCTCGATGCTCCTACCGACGATGGTCACGCTTATCCCGCTCTACATCGCATGGGCGAGCCTTGGCTTGACGGACACATACTGGCCGCTGATTCTGCCGTACCTTTGCGGCGGAGGAGCGTTTAATATCTTTCTGATCCGGCAGTTCATCAAGACACTGCCAAGAGAGCTCGACGAGTCCGCCTCTATCGACGGGGCCAGTTACTTTCGCACGCTGGTCAGTATCATCATGCCTTCTATTAAGCCCGCGATCATCGTTGTTGCGCTGTTGATCTTCATTACGACGTGGAACGACCTGTTGCAGCAGACGATCTATATTTCCTCGCGTGAAAAGTATACGATGGCGGTGGGGTTAACGACGTTCATGGGCTCGTTTAAAAACGACTATGCCGGTATGTTTGCGGCAACCTGCTTGTCTTTTCTGCCGGGCGTGATCGTCTACTTGATCGGGCAAAGATATTTCGTTGAGGGCATCGTGATGACGGGGATGAAGAACTGATGGCGGATAAACGCGGTGGATTCTGGGAAGAATTGGGGGCAAGACGCTTTGCTCCCGGAAAAGGCGTCGCCGAACCACCGCCGCAAGGCGGCTGGCGGCGGGTTTTCTTCGTCCTCAAAACCCACTTCTGGAAACTGGTTTCACTCAACCTGCTCTTTCTTGCGTTTAGCATTCCGGTGCTTACGATGCCGGCCGCGCTCTGCGGGATGAACCGCGTACTGATCAAACTCTACCGGGAGGGTAATTGCTTTGTTTGGACGGAGTTTTTCAAAGAATTTCGCGCAAATCTTTGGAAAGCACTGCCGTTTGGCTTTGTCGGCGGCATCACCCTGTTTGCTTCCTATTACTTTTTGAGCATCAGCACGTCAACCGCATCGGACCGTGTTGAACCGTTTTCAGCAGCGATAGGGATATTGTTGCTGTGCTTTACCGTACTGTTTTTCAACTATGTTTTTCTCTTTTTGCCGACGCTGGCGCTCAAGAACAGCCAAATCGCGCGAAACGCATTGATTTTCACCATCACGGCGTGGAAGACGAATTTTGTGATTCTGGTAAGTACTGTTCTCTTGACGACGCTTACCGTCTTGTTCATGCCTTACTCCATCGTTTTGCTGGCTTTCCTCACAATCGCTCTGCAGCAATACATCGTCTGCGCGGCGATCAATGAACCCTTGCAGCGTCGGATCATCGGGCCTGCGGAAACGTGTTAACACGGATCTACGGTCGTTGAGCGTAATTCGTAACGAATGACTCAATGGAATAGAATGAAGAGAGAGATAACAAAGGCCATCCGGTTGGATGGCCTTTGTTTATATGGTTGCGGGGATTGGACTTGAATCAACGACTTCCGGGTTACAATTGCCTATGAATGATTTTTAAAAAGAGACATCGCAATTTCTATTCGTGCTTAATTATTACTTCTTCAGATATATTGATTTAGTGACAAATAGTGTCGGATATTGTAGAATAATCGCTAGATCGGTGTGTGGATTGTCAACAGTAAGTCGGACAGATTTTATGTGGTACGGGCTCTCTTAAACTCTGCTGGTGACAAATGTTCAAGATTTTCGTGTAAACGGATGTTTTTAACCAATTAGATCTGTGTATAGAACAACATAACAGTTACTATGATGAGTATATCAAGCGGTGCGGATTTGAAATACAAAGAACCATACAGTTAATAGATGGGTAACCAACGGGTGGGATTTTCAGGATGTTTGAAAAAACATATTGACAGACAAACCCGTGAATGTTAGATTAAATTAGTAATTGGGATTGCGACTCTTCTGAGGCATCACCCCCTTTCGTTAGTTGGGGTTGGTCAGAAGAGCTTTTTTTATTTTGATTTTCACTTCGAACTGTCCGATCACGAATAGGAGCATCTATGCGCGCAGTTAAGAAAATCAACAATAATGTTGCGATTTGTATTGATGGGACTGGTAATCAACTGGTTGCCTTTGGCAAAGGCATTGGATTTCCTGCAATGCCGTATGAGATTACCGACCTGAAACAGATCGACCAGACATTTTACAATATCAGCAGCAATTATGTTGATATGATCAATGATCTGCCCGAAGATATCATTACATTCACAGCAAGAATACTGGACGACATTCGCACAGTTTTGCCTTACGAACTCATGCCAAACCTAATTCTGACGCTGGCAGACCATATTGCGTTTTGTTTGGAACGACACCGACGAAACCTATATGTGCGAATGCCGCTACTCTACGAGATCGCGCAAACATACCCGCTGGAGCTTAAGCTGTCACAATATATCCTCCGGGAACTCGAAAAAAAGTCAATGTGCATCTCAATCCGCGGGAAGCCTCTGGAATTGCAATCAGTATTATCAACGCGCGACTTGATGCCAAACAGCAGACATCAAGCCAGCAAGACCTCAACCAGAAGCAAATCGACAATATGCTCGAGGAGATCACGCGGATCATTGAGCGGGAGTTCCACTTCACCTGTGATCGAACCTCGTTTGGATATGCAAGATTCTCGACGCATCTGCAGCATCTATTTGAACGCTTGAACGCAAACACGGAAATTACGACAGATAACGCCCGCATGTATCAAGCGCTTCGAAAAGAGTATCCGCAGGTTGACGGTTGCATTGATCAGATTGAGGCACACTTTCAAACGGAACTGCATTGCAAACTCTCGGATGAGGAAAAGTTATACTTGATTCTTCACATCAACCGGGTGTGCGCAAAAGAAGGGCTGTAGGAAGCACAGAAGCTTAACGAACTTGTATCCCACACAGTAAACACGATAGAAGGATTGTAACCATTACGGGCATTACCTTCAAAGAACACGGCGAACGCCGGTTGTTCTTTGGAGGTTCTTTTTTTGCCGAAAGGCAAATGAAAAAACGAAAGGGGATTTTTATGGGAACCAACAGACAGATTGCCGAAGATATATTGTCGGCAGTTGGGGGCAAAGACAATGTGACACGCGTCACACACTGCATGACGAGGCTTCGACTGAACCTCAAAGACCAAAGCATAGCGGACAAGGATCGCATCACCGCGGTCAATGGTGTGCTCGGCGTCGTGAAAACCGGCGGACAGTATCAAATCGTCATTGGTAATAATGTAGATGACGTATACAAAGAGGTTTGCGAAATCGGACAATTGACTGCTGAAGCTGCAATCGAGGAGAACCTGGACGCGCCGAAGGAAAAATTCACGTTAAAAAAACTAGGCGGCAACATTCTCGACTACCTTGCTGGCTCGATAACTCCGCTGATTCCCGCGCTTATGGTCGCCGTCATCTTCAAAATGATTACGGCGGTCTTTGGCGACATGCTCGGTTGGATTCCGAACGCATCCGATCTTTACAAGCTCTTTACGTTCGTTGGCGACGCTCCTTTCTACTTCATCCCTGTCCTACTGGGCTATACCTCCGCAAAGAAGTTGGGTGCAAACCCGATGGTTGGCGCGGTGTTGGGAGCAATTCTCATTCACCCGACGCTTATTGCTCTTGCGACAGCCGGAACCGCACTCAAGGTGTTCGGCGTTTCCACAATGCCGCAGGCCTACAATTCCACCATTCTTCCGATCTTGCTTTCGTCCGTGGTGTTGGCCTACGTCGAGAAGTTCTTCAAAAAGATCCTTCCGCAGGCCCTTAAGATCGTCTTTGTTCCGGGCCTGACGATTCTTGTGATGCTGCCGATTACGCTGCTTATTCTTGGACCTGCGGGCGCCTTCATCGGCAAATACCTTGGCGCCGGACTCTTTTCGCTCGGCTCCATCGGTGGTGTGCTCCAGATTCTCATGATCGCGGTTGTTGCAGCCCTTTGGGAATTCTTTGTGATGACCGGCATGCACATGGTATTCATCATGTTCCTGATCTCGAACTTTGGCGCGACCGGCAGCGAATCTTTTGTGAGCCCGGCGGCGCTTGCTGCGAGCATCGCAGTCTCTGGCATGGCGCTTGGCGCTGCGCTACGGCTTAAAGACAAGGAAGAACGCAGCCTTGCTTACAGCTATCTGATCGCTGGGTTGATCGGTGGTATCACCGAACCCGGTCTCTATGGCCTTGGTATGAAATACAGACGCCCGTTCCTTGGAATGATGATCGGCGCAGCAGTTGCCGGTATCTACGGCGGCATCATGCATGTGACCGCATATGCCATCGTGCCCGTTGCAAGCTTTATCGCGCTGACAGGGTATATCGGCGGAAATGCAGCCAACATCGTCAACGCGATCATTACGGCTGTCATTGCGTTTGCCGTTTCGGCAGTTGCGACCTATTTCTGGGGATTTAAAAAGAATGAACCCGCAGTCAAAGCGCTGAAAAATAAAGCTTAACACACATTCTTGAATGTCGGCGCCGTGTTTTGATGAAGCGCGGCGTCGACATGCACCGAAAAATAAGGTAGGATAGTACGCATGAAACGATTATTGATTCGCGCGGACGATTTGGGATATTCGGATGGAGTCAACTGCGGAATTGCGCGCAGTGTCAACCATGGCATCATTCGCTCCGTCGGGGTGATGGTCAATATGCCGGAGGTGGAAAACGGCCTGCGCATGCTGTCGGCGGACGGTTTGTGCCTGGGGCAGCACACCAACATCAGCTCAGGAAAGCCGCTTTCTGATCCAAAGGATATTCCAAGCCTGATGGGAGTAAACGGATTGTTTAAGCCGACCCGCGCATACCACAGCCCTGGCACGGACGCGATTGTTCTTGACGAAGTCATTTTAGAGGCTGAAGCACAATATCATCGATTTTGCGCATTGGTCGGCGGTAAGCCAGGCTATCTCGAGGGACACGCGGTTTTTCATCCCGTTTTCAACGCAGGACTTGAAATTGTGGCAAAGCGGCACGGCGTCATTTTCTCCGGCATGCCAAAGAAAGACGAACCAATGCGTGTTGGCAACATGGATGTGCTGATGTCGATGGATAGTATGCAACAGGACTATAATCCATTCGTGTCGCTCAAGCGCAATTTGCTGGAGGCACCCGATGGTGCTTGCGTGGTGTTTGTTTGCCATCCAGGGTATCTGGACGCTTACATTCTAGAGCACTCCTCGCTCACGACGCCGCGCCCAAGTGAGGTTGCAATGCTGACGGACCCGGAAGTGGCAATCTGGCTGGATGAGCAAAACATTCAGCGTGTGACATATTACGATTTATAAGATTAGGTGCATATGGGATTTTTAAGACAATTACTTCATAAAAAAATGGCTTTCTATACGCCCGGTGTTATATTTGCGCCGATTAGCGGAAGTTATGTTCCGCTAGAGCAGGTATCGGATCCGGTGTTTTCGAGCGGGATGCTTGGCAGGGGAATCGGTATTGAACCCGACAACGGCGAATTACTCGCCCCGGCGGATGGTATTGTAACCCTTATTGCAAAGACGAAACACGCACTGGGTATAACAACGGCGGATGGAGCAGAGTTGCTGCTGCATATCGGCGTGGATACGGTGGAGATGAACGGAGACGGATTCCAGTGCTTTGTGCAACAGAACCAGCCCGTTACGCTCGGGCAAAGAATTATGCGGTTTGATCTCAGCAAGATTCGCGCTGCGGGACACGAAACCACGCTGCTTGTTCTCGTTACGAATTCCGCCAGTTTCGAAACCGTGGAGTTTGACGCGCAGAGCGCGGTTCACGGCTTGGAACCGATCGGGCATTATACGAAAGACCGCGAACAGTAGGCGCAGGAGGTTTACTTGACACAAAATCTTCCCTATCGGCTGGTGGCGTTTGATTTGGATAATACGACGCTTTACCGTGGCGCGATGTCAAAAGCGACAAAACATGCGCTCAAAGAGCTCAAGAGCAAGGGTGTGATTACCGTTGCCGCGACCGGGCGCCATATCACTTTGATTCCGGATTCGATTCAAAAGAGCAAGTACATCGACTATCTCATCTGTGTGACGGGGTCCTCGATATACGAGATCAAGACACGCAAAACGACATATCTCTGGCAGATGACCAACCAGCAAGCGCGCCTTGCTGTGGAAGCCTGCAAGGGATTGGGCGGTAGGCTGAATCTCGTCACCCGCGAACGGGCTCTTGCCGAGAAAGCCGCGTTTCACTCCTTCTTAAAAAGTCCGGCTGTCAACGGGCAAACACGCGGCAAGCCCTCGGTCAAGCAGGTGCTGCGGTTGTTAAAAATGGTTCTGGTTTCCTCGTTGATGGACGATGCTGCGAGCTATCTGGACACTCATTCAAACGAGATCGTCGAGAAGATCGACGCATTCTTTGATGAGGATGCCCAGACAAGCGATGCGGTCCGCTTGCTTGAAGAGATGGGCTGCTTTGAGGTCGCCGAATCACCCCGATATTTGGAGATTACAGCAAAGGACTGCACAAAAGGGAACGGCCTCGCGCGACTCTACAACTCGCTCGGATTCACGGCGAGCGATGTCATCGCGTTTGGAGACAGCGGGAATGATCTTTCAATGGCAGATCACGTCGCGATGTTTGTTGCAATGGGAAATGCCGAGCCTGCCGTCTTGCAGTGCGCCGATAGGATTGCACCCGATGTGCGAGAGGATGGCTTTGCATCCGTGGTTGCAGAAGTGTTCACTATTTGATGTTCTGTGGTATTGCATAACGCTTGTAATGGTTAACATCAGGTTCCAAAAAAGTTGAAAGTGGTTAAAATTCAAAATTCTGTTAGATAGAAGGAATCATCATGATCCGTTTTCAATATACGATTCAAGATAGAATCGGCCTCCATGCGCGGCCGGTCGGATTGTTAGCAAAAACAGTTGCACCCTTTCAAAATGCGCAAATTAACATCTCGTGCGGCGACCAGACGGCGGATGCCAAGCGAATTTTCGCGATGATGGCGCTGCAAGCACGGCATGGGGACACCCTCACGATCTGCGTTGAAGGCGGGGACGAGCAGGTGATTGCGGACGCAATCCGAACTGTGTTTGTTTCCGAAAATTTGTAAGTGATCATGCGCAGCCCGCACCGTTGCGAATCATCTGAGCGTCGCAGCGTGTGAGAGTTTGCTAGGGAGATTTATGTTGCAATTAAATGGAATTGGCGCTTCGAAGGGCATAGCGCTGGAAAACATCATATGGTTTCAACCAAACGGAAAGACCGTTGAGCATAAAAAAGCGGAGGATTCAGCATTCGAACGGCAGCTTTTTGCGAAAGCGGCTGAAGAATCTCGCCAGGAGCTGGGAGCGCTTTTTTCAGCAGCGAACGAAGCGGACCCAAAGACAGCCGCGATCTTCGAGGTGCATCAGATGATGCTATGCGACCCGGACTTTATGGAAGGGGTAGAATCGCTTTTATGTGAAGGATGGACGGCGCAGTGGGCGGTTCGTCAAACGGCTGACCTCTTGAAAAGCCAATTACAGGCATGTTCAGACCCGTATTTTCAGGCGCGGGCGGCAGACGTTGAGGACATTGCTGTGCGCGTCATTCGTCATTTGGCAGGCATAGCTGACAATACAACAGAGATTCACGACTGCGGGATCATCGTGGCGGACGACCTGCTGCCGAGTCAAACCGTGCTGTTTGACCGAACGAAGATAAAAGGATTCATCACGCGATGCGGCTCATATGCCTCTCACTCAGCTATTCTTGCAAGGACGATGGGAATTCCATGCATCGTGGGGGTTGGAGAAGCGGTTACAGCCATCCCGCATGCTGGGCGAATCGCCATGAATGGCGAAAGCGGCGAAATTGTCGTTGAACCGGATGATCGGGAAGAACAGAGGTTCATGCATCTTCTGGAGCAATACTGCGCGAGGACAGGGTTGTTGGAGCAGTATCGCAATATGGAGGCAATCACGCCTTGCGGAAAACACATCCTCGTCTGCGCGAATATTGGCGATCCGGCAGACTGCGCGGCGGTTCTGGCAAACAACGCCGATGGAATCGGTTTATTCCGAAGCGAGTTTTTATATCTGAATGGAACGGATTTTCCGTCTGAGGAGGCGCAGTTTCAGGCGTATCGCCGCGTGCTGGAATCGCTCGCGCCGAAGACGGTTGTGATTCGCACACTGGATTTAGGGAGCGATAAACAAGCGACCTATTTCTCGATTGGCGACGAGGAGAATCCCGCGCTGGGATATCGCGCAATACGGATTTGTCTGAAGCAAACGGATCTCTTCAAAACGCAACTGCGGGCGTTGCTGCGCGCATCCGTATACGGAAAGCTCGCGATCCTGTTTCCGATGATCAGTCACACGGAGCAAATCCGCGCGATTCGAAACATACTCAAAGAGACCCAACTGGAGTTAACTAACGAAGGCATTGCGTTCTCTTCGGATATTACGATCGGCATCATGATTGAGACGCCTGCCGCCGCGCTGCTCTCCGACCAACTGGCCAAAGAGGTTGACTTCTTCTCGATTGGCACGAATGATTTAACGCAATATACACTCGCCGTGGACAGAACTAACCCGCGCGTCAACGATTTGTTTGACTATGCACATCCGGCCGTCTTGCGATTGATCGAAATGACGGCGAAGAACGCGCACCAAAACGGAATCCTGGTTCACATCTGCGGGGAATCTGCTGCCGATAGTAACCTGACCGATTTCTATATCTCCGTGGGCATCGACGAACTCTCCGTTGCGCCCGGAAGCATTCTGGAAGTGCGCAAAGCGATTATTGAGTCAAAGGCACAGATCTCGGGCAGAGAATAGTCATCCGAGACGATTTCGGAATACCTGCCGCATTGTTGAGACCGTTCCATATACCCAAACAAACAAATAGAAACGATGTTCGTGGGATTCCCGAACTCGTTTTTTTTTATCGTTAAAACAGAATGGAAATAGCACTCGCTTTCGGAACGAAAGATTCCTTTTCATCCCACGTTCTGGTCATGTTGAATTTTCAATTTGATAAACACCTCTGATGAGAGGGTGGCAGGCGTTGGAGAATATCGTCAAACAAGACAAATACAGTCGTTGAATTCGGCAACCCTAGAAACCAGGGAATGATTCATAAACGCAATCTATTTTGGTAAACGTTGATTCTCGGAGGCAACTTATAGAGTGCATCTATTGAATCTGAACAAGAAGGAATCAACGCAGGGTTTGTCATCCATCTTCTATCGATTCGGATCGGAATTTCCTGTCCATTGTCAAAAGCAAAACAAGAAATTTGCCGAAAACGGAGTGCACATTTGTTCACTGCTAAGATTTTCGTGAATGATTGACTATGAATGAAGGCTGCTGTATGATTACAACGAATGAACGATTAAGGATTGAATCATATGAGCGCTGATGATTTAGACCGTAGAGATCAAAAGATATTGGCTGCAAAAATGTACTATTTTGAGGGGCTCTCACAGGAGGAGATCTCAAAAATGATACATCTTTCGCGCCCGAGCGTATCCCGCCTGCTCAGCGATTGCATCAAGGAAGGAATCGTTCAGATTTACATCGACGAAGTATCCTCTTTTGGCATACGACTGGCCGATCAGATCAAGGAGAGATATCAGCTCAAGCACGTGATTGTGGTGCCTCAGAGCCACAGCGTCGAGGCCGCCAAAGAAAAGGTAGGCCAGGCAGCGGCATATTATCTAAAGTCTATTTTGACATCCGGCATGCTTGTCGGCATCTCATGGGGCAGCACGGTATTCAATACGATCAATAACATCAAGCAGGATGTCAATCTCAAATGCGACGTGATCGAGCTCATCGGCGGCAGAGAAAACCAGACGCAGGATACCGACGCGAACATGATGACGCTGAAACTGGCGAAGATTCTCAACGGCAACTGCTATTTACTGCAAGCTCCGTTCATGGTGCAAAGCAAGGTGCTGCACGATCTTTTACTGGAAGAGCCACACATCAAGAACCATTTCGAAATCATAGAGAGAACAAATATCGCTTTGGTCGGCTTGGGTTCCACACATCCGGAACTCAGCGCGCAGTTTCGTTCCGGTCATATCTCCATGCGGGATACCGAAAAACTGATGCAAGAAGGCGTTGTGGGCGATATTTGCGGCAGTTATATCGATATACAAGGCAACATCTGCAATTCGGCGCTGAATGAACGGATGATCGCGGTTTCTTTGGAACACCTTCGCGCCATCCCGACCGTGATCGGCGTTGCGGCAGGCGAACAGAAGGCGGAAATCATTACCGCAGCGCTGCGGGGGAAATATATCGACACGCTGATTACCGATGAGAGCGCGGCCATCCGCGTTCTGGAGTACGAAGCGTAATAAACCCATTAACGACGGACAAATAAAGACATCAACCGAAAGGCTGATGTCTTTTTGCATGAAGCTAAGTGCTCTGAGGGATTGGGGCTTATCGGCAGATAATCAATTGATATTCTTGATTGAAATCATGCATTTTGAGCGATAGCGCTGTATCAAGAATTGCTCAATTAATGTTCTCAATATCCATGATCGTCAGTGCGGCTACTTCATCGATGATCAGAACATGCACGAACCTGCCTTTTGCTGCGGCGATGACGGGGATTGCCTTCTCTGCGCCAACAGCAAGGGAGATCACCATGGGGACCTTCCGGATTTGCTCGGGAGAAATGCTGATGAGCCGGTCGGTAAGCAGATTCTGGCGAATCGTGCCATCCAGATAGATACGATTGCCGCAGATATCGGTCGCAAATCCGGTGTTTGCGAGCAAGTGCGACTGCTCCAGCGTGATGTAGCCTGCCTTATACGGAATCGCCTCTTCCGGTGCCATCGATCCAACACCGATCAGGGCGATATCTAAATGCTCAAACCGGGCAAAATGATTACGCACCTCCGGTTCATTGATCAGCAGATTGCGCACGGTCGGGCTGGTGACAACCAGCGGCGCTTGCAGCAGAGAATAGGTCGCGTCTAGCTTGTCTGCGAAGGTACAAACCATCTTTTGGCTGTCTAGACCGATATTGCGCGTATGGACGCCACCCGCGAGCTGAATGACGCTGATGTTTGACACACGCTTCTTGAGCTCAAACATGCGAATCATCGAATGGAGCGTGGTCCCCCAGGATAAGCCAATCTGGAGATCGCTTCTCAAGATGCTGTTGAGGAACGTACTTGCTTCTTTGCCGGCGTTGTTTTTAGACTGTTCCGGCGTAATGGCGGAGGGGACAACGATCACTTTCTCCAAATCGAAATAGGAACGGATCTTTTCGGACATCTCCTCCATCATCATCGGGAAATCTTTGATTTTGAACTCAATGATATTCTGCGCGCGCGCCTGGGTCAGCATACGGGACACCTTTGGGCGTGATACGCCCATGCTGTCTGCGATCTGTGCCTGCGATAAGTTACCAAGATAGTAGAGCTTTGCAACTTTGATCAGGTCTTTTCGAGTCAATCTATCTTCCATATGCTGCTCTTCCTTCTAGTCGATAGTAGTATTATTGCACACATAGCTTGATGAAGTAAATAGCATAATGAACAAATGTGCAACATAAACATGAAAGTTATTGGCAAAATGACCAACCGTCCGCAAAAATCAGCTAAATATTTGAAAAATCGCGAAACGTTTCAACTATTCAGCGCTGTCCGGCGAGAATATCCGGAAAACGTGATGCAATCGCCTGGAAAATGACTGCACAGATGTGCATGCAAATCAGCGCAGACGATTGACAATATGTTCAATTTACGGCAAAGTAACTTATATAAAAATTAAGTAAAATATGGGAATAAAATAGAAATCGATGAACAAATGTGCGCGGTAACAGCGCAATCGGTAAAGCGAGAAATTCGAATAGTAAAACATAGCAGAAATATCAAATATCACCAATCAAATGCTATCAGCAAAGAGAGAGATTCGATGAACCTGACGGATGCGAAAAAAAAGGATATGTACCTCAAACTCTGGCGCTCTCGTATTTTCGAACAGAGCGTCAACGAGATGTTTATGCGCGGCGAAATCAAAGGCACCACGCACCTGAGCGTCGGGCAGGAAGGCGCTGCTGTCGGTGTGATATCGGCAATACTAGAGGACGACCTGATCATGAGCTGCCACAGAGGGCACAGCCACTGTATCGCGAAGAATGCGGATCTGCGCCAGATGATGTCTGAACTCATCGGCAGGAGAACCGGATTCTGTAAAGGTCTGGGCGGCTCCATGCACATCGTAGATATCAAATCCGGCAACTATGGCGCAAACGGAATCATTGGACCTGCGATTGCCATCGCGACAGGAATCGCGCTTGCACTCAAGAAGGATGGAAACGGAAAGATCATTGCAGACTTCTTTGGAGATGGAACATCCAATACGGGTAACTTCCATGAGTCGCTCAATATTGCGGCGCTCTGGAAGCTGCCGATCGTCTATATCTGCGAGAACAACCAGTACGGAATGAGCACTTCGGTCAAAAACTGTATTTCTGTTGATAACATCGCAGACCGTGCCGTAGCCTACGGTATTCCCGGCGTCGTCTGCGACGGAAACGATGTGTTAGCCATTCTCGACGTTGTGGAAGTGGCGGCACAAAGAGCACGGAGCGGGCAAGGGCCGACATTGATCGAGCTAAAGACGTATCGCTGGCTTGGCCACTCGAAGAGCGACCGCTGCGCCTATCGAACAAGAGAAGAGGAGGCGGAGTGGAAAGCGAAATGCCCGATCCTTCGCTTTGGCGCGTTTCTGCTTCAAGCAGGTTTTACACAGGTAGATTTGGATCAACTCAAGCAACAGGCAGAAGATGAAGTGCAGGATGCGATGGTGTATGCACTCAAGCAGGGCACGCTGACGATCGAAGAAGCGCGCGAACTGATTTTCGCATAGAAGGAAACGGGTATGAGTGTCATTACATTTTTGCAGGCGGTGTCAGATGCGTTGCGCGAAGAGATGCGCCTTGATGAGAAAGTCTTTTTGCTCGGCGAGGATATGGGCGTATATGGCGGTTGCTTTGGCGTCACGCGTGGATTTCTGGAGGAGTTTGGCCCGGAGCGCGTGATGGATACGCCGATTACGGAAAACAGCTTCTCCAACATCGCAGTCGGTGCGGCTATGGCAGGCTATCGCCCTGTTGTTGAGTATATGTTTTCGGATTTTATACTGGTTGCGTTTGACGCAATCGCGAACCAGGCCGCCAAGCAACGATTCATGCTCGGTGGTCAGGTGCAAATCCCCGTGGTGTTTCGCACACCAGCCGGCAGCGGAACCGGCGCCGCCGCACAACATTCTCAAAGCCTTGAAGCACTACTCTGCCACATCCCCGGACTAAAGGTGGTTATGCCTTCTACGCCGTATGATGCAAAAGGATTGCTCAAGGCTGCGATACGGGAGAACAATCCTGTTGCGTTTTTCGAACACAAACTAGGCTACGCCGTCAAAGGCGAGGTGCCGGAGGAACCCTATATCATCCCGATCGGCAAGGCGGACATCAAACGCCCCGGGAAAGACGTCACGATCATCAGCTATTCCTATACGATCCACAAATGTCTGGAAGCAGCAAAAATGCTGGAAAAAGACGGGATAGACGCGGAGGTATTGGATCTTCGTACGCTCTGTCCGCTGGATAAAGAAGCCATTATTGAGAGCGTGAAAAAGACAGGCCGCGTGCTGATTACGCATGAAGCCGTGCAAAAATTCGGGGTCGGCGCTGAGGTCGCGTCTATCATTGCCGATAGCGAGGCGTTCTTCTACCTTGACCGCCCGATCCGGCGGTTTGGCGGCGAGGATATTCCGATTCCCTACACGCCGGAGCTGGAGCGGCTGGCCGTACCGCAGGCGGATACCATTTACGCCGCGGTCAAGGATTTGATGCGCTAGGAGGACGGAATGAAAATTGCGATAACGCCAGCCGCACAGCGGGAGGCTAAACGCAGAAAAATCGATATACGTCAGATCCATCCAACCGGGATAGGCGGATATGTACAGCTGAAGGATGTTCAGCAGTACAGTGCAGGGCCAGAGGCTGCGGGCAAACGCCGCGAAACCGCGCTGGCACGAGAGATCGCCCGCTGCAACCGGATTTTGATTGACGATGTTCCGGCTCAAACGGGTGCGCGGGTGACAAAGGCAGACGTGCTGCTCTATCTAAAACGCAAAACCGTCGGTCGGGAGATTCCGCATTCGGAGATGCGCCGTGTCATCGCACGCAGGATGACAAAGAGCATTATGGAAGCACCGCAGTATACGATGTTTGGAGAATATGACGTGACCGCGCTTTTTGAAAGCCTGCGCGGCTATGCGGAGAACATGCGTGCCTCTGGCGAAGTGAAGCCGACGTTTACAGATCTTCTGATCTACTTCGTTGCCCGTGCGCTCAAGAGCAATGACATCCTGAACTCTACGTACTCGGAAGACAAGGTAACCGTTCATCCGCACATCCATGTCGGCATAGCAGTTGCGCTCGATGACGGGCTGATCGTGCCAAACATCAAGCACGCGGATGAGAAAACACTGCCGGAGATCACAAAAGAGCGCGCGACGCTTGTTCAGAAGGCGCGCAAAGGCAGGCTGGCGCCGGATGACTATTCGGGCGGGACATTTACGATCACGAACTTGGGTCAGTATCCTGTGCAGTACAGTACGCCGATCATCAATCAACCGGAGAGCGCGATTCTCGGCGCAGGGATGATCGCGGAAAAGCCTGTTGTATACAAAGGCAGGATCGAGATTAGGAAGATGCTGAGCATCAGCCTGACCTGCGACCACCGCCATATCGACGGTGCGGCGGCGGCAAGATTTCTTCTTGATTTGAGTCGGCTCCTGGAGCAACCGTTAACGAGCGAGCAAATGTGCAATCAATAAGTCGGGTATTGATATTGGTTCAGACTGCGGATAGTATGGAATCAATACAACACATAGGCGCTATTTGTTGCTATTTGCCTCTTGTTCAAACTTTCTATGATGCGATGAGAGGTGTTACCAATGGGAGAGTTTATCCGGATGCCCAAGCTGGGCATGACGATGACAGAAGGCCGAATCACCCGGTGGCTGGTTCACGAGGGCCAGACAATTGAAAAGGGAGACTACCTCTTTGAGGTGGAGACAGATAAGACAACACTCGAAGTAGACTCCCTGTATGCCGGACTGGTTCGCAAACTATATTTCGAAGACATGACAATGGTTCCCGTCAATGTACCCGTTGCATTCATCGGCGCGCCGGAGGAAGAAATCCCCGCGCAAGAAGCCATCCCTTCCGAAGTTGAAGCGGAAGAAATCGCAAACACATCGACACAACAAAAGATTATTCTACAACCGACCAACCAACCGAATAACCAATCAACCGACAAAAACATCCAGACCAACTTTGATTATGACCTCATCGTCATCGGAGCAGGCCCAGGCGGTTATGTTTCTGCAATCCGCGCGTCCCAGCTTGGCGCAAAGGTAGCGGTCGTTGAGAATGACGCATGCGGGGGCACCTGCCTCAACCGCGGCTGTATTCCGACCAAAGCCTATTACGAAAGAGCCAAGGAATGGGCGATGATTCAGGGCGCAAAACAGGCGGGTTTTACAATCGATCACGCAAGTTTCGACTGGCGAAAGATCGTCTCACTAAAAGAGAATGTCGTAAACAGGCTCGTTAAGGGTGTTGGCTATCTGCTTGAGAAAAACGGTGTAATGCTGATTCGCGGCACCGCAACGCTCCAAGGGCAGCACCAGATTACCGTAGGAGAGCAAACACTCAGCGCGCGGTATATCGTGCTCGCAACCGGCGGGCGTCCAGTCATGCGGATTCCGGCGGAAAAGCCGCTATTGAGCACGGATGATGTGCTGAATCTTGAGCAACTGCCCAAACGGATTGTCATCATCGGCGGTGGCGTCGTCGGCTGTGAAATGGCAAATATTTTTAAAACCTTCGGCGTTGATGTTACGATCATCGAGCTAATGCCCCGCATTTTGCCGATGATGGATGAAGAGCTCTCCGCCGAGCTCGCCAAGCGGCTGAAGGCCGACGGCGTGCATATTCTCACGGGTACAAGTGTTGAACGGGTGGCGTTTACCGCGGAGGGGTATTCCGTCGTGATCGCGAGCGGAACACCCCTCGCCTGTGACCTGGTGCTTGAAGCGATCGGCCGCCAAAATGACCCGTCCGCCTATGAGCAGTTCGGCGTCAAGCTCACCGAACGCGGGTTCATCGCGGTGGACGCAGCATTCCAAACAAGTGTTGAAAGCGTTTACGCTATCGGAGATTGCAACGGAATCTCTCAACTCGCGCACAGTGCGTCCCATCAGGGGATTCAGGTTGCGGAGCAGCTCTTTGGCGGGGCACAGGAAATGCAAGCACAGCCGACCCCGGTTTGCATCTTTTCCGCGCTGGAGATCGCCAGCGTCGGAAAGACACTCACAGAAGCCCGAAAGCTGGGTATATCAGCAAAAGAAATCAAAATTCCGTACATCAGCAACGGGAAGGCACTCACCATGAACGCAAAAGAAGGCTTTGTGAAAGCCGTTGTGGACGAAGAATACGGAGAGATACTGGGCGTTCATATCATCGGCGAGCAGGCCTCTACGATGATTCATGAGGCGGTCATGGCGATGAGGGGCGAGCTCACAGCGTTCGAGGCGGGGCACACGATCCATGCGCATCCGTCACTGAGCGAACTGCTGATGGAAGCGTTTCTCGGCGGAAGCTCCGGCGCAATCAACGCTTGATAAAGGCAGCGACCTTACATACTTATTTCGATAAACGCAGCAACGCCAAAGGAGACGGGTTATGACGAGCTTCGAACTTGTACTGGACACAAACGTTACTTTGCTGGAAACGCCGATCTGGGATCGCAGAACAAAGTGTCTGTATTGCACGGATCTTTTTCTCGGGGATGTCTACGCGTTTGATCCGGAGACGAATGCGCGGGAAAGATTCGTAACAGACGGCGGAGCGATCGGCTCGGCGGTGCCTACCTCAGACCCGAACCGCTTGCTCTGCGCCTTGGACTATGGCATCTGCCTGTATGATCTGACAACCAGAAAATTCACACGTTTGTTTGATCCCAACGGCGGCAACAAAAACAATCGATATAACGACACCCGCGTGGACGCATGGGGCAGAATTTTTTCCAGCACGGTATCGAAACTCTACGGAACGGCGGATTACCGACCGGACATGCTCGGAAATTTCTACATGATTGACATCGACGGCAAAGTGAAAACCATCGTTTCCGACATCAATCAATACAACGCCATCGTTTGGAATGCGCAGAACACCGAAATGTTCGTGATAGACACATTCAACGGGAAACTGCTTTCGTTTGATTATGACATCGAGCGAGGTCCGCTCAGCGGGCCGAAAGAACGGCTAAATCTGAATGGAATCGGCACGCCGGACGGCATGAGCATCGATGCGGAAGATACGCTTTACATCTGTCATTGGGCGGGCAAAGTCAGCGTTTGGGACAAATCCCTTAAGATGAAGGAGATCGTCGACTTTCCGGTCGATCAGGTGTGTTGCGGCGGGTTTGGCGGGGATGAGATGAGAGATTTTTATGTGGCAACCGCGCGGTATGCCTATACACCAGAGCAGATGAAGGACCGGCGCGGCGCCGGCGGGCTGTTTCGGTCAAGAGTGGAAACAGCGGGCACGGCAGATCACTTTTATCCAATCAAATAGAAGCATATTTTTATCCAATAAATAGCAGATCATCTCTATCCAACTAAATAAAGGAGAAGCATTATGGTCAACTTCGAATTTTCCGTTCCCACAAAGATTATTTTCGGTGCGGGTGAAGTCAAGCGTACGGGAGAGTTAGCAGCGAAATTCGGAAAAAAAGCGTTGCTGGTAACCTATGACGAACCTCTTGTGAAGCAACTCGGTTTCTATGATAAAGTCGCCAGCAGCTGCAAAGAGGCGGGCGTGGAATTGCTGTGCCATTTCGGCGTGAAAAGCAACCCGACGGCAGAGCACGCCGCCAGCGCAATCGCGCTTGCGAAAAAGGAGAAGCCGGATGTGATCATCGCCGTCGGCGGCGGTTCTGCCATGGACGAGGCAAAGTTCATCGGCGTTGCGGCCAACTATGACGGTGACCCGTGGGATCTTCCTTCCGGAAAAGCGCCGATCACCAAGATGATTCCGCTGATCGTCGTGGTTACCATTCCGGCCACGTCTTCCGAGCTCAACGGCACCGCCGTGATCAACAACGAGACGCTTAAACGCAAGGAAGGGTTTGCCAATCCCATCATGAAACCCTCCGTAGCGGTTCTCGATCCCGAACTCACCTACACGATCCCGATGCGTCAGACGGCTTATTCTGCGGCGGACATCGTTTCGCATCTGCTGGAGCACTATCTGGGCCATTCGCTCGCGTTTGCGCCGTATCAGGATCATTTTTGCGAGGGCGGCATCCGCTCGATCATGGCATGCATGGATCGCCTGCTTGTGAATTCGCAGGATGCGGATGCACGCGCGGTGTTCATGTGGCAGGCAGCGTTTGCCTGGAACGGATTTTACGACAGCGGGTTTGGCGCGGTGAATTCCAACATCCATATCCTTGGACATTCACTCTCGAACTTCTACGACACGCCGCATGGAGCCGCAATGTCGATTACGATCCTTGCCACGATGCGTTACTATCTCAAGCAGCGTTCAGCAAAATATGCGCAGTTTGCCAGAGAGGTGTTCGGCGTTCGAGATGTGGACGATAGGATCGCAGCCAGCGCGGGCATCGCGGCTCTGGAAGCCTGGTTTAAAAAGATCGGAACTCCGATCACGCTTAGTGAAGCGGGGATCACCGATCCCAACGCCGTTGAACTCATGGCACCGGATGCGCTTCTAACCGCGCGCGCCTGGGGCGAAGAAGAGGCGTTTGGATACACCTTACAGGTGATGCGCGAACAGTTCGAGCTCTGCAAATAGCGTTCGGGAGGACATATGCACTGCTTCTTAGGAATTGATGCGGGAACCAGCGGCATTAAAGCGATCGTATTGAGTGACGCCGGACAAATCCTCGGCACCGGATATCGCGAATGCAACGTGCTTACCCCTAGACCCGGCTGGTTTGAAGAAGATCCGCTGGACTGGTGGGAAGCATGCCGCGGCGCGGTGAAGGAGGCTGTCTTCAAGAGCGGCCAAGGCAAAGATATTCGTGGCATCGGCTTTTCCGGACAAATGCAGGGCAGCACGCTGCTGGATAAAAACGGCGAGCTCGTTGACCGGTGCATCATTTGGATGGATCAACGTGCCTATGCGCAAGCGAATATGCTCAACGCGAAAATGGAGCCCAAAGAGATTCTCGACGAAGCAGCGAACTATTGTCTGCCGAGTTTCTGGGCGCCAAAGCTATTGTGGCTCAAAGAGAACAAACCGGACGTTTTTGAACGGACGAGCAAGGTCTTGTATACAAAGGATTACCTGCGCTATCGCATGACGGGCGAGATCGCAACCGAGGTTTCGGATGCTTCCTGCAGCTTTTTGCTGGACATGAAGAACCGCTGCTGGTCGGAAAAGCTCTTTGCGATCACTGGACTGCCGCGCAGCATCGTACCCGAGCGGTTGCTTGAATCGCAGGATGTAGCGGGATACTTAAAGGCGGAGCTGGCAGAGGAGTGGGGGATAACCCCGGGGATTCCGGTCGTCGCGGGCGGCGGAGACCAACCCGCCGGAGGCGTCGGCACCGGAGTTGTGCGCACGGGAATCATCGCGGCGACCATCGGTACGTCGGGCGTGATCTTCGGGTGCTGCGATACGCCGTTTATCGACGAACAGCACAGGGCAATGTATAGCCAGTGCCACTCGGTGCCGGGAAAATACAGCTTCCTTGGCTGCACACTTGGCGCGGGCGGTTCCTACAAATGGATGCGCGATACGTTCTTCGCGGCTCAAAAAGAAGCGTTTGAAAAAGAGGGCAGAGACATCTATGAATACATGGATTCTCTTGCCAAAGAGGTTGCGCCGGGTTCGGAAGGCTTGATTTTCCTTCCGTATCTCAACGGTGAATCCACCCCGCATGTCGATCCCGATGCGCGCGGTGTATTCTTCGGGCTTTCCATGCGGCATGGGCTTGGCGCGATGTGCCGCAGCGTGATGGAGGGAGTCACCTATTCTTTGCGCGACACGCTTGAAATTCTCCGCTCGTTCGGGTTGTCCATTTCCGAGGTGCGGGCGATGGGCGGCGGCGCAAAAAGTCCGCTTTGGCGGCAAATGCAGGCGGATATCTTCAACGCATCGGTGCTGACGATGAATATTGAAGAAGGCCCCGCGGCGGGTGCTGCAATCATGGCGGCTGTTGGCGCAGGATACTTCAACAGCATCGAAGAAGCCTGCGATATCATTGTCAAGCCAAAGAGCGTGACAGAGCCGATTGCGGCAAACGTTGCGATCTATGACGAGTTTTATCAAACTTATCGTTCTCTCTACCCTGCACTCAAGCAGGATTTTGCAAATCAGGCAAAGCGCGTTTCAAAAACACTTCGCTGATGAATCGCAGGACTGTGCGGATCAGGCAATCATATTTCAAAGACCATTCTCTAATCTGGCACCGACCATAAGAAACAGCAACTGAATACTTCGCAAGAAAGCGGCATAGATATGATTACGATCAACAATCTTACCAAATTTTACGGAAACAAACTCGGCGTGGAAGACGTCAGTTTCCATATCGAAAAAGGCGAGATTGTCGGTATGCTCGGCCCTAACGGCGCGGGGAAAAGCACCATCATGCGGATGCTGGCGGGGTATATGCTCCCGACAAGCGGCAGCATCCGGATCAATGGCGTGGACGCGGTTGCAGAACCGGCCGAGGCCGCACGGTACATCGGCTATCTGCCGGAACTGCCGCCGCTGTATATGGAGATGAGCGTGGAGCGGTTCTTGCGGTTTCTCTGCGAGATTCGAAGAATCCCGCGCGAAAAGCAGGCTGCGCACACGGAGGAAGCGATGTCCTATGCGCGCATTCTGGATGTGCGCGCGCGCCTGATCAAGAATCTCTCCAAAGGATACCGCCAGCGCGTCGGCATTGCGCAGGCGCTGATCGGGCGGCCGGAGATTTTGATTTTTGACGAACCCACCGTCGGACTCGATCCAAGGCAGATCACCGAGGTGCGTTCACTGATCGAGCTGCTTGGAAAACAGCACACAATCCTGCTTTCCTCTCATATCCTGTCCGAAATCCGTATGATGTGCGAACGCGTGTTGATCATCAACCGCGGGAAGCTGCTTTGCGATGATACCTTCTCCCGTCTGTCGGAAGACAGTGTGCTGCGCTATTCCGTCGCGGTGCGTTGCGATGCAGTAAGAGCACAAAATGCGCTCCTCGCGCTGTCCGGCGTGACGGATGCGCGGGTAGTGGAGGCGGATGAGGCGGGCGTCACGCGGTTTATCATCACGTTGCTGCCGGACTTCGGCGCGATCGAAACCGTTGTTGCGGCGCTAACGCAAAAAGGAATTCCGATTTGTGAAGTCAAACGCTCGGCAAAGACACTCGAAGAGGTGTTCCTTTCGATTATTTCACAGCCGGAAGCGCAGCGCGTTACCGTGAAGGAGGCGTCGATATGATTGCCATGATCCGAAAAGAGATCGAAGCCTACTTTACAACGCCGTTCGGGTTTGTATTTATGGGGATTTTCCTGCTGCTGGCAGGGTTGACGTTTACAATGTCCAACCTGCTCGGCGGAAGCGGAGATCTGCTCGGCATGTTTGGGCTGCTGGCCAACATATCGTTCATGACGTTTCCGATTTTGACGATGCGGCAATATTCCGAGGAGCGGAAGGCAGGCACGGAACATTTGCTGCTCTCTTCGCGTCTTTCCATCACCGATATCGTACTGGGTAAATTCATCGCAGCTCTCGTCGTATTCTTGCTTACCTTGCTTGTGACCGCTGCATTCCCGATCATTCTTGTGATCTATGGAGACCCGAACATCGGCGGAATATTTGCTTCTTATTTCGGGTTTTTCCTGTTTGGCAGCGCGATGATCGCCGTTTGCACATTCATCGCCTCTTTTACGGAGAATCAGGTCATCGCCGCGATTGCGAGTTTCGGCCTCTTGTTCTTGCTTGTGATGCTTTCCTCGTTCGCCAAATCGATCGAGGTGCCGGTGTTAAAGGAGATTTTATCCACGCTTGCCATTTCGTCGCGCTATGACGAGTTTATCCGCGGCATATTCCGGCCGGGGCCTGTGAGCTACTATATTTGCTACGCTGCTGTATTTCTGTTTCTGACGATCACAAATATCAAACGCAGGCAGCTGGCGTAGGGGGCGGAAGATGATGAACGATAAAACGATAAACACGCGCAAGCGAAATTTTCAAATCGTTGCTGCATTGTCCACGGTGGCCGTATTGGTGATCGCCGTATTTGCGGTGCTGCTGTGCTACAAGGTCAAATGGAGCTACGACATGACCACGGAGCGGCTCTATACGCTCTCGGATCAATCGAGCTCAGCCTTAAAGGGATTGGACGAATCCGTACAGATCGCCGGGATATACCCATCCGGACAAGAAGAACAGATGGTGGTGTCCCTGCTCGATCAGTACCAGAAGAATTCAGAACGGATCAGCGTAGAATACATCGACGCCGAGCAGGAGCCCGCGCGGCTTGCAACATACAACCTGAATATTGCATCCGTCTCCAACGGCAGTATCATCGTGAAGTGCGCTGACAAGTATAAAATTCTCAGCAATGCAGACCTCTTTGAAAGCACCGAGGACGGTACCATCTTCAACGGAGAGCGCGAGATCACGGGCGCGATTCGATATGTCACCTCGGAGTCGATGTCGGTCATCTACTTTGTCGAGGGCAACGGTGAAACGAGCGCATCGCAATCCATGACCAAAGCGGTGGCAGCACTGGAGCAGGCTGCGTTTGAAGTCCGCACGCTGCGCCTCACCGAAGGGGACGAAATCCCCGCCGACGCGGCAACGCTGATCTTCGTTTCGCCCAAACAGGACATCACCGACGAAGAGCTGGCAAAGCTGCAGGCATATTTAAAAGAAGGCGGGCGCATCTTCCTGATGATTGACGCCGTCCTGAACTCGAATGAAACGGATTATTCCAATATCAGCTTGCTCACGAGTGAGTTCGGAATCGGAATCACGAACAACTATGTGGTGGAAGAGGACTCGCAATACTATCTTTCCCAATACAGTCTCTACCTGATTCCGCAGATGGGCTCGCATGAGATCACCGATCCGATCGTTCAGTCAGGTACGCTCGTGATTCTTCCGATCGTGCGTGGATTGGGCACTCTCGACTATGACAAGAGCGAGATCACAAACACGATTCTGCTGCAATCGTCCGAGAAGTCTTGGATTCGGGCGGATATGACCATCGCCGATGAAAACTTTACGGCAGACGATTACGTGGGCCCGGCTCCGCTGGCATATGCGTCTGTCAGGAGCAACGTAAAATGGGGCACCGAAGCCGCGCGCATGGTGAGCATCGGCAACAGCTCCTTTGCGCTCGATGGCAGCATTGAAGTGCAGGCTAACAGAGACTTTTTCCTGAATTGTGTGTTGTGGCTGTCGGGCGACACCGGAATCGAAACCATCGCGTCCAAGACGATCAACTCCGGTTCGCTCATCATTCGCGGCAGCGAATTCACCGGACTTGCCGTTCTGTGTTTGGCCGTGTTGCCGGGGCTCGTCTTCCTTTCCGCGTTTATCGTTTGGGCGCGCAGGAGGAATCGATGACGAAGCGCACGAAAACGATTCGCAACGGAATCATTCTTGGGATAGCTTGCATCGCGCTTGTAGCCGCTTATTTCTTGATCACCGCAAATGAAAATCCGGCGGCGAAGGGAGTTCTTTTTGATGTCGGCAACGACCATATCGCTGCTATCCGCATAGAGAACACATTTGGCGATTTCTCGTTCTATGAAGCGGACAACGCTTGGGTTATCGAGTCAGACGGCGTTTATCGCACCAACCCTGAAAAGATCCAGTTGTTGCTCGGGTGCCTTGAAAAATTCAGCATCAATCGCATGCTGACAGAGGAAAAATCCGAATACGGATTTAGTTCTCCGCAGGCGCGTGTCTGGGTGACAACGTCCGGAGGCAAAAGTTATCAGTTCATCGTCGGGAACGATGCCATCAGCGGATCGAGCGTCTACATCAAAAGCGGGGATAATAGTATGCTGACCTCCACCGCGATGACGTCTCAGCTGACGGGCAGCTTGGCAGCCTATCGCGCCAAGGACGTGCTGATGGTAGACCCCGCATCAATCCGGAGCATAACGTATTTTGTCGATGGCGAGCAGAAGCTATCGCTGAAGAACACGAACTATCACGATTGGACGCTGGAGTTCCCGTTTCAGGCACCGGCAAGAGAAGTGGTGCTCAACGAGCTCGTTGCGAGATTGCGCACCCTCGTGATCGCCGGATATGTGGACGCAACGAGCGGGAAGAGTGATACGGGACTGGATGCTCCGGTGGCAAGCATGATTCTGACGGATCAAAACGGTGTGACGCAGACGCTGGATTTCGGAAGCGTGCTCGACACGGTGCAATTCGTTCGCATTGGTTCGGAGAGCGACATCGTGCAGCTCTACGTGTCCGACCTGGACTTCAAGGATCTGACCCCCGAAGGCGTGATGTATGTTGCCCCGCTGGATATCCCGATCGATCTGGTACAGTCCGTTTCGATCAAGACTGGCGGCACGGAAGATCTTCTTGTGCTGGATCGCAGCGGAGCGGTAACCAGTGCGACGCTCAACGGAAAACCGGTCGATTATGCAGAAACGTTTGTGTCGATCTATTTTAAGTGCATCACGATCAACGCAGACGGATATGACATGACCCCCCTTGCGCAAGGCGAAAGGGAGGCCACGATCACGGTGACGAAAACGAACGGTGAAACCGTTGAACTCTCGCTCTATCACCGCGATGAAGACACGCAGTATCTCTACAAAAATGGTGAGCCGATCCGTTCGGGCGACACGATATTTTATACGGACGCGCGCTCGCTTACGGAGCTACTCTATCGCCTGCAGGGCGCAGGCGGCTAAAAAAGAATTACCTCCCGAACGGAGTAATCTAGGTTACGGCTCGTAACTCGGATGCCTCTATGACGGGGTAATAATAAAAACAGGAGGGAAACAATGAAAAAGCACCAGAAGTTGGTCGCTATCATGGCAGCTGTGCTGATGATAGCAATGTCGCTGTCCGCCTGCGCAAAAGCGCCGGCAACAACGGAAGAACCGGCAGTCGCAGCAGCAACAGAGGCCCCGGCGGCCGAAGCTACCGAAGCTCCAGCGGCAGAGGGATTCCTCGGCGTAATCGCGAAGATTCCGAATACGCTCAAGCACGATGTCCACGGTAACGACGCTAAATGGGCGAAGATCTATGCCGCGGAAGAGTACAACTATGACTACCAGACCATCGACCCCGATCAGGATCTCGCGAAGTCCGTTGCAGCTGTTGAAACGTTCATCAGCCAGGGCGTAAGCGGCATCATTCTCCACCCGATCACGGAAGACGGACAAAATGACGTCATCGAAGAAGCCCGCGATGCAGACATCCCGATCATGACCTACTGCGTCGGCACCACCGGCAAAGTTGTTCCCGCTCTGCTGATTGACGAAGCTTCTGTCGCATCCCAGATGGGTGTCGACATGGCCAAGCAGTGGATGTCCCTCTATCCGGAAAAGCCGGTCAGACTCGGCTTTGTCAGCTGGACAAACATCTCCTTCTGCTTCGACAACAGAACCGGTCCGTTCCTCACGGGCGTCAAGACCGTCGTGAGCGATCTGCCTTCGAAAGAAGATAGCGGTGAACTCGTGTTCCAGAACAGCAAGGGCGAAGAGCTCTTCGGCGCGACCTACTGGGGTCATGGCGGCGGCAACCTTGAAGTTGCGCAGCAGATCGCAGCAGCCGGCCTGCAGGCTCACCCTGAAGTCAACATCATCTACGGCGACAACATGCAGAACGGCCTTGGCGTTCTGGCCGCCTACGAAGCAGCCGGTCGCGGTCTGGCGCAAGATGGCGTACCGCTCACCGAGATCATCGCTTCTACGGATGCTTCCTCCGCAGAGCTGATCAAGCTAGCCGACCCGACCACATCACTGAAGTATGCGCTCGGCATGCAGCCTCAGTCGTTTGCGTTCGCGCAGATCGACATGATGGTGAAACTCATCAACGGCGAAATCGACCCCAACAAGTACGTCGAAATGTACACGCCGGATTGCTACTTCAACTACTACAAGGATTCCGTTCAGGTTCTGCAGGACTGGTTCAACACCCAGTATATGCCTGCTGCGCCGCTAGATCTCGCGGCGGAGATTGCTAAATAATGCGAAACGGCCCGTTCTCCGGACCCCAATCTTGAGAACGGGTCGCCCCCCTTTCGAAGGTGTTAACCTATCGAAAAGACTATCGCAAGGCATGTAGCCTGGCAAAAGTGAAACGATTCAATTTTTTATCACTCAGTATATTACCACGCCGGAACGAGAAATAAAAGAGACTTTGACAAATGTTCAGGCGTGTGATGATAAACGATTGGCCCGCGGATGGATGCGGGCGTAAAAAAAGCCGGGCTTGTTCGGCTGTCGAAAGGAAGGCTAGTTCATGGACAACGGTAAAGTGTTGGAGATTCGGAATATTTCGAAACACTTTGCAGGCGTAAAGGCGTTGAGTGACGTCAGTTTCGATATCGAAAAAGGGACGTGTCATTGTCTGATCGGTGAAAACGGGGCGGGGAAATCAACGCTCATCAAAATACTCACAGGTGCGCTCAAGCGCTCCTCCGGCGAAGTGATCTACAAAGGTAAGCCCTGGGATCCGGGCAGCACAAGGGATGCGATGCGCTCGGGTATCGGGTGCCTGTTTCAGGAACTCAATGTCGTGGAGCAGCTCCGCGTGGAGGAGTATGTGTGCCTGGGATTGGAAGAGACGACATTCGGCATCATCCGCAAGCGATCCAACTCCAAAGTGTTTGACATATTGGCGAAGATCGACAAGTCGATCGATCCAAAACAGATGATCGAAGAGCTCAGCGTCGCCAAGCGTCAGGTTGTTGAGATTGCAAAATCGCTGGCGATGGATTCGGACGTCATCATCATGGACGAACCGACCTCGCCGCTCTCCGCGGAGGAGACGCGGCACCTGTTCGACGTGATTCGCGACCTGAAGGCACAGGGAATTACGATCATCTACATCACGCACCGCTTAGAAGAGGTGATGGAACTGGCTGATTTTGTGACCGTTCTGCGCGATGGCAAGCATATCGCAACGAAACCCAAAAGCGAGATTCAGGATCGCCAGGAGCTCATCCGGATGATGATTGGCAAGAACATATTTGAAAACTATATCCCCAATGCGATCAACAAAGACCATAAGCTGATCGAAGTCAAGGGCATGACAAACCGCAAACTTAAGAACATCACGTTTGATTTATATGAAGGTGAAATCCTCGGCTTTTACGGGTTGATCGGAGCCGGCAAAACAGAGATCGCGCGCGCCATCTACGGACTGGATGATTTTTCCGGAGAACTGGTGCTCAACGGGAAAAAGGCTTCCAACGCTTCCCCGCAACGATCGCTCAAGGGCGGAGTTGCTCTGGTGCCGGAAGAACGACGCACACAGGGGATTTGCACGTCGCTGAGCATCGTGACCAATATGCCGATGATGAACTATAAATCCGTGTCGCGATACGGCATCATCAGCAACATCCGCCAGCGTCAGCTTGCGAAGAAATACATCGACGAGATCGATGTCTCCTGCCGGAATGAGAACCAAACCGTCGCCTATCTCTCCGGCGGAAACCAGCAAAAGGTGATCATCGGCAAGTGCCTGAACGTTTGCCCGCAGGTGATGCTGCTCGACGAACCGACGCGCGGGATCGACGTCGGCGCAAAACAGGAAATCTATAATATCGTTCGAAAACTTGCCAAGAGCGGTTGTTCGGCAATCATCTTCTCCAGCGAGCTGGCAGAGATCTGCTGCCTGTGCGACCGGATCGGGCTACTGTACGAAGGCGAGTTGAAGGGCTTTGTGAACAACGAAGACATGCTTGACTCACAGAACATCATGCACATCGTGACCGGAGGTACGTTATGAGCGAGTTAGCGCAAAAACCATCACGGCGTCCGGTTCTGAAGTTCTCTGCCAATGGCGTTCAGAATCTGGCAATGTTTGGCATTCTCGTATTGATCTGGATCGTCGGTTCGATCCTGTTTCCGGCCATCTTTAACACATGGGAAAACGTTCGAAACATTCTCGTTTCTTCCACCAGCGTCATCATCACGGCCTCCGCCATTACGCTGGTGCTGATCACGGGCAATCTCGATCTTTCCGTAGCCGGTGTTGGCGCGATGTCCGGCGTTTTGTTCGGGCTTTTCACCATTGCGGGCCTGCCGGTTTGGCTGGCGGCGATTGCCGCAATGCTCTGCGGAGCTACGAGCGGGTTTCTCAACGGATTTATCATATCCCGTTTCAAGCAGCCGTCGTTTATTATCTCGATCGCGTTTAAATACTTCACCGCAGGCATCGCCCTGATCGCGTCCAACGGACAGAGCATCGCCTCCGGCATGCCGGGCAACGTGAAAAATATTGCGCAGACCATCTCCGGATTACCCTTGCCGATCATCTATGCGGCGGTGATCTCGCTGATCTTCCTGTTTGTGCAAAACAGCACCGTGTTTGCCAGCCAGGCATATGCCATTGGCGCCAACATCAAAACGGCACGGTTCTCCGGGATCAACACCGTGAAAGTCGTCACCTCAGTGTTTACGCTTTCCGGCATTCTCGCGGCATTTACCGGAATCATCATTGTGTCGCGCTTCTCGGTAGCTGATTGCAGCATGCTGCCCGGCCTGGAAACCGATTGCATCATCGCGGCTGTTCTGGGTGGCACAGATATCAACGGCGGCAGAGGAACGATACTCGGAATGATCATCGGCGCGTTGATCCTGTTTACACTCACGCAGATCATGAACTTCCTGAACGTGGCGATGTATGATCAGCAGATCATCAAGGGAGTTGTACTCATTCTGGCGATTCTTGTCAATGACACGATTCGCAACAAGATTAAGGTTTAACGGGGTGATGATCGATGAAAAATAGATCTCGCAGTCTGAACAGCACAGCCAGATATAACATCGCATTGTTTCTGGTGCTTGTCGCATTTGTGGTAATTTTCACGTTGATGAATCCAAAGTTTCTGGCCAAGTTCAACATATTCCTGATATTTCGACAGAATCTGCCGAACATGATCATCGCATGTGCGTTGATGTTTGTGGTCACCAGCGGGTCCATCGATCTTTCGGTCGGCGGCGTGATGGCGTTCTGCGCAATCACCTATGCGGCGTTGTGCGTCAGGGGCGTCAACCCCTGGTGGGCGATCGGCATCGTCGCGCTGATCGGTGTCGGCATCGGGTTGATCAACACGCTGCTCATTGAAAAACTGGGCATACCTGCATTTATGGCGACCATTGCAGGATGGCTGATCTACGGCGGGCTTGCGTTTACGGTTTGCGGCGGACCAAACCCCATCTCAAAACCGGCGATGCAGGTCATCACCATCCTCGACGACAAGGCAACCTATCTCGGCCCGTTCCCGCTTGCGTTGGTGATCGTGGTCGTGGTTGTCGCAATCTTCCTGTTTCTCGAACGCAAGACAGTCCTCGGGAAATACGCAATCGCAATCGGTGGCAACTTCAATGCGGCATATTTCTCCGGCATCAACGTCATCAAAATGCGGGCAATCTACTATATCCTTTGCTCGGTCATGGCGGCGCTGTCCGGTGTTTGGCAGGTGGCGCGTCTCTCGACCGCCGACCCACGATGCATCGGTCTTGGCACGGAGTTTGCGGCGCTTTCCGCCTGTATTGTCGGCGGAGCGAACATCAAAGGCGGACAGGGGAGTATCATCGGCGCTGTACTGGGCGTGCTGCTGCTTGCCGTGCTGCCCAACGGCATTCAGCTGATGAAGAGCGCGCTTCCCGTGTGGCTGCAATGGCTCAAATCTCCATTCCTGCCGCAGGTCATTACCGGCATCGTCCTGCTGGTCGTCGTGTTTATCAATTACCTGATCGGCAGAGGTAAGCACTACGAATAAGTGATCAACGATCCGCGTGCAGCTTCCCGGTGTCTGCACGCGGTTTTGTTTTTTCCACAACGCGAATGAATCAATAGGATTTCCCCTCTGGAGAACAAGAAATCGACGGAAGCGTTCAGAAGAACACGCTCCCCTTGGATTTCGTTACGCATTTTTCAACACGAATCATTAGGATCGGAGTGAAAATATTGCTGGTATTATCGATCAACACCGGCAGCTCGTCGGTGAAGTACACCCTCATCGAAATTGAAACAGAACAAATCCATGTCCGCGGCATCGTGGAAAACATCGGCGCCGCCGATGCAAAGATGAAGCATTGCATCAACGGTAAAGAAGCGGTTTTTCACGAGCAGTTTTCCAACCATGAACAGGCGATTCAATCGATTATCCGCATATTACTCGATTCGCAGTATGGCATGCTGAACGATCTGGGTGAGATTTTCGCCGTGGGGCATCGGATTGCGCACGGCGGCGAGGATATGTTCCGTCCGACGCTGATCGACGAGACAGCACTCAACAAAATGCGGCAAAACATTCGGCTGGCTCCGCTGCACATGCCACATATGGTCAAAGGCATTGAGATTTTCCAACGATTGATGCCGGATACGCCGATGGTTGCCGTCTTCGATACCGCGTTTCATCAGACGATGCCGCCGGAAGCCTATCTTTATGCGATACCATACGAGTATTATCTCAAATATGGGATCCGGCGATACGGGTTTCACGGGACATCGCACAAATATGTTGCCGCGCGTGCGGCGAAGTTTCTTCAACAACCCTTGGACCGACTCAAGACGATCACCTGTCATTTGGGAAACGGATCCAGCATTGCAGCAGTACAAAACGGGCATTCGATCGACACAAGCATGGGCTTCACGCCGCTCTCCGGTGTCCCGATGGGAACGAGGTGCGGCGATATCGACGCGGCGATTGTAGGCCGCCTGATGGAGTATGAGAATCTATCGTATCCGCAGGTGGAGAAGATACTCACAAACGAGTCGGGGCTATTGGGGCTATCGGGTGTCTCAAACGATTGCCGGGAGATTGAAGCGCAAGCGAAAAACGGCAATCAACGAGCTAGCCTGGCAATCGATGTATTGTGCTATCAGGTAAAGAAATACATCGGCGCCTATGTTGCCGCGATGAATGGCCTGGATTGTCTGGTCTTTACCGGAGGGATCGGCGAAAACGGAGCGATCATACGCGAAAAAATCTGCACGGATATGGAATATCTGGGCATTCAACTCGATAAAAGCCTGAACGATAGTCGTCTGGAGCGCGAGGAGGACGCGAAGTTGATTTCGACTGCCGGCGCGTCCGTTCGCATCTGCGTGGTTCGCACGAATGAAGAGCTGATGATCGGCCGGGAAACGTTCGAGGCGATACGGAACAATGCTTTATAAATTGATCACGCTTGATATTTGATGAATGAAGCAGACCTGTGTTCGCATCCCTTCGTGAGTGCTTAGTCGATGAGGATGGAGGGGCTCTCCGCTTCGTCTGCGGGCGGCTTGTGCTTTGCACGGCGCACCCTCTCGGCGCCGCCCTCCGGCCGCTAAAACCCCCGCTCTGCGGGTTTTTTACCGCCGCGAAACGACGGCGGCCGCGGCTTCAAGTCCATCTGAATTATGAGCGAAATAAACAAAGGCCATCCGATTGGATGGCCTTTGTTTATATGGTTGCGGGGATTGGACTTGAACCAATGACCTCCGGGTTATGAGTGCGTATTTATACGAAATATAGTCATGATTATACGGTGATAGTTGAAGATAATCGCCGATCTTTGCGGATAATATAAAATGTATTTTTGATGATTATGAGCGATTATAAACCGCTATTGATGGCAATAAACAACAAATAAACATCAGGTGGTAGGTTTCATTTTACATAATCAATCGAACAATCAGTTGATTCGAGTCTAACAAATGGTGGTGGCTAAACCCTCACGAAGTGTTACAATCGCGCGATAGGAGAGGGCGGTTGCAAATAACGTGAAAGATTCTGCTAATGCGATTGAGCTGAATGCTTAACTGAATAGATACTCTTTCGAATCGAAATTGTTTACTACAATAACTAAAGTACGAATGATTTTACTATTAACAAACACATCAGTTCTATTCGAAATGAGTAACGACCCATTATAATGCTAGATAAATCAAGGATTCTGGTTGGGCTTGGCATATCAAAAGGGGTCTTTATGAAAAAAGCAATTATATACGGCGCCGGGAATATAGGGCGCGGATTCATCGGCGCGCTACTCAACCAGTCAGGCTATGAAGTGGTGTTTATTGACGTTTCACAACCGTTAGTCAAGCAGCTGAATGAATCAGGCCGATATACCGTTCGACTTGTTTCAAATGATGGGCTCGAGGAAGTGACCGTTTCAAATGTGCGTGCCATAGACGGCATGGATACTGACGCAATTGCGGAAGCCATCGCAGGGGCAGATTTGGCAGCAACCGCAGTCGGCGTAAACGTACTTGGCAGGATCGCGCCAAATCTTGCGGCGGGGATTCGTCGTCGGTTTGTGCGGACAGAGGCACCACTGGATATCATCATTTGCGAGAATCTATTAGACGCGGATCGTGTGCTGGCGCATATGATTCGGCAGTATCTGACCGAACCGGAGCAGGTGCTGTTTTCTGAGCGCATCGGGTTGGTAGAGGCGTCCATCGGTCGTATGGTGCCGCTTCAAACTGAGCAAATGAGAGTGGACGATCCTCTGTGCATCTGCACGGAAGCTTACGCGTTTCTGCCGGTTGACCGCGCGGCGTTTCGCGGTGAGATTCCCTCGATCGACGGGCTTGTACCGTATGCCCCCTTTGGGTATTATATTCAGAGGAAGTTGTTTTTGCATAACATGGGACACGCGGTATGCGCCTATCTGGGATTATGTTTTGGTTATACATATATTTTCGAGGCGGTGGAAGATCAGGATATTCTGATTTTGGTCAAAAACGCAATGCTCGAAAGTATGCTCGCGCTTGGAGTGGAATACGGCGTAAGCCCGCAGGCGCTGATGGCGCACGTGGAAGATTTACTCTTGAGATTCCAAAACCGCGCGTTGGCAGATACGTGCGCGCGTGTGGGACAGGATCCCATACGAAAACTTTCGGAAAATGATAGGCTCATCGGTGCGATGCACCTCTGCCTGACGCATGATATCGAGCCGTATTGTATCTCTTTTGGCGCGGCTGCCGCGCTATATCGCTATCTTCGTCAAAAAAATCTGTCGCTTACGCTGACGCAAGCGGAGGAGGCATTGCGTGAACTCTCAGGACTTGAACCGGAATCCAGATCGGCCCGGTTGATTTTGCCGGCATTTGAAGAATTTACCCGGGGCACGAGCCCGAAGATGCTGCGGCGTGCGGCGGACGAACTGCGGCGGAAATATACACACTCCGTTGTTTAGAGCGCGTTTTTACGTATGCAGTGGAACAGGACAAAAACAAAAATCAGGAATATATGCGAGCTTTGATTTAAAATGTCGTAAGCAAACGGGTGTAAAAACGAAGGGAAATGCGCGCTATGGAGAAAACAGAGATCTATCGCTACACTGGCAACGCAGGGCAACTCTACGGGGCGCGCCGAGTTCAAATGAGTGAAGGACGTGCAACCGGGGCGCAGATAATTGAGGTCAGAACTGGCGGCGGACTTGAGTTTGACGTGCTGCCAGATACCGGGTTGGACATCGGCGCGCTGCGGTATCGCGGCGTAAACGTCAGCTACCTGAGCAAGAACGGCATGGACACGAATCGCGCTTTTTTGCCCTATGAAAACGAGTTTTTGCATACGTTTCCGGGCGGCATGCTCTATACTTGCGGGCTTCGGTCCGTCGGCCCGGCCAACCGCGACAATGGAGAATGGCACCCGCTGCACGGCCGCTATCACGGCTTGGCGGCGGAGGGGGTGAGCGTCCAAACCGGCGGGGATGCGATTACCATATCCGGCGTGATCACGGAAAGCGCGCTGTTTGGACATGTGCTTCAACTCCGCCGAACGATTACCGCGCCTCTGATGGAAAGCAGGATTATCATCGAGGATACGATTGAAAATCTCACGCCACGTGAGGAGGAGATCATGCTGCTCTATCACTTTAATTTCGGTTATCCGATGCTCTCGCAGACCGCGCGTCTCGAATTACCGGAACGTCTCTCCGTTGCAGCGCGAGATGAAGCCGCAAACCGTGGGTTGGGGAAAGAGCTGTCTTTTACCGCGCCAATAGACGGTGAACCGGAGCAGGTGTTTTTCCATTCGCTCACGCAGAGTCGTGCCCGACTTGTAAATCCTGCGATTCGGATGGCGGCATCGCTGGAGGGGGACAACGCAGCCCTGCCGATATTCGCGCAATGGAAGAGCATGGCGAGCGGAGATTATGTGCTCGGCTTGGAACCATCCAACTGCTATATCATGGGCAGACAGGCAGAGCGCGAACAT
The DNA here is from genome assembly GCA_942492885.1 of uncultured Eubacteriales bacterium. Lineage (GTDB taxonomy): Bacteria > Bacillota > Clostridia > Christensenellales > CAG-138 > UBA7703. The sequence continues at coordinate 2,868,726 of OW818651.1, forward strand.
CACACACTGCAGACGCTCGAGGGATTTTCGAGCATGAAAACCAGATTGATACTCACTCTGGAAACGCAAGAATCCTGAAACGACAAATGCAAATAACGACCGTGAGCGCGGTCGTTTTTTTATTGCGTTTGGGCGGTTTTTTGCTGGTCGTGTCGCGAGCGAAGATCGGTTAAGCGGGTAAAACTGGGTGCGAAGATGCTTCGCGCCCGCGCTGCAGACTAAAGCGTTTCGGAGTAATACCGGTCTCTTTTTTGAAGACTTTTATGAAATAATTATAGTCGTAATAACCGACCATGGCGGCGACCTCGCTGACGGGGTAATCCGCGCTAATCAAGATGGATTTTGCTTTCGAGATGCGCAGCTCCCGCGTGAGTTGCTCAATACCTTTACCGAAGTATGTTTTTGCGATTTGATACAGGTTCGAGCGGCTGATATTAAACTGCGCGCAGAGCGCACCGACGGAAAGATCCGCATCCAGATGCGAGGTGATGTATTCGTCAATTTGCTTGGGTAGGGCATCTTCTTTCAGCGAAATATAGCGCTGCAACCAGAGATATCCAGCACAGGCTTCCATAATCTGCGCGGCGTGATAAACCGTGGAAACATCTACAGCGCGCTTTTTGCGATAAAGCTGCTCCAGCGCGGTGAGGTCGATGCTATATTTTTCGCAACGCTTCGCAAATTCCGGCCAGTATTCCCGCGCGTCGTTGCAGACCAGTAATTGACCCAGCATCATGTACCCGATGACGGTGTTTTCGTATCGGATAGGTGCGGTGGATTCCGTCAGCCCCGCATGGCAGGTATAGGTAAAGAAGCGACCGGTCGATTTACATTGCTCGCAGGCGGTACGATCACACTGCAGACATTCGCGATGCGCTACGGGATCCGAGCGGATCAGAGAGCAAAGTCCGCAATCCGACTCAGGATATTCTGCAACTTTGCAAAACTCATGATTGAACACAACAACCCGGATTTTTGTAAGCGAATAGAAACTCTTAAGCAACTCCTGCATCTTGTTGATATCATAGCTCAACAGCATAGAAGCATCCTCCCAAATAAAATATCAATGAGTGAAACATGAAAAAAAGCTAATATTACTATTTTCTTCTTCAATCATTCTATCAATAACATCGTAGTAAATCATATAATCAAACCATAGAAAGCCAACAGACCAGATTTCTTAACTACTTTCTCAGACCGACAACAACTTGAACGAAAACTAACGCGGCGTATCAGATATCGAGATGCGTTTCTTGTGCTGCGGACAAAAAGACGATAATTCTATTTGCGATCATCCTAACCCATAACTTGCCGTTCGTCAAGCGGCGGACGAGCAATAGGAGATTCCTTCGTGAAACACGAGTTACACAAACTGGAAACGGGGAAACGAAGCCACATGAACGCAATTCAGATCATGCAGAAGGCAGCGGAACTTAAAACAATCATTCCGGCTTTCAACATTCCATACTTGCCGATGGTGGAACCGGTCATCCATGCCATACGGGATGAGGATGCGGTTGCGATGATTCAGGTAGCGCGGCTCGAATGGGAGAAATTCTCCTCCGAAAGCCTTGAAGCTGTCGCCGCGGAATATGAAAGGCACAGGATTGCGCGCAACACGCTGCTGCATCTGGACCACGTGCCGGTGATCGACGAAGACCAACGCGAGGTGGACTATCTGCCGATCATTCAGCGGGCGATTCAGTCGGGCTATCAATCGGTCATGATCGATGGTTCACGGCTCCCGCTGTTGGAAAATATTGCGGCGACAAAAAAGGTATCCTTGTTGGCGCACAATACCGGTGTTGCGGTAGAGGCGGAACTTGGTGCGGTGGCGGGACACGAAGCGGGCGGCGTCGGGATGGATTATGAATCGTTGTTCGCGACGAAAAAAGGCTTTACCGACCCGGAGCAAGCGCGCGAATTTGCGCAGCAATCCGGCTGCGACTGGCTTTCCATTGCCGCAGGCAGCATTCACGGCGCAATTGCCGAGGGACTGCGCAAACAAAAGAAACCGGAAGCAAGGCTTGATATTGACCACATTGCGGCGCTTTATGAAGCAACAGCGCATATGCCGCTCGTGCTGCACGGCGGCTCCGGCATCCGTCAGGAGTACATCCTAGACGCGGTGAAGAACGGAATCATAAAGATCAACGTTGCAACCGAGATTCGGCAGCCTTATGAAATTTCACTTGAAGAAAAGCCGGGCGATATCATCACTGCGCAACAGAAAGTATATGAGCGCACGCGATGGGTACTTCGTGAATTTTTACAGGTTTCAGGCAATGCGCAGATGATTTTTCAAGATTGAGATTCATTTTGAAACAAAAAGAAACCGGGCGGAGCAGACTTTCGCCGGGATCGGGAAAGGGACTGACCATGGCACATAAGACGACCTTCGCTCTTGGTTTTTGCAATCGAGGATTCATGCCGGGAGAGCTGATACTCTCCGCGCGCAGGGAAATGGTTCAGGCGGTTGAGCAGCAGGGATATGGTTATCTGATGATGGACGAGTGCGCAACGCGCTATGGTGGCGTGGAGACTCGCGACGAAGGGCGACTCTTTGCGCGCTGGCTCAAGGAGCACGAAGGCGAATTCGATGGAGTCATCTTCTCCATGCCAATTTTTGCGGACGAAAACGGCGCCATTGAGGCGCTGCGCGACGCGAAGGTACCGATTTTGATGCAAGCGTATCCCGATGAGATTGGAAAAATGGACTTTCGGAACCGTCGAGACGCATACTGTGGAAAATTCAGTGTGACGGATGTGTTCACGCAGTATCAGGTTCCGTTTACGGTGATGAAACCGCATGTCGTGCACCCGTTGAGCGAAGCGTTTGCGGAAAACCTCAACGAGTTTGCCGCCATTTGCCGCGTTGTCGGAGGCATGAAGCGCTTTACCGTCGGTGCGATCGGCGCGCGGACGACGGCATTTAAAACCGTTCGCTTTGACGAGCTGGCGCTGCAAAAATACGGCATCACGGTTGAGTCGTTTGACCTCTCCGAGCTCATCTTCAAAGTGCAGAATATGAAAGACGATGCGGCCGGCGTAGCAGATAAGATTGTGCGGCTTCAGGGCTACACGGATGTTTCGGCGGTGCCGGATCATAACCTGAAAACACTCGCCAAGATGAGCGTTGTGATCGACGAATACATCGACACCTATCACCTTGACGCGCTGACACTGCGCTGTTGGAATGAGATGGAGACGATCCTGCGCGTTTGCCCTTGCGTATTGCTCAGCGAGTTAAATGACCGAGGCATTGTGGCTTCCTGCGAAATCGATCTCTGCTCAGCAATCACAATGCGCGCCATGCAACTCGCCAGCGGCAGCCCGACAGCAGTGTTGGATTGGAATAATAACTACGGCGAAAACGAAGACAAGGTGATCCTCTTCCACTGTGGCCCGGTGGCGCAAACACTGATGGCGGGGAAGGGAACCGTAACCGAACACAAGATGTTTGCCAAAGACGACCCCGGTTCCGGCTGGGGCAGTAATGAGGGGAGAATCGCCGCGTTTGATATGACGTTTTCCAATTGCCGCACGGAGGACGGAAAGCTCATCCTATACGTCAGCGAGGGCAGGTTTACTGATGACGTGATCGAAGATGGCTACTTTGGCTGTGCGGGCGTTGCTGAAATACCCGACTTACAGCAAAAGCTGGTTCGGCTTGCACGCGGCGGTTTCAAGCACCATACCTCGATTGGCTACGGTTGCATGAAGTCCGCATTGACTGAGGCATTTACGACGTATTTGGGATACGAACTGGTTGAGATTGATTAAGGGAGCAGGCAGATGAGCATAGCGGGGTTGGATATCGGGAGCACAGGGGCGAAAATCACGGTTGTCAACGGCGACGGAGCGGTTGTACACACGGGATATAGGGATTATCCGGTTTCGCGCGTAGCTGGCGCGCATGAGATGGATGCCGGAGAAATCTGGGCAACCGTGTGCGGACTGCTCACGCAAGCGGGCATGCAGGTGAACGATATCTCCGCGATCGGTATCACTTCATTTGGCGAGAGCTTTGTATTGACGGATAAAGCCGGAACGCCGCTCCTGCCAACAATGCTCTATACCGATCCACGCGGAAGCGAGGAAGCGGCGCAGCTCTCGGCGGCACTGACGGATGACGTGATTTTCTCGATCTCGGGTGTTACGTCACATCCAATGTATACGCTGCCGAAGCTGATGTGGGTCAAGCGAAATCGGCCGGATGTGTTTTCAGCCGCAAGCTATGTTTTTTTGATGGAGGATTTTATCGCGTTTCAACTGACGGGTGAACGCAAGATCGATGTTTCGCTTGCGACGCGGACGATGGGGTTGGATATCCGGCGGCAGGCTTGGAGTGATGTGATTTTCCAGGCGGCGGGTATCGACGCGCGACTCTTTTCCGATCCGGTGCCATCCGGCACAGCTGTTGGCACATTGCGAACGGAGATCGCCGACATGTGCGGCTTGAGTGAACGAACACAAATTGTTGTCTGCGGACAAGATCAGATTACGGCTGCGATTGGTTCGGGTGTGTTACACCCAGGAGCGGCAGCAAACGGCGCTGGGACGGTGGAGTGCGTGACACCGGTGTTCGAAGGGATTCCGGAGGGCGGATTTTTACAGCGGGATCATTACCCGATCGTTCCGTTCTTAGGCGCTGGACTCTATTGCTGTTATGCGTTTTCTTTTACCGGCGGCGCACTATTGAAGTGGTTTGTCGAGCGGTTTAGCGGGCTGGATGTGGCGCGGATCAAAGCGGAAGGTAAATCCGTCTATGCTTTGATCGAGGCGCAGATACAGGACGAGCCCACGGGGATTCTCGTGTTGCCGCATTTTGCGGGCGCAGCGACGCCTTATATGGATCCCGGCGCAAAAGGCGCATTCGTGAACCTGACGCTTTCACACACCATGCCGGATCTCTATCGCGCGGTGTTGGAAGGGGTCGTGTATGAGATTCGCGTCAATGCGGAACGTCTAGCGCAGTCTGGAATTACCTTTCAATCTATGCGCGTATCCGGTGGTTGTGCCCGCTCAAAAGATTGGCTGCAGATGAAAGCGGACGTCCTCAATGTGCCGATTGAGCGCCTCTCCAACGATGAAGCCGGCACTATCGGCGGTATTATTCTAACCGGGTTAGCGCAGGGCATGTTTCATAGTTTTGATGAGGCCGTCGAGGCAATGGTTCGCGTGACGCAAATAGTTGAACCCCGCCCTCGAATGGTTCGCGCTTATGAAGAGCATTATGCGCGTTATCGAGAGCTGTATCCGTCGATTCGTCCTTTTGCGGGAAATGTTAATTTGAACGGAACTGGAGAAATTCAAGCATGATGACGAAGGCGGTTCGACTCTATGGCGCCAATGATTTACGTCTGGAGACCTTTGATCTCGGACCGGTTGGAGACGACGATGTTCTCTGTGAAATCGTTTGCGATAGCATCTGCATGTCCAGTTATAAAGCTGCGTCTCAGGGCGCGGCGCATAAGCGCGTACCGGATGATGTGGCGCAAAACCCGGTCATCATCGGCCATGAGTTCTGCGGTAGAATCGTTGATGTCGGGAAAAATTGGCAGAAACGCTATCATGCCGGAGATGGTTTTGCGATTCAACCTGCGCACTTTGACAAAGGCTCTTTGCAGGCGCCTGGCTATTCTTATCCGCTCTGCGGCGGTGACGCAACCTATGTAAAAATTCCGATTGAAATCCTGCGGATGGATTGTCTGCTGCCATATCGTATCGAAACCTACTTGTATGGCTCGCTCTCCGAACCGATGAGCTGCATCATTGGCGCATATCATGCCATGTACCACACACGGCAGGGCGTTTACGAACACGCAATGGGTATTCGGGAAGGCGGCAATCTCGCATTGCTCGCTGCAGCGGGTCCAATGGGTCTTGGAGCAATCGACTACGCGCTGCATGGCGCGCGCAAACCCGCTTTGCTTGTGGTGACAGATATCGACGATGCGCGGCTGAATCGTGCGGCTGCGATATACACGCCAGAGGAGGCTTCCGCTTGCGGTGTAACATTACGTTACGTCAATACGGCTAAGCTGGATCAGCCGGTGCAGGAACTGCTCGCGATAACCAACGGGACGGGCTATCATGATGCAATTTGCTTTGCGCCAGTGAAGACCGTGGTGGAGCAAGCCAATGCGATACTGGCGTTTGATGGGTGTCTAAACTTTTTTGCAGGTCCGCAGGAGCACACGTTTTCCGCAAACGTAAACTATTACGACGTGCACTATACAGGAACCCATATTATGGGCACAACAGGCGGGAATACCGACGATATGCGAGACGCGATCTCGCTCATGGGAGAAGGAAAAATCAATCCCGCTGCGATGATTACACATATTGGCGGTTTAAATTGCGCCGCTGAAACAACTCTGAATCTACCCAATATTCCGGGTGGAAAAAAGTTGATCTACACTCACATCGATCTGCCGTTAACTGCCATAGCAGACTTTGAAGCACTGGGCGAGCAGGATGACCTCTACCATGAACTTGGACGCATCGTAAAAGCGAACGGCGGCTTATGGTGCGCCGAGGCTGAGCGATATTTATTGAGCAATGCGACAAGAGGATGATATCCCTGCGATTGCTCATTCACTTCTGAACCTACTCGTTCTATCTTAAGCGGCGCATGAATAGCGCTATACAACTCGGGTTTTTCTGCATTGTTTCAGAGTACATATTCAACATTCATATGTTCAACTCGGATTCTGGTTTTCACTTCGGTTGTAATTGAGAGGCGAATCTCGCTCCTTGGTTTATAACATAAAAAACACTTTAGGAGGAAGAATCATGAAAAAGCTAACCTTGTGTGTTCTGGCGCTGATGATGGCTCTCTCGACGTTCGCTTGCGCGAGCACCACCCCCGCAGTGACAGAAACCGCAGCAACGGAAGCTGCGGCAACCGAGGCGGAAGCCGCAACGCCGGCCGCCGGCTATATTGGCATTTCTATGCCAACGCAGTCGGGCGAACGCTGGATCAAAGACGGTAATACAATGAAGGAAATCCTTGAAGCGAAGGGCTACACCGTTGACCTGCAGTATGCAGAGGATGACATTCCGACTCAGAAAAATCAGATTGAAAACATGATCACCAAGGGTGCGAATGTTCTGATCATTGCAGCTGTTGATGGCTCCACGCTTTCGGCAACGCTTGATCAGGCTGGCAAAGACGGCGTGAAGATCATTTCTTACGACCGCTTACTCGTAAACACCGATGCGGTTTCCTACTATGCAACGTTTGACAACAGAGGCGTTGGCCGCCTCCAGGCGCAGTCCCTCGTCGATGGTCTGAAAGCACTCAAGGGCGAAGGTCCGTACAATGTTGAGCTCTTTGCCGGCTCTCCTGATGACACCAACAGCTTCTACTTCTATTCCGGTGCGATGGACATTCTCCAACCGCTGATCGATGCCGGCACGATCGTCGTCGTCTCCGGTCAGACCGCACAGGCCGATATCGGCACGCTTCGTTGGCTGGGCGAAGTTGCACAGGCTCGTATGGATTCTCTCTTGGCCGCGAACTACACGAGCGGAAAGCAACTTGATGGTGTTCTTTCCCCTTATGATGGCCTCTCTCGCGGTATCATCTCGTCGCTCACCTCGTTCGGTTATCAGCCCGGAACGGACAACTGGCCCGTCGTGACTGGCCAGGATGCGGAAGCTGCCTCCATCAAACTGATGATTGCCGGACAGCAGTATTCCACAATCCTCAAAGACACCAGAGACCTCGCAGCTGTCGCAGCCAAGATGGTTGATGCACTGCTCACCGGCTCTGAACCGGAAATCAACGATACGACGACATATAATAACAACGTCAAGATCGTTCCGTCGTACCTGCTGATTCCGTACACCGTTACGATCGACAACTATCAGGAACTGGTTATGGACTCCGGCTATCTGACTGCAGATGACATCAAGTAAGTAACCTGCTCCGAATCAATCTGTTTCAAAATCGGCTAGCGGCGACTTGGGTACAAGCGCCGCTAGCCTGGACCATACAAACGTTAAAAATTCTCCATTGGGCTAGGATAAAAAAGGAGTCATACTATGGGAACGTATATTTTGGAGATGAGGAATATTACAAAAACATTCCCAGGAGTTAAAGCTCTTGACAATGTTAACTTAAAAGTCATACCACATCATATTCATGCCTTGATCGGTGAGAATGGTGCCGGTAAGTCAACATTAATGAATATTCTCAGTGCCGTCTACCCGCATGGAACGTATGAAGGGGATATCGTGGTGGATGGTGAAATCTGCGTGTTCAAGTCGATTAAAGACAGCGAAGCCAAAGGCATTGCTATCATTCATCAAGAGCTCGCGTTGATACCAAGCCTGTCAATTGCAGAGAATGTTTTCTTGGGCAACGAACAAACGGATAAAGGGATCATCATCAATTGGGATAAGACCAGAACGAGAACTATTGAGATGCTCAAAAAAGTTGGTCTGGATGAACACACGGAAACAAAAATCAAGGATATTGGACTTGGAAAACAGCAGCTGGTCGAAATTGTCAAAGCGTTAGCAAAAGACGTAAGGCTATTGATCCTCGACGAACCAACGGCTGCATTAAATGATAAAGACTCCGATCACCTGCTAGATTTACTAGTCGATTTAAAAGAGCATGGGATAACAAGCATTATTATTTCTCATAAACTCAATGAAATCACAAAAGTTGCGGATGAAATCACGATTTTACGTGATGGAGCGACAATTGAAACGCTGGTGAAAGGTGTAGACGATATCTCGGAAGAACGTATCATTAAATCGATGGTAGGGCGTGAAATTGTAGATCGGTTCCCGAAGCGAAAGAATGCGGTAGGGGATATCTTCTTTGAGGTCAAGGATTGGAACGCGTTTGATCCGCTGGACGACACCAAACAGATGCTCAAAGACATCGACATCAACGTCCGAAAGGGCGAAGTGGTCGGCATCGCAGGCCTCATGGGTGCGGGTCGCACGGAGCTTGCGATGAGTTTGTACGGAAAAGCGTACGGTGCGAAAATTACGGGCAAGATTCTGAAGAACGGGGAAGAGCTGAACATTCATGATGTGAGTGATGCCATCGCTAAGGGGATTGCCTATGCGACGGAAGACCGGAAAACAGCCGGCTTGATTTTAATCGACGATATCAAACGGAACATAACGCTTTCTTCACTTGCGTCATTGAAAAAAGGAATGGTAATCGATGTCAATATGGAGATCAAAGTTGGAGAGGAATACAGGAAGAAACTGAATATAAAATCGTCGAGTATTCTTCAAAAGACCGGAGATCTTTCCGGCGGAAATCAGCAAAAGGTCGTGTTCAGCAAGTGCATTTTTGCCGACCCGGACATTTTGTTCCTTGATGAACCTACCCGTGGCATTGACGTTGGCGCTAAATATGAAATCTATACCATCATAAATGAGTTGGCGGAAAAAGGAAAATCGATTGTCATGATTTCGTCCGAACTACCTGAGCTTCTTGGCATGTGTGACAGAATATATGTGATGAACAGAGGAATGATCGTTGGCGAACTGATAGCGAGCGAGGCCTCTCAAGAAAGAATTATGCAGCATATCATGCAGAGTAATAAGGGGATAGTGAAATGAAAAGACTAAGAAATTTGCTTAGGGGTAATATTCGTCAATACGCCATGATTATTGCTTTAGTTGTAGTTGTGGTAATCTTTGAATTCTTGACAAAAGGCATCCTGCTCAAGCCGCTGAATATTTCCAACCTGATCCAGCAGAACGCATATATTTTGATACTGGCAATCGGCATGCTGCTGTGCATCCTCACGATTGGCAACATCGACTTGTCGGTCGGTTCAGTCGTTGGCCTAGTTGGGGCGTTATCAGCCATATTCATTTTGAAAATGGGTATGCCGATTTGGCTAGCGATCATCCTTTCGCTGCTTGCAGGCTTTATTATCGGCGCTTGGCAGGGTGCGTGGATTGCCTATATCGGCGTACCGGCATTTATCGTAACACTGGGCGGACAGCTGATCTTCAGAGGGTTGACCATGGTTGCGCTGCAGGGAACGAGCCTGGCACCACTCCCGGAAGCGTATACGTTCATGGCTGCCGGGTTCGTTCCAGATATTGCAAATATTGACGGGATCAACTTGCTCGCGTTACTTGCAGGTGTGCTGACTTGCACTTTGTTCGTCATCAACGAAGTCAGGAAGCGAAAAAGTAAAAAGAAATATAACTTCGAAGTCCCCTCTATCTGGGCATTCTTGTTCAAGCTCATGGCAATCAACGGCGTTATTCTTGCGTTCAGCTATGCACTGGCAATCTATCGCGGCATTCCGATGGTGCTACTCATCGTCGTTGCGCTGGTTTTGATCTACACGTTCATCACCGACAAAACGGTTCCTGGCAGACACATCTACGCATACGGCGGCAATCCCAAAGCAGCGCGTCTTTCGGGTATTAAGACCAAGCGTGTGCTCTTCTGGGTGTATGTGAACATGGGCGTTCTCGCCGCTCTGGCAGGCATCGTGTTTACCGGCCGCTTGAACTCGGCAACACCAAAGGGTGGTTACGGATTTGAGCTGGATGCTATCGCGGCTTGCTTTATCGGCGGTGCTTCGACCACAGGTGGCATTGGCACAGTGGTTGGTGCGATCGTTGGCGGTCTGCTGATGGGTGTTCTCAACAATGGCATGTCGATCATGGGTGTGAGCATCGACTGGCAGCAGGCGATCAAGGGATTCGTTTTGCTAATCGCGGTGGGCTTTGACGTTATCTCGAAAATCAGAGCGAAGGTTTAGTGGGATATTGGTGTCTACATAAAAGAGGAAATCTTGTATGATGATTCCGAAGAGATGAATGCTGAAAATGGCATAAATCAGTATTAAATGGCTTTGAGGTGTTTCCCCAATGTAGTCCACTGTGAATGAGAGAAAATCGATGTTCAGACTGCTTCTGCGCCGTTTTCGGGGCAAATTCAAACGGTGTCAGGTATTTTAGCGCGCTGTGCGGACGGAACACGTTGTAGTTCCTTCGCCAGCGCTCTAGTTTGTTTTTGATGTCCTCTAGAGACATAAATCAGTTCATGTTCAGGTATTCATCCCGGAAACTGCCGCGAAGGATTCGATATGCGGCCATCTGCCGGCATGCTGGGTCGGACAAGTCAAGTCTGACTTTGTTGAAACATGTTTAGGTGTCAAGCGCTATGGAGATGGACATGGAATAATTATTACCTTCAATCTGTGATGTTACTTTCTATTTAGATAACAACCAATTATCAGAGGGTGCAAAATCGAATAGAATTACAAATTGATTATTCAACCGGCTGCTTTTATACTTTACGTTCTTATTGATATTTGTTGGCTATTGCCTTCTTTATCTTCATATTCTTCACAAGAATACCGCTACCTTTTCTTTTCTGTACGGTTTGTGTAACCATTTCACATGGAGTGCGCAATTAATGATTTGACACGAGTTTTTGTACACCAGCTTACATGAGAGCAAGTATGACGCTACGACAATAACGAAAGCGAGTCGATCAAATATTTCTTGATTGATCGTTCAAGAAATGTTATTGTACTATCAATGCGAGGTAACTATGGGAAGAAGCAAAGAATTTGAAGAAAACACAGTCTTAATAAAAGCCATGGAGCTATTCTGGCAGCAGGGTTATGAAAAGACCAGCATAAGCGAGCTTGTTGAGGCTATGGGGATCCATCGGAAAAGCCTTTACGACACATTTGGAGATAAGCATGCGCTGTTTCTCAGAGTGATTGACCTGTATGGAGAACAGACCAAGGCTCGATTAGAATCGAAGACGCTCAAAGCAACTACGGCGCATCAGGCGATCCAGTATATTTTCGACTATATGATTGAAACAAAAGACGATGAGCATTGGGGATGTCTGTTCGTCAATGCGGCTACCGAAATGGGACCATGGGATAAAGAAGTGGCAGAAAAAACGGAAGAAGCGTTTCGACAAACAGAAAGTGTTATTGCAAGCATTGTGCGGGAAGGACAAGCATCAGGAGAGTTTTCCACTCAATATGATGCCGAGACCTTAAGCGAGATTTTACACAACACTCTGATAGGTTTGCGTGTTCTTGCACGAACGCCTGCAGGCATGGAGAAAAAACATCGCATCGCAGATTTTTTCCTGAGGCTATTGCACGATTAGTTTTTTGCCCAAAATAGAACGAACGTTCTAGAAAAGCGAAATTACGAACCAGCGATGCAAAACGCGTACCGTGTACATAGCTTTGAAGAGAAGTAGCGTGAATTCGTATTCAGTATAAAACTATTTGGAGGGATCTTATCATGAAAGCAGCACAGATTGAACAGTATACAAAAAGTATTGCAGTAAAAGTGAACTACGTTCCAATTCCTGAGATTGGAGAAAATGATGTCTTAGTGAAGGTGAAAGTTGCAGCAGTCAACCCCTTAGATCTGCTGGTCCTATCCGGAAGCGTTAAACTCATACAGGATTATGCGTTCCCGTTGACACTCGGCAATGAACTAACGGGTGTTATTGAACAAGTTGGAAAGAAGGTTCAAGGCTATCAAGTGGGAGATGCCATTTATTCGAGACTTCCGTTAGCAAGAATCGGAGCGTTTGCTGAGTATGCGGCAATCCATACAGATGCCATCGGGCATTTACCATCGAATCTTACTTTTGTAACGGGCGCGGCGGCACCGTTGACGGGCTTGACGTCATACCAGGGGTTGCATGAAGAACTGGAAGCAAAAGCCGGCGAAACCGTGTTCATCCCGGGCGGTTCTGGATCGTTCGGACAAATGGCTATTCCGATTGCAAAGGCGATGGGGCTTAAGGTCATCGTCAGCGGAAACCCGCAGGCACGTGAGCGGACAATTGAGATAGGCGCAGACCAATATATCGATTATACGACTGAGAAGTATTGGGAGCTGCTTGGGAATATCGATTATGTGATCGATGCACTGGGGCCGACGGAGTTTGACCATGAGCTTTCAATTCTGAAACCGGGTGGCAGGCTTCTGTCTTTGCGCACCGGGCCTAACAAGCTGTTTGCAAAGAACCATGGATTACCATACTGGAAACAAATGCTCTTTAGCTTAGCGGGTGCCAAATATGATAGCAAAGCAAAGAAAAAAGGGGTGCAGTACCGTTTTATTTTTGTTCGAAGTGACGGAGCTCAATTGGAAAAGCTTAGGAAAATTATTGAAGACAATGCGATTGTTCCGGCTGTAGACCCGACGGAATTTCGTATTGACGACATAAACAAAGCGTTGAATCTTGTGGCACAGGGTCATACGAAGGGGAAAGTTGTCATTCGATTCTAAACGAACGCGCAACACTTCAGCTTCCGCTCGGCTGCGAGCAGATCAGATAAGAATAACAAGCGAGGAAGAAAGAATGAAGATTAATATTCCAATAGAGGAAACGATCAGAAACAGAGTAAGCGTAAGAAATTATGATCCAAAAAGACTTACCGAAATGGACAAAGGAAAGCTAGTAAATGAGATCAGTCAGCTGACGAACCCGTTTGGAGAAAATGTACGGATTCATCTTGTTGAAAAAGACGCGGTTTCAAACGGAGAAAAACTAGGCACATATGGTGTGATCAAAGGCGCAAATACATTTCTGGGCGTAACCGCTGACAAAGGCGAGCTGGGACTCGTCGCGGCGGGATATCAGTTTGAGAATCTGGTACTCATTGCGACTCATATGGGGCTTGCAACAGTATGGCTTGCAGCTACCTTTAGCAGAGAGCAGTTTGAGAAAGCCATGGGCATACAGAAAGACGAACTGTTCCCGGCAATTTCACCGATTGGCTATGCAGCTGTCAAGAAGAGCATAACAGAGACCATAATGAGAAAAACGATGGGGTCGAACCAGCGGAAACCATGGAGCGAACTTTTCTTTCTAGACTCATTTGGCAACCCGCTTTCAAAGAAAGAAGCAAATGAGTATGAAATTCCTTTGGAGATGCTTCGCCTGGCACCTTCTGCTACCAATGCGCAGCCATGGAGAGTCTTAAAAAAACAAGGAGCATATCATTTTTTCGAAACACACAAAAGCAATGCCAGCGAGGCCGAAAAAATGATTAAGAAAGTAGATATCGGAATTGCCTTGAGTCATTTCCATCAGACGGCATTGGAACAAGGACTTGCCGGCTGTTTTGAAAAGCGGAATGATATAGGGGTTGATATTCCCGATCATACAAACTATATCATTTCATGGAGCATGGAGAAAAATTAAAGCGTTAGGCACAGCATTTCAATTAATTCGTTTTCTATCCAAGCATCTGGTATGCGTCCGGTTAAGTGCATTTCGTTCATGGCGCCCCCTATAAACTTAGGGGGCGTTATTTCCTATGCGTTTATCGAAAAGTACAAACAAATCACAGATTTGATCTGGAATCTATTGCTGTTTTAGCGTTAAAGATTGAGGTATGGCCGCTATTAAACTCGACCGGGTTGCAATCATCCTGCAAACAGGTCAATTGTTTCAATTTGGAACGGCATGACTTTGAAAAACTGTTGTTGATCATTCTGATGCAAAGTACAATACAGATATCCCGATCGATGTTCACAAAGCAATTCGTGCGAACAAAACGCGCGTCAGTTCTGCGGATGCATATACACGAAGGATATAGTAGTTGAAAGATTTTAGGTTCTTATTCAGAAAGAGGAAAATACCATGTTGAAGCAATATGCGTTAAAACTGCCAGGCAAGGTCTTTTGCGGGGAGAATGCGCTCGAAAAAATCAAAGACATTCTCGCGGCGGAAGGCACACAGTACGTCGCCGTTGTCACCGACAAGGGAATCCGCGCTGTAGGGTTGACCGACCTCGTGCTTGCGCAAATCGAAAGCGCGGGAGTGCGCTATACGGTGTTTGACGAAGTCCCTGTTGAGCCGACCTATCAGCAGGCGCAGGCGCTGGTTGATCAGTGCGATCAGGCGCAGGCAGATCTCATTATCGCAGTCGGTGGCGGCTCTGTCATGGACGCGGCAAAGCTCGTGAGCATGCTGGTATCGGACACGCTGACGGTCAAAGACTTGCTTGATAATCCCGGAAGAGCGAAGAAGCAGGTGAAGACCATCATGGTGCCGACCACGGCGGGAACAGGCTCGGAAGCAACGCCGAACGCCATCGTCGCCGTGCCGGAGAAAGAACTCAAGGTCGGCATTGTTAACGAGAACATGATTGCGGACTACGTGGTACTGGATGCCGTAATGATTAAAAAACTTCCACGCAAAATTGCCGCCGCAACGGGTATCGACGCGCTGGCGCACGCGGTGGAGTGCTACACATCCAACAAGGCAAACCCGCTAAGCGACGCGTTCTCTCTACCTGCGCTGAAGATGATTTTAAACAATATCGAGCCCGCTTGCGACGACGCGGACGCGATGGAGCAAAAGCAGACCATGCAGCTTGCGAGCTTTTATGCGGGCATCGCTATCACCGCCTCCGGCACTACTGCTGTGCACGCGCTGAGCTATCCGCTTGGTGGAAAATATCACATCGCGCACGGGGTGTCTAACGCGATTTTGCTTGTGCCCGTCATGCGCTTCAACCTCAAGGATGAAGCATTCTGCGCGCGGCTTGCTGCGGCGTATGACGCCTGCTATCCCGCCAACACACTCAGTTCCTGCTCGCAGAAAGCTTGCGCGTTGATCGACAGCATGGACGAGATTGTGCGGCATTTGGATATTCCGACTAGCCTGCGCGAGTTCAATGTGCCCGAAAGCGATCTCGAGACGTTAGTGGAGGCAGGCATGCAGGTAACCCGGCTTCTGGTCAACAACATGCGGCAGGTGACGGCAGACGACGCGCGCCAAATCTACCGACAGATTCTATAATTCAAGACAAAATTTTTAGTTAAGCGAGGTTCGATTGCACATGTTACCGGAGCTGAATGGCATAATCTCACCAATTATTACACCGATGCTTGGCGATGAGACGATTTCTTTTGATGAGCTTCGCCGACAAACTGAGCGAATGATTTCATCCGGATGCCACGCGATCTTTTGCTTTGGAACCAATGGCGAAGGATACGCGCTCAACTATGAAGAGAAGAAGAGCGTGCTGGAGTGTGTGATTGAACAGGCAAATCATCGAGTACCGATCTACGCCGGAACAGGCTGCATCACCACGCGTGAGACAATCACCCAGTGTTTGATGGCACAAGCAGTGGGCGCAGATGTGCTGTCTATCGTGACGCCGAGTTTTGCGCAGGCAAGCCAGAGCGAGCTCTACGAACACTACAAAACGGTTGCGGAAACAGTTCATCTCCCGATCGTACTTTACAACATACCGGCGCGAACAGGGAACGCACTTGCGCCGGAAACGGTATCCCTACTGTCACAGATCGACAACATCGTCGGAGTGAAGGATTCTTCCGGCAACTTTGACAATATTCTCGCCTACATGGAGGCGGGTAAAGCACGCAAAACGGGCAATTTTGCGACACTCTCCGGGAATGACTCGCTGATTCTTGGCACACTTAAGGCGGGCGGGAACGGCGCTGTCTCAGGCTGCGCAAACGTCTACCCGCATACCATGGTGACCATCTACGAGGCGTTTATAAAGGGTGATCTTGCAGCAGCAGAGACCGCGCAGGAGAGCATCGCATCCTTCCGCGCCTGCTTCAAGTTCGGTAATCCGAACACGATCGTGAAGACGGCGGTGCGGTTGCTGGGTCACGACGTGGGCTTCTGTCGCAGGCCATTTCATCAGCTCTCGGAGGAAGGCATTGCCGCGCTGAAAGCGGTACTTGCGGAAAACGAAGCAAGGGGCATGCGCTGACCCAAGAGAAGATTATGACAGGATAACGAAAGATAGGACGGATTGCATGAGCCAGACACAGAATCCACTTCCAATCATCGGCATCACGATGGGAGACCCCGCGGGCAACGGGCCGGAGCTTTCGCTAAAGGCTCTTATGCACGCGGATTTGTATGCACGCTGCCGTCCGATTATAATCGGCGATGCAACCGCGCTGGAACAGGCGAAGTCGTTCATCGGCAGCCCAAATCTTGCGATTCACCGCTGCAAGACTGTGGAGGAAGCGTTGTTTACGCCTGGTACGGTGGATGTGTTGCACCTTGACCTGATTGCGGATATCTCAAAGATGCCGATCGGAAAGATCAGCGCAGAGGCAGGGATGGCTGCGTTTTTGAGCGTAAAGAAGACCATTGAGCTTGCACAGGAAGGCATGCTGGACGCAACCGTGACCAACGCGCTCAACAAAGAGGCGATGAACCTCGCATTAGAGCCACAGGGGATGCATTTTGCCGGACACACAGAGATCTACGCGCACTATACGAACACCAAGACATACGCCATGATGCTCACGCATCACGACCTGCGCGTGATCCATGTATCCACACATTGCTCGCTGCGCGAGGCATGCGATCGCGTGAAGAAGGCGCGCGTGCTGGATGTCATCCACACGGCCTATGATGCTTGTCGCCAAATCGGAATCGATCAGCCGCGCATCGCCGTAGCGGGATTGAACCCTCATGCGGGTGAAAACGGACTTTTTGGCACGGAAGAGATAGACGAGATCAATCCCGCCATCGAAGCCGCGCGCGCCGAGGGCATCAATGCCGTCGGCCCCGAACCCGCGGATAGCCTTTTTTCCAAGGCGCTCGGTGGTTGGTATGACATCGTGGTAGCGATGTATCACGACCAGGGACATATCCCGCTCAAGACGGTCGGCTTTGTCTATGACCGTGCGGCGAACTGTTGGAAATCAGTCGAAGGCGTCAACGTGACGCTGGGGCTGCCGATCATCCGCACCTCTGTCGACCACGGCACGGGCTTTGACCAGGCGGGCAAGGGCACTTCCAGCGAGCTTAGCCTGATCAACGCGATTGATTACGCGATTACAATGGCAAAACACCGCGCGTAGACGGTTGGTTTGCATAGATGACCAAACCTCGACAACTTTTCCTTGGTGTATCCTGACATTACCTCCCCCCAACGGTTCGCTGAACCAAAATCAAAACGACCATGATACCGATTGGATCATGGTCGTTTTGACTAGAGGCTCACACACATCGATTGATTGGGTATTTTGTTGAGTAGGGGGGTTAAAGTAAAACTTTGACAACAGCTTTGCGACAGTCTTCCGGAAGACCGTTCATGATCTTTGCGCAATGTACATCCTCCGGCATGAGGATACAGAACATCCCAGGCAATAGTTTGAAGTAATTGAGTTTAGCTTTCTCAAAGTAGATCGTCTCCGCGTTTGGATTAGCACCCGGCATGGGAGTTGCTAAAGAACGGTCGCAATAACCGATGATCTCGGTCCCTTTGATGCAGTAATGAATGTCCGCAACCGTGGCGTGGGCTTCAATATTGCACTCAACCTCGGGTTTTGATACATAGTCCGAAGCAGTAATCTTTACGTCGCCGCCTTCAAGCGAGGCGGATTCCAGAGTGTTCATATTTTCGCTCGCCAAATATTGAAGAGCGGATGTAAAACGGGAACCAATTCCGTAATAACGGTATGCGAATTCGATTCTGTCAATGATCATAGTTCACTACCTGACAACAGATTTGACGTATCGCGAAAGAGCGATCCACATCTGAGACAATCATATTTGGATTGCAACTCTCAGGCAATACCGCGTTTGCTGAAATTCTGTTCGATATTGGAACAGGTGGAGATTTAAACAAATACTAGCTCGCATTTGGTGTTAATCAAACGATGCACTCGTAGAGACGGGCGTAACGAGAGAAGTGATTATTCCTTCAGCATGCGCCAGAGGGTTGTGCGGCTAATGCCCAGACTACGGGCGGTTACACTTTGATTACCGTTGTTTTGTTCCATAAGGACCTTGATAATATCACGATTGATGCTCACCAGATCTTGCGAGAGGTTAATGATGGTCTTAGCCGTGTTAGGGGTTTCCCCTTGTACAATGGAAGTCTCCACCCTTAAAGCATCGTTGATGTGCTGCCAACTAATTACATCATCGCCCACCAGGAACGCCAACTTCTCCATCACGCGCATCAATTGCTCATAGTTTTGCGGCCATTCGTAATGGACGAGCAGTGAGAGTGCGTCCGGTTGAATGAAGTTCGGAGCATGCTCGTATTTGACATTAAAATAATTCAGCAGCAGGCGCACCGCGTTCTCAATGACGGCATCTTGACCGCGTAAGGGGAGCATAGATATGATCAGGCACTTCAACTTGTCAATCGTCTTGAGCACCAGCTGTTCGCGCAGGATGCTGAGACTCCGCTGCTCGGAGCGCGAGATGAGAATATGGTTTCGCTTGACGGCGTCACCGTTCGTAATCGCGGAGAGCAGCTGGTCCAACTTCTCGTGGTTTAGGGCATCGATGTTCTTGATAAACAGCGTGTTCCCCGTGTCGCAGATGGGAGAGTCCGGCTTCATCATCAGATAGTTCCAGGTTCGGCTGTTGATTTGGCTACAGTCGATCACGACAAAAGGATGATTGCGGAAACTACTCTTGAGGTAGATTATCTTGGCAAGATGATCTTTGCCCGAACCGACTTCACCGCTAATGAGGACAGGATCGTTGCGGGCGATACATTGCTCGATTTCGGGAGTATAATAACTCTCCACATTTGATATCCCGAAAACCGAATTCTTGATCTCATCTGCGATCTCATCATTATCGTAATAGTGAATACCGCGCTTTTCGGTTGTCGTAGTTGGAACTCGCCGACTTACGAAAAAAACATAATACGGCATGTTGAATATGACGATTTTCCGTGCTGTGATGTGATAGAAAAAACCACCTTGGCGCTTGACCAGCTTAAAAACGTCTTCACTTTTAAACCGGACGAGCAGCTCGAAAATGTATTCAAATATCTGCGTGTCATTTTGGGCAAGAGTAGTATAGTACAGCTTAAAATCCGGCGAATATACAACAGTAGCACTCTCATTGTTGAGCGTGATGAGTTCGTGAAGGAACCGGTTTTCTTTCCGCAGTTTCATACTTGCATCATGATAGAAGAACGCTTTTTTGAAAGCTTCACGAACACTGTCTTCACTTGAGGTAATTAAAAATGCGTTGAACCCATGGCTGCGCGCGGCCTCATATGATATGGTGTCGCAAAGTACTGATTTAATTCCTTCGTTTTTTATTTGATTGAACGTCGCTTCAAGATCGCCAACATCGTCAATGGCAAAAATTTTGTATTCATAGGGAAGCAGGTTTTCAAGGGATTCAATGGACTGCGTGATGTTTTTAAACCCGACGATTGCGAGTTTGGCAGAAGTGGATAGTGCATAATTCATGGTAGAGAGTATATCGCATGCCTGGGTTTCAATTTCTATGACAGGTACGGAGACGGTATCTTTAATGTATTTTGCTGTGCCCCCGCGGGAGATGATATAGTCGTACTTTTCGCTGTAGCTTTTTACAGCATAAGCGAGACCTTCATTCAGATTACCGACGGTCGCAGTCAGATCAATGTTTTGAAATTCGGTGGCAACCTTTCTTACGATGGGAATCATGCTCTCGTATGGAGAAATGACCAGGATTTTTACGGTTTCTTCCATTGGAATAATCCCCTAACTGTTGTATTATTGGGCAATTCCATTATATATCATATGAAATGATGTCTCGAGAGTCAATTATATCAATTTTGTTGCAAAAGGGAACAGTTTTTTCAGAATAACAACATGGACTCGATATTGGCAATTATCTATACTGAACTTACCAAAGATCACAAATCTTCATATTGAATTCACGGAATTGTTTCAATCTTTCAAGCTCGCAGGTGATAAATGAACAAATTACTAATCGTTGCTGATGATCTGACCGGCGCTTTGGACACGGGTGTATGCTTCGCTTCAGCGGGAATCAATACCTGCGTAAAAATCCCTGACGATTCGATTCAACAATGCACATCAGACGGGTACGAAGTCGAGGTCGCGATCGTTGAGTCTCGGCACAGAATGCCGGAGGATGCATATCAGGAAGTATTCAGGGTTGTTACCAAAGCAGTTGAAAGCGGATATCGTTACATATATAAAAAGACAGACTCCGCACTCAGAGGAAACATTGGCGCAGAACTGACCGCAACCTTGGACGCGGCAAATGACAAAACACTTCACTTCATCCCCGCGTTTCCGAAGATGAATCGCATTTCCCGGGACGGAATTCTCTATATCGATCAAAACATACCCGTTGCCGAGAGTGTATTTGCAAAAGACCCTTTTAATCCGGTGAAGCATTCGTCGATTCTGGAAATCATTGCGGAACAAACCGACCGCAACGCATATCGGGCAGACATCACGTCTGAACAATATCAGGATAGCATCGCGGTGTATGATGCTTCAAATGATCAGGACATTCTTGAGATCGGTAGACACCTCGTCAAAGAGGTAGGAGCGAAACTTTTCGCCGGATGTGCAGGGTTTGCCAGCACATTGCCAAAGCTGATCGACTTTGAAAAGAGTGAGCACCAGGGTTCAAAGCCCTCCGGAAAAATCGCAGTCTTTTGCGGAAGTGTCAATCCTATCTCGCTTGAACAGTGTAGCGTGGCCGAGCAAAATGGACATCCGCGGTTTCACCTGCAGCGCAACGGAAAATTTCTGAATTCCACGCTTGTGATGGATCAGATCACGACAGCTGCGAGAGAGAACAGCATTGTTATGCTGGACACCGGAGCCAAGGACATGGATTCTTCCGAAGATGATGTGTTTGAGCAGAGCGCGGTGGTTGCAAAGACATTTAGCACAGTCATTTCGGGATTTCTTAAGAGCAATCCCGTTGTGGTCCCTTTCATCATTGGCGGTGATACACTGCTCGCCTTTGCGAGAAATCAAGGAATAGGTGCGTTTTTCCCGGTCAAGGAACTCACGCCCGGTGTCGTGCTATCCCGATACCAATTAAACGGGGAATGGCATTTTATCATCACAAAATCCGGCGGCTTTGGCAGTAGAAACCTGATTGCTGAAATTGCGGCACTTCTTGCTTGCCAAGGGGCCTGACTTTATTAAGAAAATGAGGATAACTATGGATCACGCGGAATATCTGGAACTGTTACAGCAGATTGAAGCGCTGCGAACCAACTGGGTTGCCGACAGGCCGGGCGTTCCGCCGACGCGCCCGATTCTCCCGGCCACCGGCATCGTGAAGGAAATTCCGCTGGAGGGCCGCACGATCAAAGTGTTTTGGCATATTCCGGTGACTGGAGACGGACCGTGGCCGGTATACTTTAACCATCATGGCGGCGGAATGTGCATTGGCTCTGCTGAAATGGATGAGTTCATTTGCGAGGCGGTCAGCAAGCAAGCAAATTGTGTTGTGATCAACACGGAATATCGTCTTGCACCGGAACATCCGTATCCGGCAGGCGTATCGGATGCATATGAAACCATTCAATATGTGCTTGCTCATGCCGAAGAATTTAGGGTTGACCCGAACAAGGTGGCAATCGGGGGGCAAAGCTCGGGTGGCAGCGTGGCTGGCTACTGCAGCATAATGGCGAATCGCACCAAGGATTTTCATTATGATGGCATTGTGTTGGCCTATGCTGGAATGAACTATACACCTCCGAAAGCGGCACCTGTTACCATTGCTGGCGTTGCGCCTAAAACAACCGGACTGCTCTATTCGAAATGCTATACACTTGACAACGCAGATCCAACGGATCCTTTGGTGTCGCCGGTATTTGCCACGGCAGATGACGTTCGCGATACACCAAACGCGTTAATCATGCCAGCGGAGCTGGATGCGCTACGTGCGGATTCGGAAGCATTTGCCCAAACTTTGATTCATGCAGGAGTACCGGTGCTTTATCGACAGTTTCAAAACTGTGTTCACGGCTTTACGCACCGCGCATATGAGAAAGAGCCGGAGCAGGCGATTGAGATGATTGAGGACTACCTTCGCTTCATCTGGAAAATCTGAACGAATAACTTTGCAGACTTGCTGTAGAGCAGCTTTGCAGATGATCTAAAGCTCGATTTCGTATAAACCCCTCGCGCTTAGAGCGCAGATCAGGAATCGATTTAAATTCTTGAACCACATCGTGTACTAAAACATAGAATTAGCTATGCAAGGAGGATGAATCTTGTACACGCCACCGAAAGTAAAACCCCTGTGTCCGCCAGAACAGCCGCCGCGTTATGAAGATGTACCATATGCGCAGGTCAAGCTGAATGACGGCAAGGCATACACGCTGAAAATGGATATCTATCAAGCGCAAGATCAAACGGAGCCGGGGCCTTGCATCGTATACTACTTTGGCGGCGGCTGGCTTTGGGGCGAATATAAACAGACGACACAAAAAGCAGTTTACTGCCGGGATCTTGTCCGTTTAGCAGCGCAGGGTTACACCGTCGTATGCCCGGACTACAGGCTTGTCAGCCAGGCTCCGTTTCCTGCCTGCATCCATGACAGCAAGGCGGCGATTCGTTTCCTGAAAGCAAACGCCGCGAAATTCAACATTGACCCCGATCGCATCGGCGTGCTTGGCAATTCTGCCGGAGCGCATCTGGCGGCGATGGTTGCAATGTCGGCTGACCATACTGAGCTCGAAGGCGATGTCGGCGGGAATCTTACATTCTCAAGCCGTGTAAAGGCCGCATGCCTTTTCTACTGCCCGGCAGATCTGATTGAAGTGTTGAGAGTCAGCGCAGCAGCCGTGGAAGGGATTGCTAAAGACTTGACAGGCACAGAAATCGAGAATATGAGCAACGACAAGGCCGGACATGTTCCTGCATTGATTGTTGGATATACCGGACTAGGCCGCACGATAACAAAACTCGCTGAAGTGCTGGATCGTGGCGACACCACCGACCCGGACTGGCATTTTATTGAATTGACCAAACAGTGCAGTCCCATCGAGTATGTCAGTGAGAAGAATCCTCCGATTGCGCTGTTCCATGGAGGACACGATGGTGTAGTGCCTATGGAGCAAGGCGAAATGCTTTACCATGCGTTGCTCAAGGCAAATGCTGATGCGACCTACATTTCCTATTCCTATGGCGGACATGGGCCCTCACTAGGCGAACAGATCGATCAATTTGCATACCGCTTTTTGATGGATCGTTTGTAACTGATTAGATAAAAACCTGGACGGGCTTTTCTTGACACTCCTGCTGTCCGGAAGGTAGAGAGTGAATGGAAAACAAATGTGCAAAGATCTGGAAAATCCCATGTGTTACAAAGTTACACCAAAAAATGAGAGGAGTTCTACACAATGACAACCGCAATGATTGTGTCTCTTGCAGCACTTGTTCTCATGATTGTGATGATCATGTCGAATAAGTTCACCCTCGGCGTTCCCCCTCTGGTGGCTATCTGTTTGCTGGTGCTCACTGGTGTATCCACCATCCAAGATGCGTTTGCAGGCTTCATCAACAGCAACGTCATCATGATTGCTGGCTTCCTTGCAATTATGGCTGCGGTGCAAAAGACCAGCCTGATGGGCAAGATCAAGGTTACGCTGGCGAAGCTGGCTGAAAAAGGCGGCTTCAAAGCGTATGTCCTGCTGCTGATCGTCGTTATGCTGGGCGCAAGCGTGCTGGCAGGCGTGACCGGTTACTATGTCATGATTCTTGCAATCGTGGCAACCATCCCTTACAGCAAGAAGCTGCCGAACTCCAAGCTAATGATGCCTTTAGCCTTTGCTACCGGGCGCGGATTGATTCCCATTGGCGTTGCTTTCTTTATGGGTCTTGCGAACTCCTTGTTGGAAAACGCAGGTATACAGCCCACGATTACGATGGCGAAGTTTGGCATTATGGTTCTTGTCATGTCCGTTGGCTTCCTGATTTGGTCACTGATCGCTTATAAGATCCTACCGGACCATGATGTTTCCGAAGGTGCCAACAGTAAGAGTGTAACTCCTGTGGAAACAGCTGCAGCACCCACTGAGCCAACCCTTCCCTTATGGAAGGAAATCTGCACCTACGTTGCCTTCCTGGTCTCCGTTGCCGGCATGATGTTTGCAGGCAAAATAGGTGAGGCGGCTTATATCATTCCGGGTCTTGCAACCGCGTTTGTTTGTCTGATTGGTGTCTTCAACTTCAAGGAAGTCCGCAACCACCTCTTCTCGCCGCTGATCATCATGACGGCTTCCGTGATCGGCATCGCAAATGCTCTTTCATCTTCCGGATTAACCGCCTTGGTCGGTGATGCGGTTGCCAAAACGATGGGTGCCAGCATGAGCCCCTTCGTCCTGATCCTGATTTTCTGCTTGCTGATCAGCACCAGCGCTACCCTTACCGGTTCCAGCATCGGGTCGCTGTTCATCTTTGCCCCGATTGGTGTTGCCACAGCAGTTAGCCTCGGCATGAACCCCCTTGGCATTGCGGCAGCGATGGCGGTATCCGCATGGGGCGGTGGCTATATGCCGATCGATGGTTTGCCCGCAATGGCGTTCGGCATGGGCAAGTACAAACTATCGCAATTCTTCCTGTATACAATCCCAATGTATCTCTTCCAAATTGTTGCTCTGGTCATCGGCGCTTTGATTGCTTTCCCGGCGTAATCGCTTGAAGACTCAGTAGAAGCAACTGAAATCAGGACCAGCGGTGTTATTCACCGCTGGTCCTTCAAGTGAAAGAAGAAAGAAATTCCGTTTCCAAACACACCACACGATTTATTGTTAACACGAAGAATGAAGAACTTGACTAAAATGTTGTTAAAGCGGCACATTGATCATCGATTAGTCATGGTTTAAAGCAGGAGTGTCATAATATGATCGATCACATGAATGAGTTGACGCAGTTTTCGCCCCACGCGGGCAAGCTTTTCTTGCAGTCTGTCGCGGGCGATATCTCCGGTAGACGCGAGGCGGAAAATAACGCGACCGCCGCCGCGGGAAGCGAGCGCAGCATGTATTGCTATGCGCCGAAATCCGGCTGTCCGGACGCAAAGCAGTGCCAAGTGATGATGGTGTTGCGCGATGGGAGCGATGAAGCTTCCGCGCAAGAGTTGCTAAGCTCGCTGAAACTGGACACGCTTGCCGAGGGAAAGCATTTTCTGCTCCTGTTTCCGAACCCCAAGGCAGACGGCTGGTACTATGGCGACGATTCCGCGCGGGAAAGCGACATGGACTATCTCGTGCGCTGCTTTGGCATTCTCAAGGACAGCGAAATCGGCGTTTCCGGCTTCAACGGCATGATCTTCTACATATCGGCATCGGAAACAGCTTCCGCCTTGTTGATGACGATGGCGACGCTCCGACCGATCAATGTGCCCGCGATGATGATCTCCGCGTTTCCGGAAGGATACGTGATTCCCGCCGATGCGCTCAATATCGAAGTTGCTGCATGGAGCAGCAACCCGACAGCAACGGGTTACATCCTTCGCGCAAACGGCGCGGGAGAACCGGGGGAGGACATGGACGGCGTTGTGACCTACTTCGGCAAGAATCCGAGTGTTCGGTTGCTGGTTACAGAGCGGGATACGGACGCGATCGCTGTTAAAATTGCGTGGGAGCGCTTGTTCTCCGAAACGCGCCGCTGGCAGAACGACACCCACGGAACGTATCAGAAGCGCACGAATTTTACCGAACGCGGGTTTATCGGTCACGTCAACGACACAAGCCTCGGCATCAACCCCGGCTGTAAGCATACATGGTACGAATACATCCCGCCGCAGCTGCGTGGTACGAGCGAAAAAGTACCGCTGCTGGTTTATTTCCACGGCGGCGGTTGTGTGCCGCTCTACGGCGCGGAACAGAGCGATTGGCACGACGTGGCGGATGATGAGAACTTCATCGTCGTCTACCCGAAGGCGGCGCAAAAGAAGATGTGGAACGTTTGGAATGATCCCGTGCTGGACTTCAGCGACGATGCGTTCTTCCTTGCGCTGGTCGAGCACATGAAGACGGTTCACCCCATCGACGAGCGCAGAATCTACGTCTCCGGTTTCTCGATGGGTGGCATGATGACTAACGCGCTGGCATGCTTGCAGCCGAATCTCATCGCGGCGGCTGCCCCCTGCAACGCGTACAACGAAGGGTATTTCAACAGTTTTGCAACGATGCTCAACCGCATGAAGAACAACAACGCCATGAACATGTCGGATCGACTCCCCGGCGAAACGGAGGAGATCACGCCGACTCGCTTGCTGGCGGACGCAAAAAAAGCGGAATATGACTACCGCATGCCGTTGATTCAAATCTCCGGCTTGCTTGACCAAACTTGGCCGATCACAAACCCTCAGGATAGAAGGCTTATGACGTTTGATTACTGGAAGGCGTACAACAATATATCGGTCGATGCGTTTTCCGTATATCCTTCCAGCGAATCCGGATTGACCGCAGATGAAACATGGTATGATGGAGACGACGAACGCTTCCTGCACCATCGATGGTTCAGCAGTGATCCGAGCAACCCCGCGCTGTATGAGGTGTTGCTCGCCAAGCGTATGCCACACGCTCTGGATATCCGCACAGCGCGATATGCCTGGGAGTTTATGAAGAAGTTTTCTCGAAACCCTGACGGATCGCTCTCTATCTCGAAGTAAGCGAATCAACAACAACTACAACGATAAGATAACAGGTGATGAAATGAATTATCCGATTCTTCCGGATTTGACGCCGGACGGCACAATCTACCGAAACGAGCACATGAACACGCTGGAAGCGATGCTGCCCACCGGCGGATACAAGTCCGCGCACTCTCCCGCGCTCATAGAGCTGCCCAACGGCGATGTGCTCTGCGCATGGTTCGCGGGCACGTTTGAAGGCAGCCCGGATGTCAGCATCATCTGCGCGCGCCTGCCCAAGGGGGCGGCAAATTGGGAAGAGCCGGTGATGGTCTCCGGCGATCCGGAGCGCAGCGAGCAGAATCCGAGCCTGTTTCTTGCTCCCGACGGTGCCGTCTGGGCGATGTATACCGCGCAGCTTGCCCGCACAGAGGGCAAGGACAATATGCAGTTTACCTCCATCGTACGCAGGCAGATCAGCCGCGACGGCGGAAAGACATGGAGCTCGCCGGATGTACTATTCCCACGCGAAGGAACGTTCTGCCGCCAGCCGATTCAGGTTCTGTCCAATGGACGCTGGATCTTCTCGAACTGGATTTGCACGGACAGCGAGGAAGGCCTCGCGGGAGACCCGACGGTGTTCC
Organism: uncultured Eubacteriales bacterium; assembly: GCA_942492885.1. Lineage (GTDB taxonomy): Bacteria > Bacillota > Clostridia > Christensenellales > CAG-138 > UBA7703. The sequence continues at coordinate 2,896,749 of OW818651.1, forward strand.
AGATTTCCGACGATCAGGGCAAGAGCTGGCGCGCGGTGGAAATGCCGAAGAGTAACGGCCGTGTGCACGCCAACGTCGTGGAGCTCGACGAAGGACATCTCGTCGCCTTTATGCGCAGCCGTGCCGCGGACAACATCTACCGCAGTGAAAGCAGTGACTTCGGCGAAAGCTGGTCCGCGCCGGTTGCGAGCGTGCTGCCCAATAACAACTCCAGCGTCAGTGCAATCCGACTCATGAGCGGGCGTATCGCGGTTGCCTACAACCCCACGCACACGCCGAATCCCGACCCGAACGCCGCCGCATGGCCCGGCCTTCGCTGCCCGGTTTCCGTCGCGTTGTCGGAGGATGGTGGCTTGACGTTCCCGCTGATTCGCCATATGGAGCTTGGGGAGGGGTTTGTTGGCAGCGATAACAGCACGAACAATCTGACCTATGAATATCCCTACATTATGCAGGGTGCGGATGGGATGATCCATCTTGCGTTTGCCTATCGCAGCCGAATTGGCATGAAGTGGATGATGTTTTCCGAGGAGGATATCATCGGTAAGAAGCGCGAGGCAAAGGGGCTATACAACCCGACTTCCGCGAAGGTTTCGTAGCAATAGGCGCAGATATCAGCAATGCTTAAGCTAAATAACACCCCCGAAGTTATCTTCAGTAACGATACTGACTAACTTCAGGGGTGCAGTTCATTTTGGAGCTATATTTTAAACGTCATGGACAACTATGTCGTTGCGCTTATCGAACAACTAAAGGGAGAACATATCGAAAATACCGCACCATCTTCTCTTCCAAATCGTAACCGCCATCAAACAGACACCACTCGTTGACAATTCCTCTGGCCATCAAAAAGAGAAAAGGCTCAATTTCTTCAAACGGAATAGAGGATAAAAGCCGGTTCTCTTCGTGCGCGGATTTCAGCAGAGTGTGGAGCAATTGGTGCATGAAACGGTTTTCGTCCACAAACAGCTTGTTATCGCTGTTGCCGTAGAGGTGCTTCACAAAATCGAGCCCGTTTTGCATATTATAACGGGCATAATGCGAGAAGAAACGCAATATCTTTTCTTCCAGCTCGAGCGGCTCTAATTCCGGCTTAACTACATTCTTAAAATATAGGTCGGCCGACTCATAGACCATGGAGAGAACATCGTGCTTCGAACCAAAATAGTTATAGAACGAGCCGATGGACACCTTTGCCCTCTTGCAGATCTGCTCGATGGATGTTTCTTCAAAACCCTGCTTCTTCATTAAAGAAACAGCAGCGTCAAAAATTTTCTTCTTTGTGACCAGCGCTTGTTGTTTTCGGGTCGTAAGTTCACCCTTGATCATATGGTACCAACCTCTTCACATTTCAGTGTTTCTATCATATGAAATGCACATCACAATGTCAATGAACACATTCATCAAATTGTTTTCCAATCAGCAGATATGGCTGGAGATTTGGTGTTGACGGCTGCACTGCACCCAGATATAATGAATACATTCAGTGAAGAGATTCATCTAATAAATCTTTTTCTATAAGCCATTTCAATATAGTGACGGAGGATGAGAAGTGAAGGATATGATTGCCGCATTAGCAGCGATTGCTGGAGAGCAAAACGTATGCGTTGCAGAAGAAGCGCTGGCATCATTTGCTGAGGATGGCAGCTTTGCACAACGGCTTATGCCGCGCGCCATCGTGAAACCGCAGGACGCTAACCAGGTGCAAGACATCGTGAAATGGGCAAACCGGACCAAAACCCCACTCGTGCCGGTCAGCTCAACCGCGCCACACTACAAGGGGGATACCGTTCCGAGCGTACCGGATGCTGTCATCGTAGATCTATCCGGCATGAAAAAAATTCTGGGCATCAATATCAGACACAGAATTGCTGTCATCGAGCCGGGCGTAACCTACGGCGAATTGAATGCTGCGCTCGCGAAAGAGGGATTGACGGTTTCCATGCCGCTCATGCCCCGCGAGGGAAAGTCTGTCATCGGCAGCCTGCTAGAATCCGAGCCGCGCCTCAATGCGCTGCATCAATGGTGCAACCTTGACCCGCTTCGCTGCGTTGAGGTCACATGGGGAGACGGAAACCGCATGTATACGGGAGAAGCCGGCGGCTCCGTGATGGATCTTGAGTCGCAATGGAAAGAGGACAAATGGCAATGGGAGCCGGCAGGCCCCATGATGCTGGATTTCTATCGTCTGTTGACAGGCGCGCAGGGAACGATGGGAATCGTGACATGGGCCTCTGTAAGGTGCGAACTGATGCCGCAGGAGGAAAAGGGATATTTCGTACCCGCGCAAAAACTGGAAGATCTCATAGACTTTGCATATCATGTGCTGCGCTTGCGATTTGGCGAAGCGTTTTTCATCATGAATGCGGTGCAGCTTGCGCGCTTGATGACTAATAGCGCCGAAGATGCTGCGAAACTGGAGAGCAGACTCCCGCCTTGGATTGCAATGGTTGGGATCGTAGGGCGTGAGATCCTTCCGCAGGAACGTGTTGCTTACCAAGAACTGGATATCGCGGATATTGCCGAGCAGCATGGTCTTACGCTCCAGCACGAATGCGGCGGAATCCCGGGAGATTTGGTGTTCAAGCATGCAAGCAATAGCGCTGGAAGAGATAGCTGGAAAGCAGGTGAGGCTGGCGCGTTTGCAGACATCTTTTTTTCGACAACGCTGGATCGAACGCCGGAGTTTGTCGGCACGATGGAAACGCTCGCAAAGGAAAAAGGTTATCAGCGTAAGATCGGCGTTTATCTGCAACCCGAAAACATGGGCACCTCGTATCAATGCTCCTTTACAATACCTTATGATGCGGAAAATTCTGCTGAAGTTGCGCAAACAGAGTGCCTTTTTGCCGAGGCTAGCGAGAAATTCTCCCAGATGGGCGCCTATTACTTCCGTCCGTATGGAATATGGTCAAAACTTCAACTGAGCCGCGACGCAGAATCGTATCACGTGCTGCAGAAGATTCGAGAGATATTCGATCCCAACGGCATCATGAATCCCGGCAAGCTACGAAACGATTGATTGAGGAGGATGAAACGATGTCTTTAAAAGATTACCGGCCGATGATGGAACGTTGCAGCAACTGTCTGGGTTGCAAATGGATTCCATTTGACAAGATCAAGAGCCAGAGATTCGGTGAAAACTGCCCCAGTAGCTGCTATTATCAACTGCACACCTATTCGGCGCGCGGGAAGTTTCAGTTGGCACAGACCATACTCGATGGGGACGCGGACTATTCAGAAACGGTGACGGAGGCGGTGCACAGTTGCCTCAGCTGCGGCGCTTGCGATGTTGCCTGCAAGATCACGCGATACAACTTAGAGCCGATGGAGCACAACATCGCGCTCAAGACGGATGCTGTTTCCAAAGGGAAAACACTTCCGGGTCAAATGGAAATGATCGAGAGTCTCAAGCGCGAACAGACGATGTTGCCCGGAAAGCGGAAAGCAGACCGCGCTGCCTGGTACGATGGCTTACTGGTGAAGGACGCAACGAAAGAACCTGTCGAGGTGCTGTTTTTCGCGGGCTGCAAGTATAGCTATGACCCCGCGCTGTCGGAAAAAGCGCGCGCGATGATCACGCTTCTTCAAAACGCGGGTGTGGACGTCGGAATTCTGGGCAAGACCGAATCCTGCTGTGCCGGAAGGGCGCACCAGATGGGGTTTGAGCCGGAGTTTGAAACACGGGCGAATGCCAACATCACTCTGATCAAAAAGACCGGCGCAAAAATGCTCGTAACCCCCTGTAGCGACTGCTATGGCGCATTCAAGCGACAATATGCGGCGCTTGGCCTCGAAATAGAGGTTGTGCACATGGTTGAGTATCTGGAGCGGCTGATCGTCAACGGAAAACTCGCATTTACAAAATCGGTCGATCTCACGGTTACGTATCACGATCCCTGCCATCTAGGCCGCCTCGGAGAGCCTTACGTCGTATGGCAGGGCGACGAAAAGAAGATTCGTAAACAGATTCACACGTGGGATCCGCCGCGTCCGCGTAATAACGGGATTTACGGTGTGTATGATGCGCCACGCAATATTCTCGCAGCGATACCCGGTGTAAAGCTTGTCGAGATGGAGCGCATTCGCGAATACGCATGGTGCTGCGGTGCGGGCGGAGGATGCAGTGAAACGTTGCCGGAATACTCTGCATGGACGGCGGGAGAGCGGATATTAGAAGCCAATGCGACCGGGGCGCAGGCGTTGGTTACTGCATGCCCTTGGTGTGAAAACAATTTTGCAGGCGCGGTCGATGAGAACGGAAACGGTATCGAGGTGCTGGATATCTTCGATCTCGTTCGCCGCGCACTATGAGAGGAGGGGAAAAAATGGCACTCGCAAATGAAGTCTATCGCGCGTTTGAGGACGTAGTCGGGAAACGAAACATATCGCAGGACAAGGGTGTGCTCGAGTCCTATCGGTGTATTGCGGCGCAATCCTCGGCGCACTATGGCCCTTACGATCATAAGACGCCGCTTCCGCAGGCGGTCATTCTGCCCGGAAGCACGCAGGAAGTGCAGCAGGTTGTTGCGCTTTGCAATCGATACAACATCCAGTTCAAAGCATCCACAACCTTCTGGTCCGCGATGGGATATATCGGCAGCGACAATGCGGTGCAGATTGATTTGCGCCGGATGAAGAAGATTGAAATCGACAGCAGAAACATGATCGCTGTGGTCGAGCCGTATGCCATCGGTGCGGTCGTGCAGGCGGAGGCGATGAAGGTCGGTCTCAACCTCAACGTGCCCGGTGTCGGCTGCTCCAGCTCGGTCTGTGCCAGCACGGCGGGGTGGGTCGGCTTCGGCCCGCAAACCATTTCGATGGGCGCTGCGACCGAAAACATGCTCTCCGCCGAGTGGGTGCTGCCAAACGGAGAAATCTTGCGCACGGGTTCACTCGGCGCAGGTTCCGGCTGGTTTTGCGGCGACGGCCCCGGGCCGAGCACGCGCGCCATCCTGCGTGCCAAGCAGGGCACGGCGGGCTCCATGGGCATTTGCACGCGTGTTGCGATCCGGCTCCATCCCTGGCCGGGTCCTGCCTATATCCCGTCCCGCGGGGAAGCGCCCGCTTACCGGGCTTGCCTGCCGGATAACTTCAAAGCATACACCCTGTGCTTCCCGGACTGGGACGCCTATGCGGAGGGTGTCAACCTGCTGCACCAGGCGGAGATTCTCTACCTCGGGCATAGACAGTTTACGATGTTCGGGCGGGACATCAAGACCGCGATGATCAAAATCCTGAACGATCCGGATGGTCAGCTTGCCGATCTGGAAGGGTATGTCAACGATCCGGCGTTGAAAAAAGCCAACGAGGAAATGAAGATCGATACGCAGGTGATCATTGCCGGAATGACCGCGCGTGATACCGCATACAAGGAAAAAGCGTTGGATGCGATTTTACAGCGGGTTGGTGCATGGAAGAGTGAGTTTATGCTCGATCCTGATATCCACGACTGGTTACTGATGTATCTATTGCGAATGGGGCATAAAAACCTGAACTATACGCTTTGCGGCGCGTATGAAGGGAATTTCGGACTTTCCGGCAACCTGTTCACTTCCGCTTCTGTGATGGAAGAGGCTTCCGCGCTCAAGAAAAAGTGGGAAGAGGAAACAGACTGCATGGCGCAGGTGGGCGGAGATTCGGACATGGGTTCCATCACGATCATGGGCGGCGGCGGCAGCACCGGATGGGAATTCTTCACCCATTTTGATGCGTACGATAAAAAGTCCATCACTGGAACAGCCGAATTTTTCAACGCGACGCAGGAATGGATGAGTCAAAAGAAGCTTGGCGTGGATATGGGGAAATGGAACCAGAGCGCGCGCAGAGAAGACGGATACGATTACACGCAGGATCAACAGGACGCGATGTTCTCGAAAATGCCGCAACCGTTGCTAGCATATTACCAGTACCGAGTCAGAGAGGCGTTTAACCCGAATAATCTTTGTGGCAGTTACTATAGGACATTAAGTAAAATTGAACAGACAGGAGAAAGACAATGACTGAAATTCGAATTTTAAAGTATTTCGCAGGTGGGAAATGGCTCGAATCAACAAGTGACCGTTACATGGATGTGTTTGATCCGAGCAAAGGCGAGGTTCTGGCAAAAGCGCCCCGTTGCACAAAAGAAGAGGTTAACTTTGCGATCGAGTGTGCGGCAAAAGCATTTCCCCAATGGTCGGCAATGCCGGTTATGAAACGGGTACAAGTGCTTTACCGCTTCCGTGATCTTGTCATGGAACATTTGGATGAGCTGACCGATATCTGCGCGCGTGAGCACGGAAAAGTCTGGAGCGAAGCGCAGGGTGACATCCTTAAAGTCAAAGAACCGGTAGAATTTGCCTGCGGTGCACCCTCGCTCATGATGGGCGAATCCTTGATGGACACGGCATCGGGATATGATACGGTGTTGTATCGTGAACCGGTTGGCGTGTTTGCCGGAATCGTTCCGTTTAATTTTCCTGGAATGATTCCTATGGGTTGGATGGCTCCGTTATGCATTGCAGCGGGCAATACCCTTGTGATCAAAGCTGCCTCTATCACTCCCATGACCTCCATGCGGTTGACGGAACTTTGGCACGAAGCCGGGTTGCCCGACGGCGTATTAAACATAGTGACATGCAGTCGTGAAGAAGCAGAGATATTCCTGTCGCATCCCGATGTAAAGGGCGTAAGTTTCGTCGGCTCAACATCGGTCGGGCTGCATATCTACGCGACCGCAGCGGCAAACGGGAAACGTGTGCAGGCGCTGTGTGAAGCAAAAAACCATGGACTTGTGCTGGAAGATGCCGCTCTTGAACGCAGCGCTGCGGGTATCATCAATTCTTCTTTCGGTTGTGCCGGAGAGCGCTGCATGGCCTTGCCGACAATTGTTGCGCAGGAATCTATTGCGGACAAACTGGTAAATCTGCTCGTTGAGCAGGCCAAGAAGCTCAAGATCGGACCTGCTTACGAGAAATCTTCGGATTTGGGACCGCTGGTAAGCGCTGAACACCGAGCGAATGTATCGCGTTGGATCGAAAAAGGCATTGCAGAAGGGGCAACGCTGGTTCTGGATGGACGAAACCATGTTGTTGAAGGGTTTGAAAAAGGCTTCTATCTTGGGCCAACAATCTTTGACCACGTGACAGAAGATATGAGCGTTGGTAGGGACGAGATCTTTGGGCCGGTACTTTGTATCAAGCGCGTGAAGAACTTTGAAGAAGGCCTTGCGATCATGAACAACAATCGCTTCGCAAACGGGTCAGTGATCTTTACGCAAAGTGGCTACTATAGCCGCGAATTTGCACGTCGCACGCATGGCGGCATGGTAGGCATCAATGTTGGCATTCCGGTGCCGGTCGGCATTTTCCCGTTCTCCGGCCACAAAGATTCGTTTTTCGGTGACCTGCATACGCTTGGCAAGGATGGACTGAAGTTTTTCACTGAAACGAAGTGTGTTACCTCCAGATGGTTTGACGAAGAAGAAATGAAACGTACAAAGGTGGATACCTGGGACGGATCGATCGGCGGATAAGCAAGCAAGACAACGATAAGAATGACAATATAGGTGTTGTGATTTCCGAACACTCTCAAGTCATCAACATCCCAACAAACATCAAATAAACAACAGCTAGTGGGTTTTAGCCCTTTTCTGTACCAAAACCGAACACCCGAGTAACGCAAAAACCGCCCGAATTGGGCGGTTTTTTACTGGTTGCGGGGATTGGATTTCTTTGCTCAAATCAGACACGTTTGCTCGCATGCCATGCTTCGCAAACGGTCTTTTTCGCAAAGCCTGCCACTAAAAACGCCGTGACTTCGGCGTTATTACCGCCGCGAATCGACGGCGGCTGCGGCTTCAAGTCCATCTGAATTATGAGCGAAACAAACAAAGGCCATCCGGTTGGATGGCCTTTGTTTATATGGTTGCGGGGATTGGACTTGAACCAATGACCTCCGGGTTATGAGTGCGCGTTTATGCGAAATATCGTTATGAATATGCGTCGATAGTTGAAGATAATCGCCGATCTTTGCGGATAATTCAAAATGTATTTTTGATGATTATTAGCGATTATAAGCCACTATTGATGGCAATAAACATCAAATAAACATCAGGTAGTAGGTTTCATTTTCACATTTTTGTTCCGATAATGAAGCTTGTCAACATGACAACATCCATGCTGATACAGTTCCCGATGAATAAATATGTGATCATGCAGAGCAAGCAAATTAAAATTTGTGAAGCAACACCATTCTGCCCAATAGATAGAAGGGCGCAGAATTAGAATCAAGTCTGCTGTGTTTAGAATTGCCGTAGCTGATACTTCCAAAACAGATAGGGGTACAGAAACCTATAGGTAATTCTGTACCCTATCTATCGATACTTATTTAGGCTTGGTTTACTTTTTGCGATTCTTGACGATGACAACTGCAACGACGATCACGACGACGACCGCTGCAACGATGAGAATAATCTTCAACATAACTTGAGGCCTCCTTTCCTTGTTTTCTCAGGGAGAAATCGAAATTAAAGGTTATGTGGCATCCAAATCGGGGTTACTTGATGGATCCGCACATCCGGTGCATTTTGCACAGTCGTGACCGCTACTTTTCCAAAGACCATCAGCTGTGACGGCCCAGCGCGCAGCAGCGGCTTCACATTTTTCGCTGTATTCCTTTGCCGTCTCGTTCGCCTGATAGTCCGTACTGATGGCGCCGCTTTCTTCGACAATGCGAGTCAATGCGCCTGGATTATCCAGAACAGGGCAGGGCCGAAGCATGTTTTGATTGAAAGGCTGGTTTCTGCGGTACCCCATGAACAACGGAGACTGCAGCGCCTCCAACAGCGTTTTCTCGCGGATATTGGAATCCGAGTAATGTACAAACGCACAAGGTTCCATGTCGCCTGCGGCGTTGATGTGCAGGTAACGTCTTCCGCCGGCAATACAGCCTTCGGCGTATTCGCCATCGTTCCAGAAATCCAAGGTGAAGATTGGTTTAGTTTCACGGAACGCGCGCACTTGTTTATACATGAATTTACGTTGCACGGCACTTACCATGAGCTCCGGCGCGGCATCCCGCCCAATTGGCATATATGTGAAGAACCAGCAGAACTTCGCACCCCAATCGAGCATTTGGTCATAATAGTTTTCGCTTCCGACGTCACTCACATTTACGCTCGTATAACAGGCGGAAATTCCGAAGAGCAACTTCCTTGCTTTCAATATTTCCATCGCACGCAGGATTTTTTGATAGGTTCCTTTTCCGCGGCGGCTGTCTGTTGCTTCTTCAAAGCCTTCGGCGCTGATTGCAGGAATAAAATTTTTGACACGGAGCATTTCATCGGCAAACGCTTCATCGATCAAGGTGCCGTTTGTGAATGCTGTAAAGGTACAATCCGGGTGCGCCTCACACAAACGAATGATATCGCTCTTGCGCACCAGCGGCTCGCCACCTGAATACAAGAAGAAGAATGTGCCGATTTCATTGGCCTGCTGGACGATGTTGTCCAGCTCTTCATATCTCAGATTCAGCTTGTTGCCGTATTCGGCAGCCCAGCATCCGGTGCAGTGCAGGTTACATGCCGAAGTTGGATCCATCAGGATTGCCCAAGGAATATTGCAGCCATACTTCGCCTCCAGGGCTTCATGCGTATCGTTCCACTTCAGCGTGGTGTTGACAACGAAATTTTCAAAGAACGAACGAAGAATTCCCGGATCAACGTCTTGCCACAAACTAAGCACGTAACGATACCAATTGTTATCAGGATTGGAAATGACTTGCTTGATTACGTCCAATTGACCTTCGATGTTGGTTCCCTTTGGAATATACCTTTCCATAAAGCGTCCAACTTTAGGAAGATTGCTTGCGGGATCCTGATCGATATAGTCAAAGACTTTGCGCAGGGCGGCTGCCTGAATACTCGTTTTAATACTCATTGAATGCTCCTTCTCGTTTTATCCTCTATGCTGGACTAGCTTTGTTTCTCAGATTCCGATGAAGAAGTAGATTTGGGGTCTGAAGTGTTGTCTGCCTCCGCATCATGGGATGCAGCGCCCTTTCGAAGACGTTCCTTCGCTTCTTCTACTGATTCGCCTTCCTGTGTGAACAAAGCACCAACACAAACGTCCCCGACTTTCTTCGCGGCGGTTACAACACCATCTTCAACTGCGGAGTACCCACTGACCACACCCTGCTCGACGGCTTTATAGGCCCTTACTACGCCGTTTTCAATTTTCTTCTCAGCGTCCATCAATTTGCTCATGGCAATACTCTCCTTTATGTTTATTTACGTTTCAGTCTTTTATTTTGCGGATTCGTTTTCGGCAATGATTTCATTGCTGAGTTGGATGATCTGCGGCGCATACAGCGCTTTTTTGCGTGCGGTGACAGAGCGGTAAATCGGATATGTAATAAGGCAGCCGACCATCCCGATGACACCGATGGCGATACCAAGAACGAACAAATTCTTCCATTCCATCACCATAGACATTCCAGCGCCCAGAACCAGTGCGCTGAGTATGCCGATGACCACAGCGATCGTTCGACCGGATTTCAATGACAGGCGATTGAGCTCTTTCAATTGATCGAGCTTTGTCGGTGAATGCTCCAGATAGGTAGACTGGATATCTTTCGCTGCTTGCGCAGCGGTTTCGGTTTGATTGTGATTCATAATGTACTCCTTTCTTGTTTCTTATTTATCATTCAAGATTTCATTGCTGAGCTTGATGATTTCGGGGCCGAGTTCAGCTTTGCGTTTGTTAACGAGCTTTGTGTTAAGCGGATACGCTATGCCAAGCACAGCGAGGCCGACCACACCGATGATTATGCCGAGAATCATCTGTTCCCAGACAAGTACGCAAGTCATACCCACGCCCAGAATGAGCGTTCCAATGATGCCAACCGACATGGAAGCTACCGTCCCTTGCTGATAAACCTTTGCGTTGAGGCGGCGAAGTTGTTCGAGCTTGTTTTCCTCCGGCGAAATATAAGCGTTGCGGATCCGTTCCACTTCTTTTCGCTCGTCGACGTTTTGCGCCGTGTACGTGTAGTTGTATTTCCGATTCTGTTCCATTTTTGTATCTTCCTTTCCATTTATTGTTCAACTTCATTATTCTCCGTTGTTGTTAGCGATTTGTTAAAGAGAATAAAGATTATTAACTCACGCTAGACCATGCTGTCGATAGGCTTATGCTACGCAATTAGCCAGATTGATTTTATTTTCTCGTTTCAACCAGGCAAGCGAATCTTCCAGACTTTCCTCAAAGGGCCGAGTCTGAAAACTAAGTTCGTTTTCCGCTTTGCTGCAGTCAAACACGTTGTTGCGTACGAGATTGTAGACCGCGAAGCTTGTCATCAGCGGCTTCTTATGTGTGATCCTCTCGGAGAAATCGCTGACTTTCGCAACTAACTTTGCCAAGCCAGCGGGAAGAATCATGGTGATCTCCTTGGTGTTCGTTAAAATGGCAAGAAGGTGGAACATCTTCTGTATGGAGACGCATTCGTTCGCCAGGATATACCCTTCGCCACTGCGTCCGCGTTCCACACAGTTTACGATGGCATCTGCTAGATCGCGAACATCGACCGCGTTGAAACTACCTTCGACTCCGGCGGGCAGTTTTCCAGCGCAATAATCCATTAGAAAAGAGCTGACCGGACCAAATGCATAGTCATCAGGACCGCATATGCCGGATGGGTAAACAATTGATGCATCCAGTCCCCCGTCTTGAACAGCAGCGAGAATCGCCTGTGAGGCTTCTGCCTTTGTCTTTCCGTAAAATCCAACAACCTTACTCGGATCGAAGGAATCGATTTCTTTAATAAGCTCTCCGTGTGGGAGTTCGGGAATTGCGCCGATTGAGCTTACATAAACAAGCTTCTTTACATGATGCGTTACGCATGCGTCAATAATGTTTTTAGTGCCGGTTACGTTAACGTCGTAGACCTTCTGATTGTAATCTGGGTTGACTGTCACGATGGCCGCGCGGTGGATCACAACAATCGAGGCGTCCTGCGGCGCTTGAAAAAAGCGTTCAATGGAATCTTTGTCGCAAACATCCCCAATGAAGAGATCTACATTGTCTGGCATGCGCGTTGCGGCAGGATCGCCCTTGAGGACGAGTCCGCGCACGGATTTTCCATCTTCCAGTAACTTTGCGGCAACGCTGCTGCCGAGATTGCCGGCAACACCGGTAACGAGGTAAAGAGTCGAGTTCTTCATGTTTTTATATCTCCTAAAATGATTTCTTTTTCGTGAGCATGTATCTTGCAGCTCATGAGTGTATCTTAAAGTGCGTTTGTTTTTGAGTTGTTGGCGAATTGTTTGTGAGATGTTAACGCATAAAAAACTCCGGCGGAATTTCCGCCGGAGCAATTGTTTCATCGTATACTATGTTTTTTTCAAAATCCGGATTTCTTTTTGGACAACAACTACAGCGATGACTGCCATTGCAAGAACCCCGAAACAGACAAAGGTACCAAATATGGCATTCATGATTTGACTCAGCGCTTTACTGTCCGTTCCGCCAAAGGAGGCAAACATAGCGGTTTGGAGCGTCAGCATGGAAACCAACGCACTCGCGAAGCTGATGATTTTGGCGGCGGAAACAATCGGATTGTCGAGTGCTTTCACTTTTAATAGATTGAGTACCGCCGTAATGACGGAATAGAACGCAAAAAACGCAACCGCGTAAATCAGATGGCCCGGATACATGCTACTTCGCGCTGAAAATACCATTTGCCAGACCGCGCCTAGAAGCGCCGCGGTCAATACGAACAGCAGATAGCCGCTGGCGCGATAGGTACGCAGTTGCCGGAGTCTTATCTCCTTTTGCCCGTCGAGACTACGAATTCTTCGATCGTTCCAAAGTATTATGCAGCGGGCAATACTCATTACAATATAATACACGGCGATTGCAGCAAACCAGAAGGAGGATAGCCGGATGCTGAAAAACATCTTGATCGCAGCAAAAGCGAAATTGATCGCAAGCGAAACATAGGTGTTCAATATGGTTCGCCATTCAAAATCCTGGAAATATCGGTGAACGAATGAAATTTGCAGTGCTCTGGCTGTCAGGATTTTATACTGTTCGATGAAATAGAAAACAAGGCAGCAGAGCGTATACGCGGAAAGCAGATAAGTCCCGCAAGAAACCAACGAGGTTGTCTGTTTTCGCGCCAAAACGGAATAGACCGCTACTGCTGAAACACCGACCAGAAAAAACAACACCCACCCTTTGACTCTGAATCGATTCAGCGTTTTCATAAGTTTTTTATTCTCTCATCGACAATTAGTCAGTTTAACGGTGAATGTGCTACCTTTGCCAACGGTACTCTCGACGGAGATGACACCGTCGACAATATCAATCACCCGTTTGACAAGAGCAAGCCCAAGACCGCTGCCTTCGGCTGCATGCGACGTATCGCCTTGATAGAATTTTTCAAAAATATGTTCGCCGACTTCCGGCGACATCCCGCAGCCGTCGTCGGAAATGCGAACGACAGCCATACTATTTTCCTTTTTCAAATGGACGGTCACTGTGCCGCCTTGGTTTGAAAACTTAATTGCATTCGAAATAAGATTGTTCCAAACGATTTCCAGCAGACTTTCATCATAGAAAACCTGTATTTCGTCGATATCCACTACGAACTCTAACCGCCGTTGCTCCCAGAGGTCTTCAAAACCCAATGCGCAACAACGCAACTGCTCGCTGAGAGAGAAGTACTTGGCTTTCGGGAAGATCTCCTGATTTTCGAGTTTGCTCAATTTCAATATGTTCGAAATTAGCGAGGTCAACCGTCGCGAAGCGGAAACGATCGTCTCGGAATATGCCTTTCGTGTTTCGGCGGCTATAGACTCGTTCCCCATAGCTTCCGCGTAATTCTGAATAATGGAGAGCGGCGTCTTGATTTCATGGGAAACATTGGCGATAAAATCGGTCTTGAGCGTTTCAATTCCGGACAATTCTTGTGCCATTTTATTGAAATCTTCGATGATAACATCAAATTCATCCTCGCGCCCATATCGATGAATCGGTTGAATACGCGCGGAAAAATCGCCGGATGTCAACTTATGCGTTGCTTCAAGTATCCGATCGACAGGGCGCGCAATGGTTATTTTTCGACGTATCCCGTCAAACAAACAGATGAGCGCCGTGAGAAACAAAATATTGAACAGTGTAAGCAAGGCGCTGATTAGAATATTATCTTCATAGCGGTTCATTAATCCATCAAAAAGGAGAAAAGAGCAGGTTACGACGAATGCTATCAATACAAAAAAGCCGATATACCCACTTGCGGTAAACAAACTTCTTCGAACTCGTGTGTCAGGGGGTCTTTTCACGCTCATTTCAACACCGCCTTGTATCCCAATCCGTGTATGGTTACGATTTCAAAATTTTCGCAGGCAGAGAATTTATCCCGTAGTTTTGTAATGTAGACATCCACGGTACGGGGACTCGATTCTGTATCATACCCCCAGAATTCATCCATGAGCTGGGTGCGGGTGAACGTCTTTTTTGGAAAAGACAACAGCTTAAAGAGAATATCAAACTCCCGCACCGTCAAAGGGATTTCCTCATCGGCAAGGGAGGCGGAATGTTCATCAGCATCCAGCGTGAGCGTGCCGACGGAGAGTTTTTTAGAGCTTGCTATGTTGGCGCGACGCAACAGCGCACCGACGCGGAGCACCAGCTCATCCATCTCTACGGGTTTTACGATATAATCGTCAATGCCGATTCGATATCCTTTTTGCTTTGCTGGCATATCTTCGCGAGCGGTCAGAAACATGATGGGGATGTCTTTATCTGCGTCGCGTATCGCTTCGGCGAATGCAAAACCATCTATGCCGGGCATCATGATGTCTGAAATGATAAGATGAAACATAGTCGTTTCCATCGCACTGAACGCTTCTGCTGCATTATAGCATCCCGTTACCAGATGCCCGGCGCCGGAAAGATAGGTGCAGACTATTTGGTTCAGCTTAACATCGTCTTCGACTACCAAAATATGGATCATACAAACACCATCCTATTGATAACACAATAACATAAAACAGTTTGCATCTCCAATGTTTATGAAATGTTAAACCAAGGAAGTTTAGAACATAAATCTTGCGGAGAATTATCCGCCTTGATCAATAGTTGAAACCGAACAAAACAACAAACTCGGTAAAATATTCGCTCTTTCCGCCGAGTCGATTCATTTACTAACATTGCTCCTTAACCATAAAACGGGAGCAGATCAATCCCCGATCTTTGCGGATAATTAAAGTGTATTTTTGATGATTATTAGCCATTATAAATCTTTACTGACGGCAATAAGCATCAAATAAACATCAGGTAGTAGGTTTCATTTTTACATCTGCATATCGTGAGCAAACGAACAAGGTCTGTCTTTTGGCATAGCTAATCACACACGAAGTAATGCAATATTACGCATCATACGGTGATAAAACAGAAGAGATATTTAGTCTTGAAGATATCGATCTAGAAATTCCAGAACGATTTCAATGGACGCAACGCAATTAAATCCGCCAAATGCGTGATATGCGCCTTCTAACTTATAGAACTCAACGTCTTTATCCAGCGTTCGTAAAGCTTCGTAAAGCATGCAACTTTGATGAAAATGTACGAGCTGATCCTTTGATCCGTGCATCATCAAGATGGGTGGTATGTTGCGTTCCCGCGATAAATAGTTCATTGGAATAGTTGGATATACCAGCTTCGGGTGCTCCAATACATGCTTACGACCGATGAGGTAACCTTCCGGACTGTCAGGTTGAATATGATCCTGAATACTGATTGTCTCATTCATCGTTGAGATGTCGGTTGGCCCATACCAATCGACAATACAACTGACGGCTGCGGTTTGCTCAGCATACAAGTCTGTGTCCAGCTCACCGTCGGATGTGAACCCGACCAAAGCTGCCGTATGCGCACCGCTTGAGTCTCCCCAGATACCAACACGGGAAGCATCTATGGGAAACTCGCTCGCTTTTGAGCGAAGAAAACGAATCGCGGTTTTCACGTCCTGCACCTGCGCAGGAAACGGCGCGATGTCACTCGGACGATATTGCACCATCGCGACAGCATAACCGTGCTCGCAGACCCGCACCATATGTTGCAGATGCTGAAAGATATCTTGAAGATGCCAAGCAGACCCTTGTACAAAAACGACGAGAGGACAAGAGATGTTCGAGTCGAATTTTTTGGGAATCAACAACTGCAGGTACAGGTGTTCTTCGTTTCGCACCGCATATTCTATATTGGGTCGCAGATCCACCTGATAAGGGAATTGATCTTGCAGATGAATGACTTTCACACCGGCAGGGCACTCGTTTGATTCGGGGAATGATTCGAGCGGGCCTTCATAGAGCGGAATGTATTGTTTTTGATGCATAGAACCTCCTAAACAATGCCGGTAATTCGCGCAACAATAGGAATCCAGATTGAAACGAGCAGAACCATACTAACCTGTAATAAAGCGGTGGATTTCATCATATCCGTAATACTGTAGTATCCTTTGCTATATGTGATCAGCGGGACGGTATCCAGCGGCAGCAGATAGCAATTGCCTGCACAGAGCGCTCCGGTCAGCACGATAATAGCTGGAGAAATGCCGGATGAGACAGCAAGGGAGATCAAAGGGATTGTCATGATGGGAATCAGCGAGGTTGCCACCGGAACCAGAATCAACGATACGAAAACAAGCACAGCGACGAAACCGACCATTACGGGCAGCGGAGCATTCAAAACCGGTAGAGACGCGGCAATGCTACTGCTTACGCCGTTTTTTATCATAGCACTGCTAATTGCAAGCACTGCGCCGACGAGGAAGAAGGCATCCCAGCTGTTTTCTTTCAGAAATACGTCTACCTTGAGCACGTCGATCCCCGGCAGAAACATGATACAGCAGCCGATCATCGCGACGATCATTACGTTGATCTTTGGAAACCACGATGACAACAGCCAGAAGACCAGCATACCACCGAGCAGTACTAATGCTTTGATCTCTCTTGCATCCATTCTATCAGGAATTTCAAGTGAATCGATAAATCCTTCGATTTTTTCTGAACTGACAGGAGCCGGCTTGTAAATCTTGATGATGAGAAACCAGGCAAGAGGCAGCATCACAAGAACCAACGGAACACCTGCGCTCATCCATTGAATGAAGGAAATGGTCATGCCGGTCTGCTCTTCAAGTAGGCTCAGCGCAAGTAGATTCACGGAACTGCCAGTTGGCGTTACCATGCCACCTATCATGCTCGCGACCGGTACCGCGATCATAAACGCTCGGCCGCTGCGCTTCTCGTCGACTGGATTGTCATATAGTTTCAGGAAACCCAGAGAAATGGCCATAAAAACTGCGCAGGTTGGAACCCGCGATACGACTGAGGATACCATAGCGGTGCAGAGCATGACGGCCAAGATGACACGCTCAATTTTATAGCCTGAGCGACGCATCAAAGCGCGAAGAACACGCTTTGAGATTGGAGTTGAAGTAATCGCAATCGCAATGCCAAACGAAGCCATGGTAAAAAAAACGATCGGCTGGGAGAAGCCACTTAATGCCTCCTGAAACGTGCTGGTAACACCGAGCAGCGGCATCAGAGCACAAAAGACTAGACTGGTAACGACGATTGATAGCGCATCTGTCACCAGGATCACAAGGAACGACATTAACACGCCAAGCGTTCTGACCCCTGCGCTGCTGATCGAGCCGATTTGTGGAATCAGCAGTGAAATCAGGATGATAAGTATAGCGAGAACACAGCCAATCACCTGCTTTTTATTCATGCGAAAGACCCCTATTCATAAATGATATTTTCAGGATGAATCAGGCAGCCTTTCTAGCGCGAAGCGCAGATGCTTTCTGATATGTGTCAAATCCGACTGCACCGAGCAGAACGAGGCCCTTGACAATAAACTGTGTATACGTTCCCATGCCGATCAACTGCATACCGTTGCTCAGGACACCGAGGATAAGCACACCAGTTACAACGCCCCACATCTTTCCTTCGCCACCCTTGAAGGATATGCCGCCAACGACACAGGCCGTCATGCAGGAGAACTCAGTCCCTGGACCTGTCGCAGGTGCAGCGGAACCAGTTCTCGCGAAGAGTACCATCGTCGCTAGCGAAACAAAGAGCCCGCAGATTGCAAAAACAATCAATTTAACACGATTGACGTGAATTCCGGCGAGATGCGCTGCTTCGGAGTTAGAACCAACCGCATAGATGAATCTTCCGAAATGGGTTTTATTGAGTAGAAAACTCGCGATTAGTACTACAACAATCATCAGAATGACGCTGAATGGTATAAATTTAAGTAAATACCCTTGTCCAAGGAATTTATAGGTAGATGGCAAGTTCAAAATGACACTCTGGTTTGCAACTGTATACGATATGCCTTGAAAAACAGTCATTGTACCAAGTGTAACGATCAGAGGATGGACCTTCAAAAGAACGGCGGCATATCCGTTGAACAATCCGAGGCCTACCCCAAGCACACACCCCATAAACACGGACAACCATACCGGCAAACCGATGTTTTTCATTAACACAGCGGTAAACACGCCAACGAGCGACATTTGCCAGCCGATTGAAAGATCCATGCCACCGCTTATCATGACAAACGAAAGACCGACTGCAGCGATGATGACATAGGACTGCTGCACGAATACATTTGTTAAATTCTGAACCGTGAAGAAATATGGAGATAAAATCGAAAAAAGCGCCATTAAGCCGACGAGAACAAAGAAAATAACGAATTTTTTCAACATCATTTGGACGGTTCTTAATATTGGTGTCGTCATACTGGTTTGGCCTCCATGATCTGTTCGGACGCGAGCTCTAGGACGCGTACCTGACTGAATGCATTTTTTGAAAGTTCGCCGGTGATTCTTCCATGGGATATCACTATAATTCGGTCTGACATTCCAAGAAGTTCCGGCATATCGGAGGAGATCATAAGAATAGCCTTACCTTCGTTTGCCAGCTTACACATGAGCTGGTAGATCTCCTGCTTAGCGGCGACGTCGATTCCGCGTGTTGGCTCGTCGAAAATCAGGATATCCGATTGCGTCGCAAGCGTTTTTGCAAGCGCGACTTTTTGCTGGTTTCCGCCGGAAAGATTCCTGACGAGTTGATCGACGGAAGGGGTCTTGATATCAAACAGACTGATGTAATGTTTTGCCTGCTGTTTCTCCAACTTTCGATCGATGATAATGCCTTTTCTGAGATTCTTAAGGTTTGCAATCGTGGTGTTCCAAATGACCGATTTTTCTAAAAACACACCTTGTTGCTTGCGATCCTCGGGGATAAGACCGATGCCGCTTCGAATTGCATCAGAAGGCAGGCGAATATGTGCAGGTTTGCCGCCGACCAATATTTCGCCGGAATCTCTGCGGTCAGCACCGGCAATCAGACGAGCCAATTCCGTTCGGCCTGCCCCAACGAGTCCGGCGATTCCGACAATTTCTCCCTTTCGAACCGTAAACGAGATATCCTGGTCGCCGTTGCCGTATACGCTTCTGAGTTCAAGAGCAATTTCTCCCGGTTCTCCGTGCTTCACAGGATAGCTTTCACTCAGTTCGCGGCCAACCATCAGTCGAATGAGCTCCTGTCGGCTGGTCGATTTTGTTTCAAGTGTGGATATATACTTGCCATCTCGCATGACGGATACGCGATCGGAAATTTCGAAAATCTCATCAAGACGGTGTGAGATATATATGATCGTGACCCCGTTTTGTTTGAGAATACGGACAATGTCAAATAGTTTGACAACCTCCGAGACAGAAAGCGGCGCGCTCGGTTCGTCCATAATTAGAATTTTTGCTTGCTTTGAAATGGCTTTAGCGATTTCAACCAGCTGCTGCTGCGAAGCGGGCAGATTGCAAACCTGTTCGTCAACAGGGACGGATACGCCCATTGTCTCAAACAACGACTGAGCCTTTTTTCTCATTGTCTTATAGTTAACTAATCGGCCGTTTCGATCGCCAATGCTGATATTTTCGGCGACGGATAGCGTATCCATAAGGTTGAATTCCTGATAGATCACTTCGACTCCGTTTTGCTTTGCCATCAGCGGCTCTAGGCGGGAGAAGGATTTTCCATCAATTGAGACAGTTCCCGCATCGGGAACAACTGCGCCGGAGATGATCTTGATCAGCGTCGATTTACCGGCTCCATTTTCACCGAGTAGCGCGTGAACCTCGCCTTTACGAAAGCTTAGGGAAACATCATCCAGTGCAGTTACGCCCGGGTAACGCTTCGTGATGCCTTGTAATGTGAGTATCGTGTCTTCCATTCCGATTCTCCTTTTAAAAAGTCGGTGCGGCGCAAATGCCGCACCGACTTCTTTTGCCAACCGAGTAGTTACTCTTTCGGGAACGTTTTCGCAATAGTATCGGTAATTCTCGGACCCCAGGAATATGTGCCGTCAGCAAGGGTTTTCAGTGCTTGATATGTTGCAACTGGCAGGTCGATCTGTTCACCATTAATGTTCGGACCGACAATTGACATTGTGCCGCGGAAGATTGACTGATCGGAGGGCGACATATTGATGATCTCCATGATCGGATCGGAATTGTCACCGCTGAAGATCGCCATCTTGGAGAAATCGATGCCAGCCATGCCCATGATATACTCGTTAACACCGAGGGCGGAGTCTGCATTATAGGTTAGGATCAGGCAGGCATCAGAGTTTTGCTGCCACATATTCTCCATAACGGAACGGGCTTCGCTCGCGTTGATGGATTCGCCTTGCGCAACAACGACATCCGCGTGACCCCAGTTTGTAATTTTGTCGATGATACCGTTGGAGCGATTGGTGGAGTCGATCGTGCCAGTGTACTTGATGATAACAACTTTCGGGCGGATGGTTAGGCCGGCTTCTGTGCTGTCTGTTGAGAAAGTTTTGAGCAGCCATTCGATACCCATTTCGGAGATTTGTTCGCCGCAGTTATATTGATCCATGTTCATCATGACATCATAAATACCGGTATCGGTACCGCCGACGAGCACTTTAATTCCCTGATCCTGTGCACGTTTGATGACATCCTGCAGGTTGTTCGGATCGAGAGGCCAAATGCCGATTGCTTTCACGCCCATGGCAATGAAGTTTTCCATCAGTTCGATTTGCTTGGTGGCGTTGCCCGCGGCGTCGGCAATCTGGCAGTTGAGACCGTCGGCTTCCGCTTGTTTCTTCACTTCGCCGGTTAACCAACCGATGAATGGATTGGTTGTATCGGTTGCGACCAGACCGATGTCTACTGTGTTGGAAGTTGCGGGGGCCTCCGTGGCGGCGGTCTCCGTCGCTTCTGCTGTTGCAGGTTCCGTTGTAACTGCAGGAGCGGATGTGCAGGCCAGTAAAGAGAAAAGGGCAAGCATCAAAACAAGAGTCAGAGCAATTACTTTTTTCATTTTGTCCTCCAAATAGAAATGATTTTTTTGAAGTGGGAGTCATTGATTCAATAATAGAATAAGATATGCTTGAAATCAAATCTATTTTCACATAATATATTCTATAATCGAATGCGAAACTGGATTTTATGCGCTACAGATAACAATTTAGAAGGCGGGAATAATAGATGACCATAGAACAGCTTAGGTTTTTCATTGCGGCCGCTTCGCTCGAAAGTTTTTCGAAGGCTGCGGAACAGGAATTTACAACGCAGTCTACTATCAGCAAACAGATCAGCTCGCTGGAAAGAGAATTAGGCGTACAGTTGTTTCGAAGGAATAACCGCCGGATTCAGGTGAATGAAATGGGAAAAATTTTGTTGAACGATGCTGTGACGATCATCGACAAAGTGCAAACAATGTTCACGCACGCTGAGCAATTTACGAGCGAAAACAGCGCACGGATTCGCATTTTCAGCCTTCCTTTTGTCTCGCAATATAATCTGAGAATCGCCATCAAAAAATTTCTAGAATCGCATCCGACCATGAACGTAGAGGTGTTTGAGGTAGAGGAAAGAGAGCTGTTCCGTCAACTTGACATGTGCGGAGGCGACTTGTTTATTTTACGAGACAACATTCCGATTGAGGGGAAATACCAAATGGTCAACATCACGGCAGACGAGTTAGCGTTATATGTTCCGAGCGAGCATATCCTCGCGGAACAAAAAAGTGTTTCGATCGAGATGCTTCAAAACGAGCAATTTGTGCTGATGCACGACTATACATCAATCTATCAGCTTTGTGTGAGGAGCTTTGCAGATGCCGGGATTGAACCGCATATTTACAATACAGCGCGGCTCGACTCAATATTTGGTGCGATTACAAGCGGAGAAGCAGTCTCGTTGCTTATGACAAAGAACACGAATATATTTAAGCTTCGTGGAATATCCGTGATTCCAATCAGGCCAAGAATCGAGAGTAATGTAATTGGAGTCATTCCGCCTTTGGCAAATAATAAACAGATGGTGCTAGAGATTACGGAATTGATGGCGGAATATGCGATTTAGTCCAATCAATATCGCGGGGTTGTTCCATCATCCAGCAGAAATAAACAGTAACCTTCAAAAACTACTCGGCATCAGTTATGAACACTGATATCCGCATCATTTCCACAGTTGGATTGTAAACAAGATTGCTTGCCGCTGGAAAGGACGTCCTGCGCGCATGGACACTCCATTTGGCGGCCGGCTCATTATGCTATACAACTGAATGATGAACTGGTAGAACACAAGCGAAATGAATTCAGGAAAATCACGCAGGAAGAACAAGAAACAATCAGCGTTCTTTTTTTCAAGGATTCGATATCAAAAACGTTCGCTTGTCCGTCTTGTTTTTAAAAAGAACTGCGTTTGGCAGAACCACTCGCACAAGCAGAGATGGAACACGAGATTGCTACAAGCAAACGGGCAGCAGCGAAGCCCGATTATGAGTTTTAAAACAAAAACATGCGTGGTTTTCTAACCACGCATGTTTTGTTTCATCGGTAATAACGTGCCATATCCGGTTCAATCGGGTTAATGGGTAAACTGCGCTTCAATCCATCCGAACGGAACCAGCAGATTCGTTTTCTAGCATATACTGCTTTTTGTCAATTCGTTGATGACGCTTCCAAAGAACCCACCTCGCAATCGGCTGAGCAAAAAGCGCCTCTACCGCGAATGAAATCGAAAAATTCCGGGGCCACTTGTGAAAGAACGTTCGAATGGGATCAAGTGTGACGCGCTGGGTGCCGATCCATGTGCCAACCACGGTTAACAATATGGACATCAACAGGACGGTGCACATAATGTTGACCAATGTTTGTGCGCGAAAGCTGTCATTCGGGTCGACGATTTGGCGGGTCATCCATTCGGCAGGTTTGAAGGTAACCAATACAAACAAGACGACGCTGACCCAAATATAAGGGATCACGCTAAGTGCAATACGCCACGCAGACAGAGAAAACCCCTTCTCGAAACAGGTGATCAACGGCGCGATGATGTTCACGGAGAGAACAGAAACGATAACGATGAAAATCGCAAATTCAC
This sequence comes from uncultured Eubacteriales bacterium, assembly GCA_942492885.1. GTDB lineage: Bacteria > Bacillota > Clostridia > Christensenellales > CAG-138 > UBA7703. The sequence goes on from OW818651.1 coordinate 2,920,218, forward strand.
CCTTGGATCTGGGGAGCTTCATGTGGAATTCCATAATTTCCTCCGATTGCTGTCGGCATAAAAGAAAGCACGAAGCCCAAAAGGCTTCGTGCTGATTTCTTATACGCACACGCAATATATTCTATTTGTGAGAAGTATACCCTATGAGTATTCTGAAAAGCAAGAATAATATTCAATGCATTTTCAATTTGGTGTTCTGCCAATCGTAGTCTACTGAGCAGATATTGTCAGATAAAATAACATCTACAGAGGCTTTTGTCATGGTATATGAACCGTAAACCAGGCGGGAGAGCCGCGCTTTTGGTATCCCTTGCGGATTAAAGCGTCGCACCATTACGGAATATGGATATCTCCTTATACCCGCTTTGTTCGTTCTTTGTCCGGATTCGTCCCGAGGCGACATCCAGAAGTAATGTCATAAGCTCCTCGGCAGCGACATCGCAAGGTTTATGATCCAGCAACGTCCCTGAGTTATAGTCGATCCAGTTTGGCTTTCTGTCGGCGAGCGCGGAGTTAGAAGAAATTTTTAAGGTGGGTACGGGAGCGCCGTAGGGTGTGCCGCGCCCAGTGGTAAATAGAATAAGATTTGCGCCGCTTGCCGTCAGATTTGTGCAGGAAACAGGGTCATTCCCGGGCCCTGTTACCAGATGAAGGCCGCGTCCGCATGCAGTTTCTCCGTAATTCAGAACAGAGGTAATCTCAGCGCTGCCTCCCTTTTGTATACACCCTAGAGACTTTTCTTCCATCGTAGTGATTCCGCCAAGCTTGTTCCCCGGAGAAGGGTTTTCTCCGACCGGCTGACCGTAACTCAGGTAGTACTCCTTAAAGCCGTTAATCATGTCCGCAATATCCGAAAAGACGGCCTTGTCTTTTGCGCGCTTCATCAACAGCACTTCGGCACCGAACATCTCCGGGACTTCGCTCATGACAGTGGTTCCACCCGCCGCCGTCAATTGATCCGTCACTCTGCCGCAGAGTACGTTTGCGGTTATCCCCGAAAACGCGTCCGACCCGCCGCACTTCAATCCCAGCGTCAGGCTGCAGATGGGTACCGACTGTCGGCGGTCCTTTTCCATGATCGCTGCGATCTGTCCGATTGAGCTCAGAGAAGCTTCCAACTCATCTTCGCTTTGGGCGACGATAAATCGAATGCGCGACTTGTCATAATCGCCTAAATAAGGCAAAAAGGTTTCCAGATTATTGTTTTCACAACCCGGGCTCAGGATCAGTACGCCGCCCGCGTTAGGATTGCGAATGATACCGGAAAGAATGCGTAAGGTACGATCCTGGTCATCGCCGAGTTGACTGCATCCCGTGACGTGAGGCAGGGATAGGATATCGTCGGCGACGTCGCCAAACTGTGCTTTCGCGGCGGCGGCGATACGCTCAGCGGTGTGATTTACGCAGACGACCGTCGGTACGATCCACAATTCATTGCGGGTGCCGACCATTCCGTTGGCGCGTATATAACCGTCAAAACGCCGGTTATCCGGGTTACCCATGGGCAGCCGCTCCGCTTTCTCATCATATCGATAGCGAATCGTGCCTTTCAGGTTGGTCGCAAGATTATGGTTGTGAACATGCTCGCCATCTGCGATGTCCACTGTTGCGTGCCCGATTTCACAGCCGTATTTCCATATGATTTCACCCGCCTTCATCGGGCGGAGCGCGACCTTATGACCAAATGGGATATCATTACGAACGGTAACGCAATATTCGCCGACGCGGCAGGCTGTTCCATTCGAAAGATTCTCAACCGCGATGGCAACCGTGTCTTCCGTGTGAAGCTGGATCAGTTTCAAAACGGCCTCCTAGTCCTTAATTTGCGTTATGGAAACACAGTGACATATCCGATTGCGCTTTCGTATTGCGTAAAGCGATGGTTTTAGCGCCTTTCTCAGCTTTTCGGGAAACGCTGACGACTGATCCAAAGGCCGAGAGCTGGATTCGGGATGAAGAATATCTCCTCTCCATCGGGCATCGTGTTATAGCCGTATCGGAGGGTTTCCGGATTGTAGCGAGCCGCTGTTTCGTCGTAATCTGCCGCTTGAAAGCCTACGTCACGAATCGCCTGCAGGGATATATTCTTCACGGCGTAAGTAACGGAAAATCTTCCGTCTGTCGAGGCGTGAATCAAGTGAGCTGCCGCTCCCATATTATCGCGCAGGTCTTGATTTCCGGGTTTTTTCAGGGCGTCCATAGTTGCTTTCGTTCCGTGGTAACCATAGTTGCAAATCAGGCGGTCGATCTCCTTATCCTCGCCGAATTCATGGATGCCGGGAGCAAGAATGATCAGTTCGCCGCCGTCGTCAATGGCCATACGTGTACGATAAACTGCTTTGTTGCCGATCCATGTGCTTTGGAACTCCACGGGATCCATGAACACCACGCACTTTTTGAGGGACTTGTCTAGAAAAGTGATATTTTGTTCCTGCGATATAGCAATCGCTTTTTCCAGCACAAGCCGAGTGTCGCCAATGAACAGGCCGTGGGTGCAAATTTCATTCCCCGGCGCCGTGGTGACGGTCAGCACAAATTGAATAGGCTGATCGCTGAGGAAGTGCTGATAAGCATAATCAAAGAGCCTGCGCACAGCGGTATGGTCACGGCCGATTATGTTCTCCAGCCCGCAGAGCGCACCCAGCATATGGCTGTGATTGATCATTTCGCTGCCACCCGTTCCAACAAAAAGGTTTTTGGAATGGTTGCCCATACCGACGACCTCGTGAGGGACAACTTGACCTATGGAGAGAATCAGATCATATGAAGGGTCCAACAAACGACGGTTGATTTCCACTGCGATCGGTTCATTCCAGAGACCGCCGGACACTTCGGAAAGAAAATCGGCCGGTACCTGCCCAATCGTTACCACGTCCGTGCGCCAGCGATGCGGAATCAGCGTTTCATACGGAATGTCGCCAAACATGATATCCGCCTGCTCGCGGGAAACGGGCTCGTGGCTGCCCAACGCCGGCAGAACGTCCACCTCTGCGCCTTGCTCTCTGAAAGCATGGTAGTAAACATTGGTTATGAAACCGGCGTTGGAATAGTAACGGGTAAAGTCCGGCGGAATCAGAAGCACTTTTTTCGGGCGCAGGTTCGCCGTTGCGTGAAGAAGCGCAATCCGGATCTCGTCGTCTGTTAATACATCGCCGGTTTTTGGGTAAATAAAGTATTCCATAGGGCGCCTTCCCGATTGGATCAATCCTTGCAGCCAGTTGGAGGGATGAAGAACTCCGTCGAGGAAAGCACACAGTTGAACATGCCATCCCAGACAGCGACGCAGCCGACCACATAGGCACGGTTGAAGCAGTCAAAGTCCTCATATCTGAAGGCAAATTCACCTTCCAGCAGCCCTTCGCCTGTGATGGACTGACGAATAGCGCCAAATACAACCAAGTCTACGCGGCGCACGTCTGTTTCGCTCGCCGTTGCGAATGGCGTTACATGGTACTTAACATGGTGCAGCCCGGCTTTATCCGGAACCAACGTGTAAGAATCCAGCGTGACGGAATATTGCGGATCGAGATTTTTCGCCAATATGGGGTTGCCGGACGCGGAAAGGGGATATCGGCCTTCAGGACCATACATTCTGAGCAAGCGCTTTCTGTGGCGCGAGAAGCGTTCCAGACCATCAACCAAGATGCCAGCCGCGTCGGAAACGCCCACACCGTTACGGTTTGCGGTGGCATTCAGGGCGATAGACTCATAGCGGTAACCACCCAATGTGCTTTCGACCGTATCCACGGCGACAGGATCCTTTGAGGCTAACAGCGCGTGGGACAGGATATAATCCACCCTTTCATCGGGATCCGGTGTGAGACTGACGGCACCCGTCGGGCTGCAAGGCCCGTTACGGTTTGCAGTAAGGCAGTCCATCAGGACAAAATCATAGCTTCGAACAAGATGCTGGGCGGTGATGTAATCGTTCAACAACTGGGTCCCCTCCGGCCCGAAAGTACCGTTTTGATTGATTGAGTACATACCACTGTGCCCGCGACGGCCGGTATCGCCGCCAAACGCATTCAGGCTACGAAACCCGTAATGGAGTTTCAGCGAGCCCGTACAGCCGACAAAGCCGTGGTTCTTGAATACCGGAACACCGATGAATATGTCCGTATATTCGCTGCCGTCGGTAACGTCTTCCTTTCTGCGCAGGAATTTGGGAAAACTCACGGAGATATCTCTCCCGTTATCCAACCGGATCTGCCGCATCTCCCGGTCGTCTTCTTGAATAGCGTCAAGATTGACCAGTTTGGCGAGGCTTGTACCATCCAGATAACCATCCGCAGCGAAATCGTAACAGACGTCCTCCGGACATACGCAGTTGTCAGGAACGCGATTGAGTCTCGCCCAGTGGAAGCTGACGGGATTGTTCACGTCGGAAGCATTTTTGTCGGGCGAGAAACACGCTTCGACGACTTTCAGATCCGCGCCGTTACTATAGCCGATGATGGCGCGTATTTTTTCTGCCAGATTACGGACGATGCGTGGGTCGGATATGACGCCACGACCCTTTTCGCCACGGGCGCCCTGCCAGCAACAGACAATGTTTGGCTTGATCACGACGTGATCGCCGGGTTTAACCAGGTTTTTCAGCCCTTCAGGGCCGAGAACCTGTTTGATGATGTCGTCTATCATCTGCGAAAGTTCATTATCATTCGGCTCTGCGTCCTGACAAGCAAAACCTACTTTGGAAAAAACAGGGTCATACAGTGTATGCATGGAACGCCTCCTCGTTTCTGAGTATCGATTTTCTATATGCGTTTATGAGAAGAAGAGCCGCTGTGCGTTTTCGCCCATTATGAGGCGCAAGTCGGATTCGGGGATACTGCAGTGCTTTTTCACTAGGCCGATCAACTCCGCCATCGTTGCGTGGTTCAGCATACCAGGATAGTCCGATGCCCACAGGATTCGCTCCGGTCCGAAAACACGATAGCCTCGCATGATGATTTCCGCCGATGAGGGGAAAGGATACTCCTCCTGAAAATAATGCGGGACGGTAGAGGAATCCATGTATACGTTAGGCAGGACGCGGAATCGTTCCAGCAACTCATCGAAAGCCGCTGGTGAAGCCGTCGAACCGAAGCAGGCATCCGCCCCCATGTGACAGAGGAAGAAACGGATTTCCGGAAATTTCTTTGCCAATATGTAGATATCTGCGATATCGCGGGCTGTAAACGCGTGAATGAACACCGGCTGATGGTATGCGCTGATGCAGTCCCATATCGGCAGAAACTCCACATCCGCCATGTGCTTCTGTGGAGCGCATTGGAAGGCGCTGCCTGTTTCGATCTTATAACCGAATAGGCAGGTATTATCGTAGAGGGATGCAAGCTCTTCGGCTGCTTTTTTGCCTTTTAAGAAATCGGTCAGCGCTACGGCACGGAAACGGCTCGGATACTGTCTGACTGCATCGATGAGGTAGTCGTTAAAATAACCGTAGTATGGATTTGGCATCAAAACGGCTTTTGCAATGCCGCACCAATCCATATAAGCAATCAACATTTCTGGCGTACTGCGCGTGTTTTCAAAAGCTGGTGGAAGAAACTGGCGCAACTCATTGCCAACGCGGACACGTCCCAACGGCTCGCCTGTCATAGGAGAGCCGTTCGTTATCCCGGCGACCTTCGGATAAATGTGAGCATGGATATCGATAAAAGTCATGTATTTAAACCCCTTTATTCATTGCTTAACGCTTTGCAGGGAAGAAATGCCAGTTCATTCATAAAGAGTAACACACCTTCCAAAACACGGGCAAGGTGTAAACTTTTGTGATTGATACGATTGTGTTTCGATTTCATTTGAACATTATCTTAAATGGTTTGAACATCCCTTAGCTGCGTTGACAAAGGGATTTTGGGTCGACTAGAATCAGTTTGAAAACAAGCAATGTGGTTTTTAAAACGCGTTGATTGAGTTGAAGCCATATGCAAAGAAATAAAAAGTTTCCACTCTACACCTATCACAATTCTACGTTTCATGAATATACCACCAGCAAAATGAATTTTAAAACCGATGGAAGCCGGCCATTTATCATCAACGACGCTACGTTTGATCTCTAGGATTATGAAAATGTATCCCGGGGCGCAATTCATGCCGGCAACCGAGCAGATAATGAGAACATCAGCGGCGCACTCGAAGGAAATGGATTCAGTAAAGTATCACGCTTGGTCTTGATTTCTGGAAATACCGGAAATGAGATAGATCCAAATTTATGAGGAGGAAACAGGAATGAAGAAATGGTTGACGATCATGATGGCGCTCTTTCTTGTCTTGAGTCTGGGAGCGTGCGCTCAGAATGCCGCAGTTGAGACGGCGGCATCAGAACCTGCAGTGGCAGAGGCCGCGGCCCTGGAAACGGCTGCAGAGCCAGAGGCTGCTGCGCAAGAGGGATTTGTGATTGGTTTCTCTAACTACAACAACGAAATTTCCTGGCGTACACAGATGGAGCGTGAGTTCACCTACCAGGCCGAGCAGCTTAAGGCCCAGGGTATTATCTCTGATTTCTATGTTTACGAAGCAAACGGTGATCAGGCAAAGCAGATTTCCGACATCAACGACTTGATCACGATGGGCGTGGACGCTATCGTTCTTCCCGCCATCACCACCGATGGTCTGAACGATGTTCTGCAGGACGCGATGGATGAAGGCATTATCGTTGTCAACTTTGACAACAACTGCTCTTTGGACGTTTCCTGCAAACTGACGGTTTCTGACTACAACCACGGTTGGGTTAGCGGCCAGTGGCTTGGCGATCAGCTGATTGCAAACGGTACTGAAGAAGGAAACATCATAATCCTGCGTGGCGCTGTTGGCACTTCTACCGATGCGAACCGTTATCAGGGCGGCTACGACGGTGTCATGGACAAGTGTCCTAACGTCAAGGTGATTGCTGAAGAAGCGTGCAACTGGGACTATGCGAGCGCCAAGACCGCTGTTGAGACCCTGCTTGCGACCTACCCCCAGATCGATGGTCTCATCTCCCAGGGAGGCGCTATGACCCAGGCTGCTATCGATGCGTTTAATGAAGCGGGTCGTCCGCTTTGCCCAATGACGGGCGAAGCCGGCAACGGTTTCCTCAAAGCGTGGATTGAAAACAGCGATAAGGGCTTTGAGAGCATGGCGTTTAACAACCCGGCATTCTCCAGCCGCATCGCGCTGGATTGCGCCATTAAACTTCTTCAGGGCGGCACGATTGATGACTGCGCGGCTTTGATTACAAGCAATTTTGGCGTAACCCCCTCTGTTGACGGAACGACATTGAACCTGGCATTTGCCTCGGTCACGCTCGAGGAGGCAAAGACGCTGTATGACAGCAAACTAAACGATGACTTCTGGCCCGGCACCTATCTGCCGCATGAAGAGCTGGAAAAGATCTTCCCCGTTGCGTAACGGATAGTATCGTAAAACAGAATTGAAAATCCGGGGCGATTGGCTATCCGGTTGCCCCGGATGTTTTGTATGAAAAGGTTGACGAGTATTGGCTACCCTAGTTGGAGGTGACCGCAAATTGGAGCCCTCTTTGATCATTCAATCTTTGGATAAGAAGTTTATTGGCGTACATGCTGTCGATCATGTATCTTTTTCGTGTTATCCCGGCACGGTACATGTTCTGCAGGGCGAAAACGGGGCGGGGAAAAGCACGATCTTAAAAATGCTCTCTGGCATGTATCACCCGGATTCCGGGCAAATTATATTGAACAATACTCCGGTGAAGTTTCGCTACCCGTATGACGCGCGGCGCAAAGGCATCGCGATGGTGTATCAGGAGATGTCTGTATTACCTGAGTTAACTGTGGCGCAGAATATCTGGTTGCATGAGGAGCATCGCATCGGCAAAGGGCTGGTTCTCAATGAGGCGGAGGCGGTCGCTGCCACTAAGAAACTAGCGGAGCGCTATGGAATCGAAATCATTCCTTATGCCCGCACCGGGGACTTGCCTATTTCCAACCAGCAAATGGTAGAAATTTTGAAGGCGTTGGCTGTTGATCCGGAAGTTCTGATCCTAGACGAACCCACCTCGGCTTTGACATTGAAAGAGGTGGAAAAGCTGCGTAAAATTGTTACTACGATTAAAGAAGCCGGAAAAACGGTTTTATTCATATCGCACCGGATGGAAGAAGTTTTTCAGTTTGGAGATTATGCAACCGTACTCAAGGACGGCAAGCTGGTTGACACCGTCAAGCTGTCTGAAGTCAATGAGAACGATCTTATCCGTATGATGGTAGGACGCGAACTGAAGGATGTCTTTCCACCGAAGCTCAGCGGTGATGCGGGCGAAGTCATTCTTGAAGTCGAGAACCTGAGTGATCATGCCGGACATTTTCACAACATCAGTTTTCAGTTAAAAAAGGGCGAAATCCTAGGTATCGGCGCACTGGATGGACAGGGACAGGCGCAATTGATGCGCGCGCTTGCCGGTGTATCCCGTTTCAGCGCCGGTACGGTGAAATTGTCAAACGTACAGTTGCGTTACCGTTCTACGCGAAAGGCATTGCGGTGCGGCATCGGCTACGTTCCCGAGGATCGAAAAGCGCAGGCCCTTTGTCTTGGCCTTTCTGTCCGGGAGAACCTAAGCCTTGCCAGCATGCGGACCCGTCAGATCTGTGGTTTTATTAAACGCAGGGATGAACAGAAGATGAGCGAAGAGCTGGTGAGGCGAATGAACATCCGCACCCCATCTCTAAGACAGGAGGTAGGCAATCTTTCCGGTGGCAATCAGCAGAAGGTCTCAATCGGGAAAACGTTGGCGAATCTGCCGAAGGTTATTCTGCTGAACGAGCCGACCCGTGGAATCGACGTGGAGGCCAAGCAGGAGGTTTATCGCTTCATAAGGGAACTTGCTCAGGCTGGCGTCGGGGTTTTGATATATACCAGCGATATGATGGAGACCATCGGATTGTGCGATCGAGTGATGACGATTTATGAAGGACGGATCACCGGCGAACTGATCAGCGGAGACATCACCGAAGAGATGATCATGTGCGGCGCCGCGAATATCAAAGCCGAGGGCGAGGAGACAGCGGGATGAATAAGGAACGAAAAGTGACAGGGCTGCTTGCCTCCAGAGAAAACCGCACATTGCTGTTGAAACGCAAGACGGATGTGATAATGGTATTCGGTTTCTTGATTGCGATGGTGATCTTTGGCACCGTATCATCCGAAGTTTTCATGAGGCAGCGGAATCTATTCAATATCTTCTCATCGAATATCGGCCTCTTGGTGGTCACATTCGCGCAGTTGATCATCATCTGCCTTGGCGGCATCGATTTGTCCGTCGGCGCAACTATTTCCGTAGTCAACGTTACGTTAATCACCTTAATAACAGATAACCCCGCCAATTGGGCGTTAAGCTTTTTCATCTGCCTTGCGATCGGGGCGGTGATCGGGTTTATCAATGGGTTGTTTGTTGTGAAAGGCAACATTCAAGCCATCATTGCAACGCTTGCAACGCAGACGTTCTTCGGAGGCGCCGCATTGTTGATCATGGACAAACCTGGCGGGACGATGCCATCGATATTGAGTCGCTTTCTGACAAAGGGCTGGGATTATAAATTTCCGCTGTTGTTCGTCGTCGTATTCGTCGCCGTTATCTGGTTTATTATCAATCGCACGCGATTCGGCAGATCGATTCTGGCTATCGGTGGTAATGAACAATCCGCGCGGGCAACCGGCATACCGGTAGAACGAGTCAAGCTGCTTGCGTTTGTCCTCTCCGGCGTTTTGAGCGCTTTGGCAGCCATCTGTATTACGGCCTATACCACGTCCGGCAATCCATTGGTTGGAGAAGTGTTCACGCAGCGGTCTATTACTACGGCGGTTGTGGGCGGCGCGTTGCTGGCAGGCGGCAAATGCAGCGTGATCGGGTGCGTAGCTGCAGTACTCATCATGGGGATCATTAACAATTTGCTGAATCTTTTGGGGATCACAGCGTATTACCAATATGTTCTTCAAGGGCTGATTCTGTTGGCGGCGCTCGCTGTCAGTGCGATTCGCTCCAGACGATAAGGAGGTGCCGGCATGAAGCTTTCAAATGAACGCTCTTTGCAGCTAAAACAAGTGTATCCCGTTTTGCTTGTATATGGGGTAATGGTTGTATTGGCGATTCTGGCCAATTTCATCAATCCCGGATTTTTATCCAAAGGCAATTTATACAGTGTCTTTAAACAAACCGCGTTTCTGGGCATCGCGTGCATCGGCCAGACGCTGGTTATCCTGACCGGAGGCATTGATCTTTCACTGCGCTATGTCATTCTGTTCAGCAATGTATTTGCGGCGCAGATGATCAACGGCGACGAGAGCAAAACGTGGAGCGTGCTTGCGATTATCGTACTGATTTGCATCGCAATAGGCATTATCAACGGTATTGGCGTATATCATCTGAAGATCCCCGCTATGGTTATGACGTTGGCGATGGGAATGATGCTGTACGGGGCTACGATGCTCTACTGCAAGGGCGCACCCGGTGGACATGCTTCCGGAATTATGAGCAGGTTGGCAAATGAAAACCTGTTTGGTGTAATGAACGGTGTTTCTATCATATGGTTGGCATTAGCGTTCATTATAATTATTGTACTAAACTATACGAATTTTGGCCGTTCGATATATGCTGTGGGAACCAACGCCGAAGCCGCGCGTTATTCGGGAATCAACACGCCCCTGGTCCTATACGTTGTTTATAGCATCGCAGCCGTGATGGGCGGCATCGCCGGGTTTCTGCTGCTTGGTTATACTGAAAAGGGTTACCTGTCTACGGCGGCATCTTACAATATGGACTCCATCGCTGCCGTAGTGATTGGCGGCACAAGCATTATGGGAGGAAAGGGGGGGTATGTTGGCACCATCGCCGGTGTTGCCATCATGATGATCCTCTCCAGTCTAATGACGGTTCTGCATATGCCTGAGGCAGGCAAGGAAATGGTACAGGGCACGCTGATCATCGCGATGCTGCTGCTGGTCAATGTACGTCAGAAGAAAGCTTGATCGAATTCTATTGCAAATATCACGCGAAAACTACCACAAACGGACGCAACTTCGAGATACCGGTGAACGATAGGCGCATTTTGGAGTTGCTTGATAAAGAAAACACAAATAGAAGACTGTTTAGATCCGACGCTTCAATTGCGCAGGACGTAGACAACACGATGGATTACATTCGCGTTGAGTTGTAGTGGAGTCTATATAGTTGAATATGCTTTGAGAGCTTGTTCAGGGTTATCATCCTCGATACACTGAACAGGCTTTTTATAGTTCAAAAGAATGGATTCTATCATGGTATGATCGGAAAGAGGGGGCGAAGACAAAACCCCAGATGATTAGCCTGTCAATCCAAGCATCGAAATACTGGGCAAACCAGACAATGAAAGCGCTAATCCTTTGGATTAACGCTTTGGGGTTCTTTATTGCCGTTCCACTCCGTCATGCGAAGCTTGGGTTTTCCTTTTTGCAAAACATTTTCTCTCGTGCTCTGTGCTTCCGGATGGGTAGAAACCGGTATGTCAGCCTAAGTAATCATCATATTTCAGTCCAACGTAAGCGCCGATTTTCCGGAGCTCCTCTGCCGTTTTCTCGCTAACGGGAATCCCGGAGACAACCTTCTCGGCCATCGATTCCGCTTCCGGTTCGCCGGGAGTATAGATGCGGTCGTGACCGTCAGCTTTTCGACTGTCCCTTAATTCCTGCAGCAGAGTGGATAAGCGTGATTTAATCTCCTTCTTGTCTCCGAAAAGCCCGTAGTCCAAAGCAAAAAATCCAAACGAGGTATCGCCCATACCGCCGTTTTGCACGTGCGGCGAAGTATGGCCGCCGGATAAAATGCCGGTGCAGATCTCCGCAATTATTCCAAATCCATAGCCCTTATGGGAGCCTGTTTCCGTGGAATAACCGCCGATGGGAAAAATGCCGCCGTTTGTTTTCGCATTGATCATATCCAACACGTGCTGGGCGTCGTTGCAAGAGCGGCCGTATTCGTCCGCAGCCCAACCATCCTTTAGGGGTATTTCGCGTTTGTTGTAGATTTCAATTTTGCCGCGGGGAACAACGGTTGTGGCTGCGTCGAACCAGAAGTCGTAAGGATCAGCCGGCATACATAACGCCAAAGGGCTTGTGCCAAGCATGGGTTGCTTTCCGAAGGTTGGTATCGCAATAGCTTCTGTGTTGGTGGAGCTTGCGCCGATGAGATCCTGCTTTGCGGCGACTTTCGCGTAGTACCCAGCAATACCGTAATGGTTGCAATTGCGCACAGTGACTGCCCCGAAGCCGTTTGTCTTCGCTTTTTCCACAGCCAAATTCATCGCCATGCATGCGGTAGTCTGCCCCATTGTACGGGCGCCTTCGATCACTGCAGAAAGAGTCGTTTCAAAAACAATGCTGGGCTTTGCAGTTGCATCGACAAGATCCCGGACAAGTGAATTGTGATAACGGATCATGCGCTGAATACCGTGAGATTCGATTCCATACAGATCTGCGGTGAGGATAACGTCAACAATCTGCTGACATTCGGTTTCCGAAAAACCATGCTTGAGAAAAATATCCTCGCAATAACGCCGCACTGGTTCAACCTGAAGATACATATAAGACAAATTTTGCCTCCTTTGTCATCGCGCAAAAATGCGATACAACCATTTCTACTCATCCTAATTTATATCATTCAAGCGGAGTGAAATGAATCTATTTATAAACGGGAATCATATAATATGATTTGATCGCGATTACCGGAACAAACGATTTGAAGTGTTCTGATGTGAAGCGTGCGATCATTGCCGGGCGAGCGATTTGGAGACATATCGAAAATTTCAAATAAAATTGATCATTTGTAAAATGAAATCGAATGATTTCAATTGCAAACCGAATGTATGGTTCGTGCGGAACATAATAATATGAAGTGGTAGGGTTGCAGCATTCAATCTACGGATCATTTCTGCTTACTTGAAAGAATTGATGGTATTTAAAACAAACGGAAACATTTGTCATGATCATACAAAACATTCGAATGACGATGTACTTCTGAATGAGCACAGAGAAGGAGGACTTATACCGAACGAAAGCGGAAGGCGGTTGAGTAAATATGTATAAAGCAATTATTTGCGATGATGACGAAATCATTGCGAATGGCTTAAGCCGAGAGATTCCCTGGGAAGACCTGGATATTGAATTCTGCGGGTGTTGCTACAATGGAGCGGACGGTAAAAAGCTGTTACAAGAGATCCGGCCGGATATACTCATTAGCGATATCCGCATGCCGTTTATTGATGGAATAAATCTTTCGCGCGCAGCAAGAGAACTCAACTCTAATATCAAGACGGTGATCATCAGCGGATATGATGAGTTTCAATATGCGCAGGAGGCGATCCGCGTTGGCGCTATCGACTATCTTTTAAAACCCGTTGACATCAATGCGATGACGGCGCTGCTGAAACGCGCAGTCCAGGAATGCCGCGAGGTGGAATGCAGTTTTTCAGTTGCCGAAAGTAATCAGAAGGAACACTCGAAAAATATGCTTCGGGCACTGCTTTACGAAGGCAAAACGACTTGTGAAAATCGCTTTGGGGAAGGTGCGCTCAAGCGATTTGAAAAAATAGCGGGCATGGTTTTGTTTGTCCGCATTGACAACTGCAATTTGCTGAGCACGACATATTCGGAGAAAGAGCTTAGTAAGGTGAAGAGGGATCTTGCCCGCTGCTGCTGCGGAGAGTTTACGCCTGAGTTTGTCATTCTGGAGCAACGTGAGGATGCAATTCTCGGTTATCTTTCAACGGAGAATGTTTCTCAGATTCAGCAGATAAGAAGGGAACGCTTTGCCGGCATCCGCAACCCTTTCCATTCTATTTATCCTTTTATTACGATATCATTTGTATGCGGGTCAATACAAAGCAGCGTCCTGACGCTCGACCAGTCCTATCACGAAGCGCTTCTGGCGTTGGGAGAGGTATTTTCAAGCCCATCTGGCTCAGATATCTTGTATGACAAATTACATGCGATTCAGGTGCCTTCATTTGACATCTATGACACTATGCCGAATCCCTCCGACTTCATCTCGCTGATCAATCAGGGGGATCAACAACGGCTGAACGAAGGACTGGAGGTTCTCGAAAAGGCTCTGCTGCAAAGCGGCATAAACGCACAGCTGTATTTGCGGCTTTACACCGGCACAATGCTTTCGGAGTTACGACAGAACTTTCGGCGGTACGGTATTGACGAAAAGAAGTCAGAACTGGATTTACTGAAAGTCTTTACCAGCATTGCCGAAGCAGAGAGCTTTACTTCGGCGATGACATCCTTCCGGAATTTGTTCCGCGATATCCAATTTGTCTTGGAGAACAATAACAAGAAAAGCAGCGTCAAGGCCGTGGTGGCAGCTTTGCAGTACATCGACTCCCATTATATGGATCGTTCGCTGAACATGAATATGGTAGCAAGAGAAGTACACATCAGCCCGAGCTATTTTTCTGTTGTTTTCAGCCAAGAAACAGGTGTTTCGTTTACGGACTATCTAATCTCTCTGCGTATGCGAAAAGCGCAGGAACTCATGTGCAACACAGACCTGAAGGTTTATGAAATCTCGCTTCGCGTAGGTTATGATACTTCCGCGTATTTCAGCACGGTGTTCAAAAAAGAGATTGGGATGTCGCCATCCGAATACAAATGCAACCATCAGAAGAAAACAACAACGGCTGTTTCAAAAAGCAAAGAAGAGAATCGATATTGGACAGAACTGCGGAATGAACATTCCTGAAAAAGCCCCTTATATCGTGCGAGGGAAAATGAATAAGAATATTGACGAAAATGTTTCCTGTATTACTAATCGCGCAAACTCACTGGAAGATTCCTTCAAATGGTAGCCTGCTTTGAATAAGTAAAATCGATTACTGTGAAATTTCAGAGACGCAAACATATCCTTTTTATGTCTGGAGAGCACAGAATTTGGGACAAAGCGTGATGGCATTATTTGCTGATAGCGATCGATTCAAATGAAATGATTGCGGACGGCTAGGAATGTGATATAATTGGTTGAACCAATTATATCACATCATTGCAAAACAGACTCAATCAAGTAGCGATACGAAACATACGATTTTAAAACATACGCTAGAGAAGCATAAAAACGCAACTGAAAATTACGACTATGAGGCGACTATCAATGGCAGAAGAAATGCAAAAAGCAATCATGCAAAAAGCAGTTAAAGTTACGCTCTATGAGAATGTAATGCAGCAATTTGAGCAATTACTTAACGATGACGTCTACAAACCTGGGGATAAGATTCTGCCTGAACGCGAGTTAGCGCTACAGCTCGGTGTAAGCAGAAACACGCTCCGTGAGGTTTTAAAAGCGCTGGAACTGATCGGGATATTGGAAACGCGCCAAGGAGGCGGGTACTATTTATGCGAATCCCCCAATAGCAATCTTGTATCAGCGTCATTTCGGTTTCTAAAAGTCAATTCGAATCAGGATATAAGAGACTTGATGCAGACACGTCGAATTCTGGAAACTGCCAGCGCTGCATTGGCGGCCCTCTATGCAACCGAAGAAACAGTAGCGATTCTCCGTCATGATGTTGATCAAATGCGCCAGAATTTTCATAATGCAAAGGTAATTTCAAAATATGATCTTGATTTCCATTTTCAGATATCGAAAGCATCCGGCAATATGTTTCTAAACTCGTTAACGGAAGTTATGAATCACCCGATTCATGAACTGATGCTGAAAACAGCGCAGTTTGACGACTTAATCATCAAAGCGGTCGATTATCACGAAAAAATTCTGAATGCAATTGTTTTACGTGATTCGGAAGGCGCCCAAAGATATATGAACGAGCATCTGCTCGGAGTAGAAGAAGTGATTCAACAAGCAAACGCGTGAGCATGAATGTACTCAATACTAGCATTGGATGATCAAATAAAACAGGCAGAAGAAACATTCGATTCATTTCACGTAAAGTGAAAATTCAGGCAGGGAATTGATTCGCTTAGCGCATGTTTAACCTTTATCGCGTCGATATTTTGCCATTAATTCGATTCATGAAGACTATTACAACCGTATTTACGCACCAATGGTTGATAGAAAACAGATTTTTCCAATAAACTTGACACATTGTGAATATCGGAGGGAAAAATGAAATCACGCTTGATACAGCTGATTGCGCGGATCACTGTCAGCCTTCTATTCACTGGATGTTTCATTCTGTTCGGATGCAAGGCAAGTCTTACGGAGGACATTACCGACGATGAAAAGGTAGTTCGCGTTGCCTTTTCGCAAACCGAACTGAACAACCCATGGATCACGGACATGATTAATAGCTTCAAAATGGCCGCCGAGTATCAATCGATGGAATTTATTTATCATATTCCTGATGAAAACTCCACTGAATGGCAAATAAACGATCTTGAAACCTTACTCAAGGAAAATATTGACTACCTGATCATCGCACCGCGAGATACCACCGTGATAGAAGAAATTTTGCCTAAAGCAGAGAAAGAGGACATACCGGTTATTCTGATGTCCAGTCAGGACGTGCAAACCGGAGATGTTTTTGCCACTTCTATCTCAACGGATTACTTTCAAGAGGGAGTCCTGTGTGCAAGAGTTCTAGCAGAGAAATATCAGGGTAAAAGGTGCCGAATTGTAGAAATCAAGGGAACAGAAGGGTCGTCAATTGCTAGAGATCGATCTGCCGGGTTTTATGCGGAGATCAGCAAATATCCCCAAATGAGCATTCTCATTGCTGAAGTTGGAGATTTTAATAGAATCACAGCGCAGCGAGCAATGGAACATATTATTGTAAACTATCCAAATCAGTTTGATGCGGTTTTCGCGCATAGCGATGAAGACGGGCTAGGTGTTTTGCAGGCACTGAAAGCTGCGGGGTACAAACCGGGGGAAAACATCAGCATCGTTTCAGTGAACGGTTTACAGGATGTTATTAAGGCGATTATCGCTGGAGAGTATACCGCGACGGTTGAAAACAATCCAAGGTTAGGGTTTGTTGCTTTCGACATTATTGCTCAACTCGAACGAGATTTTTCTCCTTCACCATATGTCGTGATGCCGTATCGTGTTATCAACTCGGATAATGCGGAAGAACTTCTTGCATCCTCATATTGATATGGTTGGAAGACAAATATGAAAAACATGTTATCAGCTTTTTTAAATAGATCTACAAAGAACCGCCTACTTTTCTACTTCCTGCTATTATCACTTGGCCCGCTGATCATGGCAAGTGTCATCATCTATCAAATTAGCAGCCAGGCAATAACAGAATCGGCTGTCAACAACGCGGTCGAATCAGTGGAAGCCGCGCTTTATAATATGGAACAGGTTTTCACTGAGGCTTCTTCGGTATGTAAAGTGGTGATCAATGACGCGAACACGCAGCAGCGGATGCGCATGAGCTATAGTACGCGCGCGGAAAGGTTCTCGGCTGATCTTCAAGGCGGGATGGAGTTATCATCTATTGTCGGTCAAAGATCGTCGATCTTTGGGCTGTATGTGTTAGGCGAAAACGGAAGTTGCTTCAAGTCGAATATGTACTCATTTAGGAAACCAAATTTCTATGATGATCAATGGTACCAATCGACTATTAGCCAGAGCGAGCCTTTGTGGTATAAAATGCATGCTGGCAGTTTTATTGTCAAAACGCTGAATGAAACATTTATTACGGTATGCGTTCCGTATGTAGACAAAGCGTCCGGTCGAATCAACGGTGTTGTCGCTGCCGATATCGAAGAAAGCGCGATCACCGACTTTGTCGAACGAGAAATCAACGAAAAAGGATACTTCTTGCTATTGGATGTCAACAATGAAGTCATTTATCAATCGAGAAACGACGCATTTTCCAGCAACTTGCAGAATGATGTACTGAAACAAATTGTCAACGATGATACGGATGATTCAGAAACAAGTAATGCTCCCAGAACAATCCTAACTCCAAAGGTTTTAGTTGTTTATCAGAAGTCCCCAACGACACAGTGGAAAATCGTTGGAGTGATCCCTACCGATAGTATCTATCATTCTGTAAACAATATTGTTGGGCTAACAATCTCGATGATTATCATCTTTGGAGCCGTTGCAATATACACTTCATTGTATCTATCCAAGAAATACACGACACCGATTACAAACATGCAGGAATCAATGAAACAAGTCGAGGACGGGGACTTACAAGTATACCTAGAGCCTACAGGTGAAGACGAGTTTGCAAATCTTGCGAAAAGCTTCAATCACATGGTTAAGCGTATTAGGGCGCTAATCAATATTGTTTACGAAAAGCAGGCATTACTTCGAAAATCAGAGTATAAGGCGCTGGAAGCACAGATTAATCCGCATTTCCTGTATAACTCGTTGGACTCCATTATCTGGCTGCTAAAAATGAAACAGCCAGACGATGCGATCACGATGCTGAACAATTTGGTGATACTGTTTCGCATAGCGCTGAGCAAAGGCAACGAGTTGATCTACATACAAAAGGAGATTCAACATATAGAAAGTTACTTGATCATACAATCGATGCGATACAGTAAAAAATTTGATTATCAGTTGGACGTTCCAGAAAAGCTGCTCAAGTTTAAAACGTTGAAACTTCTTTTACAGCCGCTTGTCGAAAATGCAATCTATCATGGATTAAGCGAGAGCAAACCCAAACTTTCAATTCGAATTGAAGTGTCTGAAACAGATGAGAGAATAGAATTCAAAGTCATGGATAATGGAGCAGGCATACCAGAAGAGACACTAGAACAGCTGCAAAAATCCATGATAAACAATGACGCGGCGACATCAAAAAATGAGAGTGAGAGCTATGGACTACGTAACGTAAACGGGCGAATAAAGGCCTATTTTGGAGATGAATTTGGCCTTGAAATCAACTCGGTATACCAAGAAGGAACTACGATCATCGTTTCGATTCCGAAGGCATATGACGATGAATGATACACATCGAACCGACAAAAACGTATGAACCGTTTTAAGCGGAGGAGTATCCGAAATGAAAAAATACAAAGCGATTATTTGTGATGATGATCAAATCATCCTTGCCGGACTGCAAAACCTTATTCCGTGGGACGAAATAGGGATTGAATTGTGTGCGTGCTGCAGCAACGGAAGAGAAGCAAAGGATTTATTTGACCAATATTTTCCAGATGTTATTGTCAGCGACATCAAGATGCCATTTATGAGTGGCATAGAGTTAACGCAATATGTAAAACAGCAAAGACCGGAAACAAAAGTAATCATTATCAGTGGGTATGACGATTTTAAATATGCGCAAGCTGCCGTAAAAGCGGGAGCAATCGATTATATTTTGAAGCCAATCGATGAAAAAAATATTATCGAACAACTTCGCAGGGCTGTAGATGAATGCAAGAAAGATGAAGCGCAACGAATCATTGCCAAGGAGCATCAGACGTTGTGGGAAGAGAAAATGCTACACAGCCTAATCTTCGAAGATTCAAAAACTTATATCCGAAAATATGGAATCGAAAACTATGAAAATAGCGAGGATGGTTTTCATAGTATCATGCTTTTGAAACTGAGTCCTCTCTCGACCCTAACTTCTGAAAACCAGGAAAATGAACGCGACAAAGCGATTCAGCAGTTCGATAATTGTGCTCGAGAAATCACCGGTGCGCGTGTCGGCATGTTTGAGCAGCGGCCCGGATTTGCAGGAATCTATATTGTTGCGCAAAGCCATGCAGAACATGAAAGCATCAGAAATGAAACAATCGACGCAATAAAGCGATCGTTTGAAAAGGCAGGTCATTCTTACCGTGTCATTTTCGCATGCAGCTCAATCAAAAAACAGCTTTCACAAATCAAACAAGCCTATCATGAGGCGCAATTGGTCATGAAAGAGCATTTTGCAAACCCACTGACCGATATCCTGCTATACAACGAAGCAAGCGTAAAGGATTTGGGTGAAGCTGCGAAACATCTCGTGTCAGCTCTGACGGAAATCGATTTTGTGTCGATTATCAAACAGGGGGATAAAAAGCAAATCGATCAGCAATTAAACCTTTTGCGCGATACGATGCTGTCGATTGGAGGGAACTCGGATGTTTTCATGAAAATGATGGTCGCCAACCTTTACGCGCGCCTGCTTAAGGAGAGCAAACAGCTGGGACTTGAACAGAAGGGGTTCCCTGCAAACCCAATTGAAGAATATCAAAAAGCGGCAGAGTGTATGAATGTAGATGAAGGTATCTATGAGCTGAGGAAAAACATGTATGCCATTATCGACTTTTTAGAACAGAATAGGAGCAGCCGCAATTCAAAAATGGTTGCAAAAGCACGGGAGTTCATTGGTAAAAACTATACAACACACGAGTTTTCGATTGACGTTGTTGCTGAGTTTGTGCATATCAGCCCGAGCTATTTCAGCGTCATCTTTAAGTCAGAGCAGGGCGTTGCATTTACAGACTATTTAATTCAGTTGCGAATGGAGCAGGCGATCAATCTCATGCGAAATACCGATATGCCGATTTATGAAATATCCTATGCTGTTGGATATGATACTGCGGCATATTTCAGTTCGGCGTTTAAAAAATATGTGGGCGTGTCGCCCTCAGCATACAAAAAAGGCAT
The DNA here is from genome assembly GCA_942492885.1 of uncultured Eubacteriales bacterium. Classification (GTDB taxonomy): domain Bacteria; phylum Bacillota; class Clostridia; order Christensenellales; family CAG-138; genus UBA7703. Next base: position 2,940,793 of record OW818651.1, read on the forward strand.
AGTGTGACACGATGAATATGCTCGCCGCTTACATGTGCTTTTCTAGGCACATCAAAGGCTAAATGCTGATACCATTCATGGATCACTGTGGATCCACGTTACCGTTTACCCGTCGAAAGTGCCGACGGGTTTTTTATATCAGATTGAAACATATCAAGATGGAAACGAATGTGCTGCCGAATACGGGAATGATATGATCTTCTTGATACAAGATCTTCATATAGAAAGGCAGGTATTGAAATGGAGCGGGCAAAAAAAGCGATAGTATCAGGCGCTAGCAGAGGAATTGGCCGTGGAATTGCGCTATGTCTTGCGAAAAACGGATATGATCTGGCTGTAAGTTATTTCGATCGATCGGCTCAGTATATCGAGTCCTTGAAACATGAAGTAATGAGCATGGGAAGAGAAATCACCTGTTTCGAAGCTGATTTTCGAAATATCGGCGATGCGGAAGGGTTTATCCATAAAGCGATTGATGCTCTAGATGGTGTGGATTTGCTCGTAAATTCAGGCTTGCATCTCACCTTTGGCGGCAGCATTTTGGATATTGACGACGATGAGTTGGAAGGCATGCTCCATTCCTTTTTACGCTCCAACTTCATCATTACGCGCGAAGCTGCGCGATACATGGTGAAGTACGGCGTGAAAGGCGCGATCATCAACGTAAGCTCCGCCCGTGCAGATCGAGCGATGCCGGAAGCCGGGCTGTATGGTGGCTTTAAAGCTGCGATCAATCAGGCATCGAAATCCTTTGCGCTGGACCTTGCACCCTACGGAATCAGAGTCAACTGCGTTGCTCCGGGTTATATTCAAGTTCGTACCTGGGAAGAGCTCGAACAAGAGGGGCTTACACAGGATCAGATCGAGGATCGAAAAGAACTCGTAAAGAAAGTTCCGCTTGGAAGGATGGGAACAACGGAGGAGGTTGGGCGCGCAGTCCTATTTCTCGCATCTGAAGAAACGGGAGGCTATATTACGGGCGTTTCATTGACAATTGATGGCGGGCTTTTTCTGCCCGGTATGCCCGAGGCCAGGCCTGAGCTTGGCGCTGAGTATAGAGGGTGGACCTATTTTAAACCTCGAAGCGGAGAAGAATGGCGCATATAACTGCAGGAGGTGAAAAAGCGAATGCAAGTGATCGATTTGTCGTGGAAGTATACGAATGATATCAGAGTATTTGACGGCGGCATACAGCCTGTTATTCGAAAAATCGGCAATACAAACGCAGGAGACGGGCTGGAGCTCACGTATATCGACAACTTCTGTATGCACTATGGAACACACCTCGATTGCCCCGGGCATTTTATCGCCGGAGGATTTCATGTGGATGACAAGCCCGCAGGCTTTTTTCTCGGCGAAGGGATTGTTATCGATTGCTCTGGATATCAGGAAGGCATGCACTATGGGATGGAAGTGCTCAACGGAGTTGACCTTTCCAACAAACAATTCGTGTTCTTTCATATCAATTGGGCAAAAAACTGGGATAAACCGGAGCAATACGGGCCATATCCTGTGATGACTTCCGAACTGGCACAGCATTTAGCTGGACTAGACGGCATCCAAGGGATTGGTGTTGAAACGAACAATGTTGATACAACGGGAGATGCAGAATTTCCGATCCACAAGGCATTTTTGTCGTGTAACAATAAAGTCCTGTATGAAGCTGTTACCAATTTGGATTTGCTTATCGGTATGGAATTCCAGTTTATGGGATTACCACTGAATGTCGATGCCGGTGAGGGCGCGCCGGTGCGTGCTATTGCGATATTGAAATAGAAAATTATAGAAAGAGAATGAATATGAAAAAATACAATGTTGAACATTTGAAAGCAGTTCTTTACTCCGGAATACTTTGTGATGTCATGGATGAGATGGGATACCGCAATCAAGCGCTGAGCAATCAGATCTGCGGACTGAACGAAGACACCGTAATCTTCGGGCCGGCATTTACGAGCATTGGCAACGTAGTGTATTCAATGCCCGAAAATCCACTAATCGCGCAAACAAAGATCGTCGATCAGCTTGGCGCGGACGAAATATACGTCCTCGCAACACGAGGCAACTATAACTGCGCTGTATTCGGCGAACTGTTTGCAACAGCGGTTGAGATGCGCAAAGGCGCGGGTGTATTGCTGGATGGCTATGCGCGGGATTTTAAAGCGTTAAATGAAATGCAGTTTCCGCTTTTCTATAGAGGGAAAAATCCGAAAACATCTAAGGGTCGCTGCGAGATTAATGAGTGCCAAATTCCGGTTCAGATTGACGGCGTGACGATTTGCCCGGGCGATCTCGTTTTTGGTGATATTGACGGGGTTGCAATCATACCAGCAGCGATCGCTGATCAGGTGATCGACGAATCGATTGTAAGGATTGACAAAGAAAACGCAGTCCGCGACGGTTTAAAGAGTGGAAAATCACTAGAGCAGGTTTACACGGAAATTGGTGCTATATAACAATCTGTAGCGACAGACATTGACGGACGGTTGATTGCGTGGAGGATATTATGAGCGTGGTAACATTTGGCGAAATCATGTTGAGACTCAAATCAGTAGATAGAGAAAGGCTATTCCAATCCCCTTCTTTGGAAGCGGTTTTTGGGGGGGGAGAAGCAAACGTAGCGGTTTCGCTTGCGCATTTCGGAATGAATACGCGTTTTGTGACGGCCCTGCCTGACAACGATATTGGACAAGCGTGCTTGATGGAACTGCGTAAGCATGGTACTGATGTATCACATGTGCTGCGCAGGCCTGGCAGGATGGGCATCTATTTTCTGGAAACAGGCTCGAATCAACGCCCGTCGAAGGTGATTTACGATCGCGTGGATTCTGTTATTGCGAAGCTCAAAACCGGAGAAATCGACTGGAATGCTGCATTCGGCGGTATGGATTGGTTTCATATCACCGGCATTACGCCTGCGATATCGATGGATGCCTATCAATGCGCACTGGAAGCGCTGCAAGTGGCAAAAGGAAATGGACTTACTGTCTCGTGTGACTTGAATTACCGAAAAAATCTTTGGAAATATGGGAAGAAAGCATCGCAGATTATGCCGGAGTTGGTTCGGCATACAGATATTGTGATTGCAAATGAAGAGGACATTCAGAAGTCACTTGGCATTGAGGCGGATGGAAATGTCGAGTCTGGAACGCTGAATATCCAGACGTATGTGGAACTCTGCAAACGTGTTTTAGCGGAATATCCAAACGTAAAGAAAGTTGCCATCACGTTAAGGGAGAGTGTGAGCGCAGACCATAACAATTGGTCGGCATGCCTTTATGACGGCAATGATTTTCTGCAAAGCAAGAAATACAACATCAATAACATTGTGGATCGAGTGGGCGGTGGCGACGCATTTTCGGCTGGGCTTATCTACGGTTTGAAAAGCTATGAGAACACTGCAGATGCGCTAGAGTTTGCGGTGGCAGCCAGCTGTTTGAAGCATACGATCAGCGGGGACTTCAACTTGACCTCGAAAGATGAAGTAGAGAAGCTGATGCAAGGTGAAGCATCCGGACGCGTTCAGCGCTGATGCACTGTTACGAGACGGGCGGTAAAAACAAAATTGGAGGAGACACACCCAGATGAATGCGATTGAAAGAATCGGTAAATGCGGTTTAGTTCCTGTCGTCGTGATTGAAAATGTGGAAGACGCGATACCTACTGCAAAAGCGATACTCGATGGCGGCATTGATGTCATGGAGATAACGCTCAGAACGGAAGCGGGTATTCAGGCGATCAAAGAAGTCCGCAAGGCGTATCCGCAGATGCTTGTTGGGGCGGGTACGGTGCTTGATATGCACCAACTCGAGGATGCGATTGAGGCTGACGCGCAGTTTATCGTCTCACCGGGATTCAACCCTGCGATTGTGCAGCGATGCATCGACCTTAATGTACCGATTACGCCGGGGTGTGTTACACCAACAGAGATTGAAAAGGCGCTCACTTACGGGCTGAAAGTTTTGAAATTCTTCCCAGCAGACGTATATGGCGGAATAAAAGGTTGCGCCGCATTGTATGGACCTTACAAAGCAACTGGTATTCGATTCATGCCAACGGGCGGGGTTAATCTGGAAAACCTGGCCGAATACGCGACAAAACCGTTCATCCATGCAGCTGGCGGGAGTTGGTTTTGTAAAAGCACTGATATTGCAGGACATCGATTTGAAACCATCACTGCCGACACAGCGGCGGCGGTGGACGCGCTGCTTGGCTTTGAGCTGGCTCATATTGGGATCAATACAGCGAATTCTGACGATGCGATGAGCGCGGCTAATTTATTTTCGTGCGCATTCAACTTCAAACTGAATCAGGGCAACAGTTCGATTTTTTCAGGTTCGGATATTGAGATTACGAAGGTTCCGGGACTCGGCAAAAACGGACACATTGCCATCAAAACAAACGATGTTGAGCGATCTATATATTATCTGTCGAAAAAAGGGTTTGCGACGGATGAATCCACGGCTAAATACAAAGGTGAGACTTTGATCGCAATTTACCTGAAGGACGAAATCGGAGGGTTTGCTATTCATCTATTGCAGCGCTAATTCTGCCGGGGCTTCTGTTTTTCGTTGAAGGTTAGGGTGTTTCTTGATCTGTGAGTATCCAATCAAAGTAATACATTTTCTCATCATATTAAATGTACGGGAGTACTCATCGATGCTACGATGGAATCGCCTGATTCACATCATACATTTTTAAGAACTCAATTTCCAAATCAAAAAAATCAAAAGGAGAAGAAAATGAAAAACACATTGAAATCATTGGTTAGCATGGTTGTTGCCCTGATGATGATCTTTGCGCTGGCGGGCTGCGCGAAGAGTGCTGAACCAACGACAGACACGGCGACCGAGCCGGCCGCTGCTAGCACGGAAGCTGCAAGCACGGAAACAACAGAAACTGCAGAAAAGGGCGGTTACACCATCGCTTTCTGCGACCCGACCATGAGCGCAACATGGCGCGTACAGATGAAGGCGGAGTTTGAGTATGCGGCACAGCAGTTACAGGCAGCTGGCGTTATCGACGAGTATTTCATCACGGTTGCGAATGACGATCCTGCCAAACAGATTAGCGACGTAAAAGACATGATCACCAAGGGCGTGGATGGCATCATCATTGCTGCATCCAACCCGTCGGCGCTCTCCCCTGTTGTTGAGGAAGCAATGGAAGCGGGCATCAAAGTTGTCTCGTGGAACATGCTGGTAGACACCGACAACGTGACCTCGAAAGTTTATCAGTCCGATAAAGAATTTGGTCGCGTTGGCGCTGAGTTTCTGGTTGATAAGCTTGGCGGAGTCGGAAAAATCATCGTGCTGAACGGCACCGCGGGCAATACGGTCAACGCTGGCCGCTGGGAAGGTGCAGAAGAAGTGTTCAAACAATATCCGGGCATCGAGATTGTTGGCACATCGTATTGCGATTGGGAATACGGCAAGGGTAAAGCAGCAGTTGAGAGTCTTCTTTCCGCGAACCCGGTTATCGATGGTGTTTGGTCGCAGGGCGGCGCGATGACGCAAGGCGCGATCGATGCGTTCGTCGCAGCGGGTCGTCCGCTGGTTCCGATGGCTGGCGAAGCGGGCAACGGATTCCTTAGAACCTGGAAGCAGTATATCGGCGTGGATAAGTTTGACAGCGTAGCGCCTATTTATCCGCCGACCATGGTTTTGACCGCACTTGATACGATGATTGCTGCACTCAACGGCGAGCAGGTTGAAAAAGTAATCGAGATTCCGTGCAATGTGATCACCGCAGATACAATCGATCAGTACTATCGCTCTGACCTGTCGGATGCGTTCTGGTGTGACGATACAAAACTGCCGGATAGTATCCTGACGACTTTGTTCGAATAAGCACAAACAGGAAAGTAATCACATAATTTCCTAGTGCCTTTCAGCACGAAGATTCAAACAAAATTGGCACCCGGTATCTGATGCCGGGTGCCATACCGTAAAGAGAGGAATAACAGCATGTCAGAATTTGTGTTGAAAATGGAGCATATATCAAAGCATTTTGATGGTATCCAAGCATTGGACGACGTCAACTTCTCATGTGCAAAGGGAGAGGTCCATGTATTGGCAGGCGAAAACGGCGCCGGAAAAAGCACGATATTAAAGATACTCTCAGGTATTTTCCCGGCTGATGAAGGTAAAATTACTCTTTTTGGGAACTCCGTTCAATTCAAGAATCCAATAGAAGCGCAGAGAGCCGGAATCGCGATGGTGTTTCAGGAATTAACCCTGATCAACCAGCTCAGCGTAGCGGAGAACATTTTTTTGAATATCGAGAAGAAAAAGAAATTCCTGATCGATAAGAAACAACAGATGCAATTACTTTCTGATTGTATGAACGAGTATGGCATTCAGATTGATCCAAATACGATAGTTGATCGTTTATCGGTTGCCCGAAAGCAGCTGGTAGAGATATTAAAGATACTCATCCGGAATCCCGAAATCATTATATTAGATGAACCTACTTCATCCTTGGCGAAAAAGGAAGTGGAGATACTTTTTGATATCATCCACAAGTTGGCTGCCAAGGGGAAGACTATCATTTTCATATCCCACCGGCTCGAAGAGGTTTTTGAAATCGGGGACCGAGTGACGGTATTGAAGGATGGGAAGTTTATTGCTGCCAGCGCAATATCTGATATCAATATGGATCAGTTGATTCGAATGATGGTGGGGCGAACGCTGCAAAATGTATTCCCACCGCATTTGGATCATACACCGGGAGAAGTGATTTTCAGCGTTCATAACATGAAATTCAAGGCCAATAGCGTACCGATTAACGTTGAAATTCGCAAGGGTGAAATATTAGGCATTGCTGGGTTGCAGGGCCACGGACAAACAGAGCTTCTCAACGCATTGTCCGGCCTCTATCCGCTGGAGAGCGGAGAGATACAGATGTCCGGGGTGAAAAAGCATATACATAGCAGCAGACAAGCAATTCGCGAAGGCATCGCGCTCATTCCGAGTGACCGCAAACAGGAAGGTTTACTCTTGGGAATGTCGATCCGACATAATATCGCGTTGGCTAGCTTGGAAAAACGGAAAAAGCTTTGTTTTATTGACAGTGCTGCGGAAAAACGGCTCGTAGAAGAATTTCGCTCGAAGCTAAACATTAAAATGTCCAATATGGAACAGGAAGTAACAAGCCTTAGTGGAGGAAATCAGCAGAAGGTTGTTTTGGGTAAGGAGCTGGCGATTCTCCCAAAGGTGCTGTTGTTCAACGAACCAACTCGTGGGATCGACGTTGAAGCAAAGAGGGAATTCTACTTTATCATGCGAGATCTGGCCGAGAACGGAGTCGCGGTTATTATGTGTTCTAACGATTTGATGGAAGTGATCGGAATGAGCGATAGAGTGATGGTGATGTACGAAAGTAAAATGTCTGCGCTACTGGACCGCGCTGATATCAACGAAGAAAACATCATGCGCTGTGCTATGGGACTGGAAACAATGAAATCAGGGGAAGCAGTATGATAAAACAAAGAGGATTCCTATCAAAAGGCGGAAACCCGGACTTCAAGTATAGATACTCTCATGTTGTCATGATCTATCTATTTCTTTTTGTTCTGGTCAGTGTGGCAAGTGTTATCAATGGCGACTTCACCAAAGCGAGCAACCTTCGAAATATTCTCGTGAGTGCATTCCCGTTGATGCTGGCCGCATTTGGGCAGACTTTTGTAATACTAACCGGAGGCATTGATCTGTCAATCGGAGCTCTCATCGCGCTGAGCAATGTGACTTGTGTCACCATCATGACAACCCATGATGGGATTGGCGGCATGATATTCGCGCTCCTGAGCGCGCTTGTCGTTGGCGCCCTTGGCGGCGCGCTAAATGGAATTTTAATCACAAAAGGACGGTTGCCCGCCATTATTGTAACAATCGCGACTGCTGCTATGTTCGGCGGGTTGGCTTTGTTCATTCTTCCGATTCCCGGCGGTTCCGTTTTTGCACCCTTTGGAAAGTTTTTAAACGGGAAATTCGCAGGTTTTCCAAATGTGATCCTCTTCCTAATCATATTCACCATCATCCTGAGAATGGTGACGAACAAAACCGCGTTTGGAGTGTCCATTCGCGCGGTTGGCGGCAGCGAAGGTGCCGCGTACAGCACAGGTATTTGGGTTTGGAAAGTCAAATTTGTAGCTTACGTGATTTGCGGCGTTTTGTCGGCAATGGCTGGCATTTTTTTAGCCGCGCAGATGTACTCGGGTGATCCAACCATCGGAAGATCATTTTCCATGAATTCAATCACCGCAACGGTTGTCGGCGGAACGATGATGACGGGGGCGATTGGAGATTTATTGGGTACTATAGTTGGCGTGTTGATTATTTATATAATCAACAACATGCTGAATCTGATCGGCGTATCGTCCTTCTATCAATCCATATTTCAAGGCTCAATTTTGATTATTGCACTTGTAATCAGCAAGCTAAAACAGAAATGACATTATTACGATCTTAGGGAGGTCGAAACCGATGAATCATGCGAATACCCTGCGCACACAGCCATCGCAAATAAGCCAGGCTATAAAAAAATACATGGTGTTTATTCTATTGGTCATCATGCTTGGTCTGGCAGAAATTTTCTCACCGGGATATCTTGACCCGGTTCATTTGATGGGAATGATACGGCTGGCCTCGTTTATGGGCATAGCGGCAATTGGACAAACGTTTGTCATACTAACGGGCGGGATCGATCTGTCCATTGAACATAATATTTCATTCGCATATATTATCGCTGCTGAGATTATGGCAGGGCAAGACGGCAACATTCTTCCCGCGTTGGCGGCTGTATTGGTGTTTGGATTGATTGTTGGACTCGTCAACGGCGCGGGAGTTGCACTTTTCAGAGTTCCGCCGTTTATTATGACGCTTGGCCTGGGGAGTGTTCTGTATGGGACGTACATGGTTTATACGAATGGTGCACCGAAAGGCAGTTCAGCGCCCGCCATCAGCGCCATCAGTAACGAGAACTTGCTGGGATTGGTTTCGGGTGTTGTAGTTGTATGGCTTATTTTGTCAATTATCACGATTACGCTGCAAAAGAAGACGCCATATGGGCGCAGGGTCTATTCGGTTGGATCCAATATGCAGGCATCGAATTTTTCCGGAATTAATACAAGAAATGTGATATTCAGCGTGTACGTGATATCCGGAATCATTGCGTCAATAACGGGCTTCCTGCTAATTGGATATACCGGCAGGAGCTACCTCAATGCGGGCTCAGGCTATAGTACCAGTTTGATTGCTGCGGTCATAATCGGCGGGACTTCTATTACTGGCGGAAAAGGTGGATATGCCGGAACGATTGCTGGCGCGATTATCATGACGGTGCTTGAAGATTTTCTAACTGCGATAGATATTCCGTTCGCAGGACGTATGATTGCGCAGGGAGCGGTTATCATATTACTTCTTCTGCTGTATGCAAGAGAAAAAGAGAAGAAGATTTAACGCGTGTCGATTGGAGCGGAGTTGCCCGAAAGACGATAACGATGAGATGATGAAAGGCATGATAAGATGGAGCTTAAAGATAAAATCTGCATAGTAACCGGCGGCGCTTCGGGAATCGGAAAAGCGACGGTGCTTCGATTTGTCGAAGAAGGTGCGAGAGTTGTGTTTTGCGACATCAACCCGGAAAAGGGCGCGTCCGTTCAAAAAGAAATCGAAGCATTCGGTTATGGGGGTGAATCGCAGTTTTTTCATTGCGACGTGAGCAAGCAGGAAGACGCGGCAGCGTTGGCGGATTTCGTGAAGAATCGATATGGCAACTGTGAAGTGTTATTTAACAACGCGGGGATCCACAGAACCGGGAAACTTCATGAAACCTCTATTGAAGACTGGGATCAAGTGATGAATGTCGATGTGCGTGGTGTCTACCTTGTGTCCCGCTCGATTATTCCGCAGATGCTGGAAAAGCAAGGAGGGGCAATCATTAACATGTCGTCCGTTTCGGGACTGCTTGGGGACACGGATATGGTGGCATATAACACCGCAAAGGGAGCAGTTTCGAACATGACGCGTTGCATGGCGTTGGACTACGCAAGTGATGGAATCCGGGTGAATGCGGTATGTCCCGGCATAATAAGGACAGAAATTGTCGCGCATACGTTTGCTTGCATTCCGGATGCGGAGACAAAATTTAAGGATGCGTTACCGGTCCACTACATCCCGGAGCCGGTTCAAGTCGCGAATGTAGTGGTGTTTTTGGCTTCCGGACGGTGCGACTTCATGACAGGTTCGATGCTGACGATAGACGGCGGAATTACCGCACATACTGGGCAGCCACGCATGGGGACATATTGACGGATCAGAAACGGATTCGAGAGATTTATAATTCACTGAGTGAGAACTATAAAGTTGGAGGTGCTGGAGATATGTTGATTGAACTGAGCTCTTTACTGCAAGAGAATATGCCAAGGTGGCCAACCAATCCGACGGAACGAATAGACGCGGATTTACTTATGGAACGGGGAGATATTTGCAATGCGTCTTCCGTGTATCACCATATGCACAATGGAACACACGTTGACGCGCCGTTACATTTTTCGAAAAACGGAAAAAATATCTGCGAAATTCCTATTGAAAACTTCTGCTTTTACTCGCCGCTTCTCTTGACAATAAAGAAGCAAGCCGACGAGAAGGTAACAATTGATGACTTGACCCAGTATGAATCCAAGATTATGCAGGCGGACATCTTGTGCATCTATTCGGGTTTTTCCGATCTAAAAGAGACTGATCCGGAAACCTATATATATCGCTTCCCCTCATTTACCAAAGAGGCGGCTTTGTATCTTCGAACGGTCTTTCCGAAGCTCAAGGCGATTGCTGTAGATTTTTTGAGCGTCGATAGCGCAAAAAATGGTGCTTCGGAAGGCTTTCTTGCGCATAAAGCATTGATAGATACCTTGGAGGACGGCGAGACGCGAACGTTACTGATATTTGAAGATGTCAATCTAAACAGACTTGCAGCATCCGACGCAGAAGCAAAGCAAATATTCGCATTGCCAATTCGCTGGAAGAATGCGGAGGCGGCCCCTGTCTGCATGCTTGCTATTTGCTGAAAATGAATATGATAGAGAGGCTAAAATAATGAAATTCAAAATGAATGGCGTAGTACCACCGATGATCACCCCGTTTGATGAAGATGGAAATCTGGACGAAAAAAATCTGATCCGCTTGGTAGAATTTTTGTCTCCACGTGTGGACGGCCTTTTCATCTGCGGTTCTTATGGCAGTGGCCCTTTGATGACGTTGGATGAACGCAAACGAGTGGCGGAGATCGTTAAAAAAACAGCCTCGCCGCAAACGGCTGTGATTGTGCATACCGGAACCGCAAGCACGAAGGATACGATAGAATTAACTCTGCATGCTGCAGAAATTGGTTGTTCTGCTGCATCGGCGGTGGGTCCGTATTATTATAACTACTCGGATAAAGACTTGATTGAGTATTATTCTCAAATACTAAAGGCGACGAAAGATTTCCCATTCTATGTCTATCACAACCCGCAGTTTTCGGGTTACCAGACAAGCATAGAAGTAATGAAGACGCTCAAACAACTGGGCTTGAGCGGCATTAAGGATGCTACATTTGATATTATGATCCACGCGAGATACATGCGCGAGTTGGCGGACGAAACATTCGATATCGCGCTGGGCACTGAAGCAATGTGGGTGCCTGCGTATGCCTTGGGAAGCAAGGCGTTCATACCTGGAATCGGCAATGTATTTCCGGAGCTTTGCAGCAAGATGTGGCACGAGTCGATGGATGGAAAATTGGAAGAGAGCCGCAATACGCAATTTCTCATCAATGCGCTGCGCGACATTATGTATCTGGCGCGCTCCACACAACTTGCTATCTATGCGATTGCTGAGATAAAAGGAATCGTGAAAGCCTTTCCAAGAGCGCCGTTTATTCCGGCAACAAAGGAAGAGAAAAAGAAGATTGCCGCTGCGCTGGAGAATTTGGGGGTATAAGCGTGTATTATGCAACAATAGACTGTGGAACGACGAACTCGCGTGCATATATCGTCGATGAAAATGGAAAAGTATATGGCAAAGCGACAAAGATGGTAGGTGTGAAGGACACCGCGACATCTGGAAACTCAAAAACACTTGAAGATGGCGTTCGTGAAATTGTCGCAGAAGCAGCGGCACTGGCAGGGATTTCAACATCTCAGATAAACCTTGTGCTTTCGTCTGGGATGATCACATCGGAAATTGGGCTTGCCGAGTTGCCGCACCTTTCTGCGCCTTGCGGGGTAATTCAACTGGCGTCAAACATCGAGCGCGTGGAAGGTCTCCATATCATTGACGTGGATGTCCCGATATATTTTGTCCGCGGCGTTAAAAATGCTTTTGATGCAAAAAGCGCAGCTGCAACTAAGCTTGTTGGCGAGCTTGACTTTATGCGTGGCGAAGAAACACAGATTGCAGGTATTTTGCTACGAGATGATGTACAACTGCCTGCGACCATAGTAATCCTTTCATCTCACACCAAGTTCATCCCGCTCAGCGCGAATGAGCAGATAAAAGGAAGCTTGTCAACGATGAGCGGACAACTCTACGATGCGGTGGTTCACCATACATTTGTCGGAAAGTCGGTACAGGAAAACGATAAGATACCCGCTCCGACGGATTATTTCGATGAATCGGTTGTGGATCATGCCATGCAATGGGTGGGAAGCGTAGGCTTGGTGCGTTCGCTTATGTTTCCGCGGTTCCTTGATGTCTTGCTGGACACGCAGTGGTATGAGAGAAAATTATTTCTAGACGCTATGATTGCGGCAGAAGATATCAAAGCAATTATGCAGCATGAAATCTTTGGCGGAGAATTCCCCAAGAATTTCATATTAGTTGGTTCAAAGGGACGTTGCAAATTGTACGGCTATATTCTGAGTAAAGGCAGGCAAGGCATCCAGATTACAAATATAACCAATACCGAGCAGATCGATCAACTGAGCATTCTCGGCGTGCTGGATATTGCAAGAAAGGCTGGCATCATTCGTGGCGAAATATAAAATCGTATTAACAGATTATTACTATCCGGATATAAAAGCGGAGTGTGCGGTGTTTGAACAGCTGGGAGCAGATGTTGAGATCGTTGACTGCATGCGTATTTTCCCCAACGGCGCGATGACGGAAGAGCAGATCATACCCATTGCAGAGGATGCGGATGCTATCATCGTGCAGTTTGCGAAGATCACGAAAGAAATGATCGCTTGCTTTCAAAGGTGTAAAGTGATTGCCCGGTATGCAATCGGTGTGGACACGATCGATATTCAAGCCGCGAAAGCGAAGAATATATACGTCGCGAATGTACCGAACTACTGCACCGATGAAGTTGCGGATACTGCGATGGCGCATCTACTTGGTTGCGCGAGAAAAATCACGTCCACGCGGGAACTGCTTCTCTCCGGACAGTTCTCGATGGACAAGATAATGCCGATGAAGCGAGTGGAATCCAGTACGCTGTGTCTCGTTGGCTTTGGTAGAATTGCCCAGAATGTTGCGCGGAAAGCGAGCGCCTTTTACAAGAGGATTCTCGTGGTTGACCCGTACGCCGCGCAAAGTACCGATGTTCCGCAGGTGGAGTTTATGACACTGAATGAAGCGCTGCCTCTGGCGGATGCCATATCGCTTCATGCTCCGCTGAATGATCAGACGCGGCACATGATATCAACAGAGCAATTTGCACTGATGAAGGATGGCGTTGTTCTTGTCAATACTTCTCGGGGCGGGTTGATTGATGAAGATGCGCTAATGGCAACGCTTTCTTCTCGAAAAAGATGCTATTGCGGACTCGATGTGATAGCCACGGAAGATTTTTATCACTCTTCTCTTTTGATGCACCCCACGGTGACGATCACACCGCACATTGGATGGTATTCGGAAGAATCCATTACCGATTTGCAGCGCAGCACAGCGGAAAATGTTGTCTCCACCCTATTGCAAGGGAAGCCGAAGTTTTTCGTTTGATATAGGTGGAGATAGGAATGCCGCTCCGCTGAGAGCTGCAATCAGCAGGCTCGGAGCTGTAAGTGTTTTCACAGATACAAAAATAGGTATTCAGCCGGATTGTTTGGAATCCTGAACGCGAGATATAGCACGATTCATTGATTGATGCTAAGAGCGAACAAAGCAATCGAATGTAATGATACCGATTGTTTGCATCGATGAGCGGGAGGCAATCCTTGCTGCGTGCTTGTCCTGTGGGAAATTGCAGCATGAAAAGATAAGGATTTTCCGAATCAAGGATGTACTGCACCTGGAAACAATGCATGTATCAAAAAGCATGTTGGATGATTGCAAAAGAATCTAAGTTTAACGATATAGGAACTACCAGCGGGAACAGAAAACGGAAGTGAAACGATACCGACGGGAGGAAATTTATGAGTAGGGATTTTCGAGATGTATCTGGAAAAGTTGCGTTTATTACCGGTGCCGCTCGCGGGATTGGCAGCGGAATGGCAAGAGCAATCGCTGCTGCGGGCGTAAATGTGGTGATCTGCGACATTTCACCAGGAGTTCTGGATATATGGAAATCGATTGCGGCTGAATATCCGGAAAATCGAGGATTCGCCCTCGTGGTTGATGTGACGAAAGAGTCGGACGTCAAAAGGGCGTTTGATCTGATGATTGAAAAGTTCGGCCGCTTAGATATCGTCTGCAATAACGCAGGCATCCATGGCGGCGAGGTTCAGGTTTCTGAAGTGGAAGAAGCGTTTGTTGATCAGGTGTTTCAGGTCAACTTCAAAGGCGTTCTGTTTGGCTGCAAATATGCCGCAAAACAGATGAAGTTACAGAAATTTGGCACAATCGTCAATACGGGTTCTTTCTATGGGAAAGTGGGACATGCAGGATCAGCGATCTACGGCGCTTCAAAAGCGGCTATTCATACCCTGACGCAAGCATTCGCAATGGAGATGGCACCGTATGGGGTGACCGTAAATGCGTTGTGTCCTGCACTGGCTGCAACGGAGATGCATTTTGAGTTTTTACGTCGCGAAGCTTTGGCCAAAGGCTTGTCACTGGACGAGGTGAAAGAGCAGGAGTTGCCGGCAATTCCGTTGCATCGTCTCGGCACAGGTGCAGATTCTGCGGGAGCAGTGCTGTGGCTTGCCTCGGAGAGCGGATCATATGTAACCGGACAACTCATCAATATCAACGGCGGGTTGGATTTTACTTGATTGCAACTGCCGATACGATTATTCGGTCGTTTACGCGTCGATCAAGGGGGTTGGGCGGGGCATCGCCAGCTGTTTACTTCGATACTTGCTGAGGACATGCCGCATCAGATACGAATATTGTGGGTACGACGGACGCTTCATTTTGTTTATGGCCTCGACTGTGGTGCTTTTAGAGCGAAAACGGGTATACGCGCATGCATATATGCGTATTTATAGAATCAAATAGAAGTCAAAATCAGATGGTTGTCAAGGAATAAACAAATAGCGAAATGGAGGCGGAGGGTTATACGCGAAATATGTAGCGTGGCATACCAACCAATGAAAAGACGCTAACCGAATTGCTAAATATCGTCGGCGCTTGCTTTGAATATGGTTCCTATCGGTATTTCCAGGGATTGGATGAAAGAGAATATCATTACAGCCACTTTACTTTCAATAATATTTTGTAAGGAGATTTTATGAAAAATTCACTCGCAGCACAAAGCGCACTGCTGATTATGCACTGCCAAAACGATATTGTTGATCCTGCCGGACTCTACAGCGGATCAGGCGCGTTTTCTGAAGTGCAGAGACGTGATGTAATGAAAAAGATTGCAACTGTGCAGCAAAGTGCAAGACTAGCTGGTATGCTGGTCATATTCATAAACAATATCTTTAGTGAAGGGTACCCTGAATTAAAGGGAAACACGCTTCCGATCTGCGCTGCGGCAAGGGAAAGCCATTCGTTTTTGGAAGGCACGTGGGGCGTTCAAAACCCGGAAGTAATTCGACCGATCAAGGGCGATCTTGTTATTCGCAACTTCAACACCAGCGCGTTTTCCTACACGAACCTGGATCAAGTCTTGCGTGCTTTGGGGATTGAGAAACTTTATCTTTCGGGTGTGGCCACGAATTTCGTAATCGATAGCACGGCGCGTTATGGTTCGGAATTGGGATATGAAATTCATGTTTTGGAAGATTGTTGTGCTTCGTGGTCGGCAGAAATGCATGATTTTGAAATCAAGTATATCATTCCGCAGTTTGGAATCGTTGACAACGTCGAAAATATGATCGATGACTTGAAGGGATGAGAATTGAGCTGGCCACTAAAGCTTAACATTACTTGTAGCGCAAGAAATCTTTTGTATTACCTCTTGTAGTTAATATGGCGCTGTGCGGATGGAACTCGTTGTAGTCCTTTCGCCAGCGCTCAGTTTTGTCGCCGGTGTCCTGCAGAGACACGAACCAGTTCATGTTCAGGCAATCGTTTTGAAAAATGCTTTTGATGAAAAATAATACTGCTTGAGAGCTGCTTCAATTAACCAAAACCCGTTACTCACCCGCTACTAGAGCGGGTTTTTGTTTTTTGGACTTCCATAATTGAAAATGTGTTCAGATAAGAAGACGAAGTTTGCGTTAGAGAAAATATATTTTTCAAAACTGGCAAAATCATTGCCGGATTCGGAAAGTCAAAACGTTCTATTTAAGTAGGGGGAGAAGAAGGCAAAATAAATGTCGCTCCCAAGCGGCAAAGTAGGAGGTATAAGGGTTGAAGACCGAATACGAAAAAGCAGTAGCTTGCGAAATGTTCGATGCATACTGCAAGCAAATTCTTCGCAATGCATTGACGGATTATTTGCGCAAAAAGAACATTCTTAGCGATCACGAAATCCCTACAGCGGATATGGACATTTATATCAACACAGAGGATGAAACGGGCGAACGATCATTATGGGAACCTTTATTCATAGAATTCGAAGGACACTCATACCCCTTGGAAAACGAAACGCTGCAGCATGCGCTGAGCACTCTCCCAGCACAGTATTTAGGTGTTTTGTTATTGAAATACTGGCATAGAATTAATGATTTGGAGATCGCTTCGCATTTTAAAATCAGCGAACGTACGGTAAGGTATTGGCGCAAGCACGCAATAACAGAAATCAAGAGGTGGTATCAGGACAATCATATTGAACTGGACTACCCCTCACGACAAGATTGAAAGGAGCCGCTTAATTGGCGGCGGTGATGTAATGCACGCATGAAAGTAGCGTACGAAACAATATGTAGCGCAGTAAAAGGAAACATAAATGCCATGGGAGAAATTCTCGAAGCATATAAACCTTATATCAATGCCATTGCCTCGTTCAAACCATCAGATGTAAACGGCGCAGGCAAACCGCGGTTGGATCTAGATGCGGCACAGGCATTACGTAAAAAGCTCATTGAGGAGATCCCAAAATGGAAGGAGATATGCAATTGATACTTTTACCCGATCTCTTCGAATTCGCCTACGTACCCAACTGGTTCGACCATCTCAGCGCTTTGGCTGAGATGGCTATGCTGGAATCATGGCGATTTTCACACCCACTATTACCACCGAAAAACACCGACACACCAATCCTCGAAAAATACGTCAATTACGTTTTCAGGAAACAAGTTATCGACTTCAATAATTTCAATTACGAATCCAACCCTGAATATGCGGACAGAATCTTTTATGTCAGAAACGAAAAGACATGTTTTAACACAAGCCTTTACACAAAGAACTACAAGAGCATCTACGGATGTTTCACGCGTAATAAACGCAAAGACGCGATGCAAGACTGGTTTTTCCGAGGATTTCTTGAAGATACTGCACCCGATATGAAGTATGTGCAGCCATTGCCGGATAAACCGGGATTCCTGCTGCCGATAACGGGCATGACGTACTTCCCCGCGTGGGACATTCGCGTCAATGTGAACCACATTCTATGCGATCCAGACAACTTCGCGCGGCTGCCGCTGGAAGTTCAACGCGCGAATAACCTGTCGCTTCTGCTTGAAACCGCCGTCGAACTGGCGAGACGTAAAGCGTCGTTTGAACCCGGTATCGTGGTGCCGCAGGGATATCAGGGCAAGGTGCAATTCTTGCTCCCGCTGTGTTTGTTGGATACAGAGCATACCGACCTTGCCATGACGCTGACACCCATGGACGGCTATTATCTTGGCCATACCTGTCTAACACTGGAGATGGCTTATATGAACGCGCGGCTGATCGGTAGACCGGTCGCACCCTGGCTTCTGGAACTCGTGACCTGATCTTCCGGCTGCCGCCCTCAGGGGTTAAGGATATAACTCAGTACAACTAAATAGGGCCCGACGAGCGGCGCTTTTTGTGCCGCGCCGCCGGGTCCTTTTTTTCGTGCGCTCAAAAATGCGCCAATCGTCTGGCTCTGAACGAAAGGAGCCGGACAAATGGAACTGGTCAAGATCACATATCGCTTTGCAGATGGACACATGGAGGAGATGGAGGTGGAACAGGAGGTCGCGGAAACGCTGCGAGAACTGGATCGGCAAGAGTACAACAGCAATCATCGCGAAACGAGGAGGCACTCGGCGCTGGATGCACTTGAATATGAGGGCGAGTACTTCATCGACCAAAACTACAGCATCGAGGGGTTAGTTCTCTGGAAACAAGATGTCAGAGACCTTCTTAACGCGATTCATAGTTTGGACGCGAAACAACAGGAGCTTATTACCGCTGTTTTTTATCAAAAGAGAACCGTGAGCCAAATCGCACGGGATTCTGGAGTATCACAGGCCGCAATATCGCAACGCTTACAGACTGCGATAAAAAATCTTAAAAAACTTTTGAAAAAAACCTTATAGATCGCGTTTCCCGTGGCCTAACAGTGAAGGGGTTTTTGCTGAACCATGAAAACTACATATCCGGAGGTCATGAGAAGCCCGCACAGTCGAGGATAACGTCCCAGAGTGCGGCCCGGCGGGATGCGGGGAGCGAAGAGCTGCGCGGCTAAGAAAGCCGATCATGACCACCGCCCATTTTCCGGGATAGAAGCGTCAAATAGGAGAAGCATTTCACCCGTTACCCCTTCCGAAAGGGATTATGGAGAACAATCAAATCAATCGGATGCCGATCAAAGCGCATCCATATGAGCATCAGCGGCAGGCATTCGAATTTGTCTGCCGTTTGTTTGGCCTCATTCAAGGTGGTGATGATCCACCCTCCATCCAGAGCCGCGGTTGCGCGCTACTGATGGAGATGCCACGGGAACTGGAAAGAGCCTAACCACAATCGCCGTCGCCGGACGGCTGTACCTTGATCAAAAGATCGAGAGGTTGCTCATCGTCGCACCGCTGTCGATCTTGGGTGTGTGGCAAGAAGAGTTTCGGAAGTTCGCGAATTATCCGTATTCACTTGCCATGATCGAAGGAATCGGATCGAGAAAATCCGAGAAAATACGACAAATTCCGAGAACCGGCCTTCAGGTCGCGGTGATCAACTACGAATCGGCCTGGCGGCTCGAAGACGAGCTCGCTGCATGGGCCGCTGACATCATCGTCTGCGACGAGGGGCACAAGATCAAAACGCACAACATTGCGGCGAGCAAGTGCATGCACAGGCTTGGCACCAGGGCGCAGTACCGGATGCTGCTGACGGGAACGATCATCACGAACAAAGCGATCGATGTATTCAGTCCGTACAAGTTCCTGAATCCGGCGGTGTTCGGCAACAGCTTCTATGCTTTCCGCAACCGTTACTTCGATATGACGGGATATGGCAATCATACGCCAGTCCTAAAAGCAAACATGGCTGAGGAGCTAACACGGCGTATTCACTGCATCGCGTTCCGGGCAACGAAGGCCGAGTGTCTCGATCTGCCGGAAACGACGGAGATTGTCCAGCAGGTCGAGCTGGAACCGCAGACACGGAAACTGTATCAACAGCTGGTTCGGGACAGTTACGCACAAATCAAGGGCGGCGAGATCACCGCCGCAAACGTATTGACCCGTCTGTTGCGACTTTCGCAGTTAACTGGCGGATTCCTGCGCGGGGACGAAACCGACCGCATGGAACACGTCAGCTCCGCGAAGCTGGACGCGCTTTCGGACATTGTCGACAGCGCAGCGCAAGAGGGCGGCAAGCTTGTAATCATTGCACGGTTCCTGCCGGAAATCGACGCCATCCGAACAATGCTCGAACATAGGGCGATCCAATATTCCGTCATCTCCGGCGAGATCAAGGACCGGGATGATCAGGTGCGTCGGTTTCAAGAGGATTCGGACACGACCGTTTTTATCGGTCAGATCGCGACGGCAGGATTGGGCATCACGCTCACGGCGGCCGACACTATGGTTTTCTATTCGCTGGATTACAGCATGTCGAACTTCGAGCAAGCGAAAGCGCGAATCCATCGGGTCGGGCAACGGAATCCCTGCACCTATATCTACCTCGTCGCGGAGAACACGATCGACGCAAAGGTGCTCAAAGCGCTGCGTGACAAAGCCGATCTGGCAAGAATCCTGATCGACGATTTCCGGGCGGGAAAGAACCCGTTCGGCACACCCTGAAAGGAGAAATATGGAATCAAACGACCTGTTCGCACTGGCGGATCGGCTGCGCGAACTGAAAGAAGCAAAAAAACGTCTGGAAGACGAGCTAAAAGTGGTCGGTTTTGAGATCGACCGCGTGGACACCGATCTCGCCCAGCGCATGGTGGATACCGAAACGCAGAACTTCACTCGTAACGGCACAATGTTCTGCCTGACTAACACGACACGCGCTTCTGCGGTCGGTGAGCGCAAGGATGAGCTGTTTGAAGCGCTGCGCGCGGCGGGTTACGGAGATCTTGTCTACGAGACTGTTAATGCCAACTCGCTTTCAGCATTCGTGAAGGAACAGAGCACGGAAAACGGTGACAACCTGCCAGAATGGCTGGATGGACTCGTGACCGTGTTCGATAAAACAACCGTGGGTGTGCGGAAAGCCGCCCGATAAGAGAAAGGGATAAGACAATATGACACAGGAAACAGGAATCGTTACAACCAACAATGCGTATGAGGAACTCGCAAACTTCAACCTGACCGACGTGATGTCGCAGGAACTTGAGGGGCTGAGCCTCTCATTTGAACGCATCAAGATTCCCTCGGCGGGAAGCACGGTGTTTGAGCTACCGTCGGTGGATGGGGGCGAGCCGGAAACGGTGAAAGAATTCACCGGTGTTATTCTCTATCATCATCCGCTGTTTGCGTATTACCGGGATAAATACGCGGGCGGCAACGAACCGCCGGATTGTGGCAGCTTCGACGGTGTGACCGGCGAGGGCGACCCGGGCGGCGCATGCGCAAAGTGCCGATACAACCAGTTCGGTTCGGGTGAGGGTGGCGGTAAAGCATGTAAGAATCGTCGCCGCATCTACATCCTGCGCGAGGGTGAAGTTTTTCCTGTTCTGCTCTCGCTACCAACCGGCTCGCTCAAGGAGTTCACACGATATATCCAGCGGCTCTTGAGCCGCAGTAAGAAATCGCTTGCTATGGTCACGCGATTCTCGCTCAAAAAAGCGGTCAATACGGGCGGTATCGCTTATTCTCAGGCGCAATTCACCGCTGAGCGCGCGTTGACCGAAACAGAGCTGACTGCGGTGTCGAGCCTCGCGGCACAGGTGAAGGAATATGCGAAGCACGTCGGTGGTTATTCCGTCGATATGGACGAGTTCGTCGAGGTGCCGACGCCGTTCGATCCCGTGACGGGTGAGATTGTAGAGCAGCAATAAATACGGAAATGGGGAGCGGGCAACCGCTCCCTACTGATTTATGAGAAAGGAATTCGGTATGAAATGTCAAGTGAGTTGAATTTGGAACCAACTTCGGGATCATCCGGGCGTCCTCGCGTCCTGTTTCTGGGACGCACCGACCGCCCGATGGTTTTTGTCTGTTCTCCGTTTGCTGGCAGCGTACGGGAGAACGTACAGAACGCGCGCCGATACTCAAGATTCGCCTATATCAGCGGGCATTTGCCGATTACCCCGCATCTATTGTATCCGCGCTTTCTCGACGACAAGCAGTTCAAGGAGCGGCAGGACGGGATGGAAATGGGGCTGCGTCTCTTGGATCTCTGCGAGGAGATCTGGGTATTTGGCGACCGCTATAGCGCGGGCATGCAACGCGAGATTTCACATGCGCTGGGGACGCATATGACAATTCGATTCTTCGATCGGGATTGCAAGGAGTATAAGAAACGGGATGGTTTGGACCTGCAAAAGGAGGAGGGGATATGACCGATTTCCCGCTCATCCGACGATCTGTGCAGATTGAAGAGGTGGTCAAGTGGCTGGGAATTGAGGTTCACGGCGGGAAGGCAAGATGCCCTTTTCACAATGATCAAACCCCATCGCTTTCGTTCAAGGATGATAGGTTCAAGTGCTTTGGCTGTGATACATCCGGCGATGCGATCGATCTGGTGGCTAAGTTCAGACACATCAGCACTACTGAAGCTGCGCATCTGATCTGCGAGACATTTCATCTGAACTGCCCTGAATCGGAGCGGAAGAAGAAAACGCTGGATTTTTCGAGCCTGAAAGAATATATCCAGAGCACCATAGAAGCGTTCTACGTCTCGCCGCGCGCGCAAATGTATTTGCAGGGAAGAGGATTTACCGGCGAAAGCATGATGCAATTCCGGTTTGGTTACGATGCGAAACGAGACGCGATCGTTATCCCATATGGAGAATATTCTGAGTACTACACCTCGCGTGGCATCTCCGACAAACGATTCTTCAAACCACGTTCCGAGGACGTGGGAGCTGAGCCGCTATTCTACGAAGAATCCTTGGATCAGGGTGAACCAGTATTCGTCGTGGAGAGCGCGTTTTGCGCGCTGTCAATCCAGCAAGAAGGCAGTCATGCCGTCGCTGTTTGCGGGACTGGAACCCGAAAACTGTTCGACGCGCTGAAAAAGGGGGAATCGGTTCCTCCGCTGATCGTCTGCATGGACAGGGATGAGGCTGGAGCGGAATCCGCAAAGAAGCTGTGTACCCAGTTGAAAGCGATGCCCGTTCAGTATATGCAAACGACAACCCCGGAAGGATATAAAGACCCTAATGAGTTGCTCGTAGGCGATCCGGCACAGTTTCAATCATGGCTGACGGACTGCGTGAAACAGGCCGAAGAATTGCCTCGCATTAGCAAACGGATTCGTGCGGATGAGCCGCAAGCAATAGGATTGCTGCAGTCGCTATACCCGGAACTCAATCCTCGATACCTCAGCACAGACATTGGCAACAGCATGCTTTTTGCGGATTACTACAGAGATGTTGCCCGGTATGTGCCGGAACGGAAGCTCTGGTATATCTTTCAAGGAAAACGATGGGAACCGGACATTGGCGGACTTCGAGCGATGGAACTATGTAAAAAACTCGCGAACGAGCTCATGGTATACGCGGTCGGTATCTCCGATGAACAGTTGCGCAAAGATTATATCGATCGGTGTAAGAAATGGCAGGCACGAAAAACTAGGGAAACGATTCTGAAAGATGCACAGGGCGTGTATCCGATCCCAATGGAAGCGTTCGATACAGATCCGTTCTTGTTCAATTGCCAAAACGGGACGATTCACCTGAGGGATATAACCTTCCATCCTCATGCACCGGAGGATAAGCTCACAAAGATATCGGACATTGTATACAACCCGGAAGCGCGTTGCGAGCGGTTCGATCGGTTTGTTGACGAAATCATGAGCGGCGATCAAGACAGAGCGAGGTTTTTACAGCGATCCTTGGGATATGCGCTTAGCGGTGATACACGCTTTGAGTGCCTCTTTATCCTGTATGGAGCTACTACGCGCAACGGAAAAGGCACGCTCATGGAGAGCGTTTTGCGGGTCATGGGAGAGTACGGAAGCACGGTTCGACCCGAGACGATCAGCATGAAGCAAAACATCAGCAGCCAGAATCCAACCGAGGATATTGCGCGGCTCGCGGGAATCCGATTTGCCAACATCTCGGAGCCGAGCAGAGGATTGCTGCTCAACGCTGCACAGGTAAAGAGCATGACGGGGAACGATACGCTCAATGCGCGATTCCTCCATGAAAACAGCTTCGATTTCCAACCCCAGTTCAAAATCTACATGAACACGAATTATCTGCCGGTTATTACGGATATGACGCTGTTTTCCAGCGGAAGGATCATGATTATTCCGTTTGAGCGCCATTTTGAGGTGAACCAGCAGGACAAAACGTTGAAGCAAACGTTCGTCGCACCGGAGAATCAAAGCGCCATCTTGAACTGGTTGCTTGAAGGTTACTGCGCGGTAAAGTGGGAAGGTTTAAATTTGCCGGAATCGGTGCGTTTCGCAACCGAGCGGTATCGTCACGAGAGCGATAAGGTTGGACTCTTTATCGAAGATGAAATGGAGCCGATCTCGAATGCCGAAGAACGTACCTCCGCGGTATACGACCGATACAAGAAATGGTGCGACGCGAATGGTTGCTTTGCGGAGAACACTCGAAACTTCAAGCAGATTCTGGCAATGTATGGGCGCGTAGAGCGGAAGCGGCCTTATGCTGGAGGCAGCGAAACAACGATGTTCATCGGTTTTCGGCTGCGATTTGACAAGGACGGATTTACCGAATATAAGGGAAAAATTCCGTTTGATTGACCCTCTGTCGCAACTTGTCGCAAGTAATATAGGTTATGTGTAAAGAAAGCTCTTTTTTATATGTATAACCTAAAATCCTGCGACAAGATGCGACAAACCTCAAACAGCCCGAATTTCGGGCTTTTTTGTAACGGATACAGAAAGGAGCATTCAGCGAACATGCTGGAAAAAGATATCACCGCAGCAATCATGCGGATTTTGAAGATGGTTCCACGTTGCTTTGCTTGGAAAGAGCATGGCGGTATGTACGGGACGGCGGGCATCCCCGATGTGATCTGCTGTTTGGACGGACAATTCTTCGCCTTTGAGGTGAAGACGCCGGAGTGCAGTGTGACAAAGCTGCAGGAGCGCACGATTCACAAGATCAAGGTCGCTGGCGGCCACGCGTATGTGGTTCGGTCGGTGGAGGATGTGAAAGCCGTGCTGTGGGCATACGCGGGAATCGACTTTTGACAAGGGAGGGTTCAAATGAGCACAAAGGATTACCTTTCACAGGCATACCGGATCGACCAGCGGATCAACAGCAAGCTGGCGCAAGTGATGTCCCTGCGCGACCTATTGGGCAAGGCGACTGGAACACTGTCCGGTTCGCCGAAAGCGGCGACGCCCAACCCACACTCCATGGAGGATACCATCGCCAAGATGGTGGATCTGGAGAACGAGATCAACGAAGACATCGACGCGCTTGTCGATCTCAAGGCGGAGATTATGCGGCGCATCAAACGAGTGGAGAACACGGAGTACCAGACGATTCTGGAACTGCGGTATCTGTGCTTCAAGCGGTGGGAGGTTATCGCAGTAGAATTGGGATATGATCTGCGTTACTTGTATAAGCTGCATGATCAGGCGCTGGAAGCATTTAATTTCTAAATTGGACAGGAAAAGACATTGAAAGACACCCTGACACCTGTGAGATAATACAATTGCAAAAGATGGATTGGGAGCCTTCGCGAAGAACGCGAAGGCTCTTTTCCGTACCCGGGAGGAATATCATGCCGAGGAAACCCAAGCGTCCGTGCTCCTACCCGGGATGCGGGAGGCTGACAGATAGTCAGTACTGTGACGAGCACAGGCAATCCATCGATCGTCAGTACAACAAATACCTGCGAAACCCAGATACCAACAAACGTTATGGTCGCGCGTGGAAGAAACTCCGCGCGCGATTTATATTGCTGCATCCTTTGTGTGAGCAGTGCAAGAGCGACGGCAGACTCACTGCCGCCGAGGAAGTGCATCACATTCTGCCGCTGGCAAACGGTGGCACGAACGACGAGAGCAACCTCATGGCGCTTTGTAAGTGCTGCCATTCGAAGATTACGATCGGTAGTACTAACTCAAGACAGGAATAGTACATGGAATGACCCGGTGGGGTGATTTTACCTCTGTGACCTTTCCAACTGGACAACGCGGTCGGGTCACGTGCAAACTTTCGCGGTTTCAAGAGGTCGAATAGCCCTCTATTTTTTTGCAGGAGGATACTCACATGCCAAACGGTCACGGTGGGTCGAGATTGGGCGCGGGGCAGAAGAAAAAGCCGCTTGCGGATAAGATGCTCGACGGCAACCCCGGCAAGCGTAGGCTGACCGTTGTGGAGTTTCCCAACTCCGCCAACCTTCAGGGCAGCGATATGCCATTGCCAAGAGAGTTGCTTTCCGCCCGACAGAAGGATGGGCGCAACCTCGAAGCGGCGGAGATCTACGCGAACACATGGGACTGGCTCGACCAACGCGGCGCGGCGAGAATCGTTTCTCCACAGTTGCTGGAACGGTACGCCATGAGCGCCGCGCGATGGATTCAGTGCGAGGAAGCGGTCACGGAATATGGCTTCTTGGCGAAGCACCCGACGACTGGCAGCGCGATTCAGTCTCCGTATGTGGCAATGAGCCAGAACTACATGGCACAGACGAACCGGCTCTGGTACGAGATCTTCCAGATCGTAAAGGAGAACTGTGCGACAGACTACACGGGCGCTAATCCGCAGGACGACGTTATGGAACGACTGTTGACCGCGCGCAGGGGTAAGTAAACATGGATGAAGTACAAGCGTTCATTCGCGCTTTAAAATACCACCGCCTGACGAGCCAGCAACGAAAAACGCTGCGCGGGCAAGCGCTCGCGGGGAACTTAGTTGCGGCTCGAAAAGGATTAGTGAGGATCTTGTGCAAATCGATAATTCAGAGATAGATTCAAAGTCGCGAATAGCTGAGTAAAGTAGTTCGAAAATGATATAATCTATTTAGAAAACAACAAAGGAGAACGGATATGAGAGTACTTGATATCGATATGGATTACTTTGTATATAATATAGCTCAGTGGATATCACAAGATAGTGAACTTAGACTTTCAGATAAAGATTATCCCGTTTGGGAGCGAAATGATGTAATTGCATTTCTTGAACAGAACCTAGGCCTCCGAAAAGACCAGAAGATACGTGGTAAGATTGTTCAGCATCATTTTGAAGTCTTATATTATTGGAGACAGCTTATAACAGGTGGCGAGTTACAAACGCCATTTGAAGTGATACATGTGGATTCACATGCTGATTTAGGCCTTGGGTCTGGCGCATGGGTTTTTATTTTCGAGAAGTTGCTCGGAATTGACGTGAGCGATAGAGCAAAAGTTGAAACATATAAAGAACGTTTTAGCGGATACAAAGAACCAAGCATATGTGATTTTCTGCTGTTTGCTATTGCCTTCAGGTGGATCTCGAAGATTACATATATCCATAATCCCAAATTAGATTATCTCGACTATTTACCGTATATACTTAAGGGGTGTGTTGAGCCGAATGATACTATACAATTACCACACAACACTCCTGCCTATGACATGAACGATAAAATCAAACGGAGAGTGTTTCTAGCGAAAGCAACGTTGGAACCCGAGGTAAAATTCGAAGCCATAAAAGAACTCAAACATATAAAATATAATGGCGACTTTGAATTCTTGACACTTTCAATTTCGCCAAACTATACTCCAGAGTCAGCTGATTTCATTATAGATATAATTAATGAATATATTTCTGAATGACAGAAAAGCAGCGTTCAAGCCACACTTTCGAGTGTGGCTTTCTGTTTATTACTAAGAGGAGAAATATGAATATTAAAACCTTGCCAGTCGGTAAGCTCGTCCCGGCGGATTACAATCCACGCAAAGACCTCAAGCCTGGTGATCCGGAATATGAAAAGTTGAAACGTTCGCTATTGGAGTTCGGGTATGTGGAGCCTGTTATTTGGAATCAGACCACAGGCCACGTCGTCGGCGGGCACCAGCGACTGAAAGTGCTGATCGATACCGGTGTGACCGAGGTCGAATGCGTCGTTGTTGAGATGGACACGGAAAAAGAGAAGGCGCTTAACATCGCGCTGAACAAGATCAGCGGCGAATGGGACAAGGATAAACTCTCTCTGCTCATCTCCGATCTTCAGCTTGCGGATTTCGATGTATCGCTGACAGGGTTCGACGCACCGGAGATCGATGCGCTGTTCAAAGATGCGCAGCGTAATGGCGTACAGGACGACGATTTTGACATTGACGCCGCGCTTAAGGAACCGGCGATCATGAAGGCGGGCGACCTTTGGTTGCTCGGTAAACATCGGCTCGTCTGCGGAGACAGCACAAAGCAGGATGTGTTCGAGCATCTCATGGACGGCGGACAAGCAAACCTCGTGGTCACCGATCCTCCTTACAATGTAAATTACGAAGGTAGCGCGGGAAAGATCAAAAACGACAATATGACCGATGGCGCGTTCTATGAGTTCCTGCTCGCTTCGTTTCAGAACATTGAAGCTTGCATGGCAAACGACGCGTCGATTTATGTGTTCCACGCGGATACGGAGGGTTTGAACTTCCGAAGAGCGTTCTTAGAAGCGGGGTTCTATTTCTCCGGTACCTGCATCTGGAAGAAACAGTCCCTGGTACTCGGTCGAAGTCCGTATCAGTGGAGGCATGAACCGGTCTTATTCGGCTGGAAGAAAAAGGGTAAGCACGAATGGTATGCCGATCGGAAGCAAACGACGATCTGGGAGTTCGATAAACCGAAGCAGAATGCCGATCATCCGACTATGAAGCCTGTGGAACTGTTGGCGTATCCGATTTTGAACTCTAGCATGGCAAACTGTGTCGTGCTTGATCCATTTGGCGGCAGTGGCAGCACCATGATCGCTTGCGAACAGACCGATCGCGTCTGTCGTATGATCGAGCTGGACGAGAAGTACTGCGATGTCATCGTAAAACGGTACATCGAACAGGTTGGTGATTCCAATCAGGTGATGCTAGTTAGGGACGGTGTAAAGATTCTGTACAATGACATTTCCCAAAACACAGATAATTAGCTTGATATTCACACCCAAAAGAGTGATGTATGTGACTACCAAATCGAAAGGAAGGTATTCACAATGCAAATCAAGTACAACGTTACGGGGGACAGACGAAAGGCACTGGTCGCGGTCATGCGGGATGTGCTGCAGGACACGACGCGATACCTTGGCGCGCCGAGCTTCGCGTTTCAGGTCGGAGCTTACATGGTCGACAAGAACGGTTCGGTCACTTGCCCAGATGGCACAGATGAGGTGCAGATCGAAATGCTGATCCGCGAACTGGCACACGATGGTTTCATCGGCGAACGGGTCGGCGAAGCGGCAAAGCCCGCTGAACACAAAACGGTCGAACCGGATCAACTGAAAAAAGAAACGCCTCGCACTGTCGATCTCGACCGCCTCGCTGTCGAACTACCGAAGGATGGCATGACGCCGACCGCCATGGAGAACCTGCGGCGGCTGGTCGCGAGCAAGGAAATCCTGCTCAAAAAGGCGCTCGGTACGGACAGCCTACCGATCACGGAACACTCTGACAGGATCGAGTTCGGGTGGTTCCGAACGACTGACGATCAGGCTGAGATCGCCGCCTACTACCAACTGGTACAGGGGCTTTGCGAACTGGCGCGCACACAAAAACGCGTCAGCGCGACGGAACAGGAAGTCGAAAACGAGAAGTACGCCTTCCGCTGCTTCCTGCTGCGACTCGGGTTTATCGGCTCGGAGTACAAGGAAGCACGAAAGATCCTGCTGAAAAATCTTTCTGGTAACGCGGCGTTTCGCACCACGCGGGAAGCGGGTGATGAAGAATGACAACCATTCATCCGGAGATGCTGAAACAGCTCAAAGAATACTACGCACCCGGCACACGGGTGATACTGATTCGCATGAGCGATCCTTACACCAACCTGCGACATGGTGACCGAGGGACGGTCACCATGGTCGATGATATCGGGACTATTCATGTGAATTGGGATCGTGGCAGTACACTCGGTGTGGTATTCGGCGAAGATGAGTGCCGGAGGATTGAGGAAAATGAGTAATCGGGTGTTTGTCGCTTACGGCGTCGGCTTGAATCGTAGCGAAATGGTGAAGCATTGTCCGACCGCGAAGTTAATCTGTACGTTTGAGTTGAAAAACTACAGACTTGCGTTTCGCGGCGGCAACGCCAGCGCGGTTGCAACGATCGAAAAGACGAAGGGTGGAAGCGTACCCTCACTCCTATGGGAGATAACCCCACAAGACGAGGTCGCGCTCGACCGCTGGATCGGGGTGCCAGATTTGTACCGAAAGGATACGGTAAAGGTACGATTGAACGGTGCTGCGATGGATGCTCTTGTGTACATCCTGATTGGCAACAAGCCACCGAACAAGCCGAGCGCCTTCTATTACAGTACGCTTCTTGAAGGATACAAAGCGGCTGGGCTCGATACCGAGATATTGAAGGTGGCGGTGCAGCTCAACGGTGCGGACGTCGCAACCTCTTGATTTTGAGCAACCCAACGTGGGGCAACGTCGCCGCCACTGACGCGTTCATGAAACGGATTGGACGGTTGCCCCAAGAACGATTGAGGCACGAAACAAAGCGAACACGGAGGCTCACGCGGGCTTCCGTGTTTTGCTATCAACCCTCAAAACAGATGAGTTCCTTACTCAAGACTATTACGAAAATATCTAGGATTTATTACAGAATTCACTTGCTATTGAACGCCCCTAGAGTGATATATACACATGCCGAAAGGCAAACAACAAAGCACGGAGGGCAAAGCAATGTGGATCAAAGGAACGATTGACGGGTACAGCTTTTACATCAAGCAATACGACGAAGGCTCGGAGTACGGGATTTCAGGCGGACGGATTTCGAAGTTAGAGATTTGGAAAGACGGACAACTTTTCGTACAGTACGACAGAGGCTGGTCGAAGAAACCGAGCGGCGCGCAGGTGAAGGCGGTTTACGAGCAGATCCTGAGAGAATACAACTAAATCGCACAGGCTACCACGTGAGCTTCCTGAAGGGAGGCTCTTTTTTATGCCTGCAGGTTTGAAAGAGGCGGCTGTGATTCGAAAACTTAAGAAATACACGCCGACTCCGTTCAAAGCAAAGGACTCGGTATATGACAAACAGGCGGCGGATAACGCCGTCTCTTTCATTGAGTGTCTTGCGCACACCAAAGGTACATGGGCGGGGAAGCCGTTTCTGCTGATCGACTGGCAGGAACAAATCATCCGTGATGTGTTTGGAACACTGAAGCCCAGCGGATACCGCCAGTTCAATACCGCGTACATCGAAATACCAAAGAAGAATGGAAAGTCTGAGCTCGCAGCCGCCGTCGCTTTGCTCTTGACCTGCGGCGACAACGAAGAACGCGCCGAAGTGTACGGCTGTGCCGCCGACCGGCAGCAGGCATCCATCGTGTTCGAGGTCGCCAAGGACATGGTCACCATGTGCCCGGCGTTAGCTAAGCGTGTGAAGATTCTCGCGTCGCAGAAACGGATTGTGTACCTGCCGACCGGGAGTTACTATCAGGTGCTCTCTGCGGATGTCGCCAACAAACACGGTTTCAATACGCACGGCGTGATCTTCGATGAACTGCACACACAACCGAACCGCCGACTCTTTGACGTTATGACCAAGGGCAGCGGCGACGCGCGGATGCAACCGTTATATTTCTTAATTACAACCGCCGGCAACAACACCAACTCGATCTGCTGGGAAGTGCATTCAAAAGCACAGGATATTCTGAACCGCAGAAAGACGGACCCGACGTTCTATCCTGTTATCTACGGCACCGAGGAGAACGATTCCTGGACCGACCCGAAGGTATGGAAGAAGGCAAATCCGTCGCTTGGCATCACGGTGGGGATTGATAAGGTGAAAGCCGCTTGTGATAGCGCGCAGCAGAATCCCGCTGAGGAGAATGCGTTTCGGCAGCTGCGGTTGAACCAGTGGGTCAAACAGTCGATCCGCTGGATGCCGATGGACGTATGGGATAAATGCGCGTTTTCAGTCGATCCGAAATCGCTCGAAGGGCGCGTTTGCTACGGCGGCCTCGACCTTTCGTCTAGCACCGACATCACAGCATTTGTGTTGGTGTTCCCGCCGCTAGACGAGGATGATAAATATTATATCCTGCCGTTCCTCTGGATTCCCGAGGAAAACATCGACCTGCGCGTGCGGCGCGATCATGTGAACTACGACCTCTGGAAAAAGCAGGGGTTCCTTCTGACCACCGAAGGAAACGTTGTGCATTACGGCTTCATCGAGACGTTCATCGAAAAGCTTGGGGAAAAGTTCAACATTCGCGAAATCGCGTTTGACCGTTGGGGCGCGGTGCAGATGGTGCAGAACCTCGAAGGCATGGGGTTTACGGTCGTTCCATTTGGGCAGGGTTTCAAAGATATGTCTCCGCCGACGAAGGAGCTCATGAAGCTGACACTCGAACAGAGGATCGCGCACGGCGGTCAGCCGGTGTTGCGCTGGATGATGGACAACATCTACATCCGCACCGATCCGGCGGGGAACATCAAGCCGGACAAAGAAAAAAGCACCGAGAAAATCGACGGTGCTGTAGCAACGATCATGGCACTGGATCGAGCGTTGAGAAATGGCGGAAGTGAAGGAAACAGTGTATATAATGAGCGTGGACTACTCGTTTTTTGATCAGCCGTTGGTGTTGCGTAAACGGATTAACACCATCTCAGCGGTACTGCCGCTGCGCAGAACAGAACCGCGATTCCCCATCCCGGAGGATATGATCGCGTGCATGCCATTGATACATTTGTGTCCATAAGCGAAGGTAAACAGTCGGACAAACCAACTCATAGGCCAGACTTGACCTGCGTGAGTATGGCCGCTCAACTGAAGCGTTATGCCTGTAGTCGCCGCATCTTTCAGCTCGCGTGGCTGATGATCGATTAATATAATCGGCTTACTCTTATCTACGCCATCCAGAAGTTGTTCAAGAGGAGCACGTTTTGCCTGACGTGCAAAGGCGGCATCATGCCGACCAATGAGCGTTAACCCGGCGACGGAATGGCGTTGATCATCCAAAATGCGGATACCATGTTCCGAGAGTGCCTGATCTAGTTCCGCTTTGGTATACGGCGGTTTTGGCCCGTGGCTGGCAAGATCATGATTGCCATATACAAAGTAAGTTCCATAGGTTGTCTCGAGACTGCCAACGATGGCGCAGGCTGCCTGCATCTGTGCAGGGCTCGTTCTATCATCCACCAGATCGCCGGCGATGATCAGAAGATTAGGTTTTTCCGCACTGAGTCGATCTATCTGCTGACGGAGACGAGCTTCATCGATTGTCATGCCCATGTGTACATCGGAGATCAAAGCAATAAGAAGTTCTCCCCCGATGACGGGAAGAGGCGTACCCACAATATAGTGTTTGATCACTAGGAGCTTTCCATGGATGAACCCGTAGACAAGCATGGCGATGCTGCACACGATAACAGCGATTCCACCCTGCCATAACCAGCCGATGGTTGCTGCGGGAGATGAAAACCGTGCGAGCGTTCGTTGTAAGATTGTAGCAAACAGGCTGAATAGGACAAGATTGATCGTGGCGATCGTGATTACTTTGATGGGAATTGGGTGAATCAATATCGTGCTTAGCGCTGCGCACGCGACCAAAATCGCTAACCAGTGGCTTCCAACAAGGTTTACACCACAATAGAGAAAGACATCAGTTGACCATAGAAACAACCAATATCCGATGGACATGCAAATGATAACGAGTGTGATCACCGCAATGGTTCGGGTCTGTTTATCGTGCACAAAAGCCTCCTGGCGGCTTGCAGTCGCTTTTAGGAAAGGTGCATCCAGTGACGGATGCACCTCTTTGTAATTACCTGTTGCTTCTGAAGCAATCGCTGCACTTAATCGGTCTGTCAGTGGTTGGCTGGAAGGGAACCTGACAGGCTTTCCCACACTCTGCGCAAACCGCATCGTACATCTGGCGGGGTGCATTGTCACGGTAGCCGCCGTCGCGGGAACCGCCATTCGAGTTACCCTTACGAGCAACCCGGCAGGATTTGCAACGCTGCGGTTCATTCGTAAAGCCTTTTTCGGCGAAAAACTCTTGCTCGTTGGCAGTGAAGGTGAATTCTTGTCCGCAATCTTTGCAGACGATGGTCTTGTCGTTGTACATCTAATACCTCATTTATAATATTGCGTGGTGCAGATTGGCACCACACATCTGTCACTGTATCCCACTATCTACAATATGTCAATCATTCCAGTGCACGGAGGACGTTCATGAATCCACTCAGATCCTTGTTTCGCTCACGTGATAAGCCGAAAGACTCTCTCAACGGCAGTCGTTACAGTTTCTTCTTCGGAGGAACATCGAGCGGGAAGCCGGTGAACGAAACGACCGCCATGCAGATGACGGCGGTGTACTCCTGCGTGAGAATTCTTTCTGAAACCGTTGCGGGGCTGCCGCTGAACGTATACTGGTACAACGACAGCGGTGGTAAAGAGAAAGCGTTCAAGCATCCGCTTTACCGGTTGCTGCACGATGAGCCAAACCCCGAGATGACGAGTTTCGCATTTCGGGAAACGCTCATGAGCCACCTGCTCCTATGGGGCAACGCCTACGCGCAGATCATACGAAACGCTAGAGGTGAGGTAATCGCGCTCTACCCACTCATGCCGAACAAAATGACAGTCGACCGTGATCAAAACGGCCGGCTTTTTTATTTGTATCAGCGTGGATCGGAAGATCCCAATACTCTCGGTTCGGATAGCAGAGTTTACCTTGCGCCAACAGACGTTTTGCACATCCCCGGGCTAGGCTTTGACGGCCTGATCGGCTACAGTCCGATCGCTATGGCGAAGAACGCCATCGGCCTCGCGATTGCTACCGAAGAGTACGGCGCGAAATTCTTTGCCAACGGCGCGGCTCCGGCGGGCGTATTAGAGCATCCCGGCACGATCAAAGACCCGATACGGGTCAAAGAAAGCTGGAATTCAGCATATCAGGGCAGCGCAAACGCGCATAAGATTGCCGTGCTCGAAGAGGGTATGAAGTATACGGCAATCGGTATCGCGCCGGAGCAGGCACAGTTTCTAGAAACACGCAAATTTCAGATCAACGAGATTGCGCGCATCTTCCGCGTACCGCCGCACATGCTGGCAGACTTGGAGAAATCGTCGTTCAGCAATATCGAGCAGCAGTCACTGGAGTTTGTGAAATACACGCTCGACCCCTGGGTCGTGCGCTGGGAACAGAGTATGTGTCGGGTACTGTTCAGCGAGAGCGAAAAATTGGATTACTTCGTCCGGTTTAATGTCGATGGCCTTCTCCGCGGCGACTACGCCTCGCGCATGAGTGGGTATGCAACCGCGCGCCAGAACGGCTGGATGAGCGCGAACGATATCCGCGAGCTGGAAAACCTCGATCGCATCGCGCCGGAACTCGGTGGGGATTTGTACTTGATCAATGGTGCCATGATGCTCCTCGGTTCCCCGCAGCAAAGGATGATCGCGCCAGAATCGAATCCTGCGAACAGCGGGGCGAGCACTAAAACGCCGCGAAAGCGCGAGTGGCTGAAAGCAAACAGACAGGAGGATTCTTCTTGAAACGACAATTCTGGAATTGGGTAAGAAATGAAGACGACACGCGCATTTTGACTATCGACGGCGTGATCGCCGAAGAGAGCTGGTTTGACGACGATGTCACCCCGAAACTGTTTCGGGAGCAACTAAACGCAGGTCAAGGTGACATCGTAATCTACGTTAACAGCCCCGGTGGCGATTGCGTGGCGGCGAGCCAGATCTACACCATGCTCATGGAATATAAAGGCCGTGTCACCGTCAAGATCGACGGTATCGCAGCAAGCGCGGCGTCGGTCATCTCTATGGCAGGTACCGAAGTGCTCATGGCACCGACGAGCTTACTCATG
The DNA here is from genome assembly GCA_942492885.1 of uncultured Eubacteriales bacterium. Classification (GTDB taxonomy): domain Bacteria; phylum Bacillota; class Clostridia; order Christensenellales; family CAG-138; genus UBA7703. The sequence continues at coordinate 2,976,629 of OW818651.1, forward strand.
ATTCACAACCCACTGACGGTGGCCATCGGCGACACAGAGGAAATGCAGAAAGCGATCGCCATGCTGGATGAGGTCAAGGAGAGCATCATCACGGCATATGAGCTAAAAACGGGCATGTCGCGCGCGAAACTAGCGCACCTCATGGATGCAGAAACGTGGATGAACGCACAAAAGGCGATTGAACTCGGGTTTGCAGACGGCATCCTGACGCGCGAAACGGGCGTGCCAGATGGCATTGCGGTCAAAAGCTACCAGTTCAGCCGACGCGTGGTGACGAACTCACTCTTAAGCAAGATCCCGAAAACAGAACACAAGCACCCTTCCGAGCCGCTGTATCAGCGGCTCAATCTTTTGAAGAAATAAGGAGAGAAATATGAACCAGATTCAGGAACTCCGCGAAAAACGTGCAAAAGCGTGGGACGCGGCAAAAGCATTTCTCGACACCAAGCGCGGCACGGACGGCCTTCTCGTCGCCGAGGACGTAGCGACATACGAAAAGATGGAAACCGATGTCGTCAACCTCGGTAAAGAGATCGACCGGCTGGAACGTCAGGCTGCGCTGGATGCGGAATTGAGCAAACCCACCGCCGATCCGCTGACCAGCAAACCTGCTCAGTCTACCGCGGAACAGAAAACGGGCCGTGCCTCCGATGCGTATAAAAAGGCATTCTGGAACGCGATCCGCTCCAAGAACCCGAGACCCGAGATCCTGAACTCCCTGCTGGAAGGCACCGACAGCGAGGGCGGCTATCTTGTACCGGACGAGTTCGAAAAGACGCTGGTGCAGAAACTGACGGCCGCGAATGTGCTGCGCCCGCTCTGCCATGTGATCCAGACCAGCTACGGCGATCGGAAGATCCCCGTGGTCGCTTCGAAGGGCACCGCTGACTGGGTCGACGAAGAGGGTACCTACCCGCTCTCGGATGATACGTTCTCGCAGGTTGTGCTCGGCGCATACAAGGTCGCGACCATGATCAAGGTGTCGGAGGAACTGCTCTCCGACAGCATCTTCGACATCGAAGGGTATGTCTCTGAGCAGTTCGGTAAACGCATCGGCGACAAGGAAGAGGATGCGTTCCTCACCGGCAATGGTGTGAGCAAACCGATCGGCATTCTCCACACGACCGGCGGCGCGGAGATCGGTGTGACCACGGCGGGCGCATCGGCAATTACGGGCGATGAGCTGATCGATCTCGTGTACTCGCTCCGCGCGCCTTATCGAAAGAGCGCCGTGTTCGTGCTCAACGACACGACCGTCAAGCTCCTGCGCAAGCTGAAAGACGGCGATGGCCAGTACCTCTGGCGTCCGGGCATTACGGAAAACGCCCCGGATACGATTCTTGGACATCGCATCGTGACCAGCGAGTTCATGCCGGGAGTTAGCGCGGGGAACAAGTCCATCGCGTTTGGCGATTTCTCCTATTACTGGATCGCCGACCGTCAGGGGCGCACGTTCAAGCGCTTGAACGAGCTGTATGCGACCACCGGTCAGGTCGGTTTCCTTGCGTCGCAGCGACTTGACGGCAAGCTGATTCTGCCCGAAGCGATCAAAGTCCTACAGCAGAAGGCGTAACGGGGGTCATACATGGAAATCATTGATACTCCGGCGGGCGACGTGACTCGCAACTGTAAGAACTATCTCACCGACGGCGGAGATCGGCTGGTGATTGGCGGTACTCTGGAGGTTCTGGATACCGCCAACGTCTCTGGTTTGCAATCGGGATTCGCGACCGAGCAGACGGCTGGCAGCGTGTTTCAGGCACCAAATCAAGCTTCGAGTAATGCCTCGACCATCGCCGATTTGAAGAGTGACCTCAACGCGTTACTGCAAAGGCTCAAGAACGCGGGTATCATGGCGGCGGACGAAGCGGGCGCTTCTTAATATAAGATGGCGACGCTTCTGAGTAAAGTCAAAGCAAACCTGATCCTGACGCATGAAGCCGATGATGAACTCCTCCAGCGTCTGATCGACACTGCCGTTTCATATGCGGAGAGCTACCAGCATCTGACAGCTGGGACGTACGAAGCAGCTGCTATGCCGCCAACAACCGAGGCTGCGGTGATCATGCTGGCGTCCCATCTTTACGAAAGCCGGGATGGCAGCACGGGCGGGTTTTTTGCGGATAATGTACAGGCGGGTCAGCAGACATGGGCTGTAGTAAACACACTTTTGCGTTTAGATCGGGATTGGAAGGTGGGGTCGTGAGCTATGGCAAAATGAACACACACGTTTCCGTTGCGGAAGTGGTAGTTACCAAAGACACTGAAGGGTTCGCAGTTAAATCGGACAGCATTCTCGCATCCATCCATGCCTATCGGGAAGGACGGCACGGGTCTCAGAAATGGGTCAACCGTGCCTCCTTTTCGGACGCAACGGATTCGTTCCAATTTCGTGTCATCCCGGGGCTATCCGTAACCACGGCGCATGTGATACTTTGCGGCGATGATCGATTTGAAATCACGTCCGTCGAGGATGTGAAGGGCAGAGGTATGTATCTCGAAGTTCTGGCGAAACGGGTGAAAGCGGATGGGTAAGGTGAAGATTCAGATGCCTGACGATTTCCTCAATCAGATTGCCGATATGGGTAACGCGCTCGACGCGGCGATTCCCAAAGCACTCGCGGCGGGTGGTAAGGTCGTAATGGAGAAGATGAAATCGAACCTGCAAGCGGCCATCGGTCGAGGTACGAAAACTAAATCCCGTTCTACCGGCAAGCTTGCCGCGTCGCTCGGCGTGTCACCCGCTAAGCTGGATCGCGACGGAAATTTCGATGTTAAAGTGGGCTTTTCAGAGGGACGCGGCGACGTCAGTAACGCCATGCTCGCCAATCTTCTGGAGTACGGAAAGCATGGTCAACCGCCGAAACCGTTTCTGAAGCAGACCAAATCGTCAAGCCGGAAACCGTGCATTGAACAGATGCAGCGCGTCATGAAAGAGGAGCTGAATCTGCCATGAGCATGCTAAAAGAACTGAATGCGATCGTCGAGAGCGCCGGACTTCCTGTGGAGACCGGCGTTTTCTCTACCACCGCGCCGGACGAGTACGTCGTGATCACGCCGATTTCGGAGCATTTCTCACTGTTTTCCGACGATGCGCCGGGCATGAACATTGAGGAAGCTCGGCTGTCGCTCATCTCAAAAGGCAACTATGGAGCCGCAAAGGATCTGCTTGTACGGATGCTCCTATCGGCGGGCTTTCTGGTGACGGAGCGGCGGTATGTCGGATATGAAGAGGAGACAAAGTATCACCATTACTCAGTGGACGTAGCTCGCGAAAAAGAACTAGAGGAGGTATAGTGTATGCCATCGATCGGTTTTGACCGGTTATATTATGCGACAATCACCGAAGATGCCAATGGTGATGAAACATACGGGACGCCTTTGCCGCTGGGGAAGGGTATGACAGCGGATATTGAGGTAGAGATCAACGAAGCGAAGCTGTACGCCGACGACGGGACGGTCGCGGTCGTAAAAGAATTCAAGGACGGGAAAATCACGCTCGGTGTTGATGATATTGGCGCATCTGTTGCAAGCGATCTCACTGGCGCACAGATTGACGACAATAAGGTATTGATCTCGCAGAGCGAAAACGGCGGACAACCCGTAGCAGTCGGGTTCCGAGCCAAGCTGAGCACGGGAAAGTATCGTTATTATTGGGTTTATCGCGTGATCTTCGGCGTTCCGTCAACGAAATTACAGACGAAGGGCGAGAATATCACCTTCTCGACGCCGACGATCGAGGGAACGATTATGCGCCGTAACAAGCTTGATGGTCAGGGAAAGCACCCCTGGAAGTGTGTAGTGGACGAAGGCGCGCTAAATGTACCGCCGGCGGTTATCTCCGGTTGGTACACGCAGGTCTACGAGCCGACATTTGCGGCGGTGGGTTAACACATGGATAACGACAGAGGCGCGATGATCCGAATCGGAAATCGGGAGTATGAAATGCTCCTGACCACCCGCGCGACCAAAGAGATCGCAAAGCGTTACGGTGGATTGGAACATCTGGGCGACAAGCTCATGAAAGCGGAGAATTTCGAGCTGGCATTGGATGAGGTGGTATGGCTGATCACGCTGCTCGCGAACCAGAGCACGCTCGTGCATAATTTGCTAGAGCCGGACAGTAAACGTGAACTTTTGACCGAGGAAGCAGTCGAGCTGCTCACCACACCACTGGATCTCTCCGGCTACAAAGCCGCGATCATGGAAGCGATGGTTAAGGGAACTGCGCGTCACGTTGAAAGCGAGGCGCAACCCTCAAAAAACGTGCCGGTCGGGCAAGCGACGAAGAGCTGTTTGCCCGACTGATCTTCTACGGGGTAACACTATTAGGGCGGCCGGAACGAGATGTTTGGCTCATGCCGCTTGGAGCGCTACTAGACCAGTGGGAAGTATACAAGCAATTCCAAGGAATTGTCAAACCAGCCATGGAGTGCTATATTGATAACGTTATTCCGGCGGGAATATAGTAAGTTTTCAGGAGCATTCATATGGTTTACACGCCACTTACGAAGCGCGCGATTCTATTTGCGTTTGATGCACATCGGGGACAATATGATAAATCCGGGCTGCCGTATATCACCCATCCTTTACACGTTGCGGAATCCATGGAGTCTGAGGACGAATGTGTAGTCGCGCTGCTGCATGATGTATTGGAAGACACGGATATCACTGTAGAAGACCTGACGCAGATTGGCATATCGGATCGGCAAATTGCAGCACTGAGGTTGCTTTGCCATGATGATTCCGTTCCCTATTTGGAATATGCGCAAGCAATCCGCGCGGATCCAATCGCCAGAAAAGTAAAGCTGGCCGATTTGCATCACAATTCCGACCAGACTCGATTGAACATGGTCACGGCTCAGGACGCAGAACGAGTAGAAAAGTATAAAAAGGCAATAGAAATGCTGTCAAAAGAATAGCAGCAAAAAAGGTGCTTCGTGCAGCATATGACGACCTTCGGGTCGTTTTTTTGTGCCGTTAGCATAGGGAGGTGATCCATTGGCAAGCGATTTTGGACTCAAGATTGGAATTGAAGGAGAACAAGCCTTCCGAAAATCGCTTTCCGAGATCAACCAGTCGTTCAAGGTGCTCGGGAGCGAAATGAACCTCGTCACCTCCCAGTTCGATAAACAAGATAAATCAGTTGGTGCACTGACCGCTCGAAACCAAGTCCTACGAAAAGAGATCGACGCTCAAAAAGATAAGGTCGAAACTCTCGAAGCCGCGTTGCAGAACGCGGCTTCTTCTTTTGGGGAGAACGATAAGCGCACGCAGGCATGGCAGGTTCAGCTCAACAACGCCAAAGCAGCTCTCAACGGTATGGAGCGTGAGCTTGGCGCGAACGAAACCGCGCTGGAGAGCACGGCGAGCGGGCTAGATTCTGCCGGTAAGCAGGCGGACGAATTCGGCGACGAGATCAAGCAATCAGCCGATCAAGCGGATGACGCTGGCGGTCGATTCGACAAGTTCGGTTCGGTTGTGAAGGGCATCGGCGTCGCGCTCGGCGCGGCCATGTTGGCAATCGGTACTGCGGCAGTGGCCGCTGGCAAAGCGCTTGTCGATATGACCGTCAATACCGCAGCATATGCGGATGAAATGCTGACGCAGAGTTCCATCACCGGCATGAGCGTGGAACGGCTCCAAGCCTATTCCTATGCCGCCGACCTTGTGGATGTGTCGCTGGAGACCATGACCGGTTCCATGGCGAAGAACGTCAAGTCCATGTCAAACGCCGCCGGGGGCAGTGAACAGTTTGCCAAAGCATACGACCGCCTTGGCGTTTCGGTCACCAATGCGGATGGATCGCTTCGCGACAGCGAGGATGTCTATTGGGATGCTATCGACGCACTCGGGCAGGTGGCAAACGAAACGGAGCGCGATGCGCTCGCTATGCAGCTCTTTGGCAAGAGCGCGCAGGACCTCAATCCACTGATTGCGCAGGGCAGCGAGGGTATCGCGGCATTGACCGATGAAGCCAAACGAATGGGCGCGGTACTAAGCGAGGAAACGATTGAAAAGTTCGGTGCGTTCGATGATTCCGTACAGCGGCTTAAGCAAGGCTCAGAGGCAGCGCAGCGGGTCATGGGTACAGTTTTGCTCCCGCAATTGCAGACGCTCGCGGACGACGGCGTATCACTACTCGGCAATTTCACGTCGGGGCTTGCCGCGGCAGGCGGCGACTTCGATAAGATCACTGTCGTACTCGGCGAGACGGTCGGCGGGATTGCAAACCTGATTCTCGGCAGCCTGCCGCAATTCGTGCAGGTGGGCATGAGCATTGTAAGCGCGATCGGCGGCGCGCTGGCGGCAAACCTGCCTGTGCTGATTTCATCAGCGTCGGGCATTGTCATGACGCTGCTGCAGGGTGTGATCACGGCACTTCCGCAGTTTACGGACGGCGCGGTGCAACTGATCACGACTCTCGCGCAGGGTATCGTCGACATGCTGCCTGCGTTGGTCGAAGCCGCGATTCAGATGATTGCATCGCTCGTACAGGGAATTGGCGACGCGCTACCGACACTGATTCCCGCGATTATCGATGCGGTGCTGCTGATCTGCGAAACACTGTTCGACAACATGGACAAGATACTGGATGCGGCATTTTCGATCGTAAAGGGTTTAGCGGAGGGTATCATCCGCGCGTTGCCGAAGCTGATCGAAGCGCTGCCGAAGCTCATCACGGGCATCATCAACTTCTTCATGCAGAATCTCCCGACCCTAATGGCGATGGGCATCGAACTAACGATTCAGCTCGCGATTGGCTTGATCAAAGCGCTCCCGCAGCTGATCGCTGCCCTGCCGCAGATCATCTCCGCAATCTTGAATGGGTTCGGTCAATCGGTATCTTCCGTGGTGGAGATCGGCAAGAACATCGTGAACGGTCTTTGGGAAGGCATCAAAAGCATGGCTTCTTGGCTGGCCTCAAAAGTACGCGACTTTTTTTCCAACATCGTGAAAAGCGCGAAGAAAGCGCTTGGGATCGCGTCACCGTCCAAAGTATTCGCCGGAATCGGCGAGAATATGGGTGAAGGCGTGGGAGTTGGATTTACCGATGCTATGGAGGATGTAAACAAGCAGATCCAGAGCGCGATCCCGACCAGCGTGGACGTCGGCGCGATCGATGTGCTGACGAATCTACCGAATAGCATTGGCATCGGCGGGACAAGCGATCTGTTGTCGCAGAAACTGGACGTTCTGATCTCCGAGGTGCGGCGGTATCTGCCACAGCTAGCCGGAATGCAGCTGGTCGCGGACACGGGTGCAACGATCGGCTGGCTTGCGCCGGCCATGGATGACGCGCTCGGCGCGATTCGCAGACGAAAGGAGCGGCTGACGTGAGCGATATCCGATTCGGAACAAAGTGGGCGCGCGCGGACTACGGTCTGATCGTCGCGCCCTACGCCATCCCCATGCCGGAACCGCAGACGAACTTCGTAGAAATCCCCGGGCGTGATGGCTCACTAGATTTGTCTGATGCGTTCGGCACCGTGCGATATGCCGACAGGATTATTCCGCTAACGATGTATGCCCGCGCACCGTTCGACACACTGATCTCCACATTTGCAGCGGACGTGCACGGGCGGCGTATGGACGTGATCTTCGACCGCAACCCGACCTATTATTACGACGCACGAATTATGATTGAGGATGTCGAACGGCACGCGGGGTTCTGCGAACTTTCACTGGAATGCCGTGCAAAACCGTATAAGGTGGAGCACTTCGAAACTTCGATTACGGTTCTTCCAACAGGCAGCGCAACCATAACGTTGTCGAACACGCGCATGCCGGTCGTGCCGATGATCACGGCGTCGGCCGAAATGACACTGACGTTCACGATTGTAGGAGTAGTTTATACGATTAACCTAGCTGCTGGCTTGCATTTTGTGCCGCCACTGGTGCTCACGGAGGGCGACACGGAGATCGGGATCATGGGAACTGGTTCGATAACATTCATCTACCGGAAAGGAGCGCTCTGATGTATCGCATCATCTGTGATTCCTACGTGTTATATGATCCGCGCTTGCCGGACTTATTCGTTCTGGAACCGGATTTAACGCAGAAGAAGAACGAGCCGGGCGAGCTTACGTTCACGATTCCGAAGGAGCATCCGCACTATGGGGTGCTGGAGAAGCTCAAGAGCCGAATCAAGGTCTACCGAGATGACACCCTGATCTGGATCGGGCGCGTGTTCGAAGATGAGCGCGATCTTTTCGAGAATCGCAGGGTCGTAGTTGAGAGTTCGCTGGCTTTCCTGCTGGATAGTATTATCCGACCGTTTACCATGGATGGTACAGCAGCTGGAATTTGGGAATATATCCTGACCCAGCACAACGCGCAGGTGAATGCGAATCAGAGACTTGGTATAGGGACCTGCGATCTTGATGGATCTTTCAGCATTACGACGAAGGACTACATTTCCGCATGGCAGATTTTGAAAACCAGCCTGTTTGACCCACTCGGCGGTTACCTGATCGTCGGATTTGACGAAAACGAAAATCCGGTTCTTGACTATCTTGCCGATGTGACGGACACCTCGACCCAGCGGATAGAATTCGGTGAGAACCTGATCGACCTTGTGGTGAGCAAGAACGCGTCTGAAACCTATACCGCTTGCGTTCCGCTTGGTGCGACGTTGCGAGAAATCGACCCGGAAACGGAAAGCGACGCACGTCTCACGATCGCGAACGTGAACGAGGGGCAGGATTTCCTGATCGATTCGGCACTTGCGGCAGAATATGGAGTTAATTTCGCGCCATCTGGTCTGACCACATGGGATGAAATTACGGATCCGACGATCCTCATGAACCGGGGCCGCGAATGGCTGAGCGGGACTGGCGCGCGATTCAAGCAGACGATCAAGCTCTCGGCGGTCGATCTACATAACGCCGACGCGAACGTTGAGTCGTTTCGTTTCTTGGATAAGGTGGTCGTTTCCTGCGGCTCGCTCTGCCCGGAAGAGACATATGTTCTTTCCGAACTGACGATTCCGCTGAACAATCCGGCGAGTACCGGAATCGTGCTCGGGGATTCTCGCCCTTCGTTGATCGGCGAAGAGATCCTACAAAACGCATCGGTGAAGAACCGTGTCGCTTCAATTGAGGCAGATTATACCACGCATGGTGAAATCAAGGAGATCGTGCAAGAGCAAATTTCCCAGAACACATCGATCCTACAATCCGCGCAGCAGATCATCATGACCGCGCTGGAGGACTATGTCCGAACACAGGACTTCGTCGCTCTGCAGAATACGGTTCAGACGTCATTTTCCATCATGGCGGGGACGATCGAGGCAAACTTTACAGAGACCGCAAGCCGAATCTCAACCTTAAACGGTGAAACATCGCAGCAGTTTGAGACAGTTCGTAGCTTCATCCGATTGATTTCGTCCGGCATTGTGATCGGAAAGAGCACATCCGCGATCAAGCTGAAGCTGGAAAACGATGTGCTGTATTTCTTCTCCGGCAGCGAGGACAGCGTGACCACCGACAGCGCGATCGCCTATTTTTCTTCAGGTAAATTGTACGTCAACGATGTGCAGGTGCTTTCATCGCTGCGGATTGGCGGTTATGCATGGGTGCCCGAGAGCGGTAACTTGAACTTTAAAAAGATCGCGGGGTGAGGATTTGGCAAATTGGCCGTATGAGTCGATTCACGACGGATACACGATCGTCAACGGTTCTCTTTCTGGAACTGCGGCAAGCAAGGTTTCCTGTTGGCTGGAATACAAGATTGTTTCACAGTCAGCCGCCAGCAACGCTTCAACCATTCGGTTCTATGTGTTTCTGGCGACGTCCGGGAACACATCGCAGTTTGACGTTTACTGCAATAATGTCGATTCGAATTCCCGCGGCGCGATGAGCGTATCGGTCGACGGAAGCTCCGTGTACAACCGTATTGGCAGAGGCTTCGCGATTTCGCGGATTCCTTACCGCAACGAGTATATTACGCAGTATCAAGAGCCATATGATACTGCGTTGGGCTACCAGTATCTGATGATCTTGACCGACAATGCGAGTTCGGAGAGCGAAGCATATGGAGAATGTACGGTCAGCCACAATTCGGATGGAACTCGTCAGATCACGTTGGCGTTTACAGCGAATTGCACCTACTCCGCATCTATTGGATCGGCAAACGGGAGCGTGGTCATTTCGCTGCCGGCGATTCCACGTATTACCACGCCCACCATCTCCGCCGTTACGCTCGGTAGCGCGACGACGATTACGCTCACTCCCGCATCGAGCGCATTTTTGCACACGCTGCGGGCGAAGTTTGGTTCACGCGCCGAGACGACAATCGCGACGCAAACCGCCGCGACGAGCATCGCATGGACGCCATCGCTCGATGAAGCCAACGCCGCACCGAATGCGACGAGCGTCGTTGGGACGCTTTATTGCGATACCTACTCCAATGGTTCCCTCCTCGGCACAACGCAGGTGAGCATATCCGCAGCGATTCCGGCAAGCGTCTTACCGTCCGGCTCGCTTTCATTCTCGGAAGCGGAGGCGGGGCTGGCAGCGCAATTCAGTTGCTATGTACAGCGCAAGAGCAAACTGAGCGTCAGCATTTCTGCCTCCGGCGTCTACAGTTCGACGATCTCGTCGATCTCAACCACTGTAAATGGAGCGACGTACTCGGGCAACTCCTTTTCAACGAATGAACTGAACACCGCGGGAACAAACACGATCCGGGTGACGATTACCGACAGCAGAGGTCGAACCACGATACTGACAAACACATTCGAAGTCGTGGCATTTGATTCTCCTGTCGTTCAATCTGTAACAGTTTTTCGCTGCGACGCGGCCGGCAATGCCAGCAGCACCGGCACTTACGCTATGGTTGCAGTCACAGGAGCGATATCGCCGGTCGGGAACAAGAACGTCCGCGTACTCAAAATTGGGAATAAGCGAAAGAGTGAAACTTACTACACGGATACGACGCTGACGCTTACAAACTATTCCGTCAACGGGTCATACCGCATCGGCGGCAGCCTGTCGAACCAGTACACCTACGATATCCGCGTCACGCTCGGCGACTATTTCGGCGAAGCGTATGGGTATATCGACCTGAGCACGGCGGAGGTCATTCTTTCAGTGCGCAGCACCGGAATGGGACTTGCGGTCGGCAAGGTAGCCGAAGAAGACAGCTTCGATGTTGGCTGGCCGGCGCGGTTCCGTGAAAATGTGCAGTTTGACGATAATGTTGTTTTTTCGAGTGTTCTGTGGCTGGCGAACCTAATCTTTCCGGTTGGCAGCATCCGCATGACGGTTTCCGTCGCTGATGCGAGCACATTCCTCGGCGGCACTTGGGTACGCTGGGGGACGGGGCGTGTTCCGGTTGGCGTAAACACATCGGACACCAACTTTAACACCGTGGAGAAGACGGGCGGCGTGAACACGCACACGCTTGCGACAGCGGAATTGCCGTCGCATAACCACTCGTTTAGCGGATCTGTAACGGTCAACGCCAACGGTGCGCATGCGCACCAAGCGTCTTCGGGGTCGTATAAGGTCGGTAGTGGATCTGCTTCTACTTATTACTATATGACCAACGGCGGGGCAACGAGCGGACAGACGACGGGCTCCGGCGGATCGCATGATCACACAGGCTCTGTGTCCGGCTCTGTCGGAAATAACGGCAGCGGCACGGCGCACAACAACCTGCAGCCATATATCACCTGCTATTTCTGGAAGAGAACGGCATAAGGCGCAAGATAAATAGTTAGGGCGCTCCTTTCGAAGCGCCCTGTTATTGCATGGTCAAAGTGGTGAATGAAAGGGAGGAAGAAAAAGTTCAACGCTGTAAGACCATGCAAATCCTATGTTTATAGCGTAACAGACATATATGAACAGAGCAACCGAAAACCATGACGGATTTGAAAATATTGAACCGTCAACAGGAGGGAAAATGGAATTCTCTCGCAATATGAAAAAAAGATAGGGTGCTCCTTTCGAAGCGTCCCAAAAAGGCGAAAGGCACTCAGCCGGGGGGAAGAGTGCCTTTCTAATTTGCATGGTAAATCTTGTTAGGGATTGGGACATACCGGGTAGGTAGGTTGTGTATACCATGCAAGCTTTGATGTACATGCATCATAGCAGATTTTTCTCTGAAATACTATGAAGGAACCATGAATTTATCTGATCCGAAACGGAGGAAATAATGGATTTTACGCGCAATTTGAAGAAAGGCACGTCCGGCGAGGACGTGCTTTTTTGTAAGCAAAGGCTCTTGGAGCTTGGGTTCTATGGCGACCACATTACAACGGTCAGCAAGAAGACATTCGGTGCGGACACGTTGGAGGCTGTGAAGCGGTTTCAGGCGCAAGCCGGGCTAACCGTCGACGGGGTCATAGGGAAAGAAACGTGGGCGGCGCTGTTCGGCGACACGGCAACAGAAGCGGAGCCGATCACAAAGGATACGGTATCGGACAAATCGACCGCTGTCTGCGCACTGGCGCTGACGCGTATAGGGGATCTGTATGTTTGGGGCGCATCCGGCATGACCGACCTGTCAAATTCAAAGATTCAAGCGATGGATGAAGAGTTCGCGCGCGCGATCACGTTTCGCGATAGCCAGTACAAAGTGGGGTTCGCCGATCTCATGGCGCATGACTGTTCCGGCTTTCTCTCCTGGCTCATGCGCGAGACGGGGATTTGGGACGATCGTAAGAATTGCGATGGGCTCTGGGCGATGTGTGACGTGATCGCGCGCAACGAACTGATCGCGGGCGATTTCCTGTTCCGCAACAGCACCACAAATGCCGAAGATGAAACGCATGTGGGGCTCTATCTGGGACGTGGCATGGTGATTCACGCAAAAGGGCGCGACGTTGGCGTCGTTGTGGAGGGGATCAATCAAGGTGGCAGCGGTTACTGGCACAAATGCGGCCGCTGTAAGCTCTTGAATCAATAAAAGTGGGGGAACGAAGTTGAATTACATTGGAGAGATTATCTCGGGCGTGTTTGCCTTACTAGTAGTCGGGATCGAGGTTCGGACAACGCGCGAGCGCAAGCAAACGGAAAAGCGAGCCGCTATTCGCGCAAAGGAATCAAAGCTCGCCATGAAAATGCAGGACGCCAGTTTATCGCTTTCTTTGGCAACGGCTATCGCCGTTGAGCGTGGCGAAACGAACGGCGAGATGAAGACCGCGCGCGATAAAGCGGAAACCGCGCAAGAGGAATATGAAGATTTTGTCCATGAGCTTGCTTCGGAGCAGGCTACATCAATCTAGGAGGAACAAACATGAAAAAGAAACTGATTCTGGTCCTAATTGCGCTCCTGATGCTCACATTACCCGCCATCGCGCTGGCAGACACTGGTGGAACCGCAGACGCTACCGTAGCCGATATCCTTATCGAAAATGCCGTTAACATTGCAGCGGCATTTTTTATTGCGCTGATCGGTGTATTCGGTGCGTGGCTGACCGCGAAACTCGGTAAGGTAACGCAGCTCGACACGGTAAACAAGGCGCAGCAAGAGCTGATCAAGCTCGCTCAGATCACGGTCGGCGAGTTGAAACAAACGGTTGTGGACGGCATGAAGGCCGCACACAAGGATGGCAAATTGACCAAGGAAGAGATCACACAACTCGGTCAATTGCTCTATGAGAAAACCACAGCGAAGCTCTCCGCATCTGCGATGGACGTGCTGACCGCCGCGCAGGTGGATGTATCTGCGCTCATCACGGGTACGGCGGAGCATTTGATAGCCCAAATGAAGGAGGACTAGTCCATGGAGGAACATGGAGCAGTTCTCCGTTTGCCGCGCATGAGAACGCTAACGGAAGCGTACGCCTGCATTAAAGAAGCGGATCCAGAGACCGCATTTTCCGCCAACTATGTTCGCTGTCTAATCGTTTCGGGTGCGGTGCCGCGAATGAAGTGCGGAAAGAAGTATCTGGTCGACGTTGATTTACTCATTGATCACTTGAGAAAAGGGGCTCAGGGTAACGCCTGATACTTCTTCGGCAAACATCAAAAATAAGACTTGATAGTCGGTTCGACTAGAGCGAACATACAGACTACCTTGGAAGGGAGGATGCAAAATGGCAACTATACTAGAACGAAACGGCGGCTACATGATCATGGTCAGCGAGGGGTACGGCCTCAATGGACGGCAAAAACGCAAAACCATGACTTGGAGACCCGATCCCGGCATGACAAAGCGGCAGATCAAGGAAGAACTGAACACACAAGCAGTGCTGTTCGAACGCAGAGTGCGCACGGGTCAGGTGCTGGATGGACATGTGACGTTTGCGGAGTTCGTAGAACGTTGGAAACGCGATTACGCTGAGCCTAACCTTGCGCCCAAGACTCTTGTTCGTTATGAGGAGTTGCTCAGACGCATCCTCCCAGCGATCGGGTATATTCGGTTGGACAAGCTCCAGCCACATCATCTGATGGCGTTTTACGCTAGCCTACAGAATATGGAAAATCAAAGCGGGGTGTCGTTCAAAGCGACACCCCGCTTGCTTTCTGTGTTTAAAAAGTCTGGCATGACGCGACAAGCTTTGGCGGACGAAGCGGAGTGCCATGTGAACACGATTTACCGCCTCATCATGGGTCAGGGAGTTGACATTCGAATTGCGCAGATAGCTTGCGATATACTCGGGATTTCCTTCGAAGAAGGAGCAGAAACAACAAAACCCGTGCATCAATTGGCGGGGAAGACGATTAATCATCATCACCGGCTGATCTCGTCGATCCTCAACCAAGCGGTATTCTGGCAGGTCATTCCGGATAATCCTACGCGACGTGTGAAATCGCCTAAGGTTGAGCGCAAGGAAGCAAAATACCTCGATGAAGAGCAGACCGCTACGCTCTTGCGTTTACTGGACAACGAACCTTACCAGAATCAGGTGATGATTCGGATCTTCCTGCTCAGCGGAGTTCGGCGCGGAGAGCTTTGCGGGTTGGAATGGAAAGACATCGACTTTAACAACCACATGATCACCATTTGCCGGACGTCGCAGTACTTGCCTGAGAAGGGAATCTTCACCAAAGGCACTAAGACGGATTCTTCCGTGCGCACGATCAAGTTGCCGGAGCAGGCGTTCGAGTTACTGAAAACACATCGAAAATGGCAGCGCAAGCAGCGCATTGCGATGGGGGATCGCTGGGCCGACAGTGATCGGATTTTCGCCCAGGACGACGGAACACCAGTTCACCCGGACAGCATCACGGGTTGGTTCCACGATTTCATTTCTCGTACCGATTTGCCGCAGATTTCAATTCATTCCTTGCGGCACACGAACATCACGTTGCTCCTCGCGGCGGGGATTCCATTGAAGACGGTGAGTTATCGGGCGGGCCATGCACAGACTTCGACCACAGCGAACATCTACTCGCACGCGATTAGGACAGCGGATGAGAAGGCTGCGGAGGTGCTGGATAAAGTACTCATTCAGTAAGAAAATTTGAGGGGTTGAATTGAAAAGTGCTGCTGCATAGAATATACTATGTTTGATAGTTGCAGATACTTTTCATATCATCATTTCTTGCTAGTAAATCTTTCTGTTTGAGGTTTTTATGAACTTTATTTCTCTATTAAAGAAACGATTGTCAAGCATGAGTTCACTTCTGAATAGAAAAGAAAAAAATGCTCAGGACTGTGCAAAAAGTGAGCAATGTCAAAATTCGATTGTGTTTGTGAACACGCCTATTCATGATTCGGATAGTGATGTTCTTTTTTATTCGCCGCAAGCAGATGCGATTTCTACTGCTGTTTCAAAAGGGGCAAATCTGATTGGGATAATTGCTGATTATGGTGCCGGAAAAACAAGTCTAACAGAAATATTATGCTCGCTCAGCAATGCAAGAGACCCAATAAGAATTCACCTTTGGGATACTATAACTACTGCGGGAAATTCGTCAAAATTAGAAAGTACAAATGCTGTTTCAGATATTACAAAAACATTTCTATATCAGTTAGCGCTCGGGAACAATAAAAAAGACATATATGCAAGGAACATTAGCTGGAGGTTGAGCCGTAATTACGGGTTACTATCGCTCACCCCAACGAATGGGAAGTTTTACTTTTGGATTATAACAGCGTTTCTATTCTATACAATTCCGATTGTACTTCTTGCTTCATATGCTCAAATAGAAGGTTGGTTAAAACTATTGCTTGATTTTTCCTCGCCATGGTTGGCAATAGCGTTTGCATCGATAGGCATCATGAGAACAAACATTGCTTTCTCTTTATGGGATTCTCAAGGGAAACGTCAACCCGAAACCAGCGACTCATATAGTATTTTTACTGAGATTGTTAAGGCGGTTTTTACCGACAAGACTAAGAGATACGTGTTTATTGAGGATCTCGATAGAATTCACGATAAAACGGTAGTAATCGAGTTTCTGAAAGAAGTATACAAATTTTGCTCGAATTTGAAAGGCAAATATAAAGAGCGGGTTGTGTTCATAATATCAGTTATGCCTGAATACAAATTGACAGCTAATAAAAAGGAAAGAGACTATGGGTCACATTTATATTCGAAAATATTCGATTTCATTACTGTATTACCGTCGGTTCACATTCATGACCATGAAACAGTCTTGCTAGATATTTTAAGAACGAATGCGGATCTAATATCAAATTGCTTGGGTGAGGAACTTAATGATAAGACGATCTCTAGTTTCGCGTGGATAATAAAGGGAGAGAATCTTACAGTTCGTGATATCAAAAATCGACTAAACATGTGTTTCTCGATTTTTGAACGCTTGAATAAGCGGCAAAATTCCAACGAAAAGTTAGATATTCAACTTGCAAAATGTGCAGTTGTTGCATATCTAATTGACAGATATCCTCAATACATTTCTTGCTTAGTGCAAAGTGAAATCAGATTTGATTCTTTGGTATCACTCAGCACACAGAAGAATGCAAAACGTTACTTTGGGAATTCATCAATTGAAGAATCCACTGACGATTTGAAGAATTTATTAGAAAAAATAATGATAGAAAATTGTTGGGGAGAAGCCAATCAACATGGCGCAGCAATACCAATAGCTTCGGGAATAGAAGATGACTCAGCAGTTGAAAACAGCGATGATACAAATAGGAAATCATTTGTTGAAGATATAGTAACTCTTCTAACTTCATCATTAATTGCGGATGATTTTCATCAGTATTTTTACACCTATCCGAAAAACAGTCGAATACTGAAAGTACATGAGCAAAGAGTTAAAACTCTTCTGTTGGGAAATGGAACATTGACAGACGATTTAATGGCTGACATTTCTAAGATTCGGCAATCTAGTAATGAGGTTATTATTTCGCCGGTTCGCTTTCTAATTGATTTAAAAACAGGATTACCCACCTGTGTATTTCAATGTAAAGATTTATTTGAAGTTGCATTCGAGGAATTCTCAAATGATGTGATTGAAGAGATTTCACGCATACTAAATTGGGAAAAACGGAAGCTTGAAAGTTCGAAAGCCCTCTTGGATTTTCTCGAGAATACTGTGGACGCGAAATATCATCAGACTTTATTTGAGCATCTCGCTAAATTACTCGTTGTTAAAATTGAGAATGAATCTGTAGAGACAATTAGTTTTTTCAGGCAGGTTATGGTACCGATACTTGGGGCAGATATGATTTATATGGCTCAAATGTATCATGAAACGAACATGCCATTGATACAACCTGAAGAAATGGCATTAGTGCGAGATTATGATAGAATTTCAGTCTTAACTAATATTGGTCTAATTGATGATAATTCAGCTATTGATATTGCAAAATGGATTGCGCAACCCTATGTAACGCAGGATTATGAAAAACTTGATGAGATTATCGAAAAATGTTTGTCAACGAATATTAAGACGGCTGGGAACGCTCTAGAATACATGAGAGCTAATTCTAGATACAAAGAATCTATCTTTTTGAACGTCTTATCATCCGATATGTGCAGAGCAGAGAATATTGTTGAGTATTTAAATAGTATTTCACCCGCGCTAGTTTCCATAAAAGGGTGGGATATGATTGAATCGCGGATGATATTTGGCGGATATAATCAGATTGTAAGGAAATGGTTGATAAGTAAGCGCAAGTATAAAGCTTATTTGCTTGATGTTAGCTCCGAGGATATAATCCAAGAATCCTTGCTTCAGGGCCTCGATGAAAAACTCTTTGGTTCTGCAATGAGAACAATTTTCAATCAGTATCCAGATCGTTTTGTAAGGTTAAGAAACTTAATGCCAGTTAATTATATGCGACTAAACCCGGGTCTTTTCCGCTCCCCTTATCCAATAATCGGTGATCGTGAGCTACAAAAATGTACGTGCCTTGATATGGCGATTGCGCTCATTGATTTTGCTGAATTATCAGGAGTTAATTGTAAATACGTTGCTACTCATTTATCTCGACTATCCATTGGGAAAAGACTGTGCAGAAAACTCTTTGATGAAGTCTTAACAAATGATCAAATTGCGGTTGACATTCGCAGCGAAATATATGAAGCGATTGACTTTTCTACAGTTCCATTTTCAAGTATGCCAATTCCATCGCAAGAGGCTTGTTTGGCAAATATCCGGAATAATATAATCGAAATAACAACTGTACTTGATGCTCTTAATACGATGAAGCATTTGTTTGCTTTAGTAACTTCACTAGAACAATTCTTAGCCGACGAAGATACCAAAACCGGTCTAGAAGCCAACCTGTTTTTCGAGTATATCCAGCTTGTTCTCCAACTTAAATATTACTCTGACATTACAATAAAAATATGCAGAAAACATCGGATTAAAGTACCTATGTGGGAAGATTTTGAACAGGAGCTTCTAGCAAATAACGATCAAGAGAATTATCTGATATCCTTTATTTTAAGAACAAAAACCTTTTCCTTATCGATCATTCAAGATATGGTTAAAATTGAGTTTGTTGCGAATGTTCTGTCAAATGTTCCTGAATGCCAGAAATATATTAGGGCAGATAATAAATGCATGACGAAACTAATGGGAACTCCCGAAGCTTACAGAACCATAAGTAAGAATGCTATCTGGTTCTTTCAGAATTACAGACAAAAAACACTATTTATCAAGTATGCATTTTCGTTGCTAGATGATTCTGAGAAGTATCGTTATATAAGCAATATGGCTGATTTAGATACTTTGGAGGATGATCGGCAGTTTTTTAGTTTTATGTGCGAGGAAAATAATCTTAGAATTGCTGCTGAAAACAATGAATTCAAATACCGAGTTGGATTTCGGTTATACGGTGGCGAGAATAGCAAAAGAAAGAATCAATATTACAGGTTAGTTAAACAATACAAAGATAAAATGAAACAATCAGCTGAAACATGATTTTCACAGAGACATAGTTACTCTCTGTAAAACAAGATGTTGAGATCGAGGATATATTCTCAATACATCTTTTTCCGGCGTTGCAATATAAAAAAGTACGGATCTTCGCGATTTTTTAAATCACGACTTATGATGTGGTGTGCTTAAATAAGATCTCTTGACAATCTCGGGTAAATTCAAACAACTCATTATCCCAACAAACATCAAATAAACAACATCTAGTAGGTTTTGAGCCAATAATGTGTCTAATAATGATAATCAATAAACGCAAAAACCGCCCGAATTGGGCGGTTTTTTACTGGTTGCGGGGATTGGACTTGAACCAATGACCTCCGGGTTATGAGCCCGACGAGCTACCAACTGCTCTACCCCGCGACGTACGTCTTTCGACGTGCAAAAAGTAATATACCATACACGATGCACAAAGTCAACCCTAAACCACCCTTGTGCGCAACAAACTTTGACGGGTAGAATGCTAAATCCATTTTGCGATTTAAGTATTGCGAAAATTTGCGCCGTCTGCAATAATATAAGCAGCATTTCTCTGTATTCCGGCGCGCGGTGCTTACTCCACTTCTTATTCACCGCGACGCAAAAAAAGGAGGGATACCCATCCGCATGGCTTGCGGTGCAGTAGTGTGGAGACCTGCTGTAATGCGACCGTCTTTTTTTCGGACGGTTGCGAGTCGGGCGATGAGCGAACGCTGCGCCTGATGAAGCCGAAATACTATGGCAAACGTAACACTCAAGAACATCAAGAAGGTCTATGACAAAAACGTGGTCGCGGTGCAAGAGTTCAATCTTGAAATCGCGGACAAAGAGTTTGTTGTGCTCGTCGGGCCCTCGGGCTGCGGCAAGTCGACAACTCTGCGCATGATCGCCGGTCTGGAAGAGATCACCGAGGGTGAACTCTACATCGGCGACAGACTCGTCAACGACGTCGCCCCGAAAGACCGCGACATCGCGATGGTCTTCCAGAACTACGCGCTCTACCCGCATATGACCGTATATGAAAACATGGCGTTCGGGCTCAAGCTGCGCAAGGTTCCCAAGGCTGAGATCGACGAGAAGGTCAAGGAAGCGGCGGAGATCCTCGGCATCACCGAGTATCTGCAAAGAAAGCCCAAGGCGCTCTCCGGCGGTCAGCGCCAGCGTGTCGCCATCGGCCGCGCTATCGTCCGCCATCCGCAGGTCTTCCTCATGGATGAGCCGCTGAGCAACCTTGACGCAAAACTGCGTAACCAGATGCGCGCCGAGCTCATCAAGCTGCGTCTGAACGTCAACACCACGTTTGTGTACGTCACCCACGACCAGACCGAGGCCATGACGCTGGGCGATCGAATCGTCATCATGAAGGACGGTTACATCCAGCAGATCGGCACGCCGCAGCAGGTGTTCAACCATCCGGCGAACCTGTTTGTCGCGGGATTCATCGGCTCCCCGCAGATGAACTTCTTCGATGCAGAGCTCTCTGTTGAAGCTGGCAGATACGTCGTCCGCCTCGAAGGCGCGATCATCGACATGCCGGAAGAGATTCAGAAGACGCTCAAATCGAAGAACGAGCAACCCAAGAAGATCGTTCTGGGCATTCGTCCCGAGCACATCGTGCTCACGGATGCCAAGCAGAAGGGCGCAATCCCCGCGAAGGTGGATGTGTCCGAAATGATGGGCAGCGAGCTGTATGTCCACGTCACCGCCGTTGGCAAGGATTGCGTCATGCGCATCGCCACCATCGACCTGCCCGTGGAAAACCGCCTCGGCTTCAAGTATGGCGACCAGCTGAACTTCACGTTCGACGGATCGCTCGCGCACCTGTTCAATCCGGAAGACGGCCTCAACCTGCTCTAATCGAGAATCGTCTCTTAAGCGTTCCCGTTCACGCGGGGGCGCTTTTTTGCGCGAAATATCACAATTGCCGCGTCTTGCCGCCCCTATCCAAAAACGTTATCCTTTGCTAGAATAATGACAGAGTGAACCGCCCAACGGCGTGTTCCGGAAAAGGAGGAGCTGCGATGCAGATAGATGCCAGAGGCAAAGCCTGCCCGACGCCGGTTATATTGGCGAAAAAGGAGATCGACGGCGGCTGCCGGGATTTAACCGTGCTGGTCGATAACCGTACGGCGGTGGAAAACCTTACGCGGCTGGCCAACTCCGCAGGGATGAGTGTTACCTCCGGGGAGAACGCGGGCGGTCTTTATGTGCGCCTCACAGGGGAAGGAAAAGTCGTCGAAAACCCGGTGATCACGTGCCCGACGACGGGCAACGGGTACGCCGTGTTCATTGGCAAGGATGCTATTGGCGCGGGCGACCCTGCGCTGGGCAGCAACCTGATGAAGATGGCGCTCTACACGCTTGCGCAAGGGGACAGCGCGCCCGCGCACATCCTCTTCATGAACGACGGCGTGAAGCTGCCCGCGGGCGAGGAGCAGCAGGTGATCGACAGCCTGATGACGCTGAGCGAAAAGGGTACCATCGTGCTGGTTTGCGGCACGTGCCTGAATTTCTATGGCATTGCGGATCGGCTCAAGGTCGGCATCGTGAGCAATATGTATGACATCCTTAGCGCCATGCAGCGCGCGGACAAGGTGATTACGCTGTAAATGGAAGGCTATTGGCTCTTTGCGTTTGATTCTCCGCATGCGGCAATCTCCGCCCAGCGGCTGCTTTCCGGTTGCGGCGCGGTGGTGATGCCGACGCTCAGGAGCATCACCGCCAGCTGCGGCATGTCCCTGCGCCTGAAGGATGCGGTCATCGCGGAGGCAAAAGGGATTATGCGCGCGTCGAGCATCGACCCCGCGCTCTATCGGCTCTATCGCGTGGAGCAGGAGGGGAAAGAGACGCGATGTGCGCCAATTGAATTTTAGAAGTATAACACAACGGGACTGCCATTTCTGGACAGCCCCGTTTTCTATATAGACCGTGTTCTTTTGTAAATACAGATAAAATTACCATCACGTGAACATCACGTCTCTACAACCCATCATCTACCAGTATCATCCGCGGGTTGATTGCTCTCGATTTGTACCGGAATACCCTGCTTGATGAGCCTGGTAAAAAAGACTCGCTCCAGGACGGGGTCGGTAATCGTGCGGGTGAAGCTGATGCGAAGTTGACCCGCGTATGTCAGCATAGCGGCGCTGACGCGGTTTTTGTGCAGCGGGCCTATGATCACATCCATACGCTGAACGTATTGTGCCATCTCTTCCGGAAGCGTTGTGATGCCAAGATTGCTCAGCGTTGAAGAAGAGAGCACGTCCCCAACCTGAGAATAGATTGCTTTGAGCATGATGTTTTTGACAAACAGCGGCATGAGGCGAACGAATATGTTTTGTTCGGATCGAACGTTTGTCGTGATCTTGGTGTGCAGCAGCTTCTTTGTCGCCTCCATCGCCATGGAATGATGGACGATGCTCAGCGTCTCGTCAAACGTATACTCGCCCAGACGTGAATCGATACCCGGATTCACATAGTTTGCGAAGTTCCGCAGGGTTTTGCTGGGGAACATATTCCTCAGGTTGATCGGAACATTGACCTTGACCGGCCTAAAGTGATGCGGGTTGTGCACACGGGCACGTTGAATTTCATCGATGGACAGTATCATGTTCGTTGTGAGATATTCGGTGATGCTCACGTTTTTTTCCCGTGCTTTTGCGAGAAGATCCGTTGCCTTGATGCAGCCGGACGTGATATGCACAAACCCGTTGTGCTCATCTTGCCCCTTGATGTGGTAGGCCTTCACCTCTTTGCGGGATTGCGTCACCTTGCCGGAGTATCGCACAAAGCTGTCCTCGGTTTCTTCCGGCGAAGGGGGTTCTGAACAGTCAAATATCTTGTCTCCGCGCGGAATATTCGCGCCGTATTTCAGGCGAAGGTATTCGGCAACCAGCGTCTGCAGAAACACAATCCCCCCGGTACCGTCCGTCAGCACATGAAAGAATTCAACAGCAATCCTGTTTTGATAATAGCGCGTGCGCAGGCAAAAACCGTCGCTTCGGATGAACCGCATGGGTACACACGGGTTTGCGACATCCGCTTCAACGGGGGGTAAATCTTCGGTCTGCTCAAGGTAAAACCAAAATATCCCGCGCCGCAATTTGCTGGCATAGAGTGGAATTCTCTCAAGCGTCCTTTTCTGCGCGGTTTCGAGAATATCTACGTCGATCGGCTCAGTCAATGTTGCGGAGAGCCGGAAAAGAGCCGTCCACCGCGTGCTCATCGTTGCGGGATAGATCAGCGCGGCGTTGTCGAGCTTTGTCCAGGTTTTGGCTTTTCTTGTTTTAGGCATTTCACGTTCCTTTTCTATGGTTTGCAGCCGACCCAATCGGGGGACTGCCTTTTGATAGTAGCAGTTACGGCGAATCCGGCAGATAAGAATAGTTTTTCCCGACAAAGCGATTCACGATATACCGGGAAATATTGAGCGGATTGGAGAAGATGGCTTGCTCATCGCCGCGCTGAAATTTCTCCGGAATTCTGACCGCGCTGAAAACGCTGTTCCAAATATCCACAACTGCTTCGGAGCCAAAAGCATCTGTGATTTGCTGTGATGACATCATATGCAGCCCATGATCAGCTTGCAATACGATAACGGCATCCGGATCAGCTTCCAGTATCAGATCAATTAGGTTGATGAGAACTTTTCCGGCGTAAGTGTGCTGACCGGGATAAGACCAGATGTCGTCTGAATTCTCGACCACATTGCCGCTCTCATCCATGTCAAATGGAAAATGTGCAAGAAAATTATGAACAATAACAAGCTTAGGCACGTCAATTGCAGTTGAATGAAGTGAGTCATATAAACTGGTAACGAGAGCAGTATTTATTTTCCCGTAGTTGCCTCCAAGCAGTATGTCCGACGCACCGGAAAAATCCGTCTCCAGATCTTTCTCAACAAGATTACTGCTGGGAAATAGCTTGTCATAGAGAAGTCCGGGAATTCCACCGAGGAAGATTTCTCCCAATTGGTACGCGTAGAGCCGGGCGTCATCGTATGGTTCATTCTCGTGCTGGATGTTCGCTACCAACTTCGGAACGGTCACATAATCTTTCGGGGTCTGAAAACGCGCATCAATATAGTAAAAGAAATCGGTAGTCGGATAGAAGTACGGACCGTTGAGCGATATCACAGTAGAGGTATATCCTTTTGAACGAAATGCGCTGATTGTTTCATTATACGCGCGTGCATTATCGAGTCCCAAATCCGTGCGTTCACGCATTCCAACGGCTTTCTCGCTGCTTTTCAGAACATCGCTTAAATACGCGTCGAAATAATCAGGGCACATCAGCGCCGGTATTGCGATTCTGGTCCAGTGTCCCGCTTCAAACGTTGCGCTAGTGTTTATCCCGAATCCTCGCCGGGTGAGTTCCTCCGTTAGTTTTTCCTGATGATCGCCAAAGTATTGCTCCATTGCGTCAAATCCAAGCATGCCATCGCATAAAAACCAGTAGACATTTGGAGATGGCGTTGCATCGTCGCGCGTAAAGGTCGTTTTGTATTTGATTTGGCTGGTTGTCTCGCTCTGCGTGCCTTGGGAAATGAGCGGAAGAATGTTAAGCAGCAGCATCACCGCCAGAGCAACAGATGCTAAAAGCGGAAGCTGTTGAAGCTCTTTTTTCTTAAATAGCTTCGTGTATAGATACCCAACGATAAAGGCAATCGGGATTGGCAAGAGAAAAATGATACGCGCATTATTTAGCACGATCCGATTGTACACGTTACTCAATACGAACAGTAATACAACGGCAGTTAAACATGCGAAAAACGCCGCAGTATCCGAATGCAGTAACGACCGAAATAGAAGGAATAAGGCAGCTGTGATGATTGCCAGGACAATACATGCTATGAGTATCTGAGATAGACTTAGGAACTTCATATTCTGATTGTATAAGAATAGAAGAGGGATAACCGGCATGATGATACAATCGATCAGCAGCGTTCGTTTTTTTGATTTAATCATCCCTATATACCTTTTTTGTATACATAGATGGTTCTCAGGCTATCTTGGATCGGTTCCTTGTGAACGATCGAAAAATACGCTCCGAACGCTGTTTCAAAGTCAGTTTGATTGTATTTCGAGAAGATGTCGCATCTGGTTGCAAGCAGAACCTGAACCTGCGAGTCTTGCTTGGGAACAAATTCGATGATCAGCGTATCTGTAAGACCCGCCATCCATTCCGCGATTGTTTCCAGCGGCAGATTATTGCTGATGGCCAAATGGTGAATGATAGCCAATGCAACGATGCAGTCTGGCTTCATTCGTTGATTGACAGGAAGCCGCTCCTGGTTGGCGAAGCCAATGCCGGGGCTCGGATTCGTGAAATCAAACAGCAGTGGAATGATAGCCTGCCCGCTGGCTTTGGACAGCTGATAATTTCGCTCTACTGCAAGCGGATCGTTGTCAAACGCGACAACCAATTCCGTGCCGCTTTCCAACGCGATGCGAGAAAAACGACCATCGTTTGCCCCGAAATCCCAAATGGTCTTATAATGCTTGTCGCGAATCGCCGCTGCAACAATCGTTTCCTTGCTTTTTTGTGCTGCTATCGAATAGTTCGTATCGCTGTAATAGTCCATCCACTCGGTTTTTTGGTTAGTGATCGAAAGCCGTTCGATTGTGCGTATCAACGAATCGATCAAGGCAACATGGTTAAATTTGCTGATAGCGACCGCTTTTATCAGTGTGGGTGCTTTTCCGTCTCCTGTGTGCCTTGTAATCGATTGAGCATGCCAGTGGATATGTTGCTGGCTGGCGAACCCGCCTTTGCCCTTTAACAATTGATCCGCAAGATCCAACGGGATTCCGTCAATAAAGTTGCGAAGCAGCTGCAAAAGCCGTAGATCGACATGCTTCATCAGCAGTAGCGGCGCTAAAAAGTGTCTGCAAAACTGTCCGTATGCTACCCACGCGGTTCCTTCTTCGTAAAAATCAAACGACAGCGTATCGATGAGTTTGTTATCTCCTCGATCGAACTGAATGTTGTATGCACTCGCATCCTTCAAGATCATGCCAAATTCTAACGCGCGTTTGTGTATGCGCAATGTTGCAAGTGCGGCATCTTGTAGTTGGCCAAAGGACCATTCATAAGGATAGGTGATCAGCGGTATCATCTTTGGCCTGATCACACAGTATGCGTTTAAGGTTCTCGGTTCAACTTGTGCGATCTGATGCTCGATGAGGTGTCCTTCTAAAACCAGCTTCTCATACAGACCGGAATGCATAAGGTGATCATACTGCTTGCCATAGCATTGATTCACCTGACGAAATACCGCTCCGTCTTCGTAAAAAACAAATCCTGCCGGATCTCGAAAAGAGCTGTATTCTTTCATCATCTATTCCTGCTTTTCGATTTCTTGTTCTTTCGCTCTGCTTTTTTCGGCTTTGCGACCTCTTACAAAAGCAACGATCTTTTTACGTATCAGGATCAGATAAGCGCCGCATCCTGCAATTAGTGCAATGACACCCTGAATGAGCATGCTTCCAAAACCGGGATCAAGATACATACAGTTCTCCTCGTTCTGCCAAATGGCATTGGTACTGATTACGTTTTTTTCAAGTTCTCGAATAGAATCTTCCAACAATCTCAAATCTATATATGAAATATTATAGAGCCTTGATATAACAACTGCAAATGTCAGTTGTAATTATTCGATTAAGCAACACAAATGCCTGTTAAATGTCTGGTTTTCTTCTCTGGAGCTATACTCTTTCAGATATGGTAGATACCTACAAAATTAGATGTAAATATTTTCGGGAGATACCTTGACAGGTGAGGTATATATTGTTAAGATATGTATGCAAACGGAAAGGAGGTGCGCCATGTCCGTTGCATCGGAACTGGTCCGTGGGAATACGGAAACGATCATCCTGGCGCAGCTGATGAAAGGCGATGGCTATGGTTACATGGTCAACAAAGCGATTTTAAACCTGACGGGGGGAAGGTTTGAACTCAAGGAGGCGACGCTGTACACAGCGTTCCGCAGACTTGAGGACGCGGGCTGCATCGTCTCGTACTGGGGGGACGAGACGACAGGCGCGCGGCGAAGATACTACTCCATCACCGATTTAGGGAAAGAATCGTATCGGCTGCGGAAAAAGGAATGGGAAACTGCGGAAGCAGTGATTGACAAGCTATTGGCTGAAGGAGAAGAAGGGGGATCCAAATGAACGAGAAATTAAGACACTACATTGACGACCTTTTTGCAAACGCGCCTTCTACGGTTCGCGCGGTTGAACTCAAAGAGGAACTGTATCAGAACCTCACGGATAAGTACAACGACCTTGTCGCCGAGGGAAAGAATGAAGACTCCGCGTTTAACATCGCCATTGCAAGCATCGGCGATGTGGACAGCCTGATCTCCGGCCTGAGTGGCGAGAAGCGCATTGAGAACGAAAAGAGCAAAAAACGCTCTGCGATTCTTGTGGCGGTTGCCATTGCGCTCTATATCCTCTGCCCGGTGCCGGTCATTCTGATTCAGAATGAAATGGGCGTCATGGCGCTGTTCCTCTTTGTCGCGGTGGCTACCGCCTTGCTCATCTACAACGGCGTCACCCGCGAACGCTATGTCAAAGCGGACGACACCATGGTGGAAGACTTCAAAGAATGGAAACACCACGGCAGACAGAAGAACAAGGCTGCCGAAGCCATCGTCGGCTCTTTCTGGCTCATCGCCGTGTGCGTTTACATCGTCGTGAGCTTCATGACCGGAGCCTGGCACATCACGTGGATTATCTTCTTGATCGCGGCTGCGATATCTTCGCTGATCAGAGGGTTGTTCATGCTCAAACAGTAACGGGGGATAAGAAAACACTATGAAAGCAGCAGGTATCATTCGAATCATTGTCGGCCTCGTCATCGCGGTGCTGCTCACCGCAATCCTGGTCGTACTCTTAACAGGCAACAACATCTTAGGGCGTCTCGGTGCGGAAGATGGCTGGGTTGATCGTGTGTTCGACCGCGTCACCTATTATTCCGGCGGTGTGGATGAGGACAGCGACGCGGTTATCGTTTCGGACGAAGCGCGCGTTTCGGCAAGCAACATCAAGAAGATCAAGATCGACTGGGTGGCGGGCGGCATCAGCCTTCGCGTAGGCACCGGGGAAGACATCGTCTTTTCCGAATCCTCCAATCGCGACCTGACCGAACGCCAGAAGATGCGTTACACGGTTTCCGAAAGCGGCACGTTGCAGATCAAGTATTGCGATAATCTGGACAACATCTTCAACTGGTTCAGCCTTGATGCAAACATGCCCGCAAAGTCGCTGGTCATGGAAGTCCCCGCCTCTCTCATCGGTCTCTTGGCAGATCTTGAGATTGACACCGTGTCTTCCAATATCGACCTCTCCGGCGTGTATGGCAGCAAAACCAGCTTCTCGACCGTCTCCGGCGAGATTCGCTGCACGGATATCGCGTGCGCCGATCTGGAGCTCTCCTCGACGAGCGGCACGATCATCTGCGAAAACACTACGATCAGCGAGATTGAGATCGACAACGTCAGCGGTGGCGTTCGCCTGGAGGGCGAATTCGAGCGCATCGACGTGGACACCGTCTCCGGCAACGTGCAGGTCTCCGCGGCCAACGTGCCAAAGAGCATCGAAGTGGACGGCGTGAGCGGCAGAATCTCCATCGCCCTGCCGGAATCCGCGGGTTTCACCGCAAGGCTTGACTCCGTAAGCGGCTCTCTGAGCTGCGCGTTCCCCGGAACCCTCGGCAGCGACCTCGTGGTCGTTGGCGACGGCAGCGCGAACTACCGCTTCAACACGGTCAGCGGCAGCGTCAACATCGACAAAAACTAAGTATCATCAAATAAGCGTTTGCACGCCGGCGGGAAACCGCCGGCAATTTTTGCGTGTTTCGTTTCGCGTCGTTGCCATATCGCGTTTGGAGATGATATAATCAGGCAACATTTCCGACGGATTTGTTTCATAAATATGCAGCATGCGGAGGAAACGATGACAGTTTTTTGGAATATTCTCGTGGTGCTGATCATGGCGCTCGGGCCACGGATCATGGTGATGCTCTCGAAGCGGTTTCGCATACTGGGCATGTTGGGTCCGGTGTTTCTCTGCTACGCCGGTGGCATTCTCTTTAGCCTCATCATCCCCGAGAAAGGCATCGCGATGGACCTTTCCGAGATACTGGTACCGATCGCCATCCCTCTGATCCTATTTTCCGCAGATCTGTCCGGGGTAAAGCGGCTTGCAAAGCCCATGCTGAATTCGTTCATTCTCGTGGCGGTTGCGGTTTCGCTGGTCGCAAGCGTGTCCTATCTGCTGTTTCGCAATCTCATCCCCGAGGCGTATAAATATTCCGGAATGATCATCGGCCTTTACACGGGCGGCACACCGAACCTGATGGCAATCGGCGCGGCGCTTAAGGTGAGTGATTCGCATATCGTGCTGGCAAACGCTGCGGATGTCGTGGTCGGCGGCAGTTATTTTCTGCTGCTGATTTCGGTGATGCCGCGCCTGACACGGCGCTTTTTGAAACCATTTGCCAAGACCGACGCTGCGGCGGACGAAGGGTATCTCGAGCACCTGGAGAAGAGCTTTGTGCCCGAAAAAGAGCCGTTTTCGCTGAAGCTGATGCTCCGGCATGTTCCGATTGTCCTGCTCGGCATCCTCTCGCTTGCGGTAGCGGCGGGTCTTGCGTTGCTGATCACCGGCAAGCTGGATGTGGTGATCATCATGCTTGTGGTGACCACCTGCGGCATCGGGCTCTCGTTCATCAAGAAAGTGCGTTCTGCGCCGGGTTCCTATACGGTCGGGCAATACCTGATCTTGATGTTCTCGTTTGGCATCGGCATGTCCTTTAACTTTGGCGCGCTCAACAAAGAGGCATTGCTGCTGCTTGCGATGTTTGCAACCGCGCAGTTCGGCTCGCTGCTGGTGCACCTGCTGCTGTGCAAAATCTGTAAAATCGATGCGGACACTTCGCTGATCACTTCGACAGCGGGCATCTATGGCCCCGCGTTTATCGTTCCTGTCGCAGAGGCGATGGACAATCGCGAGGTCGTGCTGCCGGGGCTCATCTGCGGGATTCTCGGCTATGCGGCTGGGAACTATCTCGGGATCGGGATAGCCATTGCGCTGAAGTTCCTCGGCGGTTAAAATAAAAGACGTGGATCACGAACACACATCGCAATCGATCTGTCAAACGGAGGCACCAACATGCAAACCATTCAAACAAAGTTAGTCAACGGTGAGCTGGACGAAGCGCTGAGAAAACTATATGGCGACGCGCTGGACGCGCAAAAGCAGAAGTATCTGGCGCTCGCCAGTGCGTTTGAGGGCGCGTTTGGCGAGAATGAGTGCGCCGTGTTTTTCTCCGCGCCGGGCAGAAGCGAGATCGGCGGCAACCACACGGATCATCAGCTCGGGCGCGTGCTCGCGGCGACGGTGACCGTGGACACCCGCGCAGTGGTCGCGCCCAGAAGCGATAACATCGTGCGCATCCATTCGCAGGGGTATACGCCGCTGTGCGTTTCGCTGGATCATCTCTCGCCGGACGCGACGGAGGAGAACGCAAGCGAGGCGCTGGTGCGCGGCATTGCAGAGCGCCTTACGCAGACCGGGCGCAGGGTCGGCGGGTTTGATGCGGTGAGTGCTTCGGACGTGCCGAAAGGCTCCGGACTCTCCTCCAGCGCGGCGTTTAGCATACTCGTGAGCACGATTTTCTCTGAACTATACAACGAAGGCCAGATTTCGCCCGTCGAACAGGCTCTGGCCAGCAAATACGCCGAGAACAGACATTTTGGCAAGCCAAGCGGCCTCATGGATCAGCTCGCGTGCGCCGTCGGCGGCTTTGTCGCGATCGATTTTGAGCAGCCGGAGGAGCCAAAGATCGAAAAGATCGACTGCGACCTTGCAGCGCAAGGCTATGATATCTGCATCGTCAACTGCGGCGGCAACCACGCGGATTTGACGCATGAGTACGCGGCGGTGACAAAGGAGATGGGCGACGTTGCCCGCTTCTTTGGAAAGACCGTCCTGCGTGAGGTGGACGAAGCGGTGTTTTATGCCTCGCTCGGGCAGCTGAGAAAGGCGGTTTCCGACCGCGCGATCCTGCGCGCCATGCATTTCTTTGGCGACAACGCGCGCGTCCCGCTGCAGGCGGAGGCGCTCAAGCGCAAGGATATTGAGACATTCCGCCGACTCATGAACGAGAGCGGCAGATCAAGCTTCATGCTGCTGCAAAACGTTTGCCCGACGGATGCGACAGAGCGCGGGCTTGCGCTTGCGCTGGCGCTGTCCGAGCGAATGCTCGAAGGCAAAGGCGCCTGGCGCGTGCACGGCGGCGGCTTTGCGGGCACGATTCTTGCGCTGGTGCCGCTTGATTTGATGGCGGCGTACCAGGCGCAGATGGAGTGCGTGTTTGGTCAGGGGTGCTGCTATCGCTTCGCCGTACGTCCCGTCGGCGGGGTCAAAATCGGATAAGTACGACAGAAACAACAAGCGCCGCTTTCGAATACAGCTTCGAGAGCGGCGCTTTGATTTTGATTACTATGATAGAAGAAGATACGCGATGTTTACTCGCCTTTCAGCTTGGCGACGAGCGCGGTGTGCGCGGGCGTGGTGCCGCAGCAACCGCCGAGACCCCAGACACCGCCTTGCGCGAGCTTGCCCATTTCGCTGGCGAAGGCTTCGGGGCCGACCAGATAGACCGTCTGCCCGTCCTGATATTCCGGCAGGCCTGCGTTGGGCTGCATGATCAGCGGTTTTGTGGCGCAGGCGGTGAAGCGCGGCAACAGCGCCACCAGCTGCTCGGGGCCAACCCCGCAGTTGCAGCCGAGCGCGTCGACCCCCGCCTCTTCCAGCGCGAAAACGACGGTCTCGATGGTCTCTCCGGTCATGAGTCGTCCGGCGGGGCTATAGGTCAGCGTGCAGAACACTGGCAAGCCCGCGCCATAGGTTTTCGCGGCCTTGATGCAGACCAGCGCCTCGTCCAGCGCGCTCATGGTTTCAATCAAGATGCAGTCCGCGCCCGCGGCAACGCCCGCCTCGATCTCCTCGCGGAAATAGTCCAGCGCTTCCTCCTCGGTGAGGTCGCCCAGCGGCTCTAAAAACTCGCCCAGCGGGCCGATGTCGAGCGCTGCATAGGCGGTCTTGCCGGAGGCTGCTATGGCCTCCCTGACAAGTCGGACACCCGCTGCGGCAAGCTCTGCGGGCTTGTATGAGATGCGTTTGAGGCGCGGCGACGTGCTGCCAAAGGTGTTGGAGGTGATCACATCCGCACCCGCCGCAAGATAGGCCGTGTGAACAGCGCGCACCGCGTCGGGATTGGTGATATTCCAAACATCCGGCGAAGCGCCCGCGGGAAGACCGGCGGCTTGCAGCATGGTGCCCATGCCACCGTCGAACACAAGATGTTTCTTTAAAAAAGCTTCTGAAAACTGCATATGTCTTGCTCTCCTTGTTTCGTCGATTCTAACACGATGCGCGTGCTTTCGCAACGGAAACTGCGCAATTCGGCGCAAAAAAAGCGGCGGAAGAGCTGCCTCCCCGCCGCAAAAACGCGATCTTCTTATTCGAACTTTGTGTTGACGACCTTCGGCGGCCCTTCCAGTAAGGACGGGTTAGCGAGATATTGCTTGAAACGATGGAACACAGCGGCGAAATACGCGCCGGAGCCGATGCGTTCGTCCATCACGATGCCCATGGGCAGGCACCGCTCAAACACGATCTCTTCGCCCTTGCGAATCGGAACCTCGCGCATATTGCCGAGCGTCACGAGAATACTCGTCGTGCCGAATTCGTAGACGTGGTGGAAGATGTGGTTCGTGCGGATGCTCGCGAGGTTGCTGATGACCATGCTTGTGTGGAACGGACTCGCCTTGATCAGGCTCTGGGGTAACAATCCGTGCAGATCCATCCACTTCAACACACCGGCGGCGACGTTGAGAAGCCCGGGCACTTTCAGCAGTTTTTTCATGAGGTCGTCCGTGGCGTTGGTTTCTCCGGTGCCGCGGTTATCGCTGATGTAGCGATCCATGGTCTCGTGGACGGCGAAGATGTCGTCTTCCATCTTGAAATACATCTTGCTCATGGTCTCGTCCAGCGAGCCGGGCTTGAGCACGACCATGCCCACGGAGAACTCGTTGCGCTGATAGATTTTCTTATTGACGATGAAGCGGTTCAACAGCGGATATTCCGCAGCCGTTCGCAAATATGCCGCGAGCACGAGCCCAAGATGCGAAAAACGATGGCCTTGCTTGCGCTTTTCGTTGAGATACGTCTGCATGGGCGCGATCGGAATATCGATCTCGATCATGTTCATCGAGTCGTAGCGATATTTGAGGATATATGGGATGATGGAATAGATAGGATCCGCGTCCGTGACGCGCCTTCCGTCCTTGCGCATGTACATACCTGCCTTGCGTTCAACTTTATCAACTAGAATACCATATTTGTCGGGTTTTTCGCAAGCAAAAGCCGCCGCACGATAACATTTTTCAGCGGGCACACAGGAGAAATATGGTCAGTAACGGACCGAGAAAAAGAGAAAGAAGTGTATCCCAATCGTGAACACGGGGCGAAATTTTGCGCGCGGGCAGATCAACGCAAGAAGATTGTGCTATACTAAATCGAAAGAAACGGAGGGATAAAACTATGAAAAAACTGATCAAGTCGATCATTACCGTTACCCTGATTCTGGCGCTGAGCCTGAGCCTGCTGGGCTGCGCGGGTACGCCCCTTCCGGAAGGATTTGACGCGGAAGAAGTCGGCACCGCGGCGGAAGAAATCGTCGGCCTCGCAACCGCGGGAGACTTTGATGCGATCATCGCCATGCTGCGCGAAGACGTCAGAGCCACCGTCACCGTCGACCAGCTCAAGGAAGGCTGGGCGCCGTCCTATCAGAAAGCTGGCGCATTTGTGAGCATCACCAAGACCGCGCTCACGGGAGCCACGGACAAGACGACCGGAGACGAATACGCCGTGGCGCAGGTGCTGGTCAAGCACGAGGGTGCAAGCCTCGTCTACACGCTGTCGTTTGACAAAGACATGGCGCTCATCGGTCTGTATCTGAAATAACGCGTGACCGTGCAGGATCAACAAGCGCGCAATTTTGGCGCAATTGGCGTTGGCGAAGCGGAGAAAACTCTGCTTCGCCAACTTTCGCAAAAGCAGGTTGCGTCTCTGCTCAAATAGCGCAATCGCACATGCAGCTTATCTATTAGAACAATTCACACAAACAATCCCGAAACGCACATAAGGAGAACCATCATGCTCACGCAGGAGATCATCGACGCCTACTGTACGCTGCTGCACCGGGAATTGATTCCGGCGACGGGGTGCACGGAACCCATCGCGATTGCCTACGCCGCCGCGCTGCTCAAGCAGACGCTTGGCGCACTGCCGGAGCGCATGGAGGTCTGTGTCAGCGGGAATATCCTGAAGAACGCGAAAAGCGTTGTTGTCCCCGGCACGGGCGGCAAGAAGGGCATCGCTGCTGCCGCCGCCGCGGGCGCGGTTGCGGGGGACTGCGAAAAGCAGCTGGAGGTGATCGACGGCATTTCGCCGGAACAGCGAGACGCAATCGACGCCTATCTGCGCACGGCGCAGATCTTAGTCTCTTGTGTGGAGGACGGGCTGACGCTCGATATCCGCGTCTCCGGCTGGTGCGGTGAGCGCACGGCATCTGTCCGCATCGCTAACGCGCATACAAACGTAGTGCATGTCGAGCGAGACGGGGTAACGCTGCTCGACGTGCCGACCGCGCAGGCGGGATATGAAAGCTGTCCCCTTAGCGTGCTCAACACGGCGGACATCGTCGCCTTTGCGGACACGGTCGATCTCGACCTCGTCCGCGCGCCGCTGATGCGGCAGCTCAAGCTGAATCTCGCGATTGCGGACTACGGTATGAACGGTGGCTGTGGTGCAAACATCGGCCGCGTGCTGCTCTGCGAAGGGCAGGGAGACCTCGTTGCCCGCGCGCGCGCCTATGCCGCCGCGGGGTCGGACGCGCGCATGAGCGGCGCAGAGCTGCCCGTGGTGATCGTCTCCGGCTCCGGCAATCAGGGCATCACCGCGAGCGTACCCGTCGCCGTCTGGGCGCGGGAGCGTGGTTTTAGTGAAGATGCTCTCTTGCGTGCGCTGATCGTCTCCGACCTTGTTACGATCCATCAAAAGACGGGCATCGGCAGGCTATCCGCGTTCTGCGGCGCGGTCTGCGCGGGCTGCGGCGCGGGCGCGGGCATTGCTTATCTGGAAGGCGGCGGTTACGACGGCGTGGCGCACGCAGTGGTCAACGCGCTTGCCATCATCAGTGGTATGGTTTGCGACGGAGCAAAGGCAAGCTGCGCGGCGAAGATCGCCGTCGCAGTGGACGCGGGCATTCTGGGATATCGCATGTATACGCAAAAGCAGGAGTTCGTCAGCGGCGACGGCATCGTGGTCAAGGGCGTGGACAACACCATTCGCAACATCGGCCGACTCGCAAAAGACGGCATGCGCGAAACCGAAACCGAGATTCTTTCGATGATGCTGGAGACCGAGACGAAATAACCCACAGAGCAAGAAGATTCGTTTCGAAATTGGGAACCGGGGCCAAGACTAATTCGGTATTTCGCACACAAAAACGCCCTTGCGGGCGTTTTTTTGCGCTTCAAATGCTCTTACGGCCAATAGACCTGCTCCACCAGAGAGATTTTCCCGTCGCTCTCCACGTGAACATAATAGAAGTACGATTCGAGCAGGAGCGAGGTGTTCAAGGCATAAATCGCGCGGAATTGCGCGGCTGTTGCAGCCACAGACGTGGCATCGTCCACCGTTTCCCCGTTTGGCTTCACCATGAGCTTGAGCGGTACATCGTCGATGTCGATCGCGCGCAGCTGTGGGTTTGTGTTCTTCTTCACGTACTCGGAATCGGCAAAATTCTCCACCAAATCCTCGGCGGCGGTCTTCGTGTAACCCTCGTGATCCACGAGGAATTCCACCGCGTCGTCTCCACGTAGCATGTCGAAATAGTCAAACTTCGCGATGCCTGTTTCGGGATCAAACGAGATCAGATCCGCGTAGCTGGAGTACATGCTGGGTCCCTTCGGCGTTGGGGAAGGGGTTGCGGTGGGGGTCGGCGTCGGGGTAGCGGTGACAGCGGGTGTTTCGGTCGGGAGTGGTGTTTCAGGCGCGGCGGTCGGTGCAGCGGTGACGACGGGCGTTTCGGTTGCGGCTGCCGTCGGGCTTGCGGTCGCCTCCGGCAACGCGGGCGCGGCGCAGGCACTCAGCAACAGTATGGCAAGTGTCACAGCAAGGAGAGGAAGAATGTTCCGTCTAGATTGAATCATAAGATCACCCTGCCTTTCTGATCGGTCTATCGAGTAAGTCAAGAAACAATATAAAGAGCAAACTAGAAAACCTTAGTAAGAATAAATTTCGAAACTATATTGCAAGAAACAAAAAAAGGAGCCGTAGCTCCTTTGATGCGCATTATTTAACCGTGATCAGTTCGTATGCCCTTGTTCCGATGCCGAGCGCCTCTGCATGATCGAGTGTATAGGTCCAGTCGGTCGTCGGCGCGGTATCCGTGAAGTGGTCGTGCTTGCTTTCGCATTTTGCGAGGTTGTCGCTCAACTGGCTGCCCGGCATGACGGGCATGCGGTTGCACGCATCCGCGCAGGCTTGATCGAGCGCGACGGGGTCAAACGAGGCGAACATACCCACATCGGGAATGATCGGCACATCGTTCTCGCCGTGGCAGTCGCATAACGGGGAAACCTGAGTGACGATATTGATATGGAATTGCGGGCGGTTTTGCAGCACGGCAAGCGAGTATTCCGCGATCTTCTCGCAAAGCGCAAGTTCGCTGCTGCCGCCGTTGTTTTCGATTGCGTCGAAGTTGCATGCGCCGATGCAGCGACCGCAGCCGACGCAAAGGTCGTGGTTGATGCTGGCAATCTTCTTGGCGTCATAGCTGATTGCGCCGTGCGCGCACTGCTTGATGCACTGGCGGCAGGCCTTGCACATGTCGCGATCGACCGTGGGCTTGCCGTCACAATGCTGCTCCATCTTGCCGGCGCGGGAACCGCAGCCCATGCCGATGTTCTTCATCGCGCCGCCAAAGCCGGTTGACTCGTGGCCCTTGAAGTGGTTGAGCGACACAAAGATATCCGCGTCCATGATCGCCTGGCCGATCTTCGCCTCCTTGACGTGCTTGGTGCCCGTCAGCGGAACGAGTTTTTCGTCGAGCCCCTTGAGCCCGTCGGCAATGATGACCTGACAGCCGGTGGAGGCCACGGAGAAACCGTTCTCTGCGGCGGCGTCGAGGTGCTCCAGCGCATTTTTCCGTCTGCCGGGGTAGAGGGTGTTGCAGTCGGTCAAAAACGGCTTGCCGCCTTTGGCGCGGATGACATCCGCCACCGCGCGGGCGAAGTTCGGGCGCAGAAACGAGAGGTTGCCCGGCTCACCGAAGTGAATCTTGATGGCAACGAAGCGATCCTGAAAATCGATGCTCTCGATACCTGCTTTTTTAATGAGCCGCTGAAGCTTTACCGTCAGCGGGCTGTCGAATGTAGTTCTGAGGTTCGTAAAAAAAACTTTGGAAGGCTGCATGTATCCATGAACTCCTTGGTTTTGATTTTCACACAAGCGAATACATAAATCATAGCACAACCGATTCGGCAGGACAACCCGCCCGGGGCTTGCGCTTTCGGTGGAAAACCGATATCATGTTGCATTGAAACGGTTTTGTCGCGCGTTAGACGCGTTATAATAGTGGTACTATGCGAATTGGAACGTCTTTTCACAAAATCGACGCGCTAAATCGGTATTTACCAGAGATTTTAATCAAAATGACCGACAAAAATTGTTCGGTTAAAATTTAGGACTATAGTTTAACTTGGTGTGAAAAGACCCAAAGGCGAGAGACGCAAGGAGTCATCACACGAAAAAACGGAAACGGTGAACATCGAATCATGACGCACACACAACACAAAGGGCACGGAATCGGTGCCGCAATGCTGCTCTCCGCGTCCCTCATCTGGGGCATTGCGTTCGTTGCGCAGAGCGCGGGCATGGCATATGTCGGGCCCTATACCTTCACGGCGGTGCGCAGCGTGCTGGCAGCCCTCGGCCTCGGCGTCCTGATCCTGATTCTCGATAAAAAGGGCATCAGGTCGAAGAACACAGACAAAAAAGTGCTCTGGACAGCGGGAATTATCCTCGGCGTCGTGATGACCATCGCGAGCAATCTCCAGCAGATCGGGCTCGTGACCACCTCCGCCGGAAAAGCGGGGTTCATCACATCGCTCTATATCGTGCTCGTGCCGATGTTCGGGCTCTTTCTGAAACGACGTCCGCACCCGATGATCTGGGTCAGCGTACTGATCGCGCTGGTGGGGTTATATTTCCTTTCAATTCGCGGGGATTTCACGATGAGCCGCGGAGATTTGCTCGTGCTCGCGTCCGCGGTCGCGTTCACCTTCCAGATCCTGCTGGTCGATCATTTTTCGCCCAAGGTGGATATCATCCGCCTCAACTGCATTCAGTTCAGCGTGATGGCGATCCTCTCGTTTGTGCCCATGATGGTGCTGGAGAAACCGCAAGTTTCCGCGATCTCCGACGCTTGGCTGCCGATTGTCTACGCGGGGCTGTTCTCCGGCTGCGGTGCGTATACGCTCCAGATGATGGGTCAGCGTCGCGTGGAACCTGCCGCAGCATCGCTGCTATTGAGCCCCGAAAACGTGTTTTCCGCGCTCGCGGGGTGGGCACTGCTTGGGCAGACGCTCAGCGTGAGGGAACTATTCGGCTGTGCGCTGGTGTTTGCGGCGATTATCACTTCCCAGCTGCCGTGGAGAATGTGGTTTGGCAAGCGGGCGGTTTTGCCGGAAGCGGTGCCCGTGGAAGTCGCAGACGGCGAGACGGCACAAACAGAAGCCGTTCAGATCGAAATCGGATAACGCACAATCAACAAAGCAAGGTTCACCGCCTTGCTTTTTTTGTGCAAGCGAAACACCGCGCAGCTTTGCTTTTTTTGAAAATTCACGTATCATATGGGTATGCAGAACAAGAAGAATCAGGTAAAACAAAACGAGAGCGACTTGCTTTCGGAAGATAAACTCGTCGTCGTGTCAATCGGCAACCACACGCGTCTTGGAGACGTGTTGGAATTTGCCGTGGCTGGCACGGCGTTTGAAAGCATCGATTTAGACACGTTTTTACGCGGAGAATGGACGAATCAACGGCTACTGTTTGCCATCAGCGCGGACTCTGTTGGCGAGAATGCGCAGCTACGCATGCTTACCGCGCGATTGTGTGAAGGTGCGTGCGTGCTCGACGGCTGCAATTGCGCGGCAATTGCGGACGGCGCGCAGGGCGGGCAACTGCATCTGGATACGGTGCAGCTGCTGCTTGCGGCTAATGCTGCTGGGGTAGGCGTGATTGCGCAACCGCTGCTAGAGAGCGGACGGGAGCTTCGCCAATTCGCGGGCGGAAAAGAGACGCCGTTCGCGCGCTATCGTGCGCTGGCGCGGGAACTGGTCGCCCGACTCATCGCCGCCGAAACCCGCGCGCCGGAGCGATCGCTCTATCAATTTCTCACCGCGTTGGAGGGCGGCGCCGCGCACGACTGGCGCGGCTATCTTGCCCGCGCGGTCGAAAACACCGGCGGAGCGTTGGAGGATATCGGCGAGCCGGACGAGTCGATTCTGCTCTGCGAAAATACGACAGGATTGCCGGACGAGAAGACACTCTCGCTCCTGCATGGCAGCGGCAGGCTCAGGCTCCTGCTCGCCTCGCCCGCCACGGGCAGCGATCTCTACACTGCGTGCATACTGGAGCGCGCCTGCCTGCGCGGGGACTACTTTTTGCCGCCGCGCGCGGTGCTCGTGTTTGACGGCATGAGTGCGGTGGAGGCGATGGCAAGCAAGGTCGAGATGAAGAGAATTAAGATACTCTAAAGGACATACTACAATTCTCTAGTAGCACTGATTACGATTTTTCTCTCTCTTGCATCCTTTTCTTTTTGAACTTTGTCAAAAAAATCCGGATGCTCTTTAACATATTCTGACAGACCAATCAAGATGTATTTATAGTCATCGTCATCAACTAATTTAAACAGAATGTGACTACGATTACATACCTTTCTTATTCGGTTAATTATTGTTCCCGCGAGTGCGAATAGAGATCTGTAGTCTCCGATTGTTAGTCCAACAGCTGCAAAGGGATCAGCGTTAACCATTCTTATATCGTTGTGAGCCAAGAAAGAATCTCGCAACTCCCTTAGCAAGTTTAGCTTTGGTTTTTCTATGGCTAATAAATCCCTACAGGTTTTAACCTCTTTACACAAAAGTGCTTTAGATTTCGAAGATTTATTGGGCTCATCCGATATCTTATTGAGATATTTCCCTATGCTTACTACGTCCTTATCTTCTTCAAACAACTTACATAATCTTAATGTAGAGTTTTCTAGGAGAGCTAATCTAGCAGCTTGAAAGAAGGCTGATGCAATACTCATGACGGATGCGTAATCAGAAGCTGAATTAGATATTTCAAAGTACATATTAAACATTGAGTCTATACTATATAGTTCATCAACAAGGAAAGCTTCAGTCTGTTCGACCGTCATTTTAACCTCCTCAAAAGAATGAAAGATTTTTTGATTGGATTACAATAATCAAATATCAACTTTTTACGTAGTCAAGGTTTTGCATGGCGTGATTATAACGTTTTGTTGCCAAATCGCTGGGTTCACCTTTTTTGCAGAAGTCGAGCTTAGCGAGTTTTGCGTGCGGGCGCTCGACGACGATTTGTCCGTTTTTCAGCTTGGATTGGAGGACGCTGAGCGCGTCTTGAAAGCGCGGGTCGCGCTTTGCCGCGTCGTAAAACGAAAGCACAAACACATAATAGAAGAGGTTGTAGTTCAAAAACGGAAACGACACCTGATGAAACAGCGTTCCGATGCCGTAATGGCAGGGGCCGAGCGGCGCGCGCGTCGTCCAGTGCGCGAGCAAAAACTCCACCGCGCGATCCAGTCGCGAATCCACGTTTGCCAGCGGCGTCTGGCGAAAGACATCCAGCGCAGTCAGCGTCGGCCCCGGATTGGAGGACTCCGTCTCCGGTCCGTGCCCGAAAAAGAACTTATTGCAGCGCCAGCCGCCGTCGGCATATTGCGTCTCGAGTAGATGCGAAAGCGTCGGTTGCAGGCGGCTGTCCTGAGCAAAGCCGAGATAGCAGAGCGTCTTTGCCGCGTGCATCGTCTGGCAGGGGAAGATGCTGCTCTTTGGCACGAGCGAGAACCGCCCGTCCGCCCGCTGCGCCTGCCAGATCAGCGCAGTGGCTCCTGCAAGCGCGGGATGCGTGCAATCCAGCCCCAGTTCAGCTAGAACATAGGCCGCTTCCAGCGTAGAAAAAGGCCCGCCTTTCATGAGGCTACCGTCGGGCGTTGCCCAGAACTCCGCGCCGTTGTCCCGGCTTGTGGAAAGTATATTGTTACGATCGGCGAAAAAATCCATCTCGCGGCGTTCCTTTCTGTTCGAACGTGTTATAATGGAGACAGTCGATCGTTCGACCGACTAGCTCTCTATCCTTTGATTATAATCGTTTCTCGTATAAATAGAACAACCCTTTGCGATATCGGATTTCGCCCGCTTTTTCATATCCGCGGGATTCGTAGAGATGCAGCGCGGCGGGGTTTTGCGAGAACGCATCCAGCCGGATGGTTTGAATGCCGCTGGAAAGCATCGCGCTTTCCAGAAAATCCATCGCCGCTTTTGCAACGCCCTGCCCCTGAAAATCCGGGTGGACGCAAAGGCGGTGCAACACTGCAAAATCCGGCTCACGATAGCGCCAGTCCGCTGGTTCGTAGTCTCCGGCCTTGCAAAGATCCAGCATAAACGCAACCGCGATTCTGTCCGAACGTGTTCCAACGCGCATCTGCCCGCGGACGATATCCGCGCGGATGGTCGCCTCGTCGGGGTAGATTTCGTCCCATTGCAGGACGTCCTGATCGTCCATTTGCCGTGTGGCGGCACGAAAAAGCGCCATCAACTCCGGCAGATCGCTTGGTTTTGCGCCTCTGAACTCCATAGTCGCCTCCTGTTTTGGCAGATACAGTATTATACTGCGTTCTATGCGCGAATAATCTGAAAAAATCGGTGAATTTTCCGCATAGAAAATGTGGATATTGCATGAATATACAAGCAAGCCGTTGCTTTGTTCGCGAGGGAGCAGGGGATGAGCCGGATGTGACAGAATAGAAAAAAACCGCGTAAAATAAGGAATTTTTTGATAAAACTTTACACGGATGTGAATTTTCTGTTGACTTAGCGCGTGCATATATGTTTATATATAATATAATCGCATGGTCATACGATCAGGTAACTATATACGTTGAAATCGGGCGTATTCACGTACGCCCGAAATGATTGTACATGGCGGGAAGCGCGTATTTGCAAGGGTTCGGCGAATCAGAATCGGGCATACGCCTGTATCGCGGTTCCATTTTCAAAGCGGGTTAAGCCCCGACGGCAAGCCGCTGCGCCTGCCGCACA
Source organism: uncultured Eubacteriales bacterium (assembly GCA_942492885.1). Taxonomy (GTDB): domain Bacteria; phylum Bacillota; class Clostridia; order Christensenellales; family CAG-138; genus UBA7703. Next base: position 3,019,406 of record OW818651.1, read on the forward strand.
TGTAATCTACGGATATCCGTTTTCAACCGGACGCGATCCGGTCTAACAAACTTTTCTGGGGGTACTGTGAATGAAAAGACAACACGGTGGTAACAACAAATGCTGAAATATGGGTTAAAGCGGATATTGGCAGCTTTTCTAGCCGTTCTCATTCTGATTACCGCTACTTTCTTTCTGATGCATATGGTTCCGGGAAGCCCGTTTTTGTCGGAACGCATGACGGATAAGGTCAAGGCCAACCTCGAAATAAAATATGGCCTCGACAAACCGCTCACCACGCAATACCTGATCTATGTGAAAAACCTGATGGAAGGCGACATGGGGACGTCCCTGCAGAAAAAGGGACGCACGGTCACGGGTATCATCGAGGAGAAATTCCCCTACTCCGCAAAGCTTGGCATATTTGCCATCGTCCTTGCGATCGTAGTGGGCATACCCTTGGGTGCGCTTGCCGCCATCAAGCATGAAAAATTGATCGATCGGTTGGTGATGTTGTTCACCACGATATTCATATCTGTGCCGGGGTTTGTATTTGGTACGTTGCTGTTGGTGATATTCTGCGCGATATTAAAAATCGCGCCGGCAACGTGGACCGACTCACCCGCCAACTATGTCTTGCCCGTGATCTCGCTATCGTTCTACCCGATTTGCTATATCACGAAGCTCACGCGTTCGTCCATGCTTGAAACGCTGGGACAGGATTACATCAAAACCGCACACGCCAAGGGCCTTTCGGCCTTCAGCGTTCACTTTAAGCATGCCCTGAAGAACTCCGCCATTCCGGTCATCTCCTATGTTGGCCCGCTGACCGCGTTTTTGATCACCGGTACATTTGCGGTGGAAAAGCTCTTCAGCGTGCCCGGCCTCGGACGGTTTTTCGTAGATAGTGTGTCAAACCGTGACTACCCGGTCATAATGGGGACAACGATCTTTCTTGGATGCATCATGGTCTTGATGAATCTCATCGTAGATTTCGTCTATGGCATGGTCGACCCCAGAATCAAGCTGCGATAAGCGAGGCGACCATGAAGAAGACAGAAGTAAAACAGAATAAAGTCAGCCTGCGGCTCAATCCGTTGAGCATGCATGTCAACCCGGACCTATTTGTTCCGGCAACCGATGAAGAAAAGCAGGAGCTGGTCATCAACCGTGAGGGAACCTCCCTCTGGAGAGATGCCATGCGCCGTTTCCGCAAAAACAAGTTTGCGATGGTGGCGCTTGCGCTGATCATCCTGCTTGTGTTGTTTGCGTTCGTCGGCCCTTTGCTTTCACAGTATGACTACGACCAGTTCAATCCGGGTCATGAGGATCAGGCGCCCAACTGGCAGCATCCGTTCGGCACAGATCGTTTCGGACGCGATCTACTGGTGCGCAACATGTACGGCGCGCAGATATCGCTCTCCATCGGTATCATAGCCGCGGCGCTGACGCTAGTGATCGGCTCGCTCTATGGCTCGATCAGCGGCTTTGTCGGCGGCAGAACCGATAACATCATGATGCGCGTGATCGACGTCATCTATTCGCTGCCAGATCTGCTGGTGGTGATCTTGCTATCCGCTACTCTAAAGGAACCGCTGGAGAGGATATTGGAATCCAACCTCGCCTTCTCCGGTATCAGCGAATTGGGGCCTGCGTTCTTCTCGATGCTCATCGTGTTCGCGCTCATGTACTGGGGCACGATGGCGCGCATCGTGCGCGGCGAGGTGCTGCGCATCAAGGAGCAGGAATACGTGCTTGCTGCCCGTGCGCTCGGCGCAAACAGCGGACGAATCATCCGCAAGCATGTGCTGCCCAACTGCATTGGCCCCATCATCGTGACAACCACTTTGCAGATTCCGTCGGCAATCTTCACAGAGTCGTTCCTGAGCTTCATCGGCCTCGGTATTTCGGCGCCGCTTGCTTCGCTGGGCTCTATGGTAACCGATGCCCTGCAGGGTGTGTATTCTTATCCGACACGCGTGGTATTTCCTTCTGTGATCATCGCCCTGATCATTCTCGCGTTCAATACGGTTGGCGATGCGCTTCGCGACGTGCTCGATCCCAGAATGAAGAAGTAGAGGTGCGGCTTTGGAAAACAAACATTTAATCGATATAGAAGATTTGCGGGTCTCGTTCTTCACGCCGGGCGGAGAAGTACAGGCAGTACGCGGCGTTTCGTGGTTTTTAGAAGAGGGCGAAGCGCTTGGCATCGTCGGCGAGTCCGGCAGCGGCAAGTCCGTTTCCGTCTACGCCATCATGCGCCTTTTGCAGCATCCGGGTCGGGTGACGGGCGGCAGCATCCATTTCAACGGGATCGACCTGCTGAGCCTTTCCGAAAATGACATGCGAAAGATTCGCGGCAACGATATCGCGATGATTTTTCAGGATCCTATGACATCACTCAACCCGGTGTATACGGTTGGCAACCAGATTTGCGAGCCGCTCAAGCTGCACCGCAACATGAAGGGCAAGCGTGCCCTCCAGCGCGCGGAAGAGCTGCTCGGCATGGTGGGCATTCCGAAACCCGCACGCAGGCTCAAGCAGTATCCGTTCGAGTTTTCGGGCGGTATGCGTCAGCGCGCGATGATCTCCATGGCGCTTGCCTGCGAACCCAAGCTATTGATTGCGGACGAGCCGACCACCGCGTTGGATGTCACGATTCAGGCGCAGATTCTCGAGATTATGAAGGATCTCAAGAAGCGCTGCTGCATGAGTATTGTGCTCATCACCCATGACCTCGGCATCGTGTCCGATATCTGCGATAAGATCATCATCATGTACGGCGGCGAGATCATGGAGTACGGCCCCATTGAGAGCCTGTATTCCTGCCCGAGCCATCCGTATACCAACGGGCTCATCAACTCTCTGCCGAAAATCGACGAGGATGTGGGCGCCAAGCTCACCCCGATCGAGGGAGCACCTGTCGATCTGATGCATCCGCCGGCGGGCTGCCCGTTTGCGCCGCGCTGCGAAAAGTGCATGAAGGTTTGCCTGACGGAGAAACCTCCGTATTTTGAGATGGAGCCGAACCATTATTCCGCTTGCTGGCTCCATTACGACCGGAAGGGAAATTGACCCATGGAAAAGCTGCTCGAGATCAAACATCTCAAGAAACACTTTATCATCAAGGGCGAGAAGGCGGGGCTCAACAGGCTACGCGCCGTTGAGGATGTTTCGTTTGACATCTTCAAGGGTGAAACCCTGGGCCTGGTCGGCGAGTCCGGAAGCGGCAAAACCACGGCGGGGCGCACACTGCTCAGGCTCTATGAGCCGACGGACGGGTCGATCATCTACGCCGGCAAAGACATCACCAAGGTGTCGATTCAGCCGTATCGTCGCAAGATGCAGTATATCTTTCAGGATCCGTATGCTTCGCTTAACCCGCGCATGACGGTTGGCGATATCGTCGGCGAGCCGATCGATATCCACAGGCTTGTTAAAAGCAAGGGAGAGCGCCGCGAGCGCATCAATATGCTGCTCGATCAGGTGGGTCTCAACAGCGAACAGGCGACGCGCTATCCGCACGAGTTTTCGGGTGGACAACGCCAGCGTATCGGCATCGCCCGTGCGCTTGCCGTTGAGCCGGAATTCATCGTTTGCGACGAGCCGGTCTCCGCGCTGGATGTCTCCATTCAGGCGCAGATCATCAATATGCTAGAAAAGCTTCAGCAGGACATGGGCTTGACGTATTTGTTCATCGCCCACGATCTTGCGGTTGTGAAACATATTTCCCAGCGCATCGGAGTAATGTACCTCGGCAGAATCGTCGAGCTTGCAGAGACCAGAGAATTGCACGCGCGCCCGCTGCATCCCTATACGCGCGCGCTGCTCTCCGCGATTCCCGCGTTTGATCCGCAGATCAACCGCGCCCGCAAGCGCATCATACTCGAAGGCGAAATCCCCAACCCGTTGACGCCTCCGAAAGGTTGCGTATTTTCCACGCGTTGTCCGTATGCCAAGGAAATCTGCCAGCAGGAGATTCCTGTGTTGACGGATCTGGGCGGCGGCCATCAGGTTGCCTGCCATTTCGCGGGAGAGTTTTAAGTAAGTTTCCAACAGGATTGTTCCTGTCACTATTAGAGTCATCTAAACAAGTTCCCCAACAGGCAAGTGCCTGTAAATAAACAAGGAGGAAGATGGAATGAAAAAGACACTTACACTCGTGCTCACTCTGGTCATGATCGTCTCCCTGGCTTTTGGCATGTTCGCATGCAAGCCGGCAGAAACGACCGCTCCGGAAGAAGCCGCTGCCACTGAAGAAGCGGTAGCAGCCGCGACCGAAGAACCGGTTGCAGCCGAACCGACCAGCGCGACGGTTTGCGTTGGTCCGGAACCCGCCACGCTCGACCCGAACATGAACGAATCGGTCGACGGCTTCATCTACGTCACACATCTGTATGAAGGCCTCTATCGCCCGAACACCGACGGCTCGTTCTCGCTCGGTCAGGCGAAAGATGTTACGATTACGGATAACGCCGATGGCACCGCGCATGTGGTTGCCACGCTGCGTGACGACATCTTCTGGAGCGACGGCGTCCCCGTCACTGCGAAAGATTTCGTGTACTCCTGGGTTCGCCTGTGCGACCCGGCAACCGGCTCTTCCTATGGCTACATCGGCCAGGACTTCTTTGCCAATGGCGCAGCTGTCCGCGACGGCCTGATCACGCCGGCCGAGCTCAGCGTCAAAGCAGTTGACGACAAGACACTTGAGTTCGATATCTCCGCGAATGTTCCCTACACCAAGGATCTGCTGGCGTTCCCGAGCCTGATGCCGCTGCGTCAGGATATCGTGGAAGCGAATCCCGAAGGCTGGTCCGTCGAAGTGGACACCCAGGTTGCCAACGGCCGTTATGTGCTCTCCGAGTTTGCGCATGAGAGCCAGCTCGTTCTGACGAAGAACGCCGAATACTGGGAAGCAGAAACCACGCTTCTGGATACGCTCAACTGCATGCTCTCCGACGATGACAACGCCATTCTGGCCGCGTTCAAGTCCGGCGACATCCAGCTGGCTGACTCCTTCCCGTCCGACGAACTTGCGGCCCTCCGCGAAACGCCGGAATACACCCAGTTTGGCCAGATCGGCCTCTACTACCTTGAGATCCAGCAGATTGAAGGCGGCCTCAACGTTCTCAAAGACGTCAACGTCCGCAAGGCGCTCTCTCTGGCGATCGACCGTGCGTTTATCAACCAGACTGTCTGGGCTGACTCCCGCATTCCGGCCTACTCGCTCATTCCGCTCGGCATACCGGATGCCACCGCTGGCTCCGACTTCCGTAAAACCGCAGGCGATGTGGTTGGCGGCGATATCACGACCGATTACGCAGCTAACGTTGCAAAAGCCAAGGAACTTCTCGCTGCAGCCGGTTTTGCGGATGGCGTGGGCTTCCCGAAGATGGAAGTCAGCGTCAACGAAAACACTGGCCACCAGGCAGTTGCCGAAGCGATCATGCAAATGTGGAGTGAAAACCTCGGCATCCAGGTCGAAATCGCGACCATGGACTGGGCGACCTTCCAGCAGTACCGCAAGACCTCTGACTGCCAGATCGCACGTCAGGGTTGGATCGGTGACTACACGGATCCCGCCACGTTCTTTGACCTCTTCACCAGCGCTGCCGGCACGAACGACGGTCACTACAACAACCCGGAATATGATGCTCTGGTCATCGCAGCCCGCACGGAACAGGATCCTGTCAAGCGCATGGATATGTACCACCAGGCAGAAGCGATCATCATGAACGATATGCCGATCATCCCGATCGTGTTCTACGCTGACGACGTTCTGTCTCAGACGAACTTCACGGGCTTCGGCGTAACGGGCACCGGCCTCAAGATGTTCTGGGGCGCGACCATCGCAGAATAAAGCCAACAAGAAGACATAGTCCCTATGCAGCCCCGCAGACTTGTTCTGCGGGGCTGTTTTTGTCTGTAGAATACAACGATTCGACAATATGAACCTATAGTTCATTCAAAAAATCCAGGCTGGAAGAGAGCAGATTGCTTGTGATATGATTGCATCAACATTAGAAATAGTAGTTACAGAGGGGAAACAGAATTACATGAAATATTCCGGAACGTTGCTTGTGGTGCGTGACATCAGCCGCTCAAGAAAGCTCTACGAGGGTTTGCTGGGTTGTGTGGTTGCGATGGATCAGGGTGTGTATTTGGCGTATACAAACGGCATTTCTCTGCAGGAGGAGAAAACCTGGCTTTCGTTTATCGACAGGCAGGCGGGCGATATCACCTATGGTGCGAACGACGGCGAGCTCTACTTTGAGGAACACGAAATTGAGTCGTTCTTCATCCGCCTGCGCGTGTTCGACGTCGAACTGATTCACGACCTGCATGAACACAGCTGGGGTCAGCGCGTTGTGCGGTTCTACGACTTGGACGGACATGTCATCGAGGTGGGCGAGCATATGGGCGATGTGGCGCGGAGGTTCCTCAACGCGGGTATGACACGCGAGGAAGCGGCAAAGAGAATGCAGGTTCCATCTGACATGATCGAGGGATTTTTGAAAGATTGAACGCTTGAACAACTGATCAACACAAAAAAACAAGGGCGCCGTCAGGCGCCCTTTGGATTGCAATTCGACTTACGGGTTTGTTGTGGGGGAGGTGCTCGGGCTTGGCGTTGTCGCCCCCGGAGAGCCCGCAGGCGTCGGCGTCATCTTGGTCTTGTTGTTGGCTGCACCTACGGTGGCGGTCATCGCCTCGGCGCTGTAGATCATCTTCAGCGTTTCCTGACCTGCTTTGCCGTCCATCTGGAACCCGTGGTACTCCTGGAAGAGCTGAACCGCCTGTACGGTTGTGTTGCCGTAGAGCCCCGTTGCGCTGCCGGTGAGATAGCCGAGCTCGATCAGACGATTTTGCAGTTTGGTCACGTCCTCAACCAGCTTGGTGATGACCTTTGTGCGGTCGTCGCCGTCTCCGCGCGTGAGATAATAGGCTTTTGCCTGGTCACTCATCAGGAGCGTGTAGGTGCCGTTTCCGATGATACCGTCCCAGTTTTTCGAATCGTCGAAGTTCTTCACCTGGAAGAGGCGGATGGCGGTCTTTGTGGCTTTGGCATACTTGTTGGTATATCCGCCCTCGGGTTCTTCCATATAGCCCAGCTCGACCAGCCGCTTTTGGATGTCCGGAATCAAATCACTGACCGTTCCCGCGACGTCGATGTTCTCCGTCAGCGCCGGCAAAGCAGGCGTGGGAGAGACCGCCTCGGTCGGTAAAGGTGTATTGGTCGGCGCAAGGGAAGGCGTAACCGTCACGTCCGCTATGGCGAGCTGACCGTCGTCGGGGCGCTCTGTGCGCTCGCTGTTGGGCAGCAACACCGCCAGAAGAATGATGGTGGCAAGTACGACGGCAAAGATGCCGCCGAATATGATCAGCGTCCTGGAGGGAAGCTGCGCCAGATAGAGCCCAAGCGCGTGCATGAATTTGCCGAATTTGGAGCGTTTCTTTTTACTGGGGCGCGGGCGCTCATACACTTCGTCCTCGTCGTCCGCCGCGCGCGCATAGCGGTCTTCGTTTTGCGGATAGCGTGAGCGTGTGCCCCCGGCGCGCGGCGAATAGCCGTCGTCACCTTCGGGCATGCGCGTGCGCGAGGTCTGGCTGCGCGGGGAAAACTCTTCCACATCCTCGGGCATACGCGTGCGGGCGGTCGTGCTGCGTCCGGTATAGCCGTAGCCATCCGACTCGCGCGGAATGCTGGTGCGTCCCGTTGTGCCGCGCGGCGCGTATCCATACTCTTCTTCGCCAGCGGGCATCTTCGTGCGTGCCGTGGTGCCGTGCTGGGAATAGTCTGTCATCTGCAGGCGCGTGGCATAGGCGCTGTCCGGATTGTCATAATACCGTCCGGTGCTCTGCTTGGGCGCATATGGATCCGGAGTCTGCGGCGCATATGCATCGCCGGATTGCTGCGGCGCATAACCGCCGACGGGCGGCTGCGGCGCGTAATACTCCTGCTGATTGCCGTAGGCGTTGCCCTGCGGATAATTATAGTTGTAGTTGGGGTCGATCGGGCGCGGGGCATACGGATACTCCGGCTCAACATAATTTCCCTGTTGCACGGCGTAGCCCCGCTCGTCATAGCCGGGCTGTCCGGCATAGGCTGGGTCAAACTGTGCGTTGGGATCGTACGGCCGCGCCGGCTCGCCTGTGTAGGCGGCGTCGTCACGATAACCGCGCGGCGCACCGGAACCCTGTCCGGCTGCGCGGGGGTCTTCTTCATGTGGCGGATAACCGTAGCCGCCGTCGTGTTGATCCATATGATTCACGCTCCTCGCTTGAGAATCGGCTTGATACTGGAAAGTCGGGTTTGTCTTGCTTGCCGGTGGGCTTCACTGTGTAATTCTACGGGATTTGCTTTGCAGAAAAAACGACACGCAACCAACCGCCAAAGCAAACGAATATATGCGCTGGCTTCCTCATGATACGCGAAAAAATCGCCATTCCAATGCAACTATAGTTTACCATAGGATGTGGGGGAGAATGATCATGGTTATTGTGAAGAATCTATGGATAAATTGTTAATCCTTTTACAGCTGAAACACGATAAGTGGGGAAGAATAAACAAAAAAAGAGCCGAAATGCCGTTTTCAGGCATTCGGCTTCTTCTTTTTACACGCGAAATAACTGTAAATTATGAACGAGTTGCCTCGTTCAGCCCATGATGGTTTTGGTCGAGCTGCAGCCGATGCGGCTGGCGCCCGCCTCGATCATGGCAAGCGCCTGCTCCTGTGTGCGGACGCCTCCGCTGGCCTTGACGCCCATCTCGGTGCCGACGGTCTTTCGCATCAGCGCGATGTCCGCTGTCGTTGCGCCGCCTGTGGAAAACCCGGTAGAGGTCTTCACAAACGCGGCGCCCGCGGCTTTTGCGGCGAGGCATGCGTTGACCTTCTGCTCGTCGCTGAGTAGGCAGGTTTCGAGGATGACCTTGACGATGGCGGGTTTTGCGGCGTTGACTACCGCGGCGATATCCGCCTGGACGGCGGCCCAGTCGCCCGCTTTTGCCGCGCCGATATTCATGACCATATCGATCTCTTCTGCGCCTTCACGCACGGCGAGAGCGGCCTCAACAGACTTTGCGCCGCTGGACATCGCGCCCAGCGGGAATCCGACCACGACGCAGGTTTTGACACTGCTGCCAGCAAGCTCACGCGCAACAAGCGAGGTAAAGCAGCTGTTGACGCAGACGCTCGCGGTCTTGTATTCGCGCGCTTCCGCGGTGACGGCGAGGATGTCCGCGCTGGTCGCGTCAGCTTTGAGCAGGGTATGATCCAGATAGGTATTCAGCGGATTCATGCGAAGTACCTCTTGAGCAGACCCTCAAAGCCCTTGCCGTGACGCGCTTCGTCCCGTGCCATTTCGTGCACGGTGTCGTGGATGGCGTCGAGATTGAGCTCTTTTGCGCGCTTGGCCAGCTGGGTTTTCCCGTCGCAAGCGCCAAATTCGGCCGCGGCGCGCAGCTCAAGGTTCTTCTTGGTCGAGGTGGTGATCACTTCGCCCAGCATCTCCGCAAAGCGGGAGGCGTGATCCGCCTCTTCATAGGCATAGCGCTTAAACGCCTCGGCAACTTCGGGGTAGCCTTCGCGCTCCGCGACGCGTGCCATGGCCAGATACATGCCAACTTCGGTGCATTCGCCCGCAAAATTCATGCGCAGGCCTTCGAGCACTTCGGTGTCTACGCCTGCCGCGATGCCGACCACGTGCTCGGCAGCGTACTGCTTGACATCCTGGGTCACTTCAACAAAGGAATCTCCCGGCGCTTTGCAGACCGGGCAGAAATCCGGCGCGGCGTCGCCTGTGTGAACATACCCGCAGACGGGGCAGCGAAAAAGTTTAGCCATAAGAAAGACGCTCCTTTCGGGGACAAACCCCGTACTTTTTGTTTGAATAACGCGGGCATACACGCCTGTGGTTACTATTCCAGTATACCCGCGGGAATGTTAACAATCAATCACAAAAGCGAAAAACCTCTATCTATAATAGGGGGATTTTGCTATACTGCAAGACGATGATCACAAAAAAATGGGAGACTGGAATGAAACGATTTCTCAGCATATTGCTGGTTTTGACAATTCTAACCATCCCCGCGGTTGCACTTGCGGACTATGACTATGACCAGATTCCGACGCCGAACCTGATTGTTGTGGACGGCGACGACCCGGGCACGGTGTTTTTTGAGCGCAACGCGGATCAGCGCGTGTTTCCCGCGAGCACGACCAAGATCATGACCACGCTGGTTGCGCTGGCAAACGGTAACCTCGACGATTCGTTTACGGTCGGCGACGAGGTGCTGGGCACCACGATCAAGTTTTCGAAATATTCCTCGCTCATGGGCATTCAGCCGGGCGAGACACTGACCCTGCGGGATTTGGTCTACGGGCTCATGCTCGTCTCCGGCAACGACGCGGGTGAAGCGATTGCCAAGCATGTTGCGGGTTCTGTGGACGCATTCGTCGCGCTGATGAACCAAAAGGCGCAGGAGCTCGGCATGAGCAGCACGCATTTCACCAATCCGCACGGCGTGCAGAACGACGAACACTACACCACCGCGCGGGACATGGCAAAGCTCATGGCCTACGCGCTCAAAATTGATGCATTCGTAGAAATCGCAGCCACGAAGACCTATACGGTGCCCGCAAACAGCGTCCGCCCGACAGATCTTGTGCTCGTGAATACAGACCGCCTGCTCAACGCGGTGGCGGGAGACCCGGTACAGACCGTCTACCCCTATGCCATCGGCGGCAAGACGGGTGACACGGACAGCGCGGGCAAGTGCCTCGTCGCTGCAGCGGAAAAGGACGGCGCGCGGGTCATCATCGCCATGTTTGGCGACAAGGATGACCTCTACGGCGGAGACACGGTGACGACGAACCTCGCGCGGTTTGTCAACGCGGCTGCCATCTTTGAAGATGTGTTTGCAAACAAATTCCAGAGCGTAAATGCTGCGGAGCTGAATCTGCAAAAGACGTTTACCACGGGCGTTGTCAATGCAAATGCAGACGACCTGCAGGATGGCCAGCTGACCATGAGTGCGCTACTGGATAATCAGGTTATCCGCGCCACTACCGATAAAATCAACAACTACAAGGCAAACGCAGGCTCCATCACGGCAAACGTGGTGCTGACCACGGATGCGCAGGCACCGATCACCGCCGGACAAAGCATGGGCACGGTGGAGTATAAGCTCGGCGACGATGTGATCTGCACGGTGCCGCTCAGCGCGGACTTTGCCGTCGGCCTTGGCTCCGGCGAAACAGCCGCCCAACCGGGGGAGACCGCGGTCGTGACCGCCCAGCCGGACGGCACACCGCTGATCGACAAAGGCCGTAAGGACTGGACCACGGCGGACACGCTGACGCTGACGTTTGTGCTGCTTGCAATCCTGCTCGTGGCGCTGGTCGTGATCTTCATCCTCTCGGAGCGCAAGCGCCGCTATGAGAGAAAACGCCGCGCAAGAGCAAAACAGCGCAAACAGCAATATTACGAATAAACCTGAACTCAGCATCGATCAGAAACAGAAAATGCCGTTGCAATCAAGCGACGGCATTTTTATTAGCTGGTGACGAAAAGGGTTATATGCCCAGCGCTTGCTCTAAAAAGCGCGCAACGCAGCTCTGATTGTTGTCCGCGGTGAGAACGATCTGTGCCGCGGCTTTTACCTCGTCAATCGCATTGGAAGGTGCTCCGCCGATGTCCGCCAGAGAAACCATCTCCAGATCGTTGTTGTAATCCCCGATGGCGAGAATCTTCTTCACGTTTCCGCAGCGCGCACGGACATCCTCCAGCGCGGTGCCTTTGTTCACGCCCGACGTGACAAACTCCAGATACCAGTCCGATGTGCGAAACACGGAGAACCGATCGAAAGCGTCTTCACGCATTACCTCGGCATGGATCGCGTCGAGATTCGGGGATGTATGCGAGATCAGCAGCTTTAGCGTGGTCTCGTCGATCTCTTCAAACGGGCGTTTGGTGATCGGCAGCTGTTCCATGATGGAATACGGATCATCCCGCTGATTCGGGTTGGTCTCGAAGATCGATCCCTCGGTGAAAATCTGCACACACGCATCCTGACGCACCTCGACAATGCGATCGATGACCTGCTCTAAGAGTGACCGGTCTACGGGATGCGTGGCAAGAAATCGCTTTTCGGAAAGGTCGTAAAGCCCCGCGCCGTTGAGCAGGATGCACGGCGCGTTGACCGGAAGATCGCGTTCGATTGCGCCGATGATGGACGGCGCCCGCCCGGTCGCGACGCCGAAGCGCCCGCCCTGCGCAACAAACGATTCGATCGCCGCGCGGTTTTCCGCGGAGACGAGCTTCTCGTCGTCAAACAGCGTTCCGTCAAGATCGCAATAGAGATAATAGCCTTCAAAGGCACCCATGTAGACACTCCAATCGTGCAGCGCCTCCGCAAGTGTCAGCGGCGCAATTGCGTTTATTCTAAACGACAGGGGCATAAAACGCAACCGTTTCGCGCGGATGGGCGAGTATTTTACGAATAATCGACGGAATCCTGATGTTGTCACAGCGAGGTTTCCATCGCCTGCGCGCTTGAAAAAAGACATGCGGGCGAGTATACTGGTTGACGTACCGCCAAGCTCGGTCTGCCAGCCGACAGGGCGGCAGAGTGATTTTCGGTACAAAACAGACGCGGGGGACGAGCGCATGAGCGAAGCAATAAGGCCCAGAGTCATCGGCGTTGGCGCGGCCAATGTGGATGTGCACGGGCAAAGCCGCAAGGCAATCGTGATGCGCGACAGCAACCCCAGCTATATGGCGATGTCCGTCGGCGGGGTGACGCGCAACATCCTCGAAAACCTTGCGCGGCAGGGCATACCCGTCGCGCTGCTCTCCGCCGCGGGAGACGACCTCTACGGCGAGAAGATCGTGCGGGACAGTCAGGCTGCGGGCATCGATATGTCGCACTTACTCATCAAGCACGGGGCGGTGTCGTCGACGTATATCGCGATTCTCGATGAGCGCGGGGATATGCTGCTTGGCATGTCCGACATGCGCATCATCGAAGATTTGCCGAATGCGTATCTGGACGAGAACGCGAGCCTGCTGCATGGCGCGGAGGCGATCGTCTGCGACGCGTGCCTGCCGGTGGCGTTGCTCGACTATTTGGTCACGCTGACGGCGGGCAAAACCCCCGTGCTGATCGACCCGGTTTCGACTGCTTATGCGCGGCAGATGGAACCCATCGCGGGTAAATTTGCCGCCATCAAACCCAACGAGATGGAGCTGAGCATTCTCTCCGGCTTGCCGACCGAAACGGAAGCGCAGATTGAGCGCGCATGCGAATCTCTGCTCAGGCGCGGCACAGGTTGCGTTGCGGTCAGCCGCGGGGAGAAGGGCTGCTATTATGCAGATGCCGCCGGAAACAGGCTCTTTCGCGCGCTGAGACCCGTTTCACAGATGGTGAACGCAACCGGCGCGGGAGACGCGTTTATGGCGGGTTTTACCCACGCGCTGGTGGCGGGTCTGCCGGTGGAGGAGATGCTGGACTACGCGCTGGCCTCCGGCATCACCGCGATTCAAAGTATGACGACGATCAACCCGGACATGAGCGATGCGCTCGTTCGGGAAAACCGGAATCGATATCGACTGTAAGGGCGAAAAGCGCCCGAAAGGAGCGAAACAAGATGCAGATGAAAGAATATTTGGATGTTCTGCCGGAGATTCAGGAGGCGCTGGATCACAACAAGCCCGTGGTCGCGCTGGAGAGCACGATCTTAAGCCACGGCATGCCGTTTCCCGAAAACGTCAGCTTTGCGGCTGAGGTGGAGAAGGTTGTGCGCGCGGAGGGCGCGGTTCCCGCGACGACGGCGCTGATCAACGGACGAATCAAGGTCGGCCTCAGCCCCGCGGAACTCGAGACCATGTGCCGCGCACAAAACGTCGGCAAAGTCAGCCGCCGAGACATGGCAACCTATCTGGCGATGAAGCAAAATGGCGCGACCACCGTTGCAACCACGATGATCTGCGCCGCAATGGCGGGCGTGAAGGTATTTGCCACGGGCGGAATCGGCGGCGTGCACCGCGGCGGCGAGGTGACGATGGACATCTCCGCCGACCTGCAGGAGCTCAGGCAGACACCCGTTGCGGTGGTTTGCGCGGGTGCCAAGCAGATTCTCGACATCGGGCGTACGCTGGAATACCTGGAGACCATGGGCGTGCCCGTGCTCGGCAACGGTACGGCGGATTTCCCCGCGTTCTATTGCCGCAAGAGCGGGTTTGGCGTGGACTATGCCGCAAAAGACGAGGCGGAGATTGCCGCCATCATCAAGACCAAGTGGGACCTCAAGCTGGAGGGCGGCGTGCTCATCGGCAACCCGATTCCTGAGGAGTACGCGCTTGACTTTGACGAGATGGAAGCCGTGATCAACAAAGCCCTCGCGGAAGCGGATGAAAAGGGCGTGCGCGGCAAGGAGATCACCCCGTTTTTACTCGCGAAGATAAAGGAGATCACCAAGGGCGTGTCCTTTGCCTCCAACGTGCAGCTGGCCTACAACAACGCGCGCGTCGCGGCAAAAATTTCGAAAGAACTCTGTAAGATTTCTTAAAGTATATTAATACGCATTAGGCGCATCAAAACAAAACGAGTGCTGTGGTTTACAGCACTCGTTTTGTTTGGCGGCTAGAGCTATATGATGCAGGAGAAGAGTTCGTCCTGCGTGATCTGATAGAAAAAGTCCTGCGCGTGCAACTCCTCCAGCGCGGAGCGGATATCCTTTGGTTCATAGCGGCAGCCCGCAAGAGACGCCTGCAGTTGTTCCAGCCCCTCTTTTGCGAAGAAATCGCCATAAAAACGGATCTGCGCGATGTGCCCGTTCTCAACAAACACGTGAGAAGTGAACTTACCGCCGGAAAAGCGGCCTTCCCGCGTGACGTTGAACTTCGGGTCGTTGCCGAAATTCCATGACCACTGGTCAAACGTTTCCGCGCGGATTTCGATGATGCGGCGGATATCTTGCTCCGTGAGTGTATACGTCTCCATATCCCGCAGCAGGAAGCGGAGCATGATATCCTGAAACGCAAGGCTCGTCAACTGCTCTGGCAGATAGTCCGCGATATTGGTGACGCGCTGGCGAACGGACTGAATGCCCTTTGAAATGATCTTCTCATCGCCGACATTGAGCGCGCGAACAAGCGCATCCAGATCGGTGTTGAACAGCAAGGAGCCATGATGCAGCACCACGTCCCGCCGGACATACTGCGCATTGCCGGAGAATTTTTTCCCCTCGATGGTCAGGTCGTTGCGTCCGGTGAACTGCGCATCCACGCCGAGGGAATGCAGCGCGTCCAAAATCGGCTGCGTAAAATGCGAAAACTCAATGCGGCGCTCGCCGGGATTGCGGACGATGAACGAAAACTGCCAGCCGTTCGGGTCGGTATAGATGGTGCCGCCCCCCGTAACGCGCCGGACGATGTTGACATTATGTTCGCGCGCATAAGGCATGTTGATTTCGGCTAAGGTGTTTTGATATCGTCCGATCATCAGCGTAGGGTTCGTACGCCAAAACAAGAAGTAGGAGGAAGCGATAGTAAGCTCTTCCATCGCATATTTCTCCAGCGCAAAGTTGAAGTTTGCGTCTTCCGCGCTCCAAGCGGGGAAATCCTGCGGCAGTGTATTCGGATCGGGAGGGGTTAAATAGATCATTTGTCCTCCTCCATGGTGGCCATCGCTTCCGCGGCGTGATAGGAGCTTCGCACAAACGGGCCGCTTGCGACAAAGCGGATGCCCTTTTGCATCGCGATTTCTTTGTACTCATCAAACTGCGCGGGCGTGATGAATTCTACGACCGGCAGATGGTTTTTGCTCGGTTGGAGGTATTGTCCGATGGTGAGCATGTCGCAGCCAGCCGCGACAAGATCATCCAGTAGCGCCAGCACATCCTGCTGCGTTTCGCCGAGGCCAACCATAAAGCCCGTCTTGCTGTAAAACCCTGCCTGCTTGACGCGGCGGAGCAGTTCAAGTGAGCGGGCGTAGTCTGCCTGCGGACGGACGATGGGATAGAGTGACGAAACCGTCTCCACATTGTGGTTGATGATATCCGGCTTTGCGTCCATCACGCGCTGGAGCGCCTCTGCGCTGCCCTGAAAATCCGGGATCAATACTTCAATCGTGCTATGCGGCAAACGCTCTTTCAGCGCCGTGATCGTCCGGGCAAAATGGTCTGCGCCGCCATCCGGCAGGTCGTCCCGCGTGACGCTCGTCACGACGATGTGCCTGAGCCCCAACTGTTCCGAAGCTTCGGCTACGCGCTGTGGCTCGTCTGCATCAAGTGGTTGCGGCGCGCCTTTTGCAACCGCGCAATAGCGGCAGCCGCGCGTGCAAACATCGCCCAGAATCAGGAATGTTGCGGTCTTACTCTTAAAACATTCGCTTCGATTGGGACAATTTGCGTCTTCACAGACCGTGTGCAGCGAGAGTGAACGCAATAGCGCGGTCATCCGCGCCTCTGCGACCGGGTCAAATTGCTTCTTCAGCCATTCCGGCTTGCGTGTTATCGTCATATGAAACCCCGCGATCTGAAACGTTCGTACAGCTAACGATATCGCAATAGGACTGGAAAATCAAGTCTTGCGCGAATCAAAAAACGGATCTGAACCGGAGTGCAAAGCATTCCGCCAGACCCGCTTATTTTTAAGGAAGCGTTATACTAACGTGACGTTGAGGAGAATCTTTTTATTGTGAGCGTCAACCAAGAGCAATGTCGACGAACATCTTCACTATGGGAGCATCATCCCAACGCGACGTCGAGAATCATCATCACCAGAAACCCGCCCATCACGCCGAGCGTGCCGACGTTGCTGTGCTCGCCCAGATGCGCCTCAGGGATGAGTTCCTCCACCACGACATACATCATAGCCCCCGCGGCAAACGCGAGCATCCAGGGCATGTACGGCGCGATAAACGCAGAGACGAGCACGGTGAGGATGCCGAAGATCGGCTCCACGATGCCGCTGAGCATGCCGCTGACAAACGATTTGCTCACGCTCATGCCCTCCTGACGCAGCGGCAGAGAGATCGCCGCGCCTTCGGGGAAGTTCTGGATGCCGATGCCGATGGCTAGCGCGATGGCGGCGGCAAAGGCCAAGGGGGAGCTTGCGCCGTGCTGCGCCGCAAGTGCGAACGCGAGACCGACCGCCATACCCTCCGGAATGTTATGCAGCGTCACCGCCATGACCAGCAGCGAGGTGCGCTTCATAGATGTGCGGGGTCCTTCTGCGTTCTTGGCGTCAACGTGAAGATGGGGGATTATGTAGTCGAGCAGCATCAAAAACCCGATGCCGATGAGAAATCCGCCCGCAGCCGGAATCCAGCCGATGTGTCCCGCAGCCTCCGCCTCTTCAATCGCGGGAATGAGCAGGCTCCAGACCGAGGCCGCGATCATCACGCCCGCGGCAAAGCCCATGAATATCTTTTGTACGCTTCCGCTCATCTGTTTGCGGAAGAAAAACACCATAGCGGCGCCCAGCGTCGTCATCAAAAACGTAAAGCCGGTACCTGCCGATGCGTAAAGTAGCGCTTGTCCCATCCTGATTCACCATCCTTATCACAGTTCATTTGTTTATTGAGATTGGTTACTAAGATCATATCGAGATCACAGTTCTATCGTTTACTGGGTTTGATTACTAAGATCATATCGGGATCACAGTTCAATCACTTACTGAGATTCATTACTAAGATCGTAACGAGTTTTTATCCATGCGTCAAGACTATTGTATCAACAGGCGTCCAAAAAACGGAATTGTCCCCGCGCGCAAGACTTGTTCTCACCGCGTCATCTGTCGGCGAGTGTAAGACCTGTGCGTCGGGGACAATTCGAGGAGAGAGGAAAAGAAGAATAACGATTGCGCTTGCCGCAGCTTTCGTCCGCATTGCCCAGATGCCGACAAAGTGCCTTGACTCGCCTTCTTCGCTTGCGCGCGTTTGGATATCCAATGAAACGGGGCAGACGCATTGTGAAACGATTGCATCACGTCCGGATGCCTCGCGTGCGCGGTTCCCCACAAGATCGCCCCAGCGGCACTCAGGGTGCGGCAGGCAGGCGAGCGGCGAACGGCGCGGATTGGCGCGCTTGCGAAGGGGGATAAAACATTCGGTGCAGCCGCATTTGCAGCCGCACCGATCTCACGAAGGCTCAACCTTCGAGGATGTATTGGTTCAGGACAGTCTCGAGATACTCCTGACGACCGGAGGTGTTTGGCGTTGTGCCGTGAATCAGGGCGTATGCCTCCAACTCTGAGAAACCCACGCGGCCGCCGACAATATCCTTGCCGATGCCCTCTGTGTAGCTCTCGTAGCGCTTTGAAACAAACTGCTCAAACACACCGTCTTCGACGAGCTTGCTGGCAACGCGAAGGCCCTTTGCAAACGTGTCCATACCGGCGATGTAGGAGAGGAAGAGGTCGTCCTCCTGGAAGGAACCGCGGCGCACCTTTGCGTCAAAGTTGAGCCCGCCGGAGGTGAATCCGCCCGCAAGCAGCACCTCGTACATCGCAAGCGTGGTGTCGTATATGCTGGTGGGGAACTGATCGGTATCCCAACCCAGCATCGGATCTCCGGTGTTCGCGTCTACGCTGCCGAAGACTCCGTTGACGCGCGCCATGTTCAGCTCGTGCTGGAAGGTATGCGCGGCGAGTGTCGCATGGTTTGCCTCGATATTCATCTTGAAATACGGCTCGAGGTTATATTTGCGCAGGAACGCGAGCACCGTTGCCGTGTCAAAATCATACTGGTGTTTGGTGGGCTCTTTGGGCTTGGGCTCGATGAGGAACTGCCCCGTAAAGCCGATCTTCTTGGCGTAATCCACCGCCATCTGCAAGAGCCGCGCGAAATTATCCAGCTCCAGAGACAGGTCGGTGTTGAGCAGGGTTTCATAGCCTTCACGCCCGCCCCAGAAGACATAGTTCTCGCCGCCGAGTAATTGGGTAATCTCGATGGCTTTCTTGATCTGCGCGGCAGCATAGGCAAACACGCTGGCGTTGGGAGAGGTAGCAGCTCCGTGGACAAACTTGTCGTCGCTAAAGCAGTTCGACGTGCCCCAGAGGCACTTGATGCCCGTGCGTGCCATCTCCTGCTGAATCACCGCGACGACTTCGTCGAGTACGCGGTTGGTCTCAAGCAGGTTGCCTCTGCGCGGCGCGATGTCCGCATCGTGGAAGCAGAAATACCCGATTTGCGCCTTCTCCATGAACTCAAACGCCGCATGCACGCGCGCTTTGGCGCGGGCGATGTCGTCGGTGGTCTCGTCCCACGGGCGGAACATGGTAGGCCCGCCGAAGGGATCGTTGCCGCGATAGGTGAACGTATGCCACCAGCTCATTGCAAAGCGCAGTTGATCCTTCATCGTTTTGCCGGCGACGATTTCCGTCGGGTTGTAATATTTAAACGAAAATGGGTTTTTGCTTTTCGGCCCCTCATAGGCGATGGTACCGACCTGCTCAAAATATGCCATAACGGGTTGCTCCTTTGGTTGATTGCGCCTAGAAAACGATGAAACGACTATTGGGTCAAATACTTTGTTTACGCGAGGGACTTGATGGCGCGGCGTTTGCTGGCCACGTCGAAGATAACGGCTGCCAGCAGCACGAGGCCTTTGACGACCTTCTGGAAGTTGGAGTCCACGCCGATGATGTTCATGCCAAGGTTGAGCACGCCCATGAGCACCGCGCCGACGACCACGCCGCTGACTTTGCCGATGCCGCCGTAAGCGGAAGCGCCGCCGATGAAGCACGAGCCGATGGCGTCGAGCTCATAGTTGGTACCCGCGGCGGGGTTGGCGGAGGTGAAACGCGCGGCGACGACCAGAGCGGCAAACGCGCTGAGGAACGAAACGTTGACATAGGCGGAGAAGTAGATGTTGTTCGTATTGATGCCCGAGAGCTTCGTGGCCTTCTCGTTTCCGCCGAGGGCGTAGAAGTGGCGCCCAAAGGTGGTTTTCGCCGTGATGTAGGTATAGATGGCGACGATGAGGAGGAGCCAGAGCAGGATGTACGGAATGCCCTTATAGAGCGAGAGCTTGTACATCAGCAGCATGACGATGCCGCAGAGAAGAACGATCTTGGTGTAGAGGGAGGCGGGCTTTTCTGCCTCATAACCCTTGCGCTTTTTGTTGAGATTGGTCACGATGGTCGCTGCAATGTAAATCGCGCAGCAGATCACACCGAAGATGATGGAGGAATACTTCACAACTCCGCTGTCGAGCGCGGGAACAAATACGTAGTTATTGAAGATTGCCAGATAATCTTCCGAGAAACCGGAGATCGTCGTGCCGCCGAGAATCGCCTGCGCGAGACCGCGGAAGAGCAGCATGCCCGCGAGGGTAACGATGAATGGCGGGATGCGTACATAGGCGATCCAGAACCCCTGCCAGGCGCCGATTGCAACACCGACGAACAGGCAGATGACCATTACGAGGTAGATGTTCCAGCCGAGGTTGACCATCAGCACGCCCGCGATTGCGCCGACGAGGCAGACGGTGGCACCGACCGAAAGGTCGATGTTGCCGCCGGTGAGGATGCACAGCAGCATGCCCACCGCGAGGATGACCACGTAGGAGTTCTGCATGATCAGGTTGTTGATGTTCTGCGGCAGGAACATGCGTCCTTCCGAACGGGCGACGAAAAACAGATAGACCAGCACGAGTGCGATGACCATCGTGTTTTTCAAAAGAAATGCTTTTGTTTTTTCCCAGAGGACTGTGTTTTTGCTGCTCATGGCTTATGCTCCTTTGTTTACGCTGAGTATGCTGGACATGATGCGCTCCTGTGTTGCGCTCTTTGCGTCCATTTCACCGACGATTTTGCCCTGACTCATCACGTAGATGCGATCGCACATACCGAGTACTTCCGGCATCTCCGAGGAGATCATGACGACGGATTTTCCCGCCGCGACAAGGTCGTTGATGATGCAGTAAATTTCATATTTCGCGCCGACATCGATGCCGCGCGTGGGT
The DNA here is from genome assembly GCA_942492885.1 of uncultured Eubacteriales bacterium. Taxonomy (GTDB): domain Bacteria; phylum Bacillota; class Clostridia; order Christensenellales; family CAG-138; genus UBA7703. The sequence continues at coordinate 3,040,357 of OW818651.1, forward strand.
TCGTCGAGAATCATGATGTCGGGTTCGGCGAACATCCACTTGGCAAGCAGCACCTTTTGCTGGTTTCCGCCGGAGAGATTGCCGACCGTCTGCTCGACCGTGGGGCTCTTGACGCCAAGTTTCTCTTTCATCGCCCCAGCAACATTGTATTCCAGATCCAGATCGATCACATGGTGATGGCTGACCTTATCAAGTCTCGCCAGCGTGGTGTTCACGCGGATGGGGTTGGACAGGATGAGTCCGTTGCCCTTGCGATCTTCCGTAACATATGCAAGCCCGTGCTTGATTGCGTCGTGCTCGTTACTAAGCACAATCTCTTTGCCGTGAATCTTCAAGGAGCCGCGGATGTTGTTGCCGTAGCTTTTGCCGAAGATGCTCATGGCAAACTCGGTTCTGCCCGCGCCCATGAGGCCCGCAATGCCCACCACTTCGCCCTTTTTAAGCTTGAAGGAGACATCGTCAACCACCGTGCGGTCGGAATACAGCGCGTGCTGAACAGACCAGTTCTGCACCTCTAGCACTACTTCGTCCGTCACATGCGGCTCGCGCTTGGGGAAGCGGTTGGTCAGCTCACGGCCGACCATGCCGCGGATGATGCGCGCCTCGTCTACCGCCAGCTCTGCCATGTCGAGGGTTTCAATGACCGCGCCGTCGCGAATGATCGTGATCTGATCGGCGACATAGGCGATCTCGTTGAGCTTGTGGGAGATGATGATGGACGTCACGCCCTGATTTTTAAACTCTTTGAGCAGGTTTAACAGCTTCATAGAGTCGCCTTCGTTCAGGGAGGCGGTCGGTTCGTCCAAGATGAGCAGCTTGACGTTTTTGGAGAGCGCTTTTGCGATCTCGACCAGCTGCTGTTTGCCGATGCCGATGTCCTTGATCAACGTATGGGAGGACTCCATCAATCCAACGACTGCAAGCAGCTCGTCCGCTTTTGCATAGGTCTCGTTCCAGTTGATGTTCATCGCATTGCCGCGTTCGTTGCCGAGGAACATGTTTTCCGCGATGGAAAGATAGGGCACCAGCGCCAGCTCCTGATGGATGATGCCGATGCCGCAGTTTTCGCTGTCGCGAATCTTTTGAAAATGACAAACCTTGCCGTCGTAGACGATTTCTCCGTCATAGCTGCCGAAGGGATAGATTCCGGAGAGTACGTTCATCAGCGTGGATTTGCCCGCGCCGTTTTCGCCGACCAGAGCGTGAATCTCGCCGCGCCGAACCTCCAGACTCACGTCGTCGAGCGCTTTGACACCGGGGAATTCCTTTGTGATATGCCTCATTTCGAGAATGTGATCCGACATAGTGTTCCTCCAAGATCGCGTGTTTCAAATGTTGATGAAAAATAAAGCACGAAAAGCGGATATACTCCGTTTCGTAACGATTTCACTGCGCCGCCTGTATAAAAAAGAAAGGCGGGGCGCACTGAAACCGCGGCGAACCAGCAGAGAGGCAGGGGCAGACAAATTCGAAGGGCGGGCGGGTGACCGCCCGCCCTTCGACCGGTAGGACCGGAAGTTGGTTGAACTTAGCCGAGCTGGTCAGCGGTGTAATAACCGGAGGTGATCAGCAGTTCTTCGTAGTTGCTGATGTCCGCAAACACCGGCGCGCAGAGGTAGGTCGGGATGATGCCCGTGCCGTTGTCATAGCTCTTGGTGTCGTTGACTTCAGGCGTCTTGCCCGCGAGCAGGTCGCTGGCCATCGTGACGGTCTGCGCTGCGAGTGTGCGGGTGTCTTTGAAGATGGACATGGACTGTTTGCCAGCGATGATGTCTTTGGTGTTGGCAACGTCGCAATCCTGACCGGTGACGACCGGGTATGCACCGGTGTAGGAGCTGGCCAGAGCGTTCGTCACGCCCTTGGCGGTGGAGTCGTTGGAGCAGAGGCAGGCATCCAGCTGGGTGCCGTCAGCATAGAAGGACGCGAGGATGGCTTCCATGCGGGCCTGGGAGGTTTCGGTGCTCCACGCGGGGGTGGCAACTTCTTCAAACTTGACCTGGCCGGAAACAACGGTCAGAACGCCGCTGTCGATGTACTTCTGGAGAACGTCGATTGCGCCCTGGTAGAAGTAGAGAGCATTGTTGTCCGCCGGATCGCCGCCGGTGATTTCGATGTTGTACTTACCGCCGTCAGCAAGTTTCAGAGCAGACTCAATGTACTGGCCCTGGATGGTGCCGACCATGTAGTTGTCGAACGTGCAATAGTAGCTCACGGCATCGGTGTCCATGATCAGACGGTCATACGCGATGACATAAATGCCAGCGGTCTTGGCCGTTGCGAGGACTGCGGTCAGCGTCTTGCCATCGATGGCGGCAATAACGAGAACCTTCACGCCCGCGGAGATCATGTTTTCGATCTGGCTGACCTGAGTTGCGACTTCGTTGTTGGCATACTGCAGATCAACTTTGTAACCAGCGGTTTCGAACTTTTCTTTCATGTTCGCGCCGTCCTGGTTCCAACGCTGCAGGTCCTGGGTGGGCATCGAGATACCAACGAACTTGTCGTTCTTGGCGCCCGTGCCTGCGCAAGCTGCCATTGAGAACAGCAGTGCCACGACTAGGAGTACGGTAATGATCTTCTTCATGTGTAGAATTCTCCTCCTTAAGATGTGTTGTGTTTGATATGCCTACTTGGCTGTATCTACAAGCTACCACAAGAGCAGGAAATCAGAAACAGGACATATCCAATAAATTCTGCTCAATATTGGCTTATTTTTCATACGTTTGTTTAGCGTCTGTAAAATATTGTTCAAATCGCAAAACAATACAGCAATATAATGCTATGTTGCAATATATTGCTGTTTTCTAACAGAATCACGCCGAAAACACGCGTTCAGCAGGTGTTAGCGAGCGGTTGCTGCTTTGCGCCGCGCGGCAGCCGAAAAGAAGAAACGCCCGAACACACGGTTCAGGCGTTGGCATGCAGTAATTTATAAAACGGTTAATCTAAATTTAGGTAGACCTGCTCCCGTCGGTGGAAGCCGCCGTCGATGATCACCGCGTCGATGTTGTCCCGCGTGACCATGATGGGCGAGAGTTTTTTGTAAGGCACGTCGTATACGCCGTCGAAAATCGTATCCGTCGTCTGCGGCATCTCACCGCGCGCCATCTTGACCACGATCTCCGCTGCTTCCTTGGCGAGCTTTTCGACCGGCTTGTAGACGGTCATGAGCTGCGTGCCCTCCACGATGCGCTGGCAGGCCGCGAGATCCGCGTCCTGACCCACGAGCTTGACCGTGCTGGCGAGGCGGTGCTCCGAGAGCGCGAGAAATGCCTGACTGGCGAGGTCGTCGTTGCCGCAGCGCACGCCGTCGAAGGCAATCCCGTCGGCGATCGCTTTATTGACGACCGAATACGCGGTCTCCGCGAGCCAGTTTGGCGCATATTCCTGCACGACGACGGTAAGATCGCTCTTAGCAATCACTGCGTCAAAACCCCCGTCTGCCTGAGAGACGTTCTGATCGGCAGGTGACCCGCAGATGCTTAAGATCTTGCCGCCGCTCGGCAGATTTGCGACAAGGGCCTCGCCCATCATCGTACCCACCATCTCGTTGTCAAAGGAGATATACAGGTCGCTCTTCGCGTTCATGATGAGCCGGTCATACGAGATGACATAGATACCCGCGTCCCGCGCTTTCTGCACGATATCGGAAAGCCCGTAGCAATCCACCGCGACGACGACGATGGCATCCACGTCTTTCTTGATGAAGTATTCAATTTGGGACACCTGCTCGTCGGGGTCTCCGTTGGCGATTTGAACGTTGACCTCCGCGCCGAGTTCACTCGCGGTGGAGACAAACACGTCCCGATCCCGCTGCCAGCGCTCGATTAAAAACGAGTCAAAGGACATACCGATGAGCGGCTTATCCTCGCCGCTGGGTTCCTTGTTCGCCTCCGGATTGCCCCCACCGCAACCGGGCGAGAGCAGCGTGAGTAGCAGCGCAAGAAGAAGCATAAGCGCGCGTTTACCGACGCGTGAAGTTGTCATGATTGCGCCTCCGTTTCGTTTGGTTGCTGTGAATATTGCGATTGCGCGGGTCAGTTGCTTGCGATCTTGAGCACCTGCTCGCGGTATTCCGTCGGGGTGACCCCCTCAAAGCGCTTGAACAGGCGGGAGAAATAGTTCGGGTCGTTGTAGCCGATCTCGTTGCAGATGGTCTTGACGTTCAGCCTGCCGTCCGCGAGCAGCTGCTTTGCGGTGTCCACACGGCGCTGCGTGAGATAGTTGATGAAGTTATCGCCCGTCTGTTCCTTAAAGAGCTTGCTGAAGTAGTAGGGGCTGACGTGTACCTCGCGCGAGACTTCCTCAAGCGTGAGGTCGCGGTTGAAGTTGCGGTCGATGAACGCGCGTGCTTTTGCAATCACGCGGTTTGCCTTCTCGTCCGCCTTGGTGGAGACGTTGCGCGCGCTCTCCGCGATCTTGCGCAAAAACCAACCCTTGAGCTCCTCATAGTTTTCGGTGGCGAGGACGGATTGCATGTAGTCATCGCGATCAAGAAAATGATATTTGATGCCGCCGCCCTCGTGAAAGGCGTTGTATTCCGCGCGCATCACAAACTCCAGAACCTTGAGGCGGATTGCCATGTCGTGCTCAGGATAGCGCTCCACCATCCACTGAAAGAACACCTCCGCGTCTGCCGCGGCGCCCGGCGCGTCCCCGCGCAGGATCATTTCCTCGAGGTGCTTCTCGCGCTCGGCTGGATAGCCCGTCTCATAATCGGAGACGATGGGCAGGTCGTTGAAATGCGACACGATGCCCTTACAGTGCTTGAGCGCCTTGACCGCTTGCGCGTAGCTTTCGCAAAGGCGGCCGAGCGGGACGGAGGAGCCGATGCCGAGCTTGCACTCGACTCCGCTCTTGTCCTCCACGCGGTGCGCCAGCGCGCGACCCTGTTCGATGAGCAGGAGCCGCTCGTAATATTCATTCTCCGGCTCGTCCGCCGGGCGGATGACGATGATGCGGTTTGCCATCGCGGGGCCGACCACACACGGGAACGATTCTTTGATGAGCCCGCGGATGGCGGCGTAGCCTTCGCTGGCTTTGATGTCGAGGTCGAGCATATCTCCGCCAAGCATGCGGGTCAGCTCCAGCACCATGACGGTCGCAAACCGCGACTCGATGCCGAAGATGTCAAACAACCGTGCATAGGCTGCGGGGTCGTCATTTTGCATGAGCATGAGGTAGACAAAGCTGTTTTCGAGCACCGGCAGCATGTTTTCCATGCGCTCGCGGGTTTTCAGCGCAGAGGAGCGCGCCTTTCGCTCGGAATCCACCTTGCCCATCGCGCGGCGCAGCACATCCGCAAACACGAGGCGGTTGACGGGCTTTGTCAAAAACTCAAACACGGAAAGCCGGATGGCTTCCTTGGCGTATTCAAACTTGTCGTAGGCAGTCAGCACGATAAAGAGGATGCCGGGGGAGGTCGCCTGAATCGCCTGAATCGCCTCCATGCCGTTGATGCCCGGCATGCGGATATCCATCACCGCGATGTCCGGGCGAAACCGCTCGGCGAGCTCCACCGCATCGTAGCCGGTCTTAGCCGTCTCGATGGTGCACGAACCGGGAAAGCTTTTTTCGAGGATGAACGTGAGCGCGTCGAGTTCGATGCCCTCGTCATCCGCAAGCAGAATTTTATACATGTGGTTACTCCGTCGTTTGGTTCTGTTTAATGGTGGAGCAGAACGGTGCCGTGCGGCATCCGTTGTGAAAAGTATGAGCAGATTGATTGAGGCAAAAAGTGTTATACCGTGTGCATGCCGTTTTTGGGGATGATGATGGTCACCGCGGTGCCACGCCCGCGCCCGCCGCTCTTGATCTCAAACACATCGTGGATGCCGTAATAGATCCGCAGGCGCTCGATGACGTTTTTCAGCCCCGTACCGCGGTGTTGCTGCCCGTCCATCTCGATGGCGACCGGCTGGCCAACCAATACGGCCTCGATCTCCTCTCGCGTCATGCCCTTTCCGTTGTCGGTGACGGTGACGAGGATGCGATCTTCCTCCTCGCAGGCGGTGAGCGCGATATGCTTTTCCCACTTGACGTCGCGCAGACCGTGGTTGATCGCGTTTTCGACGATGGGCTGGAGGATGACGCCGGGCATCATGATTCGGTCGACCTGCCCCTCCACGCGCTTGACGTACTGAATCTCGTTGGAGAAGCGCACGTTGATGATGTGGATATACGTCTCCACCTGACTGATCTCGTCGGCAAGGCTGCTGGTTTGCCCCGTGTGCTTGACGCTGTAGCGGAAGAAGTCCGCAAGGTTTTCCACAAACAGAGTTGTCTTCTCCGCGCCTTCCATCATCGCAAGCTGCGCGCCTGCGTTGAGCGTGTTATAGAGAAAATGCGGGTTGATCTGGCTCTGCAGGAAGATCAGCTGGCTTTCCTTGAGGCTGTTCTCCATCCGAAGCTGGGTTTCCTTGAGCCGGCTTTCCTCCGCCATGCGGGTTTTGATCTGGTCGACGTGCTCCTGCAGGCTGTCCGTCATCCGGTTAAACGCATCCGCCAGTACGCCGATCTCGTCCCGCGATTCCACGGAGATGAAGTCGACATCAAAATCGCCTTTGCCGACCTGCTCCACCTGACGCGCCAGCTTGGTCAGCGGCTTGGTGATCGTGCTGGAAAGCAGCATCAAGACGAACATGTTGCCCGTGATGGCAACAAGCAGGATGACGGTGCTAAAGGTCTGCATGTAGCCCAGCGACGTGCGCAGGGTGTTATAGCTCTCTGCGTTGGTTTTAAACCGCGCGTTGTTGAGCTCGTTGATGTAGGTGTCTAAGTATCCGTAGAGCTTGCTCGCTTCCTCATAGATAGAGCGGTATTGCTCGACGTCGCGCCCGCGCTTTGCCGCAACGGCGGAGGCCGCGAGCTTGAGGTATTCGCCGGAGATATTGCGGATATTTTTTTCGGTGAGCTTCAGGTCGTTGTCCGTCGGTTGGTCGTTGAGTATGGCGATTTGCTCGCTGTAGGATTGCTCCGAAAGATAATAATCGTTCAACGCGGCGGTGCTCTTCGTGTTGAGATAGCGAAACATGTTTTCCTGGACATCGTCCAGCGTGCCCAGCAGCTGATTGAGGCTGATGTTGCTGGCGTAGACCTTGTCGATGGTGCCGACGACGTTGTTGATGCTCACATGCATATAGATATTGACAAACGCAACCATGAACATGGTAAACGCAAACACGAGCACCAGCTTGGTGCGCAGCGGCAGGTCGATAAACGTCCGGTGTACGCGGGAGAGCAGCTTCATTCCGGGGCTCCCGTCTCCGCGTGCGCCGCGCGATAGTCCGTCATGTTTGCGGCGGTAACCAGCTGAAGGCCGACGGGCGTAAAGTCGCTCGTGCGGCCAAGGTCGAGATATTCCATCAGCGTGGTTACGCAGGAGGCGCCGACACGGTTTGCGTCCACGGCGACCGTCGCCTGAATGACGCGCTTTTCAATCGCGGTTAAGATTTCATCCGAATCATAATAGCCGAGAATCTGAATCTGACCCACCTTGTTGTGGTCTACCACGGCCTGATAGGCGCAGATGGTGTTGGTCGCGTTCAGGCAGATGAGCATATCCGGCCCATAGGTTTTGCCGAGCTGCGGCGTGTCCTGCATCAAACTGGCAGAGGGAGAGGAGACGACCAGCTCGCGGATGGCTTCCTCCGCCGAGAAGACGTTGTCGTTGTCTATGATGACCACGTCGAGCGTGACGTTCCTGCCCTCAAGGCTTTCCTTGATGCTGGAATAGACGATGTTCTGCGCGTTTTCCGAGATATCGTTGCCAAAGAGCACCACCGCGTGATATTCATTGGGCGTTTGCGCCATAGCGGCGCGCACCTGCGCGCCGTAGAGCTGACCCAGGTCATAGCTGTTGTAGCCGACAAACCCCTGCCGCCCGGTGCCGGATGCATCCGACATGACGGTGATCACGGGGATTCCGCTCTCGATTGCGCGGGCGATGAGCGCTTTGATCTCCTCCGACCCGTCGGGCTGAATGATGATGCCGTCCACTTTGGTCGTGATGGCGATCTCCATCAGCGCGGTGAGCGGGTATTGCTCCGTGAGGGAATTGCCGACCCATTCGACCACCGTGTCGGATTTTGCGCCCTCTTCTTTTGCCGCGAGCCATACATTTTTCCAGAACGGGTCCGCGTGGGACTCGGTCACCATTGCGATATGGTGGGTAAAATAGCGCGATCCGCCGGTGTCGAGGTCGAATGTCCGGTCAATCAGCGCGCGGTAGACAAACACACTCGCGAGCGTGACGACGGACATCACGACTACGGCGAAGATCGAGAGGTTTGCCTTGGTTACGTTCGAGCGTCTGCGCGGCATAGGCTGATTTCCCTGATCGGTTGTTTCTTGCATTCGTTTGATCTTTCACGATTTTGTATGCAGTCAAAACAGATAAATCTACAATTCAATCTATACTGAAGTTAGCAAGATAATAGCACAATCCCGCCGGGATTTCCACTAAGCCAGAGAATAAGGCGGAGCTTGGCACGCGCGCTAACGCCGCCGGATCATTTTTGATCTGTTCTGGTCGGCTAAATTGTGGTATCCTCATTAAAATAGTTTTTAATCTAGAGCGTTGCTGTAAAAATCGGGAACTCTGAAAACGCTTTTGATCTAAAACGATGCTGTGATTCAAAAAACAATGGAAGAATCCGGCAAACATAATTTTATTGGAGAAGCATATGAGAAAAGCAGGCCGCGAAATCAAAACCCTAGACGAAATCGTAGACGTGATCTCCCGCTGCGACACCATCCGCCTTGGCATCAGCGACGCGGATGCTCCCTATATCGTGCCGCTGTCGTTTGGCTACGAGGTGCTCTCCGGCAAAATCGCCATTTATTTTCACGGCGCGAAGGCGGGTCGAAAAGCGGAACTGCTCAAAACCCTCCCGCGCGTGTGCGTGGAGGCGGATCTTTGCCACGGTTTCCCGTCAAACGGGCGCGGCGGCTATACCTGCGACTATGAGAGCGTGATCGGTTATGGCACGGTCGAACTGCTGGAGGGTGAGGAAGCGGTAAAGGGCGTGCGGCTTCTCAATGAGCACTGCGGCATTCAGGCGGAGGCTTGCCCGCCGGAGGCGATGGCCATCACCGCCGTCAACCGCGTGGTGCTGGTCGAGATCTCCGGCAAGCACAGAAACCTCGGCGACCCGAACGCGTAAACGAGCGCAAGCGCATTTGCTTACATATTATAGGATAAACGCGGACGAGCGCATGCACTGTTGCGCAAGTTCATTGGATAAGATCAGTAGGAAAGGCGGAACCGACTTGTGCTAACGCAGCTGCCAACACTTGTGGTTGTGATCATCTATCTGCTCGCGGCGCTCTTGCCCGCGCTGTTTTTGATGCGCTATATCTACCGCAAGGATACGATTGAAAAAGAACCTAAGGGTATGCTCGTCGGCCTCGTCTTCCTCGGCGTTGCCGCGGCGGTTGTTGCGGTGATTCTCGAGACGCTGGGGTTGAGTCTGCTCTCGCGCTTTCTGGAGGAGGGAGACCCCGCGCACACCATTGTGATGGCGTTTCTCGTCGTCGCCGTCGTGGAAGAGGGGGCAAAATTCCTCTTTTTGCTCTGGCGCACGTGGCGCGATCCGAATTTCAACTTCCGCTTTGACGGCATCGTCTACGCGGTGTTTGTTTCGCTTGGCTTTGCGGCGTTTGAAAACATCAGCTATGTGATGGGCTACGGACTCACCACCGCGCTTGCGCGCGCGCTGCTGGCGATCCCCGCGCACATGGGCTTTGCGGTGTTCATGGGCTATTTTTACGCGCGGGCGAAGCGCTGCCATGACGCGGGCAATGCGCGAGGCAGGCGCAAAAACCTCTGGGCTTCGTTTCTTGTCGCGGTGCTGTTACACGGGTTTTACGATGCCTGCGCGCTGTTGGGCACGCTGCTCTCCGCGCTGCTGTTCCTCGCGTTTGTGATTGCGATGTACGTCATCGTCATCCGGTTTGTGAAAAAAGAGTCTCGTTCTGACGCGCCGGTGTAATTCGAATCTAGCGATTTTCCGCCGCTCTTTCGCGGCGGTTTTTTGTTTTTGGCGAGGATGTTTACCGCCTAAACAAGATTGCACGCCACACAATCAGCACTCTCGCGTCGAGAGTGCTAAATTTCACATTTTCATTACAAGCTGTCTGTTTTTTTGTAAAAATTGTTTTGTAAGATGAGGGTGTTCCGAAATGGAAACAACAATCAACACACTACCCCCTGCGCCGGGGAACGGCGCAAACCAACACACATATTTCCAAAGGAGGAAGATGGATATGTTTGAATTAGTACCCTACACCAGAAAGCGCAACCTGACGTTCTACAACCCCTTCGAAGAGCTTGAAGACATGCAGCGCCGCTTCTTTGGAGAGAATGCGGTTCGTGACTTCAAGACCGACATCCGCGACAATGGCGAGAGCTACATGCTCGAAGCGGAGCTCCCCGGATTTAAGAAGGAAGAAATCGCAGTCAATCTGGAGGGCGAAACGCTGACCATCCGCGCGGAGCGCAGCGACAGCACCGAGGAAAAGGACAGCAAGGGCAACTACATCAAGCGCGAGCGCTGCTATGGCAGCTTCTCCCGCAGCTTTGATATGACCGGCATCCGCACTGAGGACATCGCGGCGGCCTATGAGGACGGCATCCTCAAACTCACGCTTCCCAAGAAGCAGGAAACGCTGCCAACCTCCCGCAAGCTGGAGATTGCTTAAGAAAAACGCTGAACAGGGAATACCCCCGAAACACGAACGGGCCGCCAGAAATGGCGGCCCTGCTTTTTTGCTATACTTCTAAAATATTGTTTTATTAGTAAAGGTTGATAGGAGAACGGAACACAGAATGCTTGCGAATCGACAGGCTGCAGTCCAATTCATCGACACTTTTATTCGCGTTGAAATGTCCTCATCACTTGTCCTTGGCGAGTTTTAAACTCTGTTGGCCTCTTAGCAAGATGATCCCCCACGCAGAACACCAGAGTATCTTGGCTGATTTGATAGATTCCTAAATAGGTTTCTCCTGCATATTGGCCAAAGGTGTCGGTGTATTCGATGTGTTTTGGCTCTTTGCCGGGATCGATTTTGAAGATTCCCTTGATGGGCGTTGTTCCGTCGGATATTTCGACTACAAACGTATTACCCATGAATATCGTTCTGGGTTTCCAGCCTTCCTCGTCGTCAATCGGCTCCGCCACCCCATCTCTTTCATAGGCGATTTGAACCCAGCTGCCCTGGAATTGTTCCAATTGGGATCGATATATTTCTTGTTCGAGCATACTTTTTTCTCTCCTGACGAATCTAAAAAATTCTACGTGTATTTTTTTACTTAGCGCTTTGCGTGCAGCTTGCAAATAAGTGTAACCATTGATCGTAAGTATGACAGGATCGAGCAAAACTCACAAGCGGGTTTACCAATTACAGCATTGGTTCTCAAAACTTTATTATGGAGGATCGCAATCAATACTCGTAAAAATAATATATTCAGGAATTATTCTTGACAATTCTATATAAATTGGATAAAATCAAATTGTAATAAACGAAAGGAGATTTCAACACATGACATTTTATGACTACACCGTAAAAGGCAGAGCCGGCGAAGATGTTGCGCTCTCAACATATAAAGGAAAAGTGCTTCTCGTCGTCAACACCGCCACCGGCTGCGGCTTTACGCCACAGTATGAGGGGCTGCAAAAGCTCTATGACACACACAAAGACAAGGGGTTCGAGATCCTCGATTTTCCCTGCAACCAGTTTGCCAACCAGGCACCCGGCAGCATCGATGAGATTCAAAGCTTTTGCACGCTGAACTACGGCACGACGTTCCCACGCTTTGCCAAAGTTGACGTCAACGGCAAGAACGCAAGCGACCTTTTCAAATTTCTGAAGAAAGAAAAGAAGGCGGCTCTTGGCTCCTCCATCAAATGGAACTTCACGAAGTTTTTAGTTGACCGCGAAGGCAAAGTCGTCAAGCGCTTTGCGCCGACCGATACGCCCGAGAGCATCGAAAAAGACATCGTGGCACTGCTGTAGTGCAAACGATTCAAAAACAACGAAAGGAAGCGAGTAATATGAGCGAACAAACGACCAACGAAAATGTGCTCTGTGGGGAGCCGATGGATGGCCGATACAGCGCGCTACTGCTGCAAAATCAACTATGCTTTCCGCTCTACGCGGTGTCCAAAGAGGTCGTACGCCTGTATAAGCCGTTTCTGGACGAAATCGGGCTGACCTATACGCAGTACATCGCCATGATGGTGCTCTGGGAAAAGCGGTCGCTGACCGTCAAGGAGCTGGGGGAATATCTCTACCTCGACAGCGGGACGCTTACTCCGCTTCTGAAAAAGATGGAAGCGCAGGGGCTGGTCTCGCGCCAGAGAAACGCAGCGGACGAGAGAAGCGTCATCGTCTCCGTCACCACGGCGGGAGAAGCGCTCCGCGCGCGCGCCGCAACCATACCCGAGCGCATCGGCGCCTGTCTGCCCTTGACAAAGAGCGAAGGCGAAACGCTGTATCAGCTGCTCTATAAGGTGCTGCACGCGATCCAATAAGATTTTTGCAAACGAAAAACTCTTAAACCACGCGTACGCGATCCGGCAAGAAACTCACGATAAATACAAAGACAGCTGCTCAAATGGCGGCTGTCTTTTTCTTGCGTTAAGTTGTAGCGTTCAGATCACGACGTCCAGCGTGTATTTTCCGCCGTGGTAGAGCGTATCCGCCATGGCAAACGGGCGGTGCGCCTTGTCGTAGTCCACATTGCGGATGCGCAGCGCGATGCCCTTCTTGGCGTGAAAGAGCGCCTCTGCATCCTCCCCGCTGACCGAGACCGCGTTGACGCGCTGGCGCGAATAGCCGTTGCTCAGATCCAGCCCAAACTCCTGATGCAGCACCTCGTAGAGGGAGCTTAGCGAAAAGTCAAACTCCGGCAGGCGGGGGAAACGCTTGAGTGAAATCCAGACCCGCTCGATGGCGATTGGCGATTCGTCCGCCATGCGGATGCGTTTGAGGCAGAAAATCGGTTCATTCGCGCTCATCTCAAGGCTGTTGCGCACCTCTTCATCCGCCTCGCATTCCCCGGCGAGGATCACCGTGCTGGAAGGTTGTACGCCAAGAGAGAGCATGTTGCTTGTGAAACCCTGTTTTTGATAAGTCTTGTCGAGTTCAAAATGAGAGACAAAGGTGCCCTTGCCCTGCACGCGGAACAGCTTTCCTTCGCTGACCAGCGCGTCGATGGCGCGGCGCACGGTCATGCGCGTGGTGGAAAACTGTCTGCAAAGCTCTGGCTCGGACGGGATGGCGTCGCCGCGCGCGAACTCGCCGCTGTCGATGCCGGCGTTGATGCGCTCAATGATCTGCCGAAAGATCGGCTGTTCGTTGGATTTCATTCGCTCAACCCCTTTGACCGGATTTCCTGTCTATACAAGATAATTACATTATAAAACTGTTTCAGGAAAAAGCAAGAGAAAGCTTATTTCGCAAATAATGTTTGGAGAGAATTATGATTCTCCGGAAACAATGTGCAAACAAATATCAAAAACAACAGTATTCTTACTATAGAAAAATACTGCCGACCAATGCCTTGCAGCGAAACGACAAAGCGCCGGGTTTTCTCCGGCGCCTGTTGCTGGTTGCTTTTTTGTTAATCGAGGATGGTACCGTCTGTGGCAATCGTAACCACCTGCCAGGGGATCATCTTGCCGCTATTGAAGAGCGCGCTCTTGACCGCGTGCTCGATGCCACCGCAGCAAGGCACCTCCATGCGCACAACGGTGACGCTCAGGATTTCGTTGTGGCGCAGTATCTCGGCGAGTTTCTCTGCGTAGTCCGTCATGTCAAGCTTCGGGCAGCCGATGAGCGTGACGTGGTTCTTCATGAAGCGTTCGTGGAAGTCCGCGCGGGAATATGCGGTGCAGTCCGCGGCGATGAGCAGCTTTGCGCGGTTGAAATACGGCGCGTTGACGGGCACGAGCTTGATCTGCACCGGCCACTGGTTCAGGCGGGAGGCAGAGTTGATATCCTGCGTGCCGCCGGAGCAGGCGCAGGGCTCCTCGCTGACGGGTTCCTTGCGCTCGATGGCGCGGCTTCGCGTGCCGGGGCAGCCGAAGTGCGGCGCGGCGTGCGCCGCGGGTGCCTGCTCGTTTGCCTGCTTTGCCTTGACCGCCGCCTCGTCATAGGCCGCGGCTTCGCGCTCTACAAACGTAATCGCGCCCGTGGGGCAGGCGGGGAGGCAGTTGCCGAGGCCGTCGCAATAGTCGTCCCGCATGAGCTTGGCTTTGCCGTTTACGATGGCGAGAGCGCCCTCGTGGCAGGCGCTGGCGCATGCGCCGCAACCGTTGCAGAGTTCTTCGTCGATCTGGATCATCTGGCGGATCATATTCAAAAATTCCTTTCAAGATTGTTCTGGATGAATTAGCGTTTTCGTAATATTCGTTCGCCGGAGGTCGCCGTATATTTGGCGCGCCTCTTGACGCTGTAGATGCAGTATACTATGATAAAGCAAACAGGTCTGTTGGAATTACAACATGATTTCCGGCGGATTTGAGTTAGAATTGCGTTATCAATAAGAACACTTTCTGATTCTATTTGAATCAGCCGTCCAAAGGAGGAGAAATCGATGAGCGCACAGGGGACCCCGCAAATATCCTACGCTTTTTTAAAGAAGACATCGCTGTTTCGCGGCACGACGGAGGCGGAACTGCCGACGCTGATCGGCTGCATCGCGCCGAGCTATCGTGACTTTGCGAAAAACGAAATCATCCTGCATCAGGGGGAGGACATCACGTCGGTCGGCATGGTGCTCTCCGGCAGGGTACAGATCATTGAGGAAGACTTCTGGGGCAACCGCAATATCATCGCGGACGCTTGGCCGGGGGATATCTTCGGCGAATCCTACGCGTTTTTACCGGGGGAACTGCTGCGCGTGAGCGCGGTTGCCGCCGAGGCGAGCGCGGTGATGATGATCGACGCGCGCCACATGCTGGAGATTTGCTCCAGCGCATGCCGCTTTCACACACGACTGGTGCAAAATATGCTCGCTGAGTCCGCAAAGAAAAATCTCGCGCTCACGCGGAAGCTTTCGCACATGAGCAAGCGCAGCACGCGAGAAAAGCTATTGAGCTACCTCTCCGGGCAGTCCCTCGCGGCGGGAACCGACCAGTTTGAGATTCCCTTTAACCGCCAGCAGCTCGCGGATTATCTGTGCGTGGATCGCAGCGCGATGAGCAACGAGCTGTGCAAAATGCGGGATGAAGGCATGCTGACATTCGATAAGAATAGTTTTCACCTAAAAGGCGAAATAGCGTTATAGAGATGAAAAAAGCAGCTTTCATCTCACGAGCGAGATAGCAATCAAGCGTTTTCTGCTATTTCGTTACTTAAAAAAGTCTCCCGCTGATTCGGGAGACTTTGTTGGTTTTGGTGTCCGTTACAGTACAAACAAAAAGATCGATAAAAATTGCAGCACGCTGCCCGCGAGCACAAAGATGTGGAACATCGCGTGGAAATAGCGGCGTTTTCCGCCGATGCCGTAGAGAATCGCACCGATGGTGTAGGCGAGTCCGCCCGCCAGCAGCAGCCAGAATCCGGCAGGGGAGAGCGCAACCAGAGCATACTTCACAAAGAAGATGACCGCCCAACCCATGAAGATGTAGCAAAACATCGAGAACGTGCGGTATTGCTTGAGGTCGATGGCGGTGAGCGTGACAGCAAGCGCGGTGAGCGCCCATTCTGCGCCAAATATCGTCCACGCGAGTGCGGGATACAGCGGGCGCAGCGCCACGAGCAAAACGGGCGTATAAGTGCCCGCGATCATGAAATAGATCGAGCAGTGGTCGAGCACCTGCAATACTTTTTTGCCCAGCGAAGGCGCAAGACCGTGATAGACGCTGGAGAGACAATAGAGAATGATCATCATCACGCCGTAGACGACGCTGGCGGCAATCGCCCAGCCGTCCCCGCCCAACGCGGACTTGATCACGCACAGCAACAGCGCGACGAACGCAAACACGCCGCCCGCGATATGGGACACCATATGAAAGATCTCTTCGCCTCTGGTATAACTGGGGAGGTTGCGTTCGATTAAGGGAATACGCATCTTTTCTCCGTTCTGATTCTCGTTTGAAACAACTTTTGCATTGAACCCTTTAACAGACAGGAAAGCGCTAGTTCCCGCACATGGCGGCGACCGCTTCATCCTTGCCAAAGAGCGCGCAGGCGCCGTTGTGATGCCCGCTTAACAGCTCGCTTGCGCGCAGGCGCGAAAACAGCGGCGAATCCAGCGCGGCAAGCAGCGTAGTCGTCTTCAGGTTGGTGTCCGAAACCGGAGAAAACGGGCAAGGTTCCGCGCCGCCGGTGGGGTTGATGTGGAAAAACCCTCGTCCGGCAGCGAGGCAGCCATCCGAAAACTGCTCGTCTCCGGGGAAGGAGACATAGATCATGCCGTCCTGCGTCTGGCGCAGCTCGTCGAGCCGGCTGGCGAGCAACTCCCGCTCCGTGTCGCCGGGGGCGAGAGATTCCGTACCTGGATCGGCGGGGACATAGTCGACAAAGAACGCAACCTTTGCGCCGAATGCGCGAAGCTGCGTGAGGAATGTATCTCCCGTAACCGTGCCGAAATTCTCGGTAGTCAGCGTGACGGAGGCGCCAAAGAGGATACCTTTTTCGCGCATGCGGTCCATGTTGGCGGCAAGCTTTGCATAGGTGCCAGCTCCGCGCCGCGCGTCGGTCTGCTGCTCGTCGCCCTCAATGCTCACGATGGGCACGAGGTTGCGGTTCTGGTCGATGAGTTCGAGCATACTATCGCTCAGCAGTGTGCCGTTGGTGAAGACGGGGAAGAGAATCTCCCGCCGTTTTGCCGCGCTTTCCAGCACGCCGCGCCGCAGCATCGGTTCCCCGCCCGCAAGCAGGCAGAACGAAACGCCGATTTGAGCCGCCTCCGCAAAGATGCGGGCCCAGTCCTCGTCGGTGAGCAGTGCGGTTGTGTCCGCGTCGTCACAGATGCTGTTTGCGCGCGCATAGCAGCCCGCGCAGTGCAGGTTGCAGCGATTGGTGATGCTGGCGATCAAAAAAGACGGGATGTGCTTTCCCGCGGCTGCGTGCTTTTCCCGCGCTGCCGCCGCGCGTTTTCCCGCGAGGGCAAACGAGAGCAGAAAAGCCGTCTCCTTCGGGTTTTTCAGGCTGGCGGCAAGTGCATCCTTTACGATGCTCTCAACGCTCTCGGTCAAATATCGATCCAGATCGAATCCGGGTTGCATGTTCAAAAATCCTCCGTTTTCGGCAGGAGCCGCGAACTAAAATCGCGCTCATCCGTGTCCAATTCTGCGTGATCGTGTATGAAGCGAATCACACACGCTGTATCCTATCAGATCATCCCTTAAAAAACAATCAACTATTGCACGATAAAGAAAAAAATGCACGTAAAATTCACATGAAACAATCAACTATTGCGCGATTCTTATGAAAATCAGGAAGAATTATGAAAAATATACAACCAATGGTTTATTTTTTGACGAATCCGCAGGAAAACTGCATTTTTGAACAACGTGTCTATTGACGCACACGGGAAAAAGTGATAATTTGAAATTGTACTCAAATCCATATTAAAATCCATATTGTTCCACACAATTTCATAGTTGGGAGCTTGAATGATCATGCAACACGAGAAAAAAGAAGAGATTATGCGCGTTATCAAATATGTGCTGTTTTCCATTTCGGCGGGAGTCATTCAGTCGCTGGCGTTTACGCTGCTGCATGAGATCCTCGGTTGGCCGTATTGGCCGTGCTATCTGAGCGCACTGGTGCTCAGCGTGCTCTGGAACTTTACCCTCAATCGCAAGTTCACCTTCCAGAGCGCTGCCAATATCCCGCGGGCGATGCTGCTGGTGTTGGGATACTATTGCGTGTTTACCCCGCTCTCCACGCTCTGGGGAACCGCGCTCACCAACGCGGGCTGGAACGATTATCTCGTGCTCTTTGGCACGATGCTGATCAACCTGACCACGGAGTTTCTCTTCTGGCGGCTGGTGGTCTACCGTGACAGCATCAACACCAACGAGCGCGCCAAGAAAAAACAACAGCAGGCGCAAGCACAGAGCCTGACCAAGGAGGAAAACGAATGAGCGAACGCAAACGGTCCAAGACGCAGCGGGCGATTTTGCACGCGGCAAAGGTGCTCTATGAAAAGCAGGGCGTGGGTAACGTGCCTTTTGACGATATCGCCGAGACCGCAGGCGTTTGCCGCACGACGGTGTTCAACCACTTTGCTGACGCGGGAGAGTTGCAGCAGGCAATTGCGGTGGCGGAGATCGGCGAGTTGATCGAGTTTGGCGAAGAGTCCCCGTTGCGCGGCCTGGACTTGGTCTACGCGCTGCTGGATAAGCTCATCGACGACACGGCGAACTATCCGCGCGTGATGGCGCGGCTCGCCAACGCCACGATCCTTGGCGGCGAGAGCGGCAGGGTCAGCGAGATTGAGCGACTCATTGCGCGGCAATACGAGCAGGAGTTTGGCGCGGCGCTGTCGCAGGCAAGTGTGTCCGCCGGGCTACTTGCACAGATGTCGATGGGGCTGTATTACGGACAGGTCAACCATCAGCTTGCCTTTGGACTCGCGTTCGATGCAGAGCAGATGCGCAAACAGATGCGCGTGATGCTGGCGCTGTTGCTCAGCGGCATGCGCGCGGGCGAATAAGAAACAAAAGGCAATTGCTTGCCAGTTGAGAGGAATAGAGAATGGAACACACGGGAATCAGCCGTTGGGACGACCCCAACACCATCAATCAACAACTCAAAGCGCTCACCGACGCGCCGATCTATGAGGTTTCGGAGGAGTATTATCAAAATGATGTCATGCGTTATTTTGACGAGAAGTGCGTCCGCTCCCGCGCGGTATACGAGGAAGCAAAGGAGTATATCCCCGGCGGTGTGCAGCACAATCTTGCGTTTAATAAACCGTTTCCGATCTGCGTGACCCGCGCGGACGGCGCCTACATGACCGACGCGGACGGCAACCGCTATATCGACTTTTTGCAGGCGGGTGGGCCCACGATCCTCGGCAGCAACAACGAGGCTGTGCGCAAAGCGGCGATGGGCTTGATCGAAGAATGCGGCCCCGTGACGGGTCTTCTGCACGAGGCGGAGCTGTTGATTGCCAAGGAGATTCACCGCCACATGCCCGCGGTAGAGATGTTCCGCATGCTCGGCAGCGGCACAGAGGCGGTCATGGCGAGTCTTCGCATCGCGCGCATCGCAACAAACCACAAGCGCATCATCAAGATCGGCGGAGCGTATCACGGCTGGTCGGATCAGATGGTATACGGGCTCAAGATTCCCGGCAGCCGCGCGCTATTAGAATCCCACGGGATTCCGCACGCCTGCTATTCCCAGACGGACGAAGTGCGCCCGAACGACCTCGGCATGCTCGAAACCATGCTGCGACTCAACCGCATCAAGGGCGGCACTGCTGCGGTCATCGTCGAACCCGTCGGCCCCGAGAGCGGCACGCGTCCGGTCGCGCAGGCATATAACGCGGGCGTTCGCGCGCTTTGCGACAAATACGGCGCTCTCTTGATATTCGACGAGGTCGTGACCGGCTTCCGCGTGGGCCTCGGCGGCGCGCAGGGCTACTTTAACATCGTGCCGGATCTCACCATCTTCGGCAAGATCGTCGCGGGCGGATACCCGGCTGCGGGCGGCGTCGGCGGCAAAAAAGAATATGCCTCGCTTATGGCGGCAGGGCTTGCCACCGGCAAGCACCGCGCCTATGTCGGCGGAACGCTGGCGGCAAACCCGCTCTCCTCGATTGCGGGCTATACGGCAATCCGTGAGATCGAGCGCACCAACGCCTGCGAAGTCGCGGGCAGGCAGGGCGACAAGCTCGCCGACGGACTCAAGGCATTGATCGCGAAATACGACCTGCCGTTTGTGGCGTACAATCAAGGCTCGATCGTGCATCTGGAATGCACGGGCGCCATGAGCTATGACTATTCGAGCATGAGCTTTGTCAAGTCCGCACTGGGGCTATTGAAGAATAAGGCGATGATGACGCGCCGCAAGGACGCGATGGAGCGCATGGGAGCTGCCTACATGGCAAACGGCATCGTCACCCTTGCGGGCAGCCGCCTGTATACCTCTCTGGCGGATACCGACGAGGTGATTGCCGATGCGTTGTCGCGGTTTGAAACGGTGTTTTCAAACGTGGTGAATACAGGCGTGCGCTGACGAGAATTGTCGCGCGTCTACTCGAACGGCACATAGAGACAGGACACAGACGGGAGAGAGCCACATGGAACGCTACATCCTAGCCCACGATATCGGCACCAGTTCCGACAAAGCGGTGCTGGTTCGCTTTGACGGGTCGATTCGCGCAACCGCGAGCGAGCCGTATCCGACCTATTACCCCAACCCCGCTTGGGTGGAACAAGACCCCGCGGACTACTGGAAAGCCGTCTGCGAAACCAGCAAACGCGTGCTCGCGGACAACGACATCTCGCCCGAAAGCATCGCGGCGGTGGTGTTTTCCACGCAGGCACAGGGCGTCATCCCCGTCTCCGCAGACGGAACGGTGCTGTATCCAAACATCACCTGGGTGGACGGGCGCGCGGAAAAACAGGCACAGAGCATCATGAACAAGATCGGCGGGAAACCGCTCTTTACCCTGCTTGCGGGCACGCCCATCATGGGCAAGGACTGCATCGCGAAGATCATCTGGCTCAAGGAGGAACGCCCGGAAGTCTACAAAAACGCCCATCGCATCCTCGACGTCAACGGCTATCTCAAGTTTCGCTGCACGGGGAAGATGGTGACGGAGCTCTCCGGTGCCTCCGGCTACGGCTTTGACCTGAAGAAAAAGACTTGGCTTTCCGTGCTGCCGCTAGCGGGCATTGATATGAAGAAACTCCCGCCGCTGGTCAAGAGCACGGACATGATCGGCGGGCTGACCGCGCAGGCAGCAACGGAGACAGGGCTGCTTGCGGGTACGCCTGTGTTCGGCGGTTGTGACGATGTGCAGTCCGCGGCGGTTGGCTCCGGTCAATCGGGCGATGGGGATGTGCATGTCTACCTCGGCACCTCCGCATGGGTTGCGGCGGCGACGAAAACGGGAGACACATTTCGCCACGGCGCGGCTGCGATTCAGAGCGCGGACCCCGATATGAACCTCATCGCGGGGATTACAGAGAGCGCGGGCGCAAATATCGAATGGATTCGCGACCAGTTCTTCCGCCACGAAAAGGAAAAGTACGGCGCGGGCGTTTTTAACTACATGGACGAGGTGATCGCCACTGTGCCTCCGGGTAGCGACGGGCTGATCTGTACGCCGTGGATGCTTGGCGAACGCTGCCCTGTTTCGAGCACGACCACGAGAGCGACGCTGTTTAACATCTCTATGGTGCACACGCGAGAGCATCTCATGCGCGCGGTCTACGAAGGCATCGCCTACAATATCCGCTGGATCTTGCAGAATTTCTGCAAGGATTATGCCATCGCCTGCGACGACATCCGCATCATCGGCGGCGGCGCGCTGGACAAAGGCTGGATGCAGATTCTCTCCGATGTGACGGGGCGCAAGATCAGCGTCGTAGAGAACCCGCGCAACGCGGGCGCGGTCGGCGCGGCGGTTGTAGCATTGATCGGTCTTGGCGAACTGCCCTCGTTTGCCGACGCCAAGAAGTTTGTCCGTGTGAGCGCGGTATTTCAGCCGATCGAGGCGAACCGGGCGGTCTATGACGCGCTGTTTTCGCAGTATCAGCAGCTCTATCATTCGCTCTCCGGGCTCTATGCCGCGGCGAACGGCAAACGCTTTACGGAAGAAAAAGCGAAAGCGTAACAGAATTGTGAGGAAAACGATAGCATGACAAAATCACAAGCCACAATGGCTTTTCTCGAATTATCGGCGCAGCTTAGGCACGAAGGGTTGCTTAGCGTTACGCTCACAGTACAGGCCGCCCTGCGCGGAGACGACGGGGAGATCTTCTTTGCCGAACTTTCCGGCGCGGACATGACCATGCAGGAAATCGCGACGGGCGAAGCGCAGGAGCCGTTTTTCCACGCGTTCTACGTCAAGCCCGAAGCAAAGGCGCTCCTGCTGCTCTCCGGAACCTATGCGCCGCAGATTGCGCAGAGCATGCGCGCACTGACGGCGGAGCTGGACGACATGGCGCAGATCGTGGGATTGACCGCGCGCGTTGCCGAAGATCTCACACCTATCGAGATCGCGCGCTGCCTGCGCGGGCGCAACAGCTGCTTTGTCAGGGACGCGGGCATGCTGATCACCGGGCGCGCCGTCAGCGAGGCGGTCACGGGCGCGATCCTGCTGGAAAAAGCCGCCATGACGCACTTCCTCGCAAAAAAGATCGGCGGGGCTAAGCGCGTGCCGCTGTTCTCCGCCGCGCTGATGCACTTCATCTACCAAAAGAAGTATTCCAAGATCAACCTTGGCGCGGAGGCGGAGAAAACGCAGGCTTCGTCCGCTCCTGCTGCCGATCAACCCGCGCAGACCGCGCAGGAGCGCGAGATTCGCGCCGAGATCGTCTCCTACGGCAGACGCTTGCAGGAGGAGGGGCTGTTGCAGGGCACCTGGGGCAACATCGCCGTGCGGCTGGATGAAAAACACATGCTCTGCACGCCGAGCGGGATGGATTACCGCTTGCTCACGCCGCAGGATATCGTCAAGGTGGAGCTTGCCACGCTGGGCTATGGTGAACAGCGCAAGCCCACGAGCGAGAAGCGGCTGCACAGGGATGTCTTTGCCGCGCGCGCGGATGTCGGCGCGGTGATCCACACGCACGCAAAGCTCTGCGGCGTGTTTGCCGCGGCGCAAAAGAGCATCTGCTGCATCGAAGGCGAGATGCGGCAATTGGTTGGAGACGAGATGCGCTGTGCGGGGCACGCGCTGCCCTCGACAAAAAAGCTCTCGAAAGTTGCGCTGGGCGCGCTGGGCAACCGCAACGGCTGCCTGCTGATGAACCACGGTGTGCTCTGCTGCGGAACGGACCTGGAGCGCGCATACCTCACCTGCAAGGCTGCGGAAGCGGCGGCAGGGCAGCAACTGGGGCTGTAATTTATTCCGAAGCAAAGCGCTAATAAAATCAACTTTTATCTAGCAAATTCAAACACAAGAACGGCAGAGCTGATGCTCTGCCGTTCTTTATTGCTTAAATGCTTTATGCGTCGAGCTTGCTCATGCGCGCAAGCACGTAGAGCAGAACACTGTTCCAGTAGATCGCGGTTTCGTTGGTGGAGTAGCTTTCCACAGAATCGATATAGCGCTCTGCCGCGGGTTTGCCGGAGAGCAACGTCTTAGCCGCGAGGTCGTGGAGGCCTTCGTCGGGACCACCGACCAGCATGCCGGGCATTGCGCGCCCCGCCGCAGCGGACGGGCGGTGATGCGGCTGCTTGGGCGAGGATTCGTTTACGCCGGTAATGTAGTTGACACCCAGCGGGTTGTTGCCGAGGATATAGGCGATGTGCGAGCGCGCGGCGGCGAGATACCGCTCGTTTTCCTGCGCGTCGTTTGCCAAAAGAAGCGTCATCGTGTGGTTGAGCAGATACATATTGCTGCCCCAGAGGAACTCGGAAATCGAAATGCCGAGCGGGCTTTTTTCCGTGCGCTCGCAGATGCGCTCCGCCGTGGCGAGTAGATCCGCGCGGATGCGTCCCGTCAGGAAATTGTCCTCGCAGGCACGCGGGCCAAAGTACAGCACCGCGTTGCCATATCCGCCCATGTCCGCCCAGCCGAGATCAGAGGAGCGTCCGCCCTGATAGAGCGCGGCGGCGTCCGTGAGATAATACGCCTGTCCGGTTGCCTGATACAGCGCGCAGGCGGCAAAATAGCGCTCGTCCGCGTCCGTTTCGTCGTTGTATTCGCCCGTGATCACGCCGGAGGGGTTGTGGAAGGGCAACGGCTGATTGTGCTTCAAAAACTCATAGGCATTGACTGAAGCGCGCAGGCACTTCTTGGCAAATGTACGGTCGATCGACTCGTAAAGCGGCGCTGCTATCGCCATCACGGCGGAAAAATCGCCCGTGGCTGCCGTGGAGACGGGGAAGACGAACAAATCCGCTGTCTCGTCCTGCGGGTTTGCGGTGATGTCCGGGAAATACGCGCAGGTCACCTTATGGTAAACGCCGCCGTCGTCACGCTGCATCTTAAAGAGCCATTCGAGTTCAAAGCGAACCTCGTCCAGCACATCCGCCACGCCGTTGCCGCTTTCGGGAATGTCCCAATCGTCGCCGAACGCTTCCGGCGCTGCCCGAAACGCCAGAAGCAGATCGGCGACGGCCTTACAAGCTGGCACCACATACCGTCCGTAATCGCCTGCATCGTGCCAACCACCGGATACGTGGAGGAATGTATCCGAAAGGAAAACACGAGCGGGCGCGGTATGACATGCCGGATGAGAAAACTCGCCTGCACGGGCGGCATCAAGCGCAACGCCGCAGCGCTGCAGATAAAACATGCGTCCAACTGGTTTGATGAGCGATTGCGTCATAAGTCCTCTTAGTATATTGCCGTGCGCTTGACTTCTGGCGGGATGTTTGCCAAAGAACGCCGGCATAATTTCCTGATTGGTGATGCTTTCCATGAAATGCGCCTCCAAACGCTGTGCCCGTCGGCTGGAAAAACGTCAGCCGCACGGAGGGTGTGCGTGTGAAATCAATTCGGTATACGATATGGTTGTCTAGTAGGAGTGTTGTCGAATCAATGTGTTTTGTTAATCGTTGATATTCTTAATTGTGTCGCCCTTGAGCAGTTGCCCTGAGACCATAATCTGCTGGGGCAAAGCGGTCTTTGGCTGCTCGATGAGCTCGACAAGCTTTGCCGCGGCTTCGCAGCCCATCGTCTCTGCGTCCTGCCGGTAAGTGGTCAGGCGCGGGCGGAGCACCTGCGAGAGCAGGATTCCGTCGTATCCGGCGACGCTCATGTCGTCGGGAATCGAAACACCCTGACGCTCCAGCTCATTCATGCCGCCGATGAAGGAAAAATCGTCCGGATAGAGGATGCAGGTCGGCCGGTCACCCAGCGCGAGCAGCTCTCGTGTGGCAAGCCCGCTGAGCTTCGGGTCGTGGTACTGCGCGGGCTTGATGTAGTATTCCGGCACGCGGATGCCAAGGCTCGCGCAGGTTTTGTGGAAGCTGATGAGTCGTTTTTGCGTGACGGACGTATCTTCGCCGTGAATAAAGGCGATCCGGCGGTGACCCATGTCGTAGACGTAGTTCACCAGCGAGGAGATGCCGCCGATGTTGTCCGAGAGCACCGAGGTGCGGTTGTCGTAGACAAAATCCAGCGAGACAGTGGGGAGATCGCTTGCGATGAGCTTAAGCACCGCAGGATCGGAAAAATCGACCGAGGCGATGACCACGCCGTCGCAATTGCGATATTTTGCGTGCTCATAGTAGTCCATCGAAAATTCGCCGATATCCTTGCTGATGAAGGTGATGTCGTAGCCGCGCCGTTCCGCCTCAACCTTCAGACTGTCAAGAATCGACGAAAAGTATTCGTGCCTGAGACCGCAGGCTGTTTTGTCGACAAACAAAACGCCGACGTTGTGCGAGCGCCCGAGTTTGAGCGTGCGCGCGGTCGCATTGGGCAGATAGCCCATCTCTTTTGCGACGCGGCGGATCTGAGCGATGGTATCCGCGCCGATATCCGTGTGTCCGTTGAGCGCCTTGCTCACCGTTGCGCGCGAAACGCCGCAGCGCTCGGAAATATCCTTGATCGTTACCATGATGATGATTACCGCCTGTCGCTCATTAATATCTTTTGGGAGCATGGATAGAATGGCGTAAAGACGCCTTTGATTCAAATAAGAAAAGTGCTGAAAAAGAATAAGTAAAATTCAAATCAGCTTAAACGATTTCGTAGCTTGATTATAGTCGCGCAAATACGGCTTGTCAATACAATGTAGGGCAAAAAACCGCATGCAAAATTGTAAAATTTCGAAAGAGTATCAGGGCAGATCACCAAAAAATCGTTCTTAAGTGCTTACATTCATCCGGAATCAAAGAAATAAGCGCAAAAACGCAAAATAATTACTTAATCGATTTAGTAAGATTTTAGTGCTTCAGATGCCCGGCTTGCGCCACGCTGAGCAGCGTCTTAGCCTGCGGCAAGCGTTGCATCTTGCCCGGTTGAAACGGCTCACCAGAAGGGAGTATCTCCGCCTTACGGGCGATTTTTCGTTGCACGACCATACAATTCGTGTATAATGTAAGAAATCAATCGTCCCAGCGCTTTACGCATACCAAAAAACGAGCGCATGCCAAAGACGGACTCCCCGCACTGCAATCCCATCACAACGAATCACCTTTCCCATCGGAGGAATAAAAAGCATGGACTGGAAGAATTTGAAGATCACCTGGACGGACGACGCACCGGTCTACCTGCAGCTGTCCAACTACTTTTCCGCGCGCATCTCCACCGGAGAACTGCGGGAAGGAGACGCGCTGCCGACCGAGACCGCGCTGTGCAAGCTCCTTGGCATCAGCCGCTCCACCGTGCGCCAGGCGTTTCAAATGCTGGAGGACGAGGGGGTTATCGTCCGCAAAAAGCGCGTTGGCACGCGGGTTTGCAAACCGAAGCTCAAACGCAGCATCAACAACCTCTATAATTTTACGACGGAGATGCATGCGCTGGGGCTCGCGCCAAGCTCCAAGGTGCTCTCGTTTACGACGGTGCATCCGCCGGTTAAAATCGCGGAGACGCTGCATCTCTCCGCCGGAGAAACGGTGTTTCGCATTGAGCGCCTGCGCATGGCGGACGGCGAGCCGCTCCTCATGGAGACTGCGTATATTCCAACGCGCATCTGCCCGCAACTCGCCCGCGAACAGCTCAACGATTCGCTCTACGCCACCATCCGCGAATGCTCCGGCTCCTCTCCGCAGGAGGCGGTGGAGATCTACGAGGCGGTGACGCTGAACAAGCGCGACGCGGAGCTGCTGCACATGCGCGCGGGGGAGGCGGCTTTCCGCATCCAGCGCATCTCGAAAAACACCTCCGGCGAGATTTTTGAATACTGTGTCGAGCTTGCCCGCGGGGACAGCAACAAGTTCCAAATCGTGCTGAAGAACTCCGGCGTGCAATATTCGCGCGTGCTCTAACGCAAAAACAGCGCGAATTACACCTGTTTTGGCGCGAAAAAACGCAAACAACCAATCTAAAAAAATAATACTGGCGTTTTTAGAAAACCGGTATTATAATCACACTAGCTGAATCAGATCAGCTTTCTTACTTGGTGATTTGCAGATCGAACGCACAAATCACCTCCCTGGTCGGGCGGCCGCGCCGGACAAAGAAACTTGCGAAATCCCAACTGAATCAAGTTCTTACGCCGTATGACAGTAGTCAGCGGCTATTGGTGCTTTTGGGAGGCGCGAGATGAGAGCTGTTTTTTGTGATTATGTATCCAAAATGCACATACAAAATCAAAAAGAGTGGCACAAAAGCATCACTTTTCACGTGAAATTCACACTGTGTTTACTAACATCTGATGTTGTGGAAGAATAGTCACAATAAATAACATAATAGTGGTTGATTTATTTCGAAATAGAAAGTATAATGACAGCGAAGTAAATGAAAGGAGAACCAACAACATGATGAAAATCAACGTAACGAATCTTGGACGCTTTTTCGAAATCGTCAACAACGCGGAAGGCTCGGTCAAACTGATCGTCGCCGAACGTGCACCGGAAGAACTCAAAGGTAATTCCTTTGTGCAGAACCTCCTGCTCGACACGCAGAACGGCATCACCAAGCTTTCTGTTGAAACCGAATCTGAGCGCGATACCATTCGACTCATCCGGTTCATGATGGAAGACGGCAGAAGCCTCAACGAGACCACGGGCTCTTCGCGCATCTACGCGGCGTAACCAACACTCCAGCAGTGTGGTTCGTTCCTGAGGCGGAGGAAGCATCCACCAAAGGACGAATCCCGGGTCGGGGGCAGACAAAACCGAATAGAACGACGAAGAGGCTTACAAAGACGTAAGCTTCTTTTTTTTGCACTTATTTTATCATTTCGATATTAATGTAGAAATTTTTGAAGTTAAAAAAGAGCGGCTCAAGCCGCAATCTAAATATTATCCCCCAACTTGAACCTGAATGCCTGCCTGCTCGAGCACCGCCGCAAAGGCGGATACATCGCCGTCGCGCAGTTGCTTTTGCCCGTCGTAGGCATACTCCATCTGTAAGCGCTTATATTTGCTTTCCCCGAGTTGATGAAACGGGAGCAGATGCACCTCTTTTGCGCCGAGCTTGGTCAACACATCCGCAAACCCTGCAAAATCTGCCTCGCTGTCGTTGAACCCCGGAATCACCGGAATGCGGATGACGACGGGCGTTTTTCCACGAACGGCAGAGGCGATATTGCGCAGGATCGGCGCGTTGCCAACTCCGGTGCCTGCTTTGTGCGTTTCATCGTCGTAGTGCTTGAGGTCGATATAAGCTGAATCCACGGCGGCGAGCACGCGGGCAAACACATCTTCGCTGACGCATGCCGCGGTCTCGATCGCAACCGAAATCCCCGCCGCGTGCAGCGCCACGCAAAGCTCCAGCACAAAATCCGGATGCAGAAGCGCCTCGCCGCCCGTCAGGGTAACCCCGCCGCCGCTCTCATCGTAAAACGGCTTGTCCTTGACCAGCTCGGCCATGAGCGCGGGGACGGTATATACGGTGGCTTTCTCACCGGGCAACGGCTCCATCGGCTGGCTTTCCGGGTTGCTGCACCAGCCGCAGCGCAGATTGCACCCCTGAAAAAACACGTCCGTGCGGATGCCCGCGCCGTCGTGAATGGAGAATTTCTGTAGATTGAACACCAGAGCCTCTTGCATGGGTCTTGTACCTCGCTTCGCGTTGATTTTACACGAAAACCACAGAAAAGTAAACGACATACTTACGAACGAAAGAAAAAATACTTCCGAAGATAATATCACGGTTGACTTTATGTCCGCTCGCTCTTAAAATGATGGAGAAGATATTGAGGAAGCGACGGACGAAAAGCATGACAAATCCACTGCGAGTCGGCATCATCGGTACGAGTTTTGTGAGTGACTGGATCTGCGAGGCCGCGCAGATGAGCGAACACTGCGCGATGAGCGCGGTGCTCTCACGTGACCGTTCCCGCGGGGCGGCTTTTGCCGGGAAACAGGGCATTGCCGGTTGTTTTGACGACGAGGAGGCGTTTCTCTCGTCGGACCAAATCGACGGAGTGTATGTCGCTAGCCCGAACATCGCGCACTATCGTCAGGCGATGGCGGCGCTCGCCCACGGTAAGCATGTGCTGTGCGAAAAACCGCTCGCCATCAACGCCGCGCAGGCGGAGCGCATGATCGCGTATGCGCACGATAAGGGATTAGTCCTGTTGGAGGCGATTCGTCCGGTATTCGACCCGTTTCTCACCGCGCTGCGGGACAATCTGCACAAGCTTGGTCGCGTCCGGCGGGCGACATTTGAGTTTTGCCAGTATTCCTCGCGCTATGACCGCTTTCTCGCGGGCGAGCGACCAAACGTGTTTGAGGCGTCTTTGGGTAACGCCGCGCTGATGGATCTCGCGGTCTATTGCCTGCACGCGTGCGTGGCGGTCTTCGGCGTGCCGCAACAGCTCACCGCGGGCGCGAGCTTTCTGCCAAACGGTACGGAGGCCGCGGGAACCATGCTGCTGGAGTATCCGGATCAGCAGACGACGATCTCCTATTCCAAGGTGACGAGTTCGATTCACCCGAGCATCGTGCAGGGCGAGCTGGGCACGCTTGTGTTCGACACGCTGAATCAGCCGAGCTATCTACGGATGATATATCGCGACGGACGCACGGAGGAGCTCTTCACGCCCGTGAAAAACAACATGGTGCATGAGCTCAACGCCTTTGCGCGGATGATTGCAAACGGCGAATCGACCGCAATCTATGACGAGCAGAGTTTGCGGGTGTTGCGTCTGCTGGACGAGGCGCGCCGCCAGACCGGCATTGACTTTGGCACGGGGGAAGCGCTGTAGTCGAACAGTTCGAGCAAAATTTAACGGAGCCATTTAGGCTCCGTTTTTGCGTTGATGGATGTGTAATTCGTTTCTACCACACACCGTAACTCTTGTTTGTCTGCCTGTTCACCTCATGAGATGCCATAACTCTTGTTCGCTACTCCCCACCGTAAAACAACAGATACGCATCCACCAGCGTACGATCGAGGCTGTGCCCGCCTGTGTGCGGGTGAAACGTGCTCGCGATTCCGCGCGCGGTCAACGCGTCCTGCAGCGAGGCCGCGCCCATAGAGAAGGGATCGCTCTCGCCGCCGCAGTCGAGATAGATCGTGAGTCCGTCCATGCCGTGCGCTTTGGCGTAGCCGTCAAGAGCAGCTGCGTCGGCGGGATCGGTCGAAAGCCAACGCTCGAAGTGATCGCCGGAGAAGTCACTATAGGTCAGCGCGGGGCTGTATGCGCCGATTTTGCTGAAGAGTTGCGGCTGATGCAGACCGATTTGCAGCGCGAACAGCCCGCCCATAGAGAAGCCGCCGATGGTTCGTCCTTCGGCGGATGGGATCGTGCTGTAGTGCGCGTCGATGGTTGGAATCAGCTCCTCGCAGAGGAATCGCTCCATCCGGCTTGGCCCGCGGACGCCGTCCGCCATGTCCGCCTCGATGGTCTTCGCGTCGTCATAGCGAGTAAAGGGAAACACCATGATCATGGGCTCAAGTTCGCCGCTTGCTGTCAGCGCGTCGGCGCGCTCGCCCACGCGGGCATAGTCCAGCCACCACTTTTCGCTGGAGCTGTAGCCGTGCATCGCATACCACACGGGGTATTTCTGCGCGGGCGTGTAGCCGGCGGGGAGGTAGACGATATAGGGGACGGTGGCGTTCATGGCTTCGCTTTCGAAAGTGAAACGGGTGGTCTGGGAGGCGGGGAGCGGGGTGGCGACAGGGGATTCTTCCGTGGACAAGAAACAGCCCGTGCAGGCGGGCATGAGGAACAGAATCATTTGTATGCTTAGAATCGCGCGAAACACACCGCGTCGGCGGCTGTTATTTGCGAATGATCTGAAGGTTGCTCTTGATCCGTCTTTTCTCATCATACATCTTTATGTCTGCCTGATGCAGCACCCGATCCAACACTTGATTGAGGTCACAGTTCAGCATCTCAATGCCGTGGCTGACGCTGATTATATAGTTGCGATTCTCCGTGTTATTGATGGTTTCAAAGCTTGCGACAATACGTTGCCAGACCTCCTCCGCCGTTTCCTCGTCTATGCCCTGCAAGACGATCAGGAACTCATCTCCACCAAGGCGAATCAGAAAGTCACCGGTTCGGATTACCGCACGAATGGTCTTTGCGACCGTGATGATCAGCTCGTCGCCAGTCTCGTGTCCGAGGGTATCGTTGATCTCTTTTAGTCCGTTGATATCGATGAAGCACACGCTCATGGTGCAGGCTGTTTTTGAAAGCGAACGGTATAGATCGTTGAGCTTACCAATGCCCGAACGCCGGTTTAAGGCGTTGGTCATCACATCAAATTCTGAGAAGAATTTCACTTCCTTGCTGCGCGTTTTGCTGCTGGTGATATATCCGGCAAGGACGGTTGCGATGATCAGCGCGAATAGATACAGAAAGTAGTAATGCTCGAACGACAAGCGCAGAAGGATCCAAAGATCACCGGAAGGATAGGCCCCGTCTCCCAAATGATACGGAATGTGAGACACGATGTACCAGCGATCGATGTCGCTGACGATCTGAAGCCCGGCACTATTAGACTCGCAGATCGTATTGACCGGGATCGTCGTATAGTAGAAATACCCGTTCTCGGTCAACATCGTCCCGCTGCCACCGGCGGAGATGAGATCCCATTCACGGGTGTAATAGCTTGGGAATTTTGTGAGAGAATCGCTGTTATACGAAAACGCCCACTCCGTATATGAATCGGTAGAATTGAATAACCAATACCCCTCTTTATTGAGGAAGAAGACATCGCCTGCACTGCCTGCGGCAACGGACGCGATTTGTTGGAGGATATCCGACGCGGAATAGTTTAGCACCACAAGGCCCTGCTTGACGCCGTTCTGATCGAAAAATGGCTGCGATAGTCGGATCATCGGATTGATCGGCAGTTCAATCGATCCATTTTCGATATTCAAATCCAAATTGGAGATATAAATCTGGTCTGCATCCAGATCGATGGAGTCTTTAAAATAGTAGCGGTCTTTTTTGTTCTGCAACTGATCCTGCGGCACAACGAATGCGCCATCGGGTGAATAGTCCACACGAATGATTTCGTCTCCGTTCGGGTTGAGGAACCGGATCTGATCGAATATCTCCCTGCTGTTGGAGTACGCGAGCCAGAGCTGCGCGACGTGGCCGAAATCGCCGTCCTGCGGGAATTCTTCCTGCAGAGAATCGCAAATGAATTTCAGGTCGGAAGTCAGACGATTGATTTTATAGGTGATGAAGTATTGTTCCGCCTCGACCAGACTGCGCTCAGTAATCTCTGTCTTTAAGCGGGCTTCTTTGTTGATATCCGCTTGAAAAAGCGTGGTTGAAATGAGAAGAACGATTGAGATCGCGAGAAAGACGAAGATCAGCGACAGAAAGAATGTCTTCTTGTCACCGCGGAGCATTCTCTTTATCATAAGGGGACCTCCAATGATTCGCCGAATCAGCTACGCAGGAAAGCGCGTGTATGATACCGCCGGAAAAGCCAGTCAGGATAGGCTTATGGAAGGGAACTTACCTATATTTACAGCATAGTATCAGTTGTGTGCAATGTCAAATGAACATATGCGGATATGCGCTTGCGTCCGAAGACGAAAAAAAACCCCGCCGCAGGTGATGCGTGGCAGGGTGGGTGAAACAGCGTTAAGCGCTATGACGCCAGAAACTGTCGGATGTCGTCAATCCATCCTTCGATGATGCGCACATTCTCCTCAAGCTTTGCGGGGTTCTTCTCGTATCCTTGCATCAATTTCAGCTGATGCTCCCAATACTGTTTCAGAGTCGCGAGGAATGCACCGTCCTTTTGCGCGTCAAACAGTCCGGCGGTGAGGGAACCGGATATGCGCGCCATGGTTTCGAGCGCTTGCTCGGCAGAAAGCCCCATCGACTTTTTAAAGTCGCGAAACACCCACTGCCGCTCAAAGAGGTTCATTTTCTGCCAGCCGTCGTATTGCTCCAGAAGCGTTTTGTGAATGCGTCGAAAGTACGGAAGCTTCTCCGCGGGGTTCTTTGCGGCAGCAGGCTCGCTGGATTCCTCAACGAACAGGCCGTTGTCCATGAGCACCTGTATGCAGCCGATCTCCTGCCCGTGATAGCGGCTTGCGTTTGCGGCGGAGAGCGCAAAGCCGAGTCCGGCAGCGTCCGCACCCAGAATGTGCTTGCTGTTCATCTCGTAGAACGCCTCCGTCGTCATGCCCATGCTCGTTGCGACGGTTTCGATGGCGTTCATGGCGGTCTGCGTCTTCACCAAGCCCGGCCCGATGGTGTAGGTGAAAACGTTTGTGCCCTCCAGCTCCATCGCCAGCGTATTGGAGAGCTCGACCTGCGCGGTTTTGAATACCTCGTATGCGCCCATATAAGGCGACGCGCCGGAGGAAGAGACGAAGACAAGCACGCCGCTATTGCGCGCTTTCATATGCGGCAGAAAGAGCTGGCTGAGCAAAACGGGCGCTTTGAGGTTGACCGCATAGCTTTTGTCCCAGAACGCGGAAGGAACCTGATCGACCGCGCCCATCTTTGTAATGGTCGCGTTGTTGAAGACGACGTCCGGCGCGCTGTATGTTGCCAGAATCCACGCCGCCATGGCGCGAACCTGCGCTTCATCGGAGAGGTCTACCTGGTAGAATACGGCTGGGTGATCCGGATATGCCGAGTTGACGGTTTCCTCCGCCTGTTTTCCGCTCACGGGATCGATTTCGGCGAGGATGACGCGCGCGCCCATCGCGGCAAACGCAAGCGCGGCTTCACTGCCGATTCCGCCTCCGGCTCCAGTGAGCAGAATCGTTTTTTGGTCGAGCAACTTCGGGAACTTGTCTCTATCTAGCATGAAGGCTCCTTACGGCAATTTGGTTTTTTACAATATATCATAGTTTCTCCCGAAGAGATAGGGTTGTTAAAGAAGTAAGATTGATCTAAACAATAGAGTCCTAATGTTTCAATGTAGCACAAAACCCCCTTGCACAACCCAACCCATGCGCCTACAATAAACACGAACCATAAGAAGAATTTCTTATAATGAATCTGGAGGCAATATGGAATCAGTTTGTGCGTTTTTGAAGAAATGCGGGGTGTATTATCTGGCGACGGTCGAGGGAGACCAGCCGAGAGTGCGCCCGTTTGGGGTTGCGGAGATGTTCGAAGGAAAGCTCTACTTCTTGACCGGGAAACGGAAGGAAGTTTCCAAACAGATGATGGCAAACCCAAAGATAGAGATCAGCGGCACGTCCGGCCGGGATTGGATTCGAATTGAAGCATTGGCCGTGGAGGATGACCGCGTGGAAGCGCGTCAGCAGATTCTGGATGCGGTGCCTTCGCTCAAGGCGATGTATCAGGCGGATGACGGCAATTGCCAGGTGTTCTACCTCAAGGATGCAACAGCGACGTTTAATTCGTTTGGGGGAGCGCCCACGACGGTGAAGTTCTAAATTTAAGAGAGTAAAGGTAAATTGGATATTTGTTTTGAAAAGCAAGTATTAGCCAAAGTTAAGACAAATAAAAAGCAGCCAACGACGGCTGCTTTTTTATTGGACGGGGTGTAATTATAGGACTTGGGAAAAGCCAGTCGTACCAAATATTTGTAGGTAGTCGGCAAGTTGTATTAGCACAAACTATATATTTGTAGTCTGAATATCAAAAAATGTATTTTATTTGATCTTTTTTGCGAAAATTTTCAATTGCAATTTCGCATCCATCAATATAATTGTTGTATGACTTTGAATTAGAATATCTCGTTATACTTATCGGAATTTCACTTGATATAAACTCGGCTTCCTCATTATAAATGAGGGATAATATAATTTTAAAAGTACATGATTTATTTGAACCAACAAAGATATTAAAATCATCAACCTCTCCAGATTTTATCATACGAGAGATGTTATACTCTTTATCCGATGTCCATTCATCAATAATTGTCGCATATATCGTATCGGGTCTGCCCAATGAATATTGAACAGGGTGTATGTCCCAAAGGAATAAGTCACTTCGCATTAAAATATGCGCAATAGAACCAAATTTGTCATAATCTATGATAATATGCGAGTTTTGGGATGCGTCCGTATCATTGCTTTTTCGATATGAGACTGAAGCTGATACATCAATAGCATTTTGTGAGATGAGCGTATGATTGAAGGGGGTGTCACGCATTGTAGCTTTTTTTCCTTGCGCGCTTTTCTGCAATAAAGCGCCGTCAAAATACTCGCTATTTATCTTGAACAAAATCTTCTTTTCACCAGGGTGGAGACTTTTAACAGTAGTTAACAAATGTTGCGGCTTTTTAACGTATGTAATTTCTATTGGGCTTCCGTTGTGATCGTTATTATCAAAAAGTGAAATATTAAAAGTATAGTTTTCAGCTATCCCCCAGCCATTATTTAATACTTCTACAATTAACACTTCATCTTTTACATACATTGAAAAATAAAAATGTGGTTCTGTATTTATTACGTAGTCTTTAATCTTAATCTTCAATTTTGTTACTGTTGCATCTAAATTGCCTTTATTCAATATTCGAACATTTACCATAGAAAAGCCTTTATCATGACAGCCTTTTTCTATTCCTGAGATATTCAGGATATAATTTGGATCAACATTTTGGGCAGCAAATGCAAGTATGCTTTTCCGCTCTTTTGGCTCAACTGCAATAGTGTTCCCATCCCCAACAACCGTTATGTTATCGTCGCCTATAACCGTAGAATTAGCCCTGGTTTCAGGTGTAGATTTCTTTTTACTGTTCTTAGAAAACGTAGCAATTACTGCTCCAATGATAACAGCACCCGCTCCAATTAAAGCAACAATGATCTCATTTCCCATTGCAAGGCTACCTCCGATACCAATACTGTCATTAGGTACTCAAGTTTTATCCAATAATAAAAAACTTCTCTAAGTTAAATCGTCTTTTTCAATATACCATATGATTTACTTTAAAAACAAGTATGTTTACAGTCAGATTGCCTAAAATTAAAATCATTGCCACTATGGTTGTTTGCAAAAAAAATTGAGTCCCATAAGGACTCATCCTTAGTCGGTGTGACTGGATTTTCCGCTGGGCTTCGGTTTGCTTGCGCTCCGCGCGGCGCAAGCTCTCGCCTGCGCTACCCCGCTCCTAAAAGCCTCGCACAGCGAGCCTTTTCCCGCCTGACGGCGGTCGGAGCTTCAAATCCTATTTATTTCAAGACACAAAAAAGACCACCCGAATGGATGGTCTTTTTTGTGGTCGGGGTGACAGGATTTGAACCTGCGACCTTTTGGTCCCGAACCAAACGCGCTACCAAACTGCGCTACACCCCGAAAAGTATGGAGCCAATGTGGGGATTCGGACCCCAGACCTGCTGATTACGAATCAGCTGCTCTACCGACTGAGCTACATTGGCAACTCATGCTTTTCAATTATAGGCAAACGGACTAGTAGTGTCAAGTCATTTTGATGGAAATTGCCAAGGTTTTTGACAGACTCGAAACCAGCGCTTTGATCGAAAAGCAGGCGGGCGATTCCCCTGCCGCGTGCGCGCGCCCGTCCTGCAGGACGCCGTCAGGAGCCGCACAAAGGGCGAAAGCAAGGCGGCGGAGCTTGTTTGCCCCCGCCGCCTTGTGGACTTGCTATTCTTTGGTAGAGAGCGTTTTCGTCAGGTTAAGACAACCTGCTTGTTGAGCTAAGAGAACCTACTTGTCGAGCTAAGAGAACTGTTCTTCGGGTTCAGCGCCGCTTAGGCGGACGCAACCTGCTTCTCCTGCTCTTCTTTCTCCAGCACGGTATACGCCACCTTGCCGACGAGCGTCTTTGGCAGCTCGCTGCGGAACTCGATGTCGTACGGCATGGCGTATTTGGCGACGAGCTTTTCGCAATGCGCGAGGATCTCCTGTTTGAGGATTGGAGTCGGCAGCACATTTGGCTTGAGCACGACAAACGCCTTGATCTTCTGAATCTTGTAGGAATCCGGCACGCCGATGACGCAGCTCATGAGTACCTTCTCGTGCGCGTCAATCGCGTTTTCCACCTGAGAAGGATACACGTTATATCCGCTCGTGATGATCAGCCGCTTGATGCGCTGCCGAAAGAACAGGAATCCGTCCGCGTCCATGTTGCCAAGATCGCCCGTGTGCAGCCAGGTGTGTCCGTCCGCGTGCTTTTTGAGCACGTTTGCGGTCTCCTCCGGCTGGTTGATGTATTCCATCATGACCGACGGCCCGCAGAGGCAGATTTCGCCATCCTCGCCATAGGCCACTTCGTCTGTGGTGCCGGGGATTACGATCTTATAATACGTGTCCGGGAACGGCAGGCCAATGCTGCCCTCGCGATACATGTCATAGGGCGTCAGGCAGCTTGCGGTGACGCACTCGGTGGTGCCGTAGCCTTCGCGCACCTGAACGGTTGCGCCGTGCTCGGCAAGGAAGCTGTCGAACTTCTTCTTGAGCTCGATAGAGAGCGTATCCCCGCCGGAGAAAACGCCCAGCAGCTGGCTCATATCCACGCCGTCCATATAGGGGTTACGCGTGATGCCCTCATACAGCGTCGGCACACCGGCGATGTAGTGCGGCTTCTCTTTCTTGAGCAGCTTGGCATAGCTCTCAACCGAGACGCGCGGCACAAGAATTGCCGTCACGCCCGCGATGAGCATCGTATGGATGCAAACGCCGAGGCCGAAGCCATGGAACATCGGCATCGCCGCAAGCATGCGAGAGCCGGGAACCACGCAGTTGCCCATCGCGCAGGTTTGCAGCGCGAGCGCGTTGAAGTTGAGGTTGCTCAGCAGGATGCCTTTTGTGGTGCCAGTCGTGCCGCCGGAGAAGAGGATGACGGCCGCGTCGCCGCCCCGACTTTCGACAAAACAGGACTCGTCCCGCGTCTTTGCTCCTGCGAGGAACGCGCTCCAGTAGAGCACATCCGCGTCTTTCGGCACTTTCGGAATCTTGCGCCCTTGTGTGAGCGCGAAGCCAACCTTCATGACGGGGGAGAGCGTGTCCTTCACACTGGTGAGTACCAGCGTTTCAAAGGCTACCTCTTTGCGCACCTCTTCAAACTTGCCGTAAAACGCATCCAGCGAGACCACGGCCTTGGAGCCGGAATCCTTGATGTAGAAGGCGATCTCGCCGACGCTCGACAGCGGGTGAATCATGGAGGCGATGGCGCCGATGCGGTTGAGCGCGTAGAAACACAGCACGATCTGCGGGCAGTTCGGCATGCAGAGGGTCACCTTGTCACCCTTTTGGATGCCGATGGCGGCAAAGGCGCGCGCGGTCTGGCGGATCTGCCGCACGATGTCCTTAAACTTCGTGGCCTTGCCCATGAAGGTGATGGCGTTGTATTCCGGATAGAGGTTGGCTGTGCGCTCCACGAGGTCATACATCGAAGCATCGGGGTAAGAGAGCTTGTGGTCGACCTCGCCGTAAAACGCGAGCCATGGCGCCGAGACGTTGGACATATCTTCACAGAACGGGTAGCTTTTTACTTCAGTACTCAATGGTGAGTTCCTCCTTGGACGGGATATCGAGCAGCTCCGGCTCGGAAAGAAATTTCTTGAGCAGGCGAACGGTCTTGGAATAGTAGTAGCCGTCTGCGATGCGCTCGTCGAGCGTCAGACCCAGGTTGAGCGCGGGTTTGACCGTCACCGAGCCGTCTTCGTTATAAAACGGCTGCAGGTGCTTTTCGCCGACGACGACGAACACGGAGTTTGTGCTCCAGTTGGAGAGGTGATGATAGCCCGCGTTGAGCTTGATGGAGCCGAGGTTACTGATAAAGACCGTGCTGTTATACGGGTCTTCAGTCGCCAGATCCTTGGGCATATGCCCGTGCGCGTCCAGCGAGCGGAGGATGGCGACGATCAGCTTGCGCATCCACATGGGGGTTTTCGCGAGCGTATCGAGGATATCCGTCGTGCCGTCCGTCTTGTTGCTCTTGCGCACGGAATACACAAAGTCGCAAATCTTGTCGTGAATCATGTCGATTGCGGCTTTTTCACTTGCGGGGTCATATTTGAGGATCATGACGGATTCGTCCGCGTTGTCGGAAAACGCTTTTTTCACGATGAAGGAAAACGTGATGTGGTTGCGGTCATAATAGCGGTTGCCGATGATGAAGCGGTTCATGCGCGGGCGCATCTCGACGGTGCGCGCAAGAGCGGCTAAGATCACGTGGAAAAAGGTGTATTTATATTCCGGGGAAAGCGCGTTCTTTTTCTCGAGATACGCTTCTACCGCGCTCATGTCCACGAGCTCCTGTATAAAGGCCTCGTTGTCTGCGCGGTTTGGCATCATGATGGGCATAAAGACGTGCATCGAGTCGAGACCGCGAACGAGTGTCGCGTCCCGGCGGTCGCCGTGGCGGCGTTTAGGGGTTATTTCCATGTTTTAGTCCGTTCCAATCTTGAAGGATAAGTGCAAATAATGTCTAAAATATAAACGTTTCTCAACAAATTGTCAACGAACTGACAGAATTGAGAGGGTGAGGGGGGTAAATTTCCCTGCCGATTCGCCTGAAGTTTGATCGGTTCGATGTATATTTTATCTGGTTTTTGGCGAATAACACTTAATTTGTAAGAATTGTGATGATGGGCAGTATTTACTTGATATACAAGTACTTCGTTCAGTATACTATTAGAAATGGCTGTCGGGATGCAGCGCATTGTTAGGGGACGCAGATGCAAAAAACATTTAAGATCATAATTACGATAGTGTCTATAGTTGGTGGGTGTATAAGCATCCTTGATTTTATTTTAGATGCTATTCCGCTAGCTCAAAGTACGAGGGTAATGTTCCTTTTCGCGTTTGTTGCTTTTGGAATAACAGCCTGCCTTTTACCAAATGGATCGATATCTGAATTGGGTATGGGTCGCAAAATCCTATTAGTTATTTTTGGGTGCACAGCAATCGGATTACTCGTCAATGCCATTTCTAGCATATCTGCCACCCAAGAGAATGATGCAGGTGTTTCTATGGAATCAACAGCCGCGCCGGCAAACGAAACAATTCATTACGAAATAACGCAACCTCAAATGATATCGCCAGAGTCACAATACTCAACTGAAACGATCAATGCCTTTACCACTGGATACTCCTATTACGAAAACGAACAGTTCGACTTAGCTTTCCCGCTGATTATGCAAGCCGCTTTGGATGGATATCCAGAAGGCGAAGTGTACGTCGGGTGCTGCTATCGGGATGGTAAGGGTGTAGAGCAAGACGCAGGAGCGGCGTTTGATTGGTTCTCGATTGCAGCAAACCATGGGAACGCTCAAGCACAATATAATCTTGGATATTGTTACTACCGAGGCGATGGAGTTCGGACAAACGACTCTTTGGCATTTGAATGGTTTTTAAAATCAGCGGAACAGGGCAATCGATACGGATTACTCTGGACTGGTTTTTGCTACCACAAAGGAGTTGGGGTTGCGCAGGATTATGACTTGGCGCAGTTCTACTATGAATCAGCGAAGCTGGCTGGCAATCAAGATGCGGTAGACAGGCTTGCGGAACTGTATCAAGACAGAGGGTACTGATTACTTGGCTGGGAAATCGTTCTTACAACGAAAATATGAAAGCACTAGGTTGAAGGTATGCACTATGTGTTTTCTGCAAACATGTAGTGCATACTGGATTTAGTGAAACGGAAAAAAGGACGACATTCCACTCAAGGTTATGCAAATCATCCCAGAATTCCCCCGAATCATTGACAATTTCAGTGTGTGTCGGTATACTGCATCTATATATGACCGCGAGAGGAAAGCTATGAGCGACGAAGAAGGCGACAGTACCGGCGACCATTACCCGAATCGCATGACCGGATGTTTTTTGAAGCACATAATCTGTCTCTGTTGATCGAAGGAGAACAGGTTATGCTTTTTCTATTTCTTGGCAAAAATCAAACCGGAAAACAGACAAAGCGCTTCTATATTTTTAACCGCGCGGCGGGAAACCAATGCGCACGCACAGTTTTTGAACAAGATCAATACGGAGTATAAAAATGGGTAACGATCCCTTATTCTGGCAAATTATTCTACAGGTGGTGCTCATATCGCTCAACGCGGTGTTCGCCTGCGCGGAGATTGCCGTCATCACCATGAACGATTCAAAACTCGCAAAACTTGCCTCCGAGGGGGACAAGCGTGCGATGAAGCTTGCGCGCCTCACAAGCCAGCCCGCGCGGTTTCTCGCGACCATTCAGGTCGCAATCACGCTCTCCGGCTTCTTGGGCAGCGCATTTGCGGCGGATAACTTCGCAAAGCGCATCACAGCCGCGATCACCGCGGGCGGAACCGCAATTCCCGCCGCGACCATCAACACCATCTCGGTTTTGATCATCACGCTGATATTGACGTTCTTTACGCTCGTGTTTGGCGAGCTGGTGCCAAAGCGCGTCGCCATGAAAAACGCGGAGAAACTCGCGCTTGGCATGGCGGGTATGATCAACGGCGTGGCAAAGGCATTTGCGCCGCTGGTCTGGCTGCTGACCGCTTCCACAAACGGCATCCTCCGGCTGCTGGGCATCGATCCCAACGCGGAGGACGATAACGTCACCGAGGAAGAGATCCGCATGATGGTGGACGTGGGCTCCGAAAAGGGCACCATCGAAGCCACCGAAAAAGAGATGATCCACAATGTATTTGAGTTTGACAACGTTTCTGCGGAGGATATCCTGACCCACCGCACGCAGGTGGACATCCTCTGGCTGGACGAGAGCGATGCGGAATGGGCGGAGACCATCCACGGCACGCGCCATTCGTTTTATCCCATCTGCCGTGACAGCTCGGATGATGTGGTCGGCATTCTCGACGCGAAGACGTATTTTCGCCTCAGCGACCACGCACGCGAGAGCGTCATGCAGCAGGCGGTGCAACCGCCGCGGTTCGTGCCGGAGAGCATCAAGGCGGACGACCTGTTCCTCGATATGAAGCGCAGCCGCAACCACTTCTCGGTGGTGATGGACGAATACGGCGGCATGTGCGGCATCGTGACCATGAACGACCTCATCGAGGTGATCGTGGGCGATATTGACGAGCAGGAGGACGGCGAGGAGCAGATCATTTCGACCGTGGCCGACGGTGTTTGGCGCACGCACGGGTCTGTGACGCTGGAGGATATCTCCGAGGCGATTGGCTGCGGGCTTCCGGTCGATGAGTATGACACGCTCAACGGGCTGGTATTCAGCGTGCTCAACGAGATTCCTGAGGACGGGATGGTGTTTTCCGTGGATGCCGCTTGTCTGCATATTGAGGTGCAGGAGATGAGAAACCACGGGATCGAGCGCGCAGAGATTTCGCTTTTGCCATCGGAGCCGGTTACGGAAAACTCAAAATAAAATAGAATCAGAAACGATAAAACAAAAAAGCCCGATTTCAGCGAATGGAATCGGGCTTTGTGTGTGGGAATAAAAGAATTTTCTTCATTACGAGTTTTATTCTAAATAGAGTAGTACGGGATCAATCAAAACAAGCTTAAAACTTGCATCCTTTGAAGGATCAACATCAAACTCCCAATATGCCGTTATACGTATTGCTTCAACATTGGATAACATGACGCTTACAAATCGTCGTGCCAAACGGTAGTTAAACCATCCGGAATCGAAAAGAATATTGTCTGAATCTGAAACAAAGCCACCAGAAGGAACATCTTGGATAACAATTTTACACAAACATGCAGGAGCGACAGTTTCAAGTTGTTCAAAAGAGCTATGATCAATGCCATATTCAAACTCAAGAACATCGTAATTGTTTCCTAGAGAATATTCGATAAATTCGTTATGCGTAACCCGCTTATTACTACTCTTCTTCAGATAAATCATTTGATCTTTTTCTGGGATCCTGATACCGATTCCATAAAGAATTGTATCCATGCCAACAATTAAATCATCGAACTTGTCCCATGAAGTATCAAAAAAAGCCCCGGTTTTTTCTATGATCGGATCAAGTTCGCATAGATATTTTGTTTCATAAACAGGTGTTGAACTAGGTGTTGAACTAGGTATTGAGTCAACTTGTGATGTGTTTGCAAAAGTGGGCATCGGTGTTTTCGATAATTGTGCACTATTGACCAAAGGGCTTGTTGTGCCTCTGCTTTTTGGTTCCGGCACATCGAATGTGGTAAAGCATGCGACTAATGAAAGAACCAAGGCGATAATGATCACAAATGCAACAATTTTAATTTCATCTGCACAATGCTTCTTAATGCCATAAAAAATCCTTCCGAGTTTCGATTTTCCGGACACTTTTTTCTCTGAACTAGCTAATTCAATCTCCCGTGCTTTACGAAAAAGAATCGCAATGGAAATAGCCGCACTTACCAAAGTGGCTATCGAGAGCAGAAACTCTAACCACCGCTTTCCCATACTACCCCGTCAAAAGCGACATAATTTTCACATTATCGCCACACTTCTTGAGATAGTATCACACCAAAAATATCACGTCAAAGCAAACGCTAAAAGAAGACATTTAGCGCGCTTTTTCAACAATCTTATGCATTTGCACCCAGCATTTTTCCATCTCCTCCACGAGACGAAACTGTGTCCTTGCGCGGTCAAGATTCTGCCCTTCGCGCGAAACATGGAAATACACATCCCCCGCGAGATGATCCGCAAGGAAGCGCATGCCGCA
The DNA here is from genome assembly GCA_942492885.1 of uncultured Eubacteriales bacterium. Taxonomy (GTDB): domain Bacteria; phylum Bacillota; class Clostridia; order Christensenellales; family CAG-138; genus UBA7703. Next base: position 3,084,110 of record OW818651.1, read on the forward strand.
TTCCAGCGTCATCATCTTGGCACCCGTGGGCAGCATAGCCTTCTCCGTCTTTGTCAGGCTCCCGCCGCAGGTGGAAAGATACCCCTGCACATACGTCTCATACAGCCCTAAATCAAAATGCACCCGGGATAAATCCCGCTCGTCCTCTACTGCGGTAGATGCGCCAAAACGAATCGCATCCCCGAAGTCGTTAACGGAAAGACCGGGCATCACCGTGTCAAGATCGATCACGCACAGCGCTTTGTTGGTTGCCGCATCAAAGAGCACGTTGTTGATCTTGGTGTCGTTGTGCGTCACCCGAAGCGGCAACTCGCCCTCCGCCTGCAAATCGGTCAACGTGTGCGAAAATTCCTCCCGCGCGAGGACAAACTCGATCTCGCGCAACACCTGCGCGCGCCGGTTCGCTGCGTCCTGCGCCACGGCATGGTGAAAGGCGAGATAGCGCGCGGGTGTGTCGTGAAACTGCGGGATGGTCTCGACCAGCTGCGCCGCCGAAAAATCCGTCAGTTGGTTTTGAAAGCGGCCAAACGCCACCGCGCTCTCGCAAAAGAGGGCAGCATCCGCACTCTGATAACAAACGCTGTTTTCCACAAACTCGTAGACGCGCCAGTACGCGCCGTTTTCCACGACATAGCTCCGCCCGTCGTGCGCGGGAACGAGCCGTAGCACCCCGCGCGGATCGGCTACCTTTGTGCGCAGGTGCGCCGTGACCAGCTCGATGTTGCGCATCAGCGCCTCCGGTTGGCGAAAAACGTTTGTGTTGATGTGCTGGAGAATATAGCGCGCGCCGTTTTCGCAAACCACGAGCTGCGTGCTGTTGATATGCCCGCTGCCATATGGTTCACTAGAGACGGGCGCGGCTGAGAGCGCAAAAGAGGAGAGCGCGGAATGCATGCCGATTGATTCCTCCGATACTTTTTTGGAGATATTTTTTCGCAAGAAATAGTGCTAAGCAGACTAAAAGCGTTTTTTACTTATTCCTGTCAAACAACGCTTTGATGCCCTTGATCGGCTCGTGATTGAAAAGGTGCACGATTCCCTCAATCTGACGCGGTGAAATGTCGGACTCCGAACTCATCAGCCGCAGGGGCGTGGTGTAGAGAACATGATCGATGACGCCCATATCCACCTCGTTGGTCGACATGGCGGATTCGGCAATCTTGCGCCCGACAAACGCTAAAATCCAACCGAGCAGCGTATGCTTCACCTCGCTGAGGGTGACGTTGAGGGTGTGTTTTTCGCCCTTTTGCCGTTCACGCGCGGGGATTTCGCGACCCAGCACCGCGGCAAACGCGCCGTCCGGCACGTCGATTCCGCGGGAAAGATCATAATAGCACGGGGCGGCTGCGCGATAGTCCGGTACATGCGCGTCCGCATCCGCTTCTGCCTCGATGCGGGCGCTGAGCCGCAAATCCCGGCTGGAGGCACACAGGCGGAGCTCATACGCGCCGCCTTCGACGCGCCAGTCTCCTGCAACCACATCATAATAGCACAAATCCCGCCGCGCAAGCGCAAACGAAATGCTCTTCGTCTCACCCGGCTGGAGATGCACTTTTTCAAACCCCTTGAGCTCCTGCTCCGGCGTAAACATCACGTCCGAACGATGGGACACATAAAGCTGCACCACCTCCGCACCAGCGACATGGCTGGTATTGGTGACGTCTAGTGAGACTTGCAGCGATTCACCCGGATTCAGGTGTTCCGCGCTCAGGCATAGATTAGAATAGGAAAAGGCGGCATACGAAAGCCCGTGTCCGAAGGGATAGCGGACGGCTTTTTGCGCTGTGTCATAGTAGCGATAGCCGACGAAGATGCTCTCGCGGTATTCCACCGTTCGCGTGTAGCCGGGGAAATACGCATAGCAAGGTGTGTCGGAAAGTTGCAGCGGCCAGCTCTCGGTGAGCTTGCCGGAGGGGCAGATCGCGCCCGAGACAAGATCTGCAATCGCTCCGCCGACCGCCTCACCGCCGAGGTACATCAGCAGGATCGACTTGACCGAGTCCGCCCAGCCGAGATCGACCACCGAACCGCATTGCAGCACCACCGCGACGTTCGCGTTCTCGGCAGCAACGCGCAAGATCAGCTCCACCTGATTTAGCGGCATGAAGAGGGATTCGCGGTCAAACCCTTCGGACTCATAGCGATCCGGCAAGCCGGCATAGATCAGCACCGCGTCTTTTCCGCGGGCAAGGTCGCACGCTTCGCGCATGAGTGCTTCATCCGGCACATCCTCTGATTCGCGATAGCCTTCGGCATACGATGCCTTGATTCCGCGATTGATCAATTCATCAAACGGGCTTTCGATGTGGAGCGGCTGCACCTTGCTGCTGCCCGCGCCCTGATAGCGCGGCGCTTTTGCAAACGCGCCGAGTACAGCAATGCTTGTTCCCGCGGCAAACGGCAGGAGCGAACTGTCGTTTTTCAGCAGCACGGCGGAGGTTGCGGCGGCTTCGCGCGCAAGCGCATGGTGCTCTGCCGCGTCAAAGGGAACGCACTTGCGGGATTTTGCACGTTCCGCCAGCGCGACCACGCGCGCAACACAGTTGTCGACTTCTTCCTCGCGCAGTGCGCCGGCGGCAACCGCCCGCTCAATCTGCCCGTCGTGATAGGGCCCGACATACGGCATCTCCAGATCGAGACCTGCGGAGACGCCCATCACGCGGTTGTTCACCGCGCCCCAGTCGGACATCACCAATCCCGTGAACCCGAATTTCGTACGCAGCACATCGCTCAGCAGCCACCGGTTATCGCTGGCGTTGATTCCCTTGACGCGATTGTAGGAGCACATGACCGTCCATGGCTGCACCTGTTTCAGCACGCGCTCAAACGAGGAGAGATACAGTTCAAACATCGCCCGCTCATCCACCACCGCGTCGGTGGTGAGCCTGCGGTATTCCTGATTGTTGAGCGCGAAGTGCTTCATCGAGGTGCCGACACCAAGGCTCTGCACGCCTGCGATATACGCCGCGGCGAGCTCGCCGGAGACCAAGGGGTCTTCGCTGAAATATTCGAAATTGCGTCCGCAAAGCGGGCTGCGCTTGCAGTTGAGCCCGGGACCAAGCAGCACATCCACATCCTCCGCGCGGCATTCTTCCGCCAGGGCGACGCCGATGCGGCGCAGCAGCGCGCGGTCAAACGAGCAGGCGGTGGCGCATGCTGTCGGGAAACAGGTCGAGCGAAGAGTATAGAGTCCCTTTTCGGGATCGATGACTTCTTTTCTAAGGCCGTGCGGGCCGTCCGAAACCGTCACGGCACCTAACCCCAGCCGCGGGATTGTCTTTGTGCGCCATTTATCCGCGCCGGAAAGCAGGCTTGCTTTTTCCGACAGCGTCATTTGGGAAACGAGAGAATGGACTGCATCGTGTTGTTCCATACCGCACCTCCTGATTTCCCACACAGTATACCACGAGTGCGTGTTTCACGAAAAGAACCCGCGGTTCAGTTTGTGCACGGGATGTATTCATACGATGTAACAGATTTCAGGGGGTTGCAGGGGGTATCGTGTGACAAAAGTTGCGATAATTCGGCGAAAGTTGACAAACATCAACGGTTGATTTCACGTTTGTGAAAAATAAATTACAATTATTACACATTATGACTATTGACAATGTAATACCAATGTGATAATTTGTTCTCAGGTTTAGGAGCTACTCCCACGAAAAAGGCAAAACCCGTGAAAGCGGGTGACGCAAAGCTAAAGGGCCTAAGGGTGCGATTGATTGCACCGATGGCAGCCAGTTGCCGAATTGAGTGTCCTGCCGCACGAGTTTCATAGGCGGATCAGACATGTTTTTGGCAGCTTGGCAATTGGAAGGCAGGCTGTCTTTTTATTGCTTGGTCGCTGGGGACTCCAAACCGAAACTAAAAAATGTTTCGGAGGGGAATTTGTATGAAAAAGAGATTGATGGCACTCCTGATTTGCGTTCTGCTACTCGTCATGGTGATCCCGGGTGTGGCAAATGCACAGGGCAACGACGCTTCTCCCGTCAGTGCGTTCTCCGCTCGTCAGGCGCACTATAGCAACGCACAGTTCAAGACACTTGAGCGCATGGTCGCCGTTGCAAACCGTCAGATCGAAGTCGCGGTCAAGTTTGCGCAGCTCACGCCGTGGAACGACATCGCCTGGCTGCTCAACGTCGTGCAGAGCATCGTGTCTCCCGTGTTCGCCTATGCGAATGCTATTGGCGCGGTAGTGGTTTGCGAGTATACTAGCTATTATATCGACGGACAGAACGTATTGGTCGACCCGCTTCGCGTCATCCCGCTTTAATTCCGGCGGATGCGCCCGGCGGAACGGGGAGCGGAAATGATCGAATCGAGTCGTGATTTCGAGGGGATATTTGGCGAGCATGCCGCGCAGATGCTTGAAATCTGCCGTGAAATTCATGCCCTGCCGGATGTCGATCAGATCGTGCTCTTCGGCTCCTTTGCAAAAGGCTGCGCGAAATGCGACAGCGATATCGACCTAGCCGTGTTTTTCACAAGTGAAAATGCGCGCTTGCTGCGGCAATACCGTCAGCTTGCGCGCATTTGCGTCAATTCCACCATAGATATTCAAGTTCAGCCGTTTCATACCTATGAATTAGCTACGCCGTGTGGTATTATAGAGGAAATTGAAGCGTACGGATTGGAGCTTTGCCCCTGGTAAGGACTGCCGGTAACGGTTGGAAGCTCCCGGTGATGGAATGGACGGCATACAAGTAAACCGAAGAGCGGCTGCGGGCGAGGCTGCGGCAGGAAATGAGCCAAGCGCCCTTTTGCTCACAAAGCAGGGTGACCTGGAAGTAATTCTGCACCGTATCAACGGCGAATCTGTCGTGTGGCTGTTTCCGGCAAGCGATCCCAAGGCAACCGAATATTTCTTCATCCACGCGGGCGGTGTCGATCTGGCGATGGACGACGGCCTCGTTTCTCTTGGCGCGGGGGATTCGTTTACGGTCTCCGGACTCACGCGGGATGTACCCGTGAAAATGCACGGTGATACCGAGATTGTCTACGTCACCAACTGTCCGGCATTTGAGGCGGTCACCCATGTGGACGACAGCCTCAAGGAACTGCTCACACGCATCAACGAAAAAGACCACTACACCTCCCGCCACAGCAAGGCGGTGTTGCAATATTGTCTCGCGCTCTACGACGCGATGCAGGATCGCGGGCCGGATATCCCGCGTGATGACCTCGCGTTTGCCGCGCTGTTTCATGATGTCGGCAAGTGTTTTGTGCCCACGGAGATCCTGCAAAAGCCGGACAAGCTCGAGCAGGCGGAGATGCGCTACATTTTGCGCCATCCCATCGACAGCGGGCGCATGCTGCTGCAAAACTTTGGCGAGCAGATTGCGGAGATCGCGCGCAACCATCACGAACGGCTCGACGGAAGCGGATATCCACGCGGACTAAGGGCAGAGGACATCAGCCTCTCTTCCCAGATCGTTGCCGTGGCGGATGTGTTTGACGCCATGACCAGCAACCGCGGCTATAACGTGGTGAAGACCTTTTTAGAAGCAGCGGAGGAGCTCGTCTCCCTTCCGCATCAGTTTGACACTAGGATTACCAGTGTGCTAATGCTCTTGGTCAGCAGCGGCGCGCTCGAAGAAGGAGGGGCAACCGGCGCATGAACAAACAGGAAAAATGTGGATATTGGCTGATGCTTTCGGACTATGACCTCGGCACGATCGACGCGCTCATCCGCGGAGAGCGCTGGGTCTATGTCGCTTATCTTTGCCAACAGGCGGCGGAGCGGCAGCTCAAGGGCATGTATGTCTATTATATGGAGACAGAGCCGCCAAAGACGCACAACGTCAATTTTCTCTTTTCGAAGATTACGGGCAGCGCGGCGTTTCGCGCAGAGGCGGACATGGCGCGCTTTGAAGAGCGCAAGAACGACTGCGAAGATTTTCTGATGGACGCTATGTTTTACTATATGTCCGACTATCCGTTTTCGTATAAGAACATTGCAACCCGCTTTGTCGATCGTCAATTGGCCAACGAGCTGCACCAGAAGACGCTGCTCAACGTCACATGGCTGCGCTCTTTCTTGCCGGAGATCGAGATTCCGAAGGTTCCGTCCTGACCGAATCATAAGCGCATCGGCAGGATATCTGCCACGCGCATGACTCGCTCAGAAGCACGATATGCATCACAAAGGCCACCCTATCGGGTGGCCTTGTTGCATGTGTGGCTGGATCCCTTAGCCCACGGGTGTTGCTTCGGGAACGGGGGTAAAAAACGCATCCGTGCCGGGTTTGCTGGTTTCGTGCGGATCTACCGTATCCCGCAAATAGTCCGCTCCCTGATCGAGCAGACCCGCCGCGTCCTCCGCAATGCCGGAATCCTGCATGAAGAGCAAAATCTCCTGCCAGGCCTGTTTGCCGAGCACACGCAGGTTGCCAATCAGCCGCTCGAGCTTTCCGCTGAGCAGATCTTTGCTGTCGAGATAGGTCAGCACCGCCATCAGCAGGATCAGCAGCACGAGCAGAATCCCGATCAGGCGAAAAATGAATTTCATCAAACTTGTTCCTCCTTATAGCCCAAAGCAAGCAGGGCATCGCTTACCACATACAGTATACTACGATACCCTGATACGTACTGTGAATGTTGTGTAAAATCGCGTTCGGGAATAGAGAATTGCATGCTTACGAAACAGTTTATGCAATAAGAACGAAAAACCAAATTGCAATGTTAAAAAAGCTTATTCGGTCGCTAAAAATTCCGTATATGCAATCGCAGTTTTAGGATGTTAGCTTATTCGATCGCTAGGAACTCTGTGTTCGCAATCGCGGTTTCGACCATCTGCGTAAAGTCCACTCTTGCCTCGCTTTTGCGAATCTCCTCCAGCTTTGGCCGCGTCACGGGATGCTGCGGCACAAACACCGTGCAGCAGTCCTCAAACGGCAGGATCGAGGTTTCGTAAGAACCCATCGCCTTGGCTCTGGTGACGATCTCCTCCTTGTCAAAGCCGATCAGCGGGCGGAAGACGGGCAGCATGACCGCGTCGTTGGTGGCGGTCAGGCTCTCGATGGTCTGGCTTGCCACCTGACCGATGGATTCACCCGTGATGAGCGCCTGCGCGCCGCAGGTGAGCGCAATCTTCTCGGAGATCTGCATCATCAGCCGGCGCATGAGCACCGTGGTCTCGCTCTTGGGGCATTTTTCATAGATCGCAAGCTGAATCTCCGTAAACGGAACCAGATAGAGACCCACTTCTCCGGCGTAGCTCGCGAGAATCTTTGTCAGCTCGACCACCTTTTCGCGCGCGCGCTCGCTGGTGTAAGGATAGCTGTAAAAATGAACGGCGGAGATGCGTACACCGCGCTTTGCGATCATGTGCCCTGCAACCGGGCTGTCGATTCCGCCGGAGATGAGCAGCATCGCATGTCCGTTTGTACCGACCGGCATGCCGCCCGCACCGAGTATCTCCTCAGCGAAGATGAACGACTGATCCTGCCGCACCTCAACGCCGACATAGAAATCCGGCTCGTGTACATCCACGCGCAGCACAGGGAACGCCTCCAGCAGAAGGCCGCCCATCATGCGGCAGATGTCCATGGAGCGCATCGTAAAGCGCTTGTCTGCGCGGCGGGCAATCACCTTAAAGCTCGCCTGATCAAGCCCCTGAATGCGGCGCGCAACGAGCGTTTTTGCCGCCTCGACCATCTGATCCCAGTCCTTCTCCACCGCAAGCGCGGGGCTGACGGAATGGATGCCGAAGACGCGCGTGAGTTTGTCCGCGGCCTCATCCATCGACTCCACGGGGATGTCGAAGACGAACACGCGTCCCTGCTCACGTACGACCTTGACGCGAAGCGGGCGCAGGGCAAGGGAAATGCGCTTCATGAGGCTGCGCTCAAAATACGGGCGGTTGAGCCCCTTGAGGTGGATTTCCGCATAGCGGACGAGCATGACTGCTTGCATTTGATTCTCCGTTTGATTCGTTGATTTTTTGTTTAGAACAGGCAAATCGCCGTTTGATTCTCCGTTTATATGTTTTGATAAAACTGGCGTATCACGAATGGATCGCCGAAACGTGTAAAATTATCTGCGCTGAAAGCGCCGCAAAAACAGGACTTGCTCGGTAAGCGCCGTCGCCGCCGCGTCCATCTCCTCCGTCGTGTTGAATGGACACAGGCTAAAGCGCAGCGCCCCCTCCGCGCGGGTACCGGAGATGCCCATCGCGGCATGAATTCTGTTTTGCCCCTTTTTGTGCGTGGAGCAGGCGCTGCCGGTGGAGACATAGATCTCCCGCTCGGAGAGCGCGTTGACCAGCACCTCGCCCCGCACGCCGGGGAAGGAAACGTTGAGGATGTGCGGCGCGCCCGTTTCCGGTGCTGGGCCGTTGAGCAGCACATCCGGAATCGTGCTGAGGTTTTGCCAGAGTCGGAGCTTGCATTCGCGCATGTTCGCGATCCATTGTGCCTGATTGGCGCGGTACTGGGTGAGCGCCGCGTCGAGCGCGAGGATGCCGGGCACGTTGGTGGTGCCGGAGCGCAGGTTTTTCTCCTGCCCGCCGCCGATGAGTCCGCCCGCAAACTTGACGCCACTTTTGACGTAGAGCGCGCCTACGCCCTTTGGCGCGTGGAACTTATGCGCGCTGATGCTGTAGAGATCGGCGGATGTGCGCGCAAACGGGAGCTTGCAAAACGCCTGCACCCCGTCCGAATGCAGCAGGGCAGCGGGCGCGTGCTGTTTGAGCAGGGCAGAGATCGCGTCGAGGTCGTTGACCGCGCCGACTTCGTTGTTGACGTGCATGACTGAAACCAGCGCTGTGTCGGCGGTCAGCGCCGCTTCCAGCTTCTTGAGGTTCACCGTGCCGTCCGCGTTTAGGCCAACGAACACCACCTCGGTGTCCGCCGCGCCGTCGAGCGAGCGAAACACCTCATAGACGGAGGGATGCTCGCCCGTGGTGGTGACGATGCGCTTTTTGCCGCGGATGGGCTTGAGTGCGCCGAGGATCGCCATGTTGTTGGACTCTGTTCCGCCGGAGGTGTAGAGGATTTCGCCGGCGGTACAGCCAAGCGCGCTCGCCAAATTGGCGCGAGAAAGTTCCACCGCCTTTTCGGCGGCGACGGCCGGTTTATACGCGCTGGATGGATTATAAAATTGCTCGGTCATGGCGCGAAAAGCCGCGTCCGCCGCTTCCGGCAGAACGCGCGTGGTCGCGCTGTTATCGAGATAAATCATGTGCTTTGCTCCGTAAAAAAACCTGTGTCAGCGCGCAAAAAAGCGCGCATTGGCAGTATAGCACATTCTTGCGCGCTTTGCTCGTTTTTTCGGTTTTCAGAGTGGCAATCAGGTGTTAAGTAGTCGCTTAAAAAGCGTACGTCTTGGTTCTGGCAGTCACTCGTTGCCGAACTTCTCCCGCAGGTAACCGTAGCCCTGTGCCTCCAGCTCGTCGAGCGGAATGAAGCGCAGCGACGCACCGTTGATGCAATAGCGAATGCCGTTGGGCGATTCGTGATCCCCTTCAAAGATGTGCCCCAGATGCGAATCTCCCGTGCGGGAGCGCACCTCTGTGCGGTGCATGCAGTGGCTGCTGTCCGTGCGCTCTACCACCACCGAAGGCTCGACCGGCTTGGTGAACGAAGGCCAGCCGCAGGAGGACTGATACATGTCGTCGGAGGTAAACAGCGGCTCACCTGTGACGATGTCTGCATAGAGCCCGCGCTGTTTGCTGCCGTAATATTCGCTGGTAAACGGCGGCTCGGTCGCGCTCTTTTGCGTGACGGCGAACTGCTCCGGCGTGAGCTTGGCGCGGACCTCCGCCTCGTCCGGCTTGCGATAACGTCCCGCGTCGATGGTGGCTTTGGAGAGGCGCGCAATCTCGGCAAGCGGGATGTGGCAGTAGCCGCCGGGGTTCTTCTCCAGATAGTTCTGGTGATATTCCTCCGCGGGGAAATAGTTGATCAGCGGCTTGATCTCGACGGCAAAGCGCGGCGTGCGCGCGCGCTCGATGGCGGCGATGCGCTCGACCGTCTCCTGCGCTTGCTCGTCGGCATAATAGATGCCCGCCTGATATTGCGTGCCGATGTCGTGCCCCTGGCGGTTGACCGCGGATGCGTCCACCACCTCAAAATACGCAAACAACAGCTGATCGAGACTCACGCGCGCGGGGTCATAGGTCACCTTTACCGTCTCGCGAAAGCCGGTCTTTCCGGAGCAGACGGTCTTATAGTCCGCATCCTGCCCACCGGTGCCGTTGGCATATCCGCTCTCTGCGTCGAGTACGCCGGGGATGGACTGCATAAGCTGCTCCATGCCCCAGAAGCACCCGCCCGCGAGATATATGATGCTTGTTTGTTTCTGTTCCATAGGGATTTATCTCCTTTGTGAGCAATCTTGCTTACAGGTGCATCGTAGCATTTACCCAGGCATCTGTCGAGAGACGAGGTCACACAAGCTTAGACAGAAAAAAGCCCGCAGATCGCGGGCAGTTTGAATTGATTTATTCAGCTGTTTTCGGCCGTTTCTTTTTGAACAAGCGCACGAGCATCAGCACGGCAAACACGCACAGCGCGATCATACAAAGCAGCGAAGCAATCATCGACACGAGGTTTGTGATGGTCAACCATTCGCTTGCGAGCGCGGCGTCTTGACCACTGCTTTTTAGAATCGCGTACACAAACTGCGGGATGGTCAAGAGCGGATTGGCAAGCGCAATCCAGCCGATCGGCTTGCGAAACGCGTTTGCTTTGCGCGCGGCAAGATAGAGGGCAAGACCGCCGAAGAGCGAGTAATTGCGAAACGCAAGCACATAGATCGGATACATGAGCAAGGGCAACACGTATCCCTGCGCATTGTACAGAACCATCAAAACGACAGAGATCAGGAACGGGGCGAACAACAGCACGGCGGCGAGCGTGCCAAAGATTTTTCCCCAAGACGACGGTTTCCCCGTTGCGGTGGAGGAGAGCGGCACGATCGGCTGCTCCTGCTGGCTGGTAAACGCGGTTACGATGTCGTCTGCAACGGTGTTTTGCGCAGAGAGGTTGGGTCGTTTTCCGATGATTCGCTTGGGGTCGGTGTGGATCTTGTATTGCATCCTTGCGTCTCCGTCTTCCTAAATTAGGCGATAGAATTCTTCTGATGTTTTTTAACTTCTTGTTTCTGATTGCTCATTCCGCGGCGGGAGCTTCTTGCGGCTGCTTTTGAAACAGGCGGCGAATCAAAACAATTGCGAGGACGGCAAGCGCGACGATGATCACATTATAGACCACGATGGCGGAGATGACGACGGCGAAAGCCGCGCCGGTCGGTTCAATCGCGCCGGAAGCAAGGCCGGATGCGCTGGCGAAGAGCTGTGCGCCGGTCAGCGCAACGAGCGCCGCCACACCGCCCCAACCAAACCATTTGCGAAATTGACGCGCGAGCAAACTAGCCAGCACGAGCAGCACCAGCCCAAGTGCGATGAGGGGGAAGAGCTCCGCGAGCATAAGGTAGTCAAACAACAGCGTTTTGCCCGCAATGCTGCCGACGATCGCGGTGACAAACATAAACAGAATCGGCGCCCAAAGCAGAACCGCGCCGGATATGGCGAAAATCTTGGTGAGTGCACTTTTTTGTCTCGGATTCATGAGTAGCACCTCCGTTTGGTTGATTGGATGTAACTTGGATAGGTAACATGGATGATGTGCACATTATATAGGAAATCCACACGTCTGAACAGTCCGAAACACAGCAAGAGAACGCCTTTAGACATTTGCTTGCTTTTGCTTGTCTTCACCGGATATTCGTGTATACTTTTAAACAGTAGAAAACGCTATGTTAAAACACTCAAAATATTTGAATATTTTTTTAATTAGAAAAGGGGCGATGCAAAATGCATTCCGATGACTTTTCCGCCGCGTGGGACGCGCGGGATCAACTGGTCGAAAAACTCAAACAGGAAGAGCACCTGCCCGCGCGCGTGCTGTATGTGCGCGGAAACGACGGCGGCGCGCTTGGCGCGGGGCTGTTGCCGGGGCATGCGGGGCTTGTGCTGATCGAATGGCGGGGCAACGAATTCTCCATGCGGCTGCTGCGCGAGCCGGAGCTGACGGCGGAACCCGTCACGCAACAGGCGGATGGATTCGGCGGCGTATTCGGCTTCGGCGAAAAGGGCGCGAACGGCTGGATGCTTCGCTTCTTTGAGCGCGGCGAGTTTGTCGCGGAGATTGCGCTGTTTCCGACCATTACCGCGTTTGCGGATTTGCTGGCGTCGGATGATCGTTTCCTCTATGGCAGGCGCAAGCCGCGCCAGATTCCCCTCTGGCAGCTCAAGCCGGAGAGTCGGGAGTTTTGCGAGACGGTGGTCTCGCTCTGGGTACGGCTGCTGCGGTTGGAGAAATAGAAAGAGCCAAGGCGCGGTTATGCGTCCGGCTCGTTGTAGGCATACCAGTCGGCCTCCGGCAGATCGCGCTGCCGCAGAATTCCGTTGCAGTAGCCAATGTTATACATCACATGTCGCGTCTGCGAAAAAATCGCGTCCAATAAGGTGACCTCCGGTTCCTGCGTAAAAGCGGGATGAGAGAGGTCACTTTCTTTTATGTTGGCGAATATGCGCGTGAGCTTTTCTAGGATCAGGCGTAGATACTCCTGCATGTCTGCACGCGGAATGAACGCGTCGTCGGGCACATCGTGCTCAAATTCCGGCGGAATACGCGGGTCAAAGCGCATCGCGGGAAAGCCCGCGCCAGCGCCGTCTTCGCGAAACCAGTAGTCGACAAAATAGGCGGTGTGATAGACCTGATACCAGAAGGGAACGCTGTTGAACATGCCCGCCCAGATGTCGTCCGGGCAGACCTCGACCAGCGTCTCGAGCATTTGATGGCAGGAGAGGAACTGGTCGCGGAGGATGAGGATGAGGGAGGGTGAGTTGTGAGATTTCATTAATTTATCCCCGATACGCAACTGCATCGATTTGAAAGCGGATTCCTTCTCGAATAAATCTAGTCTCAAATGCTTTTCTTGCAGGATATTTTCCGTTGAATCTTTCTTTGATGATTTCTCCCAAATACGATAGATCCGCAATATCCTGAAACAGGCAATCCATTTTGACTACGGATGCTAAAGTTAAACCAACTGTATCGAGCCGTTCGCTCAAAACAGTAAAAGCACCTTGTATTTGATTTTCGATGGATTGCCCTTCGTTCCCCATGCAATAACTGAAGAAAACATAATCACCTGCTTCAACAACTCCAGAGTGCGCCCATTCATCGCTGATCTCTGTTCTTTTGATTTCACTCATTCTGCCATTCTCCTTATGAAATAGATAAAGATGAAAGAGGTAGACACAATTCTGCATCTACCTCTTTGGTGCCGGTGGTCGGACTCGAACCGACACGGTATCGCTACCAACGGATTTTGAGTCCGTCACGTCTGCCAATTCCATCACACCGGCTCAGAGAAATATTTTAGCACACGCGGTTTCCCTTTGCAAGCACAGGCATGCCGATTTTTTGCATGTGCATGCATCTAAGGTTGCCGTTGCCATTGCCCTCTGCGCGACAATTGAAACCCGCCGCGCAAAATGATATACTCAATCAAACATATCCGCGAACAATACGAATTTCAACGGAGCTTCCAATATTGAAATCAACCATAAGGAGACACGTTATGAAAAAGCTGTTATCCGAGTTTAAAGCGTTCATCGCCAAGGGCAGCGTGCTCGATCTCGCCGTCGGCGTAATCATCGGCGCGGCGTTCAAGGGCATTGTCGATTCTCTTGTGAACGACATCATCTCTCCGCTCATCGGACTCGTCGCAAACACAAACTTTACCGACCTCGCCTGGCAGATCGGCGGGGTAACGCTCAAATACGGCGCGTTCATTACCGCGATCATCAACTTCCTGCTCATGGCAATCGTGCTCTTCCTGATCATCAAGGCCATCAGCGGCGCGCGCGGACTTGGCGGCAAGCTTAAGAAGGGCGAAGAACCCGCGCCCGCAGCTCCGACAGAGAAGACCTGCCCGTACTGCAAGAGCCAGATCGCAATCGACGCAACCCGCTGCCCGCACTGTACATCGGAGGTAAAATAAATTGGAAAACAAAGAAATGCTCGACCCCAAAAACGAACAAAACAACACCGATCCGGAAGCCCCGGTCGTCGTTTCCACACCGGAAGAGTTGGACGACCTGCAAACCAAAGTTCGCAACCTGCCGGAGGCGAAATGGAATCTCTTCCAGCGCATCGGCGGCGCGGTGATGGGCTTGCTTTGCGGCTATCTGCTGACGTATTTTGGCCAGTATGAATCCATCGGCATGTACGGCACCATCGCGGCGGTGCTCGTCGCGCTGTTCGTGCCGGGCATGATCGAAAAGCGGGTCAAGCGCACGGTGCAAAAAGGCCGCGTCGCGCTGATGCTCGCGCTTGCCGCCTGGATGCTGGCGTATCTACTCATCATGCTGCTCAACGGTACGCCCTTGGTCAACACGGCGGGCTGATAAAAACAATGCTGCTTAATAGCATGCCAGAGTTCTACAAGGCTGGCTGAACTGCGAATATTTGAGCACAACCACAGTGCAAACTTGCGCAAACCCCACCAAAACGCACGGAGGAACACATGAAAGATCAACCATTGGTCTCTGTCGTCTGCCCCTGCTACAACGAAGAGGCGATGCTGCCGCTGTATTATGAGGCGATGCAGAAGATCGTGTTTTCGCAGCTGTCGGGCTACGATTTTGAGCTGATTTTGATCAACGACGGCTCAAAGGACAAGACGCTTTCGATTTTGCGTGCGTTAGCAAAAACCGACGAGCGCGTGAAATACATCTCTTTTTCGCGCAATTTCGGCAAAGAAGCCGCCATGTACGCGGGGCTTAAGCACGCCAAAGGCGAGTTTGTCTGCGTGATGGACTGCGATTTGCAGGACCCGCCGGACATGATCGGCCAGATGCTGGAGCGGCTTTCCACGGACGATTGCGACTGCGTCGCCACCCGCCGCGTGACCCGCAAAGGCGAGCCGAAGATCCGTAGTGCGTTTGCGCGGGCGTTTTACCGGATCATCAATAAGATCTCGGACACGGAGTTTGTCGACGGCGCGCGGGATTTTCGCATGATGCGCCGCTGTGTCGTGGACGCGGTGCTGGCACTCCCGGAATATCACCGCTTCTCCAAGGGCATCTTCATGTGGGTCGGGTTTGACACCGTCTGGCTGGAATATGAAAACATTGAGCGCGCGGCGGGCGAGACCAAATGGTCGTTCTGGAAGCTTGCGAAGTACGCCATCGAAGGGATCGTCTCTTTTTCAACCGCTCCGCTGCAGATGGCAACCGCCGTTGGCAGCATCGTTTCCGCGCTGGCGCTGATCTACATGGTCATCCGCGTGGTGATCGCGATGATCTGGGGCAACCCCGTCGCGGGCTATCCCTCGCTGCTGGCGATCACGCTCACATTGGGCGGCTTCATCCTGCTGGCGCTCGGCATCATCGGCGAATATGTCGCGCGCACCTATATGCAGGTCAAGCATCGCCCGATCTATATCCAAAAAGAGAGCAACATAAAAGAATAAATATATTTATTGTAAGGCATGCTTAAGTGAGCAATATAAAAGAGTAAATTTCAGCAACAAAAAAGGACGGGGCAAACACTCCGTCCTTTTGCATGCTTTCGCTTATTTCATATTGCCGCGCGCAAGCCAGTAGATCACGCTCGTGGACAACTCCAATCCCATCTTCTCCTGCAACAGGATTGAGGCTTCGTTATAGACCGCAACCTGACAAAACGGCACGCGTCCCAACGAGAGCAGGTGGTTGATCAGGTGCGCTTCCAGCGCATAGCCAAGCCCAAGCCTGCGGTATTCCGGCAGTATCTCAAGTAGCCCCATGGAGCGCTCGTCATGCGTGCCCACAAAGCCCACGATCTCACCGCCGATGAACACACCGAACATGTCCTCCTCGATGCGCTCGCGGATGTAGGAAACGTCGTCCACCATGTGATAGTGCGCGTGGACAAAGTCGACATACCGCGCGTCGAGCTTGCGAATCTCGGCATCCTCCGGCAAGGTGTAAGAGAGTGGTTCTTTGGAACGATAGACCGCGTGACGGCATTCCATCGCGGTTTTGAAGCCGTGTTCGCGCTCCAGCGTCTCTTTTATCTCGCTGTCGTGTAAAACAAACATCCGCTCCGGATGCTGAACAAGACCCTCTGTCATCCGCGGCAGAAAGTCCGCCGCCCGACCCGGGTCACTGGCGAGCAAAAACAGATCGTCATGCCGGAGCAGCACGCCGCTTTCGTTTGCCAGAATCACCTGCGCGCGGGGCAGATCCAGAATCTCCAGCATGTCGATATACGTCAGGATATCGCGCGATAAATAGTCAAATGCCTGTTGTTTCATGAGGTGGAGTTTAGCACAGCCAGCCACATTTCGCAACGCAAAACTGTGTCAAATACGCTTGTGGATCGGTGCGTTTTTCCGCGCGGGAACACCCCACCGCGTTTGACAGACCCCCTGTCAAATGGTACACTACGGTGGTATCATTCAGTGGAGTATAGGGGAAAGTTTACCCAATTTGACTGGCGATCGTAGGATGCTTGCGGGTAGCCGAAGGCGCAGTGCAGGGCGAATCAATCTTCTTTTCGAAAGGAAACCGCGTGGTATGGCGGATGTAACGGCGATTGTACTCACCCTCAACGAGGAAATGAATCTAGGCGAGTGCCTCAAATCCGTGGCGGGGTTTTGCAGCCGCGTGGTCGTGCTCGACAGCGGCAGCACCGACCGCACGCTGGAGATCGCGCGCGAATACGGCGCGGATGTCTACGAGCATCCGTTTACGTATTATGCCGCGCAATACAACTGGGGTGTGGACAACGCGAACATCACAACAAAATGGACGCTTCGGCTGGACGCGGACGAGCGTTTTACCCCCGCGGTCTGCGCGCGCAGCGAGCGGCTCATGCAGGAGCACGCCAAGGACGACGTCAACGGCATCGTCATGGAAAGCGATTTTTTCTTCCTCGGGCGGCAGATGAAGCACGGCGGCAGCAAAAAGCGCAAGATCATGCTCTTTAAAACCGGCAAAGGGCGCATTGAGGATCGCAAGCGCGACGCGCACACGATCCTGCTCGAAGGGCGCACGGTTGATATTGCGGAGCGATATCTGCACTATGACTTCAAGGACTTGACGAGCTATATCAGCCGCTATAACTGGTACGCCATCCGTGAATTGCAGGACTATATCGCCTATGAGCAGGGCGCAAGCTTCGACGCAAACACCGATCAAAAGCTCATGCAGCACCGCAAGAAGAAATTTACGGTCTATTACCGCGCACCGATGTTCCTGCGTGCGTGGCTTTGGTTTGTCTATAACTACTATTTCCGTTTGGGGTTTCTGGACGGGAAAGAGGGCTATCTCTACCATTATTTTGAAAGCTACTGGTATCGTTTTCTGGTGGACGCAAAAATCTATGAATACCGCAAGACCGGTAAGGCGGACGGCGAACTCCGTGCGCTGGGAAAGTGAGTGATCTCGTGGCCAAGCCTGTTCGCGTACTCATGGTGCTCACCGTGCGGTACGGCAAAAACGGAATCGCAAACTGCGTGATGAACTACATCTCGCGTCTTGACCCTGCGCGCGTGCGCTGCGACCTTGTTTGCCCCAACGAGCCGGATGCACAGGCACGCACGATGGTGGAGCAGACAGGCGGACGCGTGTTTGTGCTCCCCGGGCGAAACCGGCATCCCTTTGGCTATATCCGTGCGCTCAGCCGCATCGTGCGGGATCGCGAGATCGAGATTGTCCACGCCCACGGTAACAGCGCGACGCTGGCGGCGGAGCTGATCGCGGCAAAGCGCGGCGGGGCAAGGGTGCGCATGCCGCACTCGCACAACACCACCTGCAACATGAAGACGGCGGACAAGCTCCTGCGCGGCATCTTTTACCGGACGAGTACACACTGCATCGCCTGCTCCGCTGCCGCGGGAGAGTGGCTCTATCCGGGTCGTTCGTATACGGTGCTCAACAACGCGATCGACGCGGAGCGTTTTCGCTTTTCGCAAGAACTGCGTGAGGAAGCGCGCGAACAGCTTGGGATTGCGCCGGAATCGTTCGTCTTTCTGCATGTCGGCGCGTTTAATGAGCAGAAGAATCAGGCGTTTTTGCTGGAGGCGTTTCGCGAACTGATGGCGATCCATCCGGACGCGCGGCTGCTGCTCGTCGGCGACGGCGAACGCCGCGCCTCGTGCGAGGCGCGCGCGGAAGCGCACGGCATAAGCCGTCAAGTTTCGTTTATAGGCCTGCAGGAGGATATTCCCGCGTTGCTCTCCGCGGCGGACGCGTTTGTGCTTCCCTCGCTGCACGAAGGCTTGCCGCTGACGCTGGTCGAGGCGCAGTGCGCGGGGCTGCCCTGTGTGGCGTCCGATCGCGTGACGCGCGAATCCGCGCTGACAGAGCTCGTCACGTTTGCACCAATCGAGCGGGCGGACGTGTTCGCGCAAGCGATGGCAAAGGTGGAGCGGACGGATCGCGAGCGTGCTTCTGGCGCGGGGATTGCCCGCGCGCTAGAGGCAGGCTATGATGTTTCGCAGAATGCGGAAACGCTGATGCGCATCTACGAATCCGCGGCAAGTAAGCACAGCTAATCTCTCGAAAATCTTAAAACGCTGTGTTTTCCGTAGATATGATCAAGCATGATTCGAAAGGAACTGGCACGATGAAAAAACTCATGATCGTTACGCACAAGATGAGCGGCGGAGGTTGCGAGCGCGTGATTGCGCAGCTGCTGAACTGCTTTGCGCGCGACGGCATCGAGTGCAAACTGGTCACCGAGTGCGGCGTACCGTCGTTTTATGATTTGCCGGAGGCGGTCGAACAGATCTATCTGACCTTTGACCAGAACCTTCCTGCTCGAAAGATACCCAAAGCGTACCGGAAGCTCAGAAAACTCGTCAAGCAGGAGCGGCCGGATGTCGTACTTGCCATGCCGGAGAAGGTCAACGTCTGGACGGTGCTGTATCTTTTGGGCACCGGCGTGCCTGTCGTCGTCAGCGAGCGAAACGACCCGCACCGCCACCCGGAAAGCAGGATCAAGCGCATTCTGCGCTGCCTCATCTATCCGTTTGCGCGGGGATTCATCTTCCAGACGAAGGATGCCGCGCGGTATTTTTCCCGCAGCATTCAAAAACGCGGAATCGTGCTGGACAATCCGCTGGACACCGGTCGCATCCCTGCGCGCTACCAGGGCGAACGCAAACGCACCGTCGTCGCCGCGGGCAGGCTCCACGAGCAGAAAAATTTCGACCTGCTGATTCGCGCATTTGCGCGCTTTTATAAGACGCACCACGCCTATTCACTCGTGATCTATGGCGAAGGACCGGAGAAAGCGCGGCTGATGAAGACCGCGAGCAGCCTCGGCATCGCAGGCGCGGTCGAACTCGCAGGTCAAAGCAAGACACTGCTCGAGGACATCAATGACAGTGGCATGTTTGTGCTGAGTTCGGACTATGAAGGCATGCCGAATGTGCTCATCGAGGCGATGGCTTGCGGCTTGCCGTGCATCGCGACGGATTGTCCAATCGGAGGAGTTCGCTCGCTGCTCACCAGCGGCGAAAACGGCCTGCTGATTCCGGTTGGAGACGAGGACGCGCTGTATGAGGCGATGTGCAAACTCGCGGACGATGAATCGTATGCCGCTTGGCTTGGCCAGCATGCCACCGGAATTCGCAACAGGCTAGACGAAACGCTGGTTGCGGAACAATGGCGCAAGTATCTGGAGTCGGTCGCGGGCGGCTGAGCGCGCGAAGCATGATAGGATCGATTGACTGCGCAGTGATTGTGTTGTCGTAGCGGGCGTAACGAGCACGCAAAGCGTATACGGATTATAATTGATAATCTCCCGGCAATCGGGTGATGATAAACGGTATCTTTGGAGGAGCAAGCATGAGCTTGGAGATCTTTATCGGCGCGGGCGTCGCCCCGTCTGCAACCAACATGGAGGCATTTTCGTCCGGCACACAGAGCCTGCTGTTCAACGGCCTGAACGCCGTCTGGAAGGCAGCGGACGCGCGCATTTTCTCTCTTGAAACCCCGCTGGCGGACGCCACATCCTGCGAGGGCGGAAGCTGCAGAGGCAAGTGTGCCCCGGCGGCCAGCGCTGCCGGCATCGCCGCGCTGAATCCCACGGGCGTGAACCTCTGCACCGCGCAGATGTCTCGTTGCGGCGCGGAAGGAATTTCCGCCACGCGCGCCGCGCTCAAGGCAAAGCAGGTCGCTTTCTTTGGCGCGGGTGAGGACACCGACGCAACGGATCAGCCGTTTTTCTTCGTGCGGCATGGCGTGCACGTCGGCGTATATGCCGTTTGCGAACACGAGAGCGTGAGCGCGACGGAGCGCACAGCGGGCGCAAACCCGCTCGATCTGGTGAACCTGAGCGATCGCGTGCGCGAGATCAAGTCCAACTGTGATCGCTTGATCGTCCTATATTGCGGCGGGCGGGAGAATTATTCCTATCCGACGCCGTTTGAGCAAAAGGTATGCCGTAAGATCGCGGAATGCGGCGCGTCTCTGGTGATCAGCCAGGGCAGCCATACCATCGGGTGCAGCGAACGCTGGAACAACACCACGATCGTTTACGGACAGGGCGGCTTCATTCTGGATGGCGCGGCGCAGAACGGGTTACTGGTGCGCTATACCATCGGCGATTTCGGCGCGGATACGGTCGGCTTTGTGCCGGTGGTCGCCGCGAGCGGCGGCGCGGCGCTTGCAGACGAAGCAACCGCTGGCGAGCTGATGGCAGCGTTTGAAAAGCGCTCCCTTCGCGTGCGCATGGAAGGCTTCGTGCCCGCGCGGTTTGCGGTTAGTGATGAAGCGTAGTCAAAAAAGCGCGATGCGAAGAGCAAAAGAGAGGATTCAGAGCGCAGATGTTGTTTAGCATACTCGTTCCGGTCTACAACTCCGAAAAATACCTCAAGGAGTGCTTTGAGTCTGTCCTGCTACAAAGCGAGCAGGACTTTGAACTCGTGCTGGTAGACGACGGATCGACGGACAGCGGCGGGCAGATCTGCGATCGTTATCAGGCGCAATATCCCGATCTGGTTCGCGTGATCCACCAGCCCAACGCGGGGTTGATTCTCGCGCGGCGCGCCGGAATTCGCGCGGCAAAGGGAGACTATTGCATGTTTCTCGATGCGGATGATGCATATGAGCCGGAATGTCTCGCCACCGTGCGCGAAACCATCACGCAGACGGGCGCGGATACTGTAATCTTCAACAACTACAGCTATTTTGACGCAGATGGTTCCATCGAACCCAACAAGGCGGCGTTTGCCGACGGTTCGGTGTTTGAGGGCGACGATAAGCGGCAGATCTATCAAAAGCTGATCGCCTCCGAGGAACTCAACAACATCTGGATGAAAGCCATCCTTAGGCCGCTGTTGCAGGCGGACGACACAGACTATGCATTCTATGCGAACAATCCGCATGGCGAGGATTTGTTGCAAACGCTCTATCCTGCGACGCACGCAAACAAGATTGTCTATCGCGACAGGAGACTCTACCGCTATCGCAGGCACCCGAGCAGTGTGACGCGAAAGCTGGATTTTCAGCGTCTGGAGCGGATGTTTGACGAGAAGAAGGAGCAGCAGCTGCGCCGCTATATGACCCTATGGGGCATGGATACGCCGCAGGAGATTCAGCAGCTGGACGCGCGGACGACGCGAGGGGTGCTCACGGTATTCTGGCTGCATTACCGCGCCGCGCAGACGGGCGAGCAAAAGCGCGCCGTGCTGGCGTTTCCCTGGGAAACCTACGTTCAGGCGCAGCAAAAGCAGCCCTTTATGAACCCGTATCTTTCGCGCATGCACCGCTTTCAGGTGCGCGCAATCCTGAAAAGACAACTCTTACTGCTCGACGGCATCTGCATGCTGGGCAGGCTCAAGATGAGGAAAGCGCATGGAGCGTAACGTACCGCTAGTGTCCATCGTTTGCGACACATATAACCACGCGCCCTATATCCGGCGCGCGCTGGATAGCTTTCTACTCCAGCAGACGGAGTATTCGTTTGAAATAATCGTGCATGACGACGCCTCGACCGACGAAACGGCGAATATCATTCGTGAATATGAGGCCGCGCGGCCGGATCTTTTCCGCTGTGTCTACCGCGCGGACAACATCTATTCGAGTGACCCGAAGATTCTGGAACACTACGTCTTTCCGTTGGCGCGGGGTAAATACATCGCCATCTGCGAAGGGGACGACTACTGGACCAGTCCGCTCAAGCTCCAGAAACAAATCTCCTACATGGAATCGCACCCGGAGTGCACGCTCTGCGTCTGCGCGGCGGATCTCGTCGACCCGGACGAAAACTGGATCGGTTCCAACGCGCTGTATGATCAGGATATGGATATACCAACCGAGGACATCATCCGCGGCGGCGGAGATTTCGTCGCGACGGCATCGATTGTAGCCCCGACAGCACTTGCCCAGAACAGGGCGCCGTTTTGCGACATGACGGATGTGGACGACGCGGTGCTGCAGATCTGGTTTGCGTCCAACGGCACGACGCACTATTTTGCAGAGCCGATGTGCGCCTATCGTCAGGCGGTGCCCGGCTCGTGGACAATGTCCTATCATGCCTCGGGTCGCGAGAAACAGATTCGCCACCATGAAGGCCTCGCGCACGCACTGCGCGCCTTTGACGAGTCGTCCGGCTTTCGCTGGCACGACGCGGTCGATTTTAACGCAACCTATCAGGAATATGAGGTCCTGCGGATGAAAAACGACCTGCCCGCGCTCAAGAAAGCGCCGTATCGCGCGCGCTATCTCATGCTGCCGATCAAGCGGCGCGTGCGCATGCATCTGGTGCGTCTGGGCATTCTGAAGCAGTAACACGGAGGAGGAGACGATGCAACACCAAGCCGAGCCGCTTGTCACGGTGATCTTGCCGACGCATAACCACGGGCCGTTCATCGCGCAGGCAATCGAGAGCGTGCTGATGCAGAAGACCGATTTCCCGTTTGACATCCTGCTGCATGACGACGCCTCCACCGACAACACGGCGGACGTCTGCCGCGCCTATGCGGCAAAATATCCCGAAAAGATTACGCTGATTGTGCAGAGCGTGAACCAATATACGATCGATCGGCGCATTCAGTCGCACATTCTCATTCCGCGCGTGCGGGCAAAATATACCGCAATCCTCGACGGAGACGATTACTGGCTCTGTGACGACCGCCTGCAGCGGCAGGTGCAGTATCTCGAGGAGCATCCGGATTGCACGCTCACCGTGGGAGCTGCGGACATGGTGGACGTAGGCGGCCGCGTACTCGGCAGATCCGCACCATATGCGGAGGATCGCGTGATCGATCCCGACGATATGATTCGCGCGGGCGGCGGGTTTGTCGCCTCCGACACCATCGTGATGCCGACGCAGCTGCTCAAGGACATGCCGGATTTTGCGGATCGCACCGAGGTGGAGGATATCCCCTTTCAGCTGCTCGGCGCGCTGGCGGGTTACGGCTGGTATTTTGCCGATACGTTTGTGGCCTATCGGCAGGCGGTGCCCGGCAGCTGGTCGACCCGGCAATATGTCTCCGCAACGGAGACGCGCATCAGGACCAGCCTTGAGCTCATCGCGCTCAATGAAGGCTACGACGCGTATTCCGGCGGGAAGTATCACGACGCGTTCTTGCGGGCGATTCGCTATCAGGAGTTTTTGATGCTGACCTATCAGCACAAGCTCAAGGAGGCGAAGCAGCCGCCATACCGGTTTTTTTATGATCGCCTCTCATGGAAGAGAAAAATCCGCCTGTTTGGCGAGAAGTATTTCTCCGGCCTGACCATGCGCTATCTCGCGTGGGCGCGCAGCCGGAAAAAGTAAAATCAAAATATAAAAGGCGCATAGAAATAAAGAATAGAAGAAGTAAAGAAGTAAAGAAGTAAAGAATAGAAGAAGCAAAGAAGAAAAGAAGGAACTATGGATTCAACCATTCGTAATAAAACGATATCGGGCGTCATTTGGAAGGCGATGGAAAGCGGCGGCAACCAGCTGGTCAAATTCGTCATTTCCGTAGTGCTCGCGCGTATGCTTGATCCCGAAAACTATAAGACGCTCGCGGTTCTGCTAGTCATCGTCGACCTCGCGGATGTAATCGTCAAACGTGGCTTTGCGACGTCCCTAATCCAGCGAAAGGATGCAGATAATCTGGATTTTTCCAGCGTGCTCTGGATTATGCTGGCGCTTGCCGCAATCTTCTACGGCGCGTTGTTCTTTGGCGCACCACTGCTTGCGGGGGTGTATAAAGACCCGATGTTCGTGCCTGCGATGCGTGTCATCGCTCTGACGTTGTTCTTCGGTGCGTTCAACTCCGTACAGGGCGCGATCATCCAGCGCAAGCTTGAGTTTCGAAAGTTTTGTATCGCGACGCTAGGGGCAACGCTCCTCTCCGGCGCGGTCGGTATCTATATGGCATATGCGGGCTACGGCGTATGGGCGCTGGTTGCACAGCAGATGATTGGCGCGTTTGGAAACGTTCTGTTTCTATGGTTGCTGGATCGTTGGAAGCCGGCGCTGGTCTTCTCGCTTGAAAGAGCCAAGTCACTCTTCGGATTCGGGTGGAAGCTACTGCTTTCAAGCCTCCTTGATAAAGGCTACAACAGCCTGTCTACACTGATCATCGGGGCGCGTTTTGTCGACGATTCGCTCGCGTTTTACAGCCGCGGCAAGCAATACCCTGGCATGATCTCGGAGAACCTCAATAGCGTCGCATTGTCAGTTCTGTTTCCTGCCTATGCGCGTCACCAAGAGGATGTCGGTCGTGTGCGCGAAATGGTGCGAAAGACAAACCGCTCCACCGCGCTGATGATTTTTCCCATGATGGCCGGACTGGCCGCAATCGCGACGCCGTTTGTGCGCGTGCTGTTGACCGAGAAATGGATGCTCACCGTGCCATATCTGCAAATGATGTGCATCGTCTCAGCACTTTACCCGATGGAAGCGACAGATTTACAGGCGATGAACGCGCTTGGTAGAAGCGATCTTTACCTTAAGACGGAGATCATCAAGAAAATATTTGGAATCGCCGTGCTTGCCGTGTCGGTCTTCGCGTTTACTACGCCGCTTGCGATCTCCTGGGCGGTTGTGATCACAGGCGTGTTCTCGATGTTTGTGACCATGGTGGTCATGAAGAGGCTCTTTGCTTATCGCTGGCGCGATCAGCTCTGGGATATGACGCCGCCGCTGCTGCTCTCCGCGGTCATGTGGGGCGCGGTCTACGCTGTTTCGCTTATCCCCATACCGGAACTGCCGCTCTTGATCCTCCAGATCGTTTGCGGGATTGCGGTTTACCTGGGTTTGGCGGTATTATTACGTTTGGAGAGCTTCTCCTACCTCTGGACTTCGATGAAGTCGTATTTCACCAAAAATCGTAAGCCTGAAGAACCGCCCTGCGGGCCGGACGGCTGCGATCCTAACGATATTTTGTAACGATTCAAGCGAGCCTGTGCGCATTTGGCGCATGAGGAAGGAATGAGCATATGAAACTATCCGTTGCCGGAACAGGCTATGTCGGACTGGTTGCCGGCGTCTGCTTTGCGGAAAAAGGCCACATGGTCACCTGTGTGGATGTGGACGAAGAGAAGATTGCGCGCATGAACGAGGGCATTTCTCCGATCTATGAGGCGGGTTTGGAAGACCTGCTCAAGAAAAATCTTGCAGCGGGCAGGCTGCTTTTTACGAGCGACTACCAGAGCGCCTATGCGGACGCGGACGCGATCTTCATCGGCGTCGGCACGCCGGAGCTGCCGGACGGCAGCGCAAACCTGCGCTATATCGCGGCGGTCTGCACACAGATTGCAAAGTGCGTCACGCGGGACTGCCTCGTGGTGGTCAAATCGACCGTTCCCGTGGGCACCAACGATAAGGTAGAGCAGTTCATCAAGGATAATCTCGAGCGGGACGTGACCGTTCGCGTTGCGAGCAATCCGGAGTTTTTGGCGCAGGGCAACGCGGTGTACGATACCATGCATGCCACGCGCATCATCATCGGTACCGACGACGAAGTGGCAAAAAAGATGCTGCTGGATATCTACGCTCCGTTTGACCTGCCGGTCGTCTCGGTCACCCGCCGCTCGGCGGAGATGATCAAATATGCCTGCAACAACTTCCTCGCGCTGAAAATCTCCTACATGAACGACATCGCAAACCTTTGCGAGCTCGTCGGCGCAAACATCGACGACGTCGCCGAGGGCATGCGTTATGATCCGCGTATCGGCGCCAAGTTCCTCAAGGCGGGCGTCGGCTACGGCGGCAGTTGCTTCCCCAAGGACACAAAGGCGCTGACCTATCTTGCCCGCCAGCACGGCGCGCAATTAAAGACCGTCGACGCCGCTGTGGAGATCAACGCTGCGCAGAAGACACGCCTCTTTGAGAAGGCGAAAAAGCGGCTGATGACGTTTGAAAACGTCAAGGTTGCGGTGCTGGGGCTTGCGTTCAAGCCCGGCACGGACGACCTCAGAGAAGCGCCCGCGCTGGACAACGTGCGTCTGCTGCTGGATCACGGCGCCAATATCGTGTGTTACGATCCCATCGCTGCGAAAAACTTCAGCAAGATGTACCCAAGTGTGCCGCTTGCCGCCAGCGTGGAAGAGGCGCTGGACGGTGCGTTCTGCTGCTTTATCTTCACGGAGTGGGAGGAGTTCATTCGCCTTTCGCCGGAGGTGTTCCGCAGGAAGATGCGTGTGCCGCTGGTCTATGACGGAAGAAACATCTTCGATCCGGAGCACATGAAGAGCGGCGGCGTGGAGTACTATTCCATTGGTCGCTGAAGAGAAGGAGACACAAAAAGTCTCCGAAAACCAAGAGAAAATTCTATCGATAGGCTGCTAAAGCAAGGGGATATTTAACGTGTTTGAACACGAAGAAAAGAGAATTCTGGTCACGGGTGCCGCCGGGTTCATCGGCTATCACCTGAGCCGCCGCCTGCTGGAAAACGGCATGCGCGTCTATGGCGCAGACAACGTGAATAGCTATTACGATCCCTCGCTCAAGCGCGCGCGGCTCAGCGAGCTGGCTTCGTTTGAGCAGTTTACGTTTCTGGAAGGCGATCTTGCGGATGAAAGCTTTGTTGAGCGGCTGTTTGCCGAGGCAAAGTCGGATGTCGTGGTGCACCTTGCCGCGCAGGCGGGCGTGCGCTACAGCATCGAAAACCCGCGCGCCTATATCGAGAGCAACGTGGTTGGCTTTTTCAACGTGCTCGAGCAGGTGCGCCATCATCCCGTGCAGCATTTTCTCTATGCGTCTAGCTCATCCGTCTACGGCAACCGCGACAGGACGCCGTTTTCGGTGGAAGATCGCGTAGATAAACCCGTTTCGCTCTACGCCGCGACCAAGAAGAGCAACGAGTTGTTTGCCTATACCTATTCGCATCTCTACGGCGTGCCCACGACGGGGCTGCGCTTCTTTACGGTCTATGGCCCGTTCGGGCGACCGGACATGGCGTATTTTTCGTTTACCAAGGCAATTCTGGCGGACAAGCCCATCGACGTGTTCAACGGCGGGGATATGCTCCGCGACTTTACCTATATCGACGATGTGACTACGTGTCTGGAAACCATGCTCTTTTGCCCGCCAAAGCCCGACGAAACTGGCGCGCCCAACGCGGTCTACAACATCGGCAACAACAACCCGGTCAAGCTCATCGACTTCATCGGCGCGATTGAGTCCGCGCTCGGGAAAAAAGCAAAGCTTCATTTCCTGCCGATGCAGGCAGGGGATGTGGAGAAGACCTATGCGGACATCGAGTCGACCCGGCGCGATTTCGGCTTTGAACCCAAAACACAAATCTTGGATGGCTTAAAACAGTTCACCAACTGGTATTTAGCGTATTTCAAACAATAATATCACTCCTGGGTGTGTCTGCTCTATTTCGCATGCCAAAAAATTCATATGGGAACGGGATGAAAACGGATGGTTGGGTTTTATAACTACACGGTCATTCTGACGTATGTCGGCGTGGTCAGCGCGGTGCTCGGCATCGGGCTTTCGATGTACGGGCGTACGTCTATGGCGGTGGTCTGCCTCATGGTGTCCGGCTTTTGCGATTTGTTCGACGGAACCATCGCGCGCACGCGCCAGAGAACCGAGAACGAGAAGAAGTTCGGCATACAGATCGATTCGCTGGCAGATCTCGTCTGCTTTGGCGTGCTGCCCGTGGCAATCGGCTTTTCCATCGGGCTGACGCAGTGGTATGAGGCCGCGGCGCTGATTGTCTATGTGCTCGCCGCGCTGATCCGGCTTGCCTACTATAATGTCACGGAGGAGGAGCTGGAGTTTTGCGAAAACACGCGGCGCGTCTATTATGACGGGCTGCCCGTGACCACGGTCGCGATATTGATTCCGCTGATCTATACCCTGCGCCCCGTAATGAAGAGTGGGTTTCTGCTGCTCTATGCGCTGTGCCTTCTGTGTACCGCTGCTGCGTTCTTGATCAAGATCAAGGTGCGAAAGCTCGGCATGAAGGGCATGATCATCGCCGCGTTTTGCGGTCTGGCGGTGCTGGCGCTGCTGATCATCGGCTGGAACAGCGTCGCGGTATAAACGATAGAACGTAAACAAACGCCCGGCTTGCCGGGCGTTTTGTGTTGATTGAAATTTGCTTTTATGATTACTTGCGAAAAGAATTTAGCCAAATAGAACGCTGAAAAATTCCTGTATGGCAGCAATCCAGCGATCCAGAAACAGCACCTTTAAGCCGGCGTAATAGTCCAGAACGCCCTGTGGAATGGCAAACCGCGCGCTGTCGAGAATCGCGCGGGCGGCGCCGTGCCGGTCTCCCTGCGCGGAGGCGGAATAGTCGAGGAAAATGAACGTCGCCGCAAGGACGAGCGCGAGCACCGCAAGCGAAAGCAGGAAGCGAAGCAACCCACCGAGCAGGCCGCCCCTGCCGCCGAGCATGCGGGGAGCACCTTTTTCCGCGCCGCAATAGGGGCAATACACGCCCGTGAAGCGCGTTTTGCAGCGGCGGCAGACGATATGCACTTTACGCGTGTTTTGTGGCATTACGCAACAACTCCAGCGCTTCTTTTTTGCGGATGATGTGGCAGGAGGGATGTTGGAACTCGTTTTCCGGGCAATAGCCAAGCGAGATGCAACTCGCGCCCGCGTCCTCAAAGAGCGCGGGGGCTGCCTCCTTGCAAAGGCGCATCATCTTGTTGGCGAGGTCGCGAATCTCCGCCTGTGCGTTTTTGCAGCAGCGGATCTTAAACCAATCCAGTAGCGCGTGCGCATTCATGCCGATGAGCGCCTTAAACTCCGTCGCCTGCGGCTTGAGGTAGCGAAGGTCCTCTTCTTTGAAACCAGCGTCAACGCCCTCGTTATACCATTCTTCGAGCATGTTCAAAAGATCGGCAGCACCCAGCGAAACAGTAGTTCCGTCCGGCAGGGTGCAGGAGGCGCGGTGCGGCAGGATCGAATCCGGCAACACGACGTCATAGGCGCGCTTTCCGCCCTTTTGCACGCGCCCGCTTTTGATGAGATAGCTCGCGAGGCGCTTGCGCACCAGCTGCACCTCCGTCACGCGGGAATAACCCTCCACGCCGAAGAGAAAATAGTCAAATTCGGTTGCGGCGAGATGCCCTTTTTCGATGATGCTGCGCACGAGGTCCGCGTTATAGGGCGAAGCGATGATCTCATCCAAGCCCCGTTCGCTGCGCGTAAAGCGCGCGGCAACATCGGTATACACCTTTCCACCGCCGGACAGCAGCACGACCGTTCCGTCGCCCACCCGCATCTGATTCATAGTTTCACTTCTCCCAGCTTGTTGATCACGCGCTCAATGCCCGCGTTTTTGATGAGGCGGTTACACATAATACACGGTTCGGGGTTGTCGATCGGCTTGTCAAAGCCCTCGTATCCGAACAGATACAGCGTGCTGCCGAGCATTTCGTTGCGGCTTGCGCTGATGATGGCGTTTGCCTCCGCGTGCACCGCGACGCATTTTTCATATTGCTCGCCGTGGGGGATGTTGTGGCGGTCCCGCCAGCAGGAGCCGACGTCGCAGCAGTTTTCGTCTCCGCGCGGCGCGCCGTTGTAACCCGTTGCGATGATTTCGTCGTTTTTCACGATCACCGCGCCGTATTGCCGGCGAAGGCAGGTGGAGCGCTTGGCAACCTCGGCTGCGATGGAGAGATAGTAATCCCGCTTTGTAATACGTTCCATAGATCATCCCCCTTTTGAGTTATTTTCGCACAAGAGATGAAGAATCGCAACTAAATCAAACGGTTTGCTCTAAATTTTCACAAAATACAGTTTGGATTTCGTTTTCTCAATCAAAATATAGTGTTCTTGTTGAATCACGCACCATTCACAAGGCAAACAAAAAGCAGGCGCTGTGAACGCCTGCTCTGCGAACATTTGCTTTTTCAAAAATCTTGCATGAGAACCGGAGGCTCCGGCGGCATGGTTCGGATGCGCTGATTGTAGATGTTGGCAAACATCACCAGCGCAATCACAATCGTGAATACCTCTGCAATCGGAAACGCCCACCAGACCGCGGTGACCTCGTGAAACAGCCGCGAGAGCAGCCAAGCGGCAGGAATCAGCACCAATAGCTGCCGCGCTAGCGAAAGATACATGCTGTATGCGCCTTTTCCGATTGCCTGAAACATGACAGAACACACGATGCTCACGGAAGCCAGCACAAGACCGATTGGGATGATGGTCATCGCGGCTCTGCCGATGCGGAGCATCTCATCCGTCGCGTTAAACAGCCCCAGAATCTGATCCGGCAGCAGCAGGAAGATGATCATCATGACCAGCATCATCACGATGCCCGCAATCAGCGAAAGCTTCCAGGTGCGCATGACGCGCTTTCTATTCTGCGCGCCGTAGTTGAAGGCGATGATGCTCATCGCGGCGTTGGTCATGCCAAAGAGCGGCATGAGCGCGATGGACTGTACGCGAAAATACACGCCGAACACCGCAACCGCGGTCTCGGTATAGGCGATGAGAATGCCGTTGAGCGCGAGCGTCATCACGGTACCCAGCGCTTGTAGGATGATGCTCGGCGCGCCGACCGCGTAGATTTCGCGCACGACTGGCGCGCGCGGGCGCAGGTGCTTGACCCGCAGGCGTACCTCGTTTTGCTTGCTGAAGATGAGCACAAACGAGATCAGCATCGCGAGAATCTGACCGCCGACGGTCGCGATGGCGGCGCCCGCCATGCCGAGCTTCGGGAAGCCCAGCAGGCCGAAGATCAGGATAGGATCGAATATGATGTTGAACACCGCGCCGGAGATCTGCACGATCATCACGTAAAAATTCTTGCCCTGTGATTGCAATATCCGCTCACAGTAGATCTGCATGAACAGACCGACCGAGCAGGTCATAATGATCGAAAGATACGTGACTCCGTTTTCCAGCGTCTCGGGGTTGTTCGTGTACGCCTGCATAAACGGGCGCGTGCCGAAGATGCCGAGAAGCACGAAGACCAGCATGGAGATAAACATCAGCGTAAAGCCGTTGCCCGCCGCCTGCTCCGCCTCTTCATGCCGCTTTGCACCGAGGCGTCGGGAGATCAGCGAATTGATGCCGACGCCCGTGCCGACCGCGACGGAGATCATCAGTATGAAGATCGGAAACGAGAGCGAGACCGCGGTGAGCGCGTTTTCGCCAAGATAGGAGACAAAGATGCTGTCTACAATGTTGTAGACCGCCTGAATCAGCATCGAGACCGCAAGCGGCGCGCCCATGCCAAAGAGCAGCTTCCCTTCGGGCTGCACAGCCATCTTGTTTGTCCGCATGCCGGCGGGAGAGGCGGTGTTGACTTCCATATTCTTGTGTTGCACCGTGATTCCTAGATTTCCGCAAGTGGTTTTGCGGTGATACGGATTGTAGCATGAATAAAAATAGCTGGCAAGCAAATAAAAGACACGCTGAACATTCGGCGTGTCGATTAGAACCTATAAAACAATAATAGATTATAGATACATCATACGTTCGGCGAGATTATCCACCGGGATGCCGGAATCCAGCGCGTAGTTGACCGTATACAGCGTGCCGCCGCGCATGCGCCGAAGATACGTAATGCAACGCCCCGTCTGGTCGACCAGATAGCGGTTTCTGCGCCGCATCGACTCCGGCGAGCAGAGCTCCGATGCGTACCAAACCTCGCTTGCCGCAGCCAGAATCGCCTGATAGCGCGCCTTGTCCCGCGCGCTCCAGCCGCTGGTCTGGTTTTGTCCCGGCAGGGCGAGATGGAGGGAGAGGCCGGGGTGCGTTTCGCGCTGACGCAGCACGCATTCGGCGGCAAGCGTATCAAACCCCTGCGCGCCGCCGACGTAGAATTCCGTCACGCCGTCTTCGATCGCCGCATCGATTGAGCGGGAGAGCAGATAGAGCAGCGTCTGCATCTCCTCGGTCTTCTCGTCGCCAAAGGCGGGCAATGCATCCGGCCTGTGCCCTGTAAAGCAGCAGCCGCTGACACGGTTAAACAGGTCTTGCATCCATCCTCCGCGCGCCGATGTGTTCGATTGCTCTCGCGCTGTCGCCGCCTTGCATGGCGGAAAGCGCCGCGTTCATTAAATCCGGCGCTTGTGCGCAGGCGTTTGCAAACAGCTCGGGGAACGATTCCGTCCGGGCGGTTGCCTCGTCCCAGTGTGCGCGCCAGACGGCGTGGCTGAGGTTCAGGCGGTCGTCAGGGTCGGGATGGCGGGAGACGAGATAGCTCGTGAGGTTGCCGGGGATGCGAAACATGCGTTCCACGCCCGAAAAAAAGCGCAGCTTGCGGTTGTTGGGATCATACGAAACGGTGTTGACGAGAGTCCATTTGCGAAACCCGCGCGCAAACGCGCCGTCGGTGCGCATACCAAACAGCGCTTTGGATAGTTGCGCGTGGAGCGCATCCAGCTCGCCAAGATGCCGCGTGGCATACAATCTCCGTGGCCTCGCCGGCAAGCCGGGAAACGCGAGGCGCTGCGTCATCATCAAATCGATCTGAATTTCGGTGGGCGTGTGCGCCTTGCCAAAGAAACGCGCCTCGATATAGGGATGCGCGTTGGTGTCCAGCAAAAAGTGGCACAAAAAGCCCAGCACATACGCCTGCTTTGGGGCGCTGTCCGCGAGCGGAAACAGCGCGGCAAACAGCACGCGCGCGTCGAGCGTATGTAGATGCTCCGCGAGGCCGACTTGACACGCGGCAAAGAGCGGCTTTGGCATCGCATCCCCGAAATACGGGTCTGGACCCATGGTGCCGATCAGGAATTCACCCCGGTGCTCGCGCACCAGAGCTGTGACTGCCTCGTTGGTGTGTTCCAGCGCGGTGAGGCCGACCAGCGCATGTGTAAAATTATATGGCATGCTCTTATTATAGGATCATATCGCTCCCGTCTTCAACCCCCCGGCGCGCGGAAAAACAGATTTTGTGCGTGCCAAGCGGCTGAACTTGCCCTGTTTTCCGGCCGGATGAATTGTGAAGATGCTGCGACGCGGGTTTCAAACAGACACGAAGAAAACCATCGATTGGTATAGACAGCCCGAACGTGAAAAAGCGTTGGGCGGCGCGGGTTGCGGGCGATTCACTAAGGGGCGTTGATAGGCCGTCCAACTTGATGCAGTCATGAATATTTTCTTACAAAAACGTGGAAAATTTGAAAATCTTGCGTTTACCTATGGTACTTTTTAGAAGGAGCGTGTTACAATACCCTTGATAGCACGACTGAGGTGGAGAGCATGAAAAAGATCGTTAAGCGCAGGAGAACTTTTCGCATTAACAACCCGCTTGCGTTTGGTATTCTGTGCGCGATGATCCTTGTTCTGCTCGCCGGCATCACCTATGCGCTGGTCGCCGGTGTCATTTCACCCGCTATTGTAAATTATCAAATCGCAAATGCAACGCCTTCGCCCACGCCGACGGTGGCACCCGTCACCGCGACACCTTCGCCGACGGTAGATCCCATGCAGCCTACGCCTACACCCACGCTGGAGCCGGGCGCAACGCCCACACCGACGCTGGAACCCGCCGGCGCACTGGAAGGCCGCATCATCGGCATAGACCCGGCGCGCGGATATAGCTCGCAAATTCAGGGCATCTCCACACAGATTTACGCAAACCGCCTCAACTTCGCGGTGGCGACGCTGGTCAAGGAACGCCTGGAGGCGGAGGGCGCAACGGTTGTGTTCACGCTAGCAAGCGTGAAGGACGACAAGACCGCAGCGCAGCGCGTAAAAATCCTCAACGACGGAAAAGTCGAAATTGCCATCCGTATCGAGTGCAACTTTGTCAAGTCTTCCGATACGCGAGGCGCGATGGCCTGGGTGCCGGAAAAGCACGATAAGAAGTCGGAGTGCGATAAGCTCGCAACCACGGTGCTTGGCGCATACATCGACGCAACGGGATTGCCGCTTCGCGAGGTAAAGGACAAGTCGATCATCGAGAAAAACGACGAAACATTCCTCAACGATACGGATGCGCCCGTGTTCACGCTCTTCCTCGGTCACATCAGCAACTCGGCTGAGGACAAGAAGATCAACGATGAAGAGTTCCAAAAGACGATGGCGCAGGCAATCGTGAACGGTATTTTGAAGTACCTTGGGGTCAATCAATAGTGATATATCGATAGAGAACCGCCGAATACGGCGGTTCTTTTTCTGCAAATCCACAATAAATGATCGCAATCATTGAAGATTGATGCGGCAATTGTAAAATACTCCGGACATGTTGTTTTACAATCAACACTTCAAAAAAGTTAAGTAAAATCGGATCATTGGGACAGCAAATTCTGTACTTTTGAAGATTTGTTGCGTATACTGTATAAGGCGCGTGGACGCAATCGTCCAGCCTTCTCTTTTTTTCGTGCAATATCCAAATTTCCAATTTAAAAAATTTTGGCGCAGTATGCTTGCGCCAGCAATTGATAAGGCAGGTGGATCGAATTGAGGAACACGTTTCGAGGCGGCGTTCACCCCCTTCACCACATCGGCGAAGGAAAGCCGCTGACACAGGCATGCCCCATCCGCGCGGTCGCGGCGGAGACGGTTGTCATCCCCGTCGGCATGCATCTTGGCGCGCCAAGCGAGCCATGCGTGACAAAAGGGCAGCATGTAAAGCTGGGCGAAGTCATCGCAACCCCGGTTGGCGGCTTCGGCCTGCCCGTACACGCGAGTGTCTCGGGCGAGGTGTTGTTTGTCGAAGAACGCCAGATGCTCAGAAGCAAAGCAGAGGTCTGCATCGGCATTAAAAACGACCATGCGGACGAATGGGTGGAGCTCAAAACGCTCAGTCCGGAACGCGCAAGCGCAGCGGAGATCATCTCCGCCGTGAAAAACGCGGGCATCTGTGGTATGGGCGGCGCGGCTTTCCCCACGCATGTGAAGATGAGCATTCCCGAAGGCAAGCACGCGGACGTGATCATCCTCAACGGCGCGGAGTGCGAACCGTATCTCACCGCCGACCATCGAATGATGCTTGAGCAAGGCGCGCGCATCGTGGCGGGGCTCAAACTCATCCTCCGCGCGACGGGCGTAAACCGCGGCGTCATCGCCATTGAAACCAACAAACCCGACGCGATAGTTAGCATGCGTGAGGCTATCTCAGGCGAAGATAACATCAGCGTACTACCGCTGAAGACAAAATATCCGCAAGGCTCGGAAAAGCAGCTCATTTCGGTGGTCACCGGGCGCGAAGTGCCGCGTGGCAAGCTGCCGCTGGACGCGAATGTGCTGGTCTTCAACGTCAGCACCGCCGCTGCGGTCTATGACGCGGTTGCTCTCGGCAAGCCGCTCATTGAGCGCGTCACCACCGTGACCAGCGGCGTCAAGGAGCCGGGCAACCTGCTTCTGCGCGTGGGCACACGATATGAGGACGCGATCAACGCCTGCGGAGGCATGGTAGACGACGCACGCAAGGTCTTTGCGGGCGGACCCATGACCGGGCTTTGCGCGGCGGATCTGGAAGCGACTATCACGAAGGCCACAAACGGCATCGTCGTCTTTGACGAACAGCAGGCAAAGGCTGTGGAGGAGAGCGCATGCATCCGCTGCGCGCGCTGTGTCCATGTTTGCCCCATAGGCCTGCATCCGTACTTGATCCGCGCCGATCTTGACAAACACGACACGGACAGTGCAAAGCAGCACGGCTTGATGGACTGTGTGCTCTGCGGCGCGTGCTCCTATATCTGCCCCGCGCGGCGCTATCTTTCCTCCAGCTATAAGGCCGCGAGAGAAGATTTGGCCGCAAAGGCGAGGAGGTAGTGCATATGGAAACGAAAAAACGATTTGCCGTGTCGCTCGCCCCGCACATCTTCGCAAAAGACACCGCCGCGGTGCTGATGCTGGATGTGGTGGCGGCGCTGATGCCGACGGTTGCCGCGGGCATCTGGCTCTTTGGCTGGAGTGCTGCGCGCGTCATCCTGATCTGTGTGGTCAGCTGTGTTGGGTTTGAGTTCCTCTGGGAAGTGCTCTTCAAAAAGCCGATCACCATCAACGACCTTTCCGCCGTAGTGACGGGTGTCATCCTCGCGCTCAACATGCCGTCTACCGCACCCTGGTGGATGCTCGTCGTCGGCAGCGCGGTTGCGATTCTTTTAGTCAAGCAGCTCTTCGGCGGAATCGGCGATAACTTTGTCAATCCCGCCATCTCCGCGCGCGCCGTGCTGCTCGCCAGTTGGCCCGCGCTCATGAGCGGGGGCGCATATGTTACCCCGTTTGACGCGGTCTCCGGTGCTACTCCCATCGCGTTGTTTCAGCAAACTGCGGAAGCGGTTTCCGGCGCGACGGCCGCAGCCGCTGTGCCGCCCTCGATGTTGGATATGTTCATCGGCCGCATCCCCGGCTGCATCGGCGAGGTGAGCAAGATTGCAATCCTCCTGGGGCTTGCGTATCTACTGATTCGAAAGACGATCACCTGGCACATTCCTGTGACCATGATCGCCGCGTTTATGGGCTTTACATGGCTTTTTGGCGGCGACCCGCTGCAGGGTGTGCTGATGGGCAGCGTGCTCTTCGGCGCGGTATTCATGGCGACGGATTACGTCACCTGTCCGATGACGCACAAGGGTCAGATGATCTTCGCGGCGGGCATCGGTCTTCTCATCGCGCTGATTCGCGCCTATGGCGGCTATCCGGAAGGCACGACCTACGCGATCCTGATCATGAATGTGCTGACTCCTCTCATCGACCGCGTGACGCGCGGCAAAATCTACGGGGAGGTGAAAGCGCGTGCGTAAGGTATTGATACTTGGATTGAAACTCTTTCTGCTTGCCGCTGTTGCGGGGCTAGCGCTGGGGGTAACCAACATGGTTACCGCCGGGCCCATCCAGCAGCAAGCGATCCTCGCTGCGGAGAGTGCGCGCAAGGCAGTTTTGCCGGCGGCGGACTCCTTTACCGCGGCAACCGCGCCGGAAGGCTTGCTGGACGCATACGTGGCGTATGACAAAGCGGGCGCCGTGGTCGGCAAGACCGGAACCATCGTCGCCAAGGGCTACGGCGGACCGATCGAGATCACCGTTGGCATCGACGCAAACGGGGTCGTGACCGGCATATCGGTTGGCGGGTCTAGCTTTGCAGAGACCGCAGGACTTGGCGCGCGCGCCAAGGAAGCGTGGTTTGGCGAACAATACATCGGCTCATCCGCACCGATTGCGCTGAGCAAGGACGGCGGCGAGATCGACGCCATCACATCTGCAACCATCACATCCCGCGCGGTGACCTCTGCGGTCAACGATGCGGTACTCGCGCTGGGCGGCCTGACGCTGCCGACGGAGGGATAACACAATGGAACAAAAGCAAACGCTCAAAAGCGTCTTTTTCAACGGACTCATCACCGAAAACCCCACGTTCCGGCTTGTGCTCGGCACGTGTCCGACGATGGCGGTCACCACCAACGCGACAAACGGCATCGGCATGGGTGCCGCGGCAACGTTTGTGCTCGTCGGCTCCAACATCGTCATCTCGATGCTGAGAAACTTTATTCCGGATAAGATCCGCATTCCGGCGTTCATCATCGTCATCTGCACGTTTGTCACCATGGTGCAGATGTTCATGAACGCGTTTCTGCCCGCGCTTTACCAAAGCCTCGGCATCTTCCTCCCGCTGATCGTGGTGAACTGCATCATCCTCGCCCGCGCGGAAGCGTTCGCGAGCAAGAACACCGTCATGCACAGCGCGATGGACGGCATCGGCATGGGCATCGGCTTCACCATTGCGCTCACGCTCATCGGCAGCATCCGCGAGGTGCTCGGCAACGGCACGCTCTTTGGAAATGCTGTGTTCGGGGCCAGCTATCAGCCGATGCTGCTGCTCATCCTGCCTGCGGGCGGATTCATCGTGTTCGGCCTGCTGCTTGCGGTGTTTAACGCCGTGAGTATGCGCGCAGAGAAAGGGAAGGAGGCGAAGAGCGAATGAACCCCATCGTCAAGATTCTGCTCTTTATGTTCAGCTGCGTGCTGACCAATAACTACATCTTCTCGCGGTTTTTAGGCTGCTGCCCGTTCCTTGGCGTCTCCAACAAGGTCGAAACCGCCTTCGGCATGGGTATCGCGGTGACGTTTGTCATGGCGCTGGCGAGCCTGTTTACCTACTTTGTCTACTATTACGTGCTCATTCCGCTCAACCTTGCCTACCTCAACACCATCGCGTTCATCCTCGTCATCGCGTCTCTGGTGCAGGTGGTGGAGATGTTCCTCAAAAAATCCGCTCCGTCGCTCTACAGCGCGCTGGGCATCTACCTGCCGCTGATCACGACCAACTGCGCGGTGCTGGGCGTCACCATCCTCAACATCACGGAAGGGCACGACCTGCTCTATTCGGTGCTCAACGGTACCTTCGGCGCGCTGGGCTTCCTCGT
This sequence comes from uncultured Eubacteriales bacterium, assembly GCA_942492885.1. Taxonomy (GTDB): domain Bacteria; phylum Bacillota; class Clostridia; order Christensenellales; family CAG-138; genus UBA7703. The sequence continues at coordinate 3,122,856 of OW818651.1, forward strand.
TGCCATCGTGCTGATGGCGGGCGTGCGGGAGCGACTCGAGAGCGCGAAGATTGCAGAGCCGCTCAAGGGGTTCCCCATCTCGCTGGTCATCGCGGGACTCATGAGCATCGCGTTTCTGGGCTTCTCCAACATGTTTGCGGGGGTGATGTAAGCCATGGCGCAGTATTTACCGATTCTCTACGCGATCATTGCGCTGGGCGGGCTTGGCATCCTGTTTGGGCTTGTGCTGGGGGTTGCCGACAAGAAGTTTGCCGTCGAAGTGGATGAGCGCGTCAGCGCGGTTCGCGCGGCGGTTGCCGGGGCAAACTGCGGCGCGTGCGGTTATGCCGGATGCGACGCGTATGCCGAGGCGGTTGTGCGCGGGGATGCAAAGGCGAATGCCTGCACGCCCGGCGGCGCGAAGACCGTCAAAGCGATTGCCGAGATCATGGGCGTCAACGCGGAGGCGCTGGAGCCGATGGTCGCGCGCGTGCGCTGTCAGGGCACCTGCGAGCGCGTCACCGCGCGCTATGACTATAGCGGCGTGCAATCCTGCCGCGCGGTCAGCGGCATCTCCGGTGGCCCCAATGCCTGCGAATTCGGCTGCGTGGGCTTTGGCGAGTGTCTGTCCGTCTGCGCGTTTGGCGCAATCAAGATGATCGACGGCATCGCCGTGATCGATGACGACGCCTGCACCGGCTGCGGTATGTGTGTGGATGTTTGTCCGCGCAATATCATAAAGATGCTGCCCAAGGATCAGACCGTCGTGGTCATGTGCCGCAACGAGGCAACCGGCAAGCGCGCGCTTTTGCAATGTAAAACCGCCTGCATCGCCTGCAAACGCTGCGAAAAAGCATGCCCGTCGGAGTCCATCAAGGTGGTCAAGGGTGTTGCAATCATCGACGAAGCAACCTGTACCCGCTGCGGCGCGTGCATCCCCGTCTGCCCGATGCACTGCATCGTCAACTTCTACGAGCGAACCGTGGAGGATGTGGCGGAAACCGCGCAGGCGGAACTGCTGGATTCCTAATAAAGAATACGCGCGCGTTTGCGCATCAAAAAAATCCGCCGGAAGGCGGATTTTTTTGATGCAAGTTTATGGTTGATTTTCTGTGTTTACGCGTTGTCCTGCTTGGTTGGTTCGCTCTGCACCGGCTCTTCCGGCACGTTTGCAGTTGCTTCAGCCGGGGCTTGCGCCGCGACGGCAACCTTGCGCCGCTTTGCCTTTACGGCAAGCACGATGCAGGTGGTGATAATCGCGATGAAAACGAGCCCGATAGCCACAACTACCTTGATCGCGTTATAGAAGGGCATGCTTGAGGTCGTGCTGAAAAAGTATTTCAAAGGGCCGTAGCTCTGCGGTGTGTTATAGTCGCTGTAGCGCACATGGAGGGTTTCATAGTCCCGCACGTTGTACTCGCTAAAGCGGAAGAGTCGCACGCCGCGCATCTCCTCCGAGCCATAGCTCGTATAGCTGCTGCCCGGTGCGTTGGCGATGTCGATGCCCTCCACGCTGCCGATGAACGAGTTGATGTGGTCGTGACCGTTGATGGTGAGAAACACGTCTCCGTTGGCGAGATACGCGTCAAACAGGCCGTGATTCTCGCTGGAGGGGCAGGGTGCTTCGTTGACTTCACCATCGAAGATGTTGTCATCGTTTGGCACATAGTATTTCCCTTTGCCGACGCCGACGCCCTTGAACGCGCCCTTCGTTCCCTTAGGAACCTCGGTCATCAGTTGATAGACCTCCGGCACGGGAATATGACAAAACGCGATGGAGGGCAGCGCCTGATTGTCGTTTGCCAGACGAAACGCCGCGCTCTGCTCGTTATACCACGCGACCTGTTCGGCTGAAACGGTGTCGTAGTCCCCGTTTGCGATATAGGAGCCGGAATCAAAGAAATACAGCGCCATACCCGGCAGATCGCTTCCATCGGGATAGATCGGGAGCACAAACGCGCCGTCTTCGGTGGAACCCGCGCCAAACGAAACCGCGAGGCAGTTGTCGTAGCTTTCGTAGATCTTCACCTGCTCCCGAATCGAGAGCGGCGCTTCATAATCGTGGTTGCCGAACACGACCACAAACGGCGTGCCCGTCTTAGCGACAGGAGTCAGCAGCGTGCGCAGCGTGTCCTCGCTGTTTTTCGCGCCGTTGCCGAGGCGAAGCACGGGGCTGGGACCCTCCAGCTGGTCGCCAAGCAACACGATCAGGTCGGCGGGGTAGTCCCGCAACACCTGCGTTTCGCCGCTGACGACGAGCTCTGTTGTGAACTGCGTATCCTGCAGGTCCGCGAGGATGAGGACGGTGAACAACCCGTCATCGCCATAGTCCAGGCGCAGGGTATCACTCTCTTCGGCATGCGCGACTCCGCTTACGGGAATCAGGCAGACACCGAGCATCAAAACAAGTGCGGCAAAGCCAAATAAACGTTTCTTCATTTGCTAAGCGTAAGGGATAGGCAGGAGCCTGTCAAGGACGGTAAATGTTCTATTTTACAAAGATTTGATCTTTTTTGTGATTTTCTGCATGCTGCGCGAAGGCTTGCACGCCGAACTATACTTCGGGACAAAAAAATCAATCTGGATTAGTGCAAATGTTGTATTTCCTCTCGTGATTCTGTACAATTATTGAGCTAAGAGGGTGAACACCCTCTGATGAGTATAAAATATAACCAATTGAGCCGGGGAATAAATCCCCCGTGACTCCGAAAAGAATGCGAAGTAAGCGATATGGATTTTCTAAAGGGTCTTCTGGAAAACAAGATTTTAATTGCGGCGCTGGTCGGCTGGGCGATTGCGCAGGTGGCAAAGGCGATTTTATACACTCTTGTCAACCGCGAGTTCAAGTTTGAGCGGCTGGTCGGCAGCGGCGGGATGCCGAGCTCTCATGCGGCTACGGTCTGCGCGATGACCACCGCGGTTGCAATGCAGTTCGGTCTCGCGTCGTTTGAGTTTGCGATTTCGTTTGTGCTCACGTCCGTCGTGCTGCATGACGCGCGCGGCGTGCGGCAGGAGGCGGGCAAGCAGGCGGTCACCATCACCGCCATCATCGACCATCTCATCAAAGAAGGAACCATCATCGAGCTGCCGGAGTGGGAGCTCAAGGAACTCATCGGCCACACGCCGCTGCAGGTGCTCATCGGATCTATGGTCGGCATCGGGGTTGGCCTCTGGCTCGGCTGAGTCACGAAAGGAGCAATTTCGTTATGTGCGGGCGGTTTTACACGGACTTTGACGATGTACAGTACCGCGAAATGCTCGCGATGCTGTATCTCAAGAGCGAGCGGGACGCGGGGCTTTTGCTGCTCAAAAACGGCGAGGTGTTCCCGACGGATCATGTTCCCGCGCTGGATGCAAGCGGCCCGCGTGTGATGCGCTGGGGGTTTGCGCGCTTTGACGGCAAGGGCAAGGTCATCAACGCCAGAAGCGAAACCGCGCTGGAAAAAAGCATGTTTCGCGCGCCGATGACAACAGATGCCGGGATTGCGCAAACCGGACGCTGTCTGATTCCCGCTAACGGCTATTTTGAATGGGAAACGCGCGAGAAACAGAAGATTAAATACAAGCTACGACCCACGCGGGAGGGATTGTTCACCTTTGCGGGGCTGTATCGCTCCGAAGCGGGTTCGGATACGCCCGTGTTCGTGATCCTCACCGCACCGGCCAGCGGCGGGATATCGTTCATCCACGAGCGCATGCCACTGATCCTCTCGCCGGAACAACGCGAAGCATGGCTGAACGACGCAAGCAGCGCGGCTGGCCTTCTGGAAGCAGGTACGCAGGAGATCGTCTACGAGCCCGCAATATAGCACGCGTCGATAGAGAGCAATGACCGGCAAGCGGACAAATCCTGACAAGAAAAGACAGGACGCGCGAACCGTATTTTGATACGATACCCACACAAGGGAAACGGGCAAGAAGAGAAGCAGAGGAGAACCGCATGGAACTGGTCGAGAGCCTGAACGCCACACTCCGCTACATCGAGCAGCACCTGCTGGACGAGACGGACAGTTCAAGCGCCGCACGGCACGTTGGACTTTCCCGCTTTTATCTGGAGCGGACGTTTGCGGCGCTGACTGGCATGAGTGTGAGCGAGTATATCCGCGCGCGGCGGCTGACGCTCGCGGCACAGGAGCTACTCGCAGGCGATCAAAAGGTAATCGACCTCGCGCTCAAGTACGGTTACGACACGCCGGAGAGCTTCACGAAAGCGTTCTCGCGATTCCACGGCGTGACACCGACGAGCGCGCGGCGCATGAGCACGCTGCTTCGCTGCCAGAACCCCCTTGGTATATCGATCAAGATGGAGGGTGCAAGTATGATGAACTACAAGATGGAACAGATGGATGCATTCAAGGTGGTTGGCCTTGAGCAGAGTTTCCAAATGGATTCGAGCCAGCAGGAGATCCCGAAATTCTGGCACACGTTCTTTGAGCAGGGGTTACACGAGAAAGTTGCCCCGATGTTTGGCGTCTGCTTTGATGCTGATGAGAACGGGAATTTTCCGTACATGATCGGTGAAGTGCTCCAACCCGGCAAAAAGGTGCCGGAGGGAATGACTGTCCGCGAGATCCCTGCGCTTCTCTGGGCACGCTTTGCTAGTGTTGGGCCGATGCCGGGCGCGATTCAGACCATTACCAAGCAGATCTATTCCGAGTGGCTGCCGACCAACGGCACCTATGAGGTCGCGCAATACATGGAGATCGAAATGTATTCCGAAGGCGACATCACCGCCGCGGACTATTACAGTGAAGTCTGGATTCCGGTCAAAAAGAAGGCATAACGCGAGATATTCAAAAACGAAGTCTGGATTCCGATCAAAAAGAAGGCATAACGCGAGACAATCAAAAACGGAACCGTTGCGAAACGGTTCCGTTTTGTTGTGCTCTCGTTTTATGCTCTGCCGTACATCTTGGTCATGACGCTGATCTTTTCGATGAGTTCTTCGGTGATTTCACCGGGGAGCAGGCGCCATTTCCAGTTGTTGCCGCCTAATGTGCCGGGGATATTCATCCGCGCCTCTTTGCCGAGGCAGAGAAAATCCTGCACCTGCGCGATAAACAGGTTTGCCACCGAACCCATGCCGCCGCGCAGCATGCCCCAGACGTAGCCCTCCTGATCGCTAAGCCCCAGATAGCGCACGGAGAACGCCGCGTCCTCAGGATCCGCCTCGCTAAACCAAGACGCAACGGTGGTGTTGTCGTGCGTGCCCGCGTAGCAGACGCAGTGGCGGTCATAGGTGTGCGGCAGATAATTGCTGGGCTCCCGCGCGTCAAACGCGAACTGGAGCACCTTCATACCGGGAAAACCGCTGCCCTTGAGCAATTGCCGCACCTCGTCGGTGAGAAATCCCAAGTCCTCCGCGATGATTTCAAACGTGGGGAAGGCCGCCTTGAGCCGGTCGACAAAATCCGCGCCCGGGCCCGCGACCCATTCGCCGTCGCGTGCCGTTTCAGCATCCGCCGCAACGCTCCAATAGGAGGACAGCCCGCGGAAATGATCGATCCGCACGCTGTCAAAGAGAGTGCTTGCCGAGCGCATGCGGCGCATCCACCAGGCATAGCCCGTCTGCTTCATATGATCCCAATCGTAGATCGGATTGCCCCAGAGTTGACCGTCCGCCGAGAAATAGTCCGGCGGAACACCCGCGACGCAGCGCGGACGGCGCTGTTCGTCGAGCAAAAACTCCTCAGGCGCGCTCCAGACATCCGCGGAATCCAGCGGCACATAGATCGGCAGATCGCCGACGATCTGAATGCCGCGCTCGTTTGCATAACCGCGGAGGCTAGCCCATTGATCATAAAACTGCTGCTGTACAAACTGGTAAAACCGCATGCTCTCGCCGAGGCGTTCCCGCGCGGACTGCAAGGCCCATTCTTCGCGCATGCGGAGTTCATACGGCCAGTTTTCCCAGGCGACGCCGCCGTTTTCATCCTTGAGCGCCATGAAAAGCGCATAGTCATTGAGCCAGTCCGCATTCTGGGCGGCAAAGCGATCCAACGCCTGCATGCGATCCCAGTTTTCATTTGCGCGAGAAAACGCCGCGCGGAGCACGGGGAAGCGCTGCACAAAGATCGTGCCGTAGTCCACCTGCCGCTCGCCATAGCCCCACGTAATCGAGGAAATCCAGTCGCGATCCAGCAGCCCTTCGTCGCAAAGCTTATCCAGATCGACGAAATACGGGTTGCCTGCAAACGCGGAGAACGACTGATACGGCGAATCGCCATAGCTCGTCGGACAAAGCGGCAGCACCTGCCAGTAGCGTTGGCCTGCCAGCGCGAGCTGATCGACAAAGTCATACGCAGCCTGCCCGAACGTGCCGATGCCGTAGGGGGAGGGGAGCGATGAGATATGCATCAAAATGCCGGATGAGCGTTTCATAACATTGCACCGATTCTAACAAATTTCGTTTCATTATATCGCGTTTCGCCACAAGCGCAACTAAAAATGCGCATTATCAAACAAGGGAGAGGCCGATCACTCCCAAAACAATCGATTTTGTGGTTGTTATCCCTTGACCGCGCCCTCGACCACACCTTTGATGATGTATTTCTGCGCGGAGAGGTAGAAGGCGACGATGGGCGCGATGCTGATGACGATCAGCGCCATCACAGCGCCCAGATCCACATGGCCATAGCTGCCTTGCAAATACTGGATATGGATCGGAATCGTCTTGTATTTCGTGCGATCCAGCACCAGATAGGGCAACAGATAGTCATTCCAGATCCACATAATCTCCAGCACGCCGACCGAGATCATGACGGGCTTGAGCATCGGAAATACGATCAGGAAAAACGTTCGGAGCGGACCGCAGCCGTCGATGGCGGCGGCTTCTTCAATCTCCAGCGGAATGCTCTTGACGAAGCCCGCGAACATGAACACCGCAAGCCCCGCGCCAAAGCCGAGATAGATGACGGGTATGGTATACGGCGTATCCAAATGCAGTGTGTTAGCGGTTTTTGCCAGCGTAAACATGACCATCTGAAACGGAACCACCATGGAAAACACGCAAAGGTAATAGACAATCCTTGCAAACACGCTGTTCATGCGGGAGATATACCACGCGGCCATGGAGGTACACACAAGGATCAGCGCGGAGGACGTGATCGTGATGAGCAGGCTGTAGCCCGCCGACTTGAGGAAGGGATACTCGCCTACGTTGATGCCGTTGACGTAGTTCTCGCTTCCGGTGAAGGTATCTGCATTCGGCAAAGCGAAGGTCTCCGTATTGATGGCGGAGTTGGTCTTAAAGGAGTTGATGATGACCGTGAAAATCGGCATGAGGTAGATCACGCAGATCACGATAAAAAGGCCGGTCAGCAGGGTTTTATTGAGCTTATCCCGTTTCATTATTGCTGTACCTCCTTGCTGCGTGTTGCCGAGAACTGGATGAGCGCAATCGCCGCGACGAGCACGAAGAACAGAACGGCCTTTGCCTGGCCGATGCCGCGAGAGTTTGCGTTGAGGTAGAAGGTGTTGTAGATATTCAGCGCTAGCATTTCAGTGGATCGAATCACCGTGCCGTCCGCCATGAAGACAAACGGTTGCCCGCCGTTGAGCACAAAGTTTTGATCGAATAGTTTAAACGAGTTGGTTAGCGTAAGGAATGTGCAGATCGTGATGGCGGGCATGATCGTCGGTATCGTGATGTGCCAGAGCGTATGCCAGCCGTTTGCGCCGTCGATCTTGGCGGCCTCGATCAAGTCCCCTGGCACAGACTGTAGCCCCGCGATGTAGATGATCATCATGTAGCCGATCTGTTGCCAGGCCATGAGGATGATGAGCCCCCAGTAGCCGTAGGTCGAGCTCAGCACGATGGACGTGCCGTAGCGGGAGAGGATTCCGTCGAATATCATCGACCAGATGTAGCCCAGCACGATGCCGCCGATGAGGTTTGGCATAAAGAACACCGTGCGGAACGTGTTGGAGCCCTTGATGTTGCGCGTGAGAGCATAGGCTACGGCGAATGCAAGCAGGTTGATGACGATCAGCGATACGATCGCGACAAGCGCGGTATACTGGAACGCGTGCATGAAGCTTTTGTCACCAAATGCCTTGAGGTAGTTGCCGATACCGATCCATTTGGCGTTGCTGGTCGTGGTGAATTTGCAAAACGAAAGATAGATTCCCTTTGCAAACGGATAGATAAAACCGATGCAGAATGCCGCGAACGTCGGCAACAGAAAGATAGGAAACATCCGCTGAATCGGTCGGCGGATCAATGTTGCGCTCAAAGCAGAGCTGCTGGATTTTGTTCTGCGTTTCATGGCGACCTCCCTTGGTGCTATGTGCAGAAGGGGGCGAGCACTTTCACTCGCCCCCGCAGAGTCTAACTAGCTGTTTTTAGCTATGCAGTCAGGTTATTGTGCGGCGTACTGGGTTGCCCAGCCGGCGACAAACGAGGTGACCACATCGTCCCAGCTTCCGCCCGCAGAATACTGCGTCAGAGCGGCGACAACGCCTGCGCGCCACGTGTCTACGTTCGGCGTGAAGTTAAACGCCCAGGTGACGACGTACTTGCCGGCGGCTAGCTGTTCGTTGGCATCGTTGAAGAACTTGTTGGCGGATGCCTTCGCGGCTTTGAACGGGATTGGGCCAAACTGTTCGGCCATCATCGTCGTGCCCTCATCAGAGGTAACAACCCAGTTGAGGAACGCGAGGGTCGCTTGGATGTCTTCTTCGGCTGCCTGCGAGTTGACGGCCCACATGTTTTCGGTGCCTGCGCAAACCGCTGCATTGGCTTCGCCATCCACGCCGCAATAGATCGGGATCATGGCGAGGCTGTCCGGGCTCATCGCAAACTTCGTGGTGAGGTTGCTGTATTCCCAGGAACCGTTCTGGAAGAACACGGCCTTACCTTCGCCGAATTCAGCTTCCGCCTGATCGCCTGTCGCACTTGCGAGCTGGGACGGATCGGTGGCAGAGTTGTTGATGTAGAGATCCCAGATGTTCTTGAAGTTTTCCATGTATTTGCCGGTGATGGTCGCGGGCTGCGCGGTCACGCCGTCATCACGGAACTCGTAGAACAGCGGCATATTGGCCAGATGGCCGGAGAAACGCCAGCTGGACGAGCCGTCCATGCCGGAGGAGGTGAAGGCGTCAAAGCCCAGCGTCGCTGCGTTTGCATGGATGTCTTCCGCAACGGCCTTGAGGGAGGCAAAGTCGGTGATCTCGGCAAGAGTATGTCCGGCCTGCTCAAGAAGAGCAGTGTTGACGATGATGCCGTAGCACTCATAGCAATAACCGATGGCAGCAACTTCGCCTGTTTCTTTGAAGAGGTTGAAGTCGTTGGTGGTCTGCTGTGCGTAGACTTCGGTGCCCGTGAAGTCATACAGGAAATCACTCCACGTGTCGAGACCTGCTTTGTTGCCGCACTGGAACAGTGTCGGGGCGGCTGCGCCCTTGTCCATCTCGGCGGTCAGGGTTTCCGAGTAGGTGCCGGAGGCGGCGGTGACGACGGTTACAGGCACGCCGGTGAGTTCGGTGTATTGGGCGGCCAGCGTCTGCCATGCGGCATCGGCTTCGGGCTTAAAGTTGAGATAGTAGACCTTGCCGAGAGCGGCAGGTTCCTCCGCGGCTGGAGCCTCCGCGGCGGGTGCTTCGGTTGCAGCAGGTTCTTCTGCGGCGGGTGTCGTTGCAGCGGGTGTGCATGCAAAGCACGCAAACGCCAGCATGGCAATCAGAATCAGAGCAAATAGTTTTTTCACAATTCGTTCCTTCCCTTTCGTTTTGTATTCTCCAGAGCCCTTGGGCTCTTAGATTCACATTTGGTATTTTGGAAAACATAAATAGAGCTATAAGAAGTGTTTTACCCGTTCAATCTACGCACCGAGCCGCCGGGGCGGAGCGCGGTGTCAAACGTATATTGCCGGTTCTTGCCGGGGCGTTCGATGAGCTCGATGATCGTCCTGGCGCAGGCAAGCCCCATTTCTTCCGCTGGCTGCACGAGCGTGGTCAGCGTCGGAAGCGTGTATTCCGAGAGCTCCAAGCCGTCGATGGCGACGACAGAGCAATCCTCCGGTACCTTTTTCCCGTGATCGTTTAGCGCCTTAATCGCCGCAATCGCCATCAGATCCGCAATCGCGAACATCGCGGTAAACGTGCTATCCCGCTCAATGAGTCGGCTTGTTGCCTCATAGATAGCGCGCATATCCGAAAACGTACCCGTGCACGCGACCAGATTCGGCTCAAAGGGGATGCCGTGCTGGGCAAGCGCGTCTTTATAGCCCTGAAAGCGGAGCTCGCTGATGGATTTGTCGTCCTCGTTGTCCGTCAGGATTGCGATTTTGCGATGTCCCAGCGCGACGAGTGCTTCCACAGCGTCTTTTGCTGCCTGTTTATCGTCGATGGCGACGGAGCTGAACGATTCCGCGTCGAGCGTGCCAAATGTATTGGTATAGGTGCAAAACACGCTTGGAACATGGATAAGCGCCATCTCTTCGGGCGAATAGTTGAACCGTCCGCCGAGAAACAGGATGCCGATGAGCTTTCTTTCGTTGGTCAGCTGCGCGCCGATGCGCAGTTCGTCCACGGTAGTATCCATGTGGTGCAGCTCAAGCGTGTAGCCGCGCAGGGTAATCTCGCGCTCAATGACCTTGATGAGCTTTGCAAAGAACGGGTTGTTGACGCCCTTGACGAGCAGGGCGATGGTGTCCGAGCTGGTGCGCACGAGGTTTCTCGCGCTGGTGTTGGGGATATAGTGCAGCTCGTTGACCGCACGGCGCACTTTCTCGCGCGTTTCTTCGCTGACATCCGGGTGGTCGTTGAGCACACGGGATACCGTGCTGATTGCCACGCCGCAGTGAAGAGCGATGTCCTTGATATTCGTCATAGTCGTCCAATCGGTTCCTTTATCTGGATTCGAAGCGGGCGAACAACAAAAACAGAGTTCGTTCTTGTCTATCCCGTCAGGATTCAAACAGGCAGATCATATAGGCAAATCAAACAGAGCGTATTCTTTTTCTTTGGCAGTCGGTGTTGTGCGCGGCGAAGTGCCGCAGAAGAAAGTATCAATTGAATTTATGGAAGAATTTTCTGGATATACTGAGTTTCTGATCGGAAACGTTACTGGAAACGATACTGGAAACGTTTCCAGAACTTGCAAACACATTATATCCAACAAAATTAAGCTTGTCAACAGAAATTTAGCATTCACGCAATTTGGCTGTGTCCGGCGCACTTCGTTTCGCGGAAGATGTTGGGCAAATCCAATCCGGCGTATCGGCTCAGCGGTTGAATCGCGACGAAAACGGCAAAAGTTTGCCGAAATTTCACCTGCGCGTGGGCGGCCGTTTGTTATAATCAAGTAGCGGTTTTTGTGTTTCAACCGAATCATTTTATGAATGAAAGCAAGCCCCGGGGGGAATTTGGCGTGCAGAAACAACTCGAATCTTGATCCAGAGTATTTATGTTGAGGGGGAACAACCAACCATGCGTAAATCCATTACCATACTTGCCGCGTTATCTGCGGCGCTTCTGCTCTTTTCCGGCTGCTCGGCCGCATCTGCGCCCGCAACAACCCATCGCGAGAGCGACATCGTCGCCGTTTCGTTCGATTATGCAAAGCAGCAAGGCTACGCCACCAACCAGTTTGCCGTCTGGATTGAGGACGCAAACGGCGTGCTCGTCAAGACGCTGTATGCAACCAAGTTTACCGCGAACGGTGGCTATGAAAAGCGCCCGGACGCGATTCCGGTATGGGTGGAACGCGCCGCGATTGCAGGGGAGACCGCACCTGACACAGCCTCCGGCGCGACGCCGAAATCCGGCACGGTGCGCTATATATGGGATTTGACCGATGAGAGCGGCGCGCGCGTTGCAGACGGAACCTACAGGTTTTTCGTAGAAGGCACGCTGCGCTGGAAAAATCAGGTGCTGTTCTCCGGTGAACTCACATTGAACGGCAGCGCGGCCTCCGCCGACGCAACCGCCGCGTATACCTATCTTGTCTCGGACGACGCGCCCGCACTGACCGCGGAATCACCCGAAAACACCATGATCAGCGGCGTGAAGGCAGAATATATCCCGCCGGAAATATCTTAAATGAACGATCACACGAAACCAGCCAAAAAGACAATACGCGCGCAGGCCGCTGAGAGCGAATCGGGAGCGGAAAAGCAAAGCAGGATGAAGTCGATCCTCTACCGCGTCATTTGCGGGGTGGTGATGGGCATCGGCGGTGTTCTGCCGGGCGTCTCCGGCGGCATCCTCGCCATCAGCCTCGGCATCTACGAAAAGATGATGCTGGCAATCGGCTCGCTCTTTCGCAGCTTTCGGGAGAATTTTCGCTATCTGCTGCCGCTCGGCATCGGCGGGGTCATCGGCATTCTTCTCACCAGCAATGTGCTGAGCCTGCTCATCGCGCGCTATGAGATGCAGCTGCTTTCGCTGTTTACGGGTCTTGTGCTCGGCAGTCTGCCGGAACTCTACGCCGAGGTGCGGCTGGACGGCCCGAAACTCAAGCCCAAGCACATCATCGCGGCGCTTTTTGGCCTCGGCTTTGTGCTGCTCTTCGCGCTTGGGGAATCCAGCGTGGTGGGTAACGCAGTGGTCACGCAGCTGACCATCCCCGGCGCACTGATTGCGGGCGCTGTGCTCTCCGTGGGTACCATCATCCCCGGCATCAGCTCGTCGTTCATCCTCGTGTATCTGGGGTTGTATCCTGCCGTGCTTGCCGCCATTGCAAGCGTGATAGATTTCAAAACGCTGGCGTCTTCCGGCATAGCCGCGGCGTTTGCCAGCCTTGGTCAACATTTTCTGCCGCTGACTGCGATGGTGGCGGCGTTTGGGCTTGTCGCAATCCTCATCATCAAGCTCGTCAACCGCATGCTGCGGAGGCATCACGCAACGTCCTATGCGGCGGTCATCGGCTTTGTGATCGGCTCTGTCGCGCTGGTTTTGCCGAACATATTGGCGCAATTCACATGGGCATGCCCCTTGTTCTTCCTCGGCGGATTGGGGCTAAGCCTCCTGGAGCAGCGGATCAAAAAGCGCATCACGACGGTAAACAACACATCCGGCCCGCGACCGATTTCTAATGAATTTCCAGATCAAAAAGCCACACAGCTCGCGCAAAACGAACAGACAGCAACGACCGACGAACCATAGACGCGCCGCTTGTCTTTGCCTGTTTGGCTTGTTTGACAAGCCTCGCGCGCGCGTGCTACAATCGATTTGCGGCGAATGGTGGCTTTTGGTTTGTGCATCCTTTCGCCGCACGCGCGTTTTACAACAGGGCAGATTTGCGCGCAGAAAACCTGACAGGAAAGAGGAACGCAGGGTGTCCAGGCTATCACCGAAGCGATTCAAAGGCACTATCATATTACTTTGCAAATTGGCGATCATGGCGGTTACCGCCGGCGCCTTTTTGTATTTGGTGACGCATTATTATCCCGAGACCGACTTCTGGTTCAAAGGATATCTGGTGTTTGTGTTTCTGTATCTCGTGGTGTTCCTTGCGTTCGCCTCGACCTACCGTTGCTTCAACATCGGCACCATGCGCTATCGGGAACTACTCTTTACCTATATACTCTCGTCGTTTTTGACCAACTTCATCTTCTACTTCATTCTCTCGCTGACGGCAAAGCAGCTGTTGGTCGTTGCCCCAATCGGGATTATGACGCTCGCGCAGTGGTTAGCCGCATCGCTGCTCTATTACGGCGCGGACAGGCTTTATTACGCGCTCTACCCCGCGCGGCAGAGCATCGTGATCTGCTCAAAAGACAAGCATGAAACCGCGGTGTTTCGCAAGATCGACTCTATGAAGGAACGCCACACGATCAACATGCTCGTCACCGAAGCGCTCAGCGCAGAGGCGCTCAAGCGCTGTATGGAGCCGTATTCCACCGTGTTCATGGGAGACATCTCGCGCGAACTGCGGCTGGATCTGACGGAATACTGCTTTGAGCAGAACAAGCGGCTCTTTGTGCTGCCGACCGTGGAGGACATCATCTTCCACAACGCACATGAGACCATCGTCGGCGATTCGCTGGTGTATCAGTGCAAGAATCACACGTTCACTTCGGAGCAAGCCGCGGTCAAGCGCCTGATGGACATCGGTATTTCGCTCTTTGGCATCATTGTCACAAGCCCGATCATGCTCATCGCCGCGCTGATCATCAAGCTGCAGGACGGCGGGCCTGTGTTTTTCACACAGGTGCGCTACACGCGCAACTATCAGAAATTTACGCTGCTGAAGTTTCGCAGCATGATCGAAGACGCGGAGAAGGACGGCGCGCAGTTCACCAAACCGGGGGACAGCCGCATCACGCCCTTTGGCCGCTTCATGCGCGCCACGCGCATCGACGAGCTGCCGCAGTTTTTCAACATTCTGCACGGAGAGATGACGCTGGTAGGTCCCCGCGCGGAGCGCACAGAGAACGTGGATTTCTATTGTGAACGCATGCCGGAGTTTCGTTATCGCATGAAGGTGAAGGCGGGCCTGACCGGATACGCGCAGATCTACGGAAAATACAACACCAACTTTGAGGATAAGCTCAAGCTGGATATGCTCTACATCGAGAATTGTTCGATCATGCTCGACCTGCAATTGATCTTCATGACATTTAAGGTGCTGTTTATGTCCGAGGAGAGCACAGAGGGCTTTGGGGTGAGCAGCCTGTCCGATCTGGAAAAACCCTGCGACACGTGCGAATTCCCCTTTGCGCCGTCGGTGGAGGAAACCGTGCTCAGCCACGCCGCCGAAGCCGGCGCGCGGCACACATTCGCCGAACCACAAGCAGAACGGAGGCAAACGCAAATGAAAGGCATCATTCTCGCGGGCGGCAAAGGAACCCGCTTTTACCCGAGCACGAAGGCCGTCAGCAAGCAGCTGCTCCCCGTCTATGACAAGCCGCTGATCTATTATCCGCTTTCGGTGCTGATGCTTGCGTCGATCAAAGATGTGCTGATCATCTCCACGCCGGAGGACACCCCCGTTTTCGAGCGGCTGCTCGGCACGGGAGAGCGGCTCGGTATGCGCTTTTCCTACAAGGTGCAGGAAGTGCCACGCGGGCTTGCGGATGCGTTCATCCTCGGCGAAGAGTTCATCGGCGACGATCCGGTCTGCCTGATCCTTGGCGACAATGTCTTCTATGGACAGGACCTGACCGCGACGCTTAACAACGTGATGGAGCGCACATCGGGCGCAACCATCTTTGGCTATCCCGTCAAAGACCCGCGCTCGTTTGGCGTGGTGGAGTTTGACGAGGACAACCGCGTGATCAACATCGAAGAAAAGCCGGAGCACCCGAAGTCCAACTACGCGGTGCCGGGGTTGTATTTTTATGACAACCGGGTGGTCGAGATTTCCAAGCACGTCCGCCCGTCCGCGCGCGGCGAAATCGAGATTACGTCGATCAACAACGCGTATCTCACGTTGGGAGAACTGCATGTCGAGCTGCTCGGCCGCGGGATGGCCTGGCTTGACACCGGTTCACCCGAAGGCATGCTCAAGGCCGCAGAATATGTTGAGGCGGTGCAGTCCAGACAGGGCTTCTACATCTCCTGCATCGAAGAGATTGCCTGGCGGCGCGGATTCATCACCACCGAGCAGCTCAAAATACTGGGCGACGAGCTGCGCATGACCGACTATGGGCAGTACCTGCTTGCGCTTGCGCGGGAGGCAACGAAATGAACATCCTTGTCACCGGTGGCGCGGGGTTTATCGGCAGCAACTTCATCCGCTGGATGAAGCAGCACGCGCCGGAACACCGCCTGATCAATGTGGACGCGCTGACCTATGCGGGCAACCTCGAAAGCCTCAGCGACATCCCGCAGGACGCGGGGTACGCCTTCATCCGCGCGGACATCCGCGACCGTTCGAAGATGCACGAGGTCTTTCAAGAATACGACATCACGCACGTGGTGAATTTTGCGGCGGAGTCGCATGTTGATCGCAGCATCGTTGACCCGGAACTTTTCCTCAACACCAACATCCTCGGCACACAGGCGCTGCTGGACACCGCCAAGCAGCACTGGAAGAGCGCGCCGGAGGACAAATACAGTCGCGAATTCCGCACGGGTGTGAAGTTTTTGCAGGTGTCGACGGACGAAGTATACGGCGCTCTTGGCAAAGAGGGCATGTTTACCGAAACCACACCGCTTGCGCCAAACAGCCCGTATTCCGCGGCAAAGGCCAGCGCAGACCTCGTCTGTCGGGCGTATTATGAGACATTCGGCATGCCGCTGAACATCACGCGCTGCTCGAACAACTACGGGCCTTATCAGTTTCCAGAAAAGCTCATCCCGCTGATGATTCACAATTGCATGCAGAAAAAGCCGCTTCCGGTCTACGGAGACGGCATGCAGATTCGCGACTGGCTGCATGTTTCGGATCATTGCAGCGCGCTTTACACCGTGCTCACGCGCGGGGAAGCGGGAGAGGTCTACAACATCGGCGGCAACAACGAGCGCGCCAATCTCGACATCGTCCGGCTGATTCTGCGTACACTCGGCGCGGGGGATGAGCTCATCACCTACGTCAAGGATCGCCCGGGGCACGACCGCAGGTATGCCATCGACAACACAAAGATTACAACAAAGCTTGGCTGGTCGCCGGCCTATACATTTGAGTCCGGTCTGGCGGAAACGATCGCCTGGTATCAAAACAATTCTGAATGGCTTGAGCATGTGCTCTCCGGCGCGTATGCGGACTATTATGCGCGCATGTATGCGCCGTCATTTACTGAATAATAACACGACTAATCATGAATATTCATGCGCAACCCAATTTTCTCAACACGCACGTGTGTGACATTACTGTGCGTGTTTTCTTGTCGTGAACGTAATTTTCGCTCATCAAGTCCCATTTTTAGCGAAAGCCTGAACAAAACAGGAAAAGGTGTGACAAAAACTGTTACATGTGAAATGACTGGTTGAAATTATCTAACCAGTAGTGTACTATACAATAAGTGACAAATTTGAACTGGAGTATGCGCTGGCTTGAAGTACATCATCGTTCCGGAATACATCTCCTGCGTTTTACTGGCGCTGATTGGCGTCTATATGCTGTTCGATAAGAAGTCCGCCTCCCCAAAGGAGACGACGTTTCGAATCGCACTTGGTTTTTCGCTTTTTGCCATCATCAACAACATACTCTCCATCTACACAATCGAAAACGCTGCGCGCATGCCCGTTTTGCTGAATGTCATCCTCAACACGTTTTATTATTTCTCCGTCGCGGTCATGACCACGATGGTATCCATCACAACCTATGTCACCATGTTTGAAGGGCGATATGGCGAACCGCGGCTCAAGTCCGCGATCATCGTTTCGCTCGCTTTTTTTGCGCTGGAAGCCACGCTGGTTGTGGTCAACCTGTTTACAGGCTGGCTGTTTTATTTTGACGAGTTCGGCCTGTATCATCGCGGAGTGCTCAACGAAATCGGGATTGCCTATCTCGCCATCGCGATCTTCAATATTCTTCTGTTTGGCTTGCTGGAGCGAAAGCGCGTGAAAAAATCGTTCCGGCTCATCCTGTTTATTCTGCCGTCCATCGCTGCGGCGATCGGCTTCGTGCAATTCCTCAATCCGGATACGATTCTCACAGGAACCATCATCAGCTTTTCGTTGCTGACGCTCTTCATCGCGGGGCAACAGCAGCGCGCGCGGGTCGACGCGCTCACGGAACTTTCCAGCCGCGAGGCGTTTTTCAACGATATCAGCCGCCTTTGCCAACGAAAAACCCCGTATCAAATCATCATCATCGGACTCAAGAATTTCAAACAGGTCAACGGCCAGCTGGGTCAACGTGCGGGCGATGCGCTGCTCTGCGCGCTGGGTGCGTTTCTGGCGCATCTGGAGCCCCATGCGGCGGCTTACCGCACCTCCGGTGTGCAGTTTACGCTCGTGGTGACAAAGCTGTCACAAGAGGCTTACGAGGCGCTGTTTTGCGCGGTCATGGAACGGTTTGAGAGAAGCTGGAAGACGGATGTTTGCGACGCAGAGTTGCGCGCGCTGTTTGCGGATGTCCGCTGCCCGGAGCACGCGGCAGACGTGGACGAGGTCATCGCCTCGCTGGAGTATGCAACACGCCTTGCCAAGCAGGACCCCAACGGAAAGCCGGTGCGTTTCTCCGAACGGCTCAAGGATCAGTTTGCGCGGCGCACCTATGTCATCTCCCAGATGGAAAAGGCGCTCAAGGAAGACCTGTTCTTTCTCAACATTCAGCCGGTCTACGACATTCGGCAGCAGCGCTTCACCGGCGGCGAGGTACTGCTTCGCCTCAACGAGGACAGCGGCAGACCGATTTCGCCCGCCGAGTTCATCCCCATCGCCATCGAGATCGGCATTGCGACCGAATTGGGCTTGATGGTCATGGAGAAGGTATGCGTCTTTTTGCAGAAGAACCGCGACGCCCAGATCGGCTGGCTTTCCATTAACGTCTCCTCGCAGCAGGATGAGTTTGACGAGACCGTGCATCATCTGGAGATGCTGCTTGATCACTACGGCGTGGAGCCGCGGCGCATCAAGCTGGAGATCACGGAGATGGTGTTGCTGGAGGATTTGGAGCGGGCGCACGCCACCATGGACGAGCTCAACCGTCGCGGCATCGGGGTGTATCTGGACGATTTCGGCACGGGCTACAGCAACCTCGTGAATGTCATGACGCTGCCGTTTGAGTGCGTGAAGATCGACAAAGGCTTTATCCGCGGCATAGCCAGCAATCCCAAGCCCCGCGGGATGCTGCAAACTTTGGTTTCGGGGTTGCGCAGCATGAACGTGATCGCGCTGGCCGAAGGGGTTGAAACCGAGGAGCAGGACACCATCGTGCGGGAGCTTGGCATCGACCGCATTCAGGGATACTATTATGCGCGCCCTATGCCAGCAGAAGAATTTATCTGGTTAATCAACAAGCGTGGCATTGTCGAAACCGAAAATCAGGCAGACGAATAAGCATAACAGCACAGAAGAGCACGCAACAGCGCCGCGGAAAACCCGCGGCGCTGTATTTGTCTGTCGTGCTTTTGTTGCTTATACGGCAGGGCGCACTGCGCTGCTGTTTTTAATTCACGCTGACCGTGGATAATGGCATGGTGAACGATTCCAGCGACTCGTCCTCGTAATAGTTAAAATCGTTCCGTACGGGCGAATAGGATGTTATGGATAGCGTGCGGTCAACCACGTTGAACGTCAGCAGCATGAAATACCCTTCGCCGCCGTTTGGCAGCGCCTGATAATCGACCATGATCGCTTGAACGGTGCGCTCAGGTGTGCCGTCCTTGTCGTCGTCATACATCTCTTCTACATGCCGTAGCCCGTGCCTGTGCCCGCAGAGGACATAGCGCACATTCGGGTTCTCGGCCACGACGCTGTGCAGGAGCTTGGAGTCGGCAATGAGTTCTTCGCCTTCCTTGAGCTCAAGATACCAGTGCGCGATCAGGATCGCCGTGCGGTCGGGATATTGCTTGAGGGTTTGGTTGAGCCAGTCGTAGTCCGCTATCTGCTGATTATAGCCCGCGCCGATGATGATGAAGTCGTCATTTCCGATGGTGACCAGATCATATCTGCGTCTGCCTTGCGCATCTTCTCCGCCAAACGTGGGGTAGTCCGTGTAGTTTTGCCGGCTCATGAGCGCATGAAAGTCATCATAAAAGTGCATCATGCCCTTGATGTCATGGTTTCCGGCAATACCGAATAGCGGAATCTTGCCCACGAAGGCGTCAAACGCTGTCGTGACGACATTCCATTCCCGCTCGCGGAGCATGTCGTTGACCAGATCGCCAGTTTGCAGCACATATTGGATGTTGAGCCGCTCGCGGTTGTCCACGATCCATTGGGTCATGATGCTGAGATTTTCCGGATACGTGGACGCATAGCCCTGCGTGTCGCTGATCCAGACGAACGTAACCGGCGCAAGCGCAGCGTCCGGCGTGGGTTCCGGCGTGGCGGTAGGTGTAGGTGCAAGCGTCGTCTGCTTTTGCGGGGCTGACGTGGATTGCGCCGCTGGGGATGCAGTGGGCGCAGCGCAGGCAGCAAGCGAGAGCAAAGCCGCCAGCATGGCAATGATTCCAAGCGGGCTTAACGCATTCGGTTTGTTCAACCGGAGCTTCATGCCTGATTCAACTCTGCATAGAGCTGCTGCTTGATCTCCAGCACGGTTGCGAGCACTTCAGCAAGCGGAACCTGCTTCTTGATCTGCTTGTCGCGGGTGCTGAGCTCCACCATGCCGTCGGCAAGATTGCGGGGGCTGACGGTGAGGCGGATCGGCGCGCCGATGAGATCAGCTTCCGAGAAGACGACGCCTGCGCTGACCGCGCGGTCGTCGATGATCGTCTCCACGCCCGCTTTTTGCAGCGCGGCATAGAGTTCTTCGCCGACGCGCTTTGGCTCCTCCTGATCGACGCGGAGCACGCAGATCTGCGCCTCCCAGGGCGCGATGCTGATCGGCCAGACGGGGCCGTATTCATCGTGGCTCTCTTCGCAGACGCTAGCGGCCATGCGGCCGACTCCTATGCCGTAGCAACCCATGATGGGGTACTGCAGCGCGCCGTTCTCGTCGAGATACTGCATGTTCATGCTCTTGGTGTACTTGTCTCCCAGCTGGAAGATGTTACCCACCTCGATGCCGTTGCTGATGTGCAGCGTCGGCTTGCCGCAGACGGGGCAGATGCCGCCGGGGATCGCGCGGGCAACGTCCACATAGTTGACCTTGCCGAAGTCGCGCTCGATGTTGAAGCCGGTATAGTGGTAGTCCTGCTGGTTTGCGCCGCAGACGAGGGCACCGATGCCCTCCAGCGAGCGGTCAAACAGCACGATGATCTTCTTGGTGTCCAAACCCTTGGGTCCGATGAAGCCCGCGACGATGCCGCTTGCCTGCGTAATCACTGCGGAATGAATCTCCGCGCCGACGGTGTTTCTGAGCTTGGTTTCGTGCACCTCAAGGTCTCCGCGCACAAACGCGATGACGTAGCTGTCGTCCGCGTTTTTCTGATAGACGACGGCTTTGCAGGTGGCGTTGTGGGGCTTGTGCAAAAATCCTGCGACCTCCTCGATGGTCGCCATCTCGGGCGTGGGCACGAGGGTGAGATCTTCGGTTGCGGAAAGTGCGGAATTATCCATCACGCTGGCGCAGGCTTCGATGTTTGCCTTAAAGCCGCATTCGTCGCAGAGCACGAGCGTGTCCTCGCCGATGGCGGTGAGCAGCATAAATTCGTGCGACACGCGCCCGCCCATCATGCCCGAATCGGACAAGACGGCGATGACGTTTTTGCAGCCCGCGCGTTTGAAGATGCGCTCATAGGCGACATAGCAGCGCTCGTAATACGCTTCCAGATCGGCCTGTGTGGTATGGAAGGAATAGGCGTCCTTCATCGTGAATTCGCGCACGCGAATCAGGCCGCCGCGGGAGCGGGGCTCGTCGCGAAACTTGGTCTGGAGCTGATAGATCATGAACGGATACTTGGCGTAGCTCTTAGCGGCATCGCGCGCCAGATGAACCGCCGCCTCTTCGTGCGTCATGCCGAGCACCATATCCGCGCCCATGCGGTCAGTGAGGCGTACAAGCTCCTTGCCAACGCTCGTAAAACGTCCGCTCTCCCGCCATAGGTCGGCAGGTAGCACGACGGGGAAGAGCACTTCCTGACCGCCGATGGCGTCCATCTCCTCGCGGATGATGCGCTCGATCTTCTGCGTGATGCGGCGCGCAGGCGGCAGAAGCGTATAGACGCCGGTGTTGACCTGCTTGATGTAGCCGCCGCGCACCATGAGCGCGTGGCTCTCAATGGTGCAGTCCGCGGGCTTTTCTTTATAACGTTCGCCGAGCAGTTCGCTCATTCTCATAACCCAGTTCTCCTCGATACCTACTTTTTTATCTATAAACAATTTATTATCGCCCAGAAACCGAGATTTGACAAGGGGCTCCGGGCGAAAACCGCTTGAAAATCCGGCATGGCTCAGGCAATACTGCGTGTGATTGCGTTTGCACTTGCTTACGCGAGTGTGTTGGTGAGAAAGTCACATTGCATCTTGACAGGTCGATCGGATTACCATAAACTAAATTATCAACTATACCAAACAGGCGTTCCACCGGGAAAGAGTAAGCGCGCAAAAGAGTGTTCCAAGAGAGGGTCGGTCACCGGCTGAAAGCCGACCTGAACCAGAGCCGCCGAAGTGCCTTCCGGGAGCCGCCGCCGACAAACGCCAGCAGATGAGTTTTGCAGGCCGAGTACCGGCGGACGCAGCAGCTGCGTTACAGCCTTGAGCGGGAGAAGCCTATGGGTTTCTCCAAATAAAGTGGAACCGCGATGCGCAATCGTCTTTATGATGGTTGCGCTTATTTTTATTTGTTTCAGGCGGGCAAGCGTTGCGCTCCCCGCCGCGAAAGGAACGAAATCTATGTTCAAAACGCTTAAGAGCGATCTGCAGGCGGTGCTCAAGCGAGACCCCGCCGCAAAATCCATCTGGGAAATCATGCTTTGCTACCCGGGTTTTCGTGCCGTGCGCATGCACCGCAGGGCAAACCGGCTTTATCGGCGCAAGCATCATCTGCTCGCGCGGATGACGTCGGAATGGTGCCGCTTCACCACGGGCATCGACAT
Source organism: uncultured Eubacteriales bacterium (assembly GCA_942492885.1). Taxonomy (GTDB): domain Bacteria; phylum Bacillota; class Clostridia; order Christensenellales; family CAG-138; genus UBA7703. The sequence continues at coordinate 3,145,373 of OW818651.1, forward strand.
TCACCCGGGCGCGACCATCGGCGAACGGCTGTTCATCGACCACGGAGTAGGCGTGGTGATCGGCGAAACCGCGATCATCGGCGACGATGTGACGATATTCCAGGGTGCGACCCTCGGCGGCACGGGCAAGGACACCGGCAAGCGCCACCCGACGGTAGGCGATCATGTGACCATCTCCGCGGGCGCAAAGGTGCTAGGCCCGGTGACGGTCGGCAGCCACGCCAAGATTGGCGCGGGCGCGGTGGTGCTCAAGGATGTGCCGCCGTTCTCCACCGTGGTCGGTGTGCCGGGGCATGTGGTGCGGCTCTACGGCTGCAAGGTGCCTTGCGAGCGCGTCGGCATGTGCGACGACGGCAACTGCGAGTGTAGAGAGACCGATGAGTGCGTGCGCAGAAAAGAGGGCTTGTCCGGCGAAGCGGGGGTCGATCTCGACCAGACCGATTTGCCCGACCCCGTAGAGCAGCAGCTCGAGCAGCTCAAGCAGCGGCTTGACGCGATGGAAGCGATGCTAAACGATAAAAATCGAGCTTAACAGCACGGTTTTATAAGACGGCTGAACCAATTTGTGATATAGTGAACAATACACGGAGGAGAAACCATGCAGATCTACAATACGATGACGCGTAAGAAGGAAGAGCTTGTACCGCTGGTACCCGGACAGATTTCGATGTATGCCTGCGGACCCACGGTCTACAACTATTTCCACATCGGCAACGCGCGCCCGTTTATCGTATTTGACACCCTGCGCCGCTATCTGGAATACCGTGGCTACAACGTGCGCTTTGTGCAGAATTTTACGGACATCGACGACAAGATGATTCGCCGGGCAAACGAAGAGGGCACGACGGTCAAGGAACTCGGCGAGCGCTTCATTGCTGAATACTATCACGACGCGGACGCGCTGGGCGTGCGCCGCGCGAGCAACAATCCCAGAGCCACAGAGCACATCGGCGAGATCATCGCGCTGGTCAGCTCCCTCATCGAAAAAGGGAACGCCTATGCAACCCCCGAAGGCGACGTCTATTTCTCCGTCCGCAGTTTTTCCGGCTACGGCAAGCTCTCCGGACAGAACATTGACGATCTGGAGAACGGCGCGCGCGTTGACCCCGACGAAGCCAAGCGCGACCCGCTCGATTTCGCGCTCTGGAAAGCGGAAAAACCGGGCGAACCCAGCTGGGATTCACCCTGGGGCAAGGGCAGGCCGGGCTGGCACATCGAGTGCTCGGCGATGAGCATGGCCATCCTCGGTGAAACGTTTGACATCCACGGCGGCGGACAGGATTTGATCTTCCCGCACCACGAAAACGAGATTGCCCAGAGCGAAGCCGCCACGGGACACCCGTTTGCGCGCTATTGGATGCACAACGGCTACATCAACATCGACAACCAGAAGATGAGCAAGTCGCTGGGGAACTTCTTCACTGTGCGAGACATCGCAAAGGAATTTGACCTTGAAGCGGTTCGGATGTTCATGCTCTCGGTGCAGTATCGAAACCCCGTGAACTTCTCTAGAGATATGATCCTGCAGGCCGAGAGCGCGCTGGAGCGCCTGCGCACCGCAAAAGAGCGGCTCGCCGAGGCAAAGACAGCCCCCGCAACAGCGGAGGATGCGGCGTTTATCGCCCAGCTGGACGAGTTCAAGACGCGGTTTAGCGATGCGATGGACGACGACCTGAACACGGCCGACGCCATCGGTGTTTTGTTTGACTTTGCGCGTGCTGCCAACACGTTTGTGACTCAGCCGCGCGGGAAAGCGGCAATCGACGCGGGCTATATGCTGTTTTCCGAGCTCACGGGCGTGCTGGGTTTGCTGAAAAACGAAAAAGCAGACGAGTTTCCGGCGGAGGCGACAGCGCTACTTGAAGAGCGGCTGGCAGCCAGAAAAGCAAAGGATTTTTCGCGTGCGGATGAGATTCGCGATGCGCTGAAAGATATGGGATTCACCGTGGAGGACACGGCGAACGGCCCGAAGCTCAAGAAGATTTAACCCGGAACTTTCGAAGAAATAAACAAGATTGACAAGGAGATTACATTTATGACCGGATCATTTGCCATGTTCGATTGGCTGCTGCTCGCCGTTTCCGTCTACGTGCTCTATTCGGGCATCGTCGGCAAAGGCAAACTCTACAGCGTGGAAAACATCAAAGAGGGCATGGAGGAAGAGTTCAAAGCGCTTTCGCGCAAGATCTACATCTTCCTCGGCATCACGATGATCATCAACAGCGCCGCGTCGCTGCTGCGCAACACGTTTTATGCCTATCAGGAGATCACTCCCGCTACGGAGACCGCCAAGGCTGTCTTCGAGTATAAGCTGATCGAAGGCAAGAGCCTCGGCGCGTTTTCCTTCCTGACGGCAGGCGTGTTTGACATCATCTCCTACGTTGCGCTCGCGCTGACGCTGGGGTTGATCGTGCTGCTGGTCGTCAAGATGCGCAAGTACATCGACAAGACCGCGCAGTCAAAGGCGAAACAGGGTCCGGCTGCCGACAGCGGGTCAACCATGCCGACGTCAGCGTTTAATTTCGACGAAGATGACAAGAGCGCCAAATAAGGCTTTTCTCTAACGAGAAGACCCGGAGGAGCAATCCTTCGGGTTTTTACTACTCTATTGACACCTGTCACGCTTATCATTGTCAGCAAGCCTACGGGATGATATGATACCAATCAGCGAAAAGCGCCGAATTTCAGGTAAAAACCGAAGTTGGGCAGAAACGGAACAATTTAGGAAACCACATGAAAAGAGAGATTCACGGCAATATTGGCGGCATTCGGGACAGCATACTCAACGAGATGCTGCTTCTGTATGATATCGAGATGTCCGCGGACGAGTTTTTGTCCGACGAGATCTGCGACGCGCTGGTTTTATTCACCTCGCTGATCAACCGCGAGGTGCTGCTCTACGTGTCCCGCGTCGGCAAAATCGAAGACATCCGCGTGGGCGACGATCACTCCGTCCACATGGAGGAGATGCGCCTTGTGCGCAACATCGACCGTCTCAGCGGCGTGCGTTGCATCCACACGCACCCGAACGGTGTCGGGTTTCTTTCGGATGTCGACCTTGGCTCGCTCAATGCGCTAAGGCTCGATGCCATGTGCGCCATCGGCGTCAAGGAAGACAGAGCCAGCAGTGTCTATGCCGCGTTTATCGGCGACATGGAGGGTGAGGAGCGCGTGCCTCTCATCTACGGACCGATGCGCGCGCACCATCTGCCGCAAAAGCAGCTCATGGACGCAATCATGGAGGCGGATAAGCGGCTGCTCACCGATACGTATAACATCGTGGAGATCAAGCCAGACCGCGCAGTGCTCGCGGGGATTGAGTCCGCGGACGGTTATGACACCATTTCGGAGCTTGCGGAGCTTTGCCAAACCGCGGGCATCAAGGTCGTCGCCAGAGAGCAGCAGCGCAGAAGAAGCATGGATGCCGCGACCTACATCGGCAGCGGCAAGGCGGACGAGCTCGCGCTGATCGCCTCCGCCTGCGAAGCGGATATCTTCGTGTTTGACGACGAGTTGACCGCCGTACAGCTGAGAAACCTTGAGCAGACATTGGGGTTGCCGATCATCGACCGCACGATGCTCATCCTCGATATCTTTGCGCAGCGGGCGCAGTCCCGCGAGGGAAAATTGCAGGTGGAGCTGGCGCAGCTGAAATATCGCCTGCCGCGCCTGTTTGGTATGGGCAAGGTGCTCTCGCGTCAGGGTGCATCGGGCGTTGGTATGCGCGGCCCCGGCGAAAAAAAGCTGGAAATCGACCGCCGCAGAATCCGCAGGCGCGTGTTTGAGCTAGAGCAGGAATTGGCTGAGATCGATAAGCAGCGCGGGCTGCGCCGCGCCAAGCGCGCGGCAAACCCGATCCCCGTCGTGGCGCTGGTTGGCTACACCAACGCGGGCAAATCGACGCTCTTGAACCTGCTCTCCGGCGCGGACGCGCTGGCGGAGGACAAGCTCTTTGCCACGCTCGATCCCATCGTGCGCAAGGTTACCCTGCCAAACGGTGCAGAGTGCCTGCTTTCTGACACGGTAGGTTTTATCAACAAACTCCCGCACGATCTGGTCAATGCGTTTCGCTCCACACTCGACGAGGTGAACGATGCGGATCTTGTGCTGCATGTGGTGGATAGCTCCAGCGACTATTTCGACGTGCAGATGCGCGTGGTCGAGGATGTATTGACGCAGCTCGGCGCAATCGATACGCCGCGCATCGATGTTTTCAACAAGATTGACAAGCCGGAATCCAAGCCCAGAAGCGGCGGCATCGCCATCAGCGCGGCAAACAGCACGGGGATCGAAACTCTATTACACGCAATCGAAGAAGCGCTCGCCAAGACGCAGGTGCGCTTGGAGGTTGTCGTGCCGTATGACAAGCACGGCGCGATGCAGTTGATCCGCCAGAGCGCGACCATTCTGCAAGAATCGCATGAAGAAGACGGCACGCACCTGACGCTCCTGCTCAACGAGAGCGAAACCTGGCGCATCAAAAAGGCGATCACGGGGCAAGGCACAGAACCGACAGAGCCCACGGAAGACGAATAAAATCAACACAAGCAACACAAAAGCCGCCCGAGAAATTGGGCGGCTTTGTTATGCTTAGCTGTTCTTACTGAAACGCGTGCGGCTGTGCGTCGCTGGGCATGCGCCAGTCTCCGCGCGGAGAGAGGGCGACGTTGCCGATGCGGGGTCCGTCGGGAATGCAGTTGCGCTTGAACTGCTGGGAGAAGAAACGGCGGATAAACATGGAGTACCATTTTTCAATCGTCGCGTCGTCATAATCTCCGTCAAAGGCGTATTTCGCGAGGCGAACGATCTTCTCCTTGCCCGCACCGCGCCGGAGCATATGGTAGAGGAAGAAATCGTGTAGCTCGTAGGGGCCGACGAGTTCCTCCGTCACCTGCGTGATCTCGCCGTCCTTGGTGGGCAGCAGCTCCGGGCTGACGGGTGTGTCGACGATGTCGAGTAATACTTCTTTCAGCGCGTCGTCGGATTTAATTGCGAAATAACGCAGCATGGCGCGAATCAGCGTTTTTGGCACGTCTGCATTCACGCCGTAGTTGGACATATGATCTCCGTTAAATGTCGCAAACCCGAGCGCGAGTTCGCTGAGGTCTCCCGTGCCGATGACGAGGCCGCCGTGCATGTTGGCAAGATCCATCAGCACCTGTGTGCGTTCGCGTGCTTGCGCGTTTTCGTAGGCTGCGTCTTGGACATCCATCGCGTGTCCGATGTCCGAGAGATGCTTTTTCACGCTCTCGCCGATGTTGATCTCGCGCATGGAGATGCCAAGCGCGTTGCAGAGTTTCTCGGCATTCGCGCGTGTGCGGGTGCTGGTGCCAAAGCAGGGCATCGTCACCGCGACGACGTCCTCTGCGGGACGTTTCAACAACGCGAGCGCTTCTTTACTCACGATCAGCGCAAGGGTGGAATCCACGCCGCCGGAGACGCCGATGAGCAGCTTCTTTGCGCTGGTGTGCTTGATGCGCTGTGCAAGACCGTGGCTCTGAATCGCGAGCACCTGATCAAACCGCGTTGCCGCGCCCGCGCTCATATCCGGCACAAACGGCATCTTCCAGAAGGAGCGCGTGAGTTTGGTTTCGGTGACGTCCATCGAAAACGGAATGCGCACGATATCCGAGTTGTCAAACAGCTTTCTGGCAAAGCGCCTGCGCTCGCGGGAGAGAAACTCTAGATCGACTTCGCTGACGCAATAGCCCGCGCCGAACGGCTTTGCTTCGGTCAGCATGGTGCCGTTTTCGCAGATCATATCATGGCCGGAGAATACCACGTCCGTGGTGCTCTCGCCCGTGCCTGCGCTGCAAAACACATAGGCGGAGTTGGTGCGGGAGCTTTGGCTCTGCACGAGCATGCGGCGGTAGTCCACCTTCGTGACCGCCTCGTCGCTCGCGCTGAGGTTTAAGAGGATGCTCGCGCCGCAATCCGCCAGCAGGGTGGACGGCGGAACGGCAGCCCAGAGGTCTTCGCAGATCTCCACACCGACGGCGAAGTGCGGCATTTCGCGGCAGCAGAACACGAGGCGGTTGCCAAACGGTGCCTTTTGCCCGAAAAGCTCCATCTCCTCGATGGTTTCCAGCGCCGCCGCATAGGTGCGCTTTTCGTAAAACTCGCCATAGTTGCCGAGGTGCGTCTTGGGGATAACGCCCAGAACGCGCCCGTTTTGCACGACAGCCGCGCAGTTGTATAACAGATGCCCGAACACGATCGGAACCCCGATGGCAACGAGCATATCGCTGCCCATGGTTGCGCGGGTGATGCGCTCCAGCGCGCGCATGGCGGCGTCCGTCAGCGCGGTGCTCAGCACGAGATCCCCGCAGGTGTAACCCACGATGGTCAGCTCAGGCAGCACCAGCACCTTGACCCCGTCGGCCTCCGCGCGGTGAATCAGCGCGATGATCGCGTCGGCATTGTATTCGCAGTTGGCTACCTGAATCTCCGGCGTTCCGGATGCGACCTTGACAAATCCGTCTTTCATGTGTCTATATTCTCCGTTCGGTTAGGTTTGGGATTAAAAAAATCAGGAGGAATGTGTATCTTCTCCATTCGGTCAGGTTCGGGTGTGAAAAAAATCAGGAGAAACATCTTAGTTTGCCCATGCTCATTTTATGCAATCGTCAGAGGTCTGTCAATCTCGCGCGGCGATCCGTGCACAAATGTAAGGTACAAAAGAGTATATAGTTACAAATTTGTGAAATCCATCCTAATTGCGCGCAATCGATATTGTTTAACTTATAACTGTGATATAATGGCGCAGAAATAGCCCCAACACGCGAAGAATATCCGCGCGACTCGGGGGGGACGCAAGGAGAAAAAACGATGTTAACCATTGAACACCTGACCAAATGCTACGGTGGAGAAGTCAAAGCCGTAGACGACCTTAGCCTGACCGTGATGCCGGGGGACATCTACGGTTTTATCGGACACAACGGCGCGGGCAAGACCACGACGCTCCGCGCGGTTGCGGGCATTCTCTCGTTTGACAGCGGAAGCATTCGCATCAACGGCAAGAGCATTGTCGACGACCCGATCGCCTGCAAGCGCGAAATGGCGTATATTCCGGACAATCCCGATATCTATGAGCACCTGACCGGTATCCAGTACCTCAACTTTGTTGCGGACATCTACGGCGTGAGCGAGAGCGACCGCGACGAGCGCATCAAAAAATACGCAGACGCGTTTGAGATGACGCCGCGGCTCAACGACCTCATCGGCAGTTGTTCCCACGGTATGAAGCAGAAGATCGCCCTGATCTCCGCGCTGATTCATAACCCCAAACTGCTGCTGCTGGACGAGCCGTTCGTCGGCCTCGACCCCAAAGCCGCGCACACGCTCAAGACCTTCATGACAGAGATGTGCGCAAACGGCAGCGCGTTCTTCTTCTCGACGCACGTGCTCGAGGTTGCGGAGAAGCTCTGCAACAAGATTGCAATCATCAAGAACGGAAAGCTCATCGCTGCCGGCGAGATGGATAAAGTGAAGGGCGATACTTCGCTGGAAACGCTGTTTTTGGAGTTGACGGACAATGCGTGAATTCTGGATATTGACGAAATTGCAGGTGAGCTCCCTTTTCGGGATCAATAAAATCCTGCACATGAAAAACGCGGAAGAGAAGAAGCTGGGCAAACGCACGCTAGGCTCGCTCATCGCGATGGTGTTTGCGATGGGCTACATGTCCGTGCTCTACAGCTATATGCTCGCAAGATCGTTTCAGATGTTCAACACCTTGCCGACACTGCTCGGCATCATGGCGCTCGCCGCCAGTGTTCTGATTTTGATGTTCTCGATCTTTGAGACCAAGGGCGTTCTGTTCGGCTTTGGCGATTTTGACATCGTCATGAGCTGGCCGGTGAATGTGCGCTCCGTTGCGGCGAGCCGGGTTTTCAGCATGTATGCGTATAATTTTGTCTATGCGTTTTTGCTGCTGCTGCCCGCGGGTGTGATCTATGCCATCATGGCAGCACCGCCGCTGTGGTATTATCCGCTGTTTTTGCTGCTGCTGTTCCTGCTACCCGCATTGCCGACGATTATCGGCGCCCTGCTTGGCACCGTTTTGACGGTTGCAACCGCTCGGATGAAGAAGAGCAGCCTTGTGAGCATTGCCGCGCAGATGGTGCTGGTGTTCGGGCTCATGATCGTGTCGATGCGTAGCGGTATGATGTTTGAAGACCCAAGCAAGCTCGCAAGTATGGCGGAACTGTTTCGCCCGATGATTGCGGGGATGTATCCGCCCGCGCAGTGGTTCCAGGACGCGCTGACAACGGGCTCACTGCGTTCGATTCTTTGGCTGCTGCTGCTCACCGTGGCGACGATCTCGCTATTGATCTTCTGGCTTGGCAAAAACTTCGTTGTGATCAATTCGCACATCAAGAGCAAGCCGCGCGGCGAGACATTCGTCATGCAGCGTCAGGTGCATTCCACCGCTACCTCTGCGCTGTTCAAGCGCGAGCTCAAGCGGTATTTCAGCTCCAGTCTCTATGTCGTCAACACAGCGTTTGGCTATGTGATGATGATCATCGCGGCTGTCGCGCTCCTGGTGAAAGCAGATGAGGTGCTGAAGTTTCTGGAGATGCCGGAGCTGCCTTCGCTGAGCGTGCTCGTGCCGTTCCTCTTTGGCTGGATGGTGTCCATGGGCGTGACCACCTCCAGCGCGATCTCGATGGAGGGCAAATCGCTCTGGATTATCAAGAGCCTACCCGTCTCCGCGCGGGATTGGCTTGCCGCGAAGGTCAAGGTGACGCTGCTGCTCGCGATTCCGAGCATAATCATCGCCTCCACATTGGTCGTCATCGGCCTTAGGCCGGGGATTGTCGAAGCGCTCTGGATCTATCTCGTGCCGCTTGCCTATACCTTCGCGTTTAGCGTGTTCGGGCTCTGGCTCAACATCCGCATGCCGCGTCTGGACTGGCAAAGCGAGGCGGAGGCGATCAAGCAGGGCGGCGCGACCATGGTCTGTGTCTTCGTGGGCATGGCGGCGGGTTTTGCCCCCGCGATTGTCGCCGGTGCGACCGGCAGCATGCTGATTGCGCCGATTGTCTTTGCGCTGCTCGTCGGCTTCACTCTCTGGATGTGGGGCTCGCTGGTGCGCAGCGGGGAGAAGCGTATGCTGATGCTGCACTAAAAAACACGCAACGTAAAAACAAACATCCCGCAGGCAATGCCTGCGGGATGTTTTTGCTTGTATGCGTTATTTGGTTTAATTTATGCTGAGTCATTTTCTGCAAGTCAGGTGTTATTCGCGTTCCATCTCGTCGCTGATGGCGTCGATCTCGTCGGCAAACCGATCCAGATCGCGGCTGCCGAGCCCCTTGCTGGAGCGGATGGTATCCACGAGGCGTTCCAGCGAGATGAGCAGTTGACGATAAGCGGAGTCGGAATCGCCATGTGCCTGCGGCATGCGCTGTTCTTTTTGAGTCTGCCCTTTTTGAGCCTGACCCTTTTTCGGCTGGTCTTTTTGCGCCTTTTGCTGCCGCGGCGTGCGCCCGAATGGATCGCGCTGCTCGCTCTGATCGCTGATCTCCTGCGGGAGGGGTTCGCGAATCCGCCCTTTGAGCGGCTCCGGCGCCGCCTCGAGCAGGTATTTGTTCTGCACCAGATCATAGATCGAGCCGCTGTAGGGAGACGTTGCGGCAAGGCCGAACTCGTCCTGCAGGCGCTTACTAAACAGGTCGCAGACCTCGCTCTCACCGTGGTTGACAAACACGCGGCGCGGCTTGGGCGAAAAATGCGTCGCCCACTTGATGAGCATATTGACATCGCCATGTCCGCTGATGCCGGGGAGCTGCTTGATCTCGGCGTTGACGCGAATGGTTTCGCCAAAGAGCTTAACCTTCTCCGCGCCTTCCAGCAGGGAGCGACCCAGCGTGCCCGGTGCCTGGAAGCCGACGAAGAGGATCGTGTTGGCGGCGTTCCAGAGCCCGTGCTTGAGGTGGTGCTTGATGCGCCCCGCCTCGCACATGCCGCTGGCGGAGAGGATTACCTTCGGGCGCGTATCGGTGTTGATCGCCATCGACTCCTGGCTGGATTGAGTGATGGTAAGGCCGTCAAACGCGATGGGGTTGATGCCCTGCTCCACGAACGCGCGCGCTTCGTTGTCATAACAAAAATCGGCGTTTTCCAGATAGACGCGCGTGGCAGAGTTGGCGAGCGGACTATCGACAAACACGGGGAAGCTGTTGTGTCCGTGCACGAGGCCTTCGTCCTTGATACGGCGGATGAAGTAGAGCAGCTCCTGCGTGCGCCCGACTGCAAAGGATGGGACGATCACGCTGCCGCCGCGGTCAAAGGTGGCCTGCAACACATCCGCAAGCGCACGCGCGTAGTCCGGCGGCGCGTCGTGTACGCGATCGCCATAGGTGGACTCGATCATGATGAAATCCGCCTCGTCTACTAGCGAAGGATCGCGCAGCAGCGGCAGATTGACGTTGCCGATGTCGCCGGAGAACACGATTTTGCGCTTTTCTCCGTTTTCGTCGATCCAGATCTCGATATAGGACGAGCCCAGCAGATGCCCCGCGTCGGTGAAGCGCACCTCGATGCCGTCAAAGAGGGTAAACTTCTCGTCATATTTGTGCGGCACAAACTGCTTGAGGATTGCCTCCGCGTCCTTCATGACATAGAGCGGAATATACGGTTTTTCGCCGCTGCGCGCGCCCTTGCGGTTGCGCCATTCGGCTTCAAACTCCTGGATGTGCGCGCTGTCGCGCAGCATGATGTCGCAGAGGTTTTGGGTGGGTTTCGTGGCGTGCACAGGACCTTTGAATCCGTTTTTATACAGTAGCGGCAGGAGTCCGGAGTGATCCATATGCGCGTGGGTGAGCAATACCGCATCGATTTCTCCGGGGATGGTAGGCAGGCTTACATTTTGGTAGAAATCCTTGCCCTGCTCCATGCCGTAGTCCACAAGGATGTGCTTGCCGCAGAGTTCGAGGTGTGTACAGCTGCCTGTAACCTCGTGATCCGCGCCGATAAAGGTGACTTTCATGTGTGTTGGCCTTTCCGTGCTAGATTTGATCCGAACAAGTATACGACCGCAATTCGACCGTTGCCGCCCTTTAGGAGAAGGGATACGCGGCGACCGCCTTTAGAATTGCGTCGTGAATGTTTGTGTTTTCGTAGTTGCCGGAAAAGAACTCGGAGCCGATGCCGAGCGCATAGATCGGCACATCCTTGCCCGTGTGTCCGCCGGAACCGAAGATCAGCCCTGCGCGGGCTGCGACTAGATCGATACAGGCGGTGGTCATCGGGTCATATACGCCGTATTCCTCGTCGCTCGTGTTGCCGGGCACGTTGTTGGCAAGCGAGAGCGCGTAGGCTGCCTGCAGGAGGGCTGTTTCTTCTGCCGTGAGATCGCTCAGCCCGAACGCAGCGGCAAAGCGCGGAAGCGCCTCTTCAAAAGGCGTTTTCGCCGCGAGGCACTCGGCAACCAGCGTATCGTCGCAGATATCGCTGGAGATGGTCTGGCGCAGCAGCGCGGCGCGGTCACCTTCTGTGAAGGAAACATCGCCCGTCTCGTGATCCGCGGTGACGAGAATCAGCGTCTCTTGCGGATGCATCGCGTAGAACACAAGCGCGCTCTGCACCGCCTCGTTAAAATCAAGCAATTCCGCAACAAACGAAGCTGCGTCGTTATAATGACAGAAATAATCAATCCGGCCACCTTCGACCATCATGAAAAAGCCTTCCGGAACGCTCAGGCGCGAGATGGCGAGGTCGGTGGCTTTGCGAAGCCAACTCGTGCGCGCGCCGCCGTCGATGGCGGGCAGCACACCAAAATCGCCGAAGATCAGCGATGAGGAGAGGATGAGCTTGCCGTCTGTGGAGGCGGGCGCTTCCTCAAACGAGTTAATCAGCGTATAGCCGTTTTCAAAGGCATACTCCTTTGCGTTAGGCGTGCTGTGAAAGCCGCCGCCCGCGAAAAAGTCAAACCCGCTGGCAAAGAGGTCGTCCGTGATCATATCGTAGCTGCGCCGCGAGTCTACATGCGCAAAAAATCCGGCGGGGGTCGCGTGATCCAGCGAAACGGTGGTCAACAAACCGATCTTTCGACCCGTGTTGCGAAGCGTCTCGGCGATGGTTTCGATGCGGTTTTCTTCCGAATCCAACCCCAGATAGCCGTTGATCGTCTTTTGTCCGGTTGAGATCGCGGTTGCCGCCGCGGCGGAATCGGTCACGCTGCCGTCAACGCTGCCGGTCTTTACGCTGCCCTGTACGGGAAAGGAGAGGAAACTCAGCGGGGTTTGCCCGTCCGCTGCCAAAGCGTCGGACGCTGCCTGCACCTGCGCATAGCCCATGCCGTCGCCGATGAAGAGGAAGATGTATTTCAGCTGCGGCTGCAAAACCGGCGTCGGCGCGCTGTCCGGCGAGGGTGCGTTGGTCGCCATCACGACGGGTGTGCTTGTCGGCGCGATTGGGGCTGCCTCGCCGCGCCCGCAGCCAAGGCACGCAAGCAACAGCAGCACAAGCAACACAAGAGCGATTCGTTTTTGCAGCGATTTGATTTCCATACTTCAATTCTAGCACGATTTTACAGCGTATACAACTGGACGCGGACGCGCGCGAATGGTAAGATAACACTAGGTATATCACGCGTGTTACGTTGCAACAATTGTGACGGCTTACACCGGGTTTCCGCTCATAATTTTGTTGGAACGCTCACGGAAGGATTCTTTTTTAGACGTATGCAAACGACGAAACCGCTGTTCGCCATCTTTTTTTCTGCCCTGAGTCTACTAATGCTGAGTGCATGTGCAGCACAAAAACCCGCTCAGGCAACACAGCCCGACGTTCGATCCGCCAAGAGCGAGAACGCAGCGCAGGCAAAACCAGCCCCCGAAGCACCGGCGTTTGCGCCGGATGTGGCTCCGGAATTCACGCCGGAACCGCCGCCCGAACCCAAGCCGTTTACCATCGCCTGGATGAGCGATACGCAGGGGTATACCGCTGCCGACAGCGACGTTTTTGGCAGGATGACGCAGTGGATTTGCGACACGCAACAGGAATACAACACCGTGCTTGCCGTGCATACAGGGGACATCGTCTACAACGCCTTTCGGGACTATGAGTGGAAGAACAGCGACGCGGCATTCGCGCGCTTGCACAAGGGGATGCGGATTCTCACCGCGGCGGGCAATCATGACCAGCTGCCGGAGTATGACACCCACACGCCGTATCTGGAGCATCGTCCGGACACCGATTTTGACCCCGCGCACGCCTTTGACGCGCAGGGGTATGTATACTATATGACCTTCGACGCGGGCGGCGTTCCGATCATCGTGTTTTCGCTTGGCTACGGGTTTGAGGTCGGTGCCGCGGACTGGATCAACGAGACCTGCAGGGAATACGCGGATCACTATGCGATTCTCGTCCTGCATAACTATATGAGCCTCGCCGGATATTCCTCCGTCGGCTCCCGGCTTGTCGAACAAGTGGTCAAGCAATCGCCCAATGTGCGCCTCGTGCTCTGCGGGCATGAACGCGGCATGGCGTATATTCCTGAAACACGGGATGTCAATGCGGATAAGACGCCGGATTTCACCGTGCATCAGATGATGATGAACGTGCAGGACGACATCGAACACGGCATCGGCTTTCTGCGTCTGATGCGCTTTGATCCTGAGGCGGACACGATCGAAGTGGTGACCTATTCGCCGATTCTGGATCGTTACGGCTATGAGATTCCCGTCGGCGGAGATCGGTTCGGCGAAAGAAGGATTCTGGACGACGCGGGCGTTCGTGATTTTCTCACGCTAAATTAAGCATTCAATACGATAGAATAGAATTAGCTTGATCACAAATAAATCAGCGTAAAAATCTTCTGGCAACATAGAATCAACCATTTGATCACCATATAGGAGGAGAGCATTATGAGTCCTGCAAACAGACCGGGCGGAAGACCGAGAAGAACCGTCTCTGGCGGAGGGAACGTCTATCGCCGCGGGAGCGGACTGGGCAGCGGCAGCGTCGGAAACGGCCCGCGCGGCTCCTCCGGCTCCTTTGGCGGAGATTCCGGCGGTGACCGCGGCGTTGGCGGCGGCGGACTGCTCGCCGTGCTGTTGGCGCTGCTCATCGGCGGGGCAAACAACAACAACGGAAACGGAACAAACAAGCGCGGGTGCCTTGGCCGCATCTTCGTGCTTGCACTGATCGTCGTCGGGATCGTGTTGCTGTTCAACATGTGCTCCGGCAACACAGAAGGCGGCTTCTTGAGCAGCCTGCTGGGCGACTATGCCACCACCACGGATTCGGGGCTGAGCACTGTTGACACAACCGAGAGCACCGACACGGGCTCTTCCGGCTCCGTTTCGGATGCGCTGGGCTCCCTGCTCGGCAATTATGGCAGCACGACGGGACAGATTGCCCCGGTTTCCAGCACGGAAGAAGTCTACAAGGCGCATGAGCCCAACCGTGAGGTTGCTGCCTCCGCGCGCGAGAAGTATGCTGACGCGGCATCGGCCCAAAGCATCACCGTGATGGTCTATATGTGCGGCACCGACCTTGAGAGCAAGAGCGGCATGGCCACCTCGGACCTCGAAGAGATGGTCAGCGCAACGCTTGGCAGCAACATCAACGTGATCGTGGAGACGGGCGGCGCCTCCTCCTGGCAAAACCAGATCGTCAAGAGCAACACCAACCAGCGATTCCGCGTCAAGCAGGGCGGGTTGGAGACACTCAACGCAAAGGTCGGCAAGCGCTCCATGGTAGACCCGGATACGCTGGCGGACTTCATCCAGTTCAGCGCTAGCGAGTTCCCGGCGGATCGCTACATGCTCATCCTCTGGGATCACGGCGGCGGCTCGCTGACCGCTTTTGGCTATGACGAGCTTTTCCCGGGCGACAGCATGAGTCTGGACGAGATCGATCAGGCGCTCAAGGCCGGCGGCGTGCAGTTTGACATGATCGGCTTTGACGCGTGCCTGATGGCGACGCTGGAGACCGCGCTGGTCGCGGGGCAGTACGGCGATTATCTGATCGCGTCCGAGGCAGTTGAGCCCGGCACAGGCTGGTATTATACCAACTGGCTTTCGGCGCTCTCCGACAATCCCGCGATGGATTCGCTGGACGTCGGCAAACAGATCATCGACGACTACGTTAAGATGAGCGGCGGCAACAGCCAGACCACGCTCTCTATGACCGACCTTGCCGAGCTGGAAGGCACCGTGCCTGCGGTATTCAATGCGTTTTCTTCCTCCACGAGCCAACTCATTGCGGGAGACGGATACAACACCGTCGCAACCGCCAGAAGCGGGTCGCGCGATTTTTCCACGAGCAGCAAGATCAACCAGATCGACCTGATCCACTTCGCGGAAAACCTTGGCACCGCGGAGGCGAAGACGTTCTCCAGTACCTTGGCAAACGCGGTGAAATACAACCGCAACTCCACCAATATTTCGCACGCCAACGGATTATCGATCTATTTCCCATATCAATCGATGCGCAGTGTGAGCACCGCGATTGAAACCTATAACGCCATCGGATTGGACAAGAGCTATTCCGAGTGCATCAAGAGCTTTGCCTCTGTGTCTGCTGGCGGACAGGTAGCGAGTGGTTCGAGTGAAAACCCGCTTGGCACCCTGTTGGGCGACAACGCGGGAAGCCTGCTGGGCACGCTGCTCGGCGGTTCCAGCAGCAGCGAAGACGTGGCAAGTGGCTCGACGGATACTGTGACACAGCTGCTCGATCTCTTTTTGAGCAACCGCAGCGTGGTGACGGGCGACGAGGACTCCAGCTGGGTGGACGAAGACCTGGTGCGCGGTTCGATTGCCGACTATCAGGCCAACAACGCGGGTTTCGTGAACCTTATGCTCACCTACAAGGGCGATGTGCCGACGCTGGTACTCACCGAAGAACAATGGAGCAGCGTGGTCACGCTGGAGCAAAACGTCTACGTGGACGACGGCGAGGGTTATATCGACCTTGGGCTGGACAACGTTGCGGATTATGACGCGGACAACGACCTGATCATGGCGTATGACGGAACGTGGATGTCCCTCAACGGGCAGATCGTCGCCTACTATCTCGTCAGTGAGGATCAGATTGACGAGAACTTCACCATCCTCGGCCGCGTTCCCGCGCTGCTCAACGGCACGCGCGTGAACATCATACTCGAGTTCTCAACCGAGAACCCCTATGGCGTGGTGCTGGGCGCGCAGTATGACTACGAAGCCACCGCGACCGACACGGTGATGAAGGGGCTTGTCGAGATCGTATCGGGAGACACGATCGACTTCCTGTGCGATTACTATAACTACGACGGCTCGTTTAACGACGCGTACTATCTCGGCGAACAGATGATGGCGACCGGCGAGTGGGAGATCGGCAACGCGCCGCTTGGCGACGGCGTCAACTGGGACATGGCTTATCGCATCACCGACCTCTACGGCGGACAATACTGGACGCCGACGGTAAAGAACTACTAAGACAATCTCCAACCAATATGGCACGCCGGGTATCCCGGCGTGCTTTTTTGTTACAGAATCTGAACCGATCATACAAAAGATGATTGAATTCGATCTGTGAGGACGGTATAGTAAAAAGAATCAATCAAAACAAACCAAACAGAAAGAAACGCGAAAATTAAAAAAGCATACTGCTGCTCAAAATCATACAAAAACAATCGACTCAAGGGAGAGAGAACAGATGAAAGTGATACCACTAAAACCAACCGACAAGAAGAAGGCGGCGGCTGTCGTTGCGCGCGCATTCTTTGACTATCCGTCACTCAAGGCGTATTTTCCGCAGGAGAAGAGCAGAAACTGGAAGTTGCCCTGGTATATGGCGCGCGTGCTGGAGAGCGCGATGCGGTACGGCGAGGTCATGACGACGGACGATCTCTCCGGAGTCCTGTTCCTGCTGCCGCCGGGGCATACGCGGCTGACGGATTGGGAATATGTAAAATGCGGGTTTCTCGCGGCGCCGCTTGTTGTGGGACTCAGGCGGTATTCGGTTGTCAACACTTCCGAGGCGTATCTTGCCGACATGCAGGAGCGGCTGCTGCAAAGCCGCCCGCATTACTATCTTTGGGGGATCACGGTCGATCCGGCACGGCAGCGCTCCGGCGCGGGTACCACTCTTCTAAACGCGCTGTTTGACAAGGCAGACGGGGAGAGTATGCCGGTCTATCTGGAGACGCACCAGTTTGCCAACGTGGCGTATTATGAGCAGAGAGGGTTTGAGTTGATCCATACGGGGACGATGCCCGGCGACGACTTGCCGTTCTGGTGCATGCTGCGCGAGCCGAACGCCGCTAAGCAATAACATTCTCTATAACACAACTCGACAAAAAAACGCGCTGCCTTTTCGGGTGGCGCGTTTGTTGAAAAATTTTAGGTTAGATTAGGTTGGGGTTTATTTTGCTTCGTGCAGATACCGTTCCCAGACGGCGGGCAGTTTCCCCTGCACAAACCGGAGATAGGGATGATCCGCAGCTGCATTAGAATAGGTCATGATCAGCTCCTCGAGCACCATGCCGTGCCAGAGGGAAAGCTGATCGGGCGTGATCGCCTCATAGCGCTGAATCACCAGCTTGCCTTCACGCTCCCGCTGCAAGAACCAGGCATGCAGATCGTCGATCTTCTCGCAGTGAGCGACGGCAACCGCCTCCGTCGAGAGGCGCAGGCTGTGATGCGTCGGAAACCGCAGCAACCGCTTGTCGTCCCCTTCGCAACAGTAGAGATAGCCCGTTTTGCCGGAATACACGTCGGCAAATGCGTTTTTCCAAACCTCGGTATAGGTGATCTTTCCGTGCGCGTCGTAGCCGAACGGCACCCAATAATACGGGCTTTCGATCACGCGGGCGGCATAAAACGCCGCTGAGATGTCACTCGTCGTAAAATACACATACGCTTTACCGTGATCCGCTGTGAACGGCTGAAGGGTTTGGATACCGCCGGTGGAGGAGCCGTGGTAGAGCTCAATGGACATAAAACCTCCCGTTTATGTAGGAAATGATATGCTTCTACTTGATTTTATCACGATCTTGTGCAAATAATAAAGGAAAAGATATCACGCTTCATCTGGATTTCAATATTTTACATACGCGAACGAAAAAACAACAAAATTGAGTAGAACGCACATCACACAATCGCAGGAACGCGCACTTCAAACCGTAAGCGGCACACCATTTGCCAGCTCACCTTCTGCATAAAACCACCTGACATACGAAAAAACGCCATGAAAAATTCAAATTCTCCCGGCAATGTGCCATAGTCGGTATGCTATAATAGAAACATTAGGCAGGAGAAAATATGATCACAAAAGTACGCAAACTCGACGGACTTCCCATCGAAGAGCCGGTGCTGGACGAGGAAGGCCTGCGCAGACAAAAGGAGCTCTCCGAGCTCGCTGTGCGGGAATATGAAGAATCCGGCAAGCTCACGGGGAAAACCCTCAACGAAAAAGTAATCGCATATGAAACGGATATCGCCGGCCATGTAATCGAAGAATAGCCGGATGTGCGCGCGCATCTGCGCGCAGATTCCGCTTGAGAAAGGAGAACGCAAAATTGTCGTATACCAGCATCACAAACGCTCTAGCAAGCGGCTTTTCGCAGTTCTTCATACAGGACATTTTCGACATCGCAATCATCACCATACTCATCTACAAGCTCATCGTCTGGACAAAAGAGACGCGCGCTTACGAGGTGCTCAAAGGCGTTGGGCTCTTGTTTTTGTGCTCGATCGTCGCCCAGCTGTTTTCGCTGACGATTTTGAGCTGGCTACTGGACTCCATATTGACCTCCGGCTCGATCATCATCGTGCTGTTCATCCTCTTTCAGCCGGAGATCCGGCGCGTGCTGGAAAAGCTCGGCACAAGCGGGAAACGGCTCGGCAAGGGTTGGTTTGATTCCGCAAGCGTGCAAAGCAATGCGCTGATTCGCGACATGCAAACGGCGATTCTCTCGCTTTCCCACCGCCGCGTGGGCGCGCTGATCGTGTTTGAGCAAAAAACGGGGTTGGGCGATCTCGTCGGCACCGGAACGCGCATCGAGGGCTTGCTCTCCGGCGCGCTGGTGGAAAACATATTTGAGCCGAACACCCCGCTGCATGACGGTGCGGTGATCGTGCGCGGCTCGATCATACTCGCCGCGGGCTGCTTTCTTCCGCTTTCGGACGATTTGACCGTCTCCCGCGAGCTGGGCACGCGGCACCGCGCGGCGCTTGGCGTTTCGACCGTTTCGGACAGCGTGACCATCATCGTTTCGGAGGAAACCGGGGCGATCTCCATCGCGCGGGACGGCAAGCTCGTGCGCTACATCGACGCAAAAGCGCTCTCCAACGTGCTGGAAAGCCTGTTTTTGCAGACGGGCAATTCTTCGGCTTTCAGCTGGGTCAAGCGAAAGCCATCGGAGGGACCGCATGAACATTCCTAAGATTGACAAAGCGAGGCTCCTGCGCAGCATCAAGAGCTTCTTCACCAAGAACATGGCGCTCAAGGTGATTGCGTTTGTGTTTGCCATGCTCCTCTGGGGCTATGTGCTGACGGATCAAAAGCCGATGCGCGAAAAAGAAGTGCCCAACGTGGCAACAAGCTTTGACGGCGAGGCGGAACTCATCGCGCAGGGATATTGCGTGCGCGGGGATCGCAGCGAGATTCTGCAAGATGTCACCGTCAATGTGCGCACACAGATTACGAACTATGCATACGTCACCCCGAGCTCGATTGTCGCCTCCATCAGCCTCAGAAACATCAGCGAGGCGCGGGAATACGACCTGCCCATTCAGGCGATCGTCACCTCGTCGCTAGGGGTTGTGCAATCGATCGCTCCGGCAAGCGTAACGGTGGAGATTGACACCCTGGTCACCAAGACGATTCCCATCACCACAACGTTCTCCGGCGAGCTGCCGGAGGGGTACTGGGCGGATATGGACGCGCTCTCCACAACAGCGCGCCTCGACATCACAGGGCCAAAGACGGATATCTCGACGATTACGCACGGCGAATGCGTGGTGGATCTCACCGATCGCATGGGCACGATCTACAGCACGTTTGACGTGACGTTTTACGACAAGAACAACCATGTCGTCTCCTCGGATATCATCATCGGCACATTGCCAACCTCCACTGTGCGATTGCCGATCTATCCGATGAAGAATGTTCCAATCGACGTGGAGAGCTCGCTGGTCGGCGCGGATAATTTAGCGGCAAACCACGAGATCATCAAGGCGGTGGCGACGCCGGCAACCGTTCGCCTCGTGGGCGATCCGGCGGTGCTGGACAAGATCGACAAAATTGCGCTGGAGCCGATTGCGATCAACGGACTGGACAGCACGATGACCGTCAGCGGGGAGCTGATCGTGCCGGACGGCGTGCGCATGCTCGACAGCACGACGGTGTCCGTCCTGCTCGAAGTACGCGAGATGGTCATTACGCAGACGTTTGAGCAGCTGGAAATTCTGGTGCATGGTAAACTCGGCAGAGAAAATGTCACCCTGAGCATCCCCGCCGCTGATTTAACCGTCGAAGGACGCTACAGCCTTGTGAGCATGCTCTCGCGCAGCGATGTGCAGCTGTTTGTGGACGTCACTGGGCTCACGCCCGGCGTCTATAAGCTACCCGTCTCCGTGATGGTGCGGGATGCGGACGCGACCATTGAGCTCACGACCACGCTTTCAATCACCGAGGTGACGGTCACCATCGACCAACCCAAGTAGCAAACACGACACGATGTGCAGCGGCGGGGCATCAGCTCCGCCGTTCTTGTTCGAAAAATTATTAAATTCGCGATTTGCGCGAAGTAATCAAGCATTCAGACACAACAGGAGAACAAAACATGAAACTACGCATGAGCAACATCAAACAACCGATCTCGGAGGGGGATGAGCTGCTCCCGCAGCGCATCGCAAACCTAGTTGGACTGGAAACAGCACAGGTTTTGAGCGCGCGGGTCACGCGCCGCGCACTGGACGCGCGCAAAAAGATGGACGTACACTTCCTGCTCTCTGCCATTGTGGAGGTGGAGGACGCGGCAGGCAAGCGCCTGCTTGCGCGGGCAAACCCGCATGTGGAAGCGTATGTCGAAGAGCGTGAGCGCGAGATCCCGACCGGTTCGGAGAATCTGCGCGGGCGCGTGCTCGTGGTTGGCCTCGGCCCTGCGGGGTTGTTTGCCGCCTATCAGCTGGCGAAACACGGCTTTTCTCCGCTCGTTCTGGAGCGCGGGGACGCAATCAAGCAACGCGCAGAGCAGGTAGAGCGCTATTGGGCGACGGGTGAACTGGACGAAAACTCCAACGTCATGTTCGGCGAAGGCGGAGCAGGCACGTTTTCGGACGGCAAGCTCACCTCGCGCAGCAAGGACGCTCGCTCCGAGCTCGTCATGCACACACTGGTGCGCTTTGGCGCGCCGGAGGAGATCACCTCCGCAGCAAAGCCTCATATCGGCACAGACCGTCTGCGCGGCGTGGTCGCCGCCATGCGGCGCGAGATCGAGCAGCTCGGCGGAGAGGTGTGCTTTCGCGCCACGCTGACCGGGCTTGTGCAGCGCGAGGGTAAACTCGCGCAGGCAACGATCCAATCAAAGGACGGCACCGAGACGGTGGACTGCGCGGCGCTGCTGCTCGCCATCGGTCAGGGTGCGCGGGATACCTATCAGATGCTGTTTGACGCGGGGGTTGCCATGGCGCCCAAGCCGTTTGCGGTCGGCGTGCGCGTGGAGCATCCGCAGGATATGATCGACCGTGCGCAGCTGGGTGAGCTTGCCGGGCATCCGCGCCTCGGCGCGGCGGAATATCGCCTGACCGCGCAGCACGGCGAGCGCGGCGTGTATACGTTTTGCATGTGTCCGGGCGGCAGTGTGATCGCCAGTGCGACCGCAAACGACGAAATCGTGGTCAACGGCATGAGCAATTACGCGCGAAACGCGAAAAACGCAAACGCCGCGGTTGTGGTGCAGGTAAACCCAATCGACTTTGCGGGCGACGCGCTGGGCGGCATGCGCTTTCAAAAAGGGATGGAGCAGGCAGCGTTTCAGGCTGGTGGCGGAGGCGGCGTTGCGCCCGCAAGCACGCTCGGCACATTCCTGCGCAAGGAGACACCGCGCGGCTTTGGCGGGATCACACCCTCCTATCGCCCCGGTGTCGCCGCATGTGACCTCTGGCGCGTGCTGCCGCCGTTTGTGGCGCAGGGCATAGCCGAGGGCATGAAAGCCTTTGGAAGGCAGCTAAGGGGCTTTGACCGCGAGGACGCGGTGCTCACGGGCGTGGAGACGCGCACCAGCGCGCCGCTGCGCATCCTGCGCGGCGAGAACATGGAGAGCGCGTCCCATGCGGGGCTGTATCCCGTCGGCGAAGGCGCGGGCTATGCGGGCGGCATCGTCTCCGCCGCAATCGACGGCCTGAAGGCCGCGGAGACGGTGATTGCAAGATACGCACCGCCGAACAAAACAATCTAGTGCAACAAGACCGCCGGTTAACCGGCGGTCTGATTGTTTAGAGTGATTTTTTGATTCGGTTAAATTTTGTCCCGCAGGGCGAGCACGCGTTCGGGATGATTGCTCATGATGGCGAAGATGTTTTCCTGATGAAGTAGATAGCGGATGTCGTCTTCCGCATCGACCGTCCACGGGCTGGTTTTGATCCCCGCTTGTTCGTATTTTTCCAACTCAGCATCGTCCAGAAAGCGATAATCCGGATGCAAGTATTGCATGCCAAGCTGTTTGCAGTACGCTTGCGGCTCGGCGATGCGGCATTCATAGAGGATGCCGCAGGGGAGCTCCGGCGCAATTTCCTTGCAACGCACGAGTGTATAATGGTTGAACGAGGAGAGCACAATGCGATCCGCTAGACCAAAGCGGCGGATCATGTCGATGACCGTTTGCTCGATGCCGTCGTATTCGAAAATCGCGGTCTTGAACTCCAGTATGCTCAAAAAATCGCGATTCTGCACCAACGCGAAATACTCCTCCAGCGTGGGGATGCGCTGCACGGGACACTCGCCCACGAATTTGTAAGAGAGATCAAATGCCTTGAGCTCCGACAGCGTCAGGTCTTTGATGAGCCGCGGATCGCCCGTGATGCGCAGCAGGCTTTCGTCGTGAAAGACCACCGGAATGCCGTCACGCGTAAGCTGTACGTCAAACTCCGCGCCGTCCGCGCCCAAATCGAGCGCGCGCTCAAACGCGAGCATGGTATTCTCCGAATAGCGGGCGGAAAACCCGCGGTGCGCGATTGTCTTGACCAAAGGAACAGCCTTCTTTCGTGATTGTTGGTTTTTTATCAGTCTCTTTGCAAACGATGAAAATGCGTTGCCGGCAAGAATGCAAAGGAGCATAACGCCTTTACTTCGAAGCCTTATCCTTCTTTTTTTTCTGTTTGGGTGGTTCTATTTGTGCAGTTGGCGTCTGTGCCGGTTCGGCTGGCGCGGCATCATATTCCGACGCGGCAGCGTCCGGCTGATCATCCTTCATCTTATACAGATGGATCGCGCCGGTCTTGTTGAGCGCGCTGATAAGCGCAACAGTGATCGGCAACCCGAACAGGCCGATGCCGCCGAAGAGATAGGTGCCCAGCACCATGCTCATCAGCGTTACGATGGGGTGCAGGCCGACGCGGTCGCCAATGATCTTCGGCTCTATGATCTGGCGCACGATGATGACCACAATATAGAGAATGGCTAGACCGATGCCGGTTGCCAGATTGCCGGAGATGAGCGTGTAGACCGTCCATGGCAGCAGCACAAGCCCGCTGCCGACGACGGGGAGGATGTCAAAGAACGCGATGGCGACAGCGATGCCCGCGGCGTTATCGATGCCGATAATGCTCAGCCCTAGGAAGATTTCAACAAACGTGATCGCCAGAATCATCGCATAGGAGCGCAGATAGCTCCAAAGCGTATGGCCAAGCTGAACGCGCGCGTTGTGCAGCAGCGTCCGCCAGCGTTCGGAGAGCTGACGCTGGACAAATGCGTTGATCTTCGGAAAATCGATGGTGAGGAAGATGGTCGAAATCACCATGATCAACAACTGAAGCAGAAAGCCAGGCGCTTTGAGCGTGGAGCTCGTGACCCAAGACACCACCTGCTTGGATACGTTGACGATCGCGTCGCCAAGAGACGTGGTTACGTTTGCGGCAACGACATTGTAGGCCGCGGCGGCGTCCGGGTCGAGATGACCCGCAAACTCTTGCAGGGCGGTAAAGGCGCTGCTCATCCAGGGTACGATGGAGTTGGTATAAAGCGCGGGCAGCATCATGAAGAACGACTTTGCGGAGGAGAAGAGCTGCACGCCGATCACGATCAGCAGCAAGCCTAAAAGCGCATAAAACAGGACGACAAGCACGACTCCCGTCAACCCGCGCGGCAGCTTGATCTTATCGTGCAAAAACGCAAGAACAGGTTTGAGCAGCAGCGAGATCAAAAACGCGATAAAAAACGGCATTAAAACCCCAAGCGCGTAGCGCGCAAGCAGGATGACAATGCCGAGGATGATTGCAAAATAGAGAAAATTGATGATAAATGCTCTGCGTTTTTCCAGTTTCATAGATAACCTCATTTCCGAATTCTACTCTATCACGCGTCAGAAAACTTGTAAAGCTGAGCCGCGTCGATTATAATATTGCGAAATGGCTCAAATATGAACCGGAGGTGAAAACGCGTATGCAGGCAAACGAGATTTCCTCTGTGGAGCAGCTGGAGCATCTGCTGGATCACAACGACGGACTCATCACGACGCTTGCAAACGCCAGCGCCTACTTAAACCAGCTGCTTACCAGCATCAATTGGGTCGGGTTTTATCTGCTGGAAAAAGGGGAGCTGCGGCTCGGCCCGTTTCAGGGAAAGCCCGCCTGCACGCGAATTGCGCTTGGCAAGGGCGTTTGCAGCGCGGCGGTTGTATCTAACGCCACCCAGCGCGTGGATGATGTGCATGCGTTTCCCGGGCACATTGCTTGCGACAGCGCGAGCAACAGTGAGCTTGTCGTGGTGCTCAGAGATGAAGCCGGTGAGCCGTTCGGCGTACTGGACATCGACAGCACGCTCTTTGCGCGCTTCTCCGAGGCGGACGCGAAAGAGATGGAGCGCGCGGCGGAGATTATTTCGAACAAAATCCGTCACGCTCCGTGACACTAGGATAAGGATAAGATGACATGACCTGGATTGAACTGCTTCTCACCGCGGTTGCGCTGTCGATGGACGCGTTTGCCGTCTCCACCTGTAAGGGGTTGAATCTGCGCGTAATGAACTGGAAGCGCGCAGGGCTGATCGGCCTGTTTTTCGGCGGGTTTCAGGCGCTGATGCCGCTGCTGGGTTGGCTGCTGGGCAGGCAGTTTGAGCACCTGATCACCAGCGTGGACCATTGGATCGTGTTCGCGCTGCTCTCCATCATCGGCGGCAAGATGATCTATGACGCGCTCAAGGTCGGGGACGATTCCTGCTGCCCCGTGGAGGACAAACTCGACATCAAGGAACTCGTCGGGCTATCGTTTGCGACGAGTATCGACGCGCTGGCAGTCGGCATTTCGTTTGCGTTCCTCAAGGTGCAGATTCTCCCGTCCGTCGCGGTCATCGGCGTGACCACCTTCGCGCTCTCCATGCTGGGCGTCGCCATCGGGCAGAAATTCGGCGCAAAGTATCAGGACCGCGCAACGCTGGTCGGCGGCGTGGTGCTTGTGCTCATCGGGCTAAAAATTCTGCTAGAGCACCTCGGCGTATTTGGCTAAGAGTTGTTCTATGTTTTATTATACGCTCCAAATCGGAGCGTATTTTTTTGTCGTTTTACTCTTGACAGAGAACGAAAAATGGCGTATAACTATGTCGGAATGAAAAGTAGGAAAAGTTATGCTAATCCTACAGAGAGGCAAACGAATGGCTGCACCAAAGGGAAAACACTTATTCGGAACGGTCAAGGTCGGCGAAAAAGGCCAGATCGTGATTCCCAAAGAAGCACGGGAGATATTCGGCATTCAGCCGGGGGACAGCCTCGTGGTGCTGGGAGATGAATCGACGGGTCTTGCGATCATGAAAAACGATGTGTTTCTATCGCAGGTTGCAAACGCGATTTTCAATCGAAAACCAGTCCCGGAGCCGGAGGTCACGTTGCCGGAGATTAAAGAGACGACGTACGACGAGATTAAAAAGCTCGCTGAAACGCAAGCAAAAGAATAATAGACTTACATCGACATCAAGAAGCTTGATTAAACGCAAGCAAATGAATAATAGACTTACATCGACATCAAGAAGCTTGCTTAAAAGCAGGCGAAAGAATAATAAGAGGAAAGTATACGTATGGAATTCTCAATTCAAGCAAGAGGGCTCAGCAAGACATACGGCGCGAAGCGCGCGGTAGAGGATCTCGACCTTGACATCGAACAGGGTGAACTCTTTGCCCTGCTCGGCGTCAACGGCGCGGGCAAGACGACCACCATCAAGATGCTCAGCGGGCTGACACAGCCGACATCGGGCAGCGCAAACCTGCTGGGCGACAGCATCGTAGGTGACCCCGTTCACGCAAAGGCACACAACGGCGTCTCCCCGCAGGAGACCGCGGTTGCGCGAAACCTCAGCGTGCTGGAAAACCTCGCGCTCATGGCGCGCATCTACGGCGCGGACGCAAAGACGGCGGCTCAGCGGGCAGCCAATACAGCACAGCAGCTGGGGCTGATAGGGATCGGAAAAGCGAAGGCAAAGACGCTCTCCGGCGGCATGCAGCGCAGGTTGAGCATCGGCATGGCGCTGATCTCCAACCCGAAGATCCTGTTTTTAGACGAACCGACGCTGGGGCTAGACGTCATCGCGCGGCGCGAACTCTGGGCGGTCGTGCGAAATCTCAAAGGTCGCGTGACGATTCTGCTCACCACCCATTATCTTGAGGAAGTGGAAGCGCTCAGCGACCGCGTGGGCATTATGACAAACGGGAAACTCGTTGCAATCGGCACCGTGGCGCAGCTGATTGTGCAAACAGGTGCGAAGAATTTTGAGGACGCGTTTATCGCGCTGGCAACGGAAACGGAGGAGATCGCATGAACGCCTTGACTGCATTTTCAGGAAGAAACACCAAAGAGATATTGCGCGATCCGCTTAACCTCGCCTTCGGGCTTGGTTTTCCGGTGGTGTTGCTGCTGCTATTGACCGCGATTCAGAGCAATATCCCCGTCGATCTCTTTCAGCTGGAACGATTGACACCGGGCATCGCAGTGTTCGGGCTTTCATTCATCGCGCTGTTTTCCGCAACGCTGATCAGCAAAGACCGCACGACTTCGTTCCTGATGCGGCTGTTTGCCTCACCCATGCGCGCCTCGGACTACATCCTCGGCTACACGCTGCCGCTGCTGCCGATGGCGCTCTTGCAGGCGTTGTTGTGCTATGCGGTCGCGGGCTTGCTCGGCATGAAACTCACGATCAACGTGCTGCTGGCTGTTGTCGTCTCCCTGCCTGCCGCCGCGCTGTTCATCGGCATCGGCTTGCTCTGCGGCAGCGCGCTGAACGACAAGCAGGTTGGCGGCGTCTGCGGAGCCCTGCTGACCAACCTCTCTGCCTGGCTCAGCGGGACGTGGTTTGACCTGAATCTGGTGGGCGGCGTATTCAAGAAAATCGCCTATGCGCTGCCGTTTGTCCACGCGGTGGACGCCGGCAAAGCGGCGATGAGCGGCGATTTTGCCGCGATCATGCCGCACCTCTGGTGGGTGATTGGCTATGCGCTAGCGGCGCTATTTGCCGCGGTGCTGGTATTCCGCAGAAGGATGAAGCGGGACAATATTTAAAGAGCACGAAAGAATCAAAGAAGCCGGCACGGAATCTTCCGCGCCGGTTTTTTGTTTGTGCCGCTTGGGTTATTTCGCGCAGTAGACTGCAATGGCGTCGCTCATGAGCTTTGCCGTCCCAGCGCCGAACTTGTCAAGGTTCTTGGTGAAGCGCTCGTCTTCCACATACATCTGGCCGAGGCTTTCGAGGATCTCGTCGGAACAGAAATAATAGCTTTCACTGATCAGCGTTTGCCAGCGTTTCACCAGTGCCTGCACGCGTGTATCGGATGGATTGACGCCAACCAATGCAGCAAAGTCGCGGAATAAGTCAGCGGACTGCTCTTGAATCCGCGCGAAGTCCTCTGCGGAGTATTTTGCTGTGCGCCATGCGCTCTCGCGATAGGCTTCGGTATTGCCCCAGCGTGCTTTCGCTTCTTCGGCATACTGCTCACGCAGCGCGTCGATCTCGCTGGTATCAAACTCTTTGAATTCCATGTTTGTTTCTCCTTTCATGGCATTGGAGACAAGATCGATCAATCGATCCAGCCGTTCACGCTTCTGCGTGAGCAGACTCAGGTGCTCCTTCAGCGCGCGGTTTTTGTCAAACGCGGGGGACGAGAGTATCTCGCCGATGTCGCCCAGCGGAAAGTCCAGCTCCCGATAAAACAGGATCTGCCAAAGCCGCTCGATTGCCGCGTCGTCGTAATACCGATAACCACTCTCTGCGACCTCACTCGGCTGCAGAAGGCCGATCTGGTCGTAGTGGTGAAGCGCGCGGATGGAAACGCCGGAAAGCTTGCTCAGCGCTCCGATGGAAAGACGCATCGTTTCCTCACCTCCTGCGATCATCATAAACCATGACGTAACGTTAGAGTCAAGTATATTTTCAAAAATAATGTTGCGGTTGATGATTCGCGCGTTTTCAATGAAAGAGCTTTGTGTTATGATCGTTGCAGCAGGCGAGCTGCGCGCGTGACGCGCAACGCCTGGAGGAGAGCAGCACTTGAAGCAACGAGAATTGTTGGATTTTTTGCGCGGGCTGGAGTGCCTCAAGACCAACGGCCGGCACAGCACCACCGTCGGCGGCATCACCGAAACCGTCGCGGCGCATTCCTGGCGGCTGGCGGTGCTCGCGCTGCTGATCGCGCCTGAGTTTCCGGAACTCGACGGCAACAAGCTCATCCGCATGTGTCTCATCCACGACTTTGGCGAGGCGATCACGGGAGATATTCCATCGTTCCTCAAAACAAAGGAGCACGAGACGACGGAGGACAACGCGGTGCAAACCCTGCTTTCTGCCTTGCCGGAGCCGCAGCGCGGGAGCTTGAGCACGCTGTTTGCGGAGATGGACGCGCACGAGAGCACGGAGGCGCGGCTATATAAGGCGTTGGACAAACTTGAGGCTGTCATCCAGCACAACGAAAGCGACATCAGCACTTGGCTGCCGCTGGAGTATGAGCTGCAGCAGACATACGCGGTCGAGAACGCAAGTGAGTTTCCGTATTTAAAGGAGCTGCGCGCGCTGATGCTGGAAGATACGCTCAAAAAGATAGAAGACGCGAAAGCGTGAGAAGATCTAGTCAAAGCTTTCAAAAGAGCCCAAAGGAGAGAATACATGAGTGACTATTTTGATTTGATTGCCCGGCGGGAGAGCTGCCGCAATTTTGATCCCAACCGCGCGGTGGAAAAAGAAAAGCTTCAGCGCTGCGGCGAGGCGGCTTGGATTGCGCCCTCCGCCTGCAACGGTCAGCCGTGGAAATACCTGATCGTGACCAACGCGGAACTCAACGAGAAGCTGCGCCCGCTGATGATGGAGCTTGGCATGAACAAGTTTGTCAAAAACTGTCCGGCGTTTGCGGTGGTACTCGAGGAGAACACCGTGCTGAAGGTTTCGCTCTCGCAAAAGTTCAAGGATCAGGATTTTGCGCCGATCGATGTTGCGTTCTCCGCATCCCAGTTTTGCTATGCGGCAACGGAGCAGGGGCTATCTACCTGCATCATCGGCTGGCACAACGAGCAGAAGATTCGCGAACTGTTCGGTTTGCCCAAGAGCACGCGCGTGCGCCTCATCATCGCGGTCGGATACGCGGCGAACGACATCCTCCGCAAGAAGCAACGCAAGCCCATTGAAGACGTGATCAAGTTCTACGAATAAGCAGCATTTGCTGGCAAAAAGCGGCGCGCCTGAAGGCGCGCCGCTTTGCGTTAGGGCTCTGTTGGAGAAGGTTTGAGGGTAACGAAGGAAAGCTCCGGCGGGTTGCCGATGCGCGGCAGCCAATACGGCTTTTGCGAAAGCCCGCGACTGATGATCATCGTTTGTCTGCCGAAATCATACCGCCCGCCGCCGTATTTCGGGAAGAAACCCTGACCCGGCGCATAGAGGCCGTTGAGCACGCCGGGGATGATGATTTGTCCGCCGTGTGTGTGGCCGGAGAGCATCAGGTCAAAGCCATAGTGCAGATACGATTCCACGCCGTTTGGCACATGGATTGCGAGGATGGAGTAGACCGCGCCGGTGCGCTGTGCGCCAGCGGCGTCGATCTGCCGAAGCTGCTCCTTCTTGCCGCCCCGCCCGTCGTCCACACCAAAGAGCTGCACTTGCGTTTCATTGACGGTGATCATCGCGGATTCTCCCGCGAGAATCGGGATTTTTACCTCCTGCAGCAGATCGCGAATCACGCCCAGCTCGCCGGATTTATACTCGTGATTGCCGGGGACGAAATAGCACAAGAAGCGCCCTTTTAGCGCGGTAAGCAGCCGCTTTGCGTTCGTGTCGATTCCCCGCTGATCAAAGATATCGCCCAGCAACAGCACGACATGCGGGTTCTCCTGCTCCAGCGCGGCGATCAGGTCACTCTGATTTGCACCATATTGCGCGCCGTGCAGATCGCTGACGATGGCGATGCGCACATCGTCGTGAATCCGCGCATCCGAAACCTCATAATAGCGCGAGACAAACCGCGCCTTTTTGCCCCAGTTGAGGAGCACGAGCACGGCGGCGATA
The DNA here is from genome assembly GCA_942492885.1 of uncultured Eubacteriales bacterium. Classification (GTDB taxonomy): domain Bacteria; phylum Bacillota; class Clostridia; order Christensenellales; family CAG-138; genus UBA7703. The sequence goes on from OW818651.1 coordinate 3,176,057, forward strand.
GAGGAGAGCCACACGCCCGCTCGCAGAAGCGTGGGGCGCTTTTTTTGTTTTGGGGTGTTGTCTTCTTTTCTATCTTGTTTGGATGAAAGACTGTTCATGCAAAACAGTATAGCAAACAGGCTCAAACGCCGCTATAGGTTGCAGTTGTTTTCTACCGAAAAGCCACCTTGTGTTCTCAATGCAAACTGACATCGTCGCTTTAATTTTACGAAAAACAGAAGGCAATATCAGAGATAGATTTACACAAAAAGACGAGCCGCCCGTAAGGGCGGCTCGTCGTATCGACAGGATGCTGTACCGTTAGCTGAGGGAGACGAAGGTAGCGTAGACATAACCCACAGTTGTGGTGTTGTACTGAATCTTGTACCAGTCGCCATCTTTGCCGAGGTAAGTGAAGGTCGCGCCAAGGTTTGCCTTGCCGATGCGGGCACTCGTCGTGCTCGCCGCTGCGCGGACGTTGATCGCATAGACGCAGTTAGCGATGGTCACCTTGGTCGGCGTCGTCGTCACCGGCGTTGCGGTGGCGCCCGGCGCAGGCGTTGTGGTGCCGTTGGCGGAGACATACGCCGCGCTGGTCTTGGACGCCTTGATATAGGCAGCCCAGATGTACGCCTTCGTGGTGTTGTTATACTGGATCAGATACCAGCTGCCGGTCTTGCCGAGAATCTTGAACGTATCGCCAAGATAGGCAAACCCGACGGCTTTGCTCAGCCCGCTCGCTGTTGCGCGGACATTGACCCTGCGCTTGAAGTTCGCCGCCACACCGTAGTTATACTCGGTATTCGTGACGTTGACCTTGATGGTCGTGGTCTTGCCGTCGCAGGTTGCGGTGATCGTCGCTTCGCCGAGCGCAAGACCCTTTAACAGGCCGCTGGCTGCATCGACGGTGGCGATTGCGGTATTCGAAGAACCCCAGGTGACACTCTGCGTGGAGGCATTTGCCGGAATAATCGTCGCCTTGAGATAGGTCGAGTCGGCTGCCAGCAGATCCAGCGAGGCGCCGTAGTTGATCGTGATACCCGTCACGTGAATCTTCGGCTTGGAGAGCACGACGCACTCGGCAAACTTGCCGCTGCCGTCGGTCGCCGTCGCCGTTACGATGGCATAGCCCTTGGTCGCGCCCGCAATCACGTTGCCCTTGGAGTCAACCGTGGCAACGGAGGTGTTGGAGCTCGTCCACTTGAGGGTTTTGTTGGTGACGTTTGTCGGATAGACAGTTGCCACTATCGATGCCGTGTCGCCCTCGCTCAGATCGAGAGACGATTTATCAAGGGAGACATTAAGCACCTGAATGTTGTTGACCGTGACCACGCAGGAGACGTACTTCAAGCTGCCGTCGGTCGATTCTGCCTTGACAACCGTCGTGCCCTTGGACGCTGCGATGACCTTGCCGGAAGAGCTGACGCTTGCTACTTCGGGATTGCTGCTCGTCCAGACAAGGGTTTTGTTCGTCGCGTTGGAGGGCGTGCCCGTGACGGTGAGGGTTTCCTCATCGCCCACATTGAGGGCAAGCTCGGACTTATTGAGCGTCAGGCTCGTGATGAGCACGGACGAGAGCACACGTACGGTGCAGGTTGCGAACACTGCGGAGTTGGAGGTCTGCGCCGTGATGGTCGTTTCGAGATAGGTCGAGCCGGCCGGAACGGTACCGACCGCGGTCACCTTACCCGTGGAATCAACCGTAGCAACGGTAGTGTCCGCGCTGCTCCATGTGATGGCAGGATCGGCGGCACCGGAGGGGGTGACGACCGCGGAGAGCTGCTTCCAGCTGCCCTTATAGATCGTCGCGCTCGTGTCGCTCAGCGCAATGCCGTCCACCGCGATGGAGTTGACGGAGACGGAGCACTGCGCCTGCTTATCGTTAGCCGCATCGGAGTCGCCATTAGTCGCCTTTGCGGTGATAACAACGGAACCGGAGAAATTACGCAGCACCTTGATGGTACCTGTGGAGTCCACGGTGACATCGGAGGGGGTGGCGGAGGTCCAGACAATAGTTTTATCTGTCGTATCGTCCGGACTAAAAGTCGCGGTTAGCGAATAGGTACCATTGACCGGAAGAGAAAGAACGGTTTTATCCAGCGCAATAGTGGTAACGAGCGTTGCTTGCTTCTCAACTGTGACCGTGCAGGTCTGTGTAAACGCAGTGCCGCGTGCACGAATCGTGACAATCGCGGTGCCAACAGATAGTGCAGTAACAGTGACTTTACCGTCAGTGGTCAACGTCGAAGTGTCGATTGCGGCAACTGCGGGTTTGTCCACGCTGGCCGCAAGGCTCGAGAAGATACCACCGCCGACCGTCGAAGTAATCGTGACAGGGCCGGTGATGCCGAGAGTCATCGGTTGAGAGGTTGGTAAAATCGAAAGCGAAGTCGCGGTCGGGCTGACGACAAGCGTCGCGGTATCGGTTTTGACGACCGGCGTCTCGGAACCGGGATAGGACTCCGATACACTAACCTTCAAGGTGTTCTGATCGGTGAGCGGATCAGCGGTCGTGATCTCGCTCGTGCCCGGTGTGTCCTTATATAGGCTTAGCGTGTACTTGGAGCTGTCCAGAACCACCGGATCGGTCATGTTGGTATAGTAGCCATTCACGACGAGGCCGCTGAGGTTCAGCGTTTCACCCGCATAATAGGAGAGTTGCGCGGGGCCGGTCACGTCGATGTGATCCAGAATGTTCTTCTGAACAGAGATGGTGATATCCTTGGTTACCGTGACGGCATGTGTGTTGCCGGTAGGCGTGTAAGTATATTGCACCGTCAGTGTTTTCGAACCGAGATCGGTCGGCAGAAAACTGTAGGTCGTACCCGGTGTGTAGATCACGCCGTTGATATAGATTACATACCAACCAACTGCAAGGGAGTTACCCATTTGCAGAGTTGTGCCGGTCAGGTTTGCAGCCGTGTCGTCAAAAATCTTGACGGACAGGTTTGCATTGGTCCAGGTGAAGTTTTCAGTGCCATACTGGAATAGTGTTTTGGGCGTGGTTGCGGGTGCAACCACCAAGGGGGTTACCTCTAAGTACGGGTGTACATCGGTGTCCGCAAGTGCGGTAGTGGGCACCAGTACGAGCAGCATAAGCAGGCTCATAGCCAGTGCGATTGTACGTTTCATTCGGTACACATCCTTTCTTGCATGAAAGACATTCTGTCGTGGAAATTATACATGACTAGTATATATATGTAAACATAACCGCCGAATATGTTACGGATATTTCACACATCTGGCGGGAAAAGGGCTTGTTGACCCCCGTTTGCGGCATTAACATACCACGAAACGGTCGATCTCGCACCCCTTTTCACAATTCGTTTGATTTTGATTGACATTCTGAGTGGTTTTTCATCACATTTTTGTCGAAAACTGGCTCAACGCGGATTCTGTTCGTCGCTGCGCTTCAGATTTGCATGCGAAAAGCCACCGGACTATGTGAATTGCATAAAAAAGGAACAGATCGTATGATTATGCGAAGCTTACCCGATCTACCCGCTGCAGCAAAGGAGCCGCAACAGCGGCTCCGGATCGCTCGAGACTTTTTATTCTTACCAGTGGTTGACCGCGTGCTCGGCAAAGCCCGAAACACCGGAAAACGCAATCCTCGCGCCGTCGCTAGCCAGAAACGAACCGGAAAATGTGCCAAACATCTGGTGGCAGCGGTTGTTGACGACGAGCAGTTTTGTGATCGTGTCCCGGTCATAGAGCGGCGTGAGCACGGCTGAGAGCCGCCCGTTTTCTTCTTCAAAACGCCAGGGCTGCATGACGTCCGGTTCGTGAGAGATCTTCACGCGGCCGAGTTTGAGCACCTGACCGCCGTGGTAGACGACGTTCTCTGTGCCGCGCATCTTGTTTTCATCGCCGAACCCGCAACCGAGGTTGAATCCAAACGGCGCGCCGTTCAGCAGCGTGCTTGCGCTGCTCCAGTACCATTCGTGCGAAAACGGCCAGACACCGCGTCCCCAATCGAGCAGCGAGAACGTCCGCGCGGGATCAAACGAATATGTTTTGCCGTCGAGTGAGACGGAAACGTCCGCGCGCAGCAGATTGATCTTCTCGTTGTAGTAAAACTCCCGCTTCTTGGCAAACGGCGTGCAGACGGTGATGCTCTCGCGCACCGCGGGTGTGAGGCGGACATCCGCGGCAAACCCATCGCATCGCGCAATCAGGTGCCGCGCGTCGTTTTTCGTCTCGAACAGGAGGTCTGCTCCGCCGTGTGAAAATGTCAGCTTGGAGTCAACATGCGCGCTTTCGGGCATGCGCATGCTGCCAAACGGCAGGGGAATGGTCACCCCGCGCTCGAAGATGCGTGTGCCGTTCACATGGTCAAACAGCGCGATGTTGCAGTTGCCCGCATAGGAGACGTGGCCGATCACAAGCTGGAGGCAGAGGCGAGCATCCGCAATCTGATAAAAGTCCCACTCCTTGAGCCGCCAGGGTGCGGCAACAATGCTCTTTCGCGCATAGACCGCATCGCCCGTAAGCGAATAGCCCGGGTTCGGGATGCCGCCACGCGATAAAACCTGCTCGCCGGGCGCAAAGATATGGTCCTGCGGCATACGGATTACTGTGCCTCGGCCATCGCCGCCCGCTGCGCAAGCCGGCGCTTGTGCAGGCGGTTTGCGGCGACCAGCGGAAGAATCGCCAGCGCGGTGACCGCGGCGGAGACGAGGAAGAGCGAGGGCCCCGGCACCATGCCGGAGACGTTGTTGACCAATTTCTCCACACCCCAGGTGTTGATGACGGGGGCTGCGATCATGGGGCCAAATACCATAGGCAGAGCGACATAGAACACCTGCTTGATGCCCTCAAACTGTCCGCGTTGATCCTCGGGATAGAGGTTTTTCATCCATGCGGTGAGCGATTGGAGCGTGAGGATATAGCCGCAACCTGCGAGGAACATACCGATGCACAAGAACGCGATGCCGCTGCCAAACGCGATGCAAAGAAGGCCGATGGTGTTTGCAATCAGCGCGATGAGGATCACGCGCGCGAGTAATCCTTTGTCGATCAGCCGCGCGGTGGGAATCGTCATAAACGAAGCGACGACCAGCGCGCCGCCCTGCAGAGCACCGGCAACGGTGAAGCTATAGCCGAGGTAGTTGACAAAATAGATCGTGATATATGAAAAATACACGTTAAAGCCGATGAAGTAGATCAGGATCACGATAAAAATCCAGAAAAGCTCCCGGTTATCTTTCACGGTGCGCCAGTTGAACACCTTGGTCAGCTGCTTCCAATACGTTTTTTCCTCGCGGCGTGGGATGAGATCCGGTGCGTCCTTCATTGCAAACAGCGAAACGAGGCCGATGACGATCACGAGTCCGCCCATGAGGATAAAGAAATCGAAGAACCCCAGCGCATCCACGATCATGCCGGAGACGACTGTGCCGAATATGGTCGCGATGACTGGCATGACGGCGAGCGCGCCGCCGAGCCTGCCGCGGTTGTGCTCGTTGGAGATATCTGTCGTCCAGATGGAGAAGCCCGCGTCGTAGCCAAATGAGCCGAAAAAGCTCATGACCGCGTCCGCCAGCACCACAAACAGGGCAACCAGCGTGATGGGCGACTTTGGCAGGAATTCGCCGACGCCGAAGATGATCGTAAACACGCCCCAGAAGATATAGCCGATGCTCACGAACGGTTTGCGCTTGCCGATGCGGTCGCTCCATGTGCCGATGAAGAACGTGCAAAACGTGGTTACCACCGCGCTTAAGCCCACCATCCAGCTGATGATGTTGGGATCGGGCGCTACTTTGTTGTAGACAAACGTCGAAAACCAGGCGTTTTCCACGTTCCAGCACAGTTGCCCGCCGAGGCCGAGCACCCAGATGAGAAGCCAGTTCTTTTTGCTGATGTCGTTTTGCATGTGCCTAATATTCCTCCGAAGTGAAAGTTTGAGAAACACGCGCGAAAAAGCGCGCAGAAAGCGGATTTATGGATATGGCATATTCGGGGAGTATTGGGGTAGCTTAAAATGGATGTGGATTCAAAAAAGGCCTTTGTCACCAGTATAACGGCTCGCACTTGCGCGCGCAATGCAAACCGGACGATCGGGCAAAATAGTTGGAAACGGCATGGACGGACGGCATCGAAACGAGCAGCGCCAAACGGGAAGCGCTCGACGGGTTTTGCAACCGTGTGATATAATCACGGAAACAAACGATGATTTTCCGTACGATCAGAGCATATTCTGTTGATCAAGCACCCACTCGGTCACCGCAACCATTTTGGAGCGGTATTTTTTACAAATGAACACATTTTTTCACAGAGTATGGAAAGGAACCATCCACATGAAAAAGATCGCAATGATATTGACGGGGTTGCTCGCCGCCGCATTCCTGCTCACGGCCTGCACAACCGTACCCGCGCAGGAAGAAGCCGCCGCTGCGCCGGAAGCAGCCGCCACAGAGGCCGCAACCGAACCGGAAGCAACCGAAGAAACCAGCGACACGCTGGAGTTTTCCCTCACGACGCTGACGGGAGACACCCTCGATCAGACGGTCTTTTCCGACAATAAACTCGTCATGGTCAACTATTGGGCGACCTGGTGCGGGCCGTGCGTCAGCGAAATCCCCGATCTGGTGAAGATCGGCAAGGATTACGCGGACAAGGGTTTTGTCATCGTCGGCGTGCTGACAGGGGACGACGACATCGACGGCGCGAAGCAGTTTATCGCGGATCAGAACGTGGGTTACCCCGTCGTAATGCCGGAGGCTTTCTTCCTTGATCAGGCGGAAGGCATTCAGGCAATCCCTACCACGATGTTCTTTGACTCTACCGGAAAACAGATCGGAGACACGGTGGTCGGCTCCAGAGGCTATGACGACTGGGCCGGGTTGATCGACATGCTTCTGACTCAGGTCTCCTGATGAAAACCGCTCGGCGCGCGCTGCCCACTCTCCTGCTCGCGCTCGGCGCGGGGTTTCTGGTGCTGGGCATCCTCGGCGGTGAAGTCGCCGTCGTGCTCTCCCGTGCGGCAAATATCTGCCTGGAGTGTATTGGAATTGGCTAAACGATATAAGCGAAACAAACTCCGCTCCTGGATTCAAGGCGCGTGGACAGTCGTGTCAAACGGCTATCTTGTCGGCTTTGTCAAAGGGCACATCTGGCAGGGCGACAGCAAGGCCGTCTGCGTACCGGGCTTGAATTGCTATTCTTGCCCCGGCGCGCTCGGCGCGTGCCCCATCGGCTCGCTGCAGGCGGAGCTTGCGGCGCGCGAGGTCAAGTTTCCGCTGTATGTGACGGGCTTTCTGCTCGCGTTCGGCGCGCTGTTCGGACGCTTTGTCTGCGGATTCTTGTGCCCGTTTGGCTGGGTGCAGGATCTGCTCTACAAAATTCCGTCTAAGAAGATCGGCACATTCAAGTATGACCGGCTGCTCCGATATCTCAAGTTTGTGGTGCTGGCGGTGCTGGTCATCCTCCTGCCTCTGCTGGTAAAGAATGCGGCGGGCGTCGGCGCACCGTGGTTCTGCAAATGGGTCTGTCCCTCCGGCACGCTGTTTGCGGGCATTCCGCTGCTGCTGGCAAACCCCACCCTGCGTGCGGTTGCGGGCTTTATCTTCAGCTGGAAGATGGCGGTGCTGATCCTGATTCTCGGGCTCTCCGTGTTTCTCTATCGACCGTTTTGCAAGTATCTCTGCCCGCTTGGCGCCGCATATGGACTCTTTAACAAGGCGTCGTTCTATCGGCTCAAGCTCGACGAGAGCGCCTGCACCCACTGCGGCGAATGCAAGCGCGCGTGCAATATGGGCGTCGATCCTTCCAAAACGCCGGACGATATGGAGTGTATCCGCTGCGGAGATTGCGTGAAAAACTGCCCCACCAAAGCGCTCAGCGCGGGGTTCTTCACGGGCAGGAGAAAAATAGAGGCAGAAAACAGCGAGGACGGCTTGGAACAAGCTGAGAATTCGACAAAAGAATAGTGCGAGCCAACAAACAAGCGGCGTGTGCAGGTGCACACGCCGCTTTTGCGCGAGAAGCGCTTTTTGTTATTGCTCCAGCTGGCTCACGAGAACGCCCAGCGCGTCAAAGAGCATCACCGTGTTTTCCTTCTTCTTGCTCAGGGGTTTGTCCTCGCCGCGAAACGAGAGAGCGCCATCTCCACCGACGACGATTGATTCACCCGCGCCAAGCATCGTTCCTTCGGGAAAGCGCAGCACGGCGTCCGAACGGACGGAGAAGAGGATCATGCCGGAAAGATCAGCGGCGACGGAGCCGTTGTTGACGAGCGTGATCGTCTGCGCTTCTACATCAAATCCGCTGATCGTAACCAAACTCTCGGCGGGCTCCCGCGCGGGGTTACTGAGCGCAATCTCGCCGGAATCGTCCAGCGTGAGCAGCACGCCCAGTGGGAAATTCTGCGTGACGGCGATCTGCGTGTTTGGCAGCGCGGCATAGACGCGGGGGTTCGCGCTGTCCACATCTACCGTGGTGTCGGTCGAAATCACGGCAAACGAGGGGGAGACGAGTGCACCGAAATCCTCGCCTGTCGCGTCCGGGTTGCCGTGATTGCCAACCTTAAGCACGTCGCTTTTGAGGCTTGTATTCGAAGCGATGATCGCCTGCTCTTCCATAAACTGCATGTCCCCGACAAAGAGAAACGTCTTTCCGCCGTACGTGAACTGCAACACCAGCGAGTTGTCGTTGTCGTCCTCTTCGTTGAGCGAGAGCGGGCCCAGCACGGTAAATGAAACATCTTCCGTGACCGGCACCACGTCACCCACAAACAACTCGAGATACGGTAGGTCGAGTTTTTCCGCGCGCTTAATGATCTTTCCGGTACGATTATTGTCCATCTCTGAGTATAACGGCGCAAACACCATGGAGATGCCATAGTTCGCGCTGAGCGCGTCTAATCCCCCGAGATGGTCGCTGTGGCTGTGCGTGATGAACACCGCGCTGATTTGGTGAATGTCGAGTGCGTTGAGCCCTGCGATGAGTTGCGGCGCGGATTCGGCGGAGCCGGTATCGATCAGCACTGTGGTCTCGCCAAAGCGCAGGATCGCCGCATCCGCCTTGCCGACGTTGACGAACAGGATCGAAAACCCGTCCTGCGGCAGAAGTGTGTCAATCGGTTTTGCGGTCACGTCGAGCACGCGCTCCGGCGAGATCGTTTCCGTAGAAGCAACCGTGCCGGATTCCGAATCAGCGTCCTCGTCTGTCAACATGTCCTGATCCGCCTGTTCCGGCGCGGCGGAACACCCCGCGAGCAGCGCAAGGCACAGGAGGAAAACGATTGCGCGCAGCAGATGACGCATTAAATGAAAGTAAAATTGTTGTTTCATGGTTTGATTATAGGGGAAACGGCGCGGCAGATGCAAACCCAAAACGCCGGTTTGCGTGGCGGCGCTGTAACTCGCCTGTGAACAAAGCGAAACGCAAGTCGAAGGAATCTGCAGGAGACAAAAAGTTACCGCGCCAAACCGGCGGAAAATATGCTATACTCGTGCATGAATTGCGGCTCTTTTTGCCGCGCGGAGGAGACAAAGCATGCGCTATAACTTCATGAACGACTATAACGAATGCGCCCACGAGCGTATTTTGGAGGCGATTGCCCGCGTCAACCGCGCGCAGGACGATTCCTACGGGTTGGACAGTCACTGCGCGCACGCGCGCGCGCTGATTCAGGCGCAGCTTGGCGGAGCGGGGAGCGACGTGCATTTTCTCGTCGGCGGCACGCAGGCAAACCTCACGATCATTGCCGCGAGCCTGAAATCGTATCAGGGTGTGGTCTGCGCCGAGAGCGGACACATCAACGTGCATGAGTCGGGTGCCATCGAGGCGACGGGGCACAAGGTGCTCGCCCTGCCGACCACAAACGGAAAGATCACGGCGGAACAGATCGCAAATCACGTTGCCGCGCACTATGCGGACGCAACGGCGGAGCACATGGTGCAACCGGGGATGGTCTATCTCTCGCAGCCGACCGAGGTTGGTACAGTCTATTCAAAGGATGAACTGCGCGCGATCTCCCGCGTTTGCCTGCTGTATGGCATGCCGTTGTATGTTGACGGTGCGCGCCTCGGCAACTCGTTTGCGGCGGCGGGTGCGGATGTATTCCTGCCGGAGCTCGCGAAATACACGAGCGCTTTCTCCATCGGCGGCACCAAGATGGGCGCGCTGTTTGGCGAGGCGCTGGTGATCAACGACCCGCTACTCAAAAAGGATTTTCGCTATCACATGAAGCAGCGTGGCGGCATGCTCGCCAAAGGGCGGCTGCTGGGGATTCAGTTTGAAACGCTGTTTGAAGACGGGTTGTACGACGAGATCGGACGACACGCAGTCTCGCAGGCGCAGCGGATCGCAACTGGGGTTCAGGCAAAAGGGTACTCGCTCTTTGTCGACTCGCCAAGCAATCAGGTGTTCCCGATTTTGCCGCGGGAACAATTGAAAACGCTCGCAGACGATTTCGGATACGCTTTCTGGCAGGTGTTTGACGAGGAGAACGACGTCGTGCGCTTCTGCACCTCGTGGGCAACTCCGCCGGAGATGGTGGACGCGCTGCTGGAGAGCATCCCGAAAGAGTCGTAGTCGCGTAAAAAAACGGAGGTAACAACCTCCGTTTTGTGTTATGCAAGCGCTTCTTTTTGGATTCGCTTGCCGAAGATGCGCCAGGCAAGCAGCGAGAGAACAACAAGGCCAACGCCTAGTTTGATCGCGATGCTGATCGGGCGGTAATCCTCCCAGAATGCGCGGAGGATCGCGTCCGTTGTCGAGAGCAGCAGCGAACCGACCGTCAACAGGATGATATTGCGCTTGGTCAAAAACTTCCGCAGGCTTAGATGCGGGAAGAGCAGCTTGAACACCAGCACAAACAACCCGAATAGCAGCAGCGCGTTGAGCAATACGCCGAGAATGATCTGAAAAAACGGGCTGAGCGCGGTAAAGAGCACCGAAAATAGCGCGATTAACACTTTTCCGATTGCCCAGAACGGCAGCAGCACAATCCCGCGTACAGCGGACGGCTGCCCGAAGAACAGCCTGCGCAGCTTGTCCCGCAGACGCTCTTTTTGCGCGGGTTCGGCGGCGACTGCTTTTTCTGCCGCGCGCTCATCCTCTTCGGCGGCGGCAATCACCACCTGCGCGGCTTGCGGCGTGCCGGTAAAGAGCTCGTCCGGTGAATCGATCACACCACATAGCGCGAGGGCAGCCGCGGCTAGAATGCCAGCGGCGGTTGCGGCGGCTTTTTTGCCAAACTTTTTGAGCTGTTCTTTTGTTATTTGCATACGTTTATTATACCCTGCTGCCCGCGATCCTGCAAACTTGAACAAAAATGCAATTATAACATTCGATCTGACTGATAAGCATTTTAAGGATAACAAATAAAAAAGCACCCCGCAAAAACTGCGAGGTGCTGATTTGTCGTTGTTTCGTTCGGGCAAAAGAGATTATCTCTTGCTGAACTGGGGCGCTCTACGAGCCGCGTGCAGACCGTACTTTTTACGTTCCTTCATGCGCGGGTCGCGCGTGAGGTAGCCGGCCTTCTTGAGGGCGGGGCGAAGGGCGGGTTCCGCAACGAGCAGCGCGCGGGCGATGCCGTGACGGATTGCGCCAGCCTGACCCGTGTAACCGCCGCCATAGACGTTGACGAAAACGTCAAACTTCGAAAGCGTATCGGTGAGGGTGAGGGGGGCGCGGACGATCATCTTCAGTGTTTCCATACCGAAGTAGTTGTCCAGTTCGCGCTTGTTGATCGTGATGCTGCCGCTGCCGGGGAGCAAACGAACGCGGGCAATGGACTTTTTCCGTCTTCCGGTGCCAAGATATTGCGTAATTGCCATGTTCTTGTTCTCCTCTCGTTATTTCAGCGTCAGCGGTTGGGGCATCTGCGCGGCGTTCTGATGTTCCGGACCCGCATAAATGCGAACCTTTTTGAGCATCTTGTCGCCGAGCGGGCCTTTCGGCATCATGCGGCGAATCGCTTCGTAGACGGCGAACTCCGGTTTGGTAGCCATCAGGATGCGATAGCTGACCTCGCGGATGCCGCCGACATAACCGGTGTGGTGGATGTGCTTTTTCTGATCCAGCTTTTTGCCGGTCAGACGCACTTTACCCGCATTCACGATAATCACGTGATCGCCTGTGTCGACGTGCGGGGTGTATATGGGCTTATGCTTCCCTCTGAGAATAGCAGCTACCTGGGATGAAAGACGGCCTAAGATCATGTCTTGTGCATCCACAACGTACCAGCTGTGCTCGACGGTTTCGCCCTTTGCCATATAGGATTTCATGGCGATTCCTCCATCATATCATATCGATTGAATTCTGTTGTGTTCATGCGTTCATGCTTCCGGGGCTGTGGTCGCTAGAACCCAATGGCACACCGTCTAGTTTAACAAACGCTCCTTATGGTGTCAACCCCGAAAACGAATAAAACAGCGGTATTCGTCGTGTTTTGGGCGATTGTTCAAAGTATTTCCGCGTAAGCTGCGCAAACGCGCGCAGCCCAGCTGGAAAGCGAGTAGATTTGCTTGACGCGCGCACCCGCCTGTTCCAGCGAAAGAGTCCGCGAGGAGGAGCGCTCTTCACTCAGCACGCGATGGATCGCCGAGGAGAGAGCCGACGCGTTTTCCGGCGGAAAGAAGGAACTCTTGGGCAGGGCAAGGTCTTTTTGAGCGTCGATGGCGCTGGCAAGCACCGGGGTAAGGCAATAGGCCGCCTCGACGAGCGCGTAGCAAAACCCCTCCTGTCGGCTCGGCGAAAGAAAAACATCCGCCATGTGATAATACGAGGCGACGTCCTCCCGCGGGGGCAGGAGCAGGATCCAGTCCGGTACGTCGGTTAAGACGAGTTGGGCGCAGATGCGCGCGTGAACCTCTTCCAGCGAGGACGAGAGCACGATGGCAAGCAGGACGGGCAACCCCTCGCGCTCACGCAGCTGTGAAACAGCCGCTACCGCGAGATCGACACCCTTGACCGAATAGTTATAGCCGAACATCAGCGCGAGTTTCGCCCGCTCAGGCAAATGCAGCGAGGCGCGTACATGTGCGTCGTAATGATCCAGCCGCTCAAAGGCGATGGCGTTTTCCGCTACACGGATACGTTCTTTGGGGAGACCGTCCGCAATCAGGTGCGCCGCGACAGACTCGCTGCAGCAGACAAAGCGTGAAACGGATTGAAAATACAGCAAGTGCGGCAACCGCAACAGCGGATTTTTTGGCAGTGTGATGTGGTTGTGCAGATGCAGCACGGTCTTGACGCGGTGCCCGCAGGTTTGAATCGCGAGCCAAGCCGCGGCCTTCTCCGAAAAATGGATGAAGTGCTCGTGCAAAACAGCCGCGTTCGTGTCTCTCAGCAGCTGGCGCACCTGACGCATGTAGGAGAAGAAGCCTCCCTTTTGCAGAAACCGGACATCGTGCGTCTTTGCCATCTCGTGCGTCCAGTCCCGGTTGTTTGCGCGCGGGGGAAGGACATAGACCGTCTTGCCACCGCTCTCGTTGAGCAGCCGCTCCAGCGCGATGAGTGACGCGATGAAGTTGCCGGCATACGGCGCGCCGTAGTCGGTCAGGTGCAGAACGGTCTGGTTTTGTGTTGACTCACTCAAAGCGACTCCTCAAATCCTTGCGTCAAACCTGCGCCAGGCGATTCAATAGCTCTTCAAACGGACAGACCACCCGCTCGACAGCCGGATGGTGATAGAACACGCAGAAGCCATCCGTTCCGTCAAACGGGGCGGGACTCTCCGACCAGAGCAGGATGCGCTTGTTGGCGGATGTTGCCAGCGCCATGCCAAGCTCCGCATGTGTGCCAAACCGGCCGGGTAGCAGGAGCACGACCAGCTGAGCTTCCAGCACGCCGCGCGACTCAGACGCAGCAACATGCTGCTTGAACGCGGGATCGGCTTTGGAGACATCGCCGTGCGTCGTCCAGTCATAGGTGCGCTCGTGTCCTGCGGCGTTTAGCGCATCTGCCGCCAGATTGACTTTTTCGGCGTTGGATACGCCGCTGGCTACATAAAACTTCATCTTGTGTTACAGTTCCTCATCCTCGTCGTCTGCCGCTTCGCAGCAGTTGCCGGGCACCGCGCCTTTGGCGAGATCCGCCGCGCGAAGACCGGGACCGGGGTCGCCGATGAGCCAGTGCTTGCGGCAGAGGCCGATGTATTTATCGCTCGCGCCAAGTACGACCTGTTCGCCGACCTTCGTGATGCCGCCCATGCCATCGAGGCGGGCGTTGTTCGTCGCCTTTTTGCCGCACCAGCAGATGGTCTTGACCTCTTCAATCGTGTCCGCGCGGGCAAGGAGCCGCGCGCTGCCGGGGAAGAACTCCCCGCGAAAATCGGTCTTGAGCCCGTAGCAGATGATCGGCACGCCGCAATCGTCCACGATGGGCAGCAGCATATCCACCTGCTCGACGGAGAGGAACTGCGCCTCGTCGATGATCAGGCAGTCATATTCGCCCGCGCGGACTTTGTCCCAGTCGATCTGATCGAAGAGTATGCAGTTGGCCTCCAGCCCGCTGCGGGAGCGGATGGTGTAGGTGCCGTCCCGCGTGTCCACGCCGGGCTTGATGAGCAACGCGCGTTTGCAGCGCTCCTGATAGTTATACCAAACCATGATGGCATTTGCGGTCTTGCTCGACCCCATCGCGCCATAGCGAAAATATAGCTTAGACATAGGCCCTCCGGAAAGTGTTTTTGAAAGAAATTCAGAGATAAATGGGTTCATAAAAAGTAAAGCGAAAAAGCGTGAAGGCGCCGCGGAGAATGCACTTCGACGCGGCGCCTGATGATGCGAGTTGCCGGATGATAGGAGACTATCTGCGACCCTTGTCGTAGGGGATGCCCTCGGCCTTCGGCGCGCGGGACTTCTTGCTCGTGAGAATGAGGATAATCATGGTCACGACATAGGGCAGCATGAGATAGATATACTCGCTGGCCTTGATGTTGTCAAATTTCGGCAGGAACGGAATGCTTCCGCTGTAGGAGCCGAGGATTTTGAACAGCGCGAAGAACAGTGAAGCGCCCAGGATGTTCAGCGGCTTCCAGTTACCGAATATCATAACCGCGAGAGCAAGGAAGCCGTAGCCTGCAACCGTGGACTGGAACGCGCTGCCCGCCGCAAGGGTGTAGGCTAATCCTCCGATGCCACCCAACAGACCCGAGATGAACACGCCCGCATAGCGCATGCGATAGACGTTGACGCCGACGGAATCCGCGGCTTGCGGATGCTCGCCGCAGGCGCGGAGGCGAAGACCAAAGCGCGTTTTATAGAGCACGACCGCGGCGATGATAAAGAGGAACACCGCCCAGATCGTGGTCTGATAGAAGCTCTTGAACAGGAACGCCTGAAAGAAGTTTTCTTTCACGGCGATGCCGAGCGTCTCCTGCGTGATGCGCGACCAGGTGGGGATCAGGATCGTGGTTTGACCTTGACCCTGAATGGCCCACGTGAGCACGATGGCAAACGCGGGAGCAAGCATGTTCAGCGCCGTGCCGCCGATGGTCTGATCCGCCTTGAGGTTGACGGAGGCAAACGCGAGCAGCAGCGCGAACACAGCGCCCGTGAATGCCGCAACAAGGATTGCAAAGAGCATTGCCCACTGCGGATGCGCGGGGCCAAAGCCGCTTGAATCCATGAACCGCAAAAACAGACAGGAGCAGAGCGCGCCGATGATCATGATGCCTTCCAGCGCGATGTTGACCACGCCGCTGCGCTCCGAGAACATACCGCCTAAGGCGACGAGCAGGAGCGGGATCATAAAGAGAATAGTTGCACTGAAGATATCTGCTAAAATACCCATATCTTATTTCACCTGCTCTTTCTCTTCGGTTGCGGGCGCGGCCGCTGCCTGCGCTTCTTCGCGGCGCTGTTTGCCGCGCGCGAGCAGTTCACGCGTGAGGAGCGCAAACGCCGCCAGATAGATGATCACCGAAATGATGATATCGATGATTTCCTTGACGAAATCCGGCTGCATCGCGTCCCCGCCAACCTGAATATAGGAGACAAAGAACGCGGAGAAGATCGTGCCGATGGGACTCGACGACGCCAGCAGGGCAACGGGGATGCCGTTGAATCCCGCCGTGAGCAACGCCTTGACCAGCGTATATTGACCCGTTCCTGCAAGGAAATACAGCCCGCCGCCGATGCCGGCGAACGCACCGGCGATCACCATGGAAAGCACGATGTTGCGCTTTGCATTGATGCCGGCATAGACGCTTGCGTTTCGGTTATAGCCGCAGGCCTTCAGCTCGTAACCAAACGTGGTCTTGCTTAAAATGACCCACGCAATCAGCGCGAATATGACCGCGATGAAGATGCTGATGTTCATGTAGTTACTCTTCATGAGCACATCCAGTCCCATGCGCGGAATCAGCGCGCCGGGGTTCGCCTGCGCGAGGTTTGCGGTGCGGTCCATCTGTGCGCCGCCCCAGAACTTCGCTAGCATCATGGGCATGTTGTTGATGATGAGATTGACGGAGAACATCCCGATCCAGTTGAACATGATCGAGGTGATGACCTCATTGACGTTGAAGAGCGCCTTGAAGAGCCCCGGGAAGATGCCCCAGAACGCGCCGCCGATCATCGCCAGCAGCAGGCAGACATACCACGGCAACTGGAACTGAATCGCGCCGATGAGCGCGAGCGCGGAGCCGACGGTATACTGTCCCGTCGCGCCGATGTTGAAAAGGCCGGTTTTAAACGCAAACCCGACGGAGAGACCCGTCATGATCAGCGGAGCTGCCTGATAGAGCACCTTTGCAAACTTGTCACTCGAGCGGAACCCCGTTGTGATCAGGCTGATGAATGCGCCGCCGGCAGCTTTCGCGTTGAGCACATACAGCAGAATCAGCCCGACAATCAGGCCGACACCGACAGAGATCAGCGAGGCAAAAATGCTTGTGCTGCCCGGAATGCGCAGGGAGCGCCGTTTTTGTTCTCCCATATCAGTGTACCGTCCTTTCGGCGGCTTGCTTCTTTGCGCCCGCCATATAGAGGCCGAGTTCCCCAAGGGTTGTAACCTTGGGATCGAATTCGCCGACGATCTCACCTTCATACATCACGAGGATGCGATCGGACACGTTGATGACCTCGTCGAGCTCAAGTGAGACGAGGAATACGCCCTTGCCGTTGTCCCGCGCGGCGACCAACTGATGATGGATATACTCGATCGCGCCGACATCGAGGCCGCGCGTGGGTTGAACGGCGACAAGCAGATCCGGATTCTTATCCATCTCGCGTGCGACAATCGCCTTTTGCTGGTTGCCGCCGGACATGCTGCGCGCGCTGGTGATCGGCCCTTGTCCGCTGCGGATGTCGTATTGTTTGATGAGCTTCTCGGCATACTGGCGCACGGCGGGCTTGCGGATGAAGCCGTTTTTCTGGAAGGCTGAATCCCAATAGCGCTGCAGGACCAGATTCTCTTCCAGAGAATAATCCAGCACGAGGCCGAATTTCTGGCGGTCTTCGGGGATGTGGCTCATGCCGAGCTTGCTGCGCTGGCGGATGGGCATATGAACCGTTTTAATCTTGGCGAGCGCGCCTGCGGACTGCTTGCCGCGCTTGCGCCCGATGACGACGATCGGTTCACCACACAGCATGATGGTTCCGGAGGACGGTTTCTCCAAACCGGCGAGCGCATAGACACACTCCGTCTGTCCGTTGCCTTCGATGCCGGCAAGGCAGACAATTTCGCCTCTGCGGACGGTGAAGGAGACGTCCTTGACCGCGTTGTTCTTGTGCAACTTACTCGGAACGGTGAGGTTTTTCACCTCCAGCACGATATCGCCGGGCGTTGATTCGCCCTTTGTGACCACAAACTCGACGTCGCGGCCGACCATCATGCGGCTTAACTTTGCCTTGTCGGTGTCCTTGACGTCGACGGTGCCGATGCACTTGCCTTTTCGAAGCACGGTGCAGCGATCCGCCACCGCCATGATCTCGTTGAGCTTGTGGGTGATGAACAGGATCGATTTTCCCTCCGCGGCAAAGGAGCGCATGATGTGCATGAGCTCTTCGATCTCCTGCGGTGTGAGAACCGCTGTGGGTTCGTCAAAGATCAGGATGTCGTTGTCGCGATAGAGCATCTTTAATATTTCGACGCGCTGCTGCATGCCGACCGAGATATCCTCAATCAGCGCATCGGGGTCGATCTTGAGCCCGTAGCGTTCGCTGAGGGCGACGACCTTCTTGCGCGCTTCTTTCTTCTGCAGAAACCCCATCTTGTTCGGCTCTACGCCGAGGATGATGTTTTCCAAAACGGTGAACACCTCAACGAGCTTGAAGTGCTGATGCACCATGCCGATGTTGAGCGCGTTTGCGTCGTTGGGGTCTTTGATGCGGACGACCTCGCCGTCCTTTTTGATAATGCCTTTTTCCGGCTGATACAGGCCAAACAGCACGCTCATCAGCGTGGATTTCCCCGCGCCGTTTTCGCCAAGCAGGGCGTGTATTTCGCCGCGGCGCAGGCAAAGCGTGATGTCGTCGTTGGCTCGGATGCCGGGAAATTCTTTTGTTATATTCAGCATCTCGATGACATATTCGTTCATAATCGGTATCCCTTCCCATGTGATGATAGACGGGCGATGTACGGAGAACCGTTGTTAATTTTACAGAGCAGGATCATAATGGAATTTTATCTTGAAAAGAAAGCACCGCAAAGGTTTTTTTGCGGATCTGCCATAGCGGTGTACCAAGCCGCCTGGAATAAAAATAAAAAACACAGAGCTTTTGAAATAATAAAAGAGGGGCCGGGCTTGAAGCCCAGCCCCTTTTTGACCGTATTTGCTGTACGCGATGATCAGAAATTAGTTCTGATAATCAACAGCGATGGTGACGGTGGGCTGCACGTCGATCGCAGCTGCGATGGCGTATTCGCCGTTCTTAACCTTCTCGAGAAGGGTGTTGTACTGATCCAGCGTGAAGGTGCTGAATTTGAAGGAAGCCGGATCGGTCGGCAGACCGACGCAATCCTGCGTGGCGCCGAGCTTGTTCTCAACACCGGCATACGCAGCGGACCACACGCCACCGTTGGCGAGCAGGTCGGACAGCGCGAGCTTGACGGAGTTTTCGAGTTCCTTCTTCGCGGAGGTGATGATGCGCTCGGAGACGCTGGCCTGGTCGACGTCAACGCCGATCAGTTTGCCATCGGCTTCGTCAGCAGATGCAATCGCGGAATAGAGGATACCGCCGCCGGCCGAGAAGATGATCTCGGTGCCTTCGGTGTACCAGCCGGCAGTCTTGGTCTTGATTTCGTCGGTCGGCCAGAAAGCACCGGAGTACCAGTACTTCACGGAGACGTCTGCGGTGTTGCCGAGTTCGGCTGCCGCAACATCAGCGCCCTGCACGAAGCCGAAGCCGTAACGAACGACCGCGGGCACGTCAATGCCGCCGAGGAACGCGAGCTTGGTGTAGCCATCCATGACGGCTGCATAGCCAGCGAGGAAACCGGACTGCTCTTCCTGATAGGTGATCAGAGCGGTGTTGGCCTGCGGTTCCGGCACGTCGCCGAGACCAAGGTCGATACCGAGGAACATGACTTCCGGATACATCTGCGGCAGCTGCTGATAGGTTGCGCCGAAGAGGTAACCCGGGCAGACGATGACGTTGGCACCCTTTTCGATGGCCGTTTTGATGGTCTCGATGCGGGCTTCGTCACTGTCTTCGGACGGACGGTAGTAGTTGGCAACTGCGCCGTTTTCTTCGGCCCAGTTCTTGCAACCCATCCAGGTGAATTCGTTGAAGGATTTGTCGTCGATGTTGCCGACGTCGGTGACCAGAGCGATGTTCAGCGCTACAGGTGCTTCGGTGGCTTCAACGACGGGGGCTTCCGTCGCTTCGGCGACGGGGGCTTCCGTGGCTTCTGCTGCAGGGGCTGCAGCCGGGGCGCACGCCACGACGGATAGGATCATACCCAGAATCAAAAGGATTGTTACGAATTTTTTCATGAGTTTTCCTCCCTGATGATTTTACACTCTGCTTAGTGCAGAATATGAACACAGTATATCACAGCCATTATGCGGAAACAACACAATGACAAGGCTGTATAATGTAAATTTTACGCTGATTTCATGCAGGTAAAAACCTGTTGACTTCATCTACTTCCTCGCGTATAATGACTGTTAGCGTCTTGATGGCGCATGTCGAGTCGGAATAAGAGGGGGGGGAAGAAAATGGAAATTCGCGTAGGTGAAAACGAGTCCCTGGAGAGCGCTCTGAAACGATTCAAACGCAAATGCGCGCGCAGCGGCGTCCTGGCAGAGGTCCGTCGTCGCGAGCACTATGAAAAGCCCAGTGTGAAGCGCAAGAAAAAGGCTGAGGCCGCGAGAAAGCGCAAGTATTAATCACAGGGCACTCACAATGACACAAAGGCGAACCGGTTTTCCGGTTCGCTTTTTCTATTTCAGCTTTTCTGCGCAAACTAATATGATTCTAAGATGATATTGTCAATATCGAGAATCGGTTTTCCGGTTCGTTTTTTCTTTTTCTGAGAAAATTATAAATACAGATGATTTTTTTCCGTGAATATTGATTGAGGAATATTTTCAAAATGAAATTCAACAGTGGCATTGCAACAATAAATATGGTAGTATAATAAGTAACAATGCACCATATAAGGAGCATATCATCATGAAATGCAGATATTGCGCCAGCATCGAAAGCAAGGTAATCGATTCGCGCCCCACGGAGGACGGCAGCGCCATCCGCCGCAGACGCGAATGCATCAGCTGCGGGAAACGCTTTACGACCTATGAAAAGATCGAAGAGATCCCCATCATGGTCGTGAAACGCGACGGCAGACGCGAACCGTTCGATTCCGAAAAGATTCGCATCGGCATCCGCAAAGCCTGCGAAAAGCGGCCTGTTGCCGCGGATGTGCAGGATAAGCTCGCCGAAGACGTCAGCCGTGAGGTGTTTAATACCCTTGCCTCCGAGGTGACCACGCGGGATATCGGCGAAATCCTCATGCGCAAACTCAAGGATGTCGACGAGGTGGCGTATGTCCGCTTTGCGAGCGTCTATCGCGAGTTTAAGGACACGCAGACATTTATGAAGGAACTCCAGCACCTGCTCGACGAAAAGAGCTGATCCGCCTAAGCGGGTCCACCGCGGCTCTTTGCGGGGCACGCCCACCCAATCAGGAACTCTTTCGGCGGCGTAGGCCGCCTTTTTTTCTGAAATGCAAACCACCGGAGATATTTCTTATGAAAGATGCGCAATTGTTCCTCAAACAATATGAAACAATGACCCGCGAGGCAAAGTTCCGTTTTGTCAACGGCGTTGGACTCTATACGCTGCCCGCGTTGGAACACTTGGCGGGATTTGACCACGGCTTCACCGCAAAAAGCGGCGGCGTGAGCGAGGGATATTTCGCCTCACTCAACCTGAGCTTCACGCGCCCGGAGAACCGCGAAAACGTCATGGAGAACTATCGTATCTTCTGCCGCGCGGCGGGGATACCGTTTGACGCCATGGTGATGGACAACTATGAGCATGGCACAAACGTCATCAAGGTCGACCGCGCGGACGCAGGGAAGGGGTATCTTACCGATCCGCTGCCGCCGTGTGACGGACTCGTGACCGACGACCCCGCAATCACGCTGATCACGGGTCATGCGGACTGCATGGCGTTTTATTTCGCCGATCCGGTCAAGCGCTGCATCGGACTTGCCCACGCGGGCTGGCGCGGCGCGCTCGGGCGCATCGGCACGAAGGTCGTCGAGCGGATGACACTGGAGTACGGATCGAATCCCGCTGATATCATTGCAGGCGTTGGGCCTTCCATCTGTCCGGATTGTTTTGAAGTTGGGGACAACGTTGCCAAGGAGTTCGCGACTGGATTTTCGAATCTACCCTGCGTGCTGGAAAAGAGCGGCGCCCGCCCGCATGTGGATCTATGGATGATCGCAGCCGCGCAATTTGTCGAGGCGGGGGTATTGCCGGAGCACATCTCACTCTTTGATGTGTGTACGATGACGACGCCGCGGCTCTATTCGCACCGGCGGGACAAGGGCAACACCGGCGGCATGGCGGCGTATCTCAGAATACGCGCCTGATGCAAGATGCGCCGGAAAATGCCTGCCGGCGGATGGCGCGCGAACACGCCGCCCGCAGACCACGCGCAATCCCTTTGATTGACATTCTCCGCGCCCAAGAGTATAATTCACTCGTTTCTATGCAAAATTCGAGCAACCTCTACTGATATAAAAGGGAGACAGACATTCATGAAACTCAACAAGACAATTGCGCTGGTTGCGGTCATTGTGCTGACGGCTGCGATGCTGTTCGGCTGCGGTGGCAAACCGGTGCTCGCGGCCACGGTGGGCGACCAGGAGATCACGGTAACCCAGCTGGAGAATTCCTACCAGAACAGCCTAAGCTACGCTTCTTCGTACGGTTATGACACCACCACAGAAGAAGGCGTCACGCAGTTTAGGGACTATCTGCTCGATAACCTCATCGCGTCCGCGATGAAGATCTATCAGGCAAACCTTGCGGGCATCACCCTGACGGACGAAGAACTCGCCACCGCCAAGGAAACCGCACAGAAGAATTATGACGACACACTTGCTTCGTTTGAAGAGCAGGCAACCACGGCCGGCGCGACCAACGTGGAAGCGTATGCCAAGACCCTGTTCACCAAGGCGCTTGTGCAGAACAAGACCACGGTGAAAAAGCTCCAGGCCGACATGCTGGAGGACGCGCAGAACGAAACGCTCGTCACCAAGCACCGCACCGCGCTGTTGGAAGGCATTGAGATGACGGATGAAGAGCTCACCGCAAAGTACGCCGAAACGCTTGCTTCGCAGAAGGAAATCTTCGACGCGACACCGTCTGACTATTTCAGCTATGAAACATATGCGCAGTATGGCTACAATGCACCGCCGGTGTACGTGCCCGCCGGATTCATCCGCGTGCGCCATATCCTCGTTGCGGACGAAGCCACTGCAATCCTCGTCAAAGAAAAGATCGACGCGGGTGAGGATTTTGAAACCCTGCTCGCCGAATACGGCACCGACCCCGGCATGCAGGGCGACGCCAACGCCGCGGGCTATCTCGTCGGCGAAGGTGCGAGCTATGTCGAGACCTTCCTCAACGCGTCTCTCGCGCTGGCGAAGGATGGCGACGTCTCCGCACCGGTGCAGTCCGACTACGGCTGGCACATCATCAAGCGCGTTTCGACCGAAGCCGCGCACGAGATTGCCTATGCTGACGTGAAAGAGGCGTTTGACCTCTATGAGAAAGCCCTCTATCAGCAGCAGTATTACACCGACATCGTGAACACCTGGGTTGCTGACACGACTCTTGTGACGAAATTTGCCGAGAACTACGCGTCGGTCGGCAAGTAAGAGCGAGGGAGTGAGATTATGAGCAAAGGTCTGAGAATTTTCAGCCTGATCGTGGCCATCGTGATGATCCTCGGAACGGTTGCGTCCATCATCTTTGCCATCGCATAACACCAAACCAACCGAATGCGGGGCCGCTATCTGCGGCTCCGCTTTTTTGCGCGTTGGGTTTTTTAGATAGCAGCGCGCCCCGGCGTTTGCGCCGCCGGCGGCAAGGAGGCATGCGGATTTGGAGAGGACTCATATATTTTTGCAGGATTTCCTGCGAAGAGAAACGATGCTCTTTCCGCAGGATCACCTTTAAAGCCCTTAGTTATTCGGATTTCTGCAAACAGTGCGTTGCATTTTTGCGGGTCTGCGCACTGCATACAGCAAGCAAGTAAGCGTTTGATTTGCGATTTTTCTTGCATACGAATGGGGTAAACGCTATAATAATTAGTTGTTAGAGATTCGAAGGAGGAAGAGGATTTGTCACAGAAATACGTTTATCTTTTTAGCGAAGGCAGCGCGAAAATGCGCAATCTTCTCGGCGGCAAAGGCGCGAACCTGGCCGAAATGACCACGCTTGGTTTGCCGGTTCCGTTTGGCTTTACCGTCTCCACGGAAGCCTGCACGCGATACTACACCGATAAGATGACCATCGCAGACGAGATCATCGATGAGATCGAAACCGCACTGGTCGTCACCGAAAAAACAGCGGGCAAGAAGTTTGGCGATCCGTCCAATCCGTTTCTTGTCTCCGTCCGCTCCGGTGCCCGCGCCTCCATGCCGGGCATGATGGACACCATTCTCAACCTTGGTCTGAATGACGAGACCGTGGTTGGACTAGCGAAACTCACCAATAACGAGCGCTTTGCGTTCGACAGCTACCGCCGTTTCATCCAGATGTTCTCGGACGTCGTGATGGAAGTGGAAAAGAAGAAGTTCGACGAGATCTTCGAAGAGATCAAACACAAGAACAACTGCAAGCTCGACACCGAGCTCAACGCAGAGAACCTCAAAGAGGTCGTCAAGCTTTACAAAGCGATGTACCTCAAGGAAAAAGGCACCGAATTCCCGCAGAATCCCCGCGAACAACTCTTGGAGGCCATCAAGGCCGTCTTCCGCAGCTGGGACAATCCCCGCGCAATCGTCTACAGAAGAAAGAACGACATTCCTTACGATTGGGGCACCGCCGTCAACGTGCAGAGCATGGTCTTTGGCAACATGGGCAATGACTGCGGCACCGGCGTTGCGTTTACGCGCAACCCCTCCACCGGCGAAAAGAAGCTCTACGGCGAGTTCCTGATGAACGCGCAGGGCGAAGACGTCGTCGCGGGCATCCGCACGCCGAGCCCCATCGACGAGCTGAAACAGGCCCAGCCGGAAGTGTATCAGCTGTTTGTTGATACCGCCGAGAAGCTCGAACGCCATTATCGCGACATGCAGGATATGGAGTTCACCATCGAGCGCGGCAAGCTTTTCATGCTCCAGACCCGCAACGGCAAGCGCACCGCAGCCGCTGCGTTGCAGATCGCAGTCGATCTCGTCAACGAAGGCATGATCTCCAAGGAAGAAGCCATCTCCAAGATCGACCCGCGTTCACTTGACGCGCTGCTGCACCCGACTTTTGAGCCCAAAGCGCTCAAGAGCGCGACGGTGATCGCCAGCGGCCTTCCCGCTTCCCCCGGCGCAGCCTGCGGACGTGTGTATTTCACCGCGCTTGACGCGATGAACGCCGGCAAAGCCGGAGAAAAAGTCATTCTCGTGCGTCTCGAGACCTCGCCTGAGGACATCGAGGGCATGTATGCCGCAGAAGGCATTCTCACCGCGCGCGGCGGCATGACTTCCCACGCGGCGGTCGTTGCCCGCGGCATGGGCACCTGCTGTGTGGCGGGCTGCTCCGAAGCCAGCATCTCCGAGAAGAACAAGACGCTCGTGTTTGCCTCCGGCAAGTCCTTCAAGGAAGGCGATTGGCTCTCCCTCGACGGTTCCACTGGCAACGTCTACGGCGAAGCTCTGCCGACCATCGAAGCGCTGGTTTCCGGCAATTTCGCGACCATCATGGAATGGGCGGACGAGTTCCGCACCCTCCATGTGCGCACGAACGCCGACACCCCGCATGATGCGGAAGTCGCCGTCAAGTTCGGCGCGGAAGGCATCGGCCTGTGCCGTACCGAGCACATGTTCTTCGACGAAGCTCGCATCCCCGCCATGCGCGAGATGATCATCAGCAACGATGTTGAGTCCCGCAAACGAGCACTGAACAAGCTGCTTCCGATGCAGCGCAGCGACTTCAAGGGTATCTACAAGGCGATGGGCGGACGTCCCGTCACCATCCGCTTCCTGGATCCGCCGCTGCATGAGTTCCTCCCGACCGAAGAAGCGGATATCCGCGCTCTCGCGAAGGAAATGAACCTCAAATATGAAGACCTGCTTCATACCGTCGAGAGCCTGCATGAGTTCAACCCCATGCTCGGACACCGTGGTTGCCGCCTCGCGGTCTCGTATCCGGAGATTGCAGAGATGCAGACCCGTGCGGTCATCGAAGCCGCCATCGAAGTTCGTCAGGAAACCGGCATTGAAGTCGTGCCTGAGATCATGATTCCGCTCGTGGGCGAAGTCAAAGAGCTTGAGTACGTCAAGAACACGGTTGACGAAACCGCCAAAGCCGTCATGGCAGAGCGCGGCGTCGTGATTCCGTATCTCGTCGGCACCATGATCGAAGTTCCGCGCGCAGCATTGACCGCGGACAAGATCGCGGAGCACGCGGAGTTCTTCAGCTTCGGCACAAACGACCTGACCCAGATGACGTTCGGCTTCAGCCGTGACGACGCGGGCAAGTTCCTCGACGATTACTATAAGAAGAAGATCTTCGAGTCCGATCCGTTCGCCCGTCTCGATCAGGAAGGCGTCGGCAAGCTCGTGAAGATGGCGGTTGAACTGGGCAAGAGCGTCCGCAAGGACATCAAGCTCGGCATCTGCGGCGAACACGGCGGAGACCCGTCGACCATCGAGTTCTGCCACAAAGTGGGACTCAACTACGTCTCCTGCTCGCCCTTCCGTGTACCGATCGCCCGCCTTGCCGCCGCGCAGGCCAAGATCAACGAAAAGAAATAAGCATCACGCGCAGCACAAAGCGTCCGCCGTTTCAAAACGGCGGACGCTTTTTCGCGAGAAAAAGTTTGTTTGGTTCAATTATTTAAACGGGAAAAGACGAGATTGAAGTCTTATTCCGCGGGCGAATACGTCTCGCTGTAATCGAACACTTTTCTGAGGCCCTCGTTCCCGTCGTGGCTGATGCGGATGTTGTCCGTGAGCGTAAAATGCATGCCATCGCTCGTGGAGACATAGTAGTGTCCCCACTGGAAATCCGCGCGATAGAAGGCAAGCTCGTAAAGGAGATAGTTGATCACGGTTTCAGGTACGGTCTGATACACCCAGATCAGCGAATCTCCGGTGTAGGTGTAGTCATAATATGATGTGCCGTTCTCCGTCTTGATTCCGTTATAGATGAGAAAATCCTTTACCTCGGTATTGATGAGCGCAATGTTCTCCTTTTGCATGTCGTTTGCGCCCATGCCGCCGTTGAGGTCGGTTGCCGTGCCGAACGCATGGTGGCTGATCGATGTTTCGCTGCTCGTAAAGCGGGAACAGTAGCTGCCGTTGTAGGTATCGATCAGGTCGCGCAGCATAAGCACGCCGGAGTCCCCGTTGGTGCCGGAGACGCGGACATGCACATTATTGAGATAATACGACGCGGTTTCATAGTAGGGCAGGGCTGTTTTATGGATGCGCCAGGGTTCGCGCCCGGGCAAGCACTCATAGGAGATGATGTATGCATCCTCCCAGTCCGGATCGGCGACGATATAGCGCGCGTCCACCCACTGGTAGCGGTAAAGAAACGCGTTCTTCTCTTTAAAGAAGTTGAGCGCGGTTTCATAGCTGTTGTTGGAGAAGTCGGATTTCTTGATCGTATTCCAGTCGTCCGAAAGAATATAAAACTGCGTTTCAAATACCTTTTCCGGCACGGGTTGCCCCTCGCTTGTGGCATAGAGCTTGAGGGTGTGGATGCCGACATCCAGCGCGGAGAACTGCGTGAGCGAATCCAGCGACACGCCCTCAAGCGTCAGCGCGTCGTCCAGCGGATAAGAGTAGATAGCGTTTGCGGGGGTGAACGACACGCGCTGCACATATGGATAGCGCAGATCCTCGCTATAGGCGCAGGTGATCTCCAGCGAAACGGACGTGAGCGGATAGTTCGACTGCACCGTACCGCGCAGCTTGAAACCGCGCCCGAAGGCAACGCGGCTGTGCTCCGCGGGTAGGGGGTCGTCCGAGCTTTCGTCAAATGTCAACACGGATGGGATGCGCGGGGTCGGGCTTGGGGTCGGGACGGCGGTCGGCGCGGGCGCGGGGGAGATCGACGCGACGAAATTCTCAGGCTCCTCACGCAGCGCACGCAGCGGGAGAGCGATGAGCAGAAACACCACGCAGATACCGATCACGCCCAGGAGCGCGACAACAGCAGCGGCGCGCATCTCGTTGCCGCGGTTGCTTTTGCCCGCCTGCTCCGTCATGGAAGAATCCCCCTTCGCGTTTTCTCTATTCTAACACATCTGCCGCGTGAAAGACAAAGCGGGCAAATCCGCATCACCTTTCCGTGAAACATCGTCTTTTTGACACGCCGCGCGCGGGGTGTTAAAATAAGCCCGGAATCAGACAGTTTGAAACACGAATTCAACGAAACAGGTGAAACGATATGCCCATTCAGCTGGCCGCGATCGTACCGCATCCGCCGATTATCCTGCCGCAAATCGGGCAGGGGCAGGAGCGCGAAATCCGCGCGAGCACCGCTGCCTATCGCGAGATTGCGCGGCGCGTGCGGCTGCTCTCTCCCGACACGCTCGTGATCATCTCCTCGCATGCGACAAGCTATGCGGACTATTTTCATATCTCGCCGGGTAAAAAAGCGCGCGGCGACATGAAGCGCTTCGGCGCGGAGCAGTTACAGGTCAATGCGATCTATGATGAAGAGTTTGCGCTCGCGCTGGAGAAAAACGCAAAGCGAGCGGGTGTGTTCGCGGGCATAAAAGGTGAGCGCGAGAAGGCGCTGGATCACGGCACGCTCATTCCGCTGTCGTTTCTGGCAGAGCGGGATCTCGCCTGCGAGGTGGTGCGCGTCGGCATCTCCGCACAGAGCGCGGCGGAGCACTACCGCCTCGGCAAATGCATCAAGCGTACGGCGGAAGAGCTCGGAAGAGACGTCGTGGTCGTCGCCAGCGGAGACCTTTCGCACAAACTGCTCGAGACAGGCCCATATGGGTTTCACCCAAGCGGGCCGGTGTTTGACCGCCAGGCGACAGAGGCGATGGCGGCGGGCGACTTCTTTGGTCTGATGACGCTGGATGCAACCCTCTGCGAAGAGGCAGCGGAATGCGGGCTTGCCACATTCTGGGTGCTCGCGGGCGCGCTGGATCGCACAGACGTAAAGAGCGAACTGCTGAGCTATGAAGGCCCGTTTGGCGTTGGTTATGCCGTCGCGGCGTTCACGCCGGAGAGGGCAAACGAGAGCCGCGCGTTTGATGTGCTCTTTCAGCGGGCGGAGCGGGAGCGCCTCAGTACAATCCGCACGAACGAAGATGCGTTTGTCCGCCTTGCGCGGGAGACGATTGAATCCTTTGTGCGCACGGGGGAGACACCTCCGCTGCCGGAGGAACTGCCGGAGGAGATGAAAAAGCGCGCGGGCGTGTTCGTTTCGCTCAAGATCGGCGGCAAGCTGCGCGGCTGCATCGGCACCATCTCCGCCGTGACTGCGAGCATCGCCGAAGAGATCGTAAAAAACGCGGTTGCCGCATGCAGCGAAGACCCGCGCTTTGACCCCGTCCGACCGGAGGAGCTGGAGCGCATCACTTATAGTGTAGACGTGCTTGGGTCTGCGGAGCGGATCGACTCAATTGAACAGCTGGACGCAAAAAAGTACGGCGTAATCGTCGTCTCCGGCTATCGCAAAGGGTTGCTGCTGCCCAACCTTGAGGGTGTGGACACCGTCGAGGAGCAGCTGAAAATCGCCAAGCGCAAGGCGGGGATACCGGAGAGCGAGCGCTGCCGGATGGAGCGCTTTGAGGTGGTGCGGCATACGTGAAAACGCTTTGCGATCTTTGCCCGCGCAGGTGCTCTTTAAGCGAAGGGCAACTTGGTTTTTGCCGCGCGCGGATCAATCAGGGCGGGAAGATCATTTGCGAAAACTACGGCAGAGTGACGAGCCTTGCGCTCGACCCGATTGAGAAAAAGCCGCTGCGGCGCTTTTATCCGGGTACAAACATCCTCTCCGTCGGCAGCTATGGCTGCAATATGGACTGCGGCTATTGCCAGAATTACTCGATTGCGCGCGCCGACAGCGCTAGCATCGAGTGGGAAACGATCTCGCCGGAAGCGCTGGTAACCCTCGCTGAAGGATACCGCCCGCAGGGGAACATCGGACTTGCGTTTACCTATAACGAGCCGCTGATCGGCTTCGAATACGTGCTGGACTGCGCAAAACTCGCAAAACAGCGCGGGCTCAAGATCGTGCTGGTGACCAACGGAATGATCGAGCCCAAACGCTGGGCGCGGCTGCTGCCCTATGTGGACGCGGCGAATATCGACCTCAAGACGTTTACGCAGGAGGGATACCGCGCGCTGGGCGGGGAACTCGATACGGCGAAGGCGACCATCGCGCTGGCGCAGGGGAGAATCCATCTGGAGCTCACGACGTTGATCGTGCCGGGGTTCAACGATGACGATGAGAGCATGCGTGAAGAGACAAAGTGGATTGCGTCCGTCTCTTCGCAGATTCCGCTGCATCTGTCCCGCTTTTTTCCGCGGCATCGCATGAAAGCGGCAAGCGCAACACCGCCGGAGACCTTGCGTCGGTTGGAGAAGATCGCGCGGGAACATCTAAATTTTGTATATCTAGGGAATCTATAGCAAGCAAAGCTAAGAATTTGAATTAAGTTATATTAAATTCGATTGTAAAGCTAAAAAGGAGAAACACACATGATCAAAACAGCGGGAGATCTGCAGGTTCGCATTCGCGATAACGTCCGCGGCGGCGAAGGCGCATTGGCGTTTCATGATTTTTTGATGGCGGAGGAGTCGTTCGGAGCCGGCAAGCTATTTTCGCGGACGGTGATTCCGGCGGGCAGCTCGATAGGTGAGCACCGGCACGACGGCGAGTTTGAGATTTATTATGTGCTGGCGGGCACGGTAGAGGTGCTCGACGATGGCGTGTGGAACACGCTCATCCGGGGAGACATGCACCTTTGCGCCAGCGGGGAAAGCCATGCGATTCGCAACAGCTCTGCTGATGAGGCACAGGTGCTCATGCTGATCTTAAACGATCAGACGCAGGGCGCATAACAGCGCGGTTTCGGACACAAACTCGCGCTTGAAGCGCACTTGAATGAATGGTATCATGAAATAACGAACGATATATCAATGGTAGCTCTCGTTTTTTCACGTCTGGATCGCGACAGAATAGCCTCTTTTATACCCGTGAAAGCGAAAACACTACGTTTCATCACATTTAGAAGTGATTATAATACAATGTCACAGAACATGTGATGAAAAACGGGTATACTCTGTTCCATCAAACGATTGCAACCAATGGAAAGGGAGAACTGTATGAGTTACACAGATGCCTTGCTCGAAACCATCCTCGGAGGCGACACCGTCAGTACGCTGAGCAAAAACAGCGGCGCGAAAAAAACGCAGGTGGAGTCCGTTATCGGCGCCGCGCTGCCGCTGATGCTCGAAGGAATGCAGCAAAACGCCAGCACCAAGAAGGGCGAAGCGGCGCTCACGCAGGCGCTATCCGATCACGCAGGCAGCGATGCTTCGGACGTGACATCCTTCCTTTCAGGTGTGGACACCAAGGACAGCGCAAAGATTTTGCAGCATCTCTTTGGCGACAACACGAATAAAACACTCTCCGTGCTCTCGAAAAAAGCGGGCGTGGAAAAGGGACAGACTGCTTCGATCCTGTTGCAGCTGGCGCCCTTGCTTCTCTCGCTGCTGGGTCAGCAGAACCAGAGCAACTCCGGCGGAATCGGCTCGATTCTCGGCAGCCTGCTCGGCGGTTCCGGCTCCGGTTCGGGGTCGGGTTCGATCATCGGCAGCCTGCTCGGCAGCGGAACAAGTGACGCCGCGGGTTCTCTGCTCGGCAACATCCTCGGCGGCGGCTCGAATAGCAATTCCGGCTCTTCCATCGGCGGCGCGCTGCTCGGCAGCCTGCTCGGCGGGGGTAACGACAATAATTCTTCCTCCGGCAGCAACAGCGGCGTTGGCTCGCTGCTTGGCTCGCTACTGTCCGATTCCAACGATGATGACGACGACGGCGGCGACCTGCTGGGTTCGCTTCTCGGCGGCGGCAACAACAGCTCCGGCAACTCCCTCGGCGGGAATCTGCTCGGCAGCTTGCTCGGCGGGGACAACGACAACAACTCCGGCTCTTCGCTCGGCGGGGACCTACTAGGTTCGCTGCTTGGCGGCGGCAACAGCAACAGCGGAAGCAGCAGCGCGGCAAGCTTAGGCGGCGCGCTACTCGGCAGCCTGTTTGGCGACGATTCGCAGAAGAGCACAAAGTCATCCTCCGCTAAGAAGAGCAGTTCGTCTTCTAAAAAGAGCACTTCTTCCAAAAAGAGCCCGGCAAAAAAAACCACCAAGAAAAAGGGATAATCTTAGCGCAATCAAAAACAGCGGTCATCCTAGGATGACCGCTGTTTTTTGATGGGTTCACTCACCAGATAAACGGAATCAGACGATAGCGAACAGTTGCCGTGTATTCGGGATACCCTTTGAGTCCGGCAAGCAGCATGCGATCCTCCAGCACGGTGCGCAGGAGAATCAAAAGAGCGATGCCGCCCGCGAGGATGGCGGTATATTTCGTCTCAAACATCATAGAGACGCCGACACACCAGATCAGAACGGCGGCATAGAGCGGGTGGCGAATCACGGCATACGGCCCGCAACAGCAAACGCACTGCGACCTCTCCGGCTGCAAGCGCGAAACCGACTCAAGAAACGGATTGGTGCGAACCGCCCAGAGGGAGAGCAGAAACGCGGCTACCTGCAACGCAGTGCCGATGCCGAACACCCAGCCGAGCGCGGTTGGCTCACTTGCCATCTCCAGACCGGCGATCAAGTAAATAACGAAATAGGCGGCAACCCAATAGATCGCCAGCACGATTTTGTCCCACAACGGCGTATTGGACGCGATCTTTCCGCGCGCGGCGAGGGTATCGGGATTGGCACTGCGAATCAACGCCATCGAGACCATCGCAAAGACGATATACATGGAAAAATACACCATCGATCGCACATTCATCAACCCGTTGGAACCGAGCAGAAAGAGCACGACACCAAGGACACGCTGCAACAGGACACGCACGATGTAAAAATTGGCCTGACTTTTCATACGCACTACCTCTTTCCCGGATTTTTTAGACACTCGTGTATGAATTCGATTTCTCCCGCGCGGACTTGTTAAATTGCCAATGCAGAACGCAGATGCTTTTTTGCTTTCTCATCGAGAATGCTGCCGCTGAGAACGGAGAAAAAATACTGCTCCAACTCCGCGGAAGGTTGAAGGGGTCGCACCATGACAAGCACCTCCAGAAAATCGACGAGGATCAGTTTTCGCATCGTATCTTTGTAATTTAGTAAATCGATCTGCAGAATTGCGCGCGCGATTCCTCCAGCCAGCTCCGGCTTTGCGCGGAGGATCTCCGGCAATGCCTGCGCGCACTGGCGCACCGTGATCGGCTTCGGGTCAGCAAGCAGAGCAAGATATCGCGGCAGGGTTTTCTCCATCCTGCCCGCCGCATCGTGCCGCGCGTTGGCGGAAAGCAGCATACAGCCAATGCTGCGTTGATAGGAATTAGCATCGGTCAACTTCTCATCTAGCACATCCCAAAACGGATAGACATCAGCCGAGATCGCAGATCGCTCGCGCAATAAAAGGAACGCAGGATAGCGAATCTTATCCTCCGATGAATCCAACCGCGCAATCAGCGGCGGGATATCCTCGCAGGTTAATGTTGCGGCAAACTGCGCCGCGTTTTCCACGCTGACCAGCGAGAGGGTGGCTTCGTCGATCATGCCCGATTCTCCTTTTGGATGATGCATTTCATCGGGGTAAAGCGGATGCCGTCCGTGAGTTGCTCTTCGCTCAGCGTGTGAAACCCCAGACGGCGGTAGATCTCCACGGCATAGGGAGAGGAGTTGACCGTCATCACATCGGACGAGCACGCCTCTTGCGCGGAAAGAAAGAGCGCACGCCCGATGCCCTGCCGCTGAAAGCAGGGCTCGACGAAAAACAGCGCGATGTGGCTGTTGCCGCGTGTGGCCAGTACCCCAACGAGCGCTTCTTCCACATATGCTCCATAAAACGAGAGCGTGGAAACCGCCTCAGGATCATGGATGAACGCGCGAAATGTCGCGACGCCCTCCGGCGCGTAGTCAGGCGCTTCAAACTGCATGAAAACGCGCTCTACCAACGCGAGCGCCTGCGCCAAATTCTCCTGCGGGATGGATTCAATCTGCACAGGGCCTCCTTATCGGTCCATCGCATCCACGAGCGCGATCATGTCCGAAGCAAATGCTTCAGCCGCCTTCATCAAACCCGCGTTGAACGCTTCCGGCTTGTCAAACAGGTAAGGCTTTGGCAGATCGCGGGCGATGATGGCGTCCACGCCCGGCTCCAGCTTGCAAAGCGTATACCCGCCAAGCGGCAGCTGCCGAAGAGAATCGGATACGCTCTTTTGAATCGCACGGTTGCCCGCGATGAGCCAGAGGGAGAACACTCCGTCCGGATGCAGAAACACCAGCGAGATCTTGAGCCGTTTTTCTGCCAGCGCCGCGGGCGCGACGGCGACAAAGCTCATATCCAGATAGCCCTGATACAGCGCGCCGACGTTATCCGCCGGGTAAGCCGCTTCCCAGGACGATTTGAACTGGGTCAGCGTGCTGAGAATGCCGCGATAGGCGCGGGCGATATCACCTTGCGCCACGGCGGCGCAGTACGTGTCTACACAGCTTCCGAGTGATTCGGTTTCGTGGTTCATCGTCAACCTCCGTTCGTGCGTTTGGCAAGTTCGTTGAGCTTCGTGATCGTGTTCCAGTTGCGGACGGTCATATCCGGAAACAACTTTTGCAGGCGGATTGCGAGCTTTGATGTGCGTATACTTTGCCCGAGCAGCAGATAGATATCGCGTTCAAGCACGACAAAGGCGTCGTCTTGCGCTTCTATGGCGGAGAGTTTCAAGAGCGTTTGCGCGTCCGGTTCCTGCGGCAGCAGGCAGACGTAGAAGCTCTCGCCCACCGTGTTTTTCGCCTGCGCTTCTGCAATCGATTCTGCGGAAAACGGGCAGTTGCGAATCAAGGCATCCAACTCCTGCGTTGTGCGCAGAACAGCCTTGGTTGTGATGGCAGCGCCGTCTTTCAACGCGCGCTCGATGGTCTCCCGCGCTGCCGCTTCTGAAGAATCGGAGGAAAACAGGACGTTTCCGCTCTGAATATAGGTTTCGACATCATGAAACCCCGCTTCTTCGAGCAGGTGTTTGAGCGCGTCCATACGGATGCGTCCGCTTGTGCCAACGTTGATGCCGCGAAGGAGCGCAAGATAGCGCATTCTTAGCCTCCTTAATCTTGAATGACAGATGCGATGGTTTCGGCAAGCGCGTTCGGGTTTTCCAGTGCCATCGAGTGTCCCGCATAGGGGATGATCTCCACGCGAATGCCGTGCGCTTGCAGCACGTCCACATCCTCGCTGGGCAGCGAGAGTTCCCCGAAGATAAAGGTGCGCGGCAGGTCCAGTTCGTAGAGCTGCTGTCGCCAGGAGGGCGAGCCGCCGCGCACCGCGGCGCGGGAGAGCCCCCACGCGGCCTGCGGGAGCCAGCTCGCGAGAGTCGCACCCCAGAGCGGGTTGCGCTTTTGCGCACGGGCGAGCAGATCCGCATACCCGCTTGCAAGAAACGCCTCAAGGCTCTGGGAACCGATCTTGCGACTGACCGCGCCGATGGGACTTTTGTCGAGATTGCTCTCGGATAAAATCAGGTTGGAGAGGCGTTCTTTGAGCAAGCCCGTGAGGCAGATTGCCACCGCGCCGCCGAGACTATGACCAAATAGAATGATGTTGTCGAGATCGAGCGAGCGGAGCATCTCGTTGAGATAGGCTGCGTGCGCCTCAACCGAATAGTCGAAATCGAGCGGCTTATCGCTGTATCCTGCGCCGAGCAGGTCGATCAACAGCGCCCTGCGCCCGCAGAGTGCGGGAGAGGACATGACGGCGGGGTATTCAAATGAGCTTGCGCAACCCAACCCGTGCAGAATTACGAGCGGCGGTTGGGTACCGGGCAAATCCTGATATCGCACAGCTGAGCCGTTTTTGAGACGATATTGCTTCATGTAACAAACACCTCGCGATCAGTAAAAACACACAAAAAAACTACAACAATTCACCCGGGAGCAACGAGAACGAGACTAAATCGACAATGCCCCGCCCTTTCCAATAGTTGCCCTGTCGAATGATTCCTTCGCGCGTAAAACCGCATTTCTCAAGCACGCGCAACGAGGCCTTATTTTCCGGCATGACAAACGCCTGAATGCGGCGCATGCCGACTTCGTCAAACAGGTATCGGCAGAGCGCACGCGCCGCGCAAGCAGCATACCCTTTGCCCCAAAATTCCTCGGCCAAACGATAGCCGACGGTAACCATGCTGACCTGCGCGTTAAAATCAAACACCTCCGCCACGCCGATCATCCGCTCCGGCGCATCCGGCAGGCAGATTGCCAGAAAAAGCTCCTTGCCTTTATGAAAATCGCGCTCGAAGTGGTCGATCATGTTTTGCACGGTTTCGCGCGTTTTTTTCACATCTCCGGGAATGAACCGAAAGACAGCCGGGTTTTGATAGATCGTGCATAGCGCATCCAAATCTTCCGCTACGATTTTTCGCAATAGGATCGCGCTGTCTTGTATGCGCGGGAAACGTTCAAATGGACTCAATAGGTGATATCCTCCTGCGATGAGATGCGAAACCCGCCGCCGGGCAAGGTCGCCGCGTGATGAAACACGCGGATGGCGCTGCGTACTTTTTTTGCTTCGTAGAGCGCCTCGTCTGCTTGATTAAACAGGCGGGAGGCACCGTCGCTTGGCGTATATTCCGTAAGCCCGATGCACGCGGTGGGCTTTAACCCCGGTACACCTTCAAACGCAACACGGCGCAGGCGCAGCTGGACCCGCTCGCAAAGCTGCTCGGCAACGGTTATCGTGGTGTTTTTTAGAATCAGGCAAAACTCGTCCCCGCCATAGCGAAACACTGAGGATTCACCGAAATATTCGCTGAGCACACATGCAAATTCGTTCAGGCAAAGGTCGCCGACATGATGCCCGTAGAGATCGTTGACCGACTTAAAATGATCGATATCCGCAATGCCGAATACGAGCGGATCAACCGGCGCGGTCTGCTCCAGCGCGCGCAACTCTGCATGCAGCGCTTTTCGGTTGTACACGCCCGTCAATTCATCATACAGCATCGATTCTTTGAGCAACTCGCGCTCCACCTCGCGCCGCAGGCTTGTCTCGTTTTTGCGCTGCT
Source organism: uncultured Eubacteriales bacterium (assembly GCA_942492885.1). Lineage (GTDB taxonomy): Bacteria > Bacillota > Clostridia > Christensenellales > CAG-138 > UBA7703. The sequence continues at coordinate 3,212,948 of OW818651.1, forward strand.
CATACTGGATGGTAACGCTGGCAACCAGACTGCAACCGGAAAGGACAGACAGCGCCACAAGAAAATCGACCATTCGGTTTACGCTGGCAAAGACGCTGAGCTTGTCTACATCCCATTGCAAAAACAGTTCCGACACAATCAGACTGATGATTGAAAGCGTGGCGGTGATGCCGGTGAGCCGGTAGTCTGCATACGTCGCTGTGAGGAAAATCGCAACCGCGTAAAGCGCATAGATCGCGACAAAGGCGCTGTGTGCAGAATAGTAAATGAAGCAGATCAACACAAAAAGCAGCGACATCGTGTAAATTTTTGCCTGGTGGGAGAGGCGCTTTCCGCGGATGACGAACAGTGCGGCAAGCAGGCAGATGGCGGCAAGGCCACTGGGAACCAGGATAAACTTGAGAATATACCGTTCGATTGTCGTGGTGAGGATTTCGGATTGCGCGATGAAAAACGCCATGATCACTTCGATGATGAATGCAATGGCTACCAGAAACACGGTCAAGCGAAAGTGCAAGTGCAGCCATTTATCAACGATGCGATTCAGGTCGCCGCGAATGGATTCGATATGGAGTGTGTGTTCGGTTCTTTCTTCCATCAACTCTCCTGATTCATCAAAATCTTGCGCGAAGCAGCGGACTGTGTGCCGCATGAAACGCGCAATGAAACTTGACTACATTGTAACGCGCGTGCGCATAAATGTATACGCTGCTTATGCCACTACCGCTCGGACTGCCTATCGCCAGCTTTGCAGTTCAAGGTTGTTACCCTCCGGGTCTTTGGCGTAGACAACTCGGATCGTCCGCCCATCGGCATATTGTTTTTCCACCAATTCGCCTAGCTGACCGCCGCCGTGAGAAAGCACCAACGCAAGCGTTGCGGCGACATCGTCCACAGAAAACGCAAGGTGCGTGAATCCGCTCGCGTTGACGCCGGGGGCTGCATGCGAAAGGATTGCATCATAGCCGAAGATTTCGAGCGTCGGCCCGCCCTCCTCGTAGCCGGGCAGCGCGAGATGCTCGCCGAAGATGTGCGCGCCCGGAATGCCCGTGAGCTGATCAACCCAGATTCCCGTGAGGTCTCTGGTCTGCCCGATGCTGCGGCAGCCAAGCACATCGCGATAAAACGCGATCATCAGCGGGACATCCTTTGCAATCAGGTTTGTGTGTGCATATCGAATCATGTAGCGTCCCCTGTTTGTAATTCGAGCCACATGACGTGGAGTCGCTCAATGGTTTCGACCTCCGTATAGCCTGCCTCCTGATACATATGCAGCGTGCCGCGATATCTCCGCTGCTCCGCGCCCGGTGCTTCAACCGGCAGGGCGATCATCGCGTCGTAACCCATCGCCCGAAAATCGGAGACAGCGCGGGCAAGCATCTGCCGCGCAACACCCTTCTCGCGATAGGCGGGGTGAATCAGGAAACAGATTGTGCAGCCGACACGTTTGCCGTCGCAAAGCTTGGCGGTGTCCTCTGTAAGCCGCGGGAAAGAAAGAATGTCGTTGGCGTTGCACCAGCCGATGCAGACGTCTTCCTCAAACGCGAGATAGCCGCGCATGTTACCCGCCTCGATTTCGCGCATTGCCTCCGCGCGATTTTCCTCCAGCGTGCGCGCCATCCACTCCTGCTGCGAGCAGTTGGTGTGGTAAGACCGGCAGAAGCAGGAAGCCCAGTGCGGCGTTGCGCTAAAATCCACATGGGTTAAATAGTCGCAAAACGTTTCCGCAAGCGCGGGAGAAAGCGGCTGAATATTGAGCGACATCGTTTGGTTCCTTTCCTGTTCCTGTGTGTTGTCCGGCTAACCCAATTATATGCTTGCTAGCAAAACTGGTCTTAATCGATCTTTTTTGTATTATATCATCGAACCCGCAAAAAGACGATTCAGATTTATCGGAACATGTGAACAGGAGTGGGCGCAAAGAGCAAGTATAAAACCTATTATTCTGCGGTGAATCTGTGTAAAAAAATAACACTTTACAGCGAAAGGGATGCGTGTTACTATAAACGTGACCGAAACGGTCACGTAAGCGAGCTTGGAGAAAAAACATGGAGCAGAACACAGAGGAAACAGGCAGGCGGGAGCGCGTGATCAACGCCGCGTGGGAGGTCTTCGCGCGGTTTGGCTATCAAAAGGCATCGATGCAGGATATTGCATCCGCCGCCGGGGTTTCCAAAAGCGTGTTGTTCAAATATCACCAAACCAAGGAAAATCTCTATCGCGCGGTGTTTCGTCTGGCGGCAGACGCAATCTCCGCCGCCGACACCGAGGCAAAAGCGGGGAGAGTGGAGGGCGAGACCGTGTTCTCCGCCATGCGCAGGACGGTGGACGCGCGCATGCGGCTCTTTGTCCGCGCGCCGTATGTCTACGCGTTTTCTTATGCAGCGGCTTATGACGCGGATGTGTTGGCGCGGGAGCTTGTGCAGGCGGAGTTCAGCCGCCCCGGCGTTCGCGGCGGCGAAGAAGTGTATGCGGGATTGCGTAAGGACATCTCGCCCGGGCAAGCAAAGCAGATGATCTTCTGGATTTCGCAGGGGTTTCTGGGTGACAAACTTGCGCAGGGCATGGCGCAGCCGGAGACGCTAAAGCAGGAATTTGCGGAATGGATCGACCTGATGGAACGGTTGATGACAGACAAAGGAGGAGACAAACAATGAGCCAAATTATTGAAAATCAAAGTGATAATGCAAGAACTGCGATTAAAGTCGGCGGGGTGGAAGGCACTAAGGGTGTGCTCAAGCGCATGCTACAGGTCTGCAGCGGGCCGATCTGTGTATATGAGGCGGGGGAGCAGAATCGCCCGAAGATCGTGCTGCTGCACGGGGCGATGTATGACGAGTCCCGCCTGATCTGGGATCAGCTGTTTCCGGTGCTGAGCGAAAGTTATCATGTGTTTGCCATCGATACCCCGCGGCATGGCGGCTCACGCCCGTGGAGCGGCACACTGGATCGCGCGCGGCTGATGGAGATTCTCGCCGAAACGTTTGCCGCGCTGGGACTTTCGCGATTCAGCATCGTCGGGCTTTCGATGGGCGGCGGGCTCGCGATTGAGTACGCATCTTTGCATCCGGAGCAGGTGGAAGCCATGGCGCTCTTCGAGCCGGGCGGAATCGGAGATCGGGTCGATCTGCAATGGTTCACCTATCTGTATATCCGCACGCCCGGCATGCTGCGTTTGCTCAGCCGGCAATATGTCAAGTATGACGATGCCAAGATTGAGAAGGTGCTGCGCTCGATCTATACCAAAGGCTCCGCGCCCAAAGACCCCGCGCGGCTGACCGCGATTTTGAAAGATGAAATTCGCGGGAAGCTGACCAATGGCGAACAGGATATGGACGACTGGCAGATCAGCGCAATCAGCTTCACCCACCTCAACTGGAATTTGCTCACGCAAGTGGAGGCGATTGCCTGCCCGACGCTGTGGCTCCGCGGAGCAAGTAGCACATTGGTCAAGCAGGACGAGATGGAGCGCGCGGTGCGACTAGCCGCTAAGAGCGGGCAGCACGCAGAGTTGATCGTCATACCCGTTGCGGGGCATATGCTCCCGCTGGAGCAGCCGGAGCGGGCCAATACGGAAGTGTTGGGGTTTTTCGCGAAGTATTATAATTAATATAAGAAAGCAAAGAAAGAACTCAAAAACCCAAATATTATTATAGAACAAACACAAAAAAAGCTCCGAACGTTTGATGTTCGGAGCTTGATTTATCGCTCAAATATCCTTTGGCAGGAATTGTTCGATCGGTGTACGGAGATAATCATACGTCGCCTCCGCGACAAACCCGCAGGAGACGTATAGGTGGTGCGCGCGCGCGTTGGTGTTGTCCACCTCAATGAGGATATCCGTTGCACTCTGTTCAAACGCCTCGCGTAGTAAAAGCGAGACAAGCCCGCGCCCGATGCCCCGGTTTTGCAGGCCGGTACGCACGCCAAGGCCATAGAGCGTCGCCTCGCCAGCTTCAAAGCCCAGCGCGCCGATTGCAACGGGGTTTCCGTCAAGCCGCGCGATGTATTGCCGCCGCGTATCGGACACCAGCGCAAGCGCCAGAAAGTGCGCCGCGCGTTCCGGCTCCTCCGAAAAGCTCTCCGCGCTGACCATCGCCATGTCTGCCAGATCCGTCTCCGTCGCGCGGTGCAGCTTCAGCCCCGCGGGAACCGCAGGCAGCTCCGGTGAGCGCGCGCGGTCATATCGCAGGGCGTACTCGGTGTGATCCGGCTGTAGGAGAAACGTGGCGAGAGCTGCGCAGCCATCGACCGATTGCGGTTCGCAGACGAACAGAAAATCGGGTATGGCGAGCGTCTTTGCCTGCTGTGCCGCCTGAGTAATCAGCGCGCGAAACACACCGCGCCTGCGATAGTCCGGATGCGTAAGTCCGACGATCTCCGCCTCATCTTTCGTTGGCGCAAAAAACGTCATCGCGCCGACGAGCACATCCCCTTCAAACAGCGCGAGCAGGCAGGGGACGTCCGGCGAAAAATTCAGCGACGGGTCGAGGAACAGCGATCCCGAGAGGTGGTCATGCGCCTGACAGAGACGCTCCAGTGCACGTACCTGATGCACGATTTGTGCCTCCGGGCGGGTAAAAAGTTCAATGCGCAAGTGTATGCTCCTTTCGCGATGGCGTTCTCTATCGAATGATGCAGAATATCAGCAAATTCATTCAGAAATGTCTGCATCAAATTATACCGAACTTTTATAAATTCGTATAGAGATCAAATAGATGAGGCCATTTGCGAAACGCCGGAAGACAAAAAAACCAGATTCGCAGTAACGCGAACTGGCTTTGGGTGGCTTTCTTTGTTGAGATGTTCTTAGTCGAGTGCGTCTTCCACAGCGCTCAGGAATGCCTTAGACGATACGGTTGCGCCGGTAATCACATCGATATCGGTGTTCTGCGCGGCGATGACGCGTGAAACCAGCGTGTCGATGGTATCCTCTTTCGTGATGACCTGCGGTTTGATCTGTACGACGTCGACGATCTGATGATCTTTTACCGTGACGGATACCGTGTTGCTCCAACGGTAACCTCTAAAGCTTCCCTCATAGGTGCCGTCCGCGACGGATTCCAGTGAGACGCCGTCGAGCGGGACGGACAAGGTCTGGCTCTTGCCTAGAAATAAAAATGCAACGCCGCAGATGCAGACGACGGTAAAAGTGCCGATCAGCCAAAGAAAGATGCGCAGGATGATTTTACCTGCGGTCAGTTTTTTCTTTTCCATTGGTGAATTCCCCCTGTGTTCGATTGGTTATTGTTTGAGTGCTTCCAAAAACTGCCCGATGGCTGCGTTGTCCACCGTCGGCGCCGGTAGATTCTTTTTCTCGTAATCCTTGAGCACCATGCGATGCATGAATCCGCGCTCCGCGCAAAGCTCTCCGCCGAGGTGATAGAGCTCCTTTGCGTGCTCCGCGATCGCCTGCGGCAAAAGCGGCCAGAGATAGGACTGTTCCTCTTGCTTGGTTGCGATGCCGCAGGTAAAGAGAAACAACGGCTGGCGCGTCAACTCGCCCGCGCGCTCCTGGCAAACGCGCAAGAACGGCTTCAACGGCCTGCCCATGTACATCGCGCTGCCGAGTGCAACCGCGCGATAGGCTGAAAAGTCGAGCGAACGCAACGGCAGGCGCGTCGTTGTACCGCTGAGCGTGTGCAAGGTAGCACGGCGCAGATCGTAGAGATCACACTCCGGCGCAAGCGCGCGCGCGAGCTGTTCCGCCGCCTTTTTTGTGGTGCCGGATTTGGAAGCATATGCGATAAGAAGTTTCATTTGAGTATCCCCCCTCAATTTGGCGCGTTGGTTTTTCTGAACTGATGGATCAAACTAACGGCGTTAGTCCGATCATAAGCTAACGTCGTTAGCTTGTCAATAGGCTATCTGGATTTGTTATATTGTGCGATGGTTGTAAGCAGCATTTGCATGCTTGACAAACTAACGATGTTAGTTTACATTTACTTTATAGAGCAGACCATTGTGTGCAGACGGTGTGTGCACATACTTGAGGATGTTGAGGGATTATGGCGGAACGAGAGACGAGCAATCGCGAGAAAATACTGGAGGCAGCCATCGTGCTTTTTTCCGAGCGCGGGTTCTCCGCCGTGAGTCAGCGGGAGATCGCGGCTGCTGTGGGCATCAAGGCCGCGTCGATCTACAATCATTTTCAAAGCAAAGAGGCGATATTGGAAGCGATCGTCGAGCGGCTCAGCCGCGGCTTGGAGGATCAGGTTCGGCCCGCGTTTGAGCTAGAAGAGCTGATCAGCCTGCGCGATTATATCGAAGGGATCATCAACGCAAGCGACTCCTATTTTGCGACAGAAGCAAATTACAACCTTGGCCTCATCATCATGCGCGAGCAGTTTACAAATCCAGTTGTACGAAAGATGATCTGTGAGATGATGTTACGCCGCCCCAGGGAGAGCCTGTGCGCCTACTTTACGCGCCTGATGGACGCAGGGATGATGCGAAAAGGTGATCCGCTGTTTGCGGCGAAAGAGTATCATGCATTCTTCGTTTATGGGTTCTATGAGGACGCACTGTCCTTTGGCATCCGGGACAGCAGCGCGGAACGAACCCAAACGGATCAGGCACATAAAGATCGTTTTATCGAAAATTGGGAACTCTAATAGGATAGGTCAGACACCTATAGATCGCTTATAAAACCGGGAACTCTAGCAAAACAAACGGCGGCGCGAAAGCGCCGCCGTTTTGTTTGTAGCGTGAGAAAACGATTTAACGCAGGTTTGCCCGTTCCCGTGCCTGCACAAACGCCTCGACGCTCAATTCAACATCCGCATGCGTCGTTCGCCAGGAGCAGACACTCACGCGGATGACGGGTTCGTTTCTCCAGACCGCGCCGCCGCACCAGCACACGCCTCCGCTCTGAATCTCGCTCAGCGTCGCCTTAGTCTCCTCCGGAGAAGCGCAAGCGACGATCAACTGATTGAACACCACGTCGTTGAGCACGCGAAAACCGCGCGCAACCAGAAGCGCGGCAAAAGCGCGTGCGTTTTCGCAAAGCCCCGACACCAGCGCGTCGACACCCGATCGTCCAAGGTAGCGCAGCGCCGCCCAGAGTTCGATGCTCCGCGCACGGCGGGACATCTCCGGCGTATAGAGCATGCTGTCACGCTGCTCGCTATAGATTAGATACGACCCCGTCGCCTGCATGGTCTGCACTAGCGCGGCGCGGTTGCGGCAGAAGACGATGCCGTTGTCGTAGGGTGCGTTGAGCGTTTTGTGTGCATCGGTCGACCAGGAATCCGCCAGCTCCATTCCAAGGGTCAGCGGTTTTGTCGACTCGCACGCGGCTGCCCAGAGACCGAACGCGCCGTCCACATGCACCCACGAGCCACAGGCACGGGCGCGCGCGCAAAGCGGCTCAAACGGATCAAATGCGCCGCCGTTGACATTGCCCGCCTGCAATATAAGCAGTGTGTTTTGGTCGATCTCCGGCAGCTGTTCGGGAATAATACGTCCCTGATCGTCAACGGGAGCAAGCACGACATTCGCCTTGCCCATACCGAGCAGGGAGAGCGCCTTGAGCACGGAGGAATGCGCCTGCTCACCCAACACCACGCGCAACACGGGCGCGCCGTAAAGCCCGCGCTCGCGGACATCCCAACCCTGCCGCAAGAGCAGCGAGTCACGCGCGGCAGCAAGCCCGCAGAGGGTCGCGGTGGAAGAACCGCTGACAAACCCCGCTGCCGTGCCATGCGGCAAGTCGAGCAGGTCGCAAAGCCAGCGCTCGCAGACGTCCTCCAGCGTGGCCGCCAGCGGGGACATCACATACAGCGCAGCGTTTTGATCCCATGCGTCGGCGAGCCAACGCGCAGCGAGGGAAACGGGGAGGATACCGCCGTTGACAAAGCCGAAATAGCGCCCGCCGCCCTGCGCGGAGACGGTGGTTTGCCCCGCACTATAAAGCTGCTCCAAGATTTCCCGTGCGTCCTGCGGCTCTTCCGGCAGCGCTTCTTCAAACACACGAAGCGCGCGCTTGCTTTCAAGCGAAGGCACAGCGTCCATTTCGGATACGCGCCCGAAATAGTCAAAGGCGTACTGTTTTACCTGCTCAAAGAGCTGCCTGTCTTCCAACTGAAGGTTCATTTCGTAACGGAGATCGATTTTGTTCTGCATAAAAACTCCTGAACTATGTGTTCGTTTATCCGAAAAATAGCGCTATGATCTTGCCAAGCCCGCGTGCAATCAGCGCCTTTGGCGTTTTTGCCAGCGCCGGGTCATAATATCGCCTGCCGCGCTCCAGCCAGCCGGACTCGCTCCAATAGCGATAATCGATGGTGTCGTGATCGACAGCGGGTCGGCTCCAGAGCGCCTGCTGTACCGTAAACGCGATGAGCGAATACAGCGACGGGCGAAACGGGCTTTGCCGCATGCGCCGGAGAAACAGACGCGCAGAGAGTTCGATCTGTTTCCCGTAACGCGCCGCAGCCTCCTCCCGCGCGGTGAGCGCGCCAAGGCTATATTGCGCGGTTGCCGCGGTCTTGATGCCCCATGTGCCAAACGCTTTTTCCATCGTGGTCAGCGCGTGGCGCGAGGAGCCGATACCGCTGGTGGTGAACAAGAGCGCGCTTTTACCGTAGAGCGCGGGTCGGTGGCAAAGAAACGCCATCCGGTCGATCATGGTTTTCAGGATGCCGTTGATGTCCTCAACATAGATGGGACTTGCGATGATGTAACCGTCCGCTTGCCGCATCTTTTCATACAGCTCGAGAAGGCCGTCCTCCTGCGGGCAGACGGACTCTCCGCGATCAAAACACGCGCGACAGCCAAGGCAGGGCTTGAGCGAAAGCCGCGCGAGCGGGATGCGCTCAATCTCCAAATCGAGCGCGTCTTCTCGCGCTAGCGATAAAAGATCTTGTTCAAACAGATCCATCACACGCGCGGTGTTGCCGCCGGAGCGCGCGCTGCTGTTGATGAGTAAGAGTTTCATAATCACCTCGATGGTCTTTGACCGTACCCTACTGCCCAAGCCGCGCCTGCTCCAGCGCGCGGATATCGAGCTTCTTCATGCCCAGAAACGCTTCGGTGATGCGCTGCGCCTCTTCCGGCGTTGCGTCGGTGAGCATTGCGCTGAGGCGTGAGGGCACAATCTGCCAGGAGAGCCCGAATTTGTCCTTGAGCCAGCCGCATTGCTCCGCCTCCGGCACCGCGGAGAGCCTTCCCCAATAGTAGTCGATCTGCGCCTGATCTTCGCACAGCACCATGAACGAAAACGCCTCGTTGAACAGCTCGTCTCCGCCCAGTCCGTGATCCATCGCGACGAATTGGTGACCTAGCAGGGTCGTCTCCGCGTAGTTGGTCTTTGCGCGCGGGTCTCCCGCTTCGCCCGGCAGGTAATGGTTGACATAGCCGTGCACGGTGCCGGGGAATACGCTTTGATAGAACGCGAGGGCTTCCTCCGCCTTGCCGCAAACCTCGGCAGAAAACAGGAGCACCGGACGGATTTTTTGCGTGATCTCGTTGGTTTCAAAATAGCACAGCTGCCAGCTCAGTCCAAACTTGTCTATAAACCAGACATAGCGCTTGCTAAACGGATAGGCATCCAGCGGCATCATGACGGTTGCGCCCTCGCATAGGCTGGCGTAGAGGCGGTCGACTTCCTCGGCGCTGTGGCAGGTGACCATCAGCGAAATGGCTGAATTCAGCTCAAAATACGGACCGGCGCTGATCGCGGAAAAGTCGACGCCGTCGAGCGCGAACTCGACCGTGTCCACGTCACCGGACGGCGTATCGTGCAGCTGGGAGACGCGGGTGATTTCGGAGTGTTCAAAGAGGGAGACGTACCAGTTGGCGGCCTCGACCGCCTGCGTATCGAACCAAAGGTGGGGGACGATCTGCTGCATGGTGGTTTCCTCCTGTTGGGTATTTTTGTATTACGTGTGTGGAGATTCGGTTTGGTATCGCAATAAAAATGTATCCAGCAGCTCCTCTAGGATCGGCGCGGAATCGTTGAGGCTTACGCCGCCCGTCATGGTTGCAGGCCAAGTGATACAGCCCTCTACCATACCGTAAAACAAGCGCGCTGCAAGCTCCGGCGAAGGAAACTGTAGCGCTCCGTCACTCTGCGCCGCCGTGAGCCAGCGAATCAGTTCGCTGTGCGGCGAAAATCTGCCGCGCGTGATTGCGCAAAGCGCAGGGTCCGTTAAAAACACAGAGGTGAACAGCTTGGAAAGTCCTCTACGTGTCGGGTCATCCACCAGATAGATCTCCGCCTGCGCAAAGCGGCGCAGCTGATCTTTCAGCGGAATATCGTGCGTGTATTGAATCGGCTTTCTCCCGTCGCGCTCGGCAAGAAAACCTGTGATAATCTCCTGAAAGAGAATCTCCTTGCTCGCAAAATGGTTATACACCGTGCGTTTGGATACGCCTGCTTGCTCCGCGATGCGATCCATGCTGGAGGCGTCATATCCGTTTTCGATGAACACGTGAACAGCGCCATCCAATATGGAAAGGCGTTTTTTGCTCGTGTCTCGCTTTTTTCTGTTGTCGGTCGTTGATTCCATGTTCGCTCCTAAAATAAACTACACCGTATAGTGCAAAATATATTGACAACGCATTAATTACACTGTACAGTATACTTTGTTTGGCAAGGTTCTGCAAGTTCCCCGGTGCGCCAAATAAAAACAGAAAACGAAAGGGAAATCAAGATGAATACGAACTATAAAAGGACACTGTTTTCACTCGGGCTCGGGTGCGCGCTGCTGCTGCAAGCCGTGACCTCCATCGTCAGCGGGACGCTGTTTCTCGGGCCATTTACCGACAAAAGCAACATCATGCAGGTCATCGAATCGACGGTTGCGGGGGTACCGCTTGCACGAATCGCAACCATGCTCGATGTCGTCACTGCGCTTGGCATCATCTGGCTTGGTGTGATGCTGTATCGGTTGACGAAAAACATGCATCCGGGGCTGGCGATGCTCGCGCTCTCCCTGTATGTCGCAGAGGCCGGCATATTGCTCATCAGCAAGGTGTTTGCGTTTGGCTTCATTCAGACGAGCATTCAGGTGGCAAGTGGGGCGAGTGAAGCAGGGGTTATCGCCGCACGCGTACTGCTGGATTGTAAGGACATCTCCTATACGCTGCACATGATTCCCTGCGGAATCGGTGCGGTATTGTTCTATGCGCTTCTTGCGCGTACCGCCGCTTTGCCAAAGTGGCTACCGCTTTGGGGACTCATCACCATCATCCCGGTCTGGGCTGCCTCGGTACTCAAGCTTTGCGGCATAGAATTATCTTTCTTCTTCTCTTTGCCGTATGCGCCGTTTGAGTTTTTCGCTGCGATTTACATCCTCATCCGCGGGCTAAAACCGATTTCGACGGAGCAGGCGACTCCCGCGATTTGAAGAATCTGTTTAAGCCTGTGCGCTTTTCTCCTGCGCCGCATGTATGAGATCACGCTCGCTTTCGATATCGCTGGGGTACGGGTATTTTTTCGCGATGCGATCAAAACGGGCGAGGATTTCTGCGGCTTTTACCGTGTCGTGATCACGTAGAAGCGTTTCGGCATACTGCGTGCGCAGGACGGAGGGGAAGGTTTTCATGGACTGCATGAACTTCCTGAGCGGATCGTCCAGCTCTTCATGCGCCGTGACAAAATCGTCCTGCATCATTGCACAATATGCCAGATCGCACCGCAGCAGATTTCGATGGATGCCGTTGACCGCCGCGTCGGAGCCGAGTAGAGCGCGGATACGCTCAGCTGCTTGCGAGATCTTCTGCTCGTCTAGCAGGCGGTTGATGGCGTAGACTTCGATGGTGGTGATGAGCGTGTTTTTCAAGTCGACCGATGCGGGCAGAACAAACCAGTCCTCCGGCAGGTCCCGCAGGCGCTTGCCGATGGCGACTTGCCCGTGAATCTCCAGCATGCGGTAAAACGCGAACACCGCCTGCGGGCTTTTGCGGAGTGTGCGCACATTGCCGCCGTCGTTGTCCATCAGCGACATGTGCATCGGGATTGCGTTCATGAGCCCGATTGCAAAACCGGCCACAGAGAGCACGACAAATATCATAGACGCGAGCGAGTGGCGCGAGAGAAACAGGGAGATTGCGAAAAACAGCACTGCGGATATGCCATTCATCAGTGCACCGCCGAGGTGATAGAGCACATAGGGAAAGTGCGTTTCGCTCCACGCGGGCGGCAGCAGCAAGCATTGCCCGCCGGTTCCGGCGATGGAGATGGTTTTCAGGCGAAGTCGCCCGTCTTGCTTCACAATCATCTGCGAGCCGATGCGAAACGACAAGAAGCGATATCCGGTCAGCAGTCCGAAGAGCAGGTGCCCCGCTTCGTGGAGCAATATCTGCACATACAGCGCGAGAAAAACGATTACGAGTATGACGAGAATCCCTGGCTGATCCGACGGAGTAGCGGTCTGCGCGGAACCACCGGCGAGCGAAACCCCCGTCAGATACCCGATCAAGATACCCGCGAGCAGGAAGATCACAAATGGGATGGCTTGCTGAACGTTGATTTTCTTTTTGGCAGGGGTCTGTTTGGTGGTTTTCTTCGGGTCTTGTTCTTTCGTACGCATGCTCACACTTCAAATACTTTCCTGCATTTTTCTTTTTCTCATTATACCAATTTTCCGCGTGTGCACCAGTCAAAATTTCCTAACAAAAAACGCCGTGAATGCGGCGTTTGATGCGTGGTGCGCGGGGTTTCATTACGTATTCTTTTCGAGGCCCTTTTGATACAGCGCGATGTATGCCTCCGGCGTAAGCTTTTCGCAGAGCGCGGCGAAAAGATCGTACGGAATGTTCGATAGATTTTTCAGGCGGATGCAGCTTTTGCCCATGTCGAGCTTGCCGATGTTGCGCGCGGCATAGGACAAAGTAAACCACTCCAGCAAATCCGGCTCGGCGTACATCCCCAAATGATAGAGCGCGATATAGTTTTTCTGATTGGCGAGCGAAAGAAACGCCAGGGGATCGGTTGGATTGACGTGATAGCCTGCGGGGAAGATGCTCATTGGCACGACGTATGTGATCATGCCGTATTGCATGCTCTCTTCAAATCCGATGGGTAAATGTGCGCGGATGGTGTCCCGCAGCCGTTTCAGCGCGGGTTGCCGCTCAGCGGGTTGACGCAGGATGTAAGCCTCCGGTGAATCGACGGATGGTGTTCGTTCCATGTGTGCTCCTTTCCGCGCGGGCGCGGATGGCAATGTTTCGATTGAAGTTATAAGCAAAGCCGCAGGAACACCGTTCCCGCGACGGGAGAGTCATAATACGGTTCGGTTCCGACAAAGCCGAGGGCGCGGTATAGCGCCTGCGCGCGGTGCATGTTGGCGAGTGTGTCCAGCACCAGATCGGCATAGCCGATCCCCCGCGCGTCGTGAATGAGCCGCCCGGCGAGATCCCGTCCGATGGAAAGCCCGCGAAACGCAGCGCGCACATACAGCCGCTTCATCTCTGCGCGCGTGTCGCTGAGCCTGCGCATGGCGACGCACCCGGCGGGGACACCGTCCACAAGCGCAAGATAGAGCCTGCCGTCCGGCCGCGCGTATTTTCCGGGCAAACCTGCAAACTCGTCGGCGAAATTCTGATAGCCAAGATCGATGCCAAGCGACAAGGCATATTCGGAAAAGAGCGTTTTCACGTCGTCGATCCGCGATTCACTGTCGATGAGTTCTATCTGCATGCTTTACCCTCGCAAGAATCAAACGTGTATGCAAAGATGGACGAAACCAATGCGTTACTGGGCTTCCTTGATGACCTGTATCTCCGTGCCATCCGGGTCGGTAACAAAGAAACACTCCAGATAGCCACCCATGACTGCGGGTTCGCCGGACAGTATGCTGAGTTCCCGCGCCTTGGCGAGCAACTCTGTGTAGCGGCTCGACGTGATGCCGATGGAAACCGCGCCCGGCGCGATGGAAGGCAGCGGATGGCTCGCATCGTGAATCAATTCAAGCTGCGTCTCGCCCTCCTGCCCAAAAAACGCGATGGTCATGCCCGGGCGCGGAGAAAACAAATGCGCCAGAGGCAGACCCAGAAATTCGGCATAAAAGCGCTTTGATGCATTCAAATCGCGCACGTGCAGCGTAATCCAGTTGATCATCATATGGGGTTCTCCTTCTATTATATCTGCGTAAATGTTGAAGTTTTATATCTGCTTATATGTTGAAGTTATATCTGCTTAAATGCTGAAGTTTTATATCTGCTTTATGTTGAAGTTTGCGCTAAGCCTGCACCAGATCAACGCTTCTCCCGCTTTACGTTACGGGGAATGGGCTACTCCGCGCGGGAATCGATCCGGTACACGGTCTGAAAGATCTGCTGTTGCGCCTGCTGCAATAGTTCGCCCGAAACGGTGGCGGAATGCATCAGCAGCAGCGGGATGTGCGATTCCCCGCCCTGTAGGCAAGGTTGCTCGTATCCAAAGTTGCTCAGCGTAAAGCCAAGCCGCAGATAAAATGCGATTCTGCGCTTGGCGATGGGGGAATCGTCCGCTTCCACTTCGAGTATCACCGGCAGCAATGCTTCGTCTACATACGCCTTCATGAGCGCGCCGCCGATGCCGTTGCCCCGGCGTTGCTCGTTGACGGCGAAATGCTCGACAAACAGGAAATCGTCCAGCTTCCAGTGCGCGATCAACCCGATGATTCCGTCCGCGTCCGCATGCACCAGCAACTCGTAGTCGCCGCGCGAGAGCAGCGCCTGCGTGTCCGCAAAGCTGCGGTACTCCGCCAACGGGAAAGACTGCTGCAGCAGGGCGAACACAGCCGGGAATTCATGCGGTTGTAGAGGGCGTAATAGTTGGTTCAATTGTTATCACCGTTTTTGTCGTTGTGTTGTCGATCAATCAAGGCATAGAAGCGGTGTCTTTCTCCAGATAGACGAATGTCAAGCCGGGGGAAACCTCTTCTTCCGCAAACCGCCGATAGCCCGCGCGCTCGTAGAGGCGAATGTTCTTTTCGCTCCTGCTGCTGGTGAAGAGCTCGAATCGAAAACCGGGATGCGACTGCTCGATCGCGCCGAGGAGCTGCGAGCCGATGCCTTTACCCTGCCAGTTTGGGTGGACGATGAGCTTGCCGATGTGCGCGGTGTTTCCCTCCGCCCGCGCGCGAACAGAGCCGATGATCACGCCGTCTTCCTCCGCCTTGAGAATGGTTCCGCGCTCAAACTCCGCCTGCAATTCCTCCAGCGTTTGGCGTAGCGGAGGAATAGAAAAATTTTGCAGCAAAACCGCCTCGCTCTGGTAGGCGAGGTATTGGAGGGAGAGGATGGCGGGAAGGTCGGGGAGGGTGGCTGGGAGGATGTGCATAAATTCTCCTAATCAAAATTAAGGTTGCACTTCGATTATGTGTTAGGTTGTTCGGCGGATTTCTTCAAAAGGTCTCTCCGCTTTCTGAACTCCAGAATCGGCAGATCACCCTGCACGAGGTTCTCTTTCATCGTGAACTCGCTTTTCTTGGGCAGCTGCGTGAGCACGACGCGCCTGTCCTGATGCAGAATCACGCTGTTCATGACCGCGCTGAGCGCGTTGACCACCTGCTTGAGCACGGGCACGCGCATGAACCCCTGATAAAACCGCAGGTAGATGCGCGTGTTCTCTTCGTCCACCGGGACGAACGCCGCGAAAATCCTGAGTTTGTCGGTGATGATGTTTTGCCAGATATTCGGCATTTGAAACTGCAAATGGAATAGTTTCTCGTAATTCTCCACCGCGCCGGGCTTCTCCGGCTGCTGACCGACGTCCTCCTCGTTTTTCACGTAAAACGTCATGAGGTTCTCGTTCCATTTCACAACCGGGCCGTTGACCAGCGTTCGGTTGCCGCGTCCGATGGTCGTCTTGTGCACGAACGGCAGATGCACGACATCCAGCTGGTTTTCAATCGCGCGGGTGTAGTGCACGTTCCAGTTTTCAGAAAATCCGCCATACGAAAAGCCCGTCTTGAGCTCCTCAAAAAACGGAATCTCCGGCAGGTCGGTTTGATTTACACCATACCAAACCCAGATGAAACCGTAGGCATCCCGCGCAGGGTAGGCATGCACGTGGTAGTTCTCCGGCACTTTGGCGTGCTTGCCGTTGGCGGGAATGCGTGTGACCTTGCCGCTGCCGTCATACAAAAACCCGTGAAACGGGCACTCGACGTGGTTGTCCACGAGCTTTCCGGCGCAGAGCGACGCGCCCCTGTGGCAGCATTTGTCATAGATGCAATAGACAGCGCCTGCCGCGTCGCGCCAGAAAACCAGCTTTTCAGACAGGCGCGTGACGCCGATGAGCTTGTTTTTCTTCACCTGCTTGGAATCGAGCACGGCATACCATTGGTTTTTGATCATCGGATTCTCCTGTAATCTTTCTTATTATTATGTAAAAATCGTTCTATTGGAATCTCAATCAAGACAAAGCAAAGCACCTTAATTGAAGCATGTATTACCATCCATGGTATGAGCGGAATATTCCGTCAATCGGTTTTTCGCGCCATATACAACCGGACTTCCTGCGGGATCAGTATCGTTCCGCCTGCCCCGTCGATGAGGGCGGCGACACCATCCATGATAGCGCCTCTCTTCGATTGATCGATCGAGTGAAAGTCCGAATAAGAATTCATCAGCTGCAAATAACGCTGCGTAGAGTATTCATCCTGCCAGCGGTAGACCCTTGTGGCGGGGGAGCTGAACAAGCTTTGCGTCTGAATTTGCGAAATTCTGAGCTGATGCAATTCCGCCGCTTCCGCCTCGGTTAAATAATCGTCCAGCTGCGGGGCGTGTGTTCGATAGATCGCGCGGATTTGCTGCAATAGCTCTGTTTTGGGTTCGACGATGGATGCCAAATGCCAGAAAACCGCCATCGCACCGTTCTTTTTCAGGAGACGATGCGCCTTTGGGTACCCGACTTCGGGATTGATCCAATGAAACGCTGTCGCCGAGAAAATCAGGTCATACGAGTTGCTCTCGCAAACATAGTCTTCAAAAGCCGCACAAACACAGTTGAAATGCGCATGACAAGAATACTTATCGTTCAAAAAAGAGACTTGCTTCTCGGAGATTTCGAGCGCCGTGATCGCATAGTCACTCTGAACGAAATATTCGGTTGCCTGGCCGGGGCCGGCGCCGATCTCCAGAATTTTCGCATTGCTATCCAGATGTGCAAACTCTGCGATATCGCGAAATAACGCATCCGGATAGCCGGGTCGCGCCGCCTCATAGTCGCGGATGATCGATTGAAAAATGTCTTTGTTTTCCATTGGAGGTCCATTCTTGTTCGGTTTCGGATGACAAGAAACACCAGATTTACGCAACGCATGCAGGCAATGATGGCAATACAAACCCCGTGATATCGCACACGGGGTATAGTCCCGCCGGGAAGAATGTGAGGCGAATCAACGGGCGCTCACACCAGACGGACGAGCTCCCCGTTGCGCTTGACGATGTTCTTGTAATCCCACTGAATGCGCTTGGCTTTGTCGAGCCAGACAGCGAGAATAGCCGGATCGATCTCGGCGGCATCGGTAAACGTCGCTTCTGCCGCCTTGTGTTTCCCGACGGGGGATAAGCCCGCTTCGTCAAACGATTGCCCGCTCCAGAAAAGCAGCTGAACGTGGTTCTTGAGCTTGCTGTAGCCTACAATCGGGTTTTCGTCGATGAACCAGACGGGGCTTCCGTGCCAGACTTTGCCGGTTGCCTGCGGCAGGTGTTGTTCGATTGCTTGCATTAGTTGCAGGCAAATTTGCCGATCACTTTCGGCCAGCAGCGCAAGATAATTCGTAATATCCGAATTCATGATAATCCCTCTCATTCAGCAGTTCAGTGATCACCATCAAGGGATCAGTCGTCCATCGCCTCGATACCAAGTTCCTTTAGTTTAGCTAGGTGATCCAGCATGTGCTTGAGCACCTCCGGAGCGTGTCCCTCCCAGCTGACAACTTCGCCGACCACGCGCAGCGGGTGCCTGGTGCGGTAAGACCGCGTCGGATTCCCCGGAAACTTCTGATCGGTTAGGTTGGGATCGTTTTCGAAAGCGCCTGTGGGTTCCACTTGATAGATCCGTCCCGGGTTACTCCCGGCTGCAAGCTCCGCGCCCCAGATGGCGGCATCCATGGTTGCGGTAAAATATAGATGGTTTGCCCGTTTTTGCTCGCCGTAATTGGAGCGAAAACCGGGTTCCAGCAAATCCCCGGGAACCAGCTCGGCTTTTGTGCCATGGTAAAATGGGCCTGCGTCCAAAGGCTGGGGCTGCGCTTGTTCGTCGATTTCTTTCATATATATGCTCCATTGCGGGTGTTTATATTGCTCTATAGGAGTGATACGAATAAGTAGTCTATCGGGTTAATCTACCGTTTTTCGCATGATACAATGGTTCTTTCCTTTGGTTCGAATCAATTGGAACCCGCAGGATTCAAACAGGGTTTGCGTGCCATTGTAGAGAAACGAGCTGGAGATCTTCTTACCCTCGGTGTTTTGCGGATATGTCTCGACGATGCCGCCGCCCGCTTGCCGGATGAGCTCCAGCGCGCCTTCTACGGCAGCCTTCGCCACACCTTTGCCGCGTTGGCTTTTGTCGACAAAGATGCAGGTGATGCGCCAGTCGGGGAAGGAATAGTCGCCGGACTCCACTTCTTTTTTGTGATAGATGGCGGGCAGCTCCTGCGGAGAACCGTATTGGCACCAGCCGATTGGCTCACCGTCGAGATACACCAGCGCTGCGTGCGCCTTGCCCTGCATCACAAGCGATCGCTTCAACGCCTTGTTCTCCTCGGCAGTGCCTCGCTTGATGGTATCATTTTGATGAAACCATGTGCACCAGCACCCGCCCCAAACGCCGTTGTGGCGCTGAGCGAGTGACTCAAAATCATCCCAGGTCTCCGGGGTGAGTGGCTTAATTGCGTAGGACATAATCATTCTCCAATAAGTCGAACGGCTTGAGTTGGTGTGCAATTGGGAACAAGTTTCTTGCGTGTAACTGTCTAGTTTGTGAGACAGAAGTACTCTATCGCGAAAGTCTTATTTCGCTTGCTCAGCGTCCTCTTTGTAGATGAGCGGCCACTCTTTGCGGAGGCGATCCATCATTTGTGCAATCTTGAGCGTTTCATCCAGCGGCATCTCGGGGGCCTCTTTGAGCCCGTTTAAGAAGTGCTGCTGAATAGCCCGTGCTTCAAACTGAAAGCCGGAGGACGGATACGGCTGCTCGAACACGACACGGTTTTGCGAAATTCCAATGTCCGTTTCCCCGATTGGCGCAAGCTCCGCTCTGTCAGGATGCCACCAGCTGTCGTCGAGCAATACGGCGCCTTCGCTTCCGCTGATGAACACGTTGTTGTTGAGCGCGAGGCCGATTGCATCGCTCATGACCGCGATGCGACCGTCTGCATACTCAAATGTGAAGGTATTATATTCATCAATACCGTTTACAATACGGGCGGAGGTTGAAACCGCAACGGGGTCTGATCCGAACATCGCAAACGCCAACGCAATGGGATAGATTCCGACATCCAGCAGAGATCCACCCGCCATCTCATTCGAAAACCGCCATTGCTTCTTGTTCGCGCTGTCGTCAAACCCAAAGTTTGCGTGCAGCATTTTCGCCTGTCCGATGCGACCAGACCGCACCCATTCCAGCGCTTTTTGAAACGCGGGGAAGAACCGCGTCCACATTCCTTCCATGAAGAAGACGTTCTTTTCCCGCGCCTTGGCAATCATCTTTTCGGTCTGTGCCGCGTTGACGCCCAAGGGTTTTTCACAAACCACCGCGAAACCCGCCTCCAGAAACAGCATCGCATTCTCGTAATGCTGCGGGTGGGGGATTCCGATATAGATGATATCGAGATCCGTGTCTTTGGCCATGGCCTCATAGCTGCCATACTGCTTGGGAATATCAAACGCTTGCGCAAATGCCGTTGCACTGCTGATGCTGCGCGATGCCACGGCGGCAATCTTTGCATGCTCCACCAGCTGCAACCCTTGTGCAAACTGGGTTGAGATGTTGCCGGTTCCGACGATTCCCCATTTAACCTGTTTCATATCTGGTCTCCTTGATCGTTTTCTTTTCGATTTGTCTGCTTACGGATATATCTTCTCGCCTTTTTCCAGCATCAATATAAACTGCTGAACTCGCTTTGTTCGCGTCTCTTGCTTTTTCACGTTTTGCAGCCGGAACACGATCGCGTATTTGTTCACGCCGTTCAACGTATCAAAAAATGCTTTTGCCTTGGGGTTGCGCTCCAGCTCTGCGGCAAAATCCTCCGGCAGGGAAGCGACGCTCTGCGATTCATAGGCCTTATCCCAGTTCCCGTTTTGCTTAGCGGTCTCGATCGCTTCCAATCCTGAAACGGTCATTTTTCCGCTTGCGATCAGGAGCTCCGCTTTTTCTTTGTTTACTTTTGACCAGATACTCCTAACGCCTCGCGGCGTAAACCGCTGAATCCATGTTTTGTTATCAAAAGTCTTCTTCTGGCTGTCGATCCATCCGTAGCACAGCGCGATTGTCAGCGCTTCGTCGTAGGACACAGAAACAACACCGGAATCCTTTTTCGCAATTTGCAGCCAGAACCCTTGCGACGCGCGATGATGAGAGATAAACCAGTCCTCAAGCGACGGCGGGTTTTCAAAGAATAATACGGGGAGTTCTGCACTGGTTTGATCCATTTCGGCGGCCTCCTGAATCTATCGTAGCGGCGGTTACCCGCGATCAAACATGTCTTTGAAACCATCATAACGCAGATTATTGTTTTTGGGAACAGATCATGCAAAAGAGGGTATTCTGATAATATTTACTGGATCAATTTCGGCAACGCAAAAAAACAAGAGAATTCGGCGGGTTCATCAAAAAAGGGTGTGCTTTCAATGACACATCCCGTTTTGTTGATTCTGGTTTTTGGTGGAAATATCGGAAGAATCGGAGTGTCTTATGCTTCTTTTCGTGTGGAGAGTTCGATGATTTTTTCGAGCGTGATATCCTTTGTCGGCACATTGCACACGCAGGTGCGATTCGCAAGTACCGCAACCCGGTCGCAAACGCCAAGAATCTCCTCGATATCGGACGAGATGAATATGATGCCCGCCTTCTTCTTGAGCAGATCGTTGATGGAGTTATAGATATCCACCTTGCTCGCGATATCCAACCCTCTTGTGGGTTCGTCCAGAATGAATATCTTTGCGCGGCTCATGATCCATTTTGCGAAGATCGCCTTTTGCTGGTTGCCGCCGGTGTATTCCATGATGTTGTTGTGCAGCGTGTGCGGAATGTTCAGTTTGGTCACATAATCCGCAACCACCTGCTCCAGATAGGTTGTGTTGATCAGACTGAAGTTCGAAAATCGTTTCAGCGAGGACACTGCAACGTTGTTGCTCACATCAAGATAGCCGAATATCGAGTCGGTCAGTCGGTTTTCGGGGATCAGCGCGATGCCGTTGCAGATGGATTTATAGGGGCTGTCGAGTTTGATTTCGGTGCCGTTGAGATACACCTGACCCTCTACGCCGTCTACCGCGCCGAAGAGACAGTTTGCAAGCAGGGTTCGGCCCGAACCCGCAAGACCCGTTATGCCGAGGATTTCCCCTTCCTGTAGGTCCAGATTGATGTTTCTAAGCTTGTCCGAAAAACCGATGTTGCGTACGCTAAGTATGGTTTTGCCCTTGTTGATGACGATCTTGGGGTATCTGTTCTTTATAAAATGCCCGCTGAGCATCTTGATGATCTCTTCCTGCGGGCACTCCGAAACGATCTTTGTGCCGATGATGCTGCCGTTTTTGATGACGGTGACCCGATCGCCCAGCAGCGAAACATCCTCCAGACAATGGGTGATGTAGAAGATGCCCGCTCCCTTGGATTTGATCTTTTTCACGATGCGATACAAGAGCTCGCGCTCGCTTTGGGTCAGCGCGGAGGAGGGCTCGTCCAATATCACGATGCTGGCTTCGGAGATATAGGCGCGGCAGAATTCGATGATCTGCCGCTGTGCAAAGCCGAGTGAAGAGACCTTGTCAAACACGGTCACAGGCAGACCAAGCTCGTCTATGAGCTGCTGGCACATATAGTTCAGCTTGTCATAATCGATGCTTTTCAGGAGCTTGTTTTTATAGGGTAATTTATGAAAGAAGAGGTTTTCCGCAATCGAGAGCTGCGTGAGCATCGTTGCATCCTGACGGATGTAGATCACATCGTCAAACATATCTGCGGAAAAGGATTTGCTGCGAACGAGTTCGTCGCGAATATAGATAGCTCCCGAATCAGTCGGAATCAGGCCACAGATCACCTGCATCAACAGGCTCTTGCCGGCTCCGTTTTCGCCCATGATGACGTGAATCTCGTTTTTATATAAAGTGATGTTGATATTGCTTAGATGAAAACTATCCAACTGCAAGTTGACATTCTCAAGCCGTATGAGTTCAGAAGACATGCTTGCACATCCTTTCGGGAGAATCTCGGAAGATTATTCCTCGTAGATATTGACGGAAGTGTAGAGTTGAATATTCAGGTCGAAGAGATAATCCTTATAGGCGTCATTCAGCGTGAAGTTGGTGATGATCTTGTCCGCAATGTCAGGATCACCAACCCGATAGAACGACTTTGCCCCGAAATGTTCGGCAAGACACACGACGGAGACGGTCTGCGCCATCTTGCAGGCCGCCTGAATCAGGGAAGCCTTGCTGATGCTTGAAACCGTGATTCCGGTCTTTTTACTGATTCCCTCAACCTCTACGATCAGGTGATTGAGCGAAAAATTCTGCATATTGTTGATAGCGAGTTGTCCGTATACCGCGCATTCGTCAAGATCCCCGCCCAACAGGATAAGCTTGTTGCTTGGGGAAGAGGAGAATTCCAGTGCGATGCGCAGGTCGTTGGTCAGCACGGTGAGATTCTTTTTGTGTGTAAGTTTTCTGGCAGCCGCCAGATTGGTGGGCCCGTCGGTGAGCATGATGATGTCGTTGTCCGACACAAGATGAAATATCGTATCGGAGATCTCTGCCATCTGGAGCGTGTGGTCATCCTCAAGGCTTTCAAACGCATACGGCTCCTCAAGATCCGCGTTGAGAACGGCGCCGCCGTGCGCGCGCTTGAGAAACCCTTCGCTCTCGAGTTTCTCCAGATCCCGGCGAATGGTAACCTCGGTCACGTTTAACAGACTGCTCAGTTTTGCAACCGAAACATGTTTGTCTTTGTTCAAATAATCCTTGATGATCTTGATTCGTTCAATTGCAAACATACGTGTTGAGACCTTTGAGTTCATTCGATATATGACGTAATAGTACATGAAAAACCGCCAACTGGCAATATGAATCGATCAAAACAAAAAGAATCAGAAACGAAACAATTGAAACACGAAAGAAGATGTTGACAGCACAAAATGATGATGATAGAATACAAAACGTGCAGAAACCAATAAAATAAAACACAAACAAAAGAAATAAAACAAACAAATCGAACAAAACAGTCTGAAAACAGGTTTCAACCCTTCCCGGTCAAGCCGGACGATCAAACGAAGGAATCATCCTTCATCGCATTGCCGCCATTCAAAGGCGCTCTTGAATCCGAATCAACGGTATCATTAAAAAATCAAAGCAACACAAATAAAACAAGAATCAATGACGATCCTAATAATCACCTGATTACGTGTTTTTCCGAACTTCAAATTTGTTTCGGTTCGAAACCGGAGCAAGTAAAAAACATAAGGAGTGAAACAATGAAAAAGGTATTGATGTGCGTCCTGGCGTTGATGATGGGGCTTTCCATGATCGCTTGCGCCGCAACCCCCGCACCGGCGGCAGAGCCCGCTGAAGCAGCCGCACCGGCAGCCGAAGCGGCAACCGAAGCAGCAACAGAAGCAGCGGTAGGCGGATACATCGGCATTTCCATGCCGACGCAGTCTAGCGAACGCTGGATCAAAGACGGTAACACGATGAAGGATCTCCTCGAAGCGAAGGGTTACACTGTTGACCTGCAGTACGCTGAAGATGACATCCCCACCCAGAAAGCCCAGATCGAAAACATGATCACCAAGGGCGCGCAGGTTCTGATCATCGCGGCTGTTGACGGCTCCACGTTGTCCGCAACGCTCGATCAGGCAGGCAAAGACGGCGTTAAGATCATCTCCTACGATCGTCTGCTCGTCGACACCGATGCCGTTTCCTACTATGCAACGTTTGATAACCGTGGCGTGGGCCGCCTCCAGGCGCAGTCCCTCGTCGATGGCCTCAAGGCGAACAAAGGCGAAGGCCCGTACAACGTTGAGCTTTTTGCCGGCTCCCCCGATGACACCAACAGCTTCTACTTCTACTCCGGCGCGATGGACGTCCTCCAGCCGCTGATCGACGCAGGCACGGTCGTCGTTGTCTCCGGTCAGACCGCACAGACCGACATCGGCACCCTCCGTTGGGACGGCGCAGTTGCCCAGGCTCGTATGGACTCGCTCCTCGTTGCCAACTACACCTCCGTACAGCTCGACGGTGTCCTCTCTCCCTACGATGGCATCTCCCGCGGCATTATCTCCGCGCTGACCTCGTTCGGTTATGAACCCGGCACCGACAACTGGCCCGTCGTCACCGGTCAGGATGCGGAAGCTGCCTCCATCAAGCTCATCATCGCAGGACAGCAGTACTCCACCATCCTCAAGGACACCAGAGACCTCGCGGCTGTTGCAGCTGGCATGGTCGATGCAGTGCTCACAGGTACCGAGCCGGAAATCAACGACACCGAGACGTATAACAACAACGTCAAGATCGTTCCGTCCTACCTGCTGATCCCGTACACCGTAACCGTTGATAACTATCAGGAACTCGTTATGGATTCCGGATATCTCACGGCGGATGACATCAAATAAGTAATTTCGTCTATCATTAAAAACTGAAGATCGGCTAGCGGTAATCATGGGTATAAATACCGCTAGCCGATCTAAGTCTTGCGGGTGTAAAATAGAGTTGCAGCTGTCCCAGGATAGAAGAAAAAGGAGTTAATCTATGGGAAAATATATTTTAGAAATGAGGAACATAACAAAAACATTTCCAGGAGTGAAAGCTCTTGATAATGTAAATTTGCAGGTGATCCCTCATCATATCCATGCGTTGATCGGCGAGAACGGCGCAGGCAAGTCTACACTCATGAATATCCTGAGCGCTGTATACCCGCATGGTACCTATGAGGGTGACATCATTGTGGACGGTGAAGTCTGCGTGTTTCGCTCGATCAAAGACAGCGAAGCAAAGGGCATTGCCATCATTCATCAGGAACTTGCCTTGATTCCCAGTTTGTCGATTGCGGAAAACGTGTTCCTCGGAAATGAGCAGACGGACAAAGGGCTCATCATCAATTGGGATAAGACCAGAACAAGAACCATTGAGATGCTCAAAAAAGTTGGGCTGGATGAACGGACAGAGACAAAGATCAAGGATATTGGGCTTGGAAAACAGCAGCTGGTCGAAATCGTCAAAGCACTCGCAAAAGATGTGCGTTTGCTTATTTTAGATGAACCGACCGCCGCATTGAATGATAAAGATTCCGATCACCTACTGGATCTTCTGGTGGATTTGAAAGCGCATGGAATTACCAGCATCATCATCTCCCACAAACTGCACGAGATCACGAAGGTTGCGGACGAAATCACCATTATTCGTGACGGAGCGACGATTGAAACGCTGGTCAAAGGCGTTGACGACATATCCGAAGAGCACATCATCAAATCGATGGTCGGACGAGAGATCGTCGATCGCTTCCCCAAGCGCGACAATCGAATCGGAGATGTTTTCTTTGAAGTCAAGGACTGGAACGCGTTCGATCCGCTGGACGACACAAAGCAGATCCTCAGAGATGTGAATTTCAACGTTCGTAAGGGCGAAGTCGTCGGCATTGCCGGGCTCATGGGCGCGGGCAGAACCGAGCTTGCCATGAGCGTGTTTGGCAAGGCATATGGCGCGAAAATCTCCGGTAAAGTCCTGAAAAACGGGGAAGAACTGAATCTTCCTGACGTAAGCGACGCCATCGCAAACGGCATTGCATATGCGACCGAAGACCGGAAGACCGCCGGATTGATCCTGATCGACGATATCAAGCGGAATATCACGCTCTCTTCGCTGCATTCGCTGCGAAAGAAACTTGTCATCGACGACAATCTTGAGATCAAAGTCGGTGAAGAATACAGAAAGAAGCTGAACATCAAGTCTTCGAGCATCCTGCAAAAAACCGGCGACCTTTCCGGCGGAAACCAGCAGAAGGTTGTGTTCAGCAAGTGCATTTTTGCCGATCCGGACATCCTGTTTCTGGATGAGCCGACACGAGGCATCGACGTCGGCGCAAAATATGAGATATACACCATCATCAATGAACTAGCGGAAAAGGGCAAGTCGGTCGTCATGATTTCGTCCGAAATGCCTGAGCTTCTGGGCATGTGCGATAGAATATACATCATGAACAAAGGAATGATCGTAGGCGAACTCTTGGCGAGGGAAGCCTCTCAGGAAAAGATCATGCAGTTTATTATGCAAAGCAACAAGGAGGTTGTAAAATGAAAAGGCTAAAAACTTTGCTTAGAGGGAATATTCGTCAATATGCCATGATTATCGCGCTGGTCGTCGTCGTGATCATCTTTGAGTTTTTGACAAAGGGCATCCTGCTCAAACCCCTGAATATTTCCAACCTGATTCAGCAAAATGCTTATATTTTGATTCTGGCAATCGGTATGCTGCTTTGCATCCTGACCATCGGTAACATCGACCTTTCGGTCGGTTCGGTCGTTGGTCTGGTCGGAGCCCTGTCCGCGATTTTCATACTCAAGCTGAACATGCCGATCTGGATTGCGATCGTGCTGTCCCTGATGGCCGGATTCGTCATCGGCGCTTGGCAGGGACTATGGATTGCGTACATCGGCGTGCCTGCGTTTATCGTTACTCTCGGCGGACAGCTGATCTTCCGAGGCCTCACCATGGTTGCCCTGCAGGGAACGAGCCTTGCGCCCTTGCCCGAGACCTACACCTTTTTAGCCGCCGGTTTCGTGCCGGACATCGCAAACATCGAGGGCATCAACCTGTTGGCATTGCTTGCCGGTGGAGTTTCTGCGATCCTGTTTATTCTCAACGAGATCAGCAAGCGCAGAAGCAAGGTCAAGTACAATTTTGATGTGCCCTCCATCGGCGCATTTGTCTTGAAGTTGCTGGCGATCACCGCCGTCATCATGGCATTCAGCTATGCGCTGGCGCTCTATCGCGGCATCCCGACCGTTCTGCTCATCGTCGTCGCGCTGGTGCTGCTTTACACCTTTGTGACGGATAAGACGATCCCCGGCAGACACATCTACGCTTACGGCGGAAACCCGAAGGCAGCGAGACTCTCCGGCATCAAAACCAAGCGCGTGCTCTTCTGGGTCTATGTGAACATGGGTGTGCTCGCGGCGCTGGCCGGCATCGTGTTTACGGGTCGTCTGAACAGCGCAACGCCGAAGGGCGGCTACGGCTTCGAGCTGGACGCGATCGCGGCGTGCTTCATCGGCGGCGCCTCGACAACGGGCGGTATCGGCACCGTGGTTGGCGCAATCGTCGGCGGTCTGCTGATGGGCGTTCTGAACAATGGTATGTCCATCATGGGTGTCAGCATCGACTGGCAGCAGGCGATCAAGGGATTCGTTCTCCTCATCGCGGTTGGATTCGATGTCATCTCCAAGATCCGCGCGAAGGTTTAATCGAGTCAATAACGATTGAAACACTTGGTGCGCTGTGCGAACGGACTCAATGTAGTCCCTTCGCCGGCGCACTTTTTGTGCGTTCTGTAGAGAGATAAGCCAGATCATGTTTTGATCATCAAGCTTAGCAAAAAAATCGCCCTGCGGGAGTGTTCCCACGGGGCGATTTTTGTGTGGTTGTCATATTGACAAAAGCAATCCTTGAAGCGTCTATGAAGCTTATCTTTTGCTTTATTCGGGGAATGTTTACACCCTTAACTCCAATACCACTCTCTCAACAGGTATCGTAGCGATGCCATATATGTCATTGACACAAGGGGAATAGTCATAATCAAAATCGTATATGCCACAATGTCAAAGATACCATTCTTTGGAAACATATCGACAAGCTGGAATTCGTTAACAAGTCAGGATACAGATTTGCTACGTTCTATTGCACGAAGTAAAGAATGATCGAAACTACCATAAACAGTGCGTACACTGCAACAAAAAGCAGTGGTATGAGCGTTTCTCTGCTCGTAAACGACCTATAACGTGAAGTCGTCTTTTTTAGCACCACCCATTCTGAAGCGAACATGGAAGCGGGGAATTGCTTTTCCATCTCCTCCAAAATTGCAAATTTTGCGGCATTTGACTTACCGTATGAATTGATGGAATTGCGCCATGAGAAGCAAAGCAAAATGCTGATCAAAGAGATTATTGCGCATCCGATATTCATGAAAGACATTTTCTGGGAAAGCATGAATGTTAGGACCGGAAGCAACGCGCTAAATATTGTTAGGAAAGTAGTCGTAAGCTTTTGACGGCGCTCGATCAACGATTCTGATGTTGACAACAGCATTTTATACTGCTCAACAAGCGTCTTGTTATCAGTCACACCCGTTTCAAACAATTTATTATGCAGATGCTCCCTATCACCTTTAACTATACCTGCGATTTTCTCAAAGGAGACTGGTTCGACTTTTAATGTCAACTTACTGTCATAATCATCATATATCTTCAGGCGTTCGTCATCCAGGTCAACGTCATCACGCAGCTTGAGGCAGAATACTTTATGGCCGATTTTCCTCGCCTCATTGATTTCCCAATCAATGTTGTCGCTATAGTTTTGCCCTGCGAGATACATGACCATGTCTGAATCTTTCAGATAATCGAGCGTTAACTTTTTCCATTTCGGGGTTTGTCTTAATATGGACACCTTGACATCAGGAGAAAGTTCCCTCAAACTCTCAACTACTTCTTCTACTTCTTTCATATCATCGCTTTTATACGATAAGAAGATCTTCATTGTTTCCCCCCATATCCATTTTATCAAAACATTTCCATATTTTCTTTTCTTCTATAAGCTGCTCCAAGGGCTAAACAAATGACCTATCGTTTCACCATCAACACCACCGTCTCCACATGGCACGTCTGAGGGAACATGTCCACGGGGCGGACGGAGGAGAGGGTGAATCCGTGTTCTGCAAGATACTTACAGTCCCGCGCGAGCGTTGCGGGGTTGCAGGAGACGTAGACCACGCGCTTTGCTGTGCTTTTTGCGATTGCTTCCAGCGCCGCTTCTTCGCAGCCTTTGCGCGGCGGGTCGAGCACGATTGCGTCTACGCCACTTACGCGGGAGAAGAGGCGGGGCAGGACGTCCTCTACGTTGCCGCAGATGAACTCTGCGTTTTTCACGCGGTTTGCCAGCGCGTTTGCTTTCGCATCATCAATCGCCGGGGCGACCTGCTCAATGCCGACGACATGCGAGCAATCCTCCGCGATAAAGAGGGAGATCGTGCCGACGCCGCAATAGGCGTCCACAATCGTCTCGGTGGGTTTTGCGGCGAGGAATTCCCGCGCGGTCTCGTAAAGCATCTGCGTCTGTACGCGGTTCACCTGCAAAAACGACTGCGGGCTGACGGCAAAGTGCTTGTCTCCGATGGTTTCGGTCAGCGTGGTACTGCCGGAGAGCAGCGTAAACTTGTCGCCGAAGACCACGTTGGTGAGCTTCGGGTTTTCGTTGTGCCAGACGCTGTCGCACTCTTCTAGGAATGATAAAAGATCGTCCTTTTTCTTGAGCTGGCCTTTGGTGACAACGGTGACCATCAGCTCGCCCTCCGCGGTAGTCCGCGCGACGACATGGCGCAGTTGCCCCTCGCCCGTGGTTTCGTCATAGATGGGGACACCGCAGGCGTTTGCCCAGGCGGCGACTCTGCGCGCTGCGTCTACGATTCGCTCGTCCTGAATCAGGCAATCGGAAAACGCAACAAGCCTGTGGCTGCGCTCGGCATAAAAACCGAACACGGCGGCGCTGCCCATCACGCCAAAGGGAAAGCTACCCTTGTTGCGATAGCGAAGCGGGTCTTCCATGCCGATGATGGGCTGAATGGGGAGCTCGGCAAACCCGCCGAGGCGGGTGAGCGCATCCTGCACAAACAATTGCTTTTGACGAAGCTGCGCAGGGTAACTCAGGTGCCAGAGTGTGCAGCCGCCGCACGTCGAAAACACGGGGCAGGCGGGGCGGACGCGATCCGGCGAGGGCTTGAGGATCTCGACGGTTTTTGCGATGGCGTAGGTCGGCAGCACCTTGATGACATGCGCCTTGACCTCCTCGCCCGCAAGCGCGCCGATGACGAACACGGCGTAGCCTTCCACGCGCGCAACGCCCTGACCCTCGTTGGTCAGGGACTCGATGGTGACGACGAGATCGTCGTTTTTCTCAACGGGAGGGCGCATTTTCTGTGCCATAAATGTGGTATCCTTTCGGCGCGGTTTGCGCGCGGGAGATTTCTGATTCGTTATTGGTTTACCAAACGTCTATTTGAGTTTGACGCACTCTTTGCCAAAGCGCTCTTGAGCCGCAGCGAGGAACGCATCTGATATTGTAACATAAAATTCCTTCGGTGCGCTCTTGCCGATTTTTTTTGCGGCATCGTAGAGCACTACAGGCGTTTCGCCCGGATAGCGCTTGAGAAACGCGCAGGCGCGCTGCATGATATCATCCGGCAGGGAATCAAAGCGAATGTAGAGGCTGCGGTTCGCTTCGCCCAGCGGCTTGATCTCGTCGATGAGAAGGGAGTTGGCGCGATCCTCACGGATGTTGAGCTTTCCGCGCGCGAACACCGGCGCGTCGTCCACAAACAAATGCCCCGCCTGCTGGAGCGTTCGCGGGAAGAGCACCGCCTCTAAGCTGCCCGTGATGCCTTCGAGCACCGCGTAGCCCATCAGCCCGCTGCCGGAGCGCGTGGGCTTTTGTTTGCACTGCGTGAGCAGCCCGCCGACGGTGACCTGCTCCTCGTCCTTGATGACGCCTGTTCCGTCCGCCTCCGCGAGCTCGTCAATGGTGTAGCGCAGTTTTTTGAGCTGCTCTTCATAGTTATCCAGCGGGTGGCCGGAGAGATAGAGTCCCGTGGACTCGCGTTCCTTGACCAGCATGATCTGGTGCGAGAGCTCCGGCGCGTTGGGCAGCGGAATCTGCTGAGGTTGCAGCGTGTCCCCGCCGTCCAGATCAAAAAGCGACATCTGCCCGGTTCCGCGCGCTTTTTTAACAGCGGCGGAGGCATCCAGCGCGCGCTCGTAGACTGCTAGGTATTGCGCGCGTTTGCCGCCCATGCTGTCAAAGCAACCCGCGCTGATGAGCGCCTCGAGCATGCGTTTGCTGAGGCCGTCCACGCGGTCGCAAAAATCGAAAAAGCTTGCGAACTTGCCGTTTTCCGTGCGTTCCTTGACCGTGGCTTCCATCACCGCGCCGCCGACGTTGCGCACCGCGGCGAGGCCGAAGCGGATCGCGCCGCCCTCCGGCGCAAAGCGTGCGCGGGAGAAGTTCACGTCCGGCGGGAGCACCTTGATGCCGTGGTTGCGCGCGCTGTAGACGTATTTGGCGACCGTGTCAACCGAGCCTAGAAAGCTGTTGATGAGCGCGGTTAAAAACTCCACGGGGTAATAATACTTGAGATACGCCGTCCGGTAGGCGAGCACGGCGTAGGCCGCCGCGTGGGATTTGTTGAACGCGTAGGACGCAAAATCCATCATCTCGTCGAAGATCTTGTCCGCTACCCCCTCCGGCACGCCGTTTGCGACCGCGCCCACAACGCCTTCCGTGCCGTGGATGAAATAGGCGCGCTCTTTAGCCATGACGTCGTGTTTTTTCTTGCTCATTGCGCGGCGCACGAGGTCGCTGCGCCCGTAGGAATAGCCCGCCAGCGCGCGGACGATCTCCATGACCTGCTCCTGATAGACCATGCAGCCGTAGGTGGTGCAGAGGATCGGCTCCAGGAGCGGATGCAAATACATGACGCTGCCGGGGTTGTGTTTGCCCTTGACGTAGCGGGGAATCTGCTCCATGGGACCCGGACGATAGAGGGAGATGCCCGCGATGAGATCCTCAAAGCAATCCGGCTTGAGCTGCTGCAAAAACTGGCGCATGCCGCCGGATTCCAACTGGAACACCCCGTCGGTGTCGCCCGCCGCGATCATTTGATATACCTTGTCGTCGGTGAACGGCACGCGGTCGAGATCCGGCACCGCTCGTCCGCTCTCTTCAATGAAGCCCAGCGTGTCGCGAATCACCGTCAGGGTTCTCAACCCCAAAAAGTCCATCTTGAGCAGACCCAGCTCCTCCAGCGTGTTCATCGGAAACTGGGTGGTGATCACAGAATCGTTGACCTGAAGGGGCACGACATCGGTAATCGGCACGCTGGAGATCACAACGCCTGCCGCATGGGTCGAGCTGTGGCGCGGCAACCCCTCCAAACGAAGGGAGAGGTCGATAATCTTCTTGGTCGTCTCGTCGCTTTGATACTGAGCCTTGAGGTCGGGGGAGATGCTCAGCGCGCGCTCCAGCGTCATATTCAGCTCAAACGGCACCATCTTGCTGAGTTTGTCCACGTCCGCATACGGAACGCGCAATACGCGCCCGACGTCGCGGATGACCGCGCGCGCCGCCATGGTGCCGAAGGTGATGATCTGGCTGACGTGTCCGTCGCCGTACTTCGCGGCGACATAGTCGATGACTTCCTGCCTTCTCTCGTAGCAAAAGTCGATATCAAAGTCCGGCATGCTGATGCGCTCCGGGTTCAGGAAGCGCTCAAAGAGCAGGTTGTATTGCAACGGATCGACGTCTGTGATGTCGAGGCAATAGGCAGCCAAACTGCCCGCGCCGCTGCCGCGTCCGGGGCCGACCATGATGCCGCGCATCTTGGCGTAATGGATGAAGTCCCAGACGATGAGGAAATAGTCCACAAAGCCCATCTGCTCGATGATGCCTAATTCGTATTCCAGCCGTGCGCGCGCTTCGTCGTCCGCCTGCGGCAGCTTTTTTGCCATGCCCGCGTCGCAGAGCTGGCGCAGATAGGCGGTCTTCTCCATGCCGTCCGGCGCGACAAACGCGGGCATGCGGCGGATGCCGAACTCGATTTGGAAATTGCATTTCTCCGCAACTTCCATGGTGTTGCCGATGGCTTCCGCGTCCTCCGGCAGGGCGAGGTGCATATCCGATTCACTCTTGAGGAAGAACTGGTCGCCCTCCATGCGCATGCGGTCTGGCTCGTCCACAAAGCGCTGGGTCTGGATGCAGAGGAGCACGTCCTGCGCCTCCGCATCGTCCGGCGAAACATAGTGTACGTCGTTGGTGGCGACGCATTTCGCGCCGATTTCGGCAGCGATCTTGCGCAAGCCCGGCAACACCTGAATCTGCTCCGGGATACCGTGGTTTTGCAGCTCGATGTAAAAATCCTCACCGAACATGCCTTGCAGGCGTTTCGCGTGAGAGAGCGCAAGTTCATAGTTGTTGGCGAGCAGGGCCTGCGGGATATCGCCCGCGAGGCACGCAGAGAGGCAGATAAGCCCCTCGCAGTGTTGCGAAAGCAGATCGTAATCGATGCGCGGGCGATAGTAAAACCCGTGCAAAAAGGCCTCGCTGGAGAGCACCATGAGGTTTTTGTAGCCGGCCTCGTTTTTACAAAGCAGGATCAGGTGCGCATATTCGCGATCCTGAGAGCCTTCACGATCCCGCATGGAGCGCGGGGCAACGTAGGTCTCCATGCCGATGATGGGCTTGATGCCCTCTTTTTTGCAGGCACGGTAAAAATCGACCACGCCGTACATCACACCGTGGTCGGTGATAGAGAGTGCGGTTTGCCCCATCGATTTTGCGCGCGCGACCAGGTCGGGAATGCGCGCCGCGCCGTCGAGCAGGCTGAATTGCGTGTGGACATGTAGGTGCGTGAAATTACCCATGACGGATCTCCTTTGCGATGCGAACCAGCCGCGCGAGGCGGTGGTTCATGCCGCTTTTGCCGATTTCGGCGAGGTCGGCTAACTCCTGCAATGTCGCCTCCGGATGATTCAGGCGCAGCAATGCCGCCTCATACAGGGGAGCGGGCAGGCGGTTAAGCCCTGTGTGCTCCTCAATCACCTCGATGGCGTTGACTTGTTCGGTGGATGCGTAGACCGTTTTTTCGATGTTTGCGGTCTCGCAGTTGGTGGTGCGGTTGACGTAGTTGCGAAAATCCCGCTCGGCGCGCGCGCTCTCAAATTTTAACGCGGAGCCGTTGGCGCCGATGAGCGCGAGAAACGCGGAGACGTCGTCCCCTTTGAGGTAGACGACGGGTTTCTCGCGGCGCAGCATGGTCTTTGCGTCAGGCCCGTAGGTGGAGAGCACGCCAATCAGCTGGTCGGCAAACGCCGCAGAGTGCGCGACGATCTCCAGATGATACCCGCGATAAGGGTTTGTGCACGAGCCGCTGCCCAGGAAAGCCCCGCGCAGAAACGCGCGGCGGCACTCGTCATCCAACAACAGGCGCGCGGGCACCGTCTCGCCGATGGAGAATTCGCCGGATTCGTGCACCAGCAGCCCGGTATCGAGGAGCAGCTGCTCCGCGTCGTCACCCAACAGGGTGACGAGCGTCAGCGGGTGTCTGCGCTCCCGTTCGCTGAGCTCAATGGTGTGCTCCAGCGGATAGAGCGCGGTGGCAAGCTGGACGATCTGTTTGCCGACGGCGAGCGTCTCTGTGGTAAACGAAGCACCCCGCCCGCGGCCGATGGTCAGCGCACCGCAGGTATGCGTTAGCCCAGATAGCTGGGCTAGGCGGACAAGATCCGACCGGAGCCGAATCTTGACGAGATCTTCTTTTGCGCTGCTGGAAAACGACATGTCTGCTCCGAATCTTTTTTTACCGTTGGATAACGGTTCTGTTTCTTATTATAAACGATTTTGCAGATTGCGTCAGCATAAACGCAATTTGGTTTTTTGCGGAAAATAAAAACGCCCTGCGGCGTTTGTGTGGTGCGAAACAGACCGATGGTTCAATCCTTGGCAAAGCGCTCGTGAATGTCCATGGCCTCACTCGCAAGATCGCGATGATAGATGCGCACGTTCATGCCGCTGTCGGTAAAACGGCGCGCCATCTCCTCCGCCGCGGCGACGGAGCGGTGCCGCCCGCCAGTACAGCCAAAGCAAACGCGCAGAATGTGCTTGTCCTGCTCCTCATAGAGCGGAATCAGCTTGCGCAGCATCTGCTCGACCCCGTCAAAAAACGGCGCGACAGAAGGTTGCGTGATGACGAACTCCTGTACCTGCGCATCCAAACCGGAGAGCGAACGCAGTTCCGGGATGTAGAACGGGTTCGTGATAAAGCGCATGTCCAGCACGAAATCCGCGTCCACGGGCACACCGCGCTTGTAACCAAAGCTGCAGAACAGCAGCGTCATGCACTTGCACTCATATTCCGGCAGCACCTTGGCAATCAGCCCCGGAAAATCCTTGGGCTTGACGTCGCTGGTGTCGAGGATGTAGTTCGCGCGGTCACGCAAGGGCTGCAAAAACACGCGCTCGCGTTTCACGCCCGTTGCTGCATCTCCCGCTTCGCCAAGCGGATGGCGGCGGCGCACCTCGTTGTAGCGCTTCATGAGCACATCGTCCCGCGTGTCGAGAAAGAGCATCTCATAGGGTGCATCCAGCGCGTCAAACGCCGCGGCGATAGAGGCGGAGGAACGGGAGAGCAGGCTCTCGCGGCTGTCGATGGTGACGGCGGCTTTCTCGATGGCGGGGGTTGCGCTGTTGCAGAGATGGACAAACTCCTTGAGCATGGAGCTCGGCAGATTATCGACGCAAAAATAGCCCTGCTCCTCCAGACAACGGAGGGCAAGGGATTTTCCCGCGCCGGAAAGGCCGCTCACGATCAATAGATACATCTTCTTTACCCTTTAGCCGCTCAAGAAAGTACAGAAAGCATCTTAAAATTATTATAGCTCGCTTAGGAGCTTAATCTCGCGCTCCAGATGAACGCCCGATTCGTCATAGACGCGCTGCTGAATGACAGAGATGAGCTCCAGCACGTCCCGCTCGGTTGCGTTGCCGTTGTTGACGATAAAGCCCGCGTGCATGGGGCTGACCTGCGCGCCGCCGACGGAGAACCCCTTGAGTCCCGCGCCTTCGATGAGCGCGCCGGCAAACCTGCCGTTGGGGCGCTTGAAGACGCTGCCCGCGCTTGGCAGAGCCAGCGGCTGCTTTTCCTTACGCTGGCGTGTGGTGTCGAGCATGCGCTCACGCGCGCCGCCGTCGTCATGATCCAGCTGAAACGTTGCCGAAAGCACCACGACCTCAGGCGCTGCATACTTGCTTGTGCGGTTGCCAAAGTCGGTCTTTTTGGTCTCTACGTCCAGCACGCGCCCGTTTTTCAGGATGCGTACGCTCTTGATGATATGCCGAATCTCCGCGCCATAGGCGCCCGCGTTCATCGCAACCGCTCCTCCTACCGTGCCGGGGATGCCGCTGAGCGTCTCCAACCCCATCAGGCGCATGTTGACGCTTTCGCGCGCAAGCACGGAGAGCGCGGTGCCCGCAGGGCAGGTGACGGTGGTGTCCACAAAAAGCGGGGTGGTGAGCGGCGTGTCGATGCGGATGATCACGCCGGGATAGCCCGCGTCGGGCGCGAGCACGTTTGTGCCGTTGCCGAGGATGCAATACGGGGTGACGAACTGGCTGCACGCCTGAATCGCTTTTCGGATGTCCTCTGCGTTGTGCGGGCGCAAAACCATCGCTGCCGGGCCGCCGATGCGGAAGCTCGTCAGGGTGGAAAGCGGTACATTGCATTTGACATCGAGTCCCTTGAGTGCAAGGAAGACGCGATTGAGCGAATTTTCCATGCTGTTATCATAACAAACTGTTCACAATTAGACAACCGCTAATCATGCATATTTTGCATAATTGGATTGAGAGTGTGATTATTTATAGTACTGAGCAATACTCAAAGACAGGATTACAAGAAAATCACGTGAAAAGAGTTGCATGAGGTGTGTTGTTTTGTATAATGGTGAACAAGACGATACTTTTATCTGAGACTCACGCATGAGAAAGACAGGAGAACCGCTGTGTATCGAAACAAACTGGCAAAGATCATTCTGCTCACGCTTCTGTTTCCGTTCGTGATATACATGCTAGGCAGCTGTATTATAGGTTATATTCCGCCGACGGAATCTTACAAGAAAACACCGACTCAGTTTGAAGAGTTGTTCAACGAGAAAATGGCACAATACGGCATGTCGATTGATATTGATTCGGTTGCGTTTATTGATGATGACGGTCTTCGCAAAGTTGTACCGATTGCATGTGAAGACGGGAGCAAGGTTTCTTGTACCTATTATCCAACCGGAAAAGCTAACAGATCGATTATTTCTTATCTGGAATTTGCGCAGGAGCTAACCGGTGCGGCTGATGAAGTAGTATATTTAGAGCCGCTCCTTGCTTTTGTGATGGATGAGTTTGCGCCGAAAATGACGCTAAACAAAGAAGAATCCTTTGAGCCTTTCTCAAGTGAAACCTATAATGGAGCGCTAATTGTTTGTCGAGAGTTTATAGAAGGTAAAGAGGCGAAAACAAGTATTTACATTTCGCCGGAAAACGATAAGGAATTTGCGGTGACTTTCAAAAGAAAATCTGACGAAAAGACGACGCTTTCCGTCAGATTTCATTTGTGGAATGGATAACTTACTTGTATTAGCATTGTGTACGGTTTCCAAATAATACTTATGCTTGCCCGATCATATGAAATATCACCCGTTGATACTCCCTTGCCAAATCTTCCAATCGCATGCGCGCGTTTGCCGCGCTGGGCGAAGGCAGGATTTCGCAGGGGATTTTTGTTTGCGCATAGACGAGGCGTGTATACAGCCGCGCGGAGGTGGCACCCGTGCAGAGCACGCGGGTGATGCGGGAAGAAGTAATCAGCGCGGGGATGTCGTTTGGCACCGGGTTTTTGATGCTGGCGTCGCTGGCCCCCGTGATTTCGCAGGAGGCGAGCACATCCCATAGCGCGAGACGATGACGCAGAATCAGCGCGGCTTTCTCCTCGCTGGTGGCAGGCAGAGGTTCACCCAGCGCGAGCGCGAGCGTCGGCCAAAACCGGTTTTGCGGGTGCGCATAATAAAACGCCTGCTCGCGCGACTTGGGCGAGGGCATCGTGCCGAGAATGAGGATTTCGCTTTCCACCGATACAATCGGGGGAATGGTATGATAGACGCGCTCCATAGACCAACCTCTTTCGGATGGATAATGTATGTATTGTACTATGGAAACGTTAAAAAACGAATTTTCGGATGGATAGTTGTTTGTATTGTACTATGGGAACGTCAATAAGCGAAAGAACCGACTGCTAGAATGCGTCTTTGATCGTGAAGATGGCCTGATTGCCGAAATTGAAATCCTTATAATATCGCCCGGTGTGCGGCGAATACGTTGTGACGGTGATCGATTGATCATCCATATCAAATTTCAGCCAACGCAGCTGCCCGCAGTCCTCCTTGAAGTGCTGATAATTATACATCATCTCGTTGACCACCCGATCCGGCGTGCCGTCGCCGTTGTCGTCAATTTGGTCGGCGCGCGCTTTGAGGCTCGTCACGTGCCCGCAAAGCACCAGCCGTACGTTTGGATTCGGTACGACGACATGGCGGAACACTTCCATTCCGGTGGGGCTGAAGTTGCCGGTCACGGCCAGATAGTCATGCAAGATCAAAATCGCCGTGTGGTCGCGATGCGACGCCAGCACATGATTCATCCAATCCGCATAAGCGAGCTCAACCCCATAGCCGACGCTCACGATGATAAACTTGCGATCGTGAGCCATAAACGTGGCAAAGGAAGCTTTCCCGCGATCGATTGTATGTGTGCGGGGAATGTTGCGAATATCCTCGCGCATGCTGTATTCCAGAAAGCCGTTTTTCTTCACCTCGTGATTTCCAGCGGCTGAAATATACGGAATTCTTCCCCTGAACGGCACGAGCAGATGGTCGTATGCTTCCCATTGCCAGGGACAGGCACCGTTGTCGACCGCGTCGCCTGTCTGCACAATGTAGCGGATGTGCAGGGGCGCTCGATGATCGATGATCCATTTGCCCATCTCAGAAAACACGTCACCGCGGTTTCGATACGCAATATCCTGTGTGTCGGACACCCACACAATTGTAAAAAAGTCGCCATCATCGGCAATTTCCGGCTCGTGCGCAAAAGCGGAAGTCGGAAAAAGAGCAACAGTGAACAGGATCACAATGATAAACTGTGAAAAAATCTTTTTCATATTCAATTTTCTTTCATTCGATTTTTTACGGAGCTGTGGCTGCGTGCAGGTGCACATTTCGAAAGAGCGAGTGCCAAAGGTGTTGGCGGGATACATGCGTGTGAAAGGATTTGCTAGATGATACTGCTTGAATTGGAGGCTCGGAAACGAATAAGCCCCAATGAGCAACAGTGTACACGAAAATCGTTGCTTAATAAAGCATAAAACCGACCAAAATTAAGAAAAAACCGCTTTTTTTTGCACGTGGGCGTGAAATGCGTTTTTTGCGTTCGAAAACCGTAAACACAGCGGCGGTTGATATTACACCGTCATTCTGCTAATATGTTTGCATGAGTAAACTGAAACGCTTTTTCGCCTATTACCGCCCGCACAAGGGACTTTTGATACTTGATTTATCCTGTGCGGTGCTGGTCTCCATAATCGATATTGCATACCCGATGCTCACGCAATACATCCTGCGCACGCTTCTGCCGCAGATGGCGCTCGATTCCGCAATGGTGCGCGTGTTTGTCAGCCTCATCGCGGTTGCGTTTGGCGCTTATCTGGTACGCGCGCTGCTGATGTACATCATCAATTACTGGGGGCATGTGCTCGGCGTGCGGATGGAGGCGGATATCCGTCGGGATATCTTCTCCCACATTCAGGAGCTCTCCTACAGCTTTTACGACAAGGTGCGCACGGGAAAGCTCATGTCCCGTCTGACGACGGACTTGTTCGATATCACGGAGCTCGCGCACCACGGCCCGGAGGATGTGCTCATCTCCGGCACGACGGTGATTGGCGCGTTTATCGTCATGATGTTTGTCGACTGGCGGCTTGCGTTAGCGCTGTTGTGCATCGTACCCGTCGCGGTCTACTATATCGTCCGTCTGCGGGTGAAGATGCGTGATGCATCCCTTGAGGTCAAGGAGCGCGTCGCTGAAATCAATGCGGATATCGAGTCGTCCATCTCCGGCGCGCGCGTGGCAAAGGCGTTTACCAACGAAGACCACGAGCGCAGGAAGTTTGAGAAGGGCAACGCGCGGTTTGTCCACGCGAAGGACAGCTTTTACCGCTATATGTCGCTCTTTGGCAGCGGGATGGAGTTCTTTATCGCCTTGTTTAACCTCGTGGTGCTGGCGTTGGGCGGATATCTGATCTATAAAAGCAGCCTCGATCCGATCCTACTGGTCACGTTTTCGCTCTACATCGCGGCGTTTGTGCAGCCGCTCAAGCGACTAGCCGCGTTTACGGAAGTGTATATCCTCGGCATGGCGGGTTTCTCGCGGTTTTGCGAGATCATGGACATCGAGCCGGAGATCAAAAACCGCCTAAACGCCAAGACGCTCAAGAATGTGCGCGGAGACATCTGCTTTGACGATGTCACGTTTGCCTACGAGAGCGGGAAAAGTGTGCTTTCGCACGTGAATCTCGACATCCCCGCGGGCAGGACGCTCGCACTGGTTGGCCCCAGCGGCGGCGGAAAGACCACGTTGTGCCACCTAATTCCGCGCTTTTACGAGCAGCGCAGCGGAACGATCACCATCGACGGCGTGGACACGCGGGATGTCAGCATGCGTTCGCTCAGGCAAAACGTCGGCATCGTGCAACAGGACGTGTTCCTCTTTGCCAGCACCGTGATGGAAAACATCCGTTACGGACGCATCGGGGCCACGGATGAGGAAGTCATCGAGGCGGCAAAGCGCGCGCATATCCACGAGGAGATTTTGCAGTTCATCGACGGATATGATACGCAGGTTGGCGAGCGGGGCATCATGCTCTCCGGCGGACAGAAGCAGCGCGTTTCCATCGCAAGATTGTTTTTGAAGAACCCGCCCGTGCTGATTCTCGATGAGGCGACAAGCGCCCTGGACACCGTCACGGAACACGACATTCAGCATTCGTTTGAGGAGCTTTCCCGCGGGCGCACGACGCTGGTGATTGCGCACCGGCTCTCGACGGTCAAGAACGCAGACGAGATCGTCGTGCTGGACGAGCAGGGCATCCGCGAGCGTGGCACGCATGAGGAACTGCTGCAGGCAAACGGGCTCTATGCACAGCTCTATCATGTGTCGATGGTCGGCTAGATGCCTTGGTATTACGACAAAGATCCGAAACACTTTTATAAGAAAGACTAAGCGATATTTTCAACAAAAATGATTTAAACAGTTATAAGAGAAGACCCTGTGTTAGATCATAGAAAACACGAAGCAGAAAGGGGAGCGCGCGT
This sequence comes from uncultured Eubacteriales bacterium, assembly GCA_942492885.1. Lineage (GTDB taxonomy): Bacteria > Bacillota > Clostridia > Christensenellales > CAG-138 > UBA7703. The sequence continues at coordinate 3,254,332 of OW818651.1, forward strand.
GAACAAACGCACACTCGCTATCATACTGGTTATCCTCGCGGTCCTTGCCGTGGTTTGGCTGACCAACGCAGACCCGCAACCGGCCGATACGCAGACGCAGCCCGGCAGCGGGCTTGTCCTGCTCGACGGCGAAGCGCAGACGGATGAGGCCGCCACGAGTGCCGCAGAAACGGCGCAGCCGGAGGAGACCGCCGACCCCGACACACAGCCGGAGGCGACGCAGGCAACAATCGATGAATCCGGCGCATATACCGCCAAAGAGGATGTTGCACTGTATCTCTACACCTATGGGCACCTGCCGGAGAACTTCATCACCAAGAGCGCGGCGCGCGACCTTGGATGGAGCGGCGGCGGGCTGGACGACTTTGCCGACGGCAAATGCATCGGCGGGGATCGTTTCGGCAACAACGAAGGCCTTTTACCGGAATCCGGTGGGCGGCATTATTACGAATGTGACATCGACACCCTGCACCGCGACAGCCGCGGGGCAAAGCGCATCGTGTTTTCCGACGACGGGCTGATCTACTATACGGACGACCACTATGAATCGTTCGAGTTGCTCTATGGGCAACCGTGAAGCGGGCGGGGAGACAAGTATGAAACACGAAAAGCGGCTTGCGCTCAACGCAATGCGGATGACCACGCGGGAGCTTGCGCACGCGCACCTCAAGGAACGTCTGTGTCTGCCTCAATGGTATGGCAACAACCTTGACGCGCTGAATGACTGCATGGGCGACATCGGTGAGGCAACACACATCATCCTGCGATTTGCGCCGCAATTGGAAGCGTCGCTAGGCGACTATGGCGTAAAGCTCATCCGCGTCCTGCAGCAAGCGGCGGAACAAAACGAGAACCTGCGCGTGACGCTTAAGACTTGGATTTGAGACGGTTTCCAATGCCCGTATGGCTCCGGCAACAGCCCGACTTTGGGCAGACAGATCGAATTTCGCAGCAGACAGGCCTTTCCGTTCGGCGGACGGGCGAAAGGAGACGGTGTTTTTGCAAATGATACAAACACTTCTTGGCGGGCTTGCCGCCGCGCTCGGTGCGCTGCTGATGCTCGGCTTGCTACTCTTATTACTGCTGCACGCAACTCGCGCGGTGGACAACCGCAGGGTGCAGAAGATGCGTGAACAGCTGCTTTGCCTCATCTCTGGCGCAGCGCAGGCGGAGCGCATGAAAAACCGCATCTATGAGATGGTCAACCCCGGAGGCAAGGTCGACGAGTTATCCGGAATTCGTGGCATTCGCACCACGCGCGGGCTGATCGTGATGGCGGAGACGGCGGAGGAGCTCACCGGAAACGCGCTGGAAAAGCTTCAAAAAGAGGCAGGCGGCGAATGGTACGGCGAATACCTCAGAAAGCTGCTCGACGGCGTGGATGAAGAGGCGATTGCGCTCGTGGTCAAGCTCGTCGGCGCGCTGCGGCTGCGAAACTACACGCCGGACGTGGTCACGCAGATCTACTGCTGCCGCACGACCGCGCAGATGCAGCACGTCGGCATGCTTACCCTTTGCATGCTTGGCGCGGAGCGGGACATCGTTGCGCTCTGTCGCGATCACACGATTGCGTCGCTGCTCTCGTTTCGCACACTCGAAGAAATCTTTTCGGTTTACAAGGGGGATCTCAAGCGCCTTTGCCGAAAGCTGATCACCTCCGCTTCCGATCCGTATATCCGGCGCACCTGCATCAAGACCATCGGGGAGCAGGTATACGACGATCTGGGCGACCTCGTGCTACCGCACCTGATTCACGGGCACATCAACACACGCATCGACGCCGCGCGCACGATGGGGCAGATTCGCTGTGAGATGGCGTATCCGCATCTGCTGGTGAGCGCGTCCGACCCGCGCTGGGAGATGCGCGCCGTAGTCGCAACCGCGCTGGGTGCGTTCGGCGTGGCGCAAAACGAGGAGACGCTCATCAAGCTGCTGTGCGATCGCGAATGGTGGGTGCGCTACCGCGCGGCGGAGTCGCTCACGCAGGTTGTTGACGCAAAAGCGCTGATGGAGCGCGTGGAACGCACAGGCGACAAGTTTGCGGCGGAGATGATGCGCTTTGCGCTCGACCGCGCGCAGCTTTTGAGAGGGGAGGCGGCATAGATGCAGTTACTATCGGTTTTACGCTCCGTTCTACCTCATATCGTCGCCGTTTTACCGTATGTTTGCTATGGCTTTCTCGCGTTGGTGTTTCTGGCCGGCATTGTCCGGCTGGGGTTGCTCGCGCGGGCTACCGTCGCGCTCAAGCAGCATATCAGCTCGTTGCGATCCGTCGACTATCGCAGGTTTCAGGATTCCGAGCATGTCATGCCGGTATCGCTGATTCTGCCCGCGGCGGACGCAACAGGCAGCCTGACGGAACAGGTCAATAACCTGCTCAAGCTGGATTTCAAGCAATATGAACTCATCGTCGTGGCAAACAGTGAACACACGGATGCATGGACAAACCTTAGAGACAGCTATCAGCTATTGCCGTTTCGCCAGCCGTTTAAGAAGACGCTTAAGTCCGCGCAGGTGGAGGCGGTCTACCGCTCCGCCAGGGACGTTCGCCTCGTGGTGCTGGACGTTCGAAACGCAGACCGCGCGGGCGCGCTCAACGCGGGCGTGAACGTTTCGTCCTATCCCATCATCGCGCCCGTCTATCCCGACCTGCGGCTGACGAAAGACGCGCTGCTCAAGACGGTCTATGCGTTTGTGAGCGATCCGGCGTGTGTGTTCATCGGCTCATTTGCACGCATCGGCACGCTTGATGCAGGCGAAGGCGGCAAGCGTATGTCTATGATCGGGCAACAACAATATCTCGAACGTCTGCGCGCGCTATATACCAATCGTGCGGGATTTGAAACCATCGGGCTATATCTGCCGCTGAGCAACACATTTGCCGCGTTTCTCAAGAGCGCGGTTCTGGAGGCGGGCGGATTCTCCGCGGATGCAAAAGCACCCGCCGCCGACCTGCTCCTGCGCATCCACGCGCGCCTGCGCAAGGAAAAGCGCGCGTATTGCGCAAGGCTCCTGCCGGACGCGGTCTGCTATCAGCTGCCGCAAAAGCGGATGCGCGGCGTTTGCGCGATTACCCGCGCGGGACAGCGCGAACTGCGCGACTCGATCCGCCGCAACAGGGCGGTTACCCGCGCCGTCCGCGGGGCTGGCTATACCCGCTTTGCCGAGCGAACCTGGCCGCTGGTGGAGCTGCTCGGCATCGTGACGGTGCTGGTCTCAGCAGCGATTGGCGCGGTTCCGCTGGTGTTTGCGGGACTCTATCTGCTGCTTGCGGTGCTGCTGGGGTCGGTGCAGTCTGTGCTGGCTGTCCTGCTGGAGGAGTATGCGTTCCAGCGGCAGACGGACACGGGGTTGCTGCTAGGCCGATATGTGTTGGCGATCTTAGACAATGTTGGCTATCGTCTGCGCACAGCACTGGCGCGCATCTTCTCGTAACACATCATCTCTTTTACACGCGAGCCGCCGGATCAAACCCGGCGGCTTTTTTGACGGAGAAATGCGCGAGCAGTGTGAAGAACGATATCAGGTAGATCAGAAAAAGCATTGCACAATGCCGCCGGATAGGCATATGATTGGCAACAAACAAGAAAAATCGAGAAAATTTTACTGATTCTGCCAAATTGTAAAAAAAACAGTTGAATGAGGGTAGATGATTCCGCTATACTATATTTGGTGGCATATGGCAAAGTTCTATCAACGCTGATTGGGTCATATGCAGACAAGATCCATTCTATAGTAGGCGTAAAGAAGCATTCTCTGATCGGAACCCATTCCGCTCTCCGGATTCTAGAGTTACAACAACGACCGAAACAGAAGATGAGAGGCGCGAGAATGACATTGCGATTGCAGAAATATCTGGCCGAGTCGGGCATTGCCTCCCGGCGCGCCAGCGAAGAGCTGATCACAGCCGGGCGTGTCCGCGTCAACGGCGAAACGGCAACGCTGGGCATGAGCGTCGACCCGGAGACGGACACCGTTTTATTTGACGGAAAACCCGTCAAGCAGGAAGAGGAGCTCATCACCATCATGCTCAACAAGCCCAAAGGCGTAGTGAGCACGAGCGACGACCCGCAGGGCAGAACGACCGTGCAGGAGTACGTCAAGGATATCCCCGCCCGCCTGTATAACGTAGGCCGGCTGGACATCAACTCCGAAGGGCTGCTGCTCATGACCAACGACGGGGAACTCGCCCATCACATGACGCACCCGCGGTTTTCGGTGGCAAAGATGTATTTTGCCATTTGCGACGGCAAGCTCACGCCTTCTGAAATCGCTTCTCTCGTCAACGGCGTGACGCTGGACGACGGAATGACAGCCCCATCAAGAGTTACGCACGTGCGCCCGACCGCTTCGGGAGACACCTCGTTTCTCATCACGATTCACGAGGGAAAGAACCGCCAGATCCGGCGTATGCTCGAGGCAATCGGACACAGAACGCTGCGCCTCAAGCGCGAACAGTTTGGTCCCCTGCACCTCGGTGAACTCAAGCCGGGCGAAACGCGCAAACTCACTCCCGACGAGCTCAGATCGCTCAAACACGCGCTGGGGCTCTAAGCACCCCGTTCGGCAGTGCCGAATTCAACCACATTGGATAGGATAAGGCGAATGCCTTTCTTGATAAATGCAATACAGCGGAGGTATTTTGATATGGACAAGACGATGTTGATCGTCCTCGGCGTGTTCGCGGGACTGATCGCCCTGATTATGATTCTCAAAGCGGTGCGTGCACGGCAGGATCGCCTCTATAACGAGGAAGAAGAAACAGTCGCAGTTGCCAGCGCACCCGCTATCGCAAACCGCGCGGAGCTCGCGGCGGTTGTTGCAAGCAGCATCGCAGAAGTGATGGGTAAGGACGTTTCCGGCCTGCGCATCGTCTCGATCAAGCAGGTAGGCTAAAACGCTCCTTCTCATATGTTGAGTCGGAAATACAAATTTCACATATAGTAAATTATCGGAGGTTAGTTATGCGCAATTTTCTCGTAAACGTCAATGGAACACAGTATGAAGTCGCCGTGGAAGAAATCGACGGCAAAACCGCCCCCGCAGCAAAGCCCGCACAGGCAGCAGCACCCGTTGCAGCACCTGTCGCAGCAGCGCCCGTCGCCGGCGGAACCAAAGTGACCGCGCCGATGCCCGGCACCATCCTCGGCGTCAGCGTCAAGGAAGGCGAGGCTGTCAAGGCCGGCCAGACGCTCTTCGTGCTCGAAGCCATGAAGATGGAAAGCGACGTTGTTGCCCCCATCGACGGCACCGTTCGCGGCATCTCCGTTGCCAAAGGCGCATCCGTCTCCGCGGGAGACGTGCTCTGCTCCGTTCAGTAAGCGAATTCTCCCGCAGCGGAGCGCCGGATCAGCCGGTGTTTCGTGCGTTCCCTTTTCAAGACACCGTGGCAACGCGCGCGGGTAACAGAACAAACCCGCCCTGCGCCGCATAAAGGAGAAACACCAGATGAGCAAGTTATTCATTACCGATACGATCCTCCGCGATGCGCACCAGTCTTTGGCTGCAACGCGCATGCGCGTCGAGGATATGCTTCCGGCCTGCGAAGTGCTCGATTCCATCGGCTACTGGTCGCTGGAAGTATGGGGAGGAGCTACGTTTGACGCATGCCTCCGCTTCCTCAACGAAGACCCGTGGGAGCGCCTGAGAAAGCTTCGCAAAGCCCTGCCGAACACCAAGCTGCAGATGCTGTTCCGTGGACAGAACATCCTCGGCTACAAGCACTATGCAGACGACGTGGTCGAGCAGTTCTGCAAAAAAGCCATTGAAAACGGCATCGACGTCATCCGCATCTTTGACGCGGTCAACGACATTCGCAATCTCGAGAGCGCCATCCGCTTCACCAAGAAGTACGGCGGCATCTGCGAACCCGCCATCAGCTACACGGTTTCGCCCGTGCACAACCATGATTACTTCATCAAGATGGCCAAGGAACTCGAGCAGATGGGTGCGGACACGATCTGCATCAAGGACATGGCAAACCTGCTTCTGCCGTACGATGCGTATTCGCTCGTTTCGCGCCTGAAGAAGGAAGTCAGCGTTCCGATTCACCTGCATACTCATAACACCACCGGCACGGGCGACATGGTCTATCTCATGGCGGCGCAGGCCGGCGTGGATATCGTGGACACCGCGCTGTCTCCCTTTGGCAACGGCACCGCGCAGCCCGCGACCGAGCCGCTGGTCGCCACGCTCAAGGGTACCGAGCGCGACACCGGACTCGATCTCGTCAAGCTCTCCGAAGCCGCGAAGATCATGCGTCCCATTGCGGATCGTATGATCGCCGATGGCACGATCTCCGTGAAATCCCTCGGCGTGGATACCAATACGCTGCTGTATCAGGTGCCGGGCGGCATGCTCTCTAACCTGATCTCCCAGCTCAAGGAAGCCGGCAAGTCCGACAAGTACTATGAAGTGCTCGAAGAGGTCCCGCGCGTGCGCAAAGACTTCGGCTATCCGCCGCTTGTCACGCCCACCAGCCAGATCGTCGGCACGCAGGCCGTGCTCAACGTCATCAACGACGAGCGTTACAAGGTCTTCACCAAGGAATCCAAGGCGCTGTTGCGCGGTGAGTACGGCACTTTGCCCGCTCCCGTCAACGAAGAAGTGCGCCGCAAGGCGATCGGTGACGCGGAAGTGATCACCTGCCGCCCGGCGGATCTGCTCAAGCCGGAGTTGGAATCCTACCGCGAAGAGATCAAGGATCACATCCGTCAGGAAGAAGACGTGCTCAGCTATGCGCTCTTCCCGCAGGTTGCGCTCAAGTTCTTTGAAGCGCGCGAAGCCGCGGAGCGCAAGGCGCAGGAACCCCAGCAGGACGACAGCGTTCGCACGCTGTATGTGGAGGACATTGGCGCATAACGTATGAGACATCTGCCGAACATTCTATCTGGAATACGGCTCTTTCTCGTTGGTGTGTTTGTGATGCTTTTCAGGGCGGGCAGGTATCTGCCTGCCCTGTGCATTTTCGTGATCGCTTTTTTAACCGACGTGCTGGATGGCTACCTTGCGCGCAGGCACGGCTGGGTATCCGACGTCGGAAAGCTGCTCGATCCGCTCGCGGACAAGCTCATGACGCTGGCGGCGCTTGTCTGCATCTATGCGGGCAAACACAAGCCGGTCTATCTGGTTTTGTTCCTGCTCATGGCGCTCAAGGAGCTGTTGATGATCATCGGCGGGGTGTTTCTTGCCAAGCGCAACGTCGTTGTTTTTGCGGCGTGGCCGGGCAAGATCGCCACAGGCTTGTTGGCGGCGGGTGTGATGCTTTCGCTGCTTTCCTTCCTCTCCGTGCATGTCGAGCCATATAACCTCTACGTGCTGGGGCTTGCGACGCTGACTTCCTATTATGCACTGGGTTTTTACGCGGCAAGGCAACTGCCAAACGCGTTTAAAAACAAGCCGGAAGACGTGAAAAACGCAGCGCAACGCACGAAGGAGTAGGCCCCGCGCCAGGCGCGATTTGCGGAAAAAGGCTTGCAAAAGCGGAGAAAGGCTGTTATACTTTCTTTTGTTGGATGATTGAACTTTTAGCGGAGAGTGGGCAAAACCCACTCTTTCGTTTTGAAGGGTGCTTTTTTAAGCTCTTTTGAGCAGAAAAGCTACCCGTTCCGGTAAAGCATACTGATATCTAAGGTTGCTTTTTGCCTTCTAAAGGCGTATTTCGGATCAGCAACAGTACGACAAAGTGTGTTTAAAATGATACACGACGCCGTGAAGGCGTTTTTGGCAAGCAATCAGGAGGATTTTGATTGAACACAGCACAAAGAGTGGAACAACTACTCAAGCAACCCGTTGCGGAACTCGGCTATGAGCTATGCGATGTGGATTTTGTCAAAGAATACGGGGACTGGGTCCTCACGTTGTATATCGATAAAGAAGGCGGCGTGAACATTGACGACTGCGAGCGCGTCAGCCGCGCGGTCGATCCCATGCTCGACGAAGCAGACCCCATCGAACAGGCATATATGCTCTCCGTCTCCTCGCTTGGCCTCGATCGTCCGCTCAAAAAAGACGCGGACTTTTCGCGCAACATCGGCAAGCGAATCGAGATCAAGCTTTTTGCGCCGAAGAACGGCAAAAAGGAATTCACGGGCGAGCTGATCAGCTTTGACGAGGCCAACGTCGTCGTCCGCCTTGAGAGCGGCGAACTCGTGCTTGAGCGCAAGGCAATCGCGCTTGCGCGGCCGGAACTGAAGTTTTAAGGTTTTTGCGGGCGTGCCCGCCGGAATGATCATCATAATGATAGTAGTGTTTTGAAAACACCCGGATTATTTGTAAGGAGTACGATAGGATGAACACAGAGTTTGTCGAAGCATTAAGCGCGCTGGAAAAAGAACGCGGCATCAGCAAGGATGTCCTGATTCTCGCCATCGAAGCGGCGCTTACCTCGGCCTATAAGCGCAACTACGGCGCAAACGCAAATGTACGCGCACAGATTGACTCGCGCAGCGGTGAATTTCGCATCTTCGCTTCCAAAACGGTTGTGGAGGAAGTCGAAAATCCGATCAACGAGATCTCGCTCGAGGACGCAAAGCATGTCAACATGCTCTACGAAGTGGGCGACGTGCTCGAAGAAGAAGTCAAGGCCAAGGAGTTTTCGCGCATCGCGGCGCAGACCGCCAAGCAGGTGGTCGTGCAGCGCATCCGTGAGGCGGAGCGCGGCGTGATCTACGAAGAATATGTGGAAAAAGAGAACGAAGTGCTCACCGCGATCGTTCAGCGCGTGGAAAAGGGAAATGTCTATGTCGAGCTCGGCAAGACGGACGGCATCCTGACCCCGAATGAGATGATCCCCGGCGAAACATACGAGAACAACGACCGCATCAAGGTCTATGTGCTCGAAGTGCGCAAGGACAGCAAGGGCCCGCAGGTTCTTGTCAGCCGCACGCACCCCGGCCTCGTCAAGCGGCTCTTTGAGCTGGAGGTGCCGGAGATTCAGACCGGCGTCGTTCAGATCAAATCCATCGCGCGTGAGGCGGGCTTCCGCACCAAGGTCGCCGTGCATTCCACGGATATGCAGGTGGACGCGGTCGGTGCATGCGTCGGCCAGCGCGGCGCGCGCGTAGAGCGCATCGTAAACGAACTGCACAACGAAAAGATCGACATCATCGAGTGGGATTCCGACTCGGCTGTCTATATCGCAAAAGCGCTCAGCCCCGCAAAGGTGCTGATGGTCTACATCAATGAAGAGGAAAGAGCGGCAAAGGTCATCGTACCGGACACCCAGCTTTCACTCGCCATCGGCAAAGAGGGGCAGAACGCTCGCCTTGCCGCGAAGCTGACCGGCTGGAAGATCGACATCAAGAGTCAGTCCCAGGCGGAGGAGGCGATGGACGCCTTCTATCGCGAAGACGAAGAGAGCGAAAGCGAGGCGTAACGCTTGGCTAAGAAGATTCCCATGCGGATGTGTGTCTCCTGCCGGGAGATGCAGCCGAAAAAAGAGTTGGTGCGCGTGGTGCGCACGCCGGAAGGCGCAGTCGTGCTCGACACGACAGGACGCGCAAACGGCAGAGGTGCGTATCTATGCAGAAAAAGCGCTTGCCTGGAGAAGGCGATCAAGTCCCGTGCGCTGGAACGCGCGCTGGAGACGAAGATCGAGAGCGAAACCTACGAGACACTGCGCGCGCAGTTTGCAAACTATCATGAACAGCAAGCTCAGTAGCGCAATCGGCTTTGCCATGAAGGCAGGGCGGCTCAAGTCCGGCGGATACGTGGTCGAGAAGCTCATCCGTGCAAAACAGGCGCACATAGCGCTCATCGACACCACCACATCGGACAACACAAAGGATCAGTATCGCGACATGTGCGCTTACGCCTCTGTTGAACTTGTCGAGATAGAAGAACTCGGCCGCTGGATCGGGAAACCCGGGCGCATGGTCGCCGCGGTGACCGACGACGCATTTACGCAGATCATACGGCGCGCACTCGAGCAGGATAAACCGGCGCAGGTTAAAACAGAGCCGGAAGAGGCAGAACTAGAAAAAGCAGAGTCGGACAAGATCGAAGATAATTAGAACGCATCGAAAGATGCAGAAACCTATACAACAAGACAAACGCGCATCCACTTTTTGCAGGGCGGATTGCGAAAAACGCGGGGGTAACGACGTAAATGGCAAAAAACAATTTTCTCGAATCGGCAAACGGAATTCAGAAGACGACCAAAGAACTTCTGGAGAGGCTGTCGCTGACGCAGAGCTCCGTTGGAGAGCTGCTTGTATCAGTGCGCCATTCCGAGAGCGAACTTCTTGACAAGGAGGAGCAGAAGCGTAAAGCACGCGAAGAGCGCGACCGTATGGAGCGCCTGCGCGAAATGCTCGACTCCGATCAGGATCACGCCGCGCATGCCGGAGGACGAGACGACGACGACCTGCCGCAGCCGAACCCTGCCGCAAAGGCGGAAGCGCCTGTCAAGCAGGAAGCAGCCGCGCAGGAGCACGCCGTTGAGCAGCCCGCCGCGCAAGCCGCAGGCAAAACCGCGGAGAAACCCGCCGTGGAGGCCGCCGCAGAAGCGGCGCCTGTTGCCGAGCAGCCAAAGCCCGCGCAGGACGCGCCCGCGCCGCAGGCCGCACCGGAAGCACCGAAAAAACCCGCCAACAGCGGGTATGAGGCGCATACGATCGTGCAGGATGATCGCCGCCGCCCGCCGCAACAGCAGGGCGACCGCGCACCATATCAGCCGCGCCCGCAACAGGGCAACGGCTATCAACCCCAGCAGGGCAACGGCTATACGCCGCGCCCGCAAACGGGCAACGGTTATCAGCCCCAACAGGGCACCGGCTACACGCCGCGCCCGCAAACGGGCAACGGCTACCAGCCCCAGCAGGGCACCGGCTACACGCCGCGTCCGCAGCAGGGCAACGGCTATGCGCCCCAGCAGGGGAACGGCTACACGCCGCGCCCCCCACAGGCGGGCGGTTATGCGCCACGCCAGGATGGCTATCAGCCGCGTCCGCCACAGGCGGGCGGCTATGCACCGCGCCCGCAGCAGGGTGGCTATACCCCGCGCCCGCCGATGGGCGGAACTGGCCCGCGTCCGGGTGGTCAACCCGGCGGCTTTGCGCCGCGCGGACCGCGCCCCGCAGGAGCGGGTGCACCACCGGCACCGGCAGCAGGCTGCAAAGATCGCGTAAGCAATTATGACCCGAACAAGAGCGCCTATGCCCGCTCCAAAGAAGCGGACAAAAAGACGAAGAATAAGAAAGCGATGTCGCGTGAGACCGCGCCCAGCGCAAGCAACTGGGACGACGATGCTACGGGCAACCGCAAACTCAGACGCGGGCTGAAGCAGCCCATGCGGCGGCCGGAACCCGTCGTGATTGAAAAGGCGGTGATCACCACGGATACCATTACAGTCAAAGAACTATCCGAAAAAATCGGCAAGCCCGCATCGGATATCATCAAGAAGCTCTTTTTGCTCGGCATGCCTACGACGATCAACCAGGAAATCGATTTCGACACCTGCGAACTCGTCGCTTCCGATTTCGGCATCGAGCTGGAACTCAAGATCGCAAAGACGTTTGAAGAAGTGCTCCACGACAGTGCCTCCGGCGAAACGGACGCAGACGAACTGCTCAAAGACCGTCCGCCGGTCGTCACCATCATGGGCCACGTCGACCACGGCAAGACCTCGCTGCTGGACGCAATTCGCAAAAGCAGCGTGACCGAAGGCGAAGCCGGCGGCATCACGCAGCACATCGGCGCGTATACCGTCATGTGCGGCGAGAGGCAGATTACCTTTATTGACACACCGGGTCACGAGGCGTTTACCTCCATGCGTGCCCGCGGCGCACAGGTGACGGATATCGTCATCCTCGTTGTCGCAGCGGACGACGGCATTATGCCGCAGACCATCGAGGCGATCAACCACGCCAAGGCCGCAGGTGTTCCGATCATCGTCGCCATCAATAAGATGGACAAGCCCGACGCAAACCCCGAACGCGTGAAGCAGCAGCTCACCGAATACGAGCTCGTTTCCGAAGAGTGGGGCGGACAGACCATCATCGTCCCCGTCTCCGCGAAAAAGCAGGAAGGGCTCGACACACTGCTGGAGATGATCCTGCTGCAGGCAGACGTGCTGGAACTCAAGGCCAACCCGGAGCGCCTCGCAAAAGGTACGATCATCGAAGCGAAGCTGGACAAGGGCCGCGGCCCGCTGGCGACCGTGCTCGTGCAAAACGGTACACTCCGCCGCGGAGACACGATTGTCGCTGGTACTGCCTACGGCAAAGTGCGCGCGATGACCGACGACAAGGGCAACACGGTCAACGAAGCAGGACCTTCCACCCCGGTCGAGGTGCTTGGCTTTAGCGAAGTGCCGGACGCGGGCGATATCCTCAACGTTGCGGAAGTGGACAAGCTCTCGCGCCAGGTTGTCGAAGAGCGCCGCGACAAGATCAAGGCGGCTCAGCTCAAGAGCAAAAGCAAGGTGTCTTTGGACGATCTTTTCACGCAGATGGCGGCAGACGAGCTCAAAGACCTCAATGTCATCGTCAAAGCGGACGTGCAGGGCTCTGTCGAGGCCGTCAAACAGGCGCTCGAGAAGCTCAGCAATGAAGAAGTCCGCGTGCGCTGCCTCCACGGCGGCGTCGGCGCGATCACGGGGACGGACATCATGTTTGCCTCCGCTTCCAACGCCATCGTCATCGGTTTCAACGTGCGTCCGGATACGAGCGCACGCGTCATGGCGGAGAAAGAGAACGTGGATGTGCGCATGTATCGCGTCATCTACAACGCCATCGACGACGTAAAAGCCGCCATGCGCGGCATGTTCAAGCCGGTCTTCAAAGAGGTCGAGCTTGGCAGAGCAACCGTTCGTGAAACCTTCAAGGTCACGGGTGTCGGTACCATCGCGGGCGCATATGTCAACGACGGAAAGATCACCAGAAGCGCGCAGATCCGCGTCGTGCGCGACAGCATTGTCGTCCACGAAGGCAAGATTTCCTCGCTCAAGCGCTTTAAGGATGATGCTAAGGAAGTTCTCACGAGCTTTGAGTGCGGCATCGGCATCGACGGCTTTAACGACCTGCAGGAAGGCGACGTGATTGAAGCCTTCATCATGGAAGAAGTCAAGCGCACATAATCTAATCGACAACGCCAAGCTCGGCCGCCTTGCGCGCGCCGGGCGGGGGAGGACACTATGGCAACGTTTCGTGCAGACCGCAGAAACGAAGAAGTAAAAAAGACGATCAGTGAAGTCATCCGCGAGATGAAGGACCCCAGAATCTCGCCGATGACCGCGCTGACCGAGGTTGAGGTTACCAAAGACCTCAAATTCGCGAAGGTCAAAGTTTCGGTTTATGATGAAGACGAGAAAAAGCGTGTTTCGAGCGTAGAAGCGCTCAACCACGCGGCGGGCTTTATCTCGCACGAACTTGGCATGCGCATGCGTATCCGCGCCGTGCCGAGCATTAAGTTTACGCTCGACAACACGATTGCATACAGCATCCGTATTGCGGAGATCTTAAACGATCTGCACAAGAACGCACCCGAAGCACAACCGGAGACCGAACAACTTCATCAGGATGACGGAGAGGAGTAACGACATGCTGCAGGACGCCGTCCGCTTTTTGCGGACGCATGATGATATTCTGCTGATTGCGCATGTCTCTCCGGATGGCGACACGCTTGGCAGCAGCTTTGCGCTCTATGGGGCGCTGCTGGAGCTAGGCAAGCACGCACAGGTGGTCTGCGAAGACCCCGTTCCGGCGATTTACCGCTTTCTCCCGTTTTCGGATCAACTCATACCGCCCGAGCAGGCACGCCCTGCCGAGGCGGTCGTTTGCGTAGACTGCGCGGACATCGGCAGAACCGGCCGGTGTGAAACGCTGTTTCGCGCGGCAAAGTCCACGCTGAACATCGACCACCACGGCACCAACGACCGCTATGCCGAGATGAACTATGTGCAAAAAGCCGGCGCGACGGGCGAGCTGATCTTCAACGTGATCACGTGCCTCAAAATCACGCTCAACAAGAATATCGCAAGCTGCCTCTATGCTGCCATCACGACGGACACGGGCAATTTTTCCTACAGCAACACTACGCCGGACACCATGCGCATCGCGGCGGACATCCTCGACACGGGCATCGACCTGCCGTTTCTCAACCGCTGCCTGTTTCGCACGGTGCCGTTTCACAAGCTCAAACTCCACGCGCTTGGCGTGAACAAAGCGCAGCTCTATGAGTTCGGGCGCATCGGCATCTCCTACATCACGCTAGACGAGATTGCCTCCTGCGGCGCGACCAACGAGGACACCGAGGGCATCATCGACGCGATTCGCGATGTCGACACGGTCGAGGTCGCGGCGCTGCTGCGCGAAAGCGAGGACGGACTGATTCGCGTGAGCCTCCGCGGGAAAACCTGTGCGGATGTCAGCCAGATTGCAACCAAGCTTGGCGGCGGCGGACACCGGCTCGCCGCGGGCTGCACGATGAAACCCCCGATTGAGGAAGCAGCCGAACAGATTTTGACGCTTGCCAGAGAACTGCTGCACGGGATTTGTGAGTGATATGGACGGAATTGTCACCGTTCTCAAGCCGCCGGGAATGACCTCCAGCAATGTCGTGTTTGACGTGCGAAAGATTTTTTGCGAGAAGCGCGCCGGGCATCTCGGCACGCTCGATCCCGCTGCTGCGGGTGTGTTGCCCGTCTGCCTCGGCCGCGCAACGAAATTGTTTGATATCCTAGTCGACAAGGACAAGGAGTACATATTCGAGTGTGCGTTTGGCACACAGACCGACACACAGGACGCCTGCGGAACGGTAATTGCGCGCGACAACAGTCACGTTGAAGCGAGCGAGCTCAAGCAAATTCTGCCGGAATTCATCGGCGGGCAGATGCAGACGGCTTCGATCTATTCAGCGCTGAAGGTCGACGGCAAGAAGATGTACGACCTTGCCCGCGCAGGGGAGACGATTGAGCCGAGGATTCGCGAGATCTGCGTGCACGAGCTCGAACTCATCGAGCAGACAGGCGAAAACCGCTTTTTGCTGCGCGCGGTGTGTTCGCGCGGAACATATGTGCGCGCGCTTTGCGAAAGCATCGCCCGGCGACTTGGTACGATCGGCTATGTACCGATCCTGTTGCGCACGCGCAGCGGTCCTTTTACGAGCGAGCACGCGCTGACCGTCGCGGAACTCGATGCGGCAAAAGAGGCGGGAACCCTGATGAGCACGTTGACCTCCTGCGAGGATGCGATGGCGTTTTTACCGGAGCTGCGGTTACCAACGGATCGGACAGTGCCGACGAAAAACGGGCTGGAAACGCATGTGCCCGGACAGGTGGACGGGCTTGTGCGCGCCTATGGCGAGGCGGAATTCCTCGGCATCGGCGAAATCCGGCAGGAGCGCTTCCGCCTGACGATTCATCTCTATTAACTATTTTTCGGCTGCTGCAAGGGAGAAATCCAACGCAGAGCCGTTTTTGAAAGGGATTATGGCAGCATTCGAGCCCGCCGTCGTCGCGCTTGGCATGTTCGACGGCATACATCTCGGCCACAGGGCGCTCATGACCCGCTTGCTGGAAGAGGCAAAGCGGCTGCGCGCCATGCCCGTGGTCTATACGTTTTCCAACCATCCGCTGGAGGTGCTCGGCGGCAGCGTTCGTCTGCTTTCCGGCATTCGGGAACGGAACATGATGCTGCGCTCGCTCGGCGCCCAAGAGGTGGAGAGCGTGCCCTTTACGCGCGAGATGGCGCACCTGAGCACGGAGCAGTTCATCGACCTGCTGGCGGAAAAATGGAACGTCCGCGGCCTTGTGGTCGGCTACAACTATACCTGTGGAGACCGCGGGTCCGGCACGCCGGAGACGCTGCGCGAGATCGGCAATACGCGCGGATTTTCCGTATCGGTGGTGGAACCCGTGCTGTACGAAGGAGAGCTTGTCTCCAGCACGCGCATCCGCGAGGCGGTAGAGCGCGGAGATGTTTCTCTTGCCGAGCAGCTGCTCAAGCGCCGCTATACGCTCACGGGAATCGTGGTGCAGAACAAGCGCATCGGCAGACGCATCGGCTTTCCGACCGCGAATATCGAACAGGACCCCAAGCGCGCGATTCCGCCGGACGGGGTGTATGCCACATTTGCTTTTGTCGGCGGGGCAGCTTATCGCGCGGTGACCAACATCGGCTCCAATCCGTCTGTTCACGGCGACAAGCTCACGATTGAGACGCACCTGATCGATTTCAACGCGGATATCTACGGCCAACAGCTCACAATCGCCTTCCGGAAACGCCTGCGCGGCGAGGTGATGTTTGATTCGCTTGAAGCGCTCAAGGAACAGATTCGTCTGGATGTGGAGGCGGCGACCGCGCTGCGGGAGTCTTAAAACGCGTTAAAAACGCGTGCTGTGTAATCGGGAACGGTAAAAAACCTGCATGCGGTTGTTTACAATTTTCAGTGGATATGCTATCCTATAAAAGCATTCAAATGCCGTTTACCGGGATATGCGACACTCCGACGCATTTCTCAGTTCACGGAAATGAGTAAAAAGGAGAAAAAAATCATGACCAAGACAGAAACCATCGAAAAGTACGCGCTCCACGAGGGCGACACCGGCTCCCCCGAAGTGCAGATTGCCCTTCTGACCGAGCGGATCAACCACCTCAACGAGCACCTGAAGCTGCACATGAAGGACCACCACTCGCGCCGCGGGCTGCTGAAGATGGTCGGACAGCGCAGAGGGCTTCTGAACTACCTCAAGGAGAAGGACATCGAGCGCTACCGAGCGGTCGCTGCAAGCCTGAACATCCGTATCAAGTAAGAGAAAAGGCGGGGTTGTTCCCGCCTTTCTTTCTATTTTTGAAATTTTCGGATTTTAATGAACAGGCACACCATAGACAATTATATTCGGAAAATTTTACGATTGTCTAGAGAATTGGGGCACCATCGATCAGTAGATGACGTGTCCAAGTCGCAAATAATCCGCGCACATGTTTCGTTCCATACTATATATGTTGCTGCTTTGCGGATTGTTTTGCCCCAAACAGGATATAATAAAGAAGAAGATAAAAGAAGAAGAAGGAGCAAACAAATACTATGGAAAGAAACTTCCAGATGCAGCTTGGCGGAAAGACGTTGATCGTCGAAACCGGCAAGTACGCCGAACAGGCGGGCGGAAGCGCTCTCGTCCGCATGGGCGACACGGCGGTGCTGGTCTGCGCGACCATCGCCAAGACCGCGCGCGACGGCGTGGATTTTCTGCCGCTTTCGGTGGAATATCAAGAAAAACTTTACTCGGTGGGCAAGATTCCCGGCGGATTCATCAAACGGGAAGGCCGCCCGACCGACCGCGCGATCTTAAGCTCGCGCCTCATCGACCGCCCGTTGCGTCCGCTGTTCCCCAAGGGGTTTTACAACGACGTGCAGGTGGTTGCCACCGTCATGTCGGTGGAGCAGGACGTTCAGCCTGACATCCTCGCGATGATCGGTTCCTCCGTCGTGCTCGCCATCAGCGAAGCGCCGTTCTCGGGCCCCACGGGTTCCGTTGCGGTCGGCATGATCGACGGCGAATTCATCATCAACCCCGACGTTGCCCAGCGCGAAAAAAGCCGCCTGAGCCTCGTTGTTGCGGGCACCAAGGATGCGGTCATGATGGTCGAATCCGGCGCAAACGAGATCTCCGAAGAAGAGATGCTCAACGCAATCCTCTTTGCGCATGAAGAGATCAAGAAGGTCGTCAGCTTCATCGCCGACATCGAAGCCCAGATCGGCAAAGAGAAGATGGAGCCGATGGTGTATCATCCCGACGAAGCCATCGAAGCCAAGGTTCGCGCATTTGCGGCTGACAAAGTCGCCTGGTCGCTGGACACCTTTGACCGTCACGAGCGCGAAGTGCGCGGCGACAAAGTCAAGGCCGACACGATTGAAGCATTCAAAGCAGAATATCCCGATTCCGCCAAGGACATCGGCGCGATTCTCTATACGCTCACCAAAGAAGTCGTTCGCGACAAGATCATCAACCGCAAGATCCGTCCCGACGGTCGCGCACAGGATGAGATCCGCCCCATCTGGAGCGAGGTCGGCATCTTTGGCCGCACGCACGGCAGCGCAGTCTTCACCCGCGGCCAAACGCAGGTCATGACCGTTGTCACCCTCGGCACGATCTCCGAAGCGCAGTCGCTCGACGGGCTTTCGCTCGAAGAGAGCAAGCGCTATATGCATCAGTATAATATGCCGCCGTACAGCGTCGGCGAAGCAAAGCCCATGCGCGGCGTGGGTCGCCGCGAAATCGGCCACGGTGCTCTTGCAGAGCGCGCGCTGGAGCCGGTTCTGCCGAGCGAAGCGGAGTTTCCGTACTGCATGCGCCTCGTGAGCGAGGTCATCAGCTCCAACGGCTCCACCTCGCAGGCCTCCATCTGCGCGAGCACGCTGGCGCTCCTGGATGCAGGCGTTCCGATCAAGAAGTCCGTCGCGGGCGTTGCAATGGGTCTCATCAAGGATGACTCCACCGGCAACATCGCGATTCTGACCGACATCCAGGGCCTCGAGGATTTCCTCGGCGACATGGACTTCAAGGTTGCGGGCACGCGTGACGGCATCACCGCCATCCAGATGGACATCAAGATCAAGGGCATCAACCGCGAGATCCTCACCCGCGCGCTGGAACAGGCGCGCAAGGGCCGTATGTTCATCCTCGACGAGATGGACAAAACCCTGCGTGAGCCGCATGCTGAGCTCTCACCGTTTGCACCGCGCATCATCACCTTTAAGATCAACCCCGACAAGATCCGCGAAGTCATCGGCAGCGGCGGCAAGGTCATCAACAAGATCATTGCCGATACCGGCGTGAAGATCGACATCGAGGACGACGGCACGGTCTACATTGCCTCTCCCGATGCGACTGCTGCGGCGGAAGCCAAGCGCATCATCGACGGTATCGTCAAAGAGATCGAAGTCGGCGATGTCTACCTCGGTAGCGTGGTTGGCATCAAGGACTTTGGCGCGTTCATCAACCTCAAACCCGGCACAGACGGACTGCTGCACATCTCCCGCATCGCCAACAAGCGCGTGGAGAAGGTGGAAGACGTTCTCTCCATGGGCGAGCAGGTGCTGGTCCGCGTCATCGAGATCGACTCCAAAACCGGCAAAATCAGCCTGACCCGCAAGGATATGCTGCCGCCGGAAAAGGACTAAGTTCCGAAGCGAAAGAAACCCACGGGGCGCGGCGGCAACGCCGCGCCTTTCTTATGCAAGCGCGATAGTATGTCCGTTTGAACGAAAGCAAGGCAGATCGATCACAGCGCGGCTTTCGTCAGGAACGCATTTATGATACAATACAAAATTGCAAGCCACCGCCCGTGAAAGGAAATAAACGCATGATACGCCAAAATACCCTGCCAAACGGCATTCGCCTGATCTACGAGAAAATGGAGCATGTTCGCTCTGTCTCCATGGGCGTTTGGGTGGACACCGGCTCCGTGCGCGAAACGCCGGAGACCGCGGGTGCCTCGCACCTCATCGAGCACATGGTGTTCAAAGGGACCGAGCGCCGCGATGCCGAGCAGATTGCAATCGAGATGGATGCGGTCGGCGGCAACATCAACGCCTTTACGAGCAAGGAGAACACCTGCTTTTACGCAAAGGTGCTCGACGAGCACCTCGATCTCGTCTCCGATGTGCTCTCGGATATCACGTTTCACAGCGTGTTTGACCCCGCCGAGCTGAAAAAAGAGCAGGGGGTTGTGCTCGAAGAAATCCTGATGAACGAGGACAGCCCGGAAGACCTCTCCGGCGAGGAGAGCAACATGCTCTTCTTTGGCGATGAGACGCTTGCAAGCCCCATCCTCGGCACCAAGGAGAGCGTGCGCGCGTTCTCGCGCGAGTCACTGCTGGCCTATAAGGACGAGTTCTATGTGCCAAACAACATCGTCGTCGCCTGCGCGGGCAATTTTGAAGAACAAGCGCTGATCGAATCCGTGACGAAATGGTTTGATGCGCCCGCATCCCCGCGCGAAACAACGCCGGTTTTACAGCGATTCCCCGGCGGCAAGCGAGAGAAGTTTGTGGAAAAAGACGTGGAGCAGGTGCATATCTGCCTGACGCTCCCCGGCTTTGCGCGCGATAGCGACGGGCAATACCCCATTGCGGTGCTCTCCAACATCCTCGGCGGCAGCATGAGCTCACGGCTGTTTCAGTCGATCCGCGAAAAGCTAGGCCTTGCCTACTCGGTCTATTCGTATCCCACGAGCTACACCGGAACGGGCACGCTGACCCTCTACGCCGGAACCGGCGAGAAGCAGGCAAAGGAAGTGCTCAGCCGCATGATTGAGGAGATGGAGCGCGTACGCAAAGACGGCGTCACAAAAGAAGAACTCATGCGCTGCCGCGACCAACTCAAAGGGAGCTATCTGCTGGGCATGGAGTCCAGCGGCTCACGCATGAATGCGCTTGGTAAGACGCTGCTGTTACAAAAACGTGAATATAGCGAGCAGGAGACACTCAGAAGAATCGAATGTGTTACAATGGAAGATATTGAACGGATTCTGCCTGTATGCCTTGACCGAAACCACGCAAGCACCGCGCTGGTTGGCCGGGTGAAGAAGCAGAAAGCCGCGCTTCTGGAAGCGATTCGCTGAGAACTACATTATGTCGATAGAACCATCCCCTTTCAGACCGGACGGAGGACACCGACTTGGATAAGCTGGACGTGATTTTTGAATTACAGCAGTCGCTGAATGAAGATATTGAAGCGCGCAGGAGCATCCACTTTTCGCGCGAAGAATGGATGCAAAAAGAAGTGCTCGCCATGATTTCGGAGCTTTCCGAAGTGCTCGACGAGGTCAACTTCAAATGGTGGAAGAACCCCAAGCCCGTGGACGATTCTGCCCTCAAGGGCGAGCTGGTCGACGTGCTGCACTTTTTTGTGAGCATGTGCCTCAAAAGCGGGATGACGGCGGAGGAGCTGTTCTCGCGCTACAAGGAGAAAAACCAGGAGAACTTTGACCGTCAGTACGGCAGGTCTCAAAAACAGGGCTACGAAATCGGCGGTGAAACGAATGGCTAAATCAAAAGTGCGCATCAAGGGACGCTTTTTCATGATGCTTTTGATCCTCGTGGGCTTCATCGCCCTCGTGGCTATCGTCGCTAACGCCTTAAAGAAGACGGGCGAGATCGAATTTGGCTCGCTGGGTGCAGATATTGAGATCTCCGCGGCAATCATCCGCGACGAGAAAGTCATCCTCTCTGAACCGTATGAGAAGATCACGTTTGACGTGGTAGAAGGCGAGACGGTCAACAATGACCAGGTCATTGCCCAGCTCTACAAGCGCGGCTATCAGGACGAGACCATGGTCACGCTCCTCAACCTGCAAAAGCAGATCTACGATTATCAGATGCAACTGCTGGGCGGACAGGAACCGCAGGAACTGCTCGACCTCAACAACAACATTGCAGAAGTCGAGAAGCAGATCCGCGCGGTATCCCGCGGGCAGAGCACGCTGGACATGCTGGATCTCGAGCAGACACTCAAAGACCTCGAAAGCCAGCGGGTGGCGTTGATGCTGACCATCGTCACGCCGGACACCACGCTGACCCAGCTTTATAACGACTTTAAAACGCAGCAAAACGTCATGAGCGGCTGGAAACGGGACATCAAAAACACCTCCGGCACGGGCATTGTGAGTTTTTATTTCGACGGATACGAGCAGGTGCTCAGCGTCAACAAACTCTCGACGATCAACTCCGCTCTGGTGAAAAACGTAGTCAACGGCGGCAACACCGCAAAGAACGCGGACTCGACCAGCGAGGTGCCGCTGTATCGCATCATCAACAACACGCATTGGTTCATCGCGTTTGTCACGAGCTCTAGCGACCCCATGCGCCTCGCGGAAGGGGAGCAATACAGCGTGCTGTTCCAGAACTATTCTGACCAGCAGTTTACCGCGACCGCGCGCGCAAGCCAGGTTTCGGAAAACGCGGTGGTCAACGTGCTGGAGTTCAACACCGACATCGGCAAGCTCATCGGCACTCGCACGGTTGCCGCAACCATCAGCAAGTCCGCGCAGGGTCTGGTGGTACCGCTCAAGGCAATCAAGATCGTTTCCGGCGTGCCGGGCATCAACATCACCTACGGTGACACCGTGCTGCGGGTTGAGGTGGATATCTTAGCGCAGAGCGAGAACAAGGCGGTCATCCGCGCGAAGAACGCTTCGGATAATCTCACCGCCGGAATGAAGTATCTCAAGCCATGACGGATGTCGCGCTCAACATAGCACAGGTGCGCGAGGAGATCGCAGACGCCTGCGCGCGCGCTGGAAGAACGCCCCAAAGTGTGCTGCTTGTCGCCGTGTCAAAGTATCAAAGCACGGAGATGATCGCACAGGCAATTGCGGCGGGTGTGAGCTCGTTTGGCGAGAATCACGCCCAAGAATTGGACGAAAAGAAAACTTTTTTTGAACAGCAAGGCTGTACGGTGCATTTTATTGGACATCTGCAGACGAATAAGATAAAATATGTCTGCGGTTTTGCCGACCTGATAGAGTCGGTGGATCGAGAGAATCTCGCGCAACAGCTCGAACAAAAAGCGGGCATGCGCGGCGTTGTGCAGGACATACTCATCCAGGTCAACATCGGTGCGGAAGACCAAAAAGGCGGCGTACGAGATGAGGACTTGGATTCTTTCGCGGAATCTTTGGCACAATATCCGCATTTGCGTTTGCGGGGGTTGATGTGTGTGCCGCCCGCCGTTGAAGCAGAGGATGCGCGGGCATATTTTCGCAAAATGCGTGCACATTATGATAAGCTTTGTGGGCAATTTGACCCTGCTGTATTTGATACGCTCTCGATGGGCATGAGCCACGATTTTACGGTGGCCATCGAAGAGGGCGCAACGCAGGTGCGTGTCGGTTCCCGGATATTCGGCGCGCGAGACAGGAAATAGCCGGAACATAGCGTGTTGGTCCCACCCAAGATGAGGCACGCAAACAGAGAAAAATTTTGAGAGAATGCCGCAGGCAGCCTGCCTGGGCTGACGGTTTTCGGAGGAAGACGGATGGCAAGCCTTTATACGAAATTCCTGGATTTCATCGGAATCGAGGAGAGCGACGAGCAGGAAGAAGAGCGCAGAGACGACGGGTATTACCGCGACGAAGCGCCGGAACGCCCCGCCGGCGGAGCCTTTGGCGGCGGAAGAGCTGCCGCTGCTCCCAACCGCAGAAACGACCGCTCGCAGAACACCTCCGGTGCGAATCTCCCCATCTCCGGCGGCATGAAGATGATCGTGTATCACCCCGTGAGCTACGAGGACACACAGAGCATCATCGACAACCTGAAAAACAGGAAGCCCGTCATCGTCAACATGGAGGAGCTCGAGCTCGACACTGCACAGCGCATTCTGGATTTTCTCTCGGGCGCTGTGTATGCGCTCAACGGCACCATGTGCAAGATCTCGCGCGGTATCTTTGTCGTTGCCCCGAACAACTATGATGTGGTCGGCAATGGCGAGGATGACTACCGCGATCTGGTTTGAGCGGGAGCGGCGCATAACGAAACAGGATTCACTGGCACATCAGAACGTTGGTGTGCCAATTTTTTACCGGATTATTTCTATAGTGATCGTTTTAATAGCGGGGTTATTTTGAATAACTGGATTGCTTATAAAAGAGTATTCTGTCGGCAGGAGGAGAAACCATGCGCACGGACGAAATCGTCAATCAAATATTCACGCGCTCGTTTATGGGCTATGATATCGAACAGGTAGACGGCTTTCTCGACGAAGTCATCGAAACGCTGGAACGCTATGAGGCGGAAAAGCGGGAGATGCTCGCCGCCATGGAATATCTGATGAAAAAGCTCGAACACGGGCAGAAGATGCCGCTTGCGGACATGAAGAAGGCCATCGATTCCGGCAGAAGCCAAACGAAATCCGCGCTGACGGAAGGCGAACAGCCGCGCGACGACGAGCCAAAGACGGGTGCGCGCTCCATCGCCCGCGGAAACGGCGCAAGTAAGACCATGCGTGCCCCGAAGGTCAGCCGCGTCAAAGGCGAAGAGGAAGCAAAGGCGCAGATCATCGAGGAGGCGAAGGCTGTCATTCCGCAGCAGGAGCTCACGCAGGAGGAGGCAGACCGGCGCGCAAAACGCATGTCCACCGCCGCGGTCAACTGGCTCGACGAGCTGCTGATCAACATTGCAGAGCATGAAACGCTCGATTATGACAAACCCCTGCAGGCAGCGCCCGCGCCGCAACCGCAGCAGGAGAAAAACAGCGCGGAACAGACGCCGCCACAGAACCAAAACGAAACATCGGCAAAGCCGCCGCAACAACCCGCCGAGACCGCGGCAAAGCCGCCGCAGCAGAACCAAAACGAAACAGCGGCAAAACCGCCGGAACAAAACCAAAACGAGACAGCGGCAAAGCCGCCGGAAAACCAATAACACCGTGTTTTGATCTCAGGGTCAAACGGAAAGAAAAATAAACAACATGGCCAAACAAAAGAATGCCTTCCCGCCCGTGACCCGCGAGGAAATGCGCGCGCGAGGGATCAATCAGCTTGATTTTGTGTTCGTCACCGGGGATGCGTATATCGACCACCCCAGCTTTGGTGCGGCGATCATCACCCGCCTGCTGGAGAGCCGCGGCTACAGCGTCGGCATCATCGCGCAGCCGGACTGGCACAGTGTTGAGCCGTTTCAGGCGCTGGGCAAGCCCAAGCTCGCGTTTCTCATCTCGTCGGGCAACATCGACAGCATGGTCAACCATTATTCCGTCTCCGGGTCACATAGAACGAGCGACGTATACACCGAGGAAGGCCAACCCGGCAGACGGCCCGACCGCGCGACGATCGTCTACGCCAACCGCTGCAAACAGGCGTATGCGGGCGTACCGCTCGTCATCGGCGGCATTGAGGCGAGCCTGAGGCGCTTTGCGCACTATGATTTCTGGGACGACCGCGTGCGCCACAGCATTCTCTACGACGCCTGCGCGGACATCCTCATCTACGGCATGGGCGAGCGCGCAATCATCAAGATTGCCGACGCGCTCAAGGCGGGCAAGCCCGTCGCGGAGATCACGGACATCCCCGGCACCTGTGTGCGTGTGAGTTCAGCTGACAGCGCAAAGGGCGCTGTGCTGCTGCACTCCTATACCGATGTTGCAAAAGACAAGCGGAAATACTGCGAGGCGTTTGCCGTTCAGTCGCGGGAGCAGGACGCAGTGCGCGGAAAGCGTCTGCTGCAGCCGCACGAAAAGGGCTTCTTGCTCTGCAATCCGCCCGCGCGGCCACTCCTCACCGCGGAGATGGACGAAGTCTACGCCCTGCCGTATACGCGCAAGCCGCATCCCATGTATCGCGGACATATCCCCGCGCTGGATGAGGTTTCGTTTTCGATCACGTCCGCGCGCGGTTGCTTTGGCAACTGCAACTTTTGCGCGTTGACGTTTCATCAGGGGCGCGTCGTGACGGGCAGGAGCCACGCTTCGATCTTGGTTGAGGCGGAGAAGCTGACATGGGACCCGGAGTTCAAAGGCTATATCCACGATGTAGGCGGACCTACCGCGAACTTTCGCCATCCGGCCTGCGAAAAGCAGCTCAAAAGCGGCGCGTGTGCGGATCGTCAGTGCATCGGCTTTACTGCCTGTAAACAGCTCGACACGTCGGAAGACGACTATGTATCGCTGCTTCGAAAACTCCGCGAGCTACCAAAGGTGAAGAAGGTGTTCGTGCGCAGCGGAGTCAGGTATGATTACACCATGCTGGATCGCGACGACACGTTCCTGCGCGAGCTGATTGAGCACCACGTCTCTGGTCAGCTCAAGGTTGCGCCGGAGCATGTCTCCGACCGGGTGCTCAAGTATATGAACAAGCCCCCGCATGCGGTCTATGAGCGCTTTGTGCAGAAGTATGAGGCGATCAACAAAAGCCTCGGCATGCGGCAATTTCTCGTGCCGTATTTGATCAGCTCGCACCCCGGCAGCAACATCCACGACGCGATTGAGCTGGCACTCTATCTCAAAGAGAAGAACTACAGACCCGAGCAGGTGCAGGATTTTTATCCCACGCCGGGCACCGCGTCCACCTGCATGTACTATACCGGGCTGGATCCTTCATCGATGCAGCCGGTCTACGTCGCAAAATCGCGGGAAGACAAGGCGATGCAGCGCGTTTTGATGCAGTGCCACATCCGCAGAAACTGGCCGCTGATTCGCAAAGCACTGCGCTCAGCCGACCGTGAAGACCTCATCGGCAGCGCCAAAACCTGTCTGGTGCCGCCGGATTATCTTTCGCCGGACGATCAGCGCGCAAGCGCGAGCAGGCGCCCGCAACAACGCAGCGGGAACGGCCCGCGCGGCGGAGGAAACAAGACCACGGGAGGCAGCGGACGCCCGCCGAAGCGCGGAAGGGGCTAATACGCCAGAATTGCGCCAAAACGCGCGTGAAAATCGCGCAAGCAGGGAAAGGTAAGTTCTTGACAAAACACCTGTGAACCGATACAATACTTAAGGTTGCGTGGAAACGCGCGGTAGTTTTGTGCGCGCTGGCAGGTAGGTTCGCGCCGATTTCCTCGGCGACAAAGGCGGTGGAGATCATGCGGATTCGAGTATCAAATGCCATTCGGCAAACAGGAGATCTGTTTTCGTTCGAAACAGCGGAATTGTTTGCTGATCAGGAGTTTGGCGAGCGGACGATTTCGTTTTCGGAACCGGTTGCGGTGAGCGGAACGTATGTCTACGACGGCAAGGGGTTCACTCTTAACGGCAAGGCAACAGCCTCCGTCCACACCGTTTGCGCCAGATGTACAACAGTCTTTGCCGAACGCATCGCGTTTTCCTTTTCGGAGCGATTTGTAAAAGGAGAAGACGAGGCGTCCGACGACGAGACCTATCCGTATTCGGGAGAAGAGCTATTGCTCGATAAAGCCGTGCTGGACAATCTCTTTTTGGTGATTCCCATCGCGAGCATCTGCCGGGAGGATTGTAAAGGTCTTTGCCCCGTCTGCGGCGCGGATCGAAACACAACCACATGCGATTGCACCATAGAAGAAGCCTAGGGCATACGCCTGACGTGCTATCAGATGAAGAATAGGAGGGATTATCATGGCAGTACCCAAGAGAAAAACGTCCAAGGCCAGACGTGACTCGCGCAGAGCTTCCAACTTTAAAGTTGCTGAAGTGCAACTCGGCGAGTGCCCGCAGTGCCACTCGCTTGTACCGTCCCACACGGTATGCAAGACGTGCGGGTATTACGGCGGCAAGCTGGTCGTCGACATGGAACAGAAGGAAAAGAAGAACGCCTGATCATCCATCCTTCGAAAATATGTCGAACCCTTCGACAGCAAGTTTTGCAAAAGCAAACAGACTTCTTGTGTCTTTGGACGCGGGAAGTCTTTTTGCTTGCCGAAAACCCCGCGTTTTGAGATAAGTATACGAAAACACCTGTTTGCGTTGCGCAAATCTGAAATGTTTCGTATAATATTGCAATCACGCACGCGCCGCATAAGAGCAATCATATCGACATCATTCGCACTCATCATCGCTCTTCCCGCGGCGCAGGAAGACTCTTTGGGACAGCGGCAGGCGCTTGCCGCGGAATTGGGAGAAGACAACAGAATGAGAATTGCCATCGATGCAATGGGCGGAGACCACGCGCCGCAGGCGGTGCTGGAAGGGGTCAAGCTCGTATTGCCGGAACTCAAACAGGACGTGGCGCTCGTGCTCTACGGCGACGAGACGCTCATCAAAAGCGGATTGTCCGCGCTGGGGGTCACCGACGCGCGGGTTTCCGTCGTCGCCACGTCGGAAGTGATCAGCTGCGACGAGCAGCCAACGCTCGCGATTCGCAAAAAGAAGGACTCCTCCATGGTGCGCGCGGTGGAAGCCGTCGCCACCGGAGAAGCCGACTGCGTGCTCTCCGCGGGGAGCACGGGCGCGCTGCTCACGGGAGCAACGCTGATCATCAAGCGCCTCAAGGGCGTCAAGCGTCCCGCGTTGGCGACGGTTATGCCGACGGTGGACGCCTGCATGCTGCTGCTAGACTGCGGCGCAAACACAGACTGCAAGAGCGACTATCTCGTGCAGTTTGCGCTGATGGGCTCGGCGTATATGAAGAGCGTCATCGGCGTTAGCACCCCGCGCGTGGGTTTGCTCAACAACGGCGCGGAGGAAGAGAAGGGCAACGAGCTGACCAAAGAGACGCATCAGCTGCTCAAGACCGCTCCGGTGAACTTCACCGGCAACTGCGAAGGCAGAGACGTGCTCAGCGGAGAATTTGACGTGGTGGTTTGTGACGGGTTTGACGGCAACGTCGTGCTCAAGGGAACAGAGGGCGCGGCGGGACTGATCATGGACTTGCTCAAACAGGGGCTCATGTCGAGTTTCCGCACGAAGATCGGCGCGCTGATCTGCAAGCCCGCGTTCAAACTGCTCAAGAAAAAACTAGATTACACCGAATACGGCGGAGCGCCCTTGCTCGGCGTCAACGGAGGCGTGATCAAGGCGCACGGCAGCTCCAACGGAAAGTCGTTCCGCTCGGCAATTTTGCAGGCGGAGAAGCTCGTCTCCTCGGACGTCACGCGTCTGCTGGGCGAAGAGATTGCGAAATTTGGCATCGAGGAAAAGGCAGCGGACTAAAAAACGACGGCGCACCGCGCGGGCGCAATCCTGCGACTGTGCAGCAAGCATTGACAGAATCCTACGTTTCCGATAGAATACTACGCGAATGAGATGCGTGAAAAAACGCATTGAAAAGGAGTTTTAAACATGTTTTTTGAAAAAGTTAGAGATATTATCGCAAAGCAACTGGACATCGACGCCGCCACCATCACCATGACCAGCCGCCTGATCGACGACCTCAAGGCTGACTCGCTGGACATCGTGGAGCTCATCATGGACCTCGAACAGGAATTCAACATTGAAATCCCGGATGAGGAACTCCCCAAGGTGCAGACTGTCGCGGACATCGTCGGCTACCTCGATAAGAAGTAAGCAACAACAATCATCCAGTTTACCCGCATCCGAAGGCTGAGAGAGGGTGCGGTTTTTTTTGTAAAGCGAATGGCCGCACACCCTGCGCCGCGCTTGTTTTTTCACGAAACCAGACGCATACTAACGATATAGAACCAACTCAAAAATCTATTTGACCAAAGGATAACCGGATGACGGAACTGCAAAGCCAGCTCGCCACGCTGGAAGAAACCCTTGAGTACAGGTTTGCCGACCGTTCCCTGCTGGAAACGGCGCTGACGCATACCTCGTTTGTCAAAGGGGACGGAAAGCGGCAGACGCACAACGAACGCCTCGAATTTTTAGGCGACGCTGTGTTGGAGCTTTGCGTGAGCGAGCATCTGTATCTTCAACAGCCGCAGTTGCAGGAAGGCGCGATGACGCGCCACCGCGCGCGGCTGGTCTGCGAGCGCGCGCTCTACAGCGCGGCGGTTTCGCTCGGCATCCCCGAACACCTGCGCCTCGGCAACGGCGAGGAGCTCACCGGCGGACGCAACAAACCCTCGATCGTTTCCGACGCGCTGGAGGCAATTCTCGGCGCGATCTATCTCGACGGCGGACTAGCCAACGCCAAGCGCGTGATCATTGAGCGCGTGATCCGCCTGCTGGAAGAAGCAAAGGTAGACGAAACCGACAAGGATTATAAAACCCGTTTGCAGGAGTATGTGCAAAAAGGGCACATCGGCATGCTTGAATATGAATGCATGGACGAAGCGGGTCCCGAGCACCAGAAGCGCTTCACCATTTGCGTGCGCCTTTCCGGCGAGGCGATTGGCGAAGGCACGGGCTTAAATAAACAGAGCGCGGGACAGGAAGCGGCAAGAGCCGCCCTGATTCGTCTACGTGTACTGGAGGAAGAAGCATGAGACTTAGCAAGCTTGAGCTCAACGGCTTTAAATCCTTCGCGCGCAAAACCGAGATTCGCTTTGGTTCCGGCGTCACCGCCATCATCGGCCCCAACGGCAGCGGAAAGAGCAACATCTCCGACGCGGTGCGCTGGGTGCTCGGCGAACAGAGCGCAAAAGCCCTGCGCGGCGGCAAGATGGAGGACGTCATCTTCAACGGCACGCAGCTTAGAAAAGCGCTGGCCTACAGCGAGGTGACGCTGACGTTTGACAACAGCGACGGGCTCTTGAAGGTGCCGTTTACCGAGGTTGCCATCACGCGCCGCGTCTACCGCAGCGGCGAGAGCGAATATTGCATCAATCGCAACAACTGCCGCCTCAGGGACATCTCCGATCTTTTTTGCGACACCGGCATCGGCAAGGACGGCTACAGTATCATCAGCCAGGGCAAGGTGGAGGAGATTCTCTCCAACAAGAGCGGAGATCGCAGAGCGGCCTTTGAAGAGGCGGCGGGCGTGATGCGCTATCGCGTGCGCAAAGAAGACGCGGAGCGAAAACTCAACAACACAGAAAAAAACCTCGAGCGAATCGAGGATATCTTAAAGGAACTCGCGGACAGGCTCGCACCCTTAGAACAGCAGAGCGCGTCCGCGCGCGCTTACCTGCGCCTGCGCGACGAGCTCAAGGACCTTGAGGTTAACCTCTTTCTCTATCAATACGATCGCGCGCATGAGCGACTGGAACAGATTCAGGAGACCATGCGTCAGATGAGCGAGGAGCGCGAACTGGCGGAGAGCGGGGAAGCCTCGCTGCTTGCCACCTGCGCCGGGCTGGAAGAGCAGCTCAAAGGGCTGGACGCGGCCATGAACGCACAGACGAACAAGCTCATGGGCTTGGTTTCGGAGGCGGAGACGCGCATCGGCACCAGCAATGTGCTGGCCGAGCGGCGAGAAAACGCGGCAAACGCAAAAAAACGCTTCGAACAGGAGCGCGAGCAGAGCAAGGCGCGCATCGATGAATTGGGCGCGGTGATCAACGGCCTGCAGGCGGATGAATCCGGGCAGGCGGCTTTAGCGCTGCTCGAAAGAGAGATGGAAGCCGCGGAAACACGGCTTGCCGCCATCGACGCGGATATCTCCGCGCGCGAAGCGGCACTCGACGAGATGAAGAACAGCATCATCGAGGCGATGAACCGCGCGTCGGACTTTAAGTCCAGCGCGGCGCGTTTCGACACGATGCGGAGTTCCATCGGCGAACGGCTCGTCGCCATCGAGGCGGAAGCCCAGCGTAGAGCGGACGAAACCGCGCGCCTGCGGGAAGAATTGGAGCTTGCGCAGGAGCAGCACGCCCAAGAGGCGGAGAATCTGGAGCAGGCGAAAAAGAACCTCGACGGCTCAGTTGAAAACCGCAGAAAAACGCTCGACGCATTCACCGCACTGCGCGAAGAGATTTCCCGCGACGAGCAGGGGATCTCGTCGATTCAGTCGCGCCTGCGCGTGCTGGACGAGATGCAGCGCTCCCGCGAGGGCTATTACGCGAGCGTGAAAAACATCCTCAAGGACGCGCCGAATGACGCGAAGCTCGGCCGCGCCATCGTCGGCGTGGTGGCGGAGCTGCTCCGCGTGCCGAAAGAATACGAAATCGCCGTGACCATGGCGCTTGGCGGTTCGCTGCAAAACATCGTGACCCCGACCGCCGAGGACGCAAAATACGTCATTGAATACCTCCGTGCCAAGGATTACGGCAGAGCAACGCTCTTGCCAATGGCGCTACTCAACCCCAATCGCATCACGCGCGAAGAGCGGGCGCTGCTAGACGTGCCCGGCTGCATCGGCATGGCAAACGAGCTGGTGGACTGCGACGACAACGTCAGAAACGTCATGGACTACTTGCTCTGCCGTACGATTATCGTGAAAAATCTCGACGCGGGCATCGCGCTCAAGAGCCGCACGCGCGGCGCGTTCCACATCGCCACACTCGAAGGCGACATCATCAGCACTGGCGGCTCCATGAGCGGCGGAAGCCTGCAAAAGCAGACGTTCAACCTCCTCAGCCGCGAACGCGAGCTGGTGGAGCTCCGCGAAAAGCTCAAGAAAGCCGACGCCGCGCTGGAAGAAAAGAAGTCCTCGCTGCGCAAAGGCGAGCAGGACGTGCTTCGCTGCGATATTCAGGTGGATTCTTTCCGGGACGCGGTGCATGCCTGCGAAATCGCCGCGGCAAAGCAGGCGGAGCAGCTGGATATGATCCGGCGTGACATGGAGAACAGTGAGCATGGCGAGCAGACGCTTGCGGACGAGCGCCTCCAGCTTACCGACAACCTCGCCGAAGTGGAGCGCGAGTGCGCCAGCGCGGGCGAGCAGCAGACCGACATCGAGCAGGGCAACGCCAGCACGCGCGAGGATGTAACCCGCGCGCAGGGCGAGCTATACGAGCTGCGCAAGAGCCGCGAAACCATCACGGGTGAACTCACGGAGCAGAAGGTGCGCCGCATGGCGCTCAGCAAAGAGCGCGACGCGGTCTATGCCGAGCAGAAGCGCCTCGTCTTAGAACACCGCGAGCTGACGCTCCGCCTGACCGCGCTGGAGCGCGAGGCAGAGGAGAACGCGGCGAATATTGCGGCAATGGAAGCGGAACTGGCCGGCATGAAGGCGCAGATTGAAAGCGACAGCGCGCTGACCTCCGCGGAAAAAGAAACGCAGAAAAAACTCGAAGAAGCGCGCGCGAATGTATCCGCCGCGCTCTATGAGCAGCGCGCGCGGCGCGAAGAACTGCTCACGGGCACACGCGACCTCGCCGAGCGCATCCACAAACAGGAGATGACGCAGAGCAGGCTCGAGATGGAACTCGGCGCCATGCAGGACCACATCTGGAATGAGTATGACCTCACCTATGAAAACGCGGCGGCACTCAAACACGAGATCATGGTGGGTGCTAGCAACGCGCGGGCAAGCGAGATCAAACAGGAGATCAAGGGGCTTGGGGACATCAACCTCAACTCCATTGAAGAATATAAGAGCGTGTTTGAGCGGCACAGCGAGCTGGACACGCAGTGCGAAGACCTGCACAAAGCAAAGCAGGATCTCGAAACGCTGATCGTCGAACTCACCGGAACGATGGAGACCGTGTTCCTCAGGCAGTTTGAGCTGATTCAGCAAAACTTTTCCGCGACGTTTGCCGAACTCTTCGGCGGCGGACAGGCGGAATTGCGCCTTGCGGACAAGAACGACGTGCTGGGTTGCGACATCGACATCATCGCGCAGCCGCCGGGCAAGAAACTGCAATTGCTCTCGCTGCTTTCCGGCGGCGAGCGCACGCTAACCGCCATCGCGCTGTTGTTTGCGATGCTCAAGCTCAAGCCGCCCGCGTTCTGCATGCTCGACGAGATCGAGTCCGCGCTGGACGAGGCGAACGTCTCCCGCTTTGCGGACTACGTCAAGCGCTATTCCGAAGGCACGCAGTTCATCCTCATCACGCACCGCAAGGGGAGCATGGAGGTCTGCGACACGCTCTACGGCATTTCGATGGAGGAAAAGGGCGTGAGTAAGGTGGTCTCGGCGCGCTTTGGCGAAAACGGCATCACCACCTCGCCGGAGCAGGCATTTTAGTAAGTGATATAAATGATTTTTTAAAAAGCAGATATATGGAAAAAAACCGTTGTTTTAAAAATTAATTCTCTGAAAAGGCAGATATATGGAAAAAAAGCCACTCTTCCAAAAATGGAAAACAGGACTCGGCAAAACCCGCACGGGGCTTCTCGCGCGGCTGTTTGCCTCCAAAGACGGCATCAACGAGGCGTTTTATGAAGAGCTTGAAGAGGCGCTGATCCTCGCGGACGCGGGTGCCGCCGTCACAGAGCACTTGCTCGACGACCTGCAGGTCACCATCAAAGAACAGAAGATTTCCGACCGCGCAGGGGCAAAAAAGGCGCTTGCGGGGTTGATCGCCAAGGCCGTGACCACGAGAAAACCGTTTTCGGCGGATGCGGGCGCGGCGGTGCTGCTGATCGTCGGCGTCAACGGCGTGGGTAAGACGACCAGCATCGGTAAGCTTGCAAACAGCTATCGCGAGCAGGGCAGAAAAGTCATGCTCGCGGCGGCGGACACCTTCCGTGCGGCGGCGGCAGAACAGCTCGGCGAATGGGCCAAGCGCGCAGATGTCGCGATGGTGCGCCACAACGAGGGCGCGGACCCCGCGGCGGTGGTGTTTGACGCGATTGCTTCCTACAAGGCAAAAGGCTGCGACCTGCTGCTTTGCGACACGGCGGGACGCCTCCACAACAAGGCAAACCTGATGAACGAACTCGGCAAGATTCGCCGCGTGATCGCGCGCGAGCTGCCGGAGATCCCTTGCGAAACCCTGCTGGTGCTGGACGCGGTGACGGGGCAGAACGCGGTAGCGCAAGCGCGCGCGTTTGCGGAGGTGTGCCAGCTCGACGGCGTGATCCTCACCAAGCTCGACGGCACGGCAAAAGGCGGCGTGGTGATCTCCATCTGCGAGACGCTGAAGGTGCCCGTGCGCTTCGTCGGCGTCGGCGAGGGGATTGACGATTTGCAGCCATTCAACGCGGAGCTGTTTGCAGAAGCGCTGCTGGTCGGCGACGGGGAATAGCGCATATTTGTCGGGTAAATGCGCTGAAAACCAGAAGAAACAAGATCATACTGTTCAAATCACTGGATTCGCTTGACAAATTCGCCACACTCCGTATAATAGGTACGGTGTAAAGCTTTTCTGCTTTACAGGTGATGAATATGGATCGTTTGGTCGAACTTGGACAACTCACGGACTGGTACGGCGCTTTTTTAACCGAGCGCCAGCGTTCGCTTGTGCGCCAATATGCGTTTGAAGACTGCTCCCTTGGCGAAATTGCCGAGCGCGAGGGCATCTCCAGACAGGCGGTGCGGGACGCAATCCTGACCGCCGAGACAGAATTGCGCGACATGGAGACCAAACTCAACTTAATCGAGACAAACGAAAAAATGCGCGGCCTGCTCCATTCACTGGAGGGCACGCAACTCAACGAAGAGCAAACAAGCCTGCTCCGGCAACTCATGGAGCTGGTTTCGGAGGAATAAGATGGCGTTTGAAGGCGTCTCTGAAAAACTGCAAGCGGTATTTAAACGGCTGAATTCACGCGGAAAGCTCAACGAGGGCGACGTGAAAGAGGCCATGCGCGAGATCAAGCTCGCGCTGCTGGAAGCGGACGTTAACTTCATGGTCGTCAAAGACTTTGTCAAGACCGTCACCGACCGCGCCGTGGGGATTGAGGTGCTCGAAAGCCTCACGCCCGGACAGCAGGTCATCAAGATCGTCAACGAAGAACTCACGCGGCTCATGGGCGGCGAGCACGCCAAGCTGGAGTTTGGCAACCAGAAACCCGCAGTGATTCTCATGGCCGGCCTTCAGGGCGCGGGCAAGACCACCATGTGCGGCAAGCTCGGCGCATATATCAAAAAGAACTACGGAAAGAGCGTTTTGCTCACCGCATGTGATATCTATCGACCCGCTGCGATCCAGCAGCTGCAAATCGTCGGCGAAAAGCTCGACATCCCCGTCTACGAACACGGCACGCAGAACCCCATCCTCACCGCGAAGGAAGCAATTGCGGAGGCCAAGCGAAAGTTTATCGACGTGGTCATTGTCGACACCGCGGGCCGCCTGCACATCGACGCGGACATGATGACCGAGCTCAAGAAGATTCGCGACGCGGTCAACCCCGCGGAGATCCTGCTCGTGGTAGACGCCATGACAGGACAGGACGCAGTCAACGTCGCCAAGAGTTTCCACGAGACCATTGCGCTCACGGGTGTGATCCTCACCAAGCTGGATGGCGATACGCGCGGCGGCGCTGCGCTCTCCGTGCGCTCCGTGACAGGCAAGCCTATCAAATTCTCCGGCATCGGCGAAAAGCTGACCGATATCGAGCCGTTCCATCCTGACCGGATGGCAAGCCGCATCCTCGGCATGGGTGATATGCTGACGCTCATCGAAAAGGCGCAGAACGCGTTCGATGAGAAAAAAGCGGTCGAGATGGCCGAGAAGATGAAGACCAACTCCTTTACGCTGGACGATTTTCTCGACCAGATGGAGCAGATGAAAAACCTCGGCTCCATGGAAGACCTCATGAAGATGATCCCAGGCATGGACGCAAGCAAACTAGGCGGCGCGCAGGTCGACGAAAAGCAGATGGCGCGCACCAAGGCCGTCATCCAGAGCATGACCAAAGCCGAGCGCAAAGACCCGGAAATCCTCACCGCCAGCCGCAGAAAGCGCATTGCGCGCGGCAGCGGCACGAGCGTGCAGGAGGTCAACCGCCTGATGAACCAGTTCAACGCCTCGCGTCAGCTCATGAAGCAGATGTCCGGCAAGATGAAAAAGGGCAAACGAGGCGGCTTTCCGTTTGGATTCTAGCCCAATTATTGGACGGCAAACGGGGCGGCTTCCCGTTCGGGTTTTAAGCCAACTTTACTAGGCGAATCACGTTTACACGTATTCGATATAAAAAACAACATCATATTATTTGGAGGAAGCATACAATGCTCAAAATCAGACTGCGCCGCATGGGCGCGAAGAAAGCCCCGTTCTACCGTATCGTGGTTGCGGATTCCCGCGCACCCCGTGACGGCGCATTTGTCGAAGAAATCGGCTACTACAACCCCCTCTCGAACCCCATCGAGCTGTCCGTGAACAACGAGCACGCAGTGGAATGGATCAAGAAGGGCGCGCAGCCGACGGACACCGTTCGTGCGCTGCTGAAAAAGAGCGGCGCTTTCGAGTGAGGAACACATGATGGAGGAACTCGTACGCTTCATCGCGAGAAACCTCGTCGATGAGCCGGACTCTGTCAAAGTTGAGTCGCGGGAAGAAGGGGACACGGTTGTGATCTCCCTCTCCGTGGCATCCGGCGATATGGGCAAGGTCATCGGCAGGCAGGGGCGCATCGCAAAA
Source organism: uncultured Eubacteriales bacterium (assembly GCA_942492885.1). Taxonomy (GTDB): domain Bacteria; phylum Bacillota; class Clostridia; order Christensenellales; family CAG-138; genus UBA7703. Next base: position 3,291,052 of record OW818651.1, read on the forward strand.
GCGATCCGCACAGTCGTCAAGGCCGCGAGCGTCCGCGAAGACAAAAAATACATGGTGGATATCGTCGAGTAGTTATACTCGATGGCTTCGCCAGCCACGCGAACACAAGGTACAGGGAATTCATTAGGATACAGGGAAATCAATTGAAAAATAATTACTTGCGCGTCGGTCAGATCGTCCGTGCGCACGGGGTGCACGGAGACGTGAAAATCATCCCCTTGACGGACGATCCGGCGCGGTTTCGCGCATTGAAAACGGCATATCTCGAAACTACGGCAGGCGCATATGCGCCTGTTGCGGTTACAAGCGCGCGCTTTATGCCGGACGCGGTGCTGCTGCATCTGGAAGGCTACGATTCGGTCGAGCGCGCAGAAACGCTCAAGAACATCTATCTGTGCGTGACGCGCGAAAACGCGGTCAAGCTCCGCAAGGACACGTATTTCATCGTAGACCTCATCGGCTGCGACACGTTTGACACAACCGGTAAGGCGCACGGCAAGGTCACGGACGTGCTGGAGACCGGCGCGCACGATGTCTACGAGATGGAGCACGGGAAACTGCTCGTGCCCGCGCTCAAAAAGGTGCTGCGCGAGGTGGATATCGAAAACGGGCGCATCGTCTTCGACGCGGAAGTGTTGGAGGAGGTCGGCTGCTTTGCGGATTGATATCCTCACGTTGTTTCCGGAGATGTTCGATTGCGTGCTCTCCGCGAGCATGCTAGGCCGCGCGCAGGCAAGCGGACTCATCGACATCCGCGTGCACAACATCCGCGATTACACCGACAACAAGCATCGAAAGGCCGACGATTATCCGTTTGGCGGCGGCGCAGGGCTTGTCATGATGGCGCAACCGATCTACGACTGCATGGACGCAGTACTCGAAGGACAAACCGCGCATCGCATTCTCATGACGCCGCGCGGGCGCACGTTAAACCAAAAGATCGCGCGGGAATTGTCCGAAAAAGACCATATAGTGTTGCTCTGCGGGCATTATGAGGGCGTGGACGAGCGCGTGATGGAGATCATCGATGACGAGATCTCCGTTGGCGACTATGTGCTCACGGGCGGAGAATTGCCCGCGATGGTGCTCACTGACTGCGTCAGCCGCCTGATTCCGGGCGTGCTGGGCAGCGAGGACAGCGCTGCGGACGAATCGTTTTCAGAAGATTTGCTGGAGTATCCGCAATACACCCGCCCGGCGAGCTTTCGCGGGATGGATGTGCCTGAAATTCTTTTAAACGGTCACCACGCCAAGATTATGGCCTGGCGGCAGGAGCAGGCAAGGCTCAAGACCGCGCTGAACCGCCCCGATCTGCTGAGCGAATCGACCGAAAAGGGCGAGACCATCGAAGCGCCGGACGACGCCTGGCTCTAGCGAAACCATCGCGCGGAACAGAGCTAACAAGCGCGATTCCGTCGCGACATACAGGATCGAACGCACGGACAGTCCTGTAAAAGGATTGTCTTTTTATAAGGAGAATCGTCAGCTTTGGCGATAACGCGTATGAGAGAGACCACAAAAGGCACCATCGCAATGATCGCAACCGCCCTGCTCTGGAGCATCGGCGGTATCTTCATCAAGCTCATTCCATGGAACCCGCTCGCCATCGCCGGTCTTCGCGGCGTAATCGGCGGGCTCGTCATGTATGTCTATCTGCGCATCCGCGGCATCAAGCCGGTGTTCAACAAGGACACGGTCAAGATTGCGCTTGCGCTGGCAGGGGTTTGCACCACGTTTGTCGCGGCAAACAAGCTCACCACCGCGGCCAACGCCATCGTGATTCAATACTGCGCGCCGGTCTATGTGCTTTTGTACATCGCTTTTGTGCAGAAGAAGAAGCTGCGCCCGCTCGATATCGCTGTGGTGCCGATCACGATTCTCGGCGTATCCCTTTGCTTCATCGGTCAAATGGGCAACGGGCATCTGGTAGGTGACATCATCGCGATTATCTCCGGTGTGTTTTTTGCCGCGATGTTCATTTCCAGCGAGGGTGTTTCCGATCAGACACGCGCAAGCGGCATCATGCAGGGGCAGTTTTTGACCGCGATCATCGGACTGCCGGTGCTGTTTGCCACGCGACCCGTGTTTACCGCGCAGGCCATCGGCGGCATTCTAATTCTCGGCATCTTCCAAATCGGCATTGCATACGTGCTCTACAGCATCGCAATCAAGCGCGCGCCGCTCTTGACGTGCTCTCTGCTTGCGGTATTGGAGCCGCTGTTAAACCCTGTTTGGGTGTTTTTATTCGCTGGCGAGAACCCCGGCATCTGGTCGCTGGTCGGCGGCGTGATCGTGGTTGCGGTCATCACGCTGTGGTATGTTTACGACGCAAGGCATCCGGCAATGCCTCCGCAGGTGCAAACAAGCGTGGAAGCCGCATAAAATCTGGAGAAACGGCTTGCATTGGCAAGGGCGAATGTGGTATAATCGCGTTCGTGACATCGGGCGGTCCTCTGTTCTGCTTTTGAAGTATGAACGCCTGGCAAACTGAAAGGAGAATATTTCAAAATGTCGAACATCATTCAGGAACTCGAAAAAGAACAACTGCGTACAGACCTTCCGGTGCTTGAGGTCGGCGATACCGTTCGCGTATTCGTGAAAGTTATCGAAGGCAACCGCGAGCGTCTCCAGAACTTCGAAGGCGTCGTCATCAAGATTCAGGGCGGCGGCGTGCGCAAGAGCTTCACCGTTCGCCGCATCTCTTACGGCGTCGGCGTGGAAAGAACCTTCCCGTACAACAGCCCGCGCATCGGCCGCATCGAGCTCGTCCGTCACGGTGTTGTGCGCCGCGCCAAGCTCTTCTACCTGCGTGACCTTTCCGGTAAAGCCGCGAAGATCCGCGAGCGTATCGAAGACAAAAGAAAAGACTAAATTAAGCAAAACGGGATCAAACCCCTCTGCCGAAACAGGCACCGGGGTTTTTCCATATTTGGAGGAAACGAAATATGCCTGCCATCAACTGGTATCCGGGGCACATGACGAAGACCCGCCGTATGCTGCAGGAAAACTTAAAAATGATCGACGTGGTGGTCGAAATTCTCGATGCGCGCGCGCCGCTGGCCTCGCGCAACCCGGATTTTGACGACCTGTTTGCCGGAAAATTGCGCGTGGTGTTGCTCAACAAGAGCGACCTTGCGGACTCCAACGCCACCAAGCGCTGGATCACGCATTTCAACCGTCGCGGGATTGAGGCAGTGGGCATCTCTGCTACGGGCGGGTCCGCCAAAAAGATCGCCGTTGCGCTCATCGAAAAGGCGGCAAAACCCCGCGTCGACGCGATGAAGCAAAAGGGCATCAACAAGGTCGTGCGCTGCATGATCGTCGGCATTCCCAACGTCGGCAAAAGCACGCTGATCAACCGCATCGCGGGGCAGAGCCGCGCGGAGGTTGGCGATAAGCCCGGTGTGACACGCGGCAAGCAGTGGGTAAAGATCACGCCGTATCTGGAGCTGATGGACACCCCGGGCATGCTCTGGCCAAAGCTGGAGGATCAGGAACTGGCAAAGCACCTGGCCTACCTGGGCTCGATCAAGGACGAGGTCATGGACAGCGAGGAACTCGCGCTCGATATGCTCTCGCTTCTGCAGGCAACCGCGCCCGCGCAGGTGATGGAACGCTACACAAAGCTCACACCAGAGACCCCGAAGGAAGATTTGCTCAAGGCGGTCTGCCTCAGCCGCGGGTTTCTGTTGCGCGGGGGCGAGCTTGACACCGAGCGCGCCGCGCATGTTTCACTCGACGAGTTTCGCGCGGGCAAGGTGGCGCGCGTGACGCTAGAGCAGCCGGAGGCGCGTGCATGACACGCCCGCCGGAACACGAGCGGCTGGAATGCCTTAGCCAGATGGATCGCGCGTTCTGGCAGCAGGGCGGCGTGGTGCTTGCGGGCATGGACGAAGTCGGGCGCGGGCCTCTCGCGGGGCCGGTCGTCGTCTGCTGCGCGGCTATGCCGGCTGAGCCGTTGATTTCTTACGTAAATGACAGCAAGAAAGTCAGCGAGGCACGCAGAGAGAAACTATATCCGGTCTTGACCCAAGTCGCGCTGGGCTATGCGACCGCGTGGGTGTTTCCGGACGTGATCGACGAGATCAACATTCTCGAAGCGACCAGGCGTGCGTTTGCACAAGCGTTCCAACAAATGCCGATTCCGGTGACGGATGTGCTCATCGACGCGCTGAAAAACCTCAATATCTCCGCGCGGCAGCATCCGGTGATCCACGGCGACGCGCTGAGCTACAGCATCGCTTGTGCGTCGATCATCGCGAAAGTCGAGCGGGATCGGTATATGATAGAGCAGGACGCGCTCTATCCTGAATATGGGCTCGCAAGAAACAAAGGTTACGGTTCGGCGGAGCACATTGCAGCGATTCGCACATACGGCCCCTGCCCGATTCACCGCAGGAGCTTTATCAGGAGCTATGTATGAGCACCACAACCGTGGGCAGAGGCGGAGAGGCGCGCGCCGAGGCGTATCTGATCGAACAGGGCTACCAGCTCTTGCGCCGCAACTACCGCAGCGGACCAAGGGAGATCGACCTGATCATGCAGGTTGGTTGCACGGTGGTATTTGTGGAGGTCAAGTCCCGCTCCAAGACGGGCTACGGCACGCCCGCGGAGTTCGTGACCCCCGCAAAGCGCAGGCTGTTGACGCTTGCCGCCGAGGCATATTTAATAGAAGAGGGGCTGACGGATGTGCCCGCCAGATTTGATGTGATAGAAGTCTATCTCGGCACGGACAAAATCCGGCACATCGAAAACGCATTTGACGCGACGTGACGCCGGTCGCAAATGTATTTTAAAATAAGAAAACGCTTTTGACGCGACGTGACGCCGGTCGCTCACAACCTAAAAAATGCCTGACACAAAAATGACAAGCTCAAGTCGCATCCGTGCGGTTGAGCTTTTTTTTGATTGTGGTATACTGTTTGGGAATTCATAAAACCTTTTTCGGATGTGGAAAGGACCTGTTTGTGCGTAAACTGCTGACAATCCTGCTTTTACTATGCCTCTTGAGCGTACCCGCGCTGGCGCTTGCCGACGACGGGGATCAGCTCGCAGGCGAAGAGCTGCTGTATAACGGAGACTTTTCGGTGCATGCCGAGAGCGCACCCCTGCCCGCGGGCTGGGAGCTCAACGCCTACCAAAACGACGCAGACAGCGTCAGTGCGACGGTTTTAAGCGAGGACGCGGTCACGCAGATCGTACTGACCAACCTGATTGCTAACGACGCGCGCGTGACGCAGGAAGTCACCGTGCTGCCCAACACCGTCTATCGCCTTTCCGCCGAGATTCGCACCAGCGACGTACAGTATGGCACGGGCGCAAATCTCTCCATCGATAACTATCCCATCGACGGCACGTATTGCTATTCCGAAAACCTGTTCGGGTCGGACGCCTGGCGCGCCGTCTCGCTGTATTTCCGCACCGCGGCGGAGCAGACCAGCGTCAACGTTGCGCTGCGCCTCGGCGGCTACGGCACCACTGCGGTTGGAACGGCGGAGTTTCGCAATGTATCGTTGTTTGAATGCGCCACGACAAGCGCCTCCATCGTCGACCTTGCAACCGAGAACGGCACCATCTCTAGTCAGACGGATGCAAGCGATGCCGAGGCCGCCAAGACGACCGCAAACGACCCACTGTATCTGGCGGCTGCGTTCACTCTGGTGCTTGGCGGCGCGTTCCTTTGGTTCTATCGCAACAAACTGCGCTATACGCCGCGCCTGGAGGAGCCGATTGCAAGACCCTGGCTTGCGTTGATGATCATCCTCTTTGGCGCGTTTATTGCGCGCACGGTACTTTCAGTGCTATTCTACGGGCACCCGACGGACATCGCGTGCTTCATCGGTTGGGGCAACAATGTCGCTCAATATGGTATGGCAAACTTCTACACCAGTGGCGGGTTTGCGGACTATCCGCCGGGATATATGTATATCTGCGGCGCACTTGCCACCCTCTGCCGCTGGCTCAACATCCCGAATGGTTCGGACGCGATGGCGCTGCTCTTTAAGATGCCGTCTACGATTGCGGATCTTGCTACGGCGATTCTGCTCTACAAGCTCGCGACGAAGAACAAATTGAGTGAAAAATCCGCGCTGCTCATCGCGGGGATCTATGCGCTGACGCCGACGCTGATGTTCGTCTCCGGCGCGTGGGGGCAGATCGACTCCGTACTTGCGCTGTTGATCGTAGTTGTCATCCTGCTATTGCAAAGCGACAAACGCATCCTTGCGGGAGCTGTCTACGGCCTCGCGATCCTCATGAAACCGCAGGCGCTGATGTTCGGACCGATTCTTGCGGTCGCGTTCTTGATCGACATCTATGACCGCAGGGAGAAATGGGTTCGCGTGTTGGTCGAGACCGTTCTCGCGGTCGTCGCCGCGCTGGCGGTGCTGTTCCTGCTCTCGCTGCCATTTAAGGGCACGCAGAACTGGGACTGGCTGATCTATAAATACGCCGACACCGCCGGGTCTTACCATTATGTCTCAATAGAAGCGTTCAACTTTGGCTCGCTGTTTGGCTGGAACTGGAAGACCGCGGACACGCTGATTGCGGGGATTCCATACTATCAGTTTGGCATGGGGATGATCATTCTCTCCGTGTTGTTCTCCTCTGTGCTGTACTTCTTTGGCAGAAAGCGCAATAAGGGCGCGCTGTATCTCGCGGCGGGGCTCGGCGTGCTGCTGATCTTCACCTTCGGGCACTATATGCACGAACGCTATATGATCCCCGCGCTGCTGCTGATTTTGATTGCGTACCTCTACTATGGCGACAGGCGGCTGCTTGCCGTGTTCGGCGGGCTTTCCGCCACATCGCTGCTCAACGCGACCTGCGCCTATTATGTGGTCAACCATCAGGCCGCGCGCGGCACGGTATATGAAATCATCACGTTTATCGGTTCGCTTGCTACCGTTGCGCTGGCGGTCTATCTCGCGATTGTCAGCGTACAGATTCTCGCGCGCAACCGCATGGCGGAGCCGCTGTACGCGGAGGAGCTGCCGCAAAAGCGCGTCCCGCGCCGCGTGTCCATCCTCCCGAAACTGGAAACGGACAACAAGCTGCACTATACCAAGCGGGACATCCTGTTTGTGCTGGGCATCACGCTGGTCTATGGCGTGGTGGCGCTGACCAACCTCGGCTCTACCAGCGCGCCGCAGACCTATTGGACCAGTGAAGAGGCGGGGGAATCCGTCACGGTTCACTTTGATAAGACGGAGCACGTCTCCGCCTACAGCATCTACGGCAACATCGACAACGACGGTACGCTGCTCCTCGCAACGCCGAACGGACACGAGGAGATATTCGACCAAACGTATGACGACATGTTCCGCTGGAAAAAGGTGACGTCGGAGTTTGTCAGCGACACGGTAACGATCTCGCTCTATTCCGGTTCGCTCAAACTCAACGAAATCGCGTTTTTCGATGTAAACGATGAGTTGATTCCCGTGACAGTCGTAGGCGCTACAGGCACGCAGGGCAATCTTTTTGACGAGCAGGATACGGTCTCCGCGACGCCGAGCTATTTCAACGGCATGTATTTTGACGAGCTGTATCACGCGCGCACAGCCTATGAAAATCTCCACAACCTCACACCTTATGAAAACTCTCACCCGCCGCTGGGTAAGATTTTTATTATGCTTGGCGTTTCGGTGTTTGGGATGACGCCGTTTGGCTGGCGCGTGGTCGGCGCGCTGTTCGGCATTGGTATGCTGCCGGTGCTCTACGCGTTTGGCAAGCGGCTCTTTAAAAACAGCAATTACGCGCTGGTGCTCACAAGCTTGTTTGCGTTTGACTTTATGCACTTTACGCAGACGCGGATTGCGACCATCGACGTGTATTCCGTGTTCTTCATCCTGCTGATGTACTATTATATGTACCAGTACATCACGATGAATTTCTATGCAGACGGGCTCAGAAAGACGCTCAAACCGCTCGCGCTCTCGGGGCTGTTTTTCGGCATCGGTGCCGCCTGCAAATGGACAAGCATCTACGCGGGCGCGGGCTTGGCGGTGCTCTTGTTTGGCTCGCTGATCGCGCGTTATCTGGATTTTGTTCAGGTCAACGCACGGGACAACGACGCGGACAAGGCGCGGGTCAAAGAATTCTGGCCGATGGCGAGCAAGACGCTGCTTTGGTGCGTGCTGTTCTTCATCGTGGTTCCCGTTGTGATCTATTTTGCCTCCTACACGCCGTATTACATCTATGAATCCGGCCAAACGGCGGGCTACGGCGTCGGTGGAATGCTCAAGACGTTCGGGGACTATCAGAAGTTCATGTACAGCTATCACTCCAACCTCGTCGCGACGCACCCCTATCAGTCCAGCTGGTACTCCTGGCCGTTTACCATCAAGCCTATGTGGTACTATTTCAACAGCTTCATCGCGCCTGAACAGGTCTCCACGCTCAGCGCCTCCGGCAACCCTGCTGTGTGGTGGGCGTCCGCCATCGGCGCCGTTGCGCTGCTTTGGGCGCGGTTGAGCAAGCGCGTTGCGCCGGATCGCGCCATGCAGATCTTCTGCGTGGGGATACTCGCAAACTTCCTGCCTTGGGTGCTGGTCACGCGCTGCACGTTTATCTACCACTTCTTTGCGACGGTACCGTTTATCCTGATGGCGACGGTGTATGCGCTGCAAAAATTGGAGCAGCGCTATCCCGAGGCGCATTTCCTCAAGTGGTTCTGGGTCGGGTTTGCGGTGCTGTTCTTTGCGCTGCTGTATCCCGGCATCTCCGGCCTTGCGGTTCCGGCGGATTGGGCCGCGTTCCTTTCCAAACTGCCCGGAGGGAAACTGATGTATGGCGCATAACGAAACAGCGAAGAAAACGCTCCGGCAGATGGTAAAATTTGCTATCGTGGGCGTGCTCAACACACTGGTGGATTTCGCGGTGTTTCAGGCGTTGAACCTCACCCTTGGTTGGGTCTATGCCGCACAGGTGGCTGGTTACACGGTTGGCGTGATCAACAGCTATCTTTGGAACAGCAACTGGACGTTTCGCGAACAGCGCACGCGCTCATTCAAAGAAATCGTTCTGTTCCTGCTCGTGAACGTGGCTTCACTGGGCGTTTCTCTCGGCATGATCTGGCTGCTGCGCGAGGTGATCGGCATCAGCAACGCGTGGGTCGCGCTCTGGATGCCGAAGATGCTTGCGGGCTTTGTCAAGGGCGATACGCTTTGCAAGCTCATCGCGACGGTGTTCGCCATCGCGGTCAACTACCTCGGTAACCGCCTGTTTGTGTTTCGCAAACAGACCGACGTTACTGAGTACAGCGAGGCAGCACAAGCCGAAAAGCAAGAGTAAAAAATTAGTCGGATTTTGTCGAAAAAGCGCCGCACGAAACGGCGCTTTTCGTGTATACTGAGCATAACCGTAAAAAGGCGGGAATTCACGAGAGGAACGAATCATCGCATGCTTTCGCGCATCAAAAGCCACGGCCTCAACGGAATCGGCGGATTCGCCGTACAGGTGGAGACGGACATCGCTAACGGACTACCGGGATTTGAAATCGTCGGTCTGCCCGACGCCGCCGTCAAGGAATCGCGCGAGCGTGTGCGCGCGGCGATCAAGAACGCGGGATATATCTTTCCTGCGGCGCGGATTACCGTCAACTTAGCGCCCGCGGACATGCGCAAAGAAGGCGCGGTGTACGATTTGCCCGTCGCGCTCTCAATCCTCGCCGCGTCGGGTCAGCTCGGTGCGCACCCGAACCCGTCGTTTGTGACGTTTGGTGAGCTGGGGCTCGATGGCGGCGTGCGCGCGATAGCCGGCACGCTACCGATGGTGATCGACGCGTTTTCCAAAGGGGAGACGGTGTTCGCCGTGCCGGAGGGCAACGCGGAAGAGGCGGCCTATGTAGAGGGCGTGACCATCCTGCCCGTCGCGACGCTTTCACAACTTTGCGAGCATGTGCGCGGCGACGCGGAAATACCAGCGCACCCGACCGAACGATGGCTGGGTTATGAGCAGCGCTTTGCAACGGATTTTTCCGAGATCAAGGGACAGCAGGGCGCAAAGAGAGCCGCCGAGATCGCTATTGCGGGCGGGCACAACATCCTGCTCATCGGCACACCCGGCGCGGGAAAGACCATGCTCGCGCGCGCGATTCCGTCGATTTTACCACAACTCACGTATGAAGAATCGCTAGAGATCACCAAGATACACTCCATCACGGGCGCGACCAAGGGACGCGGCATGATTCGGGAGCGTCCGTTTCGCGCGCCGCACCACGGAGCATCCGCTGCGGCTCTCGTCGGCGGGGGCAATCGCGCCATGCCGGGCGAGATCAGCCTTGCACACTACGGCGTGCTTTTTCTTGACGAGCTGCCGGAGTTTCAGCACGGCGTGCTGGAAGCCCTGCGTCAGCCGCTGGAGGACGGCTTTATCACCGTCAGCCGTGCTGCGGCAACGGCGACGTACCCGGCAGAGTTTGTGCTTGTGGCGGCGATGAATCCTTGCCCCTGCGGCAACCATGGTTCGAAGATTCACCCGTGCCGCTGCGCCAAGAGCCAGATTGAGCGCTATCGCGGGCGCATCAGCGGGCCGCTGCTCGACCGAATTGACATCCAGATTGAAATGCCGGAAGTTGGCTTTTTAGAGCTTTCCGAAAAAGCGGCGGGAGAACCATCCGACATCGTTCGCGCGCGGGTAGAAGGCGCGCGGGCGGCGCAGAGAAAACGCTTTGCTGCGGACGGCATCCTGCTAAACGCGCAGATGAACTCCAAGCTCATCAAGCGCTACTGTGCGCCGGATCCGGCAAGTGAGCAGCTGCTCGCGCGGGCGTATGCAGAGCTCAAACTCTCCGCGCGTGCCTATCAGCGCATCCTGAAGGTGGCGCGGACGATTGCAGACGTAGAGGGCATGGAGCAGATTGCGCTTAGCCACTATGCAGAGGCGATTCAGTACCGTAGCCTTGACCAGAGCGGAAGGGAAGCATAACGCTATGGCGCGGGAAATCACGGCGCAGGAGCGGGCGCGGCTCTGGCTGAATTATGGCACGGAGTACAATTCAAGATTGTTTAGAAAGCTTGCCGAGCGATTTGGATCGCTGAGCGAAGCGATGGAAACGCTTGCGGATCATGCGGAGCTGGTTTCCGCGTTGCCGGAGCGCGTGCGCGCGCGACTCATCGAAGCGCGGCAGGCTGGGTTTCTGGAGCGGCATCTGGAGCGCATGGAGAAGAAAAGCATTCTCTTTACCTATCCGGGGGATGCGCGGTATCCCAAGCTGCTTGCCGAGATACCCGACCCGCCAAGCGTGCTCTATTACATCGGCACGATTGATCCCGATCCCGAGCTTGCCATCGCGGTGATCGGCTCGCGCCACCCGACGAAATACGGCATCGAGGTTGCCAAACGATTTGGCTTCGAGCTGGCGTCTGCCGGTGCGCTGGTGGTCTCCGGCCTCGCGGAGGGAATCGATGCCTGCGCGGCGCGCGGTGCGCTGGACGCAAACCACGCGATCTGCCCGACACTTGCGGTGCTTGGCAGCGGGGTGGACGTGGTCTATCCGCAGGCAAACGAACGGCTCTATGACGAGATCATTGAGCGCGGCGCTGTTGTGTCGGAGTTTTTGCCGGGCACACGCGTGGAGCGGTATCATTTTCCGATTCGCAACCGCGTCATGAGCGGGCTTGCGCACGGCACGCTCGTCATCGAGGCCGCGGAACGCAGCGGGACTTCCATCACCGCGGGCTATGCGCACGATCAGGGGCGGGATGTGTTTGCCGTGCCGGGGCGCATTGGCGACGAGATGAGCGCGGGACCAAACGGCATGATCTCCCGAGGAGAGGCAAAGCCTGTGTTTTCGCCGGAGGAGATCCTCTCGGAGTTCTCCTGCCTGCATGTTGCCGCCGAAACTCGCCCGCCGGCAAACATCGTGCTGCTCTCCTCGCTTGGCGAGGAACAGCGCGCCATCTGCCGCCTGCTCAAGAGCGGGGAGATGAGCTTTGACGACCTTTGCGATTCCCTCACGCTACCGATTGGCACCTTAAACGCGTGCCTGACTGAGCTGCAATTCTCCGGCATTATACAGGCGCTGCCCGGCAGACGCTACTGCATCGATACGGATAAGGTGAGACTAAAGGACATCTAATTCAAATAACAGTTAAAAAAATAATAATGACAGTATTACTGGCCAAGCCAGAGCAAATGTCCCCAACGCCGGTGCACAAGAGGAATGCGCGACGGGAGCGGGCATTTTTTCGTTGCGACACGATTCCGCCCAAGAGAGTATATAATAGAAGAAATTATTTTATTCCAGAAGAACACACTGGAAAAAGCCTGCTATTTTCAACTTTTCACAGAAAAAAGCACAATAATTCGCACAAATTAAAATCATTTCGGAATATTTATCTTGACAGAATAGGTTTATTTCGGAATAATGAAGCAGTTGCCGGACAAAATGTACGCTTAATGCGCGTACAAAGCCCAAACGGGGCATCTCCGGCGGGAGGAACATTATGTCTGAAACACTCGTCATCGTCGAGTCGCCCGCAAAGGCCAAGACGATCGGTAAATTTTTAGGAAGCAAATACAAGGTAGTCGCGTCCAACGGACACGTGCGCGATCTGCCCAAAAGCCAGCTCGGCGTCCAGATTGATAAAAACTTTGAGCCGAAGTACATCACCCTGCGCGGCAGGGGAGATGTGCTGGAGCGCATCCGCAAAGAGGCCAAGTCCGCCGAGAAAGTGTTTCTCGCGACTGACCCTGACCGCGAAGGAGAAGCCATCAGCTGGCATCTGGCGCAGGTGCTCAAACTCGACGAGACGAGCAAATGCCGCATCGTGTTCAACGAGATTACGTCCACTGCCGTCAAAAACTCGATCAAGGGGGCGCGACCCATCGACATGCGCCTTGTCAACGCGCAGCAGGCGCGGCGAATTCTCGATCGTCTCGTTGGTTATGAGATTAGCCCGATCCTCTGGCGCAAAGTAAGAAAAGGCCTCTCGGCAGGCCGCGTGCAGAGCGTTGCTACACGCATCATCTGCGACCGCGAGAGCGAAATCCGCGCATTTGTGCCGGAAGAATACTGGAACGTCTCCGCCAAGCTGCGCGAAATCGCGAATAAAAAGACGTTTGACGCGAAGTATTACGGCGAGAACGGCACCAAGCGCGATCTTTGCAACGAGGCCGACACGAAGGAAGTGCTCGACCGCATCCACGATCAGATTTTTACCATCACCGAGGTGAAGGAAGGCATCAAAACCCGCCATCCCGCCCCGCCGTTTACGACAAGCAGCCTGCAGCAGGAGGCATCCCGCAAACTCGGCTTTACGACCAAGCGCACGATGATGATCGCCCAGCAACTCTACGAGGGCATCGACATCGGCGGCAAAGGCTCGGTTGGTTTGATCTCCTATATCCGTACCGACTCCGTCCGCATCGCATCCGAAGCGCAGCAGTTTGCGCGCGCGTTCATCGCGGGACGCTTTGGCGACGTCTATGTCCCCGAAAAGCCGAACTTTTATAAAGGACGCGACGGCGCGCAGGACGCGCACGAAGCCATCCGCCCGACAGGCGTAGAGCATGAGCCCGCCGCGATCAAAGACCATCTTACGGGCGAGCAATTCCGCCTGTATAAGCTCATCTACGAGCGGTTTCTCGCCAGCCAGATGAGCGACGCAACCTTTGCCACCACACAGGTGACGCTGGATTGCGCGGGCGCAACCTTCCGCGCCAACGGTATCCGCACGATCTTCGACGGCTTTACGGTGATCTACACCGAAGGTCGCGATGATGCGCAGGAGAAAGAGACCACCCTGCCGGAGCTCGCCAGCGGCGAAACCTGCAAGGCGGAGAAGATTGAACACGAGCAGAAATTCACCCAGCCACCACCGCGCTACACAGAAGCCACGCTGGTCAAGGCGCTGGAAGAAAAGGGAATCGGACGTCCGAGCACGTATTCGCCGACGATCTCTACCATCGTGGAGCGCGGCTACATTGCGCGCGAAAAGAAACAGCTGGTGCCGACGGAGCTGGGCTTTGTCGTCAATCGCTTCATGATGGACAACTTCGACGAGATCGTAGACGTGCAGTTCACCGCCAGCATGGAAAACGACCTCGACGGCGTGGAAGACGATAAGGTTGGCTGGGCGGACGTGCTCGGCAAATTCTACGGCCCGTTCCACGCAAAGGTTGAAATCGCGCTGGAAAAAGCCCCGCCGGAGAAGATTCCGGACGAGGTTTCGGACATCGTCTGCGAAAAATGCGGCGCGATGATGGTCTATAAGCTTGGTCGCTTCGGCAAGTTCCTTGCCTGCCCGAATTTCCCCACCTGCCGCAACACAAAGGCGATTGTCGAAAAGATCGACGTGCCCTGCCCCAAGTGCGGCGCGGCGCTGATCAAGAGAAAGAGCAAGCGCGGCAAGGCGTTCTACGGTTGCGAAAAATATCCGGAATGCGACTTTGTCTCCTGGGACAAGCCCACCAAGATTCCCTGCCCGCAGTGCGGCGGCATGATGGTGCAAAAGATCGGTCAAAACGGCAGCTACATCGCCTGCATGAACAAAGAATGCGGCTATATCCACCGCAACGCGAAAAAAGACAAGGGCGAAAAAGAGGCGGAAGCCGAATAATCCCCGGCGTACTGCGCCGGATGAGTGCACTGGACTACACGAACAAAGGACGAAGAATGAACGAACAGCGCGTCAGCGTCGTCGGTGCGGGGCTTGCCGGCTGTGAGGCAGCCTTTCAGCTTGCCGAGCGCGGCATACCGGTCGATCTATATGAAATGAAACCGCAAAAGATGTCCCCGGCTCACCACAGCGGGGACTTTTGCGAGTTGGTCTGCAGCAACTCCCTGCGCTCCGACCGGATTGAAAACGCGGTGGGGTTGCTCAAAGCGGAGCTGCGGATATTGGGCTCCCTCGTGCTCCGCGTGGCGGACGAAACGCGCGTTCCCGCGGGCGGCGCGCTCGCGGTGGACCGCGAAGGATTTGCCGCACGCGTCAGCGAGATCATCCGCACGCACCCGAATATCACCATCCACAGTGAAGAAGTCAGTTGCGTGCCGGAAAGCCCGGCAATCATCGCGACAGGCCCGCTCACCAGCGATGCGCTGGCGGAGGATATCGCGCGGCTGACCGGAGAGTCGCTGCATTTTTACGACGCGGCGGCGCCCATCGTGACGCTGGAATCGCTCGACATGACGAAGGTGTTTCGCGCCTCGCGCTACGGCAGAGGAGACGATTACCTCAACTGCCCCATGACACGGGAGGAGTATAAGGTGTTTTACCGCGCGCTCATCAGCGCGGAAACGGCAGAGCTTCACGAGTTCGAAACACCGCGCGTGTTTGAGGGCTGCATGCCCGTCGAGGTCATGGCAAAACGCGGGGAGCAGACACTCTGCTTCGGCCCGCTCAAACCGGTGGGGCTGGAGGTGGACGGAAAAGAACCGCACGCCGTCGTGCAGCTTCGTCAGGACGACAAGGATGGCAGGCTCTTTAATCTCGTCGGCTTCCAGACCAATCTTAAGTTTGCCGAGCAGCGGCGCGTCTTCGGGCTGATTCCGGGGTTGGAGCACGCGGAGTTTACGCGTTATGGCGTCATGCACCGCAACACGTTTCTCAATTCGCCCAAACAGCTGGATCTCAACTATCAGCTGCTCGCTGTGCCGGGCCTTTATTTCGCGGGGCAGATGACGGGGGTTGAGGGCTATGTCGAGAGCGCATCGAGCGGCTTTGTCGCGGCGGTCTCTCTCGCGCGGCAGCTGCGCGGAGAAGAGGCGATCGATATCACCGCTAAGACCGCGATCGGCTCGCTTGGGCACTATGTCTCGGGTTATGTGGGAGACGATTTTCAGCCGATGAACGTTACCTTTGGCATCATGGAGAGCCTGCCGGAGCGCATCCGTAAAAAGGCGAACCGCTATGCAAAGGTTGCCGAGCGCGCGCTGGAGATCATCAACGAGATCGCTCCAACGCTTTGACTGAGGGAAGACAAACAAAAAAAGTCAATCCATCTATAATCATATAAAAATCGTGAAAGACTTCTAATTGCCATCTACGGCAGAAAATCTATAATAACAAAAAGAACCTGATAGTGTAAAGAAAACCATCTGCGGCAAAAAATCTTTAATGATAGAAAAATCGTGAAAGAATTGAAAACGAATAGACGAATGCGGGCGGATGCGCCCGCTTTGTGCTAGTATGGTAGTCAGGTAGAATCTACCTGCCAGCGGGAAACTGCGCGTGCGATGCGCTGAAAACCCCGCTCGCGAAGACATAGGAGGATAACCTGATTGGAACTCAGGGGTACGACGATAATCGCCGTTCGTAAGGACGGCAAAATTGCGGTTGCAGGCGACGGCCAGGTGACGATGAGCGAGTCCGTCATCATGAAAGCGACGGCAAAAAAGGTACGCAGGCTCTATCACGACCAGGTCGTGGTGGGCTTTGCAGGGTCGGTTGCGGATGCGTTTTCGCTCTGCGAACGGTTTGAAAAGAAACTCGATCAATACAGCGGGAATCTCACCCGCGCTGCGGTTTCACTCGCGCAGGACTGGCGAAGCGACAAGATCATGCATAAGCTTGAGGCGCTGCTCATCATCGCCAACAAAGAAGAGCTCTTAATCGTCTCCGGCACGGGCGAGGTCATCGACCCCGACGACGGCATTGCCGCCATCGGCTCGGGCGGCATGTACGCCCTCGCCGCCGCAAAGGCGCTCAAGGCAAACACGGATCTTTCCGCCGCGGAGGTCGCCGAAAAGGCGATTCGCATCGCGGGAGACATCTGCGTGTTCACCAACGGCAACATCACGGTGGAGGAGGTATAACCATATGCAACTTACACCGAGAGAGATCGTAGACGCACTGGATAAATACATCATCGGTCAGGATCGCGCCAAGCGCGCGGTCGCCGTAGCTCTTCGCAACCGCTACCGCAGGAGCTGTCTAAGTGACGAGCTGCGCGAGGAGATTACGCCGAAAAACATCATCATGATCGGCCCAACGGGCGTGGGTAAAACCGAAATCGCGCGCAGGCTCGCCAAGCTCGTGGATGCTCCCTTTGTCAAGGTCGAGGCCACGAAGTATACCGAGGTCGGCTATGTCGGGCGCGATGTGGAAAGCATGGTGCGCGATTTGGTAGAGGCCGCCATCCGCATCTGCATGAACCGCCGGATGGACGACGTCCGCATGGTTGCGGAAGCCGCCGCGGAACAGACACTCGCGGAGCTGCTGCTGCCGGGCGTGAAAAAGCGCGAGCACAAGCAGCAAAACCCGCTCCAGATTTTACTCGGCGCGGGGCAGGCGCAGACGAGCGACCCCGAACCCACCGAGGAAGAAAAAGCCAAGCGCTATACCGAGCGCGAGCGCTTGCTTGCCGAACTCCGCGCCGGACGGCTTGAGCAAGAGATGGTTGAGATCGAGATAGAGGAGCAGGGCGGCAAGAACGACGCCATGTTTGCCGCCGGCATCGACCTGAACATCGGCGAGATGTTTGGCGATTTTCTACCCAAGAAGACCAAGCGCAGAAAGCTGCCCGTCAAGGAAGCGCGCCGCGTGATCGTCCAGCAGGAGAGCGAGAAGCGAATCGACATGGACGACGTCCACCGCGAAGCCCTCCAGCGCGCGGAACAGGACGGCATCATCTTCATCGACGAGATCGACAAGATCGCGGGAGCCGAGCGCATGGGCGGACCCGATGTTTCACGCGAGGGCGTGCAGCGGGATATTCTGCCAATCGTGGAAGGCAGCGTGGTCTCGACGAAATACGGCCCCGTCAAGACGGACTATATGCTCTTTATCGCGGCTGGCGCGTTCCACACGGCGAAGGTGAGCGATCTCATCCCTGAATTGCAGGGACGCTTTCCGATCCGGGTCAAGCTCGACGCGCTGACGCAGGAAGATTTTGAGAAGATTTTAACCCAGCCGGAAAACGCGGTGACCAAGCAGTATACCGCGCTGCTCTCGGCGGACAAGGTCAAGCTCAGCTTTACGCCGGATGCACTCAAGGAGATCGCAAAATTTGCGTATCTCGCCAACGAGAACGCGGAGAATATCGGCGCGCGCCGCCTGCACACCGTCATGGAAAACCTGCTCGACGACATCTCCTTTAACGCCAACGGGCAGCACCCGGAGATCGAGCTGGCAATCGATGCGGACTATGTGGACGAACACCTCGGCGAAGAGTTCCATGAGGACGATCTGCATAAGTATATTCTCTAACATCGCCCGCAGGAACCTGGCCCGTGATTCTATCTGGTAAGGACGAAGGTATTTGCAGAAACGACGTGTGAAAACAACCATATTCCTGATTCTGGCCGCCGCGCTTGCCTCAACGCTCATCGGCTGCGAGGTTGCGGCGGTTCAGGTCATGGAAATTGCGCTTGCAACGCCGTCTCCGATGCCGCAGGTCGTCGAAATTAAGGAAGGCGAACCGGTCGAACAGCCCGTTTACAGCATGTCGGTTCTTTCGCCGTTCAAAGGGGTATTGCAGGAGGACGGCACAATCCTCACGGAGGCGGGCGATCGCCTGATCGTGATGGAGATGGTCGATCCTACGCCGACCATACCGATCACACCCACGCCGGTGCCGACCGCGCCGCCGCCAACGCCGACGCCGACGCCATCCCCCACGCCGACGGCAACCCCGACCCCAACCGAGGTGCCGGAGCCGACGGTGAAGGCGGCAACCAAGACCGCTACACCAAAACCCACAGCCAAACCCACCGCAACACCAAAACCCGCGGCGACCGCTGCGCCGGACACGACGTTCGTCATCACACCTGCGCCGACGCAGGAGCCCACAGCGACACCCGCCGCAACACCCGTGCAGACCTCCTCTCAGGAGCCGCCGAACGTCAGCGGCGCCTACAGCGGAGAAGATGTGCTGCTTGCCGCGCGCGTTGCGTATTTTGAATCCGGCAAATCGGAGGAAGGATACCGCGCGGTGGTCTGCGTGATACTCAACCGCGTTGAGGCCGGCAAATGGCCGGATTCGGTCTATGATGTGGTGTTCCAAAAGAGCCAATTTTCGGTGGTTGGCAGAAGCGATTTTCTGACCAAGACCATCCCGGACAGCGTAATCAACTACGCAAACGATGTACTCAACAATGGAAACCGTCTGCTACCGAGTCATGTGATGTCGTTTCGGAGCGCGACAACCGAGAAAATTTGGGGCTCGCGCACGTACTACGCCACCTATGGCGGCAACGATTATTACGGCTGAGGCCGGATGACGCACCGCCTGAAAACAGCTTTCAACAAAGACGAATACAGCCCCGCGTACCAAAACCGGAAAAATATGTTTGGTACGCGGGCAAAAAATACACTATACTCTTATTAGTCAATCAAAGACCGCACTGCGGTTTATTTGTGTGTCAACGGAATTTTACGGCAGGCACAGCTGCTCTGCCGATCGGATGCGGGAGACCGCAACGGGATGTATAAAAGGGTAAATTCAGAAAAGACGGGGAAAGAGACAACATGGCAAGTAAGCTAAAAATTATACCGCTCGGAGGCATGGGCGAAATCGGAAAGAACATGACCGCATTTGAATACGGCAATGATATGATCGTTGTCGACTGCGGCATCAGCTTTCCGGATGACGACATGCCCGGCATTGACGTCGTCATACCGGACATGTCGTATCTGCGCGAAAATCGCACAAAGTTTAAGGGATTCATGATCACACATGGCCACGAGGACCACATCGGGGCTCTGCCGTATGCGCTCAAGGATTTTGACGTGCCTGTCTACGGCACGGCATTCACGATTGCGCTCATCGAGCATAAACTTGAGGAGGCGCGCGTCACCAACAAGAAACTCACAGTCGTGAAACCCGGCGACACGGTCGAACTCGGCTGCTTTAAAGTCGAGTTCATCAAGACGGGACATTCCATCGCGGGCGCGGTGGCCTTGGCGATCAACACGCCCATCGGTACGGTGATTCACACCGGCGACTTCAAGGTGGACTTTACGCCCATCGACGGAGAGCCGATCGACATCATCCGCTTTGCGCACTACGGCGCGCGCGGCGTGCTCGCGCTCATGAGCGACAGCACCAACATCGAAAGCCCCGGCCACACCCAGAGCGAAAAAGAGATCGGCAAGACGTTTGAGTATTATTTCGACGTAGCGGAAGGGCGCATCATCGTCGCCTCCTTTGCCAGCAACGTCTACCGCATTCAGCAGGTGGCGGATGTCGCCATCAGCCACGGGCGCGTGGTCTGCTTTCAGGGCAGGAGCATGGAGCAGGTGGTGCAGATTGCCATGCGGCTCGGCTATCTCAAGATTCCGCCGGAAAGCATCGTCAAGGTGGATCAGCTCAAGCGCTATCGTGACGATCAGGTCTGCGTAGTCACCACCGGCAGCCAGGGCGAACCCATGAGCGGACTGTTTCGCATGGCGACGGCGACGCATCGCCTGAACATCGGCAAAGGTGACACGGTGATCATCTCCGCCTCCGCCATTCCGGGCAATGAGGTCGGCGTTTCGCGCGTGATCAACCAGCTCTACCAAAAAGGAGCTGAGGTTATCTACAACCGCATGGCGGATGTTCATGTATCCGGCCACGCCTGCCGCGAAGAACTACGGCTCATGATGGAGCTCACCAAACCGAAGTTCTTCATCCCGGTTCACGGTGAATACCGTCATCTTGTAATGCACGCAAAGCTCGCCGTAGAGATGGGCGTTCTTCCCGAAAACACGTTTATTGCGAATTGCGGAGACGTCATGGAGCTCACCCAGCGCAGCGGACGGAAGGCAGGCACCGTCACCTCCGGCGCCGTTATGGTGGACGGTATTGGAGATATCGACGACATCGTGCTCAAGGACAGAAAGACGCTCTCACAGGATGGCCTCGTGGTCGCGGTGCTCACGCTCGACAGCGAGACAGGGCGCATGCTCGCAGCGCCGGAGATCGTTTCCCGCGGGTTTGTCTATATGCGCGACAGCGAGGAGCTGATTGCGGACACCAAAGCGCTGCTCATGAAAGAAACACGCAAGTTTGAGGGAGCGGATCGCAGCGACTACGCAAACATCAAGGCGGGCATCAAAAACTCGCTCAAGAATTACCTGAAAAACCGCACGAAGCGCACGCCGATGATCATGCCGATCATCATCGAGATATAACGGGGGAAGCAATGGTTTACGACACCGCTAAGACGCTCGCAAAAGAGCTCAAAAACAGTGAGGAATACCGTGAATACACCGTCGTGAAGGCACGCGCCATGGAAAACAATACCACCCGCGCGCTGATAAGCGAATACAACAAGCTCCAGATCCACGCACAGGCGGCGATGATCGCGGGGGACAAAAACAGCGATTCGCTCAAAAAACTGCAAAAGATCGGCGAATTACTGCAGTTTGACGCGGATGCCTCAGCGTATCTGATGGCGGAATTCCGCCTCAAACGGATGGTGGGGGATGTCTATAAAATCCTCGCCGATGCGGTGGATATCGATCTTGGCCCGCTGGAAGAATGATTCTTTCGCGGCTGACTTGTGAAGATGCCCGTAGCGGGCAAAACCCAACGGAGAATAAAAAAAACATGCCAATAAATGAGAAACCGGAAAAACGCTATACGAAAAAACAGAAACGCATGCGCAGGATTTGGCTAAACGTCCGGCCGATGCTGGTGATGCTCATCAGCATCGTGGTCGTGTTTCTACTCGCGCGGATGACGGTCAACTATGTGCTCTCAAAATACATCGAACCGGTGGACAGAGCCGACGCAACACCAATCGAGGTGACGATTCCGGCCTCCTCATCCGCCAGCAGCATCGCGCGCATTCTCTATGGCGCGTGCGGCTACGACAAGGACGGGCTGATCTCCAGCACAGCGGCGTTTAAGGTCTATGTCGACTTTGTCGGCAAGGCAAACAGCCTCAAGGCCGGTACGTATGTATTGAGCAAGAACATGAGCATCAAGCAGATCGTCGAGGCGCTTTGCGAAGGAAACCCTGCCAAAGCGACGGTGAAGTTCACGATTCCGGAAGGATACACGATACAAAACATCGCAAAGGTGCTGCTCGAAAAAGGGCTGTTCGCCAACGAAGACCAGCTCTATGTCGCGGCGCGGACGGGCGAATCCTTCGCTAACTTCGCGTTTATTGCAGACGCCGGGGCAACGCCAAACGCGACATCCCGCTCCTATGTGCTGGAAGGATATCTCTTCCCGGACACCTATGAGGTATATGCGGACGCAAGCGTGGAGACGATTCTCATCAAGATGCTCAACCGCTTTAATGAGGTGTATTCCGAAGAGTATGTCACCCGCGCAGAGCAGCTAGGTCTTACGATGGATCAGGTGGTAACGCTTGCCTCGCTCATCGAGCGTGAAGCGGCGGCAGCAGGGGACTTTTCCAAAGTGTCTGCTGTGTTCCACAATCGCCTGAACCAGGACATGCCGCTGCAGAGCTGCGCGAGCCTGTCCTATGCGCTGGGTGTGACGAAATACGTGTTTAACGCGACGGAGCAGGCGACGGAATCGCTCTACAACACCTATCAATACAAAGGGCTTCCGGTCGGCCCCGTCTGCAACCCCGGTAAGGCCGCCATCGAAGCCGCGCTAAATCCCAACGAGCAGTTTCTCACGGACGGCTACCTCTACTTCTGCAACCAGAACCCCGCAGAAACCAGCGAGCTGGTGTTTGCCAAAACCTATGAGGAACACGAGCAGAACGTAGAGAAATTTCAGCAATATTGGGGCTGAGGAAACGCAACATGCACTCCGGCGGGCAACACCGCCGGAGTTTTTGTTAAAAACCGGCATATGCGGGCACAAGCGGGCGATTCCTGTGATCATTCTAGTTGCCCGAACAAGACATCTGTGGTAGAATAACTTCGTATGAAACAGAGAATTGAAGCATTACGCAATAGCCTTTCCGCATCGTCTCTCGATGCGGCGCTGATCACCAGCAAGGAAAACATCCGGTATTATTCGGGGTTTACCAGCTCGGACGGCATCTTTCTTGTCACACATCAAAACACGTATCTTGTGACCGACTTTCGCTACATGATTCAGGCAAAGGCGCAGACAAAGGGCCTTTGTGAGGTCGTGGAGGCGGGTTTTGCGGATCAGCTGAACCGCATCCGCGGCTTTCTTGCGGATAACGGCTGCAAGCGCGTTGGATTTGAAGAGGGTGCGATGACGGTTGGCGCGTTTCGCGAGTATGAGGCGATGCCCGTCGAGTGGGCTGCCTTTGGCGGAGCCGCCACGCTCCCGCGGCTTTACAAGAGCGCTCAAGAAGTCGAGTGCCTGCAGGCCGCACAGCGCATCGCGGACAAATCCTACCTTGAATGGCTGGGGCGCATCAGCGCCGGCATGACAGAGCTGGAGGCAACCGCGGAGCTCAACTACGTCTGCGCGAAAAACGGCAGCGAAGGCGCTTCGTTTGACCCGATCATTGCGGGTGGCCCCAACGGCGCCATGCCGCATGCGGTGCCGGGCGAGCGCAAGCTGCAAGCCGGCGAACTCGTGGTTGCGGACTTTGGCTGCATGATCAACGGCTATCATTCCGACATGACGCGCACGTTTGCCATCGGCAACATCGACGACGAGAGCAAAGAGATCTACGAGATCGTGAAAACCGCGCAGCAGATGGCGCTGGATCATCTCAAAAGCGGCGTTTCCGGCCGTGCGCTGGATGCTGTTGCGCGGGATTATATCTCGCAAAAAGGCTACGGTGCGCAGTTTGGCCACGGCCTTGGACACGGCTTCGGACTCGAAATTCACGAGCCGCCGCGCGCTTCCTTCACGAGCGAGGACACGCTCACAAGCGGCATGACCATCACGGTTGAACCCGGCATCTATGTTGGCGGGAAATGCGGCGTGCGCATTGAAGACTGCTGCGTCGTGACCGATGCGGGTTATCTCAACCTGGTTGGCGTGACCAAAGAACTCATCACGATTTGATTTTTTTAGCAGGCGCGCGTGCAAGCCATCTGGAACGATCTTTCACAGCGCATGCGAATCATAAAAAGAATACACCGAAGAGTATCAGAATAACGGAGGAAACGACCAAATGATCAGTGCAGGCGAATTTAGAAAGGGCATGACCCTCGAGATCGACGGGAATGTCTGGCAGATCACCGATTTTCAGCATGTCAAACCCGGCAAGGGCGCGGCTTTCGTGCGTACCCGCCTCAAGAACGTCATGACCGGCGCGGTGCTGGAGCGCACATTTAACCCGACGGACAAATATCCGGCGGCGCACATCGAAACCAAGGAAATGCAGTACCTCTACGAAGACGGCGGTCTGTATTATTTCATGGATGTCGAAAGCTATGAGCAGCTGCCGCTCAACCACGAACAGGTGGAAGACTCCATCGCGTTCATCGTGGAAAACCAGAACGTGAAGATTCGCTTCTTTAAAGGCGCTCCGTTCTCCGTGGAAGCGCCGAACTTCGTGGAGCTGCTCATCACGCACTCCGAACCCGGCGTGCGTGGCGACACCGCGACGGGCACCACCAAGCCCGCGACGCTGGAGACCGGCTACACGCTCAACGTGCCGCTGTTCGTCAACGAAGGCGACCGCATCCGCGTGGACACCCGCTCAGGCGAGTACATGGAGCGCGTTTAACACAATAGCCCACACTGACACGAGCGGTTCGGCAACGAACGGAAAGACGAGGGAATCATATGAGTTTCATCTCTGAAAAGGTTGCTTATCTGGACGGGCTGGCCGACGGCCTCCAGCTCAAGGATGAAGGCACGGATAAGGTGCTGCGCGGTATCATCGAGACACTTGGCGCAATCGCAGAAGCGCTGGAAGAACAGGACGAGAGCATCGACGATCTTTCGGACTGCGTCGACGGCATCTACGACGAGCTGGACGACATCGAGAGCGCGCTTGACGAAGAGTTTGACGGCGAGCTGGATGAGGACGACTTCATCGAGGTTGTCTGCCCGCATTGCGGCGAGACCGTGTATTTCGACGAGGACATGATCGACAGCGACGACGGCCTGATTTGCCCGAACTGCAACGAGACCATCGAATTCGAAATCCCCGGCATCGAAGAAGAAAAATAAGCAAATCGCATCCTTCTAGTGCCCCTGACCCTGCCCGCGCAATCGGGCGGGGTTTTTTGCGCCCGAAACGCCGCAAAACAAGGAGAATCCCCCTCGGCGGCGAATATCTATAGCTGGAAACGGAGGATGCCGGTAGATGAATCAGGAAAACCCCAGACAGTATTATGAGCGTCTCGAGCAGGAGACACTCTCGCCCTACGCCACCCTCTCGAAGAACACACGCGGGCGGGAAACGCCTGTGGAACCCTGCCAGCTTCGCACGGAATTCATCCGCGACCGCGACCGCATTCTGCACAGCAAGTCGTTTCGGCGGCTCAAGCATAAAACACAGGTGTTTCTCTCTCCGCAGGGGGATCACTACCGCACGCGGCTGACGCATACGCTGGAGGTATCCCAGATCGCGCGGACGATTTCGCGCGCGCTGCGCCTCAACGAAGACCTCACAGAGGCTATCTCGATGGGGCACGATCTGGGGCACACGCCGTTTGGACACTCCGGCGAGGATGTGCTCAACGAGCTGCTGTCCGGCGGATTTGAGCACAACGAACAGAGCCTTCGCGTGGTGGAAAAACTCGAAAACGACGGCGAAGGACTCAACCTCACATTTGAGGTGCGCGACGGCATATTAAACCACAAAAAGAGCGGCAAGCCCGCCACGCTGGAAGGCTTCGTGGTGTCGCTGGCCGACCGCATTGCCTACATCAACCACGACATCGACGACGCAATCCGCGCGGGAGTACTGCACGAAAGCGACCTGCCGGAGAAATGCGTCCGTGTGCTGGGCAATACGCACGGCAAACGCATCAACACCATGATCCTCAACGTGGTGGAGCAGAGCGCGGGCAAGCCCTTCGTCAAGATGAGTGCGGCTATGTATGAGCAGTTTGACGCGCTGCGGGATTTTATGTTTGAAAACGTCTATAAAAACCCGAAGGCAAAGAGCGAAGAAGAAAAGGCAAAGCGCGTGATTCGCGAATTGTTTGAATACTATCTCACGCACATCCATCTGCTCACGGGCGAATATGCCAAATATTTAGAGACGGACGGCAAGGAGCGCGCGGTTGCGGACTACATCGCAGGCATGACGGACAACTACGCGGTTTCAGAATACATGCGCATCTTCGTGCCAAAATCATGGATGGATCTGACGATCTGATTCAATCCATGGCATCGGTGGGAAGATAAACTTCTGTTGGGTTGCAGGAAAGCGCAACGGTTGGTCGAATACTATAAATCTGGTCAAATCCAGAGCGTGCCAGGTAATCCGGTAATGTAGCAAAGAACCGCATTTTTTTCGGAAAGGACGGCACATGGCATATCCCGATCACTGGATGAGCGAACTGCTCAGCAAGAGCGATATCGTCACTGTCGTCTCTTCCTATATCGAGCTAAGACCCAAAGGCCACAGGCTCTGGGGTCTTTGCCCGGTACACGGCGAAAAGACGGCTTCGTTTTCCGTTTCGCCGGACAAGCAACTCTACTATTGCTTCGGCTGCCATATCGGCGGCTCGGTGATTCAGTTCATCATGGACGTGGAGCACATGTCGTTTCACGAGGCGGTAGAGCACCTTGCCAATCGAGCGGGGCTTGCCATGCCGCAGGAGGTCAACGACGCGGCGATGATGCAGGAGCGCGCAAAGCGGGAGCGCCTCGCGGAGGCGTGCCAGCTGGCGGCGCGGTTCTACATGGAAACCCTGCTGGGCGAAGGCGGAGCCGCAGGGCGCGCGTATCTCAAAAAGCGCGGCATCAGCAGCGACGCGGTCAAGCGCTTTGGCATCGGCTATGCGCCGAGCGACTGGGAAGCGCTTAAGCAACATCTTGGCGAGCAGGGCTTTTCGCCGGAAGAACTCGTTGAGGCGGGCTTGCTCGTCAAAAACGCGGACAAGGGCAGCACCTATGACGCCTACCGAGGACGGGTGATCTTCCCGATCATCGCCGCAAACGGCCGCGTGATCGGATTTGGCGCGCGCGTGCTCAACAACGAAGATAAGCCGAAATACATCAATACCGGCGACACGCTGCTCTATAACAAACGAAACAACCTCTACGGCCTGAACCTGCAAAAGAGCGGAAAGCTCAACGATCTTGTGATGGTCGAAGGGTATACGGATGTCATCGGACTCTACGAGGCAGGCGTTACGAACGCCGTAGCGAGCCTTGGAACCGCGCTGACCCAGCAACAGGCAAGATTGCTCAAGCGCTACGTCGGCAGCGTATACATCGCCTACGACGGCGACGCGGCGGGCCAGAACGCAACCATTCGGGGCCTGGATATCCTCTCGGCAGAAGGACTGAACGTCCGTGTGATCGTATTTCCCGGCGGGCAGGACCCGGACGAGTTCGCCCGCGCGAGCGGGAAAGAGGGATTTGAGCAGCTCAAAGAAGAGGCGCTTTCGCTCAACTCGTTTAAGCTGCTTGCCATGTCGCGCAGCTTTGATCTGGACAAGGAGAACGAGCGCGAGCAATACACCATGGAGGCCTGCCGTTTTATCGGCACGCTGACCCCTGTGGAGCGGGAGCGGCACTATCAGCAGCTCTCCAAACAGACCGGATACTCGATGGATACCCTGCGCGCACAGGGCGCAAGCGCAAGGCCGACAGAGCGCCAACAGCCCGTCACCTTCAAAGAAAAGGCTGCAATCGGGCGGCGCAGGGAAGCGGAGCCGGACAGCGAACGCATCCGCGCGGAGAACGCGCTGCTCTTTCACATGCTGCAATCTCCCCTGGCGGTCAAACTTGCCGAGGAGCAGGGGATTGAGCGGCAGTTTGCCAGCGAGGGCATACGCGCGTTTGCTAAAGGGTTAGCAGAGGCGTATGCGCGTGGCGCAGAGCCAAACCTGGCACTGTTGCTCTCCGGGATGGAGAAGGTGGACGCGGAGCGCGTCAGCGCCGCACTCAGGGAAGAAACACCTTGTACGGAGCCAGAGAAAGCGGCAAGCGACTGCCTCAGACGCATTGAAAAATGCAATATGACAGAGCAGATAGAAGAGATGAAACGTCAGCTGGTCGATCCCGCATTGTCGGCGGATCAGCGGGCGGGATATTTAAGAGAAATGCAGACACTGAACCTGCAGATGCGGGGTCTGAGTTGAAAGGAGCGGGTATGTTGGAAGGAAAAGAAGCACGCGCACAAAAACTAAACGAGCTGATTGAGTCCGGTAAACAAAAGGGCATGCTTTCCTATAAGGAAATCATGGATGCACTGGAGGAGCTTGAACTCGATCAGGAGCAAATCGAGAAGGTATATGACCATCTCGAAGAGCTCAATATCGACATCGTAGAAGACGTCGAGATGCCGGAAGACATCAATCAGGAGATCGCGGAGATCGAGAGCACGCTAGCCGCCGTCGAAGGCATCAACATCGACGATCCGGTGCGCATGTATCTCAAAGAAATCGGCAAAGTGCCGCTGTTGACCGCCAATCAGGAGGTCGAGATCGCCCAGCGCATGGCGGACGGAGACCCGGAGGCAAAGCATCAGCTCGCGGAAGCGAACCTGCGCCTCGTCGTCTCGATTGCCAAGCGTTATGTCGGGCGCGGCATGCTGTTTCTCGACCTGATTCAGGAGGGCAACCTCGGCTTGATCAAAGCGGTTGAGAAATTTGACTACCGCAAAGGATATAAATTCTCCACGTATGCGACATGGTGGATTCGCCAGGCGATCACCCGCGCGATTGCCGATCAGGCACGCACCATCCGCATCCCGGTGCACATGGTAGAGACGATCAACAAGCTCATTCGCGTCAACCGCCAGCTTGTGCAGGAATACGGACGCGATCCGCGGCCGGACGAGATCGCCAAAGAGATGGGCATCTCCGAGGAAAAAGTGCGCGAGATCATCAAGATTGCGCAGGAGCCGGTTTCGCTGGAAACGCCGATCGGTGAGGAGGACGACTCCCACCTTGGCGACTTTATTCCCGACGACGACGCACCCGCGCCCGCGGAAGCGGTCGCCGTGACGCTGCTCAAGGAGCAGCTCATGGACGTGCTCAACTCGCTCACCCCGCGCGAAGCGAAGGTGCTGCGCCTGCGCTACGGCCTTGACGACGGCAAAGCGCGCACGCTGGAAGAAGTCGGCAAAGAGTTCAATGTCACAAGAGAGCGCATCCGCCAGATTGAGGCAAAGGCACTCAGAAAACTCCGTCACCCCAGCCGCAGCAAACGGCTCAAGGATTTCCTCGAATAAACCGCGCATACTGCCCGCCGCTTGTCGGCGGGCGCTTTCGGAGACAAGCAGGCAAGGGGACAGCGTATGAAAATCGCGATCATCGGCTACAGCGGATCGGGAAAATCTACGCTGGCAAAACGACTGGCGCAGGAGCTTAACGTCGAGCCGTTCTATCTCGACCGCGTGCATTTTTTGCCGGATTGGGCGGAGCGGGAGTCAGAGACTGCGCGCGGGATCGTGCGCGAAGAGATGGCAAAACCCGACTGGGTGATCGACGGAAATTATCGTTACCTGCTGCGCGAGGAACGCCTGCGCGATGCGGACGAGATCATCTTTCTTGGCTATCCGCGCCTGATCTGCCTATTGCGCGCGCACAAGCGCCACCGCGATTTTCGCGGGAAGACGCGGGAGAGCGCGGCGGACGGCTGCATCGAGCGGATGAACTGGGAATTCGCGTGGTGGATTTTGCACAAAGGCAGAACGCGCGCAAGCGTTCGCGGCTATCAGGACGTCGTGCGGCTATATCCCGATAAGACAGCTGTCATTCGAAACGACCGCGCGCTGCAACACTATCTGGACGGCAGACAAAAGAAGAACGAAAGAGACACAAGCATATGAGACACTATCGAATCAGCGATCAAAACCCGATTAAAACAAAGCGTTTGATTCTAACTCCGCTCAAGGCAAAAGAGCTCGCCGCGCTCGAACCACTCGAGCAGGACGAGCTGATGCGCGGCGCGGTCGGCGAAATGCGCAAGAACGTGATCGAATATCCCGATCGGGCGCTCTGGTACACCGGCTGGCAGATCAGCCTCAAAAAAGGCGGGCAGGCGGTCGGGTTGCTGGGGTTTCACGGCGTTGCCGTCAATCAGACCGTTGAGCTGGGATACGACATCATTGCCGCGCATCGCGGAAACGGCTATGGCGAGGAAGCCATCGGCGCACTCACCGCATGGGCGTTTGGTTGCGACGGTGTGTATTTCATCAGCGCGCTGGCGGCAGAGGACAACGCCGCCTCCAACCATATTCTCGAGAAACAAAAATTCTATCGCGTGGAGAGCCCGGTTGTCGGGATGAACGCCTGGGAACTGGAACGCCCGGCGAGCGCGTGGATGGCGATTTACATGAGCTTAGGCCTCGCGATCGGCGTATCCTTTGGGCAAACCATGTTTCAAAACATGGGAATCGGCCTCGCGATCGGGCTCGGTGCCGGACTTGCGCTTGGCTCCGGACTGGATTCGCAGGACCGCGCGGCGAGAAAGCGCGAGAACGCGCCCAAAAAGCTGGATGCACCAGAGGAACAGAAGAAAGCAAAGTAACGCAAGCAATGCAAAACGGCGACCGGAAGGCCGCCGTTTTTTTGCGCTATCTGTTGCAAGAACTCTTTCGTTTTGAAGGCGTGGTGCAGAAAAAGGCGCCCGCTAAGCGGGCGCCTGATGTGTAGCGATGCTGTGTTATTCAGCCGAGGGGAAGGAGATGGTCACCGTGGTGCCGATGCCGAGCTTGCTCTGCAGCTGTACCGTAGCACCCAGCGTCTCCGCGGAATGCTTGACGATGGAAAGTCCGAGTCCCGTACCGCCGATTTGCTTGTTGCGGCTGCGATCCACCCGATAGAAGCGCTCAAACACGCGGGCAAGGTGCTCTTCCGGTATGCCGATGCCGGTATCGGACACGCTGAGTTCCACACGGCTGTTGACCGGCTTGAGTGTCACGCCGACGCTACCGTTGGAGGTGTTGTACTTGATCGCGTTGTCGACGAGATTTTGCACGATCTCCTCAAGGATTTTCGGAATGCCGCGCACGCTTGCAGCAGCACAATTGATGTTCAACGAAACGCCCGCTTTCTCCGCCTGCGGCTGAAGACGCTGACACACATCCTCGCAGATCTCTTTGAGATTGACCGTGGTCATCTCCGGCAGGGACGTTTTTTCGTCCAACTGAGACAGGCGGATGATATCGTCGATCAGGGACATCAGCTGAGAGGCCTCCGAATAGATCTTTCCGGCAAAACGGCGGGTGTCTTCAACCTTCGCAACGCCGTCTCGCATGATCTCCGCATATCCCAGAATCGAGGTCAGCGGCGTTTTCAGCTCGTGCGAAACATTTGCCGAAAACTCACGGCGCATCTGCTCGGCGGCGACACGATCCGAGATATCGAGGATCAGGATCACCGTTCCGGCGGGGGATTGATTGTTCTTCACCTGGCTTGCCAGCACCTGATAGGTGTTCGCGCCGCGAATCAGCGTCGCCTGTCCGGAGCCGCTCTTTTTCGCTTGTTCCAGCGCGTGCTGGAGCGCAACACTGCGGTTGAGCATGAGCACATGCGAACCGATGACGTACTTTGGCTCCGCGCCGAAGGTTTGCGCCGCGCTGCCGTTGATGGCCAGCATCCGATCCGTAGCGTCCAGCAGGATAAACCCTTCGCGCATGTTTTCGGTAACTGCCGTAAATTCGCGCTGCTTTTCGGAGAGTGCGGTCATGCGGCTGATGATTTCGCGCCGCTGGTGCTCCATGCCGGTGAGCAGCGGGGCAAGTTCGTCATACGTTGCGTTGCCGAGCGGGTTTTCCAGATCCAACGCATTGATGGGCTGCACGATGGTCTTGGCGGCATAGCGCGCAAAGAGCACTGAAATCACGATGATGGCAACAAGTATGCCCAGCATAGACGGCACCAACGAGCCCACCATGCCAAGTACGCTCTTTTGGCTGTTGGCGATACGTAGAACGCGACCGTCCGGCAAGAGGCGCGCATAATAGAAGTTTTTGATCAGCTGCGTTTCGGAATAACGGCTGCTTTTACCTTCGCCGATGGATTTTGCGGAGATGAACTCCGGCCGGTCGGCATGGTTTTCGAGTTTGCTGACGTCAGATGCTGTGTCGAAAAGCACCGTTCCGTCCGCGGCAATCAGCGTGACGCGATCGCTCACGGGCAGGCTTTCCAGATACGCCTGCTCATCGATTGCGGAAAAAAGCCCGCTTTGCACATATCTGCATTCGGATGAAAGCTCTGAATAGACGAGCGTTTCAAACATGCGGTATTGCGTGAGCAATAACACACCGCCGAGCATCAGCGCCGCGATGAGCGAGGAGAGAAAGATGTTCCAGAATATGCGTTTTCTCATTCAATGTGCTCCCAGTGTGCTACAATTTGCCTAGTTTTGAGGGGCATGGATGAACGGAGCATTGCTTTTTGCAATCACTCGCCGAAACGATAACCGACACCGCGAACGGTTTCCACAAACCGGCCGCTGTTGCCAAGCTTGGTGCGAAGGGTTTGCACATGCACGTCAACGGTTCTCGTGCCGCCCTCGTAATCATATCCCCATACGGTTTCAAGTAGCTGCTCGCGCGTGTAGGCGCGCCCGGCGTTTTCCATCAGGCAGGCCAGAAGCGAGAACTCCTTATAGGTGAGGATCACGTTTTGCCCGGCGACGGTGACCGTGTGCTTGGCGATGTCTACGACGAGTTCGCCGTGCTCGAGCCGCTCCGCGCTGGCCTTCATGCCGCTTCTACGAAGCAGCGCCTTGACGCGGGCAACCAGTTCCGCCATGCCAAATGGCTTTGCGATGTAATCGTCCGCGCCGAGATCGAGGCCGGAGACCTTGTCAAACTCGGTCGTCTTGGCGGTGATCATCATCACGGGGATCGATGTGGTGCTCGCATTTGCGCGGATCTTGCGCAGAATGGAGAGACCGTCCTCGCCGGGCAGCATGATATCCAGCAGGATCAGCGAGGGTTTCTCTTCGGTGGAAGCGGCGAAAAACGCCGCCGCGTCTGAAAACCCTTTCGCGGCAAGCCCGGTTTGGTTGAGCGTATAGATCACCAACTCGCGAATATTCGCGTCATCTTCCACATAATAAATCATATTTCAGCACCTTTATGTACGCCGGTGATGGAGAATTCCGCCCACTCGGCAATGTTCTGTGCATGGTCACCGATGCGCTCGAAGTATTTCGCGATCATGATCATGTCAACTGCCTGCTCGCTGTTGTCGGGATCGTTTTGGATCAGCGAGATGAGTTCGCCTTTGATGGTATCAAAGAGGTCGTCGATCACGTCGTCCATGGCGATGATATCGCGCGCAAGCGTGAGGTCTTTGTTGATGAATGCGTCGATGCTGCCGGAGACCATCTTGATTGCGGCTTCCGCCATCTGCGGCAGATGTTCCAGCGACTTGATATACGGTTTTCCGGCGAGGTAGATGACGATGCCGGAGATATCCGCTGCCTGGTCGCCGATGCGCTCCATGTCTGTAATCATTTTCAACGCGGCAGAGATCAGGCGAAGGTCTTTTGCCACGGGCTGCTGCTGGAGCAGAAGCTTGAGGCAAAGCGACTCGATATCGCGCTCTTTTTGATCGACCTCGCGGTCAAATGTAATCGAGTGGTTGGCTGCCTCTACGTCCTTCTTGATCAGCGCTTCGCTGGCGGACTGTATCGCATGCTCGATCAAAGCACCCATCTCGAGAAGCTCCTGATTGAGTAAACGCAGCTGTTCTTCAAACGTGATTCGCATTAGCCGAACCTCCCCGTAATATAATCCTCCGTGCGTTTGTCGCGCGGGATGCTGAATAGTTTTTCCGTGTTGCCGTATTCAATGATTTCGCCTAGCAGGAAGAAAGCGGTGTTGTCGGAGATACGGGCTGCCTGTTGCATGTTGTGCGTTACAATGATTATAGTATATTTCGAGCGCAACGTCACGCACAGGTCTTCAATCCTGCTGGTCGAAATCGGGTCGAGCGCGCTGGTCGGCTCGTCCATGAGCACAACCTCCGGTTCGACGGCGAGCGCACGCGCAATGCAGAGACGCTGCTGCTGTCCGCCGGAGAGCCCGAGCGCATCCTTGCGCAGGCGGTCTTTGAGCTCGTCCCAAATCGCGGCGTCGCGCAGCGACTGCTCCACGATGTCATCAAGCCTGGCTTTGCCGCGCATGCCGTGCGTACGCGGGCCAAAGGCGACGTTGTCATAGACGGTCATGGGGAAGGGGTTCGGCTTTTGAAACACCATGCCAACGCGTTTTCTGAGCATGGTCGTGTCCATGTTGCCGTTGTAGATGTCCTGACCGTCGAGCAGCACGCTACCGGTGATGTGGCAGCCTTCGACGAGATCGTTCATACGGTTGAGCGTGCGCAAAAGCGTGCTCTTGCCGCAGCCGCTGGGTCCGATGAACGCCGTAATCTGCCGTTCCGGAATCTGCAGCTCTACGTCCTTCAGGGCTTGCATCTGTCCGTAGTACAGGTTCAAATTTGAGATATCAAACTTATTCATATCGTGTTTCCTTTAATAAACAGTTTCGGACATAATCATATCTTGTGGCGGGTGACGCGCTTTGCGACCGCAGCCGAAAGCCCGTTGATACCCACAACGATGATGAGCAGCACAACCGCCGTGGCATAGGTTTGGTTGATGTACAACCCCTCCTGAGACAGCGCGTACATATGCACTGAGA
The DNA here is from genome assembly GCA_942492885.1 of uncultured Eubacteriales bacterium. GTDB lineage: Bacteria > Bacillota > Clostridia > Christensenellales > CAG-138 > UBA7703. Next base: position 3,325,628 of record OW818651.1, read on the forward strand.
GCGTGCGCGCGGAATCCATTAGACCAGAGACGGTATCGGAGGAAGTGCCCGCTGTATAGAGCAGGGCTGCCGTTTCGCCGACCGTGCGCCCAACGCCGAGGATGACGCCCGCGAGGATACCAGGAATCGCATCCGGCAGTACCACGCGAAATACCGTCCTGAGTCTGCCTGCACCAAGGCCGAAACTGCCTTCGCGGAAACTGTCCGGCACGCTCATGAGCGCCTCTTCTGAGGTTCGCAGGATGACCGGCAGGATCATAATAGAAATCGTCAGCGCTCCGGAGAGCATCGAAAACCCCAGCTTGAGCGCGGTGACGAAAAACAGCATCCCGAAGAGGCCGTATACGATGGACGGGATGCCCGCCAGCGTCTCTGCGTTCATGCGGATCATGCGCACGAGTCTGCTGCCGCGCTTTGCGTACTCCACGAGGTAGATCGCGGCAAAAACGCCGAGCGGAACCGCAATAAGCAGCGAGAGCCCCGTCATGAGAATCGTGTTGAGCAGCGCGGGCATGAGAGAAAGGTTATCGGTTGTATACTTCCACTCAAACAGCTTCCAAGACAGGTTTGGTACACCCTTGACGAGAATGTATCCAACCACGAACAGCAGCGCACCAACGGTGATGATTGACGCAAGATAGACAGCAAGACGGAGGAGGAGCGCTGAAATTTTTTGCCGCTTCATATTTTAGCCCTCCGTTTCGTAAGGGAAAAGAGAAAATTGATGATCAAAATGAAGATAAAGAGCACAACCGCGGTTGCAATCAACGCCTCGCGATGCAGATCGGCCGAATAGCCCATCTCCATGACGATGTTGGTCGTGAGCGTGCGCAAGCCCTTGAGAATGCCCTGAGGCATGCGCGGCTGGTTGCCTGCAACCATGATGACCGCCATGGCTTCGCCGATGGCGCGGCCAACGCCGAGAATGACCGCCGCGGTGACGCCGCTTTTTGCAGCAGGAAGTATGATGGAGAAGACAGAACGTTCATGTGTCGCACCCAGCGCAAGCGCGCCTTCATAATACGAAGACTCCACCGCGTTGAGCGAGCTTTCGGAAACCGTGATGACCGTAGGAAGAATCATGATGGCAAGCACGACGCTCGCAGCGAGCATGCTGCCGCGTCCGCCGAGCAGGGGAACGATCACCACGAGGCCGAAGAAGCCGTAGACAACCGAGGGAATGCCTGCCAGCAGCTGAACGGCGGGCTTTACGACGCTGACCATCCGTCTGCTCGCAAAGCGGGAGAGGAATATTGCGGTCAGCACGCCGATCGGAACACCGAGCACCAGCGCGCCCGCGGTGACGTAAAAGCTGCCTAGAATCATCGGCAGTATGCCGAATATGTCGTTTCCGGGCTTCCATACCGTGCCAAAGAGGAACTTGAACACGCCGATTTCGGCGATGGCAGGTACACCGCTCACCAGAAGGAAAACCGTGATCAGCAGAACAGCAAGTATACTGACGCAGGCAGCGGCGAGAAATAAGATTCTCGCCGCACCTTCGCGTACTTGGTTATTTCGTCCCGCGGCGGTTTCACGCGTAAGGGATTTTGTGTTATTCATCCAAGTCGCTCCAAGTTATTATTTTAGTTATTTGACTTCCGACCAGTTGGTCATTTCGCCGACATACATCTGGCGAACCTGCTCGGCGGTGAGGCCGGCGATCGGGTTGTTGAGGTTGACGACGATCGCGATGCCGTCGATTGCGATGACGGTTGCGGCAACGCCTTCTGCGGTTTCAGAATCTTTGAGCTCGCGGGATGCCATACCGATGTCGCAGGTGCCTTCGATGGCCATCTTGACGCCGGTGCTGGAATCGCTCATCTGGATTTCGATTTCAGCGTTGGGGTTGACTGCCATGTAGGCTTCCTTGAGCTTCTCCATGACCGGGGTGACGGAGGAGCTACCGGCGACCACGACCTTACCAGCAACGGTGCTGCCGGCAAAAGCGGGGGCATTGTCAACGCTCGCGATGTACTTGTTCTCCTGGATGACAGCCTGGCCTTCGGCGCTGAGCATGAAGTCGATGAACGCCTTCGCTGCTTCGGAAACTTCAGCCTTGGTGGCGATGTTGAACGGACGGGCAACTTTGTACGCGCCGCTCTTGATGTTCTCAACGGTCGCATCCGCGCCGTCGATCTGGAGGGCTTTGACGGTGTCGTTCAGAGAGCCGAGGGAGATGTAGCCGATGGCAGCATCGTTGCCCGCAACGGTCTGGAGGACGACGGAGGTGCTGTTGACGATTTCGGCGTCGAGCGTGGTGTAATCCACTTTCTTGCCGTCGGCATCCTTCTGCTCAACGCCCATCAGTTCGATGAACGCGCCGCGGGTGCCGCTGCCGTCTTCACGGGAGACGACGACGATGTCGGAATCAAGGGCGGCGGGGGCGGGGACTTCGGTCGCCTCTGCGGCGGGGGCTTCGGTGGCTTCCACAGCGGGGGCTTCGGTCGCCTCGGGCGCGGCGGGGGTGGCGGCGCAGGCAGCAAGGCCGGCAACCATGGTCAGTGCGATCAGCATCGCAAGCAGTTTCTTCATCATGAACGTTTCTCCTTTGATTTTTTTCTCATGGCATTAGGATAAACGAGCATTGTTTGATGAAAATATCAGGATGATCAAATATATGTAAAATCGTAAAAAGCAATTATCAAATGTCAGGTTTTCATACAAATGCGACTAGAATTGTACCAAACGTCGTGATGATTGGCAGTTTTGTGTGCAAACTTGCATTATGAGGCGCTTTTCGTTATAATACTTCGGTCAGCGCATCCGGCTTACTTAGCCGTTGCATGCGCAGGGGCTTGATCAAAATCACAGTTCGCAAACAGACGATTTTGCTTGCGATGATTCGGAAAGAAAAGAGAGCGGCATGCAGACAAGCGACTTCGTTTACGATTTACCCAAAGAACTCATCGCGCAGACGCCGATTCTCAATCGCGCTGCATCGCGCCTGCTGGTCTATCATCGTGCGACGCGTTCGATCGAGGACAGGGTGTTCTCCGATATCACGAATTATCTCACACCAAAAGATGTGCTCGTGCGCAACAACACGCGCGTGCTGCCCGCAAGACTCTTTGCACACCGCGCGGACACCGGCGGCAACATGGAGTTTCTTCTATTAAAAAGAACCGGAGAGAAGACGTGGGAATGCCTCGCGCGGCCTGCGAGAAGGGCGATCGTCGGGCGAGAATACGCGGTCAACGACGAGCTCTCGATTCGCGTGCTGGGCGACACCGATGCGGATGGCGGTAAAACAATCGAACTACTGTATGACGGCATCTTCGAAGAGGTGCTTGACCGCGCGGGACAGATGCCGCTGCCGCCCTACATCACCGAGCGCCTCACGGACAAGAATCGTTATCAGACGGTCTATGCCGAGACAAACGGTTCCGCCGCGGCGCCCACCGCGGGGCTGCACTTCACAAACGAGCTGCTCGATCAGATACGTCAGCAGGGCACGGAGATTGTGGATATCCTGCTGCATGTAGGCCTCGGCACCTTCCGCCCCGTTGCGGAGGAGAAGATTGAGAACCATGTGATGCACAAGGAGTATTACGAGGTTTCGCCGGAAGCAGCGAACCGGATCAATCAGGCGCGGGCAAACGGCGGGCGCATCGTCGCCGTCGGCACCACGAGCTGCCGAACCCTTGAGAGCGTGACCACAGAAAGCGGCATCGTGCAACCCGGCAAGGACTGGACAGGCATTTATATTACGCCGGGCTACAGCTTCCGCGCGGTGGATGCGCTGATTACGAACTTTCACCTGCCGGAATCGACGCTGCTGATGCTCGTCTCCGCGCTGACCGGGCGGGAAGAGGCGCTTCGCTGCTATGAGCACGCGATTCAGGAACGCTATCGCTTCTTCAGCTTTGGAGATGCAATGTTGATTTTATAGTATCACGATTGATGATGATTGCAATACAGTCGACCCCGGCCACCAATTAGATAGAAAGAGTTGAGGGAAGAGCCGCATGGCATACCCGTTTACATTTGACCTCAAGCACGTCTGCAAGCAGAGCGGCGCGCGTTACGGCGTGCTGCATACACCGCACGGAGACATCGAAACCCCGATCTTTATGCCCGTCGGAACCCAGGCGACCGTCAAGGCGATGACCCCGCGCGACCTTATCGACGTCGGCGCAAACATCATCCTTGGCAACACGTATCATCTCTACCTCCGCCCCGGGCACAAGCTCGTGGCGGAAGCAGGCGGACTGCACAAATTCATGCATTGGGATCGTCCGATTTTGACCGACAGCGGCGGATTTCAAGTGTTTTCACTCGCCAAGATCAACGACATCAAGGAAGACGGCGTGATGTTCCGCTCCCACATCGACGGCAGCAAGCACTTCTTCACGCCGGAATCGGTCATGGATGTCGAGCAGGCATTGGGCGCGGATATCGCGATGTGCTTTGACGAGTGCGCGCCGTATCCTTCCGACCGGGCGTATACCATCGCCGCGATGGAACGCACGCACCGCTGGGCCGAGCGCTGCAAAGCCGCGCACACGCGCGAGGATCAGGCGCTGTTTGGCATCGTGCAGGGCGGCATGTTTGGCGACCTGCGCATCCAAAGCGCCAAGACAATTACGGATATGGATTTCCCCGGATTCGGCATCGGTGGGTTGAGCGTCGGCGAACCCAAAGAGATCATGTACGAGATGCTCGAAATTATGATGCCCTATATGCCGGAGCACAAGCCGCGCTATCTCATGGGCGTCGGCAGCCCGGACTGCCTGCTCGAAGGCGTGCTGCGCGGCATCGATATGTTTGACTGCGTGCTGCAAACCCGCGCCGGACGCAACGGCATGGCGCTGACGCGACACGGACGCATGACGCTCAAGAACGCGAAATATGAACACGACCACACGCCCTTGGAAGAGGGCTGTGATTGCTACTGCTGCCAGAATTTCACACGCGCATACGTGCGCCATCTCGTAAAGGAGAAAGAGATTCTCGGCGCGCAGCTGCTGACCATGCACAACCTGCGATTCTCCCTGCGGCTGATGGAGGACGTCCGCCGCGCGATTCAGGAAGACCGCTTTGGCGATTTTTCGCGGGAGCTGCTCGCGCAAGGCATCTACGACTGAACCAAGAAACAAAGAACAAAAACCGACCGTAACAGAGGCAGTATTTTTTGAAGACAATCGTCTGCACAACCGAACAGGAGACACTCGCGCTGGGGCAGCGGCTCGTTCGCGCGCTGCCGGTGCCGTCTTTTGTTGCGCTCTACGGCGGACTCGGCGCGGGCAAGACCGCGCTGGTGCGCGGCATGGGTGCGGCGGTCGGCACGGCTGAGGTGCGCTCGCCAACGTTTACCATCGTGCACGAATACGAAACCTGCCCGCGGCTGATTCACTTTGACGCATACCGCCTCCACGACGCGGAGGAGCTCTTCGCCATCGGGTTTGAGGATTACCTCGCGCAGGACGCGATCCTCGTGCTGGAGTGGGCAGAGCGCGTGCCGGAGGCGCTGCCACGCGAGCGGCTGGAGATCCTCCTCTCCGGCAGCGGAGACGAGCCGCGCACGCTGGAGCTGCGTCCGATCGGCAAACAATACGAAAGCGTGGTGGACGCGCTATGATGCTCGCCATCGACACCACCGCCACCGTCGCCACCGCAGCGCTGTTTCAAGGTGGCGCGTTGATCGCGGAGCGCGAGGCGGACGCAGGCAAAAAGCACGCGGAGACCCTCCTGCCGCTGATCGACGATTTATTAGAAGAAAACGGTGTCACGATTCACGACATCGACCTCTTCGCCGTGGATATCGGGCCGGGTTCGTTTACGGGCGTGCGAATCGGCGTAAGCCTCGTCAACGCGCTGGCGTTTGCCGCAGGGAGGAAGATCGTCGCGATCGATTCACTCGAAACACTCGCGCGCGCCGTAGCAGAGACGAGTCACCCCGTCTGCGCGATCATCGACGCGCGAAACGACAACGCCTACGCCGCGCTGTATCAGGCGGGCAGGACGCTGATTGAACCTAGCCCTGTCGAGACAGAATCGTTCCTCGCGGACCTGCCGACGGACACGGTATTCGTCGGCGACGTGAATACGACGGATAAGACGTATCCGCGCGCACGGTTTGTAGGTCTTGTGGCACTAGCGAGACCGATGAGCGCAAAAGACGAAGCGGAGCCGCTGTACCTGCGCGCGTCGCAGGCGGAGCGGATGAAGACGAAATCCACCGAGGAGGCGTAGAGATGGCGCTGGAAGTGATTCGCCCGATGGAGCGCGCGGACGTCAACCGCGTGCACGAGATCGAATGCACCTGTTTCCGCTCTCCGTGGTCAAAGCTCGCGCTCGCGGGGGAGCTCAGAAACGACGTTGCGCACTATCTGGTGATGGAGGCGGACGGGGTCATCTGCGGCTACGGCGGCATGTGGCTGCTCTTTGAGGAGGCGCACGTCACCAACGTCGCCATCATGCCCGACTATCGCGGGCAGGGGCGGGGCAAGCGGCTGATGCTTGCCATGATGCGCCACGCGGTCAAACGCGGCGCGGAGAAGATGACGCTGGAGGTACGCGAGAGCAACATGGTTGCACAAAAGCTCTATGCGGGACTTGGATTTGAACAGAACGGCTTTCGCCCGGGATACTATTCCGACACGGGCGAGGGCGCACAGCTTTTATGGAACAACGACATACAACAAACACTGGACAGGGAGAATAACACATGAAACCGTATGAACAATGGCAGCAAATGGTAGAGACCGAGCGCGAGAAGCCCGAGCACGAGGCCTTCTGGAACGCCTACTTTGAAAAAGAGACCGAGGCCTACCGCGCGATCTTGACCGAGAACACGGGCAAGCTCGCCGGCACGCACGCGGATTTGTCCGATCGCTTCAACATGAGCGTTGCGGAGTTTGCGGGCTTTATCGACGGCATCAACACCAGCCTGAAGAAAGAAGTCAACTTAGAGAAGCTCGGCGTGGACAGCGCGCTCAAACTCGACATCGATTTTGAGAAGCTCTATTTCAACATGCACAAGGCAAAGGCGAACTGGCTGTACACGCTCAAGGAATGGGAACCCGTCCTGAGCGAGGAAAAACGCAGCAACATCGCCAAGGAATACCGCACGAGCACGATCTTTGTGCGCGAGGCAAAGGTCGGCAGAAACGGTCCGTGCCCCTGCGGCAGCGGCAAGAAATACAAAGCCTGCTGCGGCAAGAACGCCTGATAAACAGCGCAATTTTGCGAAAATGGGCGGCGCAGGGGCGGGCGGAGCGCAAAAACGGCGGCAAACGCGCGAAAAACGGCGTTATGCTTTTTGCCAATTATTATGCAATCTTTTTGTCAATTTCGATTGACATAACGCCCCCTCGCCGCTATAATTAATCTTCGGAACTCGCTTCCTGCGCCTGTAGCTCAGCAGGATAGAGCAACGGCCTTCTAAGCCGTAGGTCCCGGGTTCGAATCCCTGCAGGCGCGCCATGTTGCACGACACCCCGGCGCGTAAAAGAGCCAGGGTGTCGGGCAAATCCGTTCGGTAAGAGCGCAGAAAAAAGTTTCGGTTTCGGCAGCGTTTCCGGTATGGTGGGTATAGCTCAGTTGGTTAGAGTGCCTGGTTGTGGCCCAGGAGGTCGTGGGTTCAACTCCCACTACTCACCCCATTTTACTTTTTCTGTGAACTATGGGGTGTCGCCAAGCGGTAAGGCACCAGACTTTGACTCTGGCACTCGTAGGTTCAAATCCTGCCACCCCAGCCAGTTTTTTTGATCCGCTAGCTCAGTTGGTAGAGCACCTGACTTTTAATCAGGTTGTCCGGAGTTCGACCCTCCGGCGGATCACCATTTTTTTCTTCTGCCGATGTAGATCTGTGTGCGGGTGTGGCGGAATTGGCAGACGCGCCAGATTTAGGTTCTGGTGCCCGAAAGGCGTATGGGTTCAAGTCCCTTCGCCCGCACCAAACCTTTTTCAATCGGCCCCTGCGGGAGTAGCTCATTTGGTAGAGCGCAGCCTTGCCAAGGCTGAGGTAGCGGGTTCGAACCCCGTTTCCCGCTCCATTCATAAGCGGACAGGTCACACAGCCCGTTTATGAATGGAGATTTTCTTTATCTAGCGACTACAACTTCATCATCCGCATGCAGGTATAGTGTAGCGGTAACACATTAGCCTTCCAAGCTGAGATCACGGGTCCGAATCCCGTTACCTGCTCCAAGGACAAAACCCCGCCGAAAGGCGGGGTTTATTTTCAAAACAAAACAAGAAATCATAGTATTACGACATTATATTCGTTTATTTTGAAATTAGGATGTGGTATATTACTATTATTATACAAATGTGGAGGAGTTATGACTGTAACTATCTCACCGCTTGAGTTAAAACTTGATGATCAGAATCCAAGATTCGTAATTCTATCAAGTCGTGACCAAGCAAGCATTAGGAGATATTTGGTTACCTATGAAGACGTCGGGCAACTCGCGGGTTCAATCAATGAATATGGTGGTCTTTTGCCTGGCGAAAGAATAGTCGCTCTATATGAAAACGAGCAATATGTAGTAATCGAAGGTAATCGCAGAACATGTGCTTTGCAATTTTTGCTTTCGCGGGACTTAATACCGGATAAGTTTTCACACAAGATTCCGCACACATCAATGAGAGTATTGGAGACCTGTGGAACAATTGAAGTTGACTTATTGAATGATAGAGACGCTGCACTTGAGTTAATGACCAAGCGTCACATTCAAGGAATAAAAGAATGGAAACCGCTTGCAAAGAAACAGTTTTTTGCTTCAAATTTCGACACTGTTTTAGGACAAACTATCTCGAATTTGTCGCGGATTACTGGCGAAAATGAAAGTGAAATAAAGAAAGATATCAGGGACTACAAGTTTTTTGTTACTGCATATAAAAATTACAAACAAATCCACACAGATTATTCATCTGAGATTATTGGCCTAAAAACGGATCCGTTTTGGCGGATTTTTACTGTGAAATTTGAGTATCCGATTGGAAAAGTTAACAGCCCAAGGAGTTTTCTAAAAATAGAATATGATAAAGATCACAATACAATTAGTGCGCTACCCAATAACATTTTCGAAAATATAGTTCAACTTGTGTTTCAAGATGCTATAGTAAATGAACGGATTACTACAAGAAACGTATTGTCAGATGTTAGTGGCATTACGCCGTTACTTCAAAGCATTTTAGATCTAGATGCGATTGGTAATGACACAAAAGAACAATCGCAAGATTACGAACCGGGGAATCCTCCCCCAGAAGATCGTAATCAAACAAACGACAAAAACGGCAATCAGCAGCAAGCAGCAGGTGATGAGCCAAGCAAATCAAAAGATAATAATGATTCCGATGGTAATAAGGCTGGTGGAAAGAATGGAGATAGAGAAGGTGCTAGCGGTGGACCTAAGCCCGGAGGACCTCCTCCTAGATCTTTCTTTGAAACGGTTTCATGGAATAACAAACTTAGTCCGAGCATTCCAGATCATCGAGGGATGATTCTTGCGATTAACGAATTATTTGAGTTATCCAAAGCGAACAACTCGCGGCAAAAGGCATACAAGTCATTTCCGATTTCTACCGGGATGGTATTGCGTACTGCCTATGAGCAGGCTTTGCGCTTGCATCTAAAGAAAGTGAATCTCTGGGGAGCTTATTGCAAAACGATTGAGAAACAGAAGTTTGCAACATTGAGTTCTATGGAAGATTATATTAATCATAATAAACAACTCGTTTTCTGTGATATTGATTTATTACTAGTTTATGAAAGCGTCATTGCTGCAAAACATAGGGAATTTTTGAATGCTACCATACATCGTCCTGATTTAATAAACGCAACCCCTGATTCGCTTGAAGGAATTGCGGCAGGTGGTATGTTCGGTTTGATTCAAGGAATAATTAATTGCTTATAATTTAGAAGGAGGCCGAATTAATGGCGGTTTCTTCAAATCCATTACGTTATCCAGGTGCAAAAAGATTTTTAGTCGACTACATCGATGCACTATTATCATCGAACAATTTAATAGGATGTACTTTCTTTGAACCTTATGCTGGAAGTGCAGCGGTAGGTCTTGAGTTATTAAGGAAGAATAGAATTCGAAATCTGGTTTTATGCGAGAAGGATGTTCTGCTTTATGCTTTTTGGGAAAGCGTTTTTAGACATACAGAAGCATTGTGTAACTTAATCGAGACCACACCTATCACCATAAAAACATGGCTAGCTCTCGCGAAATTCCGAGAAACTAATGAAGTAAATGAAGACAATCTTGTTCATCTCGGCTTTGCTGGCTTGTTTTTTAACAGGACTAACTTCTCAGGTATTCTGAAAGCAAACCCAATTGGAGGCATAAATCAAACCTCGCAATACAGCATTGATTGTAGGTTTAATAAGGTTAAAATTATTGAGGTTATCAGAGAGCTAGCAGCACATAGCGACTGTGTTGAAGTCTACAATAACGATGCAATAGCTTTTCTAAAGACTCAAACAACACGTTTCATTGGGAACACTTGCTTTGTATACCTCGATCCGCCCTATTTTGAGCAAGGCAAGAAAATCTATAGACACTATTATACAAATTTTGACCATACGGCTTTGGCTAAGTACATACATAAAGCTCGCTATTTTGATTGGCTGATTAGCTATGATGATGCTCCGTTTATTTGCGGGCTATATAGTGACTCTGGCGCTAAGTATCAACCGATTTTTCTCGACTACTCCTGCGCACCAAAAGTGCGCTCTCATGGACAAGAGTTGCTAATATCAAATTTACCATTGCCTCCATTCCCAGCAGAAAATGTAACTGGAATGTAAATGTCATATTGTATTTATTAACTTTCATAAGCAAAGCAACAATAGTCAAATTTATCCGACAACGAAAACAGTATTGGAAAGTAATGAAACACATTTAAACGATGTACTATCTTTGCTAATCCGGAAAACCCAGCCACCAATACCATTTTCCAATTCACACAAAATTCATATACACATGTTTCACGTGAAACGTTAACACGAAATGAACAAAACGGGTGATTTTGTACACAACAAATAGTAACCAATAGTCAAAAAACGGAAGAATGACCACAAGATATAGAAAACCGCCCAGGTGGGCGGTTTTCGGAGTTTATGAGATTGGTTCTTAGATTTTCGACATCAGAATGGCTTTTTTCTGCTCAAACTCTTCTTGCGAAATCACGCCGGAATCGCGGAGTTTGGCGAGTTTTTCGATCTGATCGAGCACATTTTCACGCGAGGACTTTGTCTCGCCTGCGTTGCTGTTTGAAGCGTAGGCATAGCCGTAATTCGGGCTCTTGCGCTGATCCTGCACGATGAGGCGGTTGTTGTCATCCGTGAAGTTCTCGGTGGCGATCATGATGATGTCCACCAGCGCGCCGATGCCGAAGCAGCCAGCCGTGAGCAGCCAGAGGATGCCAGTGCCGATCTTGCCGACGTAGAAGCGATGGATGCCGAGATAGCCAAGGAAGATGGAGAAGAGCAGCGTCACGAGCCAGTCCTTCTCGGAATATTGCCTTCCGGCAACGGTGCCGGCGCTCTGCGCTTTTGCCGCGCATTCGCCGCATTGGCCGCTCGCGCTGCGGAACTCTCCGGTCTGAATCGTCCGCCCGCAATTGGTACAGTATTTGGATTCCATGTTGTTGTTCCCCCTAACTCTAATCGCGCGTTGCCGGTGTTTCCCCCCCTCCGGCGCGTGCGACTCCGCAACTCAAATTTTTGCGGATTTTCTTTCTGAGAGATATGATAGTGTATCCACGCAAAAATGCAAGGGTGTATCTACAAATGTTACTAAAATTACGAAATGCGGATACAATTCTGTCGTTCTTTTGCGGCGGGGGCGAGCGCGCGGAAATTTCGGCTCGCGATTCTCAACTTTTCAACAGAACATGGTCAGAATTGGTTGACATCCGCGCGAAAGATGCTATAATACTTTTTGCCGCGGTTTGAGGATGGTTGCCACAATCCAACCCAATCTGCTGACGATAGGGCTCAGGTCGTCGACCGGAAACGGTGATGTGCCGAGCGCCCAAATGCGCTTCCTTAGCTCAGTTGGCTAGAGCACCTGACTCTTAATCAGGGTGTCCAGGGTTCGAATCCCTGAGGGAGCACCAATTTTTCCGCCGCAGTCGCAAGCGGCAACTTTTGCGGGAGTAGCTCATTCGGTAGAGCGCAGCCTTGCCAAGGCTGAGGTGGCGGGTTCGAGCCCCGTTTCCCGCTCCAGTTTTTATGGCGGCACGTGTGCCGCCATAAAAACTGCTGTTTTTCAAAGGGGATCGAAGCCGCGTTGAAAAACAATCCAGTGGATTGTTTTTAGCGGCAGGGGAGCGAAAGCCAGCAGACGCGTAGCGCGAAGCGCAAGCGGCAATAGGCTTGAGCGGAGAGCCCCGTTTCCCGCTCCAAAAGCGTTTAGGCGGCCGAATGGCCGCTATAATATTCCAGTCTTTTCTGGTTTGCGCGAAAGCGCAACGAAGAAAGACCCGATTTGCTTCCTTAGCTCAGTTGGCTAGAGCACCTGACTCTTAATCAGGGTGTCCAGGGTTCGAATCCCTGAGGGAGCACCACGACCCGCGCGGGGAAACCGTGCGGGTTTTTTCTTACCCCGGCGGATGAGCCGCACGGTTTGACAGATCGCCTGAAAAAGTGTTATTCTCATTCAGGGAGAACGAATTCATGCAAACGATAATCCATACAAATGAAAAAGCGCTGTCCGCGGTGTTTGACATCCCGCAGGGCTTCACCGCGCTGGTCGGCGGCGGGGGCAAGACGACGCTGATGCTGCGCCTTGCGCGCGAACTTGCGCAAACGGGCGCAAGCGTGATTGTCACCACCACGACGCATATCTTCCCGCCGGACGGAATTCCGACAGGAAACCCGCCCAATGCGGACGAGGTCACCCACGCGCTGCTGCTGGAGCCTCTGCTTTGCCTCGGCAAACCCGCTCCAGACGGCAAGCTCGGCGCGCCGGATCTCCCGATATCGGCGCTCAAGAACCTTGCAGACTACGTGCTCGTCGAGGCGGACGGCGCAAAACAACTGCCTCTCAAAGCCCCCGCCGAGCATGAGCCGGTGATCCCGCGGGAAACCCGGCTGGTCATCGCGGTTGCCGGTCTGGACGGCGCAGGGCAGAAGATTCGCGACGCGGCATTTCGTCCCGCGCGCTACGCCGCGTTGTGCGGCAAGGCGGAGACGGACGAGGTCACCGCGCAGGACATCGCGCGGGTGTTGGCGCATCCGCAAGGGCAGCGCAAAGGTGTGCCAACGGGTGCGCGGTTTGCGGTGCTGCTCAACAAGGCGGACGACGAAGCGAGGCACAAGACCGCGCTTGCGGTTGCCGCCGAACTGGAACAGCTTTCCGTCGAGTGCGTGGTCATCGCCGCGCTGGGCGGCAAATAGACGAAATTCTCACGCATCGCGTGAACAAATACGAGGGAAGAGTTATGATCATTTGGGTGCGCGGCGCGGGCGACATTGCAACCGGCATCGCGTTTCGGCTCCACAAAAGCGGATTTTCGGTGGTGATGAGCGACCTCATGCAGCCGACCTCGATCCGCAGAACCGTTTGTTTTTCGGAAGCGATCATCAAAGGCGAAACCACGGTGGAGGACATCACCGCGCGGTCTGCCGCGAGCGCAGAGGCGGCGGCGCAGATACTATCTCGCGGCGAAATCGCACTGCTTGCAGACCCGACGGGCGAGATGGCGCGTGCGCTGAATCCCGCCGCTGTGATCGACGCGATCCTTGCAAAGCGAAACCTTGGCACCAGGATCGAAGACGCGCCGATCGTCATCGGAATCGGCCCCGGCTTCACGGCAGGGGTGGACTGCCACGCGGTGGTGGAGACCATGCGCGGGCACAAATTAGGTCGCGTCTACTACACTGGCTCCGCTCTGCCGGACACGGGCATCCCCGGCAACATCGCGGGTTTTACGCTGGAGCGGCTGTTGCGCGCGCCAAAGGCCGGCGTGTTTCGCGGGGTCAAGCAGATTGGCGACGTGGTGGAGGCCGGCGAAACCTGCGCATATGTGGACGGCGAACCGGTCGTTACGCGCATCCGCGGGGTGCTGCGCGGGCTGCTGCCGGACGGAATCACGGTCTATGAGGGCATGAAGAGCGGGGATGTTGATCCGCGTTGCGAGCTTTCGCATTGCTTCACGGTCTCGGACAAGGCGCTTGCCATCGGCGGCGGTGCGCTGGAGGCGGTGCTGCACGGTTTGTCCGCGGGAGGTTCTACATGGAAACAACAGTAAAACTCACGAAGCTGAGCAGCTGCGCGGGCTGCGGCGCAAAGGTCGGCGCGGGGACGCTCGCGAAGCTCCTCGGCGACATGCCGACGCACCACGACGTGAACCTGCTCGTCGGGTTCGACCGCTCGGACGATGCCTCTGTCTACCGCGTCAGCGATGAACTCGCGCTCGTGCAGACAGTCGATTTTTTCCCACCCATCGTAGACGATCCGTTCACCTTCGGGCAGATCGCGGCAACCAACGCGCTTTCGGATGTATACGCCATGGGCGGCGAGCCGAAGCTGGCGCTCAACCTGCTCTGCATTCCGGAGACCATGCCGCAAAGCGCCGTTCAGGCGATCCTTGCGGGCGGCTACAGCAAGGTTTTTGAGGCGGGCGCGATCATCACCGGCGGACACAGCATCTTCGACGACGTGCCGAAATACGGGCTCTCCGTCACCGGGTTTGTGCATCCCGACAAATTCTTTAAAAATCTCGGCGCGCGCGAAGGCGACGTGCTGTTCCTGACCAAGCCACTCGGCGTTGGCATTCTGACCACTGCGGAGAAGGCAGAGATGCTGGAAGCGGGGGAAATCGACTGCGCGATTGCGCTGATGACCACGCTGAACAAAGGCGCGCGGGATTGCGCGGTGCGCTATCGCGTACACGCCTGCACCGATGTCACCGGGTTTTCGCTGATGGGGCATATGCTCGAGATGATGCAGGGTTCCGACGTTTCCGCGCGGGTGGAGACCGGGGCGATTGAGTTCTTGCCGCGAGTGCTGGAGTTTGCCAACATGGGACTGCTGCCCGCGGGCGTCTATCGAAACCGGAACTTTGCCGAGCCGTTTGTGGACGAGGGCAACCTGCCGCTCAAGGTGCGCGACGCGCTCTATGACCCGCAGACGTCCGGCGGGCTGCTGATTGCAGTTGATCCCAAGGACGCGGACGCGCTGGAGCGCGACTTGCGCGCGAGTGTGCCCAGCGCGCAGCGCATCGGGACCGTGATCACAAAATCTGATAAATCGATCTATCTTGTTTAAAAAATAATACGCGCAGCTTTGCCCGCCGGAGACGGCGGGTTTTTGCTTGACAAGAGGTGCTTTGGTCTATATACTACAAAACTGAACAACGTTCAAAAACGGAGAAGTGCAAGTGAGAAAAGCAGAACAGACGACAGAACTGATCCTAAACACCACGGAATCGCTGATTTTGGAAAGCGACGGGGATGTGGAGCGGGTGACCATCCGCCAGATCGCTGAGCGGGCAAGTGTCAGCGTCGGGCTGGTGAATTACTATTTCACGTCGAAGACAAGGCTGATTGAAGCATGCGTACAGCGAATGATCGGCGGGGTGGTTGGTTCTTTTGTGCCGCAGCTACCGCAGGACGCGAGTAAAGCAGAGCGTCTCGGTAAGGTTGCCGCGCAGGTTGCGGACTATCTGGACGGGCATCCGCAGATTTCGCGCATCTCGATCCTCGGCGATTTCAACGAGCCCGGTGCGCGGGACAACACCATCAAAACAGCAATCGGCTTTTCCAAGACGGTTTTAAGGGATGTCGAGGACCCGGACGCGATGATTCGTTCCTTTTGCCTTGCGGCAATTTTACAGAGCGTGTTTTTGCGCAAAGATATGCTCAAGGAGTCCATCGGCGTGGACTGGAACAGTTCGGCAGAGCGAGAATCGTTTTTTTTGCGCGTATCCGGCTGGTTGCTGAGCGGGCAGAGCGAATCGAGATAATCAAAATAAAAAAGTATTAAGGGAGATATGAAGATGGATCGGACAATCGGAAAAATTGGCGCAGCTCTCGTGATGGCGGGTGTCGTTTGCTTTGCGATTTGTATGCTGACGGGGCCGACCGCGCTATGCTACGGCTCCAGCATTGCCATCGCATGGGGGCTGGTGATGATGAACAGCGCGTACTACCGATTTTCGCGCACGGACGCAAAAGCCGCGGCGATGTGCGCGGTTGCATTTGGCGCGATGTATGCGCTCTGCAATACGATCGTCTATTTCGTGCAGATCTCAACGGTGAAAAACGGCGCGCTGACGGGGATGGCGGCGCAGGTGCTGGACTATCGCACATTTGGCATGATGTTTGACCTGGACATGCTCGGCTACTGCCTGATGGCGGTGTCGACGTTCTTTGCGGGGTTGACGATACGTGTGCATGACAAAGGCGACCGCGCGCTGAAAACACTGCTCTTACTGCACGGCGCGTTTGCGGTCATATGCTTTATCATGCCGGTGCTGGGGTTGTTTTCGAGTGATATGCAAGGGGCGGACTGGGTCGGAACCGCCGTGCTGGAATTCTGGTGCGCGTTCTTTTTACCGGTCGGCATCCTGTCGTATCGTTACTTCTCGCGCGCAGAACAATAATCCAAGCAGAGAAAAAGAGGGTGTCCCGTTGTTTCGGGGCACCCTCTTTGTGCTAGATGGTTTATTTGAGAATGTTCCGAATGGCGGACAGCGCAAGATCGATCTCTTGTTCCGTATTGCTGCTGTTGAACGAAAACCGCACCGTTCCCTGCGGAAATGTGCCGTAGGTTTTGTGCGCGTTGGGCGCGCAGTGCAGCCCGCAGCGCGTGAGCACGCCAAATTCGTTTGCAAGGCGGTCGGCTACCTCCGCGTTGTCGCGCCGCGCGGTGAAGTCCACGGAGACCAGCCCGACTTTACGCGAACCATCCCGCGTGCCGAGGATACGGATACCGGAGAACGTGTCCAATCCACCCAGAAACCGTTTCAGCAACGCTTCCTCCCGTGCCTGCCGTTGGGCTAAGCCCTCCTGCTCCAACGCACAGAGCGCGGCGTGGAGACCGTAGATGCCGGGCAGGTTGGGGGTTCCGCTCTCAAAGCGATCCGGCATGTACAAAGGCTGGCTTTCGGTGTGGGAGTCGCTGCCCGTGCCGCCTGTGATGAGCGGGTCGAGCGCTTTTGCAAGAGCCGGTGAAAGCAGCATGGCTCCGATGCCACCCGGCCCGCGCAAACCCTTGTGCGCGGGGACGCAGAGCGCATCGATGTGCGTTTTCGACAGATCGATTGGCAGATGCCCCGCGGTCTGCGCCGCATCCACGGCAAAAAAGATCCCGTTTTCGCGGCAAAGCGCGCCGATCTGCTCGATGGGCAGAATCGTACCGCTGACGTTGGAGGCGTGCGTGAGGATCACCAGCCGTGTGTTCGGGCGGATCATCTGCCGCGCGGCGTCGAGGTCGAGCGCGTCATCTCCGCACATCGGGATGCGGTCAAACGTTACTCCGCGCTCCAGCAGCTGCGTGAGCGGACGCATGACGCCGTTATGCTCCAGTACACTCACCAGTGCGTGGTCGCCGGGGCGGAGGAGACCCTTGATCACCATATTGAGCGAGACGGTTTGCCCGGGGGTGAAGATCACGTGCGTCGAGTCGGCAAAGCCGAAGAGCGAACAGAGCTTTTCACGCGTTTCGAGCACGCGGATGGCGGCATCCGTCGCGGGCGCATAGGTAGAGCGGTTGACGTTTGCGCAGACTGCATCGATGTAAAACCGCAGGGCTTCGCCAACGCCCGCTGCCTTTGGGCGCGAGGTCGCCGCCTGATCCAGATAAATCGTGTGATCGGAAATTAAATCCTGAGACATTTTCGTTATCCTCGCTTGTGTATAACGATTTTCTATGTTACAGTATACCCGAACAAAGGCGGCGAAACAAGACCGCCAGCTGCGAAATCGGAAACAGTAGACCAAAAATGAAAAAAGTGGGGACTTTCATTTCGCCGGACGGAGCAATCCACGCCGGGCTTGGTTTTTTGTTGCCCGAAATCCGGCTTGTAGACAAAACAAGGATAGAGGAGAGTACTATGAAAAAACGCAACTTCTGGGTCATTTTAACGGGTGTCGT
This sequence comes from uncultured Eubacteriales bacterium, assembly GCA_942492885.1. Lineage (GTDB taxonomy): Bacteria > Bacillota > Clostridia > Christensenellales > CAG-138 > UBA7703. The sequence goes on from OW818651.1 coordinate 3,343,690, forward strand.
GATCGGCATTGCCGCGCTGGCACTCAGCGCGCTGGGCAACCCCGGCAACATGGGCTTTTGTATCGCCTGCTTCCTAAGGGATGCCTCCGGTGCGCTCAAGCTGCATTCGGCGGAAGCGGTGCAATATGTGCGCCCCGAAATCGTCGGCATGATCCTCGGCGCGATGCTCATCGCCATACTCACCAAAGAGTTCAAGCCGCGTGGCGGCTCCTCGCCGATGACGCGGTTTGTCATCGCGGCTGTCGTGATGACAGGCGCGCTGATGTTCCTCGGCTGTCCGCTTCGCATGATGCTCCGCGTCGGTGGCGGCGATCTCAACGCGCTCATCGGGCTTGTCGGTTTCATCGCAGGCATTTTCGTTGGCACGCTCTGGATGCGCGGCGGCTTTACACTCAAGCGCGCCTATGCGCAGAGCATGACGGAAGGACTGACGCTGCCGATCATCGCGGCGGTAATCATGGCGCTCTCCGTGTTCCTGCCATCGCTGTTTGCCGCGAGCGAATCCGGCCCCGGCTCCATGCATGCGCCGATTCTGATCGCGCTGGGCATCGGCCTCGTCGTCGGCGGGCTTTGCCAGCGGGCGCGCTTCTGCACCGTTGCCGCAAGCCGCGACGCGATGCTGTTTAAAGACTTTTCGATGCTCTGGGGTTTCGTGGCGGTCATCGTGACCACGATTGCCGGCAATCTCATCCTCGGCAAGTTCCATCTTTCGTTTGCGGATCAACCGGTTGCGCACACGGACGGGCTCTGGAACTTCCTCGGCATGGCGCTGGTCGGCTGGGGCAGCGTACTGCTCGGCGGCTGCCCGCTGCGTCAGGTGATCCTCGCGGGTGAAGGCAATTCCGACGCAGCAATCACCGTAAGCGGGTTTGTCGTCGGTGCTGCAATCTGCCACAACTTCGGCCTTGCCGCTTCGGCAAAAGGGCCGACGGTCAACGGCATGATCGCGGTTGTGGTTGGCTTTGTCTTGCTCACTGTTATTGGATTGTTCAATCGTGAGAAGGCATAACCAACGCCAAGAGAGAACGACAGACGAAAGGATGTAAAATATGTTGATCGTTGACGCAAGAGGGCTACTATGCCCCGAACCCGTCGTGCGCACGCAGCGCGCAGTTAAGGATGGATTGAGCGAGCTCGCCGTGCTGGTCGACGCGGAGGCAGCAAAAGAAAATGTCACGCGCTTTGCCGCCTCGCGCGGATACGCCGTGTCTATCAAGCAGGATGGAACGGTTTATACGCTGACGTTGAACCGGACATGACGGACTATATCGCAACGTTTCACACGCACCTCTCCGCCATGCGCACACAGCGTGCGCTTTCGGGTGCGGGGATTGCGGCGCGGCTTTCGCCCGTTCCGCGCTACTTGAGCGCGAGCTGCGGCACCTGCGTGATCTACTGCGCGGAGGAAGCAAACCTGGACTGCATGGATCAGGATGTGGAGCGCGTTGTGGAGCGAACCGGAGCGGATAACGGGTTTCGCGAGCTGCTGGTTCGCGCATAAAGGCGATAGTTAGAAAGAAAGACAGGGCGCGGCGTGAAAACCGCGCTCTATTTTTTGTCACAAAGCGAGCCGTAATTGCTGTTGTTCACGTGCGAAAAATAGGGTATGATATAGAAGTAATTTTTGAAATTTCAAGGGGGTCTGGGACTATGAAGAGACGAATCCGGCATGGATTGATCCTGATTGCCGTGCTTCTTTGCTGCCTGACGCTCGGGGCATATTCCCTCGCGGACGCGGGCAATTTTTCCGGCGGCTCCGACTGGGGCGGCGGCGGCTCTTCGTGGAGCAGCGGCGGTTCAAGCTGGGACTCCGGCTCCGACTGGAGCAGCAGCAGCGGCTCCACCTATGACAGCGGCTCATACTCCAGCGATGGCTCTTTGAGCGCGGTTGGCTGCCTTGGCGGAAATCTGTTTACCATCATCATCATCGTGATCATCGTCATCACGGTGCTGCGCTACATGCGCTCCGGCCAGCAGGGGCAGGGTGGCGGGCAAAACTACACCGCCGCACAGGAAGAACCGGGCTTACCGATTGAGAAACTCAAAGAAAAAGACCCGAACTTCAACGAGCAGGTGCTGCTCGAAAAAGTCGGCAACCAGTATATCCAGATGCAGAACGCATGGCAGAACAAAGACTGGGAGCCTATGCGCGCGATCATGACCGACGCGCTGTATAACCAGATGGCGCGGCAGCTACAATCGCTCATCGACGCGAAGCAGACCAACTTTGTCGAGCGCATCGCGGTGCTCGAAACCCGGATCGTCCGCTACGCCGTCGAAGCGGATAACGACGTGCTCGTCGTGCGGCTCTCCACGCGCATCACAGACTACACGCAGGACGACCGCACCGGAAGCATCATCAACGGCAGCATGACGCGCGAGCTCTTCATGGTCTACGACTGGAAGTTGATTCGCCAGAAGGACAAAAAGACGCTCAACCAACCGAGCGTCACGCAGATCAGCTGCCCCAACTGCGGCGCGCCGCTGAACATCAACCACACCGGTAAGTGCCCGTATTGCAGCACAATCGTCACCCTTGGCGATCACGACTGGGCGCTCTCCGTCATCAAGGGAATCTCACAAAGAACCGTCTAACCCAAAGACGCAAACCGACATTCAAAAACCGCCGCTTGATTCTATCTCAAGCGGCGGTTTTATGTTTGCGTGCAGCTATCTTTTTTGTATTAACTCGATGATAAGATTTGTGTTACGATCCGAGATTGGCGGCGATCTTTACGATTGCTTCGTGCTCCGCGTCCGGAATGCCGCTCACGCCCGTGAGAGAGCCCGAGAAGTACATTGCGTACTCCGGCAGAGCCTGATCCCCCATGCTCGGTGCGGCCTGCTGAATCGACGCTGCGATCAGGATTCCGTCAACCGTGATGACGACCGGCTGTTTTTCGGAGCTGCTCGCTGCGCCGAAAAAGCCGCGCAGCGTCGCGTTGTCCCAGTCCAGCTCCGGCCGCATCTTTGCGTGGCTGCCTGCGGAGACGCAGACCATATGCAGCGCGATGCCGGAATAGCAGCTGGTCACGTCGTAAAACTGCCCGGGAACCAGCTTCGCTTTCACTTCGTCCCAGGGCATCAGCGTGCCGTAGGTGACGAGAAAGCCCTGCTGTGTACCGCTGGCAAAGACGGAGGAAACCTTGGAGGCGGGCAGCGCGTCGTTGGTGAAGAGCAGGTTTGCCACGGTATAGATCGTGACGTTGTTACTTTCGGCAAAGGCCGCGAGGGCGTCCGCATCCGCCTGCTCCCAGCGCCCGTTGACCACGCCGGAGAGATAGCCAAGATCCGAAAGGCGCGTTTCTACGCGCAGCACGTCGTCCGAACAATCGCCGATTTGAAACCGGAAATTTTCCGCGTGCGCGCGCGGCGAAACAGCCAGCAGCAGCACAAACACAAGCGCCAGCGTGAGCACGCGGCGCAAAAGCGATTTTGTTTTTTGAAATAAGCGTGATTTCATAACGCAGAGAGTATAGCACAACTACCGACGAATTTCCATAAACGGAATGTGAATCTGTTTGTCTTGCATCCAACTAGTCGAAAACGTGGTAAAATAAAGGGAGAAAACATTTCCGGAGGCGATCAAACATGCGGTGTTCCTGTCAAAATTGCGGAGAATACATGGTGCAGGACGAAAAGGGGCTTGGCAGCCGCTGCATCTGCCCGCAATGCTTCGCCACATGCAGCGCGTGCATGGGCACGCGGCAGGCGCCGATGGATGCCGACTCGCTCAAATTTATGCTGCTCCAGCGGGAGATGTATGATGAGGAGCAGGAGACTGAAGACTAAATAACATAACTAACATATATGCACAAAAAAAGGAGAAGGCGTTTGCCCTCTCCTTTGTGCATATTAGCGTAAAGTGATGATTGAGATTACGGACTTACAGACGTAGTCGGAGTCGGGGTCGGAGTCGGGGTCGGAGTTGCTTCCCAATATTCCGGCGTTACCTCGATAAACTCAGGCGTCGGAGTTTCATCCGGCGGGCAGATCCAGATTTCACCCTGGAATGCCTTATAGGTCGAAACAGCGAGCTTTTCTTTTCTCACGAGCGTACCCGCCAGATAATAATTCTTATAACTCTGGTAGACATAGCCCTTTCGCGGGGTGACGGCAACATAGGTTTCGCCCGCAACCATGAGGGATCCATTCGCTTTTTCGGTGCCGACGGGAACTTCCATCTCGACGGGCTCTCCCGCGGCTTCGTTGGTGTTGACCAGTGAGCTGGTGAGCTTGATCTCGTCATACTCCTTCGTTGCAAAGGGCATGCCCCAGACCTCAAAGGTGAGTTTATTGCCGGAGGTATAGCCGATGATGACGATATCTGAGGTGGTGTTGTTCTTAAACTGGAAATCGATGATGTTGCCGACGGAGTTGATCGTCGCGTCCAGTCCCTCTTTGACATATGCGACCGGCATCGAATGATTACGACGGTAAACGACCTCCAGATCGCCCTTTACGATTGCGTTGTAGAGCGTAGAAGAAAGCTGGCAAACACCGCCGCCGGCTTGCGGAACGACGGCGCCGCTTTCGTAGGCATTCGCCATCTTCCAGCCGTTTCCGGTGCTGCGCACACCCAATGTATCGTTGGTGGAGAAAACATCGCCGGGCTTGAGCACGGTGCCGTTGATCAGCCCCGCGCCTTTGCGTACATTATATTTGCGCTCGCTCGTGCTGGTTGAAAAATCCGTCGTCGCGCTTGCGCGCAGGACAAACTGTCCCTGTAACGTCGCCGCGGTCAGGGTCGGTTGGGTAACGACGATGGGAATATTGATCGGAGTTTTGATGTTGTTTTTCACCGCATCCGAAATCATCGTTATCAATGCGGTTTGATCCACCACATAGCCGACTACTTCGTTTTTGATGGTCAGCGCATGGGTCTTCTCGTCGATTCCGGTGACCTGCGCGTCCTGCGCGGGGATGTCGATCTGCGTTGCAATCTGCGCCACGGCAGTATTCAGGCTGGAAAGATCATAGCTCACAGCGAGCGTATACGCGCGCCCGTTGGTGCGGATGTCATCCACCTGAGCCATCATGCTCGTGTAATCGATTGCGCTTTTGGCGAGGTTGAACGCCTCCTTGAGCACGGCGTCCGTGTTGACGGTGTACGGCATATTGGCAAGATCCAGCGGATATAGTTTATTGTCGTAGACCAGCTGCATTTCGCGCTGCGCGGTCAGGCTCTGCTCTGCGGTAGCGAGGGCTGCCTTTGCCTCATCCATGGTCATACCGCCGATGGAGACACCGTTGACGCTGACGCCCTGCAGGAATACGGTGGAGTGTGCGATTGCTTTGAACTCTTCCTGCTCTTTTTCCATCTGCACGCGCGCCGCTTCCTCCGCGGCAATCTGCGCCGCGGCCTCTGCCGCCGCCTCACGCTGGTTGCTGACGAACATCACGATAAAAAAGATAAGCAGGAGCGCAAACACTGAGCCGAGCACGATGATCATGCGCTGCTGCTGTTTTTTCTTCTTGCGTTTGCGCGCGGCAGCGCTGCTGCTCTTGCGCTTTTTCGGCAGACCGATATCCTGAATCGGCTCCAGAATTACCTCGGTATAACTCTGTTCTTCCTGCGGCTGGCTCGGCTGTTGCCGGTTGTCCTCCATTGAACGCTTCCTCCTGGAAAAAATGCGATATTGTTTCGCGGGTGCAAGTTTCTCTTGCTCCGACATATAAATGCTTGTAATACACAGAAACATCTTGCGTGAATATAAACTGTTTGTTGGAAATGATGTCTCTATAACAGAAACATCTTTCCCTATTGTAACGGAAGAATTTGTTTTTTGCACCGATGGAATCGGGCAACGGCGGAATTGTTACAGAATGTTCATCAGAAAGTTGCACGATTTCTCCTTTATTTGCGCAACCTGAACGGCTTTTTTTCGGCAACTGTCCCAAGCGGGAAAACTATGGTAAAATATCCGCATGGGAAAAAGTATGTCAAAACCGAAAAAAGTCTCGGACATCGGACGCAAGCCGATGGATGCCGCGCTGCGCTATCTTGGCGCGCGGGCGCGAACGGTGCGCGAGATGGAGCGCCATCTTGACACGTGCGAATACGGCGAAGTCGAGGTCTATGAAACCGTAGAGCGGCTCAAAGAGCTGGGCTTGCTGGACGATCTGGCGTTTGCAAACGAGTTTGTACGCACGCGCCTTGCCACAAAGCCTATTAGCCGCGCGCACCTCAGAGAGCAGCTGATGGCGCACGAAACGGAGCAGGATGCTATCGACCAGGCGCTTACGCAGGTGGACGACGAGGCGCAGCAGCGTTCCTGCGCGGAGACTGCGGAAAAATATGCGCGGCAATATGCCCGCTTGCCGCAACGGGAGCGGAACGTGATGGTGATCCGCCGCCTGCTCGCGCGCGGGTATTCCTATGACGACGCGCGCGCGGCGCTGCGCGAGGCGACAGGGGAGACGGACGAATGAAACGCGTGGTCACGGCGGATGAGATGCGCCGCTATGAGCAGGCGCGCTTTGCGGACGGGCGGGCGAACAGCCTCGTCTGGATGGAACGCGCGGCAGAGGGCGTGGACGCACTGATCAAAGCGCGCTATGCCAACCAAAGCGTACTCGTCGTCTGCGGCGGTGGCAACAACGGCGGGGACGGGTTTGCGCTGCTGCGGTTGCTAATCGCGCGCGGGGTCTCCTGTGCGGGTGTGCTGCTTGCAAGCGCGGACAAACTATTCGGAGACGCAAAAATGAACTATCTGCGTGCGCTGGAAAATGGTGTGCGCTTTTTTGATGCACTTACCGAAGAATTGATCTCGAAGTTTGATGTTATTGTCGATGCGATGTTCGGCACCGGGCTTTCGCGCCCGATTGCGGGTGTATATGCCGATGCGATTGTGCAAATGAACGTAAGCGGCAAACCCATTGTCGCCGTCGATATTCCGTCCGGCGTGGACGCGACAAGTGGCGCGATTCTCGGCAGCGCGATTCGCGCAAGCGAAACGGTGACGTTTCAGTTTTACAAGCACGGACATCTTCTGTTTCCGGGGCGCGGCTGCTGCGGAGAAGTGATCGTGCACCCGCTCACGGATACAGCTGACCAACAGGAACCAACGCAGGACGAACGGATTCAGGACGTTTTTCTGTTTACCCGAGAGGATGCAGCGCGACTGCTGCCCAAGCGCCCGCAGGATTCACACAAGGGCAAAAACGGGCGCGCGCTGCTCTGCGTCGGGTCCGGTGCTTTTACGGGCGCGGCGCTGTTGAGCACTGCCGCCTGCCTGCGCGCAGGTGCGGGGCTGACAACCGCCGCCGTACCCGGCGCGGTAAAGCCCGCGTTCTCCGCTTTGCCGGAGGCGATGGCAGCCGCCGTGAACGACGGGGCAAATTGGGACATAACGGCGTGCGACAATGCCGCCGCTCAGGTGCCGCAAAAGAACGCGGTCTGCATCGGCTGCGGTGTTGGAGAGGGGAACATTCTTCCGCTCATCTCGGCGCTTCTTGCGGCAAAAGTTCCAACGGTGCTGGACGCAGACGCGCTGAACCAGCTCGCGCAGTCGCCCGCGCTTCTGGCAGAATTGCACACGCGCGTGATCCTCACGCCGCATCCGGCGGAGATGGCGCGGCTCAGCGGCGAGACGGTTACTGCGATTCTTGCTGATCCGATCGGGATTGCGCAGGCTTACGCGAAAAAGTGGAACTGCGTCGTGCTGCTCAAGGGCGCGACGACTTGCATTTCCGACGGAGCAGTGGTGCGCTTGAACACGAGTGGCAACGCGGGGCTCGCCAAAGGCGGCAGCGGGGATGTGCTCGCGGGGCTGATCACGGGGCTGCTCGCGCAGGGGCTTTCGCCGCTGGACGCGGCATCCTGCGGGGCATATCTGCTTGGCGCAAGTGCGGATGTTGCACTGGATCTACTCAAAGAGCGCATGCTGCTGGCAAGAGACGTCATCGGCGCGGTTGAGCAGACGATAGAAGGATTATTCTAGCAATTTACTCTTTCAGAATTTTCAAAAGCGAAATACAGCGCAAGAACGCAAAGAGGCACCCGCGGCGCGGGTGCCTCTGTTTTGTTCGTTCTTAGTCTTTTGTATAAATCCGCGGGACGCGTTCAGAAATACTCAATAGTATTTCATAGCTGATGGTGCCCGCTTTGTCCGCAAGTTCATCTGCCGTGATCGCGTCGTTGCCCTGACGACCCAGCAGCACCACATCGTCGCCGACCACCGCGTCCGGCACGTTGGTGAGGTCGATCATCATCTGATCCATGCAGATGGTGCCGATCTGCCGCGCGCGGATGCCGCGAATGAGCACCTCTGCTTTGTCCGAAAGACAACGCTTGTAGCCGTCCCCGTAGCCAACCGCGACGGTGCCGACGCGCATATCGTTCGGCGTGACGTACTTCAAGCCGTAGCTTACGCCTTCGCCGGCGGGTATGGTCTTGATGTGGGTGATGTACGCATGCCAGCTCATCACGGGACGCAGATCGATCCCCTTGACCGGATGACCCGCGGGATGGCAGCCGTACATCGCGATGCCGCCGCGCACCATGTCAAACTGCGCCTCGGGGATGTGCAGCGCAGCCGCGCTGTTGCTCGCGTGGAGAATCGGGTGCAGGCCGTTGCGGCTGCAAATCTCTACATAGCGGCGGAAGCGATCCGCCTGCAGGAGTGTAAAGGAGGTATCCGGCAGTTCAGACACCGCAAAATGCGTGAATAATCCGTCGAGCACGAGGTTCGGGCAGCGCTTGAGCAGGAGGATCGCCTCCGTAAACGTAGCCTCGCTCGTAAAGCCGATGCGGTTCATGCCTGTGTCCGCCTTGATGTGCACGCGGCAGACCATGTTGAGCTTCACCGCATGCGCCTGCAACAGTTGCAGCGTCTCAATCGTGAATACTGTCGGCATCAGAGCGTGGCGGATCACGTCGTCCATATGGTCTTCGTCCGTCGCACCCAGCAAAAGGATCGGAGCCGTGATGCCCGCGAGGCGCAGGCGCACGCCCTCCTCGGTGAATGCGACCCCAAGATAAGCCGCGCCGCTCTCCAGCGCGCAGTTGGCGACGGCTTCCATTCCGTGTCCGTATGCGTTTGCCTTGACCACCGCGAGATATTTTGTCTCCGGCTTGAGGCGGGCGCGCATCAGCTCGATATTATGCTTGATGTTGGCGAGCGAAATGGATGCATAGGTGGAACGCATGGGTTACGCCTCCTGTTTGAGAGTGTTGTGCACGACTTTGCCGTTGATGAGCGTGAGCACACAGTGCGTGCGATAGTCAAACGGATGACCGTCAAATACGGCGATATCCGCGTCCTTACCCGCCTCCAGTGTGCCGACGCGATCCGAAATACCGACGATCTCGGCGGCATAGCGCGTAATGGAGCGAAGCGCCGTCTCCTCACTCAAACCCTCGCGCACGGCAAGCCCAGCCTGCACGGGCAAAAACTGAATCGGGATCACGGGATGATCGGTCATCATCGCAAAGGGGATGCCTGCCTCCTCCAGCACACGCGGCGCGGAGAAGGAGAGGTTCTTCAGCTCAATCTTGCTGCGCTCGGACAGCAGCGGGCCTATGATGATACCCGCGCCCTGCTCGAGCAGGCGGTCTTTGAGCACGTCCGTGATCATGTACCCCTCGGTGCAGTGGTCGATGGTCACCTTGAGGTTAAATTCTTTGGCGAGGCGGAGACCCGTAAGGATATCGTCCGCGCGGTGGGCGTGAATTTTCACCGTCAGCTCGCGGTTGATGACGGGCAGCAGCGCGTCCATCGCAATGTCGCGATCGGGCTTGTCTTCGTCTTTTGCCATGCCTTTTTGATACTCAACCGCGTCGGTCATGGTCGAGCGAAACAGCGAGGCAATCGCCATGCGCGTGGTGGGGGCAACCTTCTTTTCGGCATAAACGCCCTTCGGGTTTTCGCCCGTCGCCGCTTTCATGGCGATGGGGTCGCGAAGCGTCATTTCTTCAATGCTGCGGCCAAACGTTTTGAGCGCAGCAAACTGCCCGCCGATGACGTTTGCGCTGCCGGGGCCGGTAACCACGGTGGTTACTCCCGCGTCCCGCGCTTCCTGAAAGCAGGGGTCAAACGGGTTGAGACCGTCCACGGCACGCAGCTCCGGCGTGATGGGGTGGGTCATCTCGTTTCCGTCTGCGCCCTCTTCGCCCATGCCGTCTTCCCACATGCCGATGTGGCAGTGTGCGTCGATCAACCCCGGCAGGACGAATCGTCCGCCAAGGTCGATGATCTCCGCGCCGTCAGCCGAAAGGGACGCGCCGACGAGGACGATCTTGCCGTTGTCGATTAGAATATCGCCGGAAAAGACTTCCTGCGTCATGGTGTGGATCCGGCCGTTTTTTAAAAGCAGCATACGAGTCTCCTCATAAAAGATAATAATGAAAAATCAAAACAAAGGCGGATGATTCGCCTATTGCGCAAGGTGCGTTGAAAACAAATCTATTCTACCACATCATACGGTATTTGCATGCTTTTTTCAAACCCGCAGTAAATATTCATTTTGGGCTGTCCGCAAGCGTACAAATATGCGGTTGTGATTTGACCTGACGAAACGCGTATGATAAACTCTTATATTAGGTGTCATATGCCCAATTGTCGATACAGCAAGCAGCAAACAGTTGCGCCGGACACCGAAAACAAGAGGACGGAACGGAACACAACATTGGATCAATTAGCCTTCAACCGCCTGCTCAGCCGCGTGGAAAAACCCGCGCGCTACATCGGCGGAGAGTGGAACAGCATCGTCAAGCAGGAAGCGGATATCCGCTTTGCGCTTTTATTTCCCGACGTATACGAAATCGGCATGTCGCACCTTGGCTCAAGGATTCTATATCACGCACTCAACCGCGTGGAGGGCGTCGCCTGTGAGCGCGCGTTTGCCCCCTGGCCGGATATGGAGCAGGTGCTCCGGGAAGAGCACATGCCCCTCTTTTCGCTGGAAACGAAGCGCCCGCTCAAGGAATTTGACATCATCGGTTTTGCGCTTCTCTATGAGATGTGCTACACCAATATTTTGCAGATGCTGGATCTTTCCGGCATCCCGCTGCTAGCCAAAGACCGCAGCGAGAGCGACCCGCTGATCATCTGCGGCGGGCCCTGCGCCTGCAACCCGACTCCGGTAGCTCCCTTTATGGACGCGGTGCTCATCGGCGACGGGGAAGAGATGACGCCGGAGGTCACGCTTGCGGTGCTCAACGCCAAACGCACGGGCAAGAGCAAGGCGGAGCTGCTCAAAGAACTCTCCACCATGCGCGGGGTGTATGTGCCGTCTCTCAAGACGGACGAAACTTGCGTCGTGCGGCGGATCATCAAAGACCTCGACGCGGCGGCCTTCACGGGAGAGCCGATTGTGCCGTATCTCGGCATTGTGCACGACCGTATCGCGCTGGAAGTCATGCGCGGCTGCACGCGCGGCTGCCGCTTCTGCCAGGCGGGGTATATCTACCGCCCGATTCGTGAGCGCAAGAGTGAAACGCTGATGGAGCTTGCGCGCCAGCAGATCGGCTGCACCGGCTATGACGAAGTATCTCTTTTGAGCCTCAGCACCGGAGATTATTCCGAGGTGCACAAGCTCGTGCCCGAAATCATCCGCGAGATGGAGGCGGGCAAGGTCTCCGTATCGCTTCCGTCGCTTCGCGTGGACAGTGAGCTGGCAAACGACCTGAGCGTCATGCAGACCGTCCGCAAAGCGGGGCTGACCTTCGCGCCCGAAGCGGGCACGCAGCGTCTGCGCGACGTGATCAACAAAAACGTCACGGAAGACGACGTACTCCGCGCCACGCAGGACGCGTTTTCCGCGGGCTGGAGCAGCGTGAAGCTCTATTTTATGATCGGTCTTCCGACCGAGACGGACGAGGATATCCTCAGCATCGCGCAGCTTGCGCGCAAGGTCAGTTGGCAGTTTTATCAGCTGCCCAAGGAGCAGCGCGGCAAGGGCTTGCGGCTCAATGTCAGCGTGTCTACCTTTGTACCCAAGCCGTTTACCGCGTTTCAATGGTACGGCCAGATACCGCCGGACGAGATCCGCCGCAAACAGGAGCTGCTGAAAAACGCACTCAAGGGCGTGCGCGGGGCGGAGCTCAACTGCCACTTCTCGTTGCTTAGTGTGCTGGAAGCCGCGTTTTCGCGCGGGGATGAACGCCTCGCCGATGTGCTGTTGCGCGCCTACCAGCTCGGTTGCCGGTTTGACTCCTGGTCGGAGCACTTCCAGAGCAAAGCATGGGCACAGGCGTTTGCGGACTGCGGATTGAGCGAACAGGACTACGCCCAGCGGGAATACGCGCTGGAAGACGCGCTGCCGTGGGATTTTGTCGACATGCTGGTGACCAAGGCGTACTTGCGCCGGGAATACAAGCGCGCATTGAGCGGCGACACCACGCCGGACTGCCGCGAGACCTGCAACGGATGCTTTGGAGCGCGATATGAAACCGACTGCCGGATGCAGGGATAAGAGAATGAGTTGGAACATACTATGAAATTGACTGTCTGTAATAATAAGCTGGTGCTTTGGAGCATATCATGAAACTGATTGCCGCCTATCACAAAGGACAAGAGATTGCGATGATCTCGCATCTGGATATTCAGCGCACGTTGCAGCGCGCGTTTCGCCGCGCAAATCTGCCGCTACTATATTCAAACGGGTTTAACCCGCACCCCCAGTTTTCGTTTGCAACCGCTGCCGCAACGGGCATGAGTAGCCAATGCGAATGGTTTGAGGTGCAGCTCTCCCAGGAGATCGATCCTGCGGAATTTACGCGCCGCGCCAACGAAGTCATGCCGCTGGGGATGCTGATCACCGGTGCGTTTTCCGCGCCGGAATCGTTCGGTTCTCTTTCGGCCAAGCTCCGCGCCGCGGAATATCGCGTCAGTTTTCAGTTTGAAGCGCCGGTTTCGCGAGAGAAACTGGCCCAAACGCTCGAAGCCATGCTTGCGGGCGAAATCATCATACAGAAACGGACAAAGGGCGGGATTAAGCCCGTAGACATGCGTCCGTATATCCTGCGGGTTTCCGTGGGGCAGGTCGAGGGCGAACAAGCTGCCCTCCTCGTTCTAGGCAAGCTGCAAGCCGATGGCGGGCTGCGGGTCGATGCGTTCATCGACGCGCTGCTCGAACGTTTGGATGCGCATGGGGCGTACGAAATCCACCGTACGAACATGTTTTTTGCCGAAGATGGCCTGTTGCCGCATCTGCCCGCGGAATAGGAAAGAGAAGGGAAAAATGAATAAGGAAATCCTGGTGGACGCTAGCGGCGTGGCAACCCGCGTCGCGGTCGTCGAGGATGGCTCGCCCGTTGAGCTCTATGTAGAGCAGGAGGGGTCGGAGCGCCTCGTCGGCAACATCTACAACGGAAAGGTGCAGAACGTCCTGCCCGGCATGCAGGCGGCCTTCATCGACATCGGTCTTGAGCGAAACGCGTTCCTCTATGCGGGGGATATCGTGCTCTCGGACGATCCAGACGACGTGATCGAGCAGATGCCGGAGGCAAAGAACATCCGCGATTTGCTCAAACCCGGACAAACAATCATGGTGCAGGTCGCAAAAGACCCGGTCGGCACCAAGGGCGCGCGCGTGACCACGCACATCACCCTCGCGGGGCGCACGCTGGTACTCATGCCGACGATGGACTATGTCGGCGTTTCCCGCCGCATCGACAAGGACGAAGAACGCCAGCGGCTCAGAAAGATTTTATCGGAGATCAAACCCAAATGCATGGGCGTGATCGTCCGCACCGCATCCGCGGGCAAGACCAAACAGGACTTTTCGGAAGACCTCGAAAGCATCGTCAATCTCTATGCCGAGATTGAGAAACGCGCCGCCGCGCAGAAAGCGCCCGCGATTCTCCACGCCGAGCAGTCGCTGCTCTTCCGCACCGCGCGCGATCTTCTGATGAAGGACATCGACCGCGTGTTTGTCAACGACACGGAGGCCTACGACAAGCTCCGCGAGATTGCGGATGTCATGGCGCCAAAGCTCAAGGCACGCATCCTGCTCAAGGAAAGCGAAGCGCTGTTTGACCGCTATGACACCGAGAGCAAGATCGACAAGGCGCTGGCACGCAAGGTTTGGCTCAAGAGCGGCGGCTATGTCATCATCGACCGCACGGAGGCGCTGACCTCCATCGACGTCAACTCCGGCAAGTTTGTCGGCAAGGACAACCTCGAAAAAACGATCACCGCGGTCAACTGCGAGGCGGCAAACGAAATTGCCAAGCAACTGCGCCTGCGGGACATCGGCGGCATTATCATCATCGACTTCATCGACATGGAGAAGGAAGCAAACCGTTCGCTCGTGCTCACCACGCTCAAAAACGCGCTGCGCAACGACCACACCCGCTCCCATGTGTTCGGCTTTACGCATCTGGGTCTCGTCGAGATGACGCGCAAGAAGACCGGCAGGAGCATCTCCGACACGCTCCAGCAGGTTTGCCCCTATTGCAACGGCGACGCGAAGGTGCTGGCTCCCGAAACCATGATCAACCGCATCCGCAAGCAGACGGTGCAGGTGATCAAGGGCAGCAACAACAAACGCATCCTCATCGAGGCGCATCCGGACGTCGTCACCGCCATGGAGCTTGCGGAAAAGAAGCACGGTTGCCTGTTTCCCGCGGAGGAGGGCGGCACGTATTATGTGCGCCCGGTGCCAACGCTGCATATTGAAAAATTCGCCGTGCGCCCGCTTTCGGAAAAGAAGGTGCCGGAAACCAAAAAAGATTGCAAGATCATTCGATAAGCGTGCGTCAAGCCCGCGTAAAACGGCAGTTTTTTCGTTGACACGGGTCTGTGCGTTGTGTTATGATCTTTCGGTGAGCCGCTCCGGGGCGGTATAAGCGCGCGGTTTTAAGCCGCGCCACCGCGATTGGGCGAGTCTGGTATGAGGAGGTGCAGTTATCGTGTATGCAATCATTCAAACCGGTGGGAAGCAGTATAAGGTAGAAGCAGGAGACCAGATTCTGGTCGAATTGCTCGATGCCAATGTGGACGCCGAAGTCGATTTTGAAACGTTGCTCGTTGCGGATGACAGCGGCGTCAAGGTGGGGAAACCTGTCTTGAGTGGTGTCGTAGTTCGCGGCAAAGTGCTCGAACACGGCAAAGGCAAAAAGGTCGTCGTTTTCAAGTATAAGCCAAAGAAAGACTCCCGCACAAAGCGCGGCCATCGTCAGCCGTACACCAAAGTCGAGATTCTCTCGATCGGGTAAGGCGCTATGGTTACGTTGACAATGCTTCGCAAGGACACGCGTACGGTCGGGTTTACCTCGTCCGGGCACGCAAACCACGGTGAAGCAGGGGAAGACATCGTCTGCAGCGCGATTTCCGCGCTGACGCAGACGTGTTGTCTGGGTTTGGTTCAGGTCGTCGGATTAAAAGAGGGAAAAGACCTCGTTTATTCCATCGACGATGAAGAAGGAATACACTGCGTCCTTGCAGACGATACGCGCGGGGAGCGGTTGGATCGGGCAGAGCTTTTGTTTTTAACGATGGAAGCAGGCCTCAACTCCATACAGGATTCGTATCGGAAATCCCTTAAAATACGACACAGGGAGGTGTAACGATATGTTCAAGATGAATCTGCAACTGTTTGCGCATAAAAAGGGCGTTGGTTCGTCCCGCAACGGCCGCGACAGCCATGCAAAGCGCCTCGGACCGAAGCGCGCGGATGGCCAGTTTGTGCTCGCGGGCAACATCCTCGTTCGTCAGCGCGGCACGCATTTCCATCCCGGCACCAACGTCGGCATCGGCAAGGACGATACGCTCTTTGCAACCGTCGACGGCGTTGTCCGCTTTGAAACCAAGCACCTTGGCAAAAAGCAAGTCAGCGTTTACGAGGTCGCCGTAGGCGAATAACAGCGATTTTTCAAAAAGACAGGCGAAGTGATTCGCCTGTTTTTTGCGTGAAAACCGTATAATCACCTCGGTATTGCGCACGCTTACGCGAACGCTCATTTCCAGAGAATTCACACAAGAGGCGTGGACAAGCCAGATAAAAGAGCAGTACAATAGATGCGATAGCATGCAATTGCGCGGCAGACACCGCCGCAGCACGGAGGATAAACCGGAATGATCACAAGGGACACCAAGGTTGGCGAACTGCTCAAAAACCCTATCGCGCGGGATGTGCTCTCTCAGCTCGTGCAGTACGCGGGGGTCAATGAAAAAGTCATTTTAAACCCAATCGTCAAGTCGCTCAAACTTTCGGCGATCCCGAGATTCGCGGGAAAAGCCATGCCGGATGCGGATTATGTCATCGACACGATGATCGACCTGTTCAACCAGGAGACTGAAACGAAGCCCCTGACCAAATCCAATACGCATTACTGGTGGAAGGAAGCGGTCGTCTACCAGATCTATCCGCGCTCGTTTCAGGACGGCAACGGGGACGGCATCGGCGACCTCAAGGGCATCATCCGCCGGCTCGACTATCTCAAAGAACTCGGCGTAGACGCGCTCTGGCTTTCGCCCATCTTCGATTCGCCCAACGACGACAACGGCTACGACGTGCGCGATTACCGCGCCATCATGGCCGAGTTTGGCACCATGGCGGACGCGGAAGAGCTTATCAAACAGATGCATGCGCGCGGTATGCGCTTGATTCTCGACCTTGTGGTGAACCATACCTCCGACGAGCACGAATGGTTCATCGACTCCGCGAAGAACCCGCAGGGCAGTCACGGAGATTACTATATCTGGCGCAAACCCAAAGACGGCGCGCACCCGAACAATTGGCACAGTTTTTTCTGCGGGCAGGCTTGGGACAAGGTGGACTCGCGGGACGAGGAATATCTGCACCTGTTTTCGAAAAAGCAACCCGACCTGAACTGGGAAAACCCCAAGGTGCGGGACGAGGTCTGCGATATCATCGATTTCTGGCGCGAAAAGGGCGTAGACGGGTTCCGCCTCGACGTGATCAACTACATCAGCAAAACATCTTTGGAGAACGGCAGCGCAACGCTTGGCGAGCTACTGCAGTTCAACGGCATCGAGCACTATTTCTACGGCAAGCGCCTGCACGAATTTTTGCACGAGCTGAAAAGCCGCGCCTTTGGCGAAGCGTTCACCGTCGGAGAGACGCCGGGCACAGGGCCGGAGATGAACAAGCTGCTCACCGCGGACGAGCGGGAGGAGCTCAACACCGTGTTCAGCTTTGATCATCTCGAAAATCTCGGTAAAAACCGCTTTGACGACTATAGATACAACCTCAACCACCTGGAAAAGTGCTTCACCCGACTGGAAGGGGACTATGCGGACTACGCCTGGCCGAGCATCTTCGTGGAAAACCACGATAATCCACGCATCATCAGCAAGGTCAACCCCAAGGAAGAATTTCGCGATGTGATCGCAAAGCTGATCGCAGTCGTGCTGCTCACCGCGCGCGGAACGGTGTTTCTCTATCAGGGGCAGGAGCTCGGCGCGGTGAATGTCGATTTTGCGGATATGTCCGAGATGCGGGATATCGAGAGCGTCAATAAATTCAACGACCTGATCGCCTGCGGAAAAACGGCGGAGCAGGCATGGCACACGGTGCTATGCGGCACGCGGGATCACAGCCGTACGCCGATGCAGTGGACGAGTGAACTTTACGCCGGATTTTCGGAGCATGAGCCCTGGATTCGCGTCGGCGACAAGGACGTCTGCAATGTGGAGTTGCAATTGTCGGAGGAGACCTCCGTACTGCACGCGTATCAAGCGCTCATCCGCATGCGCAAGGATCACTCCGCGCTGGTCTACGGCACGTTTGAGGCGCACGAGAGCGCCAAGGAGGACGTGTTCTGTTATTATAGGGACGATGGCGCAGAGCGGCTCTATGTTGAGATCAATCTCTGTGAGCGCGCCATCAAGCAGCCCAAGACAAAGGGCGAGATGGAGCTGCTCTTTGGCAACTATATGGCGCAGGGCGACGGTCTACAGCCGTATGAAGCGAACGTCTACCGTGTATTGAAGTAATCCTACGCAATGTAACGTTTTCGTGAATTGGGCGGGAAGCGGCTTGTCTTCCCGCTTGTTTTTTACTAAACTCAAGTCTATAGAATCGTATTGTTCTCGTTTCGCGTTTCCATTAGATAGATCCCAAAGATTTGAATACAGACAGCTGATTTCTGAAAAGAGGGTTTATGAAAAAGCGTATCACGCTTGGACTGATGATTTTACTGGTGCTTTGCGCGGCGGCGCTGCCGGTTTCTTCCGCGCGCGCGATGACGCTGAGCACGGGTATCATCAACGCGGACGATGTTGCCATGCGCAAAACCGCAAGCGCGGGCGGCGGCGTGGTGATGCGGCTGGACGAAGGCACCGTGGTCAAAATCCTCGAAAGCAACGTCAACGCCGAATGGTACCGCGTGGATGCCGGAACAAAGACCGGCTACGTCAACCGTCTCTTTGTCGATATCGAAGCATCGCTGCCTTCCTATCAGCTGGATTACACGGGAACGATATTCAACGTTCAGCAGGATGTCAATGTCCGCGCCGAACCGTCCCTCAAGGCAAAGAAGCTCGGCAAGGCGAACAAAGGGGATACGTTCAAGATCACGCAGGCGTATGCCAACGGCGCGTGGCATCAGATTGAGTTCAACGGCGCGGTCGGCTACGTTTCGGCAAACTACGTGCTGCTCAAGGCAAATGTTTCAAACGATCTGCTCAGCGGCATCGAGATTACGGGCGGCACGCTGTCCCCCGCATTTTCACCCACGGAATACGGCTATGTGCTGACTGCCTCACAGGGCGAAGTGGACATCACAGCCGTCGCCAACGAGGGCGTAAAGGTCAGCATCGGCAACACGGGCATCCCCACCGCGAAATACACCATCAACTCCGGCAACAGCAAGACCATCCGTATCTCTGTGGGCGGGGTTGTGAAGTACTCGATCTATCTCGTGCGGGATGTGCTCACCGTCGGCACCTGGAACATCAAGCGCGGCAACGAGAACATCGAGATGCAGGGCTGGCTCATTGCGGCGCAGCATCCGGATATCCTCGGCGTGCAGGAAGTGTACATCAACGAGAAGGAGCATTCAAGCAATTTGCTCTCCGTGCGCACGAAAGACGCGCAGTTTATCACCTTTGCCGAGACGATTCAGTATCCGTCCGGCGGGCAGTACGGCATCGGCCAGATTTCGAAATTTAAGCCGGAAGAAACCGAAGTGACGCTGCTGACCAGCGAGGACAAGGAGCAGCGCTGCCTGCAAAAGGTAGAGTATGTGATCGGCGACAAGCGCGTTTCCGTCTACAACACGCATTTTTCGTATGAATCTGCAAGCATCCGCAAAAAGCAGTTTGCAGAAGTGCTGAAGATCATGAACGCGGACGAGAATCAGTACAAGATTCTCACAGGAGATTTCAACGCAAAAGAGAGCGAATTTTCCGGGTTTACGCGGAATTATAAAATCGTGAACACGAGCGCAACGAAGTTTTACAACTATTCCAACAAGACGATCGATATGTCGCAGATCGACAACATCATCGTCTCCAAAAACATCACGGTGCTCAACGCGCGCGCGATTCCTACCGAATATTCCGATCACTATCCGCTCTTTGCGTTCCTGGCGCTGAAGTAGTAAACAACGCAACACAAAAGCAAACAAAAGCTCCGCATTTTGCGGAGCTTTATTTTGTGCGCGAGAGAAACGGGTTTTTGTGCGGCTATTCAAACGAAATGCTGTTGATGAAACCTTTGCGGGACTGAATGGCGTTGCCGCCGTTATAGGTTTTCATATCGCTGCCAAAGAGATGCTCAAGGCCATACCAGCTCTCACCCGTGACGCAGGTGACGCGATAGTAGCCCGTCGGCAGCTTCACCTTCGCGCTTTTGCCGCCGATGATGAATACCCCCAACTGGAGCACGCCCTCTTCATTCGTATCCTCGCCGGAGATGGCATAGAAGCGCGCATAGAAGTATTTGCCGAGGGAGGTGCCTGTTTTGAAGACGACCTGGTTACCGCCGCTCTCACCCTCCAGAACGCTTGCGTTGTCGGGGACTTCCAGCGGAGCCGTGCGCCACTGCGCGTTGACCGCCGCGGATGCTGCGGACTGCGCCTGCGCTTTTGCCTCGGCAACGATTTCGCCAAGTCCGCCGTCGTCGAGCAAGGCGAACGCCTGTGTGGCTTCGTCAAACGATATGAGCACGGTTGCGGCTTGTTGCGGTGCGCCCGTAAGGTGGATGTCCTTGAGGCCTTCTGTAGTGAGTTCTGCTGTGCGCTCGTTGCCGTAGAAGGGCTGGTTGTACGACGCGACATAGGCGTCGCCCAGTGCCTTGTAAACAAACGAAGCATCGGGATAGGAAAACGAAACGGAATAGCTGCCGTCGGCGGCAGGAGAGACCTGCGTGACGTTGATCTCCTCGGCATATTCCACGCCGCCGAACGATTCCGTCAACAAGTCTGACAACGCAGATGAAACCTGCATGATGCGATAATCCCCGTGATACGCGTCGCTTTTTTGCAGCACGACGAGGAGCATATCTTCGATTGTCTGCTGGATATCCAGCTTACTCTGGCTGGTCATATTCGCCGTCCAGCCGCCGGAATTGGTGACGGAAAACGTGACGGGAAGCTGAATGTAGCCTTCCGCGCCGTTCTTCATTGCGTATTGCTCCAGCGACTGGCGGAGGGCGAGCGTCGCCTGTTGTTGATAGGCGGCTGCACTGCGCGAGGAGACGTTGGGCTCAGGCAGGACAAAGCCGGCCTTGTCAGGATCCATTCGTGTGTAGTCGGGGATATCGACAGAGATCGTGTAGTCTACATCTTTGGCAGAGGCATCCACTTGTTCGGCCTGCGCCTGCACCTGATCGCCGAGATTGCGCACCTCGATATAATAATCCGAATAGGCGACGACGGCGCTCGTGATCGCCTTGGTCTGCGCGTTGACGGTACAACCCGAAACAAGCAGCAAAGACGCTGCCACAGCAACCAAAAGGATGATTGTTCGGGAGGAGGCTTTCATGCCGGAAACATTCCTTTCGGATGGGTGTACAGGTTGTTTCATGTGCCATTATTACAAATATCATTACATGATCGCATGCAATATATGTGCAATTACTGTAACACGAAACGCAAAGCTCGTCAAATCAAGATACATTGTACGTGCGTGATCTGCTTACGAGTACCCACGCCGCTGACCTGCGGACATACTAGAACGAAAAGAGAGAGCGGATAAACCGCCCTCTCTCGTGATAGTGACTGAATTACTTCGCGTCAACCTTCGCCATGTGCGTGATCAGGTCGAGCACTTTGTTGGAATAACCCCACTCGTTGTCATACCATGCGATAAGCTTGACGAAGTTGTCGTTCAGGCTGATGCCGGCTTTGGCGTCGAAGATCGAGGTACGCGGATCGGTGTAGAAGTCCGAAGAAACCACTTCGTCCTCGGTGTAACCAAGGATGCCAGCCCATTCGGGGGCTTCGGAGGCGGCCTTCATGACGGCTTTGATCTGGTCGTAGCTTGCGCCCTTCTCCAGACGAACGGTGAGGTCGACCACGGAGACGTCCGGCGTCGGAACGCGCAGGGACATACCGGTGAGCTTGCCGTTGAGGGAGGGGATGACCTTGCCGACTGCCTTGGCGGCGCCGGTGGAGCTGGGGATGATGTTGTGCGCTGCCGCACGGCCGCCGCGCCAGTCCTTCTTGGACGGACCGTCAACGGTTTTCTGCGTCGCGGTGATCGAGTGAACGGTCGTCATGAGGCCTTCGACGATGCCGAAGTTGTCATTGATGACTTTCGCCAGAGGCGCTAAGCAGTTGGTGGTGCAGGACGCGTTGGAAACAACGGTCATGTCCTTGGTGTACTTTTCCTGGTTGACGCCCATGACGAACATCGGAGCATCTGCCGACGGAGCGGAGATGACGACCTTCTTGGCGCCGCCCACGAAGTGTGCGCTCGCCTTGTCGATGGTGGTGAAAATGCCGGTGGATTCCACGACGTATTCTGCGCCGCAATCTTTCCACGGAATTTCGTTTGCGTTCATGCAGGCGTAGACGGCGGTTTCTTCGCCGTTGACGACGAGCTTGCCGTCTTTGATGGAGATGTCTCCCTTAAACTGACCGTGAACGGTGTCGTAACGGAGCATGTAAACCATGTAGTCGAGGTCGATGAACGGATCGTTCACGCCGACGACTTCGATTTCGGGGTTGGCTGCGGCTGCGCGGAATACCAGGCGGCCGATACGGCCAAAGCCATTGATGCCTACTTTAATTGCCATATCTATGTTCTCCTTTATATGATATACGGTGTTGGTGTGTGGACCAAAGAGTGTGCATTTCCGGTGGAATCAGTCTTTGCATGCCGGAATGGGAATCCGACTACTTTGACAATTTTCACTCTTAAAGCCCAACGTATTGTACAATATCTGCGGCATATCCGCAAGAAAAAACTTTCTTAGTCTACCAAACAAATCAAGTGATTCGTTCGCGTAGTATCGATTTGGACGCGCGGGAAGGCGTTAGTCCAGATTGTGTTTTTCGGAGACGATGTAGAGCGGGCGGCCTTTGAGCTCGTCATACATTCTTCCCAGATACATGCCCTGCAGACCCATGAAGAACAGCGTAACACCCTGCAAAAACACCACACCGCAGGCGGCCCAGAGCCATGCGGCAACGCCGGAGACAATCGCAAGAACGATCAGCGCGACAAGACCCATACCGGAGAACAGCATCAGCAGTATGCCAAGCGTCATCGGCAGCGTCAGCGGCTTGTCGGAAAAACCCGTGATACCGTCGCTCGCAAGGCGCAGCATTTTTTTGAGCGAATATTTCGTCTTGCCCGCAAAGCGCTCCTGCCGCTCATATTCGATCGGCACTGCGTTGTAGCCCATCCAGGCGGACATGCCGCGCAGGAAGCGGTTGTGCTCGCGCATCTGCAAAAACACGTCGGCCACGTTGCGCCCGATGAGGCGGAAATCACCCGTGTCGAGCGGGATCGGGTAAGCGCTCATCCACGACAGCAGGCGGTAATATACGCTGGCGCTGATCTTTTTAAACAGAGTTTCGCCGTTGCGCTTGACGCGCTTGCCGTAGACGATGTCCGCGCCGGATTCCCACATGCGCACCATCTCGGGGATCAGCTCCGGCGGGTCTTGCAGGTCTACATCGATGATGATCAAAGCATCGCCCTTTGCAGCGTCCATGCCGCAGGTGACCGCGAGCTGATGGCCGAAGTTGCGCGAAAAAGAGAGCACCTTGACCTGCGGATGCGCGCTTGCCAGCTCGCGCAGCTGATCGAGCGTGTGATCCCGGCTACCGTCGTTGACGTAGATGATCTCATACGCATAGCCGGTCTTTTGCATCGCGGCATCCATCCGCGCAAACGAATCCTTGAGCACTTCCTGCTCGTTGAACACGGGGATGACGAGGGAAAGCAAGCGCTGCTTGGTCGAATCCATCGATTTATTCCTCCAGACACAGCCCGTTTATCAGACGGCGTGCAATTCCAGTTCCTTCTCAAGCTGTAGTATAGCGCAAAGCAACACGAAAGACAATCGAGAGGCTCAGGTTTCGTTTTTTTATCAAGAGGGTGTGAAATTTTGCGCATAACGGGTGTATTTACACGATCTATTATGCACGACGGGCAATTTCTCGTTGCAATTTGAGCGTCATGTGATAGAATATGCATCGAAAGAATCGTACAATTGATCCAATCGATCAAGAAAAGGAGATAGTTCATATGCCTATCGTAACCAGCAAAAAGATGTTTGCGGATGCGTATGCCGGCGGCTATGCCATCGGTGCATTCAACGTCAACAACATGGAGATCATTCAGGGCATCACCGAAGCCGCCAAGGAGCTCAAAGCTCCGCTGATCCTCCAGGTCAGCTCCGGCGCGCGCAAATACGCCAACCACACCTACCTCATGAAACTCATTGAGGCGGCGTGCATTGAGACGGATCTGCCCATCTGCGTCCATCTCGACCATGGTGACACCTTTGAACTTTGCAAGAGCTGCATCGACGGCGGTTTCTCCTCCGTCATGATCGACGGATCGCACCACGGCTATGAAGAGAACGTGAAACTCACCCGTCAGGTCGTTGAGTATGCCCATGACCACGGCGTGGTTGTTGAAGGCGAACTCGGTCGCCTCGAAGGCGTTGAGGACGACGTGAAAGTTGCAGCGGGCGAAGGCAGCTACACCGATCCCGATCAGGTGGAAGACTTCGTCAACCGCACCGGCGTGGACTCGCTGGCAATCGCCATCGGCACCAGCCACGGCGCATTCAAATTCAAGCCCGGCATGAAGCCGCAGCTGAGATTTGACATCCTCGAAGAAGTCGAAAAGCGTCTGCCCGGGTTCCCGATCGTGCTCCACGGCGCCAGCAGCGTCATCCCGGAGTTCGTGAAGATGATCAATGAAAACGGCGGCAATATGCCCGACGCAATCGGCATTCCGGAAGAAATGCTCCGCGAAGCTGCGCGTATGGCGGTCTGCAAGATCAACATCGACAGCGACCTGCGTCTTGCCATGACGGCGACGATCCGTAAGTATTTCCACGACAATCCCAGCCACTTTGACCCGCGCCAGTATCTCGCCCCGGCGCGCACCGCGATCAAGGGAATGGTTTCCCACAAGATCACGACCGTGCTCGGCTGCGACGGCAGAGCGTAAGAAACTAATAAACAAAATGCCCTTTGGGGCATTTTGTTTTTGTGCAAGTATATTTACAAAGAGGCTGATGAACTTGGATATGTATGACTTATTAGTTCCGGATTTTATAAGAAATTTTGATGCACACCTCCAATGCAAAGGGGTTAACCCAGATGGTCAAATTTCTGACTGTAAAGAAGCTGAAAGGTTGTCAACCGCGCTACAAGGGTTTATATCTCAAGTTGCTGGTTCACTTAACTCAAAGCAGATACGTTCATACACTAGTAAAGAAGATAATACGTTCTACATCGAGTTTCATCGTTTCTGGAGCCATTGCTTGCAATTGTCACAAGTTCATGAACGTTTGATAATTGATTTGGCAGCGGATAAGACGCACATAGAATCTACTGAAGACAATCGAAAGGAGTATGTACTTTCAAAGTTGCTGGGCAGAGGAATTAGGACATATCAAGAAATTAATCTGCTCATAAAAAATGGTTATCCATATGGTGCAATCTCCTTAACAAGAACATTATATGAGCTTGCAATAATTACACGGTTTATCGAAATGCAGGATGATTGTGTTGCACGAGCTTATTATAATTCGTCTAGTGATTCGGTTGATACAAATAGTAGCTACGAATGGGCTCGCGCATCAGGAGCATTTAAAGAAAAGGAAAAGATACGATTTTCTCGAATTAGGGAAATAACTGGTTTTAATGAAGAGAAACATAAAGAACTGTACACGATATATTGCAATTTCGCACACGGTTCTCCGCAAATCGTAAATAATGAAGTCGGAGCAGACACTGATGCAATCTGTGTCGGACCAACCATATTTGGAATTGAAGCACCAGCCATATTCGCTTCAATGATAATTAGTGAAATTTTCCTTGCAGTGTTCTTCAAGTCGTGTTCGGAAGAGCAAATTAAAAAGGGGATGTTTTGCATTGAATGGGCTCGTTATCTGAAGTGTGAGTATGAAAAAAAGGCAGCTGTACTGAATGGCATTTCAAGCGACTAATTTTTCTTCTACTAATTGAGTAAAATCAATAGAAACAGCCGCGCGGTTTCCCGTGCGGCTGTTTGCGTTCATTAAGCTTATTCCGGCTCGACTTCGTCCTCAACCGGCTTTCTCGTGGCCGCGGCGGGGGCGGGCTTTGCCGCTACCGCGGGTCTTGCGGATGCGGGCTTGGCGCCGGAGGCCTGTGAAGCTTCTGCGGCTGCCATCGCGTTCTGGTTGACCTTGCGCTTGGCTTCCTGATCCGCTACTGCCTGCTTGCGCTCGTCTTCAAACATCGCGCGGAGCTGCTTTTCAAGCTTCTGCGTGAGTTCGGGATTGTCCTTGAGGAAGATACGCGTGGTGTCGCGCCCCTGGCCGATGCGCATTTCGCCGTAGTTATACCACGCACCGCTCTTCTGGATCAGCTTCTTCTCTACCGCGAGGTCGAGGATTGCGCCCTCTTTGGAGATGCCTTCGCCATAAAGCATGTCAAACTCCGCCGACTTGAACGGGGGAGCGACTTTGTTTTTGACCACCTTGACGCGCGTGCGGTTGCCGATGATGTCCGTGCCGTTTTTCAGCGCGTCGATACGGCGCACATCCAGACGGACGCTTGCATAAAACTTCAGCGCTTTGCCGCCCGGTGTGGTTTCGGGGTTGCCGAACATGACGCCAATCTTCTCGCGCAGCTGGTTGATGAAGATGACGATGGTGTTGGACTTGCTGACGCCACCGGTGAGCTTGCGAAGCGCCTGACTCATCAGACGCGCTTGCAGGCCGACGTGCGAATCGCCCATGTCGCCCTCGATTTCCGCCTTGGGTACGAGCGCTGCGACGGAGTCAACCACGATGATGTCGATAGCCCCGCTGCGCACGAGCGCCTCGGTGATCTCCAACGCCTGCTCGCCTGTGTCCGGCTGGGAGACGTAGAGGTCGTCCACTTTGACGCCCAGCGCCTCCGCATAGGCAGGATCGAGCGCGTGCTCTGCGTCGATAAACGCAGCAGTGCCGCCGACGCGTTGCGCTTCTGCGATGATATGCAGTGCAATGGTGGTTTTACCGGAGGATTCCGGCCCGAAGATTTCGATAATTCTGCCGCGCGGAATGCCGCCGACGCCGAGCGCATAATCCAGCGGGAGGCAACCCGTCGAAACGGTTGCAACAGGCGCGCGCGCCGCAGCGTCGCCGAGTTTCATAATCGCACCTTTGCCAAACTGTTTCTCGATTTGACCCAGCGCGATTTCCAAAGCTTTTTCTTTTTCGACCATCACAGTATTCCTTTCGTCTCTTGCAATCTATCGTGTTTATTTGATTTTGCGCATGTACGGAATCGATCTGTCTGTTTCCACACTGAACAAATCAACATTACCCGATGGAAACAAATGATCGCATGTTCTCCTGCCATTATAGCACGGCAAAAGTGGCACGTACAGCGTTTTTTTGCCGGAAAACGTGCTATTTTGGCGGGTTTAGTCGAGGCAGAGCTTGCGGCGGAGCAGATCGAACGCATGCAGAGACGCGATCTCACGGATGCGTGCGCGCTCACCAAAGAGTTGCACGCGCTTGACCACCGTTTCACCGGCTCTTGCCAGCGCAATATAGATCGTACCGACCGGATTTTCCTGCGTTCCGCCGTCGGGACCGGCAAAGCCCGTGGTCGCCAGGGCGTAGTCTGCGCCGGATGTTCGGCGCATGCCCTCCGCCATCTCGCGGGCGCATTCTTCGCTCACAGCGCCGAAGATGTCGAGCGTTTCCTGCTTGACGCCGAGGCGGGAGACCTTTGCGGCATCCGAATACGTGACGCATCCTTCCAGCAAAAACTCCGAGCAGCCGGGGATTGCGACAAACTCGCTTGCAACCATGCCGCCCGTGCAGCTTTCTGCAATGGCGAGCGTCTGATGATCGTCCGTGAGCATGCGGGCGCAGGTTTCCGGCAGGGATTCGCCGACGGTGGAGTAGATGATGTCTCCAAGGCGCGAGACGATCTCGCCGATCATCGGGCGGGCAAGCTGTTCGCCTTCCGCTTCATTCTGGCAAAGCGCGGTGACGCGCAGGGAGACTTCACCCGTCTTGATATAGGGCGCGACAGTCGGGTTGGTCTGGTTTTCGATGATGTCTCTGAGTTCATAGGTGATGATTGACTCGCCCTTGCCGAAGATCCGCAGCTCGCGCGAATACAGCTTGTTTCCGCTGAGCTGCTCGAGATACGGCATGACGTGGTTTTGAAACATGGGGAAGAGCTCGCGCGGCGGCCCGGGCAGGAGGATTGCCGTCTTGTTTTCGGCGGTCATGATGCAGCCGGGCGCTGTGCCAAAGGCATTCGGCAGGATGATGGAGCCCTTGGGGAAGCTCGCCTGTTTGAGGTTGTTTGGCGTGAATTCGTAGCCGCGCGTTTCAAAGTGCTTGCGCAGGCGCTCCGCCTCCTCGGGGATGAGCTCGACGGTCAGCCCAAGCGCGGATGCGACGGTTTCCTTGGTAAGGTCGTCGTCTGTGGGCCCAAGGCCGCCGGTGAAGACGACCACGTCCGAACGCTCGACCGCCTGATGGACGACCGCGGTGAGTCTTTTTACATTGTCGCCCACGGTCGTGTGGTAAAACACCTGAAAGCCGAGGGGAGCGAGGCGCTGGGCGATATACTGCGCGTCGGTATTGACGACCTGTCCCATGAGGAGCTCCGTGCCGACGGAGACGATTTCTGCGATCATATTGAATTCACTTCCTAATTCTAAGCAGCATCACGCTGCGTCAATTTGCAAATTAAATGATACTAGTTCCAGTTGACCGATTTGCGGTTGGCGACGATATAGTCGATCGCCGACCAGACGGTGAAGACCGCGGCGGTAGCCATCAGCCCGAAATCGAACGGAAAATTCCAGCGTGAAAAGATGGGGTTACCCAGCAATGTTGCGAGAATTGCCGCGACCTGCAGGCCGCTTTTGAGCTTGCCCAGCCAGTTGGCGGCGATGACCTTGCCGCTATTTGCCGTGACCAAACGGAAGCCGGAGACGATGATCTCGCGACCCACAAAGATGATGCAGAGGATGGGGTTGAGCATGCCGTTGTACGTCATCATGATAAACGCCGCGCAAAACAGCAGCTTGTCCGCGATGGGGTCCATGAGTTTGCCGAAATTCGTGACCAGATTTCGTTTGCGCGCGATGTAGCCATCCAGGATATCCGTCATGTCCGCGACAAAGAAGATCGCGGCGGCGTAATAGTTCCAGCCGGGCAGCCACGCTTCAAAGGAAAACACGGCGACCATCAGCGGGACGAGCAGCATGCGAAATATGGTGAGGCGGTTTGGCAAATTCATCTTGCCGCGTGATTCCTGTGGCGTTGACACGATCTGTTCCATTGTTTTCTATCTTTCTTTGTTCTGATTTCTGTTTGTTTCGCGTTCGGATGAAACCCGTTCGCCGATCATATCGTATTCTTCCGCCCGGATGAGCCGCGCGGAGACATAGGTTCCCGCCGCGAGATCGTCCACATGCTCAAGATAGATCTTGCCGTCCACATCCGGTGCTTCGGCGTAGCTGCGTCCGAAGGCTCTGCCATCCTGTATGCCTTCGATTAACACATCCACGACCTGACCCACACGGCGCTCGTTGCGCAGGCGTGAGATCGGCTGCTGCGCCGCCATGAGGCGGGCAAGACGTTCCTGCTTGACCTCCTCCGGCACCTGATCCGGCAGATTTGCCGCTGCGGTGCCTTCTTCGGGTGAGAACGCGAATGCGCCCACGCGGTCAAACGGGTGCTCCTGCATGAAACGCAGCATCGCGCTAAAATGTGCCTCTGTCTCGCCGGGAAAGCCGACCATCAGTGTGGTGCGGAGCATAAACTCCGGCGCGGTCTTTGTAACATAATCGAGCACTTGGCGGATATGCGCCTGATCGCCTCTTCTATGCATGCGCCGGAGCATTTCGTCTTCGGTGTGCTGCAAGGGCATGTCGAGATAGGGCGCGATCTTGCCGCCCGCGCGGAAGCGGTCAATCAATTCCGGCGTGACAGTGTCGGGATACGTATACAGCACGCGAAGCCAGCGCAATGCGTCGAGCTGCTCCAACCGGCTGAGCAGTTCGCCCAGCATGGGTTTGCCGTAGCGATCCATGCCGTAGCCGGAGGTGTCCTGCGCAATCAGCGTCAGCTCGGTGACTCCATTATCGGCAAGGCGTTTTGCCTCGTCCACCAGCTCTTCTAGAGGTTCGCTAACGAGGTTGCCGCGAATCAGCGGAATCGCGCAATAGGTGCAGCGATTATCGCATCCGTCCGCGATGCGCAGATAGGCACTGTAGCGCGGCGTGGTGAGCACGCGCGCGCTCCTGGGCCCGCAGTGCGGCGCGTCGGTCTTGCCGCCAAGCAGGCGGGGAAGCGTCTCATATTCGCGCACGCCAAGCATGATATCGATCTCCGGCATAGCGTCCCTGAGTTCGTCACGATAGCGCTCGGAAAGACACCCCGTGACCACGAGGCGCGCACATTTGCCGCCCTCTTTATAGTGCGCCATTTCGAGGATGGCGTTGATCGACTCCTGTTTTGCGCTCTCGATAAAGCCGCAGGTGTTCACGATCAGCACATCCGCCTCGGCGGGAAGATTGGTGATCTCGTGTCCGGCGGCGGTGAGGATGCCGAGCATGCGCTCGGTGTCCACCTGATTTTTCGCGCAACCCAGCGAGATCACTCCGACAGTTGACATGCTATTGTGTTACTCCTTTATCCGATCGATGGGGAAGACGGCTTCTCTGAAAATGTGTTACTCCTTTATCCGATCGATGGGGAAGACCGCTTTTCTCAAAACGGGTTGCCCCATACTGCTAAAATCAATCTTCGTCCCGATAAAAGCTGGACATACGGTTGGGCTCGCGCTCCTGCACGGGCGGTTCGGCAAGCGGTGTTCCGTCGCCAAACAGCTCTTCAAGCTGCGCGCGTTTGATGAGCACCTCGCGCGCTTTGCTGCCGTTGAAGCCTGAGATATAGCCCTTTTGCTCCATGATGTCGATCAAGCGCGAGGCGCGCGCGTATCCCACGCGGAGCCTGCGCTGAATCATGCTGGTGCTGGCCTGCCCATGCTCGAAGACCACGCGCACGGCCTCACCCAAAAGATCGTCCTCCTGCTTGCCCTCGCCGAAGACCCCGCCGGTGGCTCCGCTCTTTTCGAGCGAAGAAACGTCGTCAAGGATCTGGTCGCTAAACGTCGGGCGGGCTGCGTGCACCCGAAAGTGCGCCACGATGCGCTCGACCTCTTCGTCCGAAATAAACGCGCATTGCAGACGCGTGGGCTTTGCCGATCCGTCGGGATGGAAGAGCATATCGCCGTGACCCAGCAGCTTCTCCGCGCCGCCCATGTCGAGGATGATGCGGCTGTTGGTTGCGGAGCTGACGGCAAACGCCGCACGGGAGGGAATGTTTGCTTTGATCAAGCCCGTGATGACCGTCGCGTCCGGACGCTGCGTCGCGAGGATCAGGTGGATGCCAGCCGCTCTACCAAGCTGCGCGATGCGGCGGATGCTGTCCTCGACTTCGTCTGGGGCTACCATCATCAGATCTGCCAGCTCGTCGATGATGATGACGATGCGCGGCAGCTTGTCCTCGGGTTTTTCGGCGCGCTCGTTGAAGCGGTCGAGGTTTCTCGCGTTCTGCTCTGAGAAAGTTTTATAGCGATCCGTCATCTCCTTGACCGCCCAGCGCATTGCGCCCGCGGCTTTCTTGGGGTCTGTGACGACGGGGATGAGTAAGTGCGGAAGAGAACCGTACATGACCATTTCGACCATCTTCGGGTCGATGAGGATGAAGCGCACGTCCTGCGGGGAGCTTTTATAGATCATCGAGACGATGATGTCGTTGATGCACACGCTCTTGCCGGAGCCGGTAGCGCCCGCGATGAGCATATGCGGCATGCGCGTGAGATCGGCCACGATAACCTTACCGCTTGCCTCGCGCCCGAACGCCATGGTGACGGGCGAGGCGCTGTTTTTAAACTCTTTGCTTTCGATGATATCGCGCAGCACCACAAGCGTGGAGCCCTTGTTCGGAATCTCAATGCCGATGGCGTTTTTGCCGGGAATCGGCGCTTCCATGCGGAGGCGCGGCGCGGAAAGCGCCATGGTGATGTCGTTTTGCAGCGCTGTGATGCGCGAAATGCGCGTACCTGCCGCCGGCTGAATCTCGATGCGCGTCAGTGCGGGGCCGACTGCGATATTGGTGACCGTGGCGCTGATGCGAAAACTCGCAAGGGTGTCGATCAGCACACGCGCCTTGTCTTCCGGCGTGTCCGTTTCGTCGTCCTTCTGCGCGCCGGGTTTGTTGAGCAGCTCCAGCGAGGGCGCGTGATACTGCCCGTCGCCAAGGATGACCTCCGGCTGGGTTTTCTTTTTCTCCGCCGTTCCGGTCGCGGGTTTTTCAATCGGTTTTTGCTTCGCGCCGGGTTGGCGCGCGGGCATTCCCTCTAGCGATGCGGGCTTTGCAGGCTTGATTGTGTTTGCGCCAAAGAGCGGCGCGGGGTCGGGCAGTTGCACGATTGGCTTGGGGATCGGCACACCATTTCTCGCAAGCACGAGGGGGACATCGTCTCCGGGCTCGAAATCGATCTCGTCGAGCACATCGCCCATGCGTTTTTGCGGCTTGTTTGCCTTGATCTTTTCGCCGTTTTTCAAAACGAACTCGCCTTTTTGCTCGCCAAATGCTTTTAAATCCGCGTCCTTTGCGGGCGAGGACTTCAGTTTTCGGGATTTATCCGGCTTTTCAAACAGGTCGATCACCGGTTCTGCGATGGGTTCCGCGCGCTTGGCTTTCGCCTTTGCGGATGGAGCGACAACAGCCGCCGGCAGGGCAGCCTGCTTTCCTTTTCCGGTGAGCTTTAACTGCTCTTCCTCCAGCGTGAGGGTAAACATCGGGCGTTCGTCGCGCCCTTCGCGCTCGGTCACACGAGCTTCGCTGCGATCGCGCGTGTTTTCCACGGCGGCGATCACCTTGGTTGTGAGCACTTCAGACGCATCCCGCAGGGAAAAACCTGTGATCTTGATGATACACACGATCAGCAGCGCGATGCTAAGGATGAGCGCGAGCGTCAATCCGCCGAGCTTGAGCAGCGGATAGCTGAGGATAGCGCCGACGAAACCGCCGCCGAGGTGCGCGTTTTGACCGATGTAAAGCGCGTCGTTGACATACGGCATGTACTCCATGCCTTCGATGAGAGAGTTGCGCGCGGTGCTCAGCAGCGTCACCAGCGCAAGGATGCTCAGCAGCAGATACCATCCGCTGCCGTTGAGGCGCGCGTTGC
The DNA here is from genome assembly GCA_942492885.1 of uncultured Eubacteriales bacterium. Classification (GTDB taxonomy): domain Bacteria; phylum Bacillota; class Clostridia; order Christensenellales; family CAG-138; genus UBA7703. The sequence goes on from OW818651.1 coordinate 3,376,496, forward strand.
TGGCTCCGCGGATATAGATCACGCCCACAGCAATCAGAATGACCGGCAGGGCATAGGCAATCACGCCGATCATGCCGAACAGCGCTTTACCGAGCATTTCGCCGAGGTATCCCGTGGCAGAAAAGAACAGATATGCCGCCGCGAGAATTCCGCCAGCGATCAACAAAACGCCGCTGCCTTCGGAGGCCGCTTTGTCGCGGCCCGTTGCGTCGCTTCGCGTTGCGGCTGTTTTTCTGCCGCCGGATGTTTCATTACCTGCTTTGGAAGCCAAAGGTTTTCATTCCTTTCTGATTCACGAAGGAGTTCCAGTTGATTTTCTGCTGCATAGACGGCGCTTGCATGCGCTTCGTCGTGCAGCATTCTGTTTTGGCAAAAAAAATACTACTATGCCATCATATCAACTTATTATACAACATGTTGGGATATCGCGCAACGAAAGGCACAGGATAGTATGAGAATAACGCGTATGATCGATAAAATACCGCCTCGCTTGTCAGCGCAAAATAAATGCGTTATACTGCAAAAAGAGCCAAACCGGCCTGGAGAAAAGGATGAACATCGTAATTCTTGACGCATATTCCGTCAACCCCGGAGACATCGACTGGGAACCGATCGGCGCACGCGGCAGCCTCACCGTATACGACCACACGCCGCCGGAACAGATCGGCGAGCGGATTGCAAATGCTGACGCCGTCTTCACTAACCGCGCGCGGCTGGGGGAAGCGGAGTTTTCGGTAGCGCCCAACCTTCGTTTTTTGTGCCTGTTTGCAACGGGATATGATAAGATTGATCTATCAGCTGCAAGGCGGCACAGCGTCGCCGTGTGCAATGTGCCGGGATATTCGACCGATGCGGTGGCACAGCACACCATTGCACTGCTGCTGGAGTTGACCAATCGTACACGTGCGCTGGATATCGAGCTGCGCAAAGGCCGCTGGACACAGCACGCGGGGGATTGCGTTTGGGATGCGCCGATGATCGAGCTGAATGGCAAGACGTTCGGCGTGCTCGGCACAGGCGAGATCGGCTGCCGCGCGGCCAAAATCGCACAGGCGCTGGGCATGCGCGTCATTGGACACAGCCGAAACAAGCGCGCGGCATTTTGCGGCGACTATGTTTCAAAAGAAGCACTTTTTAAAGAGAGCGACGTGCTCTCGCTCCATTGCGCGGCAACGCCGCAAACGCGGCACATCGTCAACCGCGACTCGCTTTCACGCATGAAACCCACCGCAATCCTGATCAACACCGCGCGCGGCGCGCTGCTCGATTCCGCGGCGCTGGCGGAGGCGCTCAACAACGGCGTGATCTACGCCGCCGGGCTGGATGTGCTCGAGCGCGAGCCGATCCTGCCGGACGATCCGCTGCTGACTGCGCAAAACTGCCTGATCACCCCGCACGCGGCTTGGCTACCGCTGGATGCCCGCAAACGGTTGGTAGATATGGCGGCGGAGAACCTGAACGTATTTTTACAAAACGGGACACTCAATCGAGTGGATATGGAGGGATGACACCTTGCAGCAAAACACCGGAACAGGAAAACAGATTCTGCGCGCAGGCATCGTAATCGCGATGACACTGCTGCTTGCATTCTCGCTGGCGGCCTGCAAAGAAGAGGGGGACATCACCCCGGGACCGACCGCGAAACCGGAGCAGCCGACCGTAATCGTCAACAACGAGGCGATACCGCCGGATCACACCATCGTGGTCAGCGGCTATGGTGTGGTGACCGTTGAGCCGGACTTTGCGACGATCAGCATCGTCACGGCGGGCGCAAGCGGCTCTTCGGAAGAAGCGGCTGTGCTCTGCGAAACCGCGACACAGTTGGTCAAGGACACTGCGGGCGCGCAGAGCGTGCTCTCGCGCAACATCACCACCTCCGGCGTGACCATCGACGCCACCACGCGCGAGAGCGACGGCGCGGTGACGGGCTATATCGCGCGGCAGACAATCACGATCCACGAGGACAACATCGAGAGCGTGAACGCGATTCTTTCGCCCATCATCGATGCGAAGATCATCGATAGCTATGAGGTGACCTACAGCCTGCTGGATGCTTCGGCGGCATACGCCGGCGCGCTTGCGGCGGCGGTTGCTGACGCGAGAACCAAGGCAGAAGCAATCGCGACAGCGGGAGAGGTCGCGCTGGACGAGATGATTTTGGTCAGCGAAGCACCGGTCGAGAATCAGCTGGTTGGCGTTGTGTTCAAGAGCAGCTCTATCGACGTGGAAGCAAACCTGACGGTGACGTTCTCCGTGAAGGATCTGCCGCCGCAGAACTAACCGAAATCTCAACCAATAGCCAAAACAAACAGAGCGACGGAGCAATCCGTCGCTTTTTGATGATTGAATTGGGTCGCGTGTTTATACGGTTCTGATTAATACGGCTCCATCACCCGTAGCAGTGCGCCTGTGCGAACAGCCTGCGCCTGCAGAGCCTGATAGTCCGAAAGCGAAAACACCTCCGCCTCCGCGCCGGAGACGCCGATCACCGCGCCCGTGGAAAAACTAAACGCATGATCGCCGCCGACGATGATATGGTCAAAGAGCTGCACGCCAATGCTCTCCAGCGCCGCGCGGACGGACTCGGTGGTCTCCGCGTCCGCTTTGGAGGGGGTAGGGTCGCCGGAGGGATGGTTGTGGATGAGCAAGATGCCGTGCGCGCGGCGCAGCAGCGCCGCCTCCGCGATGTTGCGCGGGTAGATCTGCGCCTCGCTGAGTGATCCGCCGAGTATGCGCTCGCAGCTCTGTACCGCTTTTTTTGCGTTGAGGCAGACGGCGAGCACGGTTTCATACGTGTTGAGCGAAAGCTGGGAGACGGCATACCGCGCGGCCTCCACCGGAGAAGTCAGGCGAATGGTTCCGCGCGCATCCGCAAGGCGATGCAGCCTGAGGCGGCGAAACAGGTCTCCCTGCATGCGCAAAAAGACCGCTGTGCTCTCGCCGACGCCTTCTACCAGCATCAACTGAGCCACCTCCGCAGTGACCACGCCCTCAAGCGTGCCAAAGCGCGTCAACAGCAAATGAGACAGCTCGTTGGTGTCCTTTCTGGGGATTGCGTACGTCAATAAAAGCTCGAGGAACTGGTGATCCAGAAACGCCTCGGCTCCGTGTGATTTGTATTGTTCGCGAATGCGTTCGCGATGTCCGCTGTGGATGGAATCCGGCATGCTTTGCCTCCAAACGATTGCCTTATCAGTATAGTAGATTGTAGAGAACGTGTCAAAACCTCTTAGGGCGCATTGTGTAAAAAACAGGCGGCTCTTGAAGATCGTAGTGAAGCAAAAATCTCCATTGCCTTACAACGCAAATAAAACATCAGGCAGCTCCGCAAGGCCGAAAAAACATGTCGAAAAACAACGCATCGTGAATTGTTTGCGACATGTGGCGGTATTTTCGCCGCAACCCTTGTCAAACGAATTTGATGCGGGTAGAATAGCACTATATTTCATTCTGGAGATCTATGCGGTGAATCATGAGCGACGGCGGCTGATCGGAGAAAACGAACTGGCTGCTTGCGGATGTTACCCAACGGATACGGTGCTTGTCGCCCTGTCCGGCGGGGCGGATTCCACCGCGCTCCTGCTCTCGATGCACGTACTGTTGATCGAGGGCAAGATTCGCGGGCTGTTCGCCGCGCACCTCAACCACGGCATCCGTGGAGAAGCGGCGGCACGCGACCAGAGATGGTGCGAGGCGCTCTGCGAAAGGCTCTCCATTCCGTTTGCAACGGAGACTGCCGATGTTCCGGCCTATGCCAAGGCGCACGGGCAGTCACTTGAACAGGCGGCGCGGGCGGTGCGCTATGATTTTCTCGAGCGCGCGCGGGAAGCTTTCCGCGCAGACGTGATCGCAACCGCGCATCACCGGGATGATCAGGCAGAGACGATGCTCCTAAACCTCATCCGCGGCAGCGGGACGACGGGCTTGGGCGGCATGAAGCCGCGAAACGGTTCCATCATCCGACCGATGCTGCACGTCAGCCGCGCGGACGTGCTCGCGTTTCTCGCCGAATCGGGCGAGACGTATTGTCAGGATGAGACCAACGCGGAGAACACGGCTGCGCGCAACCGCATTCGAAACGAGCTGTTGCCGTTGCTTGCAACGTACAATCCCGCCATTTCCGAGTCGCTCTGTAAGACCGCGGACCTGCTCGCGCAGGACGAAACGCTGCTGAGCCACTTGGCAAACGAAGCGGAGCAGACAATTGCACTAGGCATTGGACTCGAGCGAAAAGCGCTCGCCGCGCTGCCGCTGCCGATTGGCTCCCGCATCGTACGCAAGCGTTTATTGGCGCTCAGCGGAAATGTCTCCGAGGCGGATATCCGCCGCGTGCTGGCGCTGGCCGATGCGCAGACAGGTACCGTGATCGAACTCGGCAGCGGGTTTTCCGCGTGGACAGACGCGCAGGCGCTGTTTGCGGGAATCTACCCGGATGTGTTGCAATATGAGGTGCCGTTCATGCTGGATGGCGAAACGGTTACCCCACGCGGAACATGGAAAAGCGAGCGCGTGAACAGTTGGCGCTTGCCCGAGGACGGATTTGAAGCGTTTCTCGACCTGGACAAGCTGCCTAGAGATTTGGTCGTCCGCTCCCGACGCGAGGGAGACCGCTTTACCCCACTCGGCGCGCCGGGCGAAAAGAAGCTCAGCGATGTGCTGACGGACAAGAAGATTGCAAAAGAACGGCGGGATATTCCGCTGCTCTGCGCGGGTAACGAAGTATACTACGCCTGCGGGCTGACCGTATCTGAACACGCGAAGATTACGGCGGACACGCGGGGGATTCTCCATATTATATGTAACAGGGGGACAAGGGATTGAAAGGCCTGATCAATCACGACGACATTGCAAAGGTGCTTGTGTCCGAGGAGCAGATCAAACAGCGCATTGCGGAACTCGGTGCAGAGCTGCGCCGCGACTACGCAGACGTTGAGGGAGATATCGTTCTCGTCTGCATTCTCAAAGGTGCCGTCATGTTTTTTGCCGATCTTGCGCGCGCAATGGATCTACACCTCCAGATGGAGTTCATGGGCATCTCCAGCTATGGCAACGAGCGCAGAACCAGCGGCATCGTACGCATCACCAAGGACATCGATACGTCGATTACCGGAAAGCATGTCATCATCGCGGAGGACATCATGGACAGCGGGCTGACGCTTTCGCATCTGCTGACGCTGCTCTCAAGCCGCAATCCCGCTTCGCTGAAGATCTGCTGCCTGCTCGATAAACCCTCCCGCCGGGAATGCGACCTGACGCCGGACTACCGCGGGTTTGAAATCCCCAATGAGTTCGTGGTCGGTTACGGACTCGATTACGACGGTTTCCTGCGCAATCTGCCGTATGTCGGCGTGCTTAAGCCCTCTGTTTACAGCGGAGAAGAATAAGCCAAACAAGAATTGGACAACACAACAGCACCTCGTTTATTAGAGGGCTGATCGCTCCGGCAAAAACGCCGGGCGAATAGCGCGGCGGAAGCAGAGTTTGCTCCGTCCGCAGATGGAGGAAAGTTAGTTGAACAGAAAAGTCATAACCGCTATGATCTGGGTGGGGTTGTTCGCAGCCGTCATCTATATGATTTCCGGATTGAATCCAACACAAGCCAAGCCGGATGAGCTCGATTACAATTCGAACTTCCTGCAGCTTGTTCGCAACACCGAAAACGCAGACACCACGCAAAAAACGATCAAGGCCATCATGATCAACGATCGGAAGGTCTACGGTCTGTATGTGGGCAGCACATCGGAGATGAAAGACCTGCCCAAGAAGGCGGAATTCCTCACCGTATTGCCGAGTGAGACCACGTTCCGCGCGGACATGGCGGCGATTGTTTACTCCGCCAATCCCGAACAGTACACCAGTGTGGACCAAATCTCCAGCGCGGACTATGGCTTTGCCTATGAGTCCGTGGTCACGGAAGAATCGATCTGGTCGCTGCTGTTGCCGAGTTTGCTCTTCATCGGCGCTATCGTCGCGTTCTATTTCTTCATGATGCGTGCACAGGGCGGCGGCAAACAGATGCAAAACTTCGGCAAATCCCGCGCACGCATGACCATTGGCGACAAGATGAACGTCACCTTTGCGGATGTTGCAGGCGCGGATGAGGAAAAAGAGGAGCTCAAGGAGATCGTCGATTTCATGCGCGCTCCCCAACGCTTCAACGCCATTGGCGCACGCATTCCCAAGGGCGTGCTGCTCGTGGGCCCTCCGGGCACGGGTAAAACCCTGCTGGCAAAGGCCGTCGCCGGTGAGGCGAAGGTTCCGTTTTTCTCGATCTCCGGGTCGGACTTTGTCGAGATGTTCGTCGGCGTTGGCGCCTCTCGCGTACGCGATCTATTCCAGACCGCAAAGCGCGCGACGCCGTCGGTGGTCTTCATCGACGAAATCGATGCAGTCGGCCGCCATCGCGGCGCCGGCATGGGCGGCGGACACGATGAGCGTGAACAGACGCTCAACCAGCTGCTCGTCGAGATGGACGGGTTTGCGCCCAACGAGGGCATCATCGTCATCGCGGCAACCAACCGCCCGGACATCCTTGACCCCGCGCTGCTGCGCCCCGGCCGCTTTGACCGCCAGATTACGGTCAGCTATCCGGACGTGAAAGGCCGCGAGGAAATCTTGAAGGTACACGCGCGCAACAAGCCAATGGGCAAAGAGGTCTCTTTAGCGACGCTTGCCAAACGTACCCCGGGCTTTACCGGCGCGGATCTGGAAAACGTACTCAATGAGGCGGCGATTCTCGCCGCGCGCGCAAACCTGAAAGCCATCGGTATGACCGAGCTGGAAGAGGCGATTACCCGCGTCCAGATGGGGCCGGAGAAGCGCAGCCGAGTCATCACCGAAGCGGACAAGCGCATCACCGCCTATCATGAAGCAGGGCACGCCATCATCGCGCTCAAGCTGCCGGGCTGCGACCCGCTGCACGAGGTTTCCATCGTGCCGCGCGGCTTGGCGGCGGGCTATACCATGTCCCTGCCAAAAGAAGATATGATGCATGTGACCAAGAATAAGCTACTGGACACCATCTCGATGATGCTGGGCGGCAGAGTGGCAGAGCAGCAGAAGTTCCACGATGTCTCGACCGGCGCATACAATGACTTGCAGCGCTCCAGCGACATCGCCAAAAAGATGGTCACCGAATACGGTATGAGCGATTCTGTAGGCCCCATGTTCCTCGGCGGACAGGAAGAAGTGTTTATCGCCAAGGATTGGGGACACCAGCGCAACTATTCCGAGTCTCTCGCCGCAAAGGTGGACGAAGAGGTGCGCAGCATCCTCGACACGCAGTTTTCGCGCGCGAGCAGAATCATCAGCGAGAACATGGAGGCGCTTGACCGCGTCGCCGAGATGCTGATTGAATACGAGCGCGTCTCGGGTGAAGACTTTGCATCGGTGTTCAACGGCACAAGCCCGGCGGACATCCTCAAGAAAGCTGCGCCGAAGCGCAAGCGGAAGAAACCGGAAGCAAAGCCGGAAGAGCCCGCCGCACCGGAAGCGCAGGGCGTGCCGGTCTAAACCGGTAAATCCAAGGCTGAGCAATCGAACACACCTCGAAACAACGACTTTGGCAAACCCTAGATGGGGCGGCATGTCCGCCCTATCTTTATGAGCGGGAGAAACACGGAGCACCCATGAGCCAAACTACGACGGCGCACACAACACAAAAACCGTTTGATCTGCATCTGCACAGCAGCTGTTCGGACGGCTCGGACACGCCCGCACAGGTGGTGCGGGCGGCGGCAGAGCGCGGGCTTACGCTGATTGCGCTGACGGATCACGACAACGTCCTTGGCGTGCAGGAGGCGCTGGCTGAAGCGGAGCAAACTGGCGTTAGGTTGCTGCCCTCCATCGAGATGGATGCAGAGTGGCCGCATGAGATGCACATTCTGGGGCTGGATATCGACATCGATGAACCGCGCATGAAAGAGGCGCTTGTGCTCGCGCTCAAACGGCGCGGAGAGCGCAACCGCGAGATCGCCGACAGGCTGCTGAAGATCGGGTTCGACATCCGCGACAAAATGGGAGTCGATCTAGGAGCTGCGACGCGCTTGAACATCGCACTGGCGCTCGTTAAAGGCGGCTATGTCGCGAGCACGAAAGAGGCGTTTTCAAACTATCTGCGCAAAGGCTGCCCCGGCTTTTATACCGTAGAGCGCTTTACACCGGAACAGATCATTCAACTCATACTTGGCGCGGGCGGGGTACCCGTCTGGGCGCACCCGATGCACGGGCACGCAGACCCGCACAAGATCACCCCGATGCTCAAAGAGCTTGGGCTGATGGGGTTGGAGGGCTATCATCCCTCCTTAAGCGAAGGGGACAGTGTAGTGCTCACGAGCATTGCGCGGCAGACGGGACTTCTCGTCACCTGCGGGAGTGATTACCACGGTGCGCACCGGCCGGAGGTCGTACCGGGGCAAACCTGGCGCGACAACGCGCCGCTGCGTGAAACGCGTGCGTTCTTTGAAGCGCGACCTGTGCGGACACTTTCTACAATTCACGCAAATAGGGAGTCCAGTTTGGCGAAAAACGCCGAATTTTAGATCAGCCGCGGCGGATATGACATAAAATATAACCTCACGGCTATATTGTGTTGAGAACCTGCTCTCCCTCTGCTATAATGTGGTTGCAGGGGCAAGACGGGGAAACGGAACATTACGTTTTAGGGAAAGAGGAGAAACAAATGTACACGGGTTCGGGAATCATCAAGATATTTGCCGGAAGCACGGGCAAGCCTTTCGCCAGAAAGATGTGTGCCTATCTCGGAACACAGCTTGGCGACGCGGAGACCATTCGATTCAGCGAAGGGAATATCTTTGTACGCGTCAACGAATCCATCCGCGATAAAGACGTTTATATCGTTCAACCCATCGGCCGTCAGCCAAACGACGAATTTGTCGAGCTCCTGTTCTGGATTGACGCGTTCAAGCGGGCAAGCGCAAACTCCGTCACCGCGATCATCCCGTATTTTTCCTACGCAAAGGGCGACAAGAAAGACGAGCCGCGCGTTTCCATCCGAGCGCGGGTCTGTGCGGACTGCATCGAGGTCGCGGGCGTCGATCGCATCATCACGATGGATCTGCACGCACCGCAGGTACAGGGCTTCTTCAAGAAGCCTGTCGACCACCTTTACGCAAAAGCGCTGCTGTGTGAATACATCCGCAGACAGGGTATCGTCAACGAAGACCTCGTGGTCGTGTCTCCCGACGCAGGCTCCGCCAAGCGCGCAAGAGAGTTTGCAACCGAGCTCAATTGCCCCGTCGCCATCGGCGACAAGATGCGCGTGGGTCACGACGAGAACGCGAAAGTGCTCGAGATCATCGGCGACGTCAAGGGCAAGAACTGCCTCGTGATCGACGACTTCTCGATCTCCGGCGGTACACTGGTGGACGTGAGCTATGCGCTCACCGACAAGGGCGCAAAGAAGGTCTACGCCGCGCTGTCGCACAATGTGCTGGCAGAAGAGGGTATTCGCAAGATCGACGCAAGCCCCATCGAGTTTCTGGTCTCCACGGACACGCTGGAGTGCCCGGCGGCCGTTCTCTCAAGCAAGATTCGCTTCATCTCCGCCGCGCCGATGTTTGCGCAGGCGGTTAAGATTATCCATGACCGCGCACCGATGAGCACGATGTTTGAACAGCGCGTGAGTAAGCGCCTGCTCGACATGAGCTTTGCAGAACAGCAAACGCTGATCTAAACGCAAAAAATACGATCAAACACGGGGCGAAGGCTGCTTTTTAGCCTTCGTCCGTTGTTATAATGCGGCGCAGCAGCTGCTCTCTTTGGCGCACTTCTTTTGGAGCGAAATCCAAAGCAGGACAGGCGGAACAAAAAGACGCAAAAAAGCCACTAAATTTTTTGTTGACACAACCGTCACGGTATGGTATTATACGAGATTTTGTTGACATATACAAAGCATAGATGATATAGTATGTAACGTATGAAATAACAATTGAAATGCGAAAGGAGCGTTGCCGGTGTTTGAAATAGGCGATATGGTCTGTTACCCCATGCATGGCGTAGGGGAAATTGAATCGGTGCAGGAACAAACCGTTCTCGGCGAGTCGGCGCAGTATTATTTGCTACGGTTTGTCATGGGCAAAATGACGGCAATGGTTCCTGTTGCGACGGCAGAAACGGTCGGTCTTCGTAGACTCGTATGCCCGGATGACTGCCGCAAAATCATCGATTTTCTCTCGGAGGACGGTTGCGCAGACGAAAGCGACAACTGGAACCAGCGCTACCGCGACAACCTCAATAAGCTTCGCGTGGGCGATATCTACGGGGTTGCGGACGTGGTCAAGTGCTTGATCCACCGCGACCGTGAAAAAGGGCTCTCCGCCGGAGAGCGCAAGATGTATTTAACGGCGAGGCAAGTGCTCATCGCTGAGCTTGCTGCGTCGTGCGGAAAGGAGGAAAGCGAATTCCTTCCCCTGGTTGGGGGCTAAGCCAAACGGGAAAACGCCAATCACTGCATGCGGAAGGTACTCAAGTTTCTCATTGCGCTGGTTGGTATTGGCATCGGCTGCGGAATCGTCGCGTGGGTGCTCTATTCGTTCACATGCCCCGGTTACGATTACGTGCTGCGCTATACCACCATCCCCGCCGTAATGTCCGCCCTTTATGTGATCGTTGGTATTTTATTCGGAATCATCTTTTTTATTTTATCCCCAAAGATCATAGACGGCATACGCGGCTTTTTTCAAAAGATGGAACACAGGCTAACCGAGATGCCCGCGCTGGACATTTTTTTCGGCGTGATCGGTATCATGATCGGTATGGTTTTTGCGTTTCTACTGAGCCTGATTATGCGCACCATCGACGTTCCGGTTCTGCCGGAGATCATCACGCTGCTGCTGTTCCTCATCTGTGGATACTACGGCGGACACATCGGCATCACCCGCCGTGCGGAGCTGATGGACGGGTATGCGCGGCGCGGGCACCTTGCCAAGGGCATTGCGAATGCAAACGCCAGGCCAAAGGTGCTTGATACCAGCGTGATCATCGACGGGCGCATCTATGACATCTGCAAAACCGGATTTTTAGAAGGCAAGATCGTCATCCCCGCCTTTGTGCTCAAGGAACTTAGGCACATTGCCGACAGTTCCGACGCGATGAAGCGCTCCCGCGGGCGCAGAGGCTTAGACATCCTGCACTCGATGCAGCGCGAGCTTGACCAGCGCGTCGCCGTAGAAGACAAGGACTATGAGGATGTCGACGAGGTCGACCTCAAGCTCCTGCGCCTTGCGAGCGATCTTGGCGGCGTACTCGTGACAAACGACTACAACCTCAACAAGGTAGCCGCGGTGCAAAACATGCCCGTGCTGAACATCAACGACCTCGCCAACGCCGTGCGCTCTGTGCTCTTGCCGGGCGAAGAGCTGCCGCTCGCCATCGTGCGAGAGGGCAAAGAATCGGGCCAGGGCGTGGGCTATCTGCCGGATGGCACGATGGTCATCGTGGAGAACGCGAGAAAGCACATTGGCGAAACGATGGACATCGTGGTGACCAGCGCCTTGCAAACCTCCGCCGGCAGGCTGGTGTTTGCAAAACTGCGCACATAAGAAAGCTGCGCGCATAAACGGCACGCGGCAAACGGCAAGAAACTCCTTGACACGGGTTTGCGCCGTCTACTATAATACATAAGGTTCATATCATGCGGGCAACTGCCCGTATGTGCGATTTTCGCAGGTAAGTGCCTGCTAGACTCAACAACGAAGCGAGGTGTATTCGAGTGTTTCGAACCTATCAGCCCAAGAAGCGTCAGCGGAGCAAAGTGCACGGATTCCGTAAGCGTATGAAATCGGCAGATGGCCGTAATGTCATCAAGCGTAGGCGCGCGAAAGGCCGCAAAACTCTCAGCGCGTAACGGGATTGTTTTGATCAGAACCGTAAAAGAACGCACAAGCGCTTGCGGCGGGCATTTGCTTGCCGCATGTTTGTATTTACAAGAAATGCGGTAAGGCTTGATTGCAGGCGTTTTTTCGTTCCCAACGGCTGCACGAGCGGCCAAAGGGCGAACAAATTGGCAAGATGAACGGATGATTGATTGAAGGATGCGGCAGAGTGAAGCACAGTGATTCCCTGCGGCGGAAGAAGGAATTCCGCTATACCTACCGCGTCGGGAAGTCCTGCGGCGGAAAGCTTCTTGCGCTGGTGTATGCAAAAAGCCGCACCACAAGCGCAAAGATCGGGTTTTCGGTCAGCAAAAAGATCGGCAACGCCGTCGTTAGAAACCGCGTCAAGCGGCGCATGCGCGAGGCGGTGACCCCGCTGATCCCCGTGATCAAAGGCGGAACGAACCTGATCTTTATCGCACGGGATTCCATCATCGACGCGCCGTTTCTCAGCATTCGGGAAGGGATGCTTTCCCAGCTCCAGCGCGCAGGCCTGATCAAGGCGGAGGAATAAGGATGAAGCGAGTATTGATCGCGATCGTCCGCGGGTATAAAAAATATATCTCTCCGTTGATACCACCTAGCTGCCGCTTTACGCCAACGTGCTCTGAGTACGCGATGGAAGCGCTCTCCAAGCACGGTGCATGGAAAGGCAGCCTGTTGGCTCTCTGGCGAATCCTGCGCTGCAACCCGTTTGGCAAAGGCGGATATGATCCGGTTCCGTAAAAAACGACAGCATTTCTCACCTGTTTTTATTAAAAATCAAACACCCGTATATAGAGAGAGGAGGGCATCCCCCTTGCAAGGCGATTTCTTTATTACACAATGGGCATTCCTCGGAATGCGCTGGCTCTATGAAACGTTGACCAACGAGAGCATCGTTCTCACGATCATCATCTCGACGCTGCTCATCCGTCTGCTGACTGTCTTTGGCGACATTCGCTCGAGAAAGTCTTCCATGAAGATGGCTGCCGTTCAGCCGCAGATTGACAAGATCAAGAAGAAGTACGAAAAAGACCCGCAGAAGATGAATGCCGAACAGCAGAAGGTCATGCGCGAAAACGGCGTGAGTATGCTCGGCGGATGTTTGCCGATGCTCATCACCATGCCGCTGTTCTTTATCTTCATTGCGGCGTTCCGTCAGTGGGGCAACGAGATGATGGTTCGCCTTATTCTCACCCTTGACGACAACAAGGACAAGGGCATCGAGCTGTTCCAAACGTTTAAGTTCTTCTGGATCAACAACATGTGGATGCCGGACAACGGTTTTTCGCCTGTTGTCGCAACCGCAAAGGAGTTCTTTGGCGCGGCGAACAACACGCTGCCCAAGCTGCTCTATTTCCAGGATCATCCGGAATCGCTGCAGCGGTTTGTCGAACTTGGCTTCTTCGTCAAGAACGGAGACGCCTATACGCTGGCGACCCTGACCGACGGACTCACGGCGAGCTATAACGCGCTGATGGCGCCCTGTGCGGATCTCTACAATGGATATAACAACGGTTGGTTCATCTTCCCGGTTCTTGCCGGCGGATCGACTTATCTTTCCACCTGGATCATGCAGAAGAACCAGCCAAAGAGCGACGCCACCGCGAGCACAAACAAGATCATGAACTGGCTCATGCCGGTGATGTCGTTTGTATTCTGCTTGCAGTACAACGCGAGCTTTGCGGTGTATTGGACGTTTAGCAACATCTTCTCGCTGGGTACAACACTGCTGATCAATCGCTCGTTTGCCAAGCAGAAGGCTGCTTTGACGGAGGTTAGCGTAAAATGAGGAGCATGGAGTTTTCGGGTCATAGCGTTGACGAGGCCATCTATAATGGCTTGAATGAAATGGGCGTGACCATCGACGAAGTCGAAATCGAAACCATCCAGTCCGAGAGCAAAGGCCTGTTTGGCATCGGAGCTAAGCAGGCGGTCGTCCGCCTGACGCAGCGCGAGGTGCCGCTCGTCATGGAGATGGAGCAGGTCTATCGCAAAGAAAAGGAAGCAAGCTTCCAGCAGCGGCGCGATCAAGCGCCACGAAGCGGCGCAATGCGTCCCGACCGCCGTGACGGTGAGCGCATGGACAGAGGACAGCGCGGCCCCTCCTCCTATGGCGCACTCCGTTCGCAGGACGGCGCAAATCGCGGCGAACCGGGCGAGCGCATGCCGGAAGCACCGCAGGAACACTTTGACTACAGCGAGGAACTCGCAAAAAGCACGCCCTGCGCGATGTTTTTGAGCGATCTACTCACGAAGATGAATAATCCCGCTCCGGTGCTGGCGGCAGACACGGACAACGGCCTTCGTCTCTGCATCGACGCCGAGACAATGGGGCTGCTCATCGGCCGCCGCGGCGAAACGCTGGACGCTATGCAGTATCTTGTCTCGCTGGTTGCCAACAAGAACCGCAAAGAGGAAGGCTACATCCGCGTGACGCTGGATACCGAAGGGTATCGCTCCCGCCGGGAAGAGACGCTCAAACGACTTGCGCGCAAAAACGCACTGCATGTGCGCCAGACCGGTCGTCCCGTTGCGATGGAACCCATGAATCCTTACGAGCGGCGCATTTTGCACAGCGCGCTACAGGGATTCTCCGGTGTGACCACGCACAGCGAGGGAGAAGAACCCAACCGCCACGTCGTCATCACCCCGGCAAAGTAACGAACCAACTTGGAGCCGCCGCAGTTTTCGCGGCGGTTCCTGTTCTATTTTGGAGTATCTTGAATTGCGAAGATGCATGCCTTCACAGTTTCGCACGCTTGCGCTGACAACCAACATTTTGGAGAAGATCATGGAAGACACCATCTATGCGCCGTCCTCTGCCATCGGCGGAGCGATAGCGATCGTGCGCATCTCCGGCGCGGACGCAGAGCAGGCAAAAACCCTGCTCGATCGCGACCCGGCAAAGCAACCGCGCGAACTTATACACACGCGCCTGATCTACCGCGGCGAACTCGTCGACGAGTGCATGGCGGTCTATTTTACTGCACCCGGCAGTTATACAGGCGAACACATGATGGAGCTGAACGTGCACGGCGGCATGCAGACGGTGCAGCGTGTGCTGGGCGCGCTTGCTTCACTGGGATTTCGTCCGGCAGAGTGCGGTGAATTTACCAAACGTGCGTTTCTAAACGGGAAGATGGATCTCTCCGCTGCGGAAGCAGTTATGGACGTCATCAACGCGGACGCGGAGCAGAGCCTGAAATCCGCGCTTGCGCAATTGCAGGGCAGCGTCAAGCGGGAGATCAGTTCAGTGGAAGAATTATTGACCGACGCGCTCAGCGGCATCGACGCGGCGATTGATTATCCTGACGAGGCGGAGGCGGACTCGCTCGAAGCCTTGCCGGAGTCGCTCTCAGCGGCAATTAGGCGCATAGACTCGATGATCGCGCTGGCGCGACGGGGCAGAGTGCTGCGCGACGGCTTGCAGGTTGCGATTGTCGGTAGGCCGAACGTCGGGAAGTCCTCGCTGATGAACGCGATGTTGGGAAATGATCGCGCAATCGTGACCGCGACCGCCGGAACCACGCGCGACATCATCGATGAAAAGTTAAGCATGGATGGTGTGCCCGTTCGGCTCATCGACACGGCGGGCATCCGAGAGGCACATGATGAGGCAGAAAAGATCGGCGTGGATCGCGCACGCGACGCACTCAAGCGAGCGGACGTGGTCTGCCTGGTGCTGGACGCGTCTGTATCTATGACTGAACAAGACGAAACGCTTTTGCAGGAGACGCAGGGAAGCACGCGAATCGTCGTGCTGAACAAGAACGATCTGCCGCAGAAATGCGAATATGCAGGAGAGGCAATCCGCATAAGCGCAAAGACGGGCAGAGGACTGCGCGAACTGCAAGATGCGATTCTCGCGCTCGCTGCGCCGGAACGCGCTGACGGCTCGACGATCACGAACGAACGGCACATCCGCGCGATGGAGCTCGCGTTCGCGGCGCTGCGCGACGCAACCACGGCGGACGAGCTCGACTGCGCGGCGACTGACGTCAAGAACGCGCTGCACTACCTCGGCTCCATCACGGGAACCGATGTGGACGCAAGCGTGATCGACCGCATATTCGAACGGTTTTGCGTTGGGAAATAGCGCGATTTGCGTATGCAAGATCTTCGGAATACCATTTGAGTAGCACACAAAAAAAGAACCGGGAGAAAATCCCGGCTCTTTTGTGTTTTGGTGTCGTTCAGCCGAACAGGCCTCTTTTCTGGATGAATGCGGAGTCGAAGTGTTCCATCACGCCGCCGTATGTTTCCGCGGCATAGATCGCCTTGGTGGTCAGCTCCGTGATCGACTCCTGCTCCAGCGGGCTGATGGCGTGCAGCACGATGTAGTATGACGGCTCGCGTTCGGGGATGTAGTCCGTCTTACCGATGGCAAACCCCAGCGCCTTTGCGTTCTCGCCAAAGAGCGTGCGTCCGCTGGCACTCGGGAAATAGAAATGCAGATTGACACGGCGGTAGGCCGCGTTGTCGTCTCCGCGTTGACGAAGGGAAGCGATATACGCCGTGTTGTCGACAGACTGCCGCTTGGCATTGTCCGGCACGAGCAGGCGATAGTAGGTTTGACGATTGGGCTCCTCTGCTTTGAAGCACTCCAGACGCAGTGTGTCCTCCTCCGTGCAATACGCCATGAGTGGAACCAACAGCCGCGAATCGGAGGTATAGAAATAATACCTTCTCTGCGCGAGGATATCGATATAGCCCACAAATGCGCAATGCTCACCAAGGATGCGCTCGCACTCCTTGCTTACGTTATCCAGCGCGCGCTTTTCCCGCGCGGAGAACGCCTGCGACTCCGGTTTTTTCGGATAACAGGAGATATATAGCAGCGTGGTGAAATCTCCGAGCGTGTCAAACTCTTCCACGTATTTTAAATCAACGTGGAACTGGGCGGGCAAGCCCTGCAAATCCCAATCGTAAACGTACCAATCACGCATGGATCAATACCGCTTTGATGCGACGAACGCCAGCGCTCGACGCCTCCTCCTTCTTGATTTCAAAACGACCGAGGTCGGAGGTGCGCGCCGCATGCGGGCCGCCGCAGATTTCGCGGCTGTAACCCGGAACGGTGTATACCTTGACCTTGGAGCCGTATTTGCTCTCGAATAAACCGATGGCGCCGCTTTCCTTGGCTTCGTCCACGGTCATCTCTTCGCAGGTGATCTCGACGTCCGCTGCGATGGCTTCGTTGACGAAGGTTTGCACGGCTGCGATCTCTTCCGGCGTGAGTTTGCGCGGGAAGCTGAAGTCAAACCGCAGGCGTTCCGCGGTGATGTTGCTACCCTTTTGCGCGACCTCTTCGCTGCCAAGAACCTTGCGAAGGCCGGCCTGCAGGAGATGCGTTGCGGTATGCAGCTGAGCGGTCTCTTCGGTATGGTCGGCAAGTCCGCCCTGGAAGCGCTGCTCCGCGCCCGCGTGGGAGAGTTCCTGATGCGCTTTGAACGCCTCGTCAAACCCCGCGGCGTCTACCGTGAGGTTGCGCTCCGCTGCGAGTTCCTGCGTCAGCTCAATCGGGAAACCGAACGTATCATAGAGGTGGAATGCGCTCACGCCGTCGATCGTGTTGCCGCTGAGTGTGCCAACCAATCGCTCGAACTCGCGAATGCCCTTCTTGAGCGCGTGCTCAAAGCGCTGTTCCTCTTTGGTCAGCTCGTCGAGGATCTTCGCGCGGTTGACGGTGAGTTCCTGATAAAACACGCCGTACTGTGCGATGACCGCCTCGGAAATCGTGGTCAGGCTGCCATCCGGAATGCCGAGTTGCATCGCGAAGCGAATCGCGCGACGAATCAGGCGGCGGAGGATATAGCCCTGGTCGACATTGCTCGGCGTGATGCCGCGCTGATCGCCCAGCATGAACGTGGAACAGCGGATGTGATCCGCGATGATGCGAAACATCCGCGTGACTTCGTCGCTCTCGTTATACTGCTTGCCGGAGAGAGCCGCGATGCTTGCGATGATGCCCGCAAATGCGTCGGTATCATACACGCTCTTGACGCCCTGCAGCGTCGCAACCGTGCGGTCAAGTCCCATGCCGGTGTCGACATTCTTCTGTGCGAGCGGTTCAAACGCACCGTCCGCGGTCTTGTTATATTCCATGAACACGTTGTTCCAGATTTCAAGGTATTTACCGCAGTCGCAGCCGGCTTTGCAGTCCGGCCCGCAGGGCGCTTTACCGTTGTCGTAGAAGATCTCGGTGTCAGGTCCGCATGGTCCGGTCAGACCGGCGGGACCCCACCAGTTATTCTTCTTCGGCAGGAATACGATGTGGCTGGGATCGACGCCTTCGTGAATCCAGCAGTCGTGTGCAACGGTATCACGCGGGGCGTTCTCATCTCCCTCAAAGCAGGTGAAGAATAGAAGGGACGGATCGATTCCGAGCCACTTCTCGCTCGTGAGGAACTCCCAGGAATAGGCGATGGATTCCTTCTTGAAATAATCGCCGAGCGACCAGTTGCCGAGCATTTCGAAGAATGTGCAATGCGAAGAATCGCCGACTTCGTCGATGTCTCCGGTACGGACGCACTTTTGCACATCCACCAGACGCGTGCCTTCCGGATGCTTGGCGCCCATCAGATACGGCACCAACGGGTGCATCCCTGCGGTGGTGAAGAGCACGGTCGGGTCGTTTTCCGGAATCAGCGAAGCGGAAGGAATGATGGCATGCCCTTTCGACACAAAGAAGTCGAGATAGAGCTGCCTGAGCTCTTTGCTGGTCATGGATCTCATATGATAAAGCTACTCCTAACAGTTCAAATTTCTTATATAGAATACAGCAAAATTCGAACGCTTGTCAACGCGACGAGCATGGGCTTTCATATATATAGAAGCAACAGCACACGAAATCCCAGAGATTGTGGGGGTCTGAGAAGGGATATACAAGAGGGAAATAATCGCAAAAAGAATTGTGCAGAAAACACTTGCTTTTCGATTTCGAAAGCTGTAGAATAATCGAGCACCAGAAAAGTGCAATGCAAAACGAGATCAAGCATTGTCAAAACCGAGAAAAAAAGATCAAAAAAACGGTTGACAAACAGAACTCAGATTGCTATACTAAACAAGCTGCCCCGCAAGAAAACAGCGGACAGCAAAGCCCAAAAAAACGAGCCGAAACGCGAGTAAATAGG